>NZ_JADX01000033.1 GCF_000518605.1 Shewanella fidelis ATCC BAA-318 | reverse complement strand
AAAGAATGGTGGTCGATACTGGGCTCGAACCAGTGACCCCCTCCTTGTAAGGGAGGTGCTCTCCCAGCTGAGCTAATCGACCTCGCTGTGTGGGGCCGTATTATAGGGGGGAACGATCTACTGTCAACGCTTTTTTTAGATAAAATAACGAGTACGGTTCAATTTTGCGCGTGTTGCTGCATAGTTAATCAAGCTTGCTTGTTGTTGGGCAAAAAATGGCTAGAAGTCGGCTCACTCAAGTTTATAAAGCTTAGGAGATCTTTACTTAAATCTAGGGAATAAGCATTGAAAAGGAGCTGTTGTGCTGGATAAATGATTAAAAATGTATTTGTCATTAGTTGTTCTACGATTACTCAAAAGCTCTTTTGTCTGCATTTTTTGCAATCTGGTCTTCATTTACACTCCTACCTCAATGAAGAGAGCATTCTTTATAATAGCTAAAGAGAAAGTTACCGCTTAGCAATAGGCTCATGTTTGTGAGTTATCTGTATGTAATACGGCAATGTATGCTTTTCAATTTATATTCGCTTTATTCATCTGCGTATCATTAGCTTTGCATTTATGTAATCTAAAATGAGAATAAGGTGAGCTTTGAGTCGTTGAGCCTCAAGCTGATAAACCGTGTTATCGATTTAAACCATTTCTGTTTTTGGAGCTTTCGTTCTCATACTCAATGGTATTGAAGGTACTTGAGCATAAATTCATTCTCTATATTAGCTCTTCTCTACTTTATATACGTCCGCTTAGCTATATAGAGGTTTCTAGTATTGATAACTTACAAACTAAGCTGAGGGTAGGGCACGATTGAGAGTTCCGCTTTGGTTTTTTGCTACAAAATTTGTCTTAAAATTGCAGATCTATTTTACCTAGCTCGTTTGACTGTTAGAATATGCGCCACATTTAATTAGTACAGTCTATTATTTAGACTTTCTACATAGGTCAATGTCCATTATGACAGTTAAGACGCGTTTTGCTCCAAGCCCTACCGGCTTTTTGCACGTTGGTGGTGCTCGTACAGCACTTTATTCATGGTTATATGCACGCGCAAACCAAGGTGAGTTTGTGTTACGTATTGAAGATACGGATCTAGAGCGTTCGACTCCAGAAGCATGTGCTGCAATTTTAGAGGGTATGGAATGGCTAAACCTGAATTGGGATGAAGGTCCATATTACCAAACCAAGCGTTTTGATCGTTACAACGAAATCATTGCACAGATGCTAGAGCAGGGCACTGCATATAAGTGTTACTGCAGCCGTGAGCGTATTGAAGCAATGCGTGAGGAGCAAGCTGCTAAAGGTGAGCAACAAAAGTATGATGGTTGCTGCCGTGATAAAGCACCTCGTGATACAGACGAGCCATTTGTTGTGCGCTTTAAAAACCCAACAGAAGGTAGTGTTGTATTTGATGATCACGTTCGTGGCCGTATTGAGTTCGCGAACAGCACATTAGATGATTTGATCATTGCTCGTACCGAAGGCACTCCTACTTATAACTTCTGTGTAGTAGTTGACGATTGGGATATGGGTATTACGTGTGTTGTTCGTGGTGAAGACCATATCAACAACACTCCTCGTCAAATCAATATTCTTAAAGCACTTGGTGCACCAGTACCTGAATATGCTCACGTATCGATGATCTTAGGTGATGATGGCGCTAAGCTATCTAAGCGTCATGGTGCTGTTGGTGTTATGCAATACCGTGATGATGGCTATCTACCAGAAGCACTACTCAACTATTTAGTACGTTTAGGTTGGTCACATGGTGATCAAGAAGTGTTCTCTATTGATGAAATGAAGCAATTCTTTAGCCTTGATGATATCAACAAAGCCGCTTCTGCTTTTAATACAGATAAGCTGATTTGGTTAAACCAGCACTATATTAAAGAGTCTGATCCAGAATATGTAGCTTCTCACCTTGAGTGGCACATGGCTGATCAGAACATTGATACTAGTAATGGTCCAAAACTATCTGAAGTTGTTTCTGCATTGTCTGAAAGAGCAAAAACATTAAAAGAACTTGCAGCATCTAGCCGTTATTTCTATGAAGATTTCGCAGAGTTTGACGAAACTGCAGCTAAAAAGCACCTAAGAGGTGTTGCACTAGAGCCTTTACAATTATTCCAGACTAAATTAGCTGGTTTAAATGAGTGGACTCTAGAAGCAATTCACCAAGCAATTGAAGATACTGCAGCTGAGTTAGAAGTCGGTATGGGTAAAGTGGGTATGCCATTACGCGTAGCAGTTACTGGCGCCGGTATGTCTCCTGCTGTTGATTTAACCATTTTCTTGGTTGGAAAGGCCCGTACAGAGCAAAGAATCTCCAAAGCGATTGAATTTGTAGCAAATAGAATAAATTCGTAAAAAACGGGTTGACTCTTTTGGGTGCGCTGCATAGAATGCGCCACGCAGTTGAGACACAGGCAACGAATAGTTCGCGGTGCACTCAAAAGTGATTTAGAAGGTTAGGGGCCTTAGCTCAGCTGGGAGAGCGCAACACTGGCAGTGTTGAGGTCAGCGGTTCGATCCCGCTAGGCTCCACCATCTAACTAATTATAGCGTTAAGTTTTAGCCTACAGAACTTAATGAGTATTCACTCTTTGG
>NZ_JADX01000032.1 GCF_000518605.1 Shewanella fidelis ATCC BAA-318 | reverse complement strand
ATGGTGGAGGGAGAAGGATTCGAACCTTCGAAGGCTGAGCCGTCAGATTTACAGTCTGATCCCTTTGGCCACTCGGGAACCCCTCCAGAGAAATGGTGCCGGCACCAAGAGTCGAACTCGGGACCTACTGATTACAAGTCAGTTGCTCTACCAACTGAGCTATGCCGGCGTGTCATTTCGGTAGCGGATATTATGGAAATGTGCGCATAAGTGCAAGAGCAAAAGTGAAAATAAATGAAAAAAAGCCGTTGAATGGTGCTTTTTTACGCTTGAGAGGCATTTTTAGTATACTTTTATGGCTTTTAAGACTCTTTAACCATCAAAGCAATCGGCCGAGCTCTTATTGCAGTTGTTCATAATAATTTCATAGTGTAATGTGCCCTCCTGAACGGAGAACTTCGCAATGTCCCAATCTAACCAAATTCATAACGCGCTTTACTTAGCATTTCAACGCTCTCAGTGGGCAGGACTAAGAGAGTCAGTACCATTAACGTTAAGTGAAACTGATTTAGCTAACTTGCGAGGTATCAACGAGAAAATATCTTTGTCGGAAGTAACCGACATCTATTTACCTCTTAGCCGTTTACTTAACCTTAATGTCGGAGCTAAACAGCAGCGCGGCCTAGCATTAAATAAATTTCTTGGTCATGTTCCGGCAAAGCGCCCCTATATCATTAGCATTGCAGGCAGTGTTGCCGTGGGCAAAAGCACCACCGCACGTATCTTGCAAGCTTTGTTGAGTCACTGGCCAGAACACCCGAAAGTTGATCTAATCACTACAGATGGCTTTTTGTACCCGTTAGCAGAGTTAAAACGTCGGGGCTTATTGCAACGGAAAGGGTTCCCAGAAAGTTATGATATGAAAGCCTTAGTCGAGTTTATATCTTCGATCAAAGCAGGCGAAGCTGAAGTCAGTGCGCCAATATACTCACACATAACCTATGACAGAATAGCCGATCAGCAACAATGGGTTCGTCAACCTGATATTCTTATTATTGAAGGGTTAAACGTTTTACAAACAGGGCAAGATCTTCCCGTTGATATCCAGCGCCCCTTTGTCTCTGATTTTGTAGATTTCTCTATCTATGTCGACGCTAACGAAACCCTATTAAAGCGGTGGTATATAGATCGCTTTTTACAATTTAGAAGTGGGGCCTTCAGTGACGAGAATTCCTATTTCCATCACTACTCGAAATTTAATGATGAAGAAGCAACTGCTACCGCGGCCAATATTTGGGACACAATTAATGGACCAAATTTAACCTTAAACATATTGCCTACACGGGAAAGGGCGCATCTGATCTTACAAAAAGGACCTGACCACATGATGGATCAAGTCCTATTACGTAAATAAGGGTTATGCCAAGATCAGTCTGCTTTACGTAGGCTGATCTCTCCTCCTATAAAACTTTGCAACCCAGCATCGGTTTCCAGCAAAATAGCTCCCTGCTCATCAACTCCCCTACATACACCGAGCACCTCTTCTTGCCCCATGAGTAACTTAACTTGTCTACCATCAAATAGATCCGCATCACGCCATTGTTGAGAAAAAGCACTTAAACCAGAGCCTTGGAACACACTTAAGTCTCGCTGTAACTGTTTTTGCAATAACACAAGTAATTCAGTTTTATCCGGCATAGCGTCTTGGCCGACAAGATCACTCCAAGGCTGATCGATCATCGCTGCATGCTGCTCACTCATGGCCATGTTTAAGCCAATTCCTATGACTAAATTACACTCACTATCAGTTTGGCCATTCATTTCGATTAACACGCCAGCTAGCTTTCTATTTTCTAGGTAAATATCATTGGGCCATTTCACGCCAACGTCTTTAACACCTAATTGTTTAAGTACCGAAACTATAGAACAAGCAACTACAAGACTTAACCCCATAGCTTGAGCCATTCCTTGCGGAAATTGCCAAAACATTGAGAAATACAGATGGCAACCATAAGGCGACACCCATACTCGACCTCGACGTCCACGCCCAGCAGACTGATACTCTGAGACGCAAATATCACCTGAGACTAGCTCTTCTGCATGCTTCAAAATAAACGCATTGGTACTTGGGATCTCATCAAAGTAGAAACATCTATTGGCAATTTGCTGCTTTAATTTAGTCTCGTCAACTAATGAAATCGGCCCATTTAAACGATAGCCTTTACCCTTAACGCTATATATATCGACACCATACTCTTCTAAACCTGCAATATGATTTGCAACCGCAGTCCGCGAAACCCCAAGTAAAGCAGCTAACGCTTCACCTGAAACAAATGAACCAGCTGCAAGCTGTGATAAAATTTCCCGTTTACGGATCCATTGCTCAGCCATAATGCTATAAACTCCTTTCTCCAGTTGCAGTGATCATTCTAGGTTCTGCTTCCAAAGTGATGCCAAATTTCACTTCAATCTTTTCAACAATTGACTTAGCTAATGCTAAAACATCATCGCTGGTTGCATTACCTTTATTAATTAACACCAAAGCTTGCTCTGTATGCACAGCCGCACCACCAATTTGATACCCCTTCAATCCAGCTTTATCAATTAGCCAGCCAGCAGCGACCTTTATCTGATCGACTCCATGAGGGTAACCAACAATGTCGGGATAAACAGTTGTGAGACTGTCAAATTGGGCACTTTCAATTACAGGGTTTTTAAAGAAACTACCAGCATTACCATATACGGCTGGATCGGGCAGTTTGGCAATGCGAGTAGCACAAATACAATCAAATACTTGCTTTGGTGTCACCTGTTTAGCATCAAACTCTCTTAACGGACCATAACCTAATTGAGGTTGCCATACTTTTGATAGTTTAAAGCCTACTCGTGTGATCACCGCTGTTCCCAGTAATTCATTTTTAAAGACCGAATCACGGTAAGCAAACTTACATTGATCCGCTGGTAAACGAATTTGTTTGCCACTATCTAAATCAAGGTAATCAACCCAATCACAAAACTGCTCTAGTTCAACACCATAAGCACCAATATTTTGAATTGGAGCAGCGCCAACAGTGCCAGGGATCAATGCCATATTTTCTAAACCAGCAATCCCCTTCTGTAAACAGAAGCAAACTAAATCATGCCAATTCTCACCAGCGGCAACACTCAAATAATGATTGTTTTCATCCTCTGAAATATCAACACCCTTAGTTTCTACCAACACCACAGTACCCAGAAAGTCTTCGCATAGAACTATGTTGCTACCTCCACCCAAGATCAGCATAGGTAATTGTGTCTGATAGAGTTTACAACAGGTATCAATCAGCAAATCTAATGTGTTGGTTCGAACCAATTGCAGACAGCCTTGCGCTAATCCGAACGTATTGAAGTCTTTAAGAGAGTGAAATGGACTGCTTGGCATTTGAATATCATTTGGAAGAAAAGAGCTATTGTAGCCTAAAGAAGCATATCGAAGAAGTGTCGAGCAAATTAACGTTAAGCTTTAAATAGATAGAAAACGAGCATAGAGCTCATTATAAATACGATTATGTGGCTAATATTAATCGTTTTTACCAAATCACAGATACGAAAAAGCCCTGCTATTGCTAGCAGGGCTTATCTTAATGTTTGTGGGTGAGTACAGCGATAGCTGTGAGCTTACGAACGCGAAGTGCAGCGTAGCTGGGGCGGACTATTTTTTGTAAAAGTCCGCGACGTCACGATTAGATTAATAAATA
>NZ_JADX01000031.1 GCF_000518605.1 Shewanella fidelis ATCC BAA-318 | reverse complement strand
CTATGATATCGATAATGCCTTGGTGGATTTCCTCGCCGAAGGCGACAGCATCACCTTCAGTTTTGATGTTACCGTCACCGACAGTAACGGTGCCTACGATACTGAAACAGTAACAATAACTATCAATGGAGGAAATGACGCTCCTGAGGTTGTCTCTGCAACACCTGTTACGGTTTCAGAAGAAGGTCTAGACAACGGAATCATCGATGCTGTTGGTACGCCAACCGATACGACTAACTTAAAAACTGAGACTGGAACGATTACCTTTACTGATAGTGATGCGCCAAATAGCAATATATTCACGTTATCCCTTTCAGGCCCTAGTACAGATATGTATTCGAATAATGTTTTGGTCACTTGGGCTTGGGATCCAAATACCAACACATTAACCGGTTCAGCTAACGGCATACCTGTTATGACCATAGTGATGGGGGCTGTAAGTGCAGGATTATCTGGCTTTGAAGCGACATATACCGTTAATTTACTGCAAAATATTGATCATCCACTCAATGATATTGAAGACATATTAACCTTTAACTTTGGAGTGACTATTAATGATGGTACTCAAGACGTTATCACTGGTTTTGATGTAACCATTGAAGATGACGCCCCGGTAGATGAAGTCGATGAATTAGCACAAAATATTATCCCTCACCTTATCGGTAGCAATGTTTCTGGGGATCTATTTGATCCTGGCGCGGATGGGTTTGGCAGCGTTAGCTTTCAAGTCTTAACAACAGGTTTACAGTACAATGGCCAGAGCTTAAGTTATTCTATGAGCGGTAACACTCTCACGGCTAGCGCCAGTGGAACAGACGTATTTACTGTCACTGCTGTGCTTGATCAAAATGGCCACTATGACTATGTATTTGAGCTTCTACAAAAAGTCGATCAAGAAATTCTCATAGACTATGATTTAGGCTCCGCGCCTGCAGGTAATAATTTCGCTTACTACGTTGATGCAGATGGAACCATTTATAGCCAAGACGGACAAGCTACAAATGTAATATCAACGATTACAGGCTTTACCAACGGTATTTCGTCACAAATAAATGCCAATAGCCATGGTGTTGGGGTTGGGCCGCAAACTTCTATTAGTGATAACGAATCCATAAAAATAGACTATGGTCCTAATGGAACCTCACTGTTAGCAATCAATTTAGGTACAAATAATAACGGAGTGCACACTGGCTCCGCGGATATTCAGTACATTATCACCTATTCGGATAATAGTACCAAAGTTGTTAATACCAGCATATCACCCACTTTGTTAATCGAAGAGCTTGAATCCAATGGATTATCAATTATGTCTATTGAAATATTCCATGTCTCAGGCGAAGACTTCCAATTAACAAGCCTTGCATCAACTGGTCTAATATTTAACGAGCCGATAGATATAGAGTTTGGTTATTCCGCTACTGATGGAGATAACGATGCTGTTGTCTTTACTCAAGATAATACTGGTCAATTTAATATTACTCTAACGCCAGACAACTTGCTTCCTAACGCACTCAACAACTCTTACCAACTTGATTCAGGTTCAGCCATTACGGCCAATATGATTACTGATGACACTGAAAGTGGAGTAGATAGTGACGGGGATGCAGATACGTTAACTATTACTCAAATAAATGGCGTCGATTTAAACTATGTAAATGGTTCTGCGACTATTTCGCTACCAGGTGGACAATTAACAGTCCAAGCTGATGGGTCATTTACATTCTCTCATAATGGAAACTCTTCAAATCCGGTTAGCTTCAACTATACCATTAGTGATGGTAATGGCGGATTAGATACAGCGACTGTAGATATAGGGGTCTTTGATACTGCAACCTTAAACCCTGGTGACGATACTTATACCGGGACTACAGGTAATGACACCATTGTCAGTGATGTATCAGGGTTTATGCCGGGAGATGATTATAACCTTGCCTTTGTAATTGACTCTTCAGGAAGCATGGGAGCTAATGCTGTAGCCACAGCAAAACAGCAAATAACGGCTGTATTGAATACCTTAATAGCGAATGCTAACCAACCTGGTGCCGGCACTGTGAATGTACTACTCGTTGACTTTGACCAAAGTGCCAATACTTTAATCGAAATCGATCTCAGTACAGGTAATGCAGCGGCCCAAATTGCTCAAGCATTTACTGCAATGACAAGCGGAGGAACAACAAACTATTCTGCAGCGCTAACTGAGGCATACAATTGGTTTAACTCGAATTACCCTAATGGTAACAATCGCACCTTCTTTATCACTGATGGTGCGCCAAATACTGATAACGGCCAACCAGGAAATTACTTCAATAATGCACTTGCAGCATTCGCACTGTTAAACGCCATTTCTGATGTGGAAGCTATCGGTTTAGGTCCAAATATAAACACCTCGATATTACAGCAGTTCGATTCTTCAGCCCCACTGATTAATAACATCGATGTTAATGATCTTGCTGATGCAATTCTTCAATCAAATATTTTACCAGGTAATGACACCGTATCAGGCGGTGCTGGAGATGATATCATTTTTGGGGATTTAACTGACTTCCTAGGTAATGGCTTACAAGGCATTGACGCTATTAGGCAGTATGTAGCCGACGACCAAGGCATCAATATTAATGCCGTAAAAGATACCGATATCCATGATTTTATAGTTAATAATCATGGAACATTTGATGTATCACAAGTTGATGATGGTAACGACACAATAAATGGCGACAGCGGAAACGATATCCTCTTTGGACAAGGAGGTAATGATATTTTAGACGGTGGCTCTGGTAATGACATTCTTATCGGAGGTGATGGCAATGACACTATTATTGGTGGAATAGGCCGAGACCTTATCATAGGGGGCGCAGGTAATGATGAACTCTATGGCGGTGAACAATTATCCCCTGATGATAACCAAAGAGACTTTTTCGAATGGGGAGTGAGCTCTGCTGATGGCAGTACTGATACGGTATTTGGATTCAACCATCAGATTGACGCATTAGACCTATCCGACCTTTTAATTAATGAAGAAAATGGCAATCTAGAAGACTTCTTATCATTTAGCTTTAGCGGTGGTGACACGACTATCACTATCGACGCTGATGGCCTAGGTTCAGGCACTGATGGCGTTACAATCGTTCTCGATGGTGTAGATCTATCAAGCATCTATGGTTCTTCAGATGCTAGCACCATCATTAGCCAACTAATAAATGATGAAGCGTTAATTGTTGATCCAAATACGTCACCTTTCGTTCCGCCATACAATCAATTTGATGACGGACTGAATCCACCTTAATATCAGTCAAAAGTTCAACTTCTAACTTGTCGAAATAAAACAGCCACTATATATAGTGGCTGTTTTGTTTTCTTACCCAATCAACTCATTATTTCCAGCTAAAAAAACCTTAAAAAGCAGTGTTAAGAGTACTGTCAAAAAATTGACCCAATATTTCAAACTGTATAACATTGGTTAAATGTGCGTTATCACAACCAATACTACTGCTACAAATTGTTTTCGCAGGGAGCCAAACAATGAAGTCAATTATCACAACTCAGGTTGGGTATATTCTAAACCTTAACGGTGTCGTTACAGCCAATATTGACGGCAATACAAAACAACTAATTCAAGGCGACGTAATCCCTGCTGGTACCGACTTATTACTCGCTGACAGTAGCAGTATAGAAATTAAAAATAGTGATGGTTCGATTTTAACCTCAGAGCAAGCAGCCTCGACAGATGAGCAACAGCTTCTAAACGAAATAGCTGAGATTCAAGCACTTATTGAAGCAGGAGAAGATCCTACTGAGGGGCCAGATACTGCAGCAGGCGGACAAACTGGTAATGAAGGCGGTTCAAGTCATGTATCTATATCAAGAGGAGCTGCGGAAACTATTGCTAGCAGTGGCTTTGATACAGATATGCAAGCAAGTAATCAGCAAGATGATACCAACCAAAGCCTTGTTTACAACAACATCAACTTACTAGATTCTCGAACCATCGTTGCTAACGACAGCCAAACCATTGCCGAAGATCAAGTGGCGACAGGCAATGTGCTAGCCAATGATTCAGATATCGATAGCGATCTCAGTGTCACGAGCTTTGAAGTTAACGGCGAAACCTATGCTGCTGGCACCACAGTTGTGCTTGATGGTGGCTCACTTGTTATTAATGCCGATGG
>NZ_JADX01000030.1 GCF_000518605.1 Shewanella fidelis ATCC BAA-318 | reverse complement strand
ATTGGCAATGATGATGTGCAGCTGCAAGTCACTATCGATGCTGCCGACTTTGAAGCCGGTGGCTACGTGACACTGACCATTAACGGTGGCGCGGACATTCAACTGAGCTTCGCTGACTTCACTGATGATGGCAACGGTAATCTCACCTTTGGTAACTACACCTATGCCAACGGTGTGATCAGCTGGACTGAAACGGCACCAGCTGAAGACGAGTCCATCACGGTCACAGCCACCCAGACTGATGCCGACAACAACACCTCGGCGCAAGGCTCAGATACTGCAACCGTTGCTGATGAAACCGCACCCAATGCACCAACAGTATTGATTGTGGATGACAATAACGGGACAAATAACCAAGGCGATGGGCTCCTGACTCAAGCTGAAATTGGCAATGATGATGTGCAGCTGCAAGTCACTATCGATGCTGCCGACTTTGAAGCCGGTGGCTACGTGACACTGACCATTAACGGTGGAGCAGACATTCAACTGAGCTTCGCTGACTTCACTGATGATGGCAACGGTAACCTCACCTTTGGTAACTACACCTATGCCAATGGTGTGATCAGCTGGACTGAAACGGCGCCAGCTGAAGACGAGTCCATCACGGTCACAGCCACCCAGACTGATGCCGACAACAACACCTCGGCACAAGGCAGCGATACTGCAACCGTTGCTGATGAAACCGCACCAATTGAGCCGACAGTCACCATCTTAGACGACAATGCTGTAATAGGTGCGAATGAATACGTTAATGACGGCTGGCTAAATGCAGATGAAATCGCTTCTGGGGGCAGCGGTGTTCAAATTCAGGTAAATGTAGATCATGCCGAATTGGATGACGGTGGTTTTGTTACGTTAACTATTACCAATGGCAATCTTGTATCCACAGTAACCTTAAGTCTCGATGATGATGGTGATCTAGTAGTTAATGGCTTATCAAGCACTGCAAGCTCTAATTTCGCCTATGATAACGGTGTTATTACTTGGAGCGAAAACACTCCTAATGAAGGGCAAGAGATTTCTGTCAGTGCCACGCAAACCGATGAAGCAGGCAATAGCTCAACCAGTGGAAATGATACAGCTGCAGTGACAACGGTTAATGCGGTTGATGATGCTCAAGGCACCTCATTTAGTGCAAGCGCAAGCTCTGCAGACAACTGGGGAACAGAGAATGGCACACAAGTAAATCCATTGTTCACAATTTCTGCAAGAAATGCTGATGGTAGTATTGGAAGTGTAAATTATGAGCTAGGAGATAATAACAAGCTTGGCGTATCTGGTAACCCTAGGACTGATAACAGTAGTGGCGTTGGGCAAATACAGTTTGATTCAACCACAGGTCAATCAGAGGCTCTTATCTTCAGCTTTAATGGGCTATGTAACGAAGCTACTTTCGATGTCAGTAATATGTTTTACGAAGAAAGTGGCGGCGAGCAAGGTGTTTGGAAAGCCTATTATCAAGGTCAACTTGTGGCAATGGATACCTTTAAGACTGAAGGTAGCAATAGTGGCACATTTACCATTAATACCGGCAATTTAGTATTCGATACTTTAGTCTTTGAAGCCACATATACAGTAGATGAAGCATCTGGAGTCGATCTTGGTGAGGATTCTTCAGACTACTACCTAACATCAATTGAAGTATCAGGGCCAGCTCTTGGGGGAGACGCACTCGTTGTTAACGAAGGCGAATCTCTATCTGCAACTGCGGCTGAAGGCTTATTAGCAAACGATAGTGATCAACAAGGCCATGATTTTGCCATTACTAGTGTTAATGGCACTGATTTTGGTCAGAACTCGAGTGTAAATATCACTTTTGCTAACGGCGCAACAATAACGGTTAATGCTGATGGTAGCTACACATTTAATACTAATGGTGCCTATGACCACTTAAGCCAAGGTGAGCTAGAAACTCTCGAATTTAACTACACCATTACCGATGAATATGGGGCAACAGACACAGCTACAGTCACCATTAACATCATAGGGATAGATATTCCTCCAACGGCATTAGATGCTAGCGTGAATGGTATCGAAGATACTGCGTTATACCTGCAATGGAACGATTTTAACGTCACAGATGAAGATAGCTCTGATGCCGAACTAGCAATCAAAGTAAGTCAGCTTCCTAATGCACAAAATGGTTTATTGGAATATTTTAATGGTACTAACTGGACTGCAGTGACAGTGAACACCTTACTGACATCAGCCATGTTTGATGCCAACCAAGTACGCTTTACTCCAGCGAACAACCAAGCGGATGGTGACGATTCAGCTTCAGGCATCGGTAACCAAGGCGACGCTTTGGCTGAATTTGAATTTGTTGTCACAGACGGTACGTCAACAAGTGATAGCTCAACAATAACGATCAATATTGACGCCAGAGCTGACGAGCCAACATTAACCGCAAGTACAGGTAATGTGAAGTGGGTAAATAGCGTTATTGATAATCAGCTACCAACAAATAACGTAACGGTTGGTGATAGTATTTTAGACGCCAATATCGAAGCAATAGAAACTGGTCGTTCAGCCACTGCACAAGAAGATATCAATACTTATCTAAAAGGCGTTGATAACGATACGAACGATCTAACGGGGAACTCTGGCGACGATGTATTTATCGGCGGTAATTTCTCCGACAGACTTCTAGGTCAAGCTGGCAATGACGTGTTCTTTGGTGGTGGTGAAAATGACGCGATTTACGGCGGCGAAGGTATTGATACCGCTGTTTATAGCGGTAACTTCGCTGAATATACCATCACAAATCATGTCGATCATTCCTTTACCCCTTATTTATTGGTCAATGACAGCTTGAATCGAGATACTAGCACCATCAGTACAGGCGAGCTTGATGCTGGTGATCACTTATATGAAATTGAACGCCTAGTGTTTGCTGATGGGATCTATACCGTCAACCCTGACGGTACCTTAACCCAAGTGCAAACTCAGGAAGTTGCGCTGGATATTCAAGCCTCTCTTGTCGATACTGATGGCAGTGAATTGCTATCGAATATCACCATTGAAGGTGTTCCTGATGGCGTTTATTTATCTGCAGGTAATTACTTAGGAAATGGCACTTGGTCTGTTACTCAACAAGAGTTAACCGACCTAAAAATTAGGGTCGCAGAAGATTACACTGGAGATAAAGAGTTCGCGCTTAATATTCAGGTAACGGCGACTGAATCAAGTAACAATGACAGCGCAACGTCTTCAACCACCTTAGAAGTCTCGCTGCGCGACTACAGCTTTGATACAGGCACCAATGGTGACAATACCCTGCAGGGCACTGACAATCACGACATCATTGTCAGCGATACCTCTGGTATTCAAATCGTCCAAGGTGAAAACTATAACATTGCCTTTATTTTAGACTCATCAGGCAGTATGGGAACTTCTGCCGTTGATACCGCAAAAGAGCAATTAATCGAAGTATTTAAAACTCTACAAGCAGCAGCATCGGGTCAACACTCAGGTATCGTAAATATTGCGGTGATTGACTTTTCTGGTAGTGCAACAACTAGCATATCTATCAATATAAATAATCTAGATATCACTGCACTAGAAAACGGCAACGTAGCTGCATGGAACGCCATTACCAGCGGTGGGCAAACTGACTATGTAGATGCATTCAATGCAGCCACCAACTGGTTTAATAGTAATTTAGTTACAGATAATCAGGGCAACAATATTACCTACTTCATTACTGATGGTAAGCACAATGGAGGTGGTGATCAACATGGCGCGTTTGACCTATTAAACGCAGTATCTGAAGTTGAAGCTGTTGGTATAAAGCAAAATATTGATGCTACAGATTTAGTTGCTTACGACAGTGACGGTCTTGTTAGAGCTAAAGTTGATGTAAGCAACTTATCCAGCGTAATTTTGGGTTCAGAGACCAATTTAATCCCAGGTGATGACCAGTCAAACGGCGCTCAAGGTAACGACATTATCTTTGGTGACTTAGCTCAGTTTACTGGTATTGATGGTCAGGGCTTCACAGCATTACAAGCTTTGGTTGCCCAAGAAACAAATACCAATGAAGCTGATGTATCGGTACAAGATATCCACGCCTTTATCACGGCTAATCCTGCAATGTTTGATATCGCCAATATTAATGATGGTGCGGATACCTTAACCGGAGGTGAAGGTAATGACATTCTGTTTGGTCAAGGAGGTAACGATTTCCTCATTGGCGGAATGGGAGAAGATACATTAATCGGCGGCTTAGGTGACGATAGCTTAACAGGGGACGACGGTGCCGATACATTCATCTGGACTGCTACCTCTGTTGATGGCTCCAACATGACAGATCTTATTACTGACTTTAACCTAGCGGAAGACAAGCTCGACTTGAGCGATATTTTGCAAGGTGACTCCGTAAGTGAGCTATTGCCTTTTATCGAGTTTACCGATGTAAACGGCTCAACCAGTATCAATATTGATACTGACCAAAATGGCAGTTTTGATCAGCATATCGTGCTCGATGGTGTCGATCTATTTGCCCAATTTGGCAATAACGAGTCTGACATTATCTCCGGTCTGCTTGGTGATAATGGTGACGGTCCACTAATAGTAAGTACTTCTTCCGGCGAGCCTTTAGTTCAATCTGTTAACACTCCAGATCCAGTGGATGAACTAATTAACCAAAATGGAATAAACATACCATAACAAAGAAGATACAAGTGACCTGTAGCAAAACAGGTCACTTTGTCCGATACTTCAATAATATCAATAATAAAATCTTAAGGATAAGACTCTAAAGTGTCTGCTTCAGAATCTCAAAAGACTGAGCAATGGACGATTTCGGCCTCACAACGTGTCAAAGTCGACCCGCTGCTAGATAGTTTGGTCTTACTTACCGAATACTTCGGTAGCCCTTGCTCTTGTGATTCACTTGCAGCAGGCTTGCCTATGCAAGGTAATGTCCTAACCCCAGAGTTATTGCCTCAAGCGGCAAGCCGTGCAGGGCTTGCCGCTAAACTGTCACGCAAAGGTTTGGATGAGATCTCTGCAATCATGCTACCCTGCATTTTGCTGCTAAAAGATCAGAAAGCATGCTTATTACGCGAACTCGATATTGAAAAGGACCGAGCGGTCATTCAACTTCCGGAAACCGGTGGTGAAGAAACCTTATCTATTGAGGCATTAGAAGCCCTGTATGTTGGCTACCTATTCTTAGTTAAACAAGAATACCGCGGCGACATGGGTCTTGATATCCATTTACATGAAAGTAAAACTCATTGGCTATGGCAAACCATTAAAGACTCCGCCCCAATCTATCGTGATGCGCTAATAGCATCTGTGCTGGTTAATCTATTTGCCTTAGTCTCGCCGCTCTTTATCATGAATGTTTACGATAAGGTCGTGCCTAACCTTGCTTTCGACTCACTATGGGTACTCGCTATTGGCGCAGGTATTGCCTACATTTTTGACTTAGTGATGCGGCAACTAAGAAGCTACTTGATTGATGTCGCAGGTAAGAAAGTCGACATCATAGTGTCATCTAAACTATTTGCTAAAGCTATTGGCATCCCACTAGAGAAACGCTCACCTAGCGTTGGCGGCATGGCGAAACAGCTTGGTGAATTCGATAGCATTCGGGATATTCTTACCTCGGCGACCATTACCACCTTAGTCGACTTACCCTTTGCACTGTTTTTCTTATTCATCATTTATCTGGTCGCAGGTGATTTAGCGCTGATACCTTTTGTCGGCAGCATTATCATTATTGGCTATACCTTAATCATGCAGCCAAAACTAAAAGCCGCCATTGATGAGAGTAATAAGTTTTCTGGCCTCAAACATGGTCATCTCATTGAATCGCTCGCCTCTATTGAATCCATCAAGTCGAGCGGTGCTGAAGGCTTAGTGCAAAAGAGCTGGCAGCAAATGATCGGCCATACTGCAAACTGGCAGCTAAAAAGCAAAAAGATCACCACTTCGGTAACCAATATGGCAACCTTTGTGGTGCAAACCTCGGTCATTTTTGTTGTGATACTAGGTGTCTATCGAGTTTCAGAGAACGAAATATCTATGGGCGGAATTATCGCTGCGGTAATTCTATCAAGTCGCGCTATATCTCCTATGGCACAACTCGCAGGCTTAATGACACGCGGCAACCAAACTGCAAGCGCACTAAAGCAACTTAATGAGCTAATGACCCAAGAAGACGAATTTGAAAACAAAGGTCACTTGGTAAGTCGTCAGCGCTTACTTGGGCAAATCTCTGCCCATCATGTGAGTTTTAGTTACCCTGATTCAGAGCGACCAATATTACACCCATTATCCATAAATATTGCGCCAGGCGAACGGGTTGCGATTATTGGTCGTAACGGTTCAGGCAAAAGCACTTTAGCAAAACTACTCGTCGGCTTATATCAGCCAACCAAAGGCAGCTTAACCTACGACGGGCTTGATTCTGCACAGATCCATCCAAGTGATTTACGCAGAAATTTTGGCTATTTACCGCAAGATATCACCCTCTTCCACGGCACCATTCGTGACAACATTTTATTTGGTACGCGCCAAGTTACTGAGCACCAACTTATTAGAGCAGTGCAACTTTCAGGGGTAAACCTATTTACCAACTTAGAAGCTGAAGGTTTAGATCAACAAGTTGGTGAAGGTGGCAGAGCATTATCTCGCGGCCAAAGGCAAACCATCTCACTCGCCCGCGCGACCTTAAATGATCCGCCAGTACTCTTAATGGATGAACCGACCGCCAGTTTAGATGCACGTGCTGAAAAGCAATTTATCAATGCAATGCAGAATGTTAGCAAAGACAGAACCCTGCTACTTATCACCCATAAGATGCATTTACTTAACCTTGTTGACCGCATTATAGTACTCGACCGTGGACACATAGTAGCCGATGGACCGAAAGCCGATGTACTTAAAAAGCTCAATGAAGGCTTGTTAGCAGGAGCCGCAAACAAATGAGTAAGCACTTAACAACTCATGATCTAGAAATGGTCGATGACGTTTATGGGGCTATGATGACTGATGCCCCAGCCAGCCATCGTCTTACGATTTGGGCGCTCGCGGCCCTCGTTCTTACCTTTCTGCTTTGGGCTTATTTTGCTGAGCTCGATCAGGTTACTACAGGTATGGGTAAAGTCATTCCCTCATCTCAAGTTCAAGTGATCCAAAGCCTTGACGGTGGGATTTTGCAAGAAATGTACGTTCAAGAAGGTCTTATCGTCACTAAAGGTCAACCTCTAGTTCGTATTGATGCTACTCGCTTTCAATCTGATTTTGCCCAGCAAGAGCAAGAGGTCAATAGCCTGCAAGCCAATGTTATTCGCTTAAGAAGTGAGCTCAATAGCATTACTATTTCAAGTATTACCAATGACTGGCGTGAACAAGTAAAAATAGCACCGCAAACCCTGGTATTCCCAACGGTATTGGAAGAAGCAGATCCTGAACTCACACGTCGTCAACGAGAGGAGTATGTTGGCCGTTTAGATAATCTAAGCAACCAACTTGAAATCCAAGCGCGACAAATTCAGCAACGTAATCAAGAGATCCAAGAGCTAGCTTCTAAAATTAAAACCCTAACCACAAGTTACCAGCTCGTCTCAAGGGAGTTAGAACTCACTCGTCCATTAGCTGAAAAAGGCATTGTCCCAGAAGTTGAATTACTCAAACTTCAGCGTGTGGTAAATGATATTCAAGGTGAACTTGCCTCCCTACGCTTACTCCGACCTAAAGTTAAATCCACCATGGATGAGGCGATTTTAAAGCGCCGCGAATCAGTGCTAATTTACGCAGCAGACAGTCGCGCACAACTTAATGAAATGCAAACCAAGCTTGCTCGTATGAATGAAGCGCAAGTCGGTGCCCAAGATAAAGTCAGCAAAGCAGAGATCACCTCGCCAGTTAACGGCACAGTCAAAACAGTACATATCAATACCCTTGGCGGCGTAGTACAACCCGGTGTCGATATCATCGAGATAGTGCCGTCAGAAGATAAACTGCTCATCGAAACTAAGATTATTCCCAAAGATATTGCCTTTCTCCACCCCGGTTTACCTGCCGTAGTTAAGGTCACTGCTTATGACTTTACTCGCTATGGGGGACTAAATGGTGTTGTAGAACATATCAGTGCTGATACCACTCAGGATGAAGAAGGCAACAGCTTTTATATCGTAAAGGTAAGAACTGAATTTTCTAGCTTAACTAAAGATGACGGCACCGAAATGCCAATCATACCAGGCATGCTAACCTCTGTTGATGTGATTACAGGGCAAAGATCAGTTTTAGAGTACATACTTAATCCAATATTGCGGGCAAAAGACACAGCGTTAAGAGAACGCTAGGCCCAATAAAACGACCAGGAGGGGTTAACAATGGATAGCAGTAAAATACGGCAGCTCAAACGCAGTGCACTGGCACTCGCGGTTAGCACGCTGATAATACCGGCTACCGCTTATAGCCAAACACTAGAGCAGGCCGTTGCACATACTTTGGATACCAATCCAGAAATTCGGATTGCCTTTAATCGCTTTAAAGCTCGTGAAGAGCAAGTCAATCAAGCTATCGCAGGCTATATGCCAACGGTAGATATCAGCGCAGGATATGGTTGGGAGCAAACAAATAGCCCATCAACAAGACGTCGTGCCGGTCAAGGCGAAGTCGATGACGAGGGCGTAATCGAGCTCGAGCGAGGTGAAGCCGGTTTTAGTATCAAGCAAATGCTATTTGATGGTTTTTATACTAGCAGTGAAGTTGATCGCTATAGCTTCGAAGCAAGTGCCGAGCAATGGGCATTATTTGCTGCAGCCGAAGACATGGCGCTAGATGTAGTCAACGTTTACATTAATTATATTCGTAGCGAGCAAGTGCTTGTATTGGCTGAAAAGAATCTTGAAAGCCATAAAGATATTTATGACCAAATCAAGCAACGTACGGACTCAGGGCTAGGTTCTACTGCTGATTTATCACAAATTACAGGTCGCTTAGCACGTGCAAATGCTAACGTTATTTCGGCACGGAATAACTTTTACGATGCTAAATCACAGTTTATTCGAGTGGTAGAGCAAGAGCCTGAAGACATGATAGTGCCGGTTCCTGATGCTGATATGCTACCTGCAGATCTCAGTACCAGTATTATTTTGGCTCAAGAAAATCATCCTATTCTCAAGTCTGCTTCTAGTGACATCAATGCTGCTGAGAACGAAAAGAGTTCAGCCCAATCAAACTATTACCCTAAAGTTACGCTAGAGCTTGATGGTAACTGGAACAATAACCTTGATGGCGAGGATGGTATTTCTGGTACAGGTAACTTCCAACGCGATGTTGGCGGCCACAACAATGACCTAGTTGCTATGGTACGGTTAAAGTACAACCTATTCTCTGGTGGTCGCGATCTTGCCCGTGAAAAAGAAGCTGCCTACAAAATTGGTGAAGCAAAAGAGATCCGCCAACGCGCTCATAGACAAGTCGTTGAGGGAGCTAATTTAGCCTGGAATGCCTACGAGCTTTTAACCCCGCAGAAAATGTATATCCGAGATCACGTCATCGCTGCGAAAGAAACTCAAGTCGCTTACAGCCAGCAATTTAATTTAGGCCAACGCAGTTTATTGGACTTACTCGATACCGAAAATGAGCTGTTTGAAGCTCGAAAAGATTATTTGGAATCTGAGTATGACGAAATTATCGCTCAATACCGTGTACTGAACGCAACTGGGCAACTACTTGATTCTTTACGTGTGACCAGGCCTGACGTTTGGCAAGGTGAAAGAGACTACGAAGGAGGAGTCCCACAATGAGAACCCTATTAATACTATTAAGTGTTGCCATATTAGCTGGCTGCTCGATGCGAGATATCGCTACAATGGACGAACCTACAGTGCAAGTTCATGATCTCAACGATATTGACCAAGATGGTGTCATTGTCGCTAGAGAGCGCTGCACAGACACAGTGTTAGGCGCCAGTATTGACAACTATGGTTGCGGTCAAATTAAGCCCATTAATGAGCGCCAAGAGTTAAAAATCCTCTTTGCTAATGACTCATACTACATAGATCCTATGTATTACCCTCAAGTGGAAGTTATTGCCGTATTTATGCGCGAATTTCCAAACACTCAGGCCGTTATTGAAGGGCATTGCAGTAAAACGGGTACCCATGAGCATAATCAAATCTTGTCTCAAAATCGCGCCAACGCTGTAAGCTCTTTGCTTTCTGAGCGTTTTGGTATTGATTCAGATAGACTCAGTGCTATAGGTTATAGTTTCGACAGACCTATCGACTCTACGCATACTGCTGCGGCTCACAAAGTTAATCGCCGAGTCATTGCTGAACTCACCGGTGATGATACGACAGCTGACATGAAGTGGCATATCTATACCGTAGACGAAGAAGTTAAATAGGAGTTATAACGGAGCATCATGATTGGCCGGCTTTCTCAATTAAAAAAATTACCAAAAGTCTGCCAATTCAAATTGACGGTGTTAGCTTTGTCTGTCTCCTGTCTTTATGCGGCTCCGCTCAAACAACTAGACACTGTTCATATAACCCAAACAATTGAATCACAGTATGGTGAGCGTGCGGGTAAAAGAATCAGAGCTTGGTTTAAAATTTTAGATGAAGCAAAAGACTTGCAAGATAGCGACAAAATTTTATTAGTTAATAACTTTTTTAACTTATTTCATTTTGTCGATGATATAAAACTTTGGGGAATGAAAAACTATTGGGCTACGCCCATGGAGTTTATCGGAGTCAGTGGTGGAGATTGTGAGGACTTCTCAATTGCCAAGTACTTTACTCTGCTGCAACTAGGTGTTTCAGAAGACAAACTACGCATCACTATGGTTAAAGCAACCAGTGTCAATCAATACCATATGGTGCTTGCGTATTATGAAACGCCAGGCGCTATCCCTCTCGTTTTAGATAACCTTGATAAGCAAATAAAACCAGCCACCCAAAGAACAGATCTGGTTCCCGTTTATAGCTTTAATGGTCGACAACTTTGGTTAAATAAAGAAAAAGGACGAGGTGTTCTAGCTGGCTCTTCATCAAAGCTCGCAAAATGGAATGACCTAAAACACCGCTTGGGTGTTGAACGACTCAATCAACCCAAGATAAAACTGGAGTAGTTAACAAGATGACACTGTTTCGACAGATATACACACTACTATTAGTACTGTTTTTGCTGGTTGTAGCTAGCTTAGGTTACGTACAATTTACCGAAACCCAAAGCTTTCTCAGCAAGCAAATGGAGTCTGATCTTAATAATACCAGCCACTCTTTGGGGATTATGCTAGTACCCGATCTTGAGGCTGGTGACATCGTTGGTGCAGAAACACTGATTAATGTCATTTTTGAAGGCGGCTACTACCAACAAGTAAAACTGACATGGTTAGTGGATGGCAAGCAGCAGGTCTGGCAAAACCCCGTCACTATTGAGGGGGTTCCACAATGGTTTATCGACTTGGACTTGTTTAAAACCATTAAACGCGAAAGCACAATAACCTCGGGCTGGATCCAACTCGCACGCCTTGAAATCACGGCGCACCCTGGATTTGGTTATCATGAACTATGGCGCACCATGACCAACGCTATCATAGTCTTTTCAATTCTATTTCTTATTGCCATTATCTTCGCTCGTATCGGCCTAACTTGGATCTTACGCCCACTACATGGCATTGCTGAACACGCTAAAGACGTAGCCAACCGTAAGTTTGGCCCAGATATGAAAGTGCCTAGAACTGTTGAGCTAAAATCAGTGGTACTTGCATTCAATAGCATGTCTTCCCAATTAAAACAGATTTTTAACTCTCTCGACGAGGAAGTCGGAGAGCTAAGGAAAAAGAATCTAGTCGATCAAGTGTCAGGCTTACCTAATCGTCAGTATATGATGGGACGTTTAAATAGCTGGCTAAGTGAGCCTAAAAGCGGTGCACTAATGATGGCTAAATTTGACTGGCTTGAAGAAGTACACAGTAAATATGGCTATCAAGTTCGTGATGAAACCATCAAGCTCCTCTCAGATAAGATGAAACAACATCTAGATGGTGTAACCGTTTCTGTGATTGCCCGCATTGCAGCCTACGAGTTTGCGTTCTTGATCACCAGCTCTGAACATGAACAAACAAGCAAATACCTGCAAACCCTCATCCGTACAATCAATCAAGAAATGTCAAAAGCGGGCTGTAAGCCTAATGAGGGTTTTGCTATCGGTATTGCCGAGCGTATTGGGCAAATGTCAGTAACAGATATTCTTGCTCAAGCTGATAATGCACTACAAAAAGCGCTCCAAGGCAATCAGATTTACCATTGGTTTGAAACCAATGAAAAGCAATTGTTCACCCGTGAGCAGTGGCGTGATCATCTAAGTAAAGCGATTACTGAAGGTAAATTTAAGTTCAAATGGCAACCTATCTTGCTCAATGATTCCAATGCCATTTTACAAAGAGAGCTTTATTGTCAGCTAGAGATCCACGACAAAATGATCCCAGCAGGTCAGTTCATGCCTTATGTGGAGCTTTTATCTTTAGGTACACTGCTAGATAAATGTTTAATACAAAGCCTGCATGATAAACACTTATTAGATAAAAACTTTGAACCTATTGCGGTTAATCTCACCTTCCAAAGCATGGGAGATAATGAGTTTCATCAATGGCTTAATCAGTTTTTGCGTTCTTCAGCTCTTAGTGAAAGATTATGTTTCGATATTCCTGAAGCAGCAGTGTACAGTAACCCTGAAGCCTGCCAAATGCTTTGCGCCATCATTCGTGATAATGGCTCACACTTTGGTATCGATCATTTCGGCCGCCAATTTGGTTCCATGTCTTACCTACAAAACCTACGCCCAAGCTATGTCAAATTGGATCAATCTTTTGCCTACTATGACGAAAGTGAGCACAGCAGCGAACTATGCCGTGCATTGATAAATGTAGCTAAAGGTTTAGATGTAGAAGTGATAGTGACAGGGGTGGAAGAAGAAGAGCAGTTAACCCGCTTTACCCCACTCAAAACCAACGCCTATATGGGTTACATCTCGCCACCAGTT
The DNA here is from genome assembly GCF_000518605.1 of Shewanella fidelis ATCC BAA-318. Taxonomy (GTDB): domain Bacteria; phylum Pseudomonadota; class Gammaproteobacteria; order Enterobacterales; family Shewanellaceae; genus Shewanella; species Shewanella fidelis. Next base: position 294 of record NZ_JADX01000030.1, on the reverse strand, counting down.
GACGTTGACTGATCCAACATAAGGTGAACTCAAAAGCCTCTAGATTTCTCTAGAGGCTTGATGTAAAAGTGGTCGCATGACAAAAGAAAGAGGATTCTTGCTCTTTTTACAGTAACTAAAACGAAAAAAGCCTGTTGATTTCTCAAGAGGCTTTTCGAAAAGTGGTCGGCCATGGTTTCGTAAAAAGAGAGGATTCGAATCCGTAGTGATATATGGCAAATACAAAAAAGCCTCTAGATTACTCGAGAAGCTTCATGTGAAAGTGGTCGCACGACGAAAGAGTGAGGATTCGAA
>NZ_JADX01000029.1 GCF_000518605.1 Shewanella fidelis ATCC BAA-318 | reverse complement strand
CGTACAGTTGGTGCTGGTGTTGTAGCTAAGATCATTGCTTAATTAGCAACGAGTCTTACTCAATACTGAAAAAGGCAGCTTAGGCTGCCTTTTTTGTTTTTATTGCATTTAGGTTGAATTTGTTAGCGAAGCTGGGCTATGTATTCTTGCCAAAGAAGTGGAATAAGAATACAATCTATGACCGATTTTTGAGTCGTTGATTATACTTTGATAAGTATATTGAGCGCTCGCCAGTTCGGATAGCGAGTCTGACTGATTTTTTCACTGAGCAAATGCTATGTTTATTAGCATAGTTGACTCAGATCGTAGTAAGTAACGGAATTAACCGATGACAACAAATACTGAAAGCCAGGGTAACTCTCTGGATATCGTAAAGTGGGGCCTAGTAGTAATCTTGTTGGCTGCTGCAATTATTGGCAATCAATATTTTAATGAAGCAAATGTTGTGGTTCGCGCTCTTAGTGTAGTCGTGACTTTTGCTATCGCTGGTTTCATTGCGTTGCAAACAGAAAAAGGCAAGCAAGCTTTGACTTTTGCTCGTGAATCACAGATTGAAGTTCGTAAAGTGGTTTGGCCTACGCGTCAAGAAGCACTCAATACAACTTTCATTGTATTAGCTGCAACAGCTGTTTTAGGTTTAATCCTATGGGGCTTAGATGCGGTATTGCTTAGAATTGTTAATTTTATTACTGGCGTATAGGCATTAAGTATGACTGAAGCTACTGAAGCTAAAAAGAGATGGTATGTAATTCAAGCGTTTTCTGGCTATGAAGGCCGAGTATGCAAAACTTTGCTTGAACATATCAAAATGCACGAAATGGAACACTATTTCGGTGAGGTACTTGTACCGACTGAAGAAGTTGTAGAAATGCGTGCAGGCCAACGTCGTAAGAGCGAACGTAAGTTTTTCCCTGGCTATGTATTAGTTCAGATGGAAATGAATGATGAAAGCTGGCACTTGGTGAAGAGTATCCCACGTGTAATGGGCTTCATCGGTGGTACGTCTGATCGTCCAGCGCCTATTTCAGATAGAGAAGCTGACGCAATTCTACAGCGTCTACAAGAAACTACTGAGTCTCCAACACATCGCGTGATGTTTGAGCCTGGTGAAGTTGTACGCGTTACAGACGGCCCATTTGCTGACTTTAACGGTACCGTTGAAGAAGTTGATTATGAGAAGAACCGCGTTAAGGTTTCTGTAATGATCTTCGGTCGTTCAACGCCTGTAGAACTTGATTTTAGTCAGATTGAAAAAAGCTGATTAAATAAAGCACAAATAGTATTTGGAAATGGGTGCGGATTTATATATAATTCGCACCCATATTTTTCGGGGAGCCTTTCAACATAGTGTTGATGGCGTTTGAACCCAAACTTGAGGAAAATGTCTCATGGCAAAGAAAGTTGATGGTTACATCAAACTGCAAGTCGCAGCCGGTGCTGCAAACCCGTCGCCACCAGTAGGCCCTGCATTGGGTCAGAAAGGTGTTAACATCATGGAATTCTGTAAAGCATTCAACGCTCGTACTGAAAAGTTCGAGAAAGGTATGCCAATTCCTGTAGTTATCACTGTTTACACTGATCGCTCTTTCACTTTCGAAACTAAGACTCCACCTGCGTCTTTCCTACTGCTTAAAGCAGCTGGTCTGAAGTCAGGCTCTGGCCGTCCTAACACTGAAAAAGTGGGAACTATCAAGCGTAGCGCTGTCCAGGAAATCGCTGAGACTAAAGCTGCTGATATGACTGGTGCTGATATTGAAGCGATGACTCGCTCAATTGAAGGTACTGCGCGTTCAATGGGTTTGGTAGTAGAGGACTAATATAATGGCAAAGCTAACTAAACGCGCTCGTCTAATTCGCGAGAAAGTTGAAGCGACTAAAAGCTACGAAATCAACGAAGCTGTTGCACTTCTAAAAGAACTAGCTACTGCTAAGTTCGTAGAAAGTGTTGACGTTGCTGTTAACCTAGGTGTTGACCCACGTAAATCTGACCAAAACGTTCGTGGCGCTACTGTGCTACCACACGGTACTGGTCGTGAAGTTCGTGTTGCTGTGTTCACTCAAGGTGCTAACGCTGAAGCTGCTAAAGAAGCTGGTGCTGAGCTTGTTGGTATGGACGAGCTTGCTGCGCAAATTAAAGCTGGCGAAATGAACTTCGACGTAGTTATCGCATCTCCAGATGCAATGCGCGTTGTTGGTATGTTAGGTCAAATCTTAGGCCCACGTGGTCTAATGCCTAACCCTAAAACTGGTACTGTAACGCCAAACGTTGCTGAAGCAGTTAAGAACGCTAAAGCAGGTCAAATCCGTTACCGTAACGATAAGAACGGTATCATCCACACTACTATCGGTAAAGTGGACTTTGAACCAGCTCAACTTAAAGAAAACCTAGAAGCTCTAATTGGCGCGCTTAAGAAAGCTAAGCCAGCTGCAGCTAAAGGCGTTTTCATTAAGAAAGTTAGCATCTCTACCACTATGGGTGCAGGTGTTGCAGTTGACCAGGGTAGCCTGGACGACGTTAAGTAATTTACAAGTTTCGCGCATTAGTCTATAATGCGCGCACTTTGTAGGGTTGGGGCTGTGATTTAATCTTTTTGGTTAAAGATTAGCCTCCGTCCAAGACCGTAGGTGTTAACTGAATAGGGTTAACTTAATTTCCTGCGTAGACGGTGTCGGACCCCAGATAGATTTTATTCTGCTGGATATATTCGCGCCGTAAGTCGCTAGACGTCATTAGATGTTTAGCATGGTAATTGCTAGGGAATTTCCCTAGAACGAATCCAGGAGTAAAGCCAATGGCATTAAGACTCGAAGACAAAAAAGCGATTGTTGCTGAAGTCAACGAAGCTGCCAAAGGTGCTTTATCTGCAGTTGTTGCCGATTCACGCGGTGTAACTGTAGCTAATATGACCGGTCTTCGTAAAGCAGCTCGTGAAGCTGGTGTATACGTTAAAGTTGTACGTAACACACTAGTTAAGCGCGCTGTTGCTGGTACTGATTTTGAGTGCCTAAGCGATACGTTCACTGGTCCTACTTTGATTGCATTCTCTAATGAGCACCCAGGTGCAGCAGCGCGTCTTCTTAAAGACTTCGCTAAATCACAAGAGAAGTTTGAAATCAAAGCAGCAGCCTTTGAAGGGGAATTTATCCCTGCAGACAACATTGATCGTTTAGCAAAACTACCAACTTACGAAGAAGCACTAGCTCAGTTCATGATGACTCTAAAAGAAGCATCTGCTGGCAAGTTCGTTCGTACATTGGCCGCTCTACGCGATCAGAAAGAAGCTGCTTAATTTTACAAGCCGCTTAATTAAATTGAATTCAGTACAATTAGGAATTTTTTGTTATGTCTATCACTAAAGACCAAATCTTAGAAGCTCTTGCAGCAATGTCTGTAATGGAAGTTGTTGAACTAATCGAAGCAATGGAAGAGAAGTTCGGCGTTTCTGCTGCTGCTGCTGTTGTTTCAGGTGGTGGCGAAGCTGCTGCTGCTGAAGAGAAAACAGAATTCGACGTAATTCTTACTTCTCACGGCGACAACAAAGTTGCAGTAATTAAAGCTCTTCGTGGCGCTACAGGTCTAGGCCTAAAAGAAGCTAAAGGTATGGCTGAATCTGCTCCAGTAGCAGTTAAAGAAGCTATCTCTAAAGAAGAAGCTGAAGCTCTAAAAACTGAACTTGAAGCAGCTGGTGCTGCAGTAGAGATCAAGTAAGTTATACTATAACTTACAACCTCCCGAGTAATCGGGCGGAGGCTGGCGGTTTTTTAACCGTCGGCCTTTTTTGCGCTGTAAGCGCAGGCGATTTTTTTTTCACCGTTTATCGCCAGATTTCGCAGTTCCTAGCAGAGATTACTGGTTAGGTTCTTGCTTTCAACGGTGATGGGCAAACGCGCTGTTTCAACAATTAGGTTGATTCAGTCTTGGTCACATCTCGCAATCAGAGGAAACCCATGGTTTACTCCTATTCTGAAAAGAAGCGTATTCGCAAAGACTTTGGTAAACGTCAACGTGTTTTAGACATTCCTTACCTTTTGTCAATCCAGTTGGACTCTTTTAAGAAGTTCACCGATCAAGATCCTACAGGTGAGCGTGGTTTTGAAGCTGCTTTCCGTAGCGTTTTTCCCATCAAGAGCTTTTCTGGTAACTCAGAGCTGCAATATGTCAGCTACAAACTAGGCGAGCCAGTTTTTGATGTGAAAGAGTGTCAAATCCGCGGTGTTACATACTCTGCACCACTACGCGTTAAACTGCGTATGGTTCTGTATGACCGTGAAGCAGCACCTGGCACAGTTAAAGACATTAAAGAACAAGAAGTCTATATGGGGGATATCCCTCTTATGACTGAAAACGGTACCTTTGTTATCAACGGTACTGAGCGTGTAATCGTGTCTCAGCTACACCGTAGCCCAGGCGTATTCTTTGATCATGACCGTGGTAAAACCCACTCTTCAGGTAAGGTGCTATACAACGCACGTATTATTCCTTACCGTGGTTCTTGGTTAGACTTTGAATTCGATCCTAAAGACGCACTATTTGTACGTATCGACCGTCGTCGTAAACTAGCGGCTTCGATCATTCTGCGTGCATTAGACTATTCTACTCAAGACATTCTTGACCTGTTCTTCGATCGCGTTAACTTTAAGATCAAGAAAGATTCATTAGTAATGGATCTTGTTGCTGACCGTCTACGTGGCGAAACAGCTAGCTATGATATTAAAGATGCTGAAGGTACAGTATTAGTTGAGAAGGGCCGTCGCATCACTGCGCGTCACATTCGCCAACTAGAAAAGTCAAACACTACTGAACTTGAAGTACCTGTTGAATACATCGCAGGTAAGATTTCTGGTCAAGACTACATTGATCCAGATACAGGTGAAGTATTAGTTTCAGCTAACGCTGAAATTAGCCTTGAAGATCTAGCTAAGCTATCTATGGCTGGCATCAAAGAGATCAGCACTCTGTATATCAACGAGCTTGATAACGGTGCATACATCTCTGACACTCTACGTATTGATTCAACAACTAACCGCTTAGAAGCGCTAGTTGAAATCTACCGTATGATGCGTCCTGGTGAGCCACCAACCAAAGATGCAGCAGAAGCGCTATTCAATAACCTATTCTTCAGCGAAGAACGTTATGATCTATCTAAAGTAGGTCGTATGAAGTTCAACCGTCGTCTAGGTATTGAAGATGATGAAGGCACAGGTATCTTAACTAAAGAAGATATCGTTGCTGTAATGAAGAACATCATTGCGATCCGTAACGGTTTAGATGAAGTGGACGATATCGACCACCTTGGTAACCGTCGTATTCGTAGTGTTGGTGAAATGGCTGAAAACCAGTTCCGCGTTGGTCTAGTTCGTGTTGAACGTGCCGTGCGTGAGCGTTTAAGTCTTGGTGATCTTAATGAGCTAATGCCACAAGATCTTATCAATGCTAAGCCTATTTCTGCAGCAGTTAAAGAATTCTTTGGCTCTTCACAGCTTTCACAGTTCATGGACCAAAACAACCCATTGTCAGAAGTAACGCATAAGCGTCGTATTTCTGCTCTAGGTCCTGGTGGTCTAACACGTGAACGTGCTGGTTTCGAAGTTCGAGACGTACACCCGACTCACTACGGTCGTCTATGTCCAATCGAAACACCTGAAGGTCCAAACATTGGTTTGATTAACTCGTTATCAACCTTTGCGCGTACTAACAGCTACGGTTTCCTTGAAACACCTTACCGTAAGGTAGTTGATGGTGTAGTTACTGATGAAGTCGATTACTTATCAGCAATTGAAGAAGGCCGTTACGTTATCGCTCAGGCAAACGTTGAGTTAGATGAAAACAACCGCATGATGGACGAGCTAATTGCTTGTCGTCACAAAGGTGATTCAACGTTCATGGGTGCAGCTGACATTCAGTATATGGACGTATCACCACAACAGATTATTTCTGTTGCGGCATCACTAATTCCGTTCCTAGAACACGATGACGCGAACCGTGCATTGATGGGTGCGAACATGCAACGTCAGGCTGTTCCAACACTGAAGGCTGATAAGCCATTAGTTGGTACAGGTATTGAACGTACTCTTGCTGTTGACTCAGGCGTGGTTGTTGCTGCTAAACGTGGTGGTTATGTTGACTACGTAGACGCTAGCCGTATCGTTGTTAAGGTTAACGAATCTGAATTGACTCCAGGTGAAGCTGGTATCGACATTTACAACTTGACTAAATACACCCGTTCTAACCAGAACACGTGTATTAACCAACGTCCATGTTGTTCTGTAGGTGACCCAGTTGTTCGTGGTGACGTATTAGCCGATGGTCCATCAACGGACTTAGGTGATTTGGCTCTTGGTCAAAACATGCGTATCGCGTTCATGCCGTGGAACGGTTACAACTTCGAAGACTCGATCTTAATCTCTGAGCGTGTAGCTCAAGAAGACCGCTTTACAACTATCCACATTCAAGAGTTGTCATGTATTGCTCGTGATACTAAGTTGGGTAGCGAAGAGATCACTGCTGATATTCCAAACGTAGGTGAGTCTGCGCTTTCTAAGCTAGACGAATCAGGTATCGTTTATATCGGTGCAGAAGTGAAGGGTGGTGACATCCTAGTTGGTAAAGTTACACCTAAAGGTGAAACTCAGCTAACTCCAGAAGAAAAGCTTCTACGTGCGATCTTCGGCGAAAAAGCCTCTGACGTTAAAGACAGCTCACTACGTGTACCTAACTCTGTTAAAGGTACTATCATCGACGTACAAGTATTTACTCGTGACGGCGTTGAGAAAGACAAGCGTGCTGTAGAAATTGAAGAGATGCACATCGCTCAAGCGAAGAAGGATTTGACTGAAGAGTTCCAAATTCTTGAAGATGGTGTTCTTGGTCGTGCTCGTAACCTACTACTAGGTGCTGGTTTCGATGAAGCCCAACTTAACGCAATTCCTCGCTCACAATTGTTGATGCAAACTATCGACGATGAAGCGAAGCAAACTGAGCTAGAGCAACTAGCTGAGCAAGCGGAAGAGCTAAAAGCCGATTTCGACAAGAAGTTCGAAATCAAGCGCCGTAAGATCACTCAAGGTGATGACTTAGCACCTGGCGTACTGAAGATCGTTAAGGTTTACCTTGCGGTTAAACGTACAATCCAGCCTGGTGATAAGATGGCGGGTCGTCATGGTAACAAGGGTGTGATCTCTAAGATCTGTCCTATTGAAGATATGCCATACGACGAAAAAGGCGATCCAGTGGATATCGTATTGAACCCACTAGGTGTACCTTCACGTATGAACATCGGTCAGGTACTTGAAGTTCATATGGGTGCTGCAGCAAAAGGCATCGGTAACCGTATTACCGAAATGCTAGAAGAGCAGCGCGAATTGGCAGAACTTCGCGGATACATCAAGCAAGTTTATGACTTAGGTGACGAAGTGCAGCAGCGCGTAGACATCGATACATTTACTGATGATGAAATCTTGCGTCTTGCTAAAAACCTAAAAGGCGGTGTGCCAATTGCTACACCTGCGTTTGATGGTGCCAAAGAGAAAGAAATCAAGCAAATGCTTGAATTAGCAGGCTTACCACAATCAGGTCAGTTGACTCTGTGTGATGGTCGTACTGGTAATGAGTTTGAGCGTAAAGTAACCGTTGGTTACATGTATATGCTAAAACTTAACCACTTGGTTGACGATAAGATGCACGCCCGTTCTACCGGTTCGTACAGTCTTGTTACACAGCAACCATTGGGTGGTAAAGCACAGTTCGGTGGTCAGCGTTTCGGTGAGATGGAAGTATGGGCACTTGAAGCTTACGGTGCTGCATATACACTTCAAGAGATGCTAACCGTTAAGTCGGACGATGTGAACGGTCGTACTCAGATGTATAAGAACATCGTCGACGGTAACCATCAGATGCAACCAGGTATGCCTGAATCGTTCAACGTATTGTTGAAAGAGATCCGCTCACTCGGTATTAACATCGAGTTGGATCAACAGTAACACTTGGTTACTGCCTCTATGGCAAAAGAAATTGGTGCTCTGCATTGGCAGGGCACCCGGTTTAACTCCTTCAGGAGAGAAACGTGAAAGACTTATTAAAGTTTCTGAAACAGCAAAGCAAGACTGAAGAATTTGAAGGTATCAAGATCGGCCTAGCGTCGCCTGACTTGATCCGCTCTTGGTCTTTTGGTGAAGTTAAGAAGCCAGAAACCATTAACTACCGTACATTCAAGCCTGAGCGTGAAGGTCTGTTCTGTGCGCGTATTTTTGGTCCAGTAAAAGATTACGAATGTTTATGCGGTAAGTATAAGCGTCTTAAGCACCGTGGTGTGATCTGTGAAAAGTGTGGCGTTGAAGTTACACAGACTAAAGTACGTCGTGAGCGTATGGGTCACATCGATCTAGCTAGCCCGGTTGCACACATTTGGTTCTTGAAGTCACTTCCGTCTCGTATCGGTTTGATGCTAGACATGACTCTTCGTGATATCGAACGTGTACTTTACTTCGAATCTTTCGTCGTAATCGAGCCTGGCATGACCAGCCTTGAACGCGGCCAAATGCTAACAGAAGAAAACTATCTGGATGCATTGGAAGAGTACGGTGATGAATTCGAAGCTAAGATGGGTGCTGAAGCAGTTCTAGAATTGCTACGTGCTATCGATCTTGAGAAAGAAATTGAAATGATGCGCGAAGAATTGCCATCAATCAATTCTGAGACTCGTCGTAAGAAGATCACTAAGCGTCTTAAGCTAATTGAGGCATTCTTCAGTTCAGGTAACAAGCCTGAGTGGATGATCCTTAAAGTGCTACCGGTTCTACCACCAGATCTACGTCCACTAGTTCCGCTAGATGGCGGGCGTTTTGCTACGTCTGATTTGAACGACCTTTACCGTCGTGTAATCAACCGTAACAACCGTCTAAAGCGTCTGTTAGACCTTGCTGCTCCAGACATCATCGTACGCAACGAAAAGCGTATGTTACAAGAGTCTGTTGATGCGCTATTAGATAACGGTCGTCGTGGTCGTGCTATTACTGGTTCTAACAAGCGTCCGCTTAAATCTTTGGCTGATATGATCAAAGGTAAGCAAGGTCGTTTCCGTCAGAACTTGCTAGGTAAGCGTGTTGACTATTCAGGTCGTTCGGTAATTACCGTAGGTCCTACTCTACGTCTACACCAATGTGGTCTTCCTAAGAAGATGGCACTTGAGCTATTTAAGCCATTCATCTATGGCAAGCTAGAAGGTCGTGGCTTAGCTACAACCATTAAAGCTGCTAAGAAAATGGTTGAGCGTGAAGTACCTGAAGTTTGGGACGTACTAGATGACGTGATCCGCGAACATCCAGTGATGCTTAACCGTGCACCAACACTGCACAGACTAGGTATCCAAGCGTTTGAGCCTGTACTAATTGAAGGTAAAGCGATCCAGCTTCACCCATTGGTTTGTGCGGCATACAACGCTGACTTCGACGGTGACCAAATGGCTGTTCACGTGCCACTAACGCTTGAAGCGCAGTTAGAAGCACGTTCACTAATGATGTCAACCAACAACATCCTTTCACCTGCAAACGGTGAGCCGGTGATTACACCATCTCAGGACGTTGTATTGGGTCTTTACTACACTAGCCGTGAGCGTATCAACGGTAAGGGTGAAGGCATGGCATTCTCTGATGTGGCTGAAGCTGAAAAAGCTTACCGCACAGGTGTGGCTGAGCTACATGCTCGCGTTAAAGTACGTATCACGGAAACAACGACGAACGAAGCTGGCGAAAAAGTTAAAACACGTCGTGTTGTTGATACAACAGTTGGTCGTGCATTGCTTTCACAGATCCTGCCAAAAGGTCTTTCCTTTGATTTGGTTAACCAAAACATGGGTAAGAAGCAGATCTCTAAGCTATTGAACACTTGTTACCGTCAACTAGGTCTTAAAGATACTGTTATCTTCGCTGACCAATTGATGTATACCGGTTTCCACTTTGCAACTATCTCGGGTGCCTCTGTAGGTATCGACGATATGGTTATTCCAGAGCTTAAGTACACGCTTGTAGCGGATGCAGAAGCGGAAGTTCTTGAAATTCAAGAGCAGTTCCAATCTGGTCTTGTAACAGCTGGTGAGCGTTACAACAAAGTAATCGATATCTGGGCAAGCGCGAACGAAAAAGTTTCTAAAGCGATGATGGAAAACCTGTCTAAAGAGACAGTGATTAACCGTGATGGCGAAGAGGAACAACAAGAATCGTTCAACAGCATCTACATGATGGCCGACTCAGGCGCTCGTGGTAGTGCTGCACAGATCCGTCAGTTGGCTGGTATGCGTGGTCTGATGGCTAAGCCAGATGGCTCAATCATCGAAACGCCAATTGTGGCTAACTTCCGTGAAGGTCTAAACGTATCTCAGTACTTTATTTCTACTCACGGTGCGCGTAAGGGTCTTGCGGATACGGCATTGAAGACAGCTAACTCTGGTTACCTGACTCGTCGTCTAGTAGACGTTGCGCAAGATTTAGTTGTTATCGAAGACGATTGTGGCACTTACGAAGGTCTAACTATGAAACCGCTTATTGAAGGTGGTGATGTAGTTGAGCCGTTACGTGAGCGTGTACTAGGTCGTGTTGTTGCACAAGACGTATTCAAGCCAGGTACAGAAGAAGTTCTGATCCCGCGTAACACGCTGCTTGATGAAAACTGGTGTGACGTTGTTGAAGACAACTCTATCGACGAAATGATTGTTCGCTCGGTAATTAGCTGTGATACAGACTTCGGTGTGTGTGCTGCTTGTTACGGTCGTGATTTGGCTCGTGGTCATATCATTAACCAAGGTGAAGCGATTGGTGTTGTTGCTGCTCAGTCAATTGGTGAGCCAGGAACACAGCTTACGATGCGTACTTTCCACATCGGTGGTGCGGCATCTCGAGCTTCTGCAGAGAACAACGTTCAAGTTAAGAACTCAGGTACACTGAAGCTACATAACGCTAAGTATGTAACAAATACTAGCGGTAAGCTTGTAATCGTATCTCGTTCTTCTGAGCTAGCGATTATCGATGAGCTAGGTCGTGAGAAAGAGCGTTATAAGGTTCCTTACGGTACAGTACTAGATAAGTTGGAAGATGATGGCGTAGCTGCTGGCGAAATTATCGCTAAGTGGGATCCGCATACTCACCCAATTATCTCTGAGGTAGCTGGTAGTATTAAGTTCGTAGATATGATTGAAGGTGTCACTATGACACGTCAAACTGACGAACTAACTGGTCTATCTTCAATTGTTGTACTTGAAGTTGGTCAACGTCCAACAGCTGGTAAAGAGATGCGTCCGATGATCCGTCTTGTTGCTGCTGATGGTAGCGACTTGATGATCCCAGGTACTGAAGTTCCTGCGCAATACTTCTTGCCAGGTCACGCGATTGTGAATCTTGACGATAACGCACCAATTAGCGTTGGTGATGCATTAGCACGTATTCCTCAAGAATCTTCGAAGACTCGCGATATTACCGGTGGTCTACCACGCGTAGCTGACTTGTTCGAAGCGCGTAAGCCAAAAGAGCCTGCAATTCTTGCTGAAGTATCGGGTACCATCTCGTTCGGTAAAGAAACCAAAGGTAAGCGTCGTCTAGTGATCACCCCAGCAGATGGCGGTGAGCAGTATGAAGAGATGATTCCTAAGTGGCGTAACCTAAACGTGTTCGAAGGTGAAAAAGTTGAACGCGGTGAAGTTATTGCTGATGGTCCAGAAGCGGCACACGACATTCTACGTCTACGTGGTATCCACAATGTGGCTAACTACATCGTGAATGAAGTACAGGACGTTTACCGTCTACAGGGCGTTAAGATCAACGATAAGCACATTGAGGTGATCATTCGCCAGATGCTGCGTAAGTGTGAGATTATTGACGCTGGTGACAGTGAATTCCTACCGGGTGAACAAGCTGAAGTATCACGTGTTAAGATCGCTAACCGCGAACTAGAAGCACAAGGTAAGCAGCCTGCAACATTCGAGCGTGAGCTTCTTGGTATTACTAAGGCGTCTCTAGCGACTGAATCGTTCATCTCTGCAGCATCGTTCCAGGAGACCACTCGTGTTCTTACTGAAGCAGCTGTTGGTGGTAAGAGCGATAAGTTACGTGGCTTGAAAGAGAACGTAATTGTTGGTCGTCTAATCCCTGCTGGTACAGGTTACTCTTACCATCAGAAGCGTGCTGAAGCTGCAGTTAAACCTGCTGCTGAAGAAGCACCAGTGATTAGTGCAAGCGAAGCTGAGCAGAACCTTGCTGATCTACTAAATCTAGCTGGTAGCAACGATTAATCGCGGCTAAAAAGTAAATAGATTGTAAAAAAGGCGCTTAAAGCGCCTTTTTTTTACTTTAAAGCGGTTAAAAGTTGTCTATTTCTTGACAGAAACTCCATACACTTCTAAAATTTCGCGTCCCACACTTGTGGGATATAGATTTTTCACACCTTACTGTTGATTTAGTCAACTGATTCGGAGCTATACATGGCAACTGTAAACCAGTTGGTACGTAAGCCTCGCGCACCGAAAGTCGATAAGACTAACGTACCTGCGCTAGCTGCGTGTCCACAAAAGCGTGGTGTTTGTACTCGCGTATACACAACCACACCAAAAAAACCTAACTCTGCACTACGTAAAGTAGCTCGTGTGCGTCTAACTAACGGTTTCGAAGTAACTTCGTACATCGGCGGTGAAGGCCACAACCTGCAGGAACACAGCGTAATTCTAATCCGTGGCGGTCGTGTTAAAGACTTACCGGGTGTGCGTTACCACACTGTACGCGGCGCATTAGACTGTGCTGGCGTTAGCGAACGTCGTCAAGGTCGTTCTAAGTACGGTGCTAAGCGTCCTAAGTCTTAACGTTTTCCGTTAAGTAAGGCCAAGCTAGAGATAATCGAGATTCCAGTTTTGGGGTCCCTGAAGCATACGGAGAAATTGTTATGCCAAGACGTCGCGTAGTAGGACAACGTAAAATCCTACCAGATCCAAAGTTCAACAGTGAGTTGCTGGCTAAGTTCATCAACGTCATTATGCAGGACGGCAAAAAGTCGACTGCTGAAAAAATTATTTACAAGGCACTAGATACTGCAGCTGAAAAGAAAGGCGAAGAGCAGCTAGTAATCCTTGAAGCAGCCCTGGACAACGTTCGCCCATCAGTCGAGGTTAAGTCTCGTCGTGTTGGTGGTTCTACATACCAGGTACCATGTGAAGTTCGTCCAGTGCGTCGTAACGCACTAGCGATGCGCTGGTTGGTTGAAGCTGCACGTAAGCGTGGTGAAAAATCTATGGCTCTACGTCTAGCTGGTGAAATGCTAGACGCATCTGAAAACAAAGGTACTGCTGTTAAGAAGCGCGAAGACGTGCATCGTATGGCAGAAGCAAACAAAGCGTTTGCTCATTACCGCTGGTAATATCTTGGCGTGGGCTTGGTCCCGCGCCTTACTTACATTGCTAACACTCAGATTTAGCTAAGAGGGTATAAATCGTGGCTCGTACAACTCCAATTGAGCGCTACCGTAATATCGGTATTTGTGCTCATGTTGACGCTGGTAAAACCACTACCACTGAACGTGTTCTATTCTACACTGGCTTATCACATAAGATCGGTGAAGTTCATGATGGCGCTGCTACCATGGATTGGATGGAGCAAGAGCAGGAGCGTGGTATTACCATCACCTCAGCCGCAACGACTACTTTCTGGCGCGGAATGGATGCGCAGTTCACTGAGCACCGCATTAACATCATCGATACGCCTGGCCACGTTGACTTCACTATTGAAGTTGAACGTTCGCTACGTGTACTAGATGGTGCAGTCGTTGTTTTTTGTGGCTCATCAGGGGTAGAACCTCAATCTGAGACCGTTTGGCGACAAGCTGATAAGTATCATGTGCCGCGCTTAGTGTTCGTCAATAAGATGGACCGCGCAGGTGCAAACTTTGATAGAGTAGTCGACCAAATCCGTAACCGCCTTGGCGCAACTTGTGTACCTATTCAATTGAATATCGGTGCAGAAGAAGACTTCAATGGTGTTGTCGATTTGATCAAAATGAAAGCGATTAACTGGTCTGAACAAGATCAGGGAATGACTTTCACTTATGAAGCTATTCCAGATCACCTAGCAGAGAAAGCCGCAGAAATGCGTGAGTACCTGGTTGAAAGTGCAGCGGAAGCGACAGAAGAACTGATGGAAAAGTACCTTGAAGAAGGGGAACTTTCAGAAGAAGAGATCAAAAAGGCACTACGTCAACGTACCTTAAACAACGAAATCGTATTGGCAACTTGTGGTTCTGCATTTAAGAACAAAGGTGTACAAGCGGTTTTGGATGCTGTGGTAGATTTTCTACCATCTCCAGTCGAAGTACCTGCAATTAAAGGTGTCGACGAAAATGATGAAGAAACGTCGCGTCAAGCTGACGATAACGCACCATTTTCAGCATTAGCGTTTAAGATTGCTACAGATCCGTTCGTGGGTACCTTAACCTTTATGCGTGTTTATTCAGGCGTATTGGAAACAGGCGCAGGCGTATACAACTCTGTTAAGCAAAAGCGTGAGCGTATTGGTCGCATGGTGCAAATGCACGCTAATGATCGTCAAGAGATTAAAGAAGTACGCGCTGGCGACATCGCTGCTGCTATTGGTCTTAAAGAGGTGACTACCGGCGATACATTGTGCGATGCAGATCATAAAGTAATTCTAGAGCGCATGGATTTCCCTGAGCCTGTAATTACGATTGCCGTTGAGCCAAGAACAAAGGCAGACCAAGATAAAATGGGGATCGCGTTGCAAAAACTTGCAGCTGAGGATCCATCATTCCGTGTTGAAACTGATGAAGAATCAGGTCAAACACTCATCTCTGGTATGGGTGAGCTACACTTAGACATCATCGTCGACCGTATGCGTCGCGAATTTAGTGTCGAGTGTAATGTAGGTAAGCCTCAAGTTGCATATCGTGAGACTATCCGCAAAACTGTGGAAGTTGAAGGTAAATTCGTACGTCAATCAGGTGGTCGAGGTCAATTCGGTCACGTTTGGTTGAAACTAGAACCTCAAGAAGAAGGTTTTGGTTACGAATTCGTCAATGAAATTGTTGGTGGTGTGGTTCCAAAGGAATACATCCCTGCAGTTGATAAAGGTATTCAAGAGCAGATGAAGAGTGGCGTATTAGCTGGCTTCCCTGTTCTCGACGTAAAGGTAACTTTGTACGATGGTTCATATCATGATGTGGACTCGAACGAAATGGCCTTTAAAGTCGCCGGTTCAATGGGCTTTAAAAAGGGTGCGCTTGAAGCAGACCCTGCCTTACTTGAACCTTGCATGAAAGTTGAAGTGACAACACCTGAAGATTATATGGGTGATGTTGTTGGAGACTTGAACCGTCGTCGTGGCCTCATTGAAGGTATGGATGATGGTGTTGCGGGTATTAAGCTTGTGCATGCAACAGTACCGTTATCTGAAATGTTCGGTTATGCAACCGACTTGCGCTCTGCAACACAGGGTCGTGCTTCATACTCTATGGAGTTTTTGAAGTACTCTGATGCACCGCAAAATGTTACTAAAGCAATAATCGAGGCTCGAGGTTAAGCACCTCACTCTATTGTTGATATACTTAATTGCTATTGCTCGGTTTTAAGCCGAGCATTTTCTGAAAAGAAAGGAATATATCGTGGCTAAAGAAAAATTTGAACGCGTAAAACCGCACGTTAACGTTGGTACTATCGGACACGTTGACCATGGTAAAACTACTCTAACTGCTGCTATCTCTTCAGTGCTAACTAAGGCATACGGTGGTACTAAGCGTGATTTCGCACAAATCGATAACGCTCCAGAAGAGCGTGAGCGTGGTATTACAATTAATACTTCTCACATCGAATACGACACTCCAACTCGTCACTACGCACACGTAGACTGTCCAGGTCACGCGGATTATGTTAAAAA
>NZ_JADX01000028.1 GCF_000518605.1 Shewanella fidelis ATCC BAA-318 | reverse complement strand
AGAACTAGTAGAAATGGAAGTTCGTGAACTTCTATCTGAGTACGAATTCCCAGGTGATGACCTACCAGTTATCCAAGGTTCTGCTCTTAAAGCTCTAGAAGGCGAGCCAGAGTGGGAAGCTAAGATCCTAGAACTAGCAGAAGCTCTAGACACTTACATTCCAGAGCCAGAGCGTGCAATCGACGGTGCGTTCATTCTACCAATCGAAGACGTATTCTCAATCTCAGGCCGTGGTACAGTAGTAACCGGTCGTGTTGAGCGCGGTATCATCAAAGTTGGTGAAGAAGTAGAAATCGTAGGTATCAAAGAAACTACTAAGACTACTTGTACTGGTGTAGAAATGTTCCGTAAGCTGCTTGACGAAGGTCGTGCAGGTGAGAACTGTGGTGTACTACTACGTGGTACTAAGCGTGATGAAGTTGAGCGTGGTCAAGTACTAGCAGCTCCAGGTTCAATCAACCCACACACAACTTTTGAATCAGAAGTTTACGTTCTATCAAAAGATGAAGGTGGTCGTCACACTCCATTCTTCAAAGGCTACCGTCCACAGTTCTACTTCCGTACAACTGACGTAACTGGTACTATCGAACTACCAGAAGGCGTAGAAATGGTTATGCCTGGTGACAACATCAAGATGACTGTTACTCTAATCTGCCCAATCGCGATGGACGAAGGTTTACGCTTCGCTATCCGTGAAGGTGGCCGTACAGTTGGTGCTGGTGTTGTAGCTAAGATCATTGCTTAATTAGCAACGAGTCTTACTCAATACTGAAAAAGGCAGCTTAGGCTGCCTTTTTTATTGCCTAAAGAAAAGTGAAGGGTAGGGCTAGTAATCCCGATCTGGCTGTGTATAATAGCGCCACTTTGTTGAAAACCATCAATTTGACGGAATTTCAGACAACGGGCTTGATCTCGACGATGAAATCAGTATAATAGCCCCTCGCCTTAACCATTAGGCGATTTAAATTGGTCTACCTTCGGGTTTGACGTAAAAAAAACAGCGACTCCGATTGTGAGTCGAACGGCTAAATCATTTCACTCTGCTTTTTCATTAAGGAAAATAGCTAGAGGGTGATTTTTTTGTGTACATTTTAGGAGCTCTGGTCAATGCAGAACCAAAGAATCCGTATCCGCCTAAAAGGATTTGATCATCGTTTGATTGATCAGTCTACTGCGGAAATCGTTGAAACTGCTAAGCGTACCGGCGCGCAGGTTCGTGGTCCAATCCCACTACCAACGCGTAAAGAACGTTATACCATTTTGACTTCTCCACACGTTAATAAAGATGCACGTGATCAGTACGAACTACGTACTCACAAGCGTCTTGTTGACATCGTAGAGCCGACTGAGAAGACTGTAGACGCACTAATGCGTTTAGATCTTGCGGCTGGTGTTGACGTTCAGATTAGCTTAGGTTAATTGAGATCCTTAGAAGAGGTTTGAGAGATGGCTATCGGTCTTATCGGTCGTAAAGTAGGTATGACTCGCATCTTCAATGAAGATGGCGCGTCGGTACCTGTAACAGTAATTGAAATTGCTGCTAACCGCGTAACCCAAGTGAGAACTTTGGATACAGATGGTTACCGTGCACTTCAAGTTACTACTGGTACCAAAAAAGCTAATCGCATCACTAAACCAGAAGCAGGTCACTTTGCTAAGGCTGGCGTTGAAGCTGGTCGTGGTTTATGGGAAATGCGTTTGGCAGATGGTGAAGGCGAAGGCATCGAAGTAGGTGCTGAGCTTAATGTAGATATCTTCGCTGACGTAGCGAAAGTTGATGTTACTGGTCAATCAAAGGGTAAAGGCTTCCAAGGCGGTATTAAGCGTTGGAACTTCCGTACTCAAGATGCAACACACGGTAACTCACTGGCACATAGAGCTAACGGTTCTATTGGTCAAAACCAAACACCTGGTCGCGTTTTCAAAGGTAAGAAAATGTCTGGCCACATGGGTGCAGAGCGCGTTACTACTCAAAATCTAGACGTTGTACGTGTAGATGTTGAACGTAACCTGCTTTTGGTTAAGGGTGCAGTTCCAGGCGCTACTAATGGCGACCTGATCATCAAACCAGCTATTAAAGCTTAAGGTCTGAGGAGATAGTAATGGAATTGGTATTGAAAGACGCACAGAGTGCTCTTGAAGTTTCCGAAGCTACCTTTGGCCGTGACTTTAATGAAGCACTGGTTCATCAGGTAGTTGTAGCATACGCTGCAAACGCGCGTCAGGGCACTCGTGCTCAAAAGACTCGCGCAGAAGTAACTGGCTCAGGCAAAAAGCCTTGGCGTCAAAAAGGTACTGGCCGTGCACGTGCTGGTACTGTTAAAGGCCCAATCTGGCGTGGCGGTGGCGTAACTTTCGCTGCTAAAACACAAGATCACAGCCAAAAAGTTAACAAGAAGATGTACCGTGGAGCGCTGAAAAGCATTTTCTCTGAATTGGTACGTCAAGACCGTCTTGTTGTTGTTGAGTCATTTGGTGTTGAAGCTCCTAAAACTAAAGAGCTAAAAGCTAAACTGAACGAAATGCAACTAGAAGACGTGCTAATTGTTACTCCAGAAGTTGACGAGAACTTGTTCTTAGCTGCTCGCAACCTGTACAAAGTTGACGTGCGTGACGTAGCTGGTATTGATCCAGTAAGTCTTATCGCTTTCAACAAAGTACTAGTTACTGCTGAAGCTATTAAGCAAATCGAGGAGATGCTGGGATGATAAGCCAAGAACGTTTGCTAAAAGTTATTCTTGCTCCACACATCTCTGAAAAGAGCACTGTGAATGCAGAGAATAACAACACGGTAGTATTCCGTGTAGCTATCGATGCAACTAAAGCTGAAATCAAAGCTGCAGTAGCACAGCTATTTGAAGTTGAAGTTGATTCAGTTCGTACTTTGGTAAACAAAGGCAAAACTAAGCGTCACGGTGCCCGTACTGGTCGTCGTAGCGATTGGAAAAAAGCTTATGTTACCTTAGCTGCTGGTGCTGACATCGATTTCGTCGGCGGCGCTGAGTAAGCATTAGGAGAATTATCATGGCAGTTATTAAGTGTAAGCCAACCTCTCCAGGTCGTCGCCACGTAGTTAAAGTGGTGAACAGCGATTTGCATAAAGGTAAACCTTTTGCAGGCCTGTTGGCGAAAAAATCAAAAAGTGGTGGCCGTAACAATACTGGTCGCATCACTGTACGTCACGTTGGTGGCGGACATAAGCAACATTATCGTCTAATCGACTTTAAGCGTGACAAAGACGGTATCCCTGCGAAAGTTGAGCGTTTGGAATATGATCCAAACCGTACAGCTAACATCGCATTGGTACTTTACGCTGACGGTGAGCGTCGTTATATCCTTGCTGCTAAAGGCATGCAAGCTGGTGATAAGATCCAGTCTGGTATCGATGCAGAGATTAAGACCGGTAACGCAATGCCTCTACGCAACATCCCTGTGGGTAGCGTAGTACACGCAGTAGAAATGAAGCCTGGTAAAGGTGCTCAAATCGCGCGTTCAGCTGGTGCTTATGTACAAGTTATTGCTCGTGATGGCGCATACGCTACTCTACGTCTTCGCTCTGGCGAAATGCGTAAAGTACCTGTTGATTGCCGCGCGACATTTGGTGAAGTTGGTAATGCCGAGCACATGCTACGCCAGTTAGGTAAAGCTGGTGCTAAGCGCTGGAGAGGCGTACGCCCTACAGTTCGTGGTGTTGCAATGAACCCAGTAGATCACCCACATGGTGGTGGTGAAGGCCGTACTTCTGGTGGCCGTCATCCTGTATCACCTTGGGGTATGCCAACTAAGGGTTATAAGACTCGTAGTAACAAACGCACCGACAAGTACATCGTACGTCGTCGCAATAAAAAGTAAGAGGATTCGCCATGCCACGTTCTCTCAAGAAAGGTCCATTCATTGACCTACACTTGCTGAAGAAGGTAGAGAAAGCGATGGAAGCTGGAGACAAGAAGCCTATTAAGACTTGGTCTCGCCGCTCTATGATCATTCCTAACATGATTGGAATGACCATCGCTGTCCATAATGGTCGTCAGCACGTACCTGTGTTCGTAACTGACGAAATGATCGGCCACAAGCTTGGTGAATTTTCACCAACTCGCACTTATCGCGGCCATGCTGCTGATAAGAAAGCGAAGAAGCGTTAATACGGGAGACATAAGATGGAAGTTTTAGCTAAACATCGTTTTGCCCGTACGTCGCCTCAAAAGTGTCGTTTGGTTGCAGATCAAATCCGTGGACTGCCTGTTGCTAAGGCTCTCGAAATTCTAACTTTCAGCCCTAAGAAAGCTGCAGTACTTGTTAAGAAAGTACTGGACTCTGCTATCGCTAATGCTGAGCACAACGAAGGTGCTGACATTGACGAACTAAGAGTTGGAGCTATTATGATCGATGAAGGTCCAACTATGAAGCGTATCATGCCACGTGCTAAAGGCCGTGCTGATCGTATAATCAAGCGTACCAGCCACATTACTGTGGTTGTATCAGATCGCTAGGAGTTAGCAATGGGACAGAAAGTACATCCTAATGGTATCCGTCTGGGTATCACTAAGCCTTGGATCTCGACCTGGTACGCTGACAAGTCAGACTATGCCAATAACTTGAGCAGTGACTGGGAAGTGCGTAAGTTTCTAGAAAAGAAACTTACTCAAGCATCAGTTTCTAAGATTGTTATCGAGCGTCCAGCTAAAAGTGTTCGCGTGACTATTCACACTGCCCGTCCAGGTGTTGTGATTGGTAAGAAAGGCGAAGACGTTGAGAAGCTACGCAATGCAGTTGCGAAGTTGACTGGTATTCCAGCTCAAATCAACATCGCTGAGATCCGTAAGCCTGAGCTAGATGCTAAGCTTGTTGCCGATGGCATCGCTTCGCAACTAGAGCGTCGTGTTATGTTCCGTCGTGCTATGAAGCGCGCAGTTCAAAATGCTATGCGTCTTGGTGCTAAAGGTATCAAAGTTGAAGTGAGTGGCCGTCTAGGCGGCGCTGAGATTGCGCGTTCAGAGTGGTATCGTGAAGGTCGTGTGCCTCTACATACACTGCGTGCTGATATCGACTATTCTACTTCTGAGAGTCACACTCAATACGGTGTGATTGGCGTTAAAGTTTGGGTCTTCAAAGGCGAAGTTCTAGACGGCGTTCTACCTCAGCATGAAGAGCCGAAACAGCAGCCGAAGCGTAAGCCTCGCGGTAAATAGGAGAGCTGGCAATGCTGCAACCAAAAAGAATGAAGTTTCGCAAAATGTTCAAGGGCCGCAACCGCGGTCTAGCGAACGGCACTGAAGTTAGCTTCGGTGAGTTCGGTTTGAAAGCTGTTGGACGTGGTCGTCTAACTGCTCGTCAAATCGAAGCTGCGCGTCGTGCTATGACACGTCACATTAAACGTCAAGGTCAGATTTGGATCCGCGTTTTCCCTGACAAGCCAATTACTTCTAAGCCTCTTGAAGTGCGTATGGGTAAAGGTAAGGGTAACGTTGAATACTGGGTTTGCCAGATTCAACCTGGTAAGGTTCTTTATGAGATGAATGGTGTATCTGAAGCTCTAGCTCGTGAAGCTTTTGCTCTAGCTGCTGCTAAACTACCTCTAAAGACTACCTTCGTAACTAAGACGGTGATGTAATGAAAGCGAGCGAACTAACAGAAAAGAGCGTTGAAGAACTGAACGCTGAACTGCTTGGTCTGCTGCGTGAGCAGTTTAATCTGCGTATGCAACACGCCACTGGTCAGTTGACACAGACTCATCAGCTTAAAATCGTGCGTCGCAACATTGCGCGCGTAAAGACCATTATTACTTCTAAGGCGGGTGCATAATGTCTGATAAAATCCGTACTTTGCAAGGTCGAGTACTTAGCGACAAGATGGACAAGTCTATCACTGTAGCTATTGAGCGTAAGGTTAAACACCCTTTATACGGTAAGTTTATCAAGCGCACTACTAAGATCCATGCACATGACGAACAAAATCAGTGTAATGCTGGCGATATCGTGACTATTCGCGAATGCCGTCCGCTGTCTAAGACTAAGTCTTGGACTCTGGTTGAAGTAGTATCAAAAGCCTAAGCTTATTAGGTATTTAAGCAAACGGCTCCTAAAGTTGGGGCCGTTTTTATTTTTAGTACTATCTATTCCCATAGATTGGTGTTACACTTGCGCGCCAATTTTGACTAAATTAGAGTCGGAATTAGGGTAAAATGTAGCCCCTTTGTGGGATTGTGAAGTAACGATAGCGGAGCACTTAAAATGATCCAAATGCAATCGACTCTAGAAGTCGCCTGTAACAGTGGCGCTCGTAGAGTTCAGTGTATTAAGGTCTTGGGTGGCTCTCATCGTCGTTATGCCGGTATCGGCGACATCATCAAAGTTTCTGTTAAAGAAGCTATTCCTCGCGGTAAAGCGAAGAAAGGTGATGTATATAACGCGGTGGTAGTCCGTACTAAGAAAGGCGTACGTCGTCCAGACGGTTCTGTCATTCGCTTCGATCGGAATGCAGCGGTATTGCTTAACGCAAACCTTGCACCGATTGGTACTCGTATCTTTGGACCAGTGACACGTGAATTGCGTACAGAGCAGTTTATGAAGATTGTCTCATTGGCACCAGAAGTACTGTAAGGAGCTTCAAAATGGCAGCTAAAATACGTCGTCAAGACGAAGTAATTGTACTAGCAGGTAAAGACAAGGGTAAACGCGGTAAGGTTTCTCAAGTTCTACCAACTGGTAAATTAATTGTTGAAGGTAT
The DNA here is from genome assembly GCF_000518605.1 of Shewanella fidelis ATCC BAA-318. Taxonomy (GTDB): domain Bacteria; phylum Pseudomonadota; class Gammaproteobacteria; order Enterobacterales; family Shewanellaceae; genus Shewanella; species Shewanella fidelis. The sequence continues at coordinate 18,734 of NZ_JADX01000028.1, read as the reverse complement.
TAACCTTGTTAAAAAACACCAAAAGCCAAACCCACAATTGGGCGTAGCTGGCGGTATTGTTGAGCAAGAAGCACCTTTACAAGCATCAAACGTAGCGATTTTCAACTCTGCCACTGGCAAAGCTGATCGCGTTGGTTTCCGATTTGAAGACGGTAAAAAAGTCCGTTTCTTTAAATCGAACAGTGAACTCGTTAAGTAATTTGGAGTAAACGATGGCGAAACTGCATGATAAATACAAAGAGACTGTTAGTCCTGAACTTGCTAAAAAGTTCGGTTTTACCAGTGTCATGCAAGTCCCTCGGATTGAAAAGATCACCCTTAATATGGGTGTTGGCGAAGCAGTAGCAGATAAGAAAGTTATGGAGCATGCGCTTCGTGACATGACTGCTATCGCTGGTCAAAAGCCAGTAGTGACTGTAGCTCGTAAGTCAGTTGCTGGTTTCAAAATCCGTGAAGGCTACCCAATCGGCTGTAAGGTTACACTGCGCGGTGAGCGTATGTGGGAATTCTTAGAGCGTTTAGTTGATATCGCGATCCCTCGTATTCGTGACTTCCGTGGTTTGAGCGCTAAGTCGTTCGACGGCCGTGGTAACTATGCGATGGGCGTACGTGAGCAGATTATCTTCCCAGAGATCCAATACGATAAAATCGATAAGATCCGCGGTATGGATATCGTAATCACTACTTCTGCGAAGAATGACGAAGAAGGCCGAGCTCTGCTCGAAGGCTTTAACTTCCCATTCAAGAAATAAGGGTAGCGTAATGGCAAAAAGTTCAATGAAAGCACGTGAAGCAAAGCGTGCAAAGCTCGTAGCTAAGTTCGCTGAAAAGCGTGCTGCACTTAAAGCTATCATTAGCAGTCCAGCTTCTTCTGACGAAGATCGTTGGGATGCAGTACTTAAGTTACAAGCTCTACCACGTGACTCTAGCTCTGCGCGTCAGCGTAATCGCTGTAGTCAAACTGGTCGCCCACATGGTTTCCTACGTAAGTTCGGCCTAAGCCGTATCAAATTACGTGAAGCAACTATGCGCGGTGAAGTTCCTGGTCTTCGCAAGGCCAGCTGGTAAGCACTTGTCACGGAGTAAGCTAATATGAGCATGCAAGATCCTATTGCGGATATGTTAACACGTATTCGTAACGGCCAAGCTGCTAAACACGTATCTGTGAAGATGCCTTCTGCTAAGCTTAAAGTCGCTATTGCGAAAATGCTTAAAGAAGAAGGTTACATCACTGACTACGCCGTAGCAGATGAAGCCAAGCCTGAATTGGAAATCACTTTAAAGTACTTCCAAGGTCAGCCAGTTGTTGAGACTATCCAGCGCGTTAGCCGTCCTGGTCTTCGTATTTACAAAGGTAAAAACGAACTTCCAAAGGTTATGGGCGGTCTGGGTGTCGCTATCGTGTCCACTTCTAAAGGTTTGATGACTGATCGTACTGCCCGCCAAAATGGCATGGGTGGGGAAGTTATCTGCTACGTAGCATAAGGAGCTAGCAATGTCTCGTGTCGCAAAAGCACCAGTCGCTATCCCTGCAGGCGTAGAAGTGACTTTAAACGAACAAACTATCACCGTAAAAGGTGCTAAAGGTAGTTTGACTCGAGTTATTAACCAAGCGGTTAGTCTTGTTGTTGAAGGCGCTGAAATCAAGTTTGGTCCAGTTGAAGGCGTTGCTAACGCTTGGGCTCAAGCAGGTACAGCACGCGCTCTAGTAAACAACATGGTTATCGGTGTATCAGAAGGTTTTGAAAAGAAGCTTCAGTTAATTGGTGTTGGTTACCGTGCAAAAGTTGCTGGTAATGGCGTTGATTTAACTTTAGGTTTCTCACATCCTTTAGTACACGAACTACCCGCTGGCGTAACAGCAGAGTGTCCTAGCCAAACTGAAATCGTACTTAAGGGTACTGATAAGCAGTTAATCGGCCAGGTTGCTGCTGAGATTCGTGGCTACCGTCCACCAGAGCCTTACAAAGGTAAAGGTGTTCGCTATGCTGACGAACAAGTACGCCGTAAAGAGGCTAAGAAGAAGTAAGGTAATACGATATGGATAAGAAAACATCTCGCTTACGCCGCGCTCTACGTGCACGTAAGAAGATCCAAGAGCTGGGCGTTAATCGTCTGGTTGTACATCGTACACCACGTCATACTTACGCTCAGGTAATTAGCCCTGAAAACGTAGTTGTGGCGGCAGCTTCTACTGCTGAAAAAGCAGTAACCGAGCAGCTAAAGTACACAGGTAACGTTGATGCAGCTAAAGTAGTGGGCAAAACCGTTGCTGAGCGCGCTATCGAAAAAGGCGTTGCTGTAGTTGCATTCGATCGTTCCGGCTTCAAGTATCACGGTCGCGTTGCTGCATTAGCAGACGCTGCTCGTGAAGCTGGCCTTAAGTTCTAAGGAATGATGAAAAATGGCTAAATTTGAAGCTCAACAGCAAAAAGACGATCTGCAAGAGAAATTAGTTGCAGTTAATCGTGTTTCTAAAGTAGTTAAAGGCGGACGTATCTTTAGCTTCACTGCACTAACAGTAGTGGGTGATGGTAATGGTAAAGTTGGCTATGGCTATGGTAAAGCGCGTGAAGTACCAGCAGCAATCCAAAAAGCAATGGAAAAGGCTCGCCGTAACATTGTTAACGTTGAATTGAACAATGGTACTTTGCATCACCCTGTAAAGGGTCGTCACACTGGTTCTCGTGTTTACATGCAACCAGCCTCTGACGGTACCGGTATTATTGCCGGTGGCGCAATGCGTGCCGTATTGGAAGTAGCAGGCGTTCATAACGTTCTGTCAAAAGCATACGGTTCTACTAACCCGATCAACATCGTTCGCGCTACTGTAGATGCGTTGGTGAATATGAAATCACCTTCACAAATCGCAGCTAAGCGTGGCCTGAATGTTACCGAAATTCGAGGTTAATGCACCATGGCTACTAAAACACTTAAAGTAACTCAGACTAAAAGTGCTATCGGCCGCTTACCAAAGCACCGTGCTACACTAACTGGTCTAGGTCTACGCCGCATTAATCACACTGTTGAACTAGAAGATACTCCTTCAGTTCGCGGTATGATTAACAAGGTTTACTACATGGTAAAGGTGGAGGATTAATCAATGAAATTGAATACTCTATCACCAGCTGCAGGTGCTAAATCAGCAGCTAAGCGTGTAGGTCGCGGTATCGGTTCAGGCCTTGGTAAAACAGCTGGTCGCGGTCACAAAGGTCAGAAGTCTCGTTCTGGCGGCGGTGTTCGCGTAGGTTTCGAGGGTGGTCAAATGCCACTTAAGATCCGTCTACCAAAGTTCGGTTTTACCTCTCGCACTGCATTGGTATCAGCTGAAATTCGCGTTGGCGAATTAGCTAAAGTTAACGGTGATGTTATCGACCTAAATGCGCTGAAAGATGCGAATCTAGTTACTCGCAACATACAGTTTGCTAAAATCGTTCTTTCAGGTACCATTGAGCGCCCAGTGACCGTTAAAGGTCTTAAGGTAACCAAAGGTGCACGTGCAGCTATTGAAGCTGCCGGTGGCAAGATCGAGGAATAATACGTCGATGGCAAAACCAGGACTTGATTTAAAAAGCGCGAAGGGCGGTTTATCAGAATTGAAAACCCGTCTCCTGTTCGTGATTGGTGCAATTATCGTCTTTAGAGCCGGTTCGTTTGTACCAATTCCTGGTATTGACGCTGCTGTACTAGCAGAGCTGTTTAATCAGCAAAAGGGGACCATCTTAGGCATGTTTAACATGTTCTCTGGTGGTGCCCTTGAACGTGCCTCTATCTTCGCATTAGGTATCATGCCGTATATCTCGGCATCGATTATTATGCAGTTGTTGACTGTGGTACATCCTGCACTTGCTGAATTGAAAAAAGAAGGCGAGTCTGGACGTAAGAAAATCAGTCAATATACTCGATACGGCACATTGGTCCTGGGTACATTCCAGGCAATCGGTATCGCAACAGGTCTTCCGAACCTAGTTCCAGGGTTAGTTGTTAACCTAGGATTTAGCTTCTACTTCGTTGCTGTTGTAAGCTTAGTTACCGGAACTATGTTCCTAATGTGGCTAGGTGAGCAAATTACCGAAAGAGGCATTGGTAACGGTATCTCGATTCTTATTTTCGCAGGTATTGTTGCTGGTCTGCCATCTGCTATCGGCCAAACAGCCGAGCAGGCGCGTCAAGGCGACTTGAATGTACTAGTATTGTTGTTGCTGGCAGTGATTGTTTTCGCTGTCACTTATTTTGTGGTTTTCGTAGAGCGTGGACAACGTCGTATCGTTGTTAACTATGCTAAGCGTCAGCAAGGCCGTAAGGTATTCGCTGCGCAAAGCACTCACTTACCACTTAAGATTAATATGGCTGGTGTTATCCCGCCTATTTTTGCGTCCAGCATCATTTTGTTCCCAGGCACACTGGCTCAGTGGTTTGGTCAAAATGAGTCCATGTCATGGTTAAGTGATTTTTCACTGGCTGTGTCACCAGGACAACCGCTGTACTCATTATTATATGCAACAGCGATTATTTTCTTCTGTTTCTTCTATACTGCGTTGGTGTTTAACCCTCGCGAAACAGCTGATAACCTGAAGAAGAGTGGTGCGTTTATTCCCGGGATTCGTCCTGGAGAACAGACTTCGCGTTACATTGATAAAGTTATGACTCGCTTGACATTAGCTGGCGCGTTATATATTACCTTTATCTGCTTAATTCCGGAGTTCATGTTAATTGCGTGGAAAGTACAGTTCTATTTTGGCGGTACTTCACTACTAATTATGGTAGTCGTAATCATGGACTTCATGGCTCAGGTTCAGACCCATATGATGTCTCATCAGTATGAGTCTGTAATGAAGAAAGCTAACTTGGTTAACAAAGCGAACTTAGATCGCTTTGGTCGCTAAGCTAGTAATCTCGGAGTGATGAAATGAAAGTTCGAGCTTCCGTGAAGAAGATCTGCCGTAACTGCAAGATCGTAAAGCGTAGTGGCGTTGTACGTGTGATTTGTGTTGAACCTAAACACAAACAGCGTCAAGGCTAAAAAATTGACCAGCCCAGTCCGGGCTGGTCAAAAATATTATTTGCTAAATTGTCGTCTGTCGAGTATCCTACCGGGCTTTTCACAGATGACCTTTAACTTAAGGAGTGCATAGTGGCCCGTATCGCTGGCATTAACATTCCTGATCAAAAGCATACAGTCATTGCATTGACTGCTATCTACGGCATCGGTCGTACTCGCGCACAAGCTATTTGCGCGGCTACTTCAATTGCTGAAGATGCTAAGATCAAGGAATTGAGCGAAGCTCAAATCGATAGTCTACGCGAAGAAGTTGCCAACTACATTGTAGAAGGTGATTTACGTCGTGAAGTTTCCATGAACATCAAGCGTCTTATGGACCTTGGTTGTTACCGTGGCCTTCGCCATCGTCGTAGCCTTCCCCTTCGTGGGCAACGTACGAAGACCAATGCGCGTACGCGTAAAGGTCCACGTAAACCAATTAGAAAGTAACGGGGTAATCCAAAATGGCTAAAGTTCCGTCACGTTCTCCGCGTAAGCGTGTACGTAAACAGGTTGCTGATGGTATGGCGCATATCCATGCGTCTTTCAACAACACAATTATTACCATTACAGATCGTCAAGGTAACGCACTATCTTGGGCAACTTCTGGTGGTTCAGGTTTCCGTGGTTCACGTAAATCTACCCCATTCGCTGCACAGGTTGCTGCTGAGCGCGCAGGTACTGCTGCTCAGGACTACGGTGTTAAAAACCTAGAAGTTTTTGTGAAGGGTCCAGGTCCAGGACGCGAATCAGCGATTCGTGCACTAAACTCGGTTGGTTACAAGATTACTAACATTACCGATGTGACGCCTATCCCTCATAATGGTTGTCGTCCTCCTAAGAAACGTCGCGTTTAATTCGTCGTTTTTAATAGGATAGTTGGAGAAAGAACATGGCAAGATACTTGGGTCCAAAGCTCAAGCTCAGCCGCAGAGAAGGTACAGACCTTTTCCTAAAGAGCGGTGTGAGAGCAATCGATTCGAAGTGTAAGCTTGAAACTGCACCTGGACAACACGGCGCTCGTAAGACCCGTTTGTCTGAGTATGGTGTTCAGCTACGCGAGAAACAAAAAGTTCGTCGTATTTATGGTGTGCTAGAAAAGCAATTCCGTAACTACTACAAAGATGCTGCACGTACTAAAGGTAACACAGGTGAAAACCTACTTACTCTTTTAGAAACCCGTCTAGATAACGTTGTTTATCGCATGGGCTTCGGTGCAACACGCGCTGAATCACGTCAGCTAGTTAGCCATAAGTCAATTATGGTTAATGGTAGCATCGTTAACATTCCATCATTCAAAGTGTCTGCGAATGATGTAGTGAGCGTTCGTGAAAAGTCACGCACTCAAGCTCGTATTAAAGCGGCTTTAGAAGTGTCGGCTCAACGCGAAAAGCCAACATGGGTTGAAGTTGACAACACTAAGATGGAAGGTGCTTTCAAGCGTATTCCTGAGCGTAGTGATTTGTCTGCGGATATTAACGAACAGCTGATCGTCGAACTTTACTCTAAGTAAGGTTAAAACAAAAGAGAGGACACAATGCAGGGTTCTGTTACAGAATTTCTTAAACCGCGTCTCGTTGATATCGAGCAGGTTAATCCAACACGTGCCAAGGTTACACTGGAGCCGCTAGAGCGTGGTTTTGGTCACACTTTAGGTAACGCGTTGCGTCGTATCCTATTGTCGTCTATGCCAGGCTGCGCGGTTACCGAAGTAGAGATCGATGGTGTACTGCATGAATACAGTAGCAAGGAAGGCGTGCAAGAGGATATCCTTGAGATACTATTAAACCTTAAAGGTTTAGCAGTAGTTATCGAAGGGAAAGACGAAGCTATGCTTACGCTAAGTAAGTCAGGCGCAGGCCCTGTTACTGCAGCAGATATCACGCATGATGGTGATGTTACTATCATGAATCCTGACCATGTTATCTGTCATTTGACAGGTAATAATGACGTCAGCATGCGTATCCGCGTAGAGCGTGGTCGTGGTTATGTACCGGCTTCTGCCCGTGCACAAACTGAAGACGATGATCGCCCTATCGGTCGTTTGTTGGTTGATTCTTCGTTCTCACCAGTTGCTCGCATTGCATACAATGTTGAAGCTGCTCGTGTTGAACAGCGTACAGACTTAGACAAACTCGTTATCGATATGACTACAAACGGTACTATCGATCCTGAGGAAGCTATCCGTCGTTCAGCGACAATCCTAGCAGAACAGCTAGATGCGTTTGTTGAGTTACGTGATGTGACTGAGACTGCACCAGTAGAAGAGAAACCGGAGTTCGATCCGATTCTGTTGCGTCCTGTCGACGATTTAGAGCTAACTGTACGTTCAGCCAACTGTCTGAAGGCTGAAGCGATTCATTACATCGGCGATCTGGTACAACGCACTGAAGTTGAGCTGCTTAAGACTCCTAACCTAGGTAAGAAATCTCTTACTGAAATTAAGGATGTGTTGGCGTCTCGCGGACTGTCGTTAGGTATGCGTCTAGAAAACTGGCCTCCAGCTAGTTTAGCAGACGACCTTTAAGTCCAGATTAGTACAGATATAGGTAATAAGGATTAGGTCATGCGCCATCGTAAGAGTGGTCGTCAACTAAACCGTAACAGCAGTCATCGCCAAGCTATGTTCCGTAACATGGCTTGCTCAATAGTTCGTCACGAAGTGATCAAAACTACTGTTGCTAAAGCGAAAGAACTGCGTCGCGTAGTTGAACCTCTAATAACACTTGCTAAGAGTGATAGCGTTGCAAATCGTCGTTTGGCATTTGCTCGTACTCGCGACGCTGAAGTCGTAGGTAAGTTATTTACTGAATTGGGTCCACGTTTCCAGGAACGTCCTGGTGGATACACCCGTATTCTTAAGTGCGGTCTACGTACTGGTGATAAAGCGCCAATGGCGTATATCGAACTAGTAGGTCGTCCAGAAGCAGCAGTAGCTGTTGAAGACACTGCAGAGTAAATAAGTCTTAGTTTTAAAAGGCCGAACATATGTTCGGCCTTTTTTATTTATGGCTTTTATCAACTTAGCCTACTAATTGGTATTAAACCTTTTGTGAGTGATTAACGCCATCCGTATCACTGTGTTATTCAATATTAAGGTTTATTGTTAGCGGCGGGTTTGCAGGAAAGCTAAGACGCTGACGATCGCACTTTTATGACCTCCTAACCTCTATCTTAGATTTTTACCTTTTCGTATCTTCTCAGCTTATCCCATCTCAGCAGACGTATAGCGAATTGTTTACTTTGTTTGAATGAGCATGCCCAGTGTTACTTAGCTCAATTTGATAAGAGGCAACACAGTCTATTTTAAGCGCCTTTGTGTTGGTGATTCTTACAATTGCATGCAACGGCAATATGTCACTCTCTTGGGTATAGGCAGTAACCGACTCGAGCTTTTTTGGCAAACTAATTACTGGCTTAATAACTGACGAAATAGTCTACTCTTATGAAATTACTCAAAACTGAGGTGGTAGCTAAAATCATTTCACTATGATGTATTTTGGTGACTCTGATACCTTGACTCATGCTCAATAGAGTAGAGTCAGCTCGTAGTTTCGCTGCTTTGTCTCAGGGCAATTAGAATTTGTACTGATAGGTATTAAGGATGTTAGGGAGGCAGAAAGTTATTCCCTTCTGGCCAAGCCTAAGTAGCTTATTAACTGAGTTGTCCGGTTGTTCTTACTAGATTGCATCACTAGGTCTACCGATAGCGCTGAAAACAGATAGTTCGGCTTATTTGCTATTTATCATGCTCATTATCAACTGTAACCCATGCTTACCAGTCCGTGTTTTGTGTAACTGTAGTTAAGATCCCCGAAATTGATCCTTCCCGTGTAAGCAACTGGCATTCTTTTGTATGGGGGCCGTACGCATCGAAAGATGTAGTTGTGCCGTTGAGTCATGGTAAGTCTAATACTAAGTAAGTATGAAAATGTGTTTACACAGTGATTAGCTAACTCAAGGTTAACCGTTACGGGAGTAATTCACTCCACTTTAAAGCAAGAGGCGGAAATAGCTGTAAGCTTGATTTAAAGCGACTTGGTCAACAAAGGCTATTGGTGCTCTAGCAAAGTTATTAAATGTCTTATTTGTGGGTTAGGGGCCTTTTGGAGCCTCTCTTTGCTGGCGTTTTAGTTATGTAGTTTACTCAGCTTAAGAGAGATGACTGATGTATAAGGTCACCGAAAGAATAGTCGCTCTCTTATTGGAATATGTAACTTAGAAGTTGGTAGCCCAAATGCACGACTATAGTGATCTATAGTCACGTTGGTATTGCGACTGCTTATAAACCAAAGAGGGCGCTTAAATCTAGTTTGGCAGTGTTCTTCACGCGACATGGATAAGGTTAATGTCAGTAATACTGGCGTGGTATATGAACTAGCTTAAAACTACGAAACAGTGCTGAGCGAACAAATCTTTATACTAATTGGTATAAGCATTAATGCGTTAATTACAGAATTAAAAAAGCCCTCTTGAAGAGGGCTTAATAGAACTATCAAACTACGATTAATAACCGCCAGATTTTTGCTCTTCGTTATAATCTAGTTTTTCGTGGGATTGCCCCATAGCTTCTGCTACTTCTGGTGGCATATAGTTTTCATCATGCTTCGCCAAAACTTCAGTTGCTTCTAGTTTACCTGGCTCAATTAGGACACCTTGAGCAACGATACCTTGTCCTTCGCGGAAAAGATCCGGAAGTAGATCGTCATAAGTTACGATAACTTCACCGCCAGCGGCGTCATGTACAGCAAACTCAACATGTAAGCTGTTAGGATCGCGCACCATAGAGCCTACGGTCACCATACCACCTACGCGAATGCGCTGACCAATCTCTGGCATAACACCAGTATCTTTTTTACCTTGAACAATCTCCGTTGGCGTAAAGAAAAGGTTCAAGTTTGAGTTCAAAGCGTATAGAAGCAAAGAAGCGATAGCTGCAACACCACCAATTAAGGCTACAGCAAGGGTAAGGCGTTTTTTTCGTCTTGGATTCACTATTTATTACTCCGAGTTTCTTTAAGGCGTTCTTCGCGTTGGATCTTTTTAGCGATCTCAACCAACACCTTACGTTTTTGTCTAACACTAAGAACAATCAAAGTTCCTAATGAGAAAAATGTTACACCGTAGGCGAGCCATACATAAAAACCATAGCCGCCCATGTTGATAAATTCATTAATTGAGTCGAACTGCATTATTTGACCCCTTCTGCTTTAGCAAGTTCACGAACCCATGGACGCATGCCATTTCGTGCCAAAATTTCTGATCTAAATCTCACTAATGTAATCGCACCGATCATTACACCGAAGCCCATAATGTTAATTAATAGCGGGTATAACATTTCTGTCGGCATTGAAGACTCTTCAGTGATCTTAATCGTTGATGGCTGATGTAGTGAGCTCCACCAATCAACTGAATATTTAATAATTGGAATGTTAATTACACCAACAATCGCTAAGATCCCTGCAGCTCTTGCTGCTAAAACTTTATCTTCAAAAGATGCGTATAGAGAAATTACACCTAAGTACAAGAATAGTAGCACAAGCTCAGAAGTTAAACGTGCATCCCATACCCACCAAGTGCCCCACATAGGTTTACCCCAAGTAGCACCCGTTACAAGGGCGATGAAAGTCACAACCGCACCAATCGGTGCAATAGCAGCTGCAGCCCAGTCAGCAGATTTAATTTGCCAAACTAATCCGATAAAAGATGATGTCGCCATCGCCATGTAGGCCGCCATTGACATTGAAGCAGCCGGCACGTGGATAAAGATAATACGGTAACTGTCACCCTGTTGATAATCAGTTGGAGCAAATACTAGTCCCCAGACTGTACCAATACCAATCATAGATATCGCAAGCATCGCGAACCAAGGTAGTAGGGTGCCTGAGAGTTTGTAGGCGCGTTCAGGATCCGCGTATGAATGTAACCATTTCCACATTTTAGTTAGTACTCACTCGTAAGGATGCACCAATTGCAAATGGTGCTAACGTTAATGAACCGATCAACATAGCGCCAATAATCGCAAGTTGACCATCATAGGGTAAATTCATACCAGCAGCGTCAATTGCGCTAGTAGCGAAAATCAAAACCGGAATATATAAAGGCAAAATTAACAGGCTTAACAAAACCCCACCTTTACGTAATCCAACTGTTAGTGCTACACCAATAGCACCTAGTAAGCTTAATACTGGCGTACCCAATGCTAAAGTTGCGATTAATGCACCATAGCTGTTGCCCTCTAAATGCAGTAACACTGCTAACAATGGCGCGACTAGAATCAATGGCACACCCGTTAGTAGCCAGTGAGCAAGTACCTTGGCCAATACCATTAATGGTAAAGGTTGTGGGCTTAATAACATCTGCTCTAAGCTACCGTCGGCATAATCGGCTTTAAATAACCGCTCTAGCGACAGCATGGATGCCAATAGTGCTGCTACCCAAATAATACCTGGTGCTACTCTAGTTAAAACTTGTGGCTCAGGGCCAATACCCAGTGGAAACAGTGTTACCACAAGTACAAAAAACAATAGCGGATTAAAAATATCACCACGGTGGCGTACTGCGATTTGCAGATCTCGCTTTAGTAGCGTGCTAAACGCTTTGGTATAACTGATGCCTTTATTCATTGTGAAACCTTAAACAAAGCGATAGTCGAGGCGAATCTTACGTAACACATCATCGCCAATCACACTCATATCTTGGTGTGTGGTTAGGATTACGCAGCCGCCGCGGTTGGCATGGGCCAAAAACAGGTGTTCAAGCTCTTCTACGCCTTTTTTATCAATAGCCGTAAAAGGCTCATCTAAAAGCCAAACCTTACAATTGGTATGCCAGAGCCTAGCGAGGGCTGTTCGTCTATGCTGACCGGCAGACAAATGTCCGGCGAGAGCTTCTTCAAATCCTGATAGATTAACTTTGGCCAAGATCTCACGTGCATCGAATTCATCATAGCCGCTGATCCTTAAATTGAAGTTAAGATTTTCTTCAGCAGTTAACTCGCTCTTAACACCAGCAAGGTGGCCTAAGTATAAAAGTTGGTCGTTATATTCGTCGCGACAGCGGTTAATGTCTTCGCCTTTGAAGTTGACTTGACCTGCATATGGGCGGGATAAGCCTGCGATGATCCGTAAAAGACTTGTTTTGCCTGCGCCGTTCGGACCTTCAATTTGAACGATCTCACCAGCGTTAATATCGAAGCTAAGTTCATCAAATAAAATGCGTTCTTCTCGGATGCAAGTTAAGTTGCTAGCTGATACCAGTGTTGTTGCTTTTGATTTTTCTACCACTGAGCCCTCTATATCAAGCTGTATGAAAACACAAGAGATACTAACACATACGCTTTCAAGCGTTTAGTCTTGCTTGTTGCTAAGTGTCAGCAATTTGATGTAGTTCGAATATTATGTATTTTCTATGAACTTTTTAAACAATTGCTAATATATTAACGTTTTTGCGAACTATGTCTTGTGAAATCACTGTTATCACGATTAATATCACAAAAAGATGTGATTTGTTGAACTTTGTAGTAACCTAGAGCCGCTATTAAGAATAAGTCTGCCATCATAAAAGGGCAGCGTGAGCTTTGTTAGAATTTGCATTAGGAACGTATAAGATGAAAAAACTATTAGCACTGACTGCAGTTGCAGCTTTGACTCTGTCTACTAACGTACTTGCTCAAGACGGTAAGGCTGTATACGATAAGGCGTGCCAAGTGTGTCATAGCATGGGTGTTGCTGGCGCTCCGAAATCACACGATGCTGCTGCATGGGAGCCGCGCTTAGGTAAAGGTATGGATGCACTAGTATCTTCAGTTAAAACTGGTCTAAACGCGATGCCACCAGGTGGTATGTGTACTGATTGCTCTGATGAAGATTACAAGAATGCAATCGAGTATATGTCTAAGTAAGTGATTACTTAGTCTTAACTTAAAAACCGGCTTTAGCCGGTTTTTTTGTGTCTGCTTATCTATATTCCCTTGCACCTAATCTATTTCGTACATGCGCAAAAGTCTTTTATAACTTGTTTTGTTAGCTTTAAGTGCTGTTTTAAATGCAGTGCGTAAAGGCAAATTTATGCGCTACAACTTAACAGGTATACAGATCTTTAGGCAGAACTTATAGCAGTAAAAACTTCTGCATTTAAGGGCGGTATGTGAGCTAATTGAACACATATAAAAAAACCGGCATAAGCCGGTTTTCTATTGCGGGGGGCGCTTATTGTACTTGTGTATCAAGTACTAATTGGCCTTTATCACCCACTTTAACTTTCGCTAGCGTTCCTTGGATATCGCCAGGTTGAGCTCTAACACTGCCATGCTTAGATAGGATAGCAATAACTTCTACAGCGTTAGCACCACTCAGAGTTACGTTGCCTCCCATATTCGTGCTGTCATCTAAAGTGACTGTCACTGGTAAAGACTCAGCAGAAATTTTTGTTGCTGCTAAAGGTACTCTAGGGCCTTCAGTTGCACGTGCAAAAATGAATACCATATCAGTGCTCTCAACTTTGCTCTGTAGCTCTGGAGAGATTGAAACTTCTACAGTTACAGTGCTGGCTGTGCTTGCAGTATTTGGCTTAACATCTTTATGAGCTTCATCATTAGGCATAGCACTTTCAGAACCCATACGCATTTTAGCGCTTTCGATAGCGTTCATAATCGCACCACGGTCAACATCAGCACGATCGCTATCAAGGATCAGTTGCCATGCATCGATCGCTTTTTGATAATCAGCAGTGAAGAATGAGTCCATACCAACTAAAAGTAAAGTTGAAGGATCTTGTGGATCTAAGCTTAATGCTTGGTCTACTAGAGCCTGAACTGTTGGCGTCATTTTTTGATTAGAGCGGTAGTAAAGCGCCGTTGCCTTAGGGCCTAAAAGTTCAGCGTGTACGCCCACAAGCTCCATTGTTTTATCAAATGCTTTGATAGCATCGTCATAGCGGTTAGCTGAAATGTAAGCATGGCCTAAGTTAAATAGTAGCTGACTGTTTTCTGGCTCAGCTTTAACTTGAGCTTCCATCATTTGAACTCGCTGAGACATGATTTGCTCAGTTGTTTGTCCAGCATGTGGGTTATTAGCTGTCATTGGTTGGTCAAGGTTTTTATATGCACCTAGGGTCGAATACATATAAGCACAAAGCCCAATTACGACAACAGACATAACTGATGGCCACACTATGCTCTTTGGCTTGAGGCTATTAACCAGAGATTCGTCATCACCTTGCTTCATGTCCTGAAGTAGGCTGATTTCAAGTTCTTTTTTTAGAGCGTCGAATTCAGGTTGATCTAATAGATCTTCTTGAAGTTCTTTCTCTAAAATGGCGAGACGTTCATTGAATAAATCAAGGTTGGTACCTTTACGAACACCGGCTTCTTCTGCTTTCAGCATACGCTGCTGGCGGAAGTGTGGGAACCAAATCAGCGCAAGGCTAACCAACAGAAATGATGCTATTAAAATCCAAAATGTGGTCATTATGTCTATTTCACTTTCGTTTGCGAAAAAGCGGATTCACCGCTGAACTAGGAATAAGATTATACGTAAAGATTATTCATTGAACAGTAATATAACCTTAAAAGCTCATAGTTGAGTACTTGTTCACAGATTGATTCTATTTGTAAATTTTCTTGAAACTTACGGGAACTTTATCAGTCAGACACTAAAATTTCGCTAAATTTGCTCGGTTTATTGCGAAATGTGACGTGCAATTGTTTATGTGTTTTTGTTAATAAGATAGGTGAAGAATGCGACAGGTCACCCATATTTGTACGAAATAGGCAGACATTAACAATAGCAAATACTAAACTGAGCTAAAATTTGTACCTTTTAGTAGTGTTAATTGCAAACACGTATGTAATGATTAAGCCTATGCTTATTTATGCATGATTTAGGACTGAGGAAAACCCATGATCCCAGAATTAGGACACTTTTCGCTGATTATCGGCTTGGCTTTCGCCATGCTGTTAGCCATCGTTCCTTTAGTAGGTGTAGCTCGTAAAGACCAATACCTAGTGCGCTACGCTTGGCCACTAAGTTACGGTATGTTCTTCTTTATTTTCTTATCTGTTATCGCGCTTGGTTATAGCTTTGCTGTTGATGACTTCTCTGTTGCTTATGTAGCACATCACTCGAATTCGGAATTACCAATCTTCTTTAAGATTGCCGCAGTTTGGGGTGGCCACGAAGGTTCTCTGCTATTTTGGGTTTTCTCATTAGCAGCTTGGGCAGCAGCAGTTGCATTGTTTAGCAAAGGTTTAGAAGAAGTATTCACTGCACGTGTTCTATCTGTGTTAGCGATGATTCTGATTGGTTTCACTTTGTTCATGCTATTAACTTCTAGTCCATTTGAGCGCTTATTCCCTGTGCCAATGGAAGGTCGCGACCTTAACCCGATGTTGCAAGACGTTGGTTTGATTTTCCATCCTCCAATGCTTTACCTAGGTTATGTAGGCTTCTCAGTTAGCTTTGCATTTGCAATTGCTGCGCTAATGAGTGGTCGCCTTGACTCTGCATGGGCTCGTTGGAGTCGTCCATGGACTCTAGCCGCTTGGGTATTTTTAACTGGCGGTATCTCTTTAGGCTCTTGGTGGGCATATTACGAGTTAGGCTGGGGCGGCTGGTGGTTCTGGGATCCAGTAGAAAACGCTTCATTTATGCCTTGGTTGATCGGTACTGCATTGGTTCACTCATTAATTGTAACTGAAAAGCGCGGCGCATTCCGTAACTGGACAGTTCTACTATCAATCTTCGCATTCTCGCTAAGTTTGTTAGGAACCTTTATCGTTCGTTCAGGTGTATTAACATCAGTTCACTCATTCGCGGCAGATCCAAGCCGTGGTATGTTTATTCTATTATTACTAGGTTTAGCTATCGGTGGTTCGTTAACCTTGTTCGCATTTAGAGCGAGCGAGATGAGCAGCCCTGCACGTTTTGAGCTTAAATCTAAAGAAACTATGCTACTAGTTTGTAACCTATTACTAACGGTTGCTTGTGGTACAGTTCTTCTAGGTACACTTTACCCGCTACTAATTGATGCATTGGGCATGGGTAAGATTTCTGTAGGACCTCCATACTTTAACGCAGTATTTGTGCCTATCGTATTGGTACTATTCGGCTTTATGGGTGTTGGTCCAATCATTCGTTGGAAGAAATCTAAAGCGGGTGAGCTTAAGCGTCAGCTTATCGTTCCTGCAGTGATTTCTGCAGTGGTTGGTTTAGCTGTACCTTTCCTAGCTGATGGTAAGTTTAATGCTTGGGTTGTGTTTGGTATTGCGATGGCTGTGTGGGTAACGTTAATGACGTTCCGCGCTGCATATAACATCGTTAAAACTAAAGACGGTGCAATTGATATGACACGCTTAGGTCGTAGTGAACTAGGTATGATCATTGCCCACTTAGGTATTGCTGTATCAGTTGTTGGTGCGACTATGGTATCTAACTACTCATTAGAGAAGAGTGTTCGCATGGGACCGGGTATCTCTCATGAACTAGCGGGTTATACCTTTAACTATGTTGAAACTAAAAACGTAGTAGGTCCAAACTACACTGCACAACAAGGCCAAATCGAAGTTTACCAAGGTGATGATTATGTTACCTTATTGAGACCTGATCGTCGTCAGTACAATGTTCGTACAATGGATATGACTGAAGCAGGTATCGATTGGGGTCTATTCCGAGACCTATACGTAACAATGGGCGACCCAATTAGTCGTACAGAATATGCAGTACGTATTAACTATAAGCCTTTCGTACGTTGGATTTGGTTTGGCTCTATTTTCATGATGGTTGGTGGCTTCTTCGCTGCTTCAGATAAGCGCTATCGCGCAAAAGCTGCAAGTAAAGTGAAAAAAGCAACTAGCAAATTAGCAACGGCTTAATTGGAATAAGGTCAGTATGAAAAAGCTAGTATTATTTATTCCACTAGTAGTGTTTTTAGGTATGGGAGTGTTCCTTTATAAGGGACTCTTCCTAAACCCTCAAAAATTAGACTCAGCTTTAGAAGGAAAGCCTGTCCCAGCTTTCCAGTTAGAAGTACTTGAGTCTGGTGAAATGGTGACTAATGAAACGTTGAAAGGTAAGGTTGGTCTACTTAACGTATGGGCGACATGGTGTCCTTCATGTAAGTATGAACACCCTTTCTTAATGACGTTAGCACGTCAAGATATTTTACCTATCTACGGTATTAACTATCGAGATGAACGACCTTTAGCAATTCGTGAGCTTAGCCGCGAAGGCAACCCATATGCGATTAATATCTTTGATCACGATGGCCGCCTTGGTCTGGATCTAGGAGTTTATGGCGCGCCAGAAAGCTTCTTAATCGATCATAAGGGGATTGTACGCTACCGTTATGCAGGTCCTATTGATCGTACTGTATGGCAAGAGACCCTGTATCCAATGGTACAAGAGCTACAAGCTGAAGCAGCGAAGGATGGTGCATCATGATTAAGTCTTTGATCAAGAAAGTTACCGCTGTAATGATTCTTATGAGTGTGGCTTTGTTTGCCAATGCCACACCAGTAGATACATATCAGTTTAAATCGACAGATAACCAAAAGCGTGCGCTAGAGCTTGCTCACTCTTTACGTTGTCCACAATGTCAGAACCAAAACCTAATTGATTCAAACTCGCCGGTTGCACAAGATTTACGTCTTGAAGTTTACCAAATGGTAGATGAAGGCAAGGCTGATAATGAAATCATTGAGTTTATGACAAGTCGCTATGGTGAGTTCGTGCTATACAAGCCACGAATGGAAGCAAAGACTTACATTTTGTGGTTAGGGCCATTCGGCTTATTGCTGTTTGGTGGTCTAATTGGCTTCTTTTTCATTCGTAAACAGCGCATTGCTGAAGCGAATAATCAAGATCTAACTACAGAAGATCAGCAAGAACTTGATCGTTTGCTAAAGAGAGATGGTAAATGAGATCGACTTTAGTGGGCTTTATTGCTGCAACAATGTTGTTAGCTGGTGGTGCTCAAGCTTATCCAGGAATGGAGAAGCAAGATAAGACTCAAGTTCAATCAAGTGTCGATTTGATTAGTGTGTTACCTAAGCCATTTCCGATCGAAGCTGTGCCATTTAAAGATAGAAAAGGTGCAGCAGTCGATTTTAGCCAATATAAGGGCAAAGTGATCATGGTAAACATGTGGGCGACCTGGTGTCCTCCGTGTGTGAGAGAGTTACCTGCACTAAGTCGTTTTACAGCTAAAGTAGGAGCCGATGACTTTGAAGTATTACCAGTATCAATCGATCTAGAAGGTGATAAGCAAGTTGAACCATTCTTGAAGTCATTAGGCATGGAGAACTTCAACACTTATTATGATAAAGAACAGAAGCTGGGGCAGGTATTTCCACTCGATACTATCCCTGCCACTTTCATTCTTAATAGAGAAGGTGAGTTAATTGCTTTTGTTCGTACCTTTGTTGACTGGGATGACGATAAAGCAGTAACACTTATAAAAGGTTTTCTAGCTCAAACTGCTGAAACAGAGCTAGAGAAAGACCAAGCTGAATAGATCTAATAATATTTATTCCGAAAAAAGGGGCTTTCAGCCCCTTTTTTGTACGTATCGTTTAATATCCATGCGTTTGATTCGAAAAAGCTAATTTTATTACAAAAGGGGCTTGCGCCGATCTGAGATATCCCTATAATGCGCATCCACTGACACGGCACAGCAGGCCAACTACCTAGCGAAA
>NZ_JADX01000027.1 GCF_000518605.1 Shewanella fidelis ATCC BAA-318 | reverse complement strand
CATTTCCAGGCTTTAAATTAAGTGAAGAAGCCACCTTATTAAGGTGGCTTTTTTGCGTTTGGGCGTTTGTAAAATACTGAACGCTAACATATCTAGAATACAGCTACCGGTAAAGGTGACTGCTTCACTTAAGGTAGGCATAAATACCTACTCCCGACGTCACCCCGCCGCTGAGCGGGGTCTCCGGCTTCGAAGGCAAGCTTCTCCGCGTTCAAGCGAGTCTGAATACTGCGTATTCAAAGCGCCTCACTTTCACCCCCATGTGTTCGCTGCGCGAACCGAGTAGGGCGAATATCGCGTTAGCGATGTGTTTATGAGCGCGAAGCTTTAGCGCTGCTGGACATTTCCAGACGCTAAATAACGAAAGATGACCGAACGAACATGGGGAAATAAAAAGGCCGAACGCAGTGAGGTTCAGTTCCCATGTGGAGGTCGATAAATGTTCCTGACAATATCGACACTTCCGCCATCCTTGGAGGTCGTAGGGTGAAGCCCTTGTGCATATCAAACGAAGTTTGATGCAAGGGGTGAACGCGGAGAGCTTGCTCGAAGCTGGCCATTTCCAGACGCGAAAAGAACGACTCCGGACGTCAACCCGCCGCTGAGCGGGACCTGAAACTGCATCCATGCGTTTCAGGCATTCGGCACATCCATGTGCCTTGCCTCCGGCTTCGAAGGCAAGCTTCTCCGCGTTCAAGCGAGTCTGAATACTGCGTATTCAAAGCGCCTCACTTTCACCCCCATGTGTCGCTGTGCGAACTACGAGAGTAGCTCATTTCCAGGCGCTAAATAACGAGAGATGACCGAACGAATATGGGGAAATAAAAAGTCCGAACGCAGTGAGGTTCAGTTCCCATTTGGAGTAGGGTGAAGCCCTTGTGCTTATCAAACGAAGTTTGATGCAAGGGGGAAACGCGGAGAGCTTGCTCGAAGCCGGCCATTTCCAGGCCCAAACTTTTCTCTAAAGATTGACGAGAAAGTTCGCTTTGATGTAGCGGGCTTTTTTGCTTCTGCGATAGAGTCATTGTTGGCGCAGTCCTCTTCTTTATTAATAATGTCGTTTTTTGTTATTGCCTCATTCATAAAGGCTTTATGATGTAATCTTGTTGCCGTGTTGAATAGAAGGTGCGCGTGAAACAATTGGATTTTAATTTACTTAGAGTATTAGAGGTGTTGCTTGAAGAGCAGAGTGTAACGGCTGCTGCATCTCGGTTGCATTTAAGTCAGTCCGCTGTGAGCAAACAACTTAATAAGCTAAGAGATACCTTTGATGACCAACTATTTGAGCGCACTGCTTACGGGCTAAAAGCAACCCCAAGGGCTTTAGAGTTAGCTCCTGAACTACGAGAGGTATTACAAAAACTAGATCAGTTCACTCGACCAAGTACCTTTGAACCTGCTAAAAGTCAGCGACGCTTTAAGATGCATGTTGTTGAAACGGCTTACTCTTTAAGCTACCCCTATTTTATGCCTAAGTTATTGCAGGATGCGCCTTTAGTGAGTGTGAATAGTCAAACTTGGTCTCATGACAGTATGGATAAGTTATTGCGCTGTGAAATCGATATGGGGATTATCTGTCGAGAGTGGGATAATCGCTCGTTATTGCACATGAATAATTTACCTGAAGAGCTTGGTTATTGTGAGCTGATCCGTGACTATCCTGTCTGCTTGGTAAGGCGTAATCATCCGTTATTAAAAGAACCTTGGGATCTTAAGACTTTCCTAAAGTATCGTCATTTACAGGTGGCCTTTGGTGGGTTAGAGCATTGGTTGCTTGATGATGTATTGAAGCTGCAGCACTTGCAGCGCGATATCGCTGTAAATATGACAGACTTTAATAGTGCGTTAGATTTATGTGGCAACAGCGACCTTATCTTATGTGCGCCACGTAAATATGTGATGAAGATGATTGCAGACTACGATTTAGTTTGTCTCGATGTGCCTGTAAAGGTTGAACCAGGTGCTTATGTATTGGTTTGGCACAAGCATTTTAATTTAGATCCTAGCCATAGCTGGCTTAGAAACTTGATTATAGATGGGGTTCAACCTCTCTCAGAAATAGGTTGATTAGATGGCTTTTAAAAAGGCATCGATTACAGGCTCTTGTTGGCGCTTTACTTTACAGCAGCAACCTAGCTCAAAAGGTGGGATCTCGATTGGTGATGTCAGTAATTGAATTCTGTCTCTTACCGGACTGTTGTTGATCACCACTTCTGGGGTGATGCTGACACCGCAACCTAGTGCAACCATTGATGCGATGGCTTCCTGCCCGGATACCTGCGCGTAAATATTGGGAATTAACCCTAATGATTTAAACCAGTTATCAACTCGCTTTCTACCTGGGCCATGTTCGGGCACGATAAAGGGCAACCTATCCCATGGAATATAAGATTCGGTCAATAACTCTTGAACCTGACACCTGAATGTTGGGGCAATAATAGATAATGGAACATCATCTATTTTGGTAAAGTACAGGCTATCAGGGAATGGATCGGGTAATGCGGCTATCGCAATATCGGCGCGATTGTTGATGACTTCATTAACGGCATTCGCCGCATCACCAGTTGTTAGCGCTATCTCTACTAAAGGGTGTTCACGCCTAAATCTGTCTAGTAGTGCTGGCAGGTGGCTATAGGCTGCGGTTACCGAACAAAAAATATTTAACCTACCTCTTAACACATCTTGTTTTGGATCGACTTTAGTTCTTAGCTTGCCCCACTCATTAAGCATTAATTCTGCAAAATGGCGATACTCTATGCCCGCATTGGTTAAGGTTACGCTGCGATTATCACGCTGAAATAGCTTTACACCGACTTCGTCTTCAAGCCTTTGCATCGCACGGCTTAATGTTGAAGGGCTAACATGCATGGCTTGTGCGGTTCTGGCAAAGTGCAAGCTGTCAGCAAGGTGAAGATAAAGCTTGATAGTACGAATATCCAAGATAATTCTCCGCGGCGTTGTCTGAATAATGACTATATTGCAATAAATGCAATATGAAGTTCCGAATATATCATTTTAAGCAATTAAAAGCTTGCGCTATAGTGACCTTAATCACAGCGTAGTTCCGTAAGACTCCGTTCGTTTAAATGTCCAGAAACAAGGTGGTATATCAGATGGCTAACTATTTTAACTCTCTGAATTTGCGTCAACAATTACAGCAGCTGGCACAATGCCGCTTTATGGATCGCAGTGAATTTAGTGATGGCTGCAATTTTATTAAAGACTGGAACATCGTTATTATTGGTTGTGGTGCTCAAGGTTTAAACCAAGGTTTGAATATGCGTGACTCAGGTCTAAATATCTCTTTTGCATTACGTGAGCAGGCGATTGCGGAAAAGCGTGATTCTTACCAAAAGGCAACGGGTAATGGTTTCCGTGTCGGTACTATTGAGCAGCTGATCCCTGATGCAGATCTTGTGCTTAACTTAACTCCTGACAAGCAACACACTAATGCTGTTAACACTGTGATGCCGTTGATGAAGCAAGGTGCAACCCTGTCTTATTCTCATGGCTTTAATATTGTTGAAGAGGGGATGCAAGTTCGCCCTGATATCACGGTGATCATGGTTGCTCCAAAGTGTCCGGGTACTGAAGTACGTGAAGAATATAAACGTGGCTTTGGCGTACCCACATTGATTGCGGTTCACCCTGAAAACGATCCTAAAGGCGAAGGTTTTGATATCGCGAAAGCTTATGCTAGTGCTACGGGTGGTGATAGAGCAGGTGTATTGCACTCATCATTTATTGCTGAAGTTAAGTCTGACTTAATGGGAGAGCAAACTATTCTGTGTGGCATGCTGCAAACCGGTGCAATTCTTGGTTATGAGAAGATGGTTGCAGACGGCGTGGAGCCGGGTTATGCAGCTAAGCTGATCCAGCAAGGTTGGGAGACTACCACTGAAGCACTTAAGCATGGTGGCATCACTCATATGATGGACCGTCTATCGAACCCTGCCAAGATCAAAGCTTATGATATGGCTGAAGAGCTTAAAGTTATCCTCAAGCCGCTGTTTGAAAAGCATATGGACGATATCATCGGTGGTGAGTTTTCTAAAACCATGATGGAAGACTGGGCTAACGATGACGCTAATCTGCTTAAGTGGCGCAGTGAAACTAATGATACAGGCTTTGAAAATGCACCAAGCTGTGATGAACATATTGATGAACAAGCCTATTTTGATAAAGGTATCTTCCTAGTGGCTATGATTAAAGCCGGTGTTGAACTTGCGTTCGATACTATGGTTGCCGCAGGTATTATTGAAGAATCTGCGTATTATGAATCACTCCATGAGACACCGCTTATTGCTAACACTATTGCTCGTAAGCGCTTGTATGAGATGAATGTGGTTATCTCTGATACTGCCGAATACGGTTGTTACCTATTTAACCATGCTGCGCTGCCATTGCTAAGTGATTATGTGGCGAATATGTCTGCCGAGTATCTAGGTGGCGGTCTACAGGACAGTGGAAACGGTGTAGATAATGTGCGTTTGATTGAGGTTAATGCCGCTATTCGTGGTACCGCTGTTGAAAAGATTGGTGCTGAACTACGCGGATATATGACCGAAATGAAGCGTATTGTTGAAGAAAGCTAATTATTTTTTGTCAGGAGTTGATAGTAACATTTGCTATTGCTCCTGACTCTGTAATGAGCTTAGAGATAGACATCATTTTTGATAAAACATTAACGATTAATACCTTAGTAACACTGAATCGGTTAGGCACAACATGAAGCTTTTCATGAACAGAGCAATAACTTCCCTTTAGCTCAACATGATTAATATTGATGTATCAAATTTTTTATTGTGTTTTTTATAGGCTTTGTGGTACTTGTTAATGGTCGCGTTTTAAACGACACCGAATTTAAGCAAAGAATCTGATTAGGATACAAGTCGAATATGTTCAACCACGCTGCCCAGCTGATTATTGTGATTATTACCGTCGTGATTATTAAATCACAGCGGGGGCTGCGCATATCGAATCGACATACCTAAATTAGGTTTAAGATTGCAAAAACCCCCGCTCCGAAAGGAACGGGGGTTTTTTCGTTTAAGGGCTATACCAAAAAAATTTGAGTATTTAAGCCCTTAAAAATCAGTTAATTGTAGTGGAGCGCTGATAGATGGAACAAGGGCAAGAAGGAGCAGCACAAATGGAGCAAGGTCAAACGATACGGGGTGCTGATGCAGTCATTAAAGCGCTTGCTGCCCATGGGGTGACAACGGTATTTGGCTACCCTGGTGGTGCAATTATGCCTATTTACGATGCGTTATACGGCAGCCCGGTAGAGCACTTATTGAGTCGACATGAGCAGGGCGCGGCTTTTGCTGCGGTAGGTTATGCTCGTGCTAGTGGCAAGACCGGTGTTTGTTTTGCGACATCCGGCCCGGGTGCAACCAACCTAGTAACATCGCTTGCTGATGCACTGCTCGATTCTGTTCCTGTTGTTGCCATTACTGGTCAAGTTTCCACTGCGGTTATCGGTACTGATGCATTTCAAGAGATCGATGTGCTTGGTATGTCGTTATCATGCACTAAGCATAGCTTTATGGTGAGTCATGTAGATGAGCTAGTGCCAACACTTTACAAGGCATTTGAAGTTGCAGCGTCTGGCCGTCCTGGTCCAGTTCTCGTGGATATCCCTAAAGATGTGCAAATTGCCATGCTGGAATATAAGACGCCTTTGCAAGCTATCAGCACTGAACCTGAACATACCAGCGAGCAATTAAATGATGCGCGAGCGTTAATCGAGCAGGCTAAGCAACCAATGTTATATGTTGGTGGTGGCGTAGGTATGGCAAGTGCTGTTGAGCAACTTAGAGATTTTATCAAGGTTACAGGTATTCCATCAGTTGCGACCTTAAAAGGCCTAGGTTCTATCACCATTGACACGCCGGGCTATCTGGGGATGTTGGGCATGCACGGCTCAAAGGCGGCAAACCTTGCTGTACAAGAATGTGATTTATTAATTGTGGTTGGTGCGCGTTTTGACGACAGAGTCACCGGGCGCTTAGCCAGTTTTGCCGAAAATGCCAAAGTGATCCATCTTGATATTGATGCGGCTGAGCTTGGTAAATTACGTTTGCCAGAAGTCGCTATTGCTGGTGATTTGCGGCAGATATTACCAGCACTGAGTCAGAATATGGGGCAGCAGTTTGCCGCTTGGCAAGCGAAGATCGAACATATGAAGCAAGAGCATCAATGGCGTTACGACCGACCTGGTGAACTGATTTATGCGCCCGCGATGCTTAATCGCCTTGCACAAAAATTGCCTAAAAATAGCGTCGTCGCCTGTGATGTTGGCCAGCATCAAATGTGGGTTGCCCAGCATATGTTTTTTAACCGCCCTGAAGATCACCTTTCAAGCGCAGGTCTAGGCACTATGGGCTTTGGCTTACCAGCAGCAATAGGCGCTAAGGTTGCTCGCCCAGACGCAACGGTTGTTACCGTGTCTGGTGATGGCTCTTTTATGATGAATGTGCAAGAGCTTACTACCATTAAGCGTAAACGCTTGCCTGTAAAAATATTGCTTATCGACAACCAAAAACTTGGCATGGTCAAGCAATGGCAACAGCTGTTTTTTGAAGAGCGCTATAGCGAAACCGACCTTTCAGATAACCCCGATTTTGTCAAAATGGCATCGGCATTTGAGATCCCTGGACGCAATATTTTTAAAGCAAGTGAGGTTGAAGCTGGCCTAGATGAAATGCTCAATAGCGAAGGACCTTTCTTGCTACATGTATCGATTGATGATGCTCACAACGTATGGCCGTTAGTACCGCCGGGAGCCTCGAATCAAGACATGATGGAAGAGATGGATAAGCAAACTTAATTGCTATCGAATTAAGTGCATTAGTGCATGACGGACTTGAAACAAGTATTAAAGCAAAAGCATTGAAGTAACAGATCAAAGCAAGGTGGAGAGCAAGGATATGAACAATTACTCATTAGCGTTAAACGTGCAGCAAAGACCAGAAGTGCTAGAGCGTGTTTTGCGCGTCGCTCGTCATCGTGGTTTTAAGATCGCTAACTTAAGCATGCAGCTGAATAGTAATAACAGCACCAGCATCGATATGTTGGTAGAGAGTGAGCGTGAGATTGGCTTACTGACTAATCAAATAAATAAGCTGATTGATGTGATCGACTGCCGCGTATTATTCAGCGATCCAAGTGCAGCATTAGTAAAACAAAAAGGGTGAGAAAATGGCCGCTAAAACAGCAGAATTAATTTGGTTCAATGGTGAAATGATGCCTTGGGGTGATGCTAAGGTTCATGTCATGTCTCACGCGTTGCATTATGGTACGTCGGTATTTGAAGGTATACGCGTTTACGACACGCCAAATGGCCCAGCAGGATTTAGGTTAACTGAGCATGTGCAGCGTTTATTTGATTCGGCCAAAATCTATCGCATGCCAATTCCATATAGTTTTGATGGTGTTATGCAGGCCTGTCGAGATGCGGTATTAGGTAATAGCTTAAGTAGTGCTTATATCCGTCCATTGGCATTTTATGGTGATGTTGGCATGGGGATAACCCCACCTAAAGATGCTGAGTGTGACTTGATGGTTGCTGCTTTTCCTTGGGGAGCTTATTTAGGTGAAGACAGCATGGATGCGGGTGTTGATGTGGCGGTAACCTCATGGAATCGCCTCGCGCCAAATACCATTCCGACAGGGGCAAAAGCGGGTGGTAATTACCTTTCTTCATTACAAATTTCGACAGAAGCTAAGCGCAATGGCTTTGATGAAGGTATTGCGCTTGATACTAACGGTCTTGTTAGTGAAGCAGCTGGCGCCAATATATTTGTGATTAAAAAGAACAAAATCTACACACCGCCGGCTACTGCCGCTATTCTGATGGGGCTAACACGAGACACCATTATTACCTTGGCACGGGATCAAGGTTATGAAGTGGTTGAAGAGCCAATGTCGCGCGAGTTTCTTTACCTTGCCGATGAGATCTTTATGACGGGCACAGCGGCTGAAATTGTGCCAGTGCGCAGTGTCGACAGAATTGAAGTCGGCAGCGGCAAGCGTGGTGAGATCACCAAACAAATTCAGCAACGCTTCTTTGGGTTATTTAACGGAGAAACCCAAGATAAATGGGGCTGGCTAGAGGTGTTATAACACCCATAAGCCCCTTTAGAGCATAAATATTAAGTAGATTATACAAATTGAAGTGGTCTAATTGATTTAGATTAGGCAATAAAGAATCAGCATAAATGCATTGATGAATGACGCATTTGATATCAAGGATAAAGCAATGCCAAAACTACGTTCAGCAACCAGTACAGAAGGCCGCAATATGGCTGGCGCACGCGCATTGTGGCGTGCAACAGGCGTTAAGGATAATGATTTTGGTAAGCCGATTATCGCTATTTCAAACTCGTTTACTCAGTTTGTTCCGGGTCATGTACACCTTAAAGATATGGGGTCACTCGTTGCTGGCGCGATTCAAGAAGCTGGCGGTATCGCTAAAGAGTTTAACACTATTGCGGTCGACGACGGTATTGCTATGGGACACGGCGGTATGTTGTATAGCTTGCCGTCACGCGAACTCATTGCTGATAGCGTTGAATATATGGTCAATGCTCATTGCGCCGATGCCTTAGTGTGTATTTCTAACTGCGACAAGATCACTCCTGGTATGTTGATGGCGTCATTACGCCTGAATATCCCAGTGATTTTTGTGTCTGGTGGGCCGATGGAAGCGGGTAAGACTAAGCTATCAGATCAGCTAATTAAGTTAGATCTGGTTGATGCCATGGTCGCAGGTGCTGACGAGCGTGTATCAGATGAAGATAGTGAAAAGATTGAGCGTAGTGCCTGTCCGACTTGTGGTTCATGTTCGGGCATGTTTACAGCTAACTCAATGAACTGTTTAACAGAGGCTCTAGGTTTATCATTGCCGGGTAACGGCTCTATGCTTGCGACTCACGCTGATCGCCGAGAACTGTTCTTAGAAGCTGGGCGTCGCATCATGGATTTAACGACGCGCTATTATCGTGATAATGATGAATCTGCGTTGCCACGTAATATCGCCAACTTTGATGCTTTTGAAAATGCGATGACACTTGATATCGCCATGGGCGGTTCTAGTAATACCGTGCTGCACTTACTTGCGGCAGCGCAAGAGGCTGAAGTGGATTTCACTATGGCGGATATCGATCGTTTATCTCGCTTAGTACCTCATCTTTGTAAAGTCGCACCAGCAACACCAAAGTATCACATGGAAGATGTGCATCGCGCTGGCGGAGTGATGGGCATTTTAGGCGAACTAGACCGAGCTGGCTTACTGCATAATAACGCCTATCACGTTGCGGGAAAAAACCTTGCTGAAGTGTTGGCTAAATACGATATTGCCCAGAGTGATGACGCTGCTGTACATAAGTTTTACTCTGCAGGTCCTGCAGGGATCCCAACCACGAAAGCCTTTAGCCAAGATTGCCGCTGGGACAGTGTAGATAACGACCGTAAAGCGGGCTGCATTCGTAGCCGTGAATTCGCTTTTAGCCAAGAAGGTGGTTTAGCAGTGTTAGCAGGCAATGTCGCTGTTGATGGTTGTATCGTCAAGACTGCGGGGGTAGAAGTCGAGAATCACACCTTTATAGGCAGTGCGCGTGTGTACGAAAGCCAAGATGATGCCGTAGCTGGTATTTTGGGTGGCGAAGTGGTTGAGGGGGATGTTGTGGTGATCCGCTATGAAGGGCCGAAAGGTGGCCCCGGTATGCAAGAGATGTTGTATCCAACTAGCTATTTAAAATCACGTGGCTTAGGCACTAAATGTGCACTTATCACTGATGGTCGTTTCTCCGGCGGTACATCTGGCTTATCAATTGGTCATATCTCTCCAGAGGCCGCAGCGGGTGGCACAATTGGCTTAGTGCAAAATGGTGATCGTATTGAAATCGATATCCCTGCGCGTTCAATTAAACTGGCTATCAGCGATGTTGAGTTAGCAGCTCGTCGCACAGCTATGGAAGCACTAGGTAAAGATGCTTGGAAACCGTTAGGGCGTGACAGACAAGTATCGCTGGCGCTCAAGGCCTATGCGCTACTTGCGACCAGTGCCGATAAAGGTGCGGTGCGCGATACTAGCAAATTGGTGTAATGGATTTTACGGCTTTTAGAGGTAGTTTATGTTGGCTTTAGCATCACAATCGCAACTGGATTTAGCCCACTATTATTTACAGAAAATCTTACTGTCGTCGGTTTACGATGTCGCTAAAGTCACGCCGCTTTCGAGCATGAATAAACTGTCAGCTCGTTTAGGTTGTCAGGTATTTTTAAAGCGTGAAGATATGCAGCCGGTGCACTCTTTTAAACTGCGTGGCGCTTACAACAAGATCGCAGAGCTCAGTGCCGATGAGTGTGCCTGCGGCGTTGTGTGTGCATCTGCTGGTAACCATGCCCAAGGGGTGGCTATGTCAGCGTCGGCTCGCGGTATTAGTGCGGTGATTGTGATGCCCGAAACCACTCCTGATATTAAAGTTGATGCGGTTAGGCGTTTAGGTGCTGAAGTGGTGCTGCATGGGCAGGCATTTGATCAAGCTAATGCACATGCTCAAAGTTTAGCTCGAGATGAAGGTCGAGTTTATGTGGCGCCCTTTGATGATGAAGCTGTTATCGCCGGACAAGGCACAGTCGCACAGGAGATGCTGCAACAGCAGCGAGATCTTGAAGTGGTATTTGTACCAGTTGGTGGTGGGGGCTTGATTGCGGGAGTTGCTGCTTATTACAAAGCGGTGATGCCGCAAGTTAAAATCATCGGTGTTGAACCTGAAGATTCAGCATGTTTAAAGGCGGCGCTCGATGCTGATGAGCGAGTGGTTTTGCCACAAGTAGGTTTGTTTGCAGATGGTGTGGCAGTTAAGCAGATTGGTGCAGAGCCATTTAGACTTGCTCGTGAGTATGTGGATGATGTCATTACAGTGAGCTCAGATGAAATTTGTGCTTCGGTGAAAGATATCTTTGAAGATACGCGTGCCATTGCTGAACCATCGGGGGCGCTGGCGTTAGCTGGATTGAAAAAGTATATCGGTACTAGAGGTAAAGGTGAAAAGCTTGGCGCGATTTTAAGCGGTGCTAACGTTAATTTTCATAGCTTACGTTATGTATCTGAGCGTTGTGAGTTAGGTGAGCAAAAAGAAGCTATCTTAGCGGTTAAAGTGCCTGAGCGCCCGGGAATATTTCTACGCTTTTGTGAGCTACTTGAGCAGCGTGCAATGACCGAATTTAATTACCGTTTTAGTAGTCGAGACAAGGCGGTAGTCTTTGCAGGTATTCGATTGTCGAATGGCCAAGACGAACTCAATGAGATTATTACTAAATTGGAGAGTGAAGGCTTTGGTGTTCAGGATTTATCAAGTGATGAAACTGCTAAACTACATGTGCGTTATATGGTCGGCGGTCAACCCCCTGAGCCGATAGAGGAACGTTTATTTAGTTTTGAGTTTCCGGAGCACCCGGGAGCACTGTTTAAGTTTTTAACTACATTGCAGAGTAAGTGGAATATCAGTTTATTCCATTATCGTAATCATGGCGCGGCTTATGGCAGAGTATTGGCGGGGTTTGAAGTACCCGAAGCGGATAGTTTGCCGTTTCAGCAGTTTTTAACTGAATTAGGTTTTGTATATCAAGAAGAAACCCAAAGTCCTGCTTACCAACTGTTTTTAGATAATCGTAATTAGTCCGTTAATTCGCCAAAAAAGGCAGTGGTATTTTATATATCGCTGCCTTTTTTATTACAGCGACTAACAACGAATATTTATCAGCTAGTCGGTTGATAGTATTGGAGCTTCTTCTGTAGTATGGTCAGAAAGTCATCTTTAAAGGGCTTTACCCTTTAAAGATGGAACAATAATATTCCACTAAAGACTGACTATATGTAGGGGCTAAACAACTTGTTGAGTTTAGCAGTATGGCATCAGTCAAATCTTAACCTTATTAGATCGCCAAGTTTTAGAGGAAGAATCATGTTACCCGCACCTTTTATTGAGCCATTTAGTCCTCCGCGCCGCATTTTAATGGGGCCGGGGCCATCGGATGTTTACCCTGAAGTGTTAGCCGCTCAGGCTAAGCCAACAATCGGCCATTTAGACCCATTATTTGTCGATATGATGGATGAGCTTAAATCGCTGATTCAATATGCTTTTCAAACTAAAAACGAGATGACGTTAGCAGTCTCTGCTCCGGGCAGTGCAGGCATGGAAACGTGTTTTGTTAATTTAGTTGAGCCGGGGGAAAAAGTGATTGTTTGCCGTAACGGCGTGTTTGGTGAGCGTATGCGCCAAAACGTAGAGCGTGTTGGCGGTATTGCGGTAGTGGTTGATAACGAATGGGGCGAGGCGGTTGATGCGGATCTGGTCGAGAGCGCATTAGTTGCCAACCCTGATGCAAAATTCTTGGCGTTTGTGCATGCTGAAACCTCAACAGGTGCATTATCTGATGCTAAAACTTTATGCGCATTAGCTAAGCAACACGACTGTTTATCTATTGTCGATGCGGTGACCTCATTAGGTGGCGTTGAACTGAGAGTGGACGAGTGGGGCATCGACGCCATTTATTCAGGTAGTCAAAAGTGTTTGTCTTGTGTGCCGGGCTTATCTCCTGTTTCATTTTCACCCGCTGCGGTGGCGAAATTAAAAGCACGTCAAACGCCGGTACAAAGCTGGTTTTTAGATCAAACGTTAGTAATGGGTTACTGGGATGCATCGAGTGACGGTAAGCGTAGCTATCATCATACAGCCCCAGTTAATGCGCTGTATGCCTTACATGAATCACTACGTTTATTAGCTGCTGAAGGGCTAGAGCTTGCTTGGCAGCGTCATGCTGATATGCACCAAGTATTGCGTCATGGTCTACAGCGTTTAGGGTTACGTTTTGTAGTGACCGAGGCCGATCGTTTACCTCAGCTAAATGCGGTGTATATTCCGGACGGAATCGATGATGCAAAGATCCGTAAACAGCTGCTAGAGAACTATAATCTTGAAATTGGTGCAGGTCTTGGCGCGCTTGC
Source organism: Shewanella fidelis ATCC BAA-318 (assembly GCF_000518605.1). Taxonomy (GTDB): domain Bacteria; phylum Pseudomonadota; class Gammaproteobacteria; order Enterobacterales; family Shewanellaceae; genus Shewanella; species Shewanella fidelis. The sequence continues at coordinate 17,260 of NZ_JADX01000027.1, read as the reverse complement.
AGGCAAAGCCTGGCGTATCGGCTTGATGGGTTACGGTGCTCGTAGAGAAAACGTGGCTTTATGTTTGAAGGCACTGGAAGAAGTACTAGCTTAGCCAACTCAATTCGCTATTGATTGAAGCATAAAAAGTCCGCTCAGTTGAGCGGACTTTTTCAGTTAAAGAGATAAGGTTTAGAAAGTGTAATCCACTTTAACCCAAGCGGTGCGACCAGGTTCGTTAACTTGGAATGTTGGCTCGCTTCCCGGAATATCATTACCGGCTCCAGAGCGGCTAATGTGCTCGGCATAGGTAATATCAAATAGGTTTTCAACACCGAAGCTTACCAATAGGGCATCGTTGTGCTTCCAGCTTGCATTGAATGAAAGCGTACCAAAGCCGCTGCTTTCTGCTAAGTCTTGCCCTGAAATATTACCTTCACCAATAGCAACTCTATCTTGAGCTGCGACTAAGCGCCATAACAGACCTGCCGTCCATTGGTTGTATTGGTAATCTAAAGTAATACGCCCCTCTAATGGTGGAATTTGCCCTAGTGGTGTGCCTGCGGTGTCGTTGTCACCGTGGCTATAGCTAACGCTTGTTTGAGTAGAAAAGTGTTCGGTTAGCGGAATAGTCGCAGCGACTTCACCACCATAAATCGTTGCGTCAATGTTGTATGCGCTGGTTTTCTCTGTATTGGCATCAATGAGGATGTAATCACGAATTTCACCGTAAAATAGCGAGGTAGAGATAGCGATATCCGCTTCATAGATCCAGCCAATATCAAGCTGAGTCGTTTTTTCTGGTGCTAAATCGAAGGCTTTTTGGCTTGGGTTGTTTACATCAGCTTTCATTATCTCCCAATAATCTGGGATACGTTGTGCATGGCCGATACCTGCGTAATATTGGCTATTGCCAGTTGATAATTCGTAGCGACCATAACCACTGAATAGGTCATCACTGCGCTCACCTTTTTGCGCAACCATAAGCTCTGTTTTCCAGTGATCATAACGTGCGCCTGCAAGCAACTGTCCGCGAGATAATTCATAGGTCGATTCAAAAAATAGGCCGCTGGTTTGATAGCGCATATTGTCTTTGAACGGCTTATTGAGTAGATCGTCGAGCCCGTTATCTACAGCGGGGTTAATACTGCGGCCATCATGGGTGCTGTCCATGTGATCGACACCGAGTGTTAATGTCCAGTCACTTGCTAAGCTGAGATCGAGCCATAAGTGGCCGCCCTGAGTTGCTCGTCTAACGTTAGTGCCTGAATTGACCCCTTGGTCAAATTGATCCATTACATGGTCGTTTTCATTGCTGTAGGCCTGTAACTCAATACTATTTAACCAATCGCTCTCAAACTCATGTTGCAGTAATAGGGTGTAGTTTTCATTGCTGATCTCACGTGCTTTATTAGCGCGGTCGGCGTATTCGGCTTCACCTGATGAACTGCCATAGGCTAGTTCTAAAACGGTTTGTTCAGTTGGGGTCCAACCTAGCGCAAAGTTGTAGTTGGAGCGGTCGTAACTAGATTGCACTTTATTGCCGTCACCATCTTTGTAATGGTCGCTTGAGGATTGGTTGACGTCCATATCGAAGTAGTGTTTTTCGTCACCCGCTTTTAGCTCAACTAAGTAGTCGGTACGACCAAAGCTGCCAGCTGTCATGCTGGCGCGGCCATCAAGGCCGGGTTCATCAAAGCTATGGCGATCCTTTTCAAATAATACGGTGCCCGCGCTGCCAACTGGACCATATTTTACTGTTTGTGGGCCTTTAATTACGGTGATATTGTCGTATGCTTCAGGATAAATATAGGCAGTTGGTGGATCCATACGACCACCACAGGTTCCTGCAACATGCTGACCATCATCAACAATACTAAGTCTTGAGCCACCTAAGCCACGCAAGCTTGGGTCTCCGCCGGCACCGCCCTTACGGCCGATACTAAATCCCGGAATGGTCTTTAAAAATCCAGCGCCATCATAAGCGGGTAATGGTAAACGAGGCTTCTTTGGATCGGTATAGGTTTTTGTTGGCTCCTTCATTAACTCGCCAGTGACCACAATACGCTCCACAGACTGCGACTTATCGGGCTGGGCGTTGTCCGCTAAACAGGGAAGAGAGATTAGCCCTAAGGTGACGAAAGGGATCGTCAAAAAGTATTTGTTGTTCATCATGGTATCACTGTCGTTATTTATTTTTGGCCTGTTTTACAGGGCTTTATAAATACAACAAACTGATTTATTCCAAGGTGCGACAAAGGGTCACAGGTAGGTGTGACACATCTTACTTTTTAAGCGAGTGAGTTAATAAAAAAGGGCGAGATTATCGCCCTTACAATGATAACTAATCTATTAACTGATTAGCTGCACAATAATCATGATGATCAGTAGTGGACAGATGTATTTGACATACCAAGGCCATACTTTCCAGAAAAGACTATTAGCTTGCACACCCTCTTGCTGGCCAATTGCTGAAATCAGCTGATTTCTGTTCCATACCCAACCTAAATAGATGGCAATACCTAGCGCTATTAGTGGCTGTGCACGCTCTGTAGTTAGGGTGATCATAAAGCCGAATAGGCTGTCGAAATTAAACACCACAACCAGAGATAGCGCTGCAATTAAGCTGCCTACAAGTAAGGTTGCTTTGTCGCGGCTTAAGTTAGTTTTCTCAACTAGGTAGCTGGTGGGCACCTCAACAATTGAGATTGCCGAAGTTAAACCAGCAATGGTCATTAAGATAAAGAACACAATCGCTAACAAATATTGAGTCACTCCACCAATAGTATCGAATAGAGCGGGTAGTACGGTGAACACTAAGGTATCAGAATTCAACAAACTGCCATCTTCTGCAAAAATCTGTACGCCGTTATGTTGAGCTACATACATGGCTGGAATAACCATTAATGCTGCTAAAAATGCCACTGATGTATCGGTTAATGTCACATAGGCAGTTAGCTTCGCTAGGTTTTCTTTTTGGCTTAAGTAGGCACCATAGACCATCATGGCGGCGGTTCCTATGGTTAACGAAAAGAAGGTTTGCCCTAATGCACCAATTAATACATCTGCATCAAAGACCCTTGAAAAATCAGGTATTAGTAGTACCTCTAACCCTTTCATTGCGCCCGGTTGAGTTAAGATATACACCACACCAGCGACTAAGATCAGTAATAACATAGGCATTAAACGTTTAGACCAGCGCTCGATCCCTTTTTGTACACCTTGGCGGATCACTAAAATCACCATAGCGATAAAGATAAGAGTAAACACTAGATTACGTGACAAACTAAAGTCCATTAACCAATTGGAGGCTTGGGTTTGACCACTGATTTCGGCGATTGGGGCTATTGCAAAGCTAACAAACCAGCCAGATAAAATACTGTAGAAAGTACAGATCAACGTAGCTGTGATAATCGAGATAAAGCCAATAGTCTTACCAATTTTTTTGCTCAGCGGTGTATTGGCGACTTTAGCCATGGCATCTGCAGGGTTGGTTTGGCCGTGGCGACCAATCATGAGTTCAGCCATTAACATTGGGTAGCCGAGTACTAAGATCAGAAACAAATAAACCAATAAGAAAGCACCGCCGCCATGTGTGGCTGCTTGAGTTGGGAATCCCCAAATATTACCTACACCAACAGCAGAGCCTGCCGCGGCCATGATAAAGCCTATTTTTGAGCTAAAGTGCCCTTGTTTTACCGTACTCATTGAAGCTCTCTTTCTAATGATCTTGATCAACTAAGAGCGCGCATATTAGAGCTTTAAATTTATAGGTCAACGCTTTAAAGTTTCGCAAAAAAATACTATTAAGCTATACCTTGTCGTGTTTGGTGTAAAAATTAATTTAAAAGTTCGTTAGATTGCTTTTAGTTGATATTTTTGTGCGTCAAGCTTATTTTGTGCGAGGCTATGCGCAATAAAATCATTGTTGATTTAAAGACAAAAGTGCGAGCGAATGCACAAATTATAGTCGTAAAGAGCTCGAATGGTAGAGCTAGCGGCAGGTTATGCCGCTGGGAGTGGAAGTGCTAAGAATAATCTGATGATACAAGCTAGCATTAAATAGGCAGTGGTATACTGGTTTGGTTTTTAACTTGCTTTAAGACAAAACTGGAGCGCACACCAGCAATATGATCATTCGTCGTTAGCTTATCTAACAAGAACATTTTGAAGTGTTTCATATCACTTACTAGTACCTTGATTTGGTAATCTGCATCACTACCAGTAAGTAGGCTACATTCCTGAACCTCATCATAACTACTTATTTTTGCTTCAAAAGCGTCTAGTATTTCACTTGAGTGTTTCTCTAATCGGATCTGGATATAGGCCGTAAGTGCCAGATTAAAATGTTCAGCGCTAAGTAACGTGGCATACCCGCTAATGTAGCCAGACTCTTCGAGTGATTTAACTCTTCTTGAGCACGGAGAGGGAGATAGACCCACTTTTTCAGCTAATTCTTGGTTTGACAATTTTCCATGCTGCTGCATGAGCTTGAGAATGTGCAGGTCAATTTTGTCTAATTGCAATTCAGCCATTATCGGCCTCGCTTTTTATTTGTTTTATGGCAGGCAGAATACCGCAAATAGAATTGAGTGCAAGTAAGCCAATGCCTAGGCTAGCTAGGCATAGGTTTGAGGCCTATCTCTTTTTGCTGGTGGTGACTTGCTTAGTTAACATCATAGACCACCTAGTCCATACAAATTCGGTGATATAGATACTTAAGGCCGCTATAGTGCCGCCAATGGCTGTCGATGCTAATACATCTTGGGGCCAATGCATGCCAAGCAGCATGCGACTAAAGCCCATAGTTAATGCCCAACTAAATAGCAGGGCTGGTAACACAATAATGCCCGTGGATAGCAGGTAAAAGCCCACTACTAACGCAAGAGTTACTGCAAATAGGGTGTGCCCCGACGGAAACGCATAACCGACTTCATGTTGCCAGTGGCTTTTAATCGCGTCGCTAAGTTTTAGATCTGGGCGGGCAATATCAAGTTGAACAATAGCAATGCCAATCATTTGTCTTTTTTCCGCCTTATCATGTTGATAAAAGTCTTGAGTATTCAGTAAATATGCTTGCTCAAGCAATGCGGCATTAGGTCTTGGCTCGGCAAAATAAGGTTTGAGAAAGTGGTTTAGGCTTAATGTACTAGCCATACTAATAGAGACTGCTAGCACCAGTTTGCTGAAATTGTTCATACTCATACTGCGATAGCTAGCAGCTAGAATAATCAGACCTGTGATGATGCCATAAGGTGCAGTGCCAGTACTTGTTAGCCAATAAAGTGCTGTGGATGGCCAAGAGTCGAGAGCTATGCTGGGAAATAGGCTGTAATTGGTTAGCAAAATTGTGGCCGGAAACAGCATTAATATCACCCAAACTACGATGGTAATGATTTTGCTATGTTGAGGCGTAACTAGGTTATGACTATCAAGATATTGGTTATTCAAAAAAAGCCTCAGTGCGTAAGGGTGAAATAAAAAATACTATTAAGAGCCTATCTGTCAAAGCTGCTGCATTCTAGCCCTCGCGCATGAAAGCTAAATTAATCTTATTTTATTGAATACTTAATTGCTTGAAAGGCTCTAGTCATTTTGCAGGTCTACTGCAAAAAATAGGAGTCTTACATGCTAACAATAATCAAACCTTTACCAGTAGCAAACAGCGTAGTGATAGCACGCATCTTGTTTGCGATCTTTTTGTTACTTACGGCGATGCCGCGTTTTAGCGCAGCTGATGCGAGTTATTTTAATCAGCAGTTAGCTGAAGTGGGGTTGCCAGCATTACCATGGTTGGCGCCGTTGTTAGGCATAGTGCAGTTGCTGGTGACTTTGGCGCTTATTGCGCCGCAAATGCGCGTTTCACAAGTGTTACTGTATCTCTATGCAGGTCTAGCAACAGTGCCTCTATTGATGCTGTTTACACATCCTGTTTGGCTCGACAGCTTAGGTGGCTTTCCTGCAATTGGTGCTGGACAGGGACTCATTAAGTATCTAGGTATCGTTGGCTTAGCCTTGTTTATCAGCTCGTTTTACAGCAGTAACAAAACGATTAATGAGCTTGCTATTAAGCTAATGTTAGCCGGAGTTGTGCTCGTTATGCTGTGGATAGGAGGCATGAAGTTTACCCAATATGAGGCTGATGGCATTGAGGGCTTGATGCGCACCAGTCCATTATTTAGTTGGATTTATGATGTGTTTAGCGTGCTGCACGGTTCTTACTTTATCGGCGTGATTGAGCTGATTGCGGTTGCCGGTATTGCATTACTGCCTTGGTCTAAGAAAGCTTATCTTGCAGGATTAGCGGTTGCGGCGCTGACCTTTGCAGCGACACAAACTTTTGTGCTAACGCTGCCAGCTTATGAAACGAGTCAGGGCTTTGCTATGCTCACGGGTAGTGGCCAGTTTATTGTTAAAGATTTAGCTCTACTGGCATGTAGCCTTATTTTGATTGCTAAAGTTTTTGAGAGTAAGGGCTTTAGCGAAGAGTAATTGGTTGGTGCCTTAATAGATAAATACAAAAAAGAGCAGCTAATATACTCAGTATTAGCTGCTCTTTTTGATTAAACCTAAGAACTTGTTGGAACTAGTCTTCAGCGTTTAATTTAGCTTCAAGTGCATCAACTTGTGCTTGTAATGCTTCTAGCTTCTCACGGGTTTTTATCAAAACGTGTTGCTGCACTTCAAACTCTTCGCGAGATACGACATCTAATTTTTGTAGCTGGTTTTGCAGTACTTGCTTGCTGCGTTCTTCAAATTCGCCTGCAAATTGCTTTAATCCACTAGGAAGGTTTTCGCTTAATTGCTTAGCGACTTCTTCAATTTTTTTCGGGTTAATCATTGTTTGTATCCGCTCAAGTGCATAATGCTGTATATGTTTTGATTGTACCTTAGGCTATCACTATTGCCAAAATAATCACCATTGAGTGTGAATCAAGGCTCGATAAACCAATGCATAATAAAAAGCCTGCATTACTGCAGGCTTTTGCTTTGGTTTACAAGTTAAGCGTGGGAAGCTTTGTTCTCTTGCGTATTTAATGTTTCATCAAATACAGGAAGAGGTTCATGTTTTTCTGCCAAGTAGGTGTAAATTACTGGTAGAACGAACAAGGTGAATACGGTACCAATCGCAAGGCCTGAAACAATGACTAAGCCGATATTGAAGCGCGCAACAGCACCCGCTCCAGAGGCAAATAACAGCGGGATCAAACCGGCAATCATTGCTGCTGTAGTCATTAAGATTGGGCGTAAGCGAATCGTTGCTGCATGCTTAATGGCATCCATTTTACTTAGGGCATTATGTAGCTGCTCTTCTTTAGCTACTTCACACATCAAAATACCGTGTTTGGTGATAAGGCCAACTAAGGTGATCAAACCAACTTGGGTGTAGATATTCATGGAAGACAAACCAAACACGTGGGTCCAGCCTAACGCAACTAAAGCACCGCTAATGGCTAGTGGCACAGAGACCAAGATAACCAAAGGATCTTTTAAGCTTTCAAATTGACTTGCCAGTACCAAGAAGATGATAGCCAAGGCTAACGCAAAGGTCGCATACAAGGCAGAACCTTCAGTAACATATTGACGTGCTTCACCTAAGAAGTCGTAGCTATAGCCTTTAGGTAGTTCGTTATCGCCAATGTTTTTTAGGAAAGCAATCGCATCACCAATGGCTACACCGGGTGCTGCAACACCACCTACGGTAATGGCATTCATCTGGTTGAAGTGAGGTAACGAGCGCGGCTCAGAGATAATCTCTACATCAACAAGACTAGATAATGGGATTGAACGACCATCGGCAGCAGTGAGGTAGTAACCCGCCAACGCTTCAGGGTTGGCACGGAGTGCTCGTTCAACTTGTGGGATCACTTCATAAGAGCGACCGTCTAAGTTAATGCGGTTTACGTAGCCATCGCTCATCATGGTAGTCAGTGTCAGACCGATATCTTGCATTGTAATGCCGTATGCACCTGCTACGTCACGCTTAATATGGATCTTCATCGAACCAGAGTCGAACTTTAAGTTGACTTCTGAGTACACGAACAACGGGCTTTGCTGTACTTTTTCCAGCACACCAGAACCAATTTGAAATAAGCTCTCGAATGAGTTTGAGCTGGTAATGACAAACTGGATAGGTAAACCACTTGAGGCACCCGGTAGCTCAGGCATTTGGAAGGTTGTTACCGCCATGCCTGGTACGTTTTTCACTTCTTTACCAAAGAACTCCTGCATCTGCTTTTGGCTCTTGTCGCGTTCGCTCCAAGGTACTAGTGGCGCAATACCAAAGGCTTGGTTAGCGTTAGGTACGCCAACAAAAGCTAAAGATGCAGCCGCTTCTGGCTGAGCGCTGATCATATCGGTCACTAAGGTCATATTCGCTTGCACATAATCAAGGTTAGCGCTTGATGGTGCTGTTCCCATCATCATGACCACGCTCTTATCTTCATTTGGTGCCAGCTCTGACGGAATAAAGCTAAATAAGATAGGTAAAGAGGCAAATACGATAAAGGCAAAAGCAATCACCACTGGGCGCTTATCAAGCACTGCGGTAAGCATACGGTTATAACGACTCGTTAGACCTTCTAAGAAGTTTTCAACACCGCGCTCAAAACGATTTGGCTCAGAATGTGCTTTAAGAATTTTTGAGCACATCATAGGTGACAGGGTAAGTGCCACAATACCTGAGATAAATACCGCTCCAGCGAGCGTTAAGGCGAACTCTTTAAACAATGAGCCGGTGATGCCACCCATTAGCGCAATTGGCGCGTATACAGCAGCAAGTGTGATGGTCATTGAGATCACCGGCACCGCAATTTCACGAGTACCGATAATCGCGGCTCTAAATGGCGTTTCACCTAACTTGATATGTCTATCGACGTTTTCAACAACCACGATGGCGTCATCTACCACCAGACCAATCGCTAGCACCATTGCCAGCAGGGTCATCAGGTTTAGTGTAAACCCGAACATCTGCATGATAACGGCGACACCGACAAGAGATAGTGGAATGGTGACAATAGGAATAATCACAGCGCGGAAGGAACCTAAGAACAGGGTGATAACCACGATCACAATCAGCGCGGCTTCACCAATGGTCTTGATAACTTCGTTAATTGATTCATCAATTGCCAGTGATGAGTCATAGAGCACGCGAGCCTTCATTGAAATAGGCAAGTTACGCTCGATTTGCGGCATCATGGCTCTGGCATCCGCAGCTACAACAAGTGGGTTGGCTGTTGGAGTAACATCTAGGCCAACCACAACTGCTTCTTGGCCATCGGCTAGCGCACGATATACATCATGGCTCTTTTCTAAGTTAACCGTAGCGATGTCGCCTAAGCGGATCACTAAACCATTTTTACTGCCAATAACTAACTTTTTAAGTTCTGCCACAGTAGCCACTTGAGTATCAGCGGTGCCGTTTAACAGAGTAAAAGTATTGTTAGTTTGGCCGACAGCTGACTGATAGTTGTTGGCCTGAAGCACATTCATCACATCAGTTGCTGAGAGATTAAATGCGCCCATGCGAGCAGGGTCTAACCATATACGCATGGCGTATTTAATACCGCCATAGAGGTTAACTTTAGCTACACCATCAATGGTGAAGAGTTCTGGCTTGACCACGCGCTCTAAGTAGTCAGTGATCTGGCTAGAGTTAATTTGATCACTATAAAACGAGATATACAGTGCTGATGTTTGTGCGCCGGTCGACATCTCAACAGTCGGGTCTTCAGCTTCTTTTGGTAGCTGCGAGCGCACCGAGTTCACCTTGGCCAGAATATCAGCCAAAGCGCCGTTGGGATCAGTATTAAGCTTCATATACACAGAGATTTTAGAACTACCCAAAAAGCTGTCTGACGTCATAAAGTCAACGTTGTCAGCTTGGGCTAAGGCTTGCTCTAAAGGCTGGGTGATAAAGCCTTGAATTAAGTTTGAGTCGGCACCGTAGTAGCTGGTGGTTACCGTTACTACAGTGTTGGTCATTTCTGGGTATTCACGCACTTGCATGCTTTTAAGTGCATAAAAGCCCAGCAGTAAAATCAAAAAGCTGATTGAGGCGGCAAGAACCGGCCTGCGAATAAATATATCAGTAAAGCGCATTGGCTAACCTCCGCTTACAGCTGTGGCAATGTGGCTGGAGGCGTTAATGCATCGTCCTCAGTCACTTTGACTTTACTGTTATTGCTTAAGCGAACTTGGCCTGAAGTCACTACGCTATCACCGGCTTTAATGCTGCCACTGACCAAGGCATTGAGCTCATCACGTTCAAGTACAGTTACATTCACTTGCTTAACGCGTTTTACTTGCTCGCCGTTTTCAGTCTTCTCTTCAATTAGGTATACAGAGTCACCGTAAAGGGTAAAGCTAATGGCAGTTTGAGGCAGTACGACTTGCTCTGTTAACTCAGGCAGTTGAATGTCCACTTTAGCAAACATACCACTACGTAATTTTGCGTCGCTATTAGGGATCTGCGCTTGTACCTGAATTAGGCCGCTTTGATAAAACACTGCGGGCTCAATAGCAGAGATCACGCCCTCAAATGGTTCAGTTGGGTATGCGTCAACATACACATGAACGGTTTGTCCGGTAGCGATACGCGATAGCTGAGTTTGCGGAATAGTAAAGCGGATCTTCATCGTGCTGATATCTTCAAGACGTACAATATCGGTACCTGCTTGTAGATACTCACCTAAGTTGACGTTACGAATACCGACTAAGCCAGCAAATGGCGCTTTAATTTCACGGCGATCAATGGTGGCACTTAGGCTTTCAATATCAGCCATTAATGCAAGATACTTAGATTGGCTGTTATCAAGATCTTGCTTTGATACTGAATTTTGCTTGTAGAGTTTGCTTAAACGTTTAAAGTCGGCCTCAGCTGCAGGTAGTTGCACTTGTTTGCTTTTTAAGTTGGCTTTTTCAACTTTCGAATCAAGTTCAATTAGCATTTGTCCTGCGGTTACAGGGCTACCGTTTTCAAACTTAATTGCTGATACCACACCTGAAAGCTCATTGGCGATGGTGACGCCTTGATTTGGCTCGACAAAACCAATGGCATTAATGGTAGGTTGCCATGTACTTTGTTTTACATCGATAGCCGTAACTGGGGCAACAGCTTCTGGCATATTGGCAATTGCATCGGCAATTTTTCCTTTAATAAAAAGATTAAAACCAATAACTGAGCCGAAGGCCAGTACAGCAATGATAATCATCACCAGGGTCCACTTTTTCATGTCCTGATAACTCCTTTAGTTTGTCGGTGTGGTTGGAATAACTATAGCTCGCCAGCATAAATCGCAGGCGAGCGTGATATCTTTTTCATCGTATTCAATCAGGCCACGTCTCATGGCTCTGGCCATCGCCATAGAAGGTTCCATAGCAATAGCGTATAGAGCTCGTGGGTGTAGTGGCTGAATAATTCCTTGCGCTAAGCCCTCTTCAAAAAGGCTGTGCAGTGGCTCAAACAACTTCATTTCGAGTGCGCGGATCTCATCGGTGTGAGTTCCCGGTAAGTTTGCGTATTGCTCATAGCTTAGATTCGTTGGTGAAGGCTGCTTGCCGTAGTTGTGCATTTTCATCCAAATACGTTTAAAGCGTTCTTCCAGTGTGCCAAGGTGATGATCTTGCAAAATCGCAGCAGCAACTTGCGATAACACATCTTTTCTAAGCTCTAAGATCAGCTCATCTTTATCTTTAAAATAGCGATAGATAGTACCTGCAGCGACACCTGCTTCACTGGCGACTTGCTGCATTGATAATCCCTGAATACCACTGGTCGAGATGATTTTTTCGGCAGCACGCAAGATTAAATTGTATTTGTTGTGCATAATAAGATCGAAAATGAATGAACGTTCATTCATTAAGTGTAGTGCCTGTATAAATTAATGGCAAGTAGTCTGACGAATGTATATGTCGTTTTTGAGTCTTACTAAATGATAAATATAGAAGAAAAATTTTGACTGCGAGATAGTGTCGATAACTTTTCCGATCGTCATCGCGTTTCTGCTATCATTCGTCTTTTGTTGCCTTCCTTAATATCTTGGTTATAACGTACCCATGAAGCTCAATCCTGGACAAAATGACGCCGTTCACTACGTCAGCGGCCCTTGCTTAGTACTTGCCGGCGCAGGCAGTGGCAAAACCAGAGTGATCATTAATAAGATTGCTTATCTGGTGGAAAAGTGTGGCTATAAAGCGCGAAATATTGCTGCTGTGACTTTTACCAATAAAGCTGCGCGTGAGATGAAAGAGCGTGTATCGCAATCGATGGGACGTAAGGAAGCGCGTGGATTATGGATCTCGACTTTCCATACTTTAGGGCTTGAGATCATTAAGCGTGAACACAAAGTCGTTGGCTTAAAACCAGGCTTTTCGTTATTTGATGACCAAGATACGTTAGCTTTGCTGAAAGAGCTTACCCAAGACGAGCTTGATGAAGATAAAGATTTACTGCGACTACTCGCTACGACAATTTCCAATTGGAAAGGCGACTTGGTGATCCCGGCTCAAGCAAGAAAGATTGCAAAAGACGAACAGCAACAGCTATTTGCCTTGTTGTACCAGCGCTATGCGCAACACATGAAGGCTTATAATGCGCTGGATTTCGATGATTTAATTTTGCTACCCACTCTGCTGCTTCGCCAAAATGAAGAGGTTAGAACTCGTTGGCAAACCCGCATTCAATATATGCTGGTGGATGAGTATCAAGATACCAACACTAGCCAATATGAGATGGTTAAACTGTTAGTGGGCGAACGGGCTCGTTTTACCGTGGTAGGCGATGATGATCAGTCTATCTATTCTTGGCGTGGGGCAAAGCCGCAAAACTTAGTATTACTAGGTAAAGACTTCCCTAAGTTGAAGCTGATTAAATTGGAGCAAAATTATCGCTCGAGTCAGCGTATTTTGCGTGCGGCAAACATATTAATCGCCAATAACCCACACGTTTATGAAAAGTCATTATTCAGTGAGTTGGCCTACGGTGAACCTATTCGAGTATTGATTGCCGCCAACGAAGAGCAGGAAGCCGAACGTGTGGTGGCAGAGATGATCCGTCATAAGTTTGTTGGCCGCACCGGTTACGGTGATTACGCTATTTTGTATCGTGGTAACCATCAGTCACGCCTACTTGAAAGGGCGCTTATGACTAACCGAATTCCGTACAAACTCAGTGGTGGTACTTCTTTCTTTGGCCGCGCAGAAATTAAAGACATCATGGCTTACCTGCGGTTAATTGTGAATCCTGATGATGACAATGCATTTTTACGCATTGTCAACTTACCTAAGCGTGGTATTGGTCCAGCAACACTTGAGCGTTTAGGTAACTTTGCCAATAAAAAGCAAATCTCAATGTTTGCTGCAATTTTTGAAGCAGACTTAAACCATGAGCTGCCTCCTGCTGCAATGTCTAGCCTGTATCAGTTTGGCCGCTTTGTGGTTGAAACTGGAGATTTAGCAGAGCGTGGCGATCCGGTTGATGCAGTTAAGCAATTGATCAGAAAAATCAATTACGAAGATTATTTGTACGAGACAAGTGCTAGCGCTAAAGCGGCAGAAATGCGTATGAAGAATATTTCTGAGCTATATCGCTGGGTAACTGAGATGTTGCAAGGTGATGATTTAGATGAGGGCATGACTTTACCTGAAGTGGTGACTCGTTTAACGCTGCGCGACATGATGGAGCGTAATAGTGAAGATGAAGGCGGTGACCAAGTTCAGCTGATGACCTTACATGCATCAAAAGGATTGGAGTTTCCCTATGTATTTATGGTGGGCGCAGAAGAACGAATTTTGCCGCACCAAAGTAGCATTGATGAAGACAATGTCGATGAAGAGCGCCGCTTAGCGTATGTGGGGATAACCCGGGCGCAAAAAGAACTGTGGTTTGTGATCTGTCGGGAGCGTCGTCAGTTTGGTGAAACGATTCGCTGTGAACCAAGTCGTTTCTTAATGGAGCTACCACAGGATGATCTGATTTGGGAAAATCGCAAACCAGTGCAAACTGCCGAGCAGATACAACAATCAGGACGCTCTAATATCGCTAATTTAAGAGATATGTTTAAGAATAAGTAGAGCTGTTACTTTTGGCTTAATATGTGTGCATAGTGCAACTATGCACACGCTTGCTTGATGCTTCTATCAATTGGCGTCAACGGTAACTCAAGCACCTTGCCGAGCACGACTCCCTGACCAATTTCAAAGCCTATATTTTGTAAAACACCTAGCTGTCGCTCATCACTGATCCCTACGGCAAAGACAGCAATGTCTAATGCTTGTGCGGCACTAAAGTAGGCTTTGACCAGTTTTAAATGTTGGCTATTTTCAAGATGACTACAGTAGCTTGGATCGAGTTTGAGCGCATCAACGGGTAAAAATGTTAAGCTACTAATTGCACTGTGTGCACTACCATAACCTTCGATACCTAAATTGATATCCAATGAACTTAGGCTTTCGAAAGCACTAATATGATTATTGGTATTTTGGACAAAGGCCTTTTCATCGAAAAATAAAGTGATTTTATTTTTGTCAAAAGTGAATTGTTTTACCCTATTTTTTAAGGCGCGTAATGCGTATTTGTGGTTTAAATGTTGGCTAGAGATTGACGCGTGTAACTGCACTTTATTGCCATAAACGCTCTGCAATTGGCTAAAGCTATTATTAACCATTTGGAATAGATAGTTATCCAATTCAATAATCATATTGCAGTGTTCAGCGATATTATTTAATTGGTTTTGTTTTATTTTTCCTAGTGTAGGGTGATGCCAAAATAGCCTAGGTTCAAGTGCTACAACTTCTGCTGTGTTTAACCGCATGATGGGCAAATAGCTGATCTGTAGTTGCTGGTTGCTGATTGCAGCCTTAAGTTCATTTTCAAGTTTTATATCGGTAATTTGCTGTTTATTGACCTGATTATTAAAAATTACAAAGCAGCCTTTGCCCTGTGACTTGGCTTGATACATTGCTGTATCAGCATCGCGTAAAATTGACTCACTAGTGTCTGAGCGATTTTGGCCACTCATCGAGATCCCAATGCTGCCGCTTGAATTAAACTGCTGGTTAGCTAACTGATATGGCCTAGAAAGCTCTGCTAATACTCTTTGTGCTACATCCTCTGCGTCTTGAGAGTCGCTAATGGAATCGAGCAAGATGACAAATTCATCGCCGCCGAGTCTGGCCAGCATATCGTTACTTCTAATGCAAAGTTTTAGGCGTTTAGCGGTCTCGATTAAAAACCTGTCGCCCTCTAAATGCCCTAAAGTGTCGTTAAGAAGCTTGAAGCGATCCATATCGATAAATAGCACCGCAAAACGATTTAAGGTATGGCGCCTTACATGTTTAATTGCTTGAGTTAGTCGCTCCATAAACATTGAGCGGTTAGGTAGACCCGTTAAATTATCGTGCTTTGCATCATGCACTAATTGACGTTCAATGCGTTTACGTTGGCTGATCTCTTTCTCTAAATCATTATTGGCATCAGCTAGCGCCTGAGTGCGTTGATTGACTTTGTCTTCCAACTGCTCGTAACTAAGTTTGAGTGACTCTGCTGATAGTTTCTTTTCAATTGCAGTCGCTATGTGTTGAGACACAAAAGTTAGTAGCTCAAGATCTTTCTCTTGATAAGTTTGACTAAAACTATAGCTGTAGATAGTTAAAGCACCGCTAACTTGACCGTGAATAAAGAGTGGCACAGCAATCCATTGGTGGATCTCTTTAGTGTCATTGAGCTCTGGTGCGGCCTTGTAGAGCTCGCCTGAATCGATGAGCGCATTTATATCGCTCTTTTCAAGTAACCTTGGCTTATGGTTAAACAAAATATATTCGGTAAGGCCATCGCTTAACGGGCGAGACTTTGGTGGCTCGATATCAAACTGTGACACAAAATAGGGGAAAGTCAGGCTGTTTCGCTGTTCATTTAGTAATGAAATAAAGCAGTTGTTGACCGGCAGTAAGTGGCTAATGACTCTGTGGATCTCACTATAAAACTGCTGATTGTCGATATTGGAGTTGGCGAGATCTGCGATTTCAAACAAAGACTTTTGCAGGCGCTCAGCACGGCGGCGCTCATAAACTTCTTGTTTGAGTTTGTTATAAGCAATACTGAGCTCTTTAGTTCGAGTGTCGATAGCTTGCTCAAGCTGCTCTTGGTTATTTAAGCGTTGAATAACACCGGAGATATGGTGACTAATGAACTGCATTAGCTCAATTTCTATTTCAGAATAGCTAACTTCAGGGTTGTAGCTTTGAAAGACTAATACGCCAATCGTTTGCTCAGCACTTTTTATGGGAGTACCAATCCATTGACAGCAGGAGCTACCTCGAAGGGTTATCGCGTTAGATTTTACCAATTGCTGATAAACATCATTATCACAGATTAGAGTTTGCTCTGTTTTTAGTACATATCCAGTTAAGCCGCTATAGAGGGTTTCAGATAAATCTTCATCTGGGTAGCAGTCATCAGGGTGAGCATCCTTTTCATCAAGAAAAAAAGGAACTTCGAGTTTGCCAGTTGCAGCGTTTTGGGTAGCAACAAAAAAGTTGTCCGCAGGAATTAGTGCATTGACTGATTTATGTAGTGATGAATAGAACTCTTTTGGAGTAGTAACACTGGCGGCAAAGTTAGAAATTTCTAACAGGGCATTTTGTGTTATTTCAGCTCGTTTGTATTGAAGCGCTAGCGCTTTTAATCGAGCAATCCTTTTATGTAGCCTCAGTGTCGTCTTTGACTGAGATGTTTCTTCCCTAAACATGGTTTCCGCCAATCGCTATTGTTTTAATTTGATTAGGATTTGGGCTAATCCATATTGATAGCATGAAAACAGAGCACATCCAAGTCATTATTTTGACACTGGCCGATAAAAAAGTGTACAAATGACTCAAATCTTGAGCGAACGCACACTAAATTAGTAAAAAAAGCAAAACAAGTGTAGACGGCAGGGCAATTTGCACCTACTATATGCCCCGCTAACAAGGCAAGGCACCCATAGCTCAGCTGGATAGAGCGCACCCCTCCGGAGGGTGAGGCCGAGGGTTCGAATCCTTCTGGGTGCACCAGAATGGAAACGAGCGTTGTTAGTAGGAAGTATCAGTGGTGATTGTAGCTCAGTTGGTAGAGTCCCGGATTGTGATTCCGGTTGTCGTGGGTTCGAGCCCCATCAGTCACCCCATTTTCCTAAAGCTTTAAAGACTCGGTGATTAGCGCAGCCCGGTAGCGCATCTGGTTTGGGACCAGAGGGTCAGAGGTTCGAATCCTCTATCACCGACCACATTTATAAATAGCGAG
>NZ_JADX01000026.1 GCF_000518605.1 Shewanella fidelis ATCC BAA-318 | reverse complement strand
GCAAGTCCCGTGCTATCTAGCGTTACGCTAGCTAGCTGGCCTGCTGTGCCGTGTCAGTGGATGCGCATTATAGGGAGTTTTGATCTCAGTGCAAGCGCTTTTTGAAAGAAAAATCATGTTTTTTCAAAAAGATATTATAAGCACACCATACACACCACATACCCCCAGAGTTATCCACAAATAGTGATATTGTGGTTACTATTTATCCGCCGGGATATTGAGTCTAGTACAGTATTTTATTGTTGCACGAATTATTTTAAGCAGATCTGATTATTTAGTTTCGATTTTTTGTTTTTCGTTGTTGTAAGAAAACAGATTATGATTCTTTTCCATTAGTATAGTTACAGCGCTACAGTTCCAATTAAGCGCCAAGAGTAAAAACGTACTTATATAGTGCATATTGAGAATAGCGCCAGATCACTTTACCTATCTATCGCGATACCGTAGACCTTATCAACCATACTCACTTAACTCTAATTAATTCTATATGACTCTGCCTATCTCTACGTC
Organism: Shewanella fidelis ATCC BAA-318; assembly: GCF_000518605.1. Classification (GTDB taxonomy): domain Bacteria; phylum Pseudomonadota; class Gammaproteobacteria; order Enterobacterales; family Shewanellaceae; genus Shewanella; species Shewanella fidelis. Next base: position 40,533 of record NZ_JADX01000026.1, on the reverse strand, counting down.
ATTTCTTTTAATCAGCAATCACTGCACTACTACATTTAACATTGCTCTTCCTTAAGCTAGCACAAACAGATTTTGAGGTTTGTTTCAGACAGTTTTAAGACTTCATAGTTTAGTTAACTATTCATAATGATTTTCTGATTAATAAAGTGATCCCTTTAACACTGCGGTAATTGTTAGCTTCACCCATGGGTTTGAGCATGTTTGAATAAAGCAACATCATTTCTTCTTGGTTAAGGTATTATCATGCACAATAACGTCAAAGCATTACTCGCAACCACACTATTATTTTTTAGCAGCCAAAGTATGGCAAATAGTGGCTGTGGATTTGAAGATAAACAAGACGGCTTTCTAGCAACATGCAGTGAGGAGAAACAAGAAGTGATTTTAACTGGTGCTGTAACACATCAACAGCTTGATGAATTCGACTGGTTTCATGATGAATATGCAAACTACAAATCTGATGCCAATGTTATCGCTCAATTGCAGCAAGTTGATACACCGACTGACATCACAGTCATCATCGGAACATGGTGTCCAGATTGTCACCGTGAAACACCTAGGTTTATTCGTATCATCGACCAGATCAATAATCCAAATATTAAGGTAACTTATATTGGAGTAGATAGAGCTAAGCAAGACCCTGAAGGCTTAGCGGCCAACTATGAGTTCACTCGTATTCCTACCTTTATTATTGAACAAGATAGTAAAGAAATTGGACGCATTGTTGAAAGACCTGAAGTCTCACTAGAAGCAGACTTGGCTAAGATTTTAAAATAGACCTTACAGTTATAGAAAAGGCCGCAACAGCGGCCTTTTTTTATTTCGAAGTTGCTTAAAACTCGTAGCGTGCAACCAACGAGAAGTAACGTTCTTCTTGACGGTCTGTCACCATCCCATAGTCAGGGTTTAGCTCAAGACCAGAGTCTCCATAACGAGCTCTTTCTTCATTGATATTTGTAGCTGAATCAGAGTTAAGAACATTATAAACTGTCCCTTTAATCGTGAAGTCACCTTCAAAGATCTCCGTCATATATGTTAATGATAGATCGATGTTCGTTACCCAAGGTAAATTACCTGCACTACCACGAGGAGCTGGATTACCATTTTCATCATAATGAGATGCTTGTCCATAGTAACGACTGATACAATCATCCCATGGATTACCAGCTGCACAGCTATCAACTCCTTCAGGGTGCACCGAGAAATAACTTTGTGGTCGACCCGAAGTTACGCGAGTAACAAAACCAAAAATCAATTCTTCTGTAATATCATACGCACCACTTAGCTTAAAGGCATGTCGATGGTCATTAGGTAAGTCACCATATGCATGATCCATCAAGTCACCATAGTCATATGATGTCGTCCAGCCTGGATCCGCTTGGTTATTATCGGTTTTAACTAAGCCTTCAGTATTACCGTAGCTATGAGACCAAGTGTATGAAGAGTTAATACGTAAATCATCAGTCACCGAACCGTCTAAAGTAAACTCTAACGCAAGGTACTTACGTTCTGCTTCAGGCAACGCCATTTCAGCGGCGCTTAAGTTGACATTATCAACATTACCATCGCCGTCAAAATCGTAAGAAATAGCGACATCTTCACCCGGATTGAGCAGAACATAGTAAGAACTTTGACCGACATTGTCGGTAATTCCTAACTCAGCAAGTTTTTTAGATAATACTGGACCAACATCTGTATCTTCGACACTACGCCCAAGATCACGATAAATACCACGAACACCAGCGGTCATAGTGTCAAATACTTCTTGCTGGTAGCCCAATGTGAACTCATCTGAATACATAGACTTTAGTGAAGAAGAGGCAATTAAACCAGGTTCGGTAATTCCTTTCTGACGATACCAACGATCACGTAGCATTGCACCACGGCTTGGAGAACCATCAGCTGTAATCACAGGGTGACCATCGCTATCCAACTGATCAAGTTCAAAATATTCAAACCACTCAATAGACGACGATCCCTGAGTAATATTCATGTTTGCCGATACGGGCTGGAAATAACGACCATAGGTCGCAAAAACTTTTGCTTCTCCATCACCAAATACGTCATAAATTGCTTGAACACGAGGAGCGAATTGATCTTCCATTTTCACATATGAGCGACCATCAGATACGGTATTTTCAAATTCGCTATAACGCAGTCCTAAATTAAGCACTAAGTTATCTGTCGCTTGCCATGAATCATTAATATAGAAAGCCATTGATGTTACATCAGAGTCGGTAAAGCGCTCTCTAACACGGCGTTCAATATAATCTGCACCCTCAACTTGACCTGAATTATCGTCTGCACCAGCGGTGTAAACTGACCACCACCCCTGCGCATCACCAATACCATTTTGCGAAGAGCTGTAATCAACTTTAACCTTTGTGTAATCAACACCAAATTGAATAGAGTGGTCTTCTAGATCCCAACTGAAATCAACCCGTGCTTGATCACGAGTATAATGCTCCTCAGAAACTGAAGAATTAGTATGCTGACTGAGCGTGGTGGTGCCATCTCGGAAATCCCAGACACCAGGATCGGTTGAAGCTACAACGTTCTCTACATCTTCTTGAACACGGCCAACCACTGCTGATACAGAGAAGGTGTCAGACAAGTATCCGTTGTAGTTCAAACTATAGACTTTGCCACCATCTTCACCTGGAGCATCAACACCTTGCTTTTCACCTACTATATTTGTTTCCCAATCGTATGCATAAGTCTTATTGGTCCAAGTGCGCTTATTATTCATTGCAGAGAAACCAATAGAATGATCATCTGTCATGTACCAATCTAACTTAGCAAACCAGCGATCCTCTTCACGGTCCTTACTAGTTTTTGTAGTTTGTCCTGCCCACTCCGACTCTTCTCGTCTTGGTGCAAATAAACCATAAAAGAACAACGAGTCTTCAACTATCGCACCGCTAGCCCATAACTGTAACTCTTTAAAATCATAGCTATCCTGCTGTGTATTAGTGTCTATCTCACCGTTAGATTGGTAAATGCTATCTTGACTAGCACGTAAAGATGATGGATCCCAACGAGCTTCTGCACCGAACTTAAACTCATTTTCGCCTGACTTAGATACCGCATTAACAATACCACCAAGTGCACCACCAAACTCTGGGCTTACTCCACCAGTTTTAACTTGAGTTTGCGATATAGCTTCCCAAGGTAAACGAATCGATCCCAATCCCGTTCTGATACTTGTTACATTAAGGCCGTTAAAGTAATAACCATTCTCAGCAGCAGATGAACCACCAAAACTAGACGCTCCCTTGAAAGCTGAGCCACCAGGAGCGGCAGTACCAGGAGCTAATAGCGCAATACTCTCAAAGCCAGTGTTAACTGGCATTCTTTGTAGCTCATCTTGGCTAAAGGTTAAACCTGAAGTTGAAGATGCTGTATCAACCCTACGGATCATGCTGCCCGTAACTGCTATTCGTTCAACATTATCTGTACCTGCATCGTACAATTGCCCATCAAGAATAACGGATTGACCAATGCTAACCCTTACCCCATTCTCCTGACTTTGCTCATAACCATTTTTGCTGATCGTAATATCGTATTCACCAACTGGAACATTACGCAAAAGGTAGTCACCTTTCTCATTGGTCTCAACCGTAAACACTAAGCCCTTAGTTTTATGCTTTAGCGTAATAGTTGCGTTAGATAGGTTACTACCAGATGCATTGACAATGTGGCCTTTAACAATACTGGTATCCGAGGCAATTGCTGCAGGTGCGGACACAAATAGCACTGAGCCCACCGCAAGTGCGGCCAACGTCTTTTTCGGCGAAAATCGCGCCAAAGCGTTACTTCCTGACATAGTTTACTCTCCCTTAAATCTTCTTTTAGTTAGCGCTCAGCCAAAATATTCATTAGTGGTTTTGAACGAAAAACAACCAAGCGCAACAAAACCTTAACACTTATCACATATTTTATACAATATGCTTTATGCAAAAAAATTATTGTTCTAGGAGGGTATAAAAAGGAGACTGCATGAAATAAGTAAGAGACGAGGCAGCTAACAGCTTATATTTGTTATTGAAATTACAAAGAGGAAGCTAAAACTTGTTAGTTACAAATCATTAAGAAAAAATTAGCCAACTTTAAGAGTTACGTTGCTTATACGAGAGCAATCGTAATCACCTGGCTGATAGGGCTAGGACATCAAGACTCAAAAGTTACAAATGTCTTAAGTAAAATATACGGATAGAAGAGTAGAACTATAGGTATACTTAGATTTTGGCAATCAGAGTGATTGTTGATATCAAATCAAGATTGGCAGGCGAGTAACTGCAATACACCTTCACGCAAGGCCCCACCTGAAAGATAAAGCTTTTCAATCTCCAGCAACTCAAACAATGCCAATAGAATGGCAACTCCGGCTGCAAATGTTGGCGCTCTTTCAGGGTTCAAGCCTGAAATACTCAACATTGACTCATCGGATTGGGACAAGATCTCTCGTTTTAAATCAGATAAGACCTCTAAGGTGATCACGCTCGATAAACCACGGTGATTAAGTAACTCAACCACAGACTGCACGCTACCTGAAGCGCCAACTGCACAATGCCAACCCAAGCGCTTAAGTGCTGATAACTGTTCACCGAGCACTGTCTTTACTCTGGCTTTAGCATCATCAAAGTCGAGTTGTTGCATAGGGAAATGGCTAAAGAATGACTCATTAAACGTCACACAGCCCATAGGTAAGCTAGTTTTTAGCAGGATGCTTGTGCCATCACCGATAATAAATTCGGTACTCGCACCGCCGATATCAATAACAAGCCGCCTTCCTTCTCCCGCTGTAGTAGCGACCATGCCTTGGTAAATCAGCTCAGCTTCACGCATACCAGAAATGATCTCTATTGGATAACCCAGCACGGGTAAAGCACGACGACAAAAGTCATCTGAATTTGAGATCTTACGTAATGTTGCAGTAGCAATCACCGCAACATTGCCTGCAGATACCCCCTCTTTTTTGAGCATATCTGCAAACATGGCAAGACAATCTAAACCGCGTAATAACACCTCTTCACTGAGCGAACCATCTTTTTGGATCCCTTCAGCCAAGCGCACTTTACGTTTGTACTTAGCAATAACTTTAGGTTGCTGACCAACGGTTTGTGCAACCAGCATATTAAAACTATTTGAGCCCAAAGTAATGGCTGCATAAAGAGGTGCTGTCATTACGTGTTATCGCCTATGAGTGTCTACGGTTTCTGTCATGACGACGCTGACCACTGCGCTGGCCACCTTGAGGACGGCTATTGCCTTGGGCACGCGTATTCCGAGTATGAGTGCTAGGCTTACGATGAATTTTCACTGGTGGTGGAATATCATCTAGCAGGGCACTGCTGTCGTATGAAGTGACCGGAATCGAGTGCTGAATATAAGTCTCGATTGCTGGTAAGTTAAGCGCATACTCTTCACAAGCAAAACTCACTGACACGCCTTTTTGACCCGCACGACCAGTACGACCAATACGGTGTACATAGTCTTCACAATCATCAGGCAGATCGTAGTTATACACGTGTGATACATCTGAAATATGTAATCCACGGGCTGCTACGTCAGTTGCAACCAGGATATCGATCTCACCTTTGGTAAACTGCTCAAGAATACGTAAGCGCTTCTTTTGTGGTACATCACCAGTTAGCAAGCCTGCGCGATGTCCGTCTCCCTCAAGCCAACACCAGACTTTTTCGCAACTGTGCTTGGTATTTGAAAACACGATGGCTTTTTCTGGCCAGTCTTCTTCAAGTAAAGACAATAACAAAGGCATCTTCTCCTCCATCGATGGATAGAAGATCTCCTCTTTAATGTTCTTTGATGTTTTCTCGTTTGGCGCAATCTCTACTTTCTCAGGGTCATTCATGTGGTCATAAGCAAGCTCTTGCACTTTCATAGAAAGCGTTGCAGAGAACAACATGTTTAAGCGTGACTTTGCATCAGGCATACGTCTAAACAAGAAACGGATATCTTTAATAAAGCCCAAATCGAACATACGATCGGCTTCATCTAGCACTACAGCTTGAATAGCACTCACGTTCACAACACCTTGACGAACATAATCAATAATTCGCCCAGTGGTGCCGATAAGCACATCAACGCCTTTATCCAAGACTTTTAACTGCTGCTCGTAGCCTTCACCACCATAAACAATCCCCACTTTTAAGCCAGTATGTTTAGCCAATAATTTAGCATCTTTAGCAATTTGGATAGCCAACTCACGCGTTGGTGCCATGATAATCGCACGAGGCTGGTTTAGTTGACGCTCTGCTGGGATGGGAGTTGATAATAGGTGATTAAAGGTTGCTACCAAAAAGGCCAGCGTTTTACCTGTACCTGTTTGTGCCTGACCAGCTATATCTTTTTTTTCTAATAAAATCGGTAACGATAAAGCCTGAATTGGAGTACAAAATTCAAATCCAGCTTCGTTAAGTGCTTGTTGTACTTCATTATGTAATGGGAAGTCAGCAAACTTTTGTGTAGATAAATGTGTTTCGCTCATAGCGCAGGCTTACCTGTAAAGGTTGCAATAAAAAACTCGATCGATTGAAATAGCGATGGCATTTTATCACGAAAAATTGGTGCACTCTCGGAGAAACGTTTACCACGATATTTTTGGCATCAGTGACGGAATGATTTATTCCCTCAATATATTTTTATGATGCAATGAAATTTAAGCGTGATTACCGCGTTCTCTTAGGACAATTTTAAACGCATCAAGCGTTAAACGTCGTTGACGTAGGCTAACTATGCCTGTAAATCAGCGAGTTGTCTAAAACGTTTTCACAAACTCAAGAGTGCCGACTGTAATATTTGCATAACTTTTCGCTTGAAAAGTTATTTTACCGACCCAATATACAGGTTAAGCCATTAACAAACCAGCAATGGCAACCAAACTGGAGAACGATATGAGCGACAAGATTGTATACCTAAGCGACGATAGCTTTGAAAACGACGTAATTAATTCAGAACTACCAGTTCTGGTTGATTTTTGGGCTGAATGGTGTGGTCCTTGTAAGATGATTGCCCCAATCTTAGATGACGTAGCTGAAGAATACGAAGGTAAGATCACTATCGCGAAATTGAACGTTGACCAAAACAACGTATCGCCAGCTAAATATGGCGTTCGTGGCATTCCTACACTATTACTATTTAAAGCTGGTGAGCTAGCGGCGACTAAAGTTGGTGCACTGTCAAAGACTCAACTAAAAGAGTTCATCGACGCACAACTTTAAATCACTAAAAAATGCCGCTTTATACTAGATTAAGCGGTATATAAGTGACTCCCGACACAGCTTCAATAAGAAAATGTGTCGGGTTTAACTAAACTTCTAGACGCCTCGCCCTGTTAGTGCTACTTTAATAACCAGAATCATTCAAATTAACCCACTTCTCGCTATCCGATCGCTACTCACTAAGCTACAAAACTGTCGATCGAAGATGGCATTGTCACGTACAAAACAAGACCCACCAAGATGAATTTATCAGAATTAAAAAACACCTCGATATCAGATTTAGTCCAGCTTGCGCAGGACATGAAGCTTGATAATATGGCTCGTGCTCGCAAGCAAGACATTATTTTCTCTATTCTTAAAGCCCACGCTAAAAGCGGTGAAGATATTTTTGGTGGTGGCGTTTTAGAGATTTTACAAGACGGCTTCGGCTTCCTTCGTAGCTCTGATGGTTCATACCTAGCGGGTCCTGATGATATCTACGTATCACCGAGCCAAATTAGACGCTTTAACATGCGCACCGGTGACACGATTTTCGGTAAAATCCGTCCACCAAAAGAAGGCGAACGTTATTTTGCCCTGCTAAAAGTAACCGAAGTTAACTTCGACAAGCCAGAAAACTCTCGCAACAAAATCCTTTTTGAAAACCTAACACCTTTACATGCGGAAGATCGTCTTCGTATGGAGCGTGGTAATGGTTCAACCGAAGATATCACTTCACGTATTTTAGATTTGTGCTCACCAATCGGTAAAGGTCAGCGTGGTCTGATTGTTGCTCCGCCGAAAGCCGGTAAAACTTTATTGCTGCAAAATATGGCGCAAAGCATCACCAACAACAACCCTGAAGTGGTGTTAATGGTATTGCTAATTGACGAACGTCCTGAAGAAGTAACTGAAATGCAACGCATGGTTAAAGGTGAAGTTATTGCTTCAACCTTCGATGAACCAGCTAGCCGTCACGTACAAGTTGCCGAAATGGTGATTGAAAAAGCGAAACGTCTAGTAGAGCACAAGAAAGACGTTGTGATCTTACTTGACTCAATCACGCGTCTTGCACGTGCATACAACACGGTTATTCCTTCATCAGGCAAGGTACTAACCGGTGGTGTCGACGCCAATGCTCTACACCGTCCAAAGCGTTTCTTTGGTGCTGCACGTAACATCGAGAACGGCGGTAGCTTAACGATTATCGCAACCGCGCTTGTTGATACAGGCTCTAAGATGGATGAAGTAATTTACGAAGAATTTAAAGGTACAGGTAACCAAGAGTTACACCTTTCTCGTAAAGCTGCTGAAAAACGCGTATTCCCAGCAATCGACTTTAACCGTTCAGGAACTCGTCGTGAAGAGAAGCTAACGACACCTGACGAACTGCAAAAAATGTGGATCCTACGTAAGATCCTCAATCCAATGGATGAAGTTGCAGGCATGGAATTCCTTATCGATAAATTGGCAATGACCAAAACTAACGATGAGTTCTTCACTGCGATGAAACGCGCTAAGAGCTAACTGCATCTTACAGCTCCATGCAACGTTAAACTAAAAACCGCTTTCGAGCGGTTTTTTTGTGCCTTACTCCATCAAGTGCTTCACTCTAGCTAAACGCTGCTTACAATGCTCACGTAACATATCTCTAAGCAGTAAGATCACCGGAGTCACATGTTCACGGCCGGGACACACAAGATACAGATCAGCATCTTCGCCTTGGTAACCGGTTAATAGCGGCACTAAGCGGCCAGTCTCGATGTCATCGGTCAAATCTAGCCAGGATTTATACACTAAGCCTTGCCCTGCTACCGCCCATCGCCGAGCGATGTCAGCATCGTTACAAGTACGGTTAGCCGTGACCCGAACTTTATATTGCTGACTATTTTTATGAAAAACCCACTGGTCATGTGTACGCTCATCTAACATAAAAAACAAACAGTTATGTTCAGGTAATTGCTCAATGGAGTTCGGCTGGCCAAAGCCTGCGATATACTCAGGTGAAGCGCAAAGCACTCTACGTGAACTACAAATTTTAAAAGCCACCAGCGATGAGTCTTTAGGAACTCCTGAACGTAACGCTACATCGATTTTGTCATGATAAAAATCCGACAAATTATCACCAATATGTAATCTAAGCTTAAGCTCGGAGTGCGTTAATAAAAAATCATCTAACCAAGGCAGTAAAACATTGCGGCCGACATCTGAAGGAACAGATAAACTGACTGTCCCCGAGATATTATCTTGGCTGCTTTCAATGGCACGCTGACCCACTTCAAGATCACTCAGAGCACGGCGACAATGGATCAAATAACGCTCGCCCGCATCGGTTAACCTTAAGCTACGGGTACTACGAATAAATAAGGCTGTGCCTAGCTCTTTCTCGAGCCGCTTTAAACCAGCACTGGCCACCGCAGAGGAAATATCGAGCTCAACTGCAGCCGCAGTTAAACTGCCACAGTCAGCAACCCGTACAAACAGCTTCAGATCATTCAGTTGCATTATCAATATTCCGTATATAAAGATACATTTATTATAATCTAACTGTAGATAAACAAGGATTAAACGTCACCCACAAAAAAGCCTGCATTATGCAGGCTTTTCGAAGTTACTTAGCGATAAACTGACGAAACTTATACCAAGGTTACCGCCATTTTACGACGCAGATAAGCAATCTGCTGCATATGTGGTAAGTCTTTCGGGCAGTTATCCTGACAACCTAACAAGGTCATACAACCAAATACACCATCTTGGTTACCTATCACATGATAGAAGTCATCTGCACTACGTGCATCACGGCTATCTAACTCAAAACGAGCAATCTTCATTAGCCCAACAGCACCCACAAAAGTATCGCGCATCTGCTTAGTTGCACACGCTGACACACACACGCCACACTCAACACAGCGCTCCAGCTCGTAAAGCTTAGCCGCCTCTTCCGGTGACATAGGTGCTTCAAGACGGTGAATATCATCATCGCCAGTTTTTGGATGTAGCCATAGCTTTAAGCGCTCGGCTATTTCACGCATAAACTTACCAGTGTTTACTGATAGATCGCCAATCAACTCAAAGCCTGGTAGCGGCATTAATTTGATTTTGCCATCTGCAAACTTACTGGTTAACGTGCGACAAGCCAACGTCGGCATACCGTTAATCACCATCGCGCAGCTACCACAAATGCCGGCGCGACAAACAAAGTCAAATTGCAGTGACGGATCTTGTTGTTCACGTAACTGATTTAGCGCAATAAAGACCGTCATACCAGGCGCTTCTTCAATCTGGTAATCCACCATCTTCGGCTTATCATCCGGCATTTGCGGATCATATCTGAAAATACTGAAAGTTAAGGTGCGGCCCTTAGCCATTTGTTGGCTCATTTAGCGATCTCTCCTGCGCCCGAGTTTAGTGTGTCACTCAAACGTTCGTTCTTTGGTTTTAATGATTCTGGTACGTCAAATGGCATTAATGCCGCTTGCTTTTGATGTCTGTCAGCATCTGGACCAAGCTGGCTGATAATGTCTGCAATTTGCTGCTCACGCTTTTCGGTATCTGGGTGTGCAATAGCATTATCAATACCGTAGCCCCGGTAACCAGGTGGCAATTCCATCTTCATTACATCTAACTGCTCGTATTCAAGCTGTGGTGACAAGCTATTAGCATCTGGCCAGCTTGATAAGGTACGATTTAACCAGTCTTTATCGTTACGTTGTGGGAAGTCTTCACGCGCGTGTGCACCGCGGCTCTCTGTACGTGCAGCAGCACCAGCAGCAACAGTCAGTGCGACTTTCAGCATGCGCTTAACACGCAGCGCTTCTACAAGTTCAGGGTTAGCGTGACGCTTTTTACATTTAAGACCTAACGCATTGGCGCGCTTAAGCAAATCTTGCAGCTCGCTCACCGCCTTTTCAAGCTCTGGGCCATTACGGAAAATACCCACGTAATCCATCATGATGCGTTGCATCTGCTGCTTAAGCTCAAATGGGTTTTCAGTGCCTTCACCATCGATCAACTGATCAATTTCGGTTTGCAACTTAGCCACAAAGCTTTCAACGAGATTGGTGTCGATTTCAAGCGTGTTCTGCTCACAAAAATCAGCCACATACTTACCGATGATCATGCCGCCAACCACAGTTTCAGCCAGTGAGTTACCACCTAAACGGTTAAAGCCGTGCATATCCCAACATGCAGCCTCACCCACACTAAATAAACCTTTGAGGTGCGGGCTTTGGCCGGTAGCGTCAGTACGAATACCGCCCATAGAATAATGCTGAGTTGGTCTTACTGGGATCCAATCTTTAGCCGGGTCAATCCCAAGGAAGTTCTCACAGATCTCTTTAACTTCACGTAGGTTGGTTTCAACATGCTTACGGCCTAACAAGGTAATATCTAGCCATAGATGCGGGCCGTACGGACTATCGACACCCTTACCTTTACGCATATGCTCAGTCATACGACGCGATACCACGTCACGTGATGCTAGCTCTTTCTTTTCTGGCTCGTAGTCAGGCATAAAGCGATGACCATCTTTGTCACGCAATAATCCACCGTCACCACGACAACCTTCAGTGGTTAGAATCCCTACAGGCACAATCGCAGTAGGATGGAACTGTACCGCTTCCATATTACCTAGCTTGGCAACTCCGGTTTCCAGTGCTAACGCTTGGCCTACACCTTCACAAATAATTGCGTTGGTAGAAACTTCATAAATTCGGCCATAGCCACCCGTTGCAATAGTTGTTGACTTGGCAACATAGGCTATCAGCTCACCGGTAATTAAGCAGCGTGCAACCACACCGTGGCAACGTTTACCGTCATGAATAAGCGATAACGCTTCCATACGCTCATGTACCGGAATATCCATCGAGATGGCTTTGTTATCTACCGCATACAACAGCGAGTGACCCGTACCGTCAGCCGTGTAGCAAGTACGCCACTTTTTAGTACCACCAAAGTCGCGGGCGTTAATTAATCCGTGCGCCTCTTCTGCTTCTTCAATTGTCACTTTCTCAGCATTAACTACTACCTGACGCGGACCTTTGGTAATACGCGTCCAAGGTACTCCCCAGTTAGCCAATTCACGCACAGCTTTAGGTGCACAGTGAGCAAACATACGAGCGACGTCCTGATCGCACCCCCAGTCAGATCCCTTTACGGTATCTTGGAAATGCACATCTTCATCATCACCCATGCCTTTAACAGTGTTACCAAGGCTTGCCTGCATACCACCTTGCGCAGCCGCAGAATGTGAACGTTTAGCAGGGATCAGAGATAGCACAACAGTGTCGAGCCCTCTCTCTTTCGAGGCGATGGCGACCCTTAGTCCAGCCAGACCGGCGCCCACGACTAAAGAATCGGTATATATGAGTTTCACGCTTGCTCCTTAAATAGGAATAGGTCGATGTTCTATTGCGCTGTGTTGTAGCTTTAGCCACCCGCAGCGCTATTTTTATGGTATTTACTGATGCCGAATAATTTCGACATCTAATATTTGCTTATCGTGCGCCTTAAGGGCGAAACGGCTCAATAGGGAGCGTTAACTCACTACCAATCATCATGTACTGGCCTAGGCTTAACAAACCGATCACCATTAAATACACCACTAAGATATGAGCTAATTTACGAAGACCTGTGCGATTAGCACTAATGCCCCACTTCACCGCAACACGGTATAAACCGAACATGGCATGCACAACTACGGCTGGCAGTAATACGATATACAGAAGCCAAGCGTTGTCATGATAGACACGCTCCGCACTTAAGTGTGGGCCAATCTCAGGAGTGGCAATCATGGTGTACAAGTGCACAGGCACAAGGAAGAATAAGATGAAACCACTTACGAGTTGCCAGAACCACACGCGAGTATCGCTATGGTTCACCACTTGCATTTGGCTGCGAAGTGCGCGCCACTGACCAATTTGCGCAGGGAATCGACGCAATGCAAATGCTGCATGCACTAACACAACAACTAATAAGAAGGTAGAAAATATGCTGGTTAATAGCGGGTAACCATGGCCAGTTTCGCTGAACATACCGCCTTCAAGGAACTGCACTACATGATAAAAAGCTTCTTTACCAAATAAAATGCTAGATTCGAAGTGCAGATGCACCAATAGAAAGCATCCTAATAGAATGCCGGTAGCACTTTGCAAACGGTCAGCTTTAGCAGACCAAGCGCTAGCCACTTTTTGTTTAAATAGAGCTGTTGTGTCGGTTAGGGTTCTCACGGTTATTTTTCTTTTATAGTGCCTATTGTCGGGACTTACACCATAACAGGAAGATTTACCCTACAAATATTCGCCACTTTAAAGCGTGAACTTGCTCACCAACCAACACACCACTCTTTGACAGTGATCACAAACAACCACATCTAAACCAAACACTGGTCAAACCATTTTACCGCCAAAATTCAATAACTTGAAAAGAAATTGTAAACACTAACATGCTTAACAAGCTACGACTTTAGTCGAACAAAATCCAACAAATATACCGAAAAAATCGACACTATTTTTAGTCACAAGTGTACGCTTAAGCGACCTTACAACAAAAAGCAGAGCTTTTTACGCTTGGCGCTGACGTAAATCGAGCAGATGGTTTACAATAACGCCATTATATTTAGCTACAGAGACGATCCCATGCCTTGGATCCAATTAAAAGTCGACACCGACAACCAGCACGCCGATGCCCTAAGCGATATGCTTATGGATCTTGGTTCACTATCTATTACCTATGAAGATGGCAAAGATACCCCTATCTACGAGCCAAACCTAGGTGAAACTCCGCTATGGAACCACACTGTGCTGACCGCACTATTTGAAGCTGACTACGATTTAGCACCAGTAGTGGCAATGCTTAAAGGTCTACCTTACCTAGGCGAAAACTTCAGCCATAAGATTGAACAAGTTGAAGATAAAGACTGGGAGCGCGAATGGATGGATAACTTCCACCCAATCCAATTTGGTGATCGCCTATGGATCTGCCCAAGCTGGCGTGAAATCCCAGATCCAACAGCAGTAAACGTAATTTTAGATCCCGGTCTTGCATTTGGTACAGGTACCCACCCAACAACTGCACTTTGCTTAGAGTGGCTAGACGGTCTAGATTACACCAACAAAGATGTTATCGACTTTGGTTGTGGCTCAGGCATTTTAGCCGTTGCCGCACTTAAGCTAGGTGCTGAACGCGTAACTGGTATCGATATCGACTATCAAGCGATTGAAGCATCAAAAGCAAACGCAGAACGTAATGGTGTAGAAGACAAACTCGATCTCTACCTACCTGAAGATCAACCAGCCGATCTGTTAGCAGATATCTTAGTCGCTAATATTCTTGCAGGCCCACTGCGTGAACTAGCACCACTCATTGCTGAAAAAGTAAAACCAGGTGGGCAATTAGCGTTATCAGGCCTTTTACAAGAACAAGCTGAAGAAATCTCAGCTTTCTACAGTCAGTGGTTCGATATGGATGCACCGGCTCACAAAGACGACTGGAGTCGCTTGACAGGTATACGCAAATAGCGGTAAACCGCGGCGCTTTCTGCGCCGCGACAGACTTCTCAGTCAACAAAAGTCAAGCAAAAAAGTTGCCTCTAGGTCATTTATTGACCTTTTCACAGGCTTGAAAAAGGCGTACTATAGCGCCCCTTTGACGAGCAAGGTGTTTTGATAAATGCAGATTGGCCCCTATCACCTGAAAAATCAGTTGATCGTGGCACCAATGGCAGGTGTCACAGACCAACCCTTTAGAAATCTCTGCTTACGTTATGGCGCAGCCTTAGCCGTGTCGGAGATGCTTTCGTCTAATCCTGAGGTTTGGGATACAGATAAAAGCCGCTTGCGTATGACACACGCAGGTGAAGATGGAATACGTTCGGTTCAGATTGCCGGAGCAGATCCTGAGTTAATGGCCAATGCCGCTGTTGTCAACGTACAACAGGGAGCACAAATCATTGACATCAATATGGGCTGTCCAGCGAAAAAAGTGAATAAGAAGCTTGCAGGGTCGGCTTTGCTACAAGATCCAGTACAAGTAGAAGCAATTCTACGTGCTGTTGTCGCAGCAGTTGATGTGCCTGTTACGCTAAAAATTCGAACGGGATGGGCTCCAGAGCACAGGAACGGTGTTCATATCGCCCAGATTGCAGAAGATTGCGGTATTGCGTCACTAGCCGTTCACGGTAGAACGAGGCAATGCATGTACAAAGGCGATGCCGAGTACGACACAATCAAAGCAATTAAAAAACAGATCTCGATCCCCGTTGTCGCCAATGGAGACATTTTAACGCCAGAGAAAGCACGTTTTGTGTTGGATTATACTGGTGTGGATGCCCTGATGATTGGACGAGGAGCACAAGGAAGGCCTTGGATATTTAGGGAAATCCAACATTACCTGGATACAGGTAATAAGCTAGCGCCCGTTGAGATGGATGAAAAGCGTCAAGTTATGCTTGAACACCTGAAAGCACTTTACGAATTGTATGGTGATTATAAGGGCATCCGCTTCGCAAGAAAGCATGTTGGTTGGTACCTAGACCAAGAACATCAACGACCTTTCAGAGCCGAATTTAATCGACTCGAAACCGTTGAAGAACAATGTTCCATGGTGGAACGCTATTTTGATGAATTTGTTGCAAATTAATAAAGAGCAGAATACGAATGTTTGATCAGACTACTCACACTGAAGTTCACCCACTTACTGTTGGCAAAATCGAAACCGCAAGTGGCGCAATCAAGCCACAATTACTACGTGATGCGGTTAAGCGTGCTGTCACTAACTTTTTCGCTCAAATGGACGGGCAAGAAGCTGAAGAAGTATATGAAATGGTGTTAAGCGAAGTTGAAGCACCTCTGCTAGATATCATCATGCAACACACTCGTGGCAACCAAACTCGCGCTGCCAACATGCTAGGTATCAACCGTGGTACACTACGCAAGAAATTAAAGAAGTACGGCATGAACTAAGACTAACGTCTTAACGTGTTGTATTAAAACGGGCTTTCCAGCAATGGAAAGCCCGTTTTGCATTTATATGTCCCCTCATATGTCCCTCTGGCGGTCTAATGCCCTTACTCAATTCACATCTGCTTGCTTTGTAAATCAACCAAATAAACCTCAAACTGCACAGCGCTTTCAGCTTCGGCTAATTTTCACCTTGTAGACTCGCAAACCATGTGACAATTTCTAACAAGTTTTAACTTAGTTGTTAATGCTAAAAGTGATAAATTTCACGACCCACTGGTAATAATCCAATCCAGTGCGACTAACTCAATAACTATCAATACCAATACAACAAAAAGAAGCTGCGGCCCGTTTGGCAAAACCAGTACGCAGAACTAAATCCCGATAGAGGACATTATGCTAACCAAGAAAACCCTACTAAGCAGTGCATTAAGCCTAGGTCTATTAACCCATTTTTCAGCACATGCTGAAACATTTGATTTTGTTGAAAAGCAAGCAAATAACATTGACACCTTAGTGGTCTTTCAAGCTGGCGAAAATGCATCAAGTGCGCTTAACAAGCTAGACAAACAATCTAATCAACAAATTAGCAATGCCTTAGCCTTGCAGGAATTTACTGGTGAAAAGAAGCAAATCGTTGAGATTTTAATGCCTAATGGCATTGATGCTAAGCGCCTTGTCGTTATCGGTGTGGGTGAGCAAGCAGAGCTGACTCCGGGTGAAGTAAATAAGCTTGGTGCGGAAATCACAGCCCATTTCAACGGTATTGAAGTCAAAGATATTCAAGTATTAACCGATGGCATTAGCGATGCCACCA
This sequence comes from Shewanella fidelis ATCC BAA-318, assembly GCF_000518605.1. Classification (GTDB taxonomy): domain Bacteria; phylum Pseudomonadota; class Gammaproteobacteria; order Enterobacterales; family Shewanellaceae; genus Shewanella; species Shewanella fidelis. The sequence goes on along the minus strand of NZ_JADX01000026.1, from coordinate 23,536 downwards.
GCAACGCTAGCTTTGCTGCAGAACTTGCGCACGGCATTAACCTGCGCGCTTACAAGTTTGATAAATACTTTTCAGAGAAAAAGCCTACTGAGAAGAACTACATCATCGCCGTCGACGCAGCGAAAGACACTGACAAGCTATACACTCAATTAGCAGCAATTGAACAAGGTGTATTTCTAGCGCGTGATTTAACCTCTGAAACCCCAACTGAAATGACACCAGTAGACTTTGCTAAAGCAGCAAAGGAGCTGAAAAAACTGGGCGTCAAGGTCACTGTGCTTGAGCCTAAAAAAATCGCCAAGTTAGGCATGGGGGCGCTGCATGCTGTAGGCCGTGGCTCTGAAGAAGGTGCTCGCCTTGTGGTTGCCCACTGGGAAGGTAATGATGACGCTCCTATCGCGCTTGTAGGTAAAGGCATCACCTTCGACTCTGGTGGTTATAACATTAAGGCATCAGGCGACTCTATCTCGCGTATGAAGTCAGATATGGCTGGTGCGGCTGCAGTGCTAGGGGCAGTTAAAGCTATGGCACTACAAAAAGCGGATGTGAACGTGGTAGCAGTGATGCCAATGGCGGCTAACATGGTATCTGAAACCGCTCTAGCACCTGGCGATGTATTAATGACTGCTGAAGGCTTAAGTGTTGAAGTGCTTAATACTGACGCTGAAGGCCGCTTAATCTTAGCTGATGGTATGTGGTACGCCCGTGAATACTACAAACCACAAGTCATGGTTGATGTTGCCACCCTAACCGGCTCTAAGGTACGTGCACTAGGTAAACGCTACACTGCGGTATTTAGTGAAGACGATGCCCTAGTCGATGAACTCACTTTCTCTGGCCAAGCGGTTGATGAAAAACTATGGCGCTTACCGCTTGCCTACGATGACTTACTAAAAAGCCCAATTGCAGATCTAAAGAATGCCGGCTTTGGCGGCCCAGGGGCTACCACAGCAGCAGTATTCTTACAGCAATTCACTGGCGATACTAAGTGGGCGCATTTAGATATTGCAGGTAGTGCATTAGCCGCAAAAGACAAAGGCGTCACCCCAGCAGGCGGTACAGGCCATGGTGTACGTTTACTTAGTAACTGGCTGATGACTCAAAGCAAATAAGCTTTTGGTACAGCATCTATAACTTAGATGATAGCAAGTCATAAAAAAGCCCTGCTTGAGCAGGGCTTTTGTTTTACAGTCGGATTGAACTCGCTACAACGAGTAATCTAATACCAATCAGTATAAGAATTTGATCAACTCAGAACGATTTTTGGCAATCTAATTCAAGGCGAATAACTGAAAGAATGGTTGCTCCCTTGTGAAGTTATTCAACGCAGAAGTAGGTAGCCAAAAACGTTCCAGAATGGCGAGTTTTAGCGATTCTGATGCTGTGACTCTTAATAAACAAAGAGGGAACTTGAACCTAGTTCAACTATGCTCTTCATTCGTTGCCTTGCCTCAAAACCGCTAAACTCTCGCTGAGTGACTAAATGTTTATACTGATTGGTATAAGTTAGAGCGGCCAGCCAATCGTGCCGCTCTTTAGCGATAAGAGTTAGCGCTTAGATAGTCGTCGCTTCATCAGCAGCTTTATGCTTATTCTCATCACGCTGGTGTGCCATGCGGTACAAAATTGGCAACACAAACAAGGTCAGGATAGTCGATGAGATAATGCCGCCAATCACCACTGTAGCAATTGGACGCTGTACTTCTGCACCAGTCCCAATATTCAGTGCCATAGGTACAAAACCTAGACCTGCTACTAAGGCTGTCATCAATACAGGACGTAGTCTAATAAGCGCACCATCGATAATCGCGCTCACCAGCTCACCTTTCTCTTGATAAAGCTGACGAATAAAGCTCAGCAACACTAAGCCATTCAGCACGGCAACACCAGAGAGTGCAATAAAGCCCACTCCTGCTGAAATCGACAGTGGCATATCTCGGATCCACAGTGAAATCACGCCGCCAGTCAGTGCTAATGGAATACCAGTAAAGATAATTAAAGCGTCTTTGACCGAGCTAAATGCCATCACTAGCAAACCTAAAATAATAGCTAAGGTCAGCGGTACCACAATCGATAAGCGCTGGCTTGCCGATTCAAGTTGCTCAAAGGTGCCACCATACTCAAGCCAGTAACCCGCAGGCATATCCACCTGCGCAGCAATTTGCTGTTTAGCTTCACGGACAAAAGTCCCTAAATCACGACCACGCACGTTAGCGGTTACCACTATTCGACGCTTACCGTTTTCGCGACCAATCTGATTAGGTGACGGCGCTATATCAAGTGTTGCTACTTCAGATAGCGGCACATACTCGCCTGATGGCAACACGATTGGCAACTCATGTAAGCGCTCAACGTCTTGACGAATAGCTTCTGGCAAACGTACGACCATTTTAAAGCGGCGATCGCCCTCAAAGATAATGCCAGCTTGTTCACCGCCAATGGCCGTTGCGACAAAGTCTTGTAACTGATCGACGCTTAATCCAAAGCGAGCCAACGCCATACGATCAGGCTGGATCGTAAGCATTGGTAAACCAGTGACTTGCTCAACTTGCAGATCCGCAACACCATCGATCTTTTCTAGCACTTCATGGATCGCATTAGCTGACGCTAACAACTGATCGAGATCATCACCCACAACCTTAATACCCAGATCGGCGCGCACACCTGAGATCAGCTCATTAAAGCGCATCTCAATTGGTTGTGTCAGCTCAAAGTTATTACCAGGCTGACCTGATACAGCGTCAACAATATCAGCCGCTAGAGCATCGTGACTCATCTTAGGGTTAGGCCACTCATTACGCGGTTTTAGCATAATAAAAGTGTCGGCAATATTTGGTGGCATAGGATCGTTAGCCACTTCTGGCGTACCGATCTTAGAGAACACATTTAACACCTGTGGGAAATGCTTAATGCGATCTTCTAACTGCATCTGCATATCTACTGATTGCTCTAGACCGGTTCCCGGAATGCGGATCGCTTGCAGCAAGATATCTTCTTCATTGAGCTGCGGGATAAACTCAGATCCTAGCGTCGTTGCCAACCAGATAGAGAAGCCCACTAACGCCATAGCCGCACCGAGTACTAACCAACGCAGTTTCATTGCCGCAATAAGTAACGGCTTATAAACTGATTTAGTCGCGGTAATCACGCGGCTCTCTTTTTCAGTCACTTTACCAGTCATAAACAGGGCAACGGCAGCTGGAACTAGCGTTAACGAAATAACCAGAGCAGCAAGCAGAGCCATCACTACGGTTGCAGCCATAGGGTGGAACATCTTGCCTTCAACGCCTGTTAAGCTAAATAACGGAATGTAAACTACGGTAATGATCAGCACACCAAATAAGCTTGGGCGGATCACCTCATTAGTGGCAGCAAACACCACCTGCAAACGTTGCTTGCGTGATAACAACTGCCCACCATTTTGCACTTGTGCATGGCCGAGTCTGCGAATGGCATTTTCAACAATAATCACCGCGCCATCGACGATCAAACCGAAATCGAGTGCGCCTAAACTCATTAAATTCGCCGAAACCCCAGCTTGCACCATGCCTGTCATAGTCGCTAGCATTGCTAGCGGAATTACCGCTGCGGTGATAAGTGCTGCTCGTGCGTTACCCAATAGAATAAACAACACCACAATAACCAGTAGCGCGCCTTCAACTAGGTTTTTCTGTACTGTATATACCGCCTTATCAACCAAAGTGGTGCGATCGTACACAGCTTCAACTTTAATCCCCTCAGGCAATGAGGCTTTAATATCTTCAAGCCTAGCGGCAACTGCCAGCGACACCTGACGTGAGTTTTCCCCCACCAGCATCATGGCGCTACCCAGTACAGTTTCTTTACCGTCACGAGTCGCCGCGCCGGTGCGCAGTGCTTTACCTATGCCTACCTTGGCGACATCACTAATAAAGACAGGCGCGCTATCAATATGCTTAATAACCACTTGCTCAATGTCACTAATGGTCTTGAGCTGCGCAGCCGAACGAACTGTTAACTGTTGCCCTTCGCGTTCAATAAAGCCTGCACCACGATTATTGTTACTGGTTTGCAAAGCTAACTTGATATCGACCAAAGACACACCGTATTGCAGCATGCTCGTTGGTAACGGCGTGATATGGTATTCCTTATCATAGCCACCAATGGTATTGATCTCGGTAACACCCGGCACTTGAGCTAACTGCGGTTTAATGATCCAATCTTGGATCTCTCTAAGCGCGGTTGCATCAAACTCGCTGCCATCGGCTTGTTTAGCATCCGGTAGCGCTTCAATGGTGTACATGTAGATCTCGCCGAGACCAGTAGAGATCGGTCCCATCTCCGGCTCGATATCACTGGGTAACTTACCCTTGATCGCGTTTAAACGCTCATTGATCAAGTTGCGGGCAAAGTACAGATCTGTACCCTCATCAAACACCACAGTCACTTGCGATAAACCATAACGCGATAGTGAGCGGGTATAAGAGAGCTTAGGGATCCCCATTAACGCATTTTCGATCGGGTAAGTAATTCGCTGTTCAGTTTCTAGCGGTGAATATCCCTCAGCGCGAGTACTAATTTGTACCTGCACATTAGTTATATCTGGAACAGCATCAATTGGCAGCTTTTGATAACTCCATAGCCCTACCGCGACTAGCAGCATGGCAAGGAACATCATCATCCAGCGTCTATTTATCGAGAGACGCAATATAGATTCAATCATTGTCGTCTCCTTTTAGTGCACGTGGCCAGCGCTTGATTTCTCAAGATCAGCCTTCAACAAAAAGCTCTTTTGCACCGCATACTCTTCGCCGGCTGAAAGTCCTGACAACACCTCTGTCATTTGGCTATCACGTAACCCAAGTTCAACCACACGTTTTTCAAAGCCTTCTGCAGTGCGCACAAATACCACTTGCTGACCTTCCATTTCTTGCAGCGCAAGGTTGTCGATCATCAAGCCAACAGCTTGCTTGCTCAAGGTGACGTAACCAGACACGAGGCTCCCCAGCGGCCATTGGCCGTTAGTATTATCAAGCGGTGCACGTGCAAGCTGATATAACTGCCCTTGTGGCGCACTCAATAAATATTCAAGCTTCGAATCAGCTTGCTGCTGTGTGCCAGTGACCAATAGCTGCTGACCCAGCGCAACACTGCGCATTTGTGCAGGAAAGATCTGATACTCAGCCCAAAGGCGAGTGTCATCGATAATGCTTAGCAATACATTATCGTTTGCCATTTCACCTGCATTGGCGTTGCGTTCAACCACCATGCCTGAAATAGGTGCTTTGATTGAGTAACGTTTTAGGCTTGAGTTAGACTCAACTTCAGCGATAACTTGTCCAGCTTTAACCCTGTCGCCTACGTTAACTTTCATTTGCGTAATTAAACCAGCAAAGCGAGCTTTGATTTGGCTGCTGGCGGCTTCTGGCAATACGGTGCGGCCATACACGGTAACGGTCTGCTTAATATCCCCCGCTTGAGCAATTTGAGTCGCAATACCTGAGCGCTGCATCTGCTCTGGACTAATATGCACTTTACCCTCTTCATGCTCATCGTGACCGTGTTCATCATGCCCATGCTCATCCTTATGACCATGTTCATCCTCATGCTGATCATGGCCGTGGTCGTCTTCATGCTTATCATGGTTGTGCTCGTCATGACGCTCTGCTTGATGCTGATGTTCAAGCTCATGGGCGTGATCATCTGAAGCATTCACCGGCGTAACAAGCATGCAAGCTGCAATGGCCGCAGTGACAGCAAGATGAACGAGAGAAAATTTTGTTAATGTGTTAGCGCTCATTTTATGTGTCCTTTAGCTGCGTTAGAAAAGCCTGCTGGCTCTGAAAAGTCATTGAAAAAAGTATGTTGTGAAGCAGGTAGTGGCTCGGCAATCAGTTGCTCAATATCAACGCCATAGCGTAATGCAGATGCAGCTGAATCAATCAGGGCTCTGCGGGCAAATAGCAGCTCTTCACGGGCAGTTAAATAATCAAGGTAGCTATACAAGCCTTGCTCATAAGCGCGTTTGGTGTCTTCAAGGGCTGAAGTTAAGGTAGGGATCACGCTCGATTGCAAACGGTTTACTGTGATTATCGCTTGCTTACGGCTGGCATAAGCGCGGTATAGCTGACCATATAGCTCAAGCAATGCCACTTCACGATTAGCCAAAACTTGTTCTTTAGCTGCTTGAGCAGAGATGATTTCACCGGCATTTCGCTCGCTATTAAATAGCGGCATACTAAAACCAGCGGTGAGTGCCATGTCGTTAGTCTGTTGTAACTGCTTGACTCCAACTGACCAACTAATGTTGCTACTCGATTGAGTTTTGGCAAAACGCAGCTCAGCTTCTTTAAGCTGTGCTTGAGTTAAAAAAGCAGTGATTGCCGGGCTATATTTTACTTTTTCAAATAGCGGCTCAAGCGCTACATCATCAGTAAATGCAAATAAATTGCCCTGCAGAGAGTCAAAGCTAACTTTAGATTCTCCCCACATCATACTCAATGCTAATTTCGCGTAGTCAAGCTGCTGTAGCTGAGTTTCAGCAACCAATTTTGCATTAAACACGGCTGCTTGAGCGCGCTTAAGTTCTGCATCTGAAGTCACTCCAACCTGCGCTCGCTCTGCCACAACAGTTTGGGTTTCTTCCGCAAGCATTAAGCCATCTATCGCCAACTGTAACTGAGATTGTGCGGCTAATACATCAATGTAGCGACGAGTGGTTTCAGCTAATAAATTAAGCGCAGTGATTTTTCTTTCCGCTTCAAGTACAGCGCGCTGCTCACTGACAACGCCTTTACGTGCGGCTAACTTGTCACCGAGTTCGATCACCGATGATAGTGACACACTGAACTCCGCGCTCTCAATGCCTTGGAACTCGCCAGTGCCAATAACATTATCGACATCAAATCCAATCTCATAGCCAGGAGTAAGTGCCTGAGTTTGTGCCGCGCCGTCAAGTGCATTGGCTCTAAACTGAAACACCTTCAGAGTAGGATGTTGCTGTTGTACTCGCTCAATGACCTTAGCTAACGACAGCGTATCAGCTTGCGTTTCAGCCTTTGCCAAAAACGGGACGGCAAATAGCAGAGTAATGATTGCGAGGGTGCTAAAAAGTCCTCGTCCAAGACAACGTATAACCACTTTTGTGGCATCGTTGCTGATATAAGTATTATAAAACATCAGAGAATAAGCCTCGATTTAATACAAAAATACAGATCTGCTAGCTCAATCTGAAAAGATGCAACAGATCTTTAGCAAGCTTCAAAAGCTGGCTAAATTAATAATATTTTGATTAAACGAGTAAGGCTTTGGGCGGACGCAAAAGCGAATAGTAAGGTGCTTCAACAGAAGTGAAGTTAACAGATAACACGAAGCTATTTGGGTAAGCCTGTGCTGTTTGCATCGCAGACATTGGATGCATTAACGTCATACAGCATGAGCAACAGTTATTGCTGCAGTCTGCACAATCGTCTTCTACATGGCTGCTATCGCCAACCTCATCACATTGGGATGTATTGTCAGCAAAAGTATTAATTTGCTCAACAACATGGCTTGTAGCGCTTCCACAATCTTGATGAGCAGAAGTGCAATCATCAGCCATAGTCACCATAGATTGCATCGTTAAAATCACGATCAACAATACCCGCCCCAACTTAGCTGGAGAGCAGATAAATGCGTGAATAAAACGAGCTAGGTGAAACATTATGACTAACTACAATCCTTATTATGTTACTAATCATCAATAGATTTATGATGACTAATATCTTAGTTTGCTGCAGGTTAGTGTAAATTAATCGAAATTAAAACACTATATTAAAACCTTGTTTCAAGACTCAAATCACATCAGTTTCCTGCAACAGAATCGATCAATTCAATAGTTCCATTTGAATTCCCCATACAGCTACCGCCGTGTAAGACCTACCTACATTGAGTTAATTTGGTGCAAAAAATGTGATTACCCGAGCATTTTACTCAAGTAATCATTGAACCCATTTAAAGGTGTAAATAATATACATGTAAATAAATTGCGTTTATTGGAGCAGCGTATGCCTCAGTCTCAAGCTGATCAATCTCAACAAAAAGCCAACTTACTCAACACTCGCGTCGGTGAACTCGTTGCCAATGACTTCCGTAGTGCCCATCTTTTTAGCCAATATGGAATTGACTTTTGTTGTGGCGGTGGCATTTCTTTAGCGCGAGCAATTAAACGTTTCAATGCCGATGAAGATGCACTGCTTAATGCACTAGTAGCACTGGCAGCACAAGGCGATAAACAACAAGGATTAGAACAACTCCCGCTGCCCGATCTACTCAATTACATTGAATCGACACACCATACTTTTGTAAGAGAAAAAGCCCCGCTCTTACTGGAATATAGCCAGAAAATGGTTCGCGCCCATGGCGACAATCATAGTGAGATAAAACCGCTAGCAGGTTGGATCCGCGCACTCGTTGATGATTTAGTGCCGCACTTAATGAAAGAGGAACAGATCCTATTTCCCGCTATCTTAGGCCTATACAATCAAGTGGAAATGCAAACTTGTTTTGGTCATATCGGCAATCCGATTAATGCCATGCAATATGAGCACGATGACGCACTGCAAATCTTTGAAAAAATCAGTGAACTCACTAATGGCTTTACTCCACCTGCACATGCTTGCACCACTTGGCGAGTTTGTTACGCCAGCTTGGCAGAATTTGAAGCTGACTTAAAACAACACATCTATCTTGAGAACCATATCTTGTTCCCAAAAGCATTGGCGCTGACCGCCTGATAAGTTTTTATAGCTAAGAAGCAAAAAGGCTCACCATTGTGAGCCTTTCTATTAAATCGCGGTTTGCTGCAGTGGTGACCAAGCTATTGAAGCTTGCTTTTGCTGGATAAGCTGTTCTATTAGCTCACGAATTTTAGGTTCCGCATCAATAAATTTGTTCATATTGGCTCCACCGCTTCGGGCATCATAAATTGCTTCCCCATCTAAACGCCCTTGGTGGAATACCTTAATCTCTGCGTAAACCATGTATAACGCAAGATCCCAACGCCAATTCGCGGTATAGGTAGCGGTCCACTCACATTGCTGGCTCGCATCTAACTCTTCGATGATGCGATATTGAATCTGTTTCTCTGCAAGGATCTTCTCCATCTCCTGCAAAAAACCATCCCTCACGTCGGGGTTCTTTTGAATACATACTTCAGCATTGTCGTTCACATGAGCCGGATCAACACGCTGCTTAATTGAGCAGCCACTGCTGAGTAATAAAACTGATAGCGCAACAAATAGTTTTTTCATGATAATCCCTATCCTATAAAACTTTGTTATTGTTAAATTTTCAACGAATAGAGCATATCAAGACAATGAAAAAGAACAAGTCATAAACAACTATTCATTCAATAAATTACAATAACTGTCTCAACTGCAGCACTGAGGATATTTCGATATGAGGTAGTACCCCGTAGGCGCTCGATTTATCAATCACACCAAAGCCAGGGTTAAGCCAGATAGCTTGGCAACCGGCTCGCCTTGCTCCATAGACATCGCTTTTTGCACTATCCCCCACATGCAGAATTTTATTTAAAGGTAACTGCAGTTTGTTGCCAGCCAGCTCAAACATGGTCGCCGCTGGCTTTTGCGGATGACCCAGCCCTGGGTGCAATACGAACTCAAATAATCCCTCTAGGCCAATCCTTTGATGATCGACATTGCCATTGGTGATGCCGATTAAGCGATATTTCTGCTTAAGCTGAGCGAGTAACTCAATAACCTCTGTCGACACTTTGAAGTGACTACGATGCTTCACAAAGTGTTCAAGACCTGCTTTAGCGCCAGCTTTTGCGGTTTGAGCGTCATAACCCAATTGCAACAAACCACGCTCCAACATTGTCAATCGCGCAACGGTCGTATCATGACGCAGCTCAGGTGACTCCTTAAATAGAGCTAGTTTCAGTCTACGCCAATCAGCAAACTGCCACTTTGTAGATTTAGGATAGTGTTGCTGTAAAAAGCTCAGCAGCTCAGATTCAGCAGCAACAATAATCGGCCGATTATCATAAAGGGTGTCGTCTAAATCAAAGCTGATTACTTGAAAGGCTTGTGGACGAATGTAGATCTTCATGATCTGTTGCCTCGCTTTTTAGCTCTCGGATGCGCACCGTCATATACCTTGGCAAGATGCTGAAAATCCAAGCTGGTATAAACCTGCGTGGTCGACAAATTGGCGTGGCCTAAAAGCTCTTGTACTGCACGTAAGTCGGCACTGGACTCTAGCATATGAGTAGCAAACGAGTGGCGCAGCTTATGCGGGTGCACTTTCACGCCTAGTGCTTGCTCTTGGCCCCATTTGGCTAGGCGAGCTTGAATACTGCGGTGCGCTAAACGTCTGCCTTTGGCGGTAACAAACAAGGCATCATCTTCACAAGCTATATTACGCTTTAGATCCAGCCATTGATTAATCGCTTGCAGTGCCATTTTCCCTATTGGAACTATGCGCTCTTTACTGCCCTTACCTAACACTTTGACCTGTGCCAGTGAAAACTGAATATCGGCGACATTGAGCGCTGCTAATTCAGCAAGGCGTAAACCTGATGAGTAGAACAGCTCCATGATGGCTTTATCGCGTAAGCTTAAGGGATCGTTGGCGTCGATCTCTAGCAAATGGGTTACAGAGTCAACATCCATATTCTTAGGAAGCGGTTTAGCTTGCTTAGGTGCGCTAAGCCCTGTTGCCGGATTAAGCTGGATATGCTGTTCACGCAGTAAAAACTCATAAAACTGCTTTAATGAAGACAGCGTCAACGAAAGTGATCGTGGACCTAAACCTTTACGGTGTAATTTGGCTAATAGTGCCTGCAAAGAATCATGCTGCTGCGATAGCCATGTTTCGCTTTCAGCAAAAAGCTTCTCACACCGCTTAAGCTCAAACAGGTAATTACGTACCGTATACGCCGACATTTGTCGTTCAGTACGCAAGTATCGCTCAAAATCAGCGATCCAAACTTGTTGAGCTGATAACGCTATAGCCACCATAGAGCCTCACGACTAAATTTTGGTTAACTGATGATCAAGTAGCTGTTTAAGCTGTGATAGTAGCAAATGATCCATTTCTGGATGGAAATGCATAGGATCTTGGCTAGCGATCGCAAAAATTACCTGACCGCACTCTTTAGATAAACGTGATAACGCCACTGAGCCGACCTCGGTACCAAATAGTCGCTTAGACTCTTCGATGGTCAAACGGCCAAAATAGTAACCAGAGTCTAAACGCTTACTCCAGATCTGCGATAACTCACTATCGAGATCATGTACCGTTATCAACCGCACATGGGTAAAATTAAACTGCTCCTTCAAGCCACTAGATAACACTTGGCGTAACTCACCCATATCTTCACATTTTAGCAGCTGCATAGATAATGCACTGTTAAACATGTAGATCTGCTCATTGCGTGATGCCATAGCCAGTAAAGCGGTGATCTCTTCCTCTAACTGTTTAACTCGCTGGCGCAATGTCTCCTGCTGGCGTTCAACCAAGGATACTGCGCCACGCTCTGCATGGGGAATACGCATCGCCAGCAGTAATTCAGGATAACGAGCGAAGAAATCAGGGTTATCTAGCAAATATTCGCGGATCAAGATCTCGTCGAAAGGCACATTGGGATTTGGATTATCTATCATTGCGCGATCTGTCCATCATAAACATGTTCTGCAGGGCCGGTCATCCACAACGGCTTGCCTTCGCCCTCCCAATTGATCATCAGCGTGCCACCAGGAAGATCGACTCTAACATTACGATCTAGCTTACCTTGCTGGATCCCCACTACTACAGCCGCACATGCTCCTGTACCACAAGCAAGGGTTTCTGCCGCGCCACGCTCATACACTCGCAACTTGATATGGCCAGAATTAACAACTTGCATAAAGCCAACGTTAACCCCTTTTGGAAAACGCTCATGATGGGTCAGTTCAGCGCCTATGCTATCAACATCAGTTGCTGCGGCATCGTCTACTTCAATCACGCAGTGTGGGTTACCCATAGAGACAGCACCACAAAGATAAGTGCCACTCGATGCCATTAGTAGATAAGTTTTTTCGAGCTTTTTAGCCGTAAAAGGGATCTTACTCGGCTCTAATACTGGCACGCCCATATTCACGGTCACTTTGCCGTCACGCTCAAGACGTAAGGTAATTTTGCCTGATGAGGTACTGACTCGGATCTTGTGCTTATAGGTAAGGCCTTTGTTTCGTACAAATCGTGCAAAACAGCGTGCACCATTGCCGCATTGTTCAACTTCGCTACCGTCAGCATTAAAGATGCGATAATGAAAATCTAAATCGGGATCGTAAGGCGGCTCGACCAGTAGTAACTGATCGAATCCCACGCCAAAGTTCCGATCGGCTAAGCGCTTAATTTGATCTGGTGAAAAAAACACGTTTTGTGTTACTCCATCCACGACCATAAAGTCGTTGCCCAAGCCATGCATCTTAGTGAATTGGATCAAGCTCGATATCCTTAAAAAGTATCAATAGCGGATCGATGATCCGCTACCTTAGTATTATTCTAGTTTACGGTAGGATCTGCTCACCTTGCCACAACTGAGCCACTTTTTCTCGCTCGCGGATGACATAAGCGTTATCTGCATCAACCATTAACTCTGCTGCGCGTGGGCGAGAGTTGTAATTTGACGCCATTGTAAAACCGTAAGCACCCGATGAACGTACTGCGAGGTAATCCCCCGCCTGCACGTTTAACTGACGATCTTTACCTAAAAAGTCACCGGTTTCACATACAGGGCCGACAACATCATAACTTTGAGTTGCACCAGCACGTTCAATCACAGGTATGATCTTTTGCCATGCGCTGTAAAGTGACGGGCGGATCAGATCGTTCATCGCACCATCAACTAATGCAAAACGCTTGTCGCTGTTTTCTTTAAGATAGAGCACTTGAGTCACAAAGATCCCTGCGTTTGCAGCAATCGCGCGGCCAGGTTCAAAAATCAATTTGAGATCGCGCCCACCTAAACGATCAAGTAATGCTGCTGCATACACATCGGGCTGTGGCGGCACTTCATCGTCATAGGTAACACCTAAACCACCACCCACATCAAAGTGTTTGATCTCAATGCCTTGCTCAGCTAAACGATCGATAAGCGCTAGCATACGATCCATCGCATCGAGGAAGGGCTTAATTTCAGTTAATTGCGATCCAATATGGCAATCAACCCCTTTAACTTCCAACCCAGCTAGCTCATGAGCACGAGCAAAAATCGCTTCGGCGCCTTCCATTGCGATGCCGAACTTATTCTCTTTTAAACCTGTTGAGATATACGGATGAGTACCCGCATCAACATCTGGATTAACGCGCAGTGATACAGGGGCAACTTTACCTAGGCGCAGAGCGACTTGGTTTAACAGCTCAAGCTCAGCGGCTGACTCAACATTGAAGCAGTAAATCCCTAAATTCAGTGCCATTTCCATTTCGGCAACGGTTTTTCCTACGCCGGAAAACACGACTTTTGCAGGATCACCACCCGCTTCTATCACCCGCGATAATTCACCACCAGAAACAATGTCAAAACCACTGCCTAAACGTGCTAATACATTCAAAACGGCAATATTTGAATTCGCTTTTACTGCATAGCAAATAAGATGTGGGTGATCACTCACGGCATTATCAAAAGCATGCCAATGACGCTCTAATGTTGCTCGCGAATATATATATAGCGGTGTTCCATGCTGTTTTGCGAGTTCGGCAACCTGGCACTGCTCTGCATAAAGCTCATCTGCTTGATATAAAAAATGATCCAACGTCTTTAGTCCTTTTTGCTCTGTTCGCTTTGCTTGTGCTCTGCGTCAGACACCTGCTTATCAGTTGCCTGCTGATTAACTTCCTGTGGTGGCGTTCGGTATAACGCACTTTTTTGCCCACAGCCCAAAAGTACTAGGCTACCAAGCCCTACTAGCAAAAACAGTCTCATTTTATTCAACATCAGCTGACCCTTTAAGCAATAGCACTATGGCTTGCTATGTGGCGAAAATTGTTAATCCTGATGTTTGCAGACAGCCCGCTATGCGTCAACCCTCTAACGCATATATATGGCGGCTTTATTACAACTAATATCGCCTTGGTTAAGCCTAAAACAGCTAAGTTAATTGACTGAAATAGCAACTTGTTGGCTAAAAAACGCCTAAAGAGAAAATAAATCGGCTAAATCGATCTAAACTATGATCATCACACTTACAGATACATAAACCTAAACCACTGATATAAATATATTTTCAATTATTTATCAGCAATTTTTTAATTAGTAATCTATTAACCACAAAATTAATGTGATTGGTAATCATCGTGACGATTGGTAATATGCAGTTATTAACTAAATCTGAGGAATAATTAGCATGGCTCTAACAGATTTCGAATTTCATCAATTGGTTGATGAAATATTTCAAACAATTGATAACGCATTAGAAGTACTCATTGACGAGCAAGATGCAGATATTGATGTTGATGGTTCAGGCAATGTACTGCAATTAGAGTTTAATGGTTCATCGACGATTGTAATGAACAAGCAAGAGCCATTACATGAGATTTGGTTAGCAACGCAGTTTGGTGGCTACCACTTTGCTTATGTCGATGGTAAGTGGATGGACGAACGCAACGGCAATGAATTTATGCCATTTGTCATTGAATCTATCTTCAAGCAAAGCGGTTACAAGCTAGATATTTAACTTACAGCATAGCGCTGAGCGTTCTATATTGAGCAGATAAAGGGAAGAGTCACTTCCCTTTATTGTTTTAAGATGTTTTAAAAGTCCGCTTCAATCGACTCATGAGTGACGCCAAACGGCACCGCCATCAACTCACCTCTTACCCGATCTAATTTAAAAAACTGCGGTAAATTAAAATTTTCTTTGGTCAAATGTGGGTCTTCAAAAGTATGGTAGTGACTGAGTTTATTCACTAATGTATTCACATCTATCCCTTGTTGTACGTAGTGATTAAGCTCATTGGCTTCATCTAAAATAAACACATCCAGACCTTGCTTGCGCTGACGTAAGAAATACTGAATTGCGCCTTTAGCTGCATAATCTTGAATAATTGCCGGTAGTTTAGCAAAAGGCTCATCACCCAAACTCGGTCGAGGCAACTCTAGCAATTTGCGTTGAGACAGTTGCTGATAGAAAGATTTAGCATCGCTCAAATTCTCGTAATGCATGCCACGATTATTGAAGAAAAGACCATAGCGTACCTTACCGACTTGCAGTGCATGCGCTAACGTCGCAGAACTTTGTGCTTGCCGGCTTAAACGCACGGCACGGTAAAGCAGATCTTTTACTGTACGCTCAGTTTGCGAACGTAACTTCAGCGAACAACTAATAACATCTACACTCACAGCTACATTTGCGCGCTTCATACCCGGGGTTACAAATGACAATGCATCCAAAATACTTTTATCGCCTTCAAAATGATGGCAATGCCATTCGCCCCAGCTATTTAAGCTAATAACATCTATCGAGTCGACCATATTCAGATAGCCACGTCCAATCGAGAAAACATTGCTATTCATATAATCAACCATAATGTCTTGCCCAGGCCAGCTTTCGGTAGGATCGCTATTGAAATTTAGCAAGAACACCAACTTACGGAAATGCCATGGCTGATATAGCGCCATTTTTGACACTCTAATAGATTCATTAACAATTAAACCATCTACGCGACTTGCTGCCTGAGTTAAATAGTTAGACTTGCGCTTACTTTGTCTAATTTCATGCCAACGGGTTTGATTATTAGCAACACCATTTAAACAGGCCCAAATCAACAATTTGGCTTTGCTTTTAGAGTGAAACACTGAGCTGTGCTCAAGAAAATTTCTTGGATTTGGACCACAGCGATATAGGTAATAGCACTGATCAGTTGAACTGTAGATCACCGATAAATGGGGCTCCAAGATAGAGCGACTCCATAACGGGTTTAAACGCATGATCTGATGAGCATCTTCATTGAAATAGGTATGCAGCTTACGGGTTAATAATCCGAGTTCTGAGATGCGTAAGCTTTCACTCAATTGGTGAGTTGAAGCAAACTGCAGTAATGTTCGATAACTGCCTAACATCAACTCATTAAGCTGCTCGTTAAACCATTGTAATTGGCCGCAATGCCAATTTTCACAGTTATCTAGCGTACGCAGTAAACTGTCAGACCAATGCCAGTCTGCTACCAATTTTTGCATTTTAAAATGACGCCAATCCACAGCCCGATCTTGTTGGCTCAACTTTACGCCGCACTTTAAATAAAAACAGCGCCGAGTAATTTCGAGCCGTCTAACATCACCACGCTTAAGCAAATAGGCTTCTATTGATTCATAAAGCAAAAAATACGCATCATTGGCTGCAGAAAAGTCACCATCTAAAGTGTGCTGCCAAATATGCTCACTAACAAGATGAGTGTGAGGGTATTCACTTGCATAAGCCTCTAATAAAAGCACCTTAAGTAATGCCTTATGCGGCTTTTCAACTCCTTTATATAACTGCCATAGCGATGCACCAAAATATTCGCTAGCCGGTAAGGCGTTAGTATCCCCCAAAGATAACAGTGACGGATTTGGCTTAGCATTTGGCCACCAAGCAATAGGCTTTCCAGCAAGACGAAACTGACTGCGGTAAAACTCTTCTAATAGCAACCAATGCTGAGCACTACCGCTATGCTCTTGCCCCATGCTGTTATATAGATCAGCCGGACGGCTTTGCTCCTGAATAAACTGCTGCGGATGAACTAAATAAAAATTAACTTCAAAATCAAATTGAGCAAACCAAGCTGTTAATAATAAAGCTTTTTCAGCAAGCAATTGACAGCCACTTTGACTTAGTTCTGCACTATGAACAAGCCAAACGTCAATATCACTTTGAGGGTTTTGCCCAAAACTCGCCGTACTGCCCATACTGTATACCCCCTCGATACGGGGTGTTGTTACCGACTCGAAACTACTTATATCGATATTGAGCGTTTCGCAGGCATCTTGGGTATCAAAGTCGAGTTCAAAATCAATCACGCCAGATGGCGTTAAAGGGCCGTTGTAACCAGGCAATTTTGCAGAGTGGTGATGTAAAAAGACCGCAATCAACCGCAACAGGTGACGCTTTAATGGCGACAGCAAGGCTATCGCTCTAGCAAACCTGATAACATCTAATCGCTGAGCTGCTTGCTCTTGTTTACCAAGCTCATGAGGCAAATGATTCGACCTTTAAAAAAATTACTGCCTACCTAATGTATATGGCAAACTTGATAGCGGCAAGCAAATGTGATCAAGATCACTGTTTTTATGGGATTATAAGTGGGTAGACTTCAAAGAATCAGCAGCATAATGTTACATCTATATTCTGGCGATGTTAGCATTAGCGCAACTAAGTTCTAAGATGGAATATCGTTCATGTCTCAAAATCTGATCCGTATCGCAACACGTAAGAGCCCTCTTGCCATGTGGCAAGCCGAATTTGTGAAAGCAGAACTGGAAAAAATCCATGAAGGCCTCACTGTTGAATTGCTACCGATGAGCACTAAAGGTGACATCATCTTAGACACACCACTTGCCAAAGTGGGTGGTAAAGGATTATTCGTTAAAGAACTTGAAGTCGCTATGCTAGAAGGCGAAGCTGACATCGCTGTTCACTCAATGAAAGACGTTCCAGTTGAGTTTCCTGAAGGGTTAGGTCTTGAAGTAATTTGTGAACGTGAAGATCCACGTGATGCATTTGTTTCAAATACTTATAAGTGCATTGAAGAGCTACCACAAGGCGCAGTTGTTGGTACTTCGAGCTTACGTCGTCAATGCCAAATCCGTGCTGCTCGCCCAGATCTAGTAATTAAAGATCTTCGCGGTAACGTTGGTACTCGTCTAGCTAAGCTTGATGCAGGCAATTACGATGCAATTATTCTTGCAGCAGCAGGCCTTAAGCGTCTAAAGCTTGAAGAAAGAATCGCTAGCTTTATCTCAGCAGAGCAATCACTGCCAGCAAACGGCCAAGGCGCTGTAGGTATTGAATGCCGCACTGACGATGCTCGTGTTAAAGCACTTTTAGCTCCACTTGAGCATGCCGAAACACGCATGCGTGTTATCGCAGAACGTGCAATGAACACCCGCCTTGAAGGTGGTTGTCAGGTACCAATTGGTGCATATGCCGAAATCGATGGTGACACTATCAATCTACGTGGTTTAGTGGGCAACCCAGATGGTAGCCAAATCATCACTGGTACCAAATCTGGTAGCACAGCCGACGCTGAAAAATTAGGTATCGCACTAGCTGAAGAACTGCTTGAGAAAGGCGCAAAAACCATTCTTGATGCAGTTTACGCGAACGCGTAAATGAAAGTGTTGCTGACGCGCCCAGAAGGGCGCAATCAGTCAATGATAGAGGCGTTAACTCAGCGTAACGTCTCTTACTTTGTTACCCCTCTACTTAATGTTCAATCTACTTCAAACCTTAACAGTGCTGAAATTGAACAGACGCTCAAACAAGCTGATATCATCATTTTTATCAGCACCAATGCTGTTAGCTTTGCCTCACAGATTATCACTAATCAATGGCCGCAAAACGCCCACTACCTTGCTGTAGGCGATGCCACACATGACGCGTTGATAGGTTTAGGTATTGATGCCGAAAAAGCCCCTGAAGATTGCCAACAAACTGAAGGCTTACTGACTCTCGAATCTTTATCCAAAGTCAATAATAAGCAGATTGTTATTGTACGTGGTCGAGGCGGTCGCGAAGATTTAGCTAACGAGCTTATTAATCGAGGCGCAAAACTCAATTATTGGGAGGTCTATAAACGTGGCTGCCCAGCAATTGATGCCAGCGATATTTGCCAACAATGGCAAAGCTTTGGCATTGACACTATTATCATTACCAGTGGCGGAATACTCGATAACCTAGTCAAAACAGTACCAAAAGAGCTATTTGCTTGGCTGCAAACTTGTCATATTATAGTCCCAAGCTCCCGAGTATTTGAAAAAGCTAAGGCATATGGACTTGCGCATGTAAGCAATGCAACCGCTGCCAATACTAATGCCATGTTGGCTGCGTTATCACTAAAATAGTCCGCAGCTAAGTTTACGCTCATACTCGCAACGTACTGCAGCATCATCGCTTTCAAGGACTGTTTAATGGAAACCAAAAATACTGACGCTAACGCTTCAGAAGCAACAACTGAGTCAACAACGTTAGCTCAGCCTGTTATCGACACTCCGTCAGAAGCAGAAGCTCCCCAAAATGAAAGTACAGTTCAGCCACAAGCTTCACAGCCAAATTCAACTCCTTGGGGAGTGATTATCACCCTCTTTTTACTACTCATTGTTGCTTTTGCCTCAATGGCCGGTGGTTATTATCTTTACCAACAATTACAAGCTCAGCAAGCTGAGGCGGCAAAATTAAATCAAAAGCTTCAAGCCGCACTAGTCGAGCCAAATCAGCGTATTGCGTCACTTGAGCAACAGCAAGGGCAATTCGCCGCGAGTGTTGAAAGTGCAATGGCGCAATCACTTGAGCAACAAACTCAGCTAGAAGAGCGCGTATCTATCATTGCTCAACGTAACCCTAATCATTGGCGTGCTGAAGAAGCTAAGTATTTAGTACGACTAGCTGGCCAAAAATTATGGTTAGAGAAAGATCCAAACACCGCAACGAGTCTTCTAAAAGCAGCTGATGAACGTATCAAATCCATGCGTGATCCTTCACTTATGCCATTGCGAAAAGCCTTATCAAAAGATATCGCAGCTGTAGCCTCAGTTAAGAATACTGATATTTCAGGTACCGTTTTAACGTTAGATGCCATTATCGACAATCTAGATAAGCTGCCACTTAACCGTGCAGAAACCCATTTTTCAGCTGAAGAACTGGCTGATAATCAAGTTTCAGAATCTTTGGATGATTGGCAGTCTAACCTAGCGAAATCTTGGCAAGCTTTAATTGATGACTTCGTTATTATCAGAAAACGTACAACCGATGCAGCACCGCTGCTAGAGCCAGATCAGCAATGGTATTTAGTGGAAAATACTAAAAATAAATTGCTACAAGCCCAATTAGCTTTGTACCGCCAAGATCAAGTCAATTACCGTAATTCAATTAAGCTTGCTAGAAAGTGGATTTTTGAGTATTTCGACTTAAAAGATCAGCAAACAATAGACACACTAGCCACATTAGATGCGTTAGAAACATTGAAAATTCAATCAGTAAGTATCGAACGTTTTGCTGCATCAAATATGCTTAATCAGTTAGTCACTTACGGTAATTTAATGACTGAGGAGGCGCAATAATGATCCGCGCCTTAGTCTATCTAGTCATCATCTTAATTGGACTATGTCTTAGTCCTTTTCTCGTTGGTAATACTGGTTACCTATACCTAGCAATTGGTGACTACCAAATTGAAACCAGTATCTTTTTTGCTGTTATTGGTCTCATTATTTTCTATAGCTTGCTACAACTCGTTGAGTTTGTATTGGTATGGCTATTTAATTTAGTGTTAAACAGTCGCTATTTACCAGAGCGCTGGCGCAGAAATGCAGCACGTAAACACACTTTACTTGGTGCACTCGCGTTAGCAGAAGAAAACTGGCCCGCAGCAGAAAAAGCCATGGCTAAAGGTGCAGAAAAAGGCGAGATCCCTGCACTTAACCTACTTGCAGCAGCTCGTGCAGCACATCACCAAAATAACTTTGAAAATCGTGATGAATACCTTGCAAAAGCTGAACTAGAACCGCAAGCGGTTAAGGCCGTTAGTACGACGAGAACCCGTTACTTACTTCAGCAAGGTGAGCTAACCGCAGCGAGAGCGGAGCTAGATAAACTCAATCCAACTAGCAAAAGTAAGTTTCCGGTACTTAAGCTGGCTATCGAGTTGTATCAAGCACAACAAGACTGGCAAGCACTTAAATTACTATTGCCAATATTAGCTAAAAAACGAGTGTTGGCCGATGAGCAGCTACAAGCACTATCACTCACAACTAACACCGCCCTATTAAACCAGGCGATCTTAGCTAACGAGCAAGAGTTGGAAAAATGCTGGCATTGGCTAACTCGAGCAGAGCGAAAACAACCTGAGTATATTGCACTTTATGCCACGGGTTTAAATCGATTTGAACGTCGAGATGAAGCGAAAAAGCTCTTACTAAAGCAAGTTAAATCCACACCGTCTGCTGCGATATTACACGCCTTAGCAGAAGTGCTAACTCCTGCAGACGTAGAAGCTAAAAAGCAGTTATTAGCGTTAGAAACCCAATATCAAGACAATCTCGATTACCAAGTTTGCTTAGCTAAGCTATATCAAAAAAATCATGACTTTCATCAAGCCAAGATTTGGTGGCAAAAAGCCTGCTATTTAAAAGATGATCACGATAACCTGCATGCTTTAGCTGATGCTCAAGAGCATCTAGGGGAACTGAACCGAGCTCTACAAACCCGACGCAACGCGGCTAAGCTCAGTTAACTCTTATACCTTTTTCAACTAAAGGCCGTTATCAAAACGGCCTTTAGTTATTTACAGGCAAGAATGTAATCACTAAGGCTAACTTAAGTAGTTGATAACTAATTCGTAAAATCCAATCAAATTAAACTGTGGTTTAACTCCCCCCTAAAGCTTGACTTCCCCTAATTTGACAACGCTCCAATGCAGTACAGAATTTGTACTGTTAGCGCAAAAATAAAAAATGATTAAGTGCTAATAATCCTTCATTTAACTCATGGATGAGCTAGTTAGAGTATTTTATGATGGATAAATTTATTCCAAAGCAGGATGCCAAAGTTCTTGAGCTTTCTGGTGTAATAAACACAGTCAATGGCCAAGGTGTAGAAACATCGCTTAAAGTCGGTGATACGCTAACGCCAAACAGTGTTTATAGTATTACCGTGGGTGCAACATTCCTTTTGCAATACAGTGACGGTAGCCTAGTTAACCAAGACGATATTGCAACAGCTAATAATCAAAACCAGTCTCCCAATGAGAGTCAAACAGCGATAGACGCTGAAATTAGCGCATTACAATCTCTCATTGAAGCGGGCGAAGATCCGAGTGAAAACCTACCAGATACCGCAGCAGGTGAAGCCTCACAAACGGGTAATGAAGGTGGCGGTTATATTGCGGTTAGCCGTATAGGTGACGAAACCATTGCCGCTGCAGGTCATGATACTGTGGGATTTGAGCAAACTACGACACCGATTATCGAAGAGCAACAAAGCTTTTTGGCTCAATTCCCTCTGCCGACTATCACATCAAGTACTGTAACCCTTTACGAACAACATTTAGCGCAAGGTAGCGCTCCTGAAACAACCCTGCTATCACAAGCCGAGAGCGTTTCAGTAACGGTTCCTGCTGGCATTAACTCCCTAACAATTAATGGCCAAACCATATTCGTTAATGGTGAGTTTATTGGCCCTGTTAGCATAACAACTGAGCTAGGTGTACTGACATTCAGTGACTACGATCCAGCCACCTCTACTTTGACCTATAGCTATACTTTATCTGCCAATTTTAATCATACTGATTCAGATACGTTAACTGAAATCTTCCTATTGGAGCTTACCGATAATGACGGTCGAAGTGTCACTTCAGTTGTCAATGCCAACGTTATTGATGATGCGCCAAGCGGCTTGGATGATAGCAATGAAATCACTCAAGGCAATGAGGTAGGAGTCTCGGGCAACGTCCTAACTAATGATGTCTTAGGCGCCGATTCTGCAACTGTCACACAAATAGCTAATAGCCAAACAACTACCGATATAGATGGTAATACAGTGATCTCAGGTGTATATGGTTCACTCATTATTGCTGCCGATGGTAGTTATACTTATTTACTTAATAATCAGCTCCCCGAAGTTCAAATGCTCGCGCTCGGAGAGCAAGCAGTTGAAACATTTAATTATGTGTTAACCGACGCCGATGGTGACGCCGTCACCCAAACTCTGACAATCACCTTAACCGGCGATAATGATGCGCCACAGATCACCTCATCTTTAGAAGATGCCTCAGGCACAGTTATAGAGGCAGGTGTACTCGTTGGCGGCAATATTGAAACCGCTGGAACACCAGAAGTCTCAGGCACACTCACCGCGAGTGATATAGACAACGGCGCAGTATTAACTTGGCAGCTTATTAGCGACCCAATGACGCCATTTGGTGTGTTTTCGTTAAATGAAGTAACTGGCCAATGGAGCTTTAGCTTAGATAACGATCTCGCTAATAATCTAGCCTTTGGTGAAACGACAATTGAAACATTTACCATAACAGTAACAGATCAATTTGGCTTGTCAGACACACAAGAAGTCACTATCACAATTGTCGGTACCAATGACATCCCAGAGCTAACGGTAACCAACACTGGTAGCGTCACCGAAAACAGTATTGATGTGGCACCAGACCGCCTTGTTGCCACCGGTGACATCACCACCTTTGATGTCGATAACAATGATGTACTCACCCTAAGCGCCAGCTATAACGGTGATATTGCTTGGCAGAACCCAGCCATGGTCGCGCTCACCGCCCAGCAAGTCTCAGACTTATTGGCCGGCTTTAGTCT
>NZ_JADX01000025.1 GCF_000518605.1 Shewanella fidelis ATCC BAA-318 | reverse complement strand
CGCGTTCAAGCGAGTCTGAATACTGCGTATTCAAAGCGCCTCACTTTCACCCCCATGTGTTCGCTGCGCGAACCGAGTAGGGCGAATATCGCGCTAGCGATGTGTTTATGAGCGCGAAGCTTTAGCGAAGCTGGCCATTTCCAGGCGCCAAATAACGAGAAAGCCCGCTACGATGTAGCGGGCTTTGCTTGAGTAATTTTAACCGTTGATATGAATTTAACTTAGGATCTTTTCTAAGATAGCTTTATTGGCTTCTGGGAAATCGTATTGTTGAAGATCCTCTTTCTCTACCCAGCAGACTTGTTGGCCTTCCATACCGCGTGCGGTACCAGTAAAGTTTTCTACCCAGTGAATATCGAGAAATACTTTTTTATCGCCATAATCGTGATGAATTTCCATCATTGGACTGGTATTCATTACATCCAAATTAACTTCTTCTTTAAGCTCTCTGATTAACGCTTCAGAAGTCGTTTCATCTTGTTCTACCTTACCACCGGGAAATTCCCATTTTCCACCTTGGTGAAGCTCTAGTGGGCGCTTAGCTAATAGAATTCTATTGCCTTGTTTAATTACGCCAACTGCAACGTGTATTAGTTTCATTGGTATTTTCCATCATCAGACGGCTCACCTACGAAGAACTCTGCTTCATCGTATCCCAATTGATCCAATAGCTCAGGATCAAATTGCGGTTTTACAGGGATCGCATGTTTTTCAGAAGCCCAATCACCAAGATCGATAAGTTTGCAGCGTTCGCTACAGAAAGGCTTAAATTTGGACTCAGCATTCCATTCAACCGATTGCTGACAGGTTGGGCATTTCACAGTTAAAGACATAATAGACCTTGTCAGTTTCAGTGTGCTGACTTTAGAGGAATCATATATAAGATTTTAAAGCGTTAGCTACAGGTTGCCAACTCGAATTCAATAGACTGATCTGAATGTTTTTGTTTATCGAAGCTAACAAAATGGATGGCGTATCGATTTCTGTGGCCACTGATGGTTGGGTAGCAGCCTTGTTCTGAAGAGAGTTTTACTCGAATTAATGATAATGCTTGGTCACTGGTTCCTTGAAAAAAACCACCGTTGGCAATTTGTTGCTGATAGATAGTGGTTTGTCGGGTGAGTTCTAGCAATAGATTGATTGGTGTTAGCAAACTCGCAAACTGGCTTACCCAATCTTGATACTCCTCTTGCCTCTCATGCCAAGGTTTTGCTAGCCAATAGTGGAGTTGAGGAAGGTCGAAGTTACAGCAGGCTCCGGGCATATTAAATCTTTGTCTTAAAGCAGTTAGAAAACGGTTTTGCTTTAATTCTTGTCCGGGGCGTTGAGCGATTTGTAAAATGTCTCGAGCTGCACTTAACCGTGAGATATATAATTCAATTTGCTCATCATCGATTGATGGCAGAGATTGCCACTTTGATAAAGCAAATAGTTGCCTATCGACATCTTTTAGCACTTCACCACGATAATCGCATCGCTCTGTCAGTTCACATAAGGCAAAAAGAGGGTCAAAACACCGATGTTGATGGTCTTGCTCTACGTTGGCCTGCAATTGTTGCGCTAGGTACTCAAGACGCAAATAACTGCGAATTTTCTCATTTAATGGCTGTTCATAGATTAAGTTAGTCATGGCGTTATTTAGGAATTATTAGCTAAACTCAAATAAAGGTTATGTAGTGCTTGTACCTTGCACTTTAACGCCGATATCTCTCCCTGATTGTCTATGACATCATCAGCTTTTGACAGTTTTTCAGCTCGTGAAGCTTGGCTGCCTATTATATTTTTTACTTGCTCAGCGGTTACAGCATCTCTTGCTACTGTTCTTTGCTGTTGTAACTCCGGTGAAATATCCACCAAAAGAGTCCGATCTACTAAGCTATCTAACCCATTCTCAAATAGCAAGGGTACAACCATAATTACATAGTTTGATTGCGCTTCTTTACATTGAGCAAGCATTGTCTCTCTGATCATTGGGTGTAATAGACTATTGAGCCACAGTCGCTCTGAGTCATCTTGGAAAATAATTTCGCGTAATCTGGCGCGATTTAAGCTGCCATCGGCTAACAGTACCTGCTCGCCAAAGTGTTGCACGATTTTATTTAAGCCTATAGAGCCTTGCTGTACGACTTCTCGAGCCACGATATCAGCATCTATAAGCGTGATGCCTAGTTCTGCAAATATGTTTGCTACCGTGGTTTTACCGCTACCGATCCCGCCAGTGAGGCCGATAATAAAATTTGCCATAATTGTTTATCTCACACTGTTTATAAAGTAGAAATATACCAATTAATAATGCTTTCGCCCCATATCATTGCAATCCAGCCCGCAGCCGCGATGTATGGACCGAAAGGGATAGGGTTACCTTGGTTGAGCTTTTTAATAAGGATGAGTGTGATACCGACGACAGCGCCTACAAGTGATGAAAGCAATATAATAACAGGCAGTACCTGCCAACCTAGCCAAGCGCCAAATACTGCGAGTAGCTTGAAGTCACCGTAACCCATGCCCTCTTTGCCGGTTAGTAATTTGAACAGCCAAAATACGCTCCATAAACTTAAATATCCGGCTACAGCACCAATTAGCGCATCAGGTAAGCTAGTAAACACGCCGTTGAAATTGATGATAAGCCCAAGCCAAAGCAGTGGCAGGGTAATTTGGTCTGGCAATAGCATCTCATCTAGATCAATGCCGGTAAGAGCAATAAGACAAAAAGTCAGTAGTGAACTGAGTGCAAACTCAAGGCTTGGACCAAAATGCCAAGCAAGAAAAGCAACTAAGCAGCCAGTAACTAACTCAACGATGGGATAACGAGCTGAAATTGAGGTTCCGCAAGCTGAGCATTTGCCTTTGAGCATTAACCAGCCAAGGATAGGGAGGTTATGAATTGCTTTGATATTGGTTTTACATTTTGGGCAAGCCGAACCCGGTACGACCAAGTTATATTTCTCTGGGAATGGGTCGATCGGCTGCTCTAGCAGTTGCTTACTCTTGTTAAAGACGTCAGGTTTGTATTCACTTAGATAATGGTTGCACTCTTGCTGCCACTCTCGTTTCATCATCACAGGCATACGATGGATGACGACGTTGAGAAAGCTGCCTATAACCGCTGCAAAGATAAAGCTTAATGTGACAAACAGCCAAGGAGTCTGGCTAAAAACAGAAATTGGTTCAGTCATTATTTTTCTTTTAATTCAGCTAATATCACATTAGCGCTTGGTTAATGTGATAATAAGTATTCAGTAAGACTTTTATCCTACTACATTACCCATTTCGAAAATAGGTAGATACATACCGACAATCAGGCCGCCAACTACAGTACCTATGACCACCATCATAATAGGTTCAATTAGGCTAGATAGGCCATCGACGGCATCATCAACCTGCATCTCATAAATATTGGCAACTTTATTAAGCATATTATCCAGAGAACCAGACTCTTCACCAATCATTACCATTTGGATCAACATATCGGGGAAAAGACCAGTAGTACGCATCGCGACATTCATCTGCATGCCAGACATCACTTCGGTACGAATATTTAAAATGGCTTTTTTATAAACGGCATTGCCCGAGGCACCTGCTGCAGACTCTAAGCCATCAATTAACGGTACGCCAGCAGCAAAAGTTGTTGCAAGTGTGCGGGCAAAGCGTGCCATAGCACCTTTATGCAAAATATCGCCAATGGCCGGTATTTTTAATACCAACTCATCAACTCTATCGCGAAACATCTGCGAGTTTCTGTGGGCGCGCTTAAAACTCCAAACACCTAAAATTATTGCAATCACAAAAATATACCAAGAGGCTTGCAGCCATCGTGATATACCGATAATGAATTGAGTAAAAGCAGGTAACTCTGCTCCGAAGCCGTTAAAAATATCTTCAAATTGTGGGACAACGAATAATAGTAATAATGCCGTGACGAGAACTGCCACAACCACGACTGCAGCCGGGTAAAACATGGCTTTTTTGATTTTTGACTTAAGTGCCTCTGATTTTTCTTTGTAAGTTGCGATACGGTCAAATACCTGATCAAGTGAACCAGAGTGTTCGCCGGCGCCAACTAAATCCACATATAAATCATCAAAATATAACCTGTGTGGGCGTAACGCATCAGATAGAGGTATACCGGATTGAACATCATTTACTATCGTTGTTAGTAACTCTCGCATCTTCGGCTTTTCATGGCCTTTGCCCAATAGTTCTAATGTTGTCACTATCGGCACACCCGCTGCTAACATGGTGGCTATCTGACGGGTGACCATGGCGATATCCATGGCATTAATTTTCTTTTCTGATTTAAATAGTGGTGGCGACTTTTTGCGCACGCCTTTAGGAATAACCCCTTGCGCTTTTAGCTGCGCGCGAATTTCAGCACTGGATACACCGCGTAACTCTCCGGATGTTTTTTTGCCATCGCGGTTGGTTCCATTCCAAGTATAGGTGATGACTTTTGGCTGATTTTTCTGAGCTTTTTTACGTTCCCTAGATTGTTTCGAGCTCTTAGTTGCAATCGCCATAGTATGCCTTTGATTTTATATTCAGTATTTTTAGTTGATTAGCAAGTACTACTTCTTTGGGGGACATCGGTTTAAAAACTGGTTACACGGTTCACTTCGGCAATGCTGGTGACACCTTGAATGACTTTGAGTAGGCCGGAGTCTCGCAAATCACGCATACCTTGCAGTTTTGCTTGCTTTAGAATTTGCAGGGAGTTACCTCCCTCCATGATGGTGCGGGCAATTTCATCGCTCATTTTCATCACCTCGTAAATACCAACACGGCCTTTATAGCCGCCTGAGCATAAGTCACAGCCAACGGGCTTATAGGCAGAAATACCTGCATCAACTTGTTGCTGATTAAAGCCCAGCTTTATAAGTGCTTCAGCAGGGATCTGCTCAGGTTGTCTGCAACTAGTACACAGGCGACGTGCTAAACGCTGGGCGATAATTAGATTGACTGAACTGGCGATATTATAACCGGGTACCCCCATATTGATTAAACGGGTTAGGGTCTCGGCTGCAGAGTTAGTATGCAGGGTCGATAGCACTAAGTGGCCGGTTTGTGCTGCCTTAATGGCAATCTCTGCGGTTTCTAAATCGCGGATCTCACCGACCATCACCACATCGGGATCTTGGCGTAGAAATGATCGCAGCGCAGAGGCAAAGGTCAGCCCAGCTTTTAAATTAATATGGACTTGGTTAACACCTTCAAGGTTAATCTCAACTGGATCTTCAGCGGTTGAGATATTTCGCTCTTCAGTGTTGAGAATATTAAGGCCAGTATAAAGCGATACAGTTTTACCTGAACCTGTTGGACCGGTAACTAAAATCATGCCTTGGGGCTTGGCAAGCATCTCTTCGTATAGCTGACGCTGATCATCTTCATAGCCGAGCTTTTCGATACCTAGTTGCGCCGAGGAAGAGTCGAGAATACGCATCACGATTTTTTCGCCCCAGATAGTGGGCAAAGTACTGACACGAAAATCGATAGACTTACTACGCGACAGCTTCATTTTTATGCGGCCATCTTGCGGTACCCGGCGCTCAGCGATATCTAACTTAGACATCACCTTTAAACGAGCTGATATTCTGCCGGCAAGATTGACTGGTGGCTCAGAGATTTCGTGTAGAATCCCGTCGATACGAAACCGAATACGGTAACGTTTCTCATAAGGCTCAAAGTGCAAGTCTGACGCGCCTTTGCGAATAGCATCGGTAAGAATTTTGTTGATGTAGATAACAATGGGGGCATCATCTTTGCCGCTATTGTCTTGCTCTTCTTCGCGTTTATCTGTGTCGGTAACTTCAATACCAGCCAGAGATTCTTCATCAATACCAGTTAAATCTAAGCTACTAATATCGTCTTCTAAAACAGTTTCTAGCGCTTTATCTAGCTTATCATCTTCAACCAAAATTGCTTCAGTATGTAAGCCTGCACTAAATTGAAAATCTTCTAAAGCAGCAATATTTGTGGGGTCTGATGTGGCGATATATAAACGATTACCACGTTTGAATAATGGTAAACATCTATGTTTTTCAATCAGCTTTTTATTAAGAAACTCTTCAGGTATGGAATGAATATCAAATTCATCTAGAGATAAAAGCGGTGTACCGTATTCCTCATAACATAATTGTGCGATTTTACTGGCAGGAATTAATTCGGAACTAACAATAGTGCTGACAAGTGAGGCTTTTCTTTTACGAGAGTTAGAAATTACAGATGCAATTTGTGCTTCGCTAAGTAGTCCCTTGCGAATAAAAAGGGTTGATAAGCCAAGGTGTAAACCTGTAGTTGGCATGCTATAACCTAAATTAAAAAAAATATACAGGGTTTCTATAGGATATAGCTACCCTGTATTAGATTGCTTTATTGCTAATTAAATTTTACACACACCTGAAGTTTCACAGTTTCCACCCCAAGTCCAAGTGACTGCCAATGTGTTTGCATCAATAACTGGCGTCAATGTTAGAACATTTGACGTTGCTCCTAGATTGGCTGTACCAGTAAGAGTTAACACTCCCGCGGCAATTGCAGCGGTTGATACGTTAGCATCTGTCTGCATCGATGCCGCAGTTGGAACTCCATCATTGCCTAGTGCGATATTCGTTACGTCAGTAATTTGTCCGGTTTGTACTGCAACTTCAACAGCAGTCTTATAAGACATAGCAGCATTAACAAGTCCACCCGCACGAGCGCTTCGAGTGTAATCTTGATAAGCAGGCAATGCAATTGCTGCCAAAATACCGATGATCGCAACTACGATCATTAATTCAATAAGGGTGAAACCCTTAGCGTTCTTCATGTTTTTCATCTTGTTTTGCATATCTATCTCCATTAGAAAGATGTTTGAACTGTGATTAAATCTATAGTGGCTAACCTGCACTTTTAAACCAAAAGCTTATAAATCGTAGGCTGGTGTTAGACAAAGCTAGTACGTCGTAAAATCATCATTCGATAAATGTGTGCGTCAACCCTGCTGAGTGCTCCTGCGTTAGCGTGTCGCTATCCAAACATACCTAAAAAAGTACGGCGACAAGGTATCCGTTTATCCTTTTATTAACATTCATTACGTCATGAAAATTAACAGCAGGAGTGCTCATTAAAAACGATAAAAAGACCGTCTATTTTGCAAGTGTAAATGGCTTGTTGCTGCAAAATTAAACTGAGCCATTAATCGTTTCTATTTTTGTTAACCGAGTCTGCACATCGGTATATCTGCAAGTTAGTACAAAGATGGGTAAAATGGAATAGTGAAATGTAATTAATGCGTTATTTTACTGTAAGTTTGGTTGTTTTTATGTTTTTGCTCGGGTTTTTCTGTGGCTGTAATTTGTTAGCTGGTATTTTTCTGGCGAATGTTAACTAAGTGTCAATTTTTTGATGCTTGTTGCTGGTAAGAAAAAGTAGCAGGCAAAAGTGCGTAGATGTGGCGAATTGGAGCAGAGTTTAACTTCGCTTTTTGAAGGTCTTTAGTAGCAATTACAGGCGCTAGCAATAACAGACGTTGTAGGTTTAAAGACTAAGCAGAAGTTTAAGCTGAAGCTTGAGTCTTTAAACCTAAATTCAGTGTTGCTGGTTTGCGTGACCGAACTAATACCGAGTTACTTTAATCGCAACGATAGATCGAGTGCTTTTACATGCTTAGTCAGTGCACCAACAGAGATGTAATCAACGCCGGTTTTGGCAAAGCTGGCAATAGTATCTAAGGTCACATCCCCTGATACTTCAAGTTTTACACCTTGACCATTTTCTTTATAGCGATTGTTCAGTTCTACAGCTTCAAGCATCATGGTAACGTCAAAATTATCTAGCATCACAATGTCTGATTGCGCTTCAAGAGCTTGGGTTAGCTCATCTATGCTCTCTACTTCAACCTCTACGGGTTTGTCAGCGTGTAGTTGTCTCGCAGCTTGAATAGCTTTGTCGATACCGCCACACGCCATAATGTGGTTTTCTTTAATTAAGAAAGCATCGAATAAGCCAATGCGATGGTTGTGGCCGCCACCACAGGTCACCGCGTATTTTTGTGCGGTGCGCAATCCTGGAATGGTTTTGCGGGTATCTAATAAACGCGTTTGGGTGCCAGCGAGTTTGTCGACATAGTGTTTAGTTAAGCTTGCCACACCAGATAGTGTCTGAATGAAGTTCATTGCGGTGCGTTCGCCAGTGAGAATTGCCCGTGCAGGACCTTCAAGCTCACACAGCAGCTGATTAGGCACGACTAAGTCACCATCATCTACATGCCAATGCAGTGCGACTTCGCCACCAAGTTGGTTAAAGACTTGCTCTGCCCATGCTTTACCGCAAAACACACCTTCTTCTCGGGTAATTAGATTAGCCTGAGCAATTTTGTCGGCGGGGATCAATTGTGCAGTAATATCTGCGTCTGATCTCAGGCTGCCAGGTTGGCTCGTATGGCTTTGTTGATGGCCTAAGTCTTCATCTAGAGCTGCTTTGACGGAAAGTCGAATATCATTTTCAAGCATGATGGTTTGTCCTTACTGGCTTATAACCCTTGTATATAGAGCACGCTTTAATAGTGGTATTAATCTTAACATAAACCTTCGGCAACAAAGCTAGCATTATTGTGGCTTATCAGTTGGAATTGTTGATGTTATTGACTGAATAAAACTAAAAAGCCTAACTATATTCATGGGGTTAAAACTGCTAAAGTTATTTCAATATTTTGCTCAAGGAACTTTCTTTTGCCACTAACTATACGTAATGGCTGGCTGGACGATGCTCGGCATTGCTTGTCTCCCCATTTCAATGCTCGGCCAAACAAAGAAGTAAGCTTGTTGGTGATCCATAATATCAGTTTGCCAGCGGGGCGTTTCGGCTTGCCTTTTATTGACCAGTTATTTCAAGGGTGTTTGGACGTTACAGCAGATGAAAGTTTTCAACAACTACAAGGGCTTGAGGTATCGGCACATTTTTTAATTAGGCGTGATGGCGAGTTAGTGCAATATGTATCTTGTGACGATAGAGCATGGCATGCTGGAGTGTCTGAGTTTGACGGGCGTTCAGGCTGCAATGATTTTGCTGTTGGTATAGAGCTTGAAGGAACAGATTCAGTTGATTATTCAGATTTGCAGTACGCTAAGTTAATTGCTCTGACTAAGGAATTAATGGCTCGATATCCCGACATTACCTTAGATAGAATTACTGGGCATAGCGATATTGCACCGGGAAGAAAAACAGATCCGGGTGAGAGTTTTGATTGGCAACGTTTTAAAGGAGCGTTGTAGATTTGAGCTAATTAAATCTAAATTTTAATTTTGCTCGTTAACATTGAAGGTGAACATTATGGCTTTGTTTGCGCTGTTAGTTGCAATAGTGGTTGAGCGGTTACGCCTTTTGCCGAGCTCTTGGCAATTTGATGGCTTACTCCTCAAGTATTACCAGAGGCTTATTCAACAAGAGCAGCCATCGTTATCAACTATGACGCTTGCTGCGGTCACTCCAGCTGCAATCGTGTATTTATTAACTTGGTTGGTTTCAGGCGTGTTTTGGGGCGTTCTGAGTGTTGGTGTTTGGGTGGTTATTGCAGTGTTATGCTTTAGTCATAATCCCCAGCGACAGGCGTTTAAGCAATATATACAAGCGGCTTGTCGCGGTGATGTTCAGGCGTGTTTTCATTACGCGAATGAATTAGACCCTAGCCAGAATTTAACTACAGTGTCTGAAAAGCAGTTAGGTACACAAGTTGGGCAAAGCGTTGCCTGGATTAATTACCGTTATTACGGTGCGATTGCGCTTTATCTCATTATTTTGGGGCCTGTTGGGGCTGTTTTGTATTGCACTGTGCGCTTTTATAGCGAACAAAGTCGCCATGCCAACATAGAGCTGCCGTTAATTGATAACTTATTATTCGTGCTTGATTGGTTGCCGAGTCGAATATTTGCTTTTGGCTACGTATTAAGTGGCCATTTTAGTAAAGCGATCTCCGCATGGTTGAGCCAAGTATTAGATCCAAAGCGCAGCGCAAGAGACATCATTACTCAGGTGGCCTTAGCCGCAGAAACCTTGCCTGAGTCATCTTCAGCACCCGTTTGCTTGCAGTCTACTATTGCATTACTGCAGCTGAGTAAGCGTAATTTCATTTTGTTAATTACCCTGTTGTCGTTAATGACCATCTTTGGGGTGGTGAATTAAGCAACACTTAAACCAGTAAAAACTAAAAATTACCCAGTTCTAAATTTGTTTTTATTAAATAAGTTTAGACTGATTTATATACGGCCTTGCACATTAGTATAGGCCGTTTTAATCGTTAATATTCTTGTCCATTTACCAAAAATCTCTCCATGTTTAATTGCTTATAATAATTATTATCAATGCGCGCCTTAAAAAAATTGGCACATTGGTCTGACCCCATTTAGTTGAAAATCAGCTATGCTCACACATCGCGCATAGTTTTGATGTAGATCACTAACTGGACATTCAAAGTGTGATTTGATAAAGTGCGCTCAGTCAATTAAATTGGTAAGACCAATTTACAATAGGAGCTGAGGCCCATATGGCTTATAGCAAAATAAACCAGCCAAAAATATCCGATGTCATCATGGGGCAGTTGGAGCAGATGATCTTAGAGGGCAGTATTCAGCCCGGTCAAAAGCTACCGCCTGAACGTGAACTGGCATTGCAATTTGAAGTTTCACGTCCTTCTTTACGTGAAGCGATTCAAAAGCTTGAAGCAAAGGGCTTGTTAATGCGTCGTCAAGGCGGCGGAACCTATGTAAAAGAGCAGCTTTGGCAAAGTCTTGCCGATCCAATTGTTGAACTTATGCATTCAGACTCAGAAAGTCAGTATGACTTACTGGAGTTTCGTCATGCCACTGAAGGCATGATGGCTTACTTTGCGGCACTTCGTGGTAACGATGCTGATATGCAAAATATCAAGCGTACGATTTTAGAAGTTGAATCGGCTAAATCTATCGAAGAGCAAGCAAATGCAATCGTGCGTTTTTATCGCGCGGTAGCAGAAGCATCACACAATGTAGCCATGCTACATCTCGTATTGAGTTTATCCCCTGTGCTGCACAAAAACGTGGCACAAAACTTAGAGCTTTTAAGCCGACGCGAAGAAGCCTCTACCACGGCAAACGATCATCGACGAGCTCTGCTTGCGGCGATTGTTCGTCGAGATCCTGAAGCAGCCCGCGAAGCCTCCAATGAACATTTAAGTTACATTGAAGAAGTGATGCTATCTGTAAGGGAAGAAGACAGTAGACTGCAGCGTAGCCTGCGTCGATTAAAGAGTGGTGTATAAGCTAGCTCAATGAAAGTAGCAGCTTATACCTAACTAAATTTCAATAGTTAAATACACTAAGAACTGCCTGTAGTTACTTAGGTATTACGTATAGGAAAGGACTGCAAAATGTCTGAACATATGCTAAACGACATCGATCCACTAGAAACTAACGAGTGGTTGTCAGCTCTAGAATCAGTTGTACGCGAAGAAGGTGTTGAGCGCGCTCAATATCTACTTGAACAAGTACTCGATAAGGCCCGTTTAGACGGTGTTGATATGCCTACGGGGATCACGACCAACTATATCAACACGATCCCTACGAGCCAAGAGCCTGCATATCCTGGTAATACAACGGTAGAGCGCCGTATTCGTTCAATTATTCGTTGGAATGCGATTATGATCGTATTGCGCGCGTCTAAGAAAGATCTCGATCTTGGTGGCCATATGGCGTCTTACCAGTCTGCAGCATCTTTTTATGAAATGTGTTTTAACCATTTCTTCCGTGCGCCAAACGAAGTTGATGGCGGTGACTTGGTTTACTATCAAGGTCATATCTCTCCAGGTATCTACTCTCGCGCATTTTTGGAAGGCCGTCTGACTGAAGAACAGTTAGATAACTTCCGTCAAGAAGTCGATGGTAAAGGTATTCCATCATACCCGCACCCTAAACTAATGCCTGAGTTCTGGCAGTTCCCTACAGTATCTATGGGTCTTGGCCCTATGTCTGCTATCTATCAAGCGCGTTTCCTTAAGTATCTAGAAGGTCGCGGCTTAAAAGATACTTCAGCGCAACGTGTATACGCATTCTTAGGTGATGGCGAGATGGACGAGCCAGAATCGCGTGGTGCTATCTCGTTTGCTTCGCGTGAAAAGCTAGATAACTTATGCTTCCTAATCAACTGTAACCTACAGCGCCTAGATGGCCCTGTGATGGGGAATGGTAAGATTATTCAAGAGCTAGAAGGCCTATTTAAAGGTGCTGGCTGGAACGTGGTTAAGGTGATCTGGGGTAACAACTGGGATTCGCTAATTGCTAAAGATACTTCAGGCAAGCTACTACAGCTAATGAATGAAACCATTGATGGCGACTACCAGACCTTTAAGTCAAAAGATGGCGCTTATGTCCGTGAGCACTTCTTTGGTAAGTACCCAGAAACAGCTGCACTCGTATCAGATATGACAGATGCAGAAATCTTTGCGCTTAAGCGTGGTGGTCATGACTCATCTAAGTTATACGCTGCATTTAAAAATGCCCAAGAAACCAAAGGTAAGCCAACGGTTATTTTAGCTAAAACCGTTAAAGGTTACGGCATGGGTGAAGCGGCCGAAGGCAAGAACATTGCCCACGGCGTGAAGAAAATGGACATGACCCACGTACTACAGTTACGTAATCGTCTAGGCCTACAAGATCTACTTAGCGATGAAAAAGTTTCTGAGCTACCTTATCTGACACTTGAAGAAGGTTCAGAAGAGTACAAGTATTTACATGCTCGTCGTGATGCGTTGCACGGTTATACACCACAACGTCTACCTAACTTTACTAAAGCACTAGAGCTACCTGAAGTTGAAGAGTTCAGCGCATTGCTTACCGAGCAAAAGCGTGAAATCTCAACGACGATGGCATTTGTACGTACACTGAACATTCTGCTTAAAAATAAAGGCATTGGTAAGAACATCGTGCCAATTATTGCCGACGAAGCGCGTACATTTGGTATGGAAGGTTTATTCCGTCAAATCGGTATTTATAACCCCCATGGCCAAGAATACACGCCGGAAGATCGCAGTGTAGTGTCTTACTACAAAGAAGCGACTTCAGGTCAAGTACTGCAAGAAGGTATCAATGAGCTAGGTGCTATGTCTTCATGGGTTGCTGCGGCGACGTCGTACAGCACTAACGATCTACCTATGATCCCGTTCTACATCTACTACTCTATGTTTGGTTTCCAACGTGTTGGCGACATGGCATGGATGGCAGGCGATCAGCAGGCACGTGGTTTCTTATTAGGTGCTACAGCAGGTCGTACAACCCTAAACGGTGAAGGTTTACAGCACGAAGATGGTCACAGCCATGTTCAAGCGAACACAATTCCAAACTGTATCTCTTACGACCCGACATTCGCATATGAATTAGCGGTAATCATGCAAGACGGTATCCGTCGTATGTATGGTGAGCAAGAGAACGTGTTCTACTACTTGACCTTGATGAACGAAAACTACGCAATGCCTGCAATGCCAGAAGGCGCAGAAGAAGGTATTCGTAAAGGTATCTACAAGCTTGAGTCGTATGCTGGTAACAGCAAGGTTCAGCTGATGAGCTCTGGTACTATCATGAACGAAGTACGTAAAGCGGCTAAGATCCTAAGTGAAGAGTACGGCGTTGCATCTGATGTTTACTCTGTGACTTCATTTAACGAGTTAACTCGTGAAGGCCAAGATGTTGAGCGTTTCAACATGCTGCACCCAGAAGCGGAGCAAAAGACGGCTTACATCACTCAAGTAATGGGTACTGAGCCTGCCATTGCAGCAACCGATTACATGAAGAACTATGCAGAGCAAGTGCGTGCATTTATGCCTTCAGAATCATTCAAAGTACTAGGTACAGACGGTTTCGGTCGTTCAGACAGCCGTGAAAACCTACGTCGTCACTTTGAAGTTAATGCTGGCTACGTTGTTGTAGCAGCACTGAATGAACTAGCTAAACGTGGCGATATTGAAAAGTCAGTAGTTGCAGCTGCAATTGCTAAATTCAACATCGACGCTGACAAGACAAACCCGCTATACGCGTAAGAGGCAACACAAAATGACAATCGAAATTAATGTACCTGACATTGGTGCCGATGAGGTTGAAGTAACAGAGATCCTTGTTAGCGTAGGCGACAAGGTTGAAGAAGAGCAATCGCTTATCTCTGTTGAAGGCGACAAAGCAGCAATGGAAGTACCAGCTTCTGTAGCGGGTATTGTTAAAGAAATTAAAGTTGTTGTCGGTGATAAAGTGTCTACTGATTCATTGATTATGATCTTTGAATCTGAAGGTGCAGCATCTGCTCCTGCTGCGGTTGAGGCTACACCAGTAGCGGCTGCTGCAGCTTCAGCTGAGCTAAAAGAAGTCAACGTACCAGATATCGGCGACGATGAAGTTGAAGTGACTGAAATCTTAGTAACAGTTGGTGACAGCATTACTGAAGAACAATCACTAATGAGTGTGGAAGGCGACAAAGCTTCTATGGAAGTGCCTGCACCATTTGCCGGTGTGCTTAAAGAGATCAAAGTGAATGTGGGCGATAAAGTGTCTACAGGTAGCTTGGTTATGGTATTTGAGGTTGCAGGTTCTGCTCCTGCTGCCGCAGCTCCAGCACCAGTAGCGGCACCAGCTGCAGTGGCATCAGCCCCTTCAGTACAAGACGTTAACGTGCCAGACATT
Organism: Shewanella fidelis ATCC BAA-318; assembly: GCF_000518605.1. GTDB lineage: Bacteria > Pseudomonadota > Gammaproteobacteria > Enterobacterales > Shewanellaceae > Shewanella > Shewanella fidelis. Next base: position 41,354 of record NZ_JADX01000025.1, on the reverse strand, counting down.
GGTGGTGATGAAGTTGAAGTGACTGAAATCATGGTTAGCGTGGGTGATACCGTTACTGAAGAGCAATCACTTATTAGTGTTGAAGGTGATAAAGCGGCGATGGAAGTACCTGCGCCGTTCGCTGGTAAAGTATTAGAAATTAAAGTGGCTCAAGGCGATAAAGTATCAACTGGCTCTTTGATTATGACATTTGAAGTGGCTGGTAGCGCACCGGTTGCAGCTCCAGTACAGGCGGCAGCTCCTGCTCCTGCGGCCCCTGCTGCTAGCCCAGCGCCAGTTGCTCAAGCGGCTAGCCAAGCAGCACCTGCGGCAAAAGAAGAGTTTGTTGAAAACAGTGCTTATGCCCATGCTTCACCGGTAATCCGTCGCATGGCGCGTGAACTAGGAGTTAACCTAGCGAACGTTAAAGGTACTGGTCGTAAGAGTCGCGTAGTGAAAGAAGATGTTCAAAACTACATTAAAGCGATTATTAAGCAGGTTGAGTCTGGCGCAGTAAAAACTGCAGCGGGTGGGGGAGAGTTAAACCTACTTGCATGGCCAAAAGTAGACTTCAGCAAGTTTGGTGAAACAGAAGTTAAACCATTATCACGTATTCAGAAGATTTCTGGTGCTAACCTACATCGTAACTGGGTGAAGATCCCGCATGTTACCCAGTGGGATGACGCTGATATCACAGAACTAGAAGCTTTCCGTAAGGCGCAAAATGTTGCTGAAGCGAAGAAAGAGTCTGGCATGAAGATCACGCCACTAGTGTTTATTATGAAGGCTGTTGCGAAAGCATTAGAAGCATTCCCAACCTTTAACTCTTCATTATCTGAAGACGGCGAAAGCTTGATTTTGAAGAAGTACGTTAATGTGGGTATTGCCGTTGATACGCCAAATGGCTTAGTTGTACCAGTGTTCAAAGATGTGAACAAGAAAGGTATTCACGAGCTATCGAATGAGCTGAAAGTGGTTTCTAAGAAAGCCCGTGAAGGCAAACTAACAGCTGCTGATATGCAGGGTGGTTGCTTCACTATCTCTAGCTTAGGTGGTATTGGTGGTACAGCATTTACGCCTATTGTTAACGCACCAGAAGTTGCAATTTTAGGTGTATCTAAGTCAGATATGAAGCCAGTTTGGAACGGTAAAGAGTTTGAGCCACGCTTAATGTTACCGCTGTCTCTGTCTTATGATCACCGTGTGATTGATGGGGCGGATGGCGCACGTTTCATCACGTACTTGAATAGCTGTTTGTCTGATATTCGTACTTTAGTGCTTTAAAACCGATAGGCTGCTTTGTTAAAGCAGCCTATTTTCTAATTCGCTTAATTAATACAATTAGTAAACATCAGTAAGATTAAGCGTTTCTAGGATTGTGATCAGTGTCAAACAAAGGTTAAAATGCGGCCACCTTACAAGATTTGGCCACAGTTTATCGTTGAGTCACGAGTTACAGTTAACTCAGTATTGCCAACGACATAAAAAGAATAGAGGAAAACATGAGTAACGAAATTAAAACTCAGGTAGTTGTACTAGGCGCTGGCCCTGCTGGCTACTCTGCTGCATTCCGTGCTGCGGATTTGGGTCTGGATACTGTTATCGTTGAACGTTTCAGCACGTTAGGCGGTGTATGTCTAAACGTAGGTTGTATCCCTTCTAAAGCTTTGCTGCATGTTTCTAAAGTTATCGAAGAAGCAAAAGCTGTGTCTAGCCACGGTGTAGTTTTCGGTGAGCCTCAGATCGATCTTGATAAACTGCGCGAATACAAAAAATCAGTTATTGGTCAGCTAACTACCGGTTTAGGCGGCATGTCTAAAATGCGTAAGGTTGACGTAGTTAATGGTCTAGGTAAGTTCACTGGCCCTAATACGCTAGAAGTTCAAGGTGAAGATGGCGTTAAAGTGGTTCACTTTGAGCAAGCAATCATTGCTGCGGGTTCACGTCCAATCCAACTACCATTTATTCCTCATGAAGACCCACGTGTTTGGGATTCAACTGATGCACTAGAGCTTAAAGAAGTGCCAGGTAAGTTACTTGTGATGGGTGGCGGTATTATTGGTCTAGAGATGGGTACTGTTTACTCTTCACTAGGCAGTGAGATTGACGTGGTTGAGATGTTCGACCAAGTTATCCCTGCTGCAGACAAAGACGTTGTCCGTGTTTACACCAAGAAGATCAAGAAGAAGTTCAACTTGATGCTTGAAACCAAAGTGACTGCTGTAGAAGCTAAAGATGATGGTATCTACGTAACAATGGAAGGCAAAAAAGCGCCTACAGAACCGGTTCGTTACGATGCAGTACTCGTCGCTATTGGTCGTGTACCAAACGGTAAAAACCTAGATGCAGACAAAGCAGGTGTGAATGTTGATGAGCGCGGCTTTATCAATGTTGATAAGCAGATGCGTACTAACGTACCAAATATCTTTGCAATCGGTGACATCGTTGGTCAACCAATGCTGGCACACAAAGGTGTGCATGAAGGCCATGTTGCTGCAGAAGTCATTTCTGGTCTTAAGCACTACTTTGACCCTAAAGTTATTCCATCAATTGCTTACACCGACCCAGAAGTTGCATGGGTTGGCTTAACTGAGAAAGAAGCTAAAGAGCAAGGTGTTGCTTACGAAACTGCGACTTTCCCATGGGCAGCAAGTGGTCGTGCTATCGCATCTGATTGTGCAGACGGTATGACTAAGCTTATTTTCGACAAAGAAACTCACCGCGTAATCGGTGGTGCGATTGTTGGTGTTAATGGCGGCGAGCTACTAGGTGAAATTGGCCTAGCGATTGAAATGGGTTGTGATGCAGAAGATCTAGCATTAACTATCCACGCTCACCCAACGTTACATGAATCAGTTGGCTTAGCTGCTGAAGTTTACGAAGGCTCAATTACTGATTTGCCAAACCCAAAGGCAAAGAAGAAAAAATAAGCATTTGCTAATATTTTAAAAAAAGCGCTCATTGAGCGCTTTTTTTATATCTCAGTTTATTTTTGTATGCTTTTCAAGCAATCAAAGGGTGAATGTCTGTTACCGAAATGATACATTCAGGTTAATCTGAACGTGGTAAAGCAGATGAAAATAATAATTAAAAAAATTTGGTTTAGCTCACTCCTATTCTTATTGTTTATCTCTAGCGCTGTGCCAGCAATGGCTAGTGGCGTAGTTCAGCGAGTGTTTACTGCAAGTGATGGACTGACAAATGGCACGATTTGGGATATCAGTTTTGACCAGCATGGCTTTACTTGGTTGGCGACAGATGAAGGCTTGTATCGTGTTAGTAGTAATAAAGTTCGTCGTATCGATAAGCGAGGTTTGCAGTCACAACTCAGTGATAGCATCTTATATTTAGCAGAACCCATCAGTGAGCGTCACCTACTGGTTAGCGGTATTTATAATGTTTATCTATACGATATCGTTAACAATCAATTCTTAGAGTTCGGCTCTCCACAACTATTTCCCGATTATCGTGGTGGCGGTATTGCGTCACATATTGTAGATGCGAATGGCGACAGGTTATTACTTACTTACGAAGGCGAACTGCTGCGGTTTGATTATCAAGCTATGACGCTTGAGCGCATTAGTTTTTTACCAAGCCATCCCGATCAGCCGTTGCAGATAATGTTCTTACTTAGTGATGAAAGGCTGCTTATTGGCAGAAAGCACCAGTTAGAGGTGCGTGATAATTATGGTGTTAGGCAGCAAGTTATTAATTGGGATGAGACTTGGGGAGAGATTAACTACGGCTATAAAGATTCAACGGGTCGTGCGTGGATAAGCAGTAGTAAAGGTTTGTTTGAAATTGATCTGTCTAACTTTTCTATTACTCGGGTTGCGCTATTTGATCATTACATTAGCAATATAGTGGAAGATCAGCATGGATATCTCTGGCTTTCTACTCATAGTGGTTTGTTGCGCTGGTTACCTGGGGGAGCTCAATACAGCTCCTATGGCGATGCGCTAAAGCATAAGTCGAATATCGATTACACCTACGATATTGCGGTTGATAACACCGGGCTTATTTGGGTTGGAGGCTCTGGCGATGGTGTGGCGATTTTGGCGATAGAGCCTGATTTTTTATTAGATGCATACACTGCGTCTTCGCCTTACAACATTCAAGATGAGCTAGTTTGGTCAATTTATGCCGAAGATAACCATTTGTGGTTAGGTACAGATAAAGGTCTGATATTAGTCGATCAAGTGACGCAACAGTCCTATCAAATTATTCCAGATGGTATTGGGACGAGTGATAGCATCTATAAGATAGATCCCTTAGATGCTGAGCATTTGTTGCTTGCCACGACCAACGGATTGTCTGTAGTTAATAAAAACACTTTTCACAGTGAAAGCTTTGCGGCATGGACAGGTGGTAAACAGTCACTACGTAACAGCGTAGTGTATACGACATACTTTGATAGTGTTATCAAAGGGCGGATTTGGTTTGCTACGAGCCGAGGCTTGTTTTATTGGCAGCCAGATTTATTAGATCCGGTGCGAGTTAGTCTAGCGGGTTCGATGAATAGTGAGCCGGCCATAGTGGTGATGGCAATTACTCGAGATAGTTATGGCAAGCTATGGTTAGGTGGCAATCGCATATTTGGTTATTTGGATCAGCAGCTTAGTTTTCATCCGCAAATGGACGTTATAGTGACTGAGGCCGGAGAATCAACCGTTCGCTTTATAAGTGAGACCAGTCCGGGTGAATTATGGTTAGGCCTTGAAGCCCATGGCATTGTTGCTTTTGATGTACAAACCGAGGTAACTGAAAGTATTACTGATAGCTGGGGGATTAGCTGTAGTGGTATTTTCTTTATCGAAAACATTGAGCACTATCGATTAGTTGGCTGCTCGCGTTCACTGGTCCGCCAAGATTTGAATACGGGTGAGGTTATCGTTATTTCACCACAGGATGGTTTGATCAGCGACGAGCTTAATGAAGGAGCTTACTTTAGTTCTGAGCAAGGGCTTTATCTTGGTACGCCTGACGGGGCTATGTTGGTTGATGTTGATTTATTAGCAAATCGCTCGGCAAATGATGTGGTGATGCTGGAGTCTATGGAGGTATATTTTGAGTCGCAAACAGAGCTTAGTTTGCTGCCTAAAAGTGGTTTTCATATATTGCCCGGTGCTCAGTTAATCAGTTTTGAATTTGCGCGTAAGAACTATCTTGATGATAAGCCATTACAACTAAAGTACCGCTTGCGTCGTCAATCCGATAGTAACGATAGTCACTATCTTTATTTAGAAGGCAAGTCTCAGCTTAATATCTCTGGTTTAGAGTCTGGTGCCTATGTTATCGATGTTATTAGCCTTGATAATGAGGTTTGGTCTGAACAGCCTTTCTCGTTTGATTTTTATGTTGAAAAACACTGGTGGCAAACGTCGTGGTTCACTGGATTATTAATTTTGTGCTTTCTGTTAGCGGGCTTAGCTATCATTCTTATTCGCCAACAGCAGGTTAGAGCATTTAGGCGGATTAATTCGGCATTGACTGATAGTGAAGATCGACTAAAGCAGGCACTCAAAGGCAGTAACTCCGAGTTATGGGAATGGCAGATAGAAAGCGAATTATTTCGTGTTGAAAATACCGCGGGCTTATTAAGCGCAGACAAACCACAGATTTACCTACGCCTTGAAGAGTTTGCCATCCATAGGGATGACGCTAAGGAAACGTTGGCGGCATGGCAAGATATGCTAGATGAGCGAACAGATCGCTTTGAGGTCGAATATCGCTACTGGACTCGTCATAAAAGTTGGGGCTGGTTAAGGGTTATGGGGCGACCGGTTAAGCGCAATCAGCTGACTGGCGCAATTGAACGTGTTGCAGGGATATATAGCGATATTACTGAGCAGCGAAAGCTCAAAAATGACATCTACCTACTGGCACAAGCATTTGAAAATACCTCAGAAGCATTACTTATTTTTAACCGAGACGAGGAGATAGAAGTAACCAATAAAGCGGCACAAGATATGATAGGTCTGAATGCCCAAGGCTTGATAGGTCTGCCGTTTAGTGAAGTGCTTCAGGGAGAAAAGTTAGAAAATGGCCTTGCAGATATTCTTACCCAGCATCTTAATTGGGCTGGAGAGTGCTCTGTTGCAAACTTGCAAAGCAGTCAGCGTGCAGTATGGCTTAATGTGTCGGCTATATTAGATGGTAATGGTGAGGCTAGCCATTACGTAGTTGTGTTTTCAGATATTACCGAGCGTAAACGTGCGGAGTCTGAACTGCGGCGCTTGGCTAATTATGATGTGCTTACTGCGTTACCTAATCGCACCCTATTTTCAAGTAAGTTATCGCAATCGATTTATCAAGCGGAGAAAGAAGGTGGTAATTTAGCGCTATTATTCTTGGATTTAGATCGATTTAAACATGTAAATGATTCATATGGTCACAGCATGGGGGACGCTTTGCTGGTGGAGGCGTCAAATAGGCTGCAGGCGCTGATTGCAGAGCAACATGTATTGTGTCGCTTTGGTGGTGATGAGTTTGTTATTTTACTGCGGCAAAATCCAAATATCGACGAGATAAACTATCTATGTGAGCAATTGCTTGCAGCGATTGAAAAGCCATTCGAGTTGTATGGTCGAGAGTTTTTTATTTCAACCAGTATTGGTGTCAGCTTGTGGCCAGAAGATGCAAAGCAACCAGAAGCACTCATTAAAAATGCTGACTTGGCGATGTATCACGCTAAAGAAGAGGGTAAAGGCACCTTTAAGTACTATTCACAAGAGCGTAATGCTGAAGCGTTATATCATTTGAAATTGGAAGCTGACTTACGTAAGGCTATCGAACGAGATGAGTTTGAACTGCACTTCCAACCCCAAATCGATATTCTTAACGCCGACAAATTGATAGGTGTTGAAGCTTTATTGCGTTGGAAGCACCCTAGCGAAGGCTATGTTCGTACTGATATTTTCATTAAAGTAGCGGAAGCGTGCGGTTTGATTGTCGAAATCGACCGTTGGGTGATGCGTGAGGCCTGCAGAGTCGCCGCGCCATGGAGTCAACAACTAGATGAGCAGATAAAAGTATCTGTAAACGTTTCAGCACTGCATTTTAGGCAGCCTGACTTCATTCAAAGCGTGCAAAAAATATTGGCTGAGACAGAGATGCCGAATGTTAATCTATCGCTTGAAATTACCGAAGGCGTATTAATGAAAGAGCTTAAGGTGGCTAAACAACATCTAAAAGCACTGAAGGCGCTCAATATCGATGTCGCCATTGATGACTTTGGTACAGGATACTCTTCACTAGCTTATTTACGTCATTTTGAAGTGAACACCCTTAAGATTGATCGTTCATTTTTGATTGATATTGCTTCAAATAAGGCTGATCAGGCGATTGCTAGCAGTATTATTGAGTTAGCAAGAAACTTGAAACTAGATGTGGTTGCTGAAGGTGTTGAAACCCACGAGCAGCTTGAGCAAGTCTTTAGCCGAGGTTGTTATGTCATTCAAGGCTATTATTTTGCCAAGCCAATGCCTGTTGCAGAAATTGAAACGTTCATGGGGATAAAGCAGCCGATGACGGCATGAAACTTGAACTTAATGCTTACCCTGTAGCTTGCAGCTTAAGCTGAAATCAAATACGTTAGACATAACTGAAAGAGTCAAATTAAGTCATTATGATTTATAGAATTATTATTCTTTGTATCGCTATAGCATGTCCATATAGCGCTGTCGCTCAAGAGCGACCGAAAATTGGTTTAGCGCTAAGTGGTGGTGGTGCAAAGGGCGCGGCCCATATTGGGGTGCTTAAAGTACTCGAAGAAAAACAAATTCCGATAGATTACATCGCTGGTACCAGTATTGGTGCTTATGTTGGTGGTATGTACGCTTTGGGTTATAGCGCTGCAGAAATTGAAGCCATCATGATGAATACTAAGTGGGATAAAGGGTATTCAGATACTATTCCAAGAGAGTCACTTAGCTACCGTGATAAGGAGACGCGCGATCAGTTTAATATTCCTATCAATATCGGTTACAGCGATGAAGAGGTAAAAACACCAGCGGGTCTGCTTCGTGGTCAAACAATGTCACAGTTACTGCGTAGCTCAACAAATTTGATCCACCAGTTTGGCGACTTTGATGACTTATCTATTCCTTATCGCGCGGTGGCGACTAACTTAGCAACCAGTGAGCCAGTGGTGCTCAGTTCTGGTAGTGTTGTTGCGGCAATGCAGGCTTCAGCCTCAGTACCGGGCGCATTGCAGCCAGCTGTCATCGACGGCAAGTTATTGGTTGATGGTGGTATTGCTAACAATATGCCAGTGGACGTGGTCAAGGCGATGGGTGCCGATATAGTGATTGCTGTTGATATTGGCTCTCCCTTAGTTGGTCAAGATGAGCTGAATAGTACGATTGCGGTACTTAATCAGTTATCGACTATCTTGACCAATGCCAGCTCAGATAGACAAAAAGCCTTGCTGACTGATCATGATATTTTAATTCGTCCTAATATTGGTGAGCTGAGCACCACAGATTTTAGCATCATGCCAATCGCCTTACCTTTAGGCGAGATAGCTGCGCGTAATCAAATTGACAAGCTTGAACAATACAGTGTTGCTAGCGCAGCATACAAACAGTACCTGGCGCAGAAAAAGCACAAGAGCCAGCAGTGGCTAGATGATATTGATAGACCGTTAATAAAAGTCATTTACGACAATAACTCCAAAGTAAGTGAAAAGTTACTTGCCGATAATTTAGATCTTAATGTTGGTGATACCGTAACCGTTGAATCTCTAGAGGCTGGTATTGATAGGATTTATGCATTAGATAAGTTCGAGCGGGTTGATGCCGAGTTTACTGATACAGAAGAGGGACGGGTATTAACGGTTAGTACTAAAGCTAAATCCTGGGGGCCAAATTACTTTCAGCTCGGCTTTAGTTGGGAAGATGATTTTAGCTTAGATTCAGTGATCTCACTGGATATGGCTTATACCATGACTGAGCTGACCGAAAATGGTGGTGAATGGCGTAATGAATTATCACTCGGGTTTGATAAGCTGATTGCATCTGAATTTTATCAACCACTAGTAAAAGAGCAAACTTACTTTAGTCGTGCTCGCATCGAGTATGAACTTAAAGATTGGGGCTTTTTCGAAAACAATAATCGTGTGCTTGAGTTAAAACAAACCGCTTATCGTGCGGAGCTCGGCATTGGTATGAATTACACCCAGAATGGCATGGTTGAAATTGGCTTTTTAGGTGAAAAGGGCGATCTAGAGAATGATGCTTGGAGCTTCGGGCGGGTGCCTTATGACGGCTACGGCGGTTACTTTAAATTTGCCTATGATGACTTAAACAGTATTAACTTCCCGACCTCCGGTAACAGATTCACATTTAATATGTATATGCGTAAAGAGAGTTACGATCTAAATGGTCTGGCTGAATCTTCAGATTTCTCTATGCAGTACGAAGCGGATTGGCGTGGCGCTGTAGGCGTTGGTAATCATGCATTTGTGGGGATTGCTTCTCTTGCCACTGTTGATAAGGATGGTGCATTTACAGTAAACGTGTCAGAGCTTGGCGGATTTTTGAATCTCTCTGGTTATCATAAAAATGCTCTTTATGGCTCACATAAAATTTTTGGTGCATTTGTTTATCAGTATGACCTAGGGCGCGATGTTCTGGGAATGACTGAATACCCACTTTACTTAGGTACCAGTATTGAAGCGGGTAATGTGTGGAGTCAAAAAGATAATGTGTCGCTCGATGACCTTATATACGCAGGTAGTTTGTATTTAGGCATAGATACTAGCGTTGGCCCAGCTGCCTTTGGTTTTGGTGCATCAGATGACGGCGAAAAAACGGTATTCTTGTTTATCGGTAAGAATTGGTAATCAACTGTTTCGTCGAACAAAAAATTTCATATCTAAAAAGCCCATCACTGTGATGGGCTTTCTACTAAGGCGCTTTTAGTTATACCAATTAGTATAAGAAGTTGATCTACTCAGAGCGACTAAATCTTTGTACTAATTGGTATTAGCTAAATGACCTGCTAGTTGGCAGAGACTATCAAGTTGATGGTGAGCGACAATCCACTTAGTGTGGTTTGCATGTTGTGGCTCAGGTATCGCGATGGTTTGCATGTTGGCCGCGCGGGCTGCGATTAATCCATTAAATGAATCTTCAATCGCTAAACAATTGATTGGATCAATATTAAGTGCTTCAGCACAGTTTAAATACACTTCTGGGTGAGGTTTACCATATTGCAGATTTTCGGCCGAGGCTATGGCTTGAAAATAATCTCTTATATTGAGTTTGTTTAAAACAGCATTAACAATTGCACTGGATGAAGATGTAGCTAAACCAACCTTTAGGCCATAGTTCTTGCAAGCGATAAGTGCTTCATTTACGCCTTTCATCGCCTGACCATTCGCCGATATATCACTAATAACCTGCTCTACAATGGCTTGTGAGGTTTGCTGATTATTATAATTATTCCAAGGTGAGCGCTGGTACCAAAACTCTACCACCTGATCGATACGTAAACCGGTTGTTAGCGCCATATCTTCCATGCAAACGTTTAAACCTAACTCATTCATGACCTTGAATATGGCCAGTTGCCATGTTGGCTCGGAGTCAATCAGTACTCCGTCCATGTCGAAAATAACCGCTTTTAGCTGAGATCTGCTCATAAGTACCCAATTATGTTCATTATAACTTTGGTGAATATTAGTCGTGCATTCTGCAAAATTCGATAATAATCATACGATTTAATCGATAAAAAGCGAGCGATTTCATAGCGGAAAAACTGGCGCAGTAATCACTGTGTCGTTAATTAAATGTATGATTTATATAATTTAGATCAATGTTTCACACTATGGTCTAGTTTTCTTTTTGAGCAAATGGATTTACTGTATAGCTCGAGATGTCGACTGGGTGTTGTTCTACTTCGGTCTTAGTGTGATCTGATTCATACTTTTGCAAAGCTGTAGTATAATGGCGCTCGAATAAAGGATCGAGCATGCTGAACTGCTAGCTGCTATTAACCAGTGGTAGTTTGGCTGATAGAACGCCAAAATAAGAGGAATGTTGCCGTGCTAGAAGCATATCGTAAACACGTCGCAGAACGTGCTTCAGAGGGCGTAGTCCCTAAGCCATTAGATGCCCAACAGGTGTCAGAGCTAGTTGAATTGGTAAAGAATCCACCTGCAGGTGAAGAAGCATTTATTCTTGATCTGCTTGAAAACCGTATCCCACCAGGTGTTGATGAAGCCGCATATGTTAAAGCGGGCTTTTTAGATGCAGTCGCAAAAGGCGAAGCATCATCTTCAATTCTGTCATCTGAGCGTGCAGTAGAGCTGCTAGGCACCATGCAAGGTGGTTACAACATTGAGCCGTTAATCGCTCAACTTGATAACGATGCACAAGCTCCATTGGCCGTTAAAGCCCTATCTCACACTCTACTTATGTTCGACGCGTACCACGATGTCGTTGAAAAAATGCAAGCGGGTAACGACTTTGCTAAGCAAGTTGTTCACTCTTGGGCTGAAGCCGAGTGGTTCCTGTCTCGTCCAAAGCTTGCTGAAAAAATCTCACTAACCGTATTTAAAGTTTCTGGTGAGACCAATACTGATGACCTATCGCCAGCACCAGATGCATGGTCACGCCCTGATATCCCACTACATGCGTTAGCTATGCTTAAAAACGCTCGTGATGGCATTGTACCTGATGAAGCGGGTGTTATTGGTCCAATCAAAGAGATTGAATCATTAAAAGAAAAAGGTTTCCCACTGGTATATGTGGGCGACGTTGTCGGTACAGGTTCTTCTCGTAAATCTGCTACCAACTCAGTGCTGTGGTTCATGGGGGATGATATCCCGAATGTGCCAAACAAGCGTGCAGGCGGTTTCTGTTTAGGCGGTAAAATTGCCCCAATCTTCTTTAACACTATGGAAGATGCTGGTGCATTGCCGATTGAACTTGATGTTAGCAAGATGGAAATGGGCGATGTTATCGACATTTACCCATATGAAGGTATCGTTAAGCGTCACGGCACAGATGAAGTGATTTCTGAGTTTTCACTTAAAACAGACGTGTTGATGGACGAAGTACGTGCTGGTGGTCGTATCCCGCTTATCATCGGTCGTGGTCTTACTGATCGTGCTCGTGAAACATTAGGTCTAGACGCATCAACTGAGTTTGTTCGCCCACAAGATGTGGCTGACACAGGTAAAGGCTTTACCCTTGCACAAAAGATGGTTGGTAAAGCGTGCGGCGTGACAGGTATTCGCCCTGGTCAATATTGTGAGCCTAAGATGACCTCGGTTGGTTCGCAAGATACAACCGGCCCTATGACGCGTGACGAGCTGAAAGATCTAGCATGTCTAGGTTTCAGTGCAGACTTAACTATGCAGTCTTTCTGTCACACTGCGGCTTATCCAAAGCCTGTTGATGTAAATACGCATCATACACTGCCAGATTTCATCATGAACCGTGGTGGTGTTGCACTGCGTCCAGGTGACGGTGTAATTCACTCTTGGCTAAACCGTATGCTACTACCTGATACTGTTGGTACAGGTGGTGACTCGCATACTCGCTTCCCAATTGGTATCTCATTCCCAGCAGGTTCTGGTCTAGTGGCATTTGCTGCAGCAACAGGTGTTATGCCTCTTGATATGCCTGAGTCGGTACTGGTTCGCTTTAAAGGTGAGATGCAGCCGGGTATCACTCTGCGTGATCTTGTACATGCAATCCCGCATAAAGCGATTGAAATGGGCCTGCTAACCGTTGAGAAGAAAGGTAAAATCAACGCTTTCTCTGGCCGTGTACTAGAAATTGAAGGCCTTGAGCAGCTGAAAGTTGAGCAAGCGTTTGAACTTTCTGATGCGTCAGCTGAGCGTAGTGCTGCAGGTTGTACTATCAAGCTAGGCAAAGAGCCTATCATTGAATACCTTAACTCAAATATCGTTATGCTGAAGTGGATGATTGCTGAAGGCTATGGTGATCGCCGTACAATCGAGCGTCGTATCACTGCGATGCAAGAGTGGCTAGCAAATCCAGAACTTATGGAAGCTGATAGCGATGCTGAATATGCAGAAGTGATTGAGATCGATTTGAATGAAATCAAAGAACCAATTCTTTGTGCACCAAACGATCCTGATGATGCAATCCTATTGTCATCAGTAGTTGATACTAAGATTGACGAAGTATTCGTTGGTTCTTGTATGACTAATATTGGCCACTTCCGTGCAACGGGTAAGATGCTGGATAAGTTTGCATCAACTTTACCAACACGCTTGTGGATTGCGCCGCCAACTAAGATGGACCGTGATCAGCTAACTGAAGAAGGTTACTATGCTATCTTTGGTCGTGTCGGTGCTCGCATTGAGATCCCAGGTTGTTCACTGTGTATGGGTAACCAAGCACGTGTTGCTGAAGGTGCTACGGTAGTGTCAACTTCTACACGTAACTTCCCGAACCGTCTTGGTACAGGTGCAAACGTATACTTGGCTTCTGCTGAGCTAGCTGCGGTTGCAGCATTGCTTGGTCGTCTACCATCGCCTGAAGAGTATCAGACTTATGCGAAAGAGTTAGATGCGACTGCGGCGGACACATACCGTTATCTGAACTTCGACCAAATTCCATCGTACACAGCAAAAGCTGATGATGTGATTTTCCAATCAGCAGTGTAAGCTAGATTGGAGTACTAAAAAGGCCAGCTAATCAGCTGGCCTTTTCGTTAATTCGTTATACTCTTTGCTAGAATCTATAACTGTGTTTGCTTGTTACTTTCCTAGCAGGACGCAGTCCGACCTCGCAGCGTAGCGTCCTAGTACCTTCTTTAAGTCTTAAGAGTGTTTACTGTGTAGGACTTCGAGCAGTTTGTCTTCAAGTGCAAAGCGGGTTTCCATAGCATGACCCAAAGATGATAAGTCTTTATCTAGATGAAATAGCACTTTTTCATCTTCCGCTTCGGTATATTTATCATTGAAATCTAATGCTGTATCAGTGGTTTCACTGATTTGAGGCACTAGCTGCTGGGCTAGAGCTTGACTGGAATGGCCATTCTTTTCGCAGGCTGCAACCACTTGGTTATAAATTTCAAAATGGCCTTCTGAAACATAGTCCATTAACTGATCGCAGAACTGTTTTACTGATTCAAACTCAGGTAACGGCTTGTCGCTGACTTCATACGGCGGGAGTCCAGCAATTTGGCAGTAGTTGATGAGTAGGTTACGACGATTGTTTAACCACTGATCTATAAGCGTATTTGAACCGCCCCATTTTTGTTCGGCTTTCTCTAGCTTTCTTAGCATGGTCTTCCCCGATAAAAATCCATCTCCGTCTCTCTAATGTAGGGGAAGAATGTAGGTTTGATCAACCATTTTTACAGGAAATATTTGTAATAAATACAGGCGGGCTTGAAAGAGATGTTTGTAAATAAATTGCTATAAAAAATAAAATGCCCAGCGATAGAAATCTATCGCTGGGCGAGTAAGTTTTTTGCGGGCTCGATGCGACGAGCTTCTTGATTGTTCTTGCTAGCGCAGACTTTTTATACCAAAGCTAATTCATAGGTGCAACTTTTTTCTGTTACATTGCGAGCCATACAGCTTAGGTTAAGCTCTGATGTGAATCTGTTTCACGTTTTTACAGTAAGCTGTGAACTGGGATTTGTCGCTGCAAAATAAGCATTATTAATATACCAATAATGTTACCTAACTCAGAGTTGCTGGATTTAGTCGGGTTACTTGTCACATTATTTTACCGTTAGAGGTTACTTTATTAACGTAAATGCTAAACTACTGTCCCAAGCGGATATCACAATAAGTTTAGGAATCAAGCCAAATGGCAGAATTAAAGAATGATCGTTATTTACGTGCGTTATTAAAACAGCCTGTCGACAGAACTCCTGTCTGGATGATGCGTCAAGCTGGTCGTTATCTTCCAGAATATAAAGCCACCCGCGCAGAAGCTGGCGACTTCATGTCTCTTTGTAAGAACCAAGACTTAGCTTGTGAAGTGACCCTACAGCCACTACGTCGTTACGACTTAGACGCTGCAATCTTGTTCTCAGACATCCTTACTGTTCCAGATGCAATGGGCTTAGGTTTATACTTTGAAGCGGGTGAAGGCCCACGTTTCGAACGTCCTACTGACACTATTGATTCAATTAAGAAGCTTTGCATTCCAGATCCAGAAGATGAGCTTGGTTATGTAATGCGTGCCGTTAGCACTATTCGCCGCGAACTAAAAGGCGAAGTGCCGCTAATCGGTTTCTCTGGTTCTCCTTGGACACTAGCAACTTACATGGTTGAAGGCGGTTCTAGTAAAGCATTTGAAAAGATTAAGAAGATGGCTTACGAAGAGCCAGCGACTTTACACATGCTACTAGACAAGCTAGCTGACTCTGTGACTTTGTACTTGAATGCGCAAGTGGCAAACGGTGCACAGTCGCTAATGATTTTCGATTCATGGGGTGGAGCACTTTCTCACCACGCATACCGTGAATTCTCACTACGTTACATGCAAAAGATTGTTGATGGCTTAACTCGCCATGCAGACGGTCGCCAAGTTCCAGTAACGCTGTTCACTAAAGGCGGCGGACTATGGCTTGAGTCTATGGCTGAAACCGGCTGTGACGCATTAGGTCTAGACTGGACTGTAGATATTGGTGATGCTCGTCGCCGTGTAGGTCATAAAGTTGCACTGCAAGGCAATATGGACCCATCAGTACTTTATGCTTCTCCTGAGCGTATTCATCAAGAAGTTGATCAAATCTTATCTTCTTACGGTGAAGGTACTGGCCATGTATTTAACTTGGGTCATGGTATTCATCAGCACGTTAATCCAGAGCACGCAGGTGCGTTCATTAACTCTGTGCATGAGCTATCAGCTAAGTATCACAAGTAATTAGTTTGCCTTACGGCGAATGATACATCTTTAATAAGGCTCAGTTTACTGGGCCTTTTTATTGCTTGCGATTTAGCACTACATTTGTGCCGCTGGTGGAGTAAATTTATAGCCAACGCCCCATACGGTTCTGACCAGTTTTGAAGTACGTGCATTGCGGGATAGTTTAGAGCGTAAGCGGTTCACGTGACTATTTACTGTATGCTCATAGCCTGAATATGAGTATCCCCAAACCGCTTCCAATAACTGCATGCGACTGAATACTTGTTTAGGATGCTGAGCTAGGTAAAGTAATAGATCGAACTCTCTGGCGGTCAGCTCAAGAACTTCATTAAAGGCGATGACCTCACGGGTATTACAGTCTATGGTAATACCTTCAAACTTGATGGCGTTTTGTTGCTTTTCTATTAGTTTAGAGCGGCGTATTAATGCTGTTACTCGCGCTTTAAGCTCCAGTAGGCTAAAAGGCTTTGCTAGGTAATCATCTGCACCAGACTCTAATCCTAAAACGATGTCTGCTTCTGAGCCTTTACTGCTTAACATAAGGCAAGGTAATTGGTTACCAGCATCGCGAAACTGTTGGCACAAGCTAATTGCATCGCCATCGGGCATCATTCTATCCATTAAGATCAGATCGACTTGGCTATTGCTTAGGTACTGTTGTGCTTGTTGCAAGGTACTGCAATGAATAACATGATGACTCATACTTTTTAAATTTAGCATTAGCAGCTCTGCTAAATCTTGTTCTGCCTCAACCAGTAAGATCTGCTTGTTGGCAATATGATCAGTGTTTGTTGCTCCGTTCATGCGTTGCTCCCAAAGACGAGTCCTTGCCAACAAGACCCGCCAGTGGAAACATTTATTACGTAATTTTTTAATTTATATCAGTGAGTGCTTATTCAGTTCTGCTTATCTTGATCAGCAGGACAGGGTTATCAAAGCGATGTGAGGCATTGAGTACCGAGTCGCTAAGACCATCATCACTGCTAATTACTCCCGGGTGAGCATGGACTTTATTCGTATCGTTACGAGCGGCATTAAAACCTTCTCCACCATCAGCTGGGCCAGGAATAGTGCCTTTAGCTTCATCATTAGCCTCGGTACCAGCATCATAAGCGATGACTCTAAATACTTGAGACTCACCAATGGCTAGCTCACTTAAGTCATAACCGCTAAAACCAGTAAAGGCGTCGTTGGTATTAACCAACATTGTCAGCACAGATAAATTGGCAACAGACGTTGAGTCTAGGCTTAAGCTTATCGCTTCACTTGCTCCTGGCATTAGAATACCTGCGCCATTGATTAGGTCAGTCACTCCAGTTTCATCAGTCAAGCCACTGGCGTCACCTGATTCAGCTAAGGTTTCTAATGCTAAGCTTGCGCTCTGACCGCTGCTCCAAAGAACGCTGTCGGCTGCATGAGTGACAACAGCAATGGGAGACATGGGCTGGTTTGCGGTCAAGTTGGTAATGTTAATTGTGTAGTCCTGCATTGTTGGCGTGACTGCTGGAGGGGTGATTGCAGTTGAACTTGTATGATCGTTATCAGAACAACCACCTAGTAATAACGCTACGGCACTGAGTGCAGCGAGACTCGCTGTTTTAACATTTAGTTTGGAGATATTCATAGTAAACCTCCTATTTCACGGTGACAGTGACGCGAGCAACAGGGTTTAACCAGCGGTGTACTCGACTGTCTAGATCGCTCATACCACCTTGTAAGTCAGTATCGCCAAGTACGCCTGGGTGGATATGCACTTTATCATTGCTACTCATGTCCATGACTCCTGTGGCATTCATACCACCATCTCCTCCCGGTGCTGCAGGGATCCCCGCTACGCCAGACATACCTCCGCCATTAACTACTTCATCATTAGCTTCGGTCCCTGCATCGTAAGCATTTAAAGTGAAGGTATAGCTGCCAGGTTCGGTTGGTAATTGCCATGCATCTAAACCAACAAAAGCATCATTGGTTGGTAAAACCATAGCAACGATTGATAGGTGGGTCATATCGCCCGTATCTAACATTATGCCCTCAACTTTGGCGCTAGGCGCTAATAGCCCCGCTGCAGGGTTAGCCACCGTAACCCCATTTGTAGCTATTACTGCGCTATCTAAATCACCAATATCGCCACCCTCAGCCATTTTTTGTAGAGCACTAGAGGCCATTTCACCCACTTGGAAAAGATGACTATCAGCATCGTGGGCGGCAACGAGTAACGGGGTGAAATGGTTACCGTGGGTTAGATTAGTAATGCTGATTTCTATTTCTGCTGCTGTTGCAGGAAGGGTGATTATGCTGCCTAGAATTAATAACTTTGTAATTGGGTTAAGTTTCATCGTATCTCTCCTTTGCTTGGTATGATTTTTAGTTTGGCAAAGGATTGTCACTGGAATATCGCTTGATTGTCACAAAACTATAACATTTGATTTTTAGCAAAATAACAGCGCTTTTGTTGAGCTAAAGCACAAATAATTACAGTATTTTTAAGTAAGCGTAGTTCGGCTGTTGTTTTTATAAACGTCTGTTTCAAAGGTAGGTGTTATCTGTTGCAAAATGGGGTAATTTGCTAGCGCAAACCAAGTAGTAGTCAGAGATTGGCTGGTTTTGAATTAGAGAAGTTGCCCTAAGATGCAAATTGGAAAAAAAGTTGTACTGGTTATCTTTGGTGTTTGTATCCCTTTACTTATTGCGGTTTTTTTTACAGGGATAACCTGGTTACGTTCCGAGATTGATGTTGTCCGAACTAATGCCATCGAAAAATACATTAAGAGTATTGAAGCTCAAATAACAAATGATTTAGAGCACTTTCAGCTGATTATAGACTCGATACAGTACGGCTCAGCTGAAACAGTGTCTACTGACGTATGGTCTCGCGGTCAGCTGTTTAATGATACGCAAGTTTTTTTGCAAACAGGCGATGATTTACACCGTGTTGGTGAACCTAGCCTTCAAAGTGATCACCATATAACTTACTTAAGTTCATCAAGTATCAAAAATGGTATTTATTTTTCACCGCTCACGAGTGAAGTGTTTTTTATTGGTACTAAACGTGGCATGCACTTAGGGGAGCAGTTTGTTTTCGCTTCGCAATTAACGACCAAGTACTTTGAGTCTCTAGGGTTAATTAATTTAGTAACAGATATAGAGATCCTGCACGGAAATGCCAAAACTGCCTTGTATAAGGTTGGTGATACTACCGTTGCGGAACTTAACCTACCCAATGTTGTTGGTACTACTGCCGCACATTTGAAAGTCTCATTTTCTAATCCATTGATTTTAAAAATGGAGCAAAAGTACACACAATTGAGCCTAGTCATATTTGCGCTGTTTATTATTTTGCAGATCGCTGCGTTATTCTGGTTTCGTTTTGGTGTCGTGAAACCATTTAAAAAACTAACGGCTCAGTTAGCCGACCTCGATCCTCGCTCTAATAAGCTAGTGCAAATACATAATGAAGGGGTTAACGAGTTTACACCGTTAACCAGCGGTATTAATAACTTTCTGCAAGATATCTATCAGCATGAGCAACGTTCTAAGTCTACGCTGGACTCAATTACTGAGGCGGTGATCCTGACAGATATCAATGCCAATGTAACTTATCTAAATGCCTGTGCTGAGCGGCTACTGCAATGCACCAGTGAGCAAGCTATTGGTAAGAGCCCTGATGCACTTTTGGGGGCAGAGAAAGATCTGAAACAAAGGCTTATCAGCTTGATGCAAAGTGGTGACCTCAGGCAAAAGTCCGGCCCATTAACTACGCGCTCAGGGGACGCTAAGCTGATGAGTCTCACTTTGAGCAACTTAACCAGTCATTCAGGTGATGTTGTAGGGGCTGTATTAGTTATAAAAGACACGACAAGAGAAATGTTACTTGTCCGTCAGCTTAAGCGTAATGTGCATTTTGACAGGGTCACTGGCTTGCTCAATAGAGCGGCATTTGAAGAACGTTTACCGAGTTATATTGAAGCGTCAAATTCACTTGCTGTAGTGTATTTAGACCTAGAGCAATTTAAGTTAATCAATGAATCCTGTGGTTTTGCAACTGGCGATAAAATGTTGTGTTTAGTTGCTAGAGCACTTGAGACGTGTTTGATTGAAAACGAGTTATTAGGCCGTTTGGGCGGTGATGAATTCAGTTTTGCCATTCGAGATATTTCAGCGCTTGAGGTGGCTAAATTAACTAAGCGAATTATTGCGAGTATCCATAGTCAAGTTATTAAAGATAAAGCAATTACTTACCGAGTCGGTGTTAGTGTTGGCGTGGCTTTAGCGCGTTCGCGGAATATTGATGACGTTCGTGAACTACTAAAAGATGCTAGCGTCGCCTGTCTTGCCGCTAAGAAAAAGGGCAGTAACCAAATTCATTTCTATGACAGTCGTGATAAAGAACTTAGCTACCAACGTAATGCACCGGCTTGGGCTGTGAGAATTGCACAGGCTATTGATAATAGTGAACTGATCCTTTACTACCAAAAAATTAAGCGCCTTTCTTCCTATAGTCATCGCCAGCGAATGGAGATTTTACTGCGGATCCAAGATAGCTCTGGTCGAATATTACCCCCTGCGCAGTTTATTGCGGCTGCAGAGCGATTTAAGTTGATTGTAGATGTCGATAAAGAGGTGATTAGAAAAGCCTTTTTGTGGTTATCGTTAAACGAACAGGTTTGGGATGATCATTGCTTATCAATTAACTTATCTGGCAATAGCCTCGGTGCCGAAGGCATGGTTGACTACATTTTGCAGCAACAAAATCGCTTTGGTATACCCAGTTGCTGTGTGTGTTTTGAAATTACTGAAACCAGTGCAATTCAAAATCACAGCCGGGCGATGAAAATGTTATTTGCACTGCGTAAGCGTGGTTTTGCGTTTGCCCTTGATGATTTTGGTAGTGGCTTTGCGTCATACGGCTATTTAAAAGAGATGCCGGTGGATTACGTTAAAATTGACGGCTGTTTTGTGAAGCATTTAGCAAGTAACGCCAAAGACTACGCTATCGTAAAATCTGTGAGTGATGTTTGTCGGGTGATGGGAATTGAAACAGTAGCAGAGTTTGTTGAAAATCAAGAAATTATCGATAAGTTAGAAGCGATTGGCGTCAACTATGCTCAGGGATATGGTATTGGGCGTCCGCAACCACTTAATAGTTATAAACATGAGGTATTACTTGCGCAGTCGATCGCTTAAATTTGCACTTGAGTGATTAATATGTGAGCTTGGTGAATAAGGTTCACTTATCCAGCTTGGTTCAATATGGCGCACTTTAATCAAATCCTCAACGATGAGTTAGCGAGTAAGTTTAGCGATAAAGTTATTATTATCACTGGTGCTTCAGAAGGTATTGGTCGCGCGTTAGCCATCGCGTTAGCGAGTTTCGATTGCCAGTTAGTCATAACTGCACGTAATCTCGAGCGGCTCAATAGCTTGGCTGCCGAGTTAACTTTACTGGGGCAATCGCCACTAGTGCATGTGGCTGATGTTACCCAGCAAGAGCAGTGTAGCGGATTAATTCAGGCTTGCATGAGTCATTTTGGGCGCTTAGATATCTTAATCAATAATGCAGGCATGACTATGTGGTCGCGCTTTGATGAGCTTGAGGACTTAAGTGTTTTGTCACAAATCATGCAGGTAAACTATTTGGCCTCAGCCTACCTTACTCATGCAGCGATTCCTTACTTGAAACTAAGCCAAGGGCAAATAGTTGCAGTTGCCTCGTTAGCCGGAATGACAGGTGTGCCAACACGTTCTGGCTATGCAGCCTCTAAGCACGCCATGATAGGTTTTTTTGACTCTCTGCGGATTGAACTCACAGATGATAAGGTTGCGGTAACGCTTATTTGTCCCGACTTTGTTGTCAGTCAGATCCATAAGCGTGCCCTTGATGAGCATGGTAAACCTTTAGGTGATACACCAATGCAAGAAAGTAAAATTATGACGGCCGAAGAGTGTGCACAGATGATGTTACCAGCCATTGCTAAACGCCAGCGTATGTTAATTACTTCTTTTAGAGGAAGAATTGGACGTTGGTTTAAAGTTATCGCCCCTGGCTTAATTGATAAAATAGCGCGTAGGGCGATAGCATCAGGTCGATAATTTACAGATAGCTAGGTTTATTTATTAAGGTGTTTAACTATGGCCTCAGCAGCTTCCGCTTTTGTGGCTTTGTCAGCTGCGGGTTCTATGTGTGCTGCAGCATTATGGCCCGTCATGTCTTCGGCGATATGCAACCAATCTGGGTGCCAGTAGAAAGAGGAACCAGATAGTGTATCCCAGTTGTGTACGCCAGATGTCTCGCCTTGATAGATAAGATCGCTTAGTGAATATTTCATTGTCTAACCCCAGTTTGTAAAATCTAATGATATTAGTAGTGCATTCGATTTAATTGTTTTGGTTTGAATGCGCCATCTCTATAGCTCTAGCATGCGCCTTACGATGCAGAGTTTGTGTAATATAGATCACATTAAACTGAATTACTTGATGTTGGTGCGATTTTTTTGTTTGCTAGAGAAGTGGCATAGACAGCGGCATCGCTGATTCATCGAGCTAAATCACCGACATAAAAAAGCCCTGAGTTAACAGGGCTTTTAAGCTAGAACTAAATTTGTTTAACCTTTGCCGTTTTCACGGGCCAATATCACACGGTAGGCGATGCAGGGCGGTTAATTAACCTTCGCCATTTTCACGAGCCAATATTACACAGTTAATTAACCTTCACCGTTTTCACGGGCCAATATCTCACGGTAGGCGATGCAGGGCGGTTAATTAACCTTCACCGTTTTCACGGGCCAATATCACACGGTAGGCGATGCAGGGCGGTTAATTAACCTTCGCCATTTTCACGAGCCAATATTACACAGTTAATTAACCTTCACCGTTTTCACGGGCCAATATCTCACGGTAGGCGATGCAGGGCGGTTAATTAACCTTCGCCATTTTCACGAGCCAATATTACACAGTTAATTAACCTTCACCGTTTTCACGGGCAATCGCGCGGTAAGCAATGTCAGTTCTAAAGTAGACGTCATCCCAATGGATAGCATCAACTAAACCATAAGCTGCTTGCTGTGCTGCTGTGACTGTATTACCAAGGGCGGTAGCGCATAATACACGGCCGCCATTCGTTACCACGTGACCGTCTTGCATGCTAGTGCCGGCATGGAACACTTTAGCGTCATTATTGCCTAGCGATAGGCCATCAATCACATCATGCTTGCGGTATGCATCAGGGTAGCCACCTGCAGCCATAACTACGCCTACAGCTGCGCGTGAGTCAAACTCGGCTGTAACTTGATTTAGTTCGCCGCGAGTTGCCGCTAGACACAGTTCAACTAAATCAGACTTAAGGCGCATCATAATTGGCTGAGTTTCAGGATCGCCAAAGCGGCAGTTGTACTCAAGCACTTTAGCGCTTCCATCTGGTGCAATCATCAAGCCTGCGTATAGGAAGCCAGTGTAAACATTGCCTTCAGCTGCCATGCCATCTACTGTTGGGCGGATTACATTTTCGATGGTCCAATCGTGAACTGCTTGGGTCACTACCGGAGCTGGAGAGTATGCGCCCATGCCGCCAGTGTTAGGGCCATGATCACCATTATCACGAGCTTTATGGTCTTGGCTGGTGGCCATAGCAAGAATATTTTTACCGTCAACCATCACAATAAAGCTGGCTTCTTCGCCTTTTAGGAACTCTTCGATCACTACGCGAGAACCTGCTTCACCAAATTTGTTGCCGGCAAGCATATCTTCGATAGCAGCATCAGCTTCGCTTTGATCGGCTGCGATGATAACGCCTTTACCTGCAGCTAGGCCGTCGGCTTTAATTACGATAGGGAAACCTGTCAAACCAGTCACTTGCTTAACATAGGCTTTAGCTGGTTCAATCTCAGTAAAGTTTGAGTAAGCCGCTGTAGGAATATCGTGACGAGCCAAAAAGTCTTTAGTAAAGGCTTTAGAAGACTCTAGCTGCGCAGCACCTTTGGTTGGGCCAAAGATAGGTAGCCCTGCTTCGTTAAAGGCGTCGACAACGCCAAGTGCTAATGGTACTTCTGGGCCAACAATGGTGATAGCCACTTTTTGCTCTGTGGCAAATGCCACTAACGCTGAAATCTCTTCAACGTTAATTGCGACGTTTTCAAGTTTTGGTTCTAATGCTGTGCCAGCGTTACCAGGGGCAACAAAGACAGTTTTTACTTGCTCAGATTGCGCAGCTTTCCACGCCAATGCATGTTCGCGACCGCCGCCACCAATAATCAATACTTTCATATCTTTACCTTTTATAGCTGCGCCATTCTTCCTATCACTGCATCAAGCATGCTCACGTATTGGCATACGCTGCGCGTGCTTTTTTTTACCTAGAAAAAATGGCTTGCTCTAAACGTTAAATATTAATTTTGTTAATGCGCGAATAAAGCCCTTTATTCGCGCAAACCAATTAATGACGGAAGTGACGCATACCAGTAAATACCATTGCCATGCCGTGCTCGTCTGCAGCAGCGATGATCTCTTCATCGCGGATAGAACCACCAGGCTGGATGATACAGCTGATACCTGCAGCCGCTGCAGCATCGATACCATCACGGAATGGGAAGAATGCATCTGATGCCATTACTGAGTTTTGTACTTCTAGGCCTTCATCAGCCGCTTTAATACCAGCAACTTTAGCACTGTAAACTCGGCTCATTTGGCCTGCGCCTACACCGATAGTCATGCTGTTTTTGGCGTATACAATCGCGTTTGACTTAACAAACTTAGCCACTTTCCAGCAGAACATTAGGTCTTTCATCTCTTCAGCAGTTGGCTGACGCTTAGAAACCACCTTAACCTCTTCAAGACCAACCATGCCTTGGTCGCGATCTTGCAGCAGTAAGCCGCCGTTGACGCGCTTGTAATCTAGGCTGCTAGTCTTAGTCGCCCATTCGCCACACTCAAGTAAACGTACGTTAGCTTTTGCTGCTACTACGTCACGAGCCGCTTGGCTCACTTTAGGGGCAATAATGACTTCAACAAATTGGCGTTCAACAATGGCGCTAGCGGTTGCTGCATCTAGTTCGCCGTTAAAGGCGATGATGCCACCGAATGCTGATGTTGGATCGGTTTGGAATGCACGGTTATAAGCTTCGAGCAGGTTTTCACCAATGGCTACGCCACATGGGTTAGCGTGCTTAACAATCACACATGCTGGTTCGTCGAACTCTTTTACGCACTCTAGTGCAGCATCGGTATCGGCGATGTTGTTGTATGAAAGTGCCTTACCTTGGAGTTGAACTGCAGTAGCAACAGAAGCTTCATCAAGGTTGGTATCAACATAGAAAGCAGCTGTTTGATGGCTGTTTTCGCCGTAGCGTAGGTCTTGCTTTTTAACTAGCTGAGTATTGTAAGTACGTGGGAACTTAGAATCAGCATGGCACTCATCTTTGCTGTGTGCCGGTACTTTAGTACCAAAGTAGTTAGCAATCATGCCGTCGTATGCTGCTGTGTGTTCAAATGCAGCAATGGCTAAATCAAAGCGAGTTTCAAGGGTGGTGCTACCTTCGTTTGCTTGCATTTCAGCAATGACGCGGTCGTAATCTTTCGCGTTAACGATGATAGTGGTGTCTTTGTGGTTTTTAGCCGTAGAGCGAACCATAGTTGGACCACCGATATCGATGTTTTCAATCGCATCGGCAAGTGTGCAGCCCTCTTGTGCAACTGTCGCTGCAAACGGATACAAGTTAACAGCAACCAAGTCGATAGGCTTGATATTGTTTTGTTCCATTACGATTTCGTCGATACCACGACGCGCCAAAATGCCGCCATGCACTTTAGGGTGCAGGGTTTTAACGCGGCCATCCATGATCTCTGGGTGACCAGTATAATCTGATACTTCAATGACAGGCACGCCATTATCAGCCAGCAGGCGTGCGGTGCCACCAGTAGAAAGTAGCTCAACACCTTGAGCATGCAGCGCTTGTGCAAACTCTAGGATTCCGGTTTTATCTGAAACGCTTAACAGCGCGCGACGAATAGGTCTGGCATTATTCATTGTAGGTACAGGGTCCAGTAGTTATTTTTAAGGATCTTTCGGAAAACAGAACAGTATTATCCGCACCATCGCGAGCTACACTGCTTTCCAAAAGTCCCTCAATTTTTATACCTATCGTCACGGCGCGCGTATTTTACCGTAAATTTGCCTTTGGCGGTGTTTTTTTCTGCGCGATTTCACAATACGTTCAGCAGAACAAGCTTTGTTATTTATTTAAGCGCAGAATAAGGCTTGACCTTGGATACAACTCCAAGGTTTATACTTGGCTTATTGTCGCATTAAAGTCTGCACTTTTTAGTCGCTGTATCTTGGCAATAAAATGTAATTTGAAACGGAGTCATGCATGTATCGAATCGGTGAGTTAGCACAACTATGTGAAGTTAAAGCTGATACTTTACGTTTTTACGAAAAGCACGGTTTGTTATCGCCCTCATCGAGAACTGACTCAGGCTACCGTATTTATACCGAGGCTGATGCTGAGCGGCTACGTTTTATTTTACGTGCTAAAGCTGTGGGCTTTACGTTAGCAGAAATAACGGAGCTGTTATCGATTGAGCTGGATAAATCTAACTGGGCTTGTGCCGATGTAAAAGGCATGGTGGATGACAAGTTAGCCAGTGTCGAAGCCAAAATTGCTGAGTTAAACCATTTTCAATTGTCGCTGCAAAGGCTGTCGCAAGCTTGTTGTGGTGGGCCCGAAAGTGCAGAGCATTGCTCGATTCTAGAAGCGTTAGAGTCAAACACTGACAGTATCCGCTGTGAAAATGATAAGCATGGCTTTGCTGAGCATGAGTTCACTAAAGCATGCACTGATAAACAAGATCCCATTTAGATATTGAAAGCTATTTGAATATAACCATACATGTGAGAAGTCGTTATGTTATTAGAGAACTTTATTGAGCTGTTTTTAGAGTCAGCCCCCTGGCTTTTGCTCGGTCTAGTATTGGCTGGTATGTTGAAGATGTTTGTGCCTATGGCATGGATGCAGAAACAGCTGGGTGGTCATGGCGTTAAAACGACGGTAAAGGCTGCAGTATTGGGGGCACCATTACCCTTGTGTTCATGCGGCGTCATTCCTGCCGCAGTTGGTCTACGTCGCAGTGGTGCTTCAAAAGCTGCAACGACTTCATTCTTGGTGTCTACACCTGAGACAGGTGTAGATTCCGTAACGGTTTCTTATGTATTACTTGGGCCATTCATGGCTATTGTGAGACCGATTGCGGCAGTAATGAGTGCGATTGTTGCCGGTCTATTGGTAGGCCGTGATGACGATGATGAGCAGGTAAGCAGTAAACAAACTGAATCTAACGGCAACAGCGCATCAGCATCATCTTGCTGCAGTAGTAAAAAGGTCGAGCCTAAAACTGAAACTGTGAGTTCATGCTGTAGTAAAAAAGTCGAGCCTAAAGCTGAGGCTGTGAGTTCTTGCTGTAGTAGTAAAGAAGCCGAACCTATAGTAGAAGCTGTGTCCTCTTGTTGTAGCAGTAAAAAAGCCGTTGAAACGGTGGAAGCTAAAACCGAAAAGTCTTCGTGCTGCTCAACTAAAGCCCCAGCAGCAGTAACGCCAGAAAAATCATCTTGTTGTAGCAGCAAAAAAACGGATACAGCTAACCATAGTCACAGCGATAACGAAGCGGGTAGCTGCTGTGAGTCAACCAAAGATATTGCTAGCGAACTAAAAGGCACTTCAGTAATCAGCCGGATCGGTAAGGGCTTACATTACGCGGCGACAGACTTAGTGCGTGATACAACTATATGGTTGCTAATTGGTTTATTCTTCGCGGCACTAGTACAAACCTATGTACCAGCAGACTTTATGGCGAAGTGGGGCGACGGCATTTTAGCTATGTTAGTGATGGTACTGATCTCTGTACCTATGTATATCTGTGCTACGGCATCAACACCTATTGCAGCAGGTTTATTGTTAGCCGGCGTATCACCAGGCGCTGTGCTGGTGTTCATGTTAGCAGGCCCAGCTACTAATATCGCGACCTTAGGCGTGGTAACTAAAGAGCTAGGTAAACGCGCTTTATATGGCTATTTAGGTGGCGTGTTAGGTGTTGCGTTAGTGTCTGGTATCTTGGTGAATTACTTAGTGGATACTTTCGGCTTTGTGGTGATGCCGCAAATTGGTGAGCAGCATGAGCTATTGCCAGCGGGCATTGTTTATACCTCTGGGGTGATCTTAGCGATACTCATGGCCAAGGTTTTCTTAGATAAGCTACCTAAAAACTGGTGGCGTCGAGATTGCTGTTCTTAGTTGTTTAGCAATCGTGCTACCGGTTTTAAAAGAGGCGCTCATTGAGCGCCTCTTTTTTAGCGCTAAACCATCTGAAGCAGGTTGCTTTACTTGGCCATATTTTGTTAAACCATGTTAGCAACAAAAGCATCGACAATAAGTGTTGAGGAGGAAGTTGCTTGAAAAAGAGTGCTAAGCAAACTGCTGTTGTGATTTTCGATGGCGTGTGCAACCTATGCGATGGTGCTGTGAGTGTTATTACACGTCATGATCCTCATAAAGAGTTTGAGTTGGTTGCATTGCAATCGATACAGGGGCAAGCACTGTTGAGCCAATATCAATTAACGGATGTGGCTATGGATAGCGTGGTCTTGATAAAGCGGCAACAGTGCTATTTACGTAGCGATGCCGTTATTGAAATAGCCAAACGACTCCATGGTGCGCCTCATTTACTAAGGTATGCGGTTTTACTTCCAAGGGCTTTACGCAACGCGATCTATAACTTCATTGCCAAACACCGTTACCGTTTGTTTGGTCAAAAAGCGATTTGCCGCTTACCCAAACGCTAGCCGCAGTACAAATAGCCTTGTCATATATCAATTACACATTACTGCTAATGCTGCTAGTTGAAAAAGACTGAGTCAAATTGCGCAATAGCTGCCAGAGAAGCCTACCTTAGTTATTTGACCTAACGGCAAATCAAGCCATTTTTAGGCGTAAAATAAAATCGCCATATAATTATTAAGGTTTTTAGGTGTGCCATATTGTCTAAAATGGCTATTCGGTTCAGCTTCGACACTTTGTCGTTGCGCTATGGTTAACAATTCATTTTGCAGCCTTCCCCTTGTTAAGCTTGCTATCAAGCTCTTTTCCTGTCGTCGCTGGACGCAAATTTATTCTGCAATTTAACATCTGCGATCTAATTAATTGTGAGACAAAATGTCTTTTCATTTTGCGACAAAATGTCCATTTTGTATTGATGGTGTCTTTTTGGTTTTTAATTTTGAATATATTGTTTTTACTAGTTTTTAATTTTGTTCTTGTGGTGTGTTTTTGTTTGCTTTTAGCATATTTCTCTTTTGTCTTTTTAGTGTGATATTGATCTTGTGTTATAAATTGTCCGTTTAAGTAACTTTGGGGATAATCCTCTGCGTTAGTTAAGCAGTGATTAAATCATCTTGTTTGTTGTATTTGATGATAACAAGCGTTTCAGTTGCTTTGTCATCGGCGACAAAATGATTTTTGAAGTGGGTTTAATTAACACACATCAAAACTACCACGCCGAGATGAGATGTCGACGTGAAGTAGAAAATACTAATAGTGTGAGGGTTATATGGACAGACGACAGTTTTTTAAACTGTGTGCCTGCGGAGCGACCACATCAGCAATATCAGCACTAGGGTTAATGCCCGGTACTGCGATGGCTGCGCCCCGCGAGTATAAGTTGTTGAGAGCAAAAGAAACCCGCAATAACTGTTGTTATTGCTCAGTGGGTTGTGGCTTGTTGATGTACAGCCATGGCAGCAACGGTAAAAACGCTGAGAAAGCGATTTTCCACATTGAAGGCGACGCTGACCATCCGGTGAACCGCGGCGCATTGTGTCCTAAAGGTGCGGGTCTAGTCGACTATGTAAATAGCCCTAACCGTAACCATTTCCCTGAAGTACGTGAACCAGGTTCTAACGAGTGGAAACGTATTAGCTGGGATGAGGCATTCAGCCGTATCGCACGTTTGATGAAAGACGACCGCGATGAAAACCTGATTGAAAAAAATAGTGATGGCACCACAGTAAACCGTTGGTTGAGTACCGGTATGATGACTTCATCGGCACAGCCAAACGAAGGTGGTTTTATTACTCACAAGTTTGCTCGTTCTCTTGGCCTAGTGGCCATCGATACTATTGCGCGTAACTGACACTCCCCAACGGTAGCAAGTCTTGCTCCAACATTTGGGCGCGGTGCCATGACCAACCACTGGATCGATATTAAGAACTCAAATGTCGTGGTGATCATGGGCGGCAATGCCGCTGAAGCACATCCTGTCGGTTTCGGTTGGGTAACGGAAGCTATGGAACACAATAACGCCAAGTTGGTGGTTGTGGACCCACGCTTTAACCGCAGTGCAGCGTTAGCTGACTGCTATGCACCACTTCGTAGTGGTACTGATATCGCATTCCTTTTAGGTCTATGTCGATACCTCATTGAGACTAAGCAAGTTAACTACGAGTACGTCAAAGCGTATACCAACGCGAGCTACATTATTCGTGAAGATTTCGAATTCAATGAAGGCCTATTTAGTGGTTTTGATGACAAGAGTCGTACTTACGACAAAGACTCTTGGTACTACGAATTAGATGAAGATGGTTATGCCAAAGTTGATGAAACCTATGAGCATCCACGTTGTGTGTGGAACTTATTAAAGCAGCACGTTGACCGTTACGACTTTGAAACTGTAAGCAATATTACCGGTACGCCAGTTGAAGATTATGAAAAAGTTTGTGCCCTAATTGGTAGCACACACGTTCATGATAAAGCGGCGACTTTCATGTATGCATTGGGCTGGACCCACCACACTAAAGGCGCGCAGAACATCCGTTCTATGGCATTAGTGCAGTTGCTACTAGGTAATATCGGTGTATTGGGTGGTGGTGTTAACGCACTACGTGGTCACTCAAACGTACAGGGCGCAACCGATATGGGTCTGCTATGTCAGAACCTACCGGGCTACTTAAAGCTACCAAATGATAACGATACAGATTTAACCACATATCTAAATAATTATACGCCTAAAGCGTTGCGTCCGGGCCAAACTAACTACTGGTCTAACTATCCTAAGTTCTTTATCTCACAGATGAAGAGTTTCTGGGGTGAGCACGCAACTGCGGCTAACAGTTTTGGTTATGACTGGTTACCTAAGTGGGATTTACAGTACGACTTCACCAAGCACATCGACATGATGTACAAGGGCCAAGTGAACGGTTATTTCGTGCAAGGGGTTAACGCGATTAACTCTATGCCAAACCGTAACAAGACCTTAGCGGCATTGTGCAAGCTTAAATACTTGGTGGTAATGGATCCGTTAGCGACAGAGACCTCAGTATTCTGGCAAAAAGCAGGCGAATTTAACGACGTGCAGCCAAGCGAAATTCAAACCCAAGTTTTCCGCTTACCGACGACGTTATTTGCTGAAGAAGAAGGTTGTATCGTTAACTCTGGTCGCTGGATGCAGTGGCACTGGAAGGGCGCGAATCCACCGGGCGAATCTAAGCCTGATGCCGAGATCTTATCTGGGATCTTAATGAAGTTGCGCGAGCTGTATAAAGCTGAAGGTGGTGTATTACCGGAGCCGATTGAAGCGGTTAACTGGGCGGGCTACCACAACCCATACTTCCCGCACGGCGAAGAAGTGGCAAAAGAGCTTAATGGTATCGACCTTAAAACCGGTAAGCAGCTTGATAGCTTCAGCCAGTTAAAAGATGACGGTAGTACTTCGTGTGGTTGCTGGATCTACTCTGGTAGTTGGACCGAAGAAGGCAACATGATGGCGCGTCGTGATAACTCTGATACGTCAGGTAAAGGTATCACTCCAGGTTGGGCGTTCTCTTGGCCGCAAAACCGCCGCGTACTCTACAACCGTGCATCGTGTGATGTGAATGGTAAGCCTTGGGATCCAAAACGCATGATCGTTGAGTGGAACCACGGCAAGTGGCACGGCATCGACGTGGGTGACTTCAATATGACGTTACCACCGCAAGAGTCAGCACATCCGTTCATTATGCAGCCTGAGGGTGTGGGTCGTTTCTTCTCGCTAAAACTATTAGCAGAAGGTCCGTTCCCAGAGCATTACGAGCCGATGGAGTCACCAATTGGTACTAACCCATTACACCCTAATGTTGTTAGTAACCCTGCGGTACGTTTGTTAGAGGGCGTAGAGAGCACATTGGGTTCACATAATGAATTCCCGTATGTGTGTACTACTTACTCGTTAACTGAGCACTTTAATTTCTGGACTATTCACTGTCGTTTAGCCGCGATTTCTATGCCGGAAACTTTTGTCGAACTTGATGAAATTCTAGCGGCGAAGAAAGGCATTGCTAATGGCGATTGGGTCAAAGTGAGCTCTAAGCGCGGTAGTTTGTTAACTAAAGCATTAGTGACTAAGCGTCTGCAGCCACTGAAAGTTCATGGCCAGATGGTGCATACAGTAGGTCTACCGCGTCATGGTGGTCACAACGCACTTACCCGCAGAAGTTATAGCTGTAACGTACTGACCACTGAAGTGGGCGATGCGAATACCCAGGTGCCTGAATTTAAGGCGTTCCTTGTGGATATCGCTAAGGCTGAAGGAGTTTAAACATGTCTGCTCAAGATATCATTTTAAGCTCTGGTACATCAGAGCTTACTCCTGCAGCGCAGGTTCGACGTAAGTTAAGTAAAGTGGCTAAGTTATTCGATGCCACCAAATGTAATGGCTGTAAAGCGTGTCAGGTGTCTTGTTCTGAATGGAACGATTTGCGCGCCCCAGTAGGTAGCTTCCAAGGTTCTTACCAGAACCCAATGGATCTGTCTTCAGAGTGTTGGACACTGATGAAGTACCAAGAAGTTGAGCGAGATAACAAGCTAAATTGGCGTTTTGCCCATAGCGCATGTATGCACTGTGACGATCCAGCTTGTTTAACTGCTTGTTCGACTAAAGGTGCCATCGTACAGCACGCTAACGGTGTGGTGGATTTTGATTCTGATAAGTGTACCGGTTGTGGTTACTGTGTATCGGCTTGTCCGTTCGATGTACCAAGACTCGATCCTATCGATCAAAAAGCCTACAAGTGCACCATGTGTTCAGACCGGATCCAAGTTGGCCAAGAGCCTGCTTGTGTGAAGTCGTGTATCACAGGCGCGCTGAAATACGGTACCCGTGAAGACATGCTATTTATTGCAGACTTACGGATTAAAGAGTTGCGTAAACGTGGCTATGTTAATGCCGGCCTATATAACCCTGAAGGCGTGGGTGGTACAGGTATGATTATGATTTTGCATGACATTAATAAGCCGCAAGACTATGGCTTACCAGCCGATCCGAAAACGAGTGTGCCAGTTAAGTTATGGCAAGACGTGGTTAAACCATTAGGTGCAGCGGGGATCATGGCAACAGTTGCTGTTGCGTGTCTACACCGCATCACTGTGGGTCGTAACCTTGTTGAAGAGGACGAGCCAGCAGCGTTCGACCACACTCACGAAGATAAGTCAGATAAGGAGTAACGCTCATGCATAAGCAGAATATGATTTTGCGCCATAAGTTGTTCGACCGCATCTGTCATTGGTTTGTGGTTGCAGCAGGTTTGGTGACATTCCTAACCGGCTTTGCTTTCTTCTTCCCATCATTTCAATGGTTGGGAGCGATTGCAGGCACACCGCAAATGGCACGCTTTGTTCACCCAATTGCCGGTTTACTAATGTGTTTACCGTTAATGGTGATGCTAGTGCGCTATTACCACCATAACAAGTGGGAAAAGAACGACCTAACTTGGATGTTAGCTATCAAGGATGTGATGTTCGAAAACGAGGATAAGATCCCGGCAATCGGCCATTACAACCCAGGTCAAAAAGTACTGTTCCGTACCTTCGTGGTGACCTCAATCGCACTGACGATTACCGGCATCATGATGTGGCAGCCGTACTTTGCTCCTTACTTTGAAGCAAGTGCGATCCAGTGGGCGATTTTAATCCACGCAATCTGTGCCGTGATCATGTTGATCTTCGTGATTGTGCACTTCTGGATGGCAACGTGGGTGGAAGGGTCGGTTGCTGGCATGTTGTACGGCTACGTATCACGGGCTTGGTGCAAGAAGCATCACCCTAACATGCTAAACGATCCTGAATTACAGACTAATAAGCAGGAAAAACACTAATTATGAGCACAGCAATACTCGACGCTGAAAAGATCCCTGGTCAGTCATTGGATATTAAAACCGTGATTGCCGCTGATCCCAAAGCCGTTTATCAATTTAGAGCCAAGCGACTAGCAGAGCTGGCTGAAGAGTCTGGTTTAACAGAATACTTTGGCTTACTCGAGCAGTTAGTTATCGCTCAAGAGAAGGTATCGGCTCTATATGGCGAGGCGGCAAAAAGCTGCTTTGGTCCAAAACCAGAGTTAGATTTAAGCCGAGATAAGCCGATGGCGCAGCAGCATTTTGAGTGGGGCAACTATTGGCAGTCAGTATTGCTGGAACTAGTTAGTGAGCTAATGCCTAAAGTGAGTACTGACTTGCACGTAGTGTTAAAGGAACTTGCTAAAGCTAAGGCTGATGTACTGCAAGCTTATGCCGAGTCGATGTTAAACGGTCATTTTGCTCAAGTACCAGCGCAGTACAGCCTATTTATATGGGCCTCACTGTCGGTGTACTGGTCGCATTGGGCTGTGGATGTTGCTCAACACTTAGCGGATAACGGTGAGGCACATAAACGTTTATGCCCTGTATGTGGTAGCCACCCAGTAGGGAGCGTGATCAAGGAAGAGCCACGTGTGGGCTTACGTTACTTACATTGCAGTTTATGCGAAACCGAGTGGCATGAAGTTCGCGCTGAGTGCACTTCATGTGGTGAAAGCAAAGGTGTGTTGTTGTGGGCTGAGACCGAAACCAATGCGGCAATTCGAGTTGAAAGCTGCGACACCTGTAAAGGGTATACCAAGATGTTCTTTACCGATATCAACCCTAGACTTGAAGTGGCGGCAGACGACTTGGCGACCTTAGTGATGGATAGTCATTTGGTTGAGCAGGGATACAGCGCAACCACAGTCAATCCATTGCTACTTGCTCATGAGCAAGAGCAAGCGCCGCAGCCAAAGGTGGGTGATATTCACTAATCAGCTTTAACAAAAGGCAATCAAGAGCCGCATATCGCTGCGGCTCTTTTATTAACCAGCAATCAGCATTAACAGAAGAAACTAGACCAAGACTTATGACTCAAGCTATCAACTCCACTCAAGCGCTATACCGTTGTTTACCGGCAATGGATAGCTTGTTACTGATACCTCAAGTGATAGGTTTTATCGAGCAGCAGGGCAAGCCTTGGATTAAATCCTTATTGGCGCAAATGCTGCAGGACGCACGTCGGCAAATCGCTAGTCATCACAGCTTACCTAATTGGTGTTTGGATCTCGGTGATATTAGCACTGAGCTTGCTGATCGCATCGTAAAAGCTCAACGTCAAAGTATGAGCCCAGTGATTAATCTTACTGGCACTATATTGCATACCAACCTAGGACGCTCGCAGATGTGTGAAGCTGCTATTGATGCTGTCACTCAAGTAATGCGCAGTCCTGTGCCGCTTGAATTTGATATGGGCCAAGGCAAGCGTGGTCATCGCGATAGTGCCATTGCAGCACTTATCCACGAGTTAACAGGGGCTGACAGTTGCTGCATAGTAAACAACAATGCAGCCGCAGTTTTACTGATGCTGGCTGCAACAGCCGCTGGTAAAGAGGTCATTGTTTCCCGTGGTGAGCTGGTGGAGATCGGTGGTGCGTTTCGGATCCCCGATATTATGGCGCAGGCGGGTTGTAAGCTAGTGGAAGTGGGTTGTACCAACCGTACTCATCTTAAAGATTACGCAGCCGCTATAAATGAAAACACCGCGGCGATTATGAAGGTGCACACCAGTAATTACCATATTAGTGGCTTTACAAAAGTTACCGAAGAAGCTGAGCTTGCGGCTTTATGTAAAGACAAAGGCATTGCACTGATCTCCGATCTTGGCAGCGGCGCGCTCACCGACCTGTCTCGCTTTGGTTTATCAAAAGAGCCAATGCCACAGCAGATGCTACAAGATGGTGTTGATCTAGTCAGTTTTTCTGGCGACAAACTGCTTGGCGGGCCGCAAGCTGGATTGGTGGTTGGCAATAGCGAGTTAATTGCTAAGCTGCAAGCGCATCCACTTAAACGTGCGTTGCGCTGCGATAAAATGACGCTAGCCGCGCTCGAAGCAACCTTGATGCAGTACCGCAATCCACAAAAGCTGGATAGCCAATTACCTATCTTTAGAAAACTCTCCCGTCCTTTGGTTGAACTTGAACGATTTGCACAAGAGCTTCAGCAACAATTAGCCAGTAGCAGCGTATTTGATGTATCAATTCAAGCTTGCCAAACCCAAGTGGGTAGCGGTTCGCAACCTGATGTGTTGCTTGATTCTGTTGCCTTGTGTTTTGCTGTTAATACTAACGCAAACAAACAGAATAACTCGCCAAGTGTATTGCAGCTAGATAAGTGGTTTAAAGCTGCTAGCGTGCCAATTATTGGTCGGATTGCCGCTAATCAGTTGTGGTTAGACTTACGAGGCACTGACAATGACAACCAGCTTATTGAAGTCCTGACAACAAGCCTACTTAGCTTTCATAGAGAGATTAGCTTTGAGAACAAAAGCATGGAGGCTGCGTCATGATTATTGTCACCGCAGGCCATGTGGATCACGGTAAAACTAGCCTTATTCAAGCGTTAACAGGTACCAATGCTGATCGTTTGCCAGAAGAAAAACAGCGTGGCATGACCATCGAGCTAGGCTACGCCTTTATGGATTTAGCTGACGGTGAGCGCTTAGCCTTTGTCGATGTGCCGGGGCACAGTAAGTTTATTAACACCATGCTAGCTGGAGTGAGCTGTGCCAAACATGCGCTACTTATTATCGCCTGTGATGATGGCGTGATGCCGCAAACCCATGAGCATCTAGCCATTTTGCAACTGCTTAATCTTGAACATCTTATTGTGGTGCTCACCAAGCAAGATAAGGTCGACAGTGACCGAGTTGAGATGGTGAAGCTAGAGGTGGCGGAGCTACTGCAAAAAAATCAAAGACCAAGCCCTATCTATGTTGTTTCAGCGCAAACAGGCTTGGGTATTCGCGAGTTAAGTGCTGCGATTACTGAGCTTGCTCAGAAGCAAATGACCAAGCTTAAACAGACTCGCGAGCAAGCTAGCTTTCGCATGGCAATTGATAGAGCCTTTAGTGTAAAAGGCGCGGGTCTTGTAGTTACTGGCACTGTGATTAGCGGCCAAGTTAGTCAAGGCCAAAGCCTATATCTTTCAGGTCAGCGAAAACCGGTCAAGGTGCGAACCTTACATAGTCAGGGGCGAGTGAGTGATAGCGCACATCATTGCCAGCGAGTCGCACTCAATATTACTGGGGTTGATGCTCATAGGGGCGCTGAGCGCGGTGACTGGTTGACCGAGCTTGAGCCTGTAGCAGGACCAGCCAAAGCCATTTGTGGCGTGTTTGAATCTGTATTGCCATTTAAGCACTGGCAAAATGTGCAAGTGCATCTTGGCAATCGTCACACAACGGCGCGTTTAGGATTACTGCAAAACCTTGCTGACGGCAGTGCCTTAGTTGAGTTGCAATGTGAGCAGCCACTAGGTTGTATCGAGCAAGACCGCATCGTTGTTCGCGACAGTGCCGCTAAAACAACGTTGGGTGCATTGCGGGTATTAGACATTAACCCACCTACTCGTGCAAAACGCAGTGTTGAGCGCTTAGCTTATCTAGAAAAGTTGAAGCAATGCGATTCATTAGCGGCGAGTCTACAGTTACAAACTGCTGAGCACTGTGTACAAAAGTCAGCTTTTATTTGGGCTAATCAATTAACTGAGCACGCCCTATGTTTGACGAATGAGCAAGTGATCACGCTTGAGGGATATTTACTATCTAAGTCGCTTCACGCACAGATTACAGCAAAGTTACTGGCGTTAATTGACGATTACCATCAACAGTCGCCTGAGCTATTAGGTTTGAGTATAAACCGCTTGCAGCGCATGACTCACAACCAATACCCATTAGCAGTACTGCTAAAGCTCACCGACAGTCTTCGAGAACAAAAGCTGTTGCAAAGTACCCGTGGTTTATTGCATCTGCCATGTCATAACTTGGCACTGTCTGAGGTTGAACAACAACTGTGGCGGCAAATAAAGCAACAGCTATTAGCGGCAAAAGGCCCGCTGTGGTCGACAGACTTTGCTGCGGCATTGGCTATTGAGCTTAAAGAGATCCGCGCACTATGCCGCAAGTTGATCCAGCTGGGATATCTATCGGCAATCGTTAAAGATCGCTTCATGCTTACAGAGAGCTTGTATCTTTACGCCGATGTTATCCGTAGCCAAGTGGCAATGGCAGGTGAGATTAAGACTGCAGACTTCAATGCCATTATTCAGCTTGGCCGCAAAGCCAGTATTCAACTGTTAGAGTTTTATGACCGCAGTGGATTAACTTGGCGTAAGAAGAAAGATAATTCGAGAGTGATACGAGATAGCAGTATTTTTATCGCAAGTGATTTGGCGGAAGAACATAGGAGTTGAACCTACCCGGGACTGCTGGCAGCCCCACCTGGATTTGAAGTCCAGACGTTTCACCGGAAACGACGTTCTTCCTTATCACTTGCGGCGCATGATAGGCAATTGGGTTTAGCTAAACAATAGTGGTTGGTCGTTAACTTTATTAACTGTGAATCTAAATGAGATTTCGGCTTATTAGTTACCACGAGTGGGACATTATTTACCAAGTAATTAAAACATGACTTCATCAGAATTGTTTTGAGAAGTGATATTAATCGACTTATATGTTTTGTAAATGTGAGTCTAATTTACATTTTGCCGTTAAAAATATTTAAACAATTAATTGGCAGAATATTTAATCGAAAAATGGAACAGTTTTATGACGGAACTCGTATGTGGCTTAAATAATATTACTGAGCAAGCTTCAGTCACCTGTTTTCGTAATGACAGAGAACAATCACTTATTGAAACCGTTGCCAAAGAAGTGAGGGTGGCGTTGATTTATAATGGTATTTCTCATGTGGTGATGATGGCATGTCCAACAGCCTTAAAAGAGTTTGCTATTGGTTTTAGTTTATCTGAGTCCATCATTGAAAGTGTCCGTGATATTCGTGCTATTGAAATAGAAACGATTGCCAGTGGTGTGTTGGTTCATATTGAGATAGCACCACGTTGTTTTATGCAGTTAAAGGCTCATCGTCGTAGCCTTGCAGGCCGTACAGGCTGTGGTTTATGTGGGGTTGAACAGATAGAGCAAACGGTCAAACCCATAGTGAAAGTGACCAAGGATACGCGGTTTGACTTAAACAGCTTAAAGATAGCTTTAGCCAATTTGCATAAGCACCAAACCGCATTTAATTTGACTGGTGCAACCCATGCTGCTGCCATGTTATCGGCAGAAGGTGATATAATATCCTGCTTCGAAGATGTCGGTCGTCATGTCGCGTTAGATAAATTAATTGGTCATATCAATATTGATAAGCAGGCTCGTCATGCGGCGCTGTTATTAACCAGTCGAGCCAGTTTTGAGATGGTACAAAAGGCAGCGATAGCCAATATCAGTATTATATTTGCAATTTCTTCAGCAACTTCATTAGCGATTGATATTGCGAATAAATCAAATATAACCTTAGTGGGATTTTGTCGTGAAAACCGCGTGACAATATATACCCACCCTCAAAGGTTATATTTATGTAATGAAACACTCAGTGATGTTGAAAATAATAATTTAGCTGTGGTTTAGTTGAGCTGTTATTTTTATTGTTAATGAGTGTTTTACGTTTTAGCACTTAATTTAAGCGCATTGCAATAAGTGACCGCTTAGCTTAAACGCTTAAATTAAGTGTTTCATTTTATACCTGTCAGTATAAGAGTTTGATTTACTCAGAGGCGCGAAAATATCGCAGACTGAGTAAATGTTTATGCTGACTGGTATTAAGTTGGTATGTGTGGAATATGTGGTTAACCTTTAAAAATCAGTTTTTTATTAAATTCTGGTCGCCTTTTGCTGCCGTTATTGCGGCAGGTATTTTGTCGACCTACTTCTTTGGGCTTACAGGCTCACTATGGGCAGTAACCGGCGAGTTTACTCGTTGGGGCGGCCATATACTGCAGTGGTTTGGTGCTGAGCCGGAAACTTGGCAGTATTTTAAGATTATTGGCCTTAACGGCACACCGCTAGATCGCGTCGGCGGGGTGATGATTATTGGTATGTTTGGTGGGTGTTTGGCTGCGGTATTGTGGGCCAACAACATGAAGCTGCGCATGCCAAGTTCTAAAAAGCGTATTGCACAGGCACTAATCGGTGGCATGATTGCCGGTTTTGGTGCGCGTTTGGCAATGGGATGCAACTTAGCGGCTTTTTTCACAGGTATTCCGCAGTTTACGCTACATGCATGGATTTTTGCCTTTGCCGCTGCAGCAGGCACTTATATAGGCGCTAAGATCACCTTGCTACCGTTTTTCCGTTCAAGCGCCAAGGTTAAGCTTGGCGGCTTGAAGCAAATAGCTAAACCCAGCCCGAATCAAGTGCAGAACCGCTTTCGTTTAGGCTGGCTAGTGTTTGCTGCCATGATCGCGGCTTCATTCTATGTTATGCAAAGCTCAACTAAGCTAGGTATTGCCATGTTCATGGGAATTATCTTTGGTTTATTGATTGAGCGTGCACAGATCTGCTTTACCTCCGCATTTAGAGATATGTGGATCACGGGGCGCACGCATATGGCTAAGGCGATTATCTTAGGCATGGCGGTGAGTGTGATCGGTATTTATAGCTATGTGCAGTTAGGTATGACGCCTAAAACGCTATGGGCTGGTCCGAACGCGGTGATTGGTGGCTTACTGTTTGGGATCGGTATTGTGATTGCTGGTGGCTGTGAAACAGGCTGGATGTATCGTGCATTAGAGGGGCAAGTTCACTTTTGGTGGGTAGGTATAGGTAACATTATTGGCGCAACCATTTTAGCTTACTACTGGGATGCGATTGCCGAGCCTATGGCGACCAGCTGGGACAAAATTAACCTGCTAGAGCTGTTTGGCCCACTTGGCGGCTTGGGTATGACTTATCTTTTGCTGGGCGTATCGTTTGTGTTGATCTTAATCTGGGAGCAGCGCTTTTTTAAGCAGCAACAGAAACAGCAGCAAGCCATGAGCGCCAAGCTTGCAGAGTTAACAGCCACAGCCAATTCTACCGTAACAGGCCAAGCCTAAAATGGGGGATTGGAGTTGATGCCAAGAGTCAATCTGCGGTTCAGCTCTTATACTGATTGGTATTATACCAATCAGTATAAGAATTTGATCTACTCAGAGCGGTTTTTGGCAAACTAATTCAAGGCGAATAGCTGCAATAATGGTTATTCCCTTATCAAGCTATTCAACGCAGAAGTAGGCAGCCAAAAACGCTCCAGAATGGCGAGTTTTAGCGATTCTGATGC
>NZ_JADX01000024.1 GCF_000518605.1 Shewanella fidelis ATCC BAA-318 | reverse complement strand
TGTAATTAAACCAGCCATCGAGCTGGTTTTTTTACGTCTGAAATTTGAGTTGCAGTAAGACACAAGTGATTACTTTTAATAAGATCGCCTCGCTGAATAAGCGTGCCAGTTCAAGTCTGACTGCGGCTACCATCCTCTTGTTGCAAAACGAGTTAACTAAATAGTTAGTAAGTATGCGTTATCGGCTGAAATTTAAGCTTGTAATGGAATATTAAGAGTGAGTCTTTATAACGAGCGTTCTGCACTCTTGATTAAAAATATGCCTGTAAGCATCTTGGGCGAACGGTTTCTTCATTTATGTTTAGGGTTAAGAAATGTTGATAGGGAAGTACGGTATGCCTTAATTAGTCATTTAATAAGCATTCGCTGAATATAATTTGCTTGATTAGATCGCGTTTTAACCAGTTGAATAAAATCATTAAATTACTTATTGACTGAGATTTTTATTCAGGTAAAGTGTGCCTCGTTCCCAAGTGATGGGAAACAAAAGGGCGCGATGGCAGAATGGCTATGCTGCGGATTGCAAATCCGTCGATCTCGGTTCGACTCCGGGTCGCGCCTCCATAAACTTCAGTGTTTATAAAAACAGAACAAGAATTTGGTGAGTTTAGTTTCTTCGATAAGAAACAAGCAGTATTGATACCGACAGTACGTATCATCAAAATCAAAGAGTTTGCCCGTGTGGTGGAATCGGTAGACACAAGGGATTTAAAATCCCTCGCTGAATAAGCGTGCCAGTTCAAGTCTGGCCACGGGTACCATCTTCTAGTAAGAAGATGTAATTAAACCAGCCATAGAGCTGGTTTTTTTACGTCTGAGTTAAAGCAAAATCCCTCGCACTCTTGATTGAAATCAGGCGTGCCAGTTCAAGTCTGGCCACGGGTACCATCACTAAAGCTTCGGCATAAGCGGGGCTTTTTTGTATCTAAGTACAAAGTGGTTTTGAAACCTCTTGCCTCTTCATTGAGGTCTCACGTATTCGCTCAATTTAAGTCAAAAGTATTGTAGTCTCTATTGATGTAAGCAAACCAAGCGTAACCTTGCCTGTTTTTGTCTGATTTTAATTAAAAACGCCGCAATGCTAACCATATAAAAGATACCTGAGCTAGTTAGATTAAAGGCATTGCCGTCTCAATCTATATAGTTAAGTCAGTCTTTGAGCTTATTTCTTATACATTTGGCGTGTGTATACTCATTTTCATCGTGGACATTTTTGGCTAGCAATTCTTAATCGACTTTTTATTGGCTAATGTCGGTAAAGCATTAATTGGATTTAG
The DNA here is from genome assembly GCF_000518605.1 of Shewanella fidelis ATCC BAA-318. Classification (GTDB taxonomy): domain Bacteria; phylum Pseudomonadota; class Gammaproteobacteria; order Enterobacterales; family Shewanellaceae; genus Shewanella; species Shewanella fidelis. The sequence goes on along the minus strand of NZ_JADX01000024.1, from coordinate 66,697 downwards.
AAAAAAACGCTCTCTTTATAACTGCTTTGCAAGCTGTATTGTCTGCTTCTAGCTAATTTATATTTTGGTCATATACAAAACATAATTGTTTGCCATACTTAAACTAGACTGCTTGGAAGGGGAGTTAGATGGACTTCAGTCGTTTAATATGTTGTATAAGTTTATTGTGTTTTAGTCTTGTTAGCCTTGCTGATGAGCGAAGCCAACGCGCTCAGAAAATGTTGTATCAACAGGTGTCATTGCTTGCACTGGTTGAAGCAAACTCCCACTTTGACAAGCATAAATTATCTTTGTCTCAACCGGTAGTTGATCCGCAAGTTATTCAACAAATTGAAGAGGATATCCTAGACTTTTGGCAATCAAGGCAAATTCCAGTAACAAACCATGCTTATGCTGAATTGAACGATCCGCTTGTAAGGGCAATGTCTTTAGAGCCACAACTTGCTAATTATCTACAAGTTCAAAACCGGATCAGGCATTTGCAGTGGTTGGATGCACAAGATTGGTGGCAACCCATTCAAATTGAATACTTAATTCGTCCCGGTAAGCAAGATCCAGTTATCCCGGATATTGTTAGACGATTATGGCTATTGGGTGATATTGATTCTTCAGCGTCAGAGTCAACAATGTTAGATAGTAAGGTTGCTGAGGCATTAAGGCGTTTTCAGCGTCGCCATGGATTGCAGCCTGATGCGGTTATTGGTCCAGAAACCATAAAGTGGCTAAATACTTTACCAAGTGAAAGAGCGTCAATTCTAGCCAACAGCTTTGTCGAGCGTGCTGAGTTTATGGCACAACGATCCGAACGTTTCTTGGTGATAAATATTCCTGCTTTTGAGATGGAGCTGTTTAACCGAGGTAAAGTCGAGCTGACGTCTAAAGTGATTGTCGGTAAGCCTTATCGTCCGACTCCATTATTGAGCAGTTCGATTTCCAATGTTGTGATCAACCCAAGTTGGCGTGTGCCTAAAACAATAATGTATAACGATCTGCTACCTCAGGTGAGAAAAAATGGCAATTATATCGCTGAGCGCAATTTTGATGTTTATGATCGTGATAATAAACGCATGCACAGAACTGCAGAGCAATGGAGTGATCTTGCGAAAGGTCCATTTCCTTACCGATTTGTGCAACGACCCGGTCTAAATAATACCCTTGGTCGCTACAAGTTCTATTTTCCAAATGATTTTAGTGTTTATCTGCATGACACATCAGATCCAGAGTTATTTGATCGAAGTTATCGAGCACTGTCCTCTGGTTGTATCCGGGTTCAGAATGTTGAAGGATTAGCGAATTGGATGGCTGCCAACCTAGTTAAAGATAAACAGACTTGGGTAGATAGACATGAAGAGCGCACAAAAACCCAATGGTTTGCATTGAATCAAACCTTGAATGTTCATTTAGTTTATTGGACGGCTTGGATGGATGATGCAAACCAAGCTCAGTTTAGAAATGATATCTATCAAATGCACAGTCAACCCGTCAGAAAAGACACTGCCAGCGCACAGATCAATGACTTGTAGTTCACGTAGCACTAATTTAGCTTCTTTGCTTGATTTCTTAATAATGAAAGGTTAGTTTGCTTGCCAGTTGTTTGAAAAGTAGTCAGTGGTGAAAGTGTGTCAGTAGTATGTTCCTCTCGTAGACAGTTATTATTAGGCTTAGGTGGTGTAGCGATGTTTTCAATGCTGCCGTCCAAAGCACATGCAAGTCGTTCAACCAAGGGAGTTAGAAACTTAGGTTTTTATAATCGCCATACGGGAGAGCGAGGGCAAGGAAGCTACTGGATAGATGGTAATTATCAAAATAATATCTTAACCGATTTTAGCCAAGTCCTTAGAGATCATCGCCAGAACGAATCAGCGCCAATGGACAAACGTCTTTTTGATTTCGCTTTTAAGCTAACTGAGCAATTAAGTTTTGAAGATGAGTTACATGTTATCTCTGGATATCGCTCACCAAAAACCAATGCCATGTTAGCTAAAAATAGTAATGGTGTCGCAAAGAAGAGCTATCATATGAAAGGTATGGCGCTAGATATTGCCTTGCCAGGGGTCAAATTAGCCCATGCTCGAGAGGCGGCAATAGAACTAAAACTTGGTGGGGTAGGCTATTATCCAAACTCAGGTTTTATCCATATTGACACAGGGCCTGTGCGTAATTGGTAAAACGCGGCTTATTTTGAGTTTTAGGTGAGATAAGCTTTGTGGTTACAAATTCTGTGTGTTAGAATCCGCCCGCTTTAAGCAAGTCACATTGGTCGAAAATGATGACTTTAAATTTTTATTTTTTATAAGTGAGTTAAATATGTCTTACACTATTGCTGCACAAGTACGTACAGAAATCGGGAAAGGTTCGAGCCGCCGCCTACGTCACGCTAAAAAAGTTCCTGGTGTTATCTACGGTCCAGGTAAAGAAGCTATCTCTATTGTTTTTGAACACAAAGATATCATCAACATTCAAGAGCACCAAGATTTCTACACTTCTGAACTAACTATCGTTCTAGAAGGTAAAGAAGTTAAAGTTCGCGTTCAAGACATGCAACGCCACGCGTTCAAGCCAATGATTGAACACGTTGACTTCAAATTCGCTTAATATTAAGCCTGTTTGATAAAAAGCGCCTTTTCTAAGGCGCTTTTTTTATGGCTGGACTATTCGCTTGGCTGTTCTGGGCAGCTAGCGATAATTTTACTTGTTCCTTCGTCATATTGTTCCAGCTTTACATCAAAACCCCATAAACGATGCAAGTGCTTTAAAACCTCGTGACAGGTATCTGCTAGTGGGATCCTTGAGTTAGGAACATAGCGCAACGTAAGTGAACGATCGCCTTTAACCTCAACATTTTGCACTTGAATGTTTGGCTCAAGATTAGACAGGTTATATTGCTGCGATAGCTTTTGTCTAATTTCACGATAGCCTTCATCGTCATGAATTGCTGAAACTTGAATATGATTCTTTCTATCATCATCTAATATCGAAAACAGTTTAAACTGTCTTATGATATTGGGTGACAAGTATTGGCTAATAAAGCTTTCATCTTTGAAGTTTTCCATAGCGAAGTGCAGGGTGGTGAGCCAGTCACTTCCTGCAATATCAGGAAACCATTCTTTGTCCTCATCAGTCGGGTTTTCGCAGATCCTGCGAATATCAACAAACATGTTAAAGCCTAATGCGTAAGGATTGATGCCACTATAATAGGGACTGTTATAACTAGGTTGTGCCACGACGTTAGTATGACTTTGCAAGAACTCCAGCATAAAGCGGTCGGTGACTAAGCCTTCATCATAAAGGTGATTTAATATAGTGTAGTGCCAGAATGTTGCCCAGCCCTCATTCATTACTTGAGTTTGTTTTTGCGGGTAAAAATATTGGCCCATCTTACGTACTATGCGTACAATTTCCCGCTGCCATGGTTCTAACAATGGCGCATTCTTCTCAATAAAGTAGAGAATATTTTCCTGTGGTTCAGAGGGAAAACGCGCTTTCTCTTGCTTAGCTTCTTCCTGAGGCTGTTCTGGAATGGTTCGCCATAATTGGTTTACCTGACTTTGCAGATATGCTTCTCTATCTTTTTGACGTACTTTTTCTTCCTTGAATGAAATTTCGCTTGGGCGCTTATATCTATCTACACCATAGCTCATAAGCGCATGACAAGAATCGATAATACTTTCAACTTTCTCGATCCCGTATAGTTCCTCACACTCGCTGATATAATTTCTGGCGAAGACTAAGTAGTCAATAATTGAGCTAGCATCAGTCCAAGTTTTAAAAAGGTAATTACCTTTAAAGAAGCTGTTATGACCAAAGCTAGCATGCGCCATAACTAGCGCCTGCATTGTGATGGTATTTTCTTCCATCAAGTAAGCAATACACGGATCTGAATTAATCACAATTTCATAGGCCAGTCCCATCTGGCCACGTTTATAGCCTCGTTCTGTTTCGATAAATCGTTTACCGAACGACCAGTGAGTATAGCCAATAGGCATGCCTATTCCGGCATAGGCATCCATCATCTGTTCAGCAGTAATGACTTCAATTTGGTTTGGATAGGCATCCAAGCGGTAAATGCCGGCAACTCGCTCAATTTCGGTTAAATAAGTTTGTAAAAGCTCGAAGTTCCAATCTGGGCCATCATCCATTGGTATTGTTTTATTTGGAGTATCCATTAGCGCCTCCTAAACAGCCTGCTTTTTAAATAGCTCTCTAAAGACAGGGTAAATATCTTCAGCCTGTTTGATATGTTGAACTGCAATGTTAGCGTGAGACTTTTGTAAGTCTTCATATTCACGCCATAGGGTTTGGTGAGCTCGATTGGTGATCTCGATATAGCTAAAATAACGCACCACGGGTAACAGTTTCTTTTCAAGCAATTCATGGCAAGAGGGAGAGTCATCAGCCCAGTTATCGCCATCAGATGCCTGAGCTGCATATATGTTCCATTCATTTTCAGGGTAACGTTTTTGCTGAATTTCATGCATTAGCTTTAACGCACTTGAAACGATGGTGCCACCAGTTTCTTGAGAGTAGAAAAACTCATGCTCATCAACTTCCTTAGCTTGAGTATGGTGGCGAATATAAACCACCTCTAGGTTTTTGTAGGTGCGAGTAAGGAAAAGGTACAGCAATATATAAAATCGTTTTGCCATATCTTTGGTTGCTTGATCCATCGAGCCGGAAACGTCCATTAAACAAAACATCACAGCTTGGCTTGATGGTACTTCTCGCTTAGCGTAGTTATTGTAACGTAAATCAAAAGTATCAATAAACGGTACTTTTTTAATACGCTCTTTAAGCTCACTAATCTCTGCTTTTAACGCTAATATGCGCTCAGCTTCTGAGCCTGGTGTGTTTTCTAAATCAAGTAATTCACGCTCTAATTCAACTAACTTTGACTTTTTAGTTGATGTCATTGCGGTTCGGCGAGCAAGAGAAGAGCGTAGTGAACGCACAATATTGATATTGGCAGGTACGCCATCATTGGTAAAGCCAGCACGATATACCTGATACTCGACCAGTTTGTTTAATCGGTTATTTTGTAAATTAGGTAGTTCAAGATCTTCAAATAGTAACTCTAGATACTCGTCTTTTGATATTTGAAAAACAAAATCATCCTGACCTTCTCCTGAGTCCGATGCGTCCCCTTGGCCTGCACCTTGACCTTGTCCCTTTGGCGGGCGTTCAATTTGATCGCCGCGAGCAAATTTGTCATTACCGGGATGAACTCGTTCACGAATGCCGCCATTTCCTTGGTGAAAGGTCGGCTCACTTATGTCACGAGTAGGGATACTGATTTTCTCGCCTTTATCTACATCTGTGACGCTACGGCGAGTCACTGCATCACTCACCGCTTTTTTGATCTGTTTCTTGTAACGATTGATGAACCGTTGACGATTAACGGTACTCTTGCCTTTGGCGTTGAGTCTTCTATCGATAAAACTTGTCATGCGCACCTCCTAGCCAATAGCGGGGGAGCGAACTCCCCCAAGGGGCCTTTTAAGAAGACTTTCTTACTCTCAAATACCATTCTGAAAGTAGTCTTACTTGTTTTTGGGTGTAGCCTTTTTCCATCATACGATTGACAAAGTCATCGTGTTTACGTTGGTCGTCGGTTGAAGTTTTGCCGTTGAAAGAAATGACCGGTAATAGATCTTCTGTATTAGAAAACATCTTTTTCTCAATTACCGTTCGTAATTTTTCATAGCTAGTCCATAGTGGATTAGTGCCTTCATTATTGGCTCGTGCGCGCAATACAAAATTGACAATTTCGTTACGGAAATCTTTTGGATTGCTTATTCCTGCAGGCTTCTCTATTTTTTCTAGCTCTGCGTTCAACGCTGCTCTATCAAATAGCTGACCTGTTTCTGGGTCACGATATTCTTGATCCTGGATCCAAAAGTCAGCATAGGTGACATACCTATCAAAAATATTCTGACCATATTCAGAGTAAGACTCTAAGTAAGCGGTTTGAATTTCCTTACCGATAAACTCAACATACTTAGGTATCAAGTAGCCTTTTAAGAACTCTAAATAGCGCTCAGCGGTTTCTGTTGGAAATTGTTCTTGCTCAATTTGTCGCTCTAAAACATAAAACAGATGTACTGGATTGGCGGCGATTTCAGTGTGGTCAAAGTTAAATACCCGAGAAAGGATTTTAAAGGCAAAGCGGGTTGATAGCCCAAGCATCCCTTCATCAACACCTGCATAGTCGCGATATTCTTGATAAGACTTAGCTTTAGGATCAGTGTCTTTTAAGCTCTCGCCATCGTAAACACGCATTTTCGAGTAAATAGATGAGTTTTCTGGTGCGATAATTCGCGATAAGACACTAAACTGCGCAAGGGTTTCAAGCGTGCCCGGTGCGCATGGTGTATTTGCCAGCTCAGAGTTTGCCAGTAGTTTTTCGTAAATTCGCACCTCTTCAGAAATGCGTAAGCAATAAGGCACTTTCACAATATAGACACGGTCCAAAAATGCTTCATTGGTTTTGTTATTTCTAAAGGTTGTCCACTCAGACTCGTTGGAGTGAGCCAAAATAATCCCCGAGAAAGGCAGGGCGGATAGACCTTCTGTACCGTTGTAGTTACCCTCTTGGGTTGCGGTAAGTAAGGGATGCAGCACTTTAATCGGTGCCTTAAACATCTCCACAAATTCCATCATACCTTGGTTAGCGCGACAAAGCGCACCTGAGTATGAGTAAGCGTCGGCATCATGTTGGGCAAAATGCTCAAGCTGACGAATATCGACTTTACCCACAAGAGATGAAATATCTTGGTTATTTTCATCACCGGGTTCGGTTTTAGCAATGGCAAGTTGGTCGAGGATTGATGGGTACACTTTAACGACTTTGAATTTAGAAATATCGCCACCAAATTCATGCAAACGTTTAACAGCCCAAGGTGACATAATCGTTTTTAGATAACGTTCAGGAATATTGTATTCCCCTTTAAGGATCTCTCCGTCTTCATCTATGTTAAATAAACAAAATGGATGGTCATTAACAGGGCTGCGTACTCCATCGGCAGTGAGCACATATACTGGAACGTCTTGCATTAGGGCTTTTAGTTTTTCTGCCAGTGAAGACTTACCGCCACCAACAGGACCTAGTAGATACAAGATCTGTTTCGATTCCTCTAGCCCTTGAGCAGAGTGTTTTAAATACGCCACAATTTGCTCAATCGCTTCTTCCATGCCGTAAAACTCTTTAAAGGCAGGGTAACGAGAGATTAGGCGGTTGGAAAATAGCCTGCTTAATACAGGATCTTTTGAGGTATCGATAACTTCGGGCTCACCGATAGCCATTAATAGTCGTTCTGCAGCGGATGCGTAAGCACTGCGGTCTTGTTTACAGATAGTTAAAAACTCTTCTAATGAATACTCTTCGTCGAGTTTCTTCTCATAGCGCTGTTGGTAATGCTCAAATATACTCATAACCGGCCCCCTGAAACGCAAAAAAATAAGATTAGAGGTAAATTGGATTTGCCTCCTATCTTTAATGTTAGTAGTAAAATGCGAGCTGTGTAGTAAAAAACTAAATAAAAACAATAAGAAATAGTTGCAAATGCAATAATTGCAGTTGAAATATTTTGCAAAAAGTAGGCTATTTTGAAGCTGGAGTTAAATCTGACTGTTGTTTAACTATAGGAATCCCACGACGAACAGTCAGCAGAAGATAGCTGTTTGAGGTAGTTTGAGTGTGCTTGAACTTTGTTTTCTAAACACTATTAGAAATATAGCCAAATAAGATGACATCTTATTTGGCTATATATAGAAGGGGATGACTAAGCCTAAGGTTAGTTAGGACGATATCATCAGATGTTGAAAGCACTGATAGCGAAATGACTATCAGGCTCACTTTTAATCCGTTGAGTTTACTTTGAATAGTTAAACTCAGAAGTTGCTCGCCATAAACGGTAACGGATCTGGCTTCCCTCCGGCAGATAAAATACTTTTGGTAATCTGCTGTCATATTTTAGGGTTAGCTTATCGCTGATGGTTAAAAACTTTTCAGTTTTTTCCTTTTCAAAACAAGCCATCATAGTACTAGGCCCATCTTTGATTTCATCAACTTGGTAGAAATTGTAACCCCATCCTTGCACAGTTTGTTGGGTTAACTTCCCCATCAAACCATGCTTATTACAGTCGACATTTCTTAATTGACCGATCTCAATCTCCACCATGTAGTTATCTTCGTTATCGAGTTTTGGTAGGGTCAGAATGTGCTGTACCTGACCATCTTCAGGTTTTGGATACATTTTAGTGGCATCAGAAGCCTGATAATTCTCTAAGGTATAACTTTGACTCGTTAACATGTTTTGGTTAAGTCCTGAAGGATGCACTGGGCTGGTGGCGTTTGCATTAAAAGAAAAAGCGGCAAACATAATCGAAGTTGTCAGTAAAGTACGGGCAAGTTGTTTAGTTGTGTTAGTTAAAGTAGTCATAAACTCTCCAAAGTGAATACGTCTTGTGTATGTTTGATATCCCTATAAACGGCAGACAATTTAAAAAGGGTTAAAAAAATTAAAATAAATTTCGCTATTTTTTCTTTAATAGCAAAAGCTAAGTAAAATACTGCTTAATATCAATTAGATAGCCCTTGATATATTTTTTGGTTTAAACGATTTGAGCGCGCTTTAATGGGCATAAGTTGTTTTTATTTTGCAATTATCTTAACGGTTTTTTTATCGATTTACCCCCTTCGCGCCATACTGATAAGCGTATAAGTCGTTAACTTGGTTGTGATCTGTGTCACGTATCTATTTTTCTTATTTGTGTTGAGTAAGCCTAAGTCGCAAACTTAGTTTGATTATCAAATAAATCGATAATCGATTAATTTGGGGTTCAACTTAAACTCAAAGTTGTGCATGACCTATAAAAATCAAAAGTAAGGTATCAACATGCTTGATAGTGAAACCGGGAAATCTAACTGTACGCATAAACAGAACTTTTCCAGCTTAAATAGTGCAGGTGAACGCAATACGGCCTACGTACTATTACTGACCGTTGTCACCATGGTTGCGGAAATTGTGGCTGGTACGATATACGGCTCAATGGCGTTGCTCGCTGACGGCTGGCACATGGGGACCCATGCTGCAGCTTTTCTCATCACACTTTTCGCCTATCGTTATGCTCGTAAAAATGCTAACTCTAATAATTTTTCATATGGAACGGGCAAGGTTACTGTATTGGGGGGATACACCAGTGCTATTGCATTAGGATTAGTAGCACTGATTATGCTGGTAGAGTCAGCAACCAGAATATTGAATCCACAAGAAATCTTTTTTAATCAGGCGATACTGGTTGCTTTCATTGGGCTTACGGTAAACGTTGTCAGCGTGTTTCTACTAAAAGACCATCACTCTCATGATCACAGCCACTCCCATGGCCACAGTCATTCTCATGGTCACGCACATAATCATAACCATGATCACGCACATAATCATAACCATGATCACGCACACAATCACGGTCATAGCCATACTCATGAACACGCACATTCCCACGATCACAACTTACGCGCAGCATACTTTCATGTATTAGCAGATGCACTCACCTCACTGTTGGCTATTATTGCACTGCTGATGGGTAAGTATTATGGCTTAAACTGGTTAGATCCTTTGATGGGGATTGTTGGCGGGGTAATTATTAGCCGTTGGGCATGGGGGTTACTAAAGCAAACGGGGCCTGTTTTGCTAGATGCAAGTATCGAGCAAGAGTATATTGAGCAGATAGTTACTGTGCTTGAAGATGAAGGTGCAAAGGTAGCAGATGCTCATATTTGGAAAGTAAGTGCTGATCACTTTGTAGCAAGCTTTGTTGTTGGCTCTACAACAGGTCAAGATGCTGGCTATTATAAAGCCAAAATTGCACATTTTGAGCGCTTATCTCATGTCACTCTTGAAGTTAATCAGCTGCCTGAGGCACAATAAACTTGTTACCCTTTTTAGAGTGAAATAGATGAAAAACCAAGATGATAGTTTAAACCATGCAATGATCGAGTTTTACGAGAAACTATCATCTTGGGAGATGGCCGTTGTGAAAGATAAGGGCTTTAGTTTGCCTCAGGTTCATACGGTAGAGATCTTAGGTCTAAACGGGCCGATGCGCATGAAGGAGTTAGCACAAAAGATAGGCATAACCACGGGCACGTTAACTGTTCAAATAGATAAAATGGTCGATGCTGGACTCGTTGTTCGTGTGCCCCATGCAAATGACAGACGCTCTATACTTATAGAGCTTACTGAAAGTGGTCAGGCGATGTTTGCCGAGCACGACAAGTTGCACATGCAACTGACCCATGACTTGACAGCCAAATTTGATGACAGCGAACGTGCCATGTTGCTGGACTTTTTTGAACGGATTAATAAAGAGTTTTAGCAAGCTTGTAATTTTGCCAGATTCAAATAATCAAACGAAGCAATCAATCTAACCGCTTTACCCTCACAACTTTGTAGCAGAGATAGCCCTAGTCTCTATGTCAAACAGCTCTGCTGTCTTGTTTTCACTTAATCACTGATACATTTGATACATATTTTGCTAACTTGTGGTAAATTTGCCGCGATTATCTTTGTTGATTATCAGTAAAGTGCTAAAATATAAGACAAACAGCTAATCTAAGCTATTGGCAAGGAAGGCCGAACCTTTTATAACTTGTCTAAATTTAAGTGAGCTATCTCAGTGCTATCACGTCTAAAAAACCTTAGTAGTCTCCAATTTACATTTATCTTGGCCCTATATTATGTTTGTGTATTTAACATTCCATTCTTCGCAGTGGTTAAACACGGAATAGATAAGCAAACCGATGTCAACATGTTGTTTGTCGCAACCATTCCACTATTTTTAGTGTTTGCGTTAACGTTTGTGTTTAGCTTGTTTAGCGTTAAATACCTAGCAAAACCCTTCTTTATTGTACTAACGCTAATCTCTGCAAATGTATTTTTTGCCGAATTTCAGTATGGCGCGGTATTTGATTACGGCATGATAGAAAACCTGGTGCAAACTAATCGGGCAGAGGCCTCTACCTACCTTAACTGGGTATCAGTGTTGAGCTTTTGCATTACCGGTGTGATCCCGGCTTTGCTGATTTATAAAGTGAATATTCATTACCAACCTTTTGCTAAAGAGTTATTGCGAAAGGCGTTATTTATGCTCGCTATGTTGGCTGGCATATTGGTAATCGCCGCTTTTTACTATGAAAACTATTTAGCATTTGGGCGTAATAATAATCTTATAAAGCGCTCGATAATCCCGACTTACTTTATTGGTTCTGCGGCTAAATTTATCAACATTAACTACTTACAAACACCGCTTGAGTATCGCCAGCTTGGGCTGGATGCTGAAATTGACGCTAATAAAACCAAGCCGAACCTAGTCGTCATGGTCGTTGGTGAAACGGCGAGGGCGCAAAACTACAGTTATTACGGTTACGCAAAGCCAACCAATTCACATACTAAAGATCAACAGCTTTTGGTTTTTAAAGATACTCATTCTTGTGGCACTGCGACAGCGGTTTCCTTGCCATGCATGTTTTCTCGAATGGATAGAAAAAATTACAATGAGCGCCGAGCTAAAGCACAAGACAGCGTAATCGACGTACTGGATCATGCAGGAGTGCAATTACGTTGGCTTGATAACGACAGTGGTTGCAAAGGGGTATGTAACAATATTCAGCACATTTTGGTTGATAATTCAAAGCTAACTCAATGGTGTAATGGTGAGTCGTGCTTTGATGAAGTGCTTCTACAGGAGCTTGATAGTCAACTTAGCAGCATAAAAACCAAAGATACGCTTATTGTGCTTCACCTTATTGGCTCCCATGGGCCAACTTATTATCAACGTTACCCTGAGCAGCATCGTGTGTTTAAACCCGACTGTCAGCGAAGTGATATCCAAAACTGTACCCAACAAGAGTTATTCAATACTTATGATAATACAATTTTGTACACCGACTATATTCTTTCTAAAGTGGTTGAACGTCTAAAACAAATTGAGCAGTTTGATACTGCTATGATTTACATGTCTGATCATGGTGAATCTCTGGGTGAGCGTGGCTTATATTTGCATGGCGCACCCTATGCGATAGCACCAACACAGCAAACTCGTATTCCTTTCTTAGTTTGGTTGCCTGAAGATTTTGCTGAACAAAACAAATTAAGCTTGAGTTGTTTACAGCAACAAGCCAATAGTGGTGGTTTTTCTCATGACAACCTCTTTGACAGCTTACTGGGGTTAATGAATGTCAAGAGTACAGTATATAAACCGCAGGGTGATATTTTTGCTCGTTGTAAACAATAATAATTTATTTAAGATAGTTTCTATGCAAAGAAGCTGGCAACATTTGTTTTCTTGTTTAAACTATTGATTGGTATGGATATCAATAAGGGATGACTAAATTTATGGATATGGCGAAACATTTATCAGAAACTGAGTTGTCGGCTAAGATATTGCGCCATGCTGTTCCTAGAATGTCGGAGTTAAGCATTCCTGTCACACCCGATAATTATGCAGTGTGGTACGAATACTATAAAGGAATTAACCTTGACTTAAAGCGCGCCATTGATGGTTTATTGGAAAATAAGGTCGAGTTTACTCCAGAGATCTGCAATAGCTTGTATAAAAATTATATTCAGATGAATTATCCGGATGTTATCGAAAGTGTGCAGATTGAAACTCAAGTTTTAATCAATAGCTTGATTTCGAAAATTGCGAACATGAGTAAGGGGACTTCTAAGTTTTCAGCATCACTTAATGAGTTTGATAATGCACTACAAAATAATGCCGATCCCGCACTGTTAAAGCAATTAGTCGAGGGGGTTTCTAGCGAACTTGATGAGATTATCCATACCAACAACCAGATGGATGAAAGCCTTAACAGCATGAATCAAGAGGTAGAAGCGTTAAGAACCGAAATGCTAGAACTACGTTCTGAAGTTTTAACCGACCAGCTTACATCACTCAATAACAGACGAGCTTTTGACCAAGAAGTCATTAGTCATATTGATAGTTTTAATCATGGAAACGTCGAAAGTAGCTTGTTGGTTGTAGATATCGATTATTTTAAAAAATTTAATGATACTCATGGCCATCTAATTGGTGACAAGGTGTTAGCCTATGTTGGGCAAGCACTTAAAAATGGTGTCAAAGGTGACGACTTTGTTGCTCGCTATGGCGGCGAAGAATTCGTTATTTTACTGCCTAATACTGATCATCAAGATGCACATAAAGTTGCCGAAAACCTCAGGCAAAAAATTGCTAATCGCAACTTAACGATAGGTAAAGAGAAAAAAATGCCATTGGGTAATATTACCGTGTCAATTGGAGTAGCGTCGCTGCGACCACACGATGATAAAGACAGCTATTTTATTCGAGCTGATGAAGCCCTATACCGAGCCAAATCCTCAGGACGAAACTGCGTGATGGGTGAAGCGATAGTTGAAACGCCAATTTAAACATTAGCGCAATTGTAAGTACGGATAAGGTCATCGGTTTTACTGGGCGTTATCCGTACTTTAGTATTATTGTTCAAGTTACTCTAAATTATTGCGCTTTTAAATCCATATGCATGTGGATCAAACGTTCTTCCATATCAAAAGTTACAGTAAAGCCCAAACTTTTCGCTAGGCTTGCCATATTGCGGTTTTCAAACATAGTAAAGCCAGTCAGAATCAGGGTATCGTTGTTTTTGTAATAACGTACCAGCTTTTCAAGCAATAACTTACCTAAACCTTGGCCTTGAAAGTTACTGCGCACTGCCATTGCAAACTCAGCTTCGGTGTTATCCGGATCGATTGATGCTCTAATGGCGCCTAATGTGGTTTCTTCGCCATCATCGCCAATCTCGGTGGCTATAAATGCCATCTCGCGTGCGTAATCGATCTGGGTTAATACCGCCATCTCTTCATGGGTCATTTTAGAGCGAACACCAAAGTAACGCTTATACCTATCTTCATCCGACAGTGAGTTATCAAATGCCAGATGTTTTGGTTCATCTTCAGGCAGAATAGGGCGCAACATCACTTGTTTGCCATTTTTAAGTAGCGCGGTTTCTTCTAACTCTTTTGGATAAGGCGAGATAGCAAGGCGAGACGCGTTATCGCTTGGCTCAGGATTTAGGCCGATATTGACATCGAGTAGGGTGATCTCTTCACCGGCGCACAATACCGGATTAAGATCGAGTGTTGCAATTTCGGGGCAATCAATGATGAGGTGCGAGATCTGGGTGAGCATCACACAAAGCGCATTCATATTCAGCCCACGTGGTAAGCGTCTATCGCGAATTTTCTGTGTCTTTAGTGCTTGGATCACCATATAACGCGCTAGCGTCATATTAAGTGGAGGCAATGCAACTACTGCATCTTTAGTCGGTTCCCATTCAGAGCCACCTTCGCCAAGTAAAATAGCGGGGCCAAATACAGGGTCATTGGCAACCGCGACACGGATCTCTTGTGCTCCCGCTGTCAGTGCCATCTTTTGCACGATAAGCCCTTCAATCTTGGCGTCAGGATTGAGCGAGATCACTCGCTCTATCATAGCATTTGCAGCTTGTTTTACTTCACTATCTGACGTGAGGTTAAGCATCACCCCATGGACGTCAGATTTATGATGAATATCAGGAGATTGCACTTTTAAAGCAATGGGGTAACCCGCTTGTTTGGCAAAGTCCACTGCTTGTTCTGCATCAGTTGCAAACCAGGTATCGACGGTATTAAGCCCGTAAGCTTCTAAAATACCCCGAGATTCATGGGTTTCAAGCAAGGTTTTACCATTGGCAATCGCTTGTTGAAGTTTACTTCTTGCTGTATGGCTATCGGCGGGGATATTAACCGGAATAGACTGTGGCACCTCTTGCAGTAATTTTTGGTTACGGCGATATTCAACCATATGCATAAATGCACCAACGGCACCTTCTGGAGTGCGATAGGTTGGAATGCCTGATTTAGAAAAATGTTTACGCGCTTCGTAAGCAGAGTCTTCACCGCTCCAATTAGTTAACACATTGATTTTATGTCTATTAGGATGGTTGGCAATTGTGGTTGCAATGGCCTCGGCTATCTCAACACTTTCGCCTAATGCCGATGGTGAATGCAGCACTAAAATTGCGTCGAGATCATCACTGTCCATCATGATCTCAAGCGCTTTTGCGTAGCGGCTATAATCTGAATCACCACCTATATCTACAGGATTTTGTCCAGACCAGCTTTTCGGCAGTAGTTGGTTTAAGCGTTGATAAATTTCGCTCGATAACGGCTGTAGCTTACCGCCACCTAACATGAGTTCATCCAGCGCAAGTACTGCAGGTCCACCACCGTTACTAATGATCCCCAAACGCTCACCTTGAAGCGGTCTTGAGTGAGCAAGAGTCTCGACTGCAGCAAACAGCTCGATCAAGTCGTTAACTCTCAGCATACCGGCACGCCTAAACGCAGCCTCATACACGGCATCGTTACCAGCTAAACCGCCAGTATGTAGTTTAGCAGCACCCGTTCCCTCAATGCTTCTACCAGACTTAATCACTAAAATGGGTTTATTTCTCGATGCAGCACGAGCCGCTGATAAAAAGTGGCGCTTCTCATTGACCGAATCGATATATAACAAGATCGCATCAGTTTTAGAATCACGGCCTAAATAGTCCAATAGCTCATCGAAGTTAATGTCGTTGGCATCGCCAAGAGAGATAAACGATGAGAAACCAATCCCCTTATTATTTGCCCAATCCAATACAGTGGTGCAAATAGCCGCAGATTGCGACACAAAGGCGATTTTTCCCGGTAGGGCAGCTGTATGGGCAAGACTCGCGTTGAGGCCCAAGTTGGGTAATATCATTCCCAAGCTATTTGGTCCCAGTATACGCATACCATAACGTTGGGCATGTTGCTGAGTTAAACTCAATAAACTGACGCCGTCATCGGTAAACTCATCCGCTAAACCAGAGGCCATAACAATTGCCACCTTACAGCCGAATTGGGCTAAGGTTTCAATGATCGCAGGCACGCTTCGCGCCGCAGTACACACAATGGCTAAATCAGGTTTTAGAGGTAACGACTCAATATTAGGATAAGCCAATACACCCAGAACGGCTTCATATTTGGGGGTTACAGGCATTATAGGCCCAGAAAACCCACCAGATAGTAAATTCTTCATTAACACATTGCCAGCGCGTTTTGGTCGATTTGATGCACCAATAATGGCAACCGAGGTAGGTTTAAAGAGTGTGTGAAGCGTACGTTGGCTCATAAACTTATCCTATAAGTCAGTATGTTATGAGTGTACATGAGGTGTAATGATTTACCACTGAATAATAGTTAAAAAGCCAAAATGCTCAGCGATTGATAGCAACCAAGAATAGACTGAGCCTGAGCTGTAAATATTGAAACAAGTTACTGTAGTGTTTTAAAACTAGAAACCAAATTGCTTCAACTTTCGGTAACTTTAAAGGTGTTGACTGCGTACCAAGGATAGAACCGAAATCAATGTATATCTCATAATAAGAAAAAACATCATTACTATGCTGGTCCTCTCATTGTTTAGGCAAGCCTTTACGCAATCTAAATTGAAGTAAATGTAAACGGAGCAAACTGCTTACAGTAAGCAAACTTTGATTAATTGGGCAAACATATTTCACACAGCTTTGACTCTTAAATTGCTTAATTCAGATTTAGATAAACATGCGTAAAGCTATGATTACAGCTATTGCTGGTCTGATGACTTGTAAATTTTTTAATAAATGACCAATAGAACATTTTCTCGAAATTTTTCATCAACTAAGCAAAATCCTATTAATTTACGAACCTCAATGCAATATTAAAGTTTTGTGACAGGAAAAATACAACCGAATGAATAAAATCGAAAATTGACAAGATGATTCTTTGGGGGGGGCAGAGTTAAATATATTAAAACCTTACAAAAATATACAGTTTTAATTATCAGGGCTAACTTTTAAGTGAAAATGAAATTAATTGTCACTGTTCCATTAGAAATACTTATACCTTATAGGTATATATTATTACTTTCTGAAGTGTTAGCTCCCTCGTTAAATTTAGCTTCATAAGCAACGCCATCAAAAATAAGCCTTAATATATAAATTCTAGGCATAACAAATTAATCAAGTTAAAACACTTGCCGTGTTATTAGCACTGCATTCCATCTAAACTCACAAACTATTAATACTCTATTCAAGAACACCGGTAATTGTTGTGGTATACAGATGAATAACGAAAGAGTAACAGCACTCTATTTTTACGATAACGGCCATAAGATGTGGGTTACATATACTATATTAGAACCCGAGCAAATCAATGGCGTTAGTAGGCAACAATATTTAGGGATATTGCAATATCTAAGAAAAAACAATGGAACAAGATATGACCTGTACAAATTACTGTTACACGAAAAATAAACGAGACCATGTGTTTTCAAGCTTCCTTAAAAAGATACGAGCAAACCGAGTTCTTTCTCAGGAGCAACTCTGCTTGCAACTTAGACAACATAGCAATCTATTTTACAATTTAGACACCATTACTATAAGTAGATGGGAGCGAGGAGTGAATATACCTTCTTTAGCGAAACAAGCAAAAATTGTTGAATTGTATGATAATGAGTTAGCTTGTATTTATGCTTGCGACAAGGAGTTTATTCAAGAATCAAGCTATTTAATTAAGAGTGATTGTGCACAACAAAAGTCCATCCATCCTTACTATCGAAATGATGAATATCAAATACATACCATCGATATTAATGATGATAGGTTTTATCTAGTGTTAAAAATGATCCTGAGATACGAAGGAAATCCAACTTTAGCAATATGCCCCGAACTAGAAGAGTTTGTTAGTTTAAAGAATTTACAAATTTCGATCGCAACAGCCTTTAACGGGCAAATTATTGGCCACAGTCTTTTTCTAAAAACTACTGAAATAGTCATAAAGGAAATCGCAGAGACAAATAAAGATTTAGGAACAATTATTAAATCAAGTAAGAGTAATGACCATGATGCGATGTTAGTATTTTCCTCTTCTGGTGCTACTACATAAGTTGAGAACAGCATTATGTCAATATATCTAAACCAGTTTTCAGAGAAGAAAAAGATGCGCTACTTATGCTTCTATACAAGTGATAGAAACCTAATACGCAAACTAAGAGGTGCTAAATTAAAGACTTGTAGAAATACAAAGGTTAAGCATAAGACAAAAATCATAAATATAAGGTACTACTTCTTAAAACGTTCGGATTTAATGGCGAATCGTTTTTTACTGAAATTAGCAATAATTACACCGCAGAAACTCGGTAACTTGCTAGGAGCATATAAAAAGGAACAGCGAAATGAAGATACTAATTGTTGACGAATGTAGATTTCGAAGGAGAGCAGTAAGGAAACAGTTTACAGATGCCATGACTGGTTTACCTATTACATTTCATCATAGTGAATGCAGTAGGAGTACTATCAACACCTTAGAAAATGCAAAACAATCAATGCTAACAAAAGTAAATTTGATCATCATAGAGCTAAACCTAGTTATTGATAACAATTTAGCGATAATAAATTATATGATTAAACTAAAAGATTGTTTAACTCCCATTATCATTATAGGTTCTGCTGATATCTGGGTTTTGGAACTGGTAAAAAATATAGTGTTAGGCTTCAAGTTAAATTTGCTTGGCAGTCTTCACGTTCCTTTAAAAGACGGGGATATTTATAATATCATTCAAAGTAATAAACAATTATATGGCGATGAGAATACTGCGAGCAGCCCAATAATCCCCAATGATATAGTAGGAGTGATAGGCAATCTAGATGAGGACAAACTATCTCTTTATTATCAGCCAAAGATACATACCACCACAAATGAGATAGTTGGTTTTGAGGCACTATCTAGGATTTATGTTGATGAAAACAACATACTAACGCCAGATTACTTTATGCCTATCATAGAAAGTGATAGTTTAAATTTTAACTTAACTAAACTCGTGTTTGAAAATGCGCTTGAATATTGGGGGGCTCATGAAATTCTCAAAGAATATCAGTTGTCGGTAAACATTAATGCAGAGGACCTACTTTGTGAAGACTTAGTTAGTGATATTATAAGGCAATATGAGGAATATAAAGATATTGATTTAACACTTGAGCTAACTGAGTGTTCGCCTATAGAAGATGAAGATTTAACTCTTGAATCAATAAATAGGATTACAGCCAATGAAATAAAAATATCGATTGATGATTTTGGCAAAAGTTATTCAAGTTTAGACAGGTTAGATTCGATCCCTTTTGACGAGTTAAAAATAGATAAAAGCTTTATTTCAGACATGGATATTAATAGTCGGCATCAAGCAATTGTAGAGGCTATTATAGCGCTTGCAAGTAAACTAAAAGTCAAGGTGACGGCCGAAGGTGTCGAAAGCACCTCAGTTTTAAAAATGTTAGTACAAATGAATTGCGACTATGTACAAGGCTACTATTTTAGTAAACCTATAGCTGGAACAGAACTGCTAGACTGGATTGATAATTATAATAGCCAACTTCATAATATTTGAAAGTTAATGCATTAATATAATTACCATTACCTTATGGGGTTTTACTCAGGTAATTTAGTGATCAAGTTTTGTAAAATAGCCTTAGGGACTAAAGGCTCAAGCTCGTCTATACATTGTAGGCTTTGTGGTGAGTGATTATCTATCATAAGCTCACATAGTGTATAAAGATATTGTGGGTTACCATTAGCTTGATAAGCGCGGTTAAAAGCATCACTAGCCGCGGCAATATTCGTTGGGGTGAGTGCAACACCGTACACATACCAAAAATGCCCGTTATTGGGCTCAAGGTCTGTTGCTTTTTCTAAGCTGATAAGTGCTGGTTGGATTTGTTTCAATCGAACTTGGACAAGTGCTCGACTAAAATATAGTGTGCCTGAGCTCGGTTGTGCAGCAATTCCTTGTTCTAATATTTGTATTGCATTTTTTTCATTACCTTGCGCGCGATAAAGTTCTGCAAGATTAATATAAGCAGGTGCAAAGTTTGGTTGAACTTTAATAGCGTTGAGATAACTTGCTTCTGCTTTATTCATTAGCCCCTGATTTACGTACAAATTACCTAAGTTAGTTTGTGCAAAACCTCTGTCAGCATTAAATGTTAATGTCTCTACATATTCAGCTAATGGATTTTGCAGTAATTCTTGCTGCTTTTTAGTCAGTTCGGGCCAATAATTTGCGAGCGCCGCAGCAGCTTGGATTCTTACTGCTAAAACATTGTCGTTCAACAGTGAAGCAATCATTTGCCAATGTTCGTTGGCTGTGTAAGAGCGACTAGCTTCTATAGCGGCAAGTCGTAACATCTCGTTCTCGTGCTTAACTGCTCGCGTAATGGCTACAACAGAGGTACTTCCAGGGTATTGAGCTAAACGCTCAACAGCAGCTGCACGAATAATATTGGCTTGCTGCTGGTCTTGAGACAGATAAGATAAGCTATCAACAGCTTGTGGTTTGCCGGCCCTAGCACTGGCAAATGCATTGCTAAAATGTTGTGATTGTAAGGTGTTTAACTTCGGGTACCAATTATTTGAATGGGTTACTGCCCAGTCAATAGACTTATCTTGATGGCATTGATTACATGCATTTGGAGAGCCGAACCTTAGTGTATTTGCAGGCTTTGGAATGCTGAAGCTGTGGTCACGCCTATCGTCAATTTGCATATAAGTGGTTTCTGGCATGTGGCAATTAACGCACAGAGCGCCAGCGTTACTATCGTGATTATGATGTTTTTTATTATCAAATTCAGAGGAGTTATGACATTGGCTACAAAGTGCATTACCTTCTAAATTGATTTCGGTTGAATGGGGGTTATGGCAATCACTACACACGACACCATTTTTATGCATTTTTGATTGTAAGAACGAACCGTAAACATAATTTTCATCATACACTTGACCATCATCATAGTATTGAGCTTGTGCGATCAGATTTAGTTGATAGCGATCGCCAAATGGCTGGTCGACAAGTGAATTGCTGTCGTTAATTTGTAAACGACGACTATGGCATTGAGCGCAGGTTTGTAATTGCTGGGTAGCTACAAAACCGTTAGGTTTGGCGGTAGTTGCAGCTCCGCTTGATTGGGTCCAGCTTTGTACGGATTTTGAAAGATCGCGTGTAAAGCCGAATTTTTGTAAGGGGTATAACTTTAGCTCAGCATTGTCTGCAACAGCTACTTGTTTCGTATGTTTTTCGGCCCATACAAGGTGATCGCTTGCTGGGCCATGGCAGGCTTCACAACCCACGTTTATTTCTGAAAATTGCGTACTAAAAGAATCAGTTGCTTGATCGTAATTTTTTTTAACATTGGTTGAATGGCAATCAGCGCACATATAATTCCAATTTTGGCCCACATTAAGCCAATAAAAATCTTGATGCTGCTTACTATTCTCGGGGTAAAGAAAAAACCATTTTTGGCCGCCATCTTTTATTGTTCTATTGTCCCAAGCAAACGGAATAAGTTGAACTCGGCCATCTTCAAATTCAACCATGTATTGCTGCAGAGGATAGTAGCCAAAAGTATAGCTAATTTTATAATCGGTAAGTTTGCCGTTTCGATTCGCTAATTTAACCCAGTAATGCCCATCTTTAATAAAAAATTCTGCCTTCTCATCACCATGATTGATGCTAACTTGATCAAAGTCGCCAAACACGCTTTCCTCGTTTGCATGCTTCATCGCCATGTCGTGATCTGATCCTTTCCAAGCATCAAATACTTGCTGGTGACAGGTTTTGCAGTTAAATGATCCTACAAAGTCAGCAGCATTGGCTACAGGTAAGTAGACCCAAGTTAACATTAAGTTTGTAAGTGCAATGACTACCAATTTATTTTTAAAGGTTTTAATTGTTAAGTCCTTTTTACAGAGTCTAAAAATCCTAGATTGGTCAAACTCTAGTTTTAAATCAGATCTAGCAAAGCCAGAGATAAACGTATTATTAAGTTAGCAATTAAAATGGGCTGTTAATTGTATTTGCAATCGAACTGATGATTAAATCAACAACGTTTTAAAGACTAACATCGCTGATCATTACGCTGTTGTCTATTGGTACAGTGATTAAAGCGTGTTTATTTTGTGCGCTGCAACACAGGCAACTAACTCAAACTATGCTCATAACAATAAAGCGGTTACAGTCTATTGCTTAGTGTTTGCTGCAACAATATCGACAATAGGACCCAAAATGCGCATAGAAGATCTAAAGTTGTTTACCATAGTCGTGGAGTTAGGGAGCTTTACCGCAGCAGCAACGGCACTTGATCTACCGCGTGCAAATGTCAGCCGTCGTATCGGTGAGCTTGAAAAATCATTAAATGCGCAACTGTTTTTTCGTACCACAAGGCAGTTAAGACTGACTCAACATGGTGAAACCTACTATCACGATCTGTTACAAGTGCTTGATGGTTTTGAACAAGCAAAAAATAAGTTACTTGATTTAGATGAAAAGCCTATAGGTAAAGTTAAACTCGGCTTCTTACCTGAAAGCGACGAAGCCTTACAGCCAGTATTGGCAAAGTTCCAGCGCTTGTATCCAGATATTGAGCTTGACCTGCGTTTTACTAATAACTATGTCAACGATATCTACACCCAAGGGCTCGATTTCGTGGTACACGCAGGCAAAATCCAAGACTCTGGTTTTATCGCACGCAAATTATTAAGCCTTGGTCGTGGTATGTATGCTAGCCCAGACTATATTGCCCAACATGGTGCGCCAGCGACTTTGGCAGAACTTACTCAGCATCAAGCGATTTGTTACCGCTGGCCCGATGGCACATTGGATGACAATTGGGACTTAATTTCAGATAGCGTAAAAGTGAACTGCAAGTTGAGTTGTAATCATATGGGCTTTATTCGTCGCGCTATTGTTGGCGGGCAGGGCATTGGCTTTATGCCACCTTTGTTTGCGTTAGGGGCAATTGAAAGCAAAAGCTTAGTGCGGATCTTGCCTGACTATGAGTCTAAAAAAGAAGATGTATGGTTAATCTATCCTGATCGCAAGGGGATCAGTTTACCTACTCGATTATTGATTGATTTTTTATTACAAGAAATTCCTCTATACGCTGGATTGTCATAAAATTCGATACAGTCTGATGCGCTAAGGCTTGATTATCTCTAAAGGCTAAAGCCTTACACTCTCCGCAATCATACTATGTGGAGAGAGAGATGCAGATCTCACGTTCAAGCCTAACTTATCTATCGATAACCCCAATTGCTTTATTAATGCTTAATGGTTGCGGCCAAGCACCAGCAATGACCAGTCAAACCGCAAGCCAAAAAGTGGATCGTCCAGTACAGGTGATGTTATTAGATGATTCACAGCAGTCCAATGTAAGGCATTTTTCAGGGGTACTAGAGTCAAACCATACCGCACATCTGGCATTTAAGGTGGCCGGCACCATTGAACAAATTTTGGTTAATACAGGTGACAGTGTTGAACAGGGGCAAGTGTTAGCCAGACTTGAGCCCCATGATTATCAAGTCAATGTAATAGAGCTTAAGGCACGTAAAGCCGAGGCTGAAGCGGCCCATCAACTTGCCAAAGTAGAGCTTGCCAGAGTTAAACAAGCTATTGCTGATGACGCGATTTCAAAAGTGAATCTAGATCGCGCCCAAAGTGGCTATAACCGCAGTAAAGCCATGCTGCAAGTGGTTGAGCAAAACTTGCAAAAGGCTGAAGATGCACTGGCTTACACGGAATTAAAAGCGCCTTTTAGTGGCGTTATTGGCGCTAAAAACCAGCAAGCATTTGAGCAAACTGCACAGGGTAATCCTTTGTTTTCATTACACCAACTAGGTCAAATGAAAGCGGTGATAGATGTGCCAGAAAATCTAATGCATCTCTTTGAGCTTAATCCTAATGCGTTAGTGAGCTGGCAAGATCAGCCTACAGCGGTCAAGGCAAACCTCACAGCTAAAAACACCTTAGCAGATCCAATAAAGCAGACTTACCAAGTGGAATTTGGACTAAACCAAGCAGTAACAGCGTTGCCGGGGAAAACCGTTAAAGTTGAAGTTGCTTCTGGCACTGATTCCGCAAGCTTTTGTGTGCCATATGGCGCCATTACTGGTGAGCAACAACAGCACAGTGTATTCGTGATCAAACAGCATAGAGCAGTAAAAACTGCGGTTTCGGTTAACTCATTACAAGCCAATAGCGCCTGTGTGACCGGTGAGCTTGCTGTAGGCGATGCGCTTGTTACCGCAGGTGTTGACTATTTAAAAGCTGATCAAGTTGTTAGTCACACAGTAACCAAAGCGTTTAGCTATTAGGAGTAGATGATGAATTTAGCTGAATTTGCCATAAAACAGCGGGTGTTTGTGCTGTTTTTCAGTGTGCTGTGCGTCATAGTGGGTCTGATTTCCTATTTTGAATTAGGCAAACTTGAAGATCCTGCCTTCACCGTCAAAAGCGCGGTGGTGGTGACCCTTTATCCCGGTGCATCAGCCAAAGAGATTGAACAACAAGTAACCGACAAGATTGAGACTAAGCTTCAAGAGATGGGCTCAATGTGGAAACTACGCTCTTTGTCTCGACCAGGCAGCTCGATGATTTTCATTGATCTAAAAGAATCGACAAATTCAAAAGACTTGCCGCAAGAGTGGGATTTACTAAGACGTAAAATTGCCGATGTGAAACTGACTTTACCAGCCACAGCGCAAATAAGCATAGTTCAAGATGAGTTTAGTGAAGTCTACGGCATGCTATTTAGTGTTCATGGTAAAAATGCTCAGCCTGAAGAGCTAAGACAATACGCCAAAGAGCTACAGCGGCGCATCAAAACAGTGGCTGGGATCAAGAAAATTGAGCTTCATGGCGTGCAAAGCCAAGCTGTATATATTGATCTACCCGACGAGCGTCTTGCCCAATATGGTTTGTCTTCGGTGCAGGTTATCAACCAACTGGCCAGCCAAAACTTAACATTTGATAGCGGCAGCTTTGCTGCTGATCAGCAACGGATCCGCATTGATCAAAGTAGTGCGTTTAAGTCAGTAAACGACATTAAAAACCTGATTATAAAAGGCGGTGCAGGTCAGTACAGCACCGGACTTATTCGCTTAGGCGATGTCGCCGACGTCAGCTTAGGTTATAAAACACCGGCAACGAGCTTAAGCCGTTTTAATGGCGAACCGGCTATTACTTTGGCAGTGAGCCCAGTAAATGGCATCAATGTGGTCAGCCTTGGTGAAAGCTTGACGCAGATTATTGCAGATTATCAGGCAGAACTGCCTTTAGGCATAGAGATTGGCACGATTGCATTTCAGCCTGATGAAGTTGAAAAATCCATTGCCGACTTTGTGATTAATTTGCTTGAAAGTGTAGTGATAGTATTTGCTGTACTGCTGATCTTTATGGGCTTTAAAAGCGCAACCA
The DNA here is from genome assembly GCF_000518605.1 of Shewanella fidelis ATCC BAA-318. GTDB lineage: Bacteria > Pseudomonadota > Gammaproteobacteria > Enterobacterales > Shewanellaceae > Shewanella > Shewanella fidelis. The sequence continues at coordinate 41,317 of NZ_JADX01000024.1, read as the reverse complement.
TAGTTGGCGGTAGCTTGTTGTTCACTATTTTGCTGACATTGATCTATATGTATATCGCAGGCGTAGATCTGCAGCGAGTGTCACTGGGTACCTTTATTTTGGCCTTAGGCATGCTGGTGGATAACGCAATTGTAATCACAGATCTGTTCGTAGTTAAGTTAAATCAAGGCATTGAGCGCAGCAAAGCGGCAATAGATTCGGTTAAAGAAACGGCTAAACCTTTACTGGCAGCAACTGTAATTGCGATTATGGGTTCAAGTCCAGTTCTATTCTCGCAAACCGATGCCGGTGAGTTTGCTAGCTCAGTGTTTCTGATCATCTGTTCGTCTTTGCTATTTTCATGGTTAGTTGCAGTCACCTTAACGCCATTACTTTGTTGGCTATGGATAAAGCCAACTAGCAAAAAAGAGCAAGCCGTATCTAAACCAAGTCGCTATCAAGCCGCTGTCGTTTGGACAGTGAATCACCCAGTTAAAGCTATCTCTTGGGTGATCCCACTACTGCTTGTGACTGCCTTAGCGGTGCCATATGTCGCTATCAATTTTATTCCAAGCTCAGATAGGCCAATGCTGTTTCTTGACTATTGGTTACCTAATGGTAGCAAGATAGAACAGACTTCATCTGATATGAAAAAAATTGAAGCATGGTTAATAGAACAGCCGGAAGTGACGACGATTTCAAGCTATGTAGGAGCCAGCGCACCGCGTTTTTCTGTCACGGTTGAGCCAGAGCCATTTGACTCAAGTTACGGGCAAATCGTTATCAATGTGACAGATTATGATGCCATTGCTGATTTAACCAAACGCGGTGATCTCTGGCTTGCGCAGCAGTTTCCTAACGCTGAACCGAGATTCAGAGCGCTCAAGCTAGCAACTAAAGATAAATTCAGTATCGAGGCAAGGTTTACTGGTCCAGATCCTAAAGTACTGCATCAGCTAGCCGATGAGGCGAAGCTTATTATGCAAGACAACGCCAACATTAAATATGTGCGAGACGACTGGCGCCAAATGAGCAAAGTCATCACACCTATCATTAACCAAGAACAAGCGCGTCGAGCAGGGTTGAATCGTACTGATATTTCTATGGCGATGAAACGAGCGACCGAAGGCGTGACCATAGGCACCTTAAATCAAGCTGATCAATTGATCCCTATTAGCTTTAGAAGTAGCGATGCCGATCTTAGCTCGCTTGAAACCTTGCCAGTGCGCTCAATGCTTGCAGGTCATAGTGTGCCGCTTGGGCAAGTGGTCGATGGTTTTGAACTTAAAGCCGAAGAAAGCATGATCTGGCGTCGTAACCGCGTGCCGACAATTACCGCCCAAGCTGATGTGTTTGATATCACGCCAGCACAGGCGCGTAATCAAATTAAAGACCAAATTGAAGCCATAAACTTACCGGCAGGATACGCGTTTGAGTGGGGCGGTGAGTACTATGATGAAAACCGCGCAATAAACGACACCCTAAGCCAAATGCCAAAAGCCTTGTTGATGATGGTGGTGATTATGGTGGCAATGTTTAACGGCTTTAAACAACCGGCCATTATCTTAATCACCTTACCGCTAGCGGCTATAGGCGCGACATGGACACTACTGTTACTGGATAAACCATTTGGCTTTATGGCACTGATTGGCGCGATTACGCTTTCAGGCATGATTATTAAAAATGGCATTGTATTGATGGATCAAATTGAGCTGGAACGAAGTCAAAACAAACCGTTAAAACAAGCGGTACAAGAGGCGACATTAAACCGAACCATGGCTATTTCTATGGGCGCTCTCACTACTGCGCTAGGTATGATCCCACTGTTAAGTGACCGACTATTTGATCAAATGGCGGCAACCATTATCGGCGGTCTAGCTGCGGCAACCTTGCTGTCGTTGTTTATTATGCCGGCCTTTTACTGCCTGTTTTATCGAAACTCAGATAAAGCCACAGTAACCGACAACCTTGAATTAACAGCAGAGCAGCAATTAGCTCAGGAGCAATAATTATGAAATCTTTAACACTTGCACCAATCGCTTTTGCAATATTGCTGTCGGGTTGTGCGGTAGGCCCCGACTATCAAGTGCCAACAACTAACCTTGCTAGCGAATATCTGTTTCAAGGAGCTGAAGGAACACAAGCAGGAGAGTTAAACCTTGATAATAACGCGCAGCATAACACCTGGTGGCATGGCTTTAACGATCCGGTACTTAACAAGTTGGTTGTTGATGCACAAAGCCAGTCTATACCGCTAAAAATAGCCGCAGAACGAATAAAAATGGCGCAGTCTTATCAAACCGCTATTGAATCTTTTAAAGTGCCAACGGTGAACTTAGGTGCGGGCTTTGGTAACTATCAGATTAGTGATAATGATCCGTTACTGGGCGGCGCAATCACAGCGACAAACCCCTTAACAGGAAAGGAACTTGGATTAGTCGATGATAATAACAGTGCATTTTTCGCCGGCGCGACCATAGCGTGGCAAGCCGATCTATTTGGCCAGATTGACCGCCAAGCAAATGCCGCGGCTATTCGTAAGCAGCAAGCTGAGATAATGCGTCAAGGCTTAACCACTTTGATTACCTCAGATGTGATCCATAACTATTTGCAAATGCGCGGCGCACAAGAGCGCAAACATATCGCGCTTAGCACCGTCGCAGATCAACAGCGCACCTTAGATTTGGTTAAGCTAGTGGTCAAAAGCGGTTACGGCTCAAAGCTTGATGAGGCGCAAGCCAAAGCTATGTTAGCCGCAACTCAAGCTGTAATTCCACAGCTTGAGATCGCGGAAAACGTTCATAAACAACGACTCGCTATTTTGCTGGGTGAAACACCTAAGCAAGTGATGCAAAGATTTCCCCAAACCAGCACACTGCCAAGCTTTAAAGGGGTGATCCCCACTGGTTTGCCTGCTGACTTATTGACTCGGAGGCCAGATATCAAAATAGCTGAACGGGAGATGGCAGCCCTTAACCAAGAGCATGGCGCTGCGATTGCTGCTAAATATCCTAAAGTGTATTTAACGGGCTCACCGGGAGTATTAGCCAAAGATTTTGACGATCTGTTTAGCAGTGACTCAGTGTCTTGGCTTGCTAGCGTTGGCGTGAGTTGGAACCTATTTGATGGCGGGCGAGGTGATGCCATGGTCGATCTGCAACAGGCGCGCTTCGATGCCAGTGTGCTTAAGTATCAGCATACGGTTATCGCCGCTTTTGGTGAGGTAGAAACCTTGTTACAAGGATATGGCCATAGTCAGCAATATGTCAGACTCGTGACAGAGGCTGAAGCTGAAACCAATAACGCAGTTAATAAAGCAAAATCTCTGTATAAAGCAGGCTTAACTGATTACCTGTCAATTTTAGATGCCCAGCGACAACACAACCTACTCAAAGATCGTGTCGTCGCCGCGAAATTGCAAACGGCTCACCTAACCATAGGGTTACACAAAGCGTTAGGGGGAGATTGGCAACAACCACAGCAAGGCTAGCTTGTTAAATTAGCCATAAAGCTAGTGAGTAAAAGTAGTCTATATACACTGCAACGAGTAGCGGCCTAGGTCGTTGCTCGTTTGCCCCTTCAACCCCAATCACTTAGCCGCATCTATAGCATAATTGCGTCCATAGTCACGTTCAAATAGTACAAATAAATCGCGCAATTTAGTTGCCACACTGTAAACAATTTGCGCCTTTTTGCTGAAAAGGTGCCCATGCTGTCCGTTAGACTTTACTGTAACTTTGTCGACAATTTGTTGGTTTACTGTTGACTATAATGTTTAATCTGGCTAGATTGTCGACAATCTATTAAGCACTAATATTCGAATATTTGATGACATTTTTTAACGAACAGCCTATTACCAGTGCCGATAAAACCTTTTTTCAACTACGTAAAGAGATAGTTGAAGGAGAGATAGTGCAGGGCTCAAAGTTAAGTGAAACAGAGTTGTCGACAAAATACAGTGTTAGCCGCGCGGTGATCCGAGAGGCCATTAACCGCCTCGAGGCTAGCCATTTAGTTGAACGTAAGGCCAATGTCGGCGCCAGAGTGGTGAGTTTAACTGCCGAAGGGTTACTTGAGTTATATCAAGTGCGTGAGTCGCTTGAAGGTATGGCCGCAAGACTTGCCGCATTAAATATGACCGATCAGGAAATAACCGATCTGCAATCGCTGCTAAGCAGTCACTTTAACGAAGTTAAATCCGGTGAGTCATATTATCAAGAGGCGGGCGATGTCGACTTTCATTATCGAATCATTCTGGGTAGCAAAAACAAGCATCTAATTTCAATGTTACTCGATGGCATTTATCACCTAGTGCGTATGTATCGGGTGCAACTGGGCATGAGCGGGCCAAGAGTAACCACTGCCTATGACGAGCATAAGCACATAGTACAAGCCATTTGTAATCGCGATGCTGAATTAGCTGAAATGCTGATGCGTCGCCATATTTTGTACTCAAAATCGAGCATAGAAAACAAACTAGAACACACGATGCAGTGATATTGCAGCCGATTGCTAACGCTACAATCGTTTAAAGCAGAAGGCACAGATAAACAAATTTAGTAACAGATAAAACAATTGTCAGTGAACTTGGAATATCGCCTTTAAAAAGCTGGTATTTCAAGCAAATAACTATAAGGAATACGCCATGAGCGCAGGTAAGAAGTTTCGTGAGGCATTAGCCGCCAACAAGCCGCTACAAATAGTCGGTACCATTAATGCTTATTCAGCCATGATGGCAAAGAAGATCGGTCACCAAGCCATCTATCTTTCTGGCGGCGGCGTAGCAAATGCATCATACGGCTTACCAGACTTAGGCATGACATCGTTAAACGACGTGATTGTTGATGTGCAGCGCATTACTTCAGCTTGTGACTTACCGCTAATGGTTGATATCGACACAGGTTGGGGCGGCGCATTTAATATTGCTAAAACCATTCGCGACATGGAAAAAGCCGGCGCAGCAGCGGTGCATATGGAAGATCAAGTGGCGCAAAAGCGCTGTGGTCACCGTCCAAACAAAGAGATTGTATCTACTGACGAGATGGTCGATCGCATTAAAGCCGCGGTTGATGCTCGCACCGATCCTGATTTTTTCATCATGGCGCGTACCGACTCATTTGCGCAAGAAGGGTTAGCGGCAGCAATCGAGCGTGCCAAAGCGTATGTAGCCGCAGGTGCTGACGGCATTTTTGCAGAAGCGGTGAAAACTGAAGAGCATTACCGTGCCTTTGCTGATGCTTTAGATGTACCTATCCTTGCCAATATTACTGAGTTTGGCCAAACAGAATTATGGAACAAAGAGCAACTGGGCGAGTGGGGCGCATCTATGGTGCTGTATCCGCTAAGTGCCTTCAGAGCCATGAATAAAGCGGCTGAGATGGTGTATAGCTCAATTTTAGAAAACGGCGATCAAAAAGCGGTGGTAGATTCAATGCAAACCCGCATGGAGCTATACGATTACTTGGGTTACCACGATTACGAGCAAAAGCTAGATAAGCTATTTGCTGAAGGCAAAAATCTGTAAACAAGATTGAATAGCTAACAAGTTCAATAAGCTAAAGGTTGGGAATTCAAGGTTAAAGTAAATAGTTAACCCCATAAATTGTAAACAAAAGGCAGTACCTTACAAACGTTAGCGTGATGGATAAGCGCTAACGTAATAAATATAAAAAGCCCACGGTTAACCCTGACGGGCCAACAAATAAAAGGAAGAGAGCAATGGTTGATAAAAAGTTAGGTGGAGCAGGTCTACGCGGACAAAGCGCAGGCGAAACAGCTTTATGTACAGTGGGTAAATCAGGTTCGGGATTAACCTATTGCGGTTATGACGTAGCAGATCTTGCCGATAACGCATCGTTTGAAGAAGTGGCTTATTTACTGTTTAACGGTGAATTACCTAATCAAACTCAACTTGATCACTATAAGACTGAGCTTTTCGCTCAGCGCGATCTTCCACAAGCCTTAAAAGAGGTGTTACAACGTATTCCTGCAGATGCTCACCCAATGGATGTGATGCGTACAGGTTGTTCTTTTTTAGGTAACCTAGAACCTGAAAACGACTTTAGCGAGCAAAACAAAGCGGCTAACCGCTTACTAGCAGCGTTTCCTGCCATCATGTGTTACTGGTACAAGTTCTCTCACGAAGGTGTTGAAATTGACTGTGTGACTGATGAAGATTCAATTGGTGGTCACTTTTTACACCTACTTAATGGCAAAGCGCCATCTGAGCAACACCGCCGCGTAATGGATGTGTCGCTAATTTTGTACGCTGAGCATGAGTTCAACGCATCTACCTTTACCGCTCGTGTGTGTGCATCAACTTTATCTGACATGTTCTCATGTATCACTGGCGCAATTGGTACACTGCGCGGCCCACTACACGGTGGCGCTAACGAAGCAGCAATGGATATGATCCAAAAGTTCACATCGCCAGCGGATGCCAAAGAGCAAATGGCAGGCATGCTTGCACGTAAAGAGAAGATCATGGGTTTTGGCCACGCAATTTACCGCGAGTCTGATCCACGTAACGTGATCATCAAAGCTTGGTCTGAAAAGCTAGCACATGAGTTTGGTGATACCTCACTTTACGATATCTCAGTCGCTTGTGAAGAGTTTATGTGGGACACCAAAAAGCTGTTCTGTAACGCCGACTTCTTCCATGCTTCTGCATATCACTTTATGGGCATTCCAACTAAGTTATTTACGCCTATCTTTGTTTGTTCACGCTTAACAGGCTGGGCTGCCCACGTAATGGAGCAGCGCTCAAACAACCGTATTATCCGCCCAAGCGCAGACTATACCGGTAGCGAGCCACGTCAAGTCACTCCTATCAGTGAAAGATAATCATAGTAGATGATGATAAAGGCAGTTAACACTACCTTTTGTTATCTAAGTTGCTGTAAATATGGTTTTTGTTAGGGTGAAAATATTGCAACGCTCTAGAGCTTAGAGCTCAGGACTTAGAATTTAACCCCTAGGACCTTGAAGCGAAGCGCCCTCGAACAATTACGACAAAATTGGAACGCCTTATGACCCAATTAAATACCCAATACCGCAAAGCATTAGCGGATACCGAGCTTGATTATTTTGACACCGAAGCGGCCGTGAATGCTATTAGCCCAGGTGCTTACGCCAAGCTGCCTTATTGCTCTCGTGTTTATGCCGAGAACCTAGTACGTCGCTGCTCGCCAGACACATTAACCGCTAGCCTAAAACAGATAATCGAACGTAAACGTGATTTAGATTTTCCTTGGTATCCTGCAAGAGTGGTTTGCCACGATATTCTCGGCCAAACCGCACTAGTGGATTTAGCAGGTTTACGTGATGCTATCGCAGAAAAGGGCGGCGACCCTTCAAAAGTAAATCCAGTGGTGCCGACCCAGTTGATTGTGGATCACTCACTTGCGGTAGAACATGCTGGTTTTGAAAAAGACGCATTTGAAAAAAATCGCGCCATTGAAGACAGACGTAACGATGATAGATTCCACTTTATCAATTGGACCAAAACAGCCTTTGAGAACATTGATGTGATCCAGCCGGGTAACGGCATTATGCATCAAATTAACTTAGAGAAAATGTCGCCAGTTGTGCAAGCACGCGACGGCGTAGCCTTTCCAGATACGTTAGTTGGCACCGACAGCCATACACCGCACGTGGATGCCTTAGGCGTAATCGCTATCGGTGTAGGTGGCCTTGAAGCCGAAAGTGTAATGCTAGGTCGACCATCTTATATGCGTTTGCCGGATATTGTAGGCGTAGAGCTGGTGGGCGAGCGTCAAAGCGGCATTACCGCCACTGACATTGTACTGGCAATCACCGAGTTTTTACGTAACGAAAAAGTCGTTTCGACTTATCTTGAGTTCTTTGGCGAAGGTGCAAGCAACTTAACTCTTGGCGATCGCGCAACCATCTCTAACATGACCCCAGAGTTTGGTGCCACAGCAGCCATGTTCTATATCGATGAAAAAACCATTGATTACTTAAAGCTAACTGGCCGTGACGACAAGCAAGTTAAGCTGGTGGAAACCTATGCTAAACAAGCTGGCCTGTGGGCGGATAGCCTAAAAGACGCCGAATATGAGCGTGTGCTGCGTTTTGATTTATCAAGCGTAGGCCGCAACATAGCAGGGCCGTCTAATCCGCATCGCCGTGTATCAACAGCTGACTTAGCAGATAAGGGCATAAGTGCGCCTTACGCCAACAAAGCGGAAGAAGAAGCAGGCTTAATGCCAGATGGCGCGTGTATTATTGCCGCCATTACCAGTTGTACCAATACCTCTAATCCACGAAACGTAATTGCCGCAGGCCTACTTGCCCGTAACGCCAATGCCAAAGGCTTAACCCGTAAGCCTTGGGTGAAAACCTCATTAGCACCCGGCTCAAAAGCAGTGCAACTGTATTTAGAAGATGCCAACTTACTGCCAGAGCTTGAAGCCCTTGGCTTTGGTATCGTCGGCTTTGCATGTACTACCTGTAACGGCATGAGCGGCGCGTTAGATCCGGTTATTCAGCAAGAAGTTATCGATCGCGATCTGTATGCCACCGCGGTACTCAGTGGTAATCGTAACTTCGATGGTCGTATTCATCCATACGCCAAGCAGGCGTTCCTTGCATCGCCGCCTTTAGTGGTTGCCTACGCCATTGCCGGTACGATTCGCTTTGATATTGAAAAAGACGCTTTAGGCCAAGACGAACACGGCAATGATATTTTACTCAAAGATCTGTGGCCATCAGATGAAGAGATTGATGCAGTTATTGCCCAGAGCGTAAAACCAGAGCAGTTCCGCCAAGTGTATGAGCCGATGTTTGATATCAAAGTTGAATATGGCACCAACACTAACCCTCAATATGAATGGCGTCCACAAAGTACTTATATTCGTCGTCCGCCATACTGGGAAGGGGCGTTAGCAGGCGAGCGCACCATGAAAGGCATGCGTCCGTTAGCGGTACTGGGTGACAACATTACCACCGATCATCTTTCACCATCCAATGCCATTATGCTCGACAGTGCAGCAGGTGCCTATTTACATAAAATGGGCTTACCTGAGGTGGACTTTAACTCTTATGCCACCCACCGCGGCGATCACCTAACCGCGCAACGTGCGACTTTTGCTAACCCTAAGTTGTTTAACGAAATGGTGACCCAAACTGGCCGTAATGGTGAAGTTGAAGTCAAACAAGGTTCTTATGCTCGCATAGAACCAGAAGGTGTTGAATCGCGCATGTGGGAAGCGATTGAAACCTACATGGAGCGTAAGCAACCGCTGATCATCATTGCAGGTGCTGATTACGGCCAAGGCTCAAGTCGTGACTGGGCCGCAAAAGGGGTGCGCCTAGCGGGTGTTGAAGTGATTGTAGCCGAAGGTTTTGAGCGTATTCACCGTACTAACCTTGTAGGTATGGGCGTATTACCGCTGGAGTTTACTCAAGGTGACAGCCGCCATACTTATCAAATTGACGGTACCGAAACCTTTGACGTACATGGCGAACGAACGCCGGGCGCATTGCTAACCGTGATCATGACTCGCCGAAATGGTGAAACCGTTGAGATCCCAGTTAAGTGCCGACTCGACACCTTAGATGAAGTCTCTATCTACGAAGCTGGCGGCATACTGCAACGCTTCGCCCAAGATTTTTTAGAGTCTTCAACTTAGTGAGGAGTCTTCAGCTAGCTAGGAGCCTTCAAGAGAGCCATCAGGGGATTAAGAGTAGAGCTTTAATCTTTCATCTTTAATTCTTGCTGTTAAAAATAAGCCTTGCATGGGTTAGCTACCATGCAAGGTTAGCTCCAAAGTCGGTTAACTCTTAAAGAAAACGCAAATATCAAAACTGACTAAGCGGCCAAACCAGCATTCAAACGGAAAAAACATGACCACTACAACGGATCAAAAACCAGTATTCGCCCCACAAATTAAAGTGCCAGCCACCTATATGCGTGGCGGCACCAGTAAAGGGGTGTTTTTTAACTTAACCGACTTGCCAGCTGAAGCGCAGGTTGCTGGCAGCGCACGAGACAACTTGTTACTGAGAGTCATTGGTAGTCCCGATCCCTATGGTAAACACACAGATGGCATGGGCGGCGCAACATCCAGTACCAGTAAAACCGTGATCCTCGCCAAAAGCGAAAAAGCCGATCACGACGTAGATTACTTGTTTGGTCAAGTGGCTATCGACAGACCATTTGTTGACTGGAGCGGTAACTGCGGCAACTTGACCGCAGCAGTCGGCTCGTTTGCGATCAGCAACGGTTTAGTCGACAGTAGCCGCATCCCTCACAACGGCATTGCGGTTGTGCGAATTTGGCAAAAGAACATTCAAAAAACCATCATAGCTCATGTACCTATCACCAATGGTGAAGTGCAAGAAACCGGCGATTTTGAGTTAGATGGCGTCACGTTCCCCGCAGCAGAGGTGCAAGTCGAGTTTGTCGATCCAGCCGATGGCGAAGGGGCTATGTTCCCAACGGGCAACTTAATCGATGATTTAAAAGTACCAACAGAGATTGTGCCAAGCGGCGTATTGCAAGCCACTATGATTAACGCAGGTATTCCAACTGTGTTTATCAATGCCAGCGAGCTAGGTTATACAGGTGCTGAGCTGCAAGAAGCCATAAACGGCGATGACAAGGCGCTTGCCATGTTTGAAACCATTCGCGCTTATGGCGCAGTGCAAATGGGCTTGATTAAACATATCGATGAAGCCGCTACCCGCCAACACACACCAAAAGTAGCGATTGTTGCAGCGCCAATTGATTACACCTCATCAAGTGGCAAAGCAATTGCCAAAACGGATATTGACCTCAATGTTCGCGCGCTATCTATGGGCAAGCTGCACCATGCCATGATGGGCACAGCCGCAGTCGCCATTGGTACTGCAGCCGCAATTCCCGGCACGCTTGTAAGCCTTGCAGCTGCCGAAAGTAAAGCAAGTAAATACACAAGCGGTAAAGCCGATGGCAATGGCTTTGTCACCTTCGGCCATCCATCAGGCACCTTAAAAGTCGGTGCTGAAGCCGAAGAGATTAATGGTGATTGGCAGGTAAACAAAGTGGTTATGAGCCGCAGCGCCCGAGTACTTATGGAAGGTTGGGTGAGAGTGCCGCAAGGCTAAATCAGCGCGTTTGCGTAATATCAGCAAAGCCACAGTTGTTGTGGCTTTTTTTTGTGACTTCCGCTTTTGTCACTCATATTTTTGTAGCTTTTGTTTATGTAAGATAGCCCACAGTTTTATTTATATTTATCATCTAATTATTCCTTTTAAATCAATAGCGTGTTAGGTTGTCGCCAAGCTAACTTTTAGCCATGTAAACTACACGAGCCAAAGCAATGGAACAGACGCATTTGCAACGCAAGTGCTTATCAAAGGAATGAATAGGTGACACCCAAGTTGCAACCCGACCCGAATCTTAGCTTTTATAATCGCAATGCCGAGCAGTTAGCTCAGCAATATGATTCCAAGCCGTTTACTGAGGTTCACCAAAGCTGGTCTCACCATTTGGCCGATATTTTTGTTGCGCTTGCAGCTAACTCTTCAACTAATTTGCTGGCAACTCAAGCCAATGCAATTGCCTACAGCCAACAGCTTCAGATACTCGATATTGGGGCTGGTACTGGCAGAGATGCAAAATATTTAGCCGAGCTTGCCAATGCACAGCAACAAGTCACGGTTTATGCAGTAGAGCCAGCAACAGAGCTTGCGGCTATCGGTAAGCAGCACACCAAAGACTTAGCCGTTATTTGGCTCGAAGATACACTGCCTGAACTTAAACAGGTGACTGCAACCAATATCAAATTTGACCTTATTTTACTCAGCGCTGTGTGGATGCATATTCCTAGCACTGAGCGTTTAACTGCACTGACACAACTCAGTCAGCTATTAGCACCGCAAGGAAAACTCATCATAACGTTGCGCCATGGGCCAAGTGGTGATGAACGGATAATGCATAGCGTCAGTATTCAAGAGCTAGCTTTATTAAGTCAGCAGCTAGGGTTATGCATCATTGACAGTATCAGCGCAGAAACTGACAAACTTGGCCGCGCTGAGGTGAGTTGGGAAACTGTGGTCATACAGTTCAGCGAAGCTAGCACAGTAAAATCCGCTGTGCAGTTCGATACCAGCAGCTTAAAAACAACGGAGCAAGCCAAATGAAGCAAACTCCAAGCCCAGTTATGAACTCAGCAATAAGCCCTGATATAAGCTCAGTAGTAAGCCCTGCTAAAAGTAGCGCCGATATTGATGCGCAAACCCAAGTTAATTTCATCACTTACTTACAACGCTTATTGGTTGAAGGCGAGTTTACCGCGACTTATAAGTTCGCTTTGCTGCACGCGCTAGCAGACATTTGTATTGAGCGGCCATTGCATAGCGATGTCAACGCTAATCTGCACGATGCATTAGACAGTGTGATCACCATAGATGAGTTAGTGGTGAAGTTTATCGAGCTATATTGGCAACACTCTTTGCCCTATAACGGTGTGGCAGATGAAGCATTTGTATTATTGCAAAACTCAGGGAGCCAATCTGCATTAGTACAAGACTTAGCTGCAATGCGGCGGCAGGGCATACGTACTATTGGCCAGTTAAAGCAAAGTCAGCATTGGAAATCGTTGCTGACTAAGACCCGTAACACTTTCAAGCAAGGCCCACTTTGGCGCTTACAGTTACTCGCAGGGAAAGAAGAGTGCTTTTATTATCCCCATGACAAATCGCAAAAGCATATCGTTCTCAACCCTGGTATCGCGTTCTGTTTTCGGCGCTTTTACGATTTAGTGGTCTCGCTTGCAAGAAACCATTGGACGCAAAAAGTCAGTGCATTTCCGGCAAATTTTGCAGTATTGGGCGGCAAAGGTGACTTGTCGCAGTTCCTGTTTGGCAGTGACAGAAATTCCATTATCAGTGCTAGACCACTACTGACTGAGATCCAACAAGGCAAATGTTTTTACTGTAATAAACCGCTAAAAAACGATGGCAACAATGCAGCCGAGGTGGATCACTTTATACCATGGGCACGATACCCAAACGATCTCGGCCACAACTTTGTATTGGCACATCGCAGTTGTAATAACGCCAAGCGTGATCACCTTGCCGCTCAACGCCATAAAGAGCGCTGGTATGAGCAAAACATCATAAATAACGCTGCACAAATCACATCGGAACTCAGCCAGTATTTTATTTGCGATAGTTCTCGCTCAGAAGCGATTACCGCTTGGGCGTATCAGCTTGCACTTCAAGGCGATTCGCCATTGTGGGTAGCGGGGAGGGAGTTTGAGACTATAAAAGTGGCGGTGAGGTTGAGTTGATTTAGTGAGTTTTAGATATTAATTGGAATGTTGAGAAGATGGTGATTGGGGAAATTAGTTTTAACGAATTTCTGCTCCTTTGTTAGTTACAGGCGATAAGCAGTGTAAAACAATGACGAGCCTGTTGACCTACTTTTGCTAATCGATAAGTAACAATCACTGATTACTTCCGTTTCAACATCAATACCAATGCTCAAGTTTCGACTTTTCGTGCTCGTTTATTCAACGCCACTCTGGTAAAGTCCTATAAATCAATAGCTTTTATTTAGCAAAGCTTAAATAATAGGTTTATTAAATGCGCATGCGCGTTTTGCCAAATACTTGCGCATGCGCACTATAAAAATGTTAAATGTTTAAGGTGGAAAATGAATAAACTATTGATTGATTCTATTAATTTCTCTAATGAGAAAGCGGTATTATTTAAGTTTGAATCAAGAAGTAAGCTAGCAGCTTATTCAATGGGTATATATTGTACGTTGATTGAATTATCGGAGTCTTTTAGCAAGCTGGTAGAATCTCAGTGTTACTCGGGATCACTATCTGTTTATAGAACATTTTTAGAAAATTATGTAGATTTACAAAATTTAGTTAATAATGAGCATTATGTAAATCAACTTGATTATGATAATTGTCGCCAAAAAAAGCGTAATCTAGAATCCGCCCAAAATGATAATCCTTATCTAAAATCAATAAAAAAGTATGCTATTGACGCTCTTCCTAAATTAGATGTTGAAATAGCAGAATTGAAAGAAAATTCAGACTTTAAGGTGCTAAGTTCAATTAAAAGTAAATTTCAATTAGCGGGAATGGATAAAGAGTATTCTGGTTTATACCCATTATTAAGTGCTGAATCACACTGTAGTTTAGAGGCAATATTTTCTCGACATTTTGAAAAGTGTACAGAAAGTGATGAAGTGAAAATTAGTATCAATAACAAAGATAATTTACCTGATTATGATTTTTATCTGATAACAATGACTCGGTATCTAATATTTTCAGGGCAATTGATATCCGATTTATTAGGTGGGCAGCAGAGAATTGACTTCTTAGAGAAAAGGGAAGAAATAGCGTTATCTGTGAAATAAACATTTAACAAATGTATTAGCACGATTTGCTACATTCGGCATTCTAGGTTTCTTTAGGTTTACCGCATTAAGTGGTAAATTTTGGTTTAATCTGCATGGTAGCAAACGTGTTATGCAGGCGTTATACGTAAATGAAACTATTCTGCATATTTGTATTAGAAAATAGATTCGTTTTATTACTCTCGATTTATATAAAGGGATATTAGGAACTGAAAAGTATGAGTGGAGGACACACTAAGAATGCAGCGTTAACAACCGCCTTAGCCTTTCATTACCAAGTGCTGATTGGCTTAGATAAGTGCTTTTCACTTGAAGAAGGTCAATCTGTATGGTTTGAAAAAGACGGAGATGTAAGCCTAATGTCGCCTGATGCTTTGGCTTCTACTCAAACAGAAGTAAAGAATTATACTGACCGGCTCACTGACCACCACGAAAACCTTTGGAAAACTCTCAAGAACTGGTTGGCATCAGAGTTTGACCATATTCAATATGGTGTTTTAGTACTGCATACCACTCAGGCTTTTGGTGCAAAAACCCAGCTGAAGGATTGGAACACACAAACCGCCGAGCAACGCTTACAAGTGTTGAAATATATTTATGCAGCACGTAGCGAAGAGCAACTTAATGCTGAAAAGCCGACAGACATCATCAAATTGCAAAAAGCCGTGATGGATTATGATGACGCTTTGCTGAAAATTGTATTAGGCAAAGTAACTTTATTTACTGATGCCGATAATGAGCAAGATTTAGAAAAGCGTATTTTAGCTAAACCAGTAGGCATCCCCAAAAGTAACTTAAGTACTTACCTTCATGGCTTAATTGGTTTTGTGTATGCACAGGCTACGCGACAATCATGGAGTATTAGCCAGCAGGCATTTAGGGCTAAGTGTGAAGAGTTGACAACTCTTCTATGTAAAAAGGAATTCACTTTTCCGACCTTTGTCGGATATGAAGCATCAGAGCGTGAAGTGGAACTACACCAAGATAAACTTTTTGTACAAAAAATAGCTGACATAGAGCATCACGAAATGATCCCCGATGCGATAGGCAATTGGCTAGAGTTGCAAAACTCTTTTTTGGAGCAACTGGATGAATACCCTTTATACAAAAATAAAACGGTAACTTATCAGAATCAGTTGGTTAGAAAATACAAGCTTGCGCACTCAAGTGCTCAACTTGAGGCAATTGATGCAATTAAAAGCTCAAAGTTAATATACAACAAGACAATGCAAGAGCAGCCACTAAACATGGGTAATGATATTCCACCGATTGAATATAGAAATGGCCTTATTCATGACGCAATGGACGATGACGAGCGAGATTTGAAATGGAGGGTTGAGCCATGAGTAGCATTATCGATGCCCTATACGAATTAAAGTATAACCCATTTCATTATGGGCCTTACTTGTCCTCTTTTTATACTAGCTTAGAAGAATCTGAAAACAATTTATTACTCGCCCAGTTGGTGATTCCGCTTTGTAGCCACCCTATATATTGCCATAAGCTGTTGAACTCGAATAAGCGAAGCTCTATATGGTCTGTTTTTGACGACAGAACAAAACTTTACGACCTTCAAGAACGCATTGACGGTTTTCAAGCCTTAACAGAACAGTGCATTCAATATTGTTTAGTCAACGACTGGCTATCCGTTAATCAGCTGCAGCTATCCCTAACTAAATGTGACGAGGTTGCCTCAAACTATACCACTCAAAAAAGTGCAGAAAAGTTAGGTAGGCTATTTAGTGGTCACTCAGTGATCGAGATTTATGCGTTTTTAGGAGTGAAACCACGATGAAAACCCTTATTCATGAAATTGGTGTGATAGACAAGCAAGGGCTCAAACATCCTGTTAATTTTCAAGCGGGACTCAATGTTGTTACTGGTAAATCATCAACAGGTAAAAGCGCCTTAATTGAAATTTTTGATTATTGCTTTGGTAGCGATGAGAACACGATTCCAAAAGGTGTGATTACAAATAGTGCTGCTATTTACTATGTTGCGCTTGCTGTTAATGAACAAGATATGGTGATTGCGCGCGATCCTGATGTTGCTACAAAAGCATTTTTTCGTCGTGTAGAGATATTCGATTCGGCAGAAATTGATCGTGAATACTTTAATACCAGCTATTTTCGCCCTTTAAGCGAGTTTAAGAAGCATTTAAGGGACTTTTTCTTAGATATTGATGATGTCGATGAATCTTTGGTAGCGAGAGCCAACAGGAGATTTAATCAAAAAGCCCCTACACCATCGGTGCGTAGTTTTTCTTCGTTCATGCTCCAACATCAAAACTTGGTTGCCAATAAGCATGCTTTGTTTTATCGATTCGACGAAAAGCAAAAACGCGATCAGGCAATTGAGCATACAAAGATATTCTTAGGGCTTGTAGATCAAAAGTTCTTTCACCTATCACAAGAAAAAGAGCGGGTAAGCACAGACGTAAAACGTTTAGAACGGCAAAGAGAAACAAATAAACGCACATCAGACAGCTATAAACAAAAAGTCGCTCCCGTATTAAGTCAGCTTTACGCATTGATGGGATTTAAAGATGAGCCATTATCATTAGCTAAGATACTCCAGCACCCTCAAGACGCCAAAGGCCTGCTTGAGGATATTATAGTTGCCGAGAAAATAGATCATAATTCCAATGCATTGACGCAACGATATGAGCAGTTGAAATTGGCGCGCAATCAAAAAACTGCTGAGTTACGAAAGTTGCAGCGTCAAGCAACATCTATTAATAAACATATCCAGGAAGAAGAACGATTTGTTGATAATGTAAAACAGTTTAGCTCGCCTCAGCATGTACATATTTCGGCCTTGGTATGCCCATTCTGCCATACTGAAAAAGACAACTTGAGTCAAAGTGCAGAGAAACTTCAGCAGGCCATTACGAAAGTATCAGGTAATCTTGCTCAAGCTCGCCCAATGAAAGCAAAGTTTGAATCATCTCTGCTCGAAGTGCAGCGTGATACAGAAACTGTTAGTAAGTCGTTAACCGAGTTCAATCATCAAATAACTGAAATTGAGAAAGCAAATCAGCAGTTAACAGAACGGAAAAGCTTATACGAAAGCATTGTTATGCAAAAAGCAAAGTTGTTTGTACTTCTTGATACCTTAAATATGGCTGATGATGCTGAACTTGAAACAGAACTCAAAGAGTTAAAAAAGAAGCTCAATAAGATTACTAATGCACTCAAAGAGTACGATGTCCAAAAAGGTTTGACAGCTGCGTCGGATAAGGTAAACGAATATATGGCTAGGATAGGTAGCCATTTTGAATTTGAGAAAAGCTATAAACCAATTAACCTCCATTTCTCATTTGAGACATTCGACCTTTATCATTTAACGCCTGAAAAAGAAAGAATTTACCTACGTTCAATGGGTAGTGGTGCAAACTGGCTTTACTGTCATGTAACGTTATTTTTGGCATTGCATAAGTATTTTGCTGGATTAGGTGAAAAATGTGCTATCCCGTCGGTACTTTTTTTGGATCAGCCAACGCAGGTGTATTTCCCTAATTTTAACCGTGATAACTCTGAGTCTTTTGAAGTTCAGAAGGCTAAGGAAAACGAACAGCGCGCTGCCAATGAACGAGCTGTTGATGAGGATATTGTTGCTGTAGAAAATTTGTTTAGTCAGTTATCGACCTATTGTAACGAGGTAGAAGAGACTAATGGTTTCAGCCCCCAAATTATCGTCACTGACCACGCGGATGATTTGACATTAACCAATAACGTGTTGTTTGAGTCTTTAGTCAATGGTAATCGATGGAGAACGCGTGGCTTGATTCATCCTGTTCAACAATAAAAGGAAGAATCAATCGTATATGAAGGCACTAACCGGATAAAGGGGTCGAAGCGAATAAGATAAATTGAGATACTTTGCCTCATCTAAGTCACTCGCGATAGATCTGATACTCAAACGCATTTCTGTCCAAAAATGCGTTAGAACACAAAAATAGCCAACTTTTGTTGGCTATTCTCTCTTAAAGCTTCAACCAGCTGCTAATCACTAAACACCAGCGAATCCTACACGCCCATGCAGCTGTAAACGCCTTTCACCAGTGGCTATTTAACCTTTAGCAATATGGTGATGCTGACATCAATTATGCCTCCTGTAGCTGTTTCAGTATCTATAAAAGCATCAAATTGAAACTCAAATGGGATCATTGGATTAGCAAAACCTTGAGTGCTTAACGCATATTCTCTACCAACACCTTCTCCGGCTATTATAGGATTACCTTGCCAATCTTTAAGTCTAATAAAAACATTTTCAGCGCACTCATCTCTGTCACAATTTCCGATGCGCCCATCCATCGTTACTTCAGCATTGTTGGGAATAAAGCTTAACGTTGCTTTAGTTTTAAATTCTTCGACATCTTCTCTGGCTGAACAATCATTAAGGAAAATTTTAAATGGTTGTATTGCTGCATTATCTTGCTTTTCTAATGTGCCTAAATCAAAAGTTTCATTAAGTGGCATTAAACTACAGGTCGTTTCTGACACAGTTATAAATCTTCCGCTATCAATCTGATGGATATAACCAGATGTTCCGCCTTTCACCCACATACTTCTACCAGTATTAAAAGTACCCCATTGCGCTAAATTTTGTACTCTGTTTAATGTGTACGTACCAGGGGTGATGTCTCCTATACGCACTAGTTCAGCTAGTACTTGATCTCCATAGTCAACTGTATAGTTTCGGTGCTGCCTCACTAAATCTGCAAAAATTAAGTTGGTATTTGCTGAACCGGAACTTGGTGGCTGACTTCCGCAAGGTAATGCATTTCCATTAGGGTGGTATAAGCGCATGCCAACTCCCGGAAACTCCGGAATAACACATACTGTAGGGTCTCCTCCAGGAGCAACGGTAGGGTAATAACTCGGAACGAGATAATACCTAAATCGTCCGCCTCTAGTTGAATTATGCTGATCACAAGTTATCTCTATGGGAGATGTGGTTATTGTTGTGATGACTCCCCCCACAAGTGGTAAATTCGATAGGGAAATGTCGCTCTGCGTTACTTGAACATATGCATGATTAGCCCCATCGCTACAGCGATATGGTCCTCCGAATTCAGCGCTTTTACCATTGGCTATGCAAAATATAAATACAATAGCACTCTTAAAAAAGAAACCAATCCACTGCTTTATCTCCATTTGTTGCACCTCGCCATTTCCTTTTAGCCGATAGCTGTTAAGTCAAAAGTTTCAGCCTTTTTACACTTCCAACTGGTTTTATAGAAATGAAATGTTATTAACAGTTTTATTAAGCCCGTAATAGACGGCTTTGTTTGTTGAATCGAATGAATTCATGATGTGCTTAGCTGTTTAATAACAAGAAAGGTTACTAGAAAATATTAAAGATGGAGGGGGGATATTCCCCTCTGTTTGCTTAGTGAAACAGTTATAATTTTTACTTCGGCTTAGACCATTTTTTACTTGAGGCTTGAATTGCTCACTTAGCTGAAGGGCTTGGTTATTAACTACTCAATACCCAAAATCATTTTCACAGATAAAAGTGGTAGATAGCTGAATTAGAGTTTTGCGCTTATAAAAGCTAATGCGGGACGTAAGATACAAGAACTGCCCGGAATTATTCTATAGGCCTGAGCCTCGTGACTTTTCTTCCTGCGTGAACATTGCACTTTATGCAATGTCAGAGGTTCTTTGTCTCACTCAGGCAAAGAAACAGGTAATCAGTTCTGGCTATGCTATAACCCATTGTTAATAATCTGGTTTACTGTTAGTCTCGATTGATTAAAGAATCGGCGACCTGTTCTTACTAAGACCGTTTTGATTCGGAATTCAGCCTAACTTTATGTTGTTTTTATGTTGAATGTGTTGGTTGGATGAGTGATTCTTCACTATTACATGGAGTTGCAGTCCGTCGTGACAAGGAGGCTAGGTGGAAAGTAATACTATCGCAGTTGAAAAACATAATGTTGCACCATATTTATCTGTTTTATTGGGCGCAAAATCGACTAAAGAAGAATCATGTTCGGTTCATGAAGTTATTCTTCAATTATTGAATGAAGAGTCTTCCGATGAAATGGTGGTAGGAGCAACTATTAATGATGAAGTTGGAAAACTCGGAACAGTAAAAATCACATCATACACAATCACAAAGAAACCTAGCTGGGCTAAAGATCTACCCATTAAAGACGTAGAACACCACGTCTTCGTTAGCTTTAATGTTAGGGAGCACTTAGCTTTCTATTTCTCAGAAAAAGGTAAAAAAGATACCATCCGTGAACTTTTTGGCAAAAAACGATTGTCTAACTTGTTCCCTATTCCAATAAGTAAACTGAATGGCAACTTCATTAATGAAGATGAAATCAAAATGTTGTGGTTGTCAGGAATTCACGGTAGGGACAACTTTAAAGCTGACTCTAAAGTTTTAGGTGGAAAAAGTGTTGCTGACACACTTGATCCACTGATTGATCAATCGTACATGATGTCAGCTGTACGTACTCAAGTTTGGGGAACAAAATCAAAAAGTTCTGTCGGAATTAACCCGTTTAAATCGTCAATATGGCGAGGACCATGCAAAGATTGGAGCACCTTTGAGAATAGAGTGTTAGAGATTTTAGACAGACTGTCTATCAATAGTGTTGAATCAGAGAGTCCAATAGGGATATTGTCTTATCCAATATCTAAGCCCGATGACTTAAGAAAACCATATGACTTTTCTCTTGTAGATTATGATTTTCTACCTGAAGAGAATGGGCAGGTCCGTAAAGATCTATTAATGAAATTACAATATAATTTTCATGTTGAACTAGTTAGTAGCTTTGTGGAAAGCGATATTTCACTCGATATTTTTCATGCAGGAAAAAAGGCGGGAAATATATGTGTCGAAGTTGAAGTGGATGACTATAAAGTTGCCTTTAAAGTCAAAAGTGAAACTCCTATAGTTAAAAGTAAGAAACACTTTGACTTATATAAAAGAGTCTTTTTATATCCAGAACTTATTAAATGTTGGTTCGAGTCAGGTCATGCAGTAGTGAATGGCATGGTTTTCAGAACTGGATATCAAGATGTAGAATATGACAAGTTCTTGTGGGCTGACTTTGAAAAATATGATATCAAAAAAGAAAAGCCTGGAGCAAATGTCCAAAAACCATCATTAAAGGACATTGGCAAAGAAAAGTCTTTATTTTGCTGGGTTCAAAAACGCTGGAGTGGAAATTGGCTAACATCAGATGAATTTAACACCACAGAAAAACCAAAAGGGTGGCTTTATTGTGATGATGGCGCTGGTGAAAAAGCTGACTTCATTCATTATGTTCAGCATGGTTCTCTTCATCTAATATCCTTAATTCACGTCAAAGCATCAAAGTCTAGCGAGGCGTCCCGACGAATATCTGTTGGTGCTCACGATGTGGTACTAAATCAAGCTGTTAAGAATCTTAGATATACAGCAAGGAAAGTTCTCGTTGAAGATCTAAAAGCGAGACATGACAATGCGGCTCATAAGGGATGTTGGTGCAATGGAGTCAAAGCAATAGCTGAAGATTTCTTTGATGTGTTATTGGCTTTAAAAGATAACAAACATGTTAAGACTCGCGTTATTGTCGTCCAACCACACACACAAAAAAGTGTTTATCAAAAAAGTACAGGCAGCAAAATTAAAACTCAGCTAGATGTATTGTTAGTTAGTGCCGAAAATGCAATTAGGTCTTCAGGAGCAGATTTTCATATTATAGGCCTTGCGGACAAATAAACATAACAAAGCATCTGAGAGTGATTCCTATCCCGAATAGCCAACTTCTGTTGGCTATTTTTATTTAAACTATCCAACTCAATCACTGAACACCAACGAGTCCAACACGCCCATACCGCTATGAACGCCGCCTTCGGTGGTTCGGGCCGACTTACTTCTGATCAAGTATCCAGCGTAAGCTTGTTGCTCGCCATTGGCGTCATTAATCGCTGGTTTACCGTCAATATGTACGGTGAACATGCCGATTTCACTGATAAGATCCTCGACTTGTTGCAGCTCGCCTTTACGAACTGTCAGTGCAGGCGTGGGTCTTGGCGTTGGCTGTAGTCGGCGCATTAACGACCAAGCTTGGTATTCGTCTGGTTTAAGTGATAACAGTTTTGGCAAAATATCGTCGTCAAATATACAGTGGCCGCCACCTTCGCCTTGGTTTTTTAGTACCCATTGCTCGGGGCTGGTTTGGCTAATTAAAGCTGCGCTGTCTGTAGTCACGGGGCGCATTTCGCCGAGGAGTTGTTTAACGCTTGAGGCTTCATCTATGGTTAAACCAAAAGTTGTTAACTGCTCGGCTGTCATTGATGACAGTAACATTTGCACGCGCTTGCTGGTGGCCAGTTGTTGGCTAACAGTGGCATTAATAGCAACTCGGTGTTTCTCAATAAATATGCGGGTTTGCATTAAGCTTTCGCAGCACACTTTGCTGATGAGATCGTGAGCATGGTAGTCACAATATTGATATCCTGCGCGCAGGTAAACGCTGTCGATACTGCCAACACCTTCTAAAATCAGTCTGTCGTTAGCGCCTGTCGATAATTTGCCGTGTAACTCTCTAAAGGTGCGCCTAATTGTACGAATACCTTTGGCTTGTAATGCCTGTTCTAAAAGGTGCTGATCGTATACGTTGTCCTCATTGGCTTGCACAATCATTAAAAAAGTGGCGCTATTGCTTAGCTTGTTATTAATGGGTTGAGTTAATAAAGCCGAGGTTTTAACTGGGTTAGTTTTTAAGTCGCGATCGTGCTGGTTTTGCGCAGTTGTCGTTGCCTCTATTGCTGCAAATTCGGCGTTTATCTTAAATGTTGCCTTGGCAATACCTTGAGCCAAATTCGCTAGCGCATGGTTAGCAACCAGCTTGGAATGTGTAGATGCTGATGTTGCGGTTGTTGTAGTAACTAGTGCTGACCATTCATTAAACGCTTCAGGCGCTTGCAGTTGCAAAAATTTATGTAGCTCATGTATTCGTTGTCCAAATGGCCCCATACCTGCGGCAATGCCGTTAAATTCAATAAGTTTTGGCCCTAATGCGGCATCATCCATAAAGTCGCTGCGCATAATTAATAACGGCAAGCGTTTAGCGCGTTCTGGAGCTTGGTGAATCGCCTGATGCATCTCTAATAGTGCATTAAAAAAAGGATCGCCCTTGGTGATGGGGGCAATCGCTTGGCTAAGAAAGTCATGATCTTCTGATACAAAGTGAATGAGTTTACCTAGCAGGCCTACAGATGCGGTTAACTTGTTATAGCGCGCTGTTGATATCGCTGTCGGAGTTAGGCTAAAGGCAGTATGCACAGCAGAATAGGGCGTGGTTTTTAATGCCATGCCATGGGTTAACGCCCACTCAATCGCATCTTGTGCTGCTTGTTTGCTTGTGTGGTTAATCATGATGTCACCCTTAATAGCTGCGTTTATCCGAGCTTGTTTTAAGTTATTTCTGTAAAAATCGAAATATAGGTCTACTGTTGACTGTTGTCAATTCATATTTCGAATTAAACCGAAATGTTGACGCAGAGCAAGAGAGAGGTTTTGTTGTTAAATGGACGTTTGATGATCCAGTGACTATATAACCTATAGCGAGAGCTGTTTTGCGGTATGAGCTCATTAATAATCAAACGGAGATATTTAGATGAAAAACACCTCATTTGCGTTAGCGGCTATGTCAGCTTGTTTATTGAGCTTTGCTCTGCCTACCAAGCTTGTGTTTGCCGATCACCATCAAGACTGCAGCACTATGGTTGGCTGTGACAAAAAGCGATGTGAGATCTCAAAGCAGATTGTTATGGCAAAGGCTCATGGCAATACTCATAAGGTGGCGGGATTAGAAACAGCACTGAAAAATGTTGATACCCATTGCACCACAAACGTCCTTAAGCAAGATCTCACTGCTGAGATTGCTGATGTAAAACAGCAAATAGATAAGTATCAAGCCTCTTTGAAAGAAGCAGAGGAGGAGAGTAACTTAGATAAAACTTATAAATACAAGCAAAAATTATTGAGTGAAAACACTAAGCTGGCAGAGCTTGAGCAAGAGTTAGCAAGCTTGGAGGACGATAAATAGTTGTTGCCACATCTGCAATAAGTTAACGGCTAACAGCCCGTTATGGATGGGGCTTAGCTTTATTTTGGCTTTTTAGTTTTAGGTTGGCTTTTGCTTTGACTTAGCTGAGCCGCACTCACATAGCGGCTCACTTACTTTAGGTTTGTTTTAGCTGTTATCTTGCTGCTCAATAAAATCTTTAAACTCGATTTCATACAGGCGAGCTAATACTAAAGTTACGGCAAAGATAATTGGGCCGTAAATTAGGCCGATTAAGCCAAACAGTTGTAGGCCACCTAACAATGAGAAAAACAGCAGTAGAGTGCTCATGCCTGTACTGCCTTGCATTAGCCAAGGTCTTAGAAAGTTATCAATCGAGCCAATAACCAACACTCCCCATGCGATTAAAAACAGCGCCCATTGCCAGTCACCGGTAATGAATAGATAAATTGAGGCGGGTAGCCAGATCATGGCGGTGCCTACAAAGGGGATAAATGATGCAAAGGCCATCATGCTGCCCCAAAACAAACCAGAAAAGCCCGCCATGGCCATAGCGATACCGCCCAGGGCACCTTGGGCCAGCGCCGTTAAAAACGCGCCAAAAACCGCTGACTTAGCTACAACTTTGACCTCGTTAAAAATCATCTCTTCTTGAGAGCGCGACAATGGAATGATGTGCCGGATACTACTTACAATAGTTTGTTGATCTCTAAGGAAGAAAAACAGCACAAATAGCATTAGAGAAAAGCTCAAAACCGTATTTGCCACATCGCCCAGTAGTCCGGTACTGGCCGACAAAAAGCTGCTGCTGAGCTGGGTGACTTTTACTGCCGCTTGCTGTACCAGTTCATCTACTTTCAAGCTTTCAAAAGGTAGCCATTTATTGAGTAAGCTGATGCCACTTTGAATATAAGGATGAGATAAAAAAGCTTTGGCGCCGCCATTAGTTAACCAGTCATAGGCGTGACCCATAAAGTTGATGCCTTCATTCATTATCGCAATAGTGACAAATAGCAAAGGTAGCAGCACTACCACAGTGACTAAGGTACAAGACACCACTGATGCCAGATTGGGTTTTGCCGGCATATAGCTTTCAATTTTTGCATGCAGTGGCAACACCAATAACGCAACAATGGCCGCCAGAATAATAGAGCCTAAATACGGTGAAACGAGCAGGTAGCATGCGTAAAACGCAATGGCCAAAGCAAGAAGTAGAATGGCGTGGTGGGGTTTTAGCTTAAAGCTGTCCATCAAATAGCGCTCCAAAATAGATGTGGTAATCAACCTCAAATGCTTGGCATGTCTGCGGCGTAAAGCTAAAAACTGACACTTATGGCCACAATTTAAGATGATAAAGTACTGTAACTATAGCTAAAGCTAACAATAACTTCTGTGACAAATCTATAGCTATTTTTTGTTTGCTTGCCAATTGCTCAATGCTTTGCTGTTGCTAAATTGCTAATTTATACCTGATCGGTTTTGCTGCGACAGTATTTGTCGCAGCATGATATTATGCTAACGGCTCAGCACTTTAAGAGACGAATAAATGCAAACCAATATTCAGCGCCAAATAACCTTGCTGGAACATATTCCCCGTGAGCCTTTTCGTATTACCGCTAATGAACTAACAGACAAACTGCTTGAACGTGGCTATGAAGTTGGCTTACGCACTGTTCAGCGTGAGCTTAAAAGCATGCATGATATGGGCTTGTTTGGCATGGTGATGGACGACCGCTGCAAACCCTTTGGTTGGTCAATTGCTAAGTGTTGGCGCGGGCTAAATCTAACTTTGATGGACCATCATATGGCGCTGGCGTTTTACACCTTAAAGCACAGTGCTAATCAGCTAATGCCCGCCAGCACCTTAAAGCAGCTTACTCCCTATTTTGACCGCGCCGATGAGGTGTTGAGTAAAGATGCCAATAAACCGTGGCTCTATTGGGCGTGTAGAGTGGCGCAGTTACCGCAGCCGTTACCTATCAGTTATCGAACTCCCGACTCAAAGGCGTTAGAAACTGTGCAAAAAGCCTTGCTTGAAAATCGTCAAATTGCTTGCCAAATTCAACGGGTCATTAAAGGTCAGCGTTATTGGATTGATTACCGACCGATTAACTTAGAGGGTATTAAAATTGAGGATGGGGTAGTGTTGCTCGCTTTCACTCTAGGTCGTGAGCATCCAAGGCGATATGCTAAGCCGCTGAATCAAATGCGCAATATCGAGTTGTTAGACACTAAAGCTATTACTCGTAATGACTTTGATATTAATCGTGTGGGTAACGCGCCTGCATCTGCTTCGATTGTGCTGGAACTTGTATGCGATCCTGCTGCGAACTTTATTATGCGAGATGCTAAATTTAGTGACGATCAAACGATAGAACGCCTTGCAGATGGTCGATATTTAGTCAAGGCGACTGTGATGGACTCTGCCAGATTGCGGGAATATTTATGGGGCATGGCAGATAGCGTCGAGGTTATCGCGCCGCTAAAACTACGAGCACACTTTATGCGGCTCGCAAGTAAAATAACCAATAAGTATCAAATCGCTGCGACCGAGTCTGTCGCATAGTTGCATTAATCTCCTTGCTACATCATCTAATTAGATCCAAGGAGATCGCCATGTTTGATCTGCTGCCAAATAACAGCCATGCCCCCAAAATTAGTGTGTTGGGTGTAGGTGGATGCGGCTGTAACACCATTAACCAGCTAAGCAAGGCACAGCTTGCTGATAACGTGCAATTGATTGCGGTTAATACCGATGCACAGTCACTTACTATGTGCGAGTGCAGTGTGCGTTTGCAAATTGGCACTGAGATCACCAAAGGCCTAGGGGCGGGCGCGAAACCGCACAAAGGCTTTGAGGCGGCTAAAGAGTCTGAAGCTGAATTAAAGCAACATATCGAGGCGGCTGATATCGTGTTTATCACCGGCGGCATGGGCGGTGGAACCGGCACTGGTGCAATGCCATTTATCGCAAGCCTTGCTAAAGAGCTGAGTAAACCGCTGGTTGCGGTAGTGACCACACCATTCAGCCTTGAGGGGCAAAAGCGGGCGCAACAGGCAAAGAATGGGGTTGATGAATTAATTAACGCTGCAGATGCGGTGATTGTATTGCCCAACGACAAACTCATTGACGCGCTGGATAAGAAAATCTCCATGGTGAACGCGTTTTATGAAAGTAACCGTATTTTACAAGACGTACTGCAAGGTTTAACGACGACCATTAGCCAGTCTGGTTTAATCAATATCGATCTTAATGATTTTATTGAAGTAATTAGCCATCAAGGTCGCGCTGCTATGGGCGTAGCACGGCAACAAGCAAACGATGATTTACAGCAAACCATTGCCAATGCTTTACAAAATCCGTTGCTTGAACAAATTGAGTTAACTCAGGCGAAAGGGGCGATTGTCAGTGTTATTGCCACCGACAATATTGAACTAAGCCAGTACAATCTCATTGGCGCGTGTTTACAGCAACAGCTTAATGCTGACGCTATGGTGATTATTGGCTTAACCATAGTGCCAGAGCTTGATTGTGAACTTGAGCTAATGGTAATCGCCACCGGAATTGAAACGCCAGCCCATTTACAGCAGACACCGGCAAATGAGCTAATAACAAGTCATTCCTCAAAAGAGGTCGCGGCTATTGAGCGAGATCTTCATTCTGTGCCGAGTGCCAAGGGGATAGATAGCAACATCAGGGCTGTAGTGATTGATACTCAAGTGGATAAAAAGCCCCGTTTTGAGCCATCTGAGTTACTTAATCTACATGACTTTTTAAGGCAAAAATCAGCAGTAGCTATTACTGAAGAAGATGAGTTGGAGATCCCTGCGTATTCTAGAAGGGCAAAATTGAGTGGGGTCTAGCTGCTTGTAACGACATTACTATAATTGGCATCAACAAATAAGGCTTAGCATACTTGCTAAGCCTTATGGTTTTTGCACTCAGGTTTATCTTGTTGGTTATTGTGCCAAAGCCAAGAGCTGAGTGAATTGTAGCGAGTATTGTTGCTTAACCTGTTAATCGCTGGCGGTTTAGCAAATTACTCAGCTACTTTTACAAATGTACTTTCACGGGCAAACTTAATTGCTTCGTCACAGATCTTAATTTGTTGTTCTTTGTTAGCCGCTTGGAATCGTTGCATGTATTCGTCTAATGCTTGGCTGGTTTCTTTAGACATAATCATCTCTTCAATGCCGGCATTTTTATGGGACATCATAGATTGGCCAACAATAACGCCTTCAATTTGCATGTCTTGCTCGGCATAGAAGGTAGTACAAATCATCAAACTGGCCATACCTACTGCTGTTTCTGTATCTAGGGTTTCAGCGCTTGCATGTGCTTGACCGAATGCTGCACAACTTAATAGACCCGCAATTAGTAGTTTTTTCATAATATGGTAAACCCTTATCTCATCCATCTTTGGTCAGTGTTCTAAATGATCTTGTATGGCATTTGTTTTATTTGTCTGCCGCCATACTTTGTGAGATTAGGCTAGCATGGAGCTATTTTAAGGTGTGTGATGCTGCGCTTACAAAAAGTCGATTCAATGCGTTTTTGTGTGGTTTATCACGCTTGAAAAGCCGATTTTATATGTGAAAAAAGCTAAAAAGGTATTTATTAGGCAATTTGTTGGTTTTATGGCCTTTTTGTGGCGGTTTTACAATGTGTTAGTTTGCAACGTTAAATAAAATTATCGCTACTTGAAGGCGGTTTTACTTGCTAATATGGCGCGGCATTTTGTGGTATTGAGGTTGTTGTGGAGCTTAGGCGATATTCTGTAAAGTTCGGTTTTTTGCAAGGCATATTTTTTTGTAATAGTGCCCATTTGTGTGACCAAGGGTTAACCATCAATGGCAAGCTTTATCCTTACCCTGAGTTAGCACAAACCGTAGAAGTTAGGCGAGGTTGGTTTACCTTGTCACTTTTATGGGGCGAGCAGCGGTTTCGATTTTTTCACTGGGCTAACTGTAAACCGTTATTACGTTTGGCGCTTGATAACCGTTTAGCATCCCATAAGACGCAGTTACAGCAAGCGTTTGATGATTTGCTACAGGCAAGCAATGAATTTGAGCAAGCATTTAGTGGCCACCAGCGCTATTTACGCGACTCTGATCTACAGTGCTTACAACAGCAATATGCCAGTACGCTTAAGCAGTTTGCATTAACCGAGCACTTTAGTGCCTTAGGTTTTGATGTTGAACGTCTAAAATGCCGTTTAGCCAAGTTTATTAAGCAACCTCAGCTGTTTACCGATAAATACAATCAATGGTGGCAAACTCAGCAGCTTAATGCCCATAAAGGCTTATTTGATGGGTTAGAAGCGCATCCGCTTACCGAATTACAAAGGCTGGCTTGTGTTATTGATGAAGATAACACCTTAGTTATTGCCGGTGCTGGTACTGGAAAAACCAGTACCATGGCAGCAAAGGCGGCGTATTTGGTTAATCAAGGTCTAGCTAAACCTGAGCAAATTTTAATGCTGGCCTATGGCAAAGATGCCCGACTAGAACTGGCGCAGCGAGTACAATCAAGCAGCCAACTGAGTGGCGTTAATGTCAGCACCTTTCACGCATTAGGTAAAGAGATCATTCAGCATTATGTTGGCCGCTCAACTCAAGTGTCTGTGCTTGCCAGCGATGAGAAACAATTTACCCAGTTTATCGATAGCCAAATAGATTGCATTGTTGCTGATCCTGATATGGCAGATCCCGTTGCCGAGTATTTTGGCCGTTATCTGTATCCCCAGCGTAACGCGCTGGATTTTAAAACCGAAGGTCAATACCGTAGTTACCTTAAAAATAACGAAATTAGGGCGTTATCTGGTGATTTGGTTAAAAGCTTTCAAGAGCTAATTATCTGCAATTATCTTTATACTCACGGTATTGCATTTGAGTATGAGCCAACCTATCCAGGAGAATATACTGAGCCGGGGAAAAGTGTTTATCAGCCGGACTTTTATATTCCTGTCTTAGATGCTTACCTTGAGCATTTTGGCATTGATAAACAGGGCAATACTCGCGCTGATATTTGTAAACAAGCCTACAACCAAAGTCGTGATTGGAAAATCGCTTTGCATCAAGCAAATGGCACTCATCTGATGCAAACCTTTAGCTGGCAAGCGGATGCAGGAAAACTCGAAGCCAGTTTAGAAACCCAGCTATGCGCCCGTGCTGAAGCGCTAGGCTTAAGCCAAAGTGAGTTATTTAAGCCGATTTCGCCGCAAATGCTTTTTAGTCAAGTTAAAGCGTTAGGCGTTTATCGTAATGTAAGTCGTTTAATGGCGAGTTTTGTTAGTTTGTTTAAAGCCTCGGGCATGAGCATTGCCGAGCTTAAGCGGATAAAACTTGGCAAATTTGCAGAGTCACAACAAGCGCTTGGGCAAACATCCACTGCCAGCAAAAAACAAACTAAGCAGTT
Organism: Shewanella fidelis ATCC BAA-318; assembly: GCF_000518605.1. GTDB lineage: Bacteria > Pseudomonadota > Gammaproteobacteria > Enterobacterales > Shewanellaceae > Shewanella > Shewanella fidelis. The sequence continues at coordinate 10,498 of NZ_JADX01000024.1, read as the reverse complement.
AGCCAGTTATAATCAGTTGCGCTGGCAGGCCTTTTTGCACCTATTTAGCTGGGTAATAAAGCAATATGATGCTTTTCTTGCGCAGCAAAACTGTATTGATTTTGCAGATATGATCAATCAAGCGCGTGACTATGCTGCCGCAAAGGATTTTCAACAGCGAACGGCTAATCGTTTTGCTTATAAATACATCATGGTCGATGAGTTTCAGGATATCTCAATGGCGCGGGCCGAGCTGATCAATGCCCTTAAAGCTGCTAATCCTGATTGCGCGCTGTTTTGTGTGGGCGATGACTGGCAGGCGATTTACCGTTTTGCGGGGAGCGATTTGAATTTAACCACCGATTTTACCGCAACTTTTGGCACTGTGAAAACGGTTTCATTAGATAAAACCTTTAGATTCAATAACCAAATTGAAAAAGTGGCATCACGTTTTGTACAGGCTAACCCCGCTCAATTAGCTAAGCAGTTAACGACTCATCATTGCAGTGATAAACCTGAGGTTAAAGTAGTTATCGATCTGCGTGAAGCTGCACTGCAGCAAGCTTTAGCTGAAATTGTGCAATGCTCGCAACTGGCTGCTGACAAGCAATCGCGAACAACTTTAGCGGCAAATAAACCCAGTGTGATGCTTATTAGCCGCTTTAATAGCTCTGTTAAAGATGTGGCGATTTGGCAACAGCGTTATCCGCAATTGGCTATTAGTGCAATGTCAGCCCATGCGTCTAAAGGTAAACAAGCTGACTTTGTGATAGTGCTGGATGTGAATGATGATAAATATGGCTTCCCGAGCAAAATAGATAACGATCCAATACTCGATGTTATGCTACCAAAGCTAGATAACTTCAAGGATACCGAGGAACGCCGCCTGTTTTATGTGGCTCTATCGCGCGCTAAGCAAAGGGTATTTGTGCAAGCCGAGTTAGGTAAGGCATCAAGCTTTGTTAAAGAGCTACTGAGTTATGGTAATGACGTAGTGTGTGAGGCGAGTGATCTAGCAGACTTGTACCATGATGCTGCTTGCTGTCCAAACTGTAATGAAGGTAAGCTGATCCCAAGACAAGGACGCTTTGGTCTTTTTTATATTTGTTCGTTAGGCAAGGATTATTGCGATACCAAAGTTGATGCATGTAAAGAGTGCAAGTCAGCGCCAATGTTGCACAATCAAACTGAGTACTATTGTGTAGCTGACGATTGTAGTAACAAGCTTAAACGTTGTCCTGAATGCTTTAATGGTAAGCTTTTACTGCGTAAGAACTCCAAAACAGGTCAGTCTTTCTTAGCTTGTGATCAGTTTAGAAAGGGGGATGCGACTCGGTGCAAATACACCAGTATTGCTATGAGTACAGATCATTGAGCTCTATTTAAGTTGAAAGTTATTGATTTAAAAACTTGTTTTAAATGTCTGATATTTATAGTCAATATTCTGCTTTTCGTTTCTTTGCATTAATGGTTCACAATATGAGTGAAATTTATTGATGCATTAAGGTGGTGTTTTTGTAGAGGTTAACGGCAGCCTTCAAGCTAAGGACATTTACTTTAAAGGACGTTTGTAAATTAGCTTGGTGAACAATTAAGAAAGCGGCTAATAATTGAACTAAGATAGATACTTATATTAACTGCCAATAGGTGCTGTTAATTCGGGTACCTAATTTACTTAGTTCAATTAAAGGCGTTTTCTATGTCTCATTCACAGCACTTGAAATCAAAATTTATACTTCATTCTAATTATCCGCCGTCAGGTGATCAGCCCGAGGCCATCGCCCGCTTGATAGATGGGATAGAGAAAGGCGCAACTCATCAAACCTTAAAGGGGGTTACGGGCTCAGGTAAAACCTTTACCGTTGCTAATATCATTCACCGCCTAAAACGGCCGACAATTATCTTAGCGCACAACAAAACGCTCGCGGCGCAGTTGTATAGTGAGATGAAGCACTTCTTTCCTGAAAATGCAGTGGAATTTTTTGTCTCTTATTATGATTACTACCAACCTGAGGTTTACCTGCCGGGTAGTGACCGATTTATTCGTAAAGACTCAGCAATTAACGAGCAGCTTGAACGCTTACGCTTGTCTACCACTAAAGCATTAATAGAACGGCGAGATGTGATAGTTGTTGCATCTGTGTCATCTGTATACGGCTTAGGTGATCCTGAGGCATATCGGTCGTTACAAGTCCACTTACAGTTAGGTCAAGAAGTTGATGTAGCGAATTTAATCGCCCAACTTGAATGCCTGCAATACAGCCGTTGTACTCGTACTGTTAAGCGGGCCACTTTTTTAGTCCGACAGCATGCGATAGATATTTTTCCTGCTGACTCTGAACATAGGTCGCTCACGGTCGAGTTTTCTGGAAGCCATATTGCTAAGCTTTATTGGGTTGATGCAATAAGCGGTGACAAGTTAGATGATATTGAACAATATTTGGTGTCTCCAAAGACATTGTATTCAGTATCGGTAGAGCAGGTTGAGTTAGCATGTAAGCAAATCATGGCAGACATGGAGCGCCAAGTTGAACAACTTAATAGCGAGAATAGATTCACCGAGGCGGCACGTTTATATGAAAGAACACTGGCCGATGTTGAACAGTTAACGACTCAAGGTTATTGCTCAGGCATTGAAAATTATGCCTCTTATCTTAGTCAACGTGACCCAAGTTTACCGCCAACGACGTTATTCGATTATCTGCCTAAAGACGGTTTGTTATTTATAGATGAATCCCATGTGATGATCCCGCAGATCTCGGCCATGTATAAAAGTGACCAAAGCCGGAAGAGTACACTTATCGATTTTGGTTTTCGTTTGCCGTCTGCTAAGAACAATCGACCATTGAGTTTTGCTGAATTTGAAGGGATCAAACCACAAACTATATTCGTGTCTGCAACACCTGGTCACTATGAGCTTGAGAAGTCACAATCTCGGGTATTTAAGCAAATTATTCGCCCAACAGGTCTACTTGATCCAGAAATTGAAGTTAGGCCATCAGCTAATAGTATTGAGGACCTATTTAATGAAATTAAGCTAAGAAACCAGCGTAACGAAAGAACGTTAATTACGACATTAACTAAAAAAAGTGCAGAGAACTTAAATAACCACCTGGCAGCAAAAGGAATTAAAGTTAGCTATTTGCATTCTGATGTGAAAACTAACGATCGAATTGAGACTGTTAACGCGCTTCGCGCTGGTACTTATGATGTATTGATCGGGATTAACCTGTTACGTGAAGGATTAGATATCCCCGAAGCGTCGCTCGTAGCCGTGCTTGATGCCGATCACGCTGGTTTTTTACGTTCGGAGCAAGCCCTGATTCAAATCATCGGCAGGGCTGCTCGTAATCAGCACGGTATGGCTATTTTGTATGCTGACAAAATGACTGCTGCGATGACAAGAGCCATAGATGACTCAGAAAGTCGCCGAGCAGATCAAATGGAGTACAACCGTTTAAATGCCATTGTACCTAGCTCATCGGGGCGTAAGCTTGAGAAGACACATACAGATGGTCTAGATGACAGTGTGAGAGGTCAAGACAGAGTTGGCTTTTGTGAAAGTTTGGCTGAGCTTTGCCAATTAATTACTGCCAAAGAGAAAGAGCTAATAAGTCTAGTAGACTCATCAAACATTGAGGATGCCAAACGAGTACGAGAACAGTTAGTGCTACTTTATCGTCAGTTTATTTATATGTAGTTAATTGGCCGAAGCTAACGATACTTAATTCTAAAAAATTAACTTTTATAGAATTATTACCGATTTAAACACTTGGTAAGTGCTATAAAAACTAAAATTATTCAAATATATTAAGACATTGAGGTGAGCTTTGTTAAAACACCTCAGTGCGCCTTTTTTATTATTGGATGGTACGGATCTATAGGGAGATTACTAACTTGAACTATCAAGTCACCATTGTTTTGTTAACAAGTACATTGGCTGCAACTATACAGGCTGAAGAGCTAACTTACCTAAGCAAAGAAATCACAGGTGTTGCAGGTTTAGTACCTGAGCAAGATCTTTATAGTTTGAAAGTGTTTGACAATAACTTCATACTGCCCGTTTACCAGACTCAATCTGCAAACCAAGCTTATTACGCGCCGCAAAACCCTAACAAGGGGGAGATCAGCGAAACTAATATACAGTTTCAGTTCAGTTTAAAATATGGCATCGCCAGAGACTTATTCACTGATAATGACAGTTTTTATATTGCTTATAGTCAAATATCAAATTGGCAGGCTTATGATGATTCAGCATATTTTCGTGACTCACAATATCAGCCACAGGTGTTTTGGTTTTGGCAACACGCTGATGAGAACGCGACTTGGCAGAGTACAAGCATTGGTTTTGAGCACCAGTCTAACGGTAAAGGCGGTATTTATGAACGTAGTTGGAATCGAGCTTATGCCGAGTTCTCTTTAGAATTTGACGATATTGAGCTAAGCATTAAACCGTGGATAAGTTCAGGAACAGATTACAATCCAGATATCGATGATTATATGGGGTACGGCGCGATTAAAGCCGATTGGTATATTGGTGAACATCAGATTAGCCTAACCGTACGCAACTTGTTAGAAAGTGGATTTTCTAATGGCTATGAGGAACTTAGTTGGCGTTTCCCGATTTACAAAGGATTAAAAGGTTACATGAAATTGCAAAGTGGCTATGGGTTAACGATTTCTGATTACAATCATTTTGATAATGCGGTGGGGATTGGCATCGCTTTTTAAGAATAGATAATGCTATTCAGAATATTTAGGTAGTAAAAATGAACGAATTTTCGAGTTGGCTTGACTCTAAAAAACTTAAAGAACAGGTCGTTAATCCGAATATTGAAGTGGGAGAATACTCCTACTATTCAGGTTTTTATCATGGTAAGTCATTTGAAGATCAAGCAGTGCGTTACCTTTTAGGTGACGGTTCAACGATTGATGTGTGGGAGGCCGGTGTTTTCGGTGAGGTTGATAAGCTGATTATTGGCAAGTTCTGCTCAATCGCCTCGGGGGCGTGTTTTATGCTTGCAGGCAACCAAGGTCACCGCATGGACTGGATCTCTACTTATCCATTTGCACCAGAAGAGTTTGGCGACGGGGTTAAAAGCGGCTTTGAGCGTGCCGGTAACACCGTAATTGGCAATGATGTATGGATTGGTAGTGAAGCGATGATCATGCCCGGCGTGACCATAGGTGATGGCGCTGTGATTGGATCAAGAGCAGTGATCACCAAAGATGTTGCTCCTTACAGCGTGGTGGTAGGAAGCAATAAATTGGTTAAGCAACGTTTTACGGCTGATGAGATTGAAAAGCTATTACAGATGCAGTGGTGGCATTGGCCACTTGATAAGCTAAAGGGCGCAATGCCATTGATGTGTAGTGCTGATATTGCAGGTTTATATCAGTACCATCTTGAAAATCAGTAATAGTCGAATTAACCGATACAAAAAATGGCGCTAATCGATGAGATTAACGCCATTTTTATACATATTAGTGCCGTTAAAAGCTTAAGCGCTTTTGTTTGCTCCATTTTCAGCTTGGCTTGCCATGTACTCGTTGAAAGTACCGTGGAAATTAATCAACTTTTTATCTTTTACATCGATAATACGTGTTGCTAAAGATGAAACAAACTCACGGTCATGGCTGACGAACACCAGTGTGCCTTGATAAACCTTAAGTGCATTATTGAGCGCTTCAATCGCTTCCATGTCCATGTGGTTAGTTGGCTCATCCATTACCAATACGTTGATGTCCATCATCATTAACTTACCGAATAATAGTCGGTTTTTCTCACCACCCGAGCAGTTGCGGGCTTTTTTGTTAATGTCGTCTTCAGTAAATAGTAAACGACCTAACATGCCGCGAACCATTAGGTCGTTATGCTTTGGTTGACGCCACTGTGACATCCAGTCGAATAGATTAAGGTCGTTGTCAAAGTCTTTGCTGCTATCTTGTGGGCAGTAGCCGATAGCGGCATTTTCAGACCATTTGATTTCACCTACATTGTTGCTAAGTTCACCAACTAAACAGCGTAGGAATGTTGACTTACCGACACCGTTTTCACCAATAACGGCAAGCTTGGCACCCGCTTCAAGAATTAGCTCACCGCCTTCAAATAACATTTCACCATCAAAACCATGGCCGACGTTTTCCATGACCAGTGCTTGGCGATGCATTTTTTTGCCATCTTCAAAGCGTAATGAAGGGGCAACACGGCTCGATGCTTTCACCTCATCTAAGGTGATTTTCTCAAGCTTTTTAGCCCGAGAACTGGCTTGCTTAGCTTTAGATGCGTTAGCGCCAAAGCGGTTAACGAAGTCTTGTAATTCGTTAATCTCTGCACTTTTCTTAGCATTACCCGCCAATAACTGCTCTTGGATCAGCGCCGACGCTTGCATGAAGTATTCGTAGTTACCTGGGTAGATGCGCAATTCACCATAATCTATGTCTGCCATATGGGTACAAACAGTGTTTAAGAAGTGGCGATCGTGGGAAATGATGATCATGGTACACTTGCGCTTATTCAGCTCTTCTGCCAACCAGTTAATGGTGTGAATGTCCAAGTTGTTGGTTGGTTCATCAAGTAGCAAAATATCAGGATTTGAGAATAAGGCTTGCGCCAACAGCACTCGTAGTTTTTTACCCGGTGCAACTTGGCTCATTAGGCCAAAATGCAGTTCTTCTTCGATCCCTGCCTCAATTAAGATTTCGCCTGCACGGCTTTCAGCGCTGTAACCGTCCATTTCTGCAAACTCGCTTTCAAGTTCGCCGACGTACATACCATCTTCTTCACTCATTTCTGGTAGTGAATAGATGCGCTCACGCTCTTGTTTGACATGCCACAGTCTTGTATCACCTTGAATAACGGCATCAATGACACTGAACTCTTCAAATGCGAACTGGTTCTGGCTCAAGGTACCAATTTTTTGACCAGGCGTAATAGAAACGTTACCTGAAGTAGGGGCAAGCTCACCACTTAAGATCTTCATAAAGGTGGATTTACCACAACCATTTGCGCCTATTAGGCCGTAACGATTGCCGTTACCAAATTTTGCGCAAATGTTTTCAAATAATGGCTCGGGGCCAAACTGCATCGTGATGTTGTTTGAAGTGATCAAGGCTTTTCCTAAAAGGGCGAATTGGGTTAATTAATGGCTTGCCATTCTGCTATATATAAAGCGTGCTCAGTGGTGATTTTGCTTAGCAGTGTTGTATCTGCTTAGAGATAATGGCGCTAGCGAAGTATTTATCACAGGCAAAACAGCGGCGGATTATACAGAGATGAATGTTTAGATGTCGAGCGATCTTGTTCAGGTAAACAGTCTAATACTGCTACGTATAAGCTGCAGCATAAGGTACAAATATAAAAAATTGCATTATCATCGACGATTTAGTGGGTGATAACCCCAATTTATTGTTATTATTACGCCATTGTTTGCGTCACTCTCTGAGTGACAGAGTATTCATTAATTGAATATTTGTTTTAGATGCATGTTGCGACACATGTTTCTCGATATTTGGACTCCCCATGATTGAACATCAACAGAATAATCCACTCCACGGCTTAAATTTAGAAACTATGCTGACCGAGCTAGTCAAGTTCTATGACTATAAAGTGCTTTATGCTGCACTTAAGTTGGAATGCTTTAACCTTAATCCTAACATGGCTGGCTGCATTAAATTTTTAAAGAAGACTGAGTGGGCAAGGGAGCGTGTAGAGGCTTTCTATCTTTATCGCTTTAAACGTATGCCTAAAGGCACGCAACAGCAGATGGCATTAAAGCCGCGCGAACGCGGTTATGCTGACGGTATTGTGCCACGTAAGCCTGAAAAACTAACCGTAGAGCTTGTAGAAGAGATGCGTGCCAAGGCTGAGGCAAACTACAAGGCGATGAAAAAAAGCGGGGCGCGTCCGCGTTTCGGTAAAGATAAGCCAAGAGCGCAAGATGGCTACGCACAAAACCGTGGCACTAAACGTCCACCGGCTTCACAAGATCCTAAGAACCCTTGGGGTAAGTAATTCGCTTTTAGTGTCAACGCCTTTATTAATATATAAGGACCTTAACCGGTCCTTTTTGTTATCTATTCTATTGTCGCTTTTACATATGCATACTGTGCATAGTATTGTTTCAATTTATTCATTTGTTTCATGACTTACTAGTCAGTAGCATGCGCTTCCTTTTAAATAACCCCTGTAAAGTAATGCGTTCTCAATCTATCTCTGCTCAGTTGCTACGTATGACCGCGGTATTAGGTCTAACCTTAGCTTTAGTTAATCACTTTCCCCCTTTACTCAACGCCTTTAGCGACAATGGTGCAGAAGTTGGCTGCCACCAAATACCTAAAAGCGATAAAACAGCTAACGTGTCTGAGACGCCGGAAAAGGGAGCGTTTAACTGATGAGTATTTTTCGTTTTCCACTATTAGTGTGGCTTGGGATTGGCATACTTATTATTAGTCTTGGGATCCGCCAATCGTTTGGGATCTTTATGATGCCTATTTCGATGACCTTTGATGCTGGACGCGAGTTCTTTAGTTTTGCTATTGCGTTGCAGAATCTTTTGTTTGGTGTTTTTCAGCCATTTGTTGGAATGGCTGCAGATCGATTTGGCTCAAAAAAGATCATTATCGGCGGCGCGGTAACTTATGGCTTAGGTTTATTGCTGACATCGATTTCGACCAGCCATGAGTTGTTTTATTTTTCAATTAGCATGCTTATTGGCCTTGGTTTAAGCGCTACAAGTTATGTCGTGGTTTTGGGCGCCGTCGCAAAAGTTGTACCTGCTGAGCATACTGCTAAAGCGTTTGGTTTAACCACTGCTGCAGGTTCGTTTGGTATGTTCGCTGTTATTCCCGGTGCGCAAAGTCTATTGACTCATTTTGATTGGCAAACCGCGCTGCAGGTGTTTGCTTTACTTTGCTGTGTAATGCTTGCCTTTGCTTCTTTTATGAAGGCGACTAAAACGAACACTGTTGTTAGTGAAGTCACAAACGAACAAACGCTTAAGCAAGCGTTAGTAGAAGCGTGTACTAATCGTAACTACTGGCTGATCCACATGGGCTTTTTTGTGTGTGGTTTTCATGTCATGTTTATTGCTACCCATCTACCTAGTTATCTTGCGGATAAAAACCTAGATGCATCGACAGCAGCGCTGGCTTTAGCCTATGTGGGCATTTTTAATATCTTTGGCTCTTACTTCTGGGGAGTCATGGGAGACAGGTTTAATAAGCGCTATGTGATGAGTGCGCTTTACTTTGTTAGAACAGCGGTAATCGCTGCTTTTGTTACATTACCAGTAACCGATAATACAGCGGCTTTATTTGGGGCGGCCATTGGCTTTTGTTGGTTGGGTACTGTGCCTCTGACGTCTGGCTTAGTGAGACAGATATTTGGCGCTCGATATTTATCGACTCTCTATGGTTTAGTGTTTTTTACCCATCAAGTCGGTAGTTTTCTTGGTGCTTGGGTTGGCGGCCGAATTTATGACTATTATGGTAGTTATGAACCAATTTGGTGGTCAACGGTTGTATTAGCTTTTGTTGCTGCGTTATTGCATTTACCGATTGATGACCGACCTATAGCGCAAATAAGCAAATGCTGGAAGAAAGAATGCCAGAAGAGGGCACTGTAGGCACTGTTCACTAATGTAAGCAAATTTACAAGTGTTTTTCTTAGCGCTTATAAAGCAAAAGCCGCCATTATGGTGGCTTTTTGTTTGTTGGTGGTTGTGCATTGTCTGGTTTTGCTTGTTTTTAAACTGATATAAATAGACGAAATTGCCGATTTCTTTACTAAACCCGTTGAAGCTATATTAATGCACTAGCCCAAGCTGCTTAAATTTTGTCTTTAAATATTCTTGTTTGTAATTGTTTTACTTAAAAAATGCGATAAAATGCCTAAACAGCACCCAAGTTGACCATCAAATCACCGCTTAGCATCTAATTGTGTTTTTTTACTTGCAACGCGGACGCTATCGCCATACTATAGCGCTCGTTCCAAGGCAGCAGCCAAACGAACAGCAAGAACATAGTCGCGGGATGGAGCAGTTTGGTAGCTCGTCGGGCTCATAACCCGAAGGTCGTCGGTTCAAATCCGGCTCCCGCAACCAGTTCATGTACGATACAACCGTAGCTCAGTTGGTTAGAGCACTACCTTGACATGGTAGGGGTCGGTGGTTCGAATCCACTCGGTTGTACCAATTCTTTAATAGCAGAATTAAAAAGCTATTATCCTGTCGCGGGATGGAGCAGTTTGGTAGCTCGTCGGGCTCATAACCCGAAGGTCGTTGGTTCAAATCCGGCTCCCGCAACCAATACAACCGTAGCTCAGTTGGTTAGAGCACTACCTTGACATGGTAGGGGTCGGTGGTTCGAATCCACTCGGTTGTACCAATTCTTTAGTAGAAGAATCTAAAAATCTATTACCCTGGCGCGGGATGGAGCAGTTTGGTAGCTCGTCGGGCTCATAACCCGAAGGTCGTCGGTTCAAATCCGGCTCCCGCAACCAATTCTTTTATAGCAGAAT
>NZ_JADX01000023.1 GCF_000518605.1 Shewanella fidelis ATCC BAA-318 | reverse complement strand
GGAAAAACAAAATCAAACTTTTACATATTGCTATGAACACTCGTTCATTAAGAAATTTTTGATTACATCAACGATGTAATTTCGAATAACTTAATCTCTGTGAGTGTCCACACAGATTTGCTTGTCATATTGTTAAAGAGCGTTGCCAGCTTGGTGTTCTTGCGAACCGCTTCAAGTGGCTAGGGCTGCGTATTCTACACTTCCCGTTGTTGGCGTCAAGCGTTTATTTTAAGAAGTTTTTCAAGCGTTGCTTTCTTAATCAGAAGTCGCCGCATGAAGCTCTTAAACCGCTTGTCACCAGATTCAAATCTGTTTCGATTTTTGAATCTCTAACACTGCTGCAAGTCCCGTGCTATCTAGCGTTTCGCTAGGTAGTTGGCCTGCTGTGCCGTGTCAGTGGATGCGCATTATAGGGATGTGAGATTAAAGCGCAAGGGCTGAAACAAATAAAATCGCAGTTTTATAATCGTTTGCTCATAAAACCCACTGACTAGCTACTTTTTAGGCTTTATAATGCTAAAAACACCCTAATTAGGACCTTTAGATGCCAAACTCTAGAAACAAGAACTCACTACGATCCTATAAAGGTGTCGTTCCAACACTTAAAAAAGGTGTTTATATCGATGAAGCTGCGGTTTTAGTGGGTGATATTACATTAGACGAAGATGCCAGTGTTTGGCCTTTAGTGGCTGCCCGCGGGGATGTGAACCGTATTTATATTGGTAAACGTTCCAATATCCAAGATGGCACTGTACTACATGTGACTAGAAAGTCAGCCTCATTACCTGAAGGTCACCCTTTGATTATTGGTGATGATGTGACTATTGGCCATAAGGCTATGTTACATGGTTGCCAAGTAGGTAATCGCATCTTAGTCGGCATGGGGGCAATCATTTTAGATGGGGCAGTGTTAGAAGATGATGTTATCTTAGGAGCCGGCTCGCTCGTACCTCCGGGGAAAGTACTAAAGAGTGGCTTTCTTTATGTTGGCAGCCCGGCTAAACAAGCAAGGCCGCTAACAGATACTGAACTCGCCTTCTTACCACGATCTGCAGACAACTATGTCAGACTCAAAAATGAGTATTTATTGGAAGACGAATAGGTCACAGCGACTTGCATTTAGATAAGCGTCACTCTCCCTTGCTCATCGAATGAGTCTTGTTCGATGAGCATTTCAACCTCTTCTTCTATGTCAAAACGATATTCATCAAATACTGCTAAAACACTCGCCTCGAGTTGTTCATTTTCTTGTTCAAAGGTTATAGATGAAAGCAGGCTTAGTTTATCCAAACTAATACGGCATTCAATATTTGCCCCCTGCACTTGTACGGGAAAGACGATGCTTTGTGTTTGTGGATCCCATTCTTGTAGATCTGGGAACAAAATACTTTGGTTCATTTCAATTTCAAACTTTTCTGAATTTACAGCTCTGCTCTGAGCTGAGTTAATACTGGTTCAACATTTGGTTTGACCTTACGCCAAATATTAAAACTTTCTGCCGCTTGCCCTACCAACATCCCCAAACCATCTATTGTTTGGCTGGCGCCCTGTGCGGTAGCCCAAAGATTAAATGCTGTTGGCTGTTTGCCATACATCATGTCGTAGCAAACAGTTTGCGGAGTTATGGTGTTAGTACTGATGTTGGGTACATCGCCAGTTAAACTTGAAGAGGTCGAGTTGATAATTAAATCATAACTTTGGCCACTATGTTCTATCGGTAGTACATCAACATTGCCAAAAGGTGCAAATAGATTTGCTAACGTTTCTGCTTTAACTTGAGTGCGATTGACTATTGTTAGCTTGGCTATTCCGGCATTCAATAATGGCAAAATGCAGCCCCTTGCAGCCCCACCAGCACCGACCAGTAACACATCTAAACCTTGTAAACTTCCTAAATTTCTTTGTAGATCTGCAACGATACCTAAGCCATCGGTGTTATCACCGCGGATTTTACCATTAGCCAATACCGATAAAGTATTTACCGCACCAGCTAGTTTAGCTTGTTCGCTAAGTTCATCACACAGGGCAAACGCTTGCTCTTTAAATGGTACTGTAACATTTGCGCCGCGACCATTAGCCGCCACAAAGTCTTTAAAACTTGCTTCAAATTCATCTACTGGCGCTAAAATGGCTTCATAAGTGAGCGACTGTGCAGTCTCTTTGGCAAACATGGCGTGTATTTTAGGAGACTTACTGTGGCCAATAGGGTTACCAAATACTGCATATCGTTCAGTCATACTTACTTCTCTATGGTTGCTAGTAAAACTCTAGTGTAACTCGGTTAAACTGTTAGGCAATCGCTTCTGTTACAGTAATTTTCAGCTTTTATATTGTTGTGATTATTTGCAGCGAGAAACCGATCCTCGGTACACTTGCTACAGCCTTTTAATATGAGTTAGAGCAATAAAATGAATTGGTTTAAAAAGATTATTGGTAGACAAGACAACAAGCAAACAACGGCTCAAGATAGAGATCCAAACCAATCTAATGCTTATGATCGTATTGGTGGCGAAAAAGTCATTCGCGCGCTAGCCAAACAATTTTATCGCCAAATGCAAACCACACCAGCGACCCAAGATTTATTGTCGATTCATAGAGCACCCATTGAGGAGTCAGAGCAAAAACTATTTGAATTTTTAAGTGGTTGGCTTGGCGGACCGCAACTTTACCAACAAAAGTATGGCCACCCTGCGCTACGAGCGCGGCACATGCCATTTAAAGTTGATGAAGCAATGCGGGATCAGTGGCTATTATGTATGAAAGCAGCGATAGAATTAGAGATAAAAGATCCGCAACATCAGCATGCAATATATAGTGCAATCTCGACATTAGCAGATCACATGCGTAATCAATAACAACGACGCTATTATTGATTACGCACCTAGATTCCCCCACCGACTTATAGGCTTAACCAATCTCTTGGCTTAAGGAAGTCACTATACAGTAGCGACTCTGGGCTGCCAGCTTCTGGTGTGTAAGCATATTGCCAGCGAACCTAGACTGACGCATAGACTTATAAGCTTAACCAGTCTCTTGGCTTAAGGAAGTCACTATACAATAGCGACTCAGGGCTGCCAGTTGCTGGTGTGTAAGCATATTGCCAACGGACCTAGACTGACTGCATAGACTTATAGGCTTAACCAGTCTCTTGGCTTAAGGAAGTCACTATACAGTAGCGACTCAGGGCTGCCGGCTTCTGGTGTGTAAGCATATTGCCAACGGACTAACGGCGGCATCGACATTAAAATAGATTCTGTACGACCGCCTGTTTGTAAGCCAAACAGTGTGCCACGGTCATATACCAAGTTAAACTCAACGTAACGGCCGCGACGATAAAGCTGGAATTGGCGCTCATGTTCGCCATACTCCGTATCTTTACGGCGTTCAACAATCGGCGCGTAAGCCGTTAAGAAACCATTTCCCACGGCCTGCATAAAGGCAAAGCTCTGCTCAAACCCTTGCTTATTGAGATCATCAAAGAATAAGCCACCTACACCACGAGTTTCATTACGGTGTGGCAGCCAAAAGTATTCATCACACCACTGCTTATATTTGGGATAAACCTCTTCACCAAACGGCTCACATAACGCTTTAGCGCTTTGGTGCCATTCCACAACATCTTCTAAATATGGGTAATATGGCGTTAAGTCAAAGCCGCCACCGAACCACCACACAGGATCGGCACCGTCTTTATTGGCAATAAAAAAACGCACATTGGCGTGGGTAGTAGGAATATGTGGATTATTAGGGTGAATAACTAGCGAAACCCCCATAGCTTCAAAACTACGCCCAGCTAGCTCTGGTCGATGGGCTGTTGCCGATGCTGGCATGGAAGCGCCTGTTACATGCGAAAAATTAACCCCTGCTTGTTCAAATACAGCACCACCGGTAAGCACACGACTTTGTCCACCGCCGCCCTCTTCACGCTTCCAAGAGTCTTCTGCAAATTTAGCCACGCCATCTAGGGTTTCTAATCCATTACAAATACGGTTTTGAAGATCGAGTAAGAAAGCTTTAACTACTGCTGGATCTGGTGTGCTCATATTATTCCTTTTTATAGTGGCTAATTAACCTTGTCGTAAAATGGCGCCTGTTTTGGCGTCGATAATGGTTGAAGGGGATGCTTGAGTTCCTAACTCCCCTTTTACTAATCCGGCAATCTTGCCGGTAAACTGCTGCTTGATGCTTGCAACTGATAATGCTGGTTCTTGCCCTGACAAATTGGCGCTGGTCGATACCACAGGTTTATTGATAGCAGCACATATGGCTTTAACTCCCTCATGCGCTGTCACGCGTACAGCGATAGAGTCAAAACTCCCACTGAGCAACGGCGAAAGACCTGGCTTAATTGGCATAATAAAAGTAAACGGCCCAGGCCATTTACTCTTAACAAACGCTAACTGCTCTGCAGAGAGTTGTGACTCATCAATATAGGGGGTGAGTTGATGATAATCCCCAGCGACAAGGATAAGCCCCTTTTGCCAAGGGCGCTGTTTGATCTGCAGTAATTGCTCAATAGCATCGTTATTATCAGGATCACAACCTAAACCATATACAGCTTCAGTTGGATAGGCGATAACACCACCTTGCTCAATTAGTTCGGCTACATCAGCAGGTAATACTTCTAACATTGGTCTCTCTTTATTTTTATACATTGAGCTTTCGCGTTAAAGCGGACGTTTATACTTGCATGTTTTCTCAGGGCACTCTAAGCGCATCCCGGCCGCACCTTTTCGCTCGACCAAAATACCAAAACCACAGTCAGGGCAAGCTTCTGCACGCGGTGGATAGTTAACCAAAAACTTACACTTAGGATAAGCACTACACGCATAAAACGACTTGCCAAAACGGCTGGTACGATGCTCTATATGACCTGTTTTGCATTTAGGGCACGGGATTTCATCTTGCGTATTAGCCTGATCGTGCTTCTCAATATGGTGGCACTCTGGGTAGTTAGTACAGCCAATAAAAATACCAAAGCGTCCAGACTTTACCGCTAACTCATTACCACAGTCAGGACAAACAGAACCCTGGATCACTTGTGTTTCAATTGACTCGTGCTGAACCAAAGGCCTTGTATAGTCACAGCTTGGGTAGTTATTACAACCAATAAAACCACCGTGCTTACTATTTTTTACTGACAACTCGCAGCCACATTTAGGGCAAAGCTCAAACTCTTTTTCAAGAGCGTGCTCATGAGTAGTAAACAGTTGCTGATCGATTTTCGCCATGATTGTCTCAATTCATCTATATCACGCTATTCTACCAAGGAATTGGCTAAGTTTTATATTCCAATGTTAGAATTTAGTAAAAGGTGATGATATATTGTATCCAATAATATAAGGAACTACATATTAGGGAATAAAAATGACCTCACCCTCTAAGCTCTCTACAACAATTATAGCGACTTTGTTGGTTACACTTTC
This sequence comes from Shewanella fidelis ATCC BAA-318, assembly GCF_000518605.1. Taxonomy (GTDB): domain Bacteria; phylum Pseudomonadota; class Gammaproteobacteria; order Enterobacterales; family Shewanellaceae; genus Shewanella; species Shewanella fidelis. The sequence goes on along the minus strand of NZ_JADX01000023.1, from coordinate 74,960 downwards.
TGGTTGTAGTAACCACATACAGCAACCAATCAATCAGCAGCTTATTAGCCAAATCAGCTCAACTTCAGAAGCAGACTTATTTAACGCACAAAACCCACTGTTAACTAAAGACAATTTTTTACAAGCTAGCATTGCATTAGGTGCCACTGAAAACACCGATACCATAGATCAACTCCTCTATTATTTTCGTGCTTTTAGTTATTACGGACCAACTGACGAGCTAACTGAGAAAGAGATAACCACTCTAGCTACTGCATTAGAACAACTAGCTAACTCAGGCCGACTTAATAATCAACCGCGCTTACAAGAACAATACGCCGTAACCTTGTATCGTTACTTTGCAAGTAATGATGCCGCATTAGCCCTAGCGCCGCTTCTGCCGCAACTAGGAGTTCAACTACAACAACTTGCTGCTTCATCGGCTAGTTTAACTAATGACTACGGTTTATTAGAAACACTGAAGGCCTATGGCTTTCTGCTGAACAAAGCACGTAAAGATATGGATGGCGAGTTAAACAAGACTTTGATTAACGCCGACCTCGACTCGCCATTACTCGATTTTGCAGCCAGCTCCCAAAGTATTCGCGCAGACAAAGACTGGCCATTAACGAATGCATACTGGGCGTTAGCTTTATATCGTTTATCACTGCCTTCATCTGAAGATGGCGAGCCGACAGAGCAAGAGCTCGCAATAGATAACGCTGTATCTGCTATTGCCAAAGCTGATGTGGCAAACCGTGGTGATGCCGCTAAGGATGCCTACACCGCAGGCTTTCATGTCAACGTATTTGCCGGCCAAGAACTGTGTGAAAACAATAGCGATATTTGCCGCATACCAGAACTAAAAACAGCTCTACCAATCGAACATCACTGCTCTGACTCGCTATTTATATTAACCCAAGATTTAAACGAGCAAGAATTAGCAGAGAGTTGCACCAAGCTAACGTCGCAAGAATCAAGCTTTCATCGTTTGTTAGAAACAGAACTAAAGCCAACGCCAAATGACTTTAATACCGCCCTTAGAGTAGTTGCATTTAAAAACTGGAGCCAATACCACCTTTATGGTCAGCTCATTTTCGACATTAATACCGACAACGGCGGTATGTATATAGAAGGCAAACCATCAAAGCCTGGCAACCAAGCCACTTTCTTTGCCTATCGCCAATGGTGGATTGAGCCAGAGTTCAAAGTTTGGAACCTTAATCATGAATATGTGCACTATTTAGATGGTCATTTTGTAAAGTACGCAGGCTTTGGTCATTTCCCATCGAAAATGGTGTGGTGGTCTGAAGGCTTGGCTGAGTATGTCTCTAAAGGCGATAACAATCCATCAGCGCTGCGGGTTATCAAGCGAGACATTAACGAAGCACCTACGCTGGAAGAGATCTTTGCAACTGAATACAAAGATGGCCAAGACAGAACTTATAAGTGGAGCTATATGGCTATTCGTTTTTTAGCTGAAAACCATCACCAAGAGTTTGTACAGTTGAGTAAATATCTAAAGACTGACTACTTTGAGGGTTATGAGCAACTCATGCAGTCATTGACAGCACATCAAGCCCAATTCTCTGATTGGCTAACAGTCCAAGTAGAGGCGTTTGATGATATAGAAGCCGACAGCAAACGAAGACTGCACAAACAAGGGCGCTATGATTACCGAGACTACTTACAACCACAGCATTTAGCCCACGGTGCAAACCACCTGAAATTTTAAATTCACTTAAAACGAAAAAGGAGGCTGAGGCCTCCTTTGTGTTAATGATAACGCTAATTATGAATGTAAACGTCCATCTGGTTGCTCAAAGATAAGATCTTCCATCTGCGCATAAGCAGACTCATGACCAGGAGCATTAAATAACACCATTAAGATCACCCACTTCAAGTCATCTAAATTCAATGTTGGCTCATCGATTTGCATCACTCGATCAATAACCATTTCTCGAGTCTCTACATTGAGCACTTTAATCTGCTCTAAAAACAGTAAAAAACCACGACTTTCGACGTCAATTTTTTCCATTTCATCTTTAGTATAAATGCGGAATGAATGCTGATCGTGGTTACAAAGGTATGGCGTGCCCGCTTCTTGCAGATCTGCTAATTGCTCCAACCAAGACAGGGCTTTAATAATTTCACTTTGGTGAAATCCTGCGCGTGTTAGTTCTTTAGTAAGTTCGTCTTCATCAACCAGAAGTTCAACTTCACTATGCACATAGTTTTCAAATAAATACATGAGGATATCAAACATGGCTAGCTCCTCTTTAATCTTATATAACCACCAGGCACTGCAGTAATCCAACCCTGCAACTCGAGTTCAAGCAATTGCTCCAATACTAGCTCTATGGTTTTTCCACTATGTTCAACTACGTCATCTATCGTTGTAGTCTCATAGCCTACACTAGCTAACAGCGAGGAAAATGGCAAATCAGAGGCGCTTTCCCCCCCTATATGGTGACACGCTTTTAATTCTTCAAGGTGATAATTTGATAAAGCGCTAACTTCTTCCAAAATATCGGTTACCGACTCAACCAACTTGGCACCTTCGCGTATTAATTTATGACAGCCTTCACTTTGCCCACTTAGCACACTTCCCGGAACCGCAAACACCTCACGACCTTGTTCATTCGCTAAACGCGCAGTAATTAAGGAACCACTTTTAACACTCGCTTCAACAACTAGAGTTCCCATAGTTAAGCCACTAATAATGCGATTCCGCTTAGGGAAATTGCCCGCATGAGGTTTAGTTTCTGGCCAAAACTCAGCGAGTACACAGCCTTGAGTTTGAATGTCATGATAAATACTTCGGTGACGTTTAGGATAAATCACTTCGACACCCGTACCCAATACAGCAATACTCGGACAATCACTATCAATTGCAGCTTGATGAGCGACACCGTCTATTCCTAACGCCATTCCACTCGTTACACACATGCCACTTGCAGCCAGTTGTGAACTTAACTCATAAGCCACTTTTTTTCCGCCAATCGTCCCATTGCGACTGCCAACAACAGCAATGCTGGGTAACAGTAACGCATTAATGTTACCCTTTAAAAACAATATAGTGGGAGGGTCATTCAGTTGCTTTAGTAGCGGCGGATAGATGGGATCATCAGGACATATTAAGTGGTGACTATCACTGCTTTGTTGCCAAGCCAACGCCTCCTCAACTAACGAGTAATTGGGAGTAAAACAGCTACGCAGTAATGATTCAGGTAGCGGCAACGCTTGCGGCTCATGCACTAACCTCTGCTTAAGCTCCGCAATATTCATTTGCTTTACTAGTTGCTTAATCCGAGCTGGACCTAGCCCAGATACAGAAGAAACAACTAGCCAATCGACCAGTGTATTATTGATAGTTCATCCTTGATTAATTGATACTGCATCCTGCAATATCGACCAGCAAACTAAATTAGCATATAGCCGATTTATTCGCTGATACTAGCCTGCTCGGGGTTCGTTAGCTTATCTGCCACTCTTACAGGGCGCTCATTCACGAGTATGATCCCCATACTGGTTTTATCAAATACCTTAAATACCATTAACTCACCACGGTATAAATCTGGCATTTTTACTGCGCTATCTGAAGATAAATTGGCAAGTATTTTGTCATAGCGGTTACGCTCATATGGCTGCACTGGTGTGCCGTCGCTATCAATTACCACAACTTTACCATCTTTAAAGATAGAGAACACATCACCCGTTGCAACGCCATCATTCGCGCCTTTATCAAGATACACCACATCTAGCTTACCCATGGCTCTAACATCTTTACCTGAAGCGAGCACGGTTGCAGGCTCAGCTAACTGCGCAGCTCGAGGCATAAAATAAGCCGACATTAGCGAATCATCTTCGATTGGTAACACTCGATAACCGGCCTCTGTTTCGCGTAAATTGCTGAGCAATTTAACCTTAGAAACTTCACCAGACTCGATAACTCGACCTGAAGCTGACAGCACAACCTCTAAACCTAAGCTATCACCTTCGCTATTTGTAAACTCACGCCCTTCAGCGTACACCCCAAGCTTGGCACCAACCGCTAGCTTGCCATGTACATAAATGATATCAGAGGTCACATGAAACTTTGACGAACTCTCTCCGCCCATCACTTTAGGCTGTTGCTCAAACCAGTCACCGTCTACAACACGGTTTTGTAGTAAATAAGGTTGGATCAGTGATAAATCTATCGCAGGAATAGCGCCATCTTTAGCCGATATACGCCCTTCTGGACTCTTCCTCACATGAGGCTTCATGACTAAACGCGGTTCACCGTCGATAAAAACTAAAGTGAGTTTATCGCCGGGGTAAATTAAATGTGGATTGGCTACCTGAGGATTGACTCCCCATAGTTTAGGCCAGCGCCATGGATCATTTAAAAATGTGGCAGAGATATCCCAAAGCGTATCGCCTTTCTTCACCACATAAGAGTCGGGGTGACCAGACTTTAGCGTCAGGGTGTCAGCGAAAGCAAAAGTACAACCAAATATAAGTGAAGCTAGTAATATTAACCGTTTCATCAAGGTATCCGTGCCTTATTGCTCTTTTATTAAAGTATTAATAGAGCTTTTGCTGTTATTGAATGCCGCTAACGACTAAAATTGAGCCATTAGCAAAAGTCAGTATAACCAACTGGCTCAAATTTGACAGACTTGTTAAGAGTTTAGGTATGAGTTTACTAAAAGTTTTACAATTTCCAGATGAAAGATTACGCACAGTTGCCAAGCCAATTACTGTGTTTGACGATGCACTGCAAACCCAAATCGATGACATGTTCGAAACCATGTACGAAGAAAAAGGCATAGGTTTAGCTGCAACACAGGTGAACTACCACCATCAGTTAATCGTGATGGATCTCCAAGATGATGTTGAACGCCCTAAGGTGTTTATCAACCTTGAGATTATTAAAAAAAGTGGTGAGTTCACTAATGAAGAAGGCTGTTTATCTGTGCCTGGCGTTTACGCAAAAGTTGAACGTGCCGAATTTGTAACAATCAAAGCCCTAGACCGTTTTGGTAAAGAGTTCACTCTTGAAGCTGATGAGCTATTCGCAATCTGTTTGCAGCATGAATTAGACCATTTATCAGGTAAGTTGTTTGTCGACTACTTGTCGCCACTAAAGCGTCAACGTATCAAACAAAAACTTGAAAAAGCAGCCCGTCTAGAAGCCAAACAAGGATAAATCTTTGAAACCATTAAACGTTATTTTTGCAGGAACACCAGACTTTGCTGCACGCCATCTTCAAGCGCTAATTGATTCTGAACACAACGTCATTGCGGTATATACCCAACCAGACAGACCCGCTGGCCGTGGTAAAAAACTGCAAGCGAGTCCAGTAAAAGCCTTAGCGCTTGAAAATGATATTGCTGTTTACCAACCAAAATCTCTGCGCGACGAAGATGCCCAAGCAGAATTAGCCGCACTCAATGCCGACATTATGGTTGTCGTTGCTTACGGGCTGATCTTGCCTAAAGTGGTATTAGATACCCCTCGTCTTGGCTGCATTAACGTTCATGGTTCAATTTTACCGCGCTGGCGTGGCGCTGCCCCTATCCAACGCGCATTATGGGCAGGCGACAGCGAAACCGGTGTCACCATTATGCAGATGGATATTGGCTTAGATACTGGCGATATGCTGCTAAAAACTCAGCTAAAAATCGAAGATAGTGACACTTCTGCCACCCTTTATGAAAAGCTTGCAGAGCAAGGGCCAACAGCATTAGTTGAAGCATTAGCCGGTATTGCTGAAGATAGACTACCAGCAGAAAAACAAGATGAAGCATTGGCTAACTACGCCGAGAAGTTATCAAAAGAAGAAGCCCGTTTGGACTGGTCTAAATCTGCTACAGCACTATGGCGAGAGATCCGCGCCTTTAACCCGTGGCCAGTAAGCCATTATGATCATGAAGGCAATACCATCAAAGTTTGGCAGAGCCATGTTAGTAATGAAACCAGCACAAAGCAGCCAGGCACCATTTTATCTGCGGACAAAAATGGCATCAGCATTGCGACAGGTGAAGGCGTATTAACCATCACGCAAATGCAACTACCAGGTAAGAAGCCGTTAAGCGTTGCCGATATTCTCAACTCAAAAGCAGAGTGGTTTACCCCAGGAACTGTGCTAACAGGTTCTGACAATCAAGAGGCTTAATCAGCAATGAATTTAAGAGCGTTGGCCGCCAAGGTCGTTTTTCAGGTGCTAGAAAAAGGTATCTCACTGTCTGTAGCCTTGCCTGAGCAACAAAAAAATCTCGAAAATGGCAAAGATAAAGCACTGCTTGCTGAGCTTTGTTACGGTGTAATGCGATATTTGCCGCAGCTTGATAAACAAGTTAGCGACTGCATGAGCAAACAGATGAAAGGCAAGCAGCGTATCGTCCACCAGCTTTTGCTAGTGGGTTGCTACCAGCTATATTTTACTCGCATTCCGAGCCATGCCGCGATATCTGAAACAGCAGAAGCTTGTCGTCAGTTAAAGTTCGAAGGTTTAGTCAAAGTGGTCAACGGCGTATTACGTAATATTCAACGCCAAGAAAAGCCACTGGCAACTGACAACGACACCTTGGCATATAACACTCCAGCTTGGATCATTAAGCGTCTAAAAGAAGCCTACCCTGATAGCTGGCAGAATGTGATAGAGCAAAGTCATGAACGCCCACCTATGTGGCTGCGTAATAACCAGCAATCACAAACAAGAGAAACCTATTTACAAGCATTAGCGGGTCTAGATATTGAAGCTGAAGCTGGCAATAGCCCAGACTCAATTCTATTGAGCAGCCCACGTGATGTGATGCAACTGCCCGGTTTTGAAACTGGCGCAGCATCGGTACAAGATGGCGCTGCGCAATGGGCTGCTACATTGCTTGCTCCACAAGGTGAAGAGCTGGTGCTTGACGCCTGTGCCGCGCCCGGTGGTAAAAGCTGCCACTTATTAGAGTTGGCGCCAAACATTAAGTTAGTCGCTGTCGACTTTGATGCTAAGCGTCTTGAGCGCGTACAGCAAAACTTAGATAGATTGTCACTTACAGCTGAAGTTATCCATGGTGACGCTGCAGATATCGATTCTTGGTGGCAAGGTGAGAAATTCGACCGTATTCTGCTCGATGCGCCCTGCTCTGCAACTGGGGTTATTCGTCGTCACCCGGACATCAAATGGCTTAGAAAAAACAACGATATTGAAGAATTGGCACAACTGCAGTCAAAAATATTCGATCACTGCTGGAAGTGGCTAAAGCCAGGTGGCACACTCTTGTATGCAACCTGTTCAATTTTGCCACAGGAAAACAAAGATCAAGTGAGCGCATTTTTAGCCAGAACGCCTGATGCGACTTTAGTACCGATTGAAGAACAAGCTAACCCAAATGATATTGGCTGGCAGATTGTTCCGGGACAAAACAGTATGGACGGCTTCTATTACGCTCGCCTAGTGAAGGATTAGTACGGCAATGAAAATTATCATTTTGGGTGCAGGACAAGTTGGCGGCACATTAGCTGAGAACTTAGTAGGTGAGAATAATGACATCACCATTGTTGATAGTGATAAAAACCGCCTACGCAGCCTACAAGACAAATACGATTTACGTGTCATCGTCGGCCATGGCGCGCACCCAAGTGTGTTAAAAGAAGCTGGCGCTGAAGATGCCGACATGTTGATCGCGGTGACCAATAGCGACGAATGTAATATGGCTGCCTGCCAAATTGCTTATTCGCTATATGGTACGCCGACCAAAATTGCCCGAATTCGCTCAGAACAATATCTTGGCCTACGTGACAAGCTATTTATCGACAGTGAAACCAAGCAAGCAGAAAATCGCCCTCGTGGCGGCTTTATTATTGATGAGCTAATTGCTCCTGAACAACTTGTTACTGCCTACATAGGCCGCCTCGTTGAGTACCCGGGAGCATTGCAGGTACTCGAGTTTGCCGAAGGTCGCTTAAGTTTAGTTGCAGTGCGCGCTTATTATGGTGGACCGCTCGTTGGTAATGCTCTAGCAGCACTGCGCGAACACATGCCTAATATTGATACCCGAGTAGCAGCTATCTTTCGGCAAGGTCGCCCTATTATGCCGCGTGGTACCACAATTATTGAAGCCGATGACGAAGTGTTTTTCGTTGCCGACAGCCGCCACGTGCGTGCAGTTATGAGCGAAATGCAAAAGCTAGATAATTCTTACCGCAATATCATGATTGCCGGTGGTGGTAACATTGGTTTAGGTTTAGCAAAACAACTACAACGCAATCATTCAGTAAAGCTGATCGAACGTAAACAAGAGCGTGCTGAAGAGCTATCTGAAAAGCTTGAAAACACTACAGTTTTTTGTGGTGACGCCTCTGATCAAGAGTTGCTGTTAGAAGAGCATATCGACCAGACCGATGTATTCATCGCGGTCACGAATGACGATGAAGCCAACATTATGGCTGCACTACTCGCTAAGCGTATGGGGGCGAAAAAAGTCATGGTGCTTATCCAGCGTGAAGCCTATGTTGATATTGTCCAAGAAGCCAATATCGATATTGCTATCTCTCCTCAACAAGCGACGATCTCAGCGCTGCTGACCCATATTCGTCAAGGTGATATTTGTAACGTGTACTCGTTACGTCGTGGCGCAGCAGAAGCTATCGAAGCGATTGCCCACGGTGATTCAAATACCTCTAAAGTTGTTGGTAAACAAATTAGCGAAATCAAGTTACCACCAGGTACAACTATTGGTGCTATCGTGCGTGATGAAGAAGTATTAATGGCTCACGATAAAACTGTCATTGAGCAAGGTGATCACGTCATTCTCTTCTTGGTAAACAAGAAGTTTATTGGCGAAGTTGAAAAACTGTTCCAACCGAGTGCGTTCTTCTTTTAGTTGTATTTAAAATCAAGATAATTATCAGCCAAAGCCATACTCTGGCTGATCATTTCTAAAATATAAACGCGCTTTTATTTGGGCGCGATTATATGGAGTACCGTAGCAACTGATGTGATACACACATAATGTGCTTATCACATCAACTAAACTCTCGCAGAGCGGTGAAATCTTTATACTCATTGGTATAAAAAATTATGCTGAACTATCGTCCTCTACTATTTATTCTGGGGATCTTCTTATCAACACTGACAGTGTTTATGTTGATCCCCGGCGCCTTTGCCCTTTATTACGGCGAAGAAACTATTGCTGCCTTTATGATCTCTTCTTTAGTCTCTGGCAGTGCCGCTAGTTTCTGTATGCATCAAGGGCAAAATAGCCGTTTACACCTCAACATCCGTGACATGTTCTTATTAACAAGCTTAACTTGGTTAATTGTTAGCTTGTTTGCCGCAATGCCGTTTACCTTGTATCACGGCATTAACTATACCGACGCCTTCTTTGAAACCATGTCAGGGATCACCACCACAGGCTCAACAGTGTTGTCAGGCCTAGATACCATGGATCACAGCATTTTAATTTGGCGTTCGCTGCTACAATGGATGGGTGGCATCGGGTTTATTGTGATGGCCGTGGCAGTACTACCTTTTTTAAACGTCGGTGGTATGCGCTTATTTAGAACAGAATCGTCAGATTGGAGTGATAAAACCACCCCACGCACTCAACACATGGCTAAAAGCCTTTTTCTGGTGTATTGCCTACTCACCTTTTTATGTTTTTTGGCTTATCACAATAGCGGCATGAATTGGTTTGAAGCCATCAACCATGCTATGACCACACTATCGACGGGTGGCTACTCCACTTCTGATAAATCAATGGCTGCGTTTTCAAATGAAGCTCACTGGGTTGGCACCACATTTATGCTTGCTGGCGGTTTACCACTGTTGATGTTTGTCTATATGGCGCAACAGCGCTCCGTTAAAGTGTGGAACGATGCCCAAGTAAAAGGCTTTCTAAAGTTTGTTATCTTTGTTTCTTGCTCTCTTGCTTTATGGCTGTGGAGCAGCAGAGAAATTGCTCCGCTCGATGCCCTACGCCTTGCCAGCTTTAATGTTGTTTCAGTAGTGACAACAACTGGCTATGGCCTTACCGATTACACCGCTTGGGGCGCTTTGGCAAATATTGCCTTTCTATTTCTAATGTTTGTCGGCAGTTGCTCTGGGTCGACATCCGGCGGCATCAAAATATTTCGTTTTCAAATTGCTGGCGCCATCATGCGAGAGCAACTTAAACAGCAGTTTCATCCCAATGGCGTGTTCAAAGAACGTTATAACAAACGGGTGATCAGAGAAGATATTGTCCGCTCGCTTGTGACTTTTATTTTGCTATTTGTCATGGTGATAGTGTTACTGTCGATCATATTGGTACTCACTGGATTAGATCCAATAACCAGCTTTACCGGAGCGATTACTGCGGTAACAAATGTTGGTCCAGGGCTTGGCGGAACAATTGGCCCAGCAGGCAATTTTGCCAGTTTGCCCGATGTGGCTAAATGGGCGTTAGCTGTAGGTATGTTACTTGGTCGCTTAGAGATCTTAACCGTGGCGGTACTATTTCACCCAAGCTTTTGGAAGTACTAAGTTATATCACTGTTTGATATAAAAAGGCCTCTATGGGGAGGCCTTTTTCACTCTAAGTTTATTTAGCTAAACTCACTAAATGTTCTGCGTAAACTTTGACATCTTCCCAGTCAGTGTAATCAATAACCGCCTTCGGATCTGTCGGGCCATCAGTGATCTTCATAATTAATTGGATCATCATTCTGTCGTACCAGCGCCATGACGGGTAATCCACCTTACCGGCAATCACTTTAACATCGTTAGGCTTCCACGCAGACAGCTCAATAAACTTCTGTAGATACTTATTGTTTTCTGGAATGCGCTTTTCTGGGTTACGCGCAACCACGTTAACACTAAAAAAGCTAGCAGGCTTTGCGCTTAGCTGTGCTTGATGCTCTGCAACAAATTCGAATACAGATTTATGATACGAACCATAAAGCACACAGGCACCGAGCGCGATTACATCATATTTAGCCCAATCTATACCTTCAGCTTTTGCTTCGTTGATATGCATCATATCGCACTGATGACCAGTAGCAGCAAGATGCTCAGCAACTGCACGACTGATTCTTGCTGTATGGCCACCGCGTGAATAATAGAGTACCAGAACAGATTTCATCTTTATTCCAATAGAGAATGTATTGTTTAACAACATTGTTGCAGTAATTAATACTTTTTAAAGATTAATAGCTCACAATTTAGGTATAGCTCATATTATCAACATCAAAAATTGTGAGAATAACAAACCATGAGTATATTGTTTTAGCAGTTCAACTCAATTAGAATTAACTAATAAATAGCAGTGGAGTGAAGTAGCGCATGCAAAAAGAGATCGATGCCAATGCAATGGTAACTAATGCCGAAAGTGCAGCCAAATGGCTAAAAGCTATCGCCAACCCTTATCGATTAATGATCTTATGCTTATTACTCGATAAAGAGCTAAGCGTTACCGAACTGAATAAAACTGTCCCCTTGAGTCAATCAGCTTTATCACAACACTTAGCAGTACTGCGCTCTGAAGATTTAGTCGCAACCCGTAAGAGTTCACAAGTGGTTTATTATGCGCTTAAAAATGAGCAAGTAACTGAAGTGATCTCCATACTGCACCGTAAATACTGCGCTTAACTTAATAAGTTAAAAACGAAAAAGCCTGCATCGAAGCAGGCTTTTTTGTCTCTAATTGACGAACCTAGCGCTCAGCAAAGGCTCGACCAAACTCATCAACTTTATTCCAATCGGTAAACTCAAACGTACCGCTGGTATCAGTTGGTCCTTTAGTCATCCACATAATAAAGCGGATCATCACCTTATCGAACAATCGGTATCTAGGATAATCAATCTTGCCGGCAAACACTGCCAATTGCTGTGGCTGCCATAAAGAAAGCGCTAAAAACTTCTTCATATATGGATTGGTTTCAGGAGTGTTCTTCTCCGGCTTACGCGCCACAACATTTACTGTAAAGAATGCATTTTGCTTAGCGTTTAACACTGCGTGATGACGGTTAATAAACTGATATAGCTCCGGTCTGTGTTTACCATAGCGAATACTTGCTGCCACTAAGATCTTATCGAACTGTGCTAAACCAAGTTGCTCAGCTTCTGCAACTGAAGCCATAGTCACCGTCGCATTTTGCTCTTGATTAATCTTTTTAATCTGTTCGCAAATCGCTTTAGTTTGGCCATCTACTGTTGAATAAATAATTAGTGTATTGCTCATTAATTTCCTACGATTTCCGATTAAAGCTTACATTAAACTAGGCATAAAATGTGGCCAAAAGCCTTTATAAAAGGCCAATATACACCGATAAAATTAACGCTAGCTTAGCCTAACAGTACTACTCAGCATCTTTACACTAATTTAGTTTTTCCAGAAGGTCGGCGTAAACAAAATCAGTAGCGTAAAGACTTCTAAGCGACCAAACAACATTGCAAACAATAGCACCCACTTTTCGCCATCGCCAATACTGGCATAGTTGCTCGCTACCTCACCTAAGCCAGGGCCTAAGTTATTTAAACAAGCCGCAGTCGCACTAAAAGCGGTTATGGCATCCATCCCTTGTGCCATCAAAATTAGCATACAAACCACAAACACTAACGCATAGGCTGAAAAGAAGCCCCAAACAGCATCAATGACCCTATCAGGTAATGCGTTACCACTAATTCTAATAGAAAACATGCCACGTGGATGAACCAAACGTTTTAGTTCACGTGAGCCTTGCAGTAGCAACAAAATCACTCGGATCACTTTAATACCACCTGCTGTAGAACCACCGCTACCACCAATAAAGCTGGAGAAGATTAGCAAGATAGGTAAAAACAGCGGCCAAGAATGGAAACTTTCAGTACCAAATCCAGCGGTTGTTGAGATGGAAACTGCCTGAAATAGTGCATAGTCAAAGGTTTCTTCAGCTGAGTCGTAAATGCCTGAACCATATAATGTTGCAAAGCAAATAGCCGTGAGCACCAATTGAATAGCGATTAGCACTTTAAACTCAGCGTCTCTAAAGTAGACTCTAAGGTTAATACCACGGCGTGAGAAGGCCGCGAAATGCAAGCTAAAATTGAGCGCAGCAATTAATAAAAATACTACACAAATCAGGTTAATCGTTGGACTATCAAAGTAGCCCATACTGGCATCATGAGTTGAGAAACCACCAATGGCAATGGTTGAGAATGAATGGCAAATAGCATCAAACACATCCATACCCGCTAACCAATAAGCTATTGCACACGCAACGGTCAATGCCAGGTAGATGTACCATAGCGCTTTAGCAGTTTCTGCAATTCTGGGAGTCATTTTACTGTCTTTTACTGGGCCGGGCATTTCCGCCCGATACAGCTGCATTCCTCCAACACCAAGAACAGGCAGAATCGCTACCGCAAGAACAATAATTCCCATTCCCCCCAGCCATTGCAGTAAATGACGATAGAACAAAATCGCTTTAGGTAAGCTATCTAAGCCTACAATTACGGTAGCACCTGTCGTTGTCAGAGCAGAAAAAGACTCGAAGAAGCTGTCGGTTAAACTCAGTGAAGGTTGGCCTGAGAATATAAATGGCACAGCACCAATCGAGCCAAGAACGACCCAAAATAATACCACCAGCAAGAACCCTTCTCTGGTGCGAAGATCTTTACGATGTGCACGGTTGGGGTACCAAAGTGTAAAGCCTAATAGCAAGCACAGTACAAATGCCTGAATAAACGCCATACCACCGCCATCTTTGTAGATAACGGCAACGAGCGCCGGTGGAAGTAAAGATAAAGAAAACAACCCCATTAGCAGGCCAGTAATTCTTATAATTGTTCGATATTGCATTGGTTACCATTACCTGCGCTCAGCTATCGCGCACTTTACACACATCATTTATTTAATTTCACTTTGCGCTAGCCAACGGCATATTGACCAGAGCTCATATACACATTTTATCGCTTAGCTTTTACTCATCATATATGGCTTTTAACAAGCCTTTACTCATCGTAGCTAAGTCTGTATTCAATTGCGTCTTAAACGCTTTAGGTATCATAAATTTAATTACAATTTTATCGCTAAACTGCTTGTCTTCAATCAGCACATCAAACTGCGATAATAGATGTTCTACGTCTTTCAGTTGATGATAATCACATACCAAACTAGCGGGGTAGCGTAGCTGTTTTAGTTGCGTCTCAAGTTGCGGGATAGCCTGTTTTATTCCCGAACTATAAGCTCGAACCAATCCCCCCACACCAAGTTTGGTACCACCAAAATAGCGAATAACAATTGCCCCTAGCTCACCTATATTGGCACCTTGTAACGCAGCTAACATTGGCCGCCCAGCACTTCCAGAGGGTTCACCATCATCACTTGAGCCAATGTTTACGCTATCATTAGGCGCTCCAGCAACAAACGCATAGCAATAATGATTGGCTCCTGGGTATTTAGCCTTTAAGTTAGTAAGTACACACTTCAAATCTTCAAGTGACTGACAATGAAATAGAAAAGAGATAAAGCGGCTATGCTTTATCTCTTCTTCAATCAATAGATCTGCCGCAGGAATGAGATAACTTTCACTCAAATTTGTTTGCTCTATTAATAACAGCCTATGAGTTAATCATAGATGAATAGTTAGCGATTTAACCCGAGGTCGCGAGTCATATTTTCGACTCGATCGGCATGGATAATCACATTATCTTCAATACGTATGCCACCAAATGGTCGCAACGTATCAACAGTATTCCAATTAATCTGAGCTTGACGTTTATCTTGCTTCAAGCCAGCTAACAATGAATCAATAATGTAAACCCCTGGCTCTATCGTCAGAACCTGATTTACATCTAGATCTCGAGTACAACGTAAGAAAGGATGTGCCTCCGGTGCAGCAATATGAGTACCTTTATCATCGGCCAAGAAACCGCCCATATCGTGAACCTGTATCCCCAGCATATGGCCTAAACCATGAGGGAAAAATACACTGGTGATCCCCTGCTCCACTAGCCCTTGCACATCGCCGCTGACAATATCAAAATCCAGCAAGATCTGCGCTAACTTATAATGAGTTTCGACGTGCAATTGCACATAGCTCACACCCGGCTTCATCATATTGATGATCTCCAGTTGTAAATTATCCATTGCGCTAATCAGATCATCGAAAATATTCTTCTCAAATGCATAGCTACGAGTAATATCAGATGCGTAGCCATTGAAGTTAGCACCCGCATCGATTAAGAATGAACGCCGTTGCGCCGGTGACTTTTGCTCAAGTGCAGTGTAATGCAAAATCGCCGAGTTTTCGTTAAGAGCAACAATACTGCCATAAGGAACTTGGTTTTCACCTTGTGAAACTGCAGATAAATACACCTGCAAAATTTCAAATTCACTGGCGCCATTATAAAAAGCCGTTTTAGCAGCTTGGTGCCCTGTCACCGCAATAACATTTGATTGGCGCATACATGCCAATTCATATTCTGTTTTGGTTGCGCGGTGATAATTAAGGAAACTAAGAACAGAATCAGGATTACGAGCGGTAAAACCAAGCACATCTGCAACATCTAAATGCTCACCAATATATGCCCAGTTCTCAATATCTTTAGGTAAATACTCAGCGACTTTATCAGCCTTAGTGAGCAACTTAATATCAACATGCTCAGACCAATATTCTGTCGGCTCATCTGCTACTTTGTGCCAAAAATCCACTGGACGATAGAATATTAATAACGGTTTATCAGTGCCGTTTACTACTAACCAAGAATTTGGATTATCAGTTACTGGCAACCAAGCTTTAAAGTGCGGATTAACTTTAAACGGGTAATCTAGATCATCTAAAAACTGTCTATGTGGTTGACCAGAGTGGATAACTAAACCTGATAAATTCTCGCGGCAAGTGATTTCGCTAACACGACGATTAAGCACTTGAATATGGTCGTGATACAGATGCGCTAACTGTTCCATGAGGGTTGCCCTATTGTTATTATTTAGCCAAATTTTCGACATCGGCACAGTCTAACACATAGACAATTAAAATCTTTCTTCAAACACATTATTCGCTAAATCGGCTAAATATTTGCCAGTGAACACAAAATATAAATATTGAAAATTTTTATATAAGCGTATGATTTAATTTGAACTAATAATGAGGATTAAAAATAACTAAACGAGCGTTTAAATTGGGTGTTGTAATTTTTTGTGATTAGTCGCACACTGAATAGCAACTGGTCAAATGATGGCCTAGGCTGCTGTGACAAAGAAGGTTACATTCAGGCAATAAAATCATTAATGATCTGGATAGTGAACCTAAGCTAAAAGGAAGCAAGCAATGATCTACCAAAGCCCTACGATTGAGGTTGAGTTACTCGAAAACAACATCGCGCATTTGTGTTTTAAAGCACAAGGCTCAGTTAACAAGTTAGACCGAGAAACTCTCGACTCATTAAATGCTGCACTCGATAGCATAAAGCAAGATCCTAGCGTAAAAGCATTAATGCTTAGCTCAGCGAAAGATGCCTTTATTGTTGGTGCAGACATCACCGAGTTTCTCGGGTTGTTTGCCGAAGATGATACGGTATTACATTCTTGGATTGAGCAAGCCAATGCCGTATTTAATAAGTTAGAAGATTTACCTTTCCCAACACTATCAGCCATTAATGGTTTTGCTTTAGGTGGCGGTTGCGAAACAATCCTTGCTACAGACTTCCGTATAGCAGACACCACTGCTCGCATAGGCTTACCAGAAACTAAGCTAGGCATTATTCCGGGCTTTGGTGGTACTGTGCGACTGCCTCGAGTAATAGGCACCGACAATGCGTTAGAGTGGATTACATCTGGCAAAGATCAACGTCCAGATGCCGCGCTTAAAGTTGGCGCCATCGACGCTGTTGTCGCTCCAGAACATCTACAATCAGCAGCGCTCAAAATGCTTAACGATGCCCTAGCAGAAAAGCTAGACTGGCAAACTCGCCGCGCTAAAAAGCAAGCGCCACTCACCCTACCAAAACTTGAAGCCATGATGTCTTTTACTACCGCTAAAGGTATGGTATTTAAAGTTGCCGGTAAACATTACCCTGCGCCAATGGCTGTCATTAGCGTGATTGAGCAAGCCGCACAATGTGGCCGTGCAGAAGCATTACAAATTGAGCATCAAGCCTTTGTAAAGTTAGCTAAAACAGAAGTCGCTCAAGCATTAATTGGTATTTTCTTAAATGATCAATTAGTCAAAGGTAAAGCGAAAAAAGCCAGTAAACTTGCCCAGCCAGTTAATTCTGCAGCAGTACTCGGCGCAGGTATTATGGGCGGTGGTATTGCATACCAAAGTGCTAGCAAAGGCACACCAATTGTAATGAAAGACATCGCTCAACCAGCCCTTGACCTAGGCCTAGGTGAAGCAGCTAAACTACTTACAGCACAAGTAAAGCGTGGCCGTTCAACCCCAGCTAAGATGGCTGCAGTACTAAATAATATCACTCCCGCACTCGATTACGCTCCAGTTAAAGATGCCGATGTAGTGGTTGAAGCCGTTGTTGAGCATCCAAAAGTCAAATCCATGGTGCTTGCTGAAGTCGAAGAGCATGTCAGCGAAGATGCCATCATTACTTCTAACACGTCGACAATCTCAATCAATCTGTTAGCCAAGAGTCTCAAAAAACCTGAACGCTTCTGTGGCATGCACTTCTTCAATCCTGTGCACAAAATGCCATTAGTCGAAGTGATCCGTGGCGAAAACAGCTCAGATGAAACCATTGCTTCAGTTGTGGCGTATGCCAGCAAAATGGGCAAAACCCCTATCGTGGTAAATGATTGCCCAGGTTTCTTTGTTAATCGTGTTCTCTTCCCTTACTTTGCAGGCTTTAGTGGCCTTCTAGCAGATGGTGCTGATTTTGCAGCTATCGATAAAGTGATGGAAAAACAGTTTGGCTGGCCGATGGGCCCAGCTTACTTACTTGACGTAGTTGGTCTAGACACAGGGCATCATGCACAAGCTGTAATGGCGGAGGGTTTCCCGGATCGTATGGGTAAATCAGGTAAAGACGCCATCGATGTGATGTTTGAAGCTGAGCGCTTTGGTCAGAAAAACAGTAAAGGCTTCTACCAATATTCGGTAGACCGTCGCGGTAAGCCAAAGAAAGAGTTAGACCCTACCAGCTATGAACTACTGCAAGCAGAATTTGGCGAGCAAAAAACATTTGCACCAGACGAGATCATAGCCCGCACCATGATCCCAATGATTATCGAGACAGTTCGTTGTCTTGAAGAAGGAATCATAGCTTCACCTGCTGAAGCTGACATGGGCCTAGTTTACGGTCTTGGTTTCCCACCATTTAGAGGCGGTGTATTCCGTTATCTAGATACTATGGGTGTAGCTAACTTTGTGGCGCTTGCCGACAAATATGCTCACTTAGGGGGGCTATATCAAGTCACCGACACTATGCGCGAACTTGCCGCCAACAATGGCAGCTATTACCAGCAGGCTTAAGCAGAAAGGATTAGAACAATGAAAAACGCCGTTATCGTAGATTGTATCCGTACGCCAATGGGCCGCTCAAAGGCTGGTGTATTTAGAAATGTTCGCGCAGAAACTCTGTCTGCTGAATTAATGAAGGCGCTACTTAAGCGCAATCCCAAACTGGACCCAAACACTATTGAAGATGTGATGTGGGGTTGTGTACAACAGACTCTAGAGCAAGGCTTTAATATTGCTCGTAACGCTGCCCTACTTGCAGGCATTCCAAAGCAAGTTGGCGCGGTTACTGTAAACCGTTTATGTGGTTCATCTATGGACGCGCTGCACCAAGCTGCCCGCGCCATTATGACTGGCCAAGGCGATACCTTTATCGTTGGTGGCGTTGAACATATGGGTCACGTACCGATGAACCATGGTGTCGACTTCCATCCAGGGCTAGCTAACAACGTGGCTAAAGCATCAGGCATGATGGGGCTAACTGCAGAGATGCTAGGTAAGATGCACGGCATCACCCGTGAACAACAAGATGCATTTGCTGTTCGATCACACCAGCGCGCTCATGCAGCAACAGTTGAAGGTCGCTTTGCTAACGAGATAGTGGCTATTGAAGGTCACGATGCCGATGGAGCACTGATTAAAGTTGATTTTGATGAAGTGATCCGTCCTGAAACATCGATGGAATCACTATCGGGCCTACGCCCTGCTTTTGACCCTGCAAACGGCACAGTTACAGCGGGTACGTCATCAGCACTATCAGATGGTGCATCTGCCATGTTAGTTATGGAAGAGGAAAAAGCTAAAGAGTTAGGCTTGCCAATTCGAGCCCGAATTCGTTCAATGGCAATTGCCGGTTGTGACGCAGCGATTATGGGTTATGGTCCTGTTCCTGCAACCCAAAAAGCGCTTAAGCGTGCAGGACTAAACATTGATGACTTAGACGTTATCGAGCTTAATGAAGCTTTCGCAGCTCAATCTCTACCTTGCGTTAAAGACTTAGGTTTGATGGATGTGGTTGACGAAAAAGTTAACCTTAACGGTGGCGCTATTGCTCTTGGTCATCCACTTGGTTGTTCAGGTACACGGATCTCAACCACCTTGATTAACCTAATGGAAGCTAAAGATGCTAAGTATGGTTTAGCGACTATGTGTATCGGTTTAGGCCAAGGTATCGCGACTATCTTCGAGCGCCCATAAAGCCTTAGATTTGAAATTAACAAAAGCCAGCGTAAGCTGGCTTTTTCATTTAGGCCGTAATAATACCAATTAGTATAAACCAGTTCTAAAAATACCTGGTAAATCCAACAATGCTATTAAACTTGGAATACGACAAACTGATATCACAGCTGTCTGACAAAATAAGCAAAGAACTCAGAGCCACTTAATGAAATGTTTGTGCTCATTAATATCCAATAGAACAGAGCTGCAATCACGGTATTCAAGCGATAATTATGAAAAAATGCCTATCAAAGCCAAACCTGCTCCATATAAGCGACAAAGCTAGCGCTCTCAAAAAAGGTAACCACATATGACCCCCGCTATCGATCTGCTCGTTAAACACAAAATTGCACATCAGATCCATGAGTATCAACATGATCCATCATGCCAAGCTTATGGCTTAGAGGCCGCAGAGAAAATTGGGGTTGCACCTGAATTAGTGTTTAAGACGTTAGTGGTAAAACTAGACGGAAAAAGCCTCGCGGTTGCCATTATTCCTGTAGCTGAAAAGCTAAGTATGAAGGCGATAGCAAAAGCGGCAAAAGCGAAGAAAGCCGTAATGGCTGAAGCTGCCGAGGTTCAACGCAGCTCAGGTTATGTGTTAGGTGGTGTAAGTCCATTGGGGCAAAAACGACTACTGACAACAGTGATAGATGACTCTGCAGTTAATCTGCTGCAGATGTACGTTAGCGGCGGTCGCCGAGGGCTGGATATTGCGTTGGCTCCAGAAGATCTAAAGCAGTTACTGAAAGCCAGTTTTGCTCCACTAACAGCATAATGATTAGAGCACGAGTTGCAGTGTTCCACGTGGAACACTGTAAAACAGAAACGACTAAAGGCTCACAAATTACAGCTAGCAACTTGGATAAACATTAGCGCTGGAGTAATATTAGCCACTTCTGTTTAATCGTTCTGCTGAGGTAATATGAACGACCTATTTAACAATGCTCAACATCAACTAGACGCTTTAGGTCTACGCTGCCCAGAACCGGTAATGATGGTGCGCAAATCTGTACGACGCATGAACGATGGCGAAACACTGCTTATCATTGCCGACGATCCAGCAACGACTCGCGATATTCCAAGCTTTTGTGAGTTTATGGATCACACCTTAGTCGCTAGCCAGACAGAATCGACGCCTTACCAGTATCTGATAAAGAAAGGCCTATAGTCATAACGACCAACCAACAAAGATAAAAGGAATTATCATGGCATCACTTAAAGGTATTGCTTATAAAACTGAAAAGCGCGGTCAAATGCTCACGGTTGATCAAGCCAGTGTTACTCAAGCGAAAGGCGTTGAGAACGATATTTTTGGTCGTCCGGGCAAGCGCCAAGTAACGGTAATGTCTAGTCAGCAATGGCAAATAGCATGCAATGAAGTTGGTAAAACATTACCTTGGTTTACTCGTAGAGCCAACTTGTTAGTTGATGGGCTTTGCTTCACTTCCAGTGATGTTGGCAAGCGACTAATCATTGCTGGACTGCAATTGGAAATTACCGGTGAAACTGATCCATGCAAAAAAATGGAGCAAGCTTACCCGGGGTTAGAGGCAGCGCTATTACCTGAGTGGCGTGGTGGTGTAACTTGTCGAGTACTCAACGACGCCAATATTCAACTTAACGATCCTGTCAGTTTGACCTAGCTTTACTGACATAACCTACCCGCTTGTATCGAATAGATACAAGCGAATGCTGATATTAAAATCTTTAAATCACGTCCATTTACCTGATGTGCTCCAAGCATCACCTGTAATCGTCCATTATTAGCAATAGTCACTTGCTCACCTCCACTATCCACTTAGTCCCATAATGGTGTGTCTAATTAAGTCCTTGTAACGATATTGAGCTTAACTAATTGAAACAGATTTTTTGTTTTACTGTTAACAGTTTTGTGCGATAACTGTTACGCAAATTAATATCTATTTAAGCCCGACACCTAACAATCAACTAAATGGAATTAAACGCCACTCCTTAAAACGATAACAACAAATCAGGATTATCATGTTAAAGAACAAGCTTACCCCTTTATATACCGCTATTGCGTTAAGTTTTAGCGCCCCTATTATTGCCGAAGAAGATAAACAAACTTGGCAAGTGAATGCACCAACCAACGCGCCGTTAGAACAAGTAAAAATCGAAGTTAATGAAGGTACTTGGATGAACGTCAGTGTTAGCCCAAATGGCAAACATGTTGTGTTCGATCTACTTGGTGATATCTATCAAATGCCAATTGAAGGCGGCGAAGCTAAACCGTTAGCCGAAGGTATTGCATGGCAGATGCAACCTGTTTATAGCCCAGATGGAAAATACATTGCGTATACCTCTGATGAAGATGGCGGGGACAATATTTGGATTATGGAGGCTGACGGCAGCAATCCTCGCCCAGTAACCAAAGAAACATTTCGCTTATTAAACAGCCCTGCATGGAGTCCTGATGGCCAATACTTAGTCGCGCGTAAACACTTTACTGGTAGTCGCAGCTTAGGTGCGGGCGAAGTTTGGATGTACCACGTTGCGGGTGGCGACGGTGTAAAGCTTACCGAGCGCCCGAATGAACAAAAGGACTTAGGTGAACCTGCTTACTCACCCGATGGTCGATATATTTATTTTAGTCAAGATGCGACACCGGGTAAGACCTTCCACTACTCAAAAGATTCAGTAAAAGGGATCTATAAGATTAAGCGTTACGATACTCAAACTGGTGATATTGAGGTATTGATTCAAGGTACAGGCGGTGCAATTCGACCAACACCAAGCCCAGATGGAAACAAGCTTGCATACATTAAACGTGATGGTTTCCAATCTTCGCTTTACCTATTGGATTTAAAGTCTGGTGAAACTGAAAAACTCTATGGTGATCTAGACCGGGATATGCAAGAAACTTGGGCAATTCACGGCGTGTACCCTAGCATGAGTTGGACAGCTGATAATGATGAAATCCTGTTTTGGGCTAACGGTAAAATCAATAAGCTCGATGTTGAATCTAAGTCAGTCGCACAAATTCCATTTACAGTTAAAACAGAGCGAGCTGTTCAGCCAGCTGTGCGCTTCACCCAAGATCTAGATAAAGACGTATTTAATGTGAAGATGCTGCGTATGGCGCAAGTATCTCCAGATGGTAAAAAAGTCGCTTTTGAAGCACTAGGTAAAATCTGGGTTAAGAGCTTACCCGATGGCAAGATGTCACGCCTAACCAAACTAGATAGTGAACTACGCGAACTATTTCCTCAATGGTCTCGCGATGGTAAGCGTATCGTATTCACCACTTGGGATGATCAACAACAGGGTACTGTAAGTTTAGCTACCGTGCGAAATAAACGGGTAAAAGTACTAACTAGTGAACCTGGTAAATACGTAGAACCAACCTTCTCGCCTGATGGCGAAACAGTGGTTTATCGTAAGGCTAAAGGCGGCTACATCACGCCACGTACTTGGTCGCAAGAAACAGGTCTTTACCAAGTCGATATTGATGGTGATAAAAATACTAAAATCACCTCTGCAGGATACCAGCCACAATTTGGTGCCGATAATGATCGTGTCTACTTTATGGAAAGTGGTGAAACTCCGCAGCTAGCTTCTATTGGTCTCAATGGTTTCGAAAAGCGAGTGCACTACACTAGCAAACATGCCACTGAGTTCAGAGTCTCGCCAGACGGTAAACAACTGGCCTTTGCTGAACGCTTCAAAGTGTTTGTCACCCCTTTTGCTAAGCATGGTGAAACAATTCAAATTGGACCTAAAGCTAATAACCTGCCTGTAGAACAGTTAAGTGTGCGTGCCGGTGAAAGCATTAGTTGGAATACTGATAGTAACCAGCTTTATTGGACACTGGGTCCTGAGCTCTATCAAGTCAATGTCGATACGCAATATCAAACTGCTGAAGAAGACAAATCTAAGCCAACAATTACCGATCTTGGTTTCAGTCAAAAAGCAGATGTTCCACGTGGAACCATAGCCTTTGTCGGCGGCAAGATTATCACTATGGAAAATGACCAAGTCATCGAAAATGGTACTGTGGTAGTCAAAGACAACCATATCGTGAGCGTTGGTTCAGCATCAGTTATCGATATCCCAAGTGACGCAACTATCATTGATATTAAGGGTAAAACCTTAATGCCTGGTTTGTTTGATGCCCATGCTCATGGTGCTCAAGGTGAGAGCGAAATCATCCCACAACAAAACTGGGAGATGTATTCAAATCTATCTTTAGGTGTTACCTCTATTCACGATCCATCAAATGACACCACTGAGATTTTCGCTGCTTCAGAGCAACAGAAGGCTGGTAAGATAGCTGGGCCACGTATCTTCTCAACCGGTACTATTTTGTATGGCGCAAATGCTCCCGGCTATACATCGCACATCGACTCGTTAGATGATGCTAAATTTCATTTAGAAAGACTAAAAAAAGTCGGTGCGTTCAGTGTTAAGAGTTATAACCAACCTCGACGTAACCAACGTCAACAAGTGATTGCTGCAGCTAGAGAGCTTGAGATGATGGTCGTCCCTGAAGGCGGTAGCTTACTGCAACATAACCTTAGTATGATTGCCGATGGCCATACGGGTATTGAACACTCACTACCCGCAGCCAATATCTACGATGATATAAAGCAGTTCTGGGGACAAACTGAAGTGGGATACACTCCAACCTTAGTCGTTGCCTACGGCGGTATTTGGGGTGAAAACTACTGGTACGACAAAACAGATGTATGGGCACACCCTCGTCTGTCTATGTATGTTCCATCTGATATCTTAAACGCTCGCTCAATGCGTCGCCCTACAGCACCTGATGAACATTACAACCACTTTAACGTAGCTCGCGTAGCCAACGAGTTAAACCAAGTAGGTGTAAAGGCAAATATCGGTGCCCATGGTCAGCGAGAAGGTTTAGCCGCCCACTGGGAGATTTGGATGTTTGCTCAAGGCGGTATGAGCAATATGGAAGCACTAAAAACAGCGACCATTAACCCTGCTAAACATTTTGCAATGGACCATCAAATTGGTTCAATCAAGCAAGGTAAACTCGCTGACCTAATCGTTATCGATGGTAACCCGCTGGAAGATATTCGCGTAACCGATCGCGTAACCTACACCATGGTTAACGGTAAACTGTTTAATGCTGAAACAATGGATCAGCTAAATGGTGGTGCAAAAAATAAAGGTAAGCAAAGAGAAGCTTTCTTTTTTGAAAAATAGATCCCGTTTTTAAATTTAAAATCTGGCTAACTCAACTAGGATTTTTAAATTTGAGAAAAATTATTTTTTGAACGAAAAGTGATTAATTTGACGCAAAACAAAAAGGATGTTCCACGTGGAACATCCTTTTTTAATAGCTTTATTAACTCTAGCTAATATTTTATCTTGATGAACTGAGAATGGATCTCTTTAATGAATCAAGGAATTTAAGTATGTCACTATCTAGAGTAATTACTTTAGTTATTATTAGCATCACCTTATTAACATTAGCCAACCTACTATTTTTTAAACCACAAAAACAAATAGCAATGACAACACAACAAGATGTTGTTAAGCCTACAGTGAAAAGCCACCAGCAAGCGACAATACGAAATGTAAACCCTAAACACGTTGCGACTGACACAGCAGAGGTCATCGACATAAAACCAAATGACCCCGCTAACCCGTATTTCACATTAAATGATGAAATTGCAATAAACACATTTTTCGTTAATGACACCGGCGCAATTGAACGTAAGGCGCTAGTCAATGTATTAACTACCGGAATGAATGACTTTTTAGAGCAAGTATCTAGCCTTCCAACAAATAGTGAATTTGCTATCGAGAGACAAAATAAGCTTAACCAACAACTACTGCAGCTTAATAATATGACCTTGTTTGAACAACATATTGGCTGTGCTGGCAGAGTTTGCGCACTCTCGATAACGGCTAATGAACTAACCGAAGACAACAAACTGTTGCTACAAAACTTCGACACTAATCATAGCTTTGTAACGGCAACAGAAAATGCTACTGGTGAGCTAGAGTTTAAAGCAATTTATATCTACACCGATGACCCTTCACAAATGGTGATGACCCAATCCTAATATTAACTTTTATCCTGAAAACAGAAGCAATCAGTGGTGTGGTCATTGACCATTCCTACTGCTTGCATAAAAGCATAACAAATTGTTGGTCCAACAAAATTAAAGCCCATCTTTTTAAGTGCTTTTGACATAGCCTCTGATTCAGGTGTTTGTGCAGGCACTTGCTCCATCGACTGAAAATGATTTTGCTTTGGACTACCACCAACAAAGCCCCATAAGAATGTTGAGAAATCATGGCCCTGCTCGACAAAAGCTAAATAAGCCTTGGCATTCTTAATTATCGAATTAATTTTAAGTCGGTTACGCACAATCCCTGGGTTGAGCATCAACTCTGCAACTTTAGTTTCATCAAACGTCGCAATAATTTTTGGCTCAAAATTGGCAAATGCAGCCTCATAATTTTGCTGTTTTTTAAGAATAGTAATCCATGATAGTCCTGCTTGTTGGCCATCTAAACACAGCTTTTCAAACAACTCGCGACTGTCATAAACGGGCCTGCCCCATACTTTGTCATGATACTCTTGGTAGATGGGATCTTGCCCAACCCAAGCACAACGTGTCACTTCCATTAGCTAATTCCTAAATTTTTAGTCAACCAGATAAAAAATAACCTACATAAGCGTTATTCTACAAGGTATAATCGAAACCATTTTCTATTAAGGCTTCCAGGCAGTAGACAAGCGGATATGACGACGAAACACGACGTAAAAACATTCCAGGGCTTCATTATGACCCTGCAGGAATACTGGGCGCAGCAAGGTTGCGCAATCGTTCAACCATTGGACATGGAAGTAGGTGCGGGTACATTCCACCCTATGACATTCTTACGTTCATTAGGCCCTGAGCCAATGAGCAGTGCCTATGTTCAACCATGTCGTCGCCCAACTGACGGCCGTTATGGTGAAAACCCTAACCGTCTTCAGCACTACTACCAGTATCAAGTAGTACTAAAGCCATCACCAAGTAACATTCAAGAACTTTATTTAGGTTCATTAGAGGCGCTAGGCGTTGATATGAATGTGCATGATGTTCGCTTTGTAGAAGACAACTGGGAATCACCTACTCTGGGCGCTTGGGGTCTTGGCTGGGAAGTTTGGCTAAACGGTATGGAAGTATCTCAGTTCACTTACTTCCAGCAAGTTGGTGGTCTTGAGTGTAAGCCTGTTACAGGTGAAATCACTTATGGTCTAGAACGTCTTGCAATGTACATTCAAGAAGTAGACAGCGTTTATGATCTTGTTTGGACCGATGGCCCAATGGGCAAAGTTATGTATGGCGATATCTTCCATCAAAATGAAGTTGAGCAATCAACCTATAACTTTGAACATGCAGATGTTGAAGTGCTATTTAAGATGTTTGAAGACTGCGAACAAGCTTGCCAACGCTTATTGAGCCTAGAAAAGCCACTTCCACTACCTGCTTACGAGCAAGTAATGAAAGCCTCTCACGCATTTAACTTACTTGATGCACGCCACGCTATCTCAGTTACAGAACGCCAGCGTTATATCTTACGCGTTCGTACTATGGCAAAAGGTGTTGCAGAATCTTACTATCAAGCCCGTGAAGCACTAGGCTTCCCAATGTGTAAGTAGAGGTATAACTGATGAATTTTGAAAACTTACTCATTGAAGTAGGCACAGAAGAACTTCCACCGAAGTCACTACGTAAATTAGCTGAGTCATTTCTAGCTAACTTTACTGAAGAACTCACTAAAGCAGAACTTAGCTTTGAATCAGCAGTATGGCACGCAGCACCGCGTCGTTTAGCGGTTTGCATTAACCAACTTGCACTTGCACAAGCAGACAAAGTGGTTGAGAAACGCGGCCCGGCAGTTGCTCAAGCTTTCGATGCTGACGGCAATCCAACAAAAGCTGCTATGGGCTGGGCTCGTGGTAACGGTATTACTGTTGAGCAAGCTGAACGTTTAAAAACTGATAAAGGCGAATGGTTACTTCACCAAGCTCGCGTAGTTGGTGTTGAAACTAAGAGTTTAATCGCTGATATGGCGCAACGCTCATTAGACAAGTTACCTATTCCAAAGCCAATGCGTTGGGGAAGTAACACCACACAATTTATCCGTCCTGTCCACACAGTAACTATGCTACTAGGTAGCGAAGTTGTTGAAGGTGAGCTATTAGGCATTAAGTCTGACCGTGTTATCCGTGGTCACCGCTTTATGGGTGAGTCTAGTTTCGAGCTAGATCATGCTGACAACTACCTTGCAGCGCTTAAAGAGAAAGGTAAGGTACTTGCTGATTACCAAGCACGTAAAGCGATTATCAAAGCCGATTCAGAAGCTGCTGCAGCTAACATTGGCGGCGTGGCAGATCTTGAAGACGATCTGTTAGAAGAAGTGACTTCTCTTGTTGAATGGCCAGTAGTGCTAACAGCCAACTTTGAAGAAAAGTTCTTAGATGTTCCAGCAGAAGCGTTGGTTTACACCATGAAAGGTGACCAAAAATACTTCCCAGTATTTGATAATGCTGGTCAGCTATTACCTAACTTTATCTTCGTCACCAACATCGAATCTAAAGATCCTCAGCAAATTATTTCAGGTAATGAAAAGGTGGTTCGTCCACGTCTTGCTGATGCTGAGTTCTTCTTCGAAACAGACAAGAAAGATACGCTTGAAGCACGCCTAGCAAGCTTAGAAACCGTGGTATTCCAAAAGCAACTTGGCACCATCAAGCAACGTGTTGAGCGCATTTCAGCTATGGCTGGTTATATCGCTACTAGCATTGATGCGAACAGCGAAGAAGCAGCTCGCGCAGGTCTGTTATCTAAGTCAGATCTAATGACGAATATGGTAATGGAGTTTACCGATCTTCAAGGCACCATGGGTATGCATTACGCCCGCCTAGACGGTGAAACAGAAGCAGTTGCCGTAGCATTGTCTGAGCAATATAAGCCTAAATTCTCTGGCGATACAGTTCCTACTGCACCTATCTCGATTTGTGTAGCATTGGCTGAAAAGTTAGACACGTTAGTGGGTATTTTTGGTATTGGCCAAGCCCCTAAAGGCGCAGCGGACCCATTCGCACTTCGCCGTGCAGCTATTGGTGTACTACGTATTTGTTTAGAAAACAATTTACCGCTAGATCTTGTTGACCTAATTGCTAAGGCACAAGAATTACACGCTGACAACCTAACTAACAGTGAAGTTGCAGATCAAGTGCTAGAGTTCTTTATGGCTCGCTTCCGTGCTTGGTACCAAGATCAAGGTGTAAGTGTTGATGTTATCCTAGCGGTATTAGCACGTCGCCCTACTTCACCTGCTGATTTTGAAAGTCGTATCAAGGCTGTAGCTCACTTCAGAACTCTTGAACAAGCTTCAGCTCTGGCTGCTGCCAATAAGCGTGTATCTAACATTTTGGCTAAAGTTGAAGGTGAACTACCTGCAGCTATCGATGCTAAGTTACTTGTTGAAGATGCAGAAAAAGCACTAGCAGCTAAACTTGCAGAACTGCAACCACAACTAGCACCGCTATTTGCTGAAGCAAACTACCAACAAGCGTTAGCACTACTTGCTACCCTTCGTGACAGTGTTGACACCTTCTTCGAAGATGTAATGGTGATGGCTGATGATGAAGCATTGAAGAATAACCGCCTAGCGCTACTATCTAGCCTACGCGAACAGTTCTTACATGCTGCTGATATTTCGTTACTTCAGTAACTAAATAGCTGATATAAAAAACGCGCCGAAAGGCGCGTTTTTTATTTATGAAACTCGGTCAGAACAATACGAGTTTTTTATGGATATCATCAAATGCAGCTCGATCCATACCAGCATCAAATAAAAGCCTATTTAATTGATCCGGTTGCAGCTTACCCGCTTCAAATAGCATCGAGCATTCACTTATTAAGTTTGCCCGCCATATGACTTCAGCAAGACCACCAGCAGGTTTAGAGTCAACGACTGCTAAACGACTTAACTCAGACTCAAATAGTGATGGTAGTTGCCAGTAGCGCGCTAATAACGCACTTAAACTTAATGACTTAGTAGTCATCACCTGACGAAACAAACTAGAACAAGGCTGTTCACCGGGTTCAGCTTGTTTAAAAGCCTCTAACAACAGCTTAAAAATGGCGATTTTACCTACGTCATGGACTAAGCCCAATAAGAACGCACTATCGGGGTCTTCATCAGTTAGTTCACTTGCTAAAAAAGCAACCTGCATCGAATGGCGCCAAATTTGGCTACCAAAACGTCTAAAGTAGATTGGCTTAACATCAATGATCTTACGCATCATAGCCGTAGTGACAAATCGGCGGATTTGATCTCGGCCTAACTGCACTAATGCTAATTGCAAACTAGTAACGTCTTTATCACTACGCCTAAATAATGGCGAATTACATAGTTTAAGCACCTCAACACTCAATACAGGATCTTTCTCTATTAAGGCTAATAATGCTTTAGTATCGGTATTCTCATCAGCAAGTTGTTTATCTAAAGCCGCCACTTGAGTCGGCATTTTTAATACCCGCTCAGCAATAGCCTTTGGTGAAGCAAGCGCGGCTTCAACACGCCTAAATACACTTTTCTCTAGTTCGTTGGCACTGCCACTTAGTTGGGTACTAGGAAACAATAAACTATAAAATAGTGCAGATAGATCGATAGCAACTACAGGAGAACTTGTAGCAGGTTTAACTTCAGCAATTTGCTCAGTTGAGTGTATAGGTAACTGCTCCATTGGACCATTAAAGCTAGTTGGTTTCTCAACAACCACATTTTCTCTAATGTTGAACAGCTTTTTAAAGGCTTTACTAAACAATTTATGATGACCGATTAATTAATAAAAAATCGGTGCATATAGCACCGATTCAATTCTTTACTATGTGTAGCAAACAGACTTAAACGTCTAGGTTTGCCACATTCAAAGCATTAGCTTCAATGAAATCACGGCGCGGCTCTACTTGATCACCCATCAAACAGGTAAACAGTTGGTCAGCAGCAATCGCATCTTCAATAGTCACTTGCAGCATACGGCGTGACTCAGGATCCATTGTCGTTTCCCACAACTGCTCAGGGTTCATCTCACCCAATCCTTTATAACGCTGAATGTATAAACCACGCTTAGATTCAGTCATTAACCAGTCTAGCGCTTCAACAAAGCTCACTACATCTTTAGTACGCTCACCACGTTGAACATAGCCGCCCTCTTCAATTAGACCATTGATTTCAGCGCCCATCTTAACGATGCGTTGGTAATCAGCAGACTGGAAGAAGTCATACGAGAACAAGTAGTGTGTATCGATACCATGTTTACGGATAGTAATTTTTGGTAAGTAAGACTGACGCTCAGGGTCTAGTACTGGCTCACCACTATATAAAATACCACCAGTTTCTTTATTGGTTAGGTCTGCAACGAATGCATCTGCCCACGCTTTAACTTGTGCTTCATCAGCTAGCATTTCGTTAGATAACGCCGGGTGATATAGCATTAGATCCGTTAAGTTAGTTGGGTAACGCTGCTCAAGACGAGCAATGATAGCCTCTACTTCACGGTACTGATTCACTAAACGCTCTAGCGGCTGACCAGACATGCCTGGCGCACCTTGCGATGGATAAATATTTGCATTATCTAACGCTTGAGTTGTTAAGTACTCAGTTAATGCTGGATCATCTTTAAGGTACTGCTCTTGCTTACCTTTTTTAACCTTGTATAGCGGTGGTTGTGCGATGTAAACATAACCACGTTCAATTAATTCAGGCATTTGACGGAAGAAGAAAGTCAACAGCAAGGTACGGATGTGCGAGCCGTCGACGTCAGCATCGGTCATGATAACGATGTTGTGGTAACGCGTTTTATCAGGATCGTACTCATCACGGCCAATACCACAACCTAATGCGGTAATAAGAGTTGCAACTTCTTGTGAAGATAACATCTTATCAAAACGTGCTTTTTCAACGTTTAGGATCTTACCTTTCAGTGGCAGAATCGCTTGGTTCTTACGATTACGACCCTGCTTAGCACTACCGCCCGCAGAGTCACCCTCCACTATGTAAATTTCAGAAAGACCAGGATCTTTCTCTTGGCAGTCAGCAAGTTTACCCGGCAAACCACCTAAATCTAATGCACCTTTACGGCGTGTCATTTCACGTGCTTTACGTGCAGCTTCACGAGCACGTGCAGCATCGATAATCTTACCAACAATCAATTTAGCTTCATTTGGATGTTCCATTAGGTAATCACCTAATTGCTCACCCATTGTTTGCTCTACCGCAGACTTCACTTCACTAGATACTAGCTTGTCTTTAGTTTGCGAACTGAACTTAGGATCCGGTACTTTTACAGAAATAACGGCAGTTAGACCTTCACGAGCATCATCACCCGTAGCAGCAGTCTTGCCTTTCTTGTTAAAGCCTTCACGTTCCATATAGTTGTTCAGGTTACGTGTTAACGCACCACGGAAGCCCGCTAAGTGAGTACCACCATCGCGCTGTGGAA
Organism: Shewanella fidelis ATCC BAA-318; assembly: GCF_000518605.1. Lineage (GTDB taxonomy): Bacteria > Pseudomonadota > Gammaproteobacteria > Enterobacterales > Shewanellaceae > Shewanella > Shewanella fidelis. The sequence goes on along the minus strand of NZ_JADX01000023.1, from coordinate 42,837 downwards.
TGTTGTTGGTAAAACAGAAGATGTTTTCTTGGAAACCATCGTTCCACTGCATAGCAACTTCAACAGTAATACCGTCTTCACGCTCTTGGCAGAAATGGAAAACTTCTTTATTTACAGGGGTCTTGTTAACGTTTAAGAAGTCAACAAATGCGCTAATACCGCCTTCGTACTTGAAGAATTCATCGCGGTCCTCACGCTCATCAACTAAGCGGATCCCCACACCTGAGTTCAAGAAAGATAACTCACGAACACGCTTAGCTAAAATATCGAAATGGAAGTTAACGTCAGAGAAAGTCTCTTCACTCGGCCAGAAACGGATCTCTGTACCGGTATTGCTTGCTTCACCCACTTCTTTAATCGGCTCATCTGGCTCACCCATAGTGTAGAACTGTTCATACACCTTGCCGTCACGACGAATAGTTAACTGTAGCTTCTTAGAAAGCGCGTTAACTACCGATACACCTACACCGTGCAAACCACCAGATACTTTATAAGAGTTATCATCGAACTTACCACCAGCGTGCAGTACCGTCATAATAACCTGTGCAGCTGAAACACCTTCTTCAGGGTGAATTGCTACAGGGATACCACGGCCGTCATCGCGTACAGATACTGAGCCATCGGCATGAATGGTAATATGAACGTCGTTACAGTGGCCTGCTAACGCTTCATCGATAGAGTTATCGACTACTTCGAATACCATGTGATGTAGACCGGTACCATCGTCTGTATCACCGATGTACATTCCTGGTCTCTTACGTACCGCATCAAGGCCTTTTAAAACCTTAATACTCGAAGAATCATAACTATTCTCTGACATATTATTCTCTCGTCGGTTATTCAATTACCGTTACACAACCGTGTTCCACATGGAACATCTTACTTGGCGGCGTGATTAACGAATCTACTATTGATGCTGGCTCAATAGCCGTGACAAAAACTTGTGCCCCGGTATCCGCTAATTGCTGTAACAATAGTTTTCTATGCTGTGCATCCAATTCCGATGGAAGGTCATCCACCAGATAAATACTCTTTTTATCTATTTGCTGTTTGAGCAACTTTCCCTGTGCAATGCGTAATGCACAGACTAACAATTTCAGCTGACCTCGGGATAACGCATCTTGCGCAGGTAGGGTTCCTACTCGCAAACGTAGATCCGCTTTATGCGGGCCGCTAACTGTAAAGCCTGTAGCTAAATCTCTAGGATATTGCGTCTCGAGTAGCTGTGCATACTCGGTTTTTGCATCCCATCCTCGGGTAAAAGAAACATTAACATCAACCTGAGGTAAAAACTCTCCGATTATACCCTTAAGTAGCTCATTTAACGAGTCTACATATTGCTTTCTTATGTCGGTAACTAACTCAGCATAGCGAATAAATTCTTTATCCCAAAATTGAATCGCACTATAAGGCGATCCATCTCGGAGCAATTGATTTCGCTGCTTTAAAATTCTACGAACATTTACCCAAGCGGCATAAAAGCGCGGGTCAGAATGAAACGCGCCCCAGTCGATAAATTGTCGTCTCGACTTGGGTCCTTCAAAAAGCAAAGAGAAGCTTTCAGGGGTAATCACCTGAATCGGTAATGTTTCAGCTAATGTCGATAAACGTTTTACTTTATCACCATTAATTTTTACTTCAATATCACCACTTCTAAAACGACGTAAGCCAATTTTACTAAGCTCGTCCTCACCTTGCATGCTAGCAAATAATGTCAGTGCTTCAGCTTCGTTATTAATAACTCGCTGTGAAAGATGGCTGCGAAAAGAACGCCCCATTCCCAAGAAATAAATAGCTTCTAAAATACTGGTTTTGCCACTGCCATTTTGGCCGTAAATCAAATTAAGCCCTTCACCTGGCAGCAACTGAGCAGCAGCTATATTTCGAAAACTTTCAATATGAAGACGGTTAAGACTCATTAATAACCTTATAAAGCAACAGGAAGCATAATCTAACAAAAAATAAGGCTAGTCAGTTGAGTAAACGGACTAGCCTTAGAATATAGAAAAGTTGTACGAGACTACAGTCTCATTGGCATTACGACATACATAGAGTCTTGCTCTACATGATTATCGATTAATGCACTTGAGTTACCGTCAATCAGCGTGATACGAACATCATCAGCTGGCAGGTTGTTAAGTACATCGAGCAAATAGCTGACGTTAAAGCCGATCTCTAATGGTGCGTTATCGTACTCAACATCTAAAATTTCTTCTGCTTCTTCCTGTTCAGGGTTGTTAGCAGTAATTTTTATCAGGTTGTTTTCTAACTGTACTCGCACACCACGGAACTTCTCATTAGACAAAATAGAAGCACGCAATAACGCTTGTTTAAGTTGCTGACGACTCGCGATAACGATTTTGTCACCACCTTTTGGCAGTACTCGACGGTAATCCGGAAAACGTCCATCAACTAACTTACTGGTAAACACCACTGTTGCAGTAGTTGCTCTAATTGCATTATCACCAATGGCAATTGTCACATCTAAATCATCAGCTTCAAACGAACGCATAAGTTCAAGCACGCCTTTACGCGGTACAATGACTTGCTTTTCTGGTAGTTGAGCTTCAATTTGACGATGACTTAACGCTAAACGATGGCCATCTGTCGCAATAGCGCGTAATACATTACCTTCAGTCTCTAATAACAAGCCATTGAGATAATAGCGTACGTCTTGGTTAGCCATTGAAAATTGAGTCGCATCAATCAATGACTTCATCGTGCCTTGTTTCAAAGTGAACTCAAGTTCAGCCTCGAATGCTTCAACATTCGGGTACTCTTCAGCAGGCAGCGTCGCAAGAGTAAAGCGGCTACGACCTGAACGTAATAGTAAGCGGTTTTCTTGCTGCTCAATCTTTAGTTCGACTTGATCAGGTAAAGACTTAACGATATCTAAAAACTTCTTCGCAGGGACAGTCGTGCGTCCCTCAAGGATTTCACCTTCTAGCTGGACTTCACCTACCAACTCGACTTCTAAGTCGGTACCAGTAAGCTTAAGTGAGTGACCACTCACTTCCACTAAAAGGTTTGCCAATATAGGCAAGTTGTGACGTCTTTCAACCGCACCACTCACTAGTTGCAGCGGTTTTAATAAAGCGTCCCTATCAATTGAAAATTTCATTGATCAAATATCCCTGATATTAAGAAGATAAGGTTCTTATCAAGTTAGCATAATCTTCTTTAATGTCATGACTTTCTTCACGCAACTGCGCAATTTTACGACATGCATGTAAAACAGTCGTATGGTCACGACCACCAAACGCATCACCAATTTCAGGTAAGCTCTGATTGGTTAACTCTTTTGATAACGCCATTGCCATCTGTCTTGGGCGCGCCACACTGCGTGAACGACGCTTAGATAACATGTCAGCCATCTTAATCTTGTAGTATTCAGCTACTGTCTTTTGAATATTATCGATAGTCACTAGCTTTTCTTGCAGAGCCAGTAAGTCACGTAGTGCTTCGCGCACAAAGTCGATAGTAATCGGGCGACCAGTAAAGTTAGCGTTAGCAATAACACGATTCAATGCGCCTTCAAGCTCACGTACGTTTGAACGTAAACGCTTAGCAATAAAGAAAGCCACTTCGTCAGGTAAGTTAATGCCACTCTCTTGTGCTTTACGCATCAAGATCGCAACTCGGGTTTCTAACTCTGGTGGCTCAATAGCAACCGTTAGACCCCAACCAAAACGTGATTTCAAACGATCTTCAACACCGTCGATCTCTTTCGGATACTTATCCGAAGTCAAAATGATCTGATGGTTACCTTCTAATAAAGCATTAAAGGTATGGAAGAACTCTTCTTGAGATCTATCTTTGTTAGCGAAGAACTGAATATCATCAATAAATAATGCATCAACGCTACGGTAGTAACGCTTAAATTCTTCGATAGCGTTATTTTGTAACGCCTTAACCATGTCTTGCACAAAACGCTCAGAATGCATGTAAACCACTTTTGCATCTGGCTTGTTCTTAATAATGCCATTACCAACAGCGTGCAATAGGTGAGTTTTACCTAAACCGGTGCCCCCATAAAGGAACAACGGGTTATACGCTCCACCAGGATTTTCAGCCACTTGCAAAGCAGCCGCTTTACCTAATTGGTTTGATTTACCTTCTACGAAGTTATCAAACTGGTAAGTCGGATTAATATTGCTGCGATGATTTGCATTCGCCATCGGCTCTGCATGCGGAGTATTAAAAGAAGGCTTAACGGCTTCTTTACTAGCGGGTCTGCTAGTTTTTACTGCTGCTGTGGCCTGAACAGCCGGTTTAGCCGAAGGACGGCTACCAATATCGAAACGCAAACTTGGCGCATCGTTACCCATTTGTTCAGTAAAGAATTGGTTGATGATATTTAGGTATTTATCCCTAACCCAATCCAACACAAAACGATTAGGCGCATAGATGACGAGTGTATCGCCTTCCATTTCTGCTTGTAACGGTCTTATCCACATACTGAATTGCTGAGCAGAAAGCTCATCTTGCAGCCTTGCGATACATTGTTGCCAAAGTGAAACCGCCACGTAGTTATCCCCAAAAGATCATACAAAAGAGGACTATTCTATAATGAGATCACGCTGATCGCTATCCTTTAAATAGATTTATCCCCAGATAGATCATCTAATCTTGAATATCTTGATCCAAAAAGATCCCTTGCGATCGAAAAATATTAGCAAAGCTGCAAATCCAGCTTTATAAAGCGATCCAGATCGATCTATAATAGCTAGCGTTCGATCTGCTTTTTGATCTGCTAAACCACTACATGTTGTGCTAACTCACAGAGTTATCCACACATTCTTGTAGAGCTAAACATTCGAAGCACTTTTAGAGTAACCAATATTTAATCAGTTGCGCTGATTCATAGTTGACGCGCATAACTAAAGTGATTACAATTCGGCCTCTTTTTTGCCCTTAGTTCTATTTTATAGAATTTAAGGATTATTAACCTAACAAAGACGGATTGCCATAATGAGTAAACGTACTTTTCAACCTAGCAACCTGAAGCGCAAGCGTTCTCACGGCTTCCGCGCTCGTATGGCTACAGTAGGTGGCCGTAAGGTCATCGCACGTCGCCGTGCTAAAGGTCGCGCTCGTCTTTCTGCGTAATCGTAGAAATGCAAGTGACTAGCTACACCTTTACGCGGGAGTTACGTTTGTTAACTCCCGCGCAATTTAAATCTGTATTTACCAAACCTATCAAAGCGTCCTCCGCTGAAATAACACTTCTTGCAATTCCTAATTCTGAACAACATCCACGTTTAGGACTAACTGTTGCTAAGCGTTATGTCAAAAAAGCAAACCAACGTAACCGTATAAAACGCATAATTAGAGATAATTTCCGTTTACACCAGCATGATTTACCCGCTGTGGATATCGTGGTGCTTGTAAGGAATGGCGTCGTAGATATGGAAAACGCAGAACTTAAAAACTTAGTAGAAAAGCTATGGCGAAAACTCTCTCGCCGTTACAATGGCTAGCAACTACGATTATTCGTGGTTACCAACTACTCATAAGCCCCATGCTGGGGCCTCGTTGTAGGTTCAATCCAACGTGTTCACATTACGCAATTGAAGCAATTCGATTGCATGGAGTGGTGAAAGGGTGTTGGTTTGCAGGTAAACGCATATTAAAATGTCACCCTTTACATCCGGGCGGAGAAGACCCCGTCCCTAACAAAAAACATAGGTGCGATAAATAGGTTATGGAATCTCAACGCAATATATTGCTGATCGGTTTGCTGTTTGTCAGCTTTCTACTGTGGCAACAGTGGCAAGCAGATAAAGCTCCTCAACCGGTAGCAGCTCAAACTCAATCTTCAATCCCTGCTTCAACAGTGGCTGATGCACACAGTTCAGATGTACCTGATGCTGATTCTGTTGTACCTGAAACAGTTACCGCATCAAAAGAACTGATCACCGTATACACTGACCAGCTAGAAATTAAAATCGATCCAGTTGGTGGCGATATTGTTTATTCAGCTCTGCTTGCCCATAAGCTTGAAGAAAATGGCGATGACCCATTCGTTCTTTTAGAGCAAACAAATGATATCTATTACATTGCGCAAAGTGGCCTAATTGGTCGTGACGGCATCGACAGCACCGTAAATGGTCGAGCTCACTTTGACAGCGCATCACGCGAATACAAGCTTGCTGATGGTCAAGACACCCTTACGGTACCGCTAACTTATGTAAGCGATAAAGGTGTGACTTACACTAAAGTGTTTGTATTTACTCGTGGAAAATACAACATTGCTGTTGATTACCAAATCAACAACACATCAGATGTGCAACTTCAAGTGCAGATGTATGGCCAGATTAAACATAGCATCAAAGAAAGCGAAAGCAGCATGATGATGCCGACTTACCGTGGCGCAGCGTTTTCAACGACTGATACTCGCTACGAGAAGTACACCTTTGATGATATGGCTGATAAGAACCTAGACAAGTCTACATTAGGCGGCTGGGTTGCAATGCTACAGCATTACTTCGTATCAGCTTGGGTTCCGCCTGCAGATGATAAAAATATTATCTTCTCTAGTATCAGTGCTGGTGGCCTAGCTAATATCGGTTTCCGTGGTGCACTATATAATATCGCACCAGGTAGCGAGCAAAGCATCAAAGCTGAATTCTATGTGGGTCCTAAAGATCAAAAAGCACTTTCTGCACTATCAGATTCTTTAAATCTAGTAGTTGATTATGGATTCCTTTGGTGGTTAGCAGTACCAATTTACAAACTATTGATGTTCTTCCAATCAATCGTTGGTAACTGGGGTATCGCAATTATCCTAATCACCCTAACCGTTCGTGGCTTGCTATATCCGCTAACGAAAGCGCAATACACCTCTATGGCAAAAATGCGCAATCTACAGCCTAAGCTTGCAGAATTAAAAGATCGTTTTGGTGATGACCGTCAAAAGATGGGTCAAGCAATGATGGAGTTGTACAAGAAAGAAAAAGTTAACCCTATGGGTGGCTGTCTTCCAATCTTGCTACAGATGCCAATTTTCATCGCTCTATACTGGGTACTACTAGAAAGTGTTGAATTGCGTCATGCGCCATTCATGTTATGGATCACTGACTTATCAGTTCAAGACCCTTACTACGTATTGCCTATCTTAATGGGTATCTCGATGTTCATTATGCAGAAGATGCAGCCAATGGCACCGACTATGGACCCAATGCAAGTTAAGATGATGCAGTGGATGCCAGTTATCTTTACCGTATTCTTCCTATGGTTCCCAGCGGGTCTGGTTCTATACTGGTTGGTAGGTAACTTAGTAGCGATTACCCAGCAGAAAATTATCTATGCTGGTCTAGAGAAAAAAGGGTTAAAATAACCTTTAACTCTGACTAAAAAAAAGCGGTCAATACTGAGTATTGACCGCTTTTTTGCTTTCTATGTAGAGACTATATTTTTCAACCGCTGAAAATCAGATTAGGAAACACAGTAATGACTACAGATACTATCGTGGCACAAGCGACCGCTCCTGGACGTGGTGGCGTAGGTATTATTCGCGTATCAGGCGACCTAGCCAGTAATGTTGCTATGGCCGTATTAGGACATATTCCTAAAACTCGTTATGCAGATTACTGTGACTTTAAAGATCAAGATGGCGAGGTTATTGACCAAGGTATTGCGTTATTTTTTAAAGGCCCAAATTCGTTTACTGGTGAAGATGTATTGGAACTTCAAGGTCATGGTGGCCAAATCGTTCTCGATATGCTGATTAAACGCGTTATGGAAGTCGATGGCTTACGTATCGCAAAGCCTGGTGAATTCAGCGAACAAGCCTTTATGAACGACAAGCTTGATTTAACCCAAGCAGAGGCTATTGCCGACTTAATTGATGCCACCAGTGAACAAGCCGCTAAAAGCGCTCTTAACTCGTTACAAGGCGAGTTCTCTACTCAAGTACATGACTTAGTCGAAAAGGTCACCAACCTACGCTTATACGTCGAGGCAGCAATTGATTTTCCAGATGAAGAAGTCGACTTCTTATCAGATGGTAAAATAGCTGCTTCACTGAACGGCATTATCGGCCAATTAGACGGTGTACAAGCCAGTGCAAAACAAGGCTCTATTATTCGTGAAGGGATGAAAGTCGTTATTGCTGGCCGCCCTAATGCAGGTAAATCAAGCTTACTCAACGCATTAGCAGGTAAAGAATCTGCCATTGTGACTGAAATTGCCGGTACAACACGTGATGTACTGCGAGAACACATCCACTTAGATGGAATGCCGCTGCATATTATCGATACAGCAGGTTTGCGTGATACCACTGATATGGTAGAAAAGATCGGTATTGAACGTGCTTGGGATGAAATAAAAACAGCTGATCGTGTGTTATTTATGGTTGATGGTACAACTACGAATGACGTTGATCCACGTGCGATTTGGCCAGACTTTATAGATCGTCTACCTAGCAACCTAGGCGTGACTGTAGTACGCAACAAAGCCGATCTGACAGGCGAAGATCTTGCTGTGACCGAAGAAGCCGGCCACAGCGTATATCGTATTTCAGCTAAAACAGGTTTAGGCGTAGAAGATCTCAAGCAACATTTAAAATCACTTATGGGCTACCAAAGTAACTTAGAAGGTGGTTTTATTGCCCGTCGTCGTCACTTGGAAGCACTCGATCTAGCAAGTAGCCACCTATTGTTAGGTAAAGAGCAACTCGAAGTCTTCCAAGCTGGAGAATTACTTGCTGAAGAGTTACGTATGTGCCAAATGGCATTGTCTGAAATCACAGGTAAATTCACTTCAGATGATCTGCTCGGTAAAATCTTCAGTTCATTCTGTATCGGTAAATAGCGAGTCTCCAACTCAGCAAAATATCTGTAATAGAAACCAGCGCGACAGTCTTAGCCATTCTGTCGCGTTTTTATTTTCGGTCCTTCTGGCACCAACTCGATCAATAACGATCATTTACGGCAAAATAAAGATCGTTATCACCAAATTCACGATAAGTATCAACAGAGATATCAACAAGTAAATCGGATCTGTGGATAGATCATAACAAATCTAACAACCTAACCCCAAGCTGATGATTTATATGGACTTATAATTTAGATCTTAGTTTTTAGATACTAATTTTACCGCTATAAAATAGATCTTCAGCAATAAGTTATACTCAGAAAAAAACACTAACGATCGATATATTCAGCTTATATCAATTAAAAGAGATAAAACTCGCTTTAAAACTGTGTATAAAACCATTCAATTTACGATATAAACACTGCAAAATAGCGCTACGTAGTTCCACGTGAAACCTATGCAATACCAATCAATTTCCCGCCTATGCTGCATTGAATTACTGCACAAGGATGTATACATTCTTGCTGTAAAATGCCTTGAATTCGTTTGCCGAAAATGACTCTGGCTAGATGATTGGTATAACAATCAATACTTATTAGTTTAGACATAGCTAAACTAACTAGCAGCCAATATCGACTATTTCAAATGTTGGTGGTGTTGAAGGGCTTTGCGCTTCTGTATATTTAAGGTAGCAACTATCGGATTTAAACTTCTTTGTTTGTGGCATGAATATAATATAGGGATCTGCTGGGTTATTTTGAAAATACCAATCAGCTGGACGTTCAGGGTTGAAAACAGAATCTTCAAACTTAGCCATGATCAACTTACTCCATGCATTCGCGGCATCCGCAGCTGGATAACCATAGACCAAGTGAACTTTTTCACCATCAATAATGATGACGTTTTCTTCACCAGGATTTGGTCTAGGTTTAGTTTCAAGTCCTTGCAGAACAGACTTAGGATAAAGCACGCTCATTACTCCGTGCATTTCCGCATTTAATCCTTGTAACGAAGCAACTCTAGCCTCTGACTGTAAGCTAATAAATCGAGGTACTGCGATAACTGAGAGTATGGCTAATATAATAATAGTTACGACTAACTCTATAAGAGTAAAACCATTTTTTTTCATTTAAGCCTACATTCACATTAACAAATTTCATACACCATTATACAAAACAGCATAATACTTTAATATCAAGAAAATTGATTTTATCTCAAGAATACAACAGATTATTGCTGTAAATATTTGATAAATATTCCGTGTCCATAACAGAAGTAATGAAAGACTAATTACTGTAAACAAAGCCTGCCAAATTCGTCATCATTTTTACTAGCTGTATCACTTTCATTCCACCTCGATAGCTGTAGAATCCGCGCCTTGTTTCAGCGTATAGATTTATACCAACATAGATATGATGATCGATTTAGGCTTATTGCCACTATATTTAACCACTGTTATTGCCCTGCTATTAATTCCCGGACCAGACATGCTACTTATAGCGAGTTCGAGCTTAAGCTATGGCAAAAAAGTCGGTGTTTATGCCAGTTTTGGTAATGCCACATCAGGTTTAATATTAACGTTACTTGCAGCTATGGGCGTTTCTGCAGTTATTGCAATGAACCCTATGGCCTTAGAGGTATTACGAATTCTTGGTGCAGCTTATTTATTAAAAATGGGCTGGGATTGCATTAGAAGTAGCGCAGCCGAAGCGCCGGAAATAGCACAGCAGAATAATTTAGCAAAACAACTCTATAAACGAGCTGTAATTAGCAACCTGTTAAACCCTAAAGCATTAATATTCTTTGTATTATTTTTACCGCAATTTGTGTCTAGCCAACTCACAGCCAGCTCTGGGGAACAAATGCTCGCATTAGGGTTACTACTTAATGTAATGGGCTTAGCATTCAATTTAATGCTAGTAGCTTTGGTTGGAACAATTGGCAAGCCGCTGTTATCAAATGATAAATTTAGAACATACCAGAATAAATTTATGGGCGGGATTTTCTTTATACTCGCCATTTGGTTATTAGCATCACAAGTGCAAAACATAAGCTAAACAAGAAAATAACCACAAAAAAGCGGAGATAAATCTCCGCTTTATAGATTAGCTAGCACAAACTATTTTTGATGACCGTAATCGATAATGGTTTCACGATACAGCTCTAGCAATGCTTCATTTCTTACTTTAACCCCAACTTTTTGAGCAGGTTTTGATCCCCAGTCATCATGGGGATGTTTGCGGCCATCAAACTTCTGAATTGTCAGTCCTTCTGCAGGACCATCGGTTACAACTCGGATCGGCCCTTCTCGAAGCGTAAATAAACTAGGATCAATAACATAGGCGATAGCCGATGGATCATGTACATGACAGCCTTCTAAACCGACTTTTTTAGAATAAAAATCAAGATAATATCGACTAATATCCCAAATAAACTGCCCTACTTCTCCAGCATCATCACGTAACTGATCTAAGTAGTCTTTGCTAAAGAAACTTTCTTCAGTGACATCCAGACCAATAACAACAACAGGCCAAGGCGCTGTAAAGACAATGTCCGCTGCATGAGGATCATCATGGATATTAGCCTCAGCATAAGGTGTTACATTACCTCGATGCTCATTCATACCAAACGCACCGCCCATAATCACGACCTCTTTAACAAGAGAAGTGATCTCAGGTGCCGCTTCTAGCGCAAGTGCTAAGTTCGTTAAGGGACCAACAGCAACTAAGGTGATCTCACCAGGCTCAGCTTTAACTGCATCAATAATATATTGGTATGCAGGACGCGGATCAGCTTGTAGTGTTGTGACTTTTGGCGCGTGAACGTCACCAAATCCAGTTTCACCATGCACAATAACGGTTGGTCCAACAGGATCGCGCACTAAAGGTCTGTCTGTACCTTGGACGATGTCAGCTTTAAAACCATACTTTTCTTTTAAATATAATGCGTTATTTGTGCCATTTTCGATTGTCGCATTACCGTAAACTGTAGTAATGGCCTTTAATTCAATTGCAGGATGCGCTTCTGCAAAAAGTATTGCCATTGCATCATCAATGCCTGGGTCACTATCGAGAATTATTTTATTTATCATTTTTGTAAAAATCCTATCAGTCGATCTTTTTTGTATGTAGGTAACCTGTAAAGATACCTTTATCGTTTCTCGATAAACGTGATTTGGGTTTTAAGCTACATAAAACAGTCGTCGGCTAATACGCCAACTGATTTAAAAACAACCCTTTCCAGCTAAATAATCAAGCTTTATGGCGCCAATAAATACCGCTCAAGCTAAGCTATAAATACAGGCTAGGAGATAAAAGCTGCGAATTAGCGCAGTAATTCAATTATTATTACACCTTTATAAAAGTGCGAAGCGCTTTATCGCCAGACTAAATTAAGCAGCTAAACAGCTGACTATTTAAGCATATTTAATATTTACGATTAGGATTAACAATGGCAAAAGTAGAGATTTTGGTAGGGACAACACTCGGTGGAACCGAATATGTCGCAGATGAAATAGCCGATCAATTAACAGAATTAGGCCATGAAACAGCAATTCATTTACGCCCACAACTAACGGATCTTGACCCTAATTCACTATGGATCATTGTATCTTCAACCCATGGAGCCGGAGATCTACCGGACAATATCGTACCTTTTTTCGACGAGATCCAAGCCAATACTCCTGATCTAAGCTCAGTAAAATATGCTTTGTGTGCCATTGGTGATTCAAGTTATGACACTTTCTGCCAAGGGCCTGAGAAGCTCGTCGAACAACTAAATTTATGCGGTGCACAAGTTTTTGTGGATAAGATCCAGATCGACGTTCAGTACAACCCAATCGCTGAAGAAGCAGCAATATCATGGCTTAATGAGTGGCAAGAGAAAATTTAAGATCTTCTTTTTCACCCTTCACTCTTACATAACCGCTCAACAACTCACAGATTAGATCTAGTTTATCCACATATTAATAATTAATTTAATAAATTTGTGGATAAACTATTATTTTGATCTGATCAACACCTGCATTAATTCACATCGGATCTGCTCAATGATCCACCTTGTGGATAACTAAGCGATCTACCCACAAGCTTAACTCAGTTAGATCGTGATCAGATCACAAGATCGTTTTGATGTTAACTGTTGAATTTAAAGGTAAAATACAGTTATCCACTGAAAAGCGCGATCTTAATAGTAAACATAATAAGAGATCTATATAAAGATCTTAAGATCTATTAAGTCGATCCATGCTGATCAAAACAAGCGAAATAGATCGTTCACCTTACGCAAAGCAAGTGCTAAAATGATCTGCTCAAAAACTATTTATCCTTTTTAAGAGTCAAAGGCTGTCGAATGCAATTTCATGAACGGTTTGATGTAATCGTTGTTGGTGGTGGTCATGCTGGTACTGAAGCGGCGTTAGCTTCAGCTAGAATGGGATCCAAAACGTTATTACTAACCCATAACATAGATACTTTAGGGCAAATGTCCTGTAATCCTGCTATCGGCGGCATAGGTAAAGGACACTTAGTCAAAGAAATTGACGCCCTAGGTGGCGCAATGGCGGTTGCAACCGATTTTGCCGGTATTCAATTTCGTACATTGAATTCAAGTAAAGGCCCTGCTGTTCGTGCAACCCGAGCACAAGCTGATAGATCCCTTTACCGCAATAAGATCCAAGCGATCTTACAAAACCAGCCTAACTTACGTATTTTTCAGCAAGCTGTTGACGATCTTGTTGTTGAAAACGAAAAAGTTATTGGTGTAGTCACACAAATGGGCTTAGCCTTTGAGGCTCCAGCTGTTGTATTAACTGCCGGTACATTCCTTGGCGGTAAGATCCACATTGGTCTTGAAAATTACAGCGGCGGTCGCGCAGGTGATCCACCAGCTATTGCTCTAGCCCATAGATTACGTGAGTTACCAATTCGTGTTGGCCGTTTAAAAACAGGTACACCACCACGTATCGATGCAAACACTATCGATTTTTCGTTAATGACTGAGCAAAAAGGTGATGATCCATTACCTGTGATGTCTTTCATTGGTGATGTAAACGATCATCCAGAGCAAGTCTCTTGCCATATCACTCATACCAATGAGCGCACCCATGATATTATTCGTGGAGGCTTAGATCGTAGCCCTATGTATTCAGGGGTAATCGAAGGTATTGGCCCACGTTATTGCCCTTCTATCGAAGATAAGGTCAATCGTTTTGCTGATAAAACATCGCATCAGATCTTTATCGAGCCTGAAGGGTTAAATACCACAGAGATTTATCCAAATGGTATTTCTACAAGTCTACCGTTTGATGTTCAGTTGAACTTAGTGCGTTCAATCAAAGGTATGGAGCATGCTGAGATCATGCGCCCTGGTTATGCGATTGAATATGACTATTTTGATCCGCGTGATCTTAAAAACTCATTAGAGACAAAAGCTATTAGTGGTTTGTTCTTTGCAGGTCAAATCAATGGTACAACGGGTTACGAAGAGGCCGGTGCACAAGGTTTGTTGGCAGGTATGAACGCATCACTGCAAGTACAAGGCAAAGAAGCTTGGTGCCCACGCCGTGATCAAGCCTACTTAGGCGTACTGGTTGATGACTTATCAACTTTAGGTACTAAAGAACCATACCGCATGTTTACTAGCCGCGCAGAGTATCGCTTATTACTTCGCGAAGATAATGCTGATTTACGTTTAACTGAAAAAGGTCGTGAACTTGGTTTAGTTGATGATCACCGTTGGGCAATGTTCAGCGAAAAAATGGAATCTATTGAGACTGAACTACAGCGTTTACGTAGTCAGTGGATCCATCCTAAATCGCCACTTGTTGATGCACTAAATCCACATTTAAATACGCCGATCACCCGTGAAGCAACATTTGAAGATTTATTGCGTCGTCCAGAAATGGATTATCCTAAACTGATGGCAATTGAAGGATTTGGCCCAGCGCTTGAAGATCAAAGAGCTGCTGAACAGGTACAGATCCAAGTTAAATATTCTGGTTATATTCAACGTCAGCAAGGTGAGATCGATAAAGCGATCCGCCACGAAACCACCCTATTACCATTAGAACTGGATTATCAAGAGGTTCCAGGTTTATCCAATGAGGTGATTGCTAAGATGAATGAACATAAACCTGAAACGATTGGTCAAGCTTCACGAATTTCAGGTATGACGCCTGCAGCTATCTCAATTTTGTTAGTGCACCTTAAAAAGCGCGGATTGTTACGTAAAAGCGCTTAACGCTAGCCATATTCGGTAGTTTTGTATGATAAAGGGAAGTCTTGGGACTTCCTTTCATCATTTCGGCACTTCATAATACCGAGAGATTTTTATTTGCTTTATTTTGAGGACACATACAGTGTTATCTGCCCAATTAAATGATTATTTAGCCGAAGTAGGCTTGACTGCTACTGAACATCAAAAACAGCAGCTAGTAGACTTTGTTGGCATGCTAAACAAATGGAATAAGGCATTTAATCTCACTTCAGTGCGCGATCCTGAACAAATGCTTATCCGTCATATAATGGATAGCCTAGTGGTATCACCTCATCTTCAAGGTAATCGCTTTATTGACGTGGGAACCGGCCCCGGATTACCGGGGATCCCATTAGCAATCTTAAATCCTGATAAAGAATTTGTATTGCTTGATAGTTTGGGCAAACGTATTCGCTTTCAAAAGCAGGTACAGTTTGAACTAGGGATCAACAACATCTCTTCAGTTGAAAGTCGCGTTGAAGCTTATCAGCCGCAAGAACTGTTTGATGGTGTGTTGAGTCGCGCGTTCGCATCTATTCAAGATATGTTGCAATGGTGCCATCATTTGCCAAAAGCTGATGGTTGCTTTTACGCGCTAAAAGGCCAATTAAGCGAAGAAGAGATGTCACAGTTGCCAGCTGGCTTTGTGGTAACAGATACATTTGAGTTAAAAGTACCTAAACTTGATGAGCAGCGTCATTTGCTGCGTGTGATCAAGCAAGATTAAGCTTGTTTGTCTAAGTCACGATAATTAAAGACTAGATGGAGTAAGCTATGTTGCTTGAACCGCTGAAATTTGCAATTTTTTAGTGCTTCAAGCAATTTAAGGAATAACCATTAGATTTGTGCGCTAAATTTCTAAGTCATATACAACTTAGGAATATTATAAAGTGACTTACAGGGTGATATTGTGGGTAAAGTGATTGCCGTGGCCAACCAGAAAGGTGGCGTCGGAAAAACAACAACTTGTGTAAACTTAGCCGCTTCATTAGCAGCAACTAAACGCCGTGTTTTGTTGATCGATCTCGATCCGCAAGGTAATGCGACTATGGGCAGTGGGATCGACAAGTATGAAGTCGAAAATACCGCCTATGAATTATTGGTTGAGGAAAAAGCATTTGAAGAGGTTGTTTGCCGAGATACCAATGGTAAGTATGATCTTATTGCTGGTAACGGTGATGTAACTGCGGCAGAAATTAAACTGATGGAGTTTTTTGCCCGCGAAATCCGCCTTCGCAATGCACTTGCCCCAATCAAAGATGATTACGATTTCATTTTTATCGACTGCCCGCCGTCTCTTAATATGTTAACCGTTAATGCTATGTCTGCTGCAGACTCAGTATTAGTGCCGATGCAGTGTGAATATTACGCATTGGAAGGCCTAACGGCATTGATGGACACAATCAGTAAATTGGCTGCAATGGTTAACCCTGGTCTGCATATCGAAGGGATCTTACGTACTATGTACGATCCGCGTAATCGCTTGTCTAATGATGTTTCAGACCAATTAAAACAGCACTTTGGTGAGAAAGTTTACCGCACTGTGATCCCAAGGAATGTTCGTTTAGCAGAAGCACCGAGTTTTGGTGCTCCAGCAATGTATTATGATAAATCGAGCGCAGGGGCCAAAGCCTATCTAGCACTAGCGGGCGAAATTATTCGCCGTGCAGAGCAACTTACCCAGGCTGAGCAAGTTTAAGGATAAAAAATGACATTAAAGAAAAGAGGCTTAGGCAAAGGACTTGATGCCCTGTTAAGTACTAGCCAAGCAGCAAGTAAGCGTGCTGAACCTGCTACAGTCGCTCAAGAACAAGATATCAAGAATGATGATTTGGTTATGCTTGATATTGATCGATTACAACCCGGTAAATATCAGCCTCGTAAAGATATGGCTCCAGAAGCATTAGAAGAGCTTGCTGAGTCTATTCGTGCCCAAGGTGTTATTCAGCCGATTGTTGTGCGTAAAGTTTCTCCTGAAAGCTACGAAATCATTGCCGGTGAACGCCGTTGGCGAGCTTCGCAATTGGCTGGTTTAACCCAGATCCCGTGTATTGTTAAGCAAGTGCCTGATGAAGCAGCAGTTGCTATTGCGCTAATCGAAAATATTCAACGTGAAGACCTTAATGCAATGGAAGAAGCGATTGCATTAAACCGTTTAATTGAAGAGTTTGAGCTAACACATCAGCAAATAGCTGATGCAGTAGGAAAATCTCGGGCAACGGTCTCAAATTTACTACGACTCAATGGATTAAATGAGCCAGTAAAGCGTATGCTTGAGTATGGCGATATTGATATGGGCCATGGTCGTGCACTGCTTGCAATTAGCGGTGATGAGCAAACTAATTTAGCTAGATTGGTTGTATCTAAAGAATTAACAGTTCGCGAAACAGAACGATTGGTCAATAAAACCTTAAACCAAACTGAAATCGTCGAAAAACCAGCTAAAGATCATGATGTAGTACGTTTGGAGAGCCAATTAATTGAAAGGCTGGGTGCTAAGGTGTCTTTGAGCCACAATAAAAAGGGCAAAGGCAAAATGGTAATAAACTACCAGAACTTGGCTGAATTAGAGGGTATTATCAGCAAGATCCGCTAAAAAAACAAAGTTAACACTATATTATGTAATTTTGTGACATTCGTTAATCTTATACTTTTAGACTTTTGGCGTAGATCACGCTAAAAGTCTCCTTTTTCTAACAGTTAAACTTGCTTTGAAAGCTTGAAACGGTATACTTTCGCAAGCTTTTTGTACCTCGAGTTTGGACGGATATTTGTAATCCGGTCATCGAAACAAGAAGTTATAATGCGGAGAAGATAAATTGAGCAAGGTTTTAGCACGTCGTGGCCGATGGTCAGCCTATAAATTGGTTTTACTACAGGCAGCGATGGCTGGATGTGTTTCAATTTTCTTTTTTGCTATGTGGGGGGGGCCGTATGGCTTATCTGCTTTGGCAGGTGGTGTCATTGCAGTACTCCCTAATTTTGTATTCGCAACCCTTGCTTTTTCCCATGCGGGAGCACAAGCGTCAGGAAAAGTCGTACGGTCTTTTTTCCTGGGGGAAGCGGTAAAGTTGCTATTAACCATTGTGTTGTTTTCGCTTGCATTTGGTTTGATGAAGTCGGCATTTATGCCGTTATTCGTCAGTTATCTACTAGTGTTAATCGTACCTTGGATAGCTCCTTTATACTTCAAACAAAATTAAGTGAGATTAATCATGGCGACAACTGGGGATGACACGTTAACTGTAACGGCTTCCGACTATATCCAGCATCACCTGACTAATGCGAAAATGTGTTCCGCTGATGGCGGGATTGCTTTTAACTATGCATGTCAAGATGCAGGATTTTGGACTTGGCACATTGACTCACTTTTGTTTTCAGTTGGTCTAGGGGTTCTATTTTTGTGGTTATTCTACAAAGTAGGACAAAAGGCAACAATTGGTGTTCCAGGCAAGCTTCAATGTTTCGTTGAAATGTGCGTGGAAGGTGTTGATAAAATTGTAAAAGACTCATTTCATGGGAAAAATGCACTTATCGCACCATTAGGTCTAACTATTTTCGTCTGGGTTTTCCTGATGAACTTAATGGACTTGATCCCTGTTGACTTTGTACCTGAGGCCGCCAAACGATTCTTAGGCGTACCTTACCTAAAGATTGTACCGACAACTGACTTGAACGTAACTTTAGGCTTAGCTTTAAGCGTGTTCGCGTTAATTGTTTTCTACAGTATTAAGGTTAAGGGCATAGGCGGGTTCACTAAAGAACTAACCTTACAGCCTTTCAATCATTGGTCACTAATTCCAATTAACTTTATTTTGGAAACAGTAACCTTGGTTGCGAAGCCGATTTCATTATCGCTTCGTCTGTTTGGTAACCTGTATGCAGGTGAGTTGATCTTTATTCTGATTGCACTGATGCCTTGGTGGGCTCAGTTTGCGTTATCAGTGCCTTGGGCCATTTTCCATATTTTGGTAATTGTGCTGCAGGCGTTTATCTTCATGATGCTGACGATTGTTTATCTAAGCATGGCACATGAAGACCATTAATTTATTAAAAATTAGATATTTATCGGAGATAAAATGGAAACTGTAATTAGTTTTACAGCAATAGCTGTTGCAATTATGATCGGCTTAGCAGCGCTAGGTACTGGTATTGGCTTTGCTATCCTAGGTGGTAAATTCCTAGAAGCTTCTGCTCGTCAACCTGAGCTTGCTCCTGCACTTCAAACTAAAATGTTCATCGTAGCTGGTCTACTTGATGCGATCTCTATGATTGCAGTTGGTGTTGCACTATTCTTCGTATTCGCTAACCCGTTCTTAGGTCAATTGGCAGGCTAATCGTCCCCCTTAGAAGGAGTTGTCGTTATGAGTATTAACGCTACCCTGCTAGGCCAAGCGATTTCTTTTCTTCTCTTTGTGTGGTTCTGCATGAAGTTTGTATGGCCGCCATTGATGAACGCTATCGAAGAACGCCAGAAGAAAATTGCTGATGGGCTAGCTGATGCAGGACGTGCTGCAAAAGATTTAGAGCTAGCTCAGGTGAAAGCCACAGAGCAGCTAAAAGACGCTAAAGCAACAGCAAATGAAATCATTGAGCAAGCGAACAAACGCAAAGCTCAAATTGTTGATGAAGCAAAAATTGAAGCTGACGCCGAGCGTGCGAAAATTATCGCTCAAGGCCACGCTGAAATTGAAAACGAACGTAATCGCGTGAAAGAAGATCTACGTAAGCAAGTAGCTGTATTAGCTATCGCTGGCGCAGAGAAGATTCTTGAACGTTCGATTGATGAAGCCGCACACAGTGACATAGTTAACAAACTTGTTGCTGAACTTTAAATAAGGAGCTTGAGTTATGGCTGAAATAACCACCATCGCTCGTCCTTACGCAAAGGCAGCTTTTGACTTTGCTCTTGAGCAGAAAGCAGTAGATAGTTGGGCAGAAATGCTGAACTTTGCCGCATTAGTAAGTGAAAACGAAGCTATGCAGCCACTACTGTCTGGCGCTATGGCCAGCAATAAGCTTGCAGAACTCTTTATTGGAGTTTGTGGTGAGCAAATCAATGAGCAAGCTCAGAACCTGTTAAAGGTAATGGCTGAAAACGGTCGTTTAGTTGCGCTACCTGCTGTTGCTCAACAATTTGTTGAGATGCAACGTGAGTATGCGAAAGAAGTTGAAGCACAAATTGTTTCAGCTACTGAGCTAACCTCAGAGCAACTACAAGAGCTGAGCGCTTCTTTAGAGAAACGTCTAGCACGCAAAGTTAAGCTGAATTGCAGCATAGATGCCAGCCTTATTGCTGGTGTAATTATCACGGCAGGAGACTTAGTCATTGATGGCTCGGTCCGCGGAAAAATTTCGCGTCTGTCTGATACGCTGCAGTCGTAATTGGGAGTTTGAGCATGCAACTGAATTCCACTGAAATCAGCGATCTGATTAAACAGCGGATCGAGCAGTTCGAAGTCGTTAGTGAGTCTCGCAACGAAGGTACTATCGTTGCAGTAAGTGACGGCATCATCCGCATCCACGGCCTAGCCGACGTGATGCAGGGTGAAATGATCGAGCTGCCTGGCAACCGTTTTGCAATCGCGTTGAACTTAGAACGTGATTCTGTCGGTGCCGTAGTAATGGGCCCTTATGCCAACTTGGCAGAAGGCGATAAAGTTAAAACAACAGGCCGTATTTTGGAAGTACCTGTTGGCCGTGGTCTATTAGGCCGTGTAGTCAACACGCTAGGTGAGCCAATTGACGGTAAAGGACCTATCGATAGCGATGGTTTCTCTCCTGTTGAAGTAATTGCACCAGGTGTAATTGAGCGTAAATCAGTAGATCAGCCAGTTCAAACTGGTTATAAAGCTGTTGACTCTATGATCCCAATCGGTCGTGGACAACGTGAATTGATCATTGGTGACCGCCAGATCGGTAAAACCGCTCTAGCGATCGACGCGATTATCAACCAAAAAGATTCTGGCATTAAGTGTGTATACGTAGCTGTAGGCCAAAAGGCTTCTACAATCGCTAACGTAGTACGTAAGCTAGAAGAGCACGGCGCTTTGGCGAACACCATTGTTGTTGTTGCTACAGCTTCTGAAGCTGCTGCACTACAATACTTGGCTCCATACTCTGGTTGTACAATGGGTGAATACTTCCGTGACCGCGGTGAAGACTCACTAATCGTATATGATGATTTGTCTAAGCAAGCTGTTGCTTACCGTCAAATCTCATTGCTTCTTAAGCGTCCTCCAGGACGTGAAGCATACCCAGGTGATGTATTCTATCTTCACTCTCGTCTGTTGGAACGTGCTTCACGTGTTAACGCCGAGTATGTTGAGAAGTTCACTAACGGTGAAGTTAAAGGCCAAACAGGTTCTTTAACAGCTCTACCTATTATTGAAACTCAAGCTGGTGACGTATCTGCGTTCGTACCGACTAACGTAATTTCGATTACCGATGGTCAGATCTTCCTAGAAACTGACCTATTTAACTCTGGCCTACGTCCAGCTGTTAACCCTGGTATTTCGGTTTCTCGTGTTGGTGGTGCAGCTCAGACTAAGATCATCAAGAAACTGTCTGGTGGTATCCGTACTGCGCTAGCACAGTATCGAGAGCTTGCAGCGTTCTCACAGTTTGCATCTGACTTAGATGATGCAACTCGTGCTCAGCTTGAGCACGGTGAGCGTGTTACCGAACTAATGAAGCAAAAGCAATATGCTCCAATGAGTATCGCTGAACAGTCTGTGTCTATTTTCGCAGCTGAAAAAGGCTACTTGAAGAGTGTTGAGCTAAGCAAAATCGGTAGCTTCGAAGCGTCTCTGCTCTCTTTCATGAACAGTGAACATGCTGACCTAATGAAGACCATCAACGAGACTGGCGATTATAACGCTGATATCGAAGGTGAGTTGAAGGCTAGCTTGGACAAGTTCGTAGAAACCCAAACCTGGTAAATTTTAGAGGTGCCATAGGCACCTCAGGTCCAGAATTGGAGAGTAAAGATGGCCAACGCTAAAGAGATTAAAACCAAGATCGCGAGTGTTCAAAACACTCAGAAGATCACGTCTGCAATGGAGATGGTTGCTGCGAGTAAAATGCGTAAAGCGCAGGATCGCATGTCTTCTAGTCGTCCATATGCAGAAAATATGCGTAAGGTGATCGGTCACGTGGCGCAAGGTTCTCTCGAATATAAGCATCCATATTTGGAAGTGCGAGAAGCTAAGCGTGTTGGTTACATTGTTGTGTCAACCGACCGTGGTCTTTGTGGTGGTCTGAACGTTAACCTTTTCAAAAAGGTTGTCGCAGACGTGAAGAAGCAGCGTGAAGCTGGTGCAGAAGTTGAATTCTGCACAATTGGTGCACGTAGTGCCCAGTTCTTCAGTAGCTTTGGCGGACAAGTATCTGCTTCTGCTTCAGGTTTAGGTGATGCGCCAAAGCTAGCCGACCTGATCGGAACTGTACGTGTGATGCTAGAAGCATACAACGAAGGCAAGCTGGACCGTTTGTACGTAGTATTCAACAAGTTTGTTAATACTATGACACAAACCCCAGTGATCGAGCAGCTGCTACCTTTGCCTAAGTCAGAAGAAGATGAGTTTACTCATCAGTGGGATTACATCTACGAGCCAGATCCAAAGTTATTATTAGATACTTTGTTGGTTCGATTTGTTGAATCTCAAGTTTATCAAGGTGTTGTTGAAAACATCGCATCTGAGCAAGCGGCCCGTATGGTTGCTATGAAAGCTGCGACAGACAACGCTGGTGAACTTATCGGTGACTTGCAGTTGGTCTATAACAAAGCCCGTCAGGCTGCGATTACGCAAGAACTGTCGGAAATTGTTTCAGGTGCTGCCGCCGTTTAGGCTAGGTAACGAATACAAGTTTTAGAGGATTAATCATGAGCACAGGTACTGTTGTCCAAGTAATTGGCGCGGTTGTGGACGTAGAGTTTCCACATGATGCCGTACCTCAGGTATATGACGCTCTAGAGATCAAAAGTGAAGGCTTGGTGCTGGAAGTTCAGCAGCAACTTGGTGGTGGTGTAGTTCGTACCATCGCTATGGGTTCTTCAGATGGTCTGCGTCGTGGCCTAGAGGTTGTAAACTCTGGTTCACCAATTACCGTTCCGGTTGGGGCTGCGACCCTAGGCCGTATTATGAACGTATTGGGTGAGCCTGTTGATGAAGCGGGTCCAATCGGTGAAGAAGATCGCTATGTGATCCACCGTGAAGCTCCTTCATACGAAGATCAGTCAAACACAACTGAACTTTTAGAGACGGGTATCAAGGTTATCGACCTTGTATGTCCATTCGCTAAGGGTGGTAAAGTTGGTCTGTTTGGTGGTGCTGGTGTTGGTAAGACCGTTAACATGATGGAACTTATTAACAACATCGCTAAAGCACACTCTGGTTTATCAGTTTTCGCTGGTGTAGGTGAGCGTACTCGTGAGGGTAACGACTTCTACTACGAGATGGAAGATTCTGGCGTTCTAGATAAAGTGGCCATGGTTTATGGTCAGATGAACGAGCCTCCAGGAAACCGTCTACGTGTGGCACTGACTGGTCTAACTATGGCTGAGAAGTTCCGTGACGAAGGTAAAGACGTTCTTTTCTTCGTGGATAACATCTACCGTTATACCTTGGCGGGTACTGAAGTATCTGCACTGCTAGGCCGTATGCCATCAGCAGTAGGTTACCAGCCAACATTGGCTGAGGAGATGGGTGTTCTTCAGGAGCGTATTACATCTACTAAGACAGGGTCTATTACCTCTGTTCAAGCTGTATACGTACCTGCGGATGACTTAACGGATCCATCACCAGCAACAACCTTCGCTCACTTAGATGCGACTGTTGTATTGTCTCGTAACATTGCTTCGCTAGGTATTTACCCAGCGGTTGACCCATTGGATTCGACTTCACGTCAGCTAGATCCACAAATTGTTGGTCAAGAACATTACGATGTTGCTAGCGGTGTTCAAACTGTACTTCAGCGCTACAAAGAGCTGAAAGATATTATTGCGATCCTAGGTATGGATGAATTATCTGATGAAGATAAGACAACTGTATTCCGTGCTCGTAAGATTGAAAAATATCTTTCACAGCCATTCTTCGTAGCAGAAGTATTCACCGGTTCTCCAGGTAAGTACGTTTCTCTTAAAGACACAATCCGTGGCTTCAAGGGCATTCTAGAGGGTGAGTTCGATCACCTTCCAGAACAAGCGTTCTACATGGTTGGTTCAATCGACGAAGCCGTTGAGAAAGCTAACAAAAAATAACTGAGTCTTTGACTTAGTTTAAGGAGAACGGATGGCAGCCATGACAGTACAACTTGATATGGTAAGTGCAGAGAATCATATCTTTTCTGGTCGAGTAGCTCAGCTACAAGTATCAGGAACAGAAGGTGAGCTAGGTATTATGCCTGGTCACGCCGCTCTGCTAACAAGTATCAAACCTGGCATGGCGCGCATCGTCAAGCAAGATGGAAGCGAAGAAGTGTTTTACCTTTCAGGTGGTATCCTGGAAGTACAACCTTCTTCAATTTCAGTATTGGCTGACGTCGTTATGCGTGCCGATGAGATTGACGAGCAAGCAGCTGCAGAAGCTAAGAGCCGTGCTGAAGCCGCTATGGCGGGTGCAGGCGCTGACTTCAACTATGCAGCAGCAGCGGTTGAGCTAGCTCAAGCGATTGCTCAGCTTCGCGTTGTCGAGACCATCAAAAAGAACATTGCCAGATAAGGTTATTGTTTGATGAAAAAAAAGCGCCCTAGGGCGCTTTTTTTGTATCTAAAAGAAGGCCCTAGGAAAAGCTAAGAAAGGTTCTAGGTTCTAGGAAAGCAAAGATGAACGCCCCTCGGCCTAGGGAACGTGACTGCGTCACTTACGGAACGCTACGCTGACGGAAAAGATGGAAGTGCGTAGACCGAAGCGGAACATGGTACTGACTTTTGCTTTTGCTCTTCCTAGCAGGGCTTTAGCCCGCACTCGCAGCGCAGCGTCCTAGGGCCTAGTAACGTTTTGCTTGAACCTATATTTATCTTTGAACGTGATCTAAGTAAGACCCCTTACCTCGTTTGAGTGCTACCCTCTGGCACTAATTTAATCTCTGAGACCTTTCCCATGCAGCATATACTTATTATCGTTAATGACGCGCCTTATGGCTCAGAAAAACTGTTTAACGCACTCCGCCTAGCTATACAGCTTAATGAGCAAGACTATTCTCCCGTCAAAGTGAGTCTATTTTTACTATCAGATGCAGTATCTGCAGTACTGCCTAAACAAAAGCCTGTTGAGGGGTACAATATTCAACAGATGCTCGAAATCGTTATCGCGCAAAAAGCACAAGTGAAGTTTTGCGGTTCATGTATGCATGCTCGTGGCTTAACGGATTTAAAGGTTATCGAAGGTTGCGAGATGGCGACTATGGATGATTTAGCGCAATGGGTGCTGGTGGCGGATAAAACCATTACTTTTTAAAAGGCTTAGCGAGTCGCTTTTAATCTTGGTATCGCTTAAAATCCATAGCCACATAATGACCTCATTTTCTACTTTAGCTTCAATACAAGCTTAAGCATTAGCTCAAGGATATAAACCCATGGCACTTAATGTAGTGATTTTAGCCGCAGGCAAGGGAACCCGCATGCGCTCAGATCTCCCAAAAGTTCTTCACCCTATTGCTCACAAGAGCATGGTTCAGCACGTTATCGATACTGCACATCAAGTGGGCAGTGATGCGATTCAGCTAGTTTACGGCTACGGTGCAGAGCAATTACAAGCTAAATTAGGTGAGCAGCAACTGAATTGGGTGCTACAAGCTGAGCAGTTAGGCACTGGTCATGCGGTTGCGCAAGCAAATGACAATATAGCCGATGACGACACAGTACTTATCCTTTATGGCGACGTACCATTAATTCAAGCTGCAACACTTGAATCTTTGTTAGCAGCTCGCGAAGCGAATGGTTTGGCAATCCTTACGGTAAACCTACCTAACCCGACAGGCTATGGTCGCATCGTACGCGAGCAAGGTAGCGTAGTGGGGATCATTGAACAAAAAGATGCTAATGCTGAGCAACTTGCGATTAATGAGATTAATACCGGCATTATGGCGGCGCCAGGTAAGCAATTAAAAGCATGGTTAGGCCAGCTTTCATCTGATAACGCTCAAGGCGAATACTACCTAACGGATATCGTTGCGATGGCGCATCGAGACGGGGTGGCTATCACCACTGCTCAACCTGAATCTGCAATTGAGGTTGAAGGCGCTAATAACCGAGTACAGCTTGCACAGCTTGAGCGTGCATACCAAGTGCGTGCTGCTGAAAAGTTAATGCTTGAAGGGGCAAATCTGCGTGATCCTGCTCGTATCGATATCCGTGGTGACGTCAGCGTCGGTATGGACGTGATGATCGATGTAAACGTGGTTATCGAAGGCACTGTGACTATAGGTAATAACGTGACTATTGGTGCAGGCGCTATTTTGATTAATTGTGATATTGCTGACAATGCAGTGATCAAGCCATATTCAATTGTTGAAAATGCTAAAGTGGGTGTAGCGGCAAGTGCAGGCCCATTTGCGCGTTTACGTCCTGGTGCAGAGTTACAAGAAGATGCACATATTGGTAACTTTGTTGAAATGAAAAAGGCTGTACTAGGTAAAGGCTCCAAAGCTGGCCACTTAGCTTATATTGGCGATGCGACAATTGGCTCTGGAGTTAACATAGGTGCAGGAACTATTACCTGTAACTACGATGGTGCGAACAAGTTCCAAACAATCATCGAAGACAATGTGTTTGTTGGTAGTGATACTCAGTTAGTTGCACCAGTAACAATTGGCAAAGGAGCGACTTTAGGGGCTGGCTCTACCATTACCAAAGATGTAGCTGCAGATGAGTTAGTTATTACTCGTGTTAAACAGCGCCACTTAACTGGCTGGGCAAGACCAATTAAGTTAAAAAAATAACTTAAATATTACACTGAAAAGGCGACCTACAGGTCGCCTTTTTGCTTTAAATTTATACAGCAAAATGCGTACAGCATTAATAATTACTCAACAAAAATCTCGATACATTTTGATACGCTTGTAGTTGTTTATGTTGCGGCTTTTCTATTTATTAGAGGTGCGTCACTTGCTTTTGTAAAGAACTGTAAAGAAGCTTAAATAAAAATAGTTCTCATTTATATTGCGACTCAAATATTACATTCATGTTTCATTGTTGGGGTTGGATATGTCTGTTGGGACGTCATTTAAGTTTTCTCGCGTAGGTTTAGCTATCGTTGCTGCATTGGCTTCATCTACTGCTTTTGCTGAAGAAGCTGCTTCAGAGTCACAGGTTACTGTTGATAGCAATATTGAGCGTATCTCTGTAACAGGCCGTAGCTTTAATGACTATAAAGTCGGTTCATCTTCAGGCGCTATGCGCGGTGATATCGATATTATGGATACTCCTCAGTCTGTGACTGTTATTCCTGATTTTGTTACTGACGAACAACTTGCAACCAACCTTTCTGAAGTATTGGTTAACGACTCGAGTGTTACTGGTGGCTCTGAAAAGTGGAACCGTCAAGTATTCAATATTCGTGGCTTTGAATTAGATTCAGGTTCTGGTTACTTGATCAACGGCCAGCAACAATGGTCTCACTATGTTCAGCCTATTGAAACTCTACAGCAGGTAGAAGTATTAAAGGGTCCATCAAGCATGCTTTACGGTCAATCAGGCCCAGGTGGTTTGATCAACATGGTGACCAAAAAACCAACTTATGAAAACATGTTTGAATTGGGTTTTGATACCGACGAGAACGGTTCAACTCGCTTCCAGTTAGATGCAGGTGGTAGTTTAAATGAATCAGAAACGATTCGTTACCGTACTGTGCTTGTTAAGCAAGACACAAAATACTGGCGTGAATATCAAGACGGTACTAACCAAGAGCGCGATCGTTGGTTAGGTTACTTAAATCTAGAGTTTGATATTACCGATGATTTACTTCTGTCATTAAAGTATGACCATACTCAAGATAAAACCGGTATTGACCGTGGCGGTTGGTTAGATAGCAGTGGTGATTTGATTGGTGGTCGTGACCTTATCTGGGATCAGCCATGGGCATTTACCGATAATACAATTTCTAACCTAGGCGCTGAACTAACTTACAACATTACGGATGATTGGAAAGTTAAAGCAGGTTATAACGACCAGCAGTTTAATCGTCAGCGTTTAGATTCGTCACCATCTTACTCTGAAGATGCATTGACGGATGGCTATAAGATCAGCCCATTTGACCGTTATGACGATTGGCAACATAAAACTGGTTACGTTGATTTCACTGGTAACTTCTATACTGGTGACGTAGAGCATCAATTATTAATTGGTGCCAACATACTTGATTATTACTATGGCATGCTACGTGTTAAAGGTGCTTCTGAAGTTGTTCAGGTTGGTCAACCTGTTCCAAATCCAGGTCTAGATTATCACGATGATCCAGATGGTAAGTACGAAAGTGAATATAAGCACTACGGTTTCTATGTACAGGACTTAGTGACGCTTAATGATCAATGGCAACTACTTGCTGGTGTGCGTTATGACGAGCAGAAAAAAGATGGCGCAGGTAATAACAGCTATGCTGTATCACCTAAGTTTGGCGTGATTTACTCGCCAGCTGATAACGGTAGTATCTACGTTAACTACTCTAAGAGTTTTACTCCTCAAGGTAGTGTGAATGATGAAAATGATATTAACGACAAACTAAATTTAGACCCAGAATACGGTGAGCAATATGAGATTGGTACTAAGTGGGAGCTATTTGATGGCAGCTTATTATTAACCGGTGCAGTATTCGATATTACAGTATCTAATGTTACTGTTACTGAGCAGCTAGAAACACCTATTGGCGATAAAGACACTATTACAACTCAGTCTGGTGAGCAGCGCCATAAAGGTTTCGAAATGGGCGCTCAAGGTCAAGTTAGTGAAAGCTGGTTCATGACGGGCTCTATGATGTACTTAGATGCAGAATACGTTCGTCCTGAGACCGATAGTTTAAATGGTAAGACTCCAGTAGATGCGCCTGAGTGGTCTGCAAATATCTGGACTCGTTACGAGATGACTGATGATTTAGCATTAAACTTCGGTGCTATCTATGTTGGTGAGCGTTTTGCTAACACCGATAATACTATTAGCAAAGATGGTTATGTGCGCTTTGATATGGGTGCGGCATACACTATGGACGTAATGGGTAGTGATGTTAGTGTGCGTGTAAACGTGAAGAACTTATTTGATAAAGATTACCTAGCTGGTGGTACAAATACTGATGTGACTGTTGGTCAAGGTCGTCACTTCAGCTTAGCGTTAGAAGCTAAGTTCTAATCCTTAGCCTCATCGCTTTATGGTAAAAGCCCCAACCTTTGGTTGGGGCTTTTTTGTGTCTGCGTTGCCGCTTTTTGCATTTTATCGTATACAAAAACTGGTAATTAAGTTTCGTTTTACTATAATGCATCTTTCGAATCGAAAGTTAGCGAAAGGTTTTATGAATAAACGAAACACTCAACAGCGACGTCACAGCATTATTAGCCTGCTTAATCAGCAAGGCGAAGTGAGTGTTGAAGAGTTGTCCTTACGTTTTGAAACTTCAGAAGTCACTATTCGCAAAGATCTTGCTACGCTGGAAAAAACTGGCTTGCTGTTGCGTCGTTACGGTGGGGCTGTTGCCGTGCCAGATGAGGTGACTCAGCAGTTTTCCGCTAAAATTGCGCCAAATAAGTTATCAATTGCCAAAGCTGCAGCTGAGCTGATTAAAGATCACAATCGCATTATTATCGATAGTGGCAGTACGACCTCTGGTTTAATTGGTGAGCTGAATAATAAGCGT
The DNA here is from genome assembly GCF_000518605.1 of Shewanella fidelis ATCC BAA-318. GTDB lineage: Bacteria > Pseudomonadota > Gammaproteobacteria > Enterobacterales > Shewanellaceae > Shewanella > Shewanella fidelis. The sequence continues at coordinate 12,922 of NZ_JADX01000023.1, read as the reverse complement.
GGCTTGCTAGTCATGACCAACTCATTAGCGTTAGCTAATTCTATTCATGAGCTTGAAAATGAGCCAACATTGTTAATGACTGGTGGTACTTGGGATCCTCACTCTGAATCTTTCCAAGGGCAAATAGCTGAGCAAGTATTGCGCTCATATAACTTCGATCAATTATTTATCGGTGCAGATGGTATCGACCTTGAGCGCGGTACAACTACCTTTAATGAACTCACCGGCTTAAGTAAGGTGATGGCGGAAGTATCACGAGAAGTGGTCGTCATGCTTGAGTCAACCAAGCTTGGTCGCCGTATACCTAACCTCGAGCTGCCTTGGAGTAAGGTTAGCGTATTAGTTACCGACGACAGGTTACCAAGCGAAGCGCTAGACAGTATTACGCAACATGGGGTGCGCGTCATTCTTGCTCCTTATGCCGGATAACTCGTAAGAGCCAATCCAAAAAATTCAAATATTAACTTCAATTTTATCTCTCGTATCGAGAGTCTAGGTATAAATATGTGTGGAATCGTAGGTGCTGTAGCACAAAGAGATGTAGCTGAAATTCTTGTTGAAGGTTTAAGACGTTTAGAATATCGCGGTTATGATTCGGCAGGCGTTGCTGTACTTAATGATGGTGAACTCAATCGCACTCGTCGCGTTGGTAAAGTACAGGAGTTATCTGCAGCACTAGAAGCAGCTCCTCTTGTTGGTGGTACGGGTATCGCTCATACTCGCTGGGCTACTCATGGTGAGCCAAGCGAGCGTAATGCTCACCCGCATCAGTCAAATGGCGATATCGCAGTTGTTCACAACGGTATTATTGAAAACCATAACAAGCTACGTGAGATGCTTAAAGGCTTAGGTTACGTGTTTGAGTCAGACACAGATACTGAGGTGATCTGCCACTTAGTACATCACGAATTAAAAACACACAACACACTACTTGCAGCAGTTCAAGCAACAGTTAAGCAGCTTGAAGGTGCCTATGGCACTGTGGTTATCGATCGTACAGATAGCGAGCGCATGATTGTCGCTCGCTCAGGTAGCCCACTAGTTATCGGTTACGGTCTTGGTGAAAACTTTGTCGCTTCTGATCAATTAGCACTCTTGCCTGTCACTCGTTCATTCGCTTTCTTAGAAGAAGGTGATGTGGCTGAAGTGACCCGTCGTAGCGTTAACATTTTTGACGTTGATGGCAACGCGGTTGAGCGTGAAATCAAAGAATCTGAAGTCACTCATGATGCGGGTGATAAAGGTGAATACCGTCACTACATGCTAAAAGAGATCTACGAGCAGCCAACGGCAATCTCACGTACACTTGAAGGCCGCATTGCTGGTGGCAAAGTGCTTGATACTGCATTTGGTGATAATGCTGCTGAATTCTTAAAAGATATTAAACACGTACAGATCATCGCTTGTGGTACCAGCTACCATGCAGGTATGGCTGCGCGTTACTGGTTAGAAGATTGGGCGGGTGTGTCTTGTAACGTTGAAATCGCCTCAGAGTTTCGTTACCGCAAGTCGCATCTATTTCCAAATAGCTTGCTAGTGACTATTTCGCAGTCTGGTGAGACCGCGGATACATTAGCTGCACTGCGTTTAGCAAAAGAGATGGGCTACAAAGCAACGCTGACAATCTGTAATGCACCAGGTTCATCGTTGGTGCGCGAATCAGATATGGCTTACATGATGAAAGCCGGTGCAGAGATTGGTGTCGCTTCAACTAAAGCCTTTACCGTGCAGTTAGCTGGTTTATTAATGCTGACATCGGCTATTGGTCGCTATAACGGTATGTCAGATGAGATGCAGGCTGAAATTAGCCAGAGCCTACTTTCAATGCCAGCTAAAGTTGAACAAGCACTAGGTTTAGATGATGCGATTGCTGCATTGGCAGAAGACTTTGCTGATAAGCATCACGCGCTATTTTTAGGTCGTGGCGATCAATATCCAATCGCGATGGAAGGTGCACTTAAGCTGAAAGAGATCTCTTATATTCACGCTGAAGCGTATGCGTCGGGTGAGTTAAAGCACGGTCCACTAGCGCTAATCGACGCAGATATGCCAGTTATTGTGGTTGCACCAAATAACGAACTTTTAGAAAAGCTGAAGTCGAACGTTGAAGAAGTGCGTGCGCGTGGTGGCTTGATGTATGTGTTTGCAGATAAAGATGCTGAGTTTGAGTCTGATGAAACCATGAAGGTGATCCCTGTACCACACTGTGATGAGTTTATGGCGCCGCTTATCTACACCATTCCATTACAGTTATTGTCATATCACGTTGCGCTAATTAAAGGCACAGATGTGGATCAACCACGTAACTTAGCTAAATCAGTTACGGTTGAGTAAATATAATCTATAGATATTTATATAAATAAAAACGGCTACTTAGGTAGCCGTTTTTATTTGGTAACTGTAAATATAAACCTGTTTTAATTTATATTTAATTAGACCGCTAAAATTAATTAAATTAGCGATATTAATTATTTACTCTTTACCGTAAACGTTATTTTCTTGTTCTTGAACTCGAATAAAGGTTGTACGCTTAGTCAGTTCTTTTAGTGATGCTGCACCAACATAAGTACAGGTTGAGCGAACGCCACCCATAATATCGTTTACCGTATTATCTACATTGCCTTTAAATGGTAATAAAACCGTTTTACCTTCTGCTGCACGGTATTTAGCAACGCCACCAGAATGCTTATCCATGGCAGATTGTGAAGACATACCATAGAACTTAACGAGTTTTTTGCCATCTTGTTCTATGATTTCTCCGCCACTTTGTTCGTGGCCTGCTAGCATGCCGCCAAGCATGACAAAGTCAGCACCGCCACCAAAGGCTTTTGCTACGTCACCAGCACAGCTACAACCACCGTCACCGATGATTTGGCCGCCTAGACCATGAGCTGCATCTGCGCACTCAATGATGGCTGAAAGTTGCGGATAACCAACACCTGTTTTAACGCGAGTAGTACATACTGAGCCAGGTCCAATACCAACTTTAACTATGTCTGCACCGGCAATAATCAGTTCTTCAACCATATCGCCAGTTACTACGTTACCCGCGCTAATGACTTTCATTGGGTGGGCTTGGCGCACTTTGCGAACATAATCAACAAGGTGTTCTGAGTAGCCGTTAGCGATATCAATACAGATAAAGTTAAGTGCATCAGAAAGCGCTAAAATCTCACTCAATTTAATAAAGTCGGCATCTGAAGTACCGCTTGAAACCATAACGTGCTGCAATACATCAGGGCTTTGGTTTGCTACAAATTCACCCCATTGCTCAACGCTGTAATGTTTATGAACAGCTGTCATAATATTATGCTGAGCTAGACTAGTTGCCATTTCAAAGCTTGCTACAGAATCCATGTTTGCGGCAATAATAGGTACGCCAGTCCAAGTTTTACCACTGTGCTTAAAGGTAAATTGGCGATTTAGATCGACTTGAGAACGGCTCTTTAACGTTGAACGCTTAGGTCTAATTAAAACATCTTTGAAGCCTAACTTTAGATCTTGTTCAATACGCATTTTATATTCCTCACATGGATTTGCGCGCAGCAAAACCGCCGATAAAAAACTTTTATCGGGCATTAAATTAATTTCCTGAGCTTATTTCAGGCACAAAAAAACCGGAGCGTTTGTGGGCGCTCCGGTTTTAGGCATTATAGGAACAGATTTTCAGTTAGCAAGTTCTGAAATTAGAATAGACATTCCTAAAAATAAGACGGTTAATTTATTGTTTACGGCTGTTTGCTTTATGTTGTAGCGGATTTTTAGCTACATAAATGATTAAGGTAATAATATATAAAGTATTACCTTAATCACTATAAAAAGTGAAATGTTATTAAATTTAACCTTCTGCAGCTCCTTTTGCTTTCGAGAGCTTTATATCAAAGTTGTCGAGTAATAATAGGGTATCTGCGATTGCTGATTTTAGCTTGGCAGCAGGAGGTGAACTGAGCTTTTTTGCTTGTTTAAGAGACTCTCTACGGGTAACAAACTCTAGCATGCTTTCTAGGTTATCAGGGCAATCAACATCGATAGGGGGAAGCTTTTTTTCAGATGCATTATTGTAGATTTCAAACTCTTTCTGCAGATGTGCTTGAGCTTCTCTGATCCTTTCCATATTCAAGGCCTCTTTATCAATGAACCTTTTTCCGAAGCTATATTAAAAATATATCTTAAACAAGAGGTAAGTTTATTATTGACGTTTTTATTCGTTGATTAAAAACAAATAAAACTTATGTATGAGCTAGTAGCCAAGGCTCGTTAACTTAATGAATTAGTTAAAAAGTAGGGGGATTGCGCTTTAAAACTGTAAAGCGCAATCAGATTCAAATCCTGTAGGTGAAGGTTAGCCAAATTCGCCGCTGACATAACCTCGAGTACGTTGATCGATTGGTTGGTTGAAGATTTGCGTGGTTTCACCGTGCTCGACCAGTTCTCCCATCCAGAAGAAAGCAGTTTTATCTGAAATTCGTTTCGCTTGGTTCATCGAATGTGTGACGATTACGATGGTAAATTGCTTACGAAGTTCGTCCATTAGCTCTTCAATTTTATGAGTTGCTATTGGATCTAATGCGCTGGTGGGTTCATCCATCAAAATGACCTCTGGCTTCATTGCTATAGTACGGGCTATACATAAGCGCTGTTGCTGTCCACCTGAAAGGCCAAATGCTGGAGTGTTTAATCTATCTTTCACTTCATCCCATAGTGCTGCGCTGCGCAGTGATTCTTCAACGGTATCATCAAGGACTTTTTTGTCTTTAATACCTTGGGCTTTTAGGCCAAAGGCTACGTTTTCGTAAATACTCATAGGGAAAGGGTTAGGCTTCTGAAACACCATACCTACCCGCATTCTAAGATGTTTTACATCGACATCTTGATAGATGTTGTTGCCTTCAAACATCACATCACCATTAATTTTTACTCCAGATACCAAATCATTCATGCGATTTAGTGTACGCAGCAAAGTTGATTTACCACAGCCTGATGGGCCAATAAGCGCAGTAACTTGGCGTGCTGGAATCGCTAATGAGATATTTTTTAGCGCATGGTTTTCGCCGTAAAATAGATTTAAGTTGTTCACTTCTAGCTTATTCATGGAGATAACCTTACTTAGATGATTTATTCAAACGAGCGGCAATGACTTTAGTTGCCATATTTAGCATTAGAACCAGCACTATCAGAATGGTGGCTGTAGCGTAAGCTTGATCCCATTCATGCTGGGTAAACAGCTCTTGAGTTAATTTATATAAATGTACGGTAAGGGTACGTCCTGATTCGAGTACCGATTCAGGGATCTGAGTGACCATACCCGCAGTTAAAAATACTGGAGCTGATTCACCAATGACTCGGCCAGTACTTAAAATGATTGAGGTAACAATGCCCGGTAGTGCACTTGGCAGCACCAGGCGGCAGATAGTGTAGATTTTTGAACTACCAAGGGCGTAGCCCCCTTCACGATAACTCATCGGTACTGCAAGTAACGCTTCTTCAGTAGTTCGGATGATCACTGGCAGAATTAGCATCGCTAGTGTTAGTGCACCTGATAAAATTGAGAAGCCTAATCCTAAGGTTGTCACAAAAAAGGTCATACCAAATAGACCGTAAACAATCGATGGAATACCTGCAAGTGACTCAGTACAGAAGCGGATCATCTTTACCACTTGGCTACCTGGCGCGGCATATTCGGTGAGGTAAATTGCCGTCACAATACCAATAGGTGCGGCAAAGGCGAGTGATAACCCCACCATATAAACCGTTGACACAATCATTGCCCAAATGCCTGAAGCTTCACCAATGCGGGTGTAGGCTCCGGTGATAAATTCCCAACTAACATGGCTCAAACCATTACTTAAGATGTGCCATACGACCCAAAGTAAGAACAATAACGTTGTTGCTGCTGCGCCCCAGATGGCCGCAAGCATCAGCTTATCTTGATTGTCTCGTGAAAGTTTTAACATTAGTGAGCTCGCTTTCTGTTGAGATAAAGCAGTGAACCGTTAAGTAAAACGATAAAGGCCAATAGCACGATACCTGTTGAGTAAAGTGCGCTTGCATGGATGCCGGTTGCGTAAGACATCTCCATCGCAATATTGGCTGTGAGTGTTCTTGCGGGTTCTAATATTGAACCTGGCATTGCTGGGGCATTACCCATCACCATGATAATTGCCATGGTTTCGCCTATTGCGCGGGCCACACCTAAGGCTATCCCTGTGTAAATACCACTGCGTGCCGCAGGAATGAGTACTTTAAAAATACTGTAAATATGTGATGCACCTAAGGCGAGTGCACCCTCTTTATAAGTTGATGGTAGGGCTCGTAGTGATGTTTCTGAAATAGTAATAACAGTCGGTAAGATCATAATTGCCAATACAATTACCCCAGCCAAAATGGTATTACCTGCAGGAATGTTAAATATACTTTCAATAGCAGGAACAATAATAACTAGACCGAAAAAACCGTATACCACTGAGGGAATACCCGCGAGCAGCTCTACTGCTGGGCGAATGATGTTAGCCAGCCAGTTAGGCGCTAACTCAGCTAAAAACACTGCGGTTAACAGTGCAATGGGGACGCCAATTATCACAGCACCAGCGGTTGAAATTATTGAGGCGACTACCATTGGCAATAGACCGAATAATGCTGGTGGCAGCCACTCTTTACCAAATAGCATTTGTGAGACGCCAGCCTCTTTAAAAGCCGGTAGGCCTTCACTAAAGACAAACCACCCTATGGTTGCAACTGACAATACGCCGACCATGGCGCAGCTTAAGAAAAGAGCGTGAAATACCATCTCTTTCCAGTCGTAAGACTTCGCGGGGGCAAGCTGCATTCCTTGCGAGTGCGTTTTACTTGCAGTGGTCATCACTTAACCTCAACATCTATTAAAATGATCACAGAGAAACTGATGTTTCTCTGTGTCGTATCATTGCTTATTTAATGCGGATGTAACCTTCATTCGCCACAATGCTTTGGCCATTTTCTGAAAGAATATATTCCACAAAGTTGTTAGCGTTATCTGGTGCATTCTTATCGATTAGGACGATAAATGGACGAGCTATTTGGTAGTCGCCTGCGGCGATATTAGCTTCGGTTGCTGCCACACCATTGACGTCAATAGCACGTAAGCTGTCATCAACACTGCCTAGAGAGATATAACCAATTGCATATGGGTTATTGGTAACAATCGTTTTGATCATGCCATTGCCGTTACCCACTTGAGCAGTTGGTGAGATGGCTGAGACTTTGTGGCCATTGATGGTGCGCTGTAGTTTCATGATCTCTTCAAATGCCCCACGGGTGCCAGAACCATTTTCACGAGTAACAACAACGATAGGGCGAGCTTCACCACCGACTTCGCTCCAGTTTTTAATCTCACCACGGTATATCTTAGAGATTTGCTCTTGGGTTAGATTTTTAACTGGGTTTGCTTTGTTTACTGCTGCGGCAATACCGTCACGAGCGATAACAATTTCTTTGGTGTCGCTGTTTAGCTCGCTATCTTTTACATTACGTGAAGACATGCCAATCATGCTGGTGCCATCTTTTGCGGCACGAATACCAGCTGATGAGCCAGTGCTTTGTACTTCAACATTGGTGTTAGTGCTGTTTTGATAATTCTCTGCTAGCACTTCCATTACGTGCGCTACAGATGTTGAACCTGATACTGTTACTGTGCTTGCATGAGCAAGTGGTGCTGTCATTAGACCTACTGCAGTTAACAAGCCAAATACTTTTTTCATTACGATTTCCACTCTATTGTTTGGTCGCTTAGATACGAGTTATTTACAAAACCAAGTTAGTGCCTCACTGAAGGCAAGCGCATTAAGACAGACTTATATGACAGTTATGTGACGAAAAAATGGAGCCGATTAATTTGAAAATCTAATCTCGCCTATATTAGTAAGTGCTACTTTTGGCTTTTTATTGCTTTTTGTTACATGAACAAAATTTCAGTAAGCGTTTATTAAGTGGTGATAGCTATTGCTAAAGGCCGCTGTAGTTAGGTGTTGGCGTGAGGTTACGCAAAATGCACTTTGTTGGCGCGAGCTGGGTTTAACGTCAAGTTAAGCTATATTTAACAAATCGACAGGCCAAATATGTTATGTTTCGGTTATTAGAACGCAGGATAAATTTATTATTAAACTTTTATGACAGTATGTGTTTGCCACATATTTGTACAAATTATGAGTCGCAATAATCTATATATTCAAACCAAATTAGTTTTGGCGTCTATTCTCTAATGCGTAAGCATGAACTCTCACACATAAATATTAAATAAGGTGCTTCTATGACGACTGAGATGGTCATGATTGGTATGTCGATTTTGATCTTAGTCGGTATTTTGTTGCATCACCCATCTCGTACCTTAGGGATCCCATCGCTGCTTATCTTTATGGGCGTAGGCTTAATGTTAGGTAATGGCGAGTTTAATTTTGTATATGATGATTTAGACAAAACCGCTTGGATTGGTGGATTAGCGCTAAACATGATTGTGTTTGTTGGCGGTATTAATACCTCAACCGATAAAATTAAAGTGGCTTATAAAGAGGGGGGAGTGCTGGCGTCGTTTGGTGTGTTGTTTACCACACTGTTTTTTGCGGTCATCTTATATTGGCTACTCGAGTTTGATTTCATTACTTGCTTGCTATTTGCAGCTATTGTGTCGTCAACTGATGCTGCGGCGGTGTTTTCTATTCTCGAATCTAAAAAGCTTAAACTCAAAGAGCAAACAGATACCGTCTTGGAATTCGAATCCGCAACCAATGACCCCGTAGCTATGTTATTGGTGATTTTCTTAACGGATATGGCCTTGTCGACAGGGAAAAGTGTCGTGGCGTCAGAAATCGCTATCGAGCTTGTGACTCAAATAGGCGTCGCTATGGTTGTGGGTTGGCTGGTGGCTAAAATTGCGGTATCGCTACTTAATCGCATCCACTTATCAGAGTTTGGTCTTATCCCTGTATTTGTGTTGGCAAGCTTTGTTGTTGCGACTTATGGCGCTGAATTGCTCGGCGGCAATATCTTATTAGCGTCCTATATTGCTGGTGTAGTTATTGGTAATGGTATTAAGCGTGGTCAGGCGGTGAACCTGCACTTCTTTAATAGCTTATCTTGGCTAGCTCAGGCGCTAATGTTTATCGTACTCGGATTACAAATTTTCCCACAGTCGCTAGCTTCGGTGTTTGTTAGTTCACTATTGCCCGCTATTTTACTTATCTTGGTCGCTAGACCGCTGGCAGTGCAGCTGTGTTATTTGCCATTTGTCAAAGCGAGTTGGAAAAAGCGTATGTTTATTTCAGCGATTGGGTTAAAGGGAGCAACCCCAATTGTGTTTGCCCTTATTCCCGCCGCAGCAGGTGTGCCAGGTGCGTTAGATATCGTGCATATGGTGTTCTTTATTGTATTGTTTTCGGTATTTATTCAAGGAGGGGCGATAGCACCTCTGGCAAATAAATTGGGCTTAAACAATAGCGATAAAGTTTAGGCTGAAACTGCTGCCACAGCATTTTTAGACTCAATGCCTTTCCATACTTTTTCATGGAAATAGAATACTACGGTATTAATAGCAGGCTCGATTAAGGCAACTGCACCACCAATCACTATGCTACCGGTTAATAAGTAGGTAATAGTAAAAGCCACACTGAAGTGAAGAATCGCGAATGTCATTGTCTTAATCATAATATAGCCTCCTATTTAAGATGCTTAAATGATAATGGTTATCATTTACAATTAAAAGAGGCTTGTATAGATTAGTTTGATTGGATTTATAGATTGGAAATAAGCTTTGGATATAAACCCATCAATATAATACACGTAATGATGGGTTTACATATGCTGACTAATTAGTTGTAAATTAGTAGTGCCAAGGGAAAGATGAGAAGTCTTGGTCGCGCTTTTCTAAGAATGCATCACGTCCTTCACGTGCTTCTTCTGTGCCATAAGCTAATCGAGTCGCTTCACCAGCAAATAATTGCTGACCAACTAAACCATCATCAGGTAAGTTAAAACCATACTTCAACATGCGCATAGCAGTAGGTGATTTAGAGTTAATCTCCTTAGCCCACTTTAGTGCTTCAGTTTCTAGATCTTGATGAGGAATAGCACGGTTAACCATGCCCATATCAAAGGCTTCTTCTGCTGAATAGTTAAAGCCTAAGAAGAAGATTTCGCGAGCACGCTTTTGGCCTATCATCTTAGCTAGATATGCACTGCCGTAGCCTGAGTCAAAACTACCTACATCAGGATCCGTTTGCTTAAATACAGCATGTTCCTTAGAGGCTAAAGTTAAGTCGCACACGACATGTAAACTATGACCACCGCCAACTGCCCAGCCCGGTACAACAGCAATGACAACTTTAGGCATGAAGCGGATTAAGCGCTGTACTTCTAATATGTGCAAGCGCCCCATACGTGCTACGTCAGGTGTACCTTCTTCGGCACCTTCATATTTATAGCCGTCTTTGCCGCGAATACGCTGATCACCGCCAGCACTGAAAGACCATTGACCTTTAGCTGATGGACCATTTCCTGTTAATAATACACAACCAACATCTGACCATTGGCGTGCATGGTCAAGTGCTACGTATAGCTCATCAACAGTTTTAGGGCGGAAAGAGTTTAAGCAATCAGGGCGGTTGATTGCGATACGCACCGTGCCCTGATCTTTGGCTCTGTGGTAGGTAACATCTTCAAAATCAAATCCAGGAACGACATCCCATAGCTCGGGATCAAAAATGTCAGATACTTGTTGTGTCATGAACCTATAGCCTTTTACTTGGTTGAATTACCTAATATAGCTAAAGGCTAGGCTGAATCAGATCTCAGGTCAATCTAGTTTATCGTTGAATCCATTAACTGAGATCTGCTGCATTATATAAAGAGCAATATTAAAGCTGATCGCAGATGTAAGTTTGATTGTCTTTACTAAAAACTGGGTGTCTTGATGCTTGGCTACCGCAAAAGTCATCTTTATAGCGGTTAAGAGTTGCTTGAGATTGGCTAATTGACTCTAGAGCCTTGGCTTCGGCGGTTGAAAGTCGGTCTTTAATATCTGTCTTAAGTAGCTCAACGGTATTATCAATTCGTTGTAGCTGAGTGCCTGTCATACTATCGACTTTATCCTCAGCCTGCTGGAATATTGCTTTAACATCAGCAATAGGCTCATCAAGCGTATCGGTTTCTGTATAAAGGTAGTAAAGAATGCCACCAATTATCGCTAATATGATCCAGCCCTTCATCTTTTAGTCCTATCTAGGTGAATAACTTGTAGTATAAGCGTTATAATAAGCTAGTTTTCTAGCAATATTAAAGCTGTAAGGCTGCAAAATGAACGCAGAACAAAATAAAAAAGACTTCTCAAAAGCAGAAAGAATTAAAATTCACCAACCCGATGCTAACAAAGCCGACCGCTTTAACCCGCGCAATCGTATTTATGTGCGTGCAGTTGAGGGGATTTGGAGTACATTACGCCGACGTATCGGTTGGATAGCCATGCTGTTCTTTTTAGTTCTGCCTTGGATCCCATGGGGTGATCGCCAAGCAGTTTGGTTTAATCTTGCTGAGCAAAAGTTTCATATCTTTGGCTTAACTATTTGGCCGCAAGATTTAACGCTATTGGCAGCTGTTTTGATGATAGCGGCATTTGGCTTGTTCTTTATTACTACCTACCTAGGTAGGGTATGGTGTGGCTACACTTGTCCGCAAACCGTGTGGACCTTTATCTTTATCTGGTTTGAAGAAAAACTTGAGGGAGCGCGTAATAAGCGTATTAAGCTTGATCAAATGCCGTGGAGCTTCAATAAGCTGTGGCGCAAGGCGGCAAAACATAGCGCGTGGATATTAGTCTCGTTGCTTACCGCTATGACGTTTGTGTCGTATTTTGTGCCGACAAGCGAAGTTTACAGAGATGTATTTACGCTTAATGCAAGCGGTGCCATTTACTTTTGGGTTATTTTCTTCACCTTTGCGACATACGGTAATGCTGGATGGATGCGTGAAATCATGTGTATTCATATGTGTCCTTATGCGCGTTTCCAAGCAGCAATGTTTGATAAGAACACTTATATAGTGGGTTATGATGCTAAACGTGGTGAAACTCGTGGACCAAGATCAAGAAAAGCAGATCCGAAAGCAATGGGACTTGGGGACTGTATTGATTGCGACTTATGTGTACAAGTTTGTCCAACCGGCATCGATATCCGTAACGGTTTACAATACGAGTGTATCAACTGCGGTGCCTGTATTGATGCCTGTGACACCACTATGGAACGTATGGGATACGATAAAGGGCTCATTAGTTATACCACCGAGAACAAACTAGAGGGGGTAAAAGAAAAGGTATTGCGGCCAAAGTTAGTTGGCTACGGTGTTGTTCTTTCTGTAATGATCTTAATCTTTATCTATGCGACGGCAACAATAGAGCCAATTCGTATTGATATTATTCGTGACCGTAACCAACTGTTCCGTGAAACCGATGCTGGATTAGTTGAAAACACCTTCACTTTAAAGATCCTCAATAAGACAGAGAATACTCATGTATATAATATGAGTGTTGAAGGTTTACCTAATTATGATTGGATTGGCCCTCAGCAGGTAACAATTAAAGGCGGAGAAGTACTTACTCTACCAATTAGCATCGCCGTTGACCCAGTAGACCTTTCCCGAACCATGACTCATATCAATTTTGAAGTCGTAACCGATGATGGCTTGATAGAAGCGAAGCAAGAATCACGCTTCTTTGGTAATTAGATTTCGCAATAAACCTTAAAATAGGGGCTTTTAGCCCCTTTTTTGTACGTATCGTTTAATATCCATGCGTTTGATTCGAAAAAGCTAATTTTATTACAAAAGGGGCTTGCGCCGATCTGAGATATCCCTATAATGCGCATCCACTGACACGGCACAGCAGGCCAACTACCTAGCGAAA
>NZ_JADX01000022.1 GCF_000518605.1 Shewanella fidelis ATCC BAA-318 | reverse complement strand
GATTTGTTTCGGAAAAACGAAATCAAACTTTTTACATATTGCTATGAACACTCGTTCATTAAGAAATTTTTGATTGTCTTGTTAAAGACAATTTCGAATAACTTAATCTCTGTGAGTGCCCACACAGATTTGCTTGTCATATTGTTAAAGAGCGTTGCCAGCTTGGTGTTCTTGCGAACCGCTTCAAGTGGCTAGGGATGCGTATTCTACACTTCCCATTGTTGGCGTCAAGCGTTTATTTTAAGAAGTTTTTCAAGCGCCGATTTCTTAATCAGAAGTCGTTGCGTGAAGCTCTTAAACCGCTTGTCACCTGAGATTAAATTTCTTAGAAGTTAATCTCTCTAACTCTGCTGCAAGTCCCTTTCTATCTAGCTTAACGCTGGGTAGATGGCCTGCTTCGCCGTGTCAGTGGGGTCGCATTATAGGGAGATTTTAAAAGAGCGCAAGCGCTTTTTTAAAGAAAATTACGCTTTTTTGAAAAAGCTTTTTTAAGCACATCATACTCACCAAATACCCACAGAGTTATACACATCAGCGCCATTGTAAGTGTAAAAAACATCCGCTAGAGACCAGTAGAATCAAGCATATTGGCTTTCAGGCCTCTAGGTTAATTGTCGCGTTAGGTAACTAAAGCATGTGAGGGAAACTTAATTATGGCCACTTAAGTCGGTATTGTTCGGCAAGCAGTCTATATAAACAATATCTCCTCGGCTTTTATAACTAACGTTTATGATGTTCTCTTATAAAAAGCGACCTCTTATGCCAGCCGACGAGTTATGCCTGTCGATTTAAATACTCTCAACTTTAACTGACCCGTCTTTACCTTCCCCTGCTTTAATTAACTCTCTAATAAAGTGCGATGATGGCATCTTAGTCACGACAATATAGGTTTAGTGATCGATACACTATTAAGTAATGTCACCCTAGATAAGGTGCCGTCTTTTATTAGCTATCCATTAACGCTAGCTCAACCGCTTTGGAAGCATGGATCTCTGTAGTGTCATATAAGGGGACATGAGTATCTTGCTGCTGAACAAGTAATGCAATTTCAGTACAGCCTAAGATCACAGCTTCTGCTCCCTGTGCTTCTAATGCAGCAATGATCGCTAAATATTGTGTACGAGACCTTGCCGAAATAACGCCGCGGCATAGTTCTTCATAAATAATACTATGTACTATTCTTCGGTCAGGCTCTTCAGGAACAATCACGTTTATCGCGTACTTGTCTTGTAAGCGGCTTTTATAGAAGTCTTGCTCCATAGTAAAAGCAGTGCCTAGCAGCCCTACCTTTTTAATTCCATCGGTAACCAACTGACTTGCTGTAGCGTCGGCTATATGCAAAATTGGAATATTGATATTAGCTTGTATGTCATCTGCGACCTTGTGCATGGTGTTAGTACATATAAGTAGAAAGTCTGCGCCCGCTGCTTCAACTGATTTAGCTGCTGAACTAAGAATGGCGGCAGTTTGTTGCCACTCGCCTTTGTGCTGCAACTCTTCGATTTCTGCAAAATCGACACTATATAAAGCTACCTTTGCTGAATGTAGTCCACCAAGCTCAGCTTTAACCCCTTGATTGAGTGCGTTGTAATAGCTCGCTGTAGACTCCCAACTCATTCCGCCAAGCATACCGATTGTTTTCATGCCTACTTCCTCATTATTACCAGATATATAAATTTACCCAATGGCGATCGAACCAATGACAAGCTAGCAGGGATGCCAACAAGACTTTTTTTCACAGCTTTATATTGACTGTGTGTTGCCACATATGTGTCAAAATATCCCAATTGAAGGTAATAACGTTAAGCAATTAGCTAATTTAAATAACATTTAGTGAATCATCTCATTGTTTCCTCACATCAAATAGTGGTATTTTCCTGCCGTTTTTAAACCAAAAGCAATACATTCAAGGATTTGATATGGCACGTAAATACCTTTTAGCTCCCACTTTAATTGCAACACTTGTCTCTGCTAATTCCTACGCTGCAGTACAGTCATTTGACGCACGCTCTTTTGCAATGGGAGGCATAGGTGCTTCAACGGCGGACTACTTAACAGCGACATTCCACAACCCAGCATTAACGGCACGATATGGTGAGGATGATGATGTAGGTGTTCTCATTCCATCTATAGGGGCTCAAGTCGATGATAGTGAAGAAATCATCGATAAGACTGAAGATTTCTCTGACATTTATGATCGCTTTTCAGCAATTACCAACCCTACGGAGCAAGACGCACAGTTGGTTATCGATGCGTTAGAAGAATTACAGAGCAACCGTGCAAATGTTCAAGCTAACGTTAGCCTAGCTGTAGCCATACCAAATGAATATGTGTCAGTGAATATGTTCATCAAGGCGTATGCTGACGCATTTATCTTTGCCGATATTGCGGAAGATGATCTAAATACCGACAAACTGATCGAAAACGGCTCACTAACATCGCAAGCTCTGACGATGGGTGTAGTGATTGCTGAAGCTGGCGTGAGCTTTGCAAAATCTTATCAATCAAGCCACGGTACTTTCTATTACGGGATCACACCTAAATACCAACAAGTAACGACTATTAACTATGTTACTGATATTGAAAACTATGAGTTTGATGATTGGGATGATGATAAATATCAAACTGAAGAAAGTAACATCAACTTAGATATTGGCTTTGCTTACCACATGAATAATGGCTTCGCATTTGGCTTAGTCGGTAAAAACTTAGTCAAGAACAGTTATGAAACCTCAGCGACTAAAGGGATTAATGGTGAATATGTAATTAACCCGACTTACATTGCTAGCGCAAGCTATAACCATCGACTATTTACTGTCGGTGTCGATGTAGATCTAAATGAAGCAGAAGGCTACGATTCAATTGCTGGCACATTGAATGCTGTCGATACCAAAGCTGATAATAAGCAAATGGCAGGTATCGGTGTCGAGTTTAATGCCTTCGATTGGGCACAGGTGCGCGCAGGTTATCAGACTGACTTATCAGATAATCTAGCCGATCAATTTACTGCAGGCTTGGGCTTATCACCATTCGATACTTTCCATATCGACCTATCTGCCAGTTACGCCAGTGACAACGAGCTAGGCGCGGTCATTCAAACGTCGTTTACTTTCTAACTCAGTAAACTGGATAGCTCAAACTATGTTTGGGCTATCCACAATATGTTTAGCTATTATGGGCAATCACACTATCTTCAGGAGTTTGCTCTCGCTGATGCATACCATAATCACGGATCACACCAGCAACTCGTAAACGATAATTATCAAATACCCCTGCTCGGCCTTTACTTTGCGCCAATCGATGTGTTTCTAGCTCTCGCCACTGCTTTATAGCTTGCTCATCACGCCAAAAAGACAATGATAGGATCTTGCTGTCATCATTTAAGCTTTGAAATCGTTCTATTGAAATAAAACCATCAATGTCTACCAGCAAAGGCTTAAGCTCAGCGGCAATATCTAGATACTCGGCTTTCTTATCTTCGCTAATATGCACTTCGAAAATTACAGCTATCATGTTGATCCCCTCAAATTCATTATTCAGCAATGCTATAGATAAACAACCCTGTCATGGTTATTCATTGCATTTGATACAGAAAAGGGCCTAAAGGCCCTTTTCTGTTATCGCGCAAGACTAGTAAACACCTTGAGCTTTCATTGCATCAGCCACTTTTACAAAGCCAGCCACGTTTGCACCTAGCTCGTAGTTAATGTGCTCACCTTCTCGGCCATATTGCTCACATGTCGCATGAATTGAATACATGATGTCACGTAAGCGCACATCCACCTCTTCACGAGTCCAGCTTAAACGTAATGCATTTTGGCTCATCTCTAAACCAGACGTTGCTACGCCACCAGCATTAGCCGCCTTACCTGGAGCAAACAATACTCTCGCTTCATGCATTAACAGGATCGCTTCTGCAGTGCTTGGCATGTTGGCACCTTCAGCTACAATCTGCACACCATTTTCAATCAACATTGCAGCATGTTCTGCATCTAATTCATTTTGAGTCGCACAAGGTAAAGCTACATCGGTAGCAAACTGCCAAGGTGTGCCTCCAGTAACATACTCTAAGCCCATTTCATGTGCGTAATCGGCAACACGTCCACGACGCTCATTTTTCACTTCCATCAGCTTAGCTAGTTTCTCTGGTGTAAAGCCTTCTGGGTCAAATACAACACCACTTGAATCTGATGCTGTAATGACTTTACCGCCCATCTCCATTGCTTTTTCAATGGCATACTGAGCAACGTTACCTGAACCAGATACTGTAACGGTTTTACCCTCTAAGCTTTCACCTTTTGCCTTTAACATCGCTTCAACGAAATACAGCAAACCATACCCCGTCGCTTCAGGACGGATCAGACTGCCGCCAAAAGTTAGTCCTTTACCTGTAAACACACATTCAGCACTGTTAGTTAACTTCTTCATCATCCCCGTCATGTAACCAACTTCACGAGCACCAACACCGATATCACCAGCAGGCACGTCAGTATCAGCACCTAAGTGACGGTGAAGCTCTAACATTAATGCTTGGCAGAAGCGCATAACTTCGCCTTCACTCTTGCCTTTAGGATCAAAATCACTGCCGCCTTTACCGCCGCCCATAGGCAAGGTTGTCAGCGCATTTTTGAATGTTTGCTCAAATGCTAAAAACTTAAGTACAGATTGGTTCACTGATGGGTGGAAGCGCATACCACCTTTAAATGGCCCGATTGACGAGTTATGTTGAATGCGGAAAGCACGGTTAACCTGCACCTTACCGCTATCATCCACCCAAGATACACGGAACTGGATCAAGCGCTCAGGCTCTACTAGACGTTCTAAGATCCCTGCATTTAAATATTCAGGGCGTGCAGCAACAAAAGGCCAGATAGACGTGAGTACTTCTTTTACTGCTTGCAAGAACTCTGGTTGATTCGGGTTACGCTCGGCAACGGTTGAAAGAAAACTGTCAAGAGTCATATCGCAGCTCATTTTGGTGCTCCAGGGTATCTATAAATTGAGGTCATCGCTGCTTACGGATGGCAAATGCATACTGCAGCTTATGTTGTGGGGTGTGTTATATCAGCATTTGATAGTTAATGAATACAAGACTTTACTGAAGCTGTGTGATATCTCAAGAAAATCAAACATTCTAGCAGCATAGTAAAGATCCCATAATATTTGAGCGCATAAAATGATAAATCAGTAATTGTGACGCAATATCAAGCAGATATGCACGATCTATAGCCTTTTAGGCACAATACAGTCGGAAGTTGATACCGCTTATCAGCAGTGATGGTTTCTAAATATGGCTAAGGGATAGCCGACTCTGAGCAATAGGAACCCTAGGGTTCTTATAAATAAATTCCAGATAGCAAAAAGCCCGCTATAAAATAGCGGGCATTTTTAAATATGGCAGAGGGATAGCCGACTCTGAGCGATAGGAACCCTAGGATTCAACTTTAATTTGAACATACGAAAAAGGGCTTCCATTACTGGAAGCCCTTTCTCTAAATATGGCGGAGGGATAGGGATTTGAACCCTAGATGGGCTATAAACCCATGCCGGTTTTCAAGACCGGTGCATTCGACCACTCTGCCATCCCTCCGAACGCCGCAAATAATAGGGATACTCAGAGGCAATGTAAAGCCTAATTTTGCCAAAATCGTCTGTTTGCACAAAAACGCAGCTAGAAAGGCTATTTCAACTAAGTATTTGCTGAAAATACGCCCTACCGAACTCCTGTTCCCTAAGTTATGAGCTAAAGGAACTCAACATTATCAAGTTACTAAATGTTGAAAAAAT
This sequence comes from Shewanella fidelis ATCC BAA-318, assembly GCF_000518605.1. GTDB lineage: Bacteria > Pseudomonadota > Gammaproteobacteria > Enterobacterales > Shewanellaceae > Shewanella > Shewanella fidelis. The sequence goes on along the minus strand of NZ_JADX01000022.1, from coordinate 104,527 downwards.
CAATCGCATTACCACCAAGGATACGCTCGCGGCCTAGCTCAGAAAGCGACTGCTCTCGAACTAGCTTTCCAACTTTTTGCTCACCTAGTGGAAAAGGTGAATCAGATCCCAAAAGCACTTTGTCTTCACCCATAACATTAATCAAAAGTGCCAAAGCATCTGCACTAAATACTGCTGAATCTACTGAGAATCGACTTAAATAAGATGAAGGTAGATTAGGGCAATCCTCTCTAACAATATCACGATGACGCCAAGCATTATCGACACGCCCCATTAAATAAGCAAAACTCCCACCACCATGAGCAAAACAAAGCTTTAAATCAGTGGAGATACGTTCAAATGCACCAGACAAAATTAGCGACATAATCGACAAGTGAGTTTCTGCCGGCATTGCAACCAACCACTGCATCATATACTTACTCATACGCTCTCGGCCTAACATGTCCCACGGGTGAACTAATACTGGAATATTGTCAGCGGCACAATGCTGCAAAAATGTCACAATGCCCTCATCATCCAAGTTTTTACTTCCTACATGATTACCGATTTGCACCCCAAGATGACCATTAGACATCGCACGAGAAGCTTCCTTACAAGATGCATCAATATCTTGCAATGGTACCTGTGCCAATGCCTTAAGTCTGTTTGGTTTGTATTGGCATAGCTCCAAAGCAAGATCATTAAATAGTTCTGCACACTCTATCGCTTGAGCTGCTGGCCTTTCATAATTGAACAAAATAGGAGTGGCGCTCATAATTTGAATGTCCACTCCATCACGATCCATCTCTTCAAGGCGGATACTCGGATCCCACAGTGCTTGATACACTGGACGATACTCATCTTGCCCCAACATTATCATTGCTTTACCAGCCTCTGTATGCCGCATCCATGGCCAGTTAGGGGTAGAAAATTTTTTTGCTAAATCAGGCCATTGCTTAGGAATAAAATGAGTGTGCATATCTACGACTGTCATTGTGTTGACCTCTTTGGCTCAGCGGCTATTTACCGGCAGGATGAATAAGCCCGCATTGAGAGCAGGTCCTTAACAGCGGATCATTTGCAAATTCATCAAATACAGGAGGTAGATCCGTTGCGATATTTTTCAGCTGTACTTCGATTCGATGGACTAATGTATGACATTCTTGGCAATACCATTCAAAGCCGTCTTTGTCGCCTGCATCTCGCTTCGGTTCAATCACTAAACATAAACTACCCGCTTCAGGTCGCTGGGGAGAATGCCTAACATGGGGCGGTAACAAAAATATATCCCCTTCTTTTAAGTGCACTTCTTCTGGACCACTTGCGGTCATGATCCGTAAATATGCGTTACCTTTAAACTGATAAAAGAATTCTTCTACCGGATCATCATGGTAATCCAAGCGAGCGTTAGGCCCACCAACAACGGTAACCATTAAATCAGCATCTTCCCAGATCAAGGCATTATTAACTGGTGGCTTAAGAAGGTGCTCATGTTCTTGCAGCCATTGTTGAAAATTAAATCCGACCAATTTACTCGTGCTGCTAATCAATTCTGTAGTCATAATTCTAAATCCCTTTCGTTGTCGTCTGCGGCGCTATTGTTACTGGACAATAAGCTACGGCTTTAATTTCAATCAGCAAATGTGGATGAGGTAACTGATGAACAGCGACTGTTGTCCTTGCAGGGCCACTTTCATCAAAATATTCGCTGTATACGCGGTTGTAACCACCGAAGTCATTCATATTGACTAAAAAAGTACTTATCTCAGTCACATCATCAAGGCTGCCACCAGCACACTCAAGGATCTCGCCAATATTACGGATTACGGCACGAGTTTGCGCTTCGATATCAAGCTCTGTAGTCCCAAACTCATCAACGGCGACCCCTTCAAAGCTATTGTCAGCACGACGACTGCTGGTTCCTGAGACAAAAACCAAGTCTCCTGCGCGCTTATAGTGGGGAAAGGTTCCCCTCGGCAGTGCCTTTCCTGCAATCACTTGACTATTTTTCATCTGCCCGCTCCCCGTTTTCATCAGTCAAGGTTGAAACGCTAACACTGCCCAATGCTTCAGTTAACAACTTAATATGACAGCCCGCCCTTAATGGCTCGGCCGCCGTTGCAGCTCCTGCTAATACAATGCTTCCTGCCGCCAATTCAACACCGGCCTCTCCTGCTAAACGGGCTGCTGCCACTAAAGAACGCCAGGGGTTACCGAGTATCGCAGCACTTGAACCTATTTGTGTCGCTTGGCTATTGCATTCCATCACCATGCCGATATTGGCAATGTCAATATCGGCGGAATGCCACTGTCCCAATACAACCCCAGAAGATGAACAGTTATCAGCCACGACATCTTCCAGTGAAAATGCAAAATTCTTATAGCGTGAATCAATAATTTCCAACGCTGGAGCTATCGCTTCAACAGCAGCTCTAGCTTCAAGCAAGCTAATTTTTCCAGAGAGTGGCTTTTTCAATAAAAATGCAATTTCAGGTTCAATACGCGGGTGAATAAATCGGGACAAATCCAATGGTGCCCCCTCCTCAATTAACATCGCATCCGTTAGTGGCCCCCAAATTACATCATTAACGCCCATTTGAAGCATTTTCGCTCGGCTAGTGAAGCCCATTTTTATCCCGACTTGTACTTCACCGCGGGCAATGCGTTTAGCGACAGATGCAGCTTGAACTTGATAGGCTTGCGCTAAAGATAGTGAGACCCCTTGTGCAGATAATTGGGTGATAGCACATGCTTGACTTGCGGCGCTGTCAACTAACGTAGCCAATTCTTTGATAGATCCATTATTATTCGATTTCATCTTGCGACCTTATTTGGGTGAGCTAAGCCTCAGCGGCATCTTGGACGAGGGGTTGCTTAAGCTGTCTTTTCACTAGATCTAAAGCAACGTCGACTATCATGTCTTCTTGTCCGCCTACCATGGCTCGTTTACCCAGTTCGACTAAAATTGAACGAGTATCAATTCCATACAACTTAGCTGCTTTCTCTGCGTGACGTAAAAAACTAGAATACACACCGGCATACCCGAGCGATAACGTTTCTCTATCCACTTGCACAACTCGGTCTTGTAAGGGTCTGACCAAGTCATCAGCCGCATCCATCAAACCAAATAGTTCGCAACCATGATCCCAGCCCATACGTTCTGCCGCGGCAATAAAAACTTCTAAAGGTGCATTTCCGGCACCGGCCCCCATTCCAGCCAACGACGCATCAACTCGTGTAACACCGTGCTGTACCGCAACAATCGAGTTCGCCACACCTAATGACAAATTATGATGGGCATGGATGCCTATCTCAGTCGTGGGTTCTAGAATCGCTTTAAAAGCATCGACTCTAGCCGCCACATCATCCATGTTCATAGCACCTCCAGAATCAACTACGTACACAGCTTGCGCACCATATGACTCCATCAATTTGGCTTGTTTCGCTAGCTGCTGTGGACTATTCATATGCGACATCATTAAGAAACCACAGGTATCCATGCCAAGCTCACGCGCATATTCAATATGCTGTCGAGAAATATCGGCCTCAGTGCAATGAGTCGCTACGCGTACCGAACGAACTCCCGCATCCCATGCCCACAACAGATCTTTCTTAACTGCGATTCCGGGTAAGATTAACGTGGTGAGCTTTGCCTTGGTCAGCACATCGGCAGCCGCTTCGATCCACTCACGATCAGAATGCGCTCCAAAGCCATAGTTCATGCTAGATCCCCCAAGGCCATCACCATGGGCAACTTCTATAGCGTCAACACCTGCGACATCAAGAGCTTTAGCAATATTTTGCACTTGCTCTATGTTGTATTGATGTCTGATGGCATGCATACCATCCCGTAAGGTGACATCTTGGATATAGAGTTTTCTATCCATGTTTGTTGCTCCTATTGGGAAGAAATTTACATAAAGCGATTTGCTCTGCGGTACCTAAAGCAGCGGATGTCATAATATCGAGATTCCCCGCGTAAGCAGGCAAGTAATGTGCCGCACCTTCAACTTCTAAGAAAACGGATATCTTGATGCCAATATAAGTCCCAATGCCGGGCATTTTAAGCCCTGGGGCTTGGTCAAAACGCTCAAACTGTACTGATTGCTTTAATCGGTATCCAGGAACGTATGATTGAACGGCCGCCACCATAGCAGAGATAGAATCAGCAATATCTTGTTCTGTTTTATCGTGTATCTCAGGTAACGCGGCAAAGGCAAACACTGTGTCACGCATTATCATTGGTGGCTCTGCTGGATTAAGGACAATTATGGCCTTACCATGCTGAGCACCGCCAACTGATTCAATCGCTTGCGCTGTTGTTTGAGTAAATTCATCAATATTGGCACGAGTACCTGGCCCTGCTGAACGAGAGGATACAGAGGCGATAATTTCAGCATAATGCACTGGTAGCACACGACTTATTGCAGCGACGATGGGGATGGTTGCTTGTCCACCGCAAGTCACCATGTTGACGTTACCTTTATCTAAATGCTCATCAATATTAACGACTGGGACGGTATAGGGGCCAATCGCGGCAGGAGTCAGATCAATCACTTGCTTACCATGCTGTTGCAATATGGCATTATGGTGATGATGTGCATGAGCCGATGTCGCATCAAATACCAGCTTAATATCCGCAAAATCATCCATAGCGACTAACCCATCAATGCCCTCACTCGTCGTTGCAACGCCCATGGCTTTAGCACGAGCTAACCCATCGGAATCGGGGTCAATTCCCACCATCGCCGCCATGGTTAATAGCTCTGAGCTGTTCAAGATTTTTATCATTAAGTCAGTGCCAATATTGCCCGAACCGATAATAGCTACCTTGACTTTATTTAGGTGCTGTTTCATATGCTACGCCTCCTTGCTAAAACCAACGCGAACGGAACCTAAGCCCGCTATATTAGCTTCAAATCTATCGCCAGGATTCACTGTTACCATTGGTCCCAATGCACCTGTTAAGATAGTGTCCCCCGCACATAGCCCTTGCCCGCGAGCAGCAAACGTCCGAGCGACCCACAGTGCAGCATTTAATGGGTGACCAAGGCAAGCTTGCCCCGCTCCTACCGAAACAGGTTCACCGTTTCGTTCCATCACCATGCCGCACAAACGTAAATCTACGTCTTGCAATTGTGTTGGCATATTGCCAAGTACATACATTCCAGAAGATGCGTTATCTGCAATCGTATCTAGAATGCTTATATCCCAATTTTCTATTCTGCTACCTACTATTTCGATTGCTGGCAGCACAAATGCAGTAGCACGAATCAAGTCAGCCATGGTTGGCGATGACATCGATAAATCTTGAGCCAATACTAATGCGACTTCTGCTTCAACTTTTGGCTGTAACACCTGCCCAAATGACACTTCGTCACCGTCGGCTACGGCCATATCAGCGTAGAGCCCGCCAAAGTCTGGCTGGTCAACCCCTAGTTGCTTTTGCACCGATGCTGATGTGAGACCAATCTTATAACCAACAGCACGACGCCCTTGCTCTTTCCAATGTTTAACATTGATTTGTTGAACTTGATAAGCCGCATCAATACCGCCGCTCTCGAGTTGCTCTCTAACTGGTTTACAAGCAACTCCGGTCATTTCGGCTTGTCGTAACTGTGCGGCAATTAGCTGTAGTTGTTCATCAGACATGATATTTCCTTATAACTTAATGCAGATGTTCATCGGCTCAGAGTAGAAGCTTAATGAATGCATGCCACCTTCACGACCGACACCTGACAACTTAATTCCACCAAACGGCGTCCTTAAATCTCTGAGGTACCATGAGTTAACCCAAGCGACGCCTACATCCATTTGTTGAGCGACCCGGTGACCACGGGATAAATCTTGAGTCCATACTGTTGCAGCTAAGCCATAATCAGAATCATTAGCCAGCGCAACGGCCTCCTCTTCAGAGTCAAATGGAGTGATATGACAAATGGGACCAAAGACCTCTTGACGCTGTAACTGGCTGCTTTCCGACAGGCCGGTAAAAATACTCGGCTCAACAAAGGCTCCTAAATCTCTTTCATCACCAAAACTTGGAACCCCGCCACCACAGATGACCTTTGCACCATCGGCCTTAGCCGCCGCGATATATGAGAGCACCTTATCGCGATGCTTATGCGATATAAGTGGTCCCATATCAGTATCAAGCTCTGTTGGCCAACCAATCTTAATGGCTTCGGCTTGCTCCTTCATTGCTGCAACGAAACGATCAAATATGCTGCGTTCCACATAAACACGCTCTGTGCAGAGGCACACTTGGCCGCCATTAGTAAATACCGAGCGGCGAGTTCCCGCGACAGCGGCTTCAAAATCGCAGTCCGCAAAAATTAACGCCGCATTTTTACCACCTAATTCAAATGACAATGACTTTACCCCTGCCGAAGCCGCTCGCATAATTGCACTACCTGTGCGTGATTCGCCGGTGAAAGTAACCGCATCAATTTGCGAATGTTGAGTCAGCATGGCACCAGTAGAATTATCACCAAATCCGTGTACCAAATTAAACACGCCTGCTGGTACCCCTACTGCATCCATAACTTCCGCCAACAACGTTGCTGTGGCAGGGGTTTCTTCTGACGGTTTAATAACCACGGTATTGCCTGTCGCAAGAGCCGGAGCAAGTTTCCAAGTCAATAGCAATAACGGTAGATTCCAAGGCGCAATAACTGCAACCACTCCAATGGGCTTATTAACAGAATAATTTAACGCACCACGACCATCGGGAGTATCGGTATGAAAGCATTCAGCAGACTGTGATTTAACTGCATCGGCGAACGCTCTAAAATTGGCTGCAGCCCGAGGAATATCAATAGTTTGTGCTTGAGTAAGCGACTTACCTGTATCGGCCATTTCGGCAGCAACAAACTCTTCAAACCGTGCTTCTATACCATCTGCCACACGGTGTAGAATCGCGCAGCGTTCCTCTACGCTAAGTTGCTGCCAGCAGCCTGTGAGTGCAGTCTTAGCCGCTTGGACAGCCGCATCAACTTGTGCCTGACTCGCCTCACAAACTCGATTTATTACTTGACCATTGACGGGATTTATATTGTCGAAATATCGTTCACCACAAGTAAACGCACCATTAATATAATTTTTTAAGATTCCGCCGGCATGGGGGACATGGGTAGGCTTTCCTAGCTGCATAATTCCGTCCTGACATTGAACACTTAGCCCGAAGATGATCCAAGTGTTATCGAGTGATGAGTCCACTCTACGATGTCGAGACATAATAGGAAAATAACAAAATTAGACTTTGAAATATAAAAAAACATATAACAAGCTCAGATGGAAACAGTCTAAAAAAAGTACCTTAATTCAGAATAGATCATATAAATATCTTGTTTATCAGCAGGAAAAGCATTACCCGGTTGAAACCACGCAAAATCAAGCTCCACAACAAGATTGTCAATATGGCGATAACTTAATACCAGATCCCAGGCTTGTCCAAGATCAGAGTGAATTCCGTTAGGGAGTGCTTTGAGACCGGAGCCAAAAAAGGATGCAGAAGGAACATCTTGCTGATAATCATGCCAAAGCAACTCTATGGATGACTGAGCACTCGGTCGAAACCGAACGCCTAAGGTCGATATATTAATATTACTAAGTTCAGGCTTGACTATCTCACCATAATATTTGAGCTTTGCCCCTCCTTCGCCAAGCCAACCGGTATTTAACTGCAAGCCAGATTGCCTGAAACGAGTATCTGTACTCGCACCGCCCTTGTCACCACTGCCTCTGGCATACGCGGTAATGAATCGATTATCTTCCCCAGCCGTGAACCAAGTAGTGGGTAAGATATTGGCAACCACGCTAAGCAAGTGGTCGACTGGAATTAATAGCCCTAAATCAAAGCCAACCCCTTTAATTCGCCTACTCGAGTTATCTTGCCAAGTAGTACCAGAGGCGTAGATCAATTCATACCAATACGTAAAGGGTTGCTCTCTAATAGCCACCGCATCTAAAACACCATGGCCACGCAGACCAGTATGCAACACGTGTTCGCGCTGTACCGTATTAGGGCGAGATTGCTGATAGCGATTGAGTAAATACACTGCACCATTGTGACTGCCCATGCTTGTTGAGGCTTGAAGAAATTGATAATCATCACCATTACTCAGCTGCTTGGTCAGTAAATTGTTCGATATCCATTCATGCTTAGCAACAGCCAATCGCAATTGCCACTGCCATGTATACCAATTCACACTAGCATCGGCATGTAGACCGTCGAGACTATCGTGAAACACAAAACCACGGCTATCTTCATAGTATTGCCGACCTATACGCAGTTGCAGATCCTGTTGTTGAGTGGAAAAATTTACGTAAGCTGATTCAATAGCAAGCGACCCTACATCTGATGCTTTTTCAGCATAAAAAGTACGTTGCCATACCAAATCAATATATGAGCCAATATACTGATTTACGCCTAAGTTAAGCCCAAGTTTAACCTCATTGGCAAAATAATGAGTCTCTTGAATATCACTATCTAACTCACCACTTGGCTTACTCCCAGCCTGAGCTACCCATTCTCCCCCCCAACTCAACAAAGGGTAGCGATCAACATCAGCATAAATCAGATTCTGCGCTGAGAATGGCAGCAAAGATTGAATATCGTCACTCCGTTCAAAAAGCTTAATCACCTCTTCGGTCATAACAATTTCATTGGTTGAGGCTAAAGCCGTATTCGTGCCTATCAAAATCAGAGTGACTGCACATATTGTTCTTATTAACTTGCCTTCTAGCACTCCTGACCTCATGAGCTTTCAATTATGGTCAACAGCTTACAAAGGCCAAGCATATAAAAAAAATAACAGTTAACCTTCACACTATAGCAAATTTAATATAACGTAACATTAACGTTAATCAACGGTATATTTTGATGGGACCTAATAACTTAGAACAGCACCTGCTTTCACGGCTAAAGTTCAAATACTTAAGGTTATTAGTAACTGTGGGGGAAGAACGGAATATTTTTCGCGCGGCGCAAATACTCAATATGGCGCAGCCTGCAGCCACTAAGATCATCAGAGATATCGAAGATATATTAGAAATAAAGCTATTTGATCGTTCCTCTCGTGGTGTGACCCCGACGTTATTTGGAGATGTACTGATCAAACATGCCAAATTAATTCTATCGCAAGTTAAGCATGCCAGCGAAGAACTGTCATCACTTCAAGGTGGTTTATCAGGCCGTGTCACTATCGGTACTTTACTCGCCGCTAGCGCCATATTATTGCCCAAAGCGATTGCCAGATTAAAACGCGAGTGTCCCAATGTGTCTGTTGTGATCGTTGAAGGAACCGCCGACAAATTAATGTCTGCTTTGAAAATCAACGATATCGATTTAGTTGTTGGTCGTATTTCTGAAATCAATGATGAAGAACAACTACAGAATGAAATGCTATATCACGACCCATTTTCATTGGTTGCCCGAGCCGATCATCCCGCCCAGCTCCAGAGCGCCTTATCATTAACAGATTTATTGCAATATGAGTGGATTTTACCGCCTAAAGAAACCTTATTACGTCGAGAAATTGAGGATTTATTTCATCGCGAAAACTTAATCGTACCAGCCAATGCTACAGAATCGATTTCTATACTAGCCAATCGTACCCTGCTACAAGAAACCGATATGATTTCAATTTTACCCAACGAAGTGATTAAGAATTATGAAACTGTCGGTATCTTAAAGCGATTACCTATTGATTTACACTGTGATCCTGGGGCAATTGGTATCACGATTAAGGCCAACCGCGAGTTACCTCCAGTGTGTCACAGCTTACTCAACGCGCTACGAATCGAAGCTGAAGCCATTGGTGATTGATAACAAATATATCAAGATTTAATCGCTCAGTGAAAGCTGAGGGACCTGTCGTTTAGGGCTATTGGAGTTCTTCGATATTCTCGGTTAAATCATGCTATAAAATACCTCCAGAGTAACTCTATCTTCTAAACCCATTCAGTTATGCCTGCACAATAAGCGTAAATCCCAGCCAATAAAAAAGGCGCAAAATGCACCTTGTTATTAATGCCAATCATACTAAAGGTGTGATTGGTATAGGACCGGATAGTTAAAAGTTATAGGACACACTTACACCATAAGTCCTTGGGGCTTTGTACGCATTATATACCGTATCATCCCAAGCAGAGTAAAGCGTAGTAGAACCTATATTAAGCTCATCGGTTAAGTTTTTACCCCACAGTTGCACGCTCCACACATCATTAAAATCACGTAACATGATCACTAAATCTACAGAATATTCGGCGTCAACCTTGGTCAAAGGGTTATTTGAGTTGTCAAAGAAGTAATCAGTTTGGTACTGATAATTCAAGTTCACACTAGCATCGCCCATGCTTGACCACTCCCATGCATAAGTTGTGTAAATATTAAACATATGCTCTGGAGTTCGACGCATTTTATTACCATTAAGATTGCTATCATCAACAATTAGATCTTCGGTAAATTTAGCGTCTAAATACCCATAACCTAGATTAAATGACAAATTATCCGTCGCAAGCACTGTTGCTTCCAACTCTAGACCTTGAGCACGGCCGCTGCCATTCATAACCTGCAGATTCGGCGGGGTATGTTCTCCTGTTTCTACCCATACTTGATTTTGAATATCAGTGTATTCAGTATGGAAAACAGCACCGTTTAGGCGAACAGTGTTATCGAAGCCTTGAGTTTTAAAACCAACTTCATTGTTCCATGCTATTTCAGGTTTAAACGGTGTTATCGCTTCAATCGCCTTTTCCATTCCCTCGCCGTTAAATCCACCAGCCTTATAACCTTTAGCAAGCGAATAGTATAAGAACACATCCGCAGTGAGCTGATACTCTACATTGAAGCTTGGCGTCCATTCTGACCATGAATCTTCAGTTTCAAAATCATAGCGCTCAACTCGATTACCATTAAGGTCTTCGTGTAAATTATCGCCATTATCAAAACGTCGTCCCCAAGCAGCCCCACCAAATGTTTTATCATCTTGGCTCCAGCGCAGACCCGCGGTTATGGTTAAATCATCAGTGAAATCGTAAGCAATTTGTCCAAAAACAGCATAACTATCGGAAACATTTTCAGTGGTATTAGCCACATTTCCAGTCGTAGTTCCCCATTGAGTATGGAACCAATAGTCCACATCTTCATAGCGCGAGATATCTTCACGCATCCAAAACACACCGCCTAACCAAGTAAAGTTACCGTCATCACCAGAAAGGCGAACCTCTTGCGAGTATTGCTTTGACGACTCTTTTTTACGTGACAACCATTCGTCATCAGGCTGCATCAACGCAAGCTCCTCATGAGAACCGACCGTGTTATCAGCAGGGTCTCCCCAAGGATCAAACACCTGAGAACTATCGACTAAACCAGCGGCAGCATTTTCAAAGAAATCATAATCATTGCTACGCATTGCCGTAATCGACGTTAACGCTCCAAAATCGGTAAACCAATCCAGTTGCACACTAAAATTATAGCTATCGGCATTCTCAAACCCGTCAACACTATTGTCATCTCGACGAGGATCATCACTAATAAATGCAGCATTTCGACCTTCACTATAGCCAATGTGCTTTACCCTTGGTGTCCCATCCGACGTTGAAGCTCCCGCCGTAAATAGTAACTCTAGATCTGCACTGGCCTCCCACAATATCTGCCCTCGCGCTGAATAACGACTTAGATCATCGGCATCATTTCCAGTATAAATGTTTTCACCATAACCATCTCGAGAAACGGCACTGACAGCTATTTTACCTGCTACTGAGTCAGAAAAACCGCCGGTAACATACCCTTTGGTTTCCCAAAGTCCGTAATTGCCCAAGGTCAACTCGGCGCTGCCTGTGGCATCGCCAAAATCAGGCCGGCGGGTAATAAAGTTAATCGCTCCGCCCACCACATTCTTGCCGTATAATGTTCCCTGTGGACCACGTAATACCTCAACGCTTTGCAAATCAAACAAATCCATCGCAGCTGCGGTACCACGTGAGACATAAACTCCATCGACATACATGCCAATAGCCGCTGCGGCTCCAGCACTCTCGATATCACTACCAATACCACGCATAAATAGTTCTGGCTCACCAGCACTATAAGCATTCATTTGAAAACCCGGTGTTCGTTCAGCGATATCGTTTAGCCCCTCAATCTTAGACTCCTTCATTTGTTCAGCACCAAAGGCCGTAATCGCTATTGGAGTCGATTGCAGACTTTCAACTCTGTGCCTTGCTTTGACTTCGATAACTTCAATCCCTTTAGTGCTGACTTCGTCATCTTGTGTCTCTGAGTCCTGTGCGAACACCTGCTGATTAGCCCCTAGCGCTAATAATATCGCAAATGAGATCGGTGAAATTCTCTGTTGAAAATGTCTACTAATTCTAGCTTGTTGAATGTTTGCCGAATGATTCATGTGTTTGCTCCCTCAAACTTGGCCATTGTTATAATTTTTTCAGATGAGAAGCTGCATAAAATTTACTCACCGTTTAATTCAACCTAAGGGAGTCAGAGCAAGGTTAGAAATATATCTTTTGCCAACTGCTATATTTTAAACGTTATATCAATAAGAATAGGGACAATAAAAAACCATGACATTAAATAACAATGTCATGGTTTATTAGTAAGGGCCTGCTAGTTATGCCGTTACACGCTGAGCATTGAGATAAACACAACTCCTAACCCTAGCGGTGCAATGTAGCGTACCAGCAGCCTCCACACTCGATAAGTCAATGGTGATTTCACAGCATCTAACTCATCGGCAGTGATCGATTTTGGTAAAATCCAGCCGACAAATATTGCTACAAAGATGCTGCATAATGGCATCATCATTGCGGTTATGAAGTAGTCAAATAAGTCGAAAAATGTTTTCTGTTGGAAGATTTCAATGAAGCCTAATGGGTAAACATCAGACAATATATTGAAGGACAGGACTGACAACAATCCCAACAGCCAACTGACCATGCCCACGGCGATTGCAGCAGTCCCACGGCGCATTTGCGCTTTCTCACGTAACCACGCCACAGCACACTCCATCATAGAAATTGCCGAGGTTAATGCTGCAAAAAAAAGTAATAAGAAAAATACAGGTCCAATAACGACGCCTCCCGGCATTTGTCCAAATGCATAAGGTAAGGTCATAAACACTAAGCCTGGGCCGCCTGTAGGTGGAAGTCCGATAGCGAAAACAATCGGAAAAATAGCCATTCCGGCTAATAAAGCTATCAAGGTATCAGCACTAATGATCACCATAGAGGCTTTAGGAATTGAGGTTTTCCGATTAAGGTAAGCCCCATAAGCCATCAAGTTAGTGATCCCCACACCAATCGAAAAGAAGGCTTGACCTATCGCCTCAATAATCACCTCAGTTGTAATCTTCGAGAAATCAGGTACAAACAGAAACTTGAAGCTCTTTAGAAAGTCACCAGTAACCCCTGCATAAATCACCATCACTATCAGCAATATAAACAACACAGGCATAAGCAATTTTACCGCACGTTCAATCCCCGATTGAACGCCCTTAGCTGACACCATTACCGTAATGACCAAAAAGCTAGTTGCCCAAACGAATAGCTGTGAAGCACTGGCATTAATCCCATCAAAGGTTTGTTCAATTGCAGCTTGCTCCAACCCAGTTAACCGTCCAGAGCCCGACTCAAATACATAGGCTAGTGTCCATCCACCAACCACGGAGTAGAAACCAAAAATAACGATCGCGGCTATCACTCCAAAGAACCCCATCCAACGCCAATGCTCAGAAACTTTGGCTTCTTTGGCTACCCGAACAATCGCATTAGGCGGACTTAATTGGCCGCGCCTGCCAACTAACAACTCTGCCATTAGGATTGGCAGTACAACGACCAAAATTGCGAGGATATAAACAAATACAAATGCGCCCCCGCCATTTTCACCCGCAGCATAGGGGAAACGCCATATATTGGCGAGACCGACAGCAGAGCCCACCGCAGCCATAATAAATCCCGCCTTAGATGACCACTGTTCATGGCCGCTATTCAAGCTTGCCGAAGCAGGTTGGCTTGAATTTGATATGCTTGTATATGACATACTAAATCCCTTTAAATATTAAATTAACATCAGTACCTGAGGGCTTAAATCAAGTGACAGCTTGGCGATGATGATATTTATCAAGCTGCCAAAGCTGCTCACTCATAATGGATTTAATCGCCATAACGGCATCCCAAATATCAACGTAACGGATGTATAAAGGTGTGAGTCCAAAGCGGAGAGTATCAGGAGCGCGGAAATCACCGATCACTCCTTGATCGATAAGCGCCTGCATGATCGCGTAACCTTGTTCATGGCGCAGAGCCACTTGACTGCCTCGAGTGTTATCTGTTGGTGATATCACCTCAAAGCCATACTCCGCACAGTGTGTTTCTAACAACTGCAGAAAGATATCTCCTAACGCTAATGATTTTTGTCTGACTTGCTGGATATTAGCTCGTGAAGAGATTTCGATACCGATCTTTGAAACCGCCATCGTTATTATGGGTTGGGTACCTGTTAGCATCTGTGTAATGCCATCTGCAGGTCGATAATCCCGTTCAAAATTAAACGGAGCTTGATGACCCCACCAACCAGTTAATGGCTGCAAGCCTTTACCGTGATGACGACTGGCAGCATAGATGAAAGCTGGACTCCCTGGGCCACCATTGTAGTATTTATAAGTGCAGCCTATAGCAAAATCGACATTGCAACCGTTAAGGTCGACATCCATAGCTCCAGCGCTATGACAAAGATCCCAAACAGATATAGCCCCTGCTGCTTGCGTGCGCTGAGTGATGGCTTTCATATCAAGTACACACCCTGATTTATAATGCACTTGGGTTAAACACACCACCGCAATTGATTCATCTATCGCACTGATAATTTCATTGCCCTCAGCAAACACAATTTCATAACGCTCGCCCAGCAACTTTAATAATCCCTGCACTGTGTAGTTATCTGTCGGGAAATTACTGCCTTCCATCAAAATTTTATGACGCTGAGGCTGCAAAGTTAGCGCCGCAGAAACAACTTTGAAAAGATTAATGCTGGTAGAGTCGGTCATGACAACCTCACCAGGGGCTGCACCGATAGTCTTCGCTAATAAGTTCCCCAAATCACCTGCCATGCTAAACCAGCTATGCTGGTTCCAGCTTTTGACTAAATCAGTCCCCCACTGCTCAGTAATTACTTTTGATGCTACAGATAATGCAGCTTTAGGCATAGCACCAAGAGAATTCCCGCAAAGGTAGATATTATTAGTTGGGAGTTGAAATTCATCGCGGAATAATGCGAGGGGATCATCGATATCAAGGCGTTCACAATCTTGTCTAGTAAGGATATTCATATTGACTGCTCTCCAATATAAAGCGTTAAATAACGTCTTTATTTTTATGATTATTATTGGATACTAACTAGTCAATCTTTAACTTTAAAATAACATTCCTGTCAACAGATATAACAAAACCCATATAGTACTCTGCATGACAAAAGAAAAAAACGGCCACAAGGACCGTAATTAATAACATTCGATACTATGGTAAAATCAGTGCGCAAATACTACTTTATCGGTTATCGATACCGCTGGTTTTTTCGGCCACGGCTGCAACGGCGCAGTTAAGTGTGGAACACCTAAAACGGGACTCGACAGTGCATAGATCCCATGATTGGTAAATAACCAGAAAATATTACGATCATATTCTACGTATACAGCGTGAGATAAGTTGCCCATGGCAAATTCTGGTACCTTATCTTGGGCAAATGGAGGTACAAAGTATGCTGTAATTTTTGGCTTACTCGTATCCGAAACATCAAACACCTGTAGGCCTGCATTGTAAAAATTAAAGGGTAATATCCCCGGCTTAGATTGCCCAGGTTGAGTATAGTAACCAGTCCTTTTTGGCCCAAAACTGCCTTTTCGCTGACAAAAATCAGTAAACTTAGCATCAATAGGCGGCTTGGGACGAGGCAGCACTCCTACCTTAATCGGTTGCTCAGGATTACTAACATCTATCATATGCACGTCTTTATAAGGCTCAAAGCAATCTTCATTCAATGGATAGCCGCTAAAATAGACAATACCTGTTTGCTCAACTTGCGAAACATCGATAAAGTCACCTTCGGTACCAGCTACGCTTGGTTCAAAATTAAGGTGACTAATAACCTTCATTTCAGCGGGGTTAGAAATATCTACCACATAAAAGCCTAACCCACCCATTGCGGCGTAACCATACTTTCCCCCTTCCTCAACGGGAGTTGGAATAAACAAAGACATCCGAGCGCCCATCCAAGAGGTTCGATTGCCTGCTCGTTTATTAGCTAGGTATGCAGACTCATGCTTTTTATCAAACACAATTTGTCCCGGAACTGATAATTGTTGTAAAAACTTGGGATCTGCAGGGTTGGACATATCCCATGATTGGTATCCCGCGGAATATAGATCATTACCGTATTCTGTTAAGCCATAGCTGGCATCAGGAGCCGCAGCGACAAACATCGTATCACCACCAAACCATGCTGGAATATCTCGAACTCCCGACCCCTGCTGTTTACCCACTGGAGCATCTGGATTATTAATATCAGTGGTACGCTCTGCTAGCAGCACCCAATCTTTAGGTAATGGCCCCCGCATTTCATATACTTTAAAGCCCTTGAGGTGATTAGCATTGCGGATCTCGTTAACTTTATCAGGCTGGGTAAACTTGTTTTTTAGTAAACCAAACCTGCGGATTTCAAAGGCCTGCACCATTACATATTGCTGTCTGGCTTCGCTCCATTGTATTGATGCCGCCCCGAACATATCATCTTCAGAATAGGGGTTAACTTCCTCCCCTTCTGGACCATTAGGCCCCCACTGTTTACCACGAGTATGGATAAGCTTTAACTTTTTCACATCGGTAATATCAAAGATTTTAAGTTCTCGGCGCACATACTGATAAAGATAACGACGCCCATCGAAATCGACAATATTTTGCCATGTATGAAATGGTTCTACGGTAATAGGGTAATAAGCTTCAACCGTCATATTTTTAATATACTGCTCTTTATCCCAATAGCTTAACATTCCATCGAAGGGGTTATTTTCATATGTGTGATAGGTTGCACTAGGATGAATAAAACTACCGTCTTGTTTCATCCCATAACTGCCTTTTTCGGGCTTCAAGGCTTGATGGTTTCCGGTAATCTCAACGACTCGCTTTAGCCATTTGTCTTTAATGTTATCAGCCTGTTCAGTTGCCGCATTTACCGGAAGTGTAAAAAGACACGCAAGAGAAGTTACCGACAACAATGAACATAGCCAGCTCTTCGTGGTTATTTTATTAGTTACAAGCATGATGAAGCTCCTTCTTGAATGCAACGCTCCGTTGAATAACGCATGGTAAATATCAAAGTCAGTGTAAACCCGCGATTAATAACCATACAATAGCAATTGTTCAGTCTGTCATAACAGTTTAGATATAACGAACATATACAACAGTACAGGTTCATTAGACTTATTCGTCGACGATAAAGTCGGCCAACAGCCCAAACCTCTCGCCATAACAAACCTAGGGGTCGAAGTGAGCTTCCTAAATTCAAAAAGGCCCCAGCATTTCTGCTGGAGCCTCATCAAAATATGGCACAGAGATAGCTGGCTTTAACTCTCTATGAAAAACCGGAACCATATGGTTCTTAAAAAATTCCAGATAGCAAAAAGCCCGCTATAAAATAGCGGGCTTTTTTAAATATGACACAGAGATAGCAGATTCTAAACAATAACAACCCTAGGGTTAAAATTTACTACCGCTACAACGAAAAAGGGCTAGTCTTTCGACTAGCCCTTCATCTTGAATATGGCGGAGAGATAGGGATTTGAACCCTAGATGGGCTACAAACCCATGCCGGTTTTCAAGACCGGTGCATTCGACCACTCTGCCATCTCTCCGAACGCCGCAGATAATAGGGGCTACCCGCGGCAATGTAAAGTGTATTTTGTTTCAAAAGCCTAAAAAACAAGCCAATATCTGAAAATAATGTAATTTAGCTTACTGTTTAGCCAAAAAGTGTCCGTTTACAATAGCTCTATATCCGTAAACTCGAGCACATTGACACTTAACCTACCGTTGGCAACAGATTAAACATTTGCAGCAACTGCACGCTAATAATCAATACACCAGCCAAAGTTGCAGCGGCTAAGCCTAAGATCCCACCTTTAACTTGATAACCTTCAATCTGCTGCTTGCGCTGCGCATATACCATAGCTACAGGTAGGAAAATGGCCAAAATAACCAAAGCAAATGCTGCGTAACCTAGCGCTGTAATAAAACCTTGTGGGTAAAACAGAGCAAAACCTAATGGTGGTAAAAAGGTTACTAGGCCAACTTGCACTCGATGACTTGGTGATGAGCTACGCTTTAGCAAATCCGCAATAAAGTCGTATAAACCTAAACTCACTCCTAAAAATGATGTCGCTAATGCCAAATCAGCAAACACAGACACCGCACTGGCAATCATCGGGTTATGCAATAAACGGCTTAATGAACCAATAAAACCATTAAGGCTTTGGCTTGCCATTAAGTCAGGTTGCGCCAATACACCTTGACTCGCCAACATCCACAGAACATATACCATCAAGGGTAAAGACGAACCAACAACGATAATCCAGCGTAGCGCTTTAGTATCTTTTCCTAAGTAACGCACAATCGACGGAATCGAGCCATGGAAGCCGAAAGAGGTAAAAATAACAGGTAAAGACGCGAGGACTAAACCTTGGTGTACAGGCAAGGCAACTAAGTTTTCCACCGACACATGCGGCAGTAATAAAAACAGCATGACCACCAGCGCAATTAACTTTAACGTAAACAAGCTACGGTTAATCATATCTACCGAACGAGTACCAATTGCGACCACAGTACCAATTAACAAGGTGAAGATTATTGCTCCAGCTTGTATCGGAAGTTGCCAGTCAAACCAATTGGTTAACTTGCTATGGATCTGTTCGCCCCCTCCGGCTATGTATGCTGAGCACAATGCATAAAATAAAAACATCATCGAAAAGCTGGCAACAACCTGCCCCTTACGACCTAACAGCTTATTAGCCAAAGTGTGCAGAGTCGCATCAACAGGTGCATGTTGGTGCACTTCTATCATCAATAGTGCTGTGTAAGTCATTAGTGACCAGATTAACAACATCACTAAACTAGCCATGCCAAAGCCTAAACCAGATGCTGCAAGGGGTAATGCCAACATGCCAGCACCAATGGTGGTACCTGCGATAATAAGCATGCTGCCGAAAATTTTACTTTTATTCATTTATGGTGTTCCAAATTAATTGATAAGGCTTCGGAACCGGCATTGATAGTGGCCTACTTCCGAAAAATGGAATTGCCACAATGGAGTGATTAAAACATGAGGAAGAATGAAAAGCCTCTATCTACGCCATTGTGGCTATAGATAGTAGTAAGCCTGAACAGGTGTTAATAACACGTGACTTTCCTTAGTTAGTTCTGTTAATCAAGTACTTATATAACAGTTAGTTAGATGAACTCCCACGATAGGTTGTCCGCGTACTACTGTCAACAAACATATTAGATTAATTGTTAATAAATAGACTCAAAACACCTTGGATTAAAACTTCGTTACATACTGATATTAGGCATCTGCTCATCACTTTGCTAGTTTAGCCATTTAGAATACATATTATTTCGCCTGAAAACTTAACGGTTTAGCCAATCAACATAATAAAAGGACTAGAATGAAAGCCCTAAAAACTGCCGCGTTAAGCCTATTTATACTGGCTATGGCTGGATGTGCTAATCACAACAAGCCTCCCGAGTATCTTACCTATGTACAGATAGGTGATGAGGTGCCAATCAGTCGATTTGTTGATACCCAAGGTAACAACATTGATTTGACCCAATCAAGCAACAATAAACTGCTGATCCTATTTGCGACCTGGTGCCACGACTCTCAACGCACCATGCAGCAACTAGCAAATTCTGACCTGCACTTAAGCCCTAATATTGACATTATAGGCATAGGCCGAGAAGAGAACGCCGATGCGTTAACTGCTTTTGCTACTAAGTACGAACTGAATTTTCCACTGGTTGCAGATGAAGATCGCAGCATCTATTCAATGTTTGCTAATAGCGGTATTCCAAGATTGATCTTATTAGATCCTGATAATAAAGTGGTTAAAACTATTATTGGTGAGAAAGAAAACACAATAGACGAAGTCGTTTGGTAATAGCGATTGGTGCCAAAGGAGAGACAAGGAAGATTATGAGCAAAATCATCACCGAAACACCAAGACTGATTATCAGAGAGTTTAACCTCGATGACGTACAAGCTGTATATGATTTTAATGCTGACGAAAGAGTCAATCTCTATACTGGTGACGCAGGCGTGATTAAATCTCTGGCTGATGCCGAACGCATCATTCGCGATATTTGGCTAACTGAGTACCTACAATTTGGTTATGCACGCTGGGCTGTAGTATTAAAGCAAACTGGTAAAGTCATCGGCTTTTGCGGTTTTAAAAACGATTATCGCATTAATGAGACCGATATAGGTTATCGCTTTGCACCTGAATATTGGGGACAAGGATTTGCCACCGAGGCCAATCAGGCCTGTATTGATTATGCTAAAGCTCATATGGATCTCGACTATATCGTTGGCGATGTCGTAGACCGTAATCATGCTTCAATCAACGTACTGAAAAAGCTAGGTATGAATTTCAACAAAAAATTTCAAAGCTTTGGCTTTATGATCCAGCGTTACGATATGTATTTAAAAAGCTAACAACGATCAATACTCATCAATATAGTGACAATAAAGTCCAACGAGCCCTTTTTGAGTCAGCGGACTTTGTTGTCATTTCATACTAACTCGCGATGCCTTTCACCTGTACATGACAACTGCCAGTCTCAGAGGGTGTTAAACTGTTTAAGTGATCAATAAGCTTAAAGCACAGTTCAATATATTGAATCGCCTCGGCCTTACCCACCTCATAATTTACCGCATGAGCAACTCGGTTTCGCAATTGGCGCAGTTCACTAAACAACTTACCTTGCTTAGTGTTTATCAGTGCTTCACTTATTAAAATATTCTCAATGTGCTTATAACGGGTGTTTTTATCTAAGGTGATATTGTCACAATGCAGTTTTATGAGTCGCTCAGCAGCTAAGTCTACTTGCTCCCAAGTTTCCAAAACTGCTGAATTGGGTAAGTTATTTGCAGAGGCAATGAGCAAAGCTTTCTTATCGGTTTTTAGTTCAGGAAACACACCTTCAGCTTGAGCGGTCACCGCCTTTAACCCTTGGCCAAACTCCAATTCTAAATCTTTAAACTTTAACTTTTTAGCCAGCGGAATAAGCTTAGCCAACGGCCGTTTTAAGCTGACCACCGCAAACACGACTACCAGCGGCCAAATCAGTTTATCAATTAACGCGATTGTAAATTGCATCCAGTCCATGGTGCTCCCTTTTAAGCTACGGCTTAGCTCATCAGGTTAACAAGATTCTAGCGCTAAATAAAACCACTTAATTTATCTTCTGATAGGTGTTTGTTTGCCAATCGAACACATACTCAACGCCCTGCCACTCATAAATAGTGCGACCATCGCGCTGGATCACTCGCGCATTTTCTGGCAACCGGCTTAAGCCAGATGCATAACTAACACTTGTTGTGACTCGTTCTGGCGGGCGGATAACTTTCGGCTCGGGCGCTTTATATGCAGGGCGCGAATAACGATAAGGTGTGTAATAACGGTTATCGTAGCCATAAGGGTAACGCCAACGAGAGCCAATTCCCCAGTTGTACCCTGGCCGCCAACCGGGGCGATAATAACGGCTGTTGTAAGGATAACCATACCAACCATTTGACACCCCGACATTCCAGCGCCAAGGATCACGATAATCAGAGTTACTCCAACCGACCCCGACACTGACATTGTTCAATACTAGCGACGGCGTTAGCATAGCTGACGCGCTAGTTTCTGCCGCTACAGGCATCAGCCATAACAAGCCTGATAAAGCTGCCACAGAGGCGCTTAACTTTGACGTTTGCATCTCTATCCTCCAATGTGGCTTATCGCCAACAAATGTAGAATCTGTTAATTCAGTGTACGCGCAAATAAGCAGTAAACCAATGTCAGTCGCTACGCCTTTATGCATTATGGTTATTGCATCAGTAATCGCTGAAATATTTTGAGGCCACGCTTTGATGAACAAGCGTTTAACGCACGTTCGAATAATGCTATAGTGCGCGCCATATCACAGTTTATAGCGATGAGAATTCCCCTATGAGTTTTAAGGATTTGCGCAGCTTTATAGACCACCTAGAAACCAATGGTGAGCTTAAGCGTATTAGTCATCCAGTTGATCCTCATTTGGAAATGACAGAGATAGCCGATCGCGTTTTACGCGCTAAAGGCCCTGCTCTGTTATTCGAAAATCCGGTCGGCAAGGATATGCCTGTGCTTGCTAACTTATTTGGTACGCCAAAACGTGTAGCAATGGCCTTAGGTAAAGAGGATCCTCTCGCATTGCGCGATGTAGGTGAGCTACTGGCATTTTTAAAAGAGCCAGAGCCACCACGTGGATTTAAAGACGCTATTTCAAAGATCCCCATGTTTAAGCAAGCATTAAACATGCCGCCAAAAACCGTGCGTAACCCTGCTTGTCAAGAAGTCGTTAAGACAGGTGACGATGTTGATTTAACTCAGCTACCCATCCAGCATTGTTGGCCTGGCGATGTAGCCCCCCTTGTCACTTGGGGCTTAACTATCACTAAAGGGCCAAGGCAAAAGCGCCAAAACTTAGGGATCTACCGTCAGCAGCTACTCGGTAAAAACAAACTCATTATGCGCTGGCTTGACCATCGCGGCGGCGCGCTAGACTTTAAAGACTTCAAAGAGAAGCACCCTGGAGAACGCTACCCAGTGGTTGTTGCTTTAGGTTCAGATCCTGTCACCATTTTAGGCGCGGTAACTCCAGTGCCTGACGCCATGAGCGAGTACGCCTTTGCCGGACTACTGCGTGGTGAACGTACTGAAGTATGTAAAGCACTCAGCTGTGATTTAGAAGTGCCAGCCACCAGCGAAATCATCTTAGAAGGTTATATCGACCCAGAAGAGATGGCTGAAGAAGGCCCTTACGGCGATCATACTGGCTATTACAACGAAACAGACTCGTTCCCAGTGTTTACTGTAACCCACATAACTCATCGAAAAGATGCCATTTACCACAGCACCTATACCGGCCGTCCACCTGATGAGCCAGCTATGTTGGGTGTAGCATTAAACGAAGTGTTTGTGCCCATTTTGCGCAAGCAATACCCTGAAATCATCGACTTCTACTTGCCGCCTGAGGGTTGCTCGTATCGTATGGCAGTGATTTCTATTCGTAAACAATACCCGGGTCATGCTAAACGGGTGATGATGGGCGCATGGTCGTTCCTACGTCAGTTTATGTATACCAAGTTTATTGTGATCGTGGATGAAGATGTTAACTGCCGTGATTGGAACGATGTGATTTGGGCAATTACTACCCGAATGGATCCTAAGCGCGATACCGTAATGATCGACAACACCCCAATTGACTACCTCGACTTTGCTTCACCAGTAGCAGGTCTTGGCTCAAAAATGGGTATGGATGCAACCAATAAATGGGAAGGTGAAACTGACCGTGAATGGGGAACTCCAATTGTAATGGATGAAGCGGTTAAACAAAAAGTCGATGCTATCTGGGATGATCTAGGCATTGACGATGCACCAACCCTATAACGATAATGCGCTTTGCATTAGTTAATCATTATATTGCCTACTGCCTGTTAGCAGGTGGATAAATTTAGACTGAATAAGCCCCCAAAGAGGGGCTCATCAAGGAACAAAGATGAACACCATAAGCTGTACAATAGAAAAAGTAGCGCCATTTAATAACGCGGTATTTCAGGTTATCTTAAAACCAAGTAAGCCGTTTGAGTTTAAAGCGGGACAATACCTTTGCGTAGTCATGGGTGAAAAAGATAAACGCCCATTCTCTATCGCCTCAGCCCCAGATGCTGAACATATTGAGCTACATATCGGCGCAGCTGTTAGCGAAAGCTACCCAATGCAAGTGGTTGAACGTCTAAAGGAATGCCTAGCCACAGGCAACAGCATTGAAATTGAAGTACCAGGTGGCGATGCTCACTTACGCGCAGATAGCCAGCGCCCTCGCCTACTGATTGCTGGCGGTACAGGATTTTCTTATATCAAGAGTATTGTTGAGCAAAAAATTGCCCTTGGCCAAAAAATTGAAACGACTTTGTACTGGGGTTGCCGCAACCAAGATGCCATGTATTACGAAACTATTGCCCGTGAATGGCATGATGCACACCCATGGTTAAACTTTATTCCAGTCATTGAAGAAGCCAGCGCTGACTGGAAAGGCAAAGAAGCTAACCTACTAGAGCAGATTAAAAACGATTTCGACAGTTTAAAAGGTTATGACATCTATATTGCTGGTCGTTTTGATATGGTTGGTGCCGCGCGTGAGCTATTCCGCACTATGGGCGTTGAAGAAGATCACCTCTACGGTGATGCGTTTGCGTTTATTAAGTAAAACTAATCAGTACGATTTAACAAAGGCGAGAGGATGAATAATCCACTCGCCTTTTTTATCGCCCAAACTCTTGGCTTTAATTTTTAACTTTAACTTCGTTACTTGCCACACTGGCACGCTCGGTCACTCTAGGCTCAATGTCCATAAACTGCGGAGGTAAGTGTGGCTCATGCAAACGCGCAATTAGCGCATTGACTGCCGCGGCACCTAAACGCGCTTTTGATTGGTGAATACTGGTTAACGCTGGCGTCATAAATTTAGCCAGCTGAATGTTGTCGTAGCCAATAACCGATAACTGCTGTGGAATTTGCACTCCACTGCGCTGAGCTTCATGCAGCACACCAATCGCCATCATGTCGTTACACACAAACAGCGCACTTGGTAGCTCCCCTTGAGCTTGTAACTTAGCAAATGCCGCCTTACCGCCCTCGGTTTCAAAGTTTGCTTCAATGACCCAAGCAGGGTTAATTGGCAAGTTCGCTGCATTCATCGCATCAACAAAGCCTTGGTAACGTAAATTAGCCTGCTGACGATTGCGCGGCCCAGTTATACAGCCTATTTCGCTGTGACCATTATCAATCAAGTATTGGGTTGCAAGAATACCACCTTGACGCGAGTGACCTTGGATTCTGTCACAGGAGAAATCGACTTCTCCCCAATCCATCACCACTACAGGTAAGCCTCCTAAGCGGCGGTAAATCTGTGCATCATCACCTTCAAGCATTGCGCACATCATGATCAAACCGTCAACGCGGCGCTCGATTAAGGTGCTTAGCGAGCGTTTCAAACGCTGCGCATCACCTTCGGTATTACACAAAATCAGGTTATAACCTTGCTGATAACAGGCTTGCTCGACACTTTGAACCACTTCAGCATAAAACGGGTTAGTTGAAGTCGTTACTAACATACCTATGGTTTTGGTACAGTTTTGCTTTAAGCTGCGAGCTACCGCAGACGGGCCGTGATAATTCAATTGCTGCGCGGCGTCTTGCACCCGCTTAGCGATATCATCACTTACAAAACGGGTACCATTGATGACATGACTTACTGTCGAGGTCGATACGCTTGCAAGCTTGGCAACATCTTTCATGGTAGCCATCGGGATTAACGTCCTATGTTGTCAGTGATGAAAATTACTGCTCAGCTAAAAACTGTTCAACTTCCGCTAGCGTTGGAATTGATGTTTGTGCCCCAAACCGAGTAACTGAGATAGCTGCTGCACCATGGGCAAATACAACCGCATCATCAATCGTTTGACCTTTAAGCAACCCAGTTACAAACGCACCGTTAAAGGTATCACCAGCCGCAGTTGTGTCAGTCGCTTTAACCTTAAAGCCTGGGATCATCTTACCGTTCCCTTGCTGACTTAAGTAAACACCTTTAGCCCCCAAGGTAATCATCACAGTTGCAATACCTTTCGCGTGTAAAATCGCTGCGGCTTCCGCTGCACTAGCGTCATCGGTAATAGCGATACCAGTTAATACTTCGGCTTCAGTTTCATTTGGGGTGATGATATCAACCATTGCCAATAACCCATCAGGTAAAGCACGTGCAGGCGCTGGATTTAGGATCACTTGGGTGGCATTTGCTTTGGCAATACTCGCCGCTTGCTCAATTCCAGCAAGTGGCGTTTCTAACTGCATCAATAGGTACTTGGCTGCTGCAATTTGGTTGCTATGCTGATTAACAATATCTGCAGTGAGTGCATCATTAGCCTCTGCAGCAATACAGATACTGTTTTCACCGCAATCGCTCACTTGGATCATTGCAATCCCAGTTGGAGTATTGTCAACCATGTGTACCGCAGAAATCTCTATGCCATCTTGAGCAAATGCGCCACGGATCTTTTGTCCAAAGTCGTCATCACCGACACAGGCAATAAAACCAATATCAGCGTGTAAACGTGCAGCCGCTACTGCTTGATTGGCCCCTTTACCACCCGGGATAATTTGGTAATTACGCCCATGCAGGGTTTCACCCGGACGTGGAAAAGATGGCACTTGTAATACATGGTCGGCATTGACACTGCCTAAAACAATTAACTGAGACATTTACATATTCCTTGATGTTCTCTGACTTTCGCTCACTGCAGTTTAGGGGTGAGCGCAGAGGAAGATAGGTCTGCAAGTAAAACGACTAACGCAAAAACGAGTGTGGCAAATTATGCTAAGCGTTGTGATTTATCCCTAAAACCACCATCGAAACGTTTCGATAATTAGTAGAATAATAAAAACGTTTCGATATTGCATGACGTAATAATTTGATCTGTGAAGGCTCTAACAGAAATACCTGTGCTCGATGAAAAGATGTGAATAAAGAATGAGGGAGAGACGATGGGCAAAACAGATCTAACAAACAGCCCCTAGCCCTTAAAGGGCTTCACTGAAAGGAAAAGCAACAGCCAAAGCACTACCTTTGCTGCTTTTGAACTATTGCTTTACCCCGCTTTCCCTAGGTTCTGTTCTTCCTAGGCTCTAAACCCGCTTTAACTTTATTAAAGCTTCACTTTGTCGTATTCATACCAAGCCACAAGGTTACCTAATAGAGGCACAATCCATACAGCGGTATCAGGATCTTTATATATACGGTAAAAATACAGATCGCTATCAATAATCTCATGCTTACGAATTTCACGATAAAAATGCATTGCAGATGAGCTAACCTGCTCAGGTTTCATCAACTCTTTTTGCAACACTTTAACGTGGAATACGTCTACATCTAGGTCATTAATCTTCTCTTGGTACTGAGTAAAGTTGCCTTTAATCTTGTACTTAATTGGCGTGGTCTTGCACTCTTCATCGGTAACACACGCTGCAGAATAAAATTTACCGGTTTTCTCACCCTCATAGATCAGCGACAAACTGATATCTGAACGTACCAACATGTTACCTTTTACCGGAAAATAAACATCAGCATGATAATGATGTTCAATAAAACCGCTGGTACCCGGCTCATCATGAGGAATAATCACCCGGTTATAGCGGATACGCTGTTCCATGACGTGGGTTAAATCGGTAAAGGTTTGCATGTTCAAACCCGCAGGCGTCAAATCAATCGCGGTAATATTAATTAAGCCATTACCTGAACATTTTTGTTTGTCCGCTTCAGGGCAAACAGCCATTGAGTAATAATTACCATCGGTAACCGCAAAACCATTAAATTTGCTTAAATCAGCTAGATGATTAGATTCTGGGGCAAGGTGTTTTTGCCACATTGAGGCGTGCAAGTGCGCCACATCGTTTTTATGGATCAACTGCACATCTTGTTTGGTGCCACCAATATTCAAAGTTATCTGCTTATCGGCATCCCAGCTATTTTTAGCTTTAATCACGCCGTGGTAATCACTGAAATACCAAAAAGAGAGGCCGATTAAGATCGCGATAAGAATGCCACTTAGCTTAACCAGTAATGACACATCCACTAATGCTGCACGCACAGACTCTGCATCATTTACCGCTAACATCTTAATGTGTGAGCGGTTAGAAACATTTAATTGATAGCCGCGACCTGCAATGGTGCGCAACATAACTTCGGGATAGGGTTCTAATTTCTTTCTGAGGGTACTAACACATTGAGTTAATGATGTTGCAGCAACAACACGATCAGGCCAACCTGCTGCGAGCAAGTCTTCCTTGGTACAAACTGAACTCAACGCCAAAATTAATTGATGTAAAACCGCTGACTCTGAAACGGTCAATGTGACGGTCTTGTTATTCGCATGATCAACTAATTGCTTAGCTTCTTCATCCAACTCCAAATAAGGAGTAACTTTCAGCACCCTAAACTCCTAAATACACTAGCTTCAAATCAATAACTGACAAATCTTTACCTGAGTTTACTAAAATAATTTATTAAAAACGTGATTTTGTCCTGAAATCAAAACAGCCATCTAAAATCAGCATGTTAGTGTTCACATATCTCACATTTTTATCATTCAAAAACAATATAAGTAAACCTTATATCTGCAAACGGTTATATAAAACACCCTAAAAATCAAGCATCAAAAATAAAAACCAACAACACTGAAACTGAATTAAAGCTTATTTACCTTATAAGCTTCTGCGCTTAAACATCTGCCCAGTAATTACCACCAAAATAACAAGCCATAACAACATGATCCCATAAAGTGCTGATAGCCCCCATGCAGAAGATGCAAATAGAGCCAAACTTCCGTTACCAGTTTCCATACCGATTAGATTTATCGCACGATAGAGATCTGTTGGGTTTAATGCAATTAAGGCATTAATAATATACTGATTAAAAAAGGACAAGTCTGCAACTAAAATTGTTAATAGCAGCAGGTCATAGATAAGCACAAACATAAACCACACCAATAAAACACTGGCGACCGCCTTAGCTTTTTCAGATGATTTAAGGCTAACAATATATCCCAGCAATATAAAAGCGATGGCCAACAAGATGCTGCTAAAAATGAATTGCCCGAATTGAACCAATAAAAGCTGCGGCTGATAGTTGTCACCAAGTAGCAACAACAGCACTAAAGTTACACCAAATGCAAAGCTGATAGTCGCGCTCATAATTAAACTATGGCCGACGAGTTTACCCATTAAAATTTGCGTTCGGCTAATAGGGTAAGATAACAGCAATAATAAAGTGCCAGACTCATCCTCGCCCACAAATGCATCATAGCTAGCCAGCATCGCTGCTAACGGAATAATAAATACCGAAATTGTCGACAAGCTAGAGATCAACGCATTGAGTTCAGGCAAAGACAGGTGCCCCGCTACAGCGCTGCCCGCAAAGGTGACACTCAAAGATAAAATCAGAAAGATTAGTGAGATAAATAACACCCAACGATTACGTAGGCTATCTTGGATCTCTTTTTTGGCAATGACACATACAGGAGACATCAACATAGCCCTAACTTACCTCAACAACTTGAGCGCATTGGCCCATATAAAAATGATAGATCTCAGCTAAAGCAGGCTCCTTGAGGCTAAAATCAAATAACTGACACTGATTGGTGAGCAGCTTCACCACTGCCGACTTCTGTTGTTTATCCAATAGTAAAGCGTCATCACACAGCATAGATGTGAGCTGTGGTTGCAGCGCTATCGCCTCTAACAGCTGTGGCGAAGTTAAACGTGTTTTAAGGCCGCTTGCAGCACGTAAATCGCTTAAGCTACCCGCAGCTAATGCTTTGCCTTTAGCTAAGATCAGTGCCATATCGATATTGTTTTCAATCAAAGATAACTCGTGAGTGCACACTATCACCCCACAGCCTTGCTGTTTTAGCTCATCGATTTTGCTATACAGAAACTTAGAAGCAACCGGATCTAAGCCAACCGTCGGCTCATCAAGTAGAAGTAACTCAGGTCGAGATAATATCGCTTGAGCAAACCCAAGCCTTTGTTTCATACCTTTAGAATAGGTTTTAAGTGTGCGATCTTGGGCATATTCGAGACCAAACTCTTGTAGTAACTGCTCAACCCGTACCTTGCCAATCCCTTTAAGCGCAGCAAAATAGTTTAAGATCTCCTTTCCTGTCAGCTTGTCATAAAAACTAACATTCTCTGGCAAGTAACCCATTTTAAGATCTGCACGATTACGCAAGCTTGATAGATCTTTACCCAATACATTAACTCGACCTTCGCTAGGTTTAATCAGCCCGAGTAAGATCTTAATTAAAGTCGACTTTCCTGCACCATTATGACCAAGCAACGCCATAGTTTGCCCGCGCTCAACAGCAAAACTGATATCATCCAACGCCTGAAAATCTGCGTAATGATGACGTATATTGCTAGCTGATACTGCTATAGAAGCACTCATTTACTCTCCAAACTTACCGCAGCGATTAGCAGCGGCAACACTCTGTGCACGGTTCAATTATTCCGCAAAAATAGGATTACGCTTAAGCAATGGATAGCTATCAATAATGCCTGTGGCTGCAGTCACTTCAAATTGACGCTGCACCCAGCGCAATACGACTACAATAGGACTATCCATTAAAAAACTCGCCTCAGGATATAGCCAAAATAGCTTGTCGATATTATCGTTAGGCTGATACGCGTTTACACCAACGCCATCTGCGTTGTGATCCCAGCCTAAGTAACCACTCCAATAATTGCCACGACCTTGAAAGCTCCACTCTAGCAGGGCGTCACCGACATATTTTACTTGTGAAAAGTTATCGATAAACTGATTGCCATAAACCTGATTGCCCTCGCCTCCCATCGCCATATAAAAGCCGATATCGTTGTTGGCAAAGTGATTATTAATAATGATGTTGTCACGGGCACCATAGACAAAAATACCTTTGCCTTCTTGACCTTGCACTTGATTTGCACTGCGGTTAACGATCTGCTCAACATGGTTAAGCTCAACGCGTGAATCTTTGCTCATATTGAGCAAGATGCCGAAGTCGATCGCGTCCCAAACTTTATTCCGATGTAAATGAACTCGCTTTGAATCCATGATGGCGTAACCACCATCGACTTGATAACTCTGATTGTTATAGGCTTCATCATCATGGGTATACATGTAATGAATACCGTATTGCTGATCGAATAAATGGTTATCAAACACTTTACTTTGACTGCTGGATTCTAGATACACGCCATCACGCACGCCAGAGATAGTATTTCCCCAAATTTCAGAGCCTATAACATGCTGCAAATGAATGCCGTCACCTCTGTCTAAGGTGTATAAGCTGTTGTTACCCACAATCACATTGTTATTAATTTTAATGTTAGTTAGCTCATCCGCTCGCACACCAAAACCATTGCCTTGCAGGTGATTATTATGAATATAGACGCCGTCACAGCCAGGCTCGATTAATATGGCTGCATCTCGCTCGTAATGGTCATTACCCCAGTTTTTTATCGTGAGACCTGAGATTTCTACATTGCTCGCAAACACAGTAATAGCACTGCCCTTGCCTGCTGCATCAATAACGCTTTGACCAAGGCTAGCTAAGGTGATCGACTCTCGCACAGCAAATGGCGCTTGATAGCGCCCCGGTGCCAGCATGACTTTATCGCCAGCATTGGCCGTTGCCAACGCCGCGGTTAATTCAACACTATTGCTCACCTCAACTGTTGCAGCATGACAAGTGATGCCATAAGCCCCTGAGGCTAACAAGATGCTAAGGCGCAAAACCATAGCAAGGTAACTAGATGCAGAACGATAACAAACTGTTTTACTCATAAGCGTTTATCGCTATTTAGATGACATTACTCGCCAGCGAGTAGCTCAATGGTGATTTGATCATAAGTCAACACTGCGCCACCAAAGTCATTGGCAAACTGAGTCGCTGCTGCTTCAGTTGAAAATGACGCAACTGCAGGTCCCATCACCGCCTTCTTGCTCGTACCGTAAACATACCAAGCGTCGGTTGCATCAATAAAGCTGTTATCACTTGGATGTTCCCAATCTGTAACCGACATATCATGCACCTTCAAATGCGTGATCTGACGCTTGTTCTCTGGCTGCAGGGCAAAATTAAACATATCTCGGGTCGAACAGAATTTTGGCACTATGGTTTCGCCCTTTAATCCCAACTGACCTTTTGGTCCCGGATATTTAGTGATCATCATGCCACACAAATGACAGCGATCATGGTCGTGAATAGGTTGCGCTTCGGTTGACTGCGTTGCTGCATCACCTTGACCACAAGCGTATAAAAATGGAATGAATAACAAGGTGAGTAATAATTTTTTCATAGCGAACCCAATTGGAAGAATACGAGTAATGAGGCACTCACTGCCTTGCCAAATTATTCTGGCAAGGCGTGAGCTTAGTTGTTTAGCAGAGAATTCAACTCCTAACACAAACCTTGCAGGGGCGGTGTATCAGGAGCGAATATCTTGCTAACTTTGCCAATATAACCGGAGAGTTAAATTGCAAAGATTTGGCCAGCGTATAGGATAAACATACGCAAGCACATCATGCCTGCCACGGCACACAGGCCTGATAGATAAAACGCTTTAGCACTGTGGCTGAAGGTTTTACCTGTAGCAAAGTTAAGTAGTAGCGGGCCACCAAAACCTAGACCCACAACACCAAACCAGAACACTGCAGCCCACTCTCCAGTATGGAAAGCTTCGAATGCACTTTGTGCACCGGCATTGCCTGTCATTAGTGAGCTAACAATCATGAAGATGAATAGCATTTCAGCAATCATAATTGGCCATTCAGCACCGTGCAGGATCTTCATATCTTGGCTATGTAGATCTTCTTTAAACATCGATACTGCAACCATTTTGGCCGCTGCTGCACCTGCTGAAATACCAGAAGCAATAAATAGCGCCGGTAAAACAGAGGTATTGATGATAGGGAAACGCACCAATGCCGAGATCAGGAAACCTGTGTAAGCACATACAGCTAAAGCCAGTACAAGCACAGCAATTTCAACTGGACGACGAATACCTTGTAGCTTTTCAACGACTGGCACTAATACTTTTAGTGCTGGTATTTCGCGGATCTCTTCTTCAAAAGCGTATAGACAGATTAGTGCCACTAACGGGATATAAACCGATAGCGCGATAACACCAATCGACATCACTGAATTTAGGTTGTAGTAAACCAGAATTCGCCAGAAGAATAGTGGGTTAGTTAAGTCTAAAACCAGACACAACATACCTAAGCTAATCGTCACAAATGAGATTAATGCTGCAGCCTTATAAAATGGCGTATTGGTTGTTTGCTTCTTGTAGAATCGCAAGAATAACGCAGTGGCTAGCGCACCACCGGAAATACCCGCAAAAAACAAGTACACAGCAATTGGCCAAGGCCAAGCAAGCCCCTCAGACAGACCCATTGTAAATTCAATATTGCCGTCCATATCTATACTCCTAGCTTAACAATAGGTATGTAACGTAAGCTTGGCTCAGTACCAAACCCTGGCTTAATACGCACAGAATCTTTTACTCGTAGCAGCTTACTGATATAGGATGTCGGGTCGTTAATATCACCAAAAATCAGTGCATCATAACGGCACTTCTGTACACAAGCAGGCAGTTCGCCAATGGCAAGTTTGCTGTTTAAGCAGAAGTCACAGTTGTCAGCGACATCGGTTTCTTTATTGATAAAACGTGCGTCATACGGGCAAGCGGCGATACAGTATTTACAACCTGCACACTTAGCTGCGTCCATAGTAACAATGCCTGTTTTCTCATCTCTGTGCGCTGCGCCTGTTGGGCAAACAGTAACACAAGGAGCATTTTTACATTGCTGACATGAGACACGGACAAACTTACGCTCACAACCACACTCAGTGGTTTTACCGCAGTGTGGACAAGGCTGACCTTCTAACCCACCTGAGTGCTGCTCCATCAGCAGTCTCGACTTACCCGCTGGTAAGTTGTTAGCTAGATTACATGCCTCTTTACACTCGCCGCAGCCAGTACATTTATTTTGATCAAACACCATCGCATAATGGGGCTTGTTTGCATCTGACTCACCCTCTTTGACGGAACTGCACCCTAGGGGCGCTATTATCAAAGAGCTGGCTCCTAAGCACTTAAGGAACCTCCGTCTCTCTATATTTTCACTCACAGCATCCTCCAGCTGTCAGCTATTTGGCTGACATATTTATACTTTTTAGGTTTTACGTGACTTTACTCAGATGCAGCCACTGAACGATTAGCTAATTTTTGCTCGGCTCTATAAATTGCATTATTAATTGCAGCACGGTTTACGCTTGGGCTCTTGCTTTCAAGTAGCTTCAGCCATTGCTCGATGGCTTTGTCATACTCGGCGTTTAAATAAGCGTGGGTGGCCAGAAGTAGACGCGATTGTGGTTCATATTCATCCAGCGCAAGTGCTCTGGCGATGACTAAATCGATATCTAAACTCATCTGTCTTTGATCGCGGTAGTACATGGCATTAGCTTTCATACCAAGTACGCTTGCGCTGTCGCCAGAAAGGGCTAACAAATCATCAAGCGTTGCCACCGAATCGCTGTACAAGCCGCCGTCCACGTAGGCTTGAGCCAGATTTAACAATGCAATTTCATTGCTAGGTTGCTCACTAACGAGCTTGGCATTTCTATTGATTTCTGCGGTGATCAGATAATCAATATTGGTGTCGACCACTCCCTTGTCCCAACTATTGAAGTGACCTAATTGTGCATAGAGAGTTAGTGTCGCTGTAAAGAGCACTACAGACAGTGCCATAGGCACCTTTATGCTGACAGAGTGCTCATTTAATCCATCAGCAAAAGGCTGAGCTATCAGGGTTGCACCATGTTTTTGACTAGAGTGATGATGACGCCAAATAAGGGTGATAACTGCACACAAAGTAACAGCGATGCCGATAGCTAAACTATTCATAGTGACTCTCTACAAGCGAAACTAATTCAAACTACAATGTCTGGGCTAAGTGACTAATGACCGCCACCCATCATGCCGCCCATACCCATACCGCTAAGACCCATACCATGTGAGTTCTCGCCTGGGGCTTCGACTTTCACCAACTCAACCTCAAACACTAACGTTGAGCTTGGTGGAATAATGCCAACTTGCTTGTCGCCATAGGCAAGTGCTGCTGGAATAGCAAACTTATAAGTTGACCCCTCATTCATTAATGGGATCCCTTGTTGCCAACCTTCAATCACACTCATAAGTGCAAAACGGTTTGGTTCGTTGCGCTTGTAAGAATCATCAAACTCAGTACCGTCAATTAAGAAACCTTTGTAATGCACGGTAACCACATCTTCAGGGTTTGGCTTACGGCCTTCACCTTCACTGATCACTTCATATTGCAATCCAGAATCCGTGACCATAACGCCATCTTTTTTCTCGTTTTCTGCAAGGTACTTATTACCAGCTGTAAGGTTTTCTAAGGCAATTTTCGCCTCAGCAGCTTCGCGAGCTGTGTTTAGCTGCTCCGCGCGCTGATTTAAATAGGTGAGGATCTCTTCATCTGAAAACTGTGGGTTGTTTTTAAGTGCGTCCACCACACCTTCAATGACAAGGTCTACGTCCACTTCAGCGCCTAGCTCAGTTTGGCTATAAATTTGGCTTGAAATGTACTTACCTAAAGAAGCACCGATACTGTATGACTCTTTTTGAACATCAGAGTTAAGTTCGGTCGCGGCCATTGAATTGGCAGACATAAACAGGGTGAAGCCTGTGACAACAGCTAGGGTAGTTTTTGTAAATGTTTTCATAATAGTTATCTCTTTAAATCAATTCAGTACGTAATACGTTTTGACCCAACATCCTGCTGTTACGGTTTTTCTGTAACTCGATTAGACAAACGCCAACCGTAAATACCATCAGGCATTTGTAATACGTTGGTGTAGCCCATCTTTAATGCTTCATGTGCAGCAATTTCGCTGGCATTGCACAAGCGGTTAGCACAATAAAACACCATTACTGCATCTTTCTTAGCTGGCAGTAACTTTTTCCAATCTTTAACGTTGAAGTAAATTGCACCTGGAATGAACCCTTCTGCCCACAGTTCCAGCGTATTCACATCAAAGAAATAAACCCCTTCCTTGCCAACTAAGGATTCAGCTTCCATCATGCTGATAGTGTTGAGCTGGTGCTCATAGCGATGAGCAGGTGCCATCTCAGAACCACCGCCAGCTAGACAGCTAGCTGAACTTGCAATTAACGTAAGACTTAGCAGAATTTGACCCAGTGCTTTTTTCATCATTTTTCTCTCTAATTGCCTCGGCAATCATTGCTTAGCAATTCATGCCGAGGCGGTTAACTAGTTATGCGGCTTACTTAGCTGCGTAACCTGTTCCATCTAGAATGTTTTGTGCTTGCGTAACATAAGTTAGCGCTGCATCTAGACGCTTCTGGCTATAACGGAAGCCATGCACACCCCAAGAACCGTCTTTCTTGATTAGTTCAACAGTTTCTGCCGCTTTCTCAGCCAACATCAGAACCTGAGTCTTGTCTTCAGTAGACAGCTTAGTTACTTCTAATAGTTGGTCGATGCGTACAAGAGCTTGTTCAACTTTCGAGAACACTTCTTTAACTGGTGTTTGCATCTTCATTACTTCACCGTAGATCTCTAACTGGTCTTCGTAATGTAGGCCTTTTTCAAGCTCAGACTGGAATTGGCTGTGACAACCTTTGTTCTCAACCACGTCGTGGTCAGAGATAGAGGTACGAGCACAAGACCACATTAAGTCTAAGTAGTTACGACCTTCTTCGTTCTTAGCAACTGTCCAGCCTTTACCAGCCTTAGGACCTTGGATACGTGGCTCACCTTCTGGTGGGTTTAGGGTCTTCATAGTTGGGTCAACTTGGATCTTCCACATATGAGACTTACGTACTGCGTCGAAACCAGCTTGGTCAGGGAACTGCAGTGCCTTGAAGTTTTCACAGCTACCCATGTTAGGCATGTGACAGCTTTGACAAGTTTGGTTACTGTGAGTATCAGAGTTCTCAGCAATCAAAGTTTGTGCTTCGTGACAGTCTTTACAGTCTTTCTTAAGCTTTGGAGTGGTGAAACCAGACATCCAGTCGCCATCTGTTACTTCATGTGGATCGTGACATGTAGTACAACGCATGCCCTTCTCGTAGTGCTCAGAGTTATACATCTGAGAACCTTCAGTACCACATGATGGACATAGAGACTTCATCTTCACACCGAATGCGTATTCACGCTTCTCTTGTGCTTGAGGCGTGTCAGCAAGTGTAGGGTCGTACTGGAAGCGTTGGTGACAACGTTCACAGTTAGACTGCATACCGCCAGTACCGCCATCTAAGTGACCACCCGCGCCATGACACTCTTCACAAGCAATACCACGAGAAATGGTGTGCTCTTGTAGCTTCTTAGGATCGCCTAATGCATCAAAGAACTCTTGCTTGTTTTGGAAGTCAAACTTGAACGTATGACAAACTTCACAGTAAGAACTTGCTGGTTGGAACAACATCTCTTTTTCGTACTTAGCACCGTATGAACTCATACCTTGCTGGTGCGAACCAGAACCACCAAAGCCTGCTAAGGTTGTTGGGAATTCAGGGATTACATCATTAATTTTCTTAGACATTTCTGGGGTTAGCCACTCAGCCCAACCACGAGAGAACTGGTTAGCACCCGCTACCATTTTACCGGTACCGTCACGTAATAAACCGTCTCTGATATGGTAAGTACCACGTACTAGCCACGCATCAATGAAACCGTATTTAGTACGAGGTGTACCAACGGTTGCATAGATCATGTCTGGCGTAATACCGTCAGGCAAGATTGAAGTGTCTTTAGTGTTATACATGGTCTTTTCAATATCGTTATCCACTTCAGGGTGTTCACCTGGGAAACGAATTGTTTTAGCGTGACGCGAACGCTGCCATTTCTCATATTGAGTCGCATGACATTCAGCACACTTTTCAGGACCAACGAAGTTGTTTGGATAATCTAGAATTGATTTAGCACCTAAACGATACTGAACCGCACGTGGTGTACCTACGCGCTCACTATAGTTAGGGCTGTGGCCAGTATCTAAATACTCTTCACCACGGTCACTGATATGGTAATCACCAATCAAGTTACCCGCTTCGTGGTACTTAAATACAGGGTGGTTTTCAAAAAGATAGTCGAATAACTCTTCTTCTTGAACGATATAGTCTTGCAGTGTTTTCACACCATTGACCTGCTGCATACCGTCGTAATTAGCAATAACCCCTTTAGCGGTTTTACCCATCTGAGGGATGCTGTCATATTTTCCAGCAGCGTTCGCATTGGCAATGGCACCAAAACAAAACAGCACGCTTAATGCTACCTTGTGTTTCCACCGTCTCATCATTCACTCCTACTTATTTTATTTATTTTTTCACTGTTTTTTGTGGGCTTTTAACAGCACACTTTTTTAAAACTAACCGTTCACCGATTGAGCTAAACAACTGAGCAAGGGCTATTTTCCACATAAAAAACAGTAAAAATCTGCGCTACAGCACACTAAAAAATCCATCAGAAGCGATTAGATATAAAAAATGTATAAGCATTTAAAAACAATAAGATAGGGCGATATAAAAAGATCTTTTTAGATATAAAAATCTTCATTTTATGATTTTTGAACCACAAAAAATCACAAAGGCATGACTGAAAAACAGGCAACAACTCATAGCAAGATTGTGCAAACAGAGACTAGATAAGGCTTTGTAAGCCATCATTATAAAAGTAAGGCAGTGCTGACAATAAAACGGCGGCATTTTTAACTTCTAGCAAATTTAAGCAGCCAAAATTCAAAAGATGTAGTACGTCAAGCAGCTAAAGCTGACTAACCCAATCCTTTTTCTGCCCATTAACTTCTCGTAAAAAAGTGCTAAAAACTGACTGAATACATTCAAGCAGTTTGGAAATTGTCATCCTGAAACAATCTCCTTTACAGGAATATGAACACTGATTTAAGGCACAGAAAAATAGCCAATCGTGCGAAAGAAAGGAAATAGAAAAACACAAAATAGCTGAGACTTATCCTTCTCATTTTAAACTATCAAACTAATAATCCTATTCCCTAGCCAACTCACTTTTATGACGAGTTTATTTTGACTAGAACGATGCAAGGCTGGCTAGCATCTGGAAAATCTAAGTTAACCTGTGAAGCTAAGCCGATAAATAGCTTATTAACGAGATGATAAAAATGCTTAAAATAGGCGCTTAAACATTATTAAAGCCAAATGAAACCTTCTAAAAAAGCCCGTTGTAACAACCATATCATTTCAGCTTTAACCGATTAAGCAGACATCAAGGCAATTAAACATTTTAATTTTACTCTAGCTCCTGCTTTATCACCTACTGTCCAAAAAAACACTAAGCCCGCTCTATATAAAATCGGCTAGCTACGAAATTAGAATCCTTAATAAATTTTTAATTTTTCTTAACCGAAGAAAGCTTGATCCCCCGCCTTCTTAACCGCTAGTTTGGGTATGAGCCTGAGGGCCGAACTTACTATTCAGTTCGGCTCTATTTGATAATAAAAGGCACACCTTAGTTGTACTTGTGTTTCATTCGCAAGTGGGTCTGAAGTGAATAGTAACTAACCATTAGACCAAAAGAAGTTAATGCTTCCCCCATAAGTCGTTCTGTCCTAACCCTCGGCTGCTTATGGGGTCTTTTATTTAAACACTTTAAACAAAAGCTTTATCAACATTGCCTTTAAAGATTGAGGTTCATGTGAAGAAAATAACCTTAGTCCCCTGTTATAGGAGATGCCACTTAGCAGCAGGCGATAATCACTAAACAACCATCTTAGGCTAAAAAAGGAAGTTACCATGCCGAGCCCGCAAACGAATAAAAACAGTTCAAAGAACCAAAGCATTCGAACAAACTATCAAGCTCTGTCTCCTCATAGACAAAAAGCAAAATCCCCAAGTAAACAAGCGATAAAAAGGTGCGCGACTAGGCGTGGAATAGAATGGCATATGGAACAAAGACAGCTAAAGCAAGAACTACAAGAATTCGACATAGCCTAACGAGAACATCATTAATGTTCTTTTTCAGAGAAGCTTTATTGTTCGAAACAAATACAAATTGCACAACAGTTCTTATGTAAAGTTAAAGCTCTGAGATTAAGGTTGCATCAAATAATGAACATTTTAAATTCTGAAAGCGTCTTTAAAAGTCGGTATGGAATACTAAAGTGATGAACAATTGAAGCGACAATACTTAAAGCAAAGGCATTGGAAGCTCAAGCAGCAGAAACAAAAAAGATTACAAAAGCACAGGAGACAGCGAGCAACTTGGCACTTGAGCTCTATTCGGTATGCCCATGGTCTATCGCTACGGGTATCGTTAACACTCTAACTCTTAGCTTGCTTGGCCAAAAACGGATGTAACACTATATGACCAAGCTGCAACTCTCGGTCAAATTGTTTCATTTCAGCCCTAAACAGCTTGGTTTGATTGATGATATCGACTAACTCGAGTGCTTTTGCCGATTCCAGAAAGAGTGAGATCGGTGATAATTGACTGCCTGAATCAGCAAAAGCACGTATAACACACTCTTTTAATATATAAATAATACCTGGTACCCGGCGTTCTGATTCAAATACAAAACGACTATCTAACTGGTACTCAATCCTCAATAGTTCCAGCAAATTAAATAGCTTATCTGCATCATTCGGGTTTGCGCCCCTTTGTACAAACAATTTATTTAGCTCATTCAACTTGCTCTCTAAACTTTCATTTTCAGAGCGCCCTATCGCAAGCAACTTTCTTAGCTCATTTTTTACAGGCCGATGCGAAGATAACTTTAATTTGGGTTTTAAATAGCGAACCAACAAGCTATTACGCTGGGCTTTAGGAATAAAGCGAGTACTTTCATCAACGGTTAAATATAGATGAAGCAGTGCAGAGCTCACTACGTTGTTTAAAAGTTCATTATAAGAATATTCGCTCAAAACCATCCCCATGTGAATATGTAGCGAAAGACTGGCTTCGTTTAAATCTGAGCCATCTAAAAATAAAGTGTAAAAAGTAATGAGTAGCTTGGTTACTTAGTCTAAAAGTCATCACAACGGAATGATTTCACTTACTTTGGTTTTGTTTGTGCTGCTTTTTATACTTACGTTGATTGTTATTTATCCCACGTTGAGACAATATTTTCTTTTTGGTCAATCGCCAACCTTTCATCCAAGCTTCTAACTTCCATGCTCGAAATTCCGACATTTCAACCTCCTAACTACAAATCACTTAATTGGCATACACAAAAGTTTTCGACGCTGTGAAGCACTGCTTTTTCATTGTTCAACGTCTTGTTTATAAATAACAAAAATCTCTACACGACGATTACTTGCCTGCCCATCGGCAGTATCATTAACATCAGTAGGAACAAGCTCCCCCATTCCTTGAATTATCATGCTGTTAATTTTCTTATGCCTTTGCTTAAATGCCTCAGTTATCATTTTTTCAACAGCTTTAGCCCGACGTTCTGACAACAGCTGGTTATATGCAGCATTTCCTATGCTATCGGTGTGGCCGATGACGATTATATCGACAGGTTCATTAGGTAAGGTAACTAGCCATTTTTCAAATTGCTGACGCCCTTCCAACTGATAAGAGTCATAGCTAAACTTCTGTATATATTTGAAGTGCCTTTCTAGCGCACTGGAAGTCGAATCTATTGCGGGGGTGGATTGATCTTTTAATGTATCTAGTGAAATTAATTCAAATTCGCCATCCATATCAGCATCACTGATAGTCTTATCGCTAATCCCCCCCCAACTTGGTTGGCCAAAGCGATAGCTCACTCCCAATGAAAGAAACCCTAAGTCTGATTCTATAGTTTCGCTACTTCCAATATCGTTGACATACTGGTATTCCAACTGGAGCTCCCAACGCTTAGCCAGCGGATAACTCACTCCCAGCGCTAAACTAGGTCGCCAACCGTTATACCCGAAGCGACTTATTCCTTCTGGACTATGTAATGTTTGTTCAGAATCGATGTAGTGGGTGCCAACGCGGAAGTATGGCGCGAGCCGCCATAATTTAGGTAGGGCGAACCTAACTCCCACCTCTGCACCTCGAACATTAACGTCGACATTTGACATATCCCCCTTAGCTTGAGGAGAACCATAATCGCTAACGGATAGCTCAACACTGAATAATTGGTCAAATGTATAGCCACCAAAAAGACCATAGCCAAAGGTGGAGTCTGAACATGAGACTCCCTGAGTGAAGCAACTATCCACATAAGAAGCAGCGCCCGCCTTAGCTCCAAGGTAAAACCCCAATTGCTCTGCGTCTGCAGTTTGAATTTGTTGTTGCAAAGGATCAGAAAATTCAGTTGCTGCAGCCATTTGTGAATTTATAGTCAACAACACACTGCAGTAAGAGAATAATAGTGAAAAAGTGAGACGGTTATTTGAGGTTCGTTTCGTCATGTGGCACACATGTAGGTCAATAGAATTTGCTAGATAATCAGTCAAGCTGTTCAATTATTGAACTCAAAAAATATTAAAACTTATTAAGGCTATTAAAGCGGGCAGCTTGCTACACACTGGCACGACTTAATAATCCTGAATTAAAGTAAAAACAGAACTATCACATAAAAACCAAAGAAGGGATTAAGGCTGGCAGTATAAGGAATTGCGGCCCCTACAGAGCGAGCCTTTATACTGAGTAATATAAAGGCTCTCAAATATCTCGTTCTGTAACACGCAATGAAAAATCCCCTAAGGTAGTTAGTCTTAGGGGAAACAGGGAGAAACTTTAAGCTTTTTGAGTCTTCATCGACAATGCATCTTTGTCTTGGTTAGTTTTATTAGCAATGTCCGCTTTAGTTTCATATTTAGTGAACACATATAGAGCAGCCACGATTAACGATACGATAATGGTTTTGCTCAGCTCCATCTGCTCACCTAGTGTCAATACCGCTACCATGTAACCCACTAGTGGCATAAGGTTTAGCGCCATAGTCGCTTTTTCAACACCGATACGCTTAAAAGAATACAGCTGAATTAAGTAGCTACCACCAGAAATACCTGTACCTAAGAAAATCAACAAACCTAGTAATAACGGGCTATCTAAAATGATAAAGATTTGGCTTAAGTCTAAGCCCATAGCTATCACAACAAAGAAGCCAGCCACTGCTACCGAGATGTATTGGTAAAGCATTGAAACCACTGAACCATATTTGTCGGCTAAACTCGCACGTAAGTGAGCTGTCCAAGCAAGAGACAACATAGAACAAGTTACAAACACATAGCCAAGTAAAGGCGTGCCGCCTTCAATGCTATTAGTTGGTCCAACGCTCATTGCATAAATACATAGTGCTGAAGCGATAAACGCTCCCCACTGGATTTTGTTCATTCGGAAATTCATGAACAACATGCCGAAAAAAACCGTCGCAAATGGCTGCATACCTTGAATAACACCGTTTTCAGTTGCACCAATATGCGATAGTGATAAGAAGTTAAATAATGAAAAGGCACCTTGGCCGATAATGCCGCATAGCGCTATTTTTAGAATATCTTTTTTATCAATTTTTAGTGAACCACCTAGATCTTGACTGAGGCTTTTACTACGAGAGGTGAAAAAGAAAATAATAGATAAGCCAATCACCGCAGTTACATAGCGGAAAAACACTAATGTCATTGGATCTACAGCCATAGATAGTGGCTTAGAAACTACGCCAGTTACGCCCCAAATCACAGCTACAGCAATTGCAGCAGTCCATCCTAGTACAACATCTTTATTGGTGATATTCATTGTTATTTTACCTTTAATGTCCTGCTTGAGCAGATTGCGATGGCTCAAGGGAGATCAGGATCTTGGGATCTGCGCTAAGCTTTTTGCTCATTAACATAATGCAAAATGTATTGAGCAAATAGAAAAGCACAGATTTCAGTTAAGTTTTGTTTACTTCGATAGGCATTTTACCCATAGCTAAGTTAAAAAATGTGACCAATGCAGCGTGATGGGTTTATTTGAGCTAAAGTCGCTAGCTTAAAGCCAGATATGCAACAAACCTCAAATTACAGAAACTTTATGTGACAAAGCTCTAGTAAAACATCTATTTATTGACCTGAGAAATACACCAAAAAGTAAGATAAACAAATTTAAGGGTTACTAAAGTAATAGTTCCAACAAAAACAATGTCAACAAAAGTTAACCAAGACAACTTTTATGTGAACTACATCACCTTGAGTGTGGTCAACAAAATTAAACTCTACTCAACAAGGAAATTTCAGCGCTGTTGGCTAAAGTGACAGCAAATGGAGAGAACAGATTAAGCTTTGTGCAACAAGAAGTAGCAGGCTTTGAGCCTGTAACGAATAACAAGGAGGGAATTAACAGTAATCAACAGGAGGGGAAAATCCCCTCACAATTGTTAATAATAGCAATCAGTTTAAGAGCGATGGCTAAACAGCTTATTCGCTAACTGTTTTACCGCGCTTGAGCAATCCTGTAGAAAGCTCTGTTTGCTAGGCTCTGACAGTGACTCAATATCTGCAAGCATTTCTAGTAATTGCACCCGCTCATTTGCAGTTAACCAATCTTGCAGATCGGGTAAGCGGTTTTCAGCGGCCAATCGGCAAACAAATTGTTGCTGCTCATAGCCTTCATGTACCGCAAAGTACACCAATGCCGCCTCAGGTACACCCGCTTTATCAAGCCAATTCAGCGCCCAATTCT
Organism: Shewanella fidelis ATCC BAA-318; assembly: GCF_000518605.1. Lineage (GTDB taxonomy): Bacteria > Pseudomonadota > Gammaproteobacteria > Enterobacterales > Shewanellaceae > Shewanella > Shewanella fidelis. Next base: position 59,908 of record NZ_JADX01000022.1, on the reverse strand, counting down.
GCTTCGCCACATCGAGTGCATCGCGTATATCACTGTCACCATGACGCTCATTACCAACTTCAGGATGACGCCAACGCTCGGCCATGGTGATCTCCCCCGCTTGCATACGACTAGCCACATATGCCTCTTCCATTGAAGCACGCCCCAACCAATGTAAACCACGTTTACCAAGCTGCGCTAAAAATAGTACTAAACGCTGTGCCATTTCAGGTGGCAATAACCAGACAAAATCTGCAGGCCCCACTTTACTGCGATACATAGGGTAAGGATTCCAGCCCTGTAATTTTGGTTTATTTAGCGCCTGCGGACTCAAGCTATCTAAGCCATCACCACTAATAAGGTAAGCCATGATATTGTCATATAAGCTTTGTGCACTATCGTCGTCAAAACCTTCTTTTAACGTATTCAATAAGGCTTGCTCAAACATCGGCATAATCGGTAGCTCAAGCTCTGAGTTGAATGCGCTAAGATGTTGGAAAAATTCCAATACTTGATCTTCACGACAATACTCAAGCTCATGTAATAACGCCTCGAACTGCTTGAGTTGCTGGCGGCCAATCATACTCGTGTCCGTGCTATCGACGGCAGCATATTGCTCAACTTTGGCGGCATAACGTTGACCAAAACGCGCATCGGCAGGGCGATAATCGGCAACCTGTTGATCTGTCATTAATGTAAATGCTTCCAGCATGGCGTCTGTTACACCGAATTGCTGTAATAAATCAAATAGCGATGCCTCAGCATCTTGATCATCAATGGCCGCATATAAGCCATAATTAGCTTGGAATTTGATAATACGGTTAATCGCTCGCTGTGGCGCAATGGCTAACCACAATTGCCAGTGACGCTTGGCTAGTTGAACAACAGCTCCAGATGAATTCAACAACTCAGAGGTACGGCATTGGGTTAAGCGACTAGCACTTTGTAGCAATAAAATCGTTAACATACAGCGCTGACCAGCATCGTAACTAAACAAGTTCCTGTACGCAGCTTGTTTCGCGCTAATTCTAGGTCCTGACTTACCGCCATCTTTTGCCGACCGGCTACGCACAAGTTCAATCATTTTGGCGTCAATATCGGCAGTAACAGCTTGACCAGCATCAAGATCTAAGCCGCAAATCCACTGTCTCAACGCTTCACTGTCTTCATCGGCAACGCTGCAAAACTTAAGCACAAAATCACTCAGAAGTTTACTTAAGTGTTGCTCAAACCACTGGCCAATTGCTGTGAGTTCATCCTCACTCGGCTCTTGATGCAATCGCAGCGCAAGATAAGTACTGCTGCCTAAATGCAATGGCATAAAAGGCAGCGCCTCAATAATCTCTTGGCCATCACGATTGCCCAGTTCATCGTTAAGACGTTCAAGTCGACTTTGGGTAATTAAATCTGTTCTCGGATGTAGACAGCTAAAAATCTTGCGACCCATAGCCTCATCCCACTCAATTGCAGGTGCTTCTGGCTCTGGCTCAGCAACTGAAACGCTGTTCTCCGGCTCTTTGGGAGCTTTCCAAGCTTGATAGCTATCCTCAACTCCATCACGTTGTGATTCAGCAAGTGTAAAAAATTCACACGCTTTACGAGTTTCTGTCAGTGTCGCTGCTATGGCGCTCACTTCATCCTCAACTTTGGCACCACAAATGAGTTGCTGCTTAACTCGATCGCTCAACTCATCTGCATCATCTTCAAGCTCCCAGCGCTCACACCCCAGTGGCCATGCGCCCATGGAGCTGTAATACTCCACCAACATTTGCGTCAACGAGCTAGCCTCATCTGCCATGTGTAAAATAGGCATAGACTGCAATCGCAGAGTCAGTTCATCTTTAAAGTAGAGGTAATCATCATGGTGAGATTGCAGGTGTGAAAGTAAGTCAGTCTGCACCGCATCATAGTTGATATCTTCATAGAAATAGCGCCGTACCTCAGGGCTATCACACCAAACATAAGCCTTGATCAAATCACGGGTCCAACCATACTTGCCAACTAAGCCGCTGAGTAAGCAAAGCGGTGCCGTCATGGTTTGCGTATCCCAGTACGGCACCAAAAACTGCGCTAGCATCCAGCTATAGCGACTGTCGGTAACCACCAGCATATACAAGCCCTCAACAGCGAAGGCATTGTAATCATCTAGCCAAAGATCGTTTGAATCATTACGGCTACGAGCAAACGCGACTAACGCTTCAAGCGTAGTAACGACCTCTGGTAGTAGCTCGGGAAAATTTAGCGCTGCCGCAAATAACACAGGTTCAGTAATATAAGCATGTTGTTCATCAAAACGGCACGCATTGAGTGCCTGCTCAACCAAGGCGCTATTAGCCGCCGCATCTGCTAATAGCAAAGGCGAGCCATCAGGTTTAACAAACTGCACATTGAGCAGTAAATTCATGGTCAAACGAAACGCTGAGCCATCGCTAATTCGCTGCCGATACTCGGCTAATGCGTTAGCAATACTTGTGGAAGAGTGAGGAGAAACAACTATAGAAACATGCTTATCAAACTGAGCCATACTGCATCCTTGGCGGTTAAAACGAATAAAAGAACAAATAGATAAAGCGACCGCAGATTATCGCGCTGCAAAAAAAATTACCAATAAAAATAGGATAAATGCGCGGTAACTAATAGCAACTTTACAATAAGACCAATCAGTATAAGAGTTTGAACTACTCAGAGCGATTTTTGGCAAACTAATTCAAGGCGAATAGCTGCAATAATGGTTGTTCCCTTATAAAGCTAATCAACGCAGAAGTAGGCAGCCAAAAACGCTCCAGAATGGCGAGTTTTAACGACTCTTGATAAAAAAGAAGCTTGAACCTAGTTTGACTATGTTCTCTCGCTGAGTGACTAAATGTTTATATTGATTGGTATAAGACCAATCAGTATAAAGCAACAAGGCCAAGCATGAGTTCTCATGCTTGGCCTTAAATACGATTCCGCTCTACTTACTAAAGATATTAGTTAGCGTTAGCAAGCTCCTGGCGGACGATGGCTGCCCCAGCACTAAGCGCATTAAGCTTATCTCTTGCAACCTCACGGGATAGCGGCGCCATGCCGCAGTTAGTGCAAGGGTAAAGTTTATCAGCATCAACAAATTCCAGCGCTTGACGCAAGGTATCTGCCACCTGTTGCGGTGTCTCAATGGTATCGCTGGCCACATCAATAGCACCAACCATCACCTTCTTGCCACGGATCAGCGCCAATAGCTCAATCGGTACCCGCGATTTATGACACTCTAACGAGATGATGTCGATATTTGACTGCTGTAGCTTAGGGAACACCTGTTCATATTGGCGCCACTCGTTACCTAAGGTTTTTTTCCAGTCGGTATTGGCTTTAATGCCGTAGCCATAACAAATATGCACGGCCGTTTCACACTTAAGCCCTTCAATAGCGCGCTCTAAACAGGCAATCCCCCAATCATTGACCTCATCAAAAAACACATTAAATGCTGGCTCATCAAACTGGATAATATCCACGCCAGCCGCCTCTAACTCTTTTGCCTCTTGGTTGAGAACTTTAGCAAACTCCCACGCAAGCTGTTTACGGCTGTGGTAATGATCATCATAAAGCGTGTCGATCATGGTCATCGGGCCGGGCAAAGCCCATTTAATAGGTTGCTTAGTTTGCTGACGTAAAAACTTAGCATCTTCAATAAACACTGGCTTTTGTCGAGCAATTGGTCCGACTATTGTCGGCACGCTAGCATCATAGCGATCACGAATTCGAACGGTTTTACGGTTTTCGAAATCCACACCACTTAAGTGCTCAATAAAAGTCGTCACGAAATGCTGTCGAGTTTGCTCACCGTCACTGACAATATCCACACCAGCTTGTTGCTGCTCTTGCAAAGCTATCCGCAGCGCATCCTGCTTGCCGTCTATCAGTTCATTGCCTTGTAACTTCCAAGGTGACCACAGTGTTTCAGGTTCGGCTAACCATGCTGGTTTTGGCAAACTACCGGCTGTTGAAGTAGGTAATAATGTTTTCATCATTTATCCGCAATCAATGTTAAAGGTTACACAGGGTAGTTAGCTGACCAATGCTCAAGCACGCTTTGATAAGGTTTTATAAAGTGCTCTTCTGCAAATTTGCCCTGCTCGATAGCCAACTGACTGCGCTCTTCTCGGTCGTAAACAATTTGAGTTAACGAGTGATCGAGGTTTTTCAAATTCGGCTGATAACATTGACCCGCTGCAGCATTTGCGTTGTAGATCTCTGGTCGGTAAACCTTCTGAAATGTCTCCATTGTGCTAATGGTGCTGATCAACTCAAGGTTGCTATAGTCATTAAGCAAATCACCAAAGAAGTAGAATGCCAACGGCGCAACACTATTTGGCGGCATAAAATAACGCACCTGCAAGCCCATCTTTTTAAAGTACTGCTCGGTAAGTGACGATTCATTAGGTTGATATTCAACGCCCAAAACAGGGTGCTGATTGTCGCTACGGTAATAGGTTTTATTATCTGACACACTTAAACATATTACCGGTAACTTTTTAAAGTGCTGTTTATAAACTGAAGAGTTTATAAAGTATTTAAATAACTTACCGTGTAAATCACCAAAGTTATCTGGAATAGTAAACTGAGCTTTATCTTTATTATGATTTAATAGCAACACACTAAAATCATAATCTCGAACATAAGATGAGAAATTATTACCAACAATGCCTTCTATTCGTTCGCTAGTCTTATTATCAATAATATTGGTTTTTAATATTTCAATTGACGGAAAAGTCTTGCCGCTGCCCGCAACATCTACATCCACGGAAATGATCTCAAGCTCAACACTATAACGGTCCGCTTGCGGATTATCCCAGTGGGCTAATGCATTAAAACTGTTATCAATCATCCGCAAAGCATTGCGTAGGTTTTGCTGCCTGCTCTCGCCTCGCGCTAAGTTAGCAAAGTTTGTGGTAATACGTGTACTGTCTGACGGCTGATAGTTTTCATCGAGACAAACGCTGTTAATGTTGAAGCTAAATTCGGTACTCATCGTGTTTGGTATCCCTATATCCATTACGCTAAATCTACCAGTCGCCCCACAAATCGAGGTAAGTTTCGACGCTAGATAATTAAGGCCTCTGATTATTTTCGAGCGCCATTTGATGTTGTTATTTATACCTACTTCAGCTTTTAATTAATAACGTTTTAATTTCACTTACAACATGAATAACATTCATATTGTATTACTTTGAAAACTAAACTTGCATTCCGTTATATTAACCGGCCTAACACGGCCATTAGAGCTAACTCAATAATATTGCGCCGCAGTCCAATAGTTAGATAAAGAGATTTTTTAAATGAATGAATTTTTGCTATTAATTATTTACTGCGCATTGCTAGGCAGCGGGGTTGGCTTTCTGGCAGGACTACTAGGCATAGGCGGCGGACTAGTGATAGTGCCTGTACTCAGCATAATTTTAGTGCACTTCGCGGTGCTGCCAGCCGAGCAGGTGGTAGTTGCAGCTATTGCCACCTCACTGGCCTCCATTTTATTCACTTCAACTTCGTCGGCCATTGCCCATCATAAAAATGGCAATGTACCTTGGCAGATAGCCCCTTGGATCATGACCGGGGTTGCTATTGGCGCACTCATTAGCGGTTTCGTTGCAGCGCTCTTGCCTGAGCAAATTGTGCGCTTAGTGTTTACCTTATGCGTACTATTAATCGCACTAAAAATGTTTTACAGCAGCAATAAAAAACATGATGCAAGCGAACGCGGCTTGCCCAATAAAGGTCTATTGAGCCTGCTTAGCTGTATCACTGGCGCGTTATCGGCCATGATAGGCATAGGCGGTGGTGCATTATTAGTCCCCTTACTGACTTACTTTAAGGTAGATATTAAAAAAGCCATCGGCTGCGCCTCAGCCTGCGGCATTGTCATCGCACTGTTTGGTTCAATTGGTTATATCAGTTCTGGCAGTGGCCATTTCTCATTAGCAGATGGCTTTGCTGGCTTCGTTTACTTACCTGCACTGCTGGGTATCGTGTGCACCTCTTGGTTTACCGCACCATTGGGTGCAAAAGCCACAGCCCATCTACCTGTTCCGCTGATAAAAAAGATCTTCGCATGCTTATTGTTGTTGATTGCTGTGAATATGTATTTCGGTTGAATAGACATACAACGATAAAAACACGGACTCTTACGCCAGCAAATAGTTCACAGTGGAAGACCAAAAAAGCAACAAAAATTCAACACTGTTACAAAATGCACACTTTAACCGTACGACTGTGTACCTAAAAAGTGGTAAATGTAACAATACATTGCAGTACCCATATAAAGTTTAAGGTAATTAAAAGGATGTATTATGAATAAAAATAAACTTATCGCTGCAGTAATGGTAGCAATGACCACTCCAGCGTGGGCTAGCAATGGCATTAATGATTCAGTTGACGACTCAATTGTTGAAGCCGGTGACATGTTGCAAATTCTCATCCCTGCCACAGGCTTTTTTGCTGCATGGATGCACGATGATCTCGAAGGCGCTAAACAATTAACTTACTCAACATTAAGTACCCAAGTCATTGTGCATGGCGTAAAACAAGCTGTTGGACGCAGCCGCCCTAATGAGAGTAGTTGGAACTCATTTCCTTCGGGTCACACCGCTGCCGCTTTTTCTGGTGCAGCTTTCTTACAAAGCCGTTATGGCGCTAAATGGGGGGTACCAGCGTATGCTGCAGCCACCTTTGTAGGAGCGAGTCGTATTCATGGCAACCGCCACTATGCAGGCGATGTTGTGGCAGGTGCATCTACAGCATTTTTGATGAACCAAATGTTTGTTTCACCGCATAAAGTTGATGGCGTTTACTTTAACGCTCAACCAACAGCTGACGGTTTTGCCGTGGGGGTAACGGTAACGGATGAAGTGCTAAAGACTCAACATAAATCCAAAGCGCAAAAGATTGTTGACCTTAAACACAAATTAGAACTTGGTGTCGGTACTAACATTGCTGATAGCTCTGCTCAAGCAGGCGCTAAAGACTATCTAGTTAGAGACGAACTTATCGATGAATACCAGCCTTTCTCCTATGTGAATTATCAGTACCAACTCGGCGGTGGCGACCTAATAGAGTTGGAGTTTACACCAACAGAAACACGTCGTCGTGGCACAGTTGCTCAAGACTTTACCTTAGACGGTCAAACCTTTGAAGCAGGCAGCGAAGTACTCACCGCATTTAGGCATTGGATGCTAGGGGGCAATATCTACAAAGGCTTACAGGTGAATGATGCAGTGAAGCTAGATGTCGGCCTAGGGCTATATTTACACATGATTGAACTCGATGTTGACCTTGATGAAAACGGCGGTCAATACGCTAGCGAAGATCATTGGCGAGCAATGCCAGCGGCTACAGCAAAGCTCTCATGGCGACTCACAGAAGGGTTTTCAGCAATAACCAACCTCCAATATCAAGGCTGGGAAAGCGATAACTACCTATTAGCAGAAGCAGGCGTAAAGTATGACTTTAATGATGCTTGGGAAATGGGTTTCAAATACAGCTACACCGAAACAGAGCTTGATAACACTGAGTTTGTTGCCAACTATGATAGCCAAAATTTAGTGCTAACCTTTAGCAACAGATTCTAATTAAGCTTTGACTCTGCGCTTAGCAAGGAGGATAGTTTATGCTCCTCCTTGCCTCTCCACTTACAAGCAACGGTTCACTTGCTCATATCATACTTCAAACGTAAAGCATTTAACTTAAGCTGAGTATCTAAGCTATATTCTTGCTCTTGTTGAGATTCAAGCACTTTAATTTCAGCTAAGATCTGAATTTTAGGCGGAACAAAACCACTATCAGATAAAAAGCGGTTAATTGCTCTGTTTTCGACAGGCGATCTAAAGTAACTCTCTAACTCTAAACGCTTCCCTTGGTAAGGGTTATTTGCCATTTCACCCGACTCGCTTATTTTTTGTACCTGGCGAGAAATGTAATCTTCAACATACAAGCTCATAGCGTTTCCTTATAAACTTTCAGCACTCTCTATCGTTAACGATAAACAGCTTTTAAACCTTCGAGAGTAATTTTTATGCTATCTTCAAAATAGCGTTCATAGTCAACAGGCTTAGCTTGCGCCAATAGCCATGCTAGATTAGGCAAGACTTCAGCATCAACCGCTAGCTCTTGTTCATTTGTAGAATTGGCTAAGGCTTGCTCTTGGTGCTGCACAATATCCATCACCTTTGTATACACGCTAACAAATGCCATAAATCCAACTTCAGCATCAAAATGCTCGTTACGCAGCACACCTAAAGCATCGTCCACAAGAATAGATGTAGCAGGGGTAAACTGTTGATGATGGCGAATAAATTGCACTGAATGGGGGACGGCAAGTAACGAACTTCTAAAGTTTTTAGCGAAACAATATAAATACTGCTGCCAATCAGTTTCTGCAGGAATACCTACCCGCTTCATTACGTAATCACAGCAACAAGCGATAAGTTCTTCTTTCGAGCTAACATGGCGATAAAGCGCTGTTGCAGTGACACCTAATTGCTTAGCTAAAGCGTGCATAGATAAGTTGTGCAGCCCCAAATTTAACGCGCACTCAATCACCTCGACCTTAGAAATTTGCGCAGGCCGACCTTTAGTGTTTGTCGCAACCATTTTTTGTTAGCCTTATTAAGTTAACACCATTAAGTTAATAGCGTTAATTTAATGATGAAATATTTTAAAGTCAACAGCCTTAATGCTAGATCGTATGAATAATAACTTTGTAAAAGCTAGCTTCTATAAACCACGTTAAACAGTGAACGCTAACTTGATGATTGATTAAGTCTTGATATTTGCTTGTCGATCTCATCTGCCTCTGCAGAAAGTTCAGAGTAGGTTTTAATGTCGCCATTTCGCTGAGCTAACATCACTTGCTCTAGCTAGCAAAATACCGCTTTTTAAGTTTCTTAGCAGGGTCTCTTTTAAATATTGAAAACACGTTTTATCTCCACTAATACTTATGTTTAGCAGGGCACAACTTGTAAACCGACCGCAAATTAACCTCCGACTCTCAGCCGATTCAACTATTGTTAGTGCCATTACTTAAGCAATAATTTCATTGGTATTTTTAATACGCTGACGCACCAAGAAAGGATTAATATCAAGGGCAAAATTTAGCCGCGGTATTCTATAGATTGGTTAACTTACTAAGTAGATAAGAGGCTAAATAGCCGACCTTTATCAAGCTCGGCTTGTTCCAAGTTAACTATCTTGTGTTCCATAAGCCACGCAGTCATCAGGCACAGCGATAAATGTTTGTAATGTACGCCAGTCATTATTGTTTTTGTCGAAGTACAAACGATGGGAAGTCACAGAGTGATAAGTACCTGAGGTGATCTGATTACCTAGGGTTACACGATTATCTGGCGCGATTGAAACTGTCCAGATATTGTCACCCTCAACCATTTCAAGCTTAGTGGCAGAGATAAACTCTGGTGTTGTAAAGAAGTCTTGCGGGTACGACTCACAATAGTACTTTAAACGTTGGCCATAGGAGCTATAAATGGTTCGCATATTGAAATGCTGATAAAAATCCTTAGCTGAGATCTGTTTACCCTCTGACACTTGGGCTAACAGTTGTGTAATGCGTTGCTGGTAAATATCTGCACAAGCTGACGTATCATCACTGCAGTCTTTATTGCGCTGCTTCAGCCATGCTCTTTGTGCATGTTTAAGCTGCAATTTGCCTTCATCAGCAAGCTGCGCCCGATACAATTTATAAGCAGCCATTAGCTCAGTATCTAACTGGCTCAGCTCATCATCAGCACAGATCTGCTTTTCAATCTTAGCCTTGGCTTTCGTGCAATCAAAACTGGCTGCATAGCCAATGCTTGAGTACCCGAGCAGACATGCTAGTAGAGTGATTAGCTTGAGGTTCATCAATTGTTTAACCCTATATTTATCATCCTGTTATCTAATATGGGGTTGTCTCATAATCTCAGTTGATAAGCAATCAAGCCTGTTTAAGAAGGGCGTGAGCAACGCCTAAATATGCGGCCTATCGGCCGAAGAACGTCGTGAGCTTCCAGCTCACACTCGGTCAAAAGGGGATCAACAGAAATCCCCTATTGGTCAGCTCCTTATAAAGAGTCCGAGCCGCCCCAAAGAAGTTGTTAACCCTCACTCATCTTCGATGGCGAGTTAGATGTTTTCAGTCAGTTTTGAGTGCAATATATTATAAGTCTCTATAGTTGAGTGACCCTGTCAACTTCTGTTTTTGTCCTTGTTTAATTTCGATTAGGCGCTATCGCGCACAGTTTCAATTTCATGGGCTGAACAAGCAATTCTGAACCTTCACGAAGATCTTCTAATGCGCCATCAGCCTCAAAGCCATAAGCTTTATATAACTCTACAGCCGTTTTATTAATGGTTGTTACCGCTAACGAAACATAATCTAAATTAAGTTCATTTGACCACGCTATAATATTTTTAAGCAATAAACTACCTACGCCTTGACCACGAGCATTCGGGGAAACCCACATTTGATAAATATGAGCAGTTTTATCCTGAGGGTTATGCTGTATCCCCCAAGCTAAACCAACTGCAACCCCATTTAACTCTGCAATAAGTGGGAGAGCCGATTCAACCATATTATCGAGGTCAAGACGAGAAGCCCATTCATCACGTGAAAAGCAAAACTCTTTTTCATAACTACTACCGAAAGAGTCTGGAGAGTCTTGAAGAGAGCGAAGGCGAAGCTCTCTGTATGTTGACCAATCATTTTGATTTAAGGTTCTAATATTGAAATTACTCACCTAGCTTTCCTTTGCAGCCTAACAGCTTATTAAGTGGTAACAACAATAACATTATTATCGTTGCTGTATTTTTAAATATTATCAATGCGTCTTGGCAATGCTCCGCCACCAAACTATAACCCATTGTTTTAAACATAACACAAAAACAAAAAGAGCATGATTCATATGGCTCCATGTGCTTTTTTAGGAGGATTTTAATGACCAATCAGAGGGACTATTTGAAATATGGAACTCACAGAAAACACCAATTCCCCATCGAAGTTGCCGAAATGCGCAAATGAAAATGCCGTAGAACCATCATGGATGATGGTTCAGGCTCAGGGGGACATGGATGTCCCATCTGAGCCGTTAGGCGATTTTCATTGGAGTATGAGGATCAACAACTTCGTTTGGGGCGCTGAGGGTTTGTTAAGGGGGACAAGCGCTTTCCCCCTTGACTCGGGTGTGGGCGAAGCGCCACGACGTTGATTGTTAGACGCTGTCTAACTTAAAGGTCAGGCGCAGTCTGCTCCCCTTAATGTAGAGCCCCACAGCCAAAACAAGGGCACAAAAAAGCCCACATTACTGTGGGCTTCCAAAGTGACACTCAGCACTCAACAAACACGCCAAACTTATTAAGCTCAGCTCGATATGAGCCTAAATATCGATTCTCTCATAATGGTACCAAGCCGTTACTTGTCCAAACAACGGGATGACCCAAACCGCGGTCTTATGATCTTGGTGTACACGAATAAAATACATCTCTCTGTCTTTAATATCGCGCTTACGCAAATCACGATAAAAACGCACTGCGGAATCGTTTAACTTATCTGGTTTAATCAAGTCTTTTTGCTGCACACGAACTTGAAAAATATCCGCTTTTAAGCCATCAATACTGCTCGAGTATTGCTTAAACGTACCACGTACCTTGTACTTAATCGGCGTAGTTAAGCAGTCTTCATCTGTTATACAGGTAGATAAGTGAAACTCACCGGTATCCTCTGAATCAAAGATAAGCGACATATTGATATCTGCACGAATAAGCAGCTCATCTTTTACAGGGAAATACACGTCCGCTTGATAGTTATGCTCTAACAACGAGCCTTTAACGCCTGTGCTTTCTGGCAGCATTACGCGGTTATAACGAATGCGTTGCTCCATCGCACTCGACAGCTCCATAAACTCCGGCATATTCAGATTTGCAGGCTCAGAGTCCACCGAAGTAATGTTGATTAAGCCATTACCCGAACATTGTTCATCATCTGTCCCGGGGCAAATCGCCATCGAATAGTTACTACCATCTGTAGCGGCAAACGCATTAAAGCCTTTATGACAGGTCATAAAGCTATTATCAGGTTGAAGATGCTTCTCCCACATAAATGGGTGCAGGTGCTGTGCATCATCTTTAACTAGCAGCTTAGCATTGCCCCTTAAACCACCTATTTGCAGCTCAACTTGAGGATCGGCGCTCCAACGGGCTAAATTTTGTTTTATCTTATGATAATCACTGCAATACCAAGCGCTTAATGCAAGAATAAGCAAAACTACTATGCCGGATATTTTGACCAGTAAAGACACATCAAAAATGGCGGCCTTCATTGATTCAGCATCATTAACTGCCAACATTTTCACATGGGATTGACTAGCGATATGCAACTGATAACCACGACGAGCAACAGTTTTTAACTGCACTTCTCTATAGGGATCGAGCTTTTTACGCAAGGTACTGATGCATTGCGTTAATGACGTCACAGCAACAACACGGTCAGGCCAGCCCGCACTCAGTAACTCTTCTTTCGAGCATACTGGATTTGATGACAATAGAAGTCGGTGAAGTACTGCGGATTCAGAAAAGGTTAAGCTGACCTTTTTACCACTAACATGATCAACTAATTGGTTAGCCTCAGTATCCAACTCCAAATAAGGAGTAATTTTCAACACAATTAACCTCTTTTAATTCTTCTGCGTAATTGATGTATTCCTAAATCACCTCTGTAGAGTAACAAGCAATGAAGTCATTTAGGGATCAAGCGAATAAACAGGCGAATTCTACCGTTAAGTACTTAAGTAGAATGTGATTATTAACCCAAAACAGTCAGCTAACAGCAGCATTAACAGCTAATATTTGCGGCAATTATATTAGCTGTCACACCTATGCCGTTTAGCGGCTCATTAGCGAAATCTAACCATCGAGTTCTGACTACTACAGCGGTTTGTATTTAAAAATTCGATGAGAGATCAACGTCAAACTAGAGATCCATAACAAAAGTAGCCCATATAAACTTGCTAAGCCCCAGTCTGAACTGGCTAACATAGCTAAACTACCACTGGCGTTATTACCATCGATGGCGACTAGGTTGATTGCCCGATATAGATCGGTCGGGCTCATGGCAATAAGGGCATTAATTACATACTGATCCGCAAACGAAAAATCGGACACTAAGATAGTCAGTAAAATTAAATCGTAGATCAATACAAACAAAAACCAAATCAGCAGCAAACCACCGATAGCTTTGGCCTTTTCTGTGCTCTTAAGGCTAACGATATAGCTAATTAAAATAAAAGTGAGCGCTAACAAATTACTGCTCAATAAGAACTGAGCAAAGGCGGCAATTAGCTCGCCTTTGTCGTAATGCTCGCCAAGCATTAATAACAGTAATGCCGTCAGACCAAATGCAGCACCTGTGGCGACCAACATTACAATCACATGGCCGAGCAGCTTGCCAAGCAAGATCTGTAATCGGGTCAAAGGGTATGACAGCAGTAACAACAAAGTGCCTGACTCATCTTCGCCAACAAAGCTGTCGTAACACAATAAAATCGCCGCTAACGGAATAATAAATACTGAGATTGTCGATAGACTGCTCATTAGGCTGTCAATCTCTGGCAAATATAGACTGCCTGTCACGGCGCTACCTGCAAAGCTAACGCTCAAAGACAACACTAAAAACATACTGCCCATGAATGCCAACCAGCGATTGCGGGAACTATCGCAGATCTCTTTATAGGCAATAATTAAAACCGGTGAAGTGAGTCGTGTGATTAACATGTTACGCTTGCTCCGCTGGTGAGCATAAAGATTGCCCCATTAGTTCATGATAAATATCTTCAAGCCTTGGTTCTTTAATATCAAAATCAAACACTTGGCACTGAGTCACTAAGTGTTTAACAATTTCAGCTTTAGCCGAAGAGTCAAACTGCAACATCCCTTGTTGATAAAACTGCTGCAAATAAGCATTACTTTTAACTCGTTGCGCTAAATCATCGAAGTGAATACTGGACTTTAGGGAGCTTGCTTTACGCAGCTCTGCGCAGGTACCTAATGCTCTGCGCTTACCCCGCGCCATAATCAGTGCCGTATCTAAATGCGACTCCACTAGTGATAATTCATGGGTTGAGATCACCACTGCACAACCTGCTTGTTTCAGCTCATTAATCTTACCGTAGAGGAATTGCGATGCTTGCGGGTCAAGACCAACTGTCGGCTCGTCGAGCAGCAGAATTTTAGGTTGTGACAAAATGGCTTGCGCTACACCAAGGCGTTGCTTCATGCCTTTTGAATAGGTTTTTAGCTGTCTATGTTGGGCGTAACCTAAGCCAAATTCCTCAATCAGTGCGTCGATGCGCGCTAAGCTCACACCTTTTAAAGCACCAAAGTACCCCAAAACTTCACGGCCACTGAGCTTGTCGTAAAAACTGACATCCTCTGGCAAATAACCTAAGTTAATGCTGCTTTTTTGCTGGTTAGCGTGGGCGCATTGCCCCATCACCTTGGCGGTACCAGAAGTCGGAATAATCAAACCGAGAATAATCTTGATCAAGCTAGATTTACCGGCACCGTTATGGCCCAGCAGTGCCATTGTTTGGCCTGCATTTACCTCAAAACTGACATGATTCAGAGCGGTAAAATCATTATATCTAAGGCTAACATCGGTTAGCTTGACTGAAGGTGTAAGCATGAGGTTCTCTTTTTATGCAATTCAAGTGGGGCTTGGTTTAAATCAATCCCAATCCCTATAAAGCTGTTTCAATCTGAAGTAGTGGAAAACTATCGACGATGCCTGTCGATGGCCCAACAGCAAACTGGCTTTGCACCCAGCGTAATACTGCAACAATAGGACTATTCATCAAAAACTCAGCTTCAGGGTAAAGCCAAAAAAGCTTATCTAAGCTGTCGTTAGGCCGATATGGAGCATCGGCAATGCCGTCGTGATTAGCATCCCAGCCCATATAACCACTCCAGTAGTTACCTCGACCGTTATGGCTCCACTCTAAGAGTGAGTCGCCAACGTATTTGACTTGAATTTGATTATTAACAAATTGGTTGCCATAAACCTTGTTGCCCTCACCGCCCATGGCCATATAAATGCCTATATCACTGGTAGAGAACAGGTTATGAGTGATTTCGTTATCGCGGGCACCGTATATGAAGATCCCTTTGCCTTCATTGCCTAGTTCAGGCTTACCTTGTGGGTTATGCGCTAGCGAAATACGATTATTACTGACAATAGAGTCGTTACTGATATTGAGCAAAACGCCAAAATCAAGGGCATTAGACGCCTGATTTTGATGTAAGTTAACAAAGTGAGAACTCATAATGGCATAGCCGCCATCAACATTATCCACTTCGTTGCCATAGGCTTCATCATGCTTGGTATACATATAATGAATACCGTACTGTTGGGAGTGGAACCGGTTGTCGTACACTAGGCTATTAGTACTGGTTTCTAGATATACGCCATCGCGTACATGAGAAATATGATTGTTATATATAAGCGGTGCATCAACACCTTTTAGGTAAACACCATCGCCACGGTCAAGCTTATAGCGCTCAGAGTTACCTATGATGATGTTGTTATTCACCGTAATTTTTTGGGTGTTTTCTGAGTAAATGCCAAAGCCGTCGCCACTGAGTTTACAGCCTTCAATATGCACATTATCGGCATTATCTTTAACCAACACGCCCGCGTTTAGCTCATACAGATCCGCGCCCCAATTTTGGATCTGCAAATTGCTAATGCTGCTGTTAGCACTGTTCACAGTAACCGCGCTACCTTTGCCTTGAGCGTCAATAATAGCGCCCTTTTCACCGCTTAAATGAATCGTAGTAGGCAGCTCAAAATTACCAAGATAGATACCGGGCTTTAGGGTGATAGTGTCACCCGCAGCAACTTGTAACAGTTGCGCAGTTAAGGTTTGCGCATCGGTAACCGTATGGTTAGCGGCGAAGCTTAACGGACTGCACAGCAGTGCCAGCATAGCAACGCATTTTGCAGGGCGATTAATTAGCAGAAACATTGGACTATAGCTGGCTTTTTTCATATATACACTCAAAGGGGCGAGATGGCGTCTTGCATCATTTCCCTTAGTTTGAGACTCCGTTACTCACCGGCTAACAAACTAATATCAATCTGGTCATAGGTAAGCACTCGGCCACCATATTGTTTAGCAAATTGCTTGGCTGCTGCTTCAGTTTTAAAGGTGGCCACAGCTGAGCCCATCACCGCCTTTTTAGTCGTGCCATAAACATACCAAGCCGTTTTAGCATCAATAAAGGCGTCATCACTTGGCTTTTCCCAGCTCGTTGCACCAACGTCATGCACGAACAGTGCGGTGATTTGGCGCTTATTCTCACTCTGTAGTGCAAAATTAAACATGTCGCGAGTCGAGCAGAACTTAGGCACTACCGTTTGCCCTTTCAGGTGAACTTGGCCTTTAGGACCTGGATACTTGGTGATCATCATGCCGCAGATATGGCAGCGGTCATGCTCATGGATCGCTTGTGCTGTGTACTTAGTCGTATCAACAGCATCATCGCCACAAGCAGTTAGAAATGGGATAAGTAGCAATAAACAGATTAGTTTTTTCATAATGACTCTATCTCAAATGTACTTTCAGCCAAGCCCCTAAAGCACCTTGCAGGGCGGCGGCTTTAAGGGCTGGCTTACTCGCAGTTAGTTGGCGGGCAACACCATACTCAGAGGGTCATCGCATGCTCATAGGGAAAGCATCTATTAACGCGTAAGTATGGTGCGCCGTACACAACTAACGTTATTAGTGTTGAGCCGTTGGCAGTGCCTCTCTTCCAATCAAGACACTGCCGCAGGTTCGCCACTTATTTCAGTCTCAACAGTCGCTATAATTACTCGCTCGGGGAAGCTATAGCTGTAGCGACTTATTGCGACTAGATGGCATTCAATTGACCCGCGTAAATGATGAACAAACGCAGACACATCATGCCAACCACTGCACACATACCTGACATGTAGAAGGCTTTAGCTGAATGACTAAAGGCTTTACCTGTTGCAAAGTTAAGTAGCAATGGACCAACAAAACCAATACCAACAACACCAATCCAGAACACATTTGCCCACACGCCAGTATGGAAACCAGCGAACGCAGCTTGTGCGCCAGCATTACCTGTTGCCAAAGACATGATAATCATGAATAGGAACAGCGCTTCTGCCGCCATTACTGGCCATTCTAGGCCGTGTAATGTGTGCATATCTTCGCTGTGTAGGTCTTCTTTAAATACTGATACTGCAATCATTTTTGCAGCTGCAGCACCCGCTGAAAGACCTGACGCAACGAATAGCGCAGGTAATACAGAAGTATTGATAATTGGGAAGCGAATTAACGCAGAGATCAAGAAGCCGGTGTAAGCACACACTGACATAGCCAGTACAAGTACTGCCTTTTCAGATGGTGAGCGTAGACCACGTAACTTGTCGATGATTGGTAGTAAGAAGTTCAAAGGCTTGTATGCCTTGATCTCTTCTTCCATCGCAAACAAAGTTACTAGTGCAACTAATGGAATGTATGCTGATAGCGCAATAACACCCACTGACATCACTGAGTTTAGGTTGTAGAACACCAAAATACGCCAGAAGAATAGCGGATTAGTTAAGTCTAAAACCAGACAGATCATACCTAGCGCAATCGTCACTAACGACACTAAAGACGCAGCCTTTAAAAAAGGTGTGTTTTCAGTTTGTTTTTTGTAGAAACGAATGAACAAAGCAATCGCTAATGCACCACCAGAAATACCAGCAAAGAACAGGTAAACCGCGATAGGCCAAGGCCACGCGATGCCTTGTGAAAGGCCCATTGTAAATTCAATATTACCGTCCATGATTACACTCCCAGCTTAACAATAGGTATGTAACGCAAGCTTGGCTCTGTACCGAAACCAGGCTTAATTCGTACCGAATCCTTAACAGCTAATAACTTGCTGACATAAGAAGTTGGATCGTTAGCATCACCAAAAATCAATGCATCGTAACGGCACTGCTGCACACAAGCAGGTAACTCACCAATAGCAAGTTTGCTGTTTAAGCAGAAGTCACAGTTATCAGCTACATCGGTTTCTTTGTTGATGAAACGTGCATCGTATGGACAAGCACCAATACAGTACTTACAACCTGCACATTTCGCCGCATCCATAGTCACAATGCCAGTCTTAGGATCGCGATGAGCCGCGCCCGTAGGACAAACAGTTACACAAGGTGCGTTTTTACATTGCTGACAAGAAACACGTACGAACTTACGTTCACAGCCACAGCCAGTCGTTTTGCCGCAGTGTGGACAAGGTTGACCTTCAACGGCACCTGATTGCTGCTCCATTAACAGGCGAGACTTGCCTTCTGGTAAGTTGTTAGCCTTGTTACAGGCTTCCTTACACTCACCACAACCAACACATTTGTTTTGGTCAAAAACCATTACGTAATGCGGTGTGTAGGCATTTTCCTTTTCTTTGACCGAGCTGCACCCTAGTGGTGCTAATATCAAAGAGCTGGCTCCTAGACCTTTAAGGAACCTCCGTCTCTCTAGATTTTCACTCACAGCATCCTCCGATTGCCGGTTTAAAACCGACACGTTATTTTTTTATTTAATATTCTTATTGCGCTGAAATTTAGGTTAGTGAGCCGCAGCCGGTTTTATTTGCATTAAAAAACCTTTGGATTTTTCAATGGCGTAATTAATGGCATCTCGATTAAACATCTGCTTTTTATTAGTTAAAACAATTTCCCAATTACTAATCGCTTTTTGATAGTTACCTTTTAAGTAAGCATCGTTTGCCAATAATAAACGGGTATTTAATTCTTCATGATGCAGAGTTAGCGCCCTCGCGATCACTAAAGAAGTGTCCATGTTTATCACCCGATCATCGCGGTAATACATAGACGTTGCTTTAAGCCCTAAAGCTTCTGTGTTCTGATTATCGATTGCCAATAACTGGTCTAGGGTTGCAATTGCATCACTGTACAAGCCGCCGTCGATGTACGACTGGGCAAGTCCTAGCAGCACAACTGGGTCTCCAGGATTTTCTTCAGCGAGTTTCTGGCCTTTATTAATATCAGCAACTAATAAGTAATCGATGTTGTAATCAACTTGCGCAGAATCCAACTTCTCATAGCTGCCAATCGTTAAATAAAGTAATGCTGAAACACTGATAATGAATAAGCCAATTGACCCAAAATAATAATTATTGTTTTGTTTAACAGCGATAGGTTCGATGTTTATATTAGAGCCAAAAAAGTGTTCCACTTCTTTTTCTAAACTGAGCACTTCATTGCCATAGCGATAATGATGACAATAAAGCAATGCCAGTAAGCAAAATAAAATCAGTGAAATACTAATAAGTAATGTATTCATTTTGGCTCTATATCAATAATTAATATCAAATTTATTTGTGTGGATTGGCGCCCATCATGCCGCCCATCATGCCACCCATGCCCATGCCGCTAAGTCCCATGCCATGAGCGCCTTCACCAGGCTGCTCAACTTTGACAAGCTCAACCTCGAATACCAATGTCGAGTGAGGTTGGATCATGCCAACAACACGGTCGCCGTAAGCAAGTGCAGGTGGAATGGTTAACTTAAATTTTGACCCTTGAGGCATTAAAGCAAGGGCTTCTTGCCAGCCTTCAATAACGGTAACTAGAGAGAAACGGTTTGGTTCGTCGCGGTCATAAGTGCTATCAAACTCAGTACCATCAATCAGGCTACCTTTGTAGTGAACAGTAACAACGTCATTACCATCTGGCATTTCGCCGTCACCCATAGTGATCACTTCATATTGCAGACCTGACTCAGTTTGCTTAACACCATCTTTTTTCAGGTTTTCAGCCATGAAAGCTTCACCTGCTGCGATGTTTTTAGCTGTTAATGCATCTAACTTAGCTTGCTTAGCAGCATTTAATGCTTCTGCGCGCTGATTAAGATAAGTCACGATGTCTTCTCTCGACATTTTGGTTTCGTCTTTTAACGCATCTAATAAACCGTTAACGACTTGACCCATGTCAACTTCAGCACCTAACTGAGATTGGTTGTATATCTGACTAGAGATATGGTGACCAAATGATGCACCAATACTGTACGACTGTTTTTCAACGTCAGTGGTAAAGTCGCCACTTGCGAAGCTAGACATAGACACTGACATGGTTAGACAAGACACAACGGCCAAGACACTTTTTTTAAGCTTTTTCATACTATTAATCTCACTAAAAATAAATTTACATAATCCGTTATGGCTTTTCTGTTACTCGATTCGCTAAACGCCATCCGTAGATCCCATCTGGCATTTGCAGAACGTTGGTGTAACCCAACTTCATCACGGCTCGAGCAGCAATTTCACTGGCATTACAAAGACGGTTGGCACAATAAAACACCATCACCGCGTCTTTGTTTTTTGGCAGCAAGTCTTTCCAATTTTTTACGTTGAAATAAATAGCGCCTGGAATGAATCCTTCAGCCCATAATTCCAAGGTGTTGACATCAAAGAAGTAAACTCCCTCTTTGCCCACTAAGGTTTGCGCTTCCATCATGGTGATCGTATTTAACGTTTCAGCATAATATTTAGCTGGGCCCATCTCTTGGCCACCACCGGCATGACTGCTGGTAGATAGTATTGACAGTAAGACGGTGAAAACGACACTTCCCAGTACTCTATTCATAATTTCTCTCTTAATTACCTCAACTTAGGCGGACCTAAGCTGAGGTCGGTATTAACTCAATTACATTTTTGCAGTGTTGTAACCAACACCATCAAGGATGTTTTGAGCTTGGGTAACATAAGTTAGTGCTGCGTCTAGACGCTTCTGGCTGTAACGGAAGCCATGAACACCCCATGAGCCGTCTTCTTTGATTAGCTCAATTGTTTCTTGTGCTTTCTCAGCTAGCATTAGGACTTCAGTCTTGTCAGCAGTAGACAACTTAGTCACTTCTAGTAGCATGTCGATGCGCTCTAGAGCTTGCTCAACTTGTGAGAACACTTCTTTAACTGGCTTTTGCATCTTCATTACTTCGCCGTAGATTTCCATCTGGTCGTCGTAATGTAGGCCAACTTCTAGCTCAGACTGGAATGGGCTGTGACAACCCTTGTTATCCACTACGTCTTTGTCAGAAATCGCGGTACGAGCACAAGTCCACATAAGGTCTAAGTAGTTGTGATCTTCTTCGTTCTTAGCAACAGTCCAGCCTTTCACGCTTGAATCACGTGGCTTGCCTTCTGGCGGGTTAAGTGTCTTACGCTCTGGGTGGATATCAATCTTCCACATGTGAGTACGACGTACCGCGTCAAAACCTGCGTTGTCTGGGAACTGAATCGCAGCAAAGTTTTCACAGCTACCCATGTTTGGCATGTGACAGCTTTGACAAGTTTGGTTGCTGTGAGTATCAGTGTTGTCAGCAATCATTGCTTGCGCTTCGTGACAATCAACACAGTCTTTCTTCAGTTTCGGAGTAGAGAAACCTGATAGGAAGTCGCCGTCTGTTACTTCATGCGGATCGTGACATGTTGTACAACGCATACCTTTCTCGTAGTGAGCAGAAGCATACATTTGCGAACCTTCAGTACCACAAGAAGGACAAGCAGACTTCATGTATACGCCGAATGCGTATTCCATTTTCTCTTGTGCTTGCTCAGTATCTGCTAGCTCGTCAACGAAGAAGAAGCGTTGGTGACAACGTTCACAGTTAGACTGCATACCGCCAGTACCACCATCTAAGTGACCACCTGCGCCGTGACACTCTTCACAAGCAATACCTTTAGAGATAGTGTGCTCTTGTAGCTTCTTAGCATCGCCAAGTGCATCAAAGAACTCTTGTTGGTTTTGGAAGTCAAACTTGTAGGTATGGCACATTTCACAGTAAGAGCTACCTGGTTGGAATAGCATCTCTTTTTCGTACTTAGCACCGTATGAAGTCATACCCCACTTGTGAGAACCCGTGTCACCGAACTCTGCTAGTGTTACAGGGAAATCAGGGATTGCTTTATTAATTTTCTTAGCCATTTCTGGCGTTAACCATTCAGCCCAACCACGAGAGAACTGGTTACCACCAGCAACCATTTTACCGGTGCCTTCAGATAGTAAACCGTCACGAATGTGGTAAGTACCACGAACTAGCCATGAGTCTAAGAAACCATACTTAGTACGTGGAGTACCGATGATTGCGTATACGTCGTTAGCACGAACACCATCAGGTAGCATTGATGCTTCACTACCGTATAGTGGCGCGTTCAAATCGCCGTTTGGTACTTCTTTATCAGTAATTTCACTTGGGAAACGAACTACGTTAGCGTGACGCGAACGTTGCCATTTCTCATATTGAGTCGCGTGACACTCACCACACTTCTCTGGACCTACGAAGTTGTTTGGAAAATCCAATGTTGATTTAGCACCTAGACGGTACTGAACAGCACTTGGACGACCAACACGCTTACTGTATGCCTGGCTTCCGCCGGTATCTAAATATTCTTCACCACGGTCACTAATATGGTAATCACCAATTAAGTTACCTTCTTCTTGGTATTTGAACATTGGATGGTTTTGAAATAAGAAATCAAATAACTCATCTTCTTGAACAATATAATCGTGTAGTGACTTAACACCTTTTGTTTGTTCTGTACCTTGATAGTTTGCAATTGCATTCTTAGCAGATGCACCCATTTCTGGGATACTATTGTACTTATCACCAGCAGCACTAGCGTTACCTATTGCGCCGAAACAAAACAGTACGCTTGCGACTGTTTTAAGTTTCCAACTTTTCATCATCACTCCTAGAAATATCTAGTTATAGTATTTTTATCATCATTCACTTAAGCCACTCTCTTGTTGCACCAAAGTACTGAACAATTGAGTTGCAGCTATTTTCCACATCTTTTTTTCGAAAAATATGAGTCACAGCAAGAAATGAGAGCTAGAAATTTACAGAAAGTAAAAAATCGGTGAAAACACAAAATAAACAACGACTTAAGCCAATTTAAAGAATGTGTTTTTCACTTGTAATAGCGTTTTTTGATATCTAAAAGAACCTAAAAACAACTGATTTAGACGTGAAAAAATATCAGCCGATAGACCTGATTTGATAAAGGCTAAGGAGGTCACAAAATGGTTCGCTAATATAACCTACCCTTAGGCAAAATCGCTTGATAAGCAATTCATGTTCAAGCAAAACATAGATAAAGATATAGCGTAAGCCGTGTTCAACTTAATAAAAAGCAATCAGAACACAGCTCAAACAATAAGCCATTTATTTATCAATGAATAACTAACTTAAATATCAGTAAACATATATTAAGTTAATAAAAAGAGAAGTTAATAGATGATTCCAGAGCTCGGACTTATTTTCCTTATTATAAGCACAGTTACCGCGGTGTTACTTTCATTTATTCCGCTCTATGCTGCTTATGCTAAGAATCATTATTTATTTAGCTATGTGAAAACACTTACCGCATTAATGACGGTTACCATTACCGCCTCTATTTTATGTTTACTTATTTCTTTTCTGGTTAATGATTTTTCAGTCGCTTACGTAGCCAACCACTCCAATACTCAATTAGCAACCTTATATAAAGTCGCAGCGGTTTGGGGGAGTCATGAAGGCTCAATGCTATTTTGGGTAGTGGCGATTGCAATTTGGGGCTGCATGATTGTGTTCTCATCGCGCTATCAAGATCAGCTATATGTCGGCCGCATGATCGCTATTTTGGCCTTTGTGATTGCCGGCTTTAACTTATTCATGTTGTTTACCTCTAACCCTTTCGCGCGCTTACTGCCTAATTTCCCTATTGAAGGTCGCGATCTCAATCCAATCCTGCAAGATATCGGTCTGATCTTTCATCCACCTATGCTGTTTTTAGGTTATGTCGGTTTAACCGTTACTTTTGCTGCCGCTATTGCTGCACTCATTGGTGGCAAATTTACCCAGCAACACGCGAGCTACTTACGTCCTTGGGTATTAATGGCTTGGGTGTTCTTAACAGGCGGTAACGCATTTGGTTCATGGTGGGCTTACAACGAACTAGGCTGGGGCGGTTGGTGGTTCTGGGATCCGGTAGAAAACGCATCGTTTATTCCTTGGTTAGTGGCCACAGCTTTGCTGCACAGTGTTGTGCTTAGCCAGCACCGCAGCAGCTTTAAAGTCACCACCCTGTTGCTGTGTTTGTTAGCATTTTCTTTAAGCTTACTTGGCACTTTCTTAGTCCGTTCAGGCATAGTGCAATCGGTACATGCCTTTGCTTCAGATCCCACTCGCGGCATGTCAATTTTGACCTTACTCGGGGTGTTCGTATGTGGCGCATTAACCCTGTTTGCACTTAAAGCTAACCTGATTAAGTCGCAATCTGAATTTAAGTTATTATCCCGTGACACATTAATGCTACTAGGCAACATCGTACTGGTTGTAGCATCAATTTCAGTATTATTGGGTACCTTCTATCCTCTACTGTTTGAGCTACTAAACCTTGGAACCTTGTCGGTTGGCGCCCCTTATTTTAATAGTATCTTTGTACCGCTGACTTTTGTTGCCGTACTGATTATGGGCGCCGCGCCACTTATAAAATGGCAGCAAGACTCATCAAACCGCTTATACCCATTAGCAGCACTCTTTGCCGCAGCAGCCGTTATCGGTGTACTTGTGGCACTGCAAACCCGTGGCGGTTTTAATCCTTGGGTATGGATTGGCGCAACATCGGCCAGTTGGATTTTATTAACCTTAGCTTACCTTGTGTTTAGTCTTCGCAGCCAAGGTAAAAAGGTTATCGCTAAGAAATGCGCTATGTTAATTGCCCACTTTGGTGTGGCGATTAGCATTATTGGTGCAACAGCCGTATCCAACTTTGAAACCCAAGAGTTACTTAGAATGGGGCCAGGACAAGGTAAAGTGGTTGCTGGTTATACCTTTGTATATGAAGCCACCGTTGATGTTGACGCCAAAAGCTATACCGCAATTCAGTCTAATATCCATGTTAGCGACAGCGACGAAAATTTTATTGGTTACATCACTCCACAACGACAAACCTTTAAAACCAACGCTATGGAAGTCTCTAAAGCCGGCATTATGCGTAACTTAGTACGTGATCTTTATGTCTCGAGCGGTCAGCAACTCAGTGATACCGAATATTTAGTGCGCATTAGCCATAAACCATTAGCCTGCTGGATTTGGATTGGCGGCCTAATGATGATGCTTGGCGGCTTCATCGCTGCAATGTCTGGGCTATATAACTTACGCCGCCAACAACTGACTGCTACTAAGCCGTTAACTGCAACGCAACTCACCGTTGAGGAGTTAGCATGAGTCAATCTTATACTTCGACGCTAATCCGCTTATTAGTTAGCTTTGCACTATTGCTATGCCTGAGTCTTTTTCTACAAGCATCAGCACAGGCTGCTAGCGATAAAATCCACTATACACCAGAGCAGATCCGCGATCTGGGCTTTGAAATCGCCCACGAACTACGTTGCCCTATGTCGGTAAACCAAAACTTGTTTGACTCCGGCGCCCCCATTGCTAGCGAGCTGAAAGGACAAATCTTTTTAATGCTCGAGCAAGGCGAGTCTAAAGCGCACATTATCGACTTTTTAGTACAACGTTATGGCGAAAAAATCCGTTATCAACCGAGTTTTTCGGGTGCTACCGCCATTCTTTGGTTTGGACCCGTCTTTCTTTTAATCGGCATCATTGGCTTTGCTGCACTCTTGATCCGTGAACAACGTAAAACTGCAACTACAAAGGCTAACAACCATGAATAAAACCCATCTACTGAGCTGCTTATTGGTCTTTTCATCGCTCATCATGCCAGCACAAGCTCAGGTCGCGTCCACCAAAGTGTACAACACAGGTAAAGCCATCGAAAAACCACTTATCATGTCACGCTTTATTGAGATGCAATCGGCACGCTCAGTACCAGAAGTGATGTTTACCGACACTAAAGGCGAGCAGATTAGCCTCAAACAATACAAGGGTAAGTTAGTACTGGTTAACCTATGGGCAACCTGGTGTGCGCCATGTATTAAAGAGATCCCACAGATGGAAAATATCCGTCAGGTAAACAAAGACAAAAACTTAGTCGTTGTGCCAATCTCTATCGATGAAGAAAGTGACAAAGTACAAGCGTTTTTAGAGCGCCACGACTTAGGCCATTACCAAACTTGGTTAGATCCTAAGAAAACCATTGATCAAATCATGCCGGCTGATGTCGTGCCTGCAACCTATGTATTTGATGGTTCAGGTAACCTAGTTGGCTTTTTACGCGGTTATTTAGATTGGGGCGACAAAGAGGTGCAACCATACCTTGAGAAGCTTACCGCTAAGTATGCGCACCGTTAAGCCTAGGTCCTAGGTCCTAGGTCCTAGGTCCTGAAATGATTTTAACCATGCTTTCCTCGCTAAACGCCCATTTCGGTGGGTTATGATTTTCACCTCTCCATGGTGATATTTGGCTTCGTTAATGCCTGTTTGATAGTTATATTGAAAACAATATTAATCACTACGCCAACAGCCTTGTCTCCCCTGACCGACAAGGCTTTTTTTTGCTTTACGTTTATGCGAGTGCCTGCTTTTGCTCTGCGATACGTTCAATTTTAAAGTCATACTTTGCATAAGCTGCGCTAATCAGCGGACACAACAGATTAAAGAAGGCATAAGGCAGATAGGCCACTGTAGCTACGCCTAACGTGCTCGCCATATAGGCGCCGCAAGTATTCCAAGGAATAAGTGGGCTGGTGATAGTCGCTGAGTCTTCAAGAGCACGACTTAAGTTGACAGGCGCAAGACCGCGCTTAGCGTACTCAACTTTAAGCATACGTCCCGGCAGCACAATAGCAATAAACTGATCCGCTGTTATAAGGTTAGCGCCAATACAGCTCGCTAAGGTCGTCATAATCAAACTGCCACTGGATTTAACTAAACCGAGAACGCTTTGCAAAATTCGTTTCAGTAGACCTGTAACTTCCATAATGCCACCAAAAGCCATAGCACATAGGATAAGCCAAACCGTGTTGATCATACTGCTCATGCCGCCACGGCTTAATAAGTTATCCAGAACTTCATCACCTGTTGTCGCTGTATAACCGTTAAACATCGCCACCCATAGCCCTTTAACTAAAGCCACGATAGGCATCAAACTGTCGTCATCAGCAAAGGTCACCACGTTATCAAATTGGAATAACGCCGCACATAAAGCACCAGCAATAGTGCCAATGATAACCGTTGGGAAAGCAGGTAATTTTTTGTACGCTAAAACCAATACCACCAGTAAAGGCAATAACAGATGAACTCCGGGATTAAACTGAGTCTCTATTAACGACAACATGGCTTCAAAATTATTATTGTCGATACTGGTTTGAGTATTAAAGCCAAGAATAATAAAGCCTATCATGGCAACAATAATACTCGGAGCCGTGGTCCATACCATGTGGCGAATATGGCTAAAAATGTCTGTGCCGGCTACCGCTGGTGCTAAATTGGTGGTGTCAGACATAGGGGACATTTTATCGCCAAAATAAGCACCACTGATAATAGCGCCAGCAGTGATTTCAACGCTTAAGCCCATCGCTGATGCTACGCCCACAAGTGCAATACCTAATGTGCCCGCCACAGTCCAAGAACTGCCGATACTAATGGCCACCACAGCACATAATAAACAACAGGCAGCATAAAAATATTCGGGATTGAGAATTAACATGCCGTAATAGATCATGGTCGGCACGGTACCTGACAGCACCCATGCACCAATGAGTGAACCAACAGATAGCAAAATCAATAACGCACCTGTGGCGACTCCGATACTACGGACAATGCCCTGCTCCATTTCAGCCCAGCTATAACCATTTTTCCAACCAATTAACAGGCCAATACAGCCCGCCATAATCAGTGCGATTTGGTTTGCTCCGTATGAGCTATCAGACGAAAACAGGTAAACCGCTGCGGTTAACATCATGACTAATGCAACAATGGGAATAAGCGCGTCGATTAAGGTTGCTGGCGTATGCTTGCTGTCCTCGATGGGCTCAATAGATACTGAATCAGGCAGCTGTGAGTCTTTATTATCGCTCATGGGGATCCTTTTATTATTCTTATGACTTAGCGCTATACCAACAACACCAAGTTGGAACAACATCCTTACATAGAATTAACAACAAGATCTAGCCATGCAGCTACAACTGCGTAAGCCGAGCTTTACTGAAATAAATTCAAAGTGCTTATCCATTCACCGGTAAAACTCAAAAGCGGATTAATATTCATTAAAACTAAATTTCACTTACACTATTTGATAATTGATAAAATTTCATTAGCTTAGGTTATTGGCATAAAAAAGCAGCTAAATTGAATCAAACACGCGGCTATCACTTACTGAGCCTGCATAGGCAAACAAGATTGCAAAACTTTAGCATTAGTCGTTTGCACACCAGTCACGGCATTTTCAAACTCAAAGGCGTATTACATTTTAACAGCTAAAGCCTATATCCTCGTGCATCAACTTGAGATAATGGCCAGCGATGGCTGGATAGAACTTGAGATCCATCACCCACATACTCAAGGACTGATTAAGTTACTCTACAATGATCTCGCTACCCACCTCGACCTCAACATTTAAGCCCAAAGCTAAGCCGAATACCTAAATCTAAATCCCTCAACGTAAGCTATTTGATTGAAGCAAAGCAGTCCGAGGCTTTTAATTCATCTGCTGTTTCTTTAGTATTGCCGCAATTAATTCCATTTAGCTGCAAAGGCACTACCGCACATGAAACTATCAGCTTTAGATCAACCACTATACGATCACTTATATCGTGATATCCGCCAGTTCCGCTCAACTTTTGATCTACCGATTGAAGATATCAGCAGCTTGGATGATAAAGCCGATACCCTGCACACCTCATTGGCTATTGAGGAGTTAACAGAACTTGCAGAAGCTGATAGCCGCGTTGAGCAAGCTGATGCTATCGTCGACTCTGTTTATGTACTAATGGGTCGTCTAGTACACCTAGGAGCAACTCAAGTAACTGATAGAATTGAAATTAGCTACGTTATCGACCTGCTATTACATGTAGCCAAAAATCGCGACATCGACTTTATTACCTGCTGGGATGAAGTACATTCAAGCAACATGAGTAAAGTATGCCGTAACGAACAAGAACTTAACGAGACTATCGAATTCTATGCTAAACAAGGCGTTGAAATTGTGGGTAGCACTAAAGGTGAGTTCATTATCGCCAAGTGTGCGAAAGACGTAGAAATGGCAGGCAAAGTGGTTCGCCAAGGTAAGGTATTGAAATCGGTTTACTACCGCCCAGCAGATTTAAGCAAGTTAGTAAAAGCTTAGTTCTAGCATCTATCAATAAGCAGAGGTGAACCTCTGCTTATTTCGTAAGCCAATCCAAACATATCAGCTCACTCTATTTAATAATTCTTCAGCCTCTAGAACTAATGGCTGCTGATCCAGCAAAGCTTGTAGCCGGCACTGTAGCTCCTTAGCAGAGTCCACCACCAGGTAAAGTTGCGTGATCTGCTCTGGCAACTGGCCACCAGCACCAAAATAGGTCTGTGGTTGTTTGAAGCTCAGCTTGATATTCGCTGTTGTACCTCGGCCAAAGCACAGCATTTCCGCTGCTTCATTCTCTTCGCTAACGCGTTGAGCTTTAGTCCATGTGCCAAACTCAGCAGACTCGATTTCATCAAGCTTGACCGCTAAAAAGCCCCACATAGCATTATTAAGTACTAACTTTTGCTCTTGAACATACACAGAGAAATAGCGCGATACTCGGTAGTTGGCGGTGACCACAACTAGGCTATAAGCAACAATACTTGAGATAACCACTGCCAATAACTCACTCCAATTGGCAATAAGCATATAAGTAAACACTGACGCAGACAGAGTTGTCACTATCAGCAAGCACCAATGCCAACGCTTAGCTGAAAATAAATTAAGGTGGGCTAGATTTTGACTGTGATGACGAGAAAACCAAGGAATAGCGTAATACCAGCTCGCAGGTTCAGAAGCTAACACCAAGGCTAAGCTTCGCTTCTTCTCCTCGTCGATGGGATATTTATCAATAATGTGTAGCCTTGGATCGCCCTTCAAACTGCGAGCTTGCCATAGTGCTTTTACAATACTGACCACCAACACTAACTCGATTATCAAGAGTACCGCGATAATTGGATAACGCAGCCAAGCAATAAACTCAAAATAACTGGCAAGCTCAGCAGGAAAACTAAACCTTGCCATTAAGCTACTCAAACTCAATACGATGAGCATCTTCCACCAAGCTTGTTGGCCTACATAAATAATGCAATAGGCGTACAGCATAGGAAGCAGCACAAAGTAGCCTGCGGCAACCACTAACGTTAGCTCAAGTGCTCTGTCTCCCTCTATCGTTTCTGGTAACCATTGAAAGCCAGCGCAATAAACCACAATAGCACTGAGTAAAAACAATAATCGATATTTGACACTACGACGCATTCTCTGATCCTTGAGATTTGTTATCTGTATGTAACAACAGATATTGTGCCACTCTACTAGCAAAACAAGTGTTATGGCTAATATATAAACAATTCCTATTCGCTAGTTAACCGATAAACCGCAGACAACCAATTAAAAATACTGATTTTTAAATTAATCAATTTATAGGAATGAATACTTCGAATAGGTTAATATATCTACACAACTTATGGATAAGTCGAGCCAATAATGTCATATCGAAACTACAGCACCGCACTCATTAGAATAATGCTTTGCAGCCTGTTATTGGCCTGCTTTTTTCCTGCGATTAGCATGGCAAAAAAGTCAAATATCGATGCCACGGTTATGCACAATAGCCCGTTCAACATTCCGCGTAGCCACACGGTAAAAATTCAAGACAAAGAACGTACTTATAAGCTCTATATCAAGCTGCCAAAAGGCTACAAGTCATCGGCTAATCGCGACGTCAACTATCCGGTTATTTACCTCACAGATGCTATGTATACGTTTCAGATTATGTCAGGCGTGACGCGCTTTCCGATGAATGCTAAGCAGATGGCACCAGCCATCATTGTCGGTGTTTCCTGGGAGCTAGGTATGCAAGGCGATACTAGCCGCGTGCGAGACTACACCCCGTCGGTTGACCATAGTTGGCGTAAAGTCACTGGCGGCGCTGATAGACACATAAAATTTCTGCAGCATAGCGTTATCCCTTACGTAGAACAAAACTATCGCACCGATCCCGAGCAACGTACTTATGTAGGTAACTCTTTAGGTGGACTTTTTGGGGGATATATCTTATCCAAGCAACCTGAGCTATTTCGCAATTACCTATTAGGTAGTCCATCATTTTGGTGGCAGCAGCAAAGTTTGTTGTCGCAACTAAACCGTAATCGCGAGGCGTTAACTAAGTTAAATGCGAATGTTTTTGTCGGTATTGGCGCACTTGAACACAACGGCAAAGGTGGAGATTCAGAGTTTGATATGCTTGGTGATGCTAAGCAGTTTACTGCACTACTCGAAAATGCGGCCAAATCACAGCCACAGCAAACACTAAATACCAAGTTATTGGTGATCAATGAGGCACATCATGCAACCGCATTTGCGACCACAGCTATTCACGGTATGGACTGGTTATTTAATCATAAGCAAGGAAAAAGCCTAGCCAACTCAAACAATGAAGAAGTTCCAGCAGCAGAACGCGAAAGCTTTTAGCTCGATGGCAAGTAAGCACACAGACCATAATGCGTTGTATTAACCCAGTTGGCGTTGCTCAATTTTTAAAATGCAGGGTGTTTTAATCAATACCTTAGTATTTTTATGAGTCAACTCGTGATCGTACCAATGTATGTATAAACGTAACTCAACATTATCGCTAAAGTGATTACTATTATAAAAATGACGATAACAGCGAGAGTGCTGTAAGTAGCCACTGTGGTACAACTTTAAGCGGCGCTGGCCAATATAAATTTCACGAAAATCAACGCCATGAGCCGAGTTATGGGGAAAGTGATACTCTCCATAGCGATAATTGCCATTTAAAACTTCAATGTTACGGCCATTAGTCAGCAACGAGTTAAGCTGCAATGCATCAACTCGACTGGCTAAACATAAGCCGCTTATCGCGACACAACTGACTATCGCGAGAGACCAGCCAACAAAACCTTGCGGTTTAAAATAACAAAGCAATAACCAGAACAGCAAAATAATCGCTGCCATTAACAATAAAGCGAGCTCATATTGTGCCCATTGTCCGGCCTCATAGGCCGTGCTCCAAGATGACATAAATCCCTCCATTGCGAGCAAATCCATTTGATGCATATGGGTGCAAAGTCTAATGACCTGCATAACTTACCAGTTCAATATGTCACTGCTATGATCCTTCATATCAGTGCATAGTACTTCACAAGGGAGCAACCATTGTTTCAGTTATTCGCCTTGAATTAGATTGCCAAAATCGCTCTGAGTAGATCAACTTCTTATACTAATTGCTATTAAGTATAGTCAGGGTTTTAATTAATCAGCCATAAAAAAACGCCTCCAAGCGGACGCTTGGAGGCGCTAAATACAAGCTAATTAAGCGACTAACCCAGAATGAGATAATCTAAAGTCAGTGCGATATACAGCACCAATCCAGCCCAATTATTATTTAAAAAAGCGGTAAAACAATTGGCGCGTTGTCGAGTAAATATCAATTTTTGTTGATACACAGCAAAACCAATAAAAGCCAAAATACCTAAGGCATAAATTGCCCCGCGATCTGCTTCTATTCCCGCAATAATCAAACAGCTTAACGCTGCAAACTGAAATGCACCGATGATATGCCTGTCAAAGCGACCAAACAAAATTGCCGTCGATTTGATGCCGATTTTCAAATCATCATCACGGTCAACCATGGCATACATAGTGTCGTAGGCTACTGTCCAGCACCAGTTTGCAGCAAATAGCCACCAAGCTTCTACAGGCACGGTGCCCGTTTGTGCGGCATAAGCCATCGGAATAGACCAACTCCATACCGTGCCGAGAAACATTTGTGGCATATTGGTATAGCGCTTGGTAAAAGGATAGATAATGGTAAGAATGATCCCCACTACGGATAACTGTACCACCAACGGGTTTAGCATTAGCACCAAGCCAAATGAAAACAAGGCAACAGCTAAAAACAGTAATAGGGCTTCTTTACTTGAAACTTCCCCGCTAGCTAGCGGCCGAGCTTTAGTACGCTCTACGTGAGCATCAAGGTTTCTATCGGCATAGTCGTTAATAATGCAGCCACAGGCACGCATTGAGAAAACACCAATCACAAAGATAATAAACACGTTAAGATCTGGTAAACCACCAGCAGCAAAGGTGAGTGCCATTAAACATGGCCACATCAATAGCAAAGTACCAATGGGACGGTCCATACGCGCAAGTCGCATATAAACGTCTAGTTTATCCCTTAAATTCATGTTCAGGCTCTCCTACAACGTCTTCGGCCTTTAGTTTTTGTAACCGCATTATGACTGAGCTGTAACAGTATTCAACCAGTATTGAGATAAATAAAATCGCTGCTGCTGTTATCGGTTAAAAATAAGGCTGAGTCTACGCTCAGCCTTAATTTCTAACTACGATTTACAATGACTCCAAACGGGCGTAAGCGATCACTAACCACTTGCTACCAACATCCAAGAAGTTAACTTGAATACGCGCCTGCGCGCCGCTGCCCTCATAATTAGTCACTGTGCCTTCACCAAATTTCGGGTGCATCACTCGTTGACCAATTTTAAAACCAGAATCATTAAATGCATCATCTTGTTTAGCAAAACGACTGCTCACAGCTGGCGCTGATACTTGAGTGCGCATGCGGATCTCTTGCACATATTGCTCAGGGATCTCCTTAACAAAACGCGATGGCCTTGCAAAACTTTCCCGACCATAAATACGACGTGATTCTGCATAGGTGATATACAGCTTTTGCATGGCGCGGGTCATCCCCACATAACATAGGCGGCGCTCTTCATCGAGGCGGTCACCTTCATCAATTGCCATCTGGCTTGGGAATAACCCCTCCTCCACACCAGCCATAAACACCATTGGGAATTCAAGACCTTTAGCCGAGTGCAGCGTCATTAGTTGCACAGCGTCAGTAAACTCGTCAGCTTGCCCCTCACCAGCTTCTAATGCTGCATGGGACAAAAATGCATTAAGCTCGCCCATATCTTCTAGATCTTCAGGCATGACAAAGCTGCGAGCTGCTGTTACCAACTCTTCTAAGTTTTCTACACGAGCAC
The DNA here is from genome assembly GCF_000518605.1 of Shewanella fidelis ATCC BAA-318. Lineage (GTDB taxonomy): Bacteria > Pseudomonadota > Gammaproteobacteria > Enterobacterales > Shewanellaceae > Shewanella > Shewanella fidelis. The sequence continues at coordinate 25,670 of NZ_JADX01000022.1, read as the reverse complement.
GCGCTTTTTCACTTTTCTCCGCCTCATACATGGCTTTTAGGCCAGAAGTTTGAATCACGTGATCAGTCATGCGGTGCAGTGACTGCTCATCGGTATCAATGCGCATCGCCACAATCAAATCCATAAAGCCACGCACTGCATTTGCAGCACGCCCGGCAAGGACTTTCTCTTCAAGTAAGCGAACGCTAGCTTCCCACAGAGTCATCTCCTGTTGGCGCGCTGTGGTGCGGATAATTTCTAAGGTTCGATCACCAATACCACGAGTTGGTGTGTTTACCACACGCTCAAAAGCAGCGTCGTCATTCTTGTTACTTATCAGGCGTAAGTAACCCATGGCATCTTTAATCTCTTGACGTTCGAAGAAGCGCAAGCCGCCATAAATTCTATATGCGATACCTTTATGCAATAGGGCTTCTTCGAGTACACGAGATTGAGCATTAGAACGATATAAAATCGCACAATCTTCTAGTCTGCCGCCCTCATCTTGCCAATCAGTGATACGGCCAACAATAAAGCGTGCTTCGTCCATTTCGTTAAAGGCACAATAAAGACCAATTGGCTCGCCGTCTTTATCGTCAGTCCACAGCTTCTTGCCCATACGGTCTGGGTTGTTGGCAATCAGCTCGTTGGAAGCTTTTAGGATATTTCCGCTAGAACGGTAGTTCTGCTCTAGGCGAATCGTTTGCGCTGCTGGGAAGTCTGCTAAGAACTTATGTAAGTTCTCAACCTGAGCACCACGCCAACCATAAATAGACTGATCATCATCACCAACAATCATCACGTTGGCTGTTGAGCCTGCAAGTACACGGATCCACGCGTATTGAATGGCGTTAGTATCTTGGAATTCGTCCACCAAAATATGCTTAAATCGATCTTGGTAGTGCTCGAGAATGTGCGGTTTGTTGAGCCATAACTCATGAGCTCTTAGCAAGATCTCGGCAAAGTCGACTAAGCCTGCGCGATCACACGAATCTTGATAAATTTGATAAATCTTTAGCAGGTTTTGCTCAATCGGAAAGCCGCCAGCATCTATGTGTGATGGGCGCAGACCTAGGTCTTTCTTACCATTGATATAGCCTTGCGCTTGTCTTGGCGGATACTGTTTCTCGTCCAAGTTAAGGCTTTTCAAAATACGCTTTATTAAACGTAATTGGTCGTCTGAATCTAAGATTTGGAAGCTTTCAGGCAGATTGGCATCTTTGTAATGGGTACGCAGCAAGCGATGAGCTAAGCCGTGGAAAGTACCAATCCACATACGACTCATATTACCACCAGCCACTTTCTCAACACGCTCGCGCATCTCTTTAGCCGCTTTATTGGTAAAGGTTACCGCCAAAATGGCATATGGGCTTTGCTGTTCAACCTGCATTAACCAAGCAATTCTGTGGGTTAACACCCGCGTTTTGCCACTACCTGCGCCCGCTAGCACTAGCATGCTAGATTGCGGTGCACCAACAGCTTCACGCTGCTTATCATTTAGGCCGTCGAGTAAAGAAGATACGTCCATTATTGCCTCCAAAAAATCAGGCGGGCAGTATAACAGATGCAGGGAACGTCAGGATAGAAGATGCGAAATTGCGCCACGAAAAACCTCACACTGCCAAAACACTCCTTTGCTTTGGCAATCAGACGTCAATTATGCCTTTTCAGCAGCAATAACTGAGATCTCCACTAGCAAGGCTTCACGTGCCATTTTAGCTTCAACACAAGCACGAGCAGGAGCAAAGCCAGCGGGCACCCAAGCATCCCAAACTTCGTTCATGGCAGCAAAGTACTGCATATCCTTGATATAAATTGTTGCCGACAAAATATGTTCTCTGTCGCTACCCGCTTGCAATAGCAACGCATCGACTTTTTCTAACATGGTGCGAGTTTGCTCTGTAATATCTTGCTCAGCATCTTTGGCTACCTGACCACACAAATAGATAGTGCCGTTGTGCTTAACAATGCGGCTCATGCGGGTAGCAGTCTCAAGTCTTTCAATAGTCATATTTGCTCTTTCACTCAATAAATATAGGGATTGCAGATTAATTTCAGCTTAGAGTCTAACTAGCGAAACAGATTTTTCCAATGAAAAATACTTATTATTCAAACAGATGTTTTAGATACTTTAGCATGATTTACTATTTCGCTTTTAAAGTCCTATACTTAATCGAGACAGGCAATCAACGGATTTGATTTTCTAAGCGCTTAAAGGACTAAACATGACTTTTTCTCTCTGCACTCTCAGTCTTCATACTCGCATTTACCATTCTGAGGTTAGCCCACCAGTTCACTGTGTTGATATCTCGACTCAGCGTCAACAACCACTGCAACAATTTTTAGCTGTTAATTGCTAGCCACTATAGTAGGAGTTGACCGATGCCAATCTCTAAAAAAATGCCAATAGCCTTTAATTATCTTTGTTTCGCCATGATATTAGTGGCGCTTATGACTGGCCTAGCTTGGGGAGTTAACCTATTTCAGCAGCAACCATTACTTGAAATACTCGTCGCAGTTCTGCTTAGCACCAATGTTTTAATTGCGGTAGGAGTCTTGTTTAGCTTTCGCCAACAAACGTCGCGAGTTAACCAGTTAACTACGGATATTGCCAACAGCTTTTTACAACCGAAGCCCAGCCATAATGACTCAAGCAGCGCAGTTCACGATCCGCTAGCTAAGCTAGAAGCTAAGGTACAAGGGCTAAGCCAACACCTCAGTCAGGAGTTATCAAAAACCAGCAACAAACAAGCAACAGTTAACGGCCAATTACTCTCGGCTATTCTAGACTCAGCAGCAGTAGCGGTGTATGCCGTTAATAGCAGCGGCACTTGTATCTATGCCAATCCGCAATGCGCTCAACTTTTAGGTTATCAAACTGCCGATGAACTACTTAACGCTAATATGCGCAAAATTATTGATAAGAATGCCTCTCAAAGTTGCTTAGACTTGACGATTCAAGACATTAAAGAAGATACATTTTGGCGGGCCGATGGTACGAGTTTTCCTGTCGAATATAAATCGCAACCGCTAGATTTAGGTGAGCCACACAAAGGCGCGGTGATTTCATTTTATGATAATAGCGAACGCTTAGAAGCCGAAGCTTTGATACGCCATCAAGCTCACTACGATACCCTCACCGATCTACCAAACCGATTCTTGGCACTAAAAAGACTTGAACAATTAGTTGAAGCCAGTGAAAGAAATAAGCAGATGATAGCGGTGATCTTTCTCGACTTAGATGACTTTAAAAAAATTAATGACTCTCTTGGACATGAAGCAGGTGACCAACTACTCATCACTGCATCAGAAAGGCTACTCAACGCAACCCGAGCTGAAGATACTGTGGGTCGCCTAGGCGGTGATGAATTTATTATCCTACTTGATGGACTGTCTAGCGCAAATGACGCTCAACCTTTGGCTGAAAACCTGATTGCAGGCTTTAGAAAACCCTTTTACATCGATAATCGGCAGCTGATTTTAACCGCCAGTATTGGCATTGCGATTTACCCAAACGACGGCAAAACACCGTCAGAGTTATTACGTAATGCTGACTCTGCCATGTATCACACAAAAAGCATTGGCCGTAATACTTATTCCTATTTCACCCATGCAATGAATAAAGAGGTATCGCGCCGCCTAGCAATTGAAGAACAAATTCATGGGGCGCTAGAACGCGACGAACTCTCAGTGCATTATCAAATTCAACTGGATATTCGAGACGGTACGATTATGGGTGCCGAAGCCTTGTTACGTTGGGACAACCCTACATTAGGTAGCGTATCGCCAGCGGAGTTTATTCCTATTGCTGAGCAAACCGGAGTCATAGAATCTATGGGGGAATTTATTATAAAACGCTCCCTTGAAGCTGCGAAAACCTGGCAACAGAGATTTAACGACAGCTTTAGAATTGCGATTAATTTATCCCCTAGACAGTTCAGAAACCCAAATCTAGTACAGTCGATAAAAGACAAAGTTAGCGACGCTGGTATGACACCTGCCGATCTAGAACTTGAAATCACTGAAGGTGTGTTACTAAGTGGCCACGCTTATACCTTAGATGCTTTAATGCAATTGAGCAAAGCTGGGTTCTGCATCTCTATGGATGACTTTGGTACTGGCTACTCTTCATTAAGTTACCTGCGCACCTATCCATTTAAGATCCTTAAAATCGATCGCAGTTTTATTAACGATATGAATAAGGATGACAAGAGTAATGAACTTATTATCGCAACCATAGAAATGGCCCATGCTCTAGGTATACAAGTTATTGCTGAAGGGGTTGAAACTCAAGAGCAACTCGACGAACTTAGCTTTATGATGTGCGACTATGCGCAAGGTTTTTTGATTAGTAAACCTGCACCATTTGATGATCTATTATTGATTGGTGAACGCTATAAAGCATTACATCAGAAATTAGCTGTCCAAGAAAAAGCCGACGTGCTTAAAGTCATTTAAAAGGGTGAGATGGCTAAAAAACTAGAACTTACGGCTCATGACTTGCCCATTAAAATTTAAACAATCTTCAACCCTGCGCTTTTGCACTTCGCTTAAACGAGAAATAGGCGTAAAACAATATTCGCTATGCTCACAACTGAGCGAAATATCAGTGTTGTCTACAAACTCACATTTAAATATAAACGCCTGTGAATCATAATCTTGGTGATAATAAACACCACTAAGATAATTAATCTTTACCACGACCCCCAGCTCTTCTATGCACTCTCTATGCAAAGCTTGATGTATGGTTTCTCCAGCTTCTAATGATCCCCCTGGTAAACCCCAAGCACAATCACCATAGGTTGCCTTAAGCAATAACACACTAGGCTCGGTTTCACCTTGTTTAATAATTACCGCATGACTGCTTAGACGAAATTTGTCATTAAATGCCATATTGTTACCTATTTAGAGCTTAATTGAAGTTAAAAAAAGTGTTAACCCAAAAGGATTAACACTTTCTCACCACCGTTAAATAACTATGTGCAGCACGTTTACTTAGGTTTAGCCGTTTCCTCTAACCCTATGCTGTTCATCCAGTGGTCAAAGTCCATCATATTACCCGGTAAAATAACCTTGCTTTCACCAGTACTGACCCCTTCAAGTTGCTTAAGGTATTGCGCACCAAGCTGCATACGTACAACGTTCTTCCCACCTGGAGCGGCAATAACTGTTGCCATGCGCTCAATCGATTCTGCCGTGGCGCGAGCAATGGTTAAGATCTCCTCACCTTTACCCTCAGCCTCGTTAATACGGCGCTGCATCTCACCCTCTGAGTGGTTGATAGTTTCAGTTTTAATACCTTCAGAGCGGTTAATTTTACTCTGTTTATCACCTTCACTCTTAGCCAACAATGCCCGACGTTCACGCTCGGCATTGACCTGCATCTCCATGGCGTTTTTGACTGTTTCTGGAGGCGTAATATTCTTGATCTCATAACGGTGAACTCGAATGCCCCACAATGCACCCGCTTGATCTAACACCTCTACCACCTTGGCACTAATCACATCACGCTCTTCAAATGTACGATCTAAATCTAAGGTACCAATCACGCTTCTTGTGGTCGTTTGCGCGAGTTGAATCGCCGCATAGCGATAATCCGTAACTCCGTAACTGGCTTTGACTGGATCAACTACCGAGATATAGATAACGCCGTCGACTTCGACATTAACCTCATCACAAGAGAAACACTCTTGCGGCGGCACATCGATGGTTTCTTCTTTCAAATCGTGAATATAGGCAACTTTATCAACAAAAGGCACTAAGGCATGAAACCCTGCATCTAAGGTTGAATGGTACTTTCCTAAACGCTCAACAATATAAGCTGATTTAGTCGGTACAAGGCGGATAGATTGAAATAGCTTAATAATGAAGACCGCAAAAATAACCGCCCAAATTGCCATAACAATCATGTCTGTATCGATTCCTGCAATCATTAGCGTGCTCCTTTTGCTGAATTAGCTGTTACTGCGCTAGTAACTTGCTCCATGCCTTCAAAAAAACCTTCTATTTTAGCCAGTTCAGTAGGCACGACCGACACATCAGCCTCACCTAATATCTTACCGACTTGGGCAATAAACTGTTCTTTGAGCTGCATATTCATCGCCTCATTGCCTCCCTCTTTTGCCAGAGCGGCTGAAACCAGCTCCATCCCTTCAGCTTTGGCCTTAGCAATAATGGCAATCTCTTGTGCAGTACCCTTTGCCTCGTTGATCCGACGCTGCTTTTCACCTTCAGATAAATTAATTGCCTCTTGTCGCTCACCTTCAGACAAATTAATCATTGCCGCTTTTTCTGCGTTAGCTAAAGTAATTTCAGCACGCTTACTACGCTCGGCCTCCATTTGCTTTTCAAGGGTATGAATGACTTTACGTGAAGGGGTAATATTCTTGATCTCGTAACGCAATACTTTAATACCCCAAGGATCTGAAGCTTTATCGATTTCACGCACAATAGATTCATTTAAGCTGTCACGCTCTGAGAAGGTTTGGCTAAGACTCAACTTACCAATTTCAGAGCGCATGGTGGTTTGAGCAAGATTTACCGCCGCACGGCGATAATCTTCAATACCATAGCTAGCAAGCTTGCCATCCATCACCTTAAGATAAACGAGTCCATCCACTTCTAGCTGAGTATTATCTTTTGAAATACAGCTTTGCGGTGGCACATCGAGTACTTGCTCGCGGATCTCATGCTTATAAGCAACACGGTCAAAAAACGGGATTAAGAAGTGAAACCCCGGCTGCAGTACCGTACGAAACTTACCTAAGCGCTCAATCACATTGACCTCACGCATAGGCACAATCAACAGTAATTTATAGAGGATAAAAAAAACAAACAGAACAAACAGTGTAATTCCGAACATGAATAGATTCCTTCCTTATTTAAATCAATTACTTTTTGATACCAAGTGTTCACTATCTTGAGTAATTGGCTCGACCACTAGTGCAATATTATCGCGACAAATCACCCTAACCTGAGCACCCGCTGCAATTTCACTACCATCACCTAATGCAGGCCATTCAGAGCCTTGAAACTCAATACGTCCTAGCTGCTGTGCCGGACCTATGGTTTGCTTAACAATAGCGAGTTGATTGTAAATATCTAACTCTTCATCAGTGTTAGCAACATGGGCATCTCCCCCCACTAATTTCTGGGTGATTTGCCGAAATGCCAGTAGTAACACCATCGCAGTTATAAACCAAAGGGTTAAACTTTGAACAATGCCTTCGACCAAGCCAACACCTAAAGCCGCTGCGACGATTAAGCAAGCCGCACCTAAAAAAATCACAATACCACCGGGCAAAATGATTTCGGCTAACATCAGCACTATGCCTATGCATACCCAAATTAAAATGGGATCTGAAAATGTCATATTTCCCCCTTTTAAACCTAATACCAAGCATTACACCCTATTCAGTGAACAGCTATTTATGTTGCTCAGTATAAGAACCTATCAACGACTATATCAGCTGAGACTGAATAATTCGACATATTATGTCAACATTTACACCTTAAGATCACAACAATAAATCGCCAAATTAATTAACTCGACACCCTAACATGGCGTTAGACAAGAGTAAAAACTAACCTTAAAAGTCGATAACCGTTTGCATAAAAAGATAATCAAACAAGCAAGATACACAAACAAAATCAAAATTTTCAAAAACTTAAAAGCAAAGCGATAATAAACAGATAAAAACATCGATAAAGTCTTTGAACATTGTCAGCAAAACGCCTATATTCCCCGCGAATAAAACACATGCTTTTTAAGTACACAGCTCTTTGACCTCAATAAAATCTAAAGGCGTAATGATGAACAAGAAACTTCTATGTCTAGCTTTACTGGCTAGTCCTACAGCAATGGCCGACAATTTAGTTAATTGGTGGGATGTCAGCGTTACAGCTCTACATGGTGAGAATTACGATTTAGCTCCTTCTGACAAGCAAACCACGCTAACATTTGAAACGGCTGGCGACTGGAAATATGGCGACTGGTTTGCATTTCAAGACGTTATATTTTTTAACGGCGCTAATGGCGGTAAAAATGATACAACTTACGGTGAGATCTCTACCCGTTTAAGTGCAGGCAAAATTTTAGGTAAGCAAGTTGGCTTTGGTCCTGTAACAGATTTATCACTCGCATTAACCTTAGAGGAAGGTGAAGGTCCGGTTAAGAGCTTTCTATACGGTTTAGGTATGGATATTAAGGTTCCTTATTTTAGCTATTTTCAGTTAAATACCTACCGTCGTCACGCCAGTGGTAGTGACAACATCAGCGATGGCTGGCAATTATCACCATCGTTCAGAATGGATTTTCCAGTTGGCAACTCTAACATAGTGTTTGATGGTTATATCGACTGGGTATTTGCTACAGATGAAGCAGCCTATGAGACTAACTTCCACTTCAACCCGCAGCTAAAGTACGACTTAGGTGCAGTAGTATTGGGTGAGCACCAAAAGAACAAACTATTTGTGGGTATTGAATACGATTACTGGCAAAACAAGTACGGTGTAAACGGTATTGATCAAAATACTTATTCTGTAATTGCTAAATATCATTTCTAAATTTAAGTATTAAAAAAGGCGCTAATAGCGCCTTTTTTGTCGGTGAAATTAACATTAAGCCAATAGCTTTTTCGCCGCTGCTACCACAATTGAAACGGCACTGACTTCAGTTTTCTTCATTGTTGCTTCATCAGGGATCTCTTGCTGAGTTCGATTTACAATCACCCCTGCCACACATGCTGCCCGCCAGCCTTGTGAAGCACACATAGTAAATAGCGTTGAAGACTCCATCTCGTAGTTAAGCACGCCTAGCTCCTGCCATTGCTGCATTGAGCCTTTAAACTGACGTGTTACACGACCTGATACTGTGTCATAACGTTCTTGACCCGGATAGAAAGTATCTGACGATGCTGTGATACCGATATGTGGCTCAAGGCCTGCTTCACGACTTGCAGCAACCATAGCAGTTGTACAGTCAAAGTTAGCTACTGCAGGATACTCCATCGGCGCAAAATGTAAGCTAGCGCCATCTAAACGCACAGAAGCTTGAGTAACAATGACATCACCCACATTAACATGTGGTTGAATTGCGCCTGTAGTACCAACGCGCAAGAAAGTACGAATGCCAAGCTGCGCTAGCTCTTCAACCGCGATTGAAGTAGACGGGCCACCAATACCGGTCGAACACACCACCACAGGCTTGCCGTCGATATAAGCTAAATAACTGGTATATTCACGGTGACTTGCTAAAAAAGTCGCATTTTCCATTAACTCGGCAATACGCTTAACACGCTCTGGATCACCTGGCACGATCGCTAAGCTAGCGCCATCTAACATCTCTTTAGTTAAGCCTAAATGAAATACATCAGACATCGTGAAAACCCCTTTCATTTTTGATATTAATAATCGAATTAAAGCGACTTTAACCTAGTCGCCAGCTACAAAAGGTTAACTAGATCACACTTTATCAGCCGAGAGTCAATAAAATGTCGTAATCTAGTTACCAATATATCAACGCTGTTGAGCTAAAATATAGCAGTTCCCCCCTATAGTGCCAGCTTTAAAAAAGGCATAGAGCCCACAATCCAAATGACGCTAATAAAGAAGAATTTATTTTTAATTAGCAACAACTTAATAAATTACAGCTAAAATTAATTTAGCTGCAGATTAACCAGAGTACCGCTGTTATATTGCACTTTCTTTTACGTTAAAAACGCTAATAAAAACGCGTTTTAAAAGTTCACAATTTAATCGCTCATTATTCGATCAACATCACATTTAACGGCTAAAAATCGCGCTAGTTTAAAAGTGAAGTAAATGATTATTCCGCACCAAAACAGCCAAAAGGACGCCTGCATGTTTCCAGAGTACAGAGAACTTATCAGCCAATTAAAAACATCTGACGCACACTTCCAGAAGAAGTTTAACCAGCATAATGAACTCGATGAGGAGATAAAAAACCTGGAAAAGAGTAACGCTAGCGATTACACCTCAGAAGTGCATGAACTAAAGCTAAAGAAGCTACATTTAAAAGATGAGATTTACGATATTTTGAAGGGTCACTCCAGCTAATTTGAACCAATAAAAAAGGGCGCTTAGCGCCCTTTTAATTTAGCGTTACTTCAACGCAGCTAGCAAATCAGTAGTACTAGCAAAGAAGGTAATCTTAGTGATTTCATTATTGTTTAGTTCAATCAAGGTTGCCTGATCTTTTTCCGCAGGAAGTGGTTTGGTTTGCTCACCTTCATTGTCCAGTGCAACTCTATAAGGAAACTTTTTAAACTGCGGCAGCGCAACGAAACGAGCGATCAATGACGGCATACCACTAATGTCTGCAACATACATTAATCCTGTATCACTCACTAATTCAGGTTCTGCTTCTAACGCCTCTTGGATTAACGTCCCACCATCCATACTGCGGCTAAACAGCACTCGTGTGGTCTTGCTATCAACGTGATAATCAACTTGGTGCTGATCTTGTAATGTAATATCTGCTATTTGATCGCCAACTTGATAAGTATTCGCCATAACAGAAGTGGTTAATAGGCTACATAGTGCGAAGATAATTGCTCTCATAATTGGCCCCTACAAATTAGAATTAGCAGAAAGAATAACCTATTATTTGATAGGTAACAGTAAGCTTCACTACAAAGCTTGATCCTCTTCACGTAAAGCTCGGCGGCATAAAATAGCTTGAGTTAGCTATGAAATTGTCAGTTACAAATTCTTGTGTATTCAGTAAGCTATTGAGTCGAAGTCGCCAAAAGGATTACTAAAATGGAACAACAAGGCTTAGACCAAGAAATCGCACAAATACAGAACGCTTATAACGTAATAACCGAGTTTCTAGTGCAATACAGTTTTAGCATTCTAGGGGCTGTCATTATTTTCTTAATTGGCCTTTGGATAGCCTCAAAAGCAGCCAATCTTGTTACCCGCATTTTTGAAAAACATGAAATAGACATTACTCTCAGTAACTTCACCAGTAACTTTGTGCGTATATTGATTATTGTAATGGTTGGCGTGATAGCACTAGGCAAACTAGGCATTAGCGTCACCCCTATGGTTGCAGCAATTGGTGCCGCGTCATTAGGTGCAGGTTTGGCATTACAGGGGATGTTAGCCAACTACGCCGCAGGTATTACCATTATTGTCACTCGTCCCTTTGTTGTAGGTAACACGATTGAAATTAAAGGCGTTGGCGGGCTGGTTAAAGATATCCACTTGGGTATGACAGTGCTAACCAATGAAGAAGGCGAAGAAATTAATATTCCTAACAAACATATCGTCGGCGAGATTTTACATAACTCTTTTGCCAATAAATTAGTCGAAACCAAGTTTAACATCAGTTACCAATCGAATACTGATGATGCTGTAGCGATACTCGCCAAGGTATTAGCTGATAGCCCTAGAGTATTTGAGGGAGATAAAGCTCAGGTAGGTATCAATGACTTCAATAGCATAGGTATTGAGATAGGTATTCGTTACTGGGTAGCAACAGAAAGCTACTTCCAAGATAAATATCAGACCAACGCTGAACTCTACAAGGCACTCAAAAATGCCAATATCGAAATCCCTTGCCCGGTAAAACAGATCCATATCCAAGAACACTAACTTATAAAAGCAAAACTCAACAAAAATACTTAGCGGTAGCATACAACCGCTAAGTATTCGTTTCAGTCATCATCCAAATCACTTATACCCAAAATCATTAATCAAGCGTTTCTGTAGCATTAGCTACTAAAAACCAGCTCAACCCATAAGTAAAACGAATAATCATTATTAACTTCACTCTATCGCTCTGAATTAGATATTACTGCAGAATGCCGCCATTGAAATTTAAGACAGATTAAAACTCAACGGAGATAACATGATGAACAAGACATTAATTGCATTAGCTTTAATGGGAGTATGCTCAGCGGCAAATGCTGCAGACGTTGATAATACTTGGTACATAGGTGCCGGTGCAGGTCAAAGCAACTATGAGTCTGTAGACGCAGTTAGCCACCTCGGTGACGGTAGTGATTTTGCTTGGAATGCACTCGTCGGTTATCAATTAAACAAATACCTTGCTTTTGAAGCTGGCTGGCAAGATCTAGGCGCTACCGATGACACTCATATGTGGGGCGGTTTAGACGGTAAGCAAAAAATAGATGTTGATGGCTTTACCTTGGGCGCCGTAGGTACCTTGCCGTTGTCTGAAAAATGGTTCTTAACTGGTGAAGCGGGTGCTTACCAATACCATTTAGCCCATCAGATGAATGCTAATAAGTATGTTAGTGCCATGGATACTGCAGCATACTTTGGCGCAGGAATTGGCTATAACATCACTGACTCTCTAGCAATTTCAGCTAAGTACCGCCGCTTTGCCGGTATCGATGAAACCGCATGGAACACAGCCAATATGGATGCTCAAACCGTTGGTCTACAACTGACTTACCGCTTTGGTGTTAAGTCAAAAGCGACCCCTGTGGTTTTACCAGCGGTGATCGACAAGCAAACTAAACCTATGCCACGTCCAGAGCCAAAGCCAGATCCAAAACCACAACCAACTTATGAAGTGGTGACTGAAACAAATAGTGTGGCAGTGTTCTTTGGTTTCGACTCTTCAGAGTTAACTAATGATGCTAAGAGCAAGCTTGATCAAGTTATCGATCTTTCTAAACAACAAGATGAAGACGTTATCTTACTAAGCGGTCAATCTGACAACCAAGGCAATAGCGATTACAACCTGAAACTATCAGAAAAGCGTGTTAAGCAAGTTGCTAGCTATTTAGAAAACCATGGTGTTGAAGTGAAGCGTATCGATACTGAAGCGGTAGGTGAGCAAACTGCACAAGCTAATACTCGTCAAGAGCGCGCTCTTGAGCGTCGAGTAATTGTGACCTTAACTAGCCAACAGCAAGTGCTAGTGACAAAGTAAAAAGTTTAAGTATCACACTAAGGACCCGAACCCGCTAGGATGGCACAAGGATACTTAAACTAAGCCCTCTAACTCTTGAGTTGAGCGGTATAAGAGTTGCTTTAAAGCGACTCTTACTAAGGGAACATTAAGGATTTGTAGCCCAAATTAATGGGAATGGTAGGGATAGCCTAAGCCAAGGATGGCTCTTTCTCACTTCATAACAAGCCTATTCAAGCAAATTATAATCGTTTATAGTCAGTTTCTTAAAGAGGAGTAGGCAATGCTGACCCAGCTCAATCTTGAACGTCTAAAAAATTGCGATTTAAACCTATTACTCGCTTTAGCAGTTCTGCTTAACGAGGCTCATGTTTCTAATGCCGCTAAGCAACTAGGGTTATCTCAGTCTGCGATGAGCCAAACCCTTAAACGTTTACGCTTAATGTTCGCTGATCCGCTGCTGCTAAAAAGTAACAACGGTATGACCCTCACTAATAAAGCGCAAGCCATCGCATTAGAGCTCACTCCATTACTCGATAAAACCGCACGCATATTAGAAGCCGATCATTTCAGCCCCAAAACAGCTCAAGGGCGGATCCGTTTTATTATGAACGATATTACTGCCCAGCTTATCATGGCCCCACTTATAACCTTAATGAGTGAACAAGCGCCAGGTATTGAACTGGAATATATATCCCAAAGTGCTAATGGTTTTCAGTTACTCCGACGCGGTCAGGCCGATGCGGTTATTGGTTTTTACGATGATGTACCAACGCCACTAACAAGCGAAGTTATCGGTAAGGCTTCTTGGCAAATGGTTACCCATAAACTCAGTAATAACCGGCACAGTCAAATAGATGAAAGTGCGATAAAACTATTACGCTATCAGTTTCAAGAACATAACCAACTGCATTCTTTAGCCTCATTAGAGCAAATCAATGCTCAAAATGCAGCGTATGCCTTAACAACGGCTTCATTAAGTGCGCTACTTTATGCCTTACAGACCAATAATACCGCAACGTTGCTGCCACATTTTGCTTTAAATATTTTGCCTAAACAGCAAGTCGAGGAATTTGCTTGGTTAGGTAAGCCAATAAAGCTTGAATTAAAGATCTGCTGGGATCGCCACCATAGAGCGCCAGAGTTGCAGAAGTGGTTTCGACAACAGCTTACTAAACTATTACATTTGCATTTACCCTTAGAAAAAGTGTCATGAATTTAACTGATTTAAAAATTATCCAGCAATGTGACCTTAATCTTTTACTCAGCCTTACGATTTTAATTGAAGAGCAAAGTGTTTCTAGAAGTGCTGAAAGATTAGATATCTCACAGCCTGCGATGAGCCAAAACTTAAAGAAGCTTAGGCTTATGTTTGATGACCCGCTATTTATTAAGCAAGGCCAAGGGATAAAAGCAACAACAAAGGCATTAAGACTTTATAGCTCACTCACTGAATGGCTTTATCTAAGTGATCGACTGATTTCACAAACAGCTTTTGATCCGATGGAAAGTCATGGGGTTATTCGAATGGCGTTTATGGATGACCTAACTCAAGCAATAATCCCGATGCTTTTAGATAAAATCCTGTTATCTGCGCCTAATATAGAGCTTGAGTTTATTCACAAGCCAAAAGATGTGTTTAGCTTATTAGAGTCGGGGGAAATTGATCTTGCAGGCGCAGGAACAGATACGCCACCAGCAAATATTCATGGGCGCACCATCTCTACTACTCGATATTGCGCGGCCTATAGCCTTGACCACCCACTCGCAAAGTTGCAACAACCAACGCTTGCGCAAATATTTAGCTATGATACTGCAGAGTATTCCGCTTCGAACTTAGCAGAACTGGAGATAACTCAACTCGCAGTACAACATCAACTACAGCGTAAATCCACGTTTTCGACTAGTTCATTTCAGGTTTTGTTGCATGGCTTGCTGGCAGGTAAACACGTTGGTTTTGTACCGCTGCGCACTTTGGAGTCACCTTTATGGCAATCACAACTTAAAGGTGTTGCAATCAAAGAATTAAAGCCGTTTGAAAGCACGCTTTATTGGCATGCCAGAGTACATAAAGATCCGCTTATACAGTGGTTTAAAGATGAATGCCTAACCATTGTTAATCAGCTTAAACAGCAAAACTCATTTGCATGAAGCATGCATCACGATCTTTGATTATACACCTACAGGCCTCGCTGCCACTCTTGACGTAAATGAATACGTTCAGGGGTGCGCATAGCAGCTTCTACTTGGGAAATCAGTGCTAGTTTGTCTTTGCCTAAAATACCTTTTAAAACCAGATAATTCGACGCATGATCTGAACGAAAAACCGTTTTATCAAGCTCGAGATGACTCAGTAAAGTGTGCATTTCAGTGAAGAGTTGCGTCTGATCTGGCAATTGAAAATGGCCGTCAAAAGCCGCGTCCATACGCTCAGTGCCTAATGGTAACGTGACCACCAATGTTGACAAATATTCAGGCTGAGCGGCATTCATCAACTTAGCAGAGTTTTCAGCGTGTTGTTTTGATAATTCGACCCCGCCTAAGCCGTTTAGAATCATCACCGACGCTTTAATCCCTGCCGCTTTTATCTTTTGTAATGCCGCGAGTGATGAGTCAAACGTCTCACCCTTTTTAATCCGTGCTAATACTTCATCATCACCGCTTTCACAGCCGATATACAGCAGACTTAATCCTAACTCCCTTAAACGCTGTAACTGTTCGGGCGTCTTGTTATTAATATTTCTTGGCAAACAGTAACTACTAATTCGAGTCACATTAGGCAAGTACTGTTTTATCATTAAGCAGATAGCTTCGAGTCGTGCAAATGGCAAGGTCATGGCGTCGCCATCAGCCAAAAACACCCGACTAATATGGGCGCGAGAATTGCTGACAGCAATTAAATCTTGCTCTATTTTATCGGTCTTTTGCGCTCGAAAGCGTTTTTGTGGCTGAGTGTACATGTCGCAAAAGCTGCATTGATTCCAGCTACAACCATTAGTGACCTGCAGTATTAAAGACTTCCATTCTGATGGTGGACGAAATACGGGTTCTATATAGTTGAGCACGACTCACTCCTTAATTGTGCAACATCATATCAGCTAATATTAAGCTTCTACTTTGGTAACTCGTAACATATCAATGTGTGGGATGCCGTCTTCTAAATACATCTCAGATACTGGCTCAAATCCTTGCTGTTGATAGAAAGCTTTTAAATGCTCTTGGCCACCAAGCTGAATATTATGCTCAGGCCATTTCTTGGTGGATATCGCAATCGCTTTTTGCATTAAAGTATGTGCCACACCGCCACCGCGAGCAGAATCAGCCACAATAACGCGCCCGATACTGGCATCAGGGTAGCTCACGCCTGGGGCGAGTACTCTAGCGTAAGCTTGGATTACACCTTGCTCATTCAAGCCTAGTAAATGCTGAGTTTGCGCGTGACGATCTTTATCATCTAGCTCTGGGTATGGGCAGTTTTGCTCAACCACAAATACATCAACTCTAAGCTTTAATAGATCATATAACTCATTAAGTGAAAGCTCAGAAAAAGACAAAGACTTCCAAAGCATAACCTGCTCCAACTACAATGCAACAGGCCGCAGTCTAGCACTTTGTTATGATAAAAACAGGCGCTAAACCTTGAAATTTTTCTCAATATTTAGCGCCTATTTCTACACAATCATAACCTAATGGGCGCTGTTGTCTGTTGCTAGAGGCTTACGAATAGATAGCACAGCCACCACTGCAACCATCAACAATCCCGCCATAATAAAAAACACATCATTATAAGCTTGGATCATGGCTTGCTGCTGCATGGTTTGCCCCAGCAGTGCCGACGCTTGTTGACTGGCGGTGATAGGATCAGATCCCGCACCTTCCAACATAGCCGCTGTTTGGCTTAAATATCCGTTAGCAAGTGGACTCACAGCCGGCAAGGTTTCTTTCATTTGCGCTAAATGAAGTCGGCCTAAGTTATCAGTCAAGGTTGCAACTAATGCAATACCAAATGCCCCACCTAAATTGCGCACCACATTCAATACTGTTGATGCCGAGGCGTTCTCAGACTTTTGTAATCTAGCCGTGGCTAGCATGCCGATTGGCACCATAATAAACGGTTGGCCAATGGCTCTAACCACCATAGAAGCAATTAACTGTGGACCAGCAAAGTCAGCAGTCATATGGCAATTCATGTAGTAACTCACGCCAAACATGAAAAAACCAAAGCCAGCTAAGTAACGATTATCAAAACGCTGCATCAATTTCGGCATAAAAGGTAAAATCAATAACTGGGGAAAACCAAGCCACATCAAGACTTCACCAATCTCTAACGAATTATAATTTTGAATTTGCGATAGATATAACGGCACCATATAGATAGATGAAAACAGTGCTAATCCCAATAAAAAATAGGCAACGGTTGATAGACTAAAGTCACGATTACCTAAGAGCCTCAAGTTAACTAAAGGCACTTTTTTCTTAAACTGCAAATAAACGAAAATAACTATATTAATCGCAGCGACAATCGCTAGATTGCGGATAAGATCAGAACCAAACCAATCTTTTCGATTTCCCTCTTCGAGTACGACTTCTAAGCACCCCATACCCAGTGCCATAGTGAGTACGCTCGCGACATCAACATTTTTCAGCTCAGGCCAGTTAATCGGCTTTTTGACCAAGCCATAAGCTAACATCGACATCACCACTAATCCCGGTGGTACATTGATATAGAACAGGTAGTGCCAACTAAATTGCTCGGTAAGCCAGCCCCCTAAGGTTGGCCCTATGGATGGTGCAAAGGTCGCTGTAATACCAAACAGTGCCATGCCGACGGCACGTTTATTATCGGGTAGATACTCCAAGATAAGCCTGAAAGCCATCGGGATTAACGCACCACCGAAAAAGCCCTGCATTGCCCTGAAGGCAATCATCGACTCTAAATTCCATGCAATGGAGCAAAGCAAAGAGGCAAAGATAAATATCGCACTATTCCACAACATATAGCGGCGAATATCTAAGCCTTTGCTGAGCCAACCAGACAAAGGAATGGCGATCATCTCAGCCACGAGGTAAGCCGTTGCGATCCACGATCCCTCTTCGAGCGTTGCCCCCAGACCACCTTGGATCTCTTTCATTGATGCGTTAGTGATTTGAATATCTAAAATCGCCATAAACGCACCAATAAGGCCACCAAATACGGCAATCCAAGCACGGCGACTGCCAGGCTCAACTTGCTCAATGTTGGTCTTAGGCAACTGAGTGTCAGCTGTGGTGATATCGGTAGTCGCGACAGACATTAGTACTGCGCTCTGCTAGCAACTGCTGTAGTGCTTGCTGCATCACTACCAACATCGACTTTAACCAACGCACTCAGACCTGGCACTATTTTGCCTTGTTCAAGTTGCGCTGCTGAATCGCTATCAAGACGAATACGCACCGGGATCCGTTGCACTATTTTAGTAAAGTTACCGGTAGCGTTCTCCGCGGGTAATAAGCTAAATTTGGCACCAGATGCAGGCGATAAGCTGTCTACAACTCCTGAAAAATGTTTACC
The DNA here is from genome assembly GCF_000518605.1 of Shewanella fidelis ATCC BAA-318. GTDB lineage: Bacteria > Pseudomonadota > Gammaproteobacteria > Enterobacterales > Shewanellaceae > Shewanella > Shewanella fidelis. The sequence continues at coordinate 7,233 of NZ_JADX01000022.1, read as the reverse complement.
TGAAAATGCATCTAGCTCGATAGAAACTTGCTGGCCTGCATGCATATCTGCAATTTGTGTCTCTTTAAAGTTAGCAGTGATCCACACAGCATTGTCAGGCACTAAGCTATAAATGGCTTGTCCTGGCTGCACATACTGACCTTGCTGCACTCCACGCTTGCCGATAATGCCACTGAATGGAGCGGTGATCTTAGTATCAGCTAACTGGATCTGAGCTAATGCCAAACCCGCTTTGTTTTGCTCAACACTCGAATCCGCTTCAACTAGCTGTGCAGTGAGTACTTTCAATTCACGCTGCTTGGCAACCAGAGCGGCTTTTGCTTCGTCAACATGAGCTGTAGCGGACTCAAACGCAGCTTGCGCCTCATCAACTGCGTCTTGCGAGCTATAGTTTTTCACTTTTAACTGAGTCGCTCGAGTTAACTGCTGCTGACTGCGCACTTGCTCTGCTTGGGCAGCCACTACTCCCGCCTCAGCCTGACTGATTAAGGCTTGCTGTAGATCGATTTGCGCATTTAACGTGGTTAACTGCGCGGTTGCACTATTTAATAGCGCCTGACTTTGGGCTACTTTAGCCGCAAACTGGCTATCTTCTAGTTGTGCTAATAATTGGCCTTTCGCCACATGCTGGTTGTCGGTAACAAAGGTTGCCGTCACATAACCCGGCACCTTAACGCTAATATGTGAGATATCAGCTTCTACATACGCGTTATCAGTAGATTCAAAATTACGTACTTGAGTCCACCAATAGTAGCCTCCTGCCACAAGCGCGATAATAAAAGCAGGAATAGCGATAAATAATTTGGTTTTGGACATGAATGACTCCTTGATTAGTGAGTCATAGTTTACTACTGTCTCATCATACTTATTAGATAGCTAAAAAATTACCCACTGTTTCACAGGTGTAACAATGATAGATCTCAATCGTATTCAGATGTTTTCTCAAGTCGTAGAGCAAGGTAGTTTTACTAAGGCAGCCAATACCTTAGGGCTTACAAAGGCGACTGTTAGCCGTAAAGTGGCTGAACTTGAAGCTGATGCCGGAGTGCAACTTTTATATAGAACTACCCGCGCATTAAAACTCACCGAAGCGGGAGCCGATTACTATCATAGAGTGAGCCGTATTTTGGCCGATCTTCATAACGCAGAAGATCAGCTCAGTGCCAGACAGCAAACTATTAAAGGCCATCTCAAAATCGTTTGCCCCATCGAAATGGGCCAGCTTTACTTTGGACGGATCTTCGCAAGGTTCTTGGCACTGTACCCAGATATCACCATTGAGGCTGAGCTAACTAACCGTCAGGTAGATGTCATTGGCGAAGGCATAGATCTATTGTTTCAAATCACGGCACAAACTGATGACAGGCTCAAGACTTATGCCCTAATCAATACCCCCAAAATTTTGATGGCAAGCCCGAAGTACTTAGCGCTGCAAGGCACACCAAGTTACCCAGAACAACTTAATCAGCATCAATGTATTCGCCTCAGTTCACCGCATATTGAAAACAATTGGACGCTATTTAACGGTCAAGACTGGGTGACTATAGAGCCTAAATCTCGGCTAGAAACCAACAACATCACCCTAATGCGTGAAGCGGCAATTGAAGGCTTAGGTATCGCCGCGATCCCTTTAGTGATTGCCCATGATGCATTAGAGAAAGGTGAGCTAGTCACGATACTCAATGACTTTCCAATGAAACAAAGCTTAGTTACCATGAGTATGCCTCAGCGAGTATATCTGCCAAGACGCTATCAAGTGTTTATTGAGTTTCTCTATCAAGCTTTATTTAATAACTGGCAAGACCGAGTGCTAGATGTGCCAGAATTTATAGAGCGGCCTAACTTCAGCAACCAGAATTAACTAAGAGTCATTTCAATATTAATATCAAATATAGAAATAGCATTATCATTCATTTATTTATACCTAGATTATTGATTATTAAACCAAGCACTCACAACTATTGTTACGATAAAATAAAATACAACTAGTTACATTTAAAGGTACAAACGACGTAAAAGGTAATCTAACTAACTGCAATATATTAGTAGGTATAAAAAAGGCGCCAAATAAACAACATTAAAAAGAGTCACTTATTTTTAAATGCTGATTAAATTACGCCCCAAAAAGTGACGGGTTAGCAGATTGCAGGGAGCCGCTAACCCTTACTTTTTATTCTTTACGGTCAAACACGTGGTATTTCTCAATACCGTATGAACGACCTTCAGCATGACACGTTGCACATGATTCAGAGGTACCTTGGCTATACCAATCACCCGTGTGGTCAACTGGAGTGTTAATTTCACCACCATTAGACTTCATGTGGTTAAGTGCTTGGTCACTGTCATGACAAGCAAAACAGTTCGCCGTTACAGGGCTTGATGCCACTCCTGATTGCCCGCCATTAAAGGCTTTAGATAACATGTACTGGTTAGGAACCGCATTCAAATCAATACCTTCAGCATGACAAGCGACACAGTTCTCTGCATTGAGTTTAGTCGCAGAATTAGGCTCACCCGTCACTGCTGAACTACCAACGCCCCAGTGCATGCTATGAACCATAGGGCCAAATCCTGGTGCAGAGTTCTTAGAACTGCGATCTTGACCATTGTTATGACAAGCAACACAACCTAAGCCACCATCGGCATAGCTGCCATTCTTGTGGTAGTTAGTTTCGTTGTTATGACAAGTGCTACAGCTATCCATGGTGACACTATGGCGGCGCTCATATAACGTGCCAGACATCATGTCAGAGTAGCCGTGTAAAGTTACTCCGTCATAACTGGCATCATCACCAAAGTTAAAGGTAATGCGTGAGCTTGCCATTAACTCAGGGAAAGTCGCATCTAAGCTAGCAAAACAGATAGATGCAGTGCCGTTGGCATCAAATGTTGTAGTGCTGGTTCTTGCTGCACGGCCAACAATCGAGCCATTATCATAACCATGTAGGTAAGCGCCTAAATATGAGACAGTACCATCGGCCAACAAGGCCTCAAGATCCAGTTGCTCTTCACCTTTAAACAAGGCGATATCGGTACAGTAACCCGCATCTGTACTCATGTATGGTGCAGATATGGTTGATGAATGTTCATCACGAACCAAAGCTTTTTCAGCCACTTTTTTGTGGAATAGACGTACATCATCAGACTCACTAAAGCCACTGTAGGTCATTGCTACAGCTGTGGTACCGACACCAGCTGCATCATGACAGTCAGTACAAGTCTGCATGGTATTAACTTTAGTAATAGGCTCTGCGTGACAGGTATAACAGTTCGCGGCATCAAAGTCTTTTTCAAACTTTTGATGATTGATATGACCAATCTTTTGCATCGAGTTGCGTGCATAGCCACCGTCATCACGAACCACGTTGCCATGGCACATCATACAGCCAGCAACTAAATCAGTTTCACCGTCTGTATTGATCGCAGTATAGCTAGGATGTTTTAGACTAGATGCGGCATAATCAACGTGACAACTATGACACGTCGCAGTGGACGTTGTATGTAGTCCTTCTGTTTTATCAACAATAATGTAGGCAGATTTAGCAATTTTCTCACTGCCACCCACTGCGATACGAATAATTCCCTCTGTACTCGCATTAACTGCAGGCATAGGCGCTAAAAACTCATAGCGACCATCCTCTGTCATTGTCAGGCTTGCGCCTTCAGTTTCTTCATTGGCGCTACCACCTGCAATAGTCCCCTCAAAATCTGGGCGACTGCGAGCGATACCTTTGTCGGTTAGCTCAGCAACTTCAGCACTCACTTTTTCAAGGCCGCTAACCAAAAGACCTTTTTCGTTAGTTACCTCAAATTCAAAACGCACAGCGCCCTCTTCTAAGGTATGGCCCAGCATTTCAACGTTTGTCGTTTCAGTCACCTCAACCACTGGTGGTAGTGGGCTAGTACCATCTTCACCGTCACTACCATCTTTACCATCGCTACAGGCTGCTAGACCGAAAGCGGTGGCGACGATTAACGCCACACTGCATTTATTAAATTTTCTCATCATCACTCCATAATTTTTATTAAGTCGTGACCTTTACTCCCCCGTAAATACCTTAAAGTTTCACAGCAATTATTTATGTGATTAAATTCTCAACAATATATATCTTTAGAGGTAGAGTTCACATAAATAATCAAATAAAACAAAAGCGATAACAATTTAATATTCAATTAATCAAACCCATTAATTAAAACTTAAATTAACTTTAAATCTTGACTAGTAACCCAACTTTACCGAACGGCATATTTATTAATACACTGGCAAACACAACGGTAATAAACTCACACTTTATAAAATGACATACGCTAAATATAAAAGGCTTAATTCTCATTAAGCCTTTTATATTAAATAGCGATTCTTAAGAGCAACCGATAAATATACACTCAAGATAATAACTGCAAATACAAGTATTAAGCATCAACCTAATACTTCAAACTCATCATCTACTAGCTTGGCAGTGCCGTCGGCTTGAAGTACCCAAATCTCTTTATGTACAACACCATAAGCTTTGTTCATTTTCCACTCAGTTGTAAGCAATACCGACTTTTCATCTAGCACTTTAAACTGTGGGCTGGTGTATTCGACATCAGCATAACCTTGGTCAATTAAGTTTTGCCAAAAGGCTTGAATCGCTTCTGTACCGACAAACTCGCCAAAAGGGCGGGCTAACATTGGTGCATTTTCTGCGTATTGCGCCGCACATAACGCTGCATTTTGTGTATTAAAACCTTGCATCCAAGTGGCGCTCGCTAACTTTACGGCGTTGAGTAATTGCTGTGACATAGTGTGTACCTGAATTTGAATTTGTAGCAGCAGTTTACAGTGTTAATTAGCATTGATAACCTAGCCAAAATCGCAATCATAGTTCTATTTAACAGAACAATAGCTAATCATTTAACAGCAAAGTAGCCAGATTAAAAGGACGGCAATATGGATCACTTACGGCATATGGCTATTTTTAAACACATTGTCGATAACGGCTCAATCAGTGCTGCTGCAGATAAACTGGATCTATCTAAATCAGTAATTAGTCATCATTTAAAGTCACTAGAACAGGCTCTAGGAGTACAGCTACTGCATAGAACAACACGCAAGCAACAGTTGACTCCTGCGGGTAAAGACTTCTATCAGCGTTGTAATGAGCTTGGGGCTATTTCGGCAATCGCTTGGCAGCAAGCTAGAGAAGCGGCAGACACCCTAGCTGGGCCACTAAAAATCAGCTCACCACATGCATTGATTGACAACATAGTTACGCCAGCAATATCCACTTTGTGCATAGATAACCCGATGATCCGCCCCCATATTCAGGTACAAGACCGCCGTGTAGATCTACTTGGTCAGGATATCGATCTGGCTGTACGTGTTGGAAAACTCACCTCCAGCAACCTTATGCAACGTAAAGTCGGTGAATTTCGAGACGTGCTCTGCGCTAGCCCTGTATTTATTAACTGCCATAGGGCGCAGATAAATGCTAAAAAGTTTACTGAACTGGACTACATCGCTAACTCTTGGCAGGGGCAAAAAATTCAACATCAACTGCAATCAAAAAAACCAACTAAAGGTCAAAAGAACCTGATAATGCAGTTTAATGCCAATCGCTACGCCGACACCTCCTCTGCAGTTTTATCGTTAGCAAAAGCTGGATTAGGCGTCGCGCTTTTGCCTGATTTTATGTTTGAGCAAGCCCAGCAACAACAGCAATTAGTTGAACTCATTAGCAGCCATCAATGTGAGTTGAATAGTGTTTATGCCGTGCATGATTTTGGCCGAGAACAACCACTGCTAATTAAAAGGACTATCGACGCATTAATCACATCTTTCCAAGCTAGACAGTAATGAGATTAAATTGGCTGTAATTGGATCCTACAAATGTGAATAAGCCGCCTTAGTTACTGCCATAAAACAAAATTAATCGCTGTGAATAGCATTTTTAAAGGCCTGCACCTGATTTGTTGCAATAAAGCTGGTAACATTGCTGACAATTTTTGAAGCTTAGTGAGAAAGATCAAGATGGGCAGAGCATACCAAAACCGCAAAGAATCCATGGCGAAAACTGCTGGGCAAAAAACTAGACTTTATTCTCGTTACGGAAAAGAGATCTACGTTTGTGCCAAAAACGGTGGTTTCGACCCTGATGGCAACCTTGCACTTCGTCAAATGATTAACAAGGCTAAGAAAGATCAAGTGCCAGCTCATGTTATTGAGCGTGCAATTGATAAAGCCAAAGGCGGTGGTGGTGAAGACTACGAAACTGCGCGTTATGAAGGTTTTGGTCCAGGCGGCTGCATGGTAATTGCAGACTGTTTAACAGATAACGGCAAACGTACTTTCACAGAAGTTCGCCAAGCATTCGTTAAAAACGACGCTAAGTTAGGTGGCCCAGGTACGGTTGGCCACATGTTTGATCACCAAGCGGTATTTGTTTTCGCTGGTGACGACGAAGATGCCATTCTGGAAATGCTAATGATGGCTGATGTTGATGTTACCGATGTAGAACTTGAAGACGGTATGATCAGTGTTTACGCACCACATACAGAATTCTTTAAAGTGAAAACGGCATTGGCTGCAGAGCTACCAGAAGACACTGACTATGTGATGGAAGAGATCACTTTTGTGCCGCAAACAATGACTGCGATTACTGATCCAGAAGAAGTTGAACAGTTCGAGAAGTTCCTTGCTGCACTTGAAGACTGTGACGACGTACAGAACGTTTACCACAACGCAGAACTTCCACAGTAAGCTGCAATGACTCGCAGCTAGTCTGCAAAAAAGGCACTCATTGAGTGCCTTTTTTATTATTAAATCGCCGAAAATTACTTTTTCAAAAGGTAACGCAACATAACCCCCTGCTGGCTAATGTCTAAAACTTCGTAGCCATGGTTCTTTGCATCGTTAGGAATATTGTTAATCGACTGCGAGCAATCGGTGATCACTTCTAATACTTCCCCCGCTTTCAATGATTGCATCGCTTCAAGCGTAGCAACCGCTGGATAAGGACAAGGCTCACCGTAAATCTCTAAATTGTAATCAGCTACGATAGATGCTGGCATACACTGCTCCTCAGCAAAATAGGCTCAAAACGTTGAGCCTGATAAATAATTCGTTTAACTCACTAATACCAATCAGTATAAACAGTTAGTCACTCAGCGAGAGTTTAGCGGTTTTGAGGCAAGGTCATTAAGTGCTCCTGCTTTAATGACATTCGCTGCATCCATGCAGCTCGCAACGAG
>NZ_JADX01000021.1 GCF_000518605.1 Shewanella fidelis ATCC BAA-318 | reverse complement strand
GCTTCGAAGGCAAGCTTCTCCGCGTTCAAGCGAGTCTGAATACTGCGTATTCAAAGCGCCTCACTTTCACCCCCATGTGTTCGCTGCGCGAACCGAGTAGGGCGAATATCGCGCTAGCGATGTGTTTATGAGCGTTAGCGTAGCTGGACATTTCCAGGCGCAAATAACGAAAGATGACTGAACGTAGATGGGGAAATAAAAAGCCCGAACAGTGAAGCGCCGGATCTAGATGGGTTTGTGACAACAGCTATAAGCCAACTTAATCGTTGGCTTTAGGGATCATGAGGTTTTGTTTATTAAAATAATAAGGGGAAGTAATTCGAAGCTATGCTTGTGAATGTATCGTTAGCTGTTGGCTTTATTTAAAAGAAAAAGTAGTAAGCAATAAGCACAAATGACAGTAACGCACCTATGATAACGGGATAGATCTGGTAACCATCCTCAGCTCTACGTGCTCGCCTAAAGCAAAGATTGACCAAAATGAGGTTAAATACTGCTACCGCAACTGAAGTCATTGCACCGTGTTGAAACGACATATCTTTTATGGAAACAATTAAGTAGATCAGAATGATCCAGTCAAAAATGATCAAGTATAAAAAGAGCTTTTGTAAGGCGTCAGGTCCTTTTCGCTCGTATGAAGCAGGCATTGTGATCTCCTTATTCGTCACGGAATACCCAATATTTTTTAATTTGTTAAAGCTGCTAATTACTCATATTGTAAATTTTAGTGGTGATGTAACTTATCCTTTTTTCATCTTTTTCTGTCCACCTAGCCCCAACAAAATTAAGTTTGCGATTGATCTTCTCTAGGCGCATGATTTGGATTTGAAACCGCTCACCATCTAAATCAATATCAATAATCTGTTTCGGTTGTAGAGTCGAACTACTAATGAAGCCAACTCCACCTAAGCCAACGTTTTTTATATTGGCAATGCCTATTTTTTTGTTGAATAAGTAATGGCTTTTTATAAGTGTCACTGTAATGCCATCACATGCGAAGCTAATATCTTGCTGCTCTCTTTGTCTTAGACTAAACCGAACATGTTCTCGATCTTCGTGCGCTATTTGCTCTACGCTTGGCTGTTTATCTGCACTAATAAACTCGCCTTCGGCAATTATTGGTTTGTCCATTGTTGTGGGTATCTGACCCTAGCTTGATTTCTTTCAGCTGCTTGCTTTGCTTGTTGTAATTCGGCTTTCGCAGCGCTTGGTTCAACGGGGATGCCCATCATCTGTTTTAACTGGTTTTCTGCTGCGGAGGTCATGACTAAAACCTCTATACGGCGGTTAGCTGCTGCGGCAGGATCATTAACAACATAAGGAGCTTGGTCTGCCATGCCCGTCACTTGTATTACTTGACTACGCTTGATCCCGCCATACTCTAATACTCGTCTTGCTAGTAGCGCTCGTTTACTTGAAAGCTCCCAATTAGTGAAAGTTTTACCGGCATAGGGGCTTGAATCAGTATGGCCAGAAATAGTAATTTTGTTCTCTACTTTTGTTAAAAGAGGCGCGAGTGCCATCAGTAGATCTTCAAAGTAGGGCATCATTTCTGCGCTTCCGCGGGTGAACATGAACTGGTGAACGTTATCGTGCATTAATATGCGAACCCCTTGCGGGACGACTTGTAGGTCAACATTTGCCCCCATACTAATATCTTTGATGACGTTATCTATCTCTTTAGCTAAGAACTCTAATTGGGCTTGGGTTTCAAATTTTCCGGGAACCAGTGAATTTAACTCTGGCCCTTTACCTGCTTTTGCATTTTCTTCGCCAAAGGGAATACGGTTATGCATGGCTGGGCCACTTTTATCTACCCCTGTTGAGGTGGCTGGTAGCACCGCTTGCTGTATACCTAGGTTGCCTTGAAACTCCAACATTGAGGGGGCGCCACCCAAATCAAATGGATTGATGGAGCCATTGTCATAAAGGTCACCATTTAAGTACTGCACTATCATGGTTCGCTCTTGCTGATCGGCTATTTGCATAATCCATAGCACCATGAAAAGCGCCATCATTGCTAAGGTAAAGTCAGCAAAAGCAACTTTCCAAGCGCCGCCATGTGCGGGTTTGCTTTTGGCTTGTTTTTTACGTCGAATGACGATGGGATCTGATCGTGTCAGCATTAGCTTTTCTGCTCCACCATCCAGCGTTCAAGCTCAATAAAGCTTGGGCGGTTTTCACTTTGGATTTGTTTTCTGCCTGCATCAACCGCTTGCATTGGTGGTTTACCTTTGGCAAATGCGCTCAGGGCTGCGGCTACGCAGCGTAGTTGTGCTGACTTGCGCTCAACAAGATGTTCCAGTGCTTTAGAAAGTGGATCGAATAAACAGTAGCAGGCAAAAATACCGATAAAAGTACCAACTAGCGCGGCTGCGACTTTTACACCTATCATGGTGATTGGGCCATCAATATTAGACATGGTAATGATGATCCCCATAACGGCAGCTAAAATACCAAAGCCTGGCATAGCTTCGGCTGTTTTGGCTAAAGCGTGAGAAGGGCGCATTCTGTCTTCTTCAATTCGGTGGATCTCTTCTTCGAGAATATGCTCTAAATCGTGTGGTGATATTTTGCCAATTGATTGCAGTCTAAGGTTATCAATAAGGAAGTTAAGTACGTTTGGGTGCTCTAAAACTGCTGGGTACATTAAAAATAATGAGCTTTCACGTGGGTTTTCAAGGTGATCGTCGAGTACGCGTAATCCTTGCGCTTGGATTTGAGACATTAGCATGCCCATTAAGCCAAACAGTTGAGGGTAAAGCTCAGGATCTTCCTGCTCAACTTTTACAATCTCTTTGAGCTGTTCAATCATTTCAATCAGTACTGGCTTAGGGTTCGCGATAATTAATGCTCCAACACCAGCGCCAAAAATAATCAGTATTTCAGCTGGTTGCCATAGGGAAATTAGAGAGCCTCCTGCCCATATATAGCCACCAAACACCGACAAAATTATGATTATTAGCCCTACCAGTTTGCTCATACTATCTCACTTAGTCACCGTTCCCACTGTTGGTAGATACTATGTAATTGCTTAACAGCTTGTTTGTGCAGTTGGCAAATACGTGTTTCTGTTAGACCTAAAGTGGCGGCGATTTCTTTTAAATTAAGTTCATGTTGATAGTAAAGCGACAGGATCAGCTGTTCTCTTTTGTTTAATTTTAAAATAGCTTGGAATAAATATTCTTTTGCTGAAAATTGCTCCAAAATATCACTGTTATCAATGAAATGACGACCATCACTTATTAACTCATCTAAACTATGCATCGATTCAGATTGTGAGGCATACAAGCGTTCACGATATTCAGCGGGGCTGAGAGACAAAGCTTCAGCTATTTCATTATCGCTTGGTTCCCGTTCAAGTTTTCGAGTCAGCTTTCGTACCATGTCATTGAGTTCGTGGGCCTGCTGTCTGACAGGTCGAGGGCGCCAATCTTGACGGCGAAGCTCATCAAGAATGGCGCCTCTGATCCGTTGGCCTGCAAATGAGATAAAGCCGTTATCGTATTCCCCCGGATAACGTCTTGCCGACTCAAGCAGCGCCATTAGCCCAATTTGCTCCATATCCTCAACAGCTAACACCGAGCCACAATGACTTCTCAGTTGTGATACAGCACGTTTAACTAAAGGTAGGTACTGAGTCATCACTTGGCTTTCAGATAAGCGTTTGGCGCTAATATCTTCGCTAACTTCTTGATAAGCAGATTGAGCTGTATTCATTACAAAACCTTTATTGAATGACCATACGGGTGAATAGAACTTCGTCTAGCTCGATAGCAAAATCATTGCTAGCCAGCACAGTTGATAGCAAGCCATGGGCTTCTTTTTGTAGTGACTCAAACTGTTCAGAGTTATTTAACTCATTGAAATGCTTCTTGGAGAACATCTTCATTAATGAGTTTTTTATTACCGGATCTGCTTGCTTAATAGTGTGGGCTACATTTGCAGAGCGACTTTTAAATGCCATTTCAAGTAATAAGTAGTGCGGATATTCATCACCGGGAATGGAAATAACAAATTTTTCTAACGGATAGAACTGCGCGGTTTTAACTTCTTTTTCTGCAGCAAAAAAGTCATTATCAATTAGTTGCGACGATTGGGTTCCAAGCCAAAATGTAGCTGCGGTCCAACCCATTAGTAAGCAAAAAATGCTAAATCGTTTACCTGATTTTTTAGTTAATGCCATGAATTTGTCCTAGGTTATGCAAGTAGATCAACATGATCTTGTAGCTGATTTTCATGTGAAAAGGTCAATGGTTCACGCAAGCTTGCTAGCTGAATATCAGGTTGGTTATTTTGCTGCTGGCGCTCTTTTGAAGACTCGCCTTGACCTATATCAACATCTATTTGGCCGCCATGATCATTGGCTAAATCACCACGCAGTCTCTCTAGCCCTGCTAGCAAAGCGTCACGTACTACAGGGTTTGCCGCGTGCATCTGTATTTGTAAACGGTCGCCTTCTAAGCGCACATTGAGTTCAATTTTGCCTAGCTCTGGCGGGTCTAGACGGATCTCTGCTTGCTTGATTTGCTGATCAATTTGAAAGCGTATTTGCTCGCGAAGTGGTGACAGCATGTCGTGCGATTGCTGTAATAGTGGGGCTGATTGGCTGACCGATATTGGTCCCCACTGGGCAACGGCTGCTGGTGAACGAGTGTTGTTAACCAATAATTGGTTAGTTACAGACTCGATATTATCCAAATTACTGCTCTCTGATAGTGGATTAGTAAATGGACTTTGCAGTGCAGACATATGAGTGAAAGCTGGGTTCATCGCAGGCTTCACTAATCCCTGTTCTCGGCTTGGTGTGTAGCTTTGAGTTAGGTGTTGTTCGCCATTTAAGCCTATGTTGCTTAGCGAGGATGTGGTGACTTTCTCTATGTTTGAATTTGTTTTTGCAGCAGTTTGTGGCTGATGTATTTGCGGCGTGATTACGGCGGTTGTTGCATCATTTTTGGCCGCAGTAAAATGAATATTCACCCCTGCTTGGTTGTTATTCAAATCGGCTAATGGCTTGCTATCGTTATGATATACGTTGCCGTTAGTGGTTGAGTTAATTGAGCTAGTAATCGCTGGTTGCTGATATACATTGGCGGTTACCGCTGTGGCTGCATATACACCTGCATTAAAGCTTGTTGATGCCGGTGTTATTTGAGCTGATGCTAATGAAAACGGCATCGCCTCGTTAGTGTTTTCTGAACCTGCATTAGCGATTGCTGAAGTTGAGTTCGATGGCTTTATTTGACCATTACTCGCAGCAGACGTGGTGACATTGGTGTTGATTAATACAAAGTTATTCATGATCAACTCCAGCACTGGCACAGGTAAATTGATAGGCCGCTAGGCCATCTTGCTGCATTTTGAATTGATGCATTTCTTGCTTGAGTTGCTGTTGCGTTTGCTGTATTTGCTCGACGATGTTTTTGTGAGTTGCAGCCAAAGATTGGCGCGCAAGCAGTTGCATGCGCGTTGTCGGCTTTCCGGACTTTATTAGGGCATTGGTCATTTTCTGATTCACTACCACTAATTTTTCCCAGTCTTGTGCGGCTGCATGAAATAGCAAAGCCTGTTCAAATCGTTGCCATTGCTCAATTGAGATTGGCCCATCCGGCTCTGACATCTGTAATGACCTTAGTAATTGGAATGAGGGCGGTTGTACTGTTTTCAACGCTGGCGATAACCAACTGACGACTGCAGTAGTCATAAAGTTGATTAAGTTTAGTGGCCACTTCGCTGCCGTTTTCGAGATCGAGCATAGAATCTAAGCCATGCACAATGTTGAGACATTTATTAATGCTCTGTCCTTTTTCCTCAAAGCTTTTACGTTGCATAAACCCAGCTGCTCGTTGGATCTCTTCTAACAGTCCGTCGAGTAACATTCGTACCATTTCATGGGGGTTAGCCGCCGCAGCTCTCGCATTGATAGAGGTCTGCTTGTAAGCGTTGAATGGGTCGTGCTCGTTTAGCATTTGGCAATCACTCCTTAGTAGAATAGCGAGCTGGCTGAGTTAAGTTGGTTAATGGTGTTTTCCATTGCCGTAAATTGCGCGAGGTAAATTTGGTACCTTTGCTCCATTTGGCGGTCATGGTTATCCATGCTGGTTTCAACGCGCTCAATCTGCTTTTCAAGGTTCTCTTTTTTGAGATCCATTGAGCCTTGGAACTTAGTGAAAGGGTCAATTAGGTTGTCGAGACGATCGATATAGCTGCCGCTGTCGGTAAACATTGCTTGGATAGCATTAGGGTCATCTTTTAGTGCTTTAGACAGCTTGTCAGAATCGATTTCCAGTTTGCCATCTCGGCCCATCTCTACACCGATATCAGATAAACGCATACCGTTTGGCGCTGCGTCAAAAATCGCATCTCGCATGCCTTGTTGTAGCATTCTGATGCTCGAGTCACCTTTTAAAACACCTAGCTGGTCTTCAGTGATTGAAGAGTTAAAGTCATCATCTTTATCTTTGTCATCTTCATCATCGCTATTGTCATCTTTATCGGCGTTTTCTTTGTTGAGCTCATCTAACTCCTCACTACCCATTGAGCGAGTCAGCTTATTAATCTCATCCATCAAGTCGTTGAAGATATCTACAAAATCTTCTACAGCTTGCTCGCTGGATTCGGTATCAGAGACAATGTTGATACTGCTGCTTTCGCCAGCTGCATGAGTTTTATTTAACTCAATTGACACCCCATCAATAACATTGGCTAAATTGTTGCTGCTACTGGTGATGTCGATACCGTTCAGGTTTACCTTGGCATCTTGGGCTGCTCGGCGCTCTGTCATGCCCCAATCGGCGCCGTTGTAATTGACGCTAATGTTATTAGCCGCGCCAGATTCCTTTGAAGACAGCATTAGTTCTACTTGACCACCTGTTCTGACTAACGATGCTTGTACGCCAGGGTTAGCAGAGTGATCATTAATCATCTTGGTGAGATCTTTTACTGTAGCTGTCCCATCTGGATTTAAAGCGGCCATGTCGAGACTAATGGTGTCGGCAGGATCTGTTCCTAGCTGGATCTCAATAACCCCGCTTGTAGGAATGAGTGCATCTTCGCTAGCAAAACTTTTAGTTAGTTGGTGAGCTTGTGCGAGCTGTTCTACGTGTAAATCATAATTACCAGTAGGAGCACCGCTATCAACGGTAATTGTGGCGTTGTCATCGCTAATTGATGACGTTTTGCTTTCAAACGCGTCTCCATTAATCTTTTCAAGATTACTGGTCATCTTATCTAAGCTGCGCTCAAGAATTTTGTATGCATCAAGCTGCGATTCATACTTGTTCTTGTTGCTCTCAAAGATTTGATCTTTGCCCATACGTTCAGTGGCAATAAGTTGTTCGGCGAATGAGGCGCCACCCATACCTGAAATCATGTTCTCTCTCCAATTCACAAAGGAATGGCAACCTTTGTGCCATAAATTTAAGTATTTGTTTTTTAAATTGTTTGTTTTGTAGGTGTGGTTGGTAATGACCTACGTTCTTCCGTTTGTAATCGCCTATAAGGAAGTGTTACTTCCGTTGTCAAATAAGGGCTAAATATCACTGATTTATCTATAAATATAAGGCGACATTTGTTGTGGCAGGCTGAAGTGTTTTGGCGATAATGGCGAAATAAAAAAGGAGCCGAAAGGCTCCTTTTGATATTGGGATACCAGGGAGGAAGATTAGCCCAATAGACCCATAACCAAACCCGTGTTTTGGTTTGAAGAAGATAGAATGTTAGTACCAGCTTGAACTAATAACTGGTTCTTAGTCATCGCAGCTGTTTCTACAGCAAAGTCTGTATCCATGATACGGCCAGCAGCGGCTTTAGTGTTTTCGGTAACGTTAGTTAGGTTAGATGCTGTGTGACCTAAACGGTTAATGCTTGCACCTAAGTTAGAGCGTTCTGCGCCAACTGCATCGATGATATCGTTAACGTTGTCAATTTCTGCAACCGCAGCTGCTTGGTCAGTTAGTTCACCAACAAATAATGCTTTAACGTCAGCAGCAACTGTTGTCGTTACCGTTAATTTTTCAGCAGAAGAAGCACCGATTTGGAAATCAACAGCACCATCTAGCTCAGTGAATAGCTTGTTTCCGCCGTATTCAGTGTTATCGATGATACGAATAGCTTCTGCGTTTAGTGCTTTGTACTCAGAATCTAGTGCCGCTAGATCTTCTGCTGAGTTCACGCCGTTAGCAGCTTGAGTTGCTAGCTCTTTTTGGCGAGAAGCGATGTTGTTTAGCTCGTCTAGTGCACCATCTGCAGTTTGTAGCATAGAAGTCGCATCAGAAACGTTACGGCTAGCCGTTTCCATACCTGTTACGTTAGCGTTTAGACGAGTTGCAATCTGTAGACCAGCAGCGTCATCAGCAGCGCTATTGATACGAAGACCAGTTGATAAACGCTCCATAGCGTTGCTTAGTAGGTCGTTATTTTTAGTTACAGCATTTTGTGCGATGTTTGACGCGTTGTTTGTCATTACTGATAGCATGGGATATTCCTTTGAGTTTTAACGGGTTATTTGATGTCTATAACTTTAAAACGACAACGGAATTGGAAACTGAAAGCCAGAGGTGAAATTACTTGCCAAATCCAATGTAAGGCTATGAATTTTAAGCTAATATATTTTTTAAATTTATTGGTTTATCTGCAAAAATGTTTTAGGGATTTGTCATTTAGGTCGCTTTTAATAGAGAAATTTAGGCTTGAAAAGTGAACCACAATGAAGCATTTACTTGTTAGACCTCAGTTTGTTACTCAATTTAGTTGTATTGGGGGCGACTGTGAGGATAGTTGCTGTTATGGCTGGAATATTCATATTGATAAGCAGAGCTATAAAAAAACGCTGGCTCATAACGAGCTTAAAGAGATAGCTAAAACAGCGTTAAAAAAAGTAAAGAAGAGTGATGGAGTATGGGCCACGGCAGTGCTGAATGATAATGGCGCTTGCGGCTTCTTAGATGCCAATAACCTCTGTCAAATTCATGCTAAGGCGGGTGAGTCGCTACTCAGTGATACTTGTAAGACCTATCCAAGAATGGCGCATATGCGTGGTGGTGATCGTTATGAGAGCCTATCGTTATCCTGCCCTGAAGCTGCGCGCAATATTTTATTTAGAGATGATGCATTTAGCTTAGAGCGTCAGACGATTAATCATAATCGTGCTTTTAAGGCAACGCCTTTGTGGGCGCAAAAGGCCTATGACTACTCGATTCAGTTATTGTTAAAGCCAGAGCAGCCACTGGAACTTGGTTTAACAGCTATTGGTATTTTAATGAAAACAGCCGATAGGGTCGCTTTGGGGGAACTTGACACTACGGCGCTTGATAATATGTTTTTGCAGTTGATTGCGTTAAGTGACAATGGTCAGCTTAAGCAACATTTTGATGGCTTTAATCAAAATACTGATGAGCATCAAATGCATGCTTTTACCTCGATCCAGCTTTGGCTCAATACCAATAAAATTAGGCGTGGCCGCAGCCGTTTTGAGCAAATCAATCAAGCGATATGTGCTTTAGCTGATGATAAACAAAACATTCCTATGGCAAGCATTAATCAGGCATGGCAACAGATTGCGTTGCCGGCGTTATCGGGTCATCCGCAGCTATTTAGCCGTTATCTATGCTATTACCTTTATCATATGCAATTTCCACAGGTCGATACATTAACTCCGTCAGAAGCCTTTAGAGTCATGCTGTTAGATCTGTTTATGCTGCGTTGCTACCTAGCGGTAATAGCTGCAAGTAAACAAGGATTATCTGAGCACGATATTATTATGTGTTTTCAGGTTTATCATACCAACCGACAGCACAAAGCGAATTACAGTCAGTACGTGACAGAGATATTGGCGCAAGCGAAATTTGATGAATTGGCAGCAATTTTGACGCTGTTAAGTAAAGCCAATTAATGCTCAAATACTCATAAGCTACGGCGTCACAACTCCTACTGACGCCGTTGCATGGATATCATTACTCCAAGAGCGAAGAGACTTGCGGGCGAGTAATATTAGCTTGCGCCATTAGCGAGTTTAGCTTCAGTTTGAATGGCGATGGTTGCATTAAGCCTGATAAAGCTTCTAGAGTCGACTCTACATTGAGGGCGGCATCCTTTACCTGACTGGCTTTTTGCAATTGTTGCTGAATATGCTGTTGACTGGTTTGCAGCTCACGTAATTGTGCATCGACCTTGTGGGCTGACTTTGCCACTTTGGCTAGAGATTGCTTAATGTTTTCACGGCTATTGAAACGCCATTCTTGCGGATCTTGCCAATTGAGTTGTGGCTGTACCTTTATGGTTCTAGCATCGCCAGCGGGTAATCGCTGACCTTGCCCGGTCATCAATAATCCGTGTTGAATTTGTTGCCATTGCTGGGTATTCGCTTGAAAAAGTAAGCGATTATCAACTGAGTGCTGTAGCTCAATATCCAGCTTAGCGAAGGCGCTTTTTAGTTGATTAGCGAGTTCGTGAGGTTGGGCGTTGGCAGGCAATAGTGCTTGGGCTGATCCTTTACCAAGTTGTACTTGAACCAGTTCGTCACGAGGCTTTGCCGTGGTTAGTTCAACAGACTTTAGCGTAAAGCTATGTTTTGCTGCTGGTCGTTGGTTCGAGATTAAATTGAGTTGGTGATCAATCAGAGGTTGGCCTAAATAACTAATTTCTATTTGGCATAGTCGCTGCTGAATTTGCTCAAGTTTATTACTGTTCGCGCCAGAGGTTAGTGCCTGTTGTCCTTGTTGCTGCAGTTGAGAGAGTAAAGACTTAACTTGTTTTAAGCCTTGTTCAGCAACTTGTTGTGCGCTCACCTTGTGCTGTCCTTGAGTGACTTTAGCCCATTTATTGTAGCTTTCTAATCTATGGCCTGGGATGCTCGCGGCTTGAGCGGGATTTGGTGATTGCGCTGCGGCTTGTGGAGCCGCAGTTGGCGCAACACTTGGGCTGCGCTGTTGAACATGAAGTGAATCTGAAATCCCGTTTAGCATAATTTTCTTTTAGGTTTACTTAGATGTGATTAAATAAAGACAGCTGCGAAACTTGCACAAAAGTTTGCTGAGTAACCTTTAATGCTGTGAGCTTAACATTAAACTCAGCGGTTGCTTGAGCATAATCTAAGCCTTCGGTTTCACCAATCACTTCTTTATTAAACAGTACTCGCTCCTCGTGTGATGCTTGCACTAAGCTGAGGGTATTTTGTTTGCCACCGATATCGGTAATGGCTGAACTAATACTATTAAGGCTGTCATCTAAGCTGGTTTGCATATCTGTTGAAGCTTGATCGAAAGCTGCTGAGCCGGGAGATAATGTAGGGTCTTCAAGTACCGCTATAAAGTCTTTGGTTTGATTGAGAATATCAGTGCTACCATTCGAAAATAGAAAGTCGGCAGCAGTGCTGTTAGCTGTCATCCATGAGGAGGTCGAAGTTTGAACTTCACGAGTGCTGCTATCACCTTGATAGACATAGTTACCATTGGCATCTTTACCAATTGGAGCGGTGTCGGTTTTGTTACCGGAAAACAGATAGTTCCCTGCTTCATCTTTAGCGTTAACTGTATCGACAAAAGTTTCTAGCAACTCATTTAGCTCTGCAGCATAAGCCTCTCTGTCTTCTGGCGATAAACTACCGTTGCTGGCTGAGATGGTGATCTCACGCATCCGCCCTTGTAGTTCAACCATGCTCGACATATAGGTTTCAGAGCGACTGAGGCTTGTTGATAGTGACTCGGTATTATCTAAATATTGGTTAGTTGCAGCCATATCTCTTTGGCTACCAATAACTTTAACAGAGCCAATAGGGTCATCCGATGGACGTAAAATAGCTTTGCCCGTTGACATCATTTCATTGAGCCTAGAAATATCAAAGGTTGATTTTTGTAAGCTGTGTAGATTGTTGTTATACAGGTTCATCATACTAACGCGCATACAAATGTCCTTAAATACTGTTCAAAATAGTTTGGAATAGTTGGTCAGCAGTCGCGATCACCTTGGCGTTTGCTTGATATGCTTGCTGGTACATAATGAGGTTTGCACCTTCTTCGTCAATATTCACTCCACTGGTGCTCGCCCATTGGGTTTGCGCTTCTATCTGCAGTTTTTCTGCGGTGTCTTCACTCATTTGTGCTTGACGAGAGGCAGAACCTAATTCACCAATTTTACTGGCAAAGACATCGCCCATAGTTGCTTCTACTCCCATGGAGCTAAAAGAGAAGCTTTTGTTGGCGAGCTCAACCAGATCTTTTAAATTGCTATTGTCTCCTGGAGTGCCATCTTTACTGAATGCCAGCATGTCGGCGCTAAAGCCTGCCGTTATGGTTAAGCTGCCTGCAGGATTGGTTGGATCGTAACTAAATAGCTGCTGACTTGGTGTATTTCCGTTTAAATCTGTACCAGCGCCAAGCACGTTATTAAATTCGTCAGCCATAGTCATCGCTAATTCATCAATAAAGGCTATTGAGTTAAGCAGACTATTTTCTCGATAGTCGATTAACGAACCTAGGCTGCCGCCAGCGCTTTCATCAACGGGAAAACTCGATTGACCAAACTGGATGCTGACTTGATTAAAGCGCGGTGAGGCAGGATCTGGGTTAACTGTAATTTTAGACGCTTTTGTTCCAGCAAGTAGCGGCTGGCCTTGGGCAAGCGAGATATTGAACATACCGTCGGCATCTTCAACGACTTTTACATCGATAATTTGTGATAAATCATCTACGGCCGCATCTCTTGCATCGAGTAAGGTTAATGGCACATTGCCGCTAGCATTGGCTTTTTGAATATCGGCATTGAAACTGGCAATGGTAGCTAGCTGCGCATTTATCTCTTTGGCAGATGCATGTATTTGCCCTTCAATTTGTGACACTTGAGCATTTAGCCCTTCGCTAATAGAGTTAAAGCGTTGCGTTATTGCCTTAGCTTCATTTAAAAAGCCTTGTCGATGAGCAATTTCATTCGGTTGCTCCATCGCAGAGTTTAAAGAGGCAAATAGCTGATCTAAGCCAGCAGAAATATTATTGCCCTCAGAGCCAAATATTTGCTCTACTTGGCCAAAGTAACTGGCTTGGGTTTTAGAGAAGCTTAAGTTGCTAGTGGTATTCCAAAGCTGTGCTACTTCGTATTGATCAGAGATACGACGTACCCCATCGACCATCGCCCCTGAACCACTGCCATAAATGCCATTCCCCACAGAGCTGAGCATGGCATGCTGCCGTGAATAACCTGGCACCATTGCGCTGGCGAGGTTATTTGAGGTAACGGTT
The DNA here is from genome assembly GCF_000518605.1 of Shewanella fidelis ATCC BAA-318. Classification (GTDB taxonomy): domain Bacteria; phylum Pseudomonadota; class Gammaproteobacteria; order Enterobacterales; family Shewanellaceae; genus Shewanella; species Shewanella fidelis. The sequence continues at coordinate 100,549 of NZ_JADX01000021.1, read as the reverse complement.
AAGGCTGCCATGCTGGCATTTAGCCCTGACATACCAATATTGAGCATGCTCATTGTGAATCCTTATTTAGCAATTATGGCGACTGGGCGCGATTTACTCTGGTAATTTATTTATAAAGGGCAATATCAAAGCAGGCTGCATAGCATGAGTTGTTGGCCCGTTGTGTGGTTGATTATTAGAGGCGACCGTCTCTGGCTTAGACTTAAGCCCAGCCGACAATTGTTTGGTCATCACCTCCGCTAAGCCTGTGCTTTGCATTTGACTGAGTCGGCCTGCAAGTTCTGCATCGTGCCAATCGCGATACATACCATCATTTTGTGAAGATAACGGGCTGTCTTTATCTGCCATAACGTCTGAGGCTGAGCGCATCTGTTTCAGAACAGTTTGTAAAAACTGAGCTTCGAATTGTTGGCTTACTAGCTTGAGTGCACCATGCTCACCGTTGGCTTTAATTAAGTCACCAGCATCAAGCTGGTTGAGGTAACTGTGGTTATTGTCGATTTTCATTAGATCACTACCAATTCAGCTTCGAGTGCGCCGGCTTCGTTTAAGGCTTGTAATATTGCCATTAGATCCATAGGTGATGCGCCGAGGCTATTAACTGCACGTACTATGTCATTAAGAGCAATTCCTTCTGGCCAGACAAACATATGACCATTGCCTGTATCAATATCAATTTGGCTATCTGTAGTGACTACGGTTTCACCTTGTGCTTGACCCAGATAAGCCCCATTTGGTTGGCTTACTGATTCTTGCTCAACGATAGTTACAGTTAAATTGCCATGGCTAACAGCCGCTTTGCGTACGACAACATCGCCACCCATAACGACTGTGCCTGTGCGGCTATTAAATACAACTCGCGGCGTTTTACGACCTTGCTCTATTTGCAGCTCCTCTAGCATAGACATAAACGTGACGCGTTCCCGATTTGATTTAGGCGCGCGTACGATAACCTTTGCGCTGCTATCAGCTGTCGCAACATCGGGACCAAAGAGTTCATTTACAGCACGTTCGATATTGCGTGCAGTCTTGAAACTTGGATCAATAAGATTCAGTACGATATTTTCGTTATCATTGAAATCGCTGCTCATTGGTGCTTCGAGGAGTGCGCCATTAGGGATATTGCCTACCGTCGGCACATTGATGGTGACAGAGCTACCATTACGACCTTGAGCCGAAATGCCGCCCACGACTAAGTTACCTTGAGCAACAGCATAGATCTCGCCATCAACAGCACGCATAGGGGTCATTAGTAAGGTACCGCCACGTAGGCTTTTGGCATCGCCAAGCGATGATACGGTAATGTCGAGAGTTTGCCCGGGACTCGCCAGAGGTGGCACTGTGGCATGTACCGCTACAGCGGCAACGTTTTTTAGTTTTGGATCTGTTTTATCGTCAATTTGCACCCCAAATTGCTTGAGCATGTTAACGATTGATTGGCTAGTAAAGCGCACTTGAGTACGGTCGCCAGTGCCATCTAAACCGACAACTAAGCCGTAACCAACAAGTTGGTTATCACGGATCCCTTGTACATCGACAATGTCCATCAAATATCTATGCTGTACTTGCGCCTGAGCCGGAAGCAAAGGCACTAAGCTGAGCAGCATACTGGCCAAAAACATGGCTATTTTATTCATTCACACAATCCTGACGTTGTTAGGTGTTAGTGGCTTATTACAATGGAAACCAAGGGCTATTAAAGTATCTGGCAGCCCATCCCATACGGTTACTGTCTGAAATTGCTCCTTGGCCACCGTAAATAATTCGCGCATCAGCAATGCGTTGGCTGGATATGGTGTTGTCGTTACCAATATCATCGGCACGGATCAGTCCTAGCAGACGTAAGTATTCATCTCCTTGATTGAGACGCAGCCATTTTTCGCCGCGGATCAGAAGTGCGCCATTGGGTAATACTTTGGCAACCGTTACTGTGATAGAGCCTGATAGTTGGTTTTGTTGGGTACTAGAGCCCGTACCGTTAAATGAGCGTCCCATGTTGGCTTCGCCATTACCGCTGATAGCATTGCTACCTGTGGTTGCTTGGCCATCAATCGACATGCCCCCTGTTTTACTGGTTTTAGTGTCGGCACGTTTACTTGAATAGGTTTTTTCATCAAGGGCAACGGTAAGAATGTCGCCTTCACGAAAGGCGCGCTTGTCTTTGAATAGCGTTAGCATAAAACCAGGGCGATATACGCTGCCATTTTTTGCTGGTGGCAGGCTGTAATCTATTTCAGGTGGAGCCCACTCAGGTTTACCCGGTGCGGTGTCGGCTTCTGGAATATGTGCTACGCAGCCAGACAGTAACCATACCGTTGCTAAGCTTAACCAGATTAATCGCATAGTGGCTCCCATATTGAGTGTCATCATTTATCCGTTGATAAAGCGCTGGTTACAGCGCTTGGTTTAAGAACTTCAGCATGTCATCAGATGCCGATACCACTTTGGCATTCATCTCGTATGCGCGTTGAGTTGAGATCATCTCTACCATCTCTTCCACCACATTGACGTTTGCTCCTTCAAGTGCACCTTGGCGGATTTGACCCAAAGCTTGGTCGCCAGCGATACCTTCCACTGCCGCACCAGAAGCACCTGTTTCGCGGTAAAGGTTATTACCTCGTGCTTCCAAACCCGCTGGATTAGTAAAGTTCACTAAGGTGATTTGTCCTAATTCTTGGGCATCAGCTTGGCCGGCCATTTGTGCTGAAACCAAACCGTCACTGGCGATAGTTACGGTCAGTGCGTCTTCTGGGATTTCGATATTCGGCACCAAGGGTAAACCTTGAGATGTCACCATTAAACCTTCGCTGTCACGATAGAATTGACCATCACGGGAATAGCTAATCTCACCGTTGGCTTCCTCTATTTGGAAAAAGCCCTGACCTTCAATTGCTAAATCAAGTTGCTGATTGGTGGTAAGCACATCGCCTGAAGTGAATACTTTTTGAGTGCCGACGACTCGGGTTCCTGTGCCTAGTTGCAACCCCGATGGTAGCTCATTTTGTTCGTCAACTTGGCCACCTGGTTGGCGTTGTACTTGATAAAACAAGTCATTAAACGCAACTCGATCACGCTTAAAACCTGTGGTATTTACGTTGGCCAAGTTGTTGGCGATGGTGGTCATCTTAGTATCTTGGGCGGTTAAGCCGGTTTTACTGACCCATAAAGCTGATTGCATTGATATAATTCCTTTAAAGTCTGAGCTTTAAACCTGCTCTAAACATGAGTTTACGCATTACGTAGTAGGCGATTACCTGCTTCGGCAAGTTTCTCAGCGCTTTTCATTAGTTTTACTTGCACTTCAAACTGGCGACTTAGATCCATGGCTGCGATAAGTTCACCTACGGCTTGCACATTACTGGCTTCAAGAAAGCCGCTGCTAATTGATACTTGGTCATTAGCTGGTAGAGGCTGACGGTCTTGGGTGTAGAGCAAGCCATCTAAGCCTTTGCTCATGTCATTGATATCAGGGTTAACCAGCTTGAGTTGACCTATCTCTTCGATAACACCGCCTTCATCAGCCACTATGCTTAAGCGACCATCTTCACCAACAAAAAGCTCACGATATTCTGGTAATACGATAGGGCCATCAACACCAGCAACTGGACGACCATCAAGTGTTAGCTGTCCATTTTCATCGGGCTGTATCGCACCTGATCGAGTATAGCCTTCGCCATTTTCAGTCATTACCGTAAACAAACCTGCGTCGTTAATCGCGAGATCTAAGGTTCTGCCTGTTGGATTTAAGGCGCCGCTTTGCTGGTTAAAACCGCTGCTTTGAGTTTGTGCAAGTACTCGTGTTTGCAGGCTATTACCCGTTGCTGCAACTGTCATTGCGTTTACGCGTTCTAAGTCTGCCTTAAAGCCTGTGGTATCTGCGTTAGCGAGGTTGTTAGCACGTATTGCTTGTGCTTCCATTACTCTTGCAGCCCCTTTGGCGGCGGTGTAGATCATTCTATCCATGACTTAGGCCTAAATTACGTTCAGCAGTGCTTGCTGCATCGTTGAGTTGGCGTCTAACACTTTTGCGTTGGACTGATAGTTACGCTGAGCTGTCATCAAGTTGACCATCTCTGCAGTGGTATCAACGTTTGAGCCTTCAAGGTAGCCGCCAGCAATTGCACCTAAGGTGCCTGTTGATGGAGTGCCAATAATAGGCTGGCCTGCAGCATTAGTAGCGGTCCACGCATTATTGCTAATAGGGGTTAAACCATTTGGATTATTGAAGTCCGCCAGTACGACTTGGCCTTGTAACTGCTCTTGGCCGTTAGTGTAAGTGCCGTAAAGCATGCCACTTTCATCTAAACGAATACCGTTGAGCTCCCCTGAGGTATAACCATTTTGACTTAAGCTTGAATTGTTATAGTCAGAAGCATATTGGGTGCTTTTGTCGTAACTCAGCTTGAGATTAAGATCTGATGCACCACCGACAATATTTGGGTCAGTGATATCTAGTGTTAGATCTGCGCCACTGACAAGCATACCGTCAGAGTTAAACTCCAGTTGATGGCCACCTGCAGGTGTCACATCTGTGTCACCCATCATGTAATGTACAGACCATTGGTTATCGTCCGTTTTTACATAGTATTGGGTTAGAGCATGCTCTTTACCGAGTGAGTCAAATGCCGTCACTGTGCTTGAAGAGTGATAGGTTGAGGCATCATCAGCATCAAATGGTGTGACAGCAGGATCGATGACATCTACGCGGGCATCTAAGTTAGAAATTAAGCCAATATCTGTGGTGGCTTTGGCCGGTAGGGCCCCAGCTTGTACTTGTAGATCGGTGACATTACCGGTTTGTAGGTTGCCCGCGGCGCTGACCGAGTAGCCTTGCAGACGATTACCAGCAGGATCAGTGACAAAACCGTTGGCGTCCTGATTGAACATCCCTGCGCGAGCATAAGTTGTTGTGCCATCTTGAGCGCTTAGTACAAAAAATCCTTCACCTTGAATGCCCATATCCAGTTGGCGACCCGTGTAAGTCAGGCTACCACTACTGCTGAAGTTTTGGCTGGTGGACATCACATTAACACCGCCAGCTTGACCGCCGTTATAGATGGCCGAAAACTCGCTACGACCACCGCGAAAACCAACGGTTGAAGAGTTTGCGATGTTATTACTAATAGTATTTAAGTCTTGTGTGGTTGCTTGTAAGCCACTTAACGCGATATTGAACGACATAGATTGAGCCCTTGATAATTTAGTTATGAAACTTCAGAGATTTCTAGCACCGAGATGGTGCCAAGGCCGTTGCCTAATTCAGCCATCATCATTCCTGATGCGCTAATAAAGTGAATTTTTTCGATTTCGGCTTTTACAAAAGTGTCTGCTTTTTTGCTGACATCGCCTGCGGTGGTATTAGCTACAATGCTGTATTCACCCGCTGGCAGATCTAGTGCTTCAGGGTCGATAGTGAAGGGAGTATCACCAACTTCTTGTGCGCCTAAATTTAAGGTATGAACCACCTCACCGTTGTTATCGACGATATCGATATTAAGCTCTTCAACTGCATTGCTTAAAAACACTTTGCCCTCTAGTGGCTGGTCTTCAATGCTAAATTCTGAGGCTGGTACCATGGCGTCTTTACCAACGAGTTGCGCCGATTGGACTATGCCAAGATTTTCCATGATCACCATCTGGGTCGATTGGTTTGCCCGCATCTGCTCTAAGCTTTCAACTTGTGAGAATTGTGCAAGTTGGGTGACATACTCAGTTCCATCAACAGGATTGGTTGGGTCTTGGTTTTGAATTTGCGCAATCATCAAGGTCATAAACTCATTCTTGATTGATGCGGCGTCGTTTCCAGGAGAGTTAACGATGGCGTCGGTAGGATTGGTGTTGTTATTAGTGGCGCTGGTGACATTCATTACTTGGCTCCTAATTGCAGTAGGCCTTGCTGCATTGAGCGGGCTCTATTCATGATTTCAACGTTGGTTTCAAACGAACGACTCGCCGCCATCATATCTGCCATCTCTTCTACTGTGTTGACGTTAGAGTAGGCAACGTAACCTTGCTCGTCGGCATAAGGGTGATCAGGCTCGTAACGTAAATCGAGAGGTGCATCTGACTGCACGATTGCTGCGACCTCAACATGAGCGCCTGCTACTTGGCCTGCTTGTGTTTGCTGGTAAATCGTTGAGAATACTGGCTTTAACGCGCGAAAGGCTTGGTCGGGTGTTTCTGCAGCCGCGCCAGCATTGGCTAAGTTACTGGCTACCGTGTTTAAGCGTATGGTTTGGGCATTCATGCCTGCACCGGCAATTTGATAGATTTCTGCAAATGACATAATGACTTATTGACCTTCAATAGCTGTGCGTAACCCTGAAATCTTCATATTGAGGAAAGTCAGGCTGGTTTGATAATCCATTGCATTTTGGGAGTAGCGGGCTTGCTCTTTGCCGAGTTCAACCGTGTTTTGGTCGGCAGAAGTTTGATAAGGCACGCGATAGCTTGTTTGATAATTACGGTCTGGAGACATGCCGGCATTGATCTGTAACATCACATTTTTAAAGTCGAGATCACGCGCTTTATAGCCAGGAGTTTCGGCATTGGCTAAGTTACCGGCCAAGACTTTACTGCGCTCAACACGAAAGTCGAGAGTGTGTGGATGAATGCCCAATGCGGCATCAAGGTTGATAGCCATTACGACTCCTAGTATGGTATGTCCAAATTTATTGCCCTATGAACAATCAATTAGTGTGCCAGTATTTTTAACTTAGGAATTTCAATGATTTGCTTTAATCTTGGCTCGGCTAACGGAATCTGTATTTCCTATTTCCTCCTCGTGATTTCCTGTTTGTTTCCGCTATCTAGTGTGGCGAAATCAGTTAATGAAACAGAGGTACAAATAGAGCAGGCTATGCAGGAGTTGCTCAGTGGTGAGTTGCGCCAATGGCAGCAGCAGTCAGCAATAAAGCAACTTGATTTTAATGTGCAGATTAAGGTGCCATCAGGTGTAAAGCGTTTAGCGCGATGTCAGTCTCAACCGACCTTTAATAGTGCAAACGGTTTACCGATTGGTAACGTGCAGCGTAAGGTAAGTTGCAGTGATCAGGGCTGGAGTTTGTTTGTCCGTGCCGCTGTTGATGTTACCGCAAGGCTTCCTGTTGCTAATCGTGTTTTAAAGCGTGGTGAAGTCGTGACTGCGGCTGATCTTGAATGGCGCAGTGTTCAGTTAGGCATGAGTGATAAAGATCTGCTTACTCAGTCACAACAGATTATTGGTCAACAAGTACTGCGTAAGATCCGCCGTTATAAGGCGATAAAAGTGGTACAGCTCAGTGCTCCACAATGGGTTAATATTGGTGATCGGGTGATTATTGAAGCTCGAAGTAATGGCTTTTACGCTAACATGCCTGGGGAGGCTTTAGAGGCAGGTGGAGAAGGGCAGGCGATCCGAGTTAAAAATTTAAGCTCAGGGAAAGTGATCGTGGCGTACCCTTTAGCTCCGGGGCGGGTAGCGACAAAGTTTTAAAGGAAAAATTTAATTATCTGCTTATTTCAGATTAAGGCCAAATAGTCGCTTTAATGGGTTAGTAGGTGAATTTGAGATAACCAATATGGAAATAAGTAAGTTAAACAGCACAATCCATACTGAATTGACAACGAGTAAAAATAAAACTCCAGTGACTCAGGTTGCTGATGCGCCAGTGGCAACCATAATACCGCAACAAGAGGTCAGTGATGATTGCCGTCTGATTGAAGCTGCACAACCTCAATTAGAACAGCTATCGGATTTTGATTTGAGCAAGGTCGCCCAAGTGCGTCAGTCATTAGTTGATGGCAGCTTTAAGCTGGATCTAGAGCAATTAGCTGAAACTATGGTTCAACAGCATGGATAATCCTGCACCAAGTAAGCGTGAGTTAGTCAAGGCGATAGTGCACGGTATTAAGCAAGATACTGAAAGCTATAAACAACTGAAAAAGTTACTACATCGCCAACGTGAATTGATGCAATCACGTGATAACCGAGGCCTTAACTTGCACAACAAGTTACAAACGGAACTTTGTGATGACTTGATGTTGAAGGCTAATCAGCGTCGCCAAATGCTGGAGTCATTAGGTTTTGCTGGTAACGCCAGTGGCATGCAGAGTTTAATTGGCAAAATGCCGCCAGCTTCATCGGCTCAAGTGGCTAAATTGTGGCATAACTTGCTGCAAACGGTGAAAGAAAGTCAGCAGGTTAATGAGGCTAACGGCAAGCTATTGGTTGCTCAGCAAGAGGTGATAAATCAATTATTACACCCAAATGCTGATAGTAAGCATGATTACGGCTGCATTCGCTCGTTGTAATTTATCTTGCTGATTAGCTGCGAACATAACGCGCGGCTAAATCATCCAACTGTTTTTGCTCCTGCTTTTGCTGTAACTGTTTATGTTGCTGTATCCGTTCGTTATACAGCCACTGTATGCTTTGTTGTCGTCCCAATTGTTTACGCCATAGTCCTTGTACTCGCAACTGCTCTTGCTGTAGTAACAGCTGCTTGCGAGTCAGCTGTTTGAGCATAGGTTCTATAACCTGACACATCTGCGCATTATTCTGCAGTAGCATGGCAGACGCGTATCGGCTATTTGTTTGAGAGTATTCAGTTATCATCTGCCCTAACTGCAACTTTTGCTGTTCAATGCGACTGATCTGCTGCTGAGCCGTCGTTTTTTGTAAACTTAGTTGGCTAAGCTTTTTCTCTTCCTGTTGGCACAATATCTGTAATTGTTTCATTTCGGTGCTTCTTCGTTGAAGGCAAAGCCCATTTGGGCAACAAGCTGAGCTAATGCGCTGAGGCTTTGAGATAGATCCGCTTGGGTGTGGGTTTCTTGGCGCAGAAATGTAGCCATTTGCGGATAGCTATTTACTGCCATGTCCATTTCTTGATCGTGTCCAGCTTGGTAGCCACCAAGTGGCAAAAGCTCTTTTACTTCGTTATAGCGACTGTTGAGATGCCTAAACCATTGGGCTTGCTTTAGTGTTTCTGGAGCAGCAACTTGTGAGGCTAAACGGCTTACTGATGCACCAATATCGATAGCAGGAAAATGTCCTTGCTCAGCCAATTTACGATTAAGCACGATATGTCCGTCTAAAATTGCACGGGCAGAGTCTGCGATAGGATCTTGTTGATCATCGCCTTCAGTTAACACGGTATAAAAGGCTGTTAATGTGCCTGTTGGATGCTGACTGTTACCAGCCATTTCCACTAAGCTGGGCAGCAGCGCGAATGCTGAAGGTGGATAGCCTTTAGTTGCTGGTGGCTCGCCTAAACTCAGTGCAATTTCTCGCTGTGCTTGCGCATAGCGCGTGAGTGAATCGACTAACATGAGCACTTGCTTGCCTTGATCGCGATAACCCGCTGCAACTTGATGGCATAAACGCATAGCTCGCATGCGCATTAACGGAGTGGTATCAGCAGGTGCTGCAATGACGACAGCACGTTTGCGTCCTTCTTCACCTAGCGCTTCCTCAATAAACTCTCTTACTTCGCGGCCACGTTCGCCTATTAGGCCGACGACTATGTCTGCCTCTGTAAAGCGGGTCATCATGCCTAGGAGCACACTTTTACCTACCCCAGATCCTGCAAATAAGCCTAAGCGTTGCCCGCGTCCGACCGGGAGTAATGCGTTGATCGCTCTTATGCCGACATCTAATGGCTCAGTGATCGGTTTACGTCTTAGTGGGTTGGTAGTTTTGAACTGTAGCGGTACTTGTGGCAAGTGCTTAATACAACCAAAATCATCTAAAGGTTGACCTAAGCCATCAAGTACTCGACCAAGTAGCCCTAGCCCTGTCGGTATTTGGTAGCGGCCCTCTATCGGCATCACTCGTGCGCCAGGCATTAAACCACTGGCATGCTCAATCGGCATTAAACATAGCGTATCTTTGTGGAAACCGACGACTTCGGCTTCCACTAGGTGATTGTCACGACATTCAATGTGGCAACGATCACCGGTAGCTAATTGGCAGCCTACAGCTTCAAGCAATAGGCCGTTAACTCGAGTTAAGCGACCGTAGACTTGCGCGACAGGTACTTTAGGCCAATCTAAAATATCAGCGTTAAGCTTCAACTTTGTCCTCGTGCTCATCTATTAAGTCTGTTTGGCTGTCTTGAAGATGGGCTTCAACTTGCGCCATGCATCGATTGAGACGGGTTTCTACTGAAGCGTCAGCATCGGCGGTTTCGCTAACAATACGGCATCCACCGGCACTGATACTGGCATCGGCAACTAAGCTCCAAGATTTAACCTTATCAGCAGCGAGCTCTTTCAGCTTTTCTACCGCACTAGGCTCTAAATGGATTTTCACTTTAGTTGGATCATCTGGCAGTGCTGCTAGTGTCTCTTCAATCAAGGCCAAAATTTGTTGTGGTTGCAACGTAAGTTCACAACGAATAACTTGCAGTGACACTCGGCGTACTAGATCGAGTATTAGCGATTGTTGCTGCAATATTTGTTGGTTATGACCTTCTTCGAGTAAAGCGTGTAGTGCACCTAGTGGTGCAATCAGGCTGTTGAGTTGAGCATCGATATTGTCTTTACCTTTTTGCTGTCCCTCAATACGGCCTTGATTAAAGCCTGCGGCATAACCCGCTTGCCGGCCTTCTTCCTCACCTGAACTAAAACCCGCTTGATGGCCTTTTTGCACGCCTTCATCGTAGCCTTTATCAAATGCTTGTTGAAAATCTTGCCAACCAGACGCCTCGGTCTCATCTCCCGTTTCAATTAACGGTGAAAAGCGGTGGCGGCGTGGGTGTTGGCCGACTAAACGCCAACGTGGGTCGGTTTTATTATTGAGTGTGTTTGTCATTATTCAACAACCTGTTCTTCAAAGAGTTGCAGCTCAATTTCACCATCGTCCATCATCTGTTTGGCTAATAGCATGATCTCTTTTCGAGCCGCTATCGCTTGGCTTAATGGTACGGTACCGATTGCTTCAACTTGGGTTTCAATGGCTGATGACATACGTTTTGGTAGTGCGTTAAGTAAAGCCTGCTTCAATTCGTTTTCAATGCCTTTTAGTGCAAGGGCTAAGACATCGGCAGGTACGGCAGCCATGATGGTTTGTAAGGTTTCTGGTTTTTGACGTCCTAGAATAATGAAGTCGAACATGTTGTCTGCGACATTACTTGCAAGTTGTTTGTCGTGGAGTTTGAGCATTTCCATTAGTTGCTCGCGATCGCCGTCAAAACGATTAAGAATATCGGCAACTTGGCGGATCCCGCTGACTTGCGTATGGCTCTTATCCATAGCATTAAGCATGCAGCGCTCTACCAGTTGCTTTAACTCATCAACCACTTCACGGTCTATATCACCAAGTTGTGCAATACGCAGCAGCACTTCATCTTGGCCTTCCGCAGGTAAACTCTGTAATACTAAGGCTGCATTTTCCGGAGGTAACAGCCCAAGAAGAACTGCTTGTAGCTGACAATGTTCGTTAGCAATTTCTCGTGCAAGTAGTTGCGGGTCTACCCACTCTAAGCGCTTAACTAAGATTTTTATTTCATCGCCATAAATGGTATCGATTAAGTTTTTTGCAACACGATCACCTAAAGCCAAATCTAAGGTTTTTTGTAGGTAAGTGCGAGATGCTCGGGCAATGCCAGATTGCTCTTGGTAACGATTAAAAAAGCGTTCAATAACAGCCTCCGCCTCCTGCTGAGTAATACTGGCGAGGCGAGCCATTTTGTAACTTAGCTGTTGTACGTCATTTTTGTCTAGATGCGCCATAACCTGAGCTGCCGCCTCTTCTCCCATGCTGAGAAGTAACATGGCAGCTTGTTCTAGGTTGTCCATCTTAGGTGTGATTGCATTATTGTTCACGGTTTGGGTTACCTATCTGTTGGCTATGCCTGTTGGTTAACTGGTTCATTATCACGCTCACTGATCCAGTGAGAGATCACTTCTGCAACGCGAGCGGGTTCTTGAGTTGCCAAAAGACTTAAGTGATCCATCTGTACTGTTAGTGGTGAACCAGGTGCTGGTAGGCTTAGATTACTGCTCCAGTTATTTTTGGCTTTATTGTTATCTAATGACATAACAGCGTCATTCTGTTGGTTAGGCAGTGCTTCGTTGGTTTCATTTGCCGAAGACAATAATGCTAATTCAGACTCTGCTTGTAGGTCTTTATTGCTATGGTCAACAGTGCGGACTAAGTGTTGTACTAGAGGACGTAGCACAAATACAATCATGCCTAAGCCTAAAATCGCCCCAATAAAGTAGCGTAAGTAAGCTTGATAACTTTCACCTTGCCACCAAGGTAGTGGCTCAAACTCAACCACTTTAACTGGAGCGAAGTTGAAGCTACTAATGCTGAATTGATCACCGCGAGTGGCTGTGTAACCAATTGCCCCCTGAACCATATTACTGATTTGATCCAGTTGCGGTTGAGTCCAACCGGTCTCACCAGCTGCTTGATTGTTCAACAATACGGCAATAGATAGACTTTCTAACTGCATTTGTTGATAACGGGTGTGAGTCACTGAACGGCCAACTTCAAATTGACGGCTCTGCTGTTGATTTAAGTTAGTGCTAGCATTCGCTGCTGGTGGGTTAGCTGTTGGTGGCTGGTTACTTAGAGCGCCTGGGATCCCTAGCGCCATATCACCATTGCTTTGGTTGGTCGTTTGGTTTTCTTGTACGACAACGGTCTGCGGATCGATTGCTTCGCGAGTTTCTTCTACTTCATTGAAGTTCACCTTGGCGGCAATTTGCACCTGAAAATTATCTTGGCCTAAGATGGGTAACAACATGCTTGAAGCGCGGTTAATTAAGGTTTGCTCTAGTTCCTGAGTATATTCTAGCTGCTTATCTTGAGCCTTCGTTATACTGCGATTGGCGTTTAGCTCTGCGCTTAAGTGGTTGCCTTCTTGGTCAACAATCTGTACCTGTTCAGATGTCATGCCGGTAACGCTACCGGCAACTAAATTTGCAATAGAAGTGATTTGCTCAGGCTTTAAGTGCTGACCAGCATATAGATCAAGCATGACAGAGGCTGTTGGTAGCTCTGGTTGTTGACGAATAAATAAGGTTTTTTTCGGGATCGCTAAATGAACGCGAGCTGTTTTTACTGCTTTTAACGCCATAATCGTGCGCGATAGCTCACCTTCAAGGCTATAACGGTATTTTGCTTGTTCCATAAATTGGCTAGTGCCAATTGCTGAGGATTCTAATGACTCCATACCTGATGGTACTTTAGCTTTAACACCGCGAGCAGCGAGTAACATTCTGGCTTGACCAAGTTTATCTTCCGGGACAAGCACCAAACCACTGGTTGGATCAAGGCGGTAACTCATACCTTCTGCATCTAACACTTCAATAATATGCGCGGTTTCAACATTTTCTTGATCGCCATATAGCGGGCTATAACCTTGTCCTGTACTCCAAAGCATTAATACGATGACGCAGGCAGCGACAATCGCCATGATTGCTAGGGTTGCTGCATGACGGTCGCCTAAACTGAACTGTTGCCACTTTTGTTTCAAGGTACCGATATGATCTGTCTTAGTAGATGAATCGGTTATTGCAGGGCTTGTTTGAGTCAATGTTGTTGACATATTTTCGTTATCCTCACTTAAACCCGTTGTGGTTTTTAAGTGTTATTGCAATAAAGAGTAAATTTGGGCCTGAATTAAATTGGCATCTTCATAACGTCGTCGAATGCTTGTACTAAGCGATTTCGAATTTGAATCATGGCGGAAAATGATAGGCTGGCTTTTTGAGAAGCCACCATGGCGCCGACTAGATCGCTACTTTGTCCGCTATCCACAGCACTGACTAAAGCCGAGGAAGCATTCTGATCAGCGTTAATTGCTGAGACTTTTTGCTTCATTAGCTCGGTGAATGAAGCGGGTTGAAAACCAAAGTCGCGCGGATTGGGGCCTACTTTGATAGCACCTTGTGCCATCTCGGTATGAATGCTCATTTGCTGCATCAACAACTGAGGGCTGGTAATACTTGCATTTGACATAAGGGATCCTTAAAAGTCCTGTTTAGGGCTAAGCAGCGTGGCCTGATTGCGACAAAATGTTATCAATATCAATTCCTTGCTCTCTCATTTGTACTAGTTTGTAGCGCAATGCTCGTGTCGTCATCCCTAACGCTTCAGCTGTACGGTTACGTTGACCATTGTGGCGCTTTAATGTGTCGATAATGTATTGAAACTCGGCATGGCGCTTAGAGGCTTTAAGACCTTGTTCATTGGGAGATGCTAGCTGTTCACCTGTGGCGCTAGTTAAACCGAGTTCCTCAGATTGAATTGCTTGGCCGCGTCGCATCACTAGCGCTCGTTGTATGGTGTTTTCCAGCTCTCGAACATTACCTGGCCAGTCGTGACTGAGAAGTAGGTTGCGAGCCGGTTCGCTGAAATAACACGGTTGATCCCCTGCTAACATTTTGTAGCGTTGTAAGAAATGTTCCGCGATCGGCAATATGTCTTCACGACGTTGGCGTAATGGTAATATTTTGATTGGAAGCACATCTAAGCGGTAAAACAGATCTTGTCTAAAGCTACCGTCCTCAACCGCTTGGCGAAGATCCTTATTGGTCGCAGCAATTACGCGAATGTTAAGTCGAATCGATTTGTGGCTGCCTAAGCGCTCTACTTCACGCTCTTGCAGAACTCGTAGTAACTTTGCTTGTAACAGCAATGGCATCTCGCCAATTTCATCGAGTAGCAAGGTGCCGTTGTTAGCGAGTTCAAATTTACCTGCTTGATCATGGCTGGCGCCAGTGAAGGCGCCCTTAACGTGACCAAATAATAGTGACTCTAAAATGCTTTCAGGAATTGCGGCGCAGTTAATCGCAACAAAGGGTTGCTCGGCACGATTAGAGTGGCGATGAATATAACGGGCTAGTGGTTCTTTTCCTGTTCCACTTTCGCCTGTGAGTAACACAGTTGCTTCTGTTATGGCGGCTCTGTGCGCTAGCATGAGTAGCTGACGGCTCACCGGTGCTGCGCAGATCAATTCGTTATTTGGTAGTTCAAGTCGGCGCAACCTTTGCACTAGCGAGCAAAGCTGATTTTCATCAATAGGCAGTAATAGGTAATCCTGAACACCACACTGCATGGCGATGCTAGCAAGCTCTGTTTGTTCAGGCTCTAACAGCGCTATTTGGTGTTTGCCTGGATAGCATTGTAGCTTGGACTCTACGTTATCTGCTTGAGATTGCGACAAATTAACTAAGCTCAGCCATGGGGTCTTATCTGCTGTTGTATCCCATAAATGAAACCCTTGCTCAGCCAGTAAGTTCAAGCATGATTGAGTAATGTGAGCATCGACAAACCTGATAATAGAACTGTTCATTTTACTGCTACCTGAGTTGCTGATTTGACTAACCTAAGTGTCACTCGACGATTGAGCTCTCGACCTGCGCTAGTGTTATTGCTGGTAATAGGTGTGCGATTTCCATGGTGACGAACTTGGATAATACTGGCTGGCACACCTAGCTCTATGAGACGTGACATGACCTCATCGGCGCGTTCTTTGCTAAGTAGTAAATTGGCTAAGTGATCACCCGATGCATCAGCATGTCCGTCGATAAGGATTTCTTTAATGCTAGGGTCAGCTTGCAGATAGCGGTAAATCGCATACAAGTCTTGTTCATGAGTTGCTTGAAGTTTGCTTGAACTTGTTGCAAAGCGGAAATCTAAACGACGTAAGTATGCAAATGAGCGTGGCAATAATTGCTGACGACAGAGGCGGAACTGGTTAGCGGCCGTCTGGGTAGAGACTGGGCTTGAGTTGATTTGATAATTTGCGTCTGACGTCGCAATCGCTACTTGCCAAGTCAGCCCTTGCTCTAGTGCTTCTAAAAAGGCGGCGATGTTTTCTTGGCTAGAGGCACTAGTGCCATGCCATTTCAATTGGGTTGAGGCTGATGAATTCGTGTATGACTGCCAAGATGGAGGAGTGACAGTGGCAACACTTTGCTTATTTTCGAAATAAAGCCAATCTGTTTGCAGGGTAAGCGTTAATGCCTCGCCAGGCATTGCTATAAGTTTTAGGCTGCCGAAACGCTGCACGTTATGACTGATTTGACAGCCAAATTCGTCTCCAGAAAAGTCCCATTGGGCCTTTTCTAAATGGGTCTGATAGGTGTTTGTCGCTGCAAATGCATTATTTGCAGTGGTGATAACACAAAAAAATAAACAGATTAATATATAAACTGATAGTTTCAATTTTTCATAATCCTTAATTGTAGGAGTTACAGTTTTTATAATTCTATTTTTTAAAGTTGCCAATTAAACACGTAATATTTAATTATGTAAAACTCTTTTGTACTGTTTTTTTGGTTTCGATTGTTTTTTTAGTATTTAATTTGTTTAGTTTGCATTAAATGCTTGCGCTAATATCTTACCTGATTTAAAACCTTCATCTTAAAGCTCAGGTTAAATATGTTTTTTGCTCGTTTTTTAGCTTGTTTTGAGTAGGTATATTGTTTTCACTTGGTTTAAGTGTTTGTTTTTATGTAAATTTTAAATTTTATTATAAATTTTACAAATAGTATTTAAGTTATTACTAAAAACGGTCGCTTTAATTAGCTCCGTTTTTACTTTTATACCGCTCTAAATTTTTATTTAACTTTATATATATTTTGAATCGTGTTTTTGTTATTTTTTATTTTGCTTGAATATATTAAGTCGTAATTTTGGCGTTAGTCATTTTTATAACAAAGTTAGTTGTTGCGCCGATTTATTGACACTGTGTTTTTTTAGGGAATAAGATGAAAACAACGGCTAAAGCCAAATTGATTAAATCCAGCCTGGGAATTAAGGTTAGGCCGGTAGTATTAATTAAAGAGAAACTAGCTCGTAGTCGGCTTTTATTACAGTTAGAGTCATGTCAACGTCCTATGATGGATGTCGTAAATGAATTATTAGTGCCAATAATCCGTCAAGGTCATTTTGCATTATCTAATGTTTCTTTAAGTGTACAGCATCAAGATCAAATACCTGATTTAGCACATGCATGGTTTTTGTTGAGTTATAACCGTGTTGAATTAGGTTGGTGGTCGATGGATAAGTGCACTCTTGACCAATTAGCTAGCAGTTATTATGGCTGTTATAGCACGGCCATAGTATCCCCTTTAAGAGCACCAAGTCAGTCAGAGTTTCGCTTAGTGAAACGTCTCATGCTGGCTGCCCTTGCAACGCTTCCTATCACTGAAATTGATATTAATAAGCTAGAGCTTGAGTTGGTCATGAGCAGTACACCTATTACTGCGCCAGTTTGTTGTGAGCTTAGCTTTCCAAGTGCTCACTTTGGCAGCTCTATTAAGTTTTATATGGCTGAACATTTACTTGAACTAATGGCTGAGCAGCCGAGCCAATATCAGGCTGATCCAGAGTTAGCCTATAAGCTTGCTCAGCGCTTAAAGCAGATCCCTGTTAAAGCGCTATTGGAATTAGGGCGTCAAAGTATGCCTGTCACTTCATTGCAAAATTTAGTTGTTGGCGATGTCCTGCCGATGAACCTTCATTCTCGTTGTCCTGTAACCGTGGGCAAGCGACCTATTTTTTACGGCACAGTTCATACCCATGAGGGGCAACTAGTGACCAAATTGACTCAAGAACTGTTTTTACATGAGGAACAAGCTAATGGCTGATAATAGCATTTTGCAAGATGATGATTTTTTGTTGGATGATGATTTTTTTGCTGATAACGCTATCACTGAGCAGAAAACATCTGCTAAGCCTGTAAAAGATATGTCTTTCTTTCAGCAGCTACCAGTGCATGTCACTCTTGAGTTAGCGAGTGTTGAGATGTCTTTAGGTGAGTTAACCCAAATGGGCGAGGGCGATGTTGTTGCGCTTGATCGTATGGTGGGTGAACCACTCGATATTAGAGTGAACGGTGCATTGCTTGGTCGAGGTGAAGTGGTTGAAGTTAATGGCCGCTATGGCGTGCGTTTACTTGAGGTTGAAGCAACTAGCTTAACTGGAGCTGTTGATTAACTATGTGGCGAGTGTTGCTGGTTGTATTGTTAAGTTTCTCTTCAGCGGCAGTGGCTGGTGATGGTTTAACGCTTTTCTCACTAGCTGATGGCGACAAAACACAGGCTGTAAACGTTAAGTTGGAAATTTTGGCACTGATGACAGTGCTCAGTTTTCTGCCTGCTTTACTTATGATGTTAACCAGCTTTACTCGGATCATTGTGGTATTAGCCATTTTACGTCAAGCGCTAGGTTTGCAGCAGAGTCCACCGAATAAGGTCTTGATTGGTATCGCTTTAGTCATGACTATTTTCATTATGCGTCCTACTGGGCAAGCAATCTACGATGAAGCTTTTTTACCGTATGACCTCGGTCAAATAGAGCTAACCGAAGCCGTTGTGCGCGCCGAGCAACCCTTGCGCAAATTTATGCTCGCGCAAACCCGTGAAACCGATTTGGAACAGATGCTTAAAATTGCTGATGAACCCGTGACGTTAACAGCGGAACAAATTCCTTTCTTTGTGTTAATGCCAGCTTTTGTATTAAGTGAGTTAAAAACGGCATTCCAGATTGGCTTTCTGATTTTCTTACCTTTTTTGGTGATCGATTTGGTGGTGGCAAGTGTGCTGATGTCGATGGGCATGATGATGCTATCTCCTTTGATTATCTCATTACCATTCAAGTTGATGGTATTTGTACTTGTTGATGGTTGGTCGATGACTGTGAGCACTTTGGTGGCAAGTTATGGCTAGTTTTTTCATCGATGGAGCGTGTTAACTCATGAGATTGGCAAATAAAGCATATCTGCAGTTTTATTACTCTATAAGCGATCTATTTTATCTGTTACTGGGTACTGTCATGCTGACTTTGGTTGCGGTTAATGATTGGCCTGCAGTGATTAACTTATTGATGAAGATTGGAATTTAGTCCTATGGACATCAATGAGTTAACTGCCATGTTCGCCGAAGCGATATTTTTGGTTGTTGCTATGGTTGGCGTGTTGGTGGTGCCGGGGTTGTTAGTCGGCTTATTGATTGCGGTTTTTCAGGCTGCGACTCAAGTTAACGAGCAAACGCTGAGCTTTTTACCGCGCTTGATCATTACCTTGTTAATGGTGGTTTTTGCTGGCGAGTGGTTGTTGATGAAAATCTGCGACTTTTTTGATCGCTTGTTTATGAATATTCCACATTTAATTGGCTAAGGGGTGATCATTGCTGTCGCTAACCTCTGTGCAAATTAGTGCTTTTATAGGCACTTTTTGGTGGCCATTTTGCCGCATTATGGGGGCGTTTATGATAATGCCTTTTCTCGGGAATAATTATATTCCAGTTACGGTGCGGATCTTGTTAGCAGTGAGCATTTCAGCATTAATTGCGCCGTTATTACCGCCAGTTCCTCAAGTTGATGCCATCTCTTTTCAAGCACTCATTTTGGCTGTCGAGCAGTTACTCGTTGGCTTTATGTTGGCGCTATTTTTGTCGATTATGATCCATGTAATGACACTATTTGGTGCCATGATGTCTATGCAAATGGGCTTGTCGATGGCGGTGATGAACGACCCTTCAAGTGGTGGCAGTAATCCGTTGCTTGGTTTGTGGTTCATGTTGTATGGCACACTACTTTTTTTAGCGTTAGACGGCCACTTGGTTGCCATTGGAGTGTTAGTTGATAGCTTTAAATTATGGCCAATCGGAATGGGGGTATTTGAATTACCTTTAATGAGTCTCATTGCTCGCTTCGCATGGATTTTTGCGGCGGCATTTATGCTGGCTTTACCTGCTATTTTGGCAATGTTGGTGGTTAACCTTACCTTTGGTGTACTAAGCCGTGCCGCCCCCTCATTAAATGTATTTGCCCTTGGGTTCCCCATGTCTATGTTGATGGGGCTTTTGTGTGTGTTTTTCTCATTTAGTGGCTTGCCCAGTCGTTATAGTGATCTTTGTTTGGATGCGTTATCTGCCATGTATCAATTTATTGGTGGTGCAATATGAGTAATAAGGATACCGGTCAAAGTAAAACGGAAAAAGCGACTCCGCAAAAGTTACGAAAAGCACGCGAACAAGGGCAAGTACCGCGCTCTAAAGATCTGGCTGCATCAGCACTCATTATTGGTTGTTCATTAATGTTGACCACTAGCGCCGACTGGATGGCTGCTCGGGTGGCTGAATTGACGCGAACTAATATGGCGTTCACTAAAGCGCAACTGGATGAGCCAGGAATGATTACGCGGCATATGGCGCACGCGATGCTGGAAATCCTCAATATACTTGGGCCACTGTTTTTAATGGTCGCAATCATAGCCATGGTCGCTGGTGCTATGCCTGGCGGACTGATCTTCAGCTTTAATAATGCAAACTTTAAATATAGCCGTATCGACCCAATAGCGGGGATTGGACGTATGGCGTCAGTTAAGTCTTTGGTTGAGTTAGTTAAGTCGATACTCAAAATAGTGTTATTGATAGGCATTATGTGGTTTTTTTTGCAGAAGAATCTTCAAGGCCTAATGGCGATTAGTCAGCTACCGGTAGATGAGGCTGTGGCGAAAGGCGTTGATATGTTGAGCTTGGCCATGTTGTATCTAGGCTTAGGTTTATTGCTGATCACTTTTATTGATGTGCCCTATCAATATTGGAGTCATCACAAAGAGCTGAGAATGTCTCTGCAAGAGGTGAAAGACGAACATAAGCAGCAAGATGGTAAGCCTGAAATTAAAGCTAAAATTCGTCAAATGCAGCAGCGTATAAGCCGTTCTCGGGCTGATATTTCAGTACCTAAAGCTGATGTATTGTTAGTTAACCCTAGCCATTATGCTGTCGCGCTCAAATATGACTTAGATAAGGCTGATGCGCCTTACGTTGTAGCAAAAGGCACCGATGAACTAGCGCTATATATGCGCGATATTGCTAAGCGCCATGATGTTGAAGTGCTGGAGCTGCCACCGTTAACTCGTGCGATTTATTATTCCACCCAGATTGAACAACAGATCCCCGCTGGGTTATTTGTTGCTATTGCCCATGTGCTGACTTACGTCATGCAGCTACGGGCTGCTAGACAAGGAATGCAGGCTGAGCCTGCGCCGTTGCCACACTTTTTTATCCCTGAACATTTACAACATGATTAAAGGTTATTTGAATTAATGAAATGGTTTTCGCGCGTTTTTGCTGGTAGCCCAAGCTATATCGGTATTCCAATCATGTTATTGGCTGTTTTGGCCATGGTTATTTTACCTTTGCCACCTTGGTTGCTCGATATCCTCTTTACTTTCAACATTGTACTAGCTGTGATGGTGTTACTTGTGGGGGTATCGATCCGTAGACCTTTAGAGTTTTCGGTATTCCCTACGGTATTACTGCTAGCGACTTTGCTTAGGTTAACTTTGAACGTAGCGTCTACACGTGTGGTACTTATTGAGGGCCATGAAGGTGGTGATGCTGCGGGTAAAGTGATCCAAGCGTTTGGTGAGGTTGTGATCGGCGGCAACTATGTTGTTGGTGGGGTTATTTTCCTTATCTTGATGATCATTAACTTTGTGGTGATCACTAAAGGTGGCGAGCGAATTTCTGAAGTATCTGCTCGCTTTACTTTAGATGCCTTGCCTGGCAAACAGATGGCCATTGATGCCGATTTAAATGCGGGCATTTTGACTCAAGATCAGGCCAGAGAGCGTCGTCAAGAAGTGGCTCGTGAAGCAGACTTTTATGGCTCGATGGATGGTGCCTCTAAGTTTGTTCGAGGCGATGCCATCGCTGGTATCCTTATTCTCGCTATCAATATGTTGGGCGGCCTAGCTATCGGTATTTTCATGCACGATTTAAGTGCAGGGGAAGCCTTTAAAACTTATGCCTTGCTCACTATCGGTGATGGTTTAGTTGCTCAGATCCCATCTTTACTGTTGGCGACAGCTGCGGCGATTATTGTTACTCGGGTATCAGATGCTGAAGAGATGCCAGAGCAATTGCGTCAGCAGTTATTGGCTAATCCTAAAACACTGGCAACGTCTGCAATTGTGATGCTGATTTTAGGCATTGTACCGGGGATGCCAACTTTTGTGTTTTTGTCTTTTGCAGCTTTGCTAGGGTTTGTGGCTTGGAAGCAAAGCCAGCGAGAGCCGCAAATTGCAGCTGCTGAGGTTGCTCAACAACGAGAGTCGACATTAACTGAACCTTCTGCTCCTAGCTGGGATGCATTGCCTTACACAGATTTAATTGAGGTGCGCTTAGGTTATCGATTGGTGCATTTGGTTGAGCGAAGTAAAGGGGCGGAGCTACAAAAGCGCCTAACGGGTATTCGTAGAACACTGTCTGAACAGGCTGGATTCCTGCTTGCGGAAGTGAGGGTAAGAGATAATCTATCTTTGGCACCTAATGCTTATCAAATTAACTTGATGGGTAATCCTGTGGTGACGGCTGAACTTGAACCAGATCGTTTAATGGCAATTAAGAGTGGCCCTGTATTTGGTGAAATTGACGGTATTATTACCAAAGAGCCTGCTTATCAAATGGACGCGGTATGGATTGAGCAAGAGCATAAAGCTAAAGCACTCAATTTAGGTTATTCGGTCGTGGATAATGCGACGGTTATTGCTACCCATGTGAGTAAGTTAATTCGTGAATCATTGCCGGATATGCTGCAACATGACGATGTATTGTCTTTAAGTGACCGTTTAGCCAAGCAAAGCCCTAAATTGGCTGAGTCACTGAATAGCGCATTAACACCAATATTGCAGTTAAAAGTGTATCGGTTATTGCTTAAAGAGCAGGTATCACTGAAGGATATTCGTACGATTGCTACCACTTTGCTCGACTGTAGTGAAAACAGTAAAGATCCTGTGCTACTGGCCGCAGATGTGCGCTGTGCGCTGCGTAACTCTATTTTGCACTCTATTGTTGGCTCAGCGCCTAAGCTTAATGTTATGACGCTAGACCCTCAACTAGAGCAAACCTTAATGACGGCATTGAATCAGTCGCAACAGCAAGGTAAAGGCTCGCTTGATAGCTTTCCGGTTGATCCACAGCTATTGGCACAATTACAGCAACGTATGCCGCAACTTTTGGCCCAAGCCAAGGAGCATGGACATAGTCCGCTGTTACTGGTCTCTCCACAGCTACGGCCAATATTAGCTCGCTATGCTTTAGCGTTTGCTCGAGGCCTGCATGTGCTGTCTTATAATGAGATACCAGAAACGCGTGAGTTAATGGTGGCGGGGCAGTTAGGTTAGTCGTTTCTTAGCCCGAAATAAAAAAGGATAGCGATAAGCTATCCTTTTTTATGTCTCAACAGGGTTTTAAGCTTTAGCTAAAAAAGCCAGTAACGCGTTTAATGCTTGGTTGCGTGGCTTGTCACGTTCCATAAATATCTCATGGCGAGCATAAGGGATTTTGACCAATTGACACAATCCATTGATTGCCCGTTTTTGCGCACGGTTATCAACAATCGTATCTTCCTCAGCCTGCAAAATTAGTAAGGGTATTTGGCTGTTGCGCGCTGCATGTATCGCTTGTTCGGCTGCATCGATAGACTCTACTAACCAGTGATTAGTTGGTGATCCCAATTGTAGTTGCGGTACTTGCTGATAAAGCTCGCGGTAATCTTCATAACGTAATTTGCTATGGGTGAGATCGTTTTTATCAAATTCCGCAGCATGATAATCCTTGCCACCTAAAACGTAATTTGGTTTTTCATGGTTATCTAACAAAGCAGCCAAGCCACGAATAAAGCCTTTAGTGAGTGGCAGCTTAATGCCATACATCGGCGCTGAAAAAACGGCCGCTTTAAACGTCGTTGGATATTGTTCTAGGTAAAGAGTGCCAATAGCTCCTCCCATAGAATGACCGACTAAGAAATAGTTTTCTGTTGCTACAGGTTTAACAACTTTGTGTATAAATTCGGCAAAATCGTCGACATATCGCTGAAACTTGTCGATATGTCCTTGATGAGGATTTTGAGTTGTTCGTGCAGATAAACCCTGACCACGATGATCAATGGCAAATAAGCTGTAGCCCTGCTGATATAAATCAAACATCAGTTCTTTGTATTTTAAGTAGGACTCGACACGACCACTACTGATCACTATTGTGCCTATGCTATGTGGGTGAGTGATGCTGGCATAGGCAAGGGTAATATTGTCGCGGCTTTTAAAGCTTGATTGTGTTACTTGTTGCCAAAAGACTTTCTGCTCTGGGCTATTTAAATGGTGTTCAGATGAAAATGAAATAGCAGCATTGGCGGTCATATAAGGCTCGGTAGCAATCGACATGGAGTGGTTCTATTGAGTAGTCTTGCATGCAGTGTAGCAAACCTATTTAGGCAAACTCTAGCGAAACCTGATGCAACTCGGATTATCAACATTACTCGTTGTGGCATAAAAATAAGGCCGCAACGGCGGCCTTATGAGCATGGGCAGCTAAATTAGATAGCGGATTTTTGGCTTGCAATGAAATCGTTGATCTGTTGCTCTAATATCGACATTGGCACAGAACCATTGGCTAGAATAGCGTCGTGGAAGGCGCGAATATCAAAATTTTCTCCTAGTTCAGCTTCTGCTTGTGCGCGTAAGCGTTTAATTGTGAGCTCGCCAATCTTGTATGATAGAGCTTGCCCTGGCCAGTTAATATAGCGGTCAATTTCTGTAGTGACGTTATGCATTGAAAGCGCGGTATTACCTGCCATAAAGTCGATAGCTTGTTGACGACTCCAGCCTTTGGCATGCATACCTGTATCGACCACTAGACGTGCTGCACGCCACATTTCATAGGTTAGGCGGCCGAAATTGCTATATGGATCTTGGTAGAAGCCGGCTTCGAGTCCTAAGTATTCTGAGTATAAGCCCCAGCCTTCACCAAATGCCGATATATAACTGTAACGGCGGAAGTTGGGTAGGTCAGTTAACTCTTGGTTAAGTGCAATTTGCAGATGGTGCCCTGGCACCGCTTCATGCAGTGTTAGTGCTTCCATTTCATATAGTGGGCGTTTATCGAGTGCGTAAGTATTGACCCAGTAATAACCGGGTTGGTCATCTTGGCTAGAGCCTGAGTAACGTCCTGTGGTGTATTTAGGCGCAATTTCAGCGGGAACGGGTTCAATACCATATGGTTGACGCGGTAACTTGCCAAAATATTTTGGCAGCATGGCATCGGCTTTTTTAGCAATATACGCTGCTTCTTTAAGTAATTCTTCTGCAGTTTTAGGGTAAAACTGTGGGTCGGTACGTAAGAAATGTAGGAAATCAGCAAAGCTACCTTCAAAACCTACTTGTTCAATGATCTGCTGCATCTCAGCGCGAATGCGCTTAACTTCCTGTAAGCCCAGTTGGTGCACTTCATCTGAAGTCATATTCAGCGTGGTGTAGTAACGCACGCGATTTTCGTAAAATGCTTCTCCATCGCTAAGATCGTAAGCTGCAATCGATTCGCGGGTATTGGGTATGTATTCTTTGGTCATAAACTCAAAGAAAGCTTGGTAGGTTGGCAGTACTGTGTTGGCGACTAAATCACGACCTTGTTGGGTTAATTGTTGTTTTTCTGCATCGGTAAAATGGCTTGGGTACTCAGTAAAAGGGGTAAAGTAGCCACTGTCTTCCACAGGCACAATAAAAGCGCTAATACTGGTTTCAAAACCTTGTAAGGTCACTTTAGAGGGGGTGATCCCCGCTGCAATGCCTTGCTTTAACCAGTAAGTTTGTTGGTTAAAGTAGTTAGGTAGTGCCTGCAGTTGCTTAATATAGTTTTGATAGTCCTCAACTTTATTGAAGCGACCTTTGCTTATTGAGGCGATATAAGCATGGAAACCACTTTCGGCTGACAGTGGCATGTAGTGATCATGATAGCGGTACTGGTCGACCTGATTTTGGATTTGGTCTTGCAGTATTTGTGCGTTAATTTTATCGCTCTTGCTTAATGTGTTGCGATCAATTTGTTTCAGTTGCGCTAACAGTGCCTGTCTACGCTGATCTAATGCTGCTAACGCTTGAGGTGAGAGGTCTTGCAGTTGACCGGCTTTAGACTTATCACCCATTGAATAAGCAAGGCTTGGGCTGGCGTCGAGTGAGATCTGCCACGCGCTGTCGATAGCTGCTTGCAGCTGTGAGTTAGCTGCGGCTTGTGTGGTGTTAGTCGTTATTTCGGCGCCGTTTGTTGGCGTGCTAGGTGATTGACAAGCGCTAATGCTGGCGACTAACAAGGTAGGGAGTAGGTACTTATACATGAATCATCCATTTTTATACTAATTGGTATTAATTATATTTATTGGTATTAGCAAAGATGATTATGCCGCGATGGTCTAAAAAGGTCACGGTCAAAGTGTATACAATTGTAATGAAAGATGTGGCAATGATGGGTAAATTTTGAGAATAAAAAAACCGGCTAATGCCGGTTTTTTTGCTAATCAAACTTGATTAGATAACGCGAGAGAACTGTTGTTGTCTTGCTTTCTCACGGTAGTAAACGTCGAAACAGATACAGATATTACGGATCAATAGACGGCCTGTAGGGCTGATGGTGATCTTACGGTCGGTAATATCAACGAGCTTATCATCGATGAACGTTTGCAGTAGTTTAAGATCTTCTGCAAAGTACTCTTCAAAGTTGATGTTTAGCTTTTCTTCAATCTTCGCCATATCTAGGTCGAAGTGGCAGATAAGCTGCTTAATCACGACACGGCGAATTTCGTCGTCACGGTTTAAGCTACAACCTTTCCATAATGCGTGGCCTTTAGCATCGATTGATTCGAAGTATGGGCGGACATCTTTTTGGTTCTGTGCATAGCAATCACCGATTTGGCTAATTGATGACACACCAAGACCCAATAGATCACACTCTTCTTGAGTAGTGTAACCTTGGAAGTTACGGTGCAGACGACCTTCGTTTTGTAAGATAGACAGTTCATCGTCTGGCTTAGCAAAATGGTCCATACCTATGTATTGGTAGCCAGCGCCAGTAAGCGTTTCGATTGTTTGGTGTAACATATCGAGTTTTTGCTGCGGCGACGCTAAGTCTTCATCTTTAATTTTACGCTGTGCTGCAAAGCGCGATGGTAGATGAGCGTAGTTAAATACAGATAGGCGATCTGGATTTAACTCCAGTACGCGCTGCATGGTTTCTGCAAACGTTTCTGGTGTTTGGTGCGGTAAGCCGTAGATTAAGTCGATGTTAGTCGAAACAAAGCCTAGTTCTTTTGCACGCGCCATTAAGTCAAAAATAAACTGCTCGTCTTGCTCGCGGTTTACTGCAACTTGGACCTTTTTGTTGAAGTCTTGTACACCAATAGAGATACGGTTAAAACCAGCTTCTTTTAGGGTGTCTAGCATTGATAGCTCGATTTCACGAGGATCAACTTCAATTGAGTATTCACCCACTTCTGCAACGTTAAAATTAGCTTTAACTAGTGCAGATAGAGTAAGAATTTGCTCAGGTGTTAGGAATGTAGGCGTGCCGCCACCCCAGTGAATTTGAGTGACTAAATAATCTTTAAACAGTGGTGCGCGTTTAACGATTTCAGCTGCTAGGTACTCAATGTACTGATCAGCTTTGTGCTGATGGCGAGTGATAACTTTATTGCAGCCACAGTAGTAACAAAGCTTGGCGCAGAAAGGAATATGAATATAAAGAGAAAGCTTGTCACTCTTGCTGTTCTTAATAGAGGTCAGCAGTTTTTCCTCGGTAAACGAGTCATCGAATTCCAAGGCCGTCGGATAAGAAGTATAACGGGGACCGCTATAATTGTACTTTTCGATCATTGACTGATCCCAACTAATTGGGGTGGGCTGCTTCAAGGCGTGTCCTCCGGCGTATAGTTTAGCAACATGTGAAGTATGCATGGTTATTTGTTGAATAACCTTGATCCATGTTGTAAAAATTTAAAATGGGTAGCAAAGTGTTGTTGAATATCGCTGAAAATCAGCAGTCTGTCTGTGGTTTTTAGAGGATTTTGTGCACAGACTCACCCAATATAAGCAAAATAGGCCATATCTGCGACCTAGATTGCACCTGATCCTAACGAAGGCTTTTTGCTGGCGTTACTATTAGTGTAGCGAGCTTGGCGTAAATTCACTCAAAAGTTTAGCTTCTTCGAGTATTTTTGTCTCTAATGCGCCTTCTGAGCGCATGCGTGCATAGTCGAGCTTCATCCGCTGTTGTTTATCGAGTTGCTTACGCTGCTCTTTAATGGGATGGGTTTTAATGACCTCAAAGTGAGCAAAAGTCGCCGGATATTGTGTTTCTACCAGTTCAGCCATACCTGCTATTTGGAACAACTTAGCGATACGCATAACCCCTTCGGACAGTTCACAGCGACCATCTAGCATGGCGGCAGCGATGTAACGGATGTTATCGAGTAGCTCATCTGATTTAGCTTTTGCAGCAGCGGCTTGCTGCTGTTGCAGCTCAATTTTGCGTTGTTGCTGTTTGCGAACTTGTAACAGCAGATAGGTTGCATAGGCAGTCAGCGCGACAATAATAACTGCACCGAGAATAATAAAGGTTGTTGTCATGCTTAACCTTAGTAGCTTTAAATGGGATACAGGTGCTGATTATGGATAAAAAAATGGCATCAATAAAGATGCCATGGATTTTATATAGAAGAAATTAATCTTTGTCGAAGTAGTCTTTTAGCAGATCAGCACCTGACTCGAACTTATCGAATAGGTCATCATCGCTTGCAGGCTTCTTACCTTGAGGGATATCGTCATCTTCATCTGTGATGCCAAGTTTATCCATTAAGGCTTCAATTTGGTTTAGCTGCTTGTCTAACCATTTTTGGTCATCAGCGTTGAGGTTTTTACCTTCTTCAAGCATATCAAGCAGGCTATTGAGTCTTGGATCTTCCTCAAGCTTTAATAGTTTCTGTTCATCGGTGAGTTTTGGCCCTTTAGGCTTTTTCTCTACCTTGACTTCAGTATTAATGTGCAACTGTACCGGCTTTTTACTGCCATGACGTGGGTCAGCACTTTTGGCTTTGCCACCGTTAGCTTGGCTTTCAATCATCGAAGCGTTATGACGGCTTCCCGCTTTATTGCCAGCAACTTGTTTTTTGCCTGCAACAACTCGATCTTTCTTCTTAGTTCTTGGGGCTAATTTTGGAGCATTTTCGTTGCTCTTACGCGTTTTCTTACTACGGGACATGATCGCTTATCTCGATAACTTAAAAGACTCTATTGCCGATAAAGCATCTTGGTTTATACAGCAATGGAAGTTTGGTCGCGTGTTATATCAGATCCTGATGGTTTTTGCACCAGAATGAGATCATTTGCTGCAAATAATAGCTTAAAACCGTGTTTATTTGCTAGAAACTCGAATGTTGCTCGCTGATAAAAGCTGACATGGGTTAGATTATTTTTATGGTGCCACTTATCAAATGCAGCAAGATCACTCAGTAGCGGAGTACAAATCGCTAACCAGCCTCCCGGTTTTAGCAGCTGGCTTAATAATTGCCATTCTTTATAGGGAAAGCGAAAGTGCTCAAATACTCTATAGCAGCAGATAAAGTCATATTCTTGCTTTAGTGAGCTGTTCCATGGGGCAAGATTTGGATCATATTGGTTGAGTTGATGACCTTGTTTATGAATTTTTCTCAGCGTTTTAGCGTCAAGTGTGCGGCCAAAGCTTAGCCCTAATAGCGGCTTACAACCATCGTCACATTGCTCTACGAGTTCTAAGATGAAGCGAGCCAGCGATTTTTGCTTGTTGTTTGCTTGGCTATATTTCTGCTTTTCGGCGAGCGGTGGTAGATGGGAGTTGGCGTCAGCAAAGACTAATTGGCATTGATGACAATGATATAGGCAGCGTTTTTTGTTGGCATAAAACCGATTGGTGTTATCACTATGACAAAGAGGACATCTGCGCATATATTAGTTAAACCAATGACTTAATAAAATTTAGTATAAATGAAGATTGCTGATGGAGAAATAAAAAAAGGCGACAGATTAATCTGTCGCCTCTATAAAAGTGCTAATCCGCACCAATTCTGATTTCAAGTTTCCATACTTGCTATGTGACTATCCCGGTCAATATCCATCTTATTTTTGGTCTGCTTTCCATGCATGTCTTGTAGTTTATGGTCTTCCGGACACTTTATTTTTAGACCAGTCGCCATCCTGACAACTGTTTCCGTAGATGGTCTTTAAAGACTCATCACAATTTTTATTCGTCCATCCAATGACGCCTAAGTAACCATCCATGTACATTTTTTAAGTATCTTCCAGTGATAACAAGCTTCCCGCAAGTGCATCCTAAGCTGTAGCTTCCTCTGCCGCATTTGTATCCTACAAATACTTTCCTGTTGGTACATGTTTCGCTGAATGTAAGGGTAAATGCTAAATAGCGTTTTGGCCTTCCTAACCAAATCCTTACTAAAATTTTATGACCTGGACTTCAAGCTGAAATCTCTACTCTTATTATTTTTAGTGAGTGGTCTCAATAATATTATTATTATTTCGTTAATTTATTCTTATATCTTAAATGTCTACATACCGAAATCTGAAAGTTATTATTAATATTTTTTGTACTAACAGTTGGGTTCATCTCGGTACGGGAGCTATTTAAACCTAGAACTGTGATCTCTGTCAAGCAGGTTTTTAACTGTAGTTTACGTAAACGTAAAGATGTTGCTATAAAAAAGGACGGCTTGCCGTCCTCTTTAGCATTAACTAATGTTTACTTAAGGTTTGATATATATTTAGATAATGCTTCAATATCATCACTATTTAGCTTTTTAGCAACGTCTTGCATCATGCCATTTAAATCGTTGTTACGATTTGTATCGTGGAATTTGTTAAGCTGAATTTTGATGTAATTCGCATGTTGTGCGTTAAGAGCTGGGAATCCTGCAAGCTCAGATCCTTTTCCATCTGGACCGTGACAAGCAATACATGCTGTGATGCCGCGTGTTGCGTCACCATTTCTGTATAGTTCTTTGCCTAGCTCAGGAACATCTTTAACATCGATATCTTTATTTTCTTGGCTAGCATAGAATGCAGCAAGATCAGCAATATCTTGATCGCTTAGAGCTACAGCCATACCGCCCATGATAGGATCCATACGACCCTCTTTACCGCCTGTTTGGGCTGCACTGCGGAAATCATGTAGTTGCTTTTCTAGGTATGTACTATGTTGACCTGCAATTTTTGGGTACATGTCTATCATGCTGTTGCCGTCAACACCGTGACAAGCAGAGCAAACGATGGCTTTAGTTTTTCCGGCTTCAGCATTTCCTTCTGCCATAGCAGGTGAAGATATTGTGGCTAAAACAGACAGCGCAAGAGCTAACTTTTTCATGGCGTTCCAACTTCTTATTAAAATATTTGTCATGAGCTTACTAGGAAGACCCGCAAGCGTGATAAAATGTATTTTATGTGATCGGGGTAATATTTTACACGAAATTGTGAAAATGTAAGCAACTCTTCGATATTTAAACAGTTAGATGATAAATTTTTGGAGTTAATTGTGAGTGAATCTCGTATCGATTTCCGTAAAACTGAGTTTTTAATTAGTGCGCCTGATATTGCGCATTTAAATGAATACCTACCTGGTGATGTTGGGGTAGAGATTGCGTTTGCGGGTCGTTCTAACGCGGGTAAGTCGAGCGCGCTGAATTTACTGACAGAGCAAAAAATTGCTCGTACGAGTAAAACACCAGGCCGCACGCAGTTAATTAACGTTTTCAGACTAGATAAGCACCGTCGTTTGGTTGACTTACCTGGTTATGGTTTTGCTCAAGTTCCACTCGCTCTTAAGTTGAAATGGCAAGATGCCTTGGGTGAATACTTGCTTAAACGTGATTGTTTGAGTGGTGTTGTGGTGTTAATGGATATTCGTCATCCATTAAAAGATCTCGATATGCAGATGATTGAGTGGGCAGTTCAAAGTCATATTCCTGTTTTAGCGCTGTTAACTAAAGCTGACAAG
The DNA here is from genome assembly GCF_000518605.1 of Shewanella fidelis ATCC BAA-318. GTDB lineage: Bacteria > Pseudomonadota > Gammaproteobacteria > Enterobacterales > Shewanellaceae > Shewanella > Shewanella fidelis. The sequence continues at coordinate 68,731 of NZ_JADX01000021.1, read as the reverse complement.
CTAGGTCAAAGTGCCAGAATGAAGATGGTTAATGAAGTGCGTAAAAAGCTAAGTCATTTTGAAGATGGTGTAAAAGTGGAACCTTTTTCATCGTTAAAAGGCATAGGTAAAGGTAAGGTACTAGGAATTCTAGATAGTTGGTGCAAGCCTGAATGGTTGATGCAGCAGATAGAAGCGGAAGCGATTGCTGCACAAGCTGAGGCCGATAAGCAATAATCGACACCTGTATTAATTATTAAAATACGCTCCTTAATTAAGGGGCGTTTTTTTTGGAAGACCTAGGGCTGAGCTTGGATTTTAGGCAAAAAAAAACCGACGGTATAAACCATCGGTATAAAATTAGCTCTTTTGGGGAGAAGCTAAATTCAACAAGACTCAAGTTCAATCAAACTATGTTGATATCGCTTAATGAACACAGCATAACTCGAATTTTGCTCAATTTAAAGTATTTACTCTAAATTTTCTTGCAGACGAAAAAAAGCCCCAGCGAATTGGATTCACTGGGGCGCCATAATTTGGCCATTTACTACAAAGTAGCAAACGTAAAAAAAAGGTCTGAAAGATAGAACATCTTAACCTCTGTACCCTACGCAGAGAATATTACTCCATTAAACGCTATATGAAAAACTGTTTTTGTAAAAAACATACAATAATGTGATGCGTATCCCAATGCTTGCTCAATAAAAGTACACGCTTTGATCGCAAATTTTCATTTTAATTGCTATATATCAACAATTTATGCTGCTAAATTCAAAGTTTGGTAATGATGACGATTTATGCCTAATTTGGGCTGTTTTATATAGGAAATAGTCGGAACTGTAGCTAAGTAACTGAAAGCTGTGCGGGAGAGTTAGCGATATGGCTCTATTTGGACAGTATCAAAGGTGGTTAGCGGACTAACCACCTTATACAAAGTAAAACTAGTGGGCTTGTTCCCAGTTATCGCCGACACCCGCTTCTGCGAGTAGTTCAACGTCTAAGTTGGCGGCTGCGGCCATAAGTTGGCAAATTTTTGCTTTTAACGGCTCAACTTGCGTTTCATCGACCTCAAATACCAATTCATCGTGTACTTGCATGATCATGGTGATCTCACCATGAGTATTAGTGGCTATCCATTTAGCAATATCGATCATTGCCTTTTTAATAATGTCAGCAGCTGTACCTTGCATTGGTGCGTTAATGGCTGCGCGTTCAGCAGCTTGTCTGCGCATTGCGTTTCTATCTTTAATAGCTGGCAAGTAGAGACGGCGGCCAAATAGTGTTGACACATAACCTAGATCAGCGGCTGTGGCGCGAGTTTCTTCCATATACTTAAGTACACCCGGGTAACGCTTAAAGTAAGTGTCAATATAGCTTTGCGCTTCAGCTCGTGGAATATCAAGTTGCTTGGCAAGACCAAACGCTGACATACCGTAAATTAGACCGAAGTTAACCGCTTTAGCGCGGCGACGCTGATCGGATGTGACTTCACTAAAATCAACATCAAATACTTCTGCAGCAGTGGCTTTGTGAATGTCCTTGCCTTCAGCGAACGCAGTGAGTAAGCCTTGGTCTTGTGACAAGTGCGCCATGATGCGTAGTTCGATTTGCGAGTAATCGGCCGCAAGGATTTTTTTACCTTGAGGAGCAATAAACGCATGACGAATACGGCGACCTTCTTCGGTACGAATTGGAATATTCTGCAGGTTTGGCTCGCTTGATGACAAACGTCCTGTTGCGGCATTAGCTTGATGGTAGCTGGTATGCACACGGCCAGTTTTAGCGTTAACCATCAGCGGCAGCTTGTCTGTGTAAGTGCTCTTCAGTTTAGCAAGACTGCGGTGCTCTAAAATAATCTTAGGCAATGGATAATCTAGGGCTAACTCTACTAGTACTTCCTCAGCCGTTGATGGTGCACCCTTTGGTGTTTTCTTTATAACGGGGTAACCTAGCTTGTCAAAAAACAGCTCTTGCAGTTGTTTTGGTGAGCTTAGATTAAATGGCTGACCTGCAATTTCGTGGGCCTTATGCTCTAGTTCATCAATCTTACGCGCGAGCTCTTCACTTTGCTGGCCAAGCAACATGCTATCAATTAACACACCTTGACGCTCAATATCCGACAGAATATCAACGAGTGGTAATTCGATATCAGTAAACACATTGGCAAGTTCGCTTTGCTTTTGCAGGCGTGGCCATAGGTGTTGGTGCAAACGCAAAGTGATATCTGCATCTTCTGCTGCGTAAGGTGCGGCAGTTTCCAATGGAATTTGGTTGAAGGTTAGTTGTTTCGCGCCTTTACCTGCAATCTCTTCAAAACTGATATTTTTATGACCTAAGTATTTAAGTGCTAGATCGTCCATATTGTGTTTTGAGGCAACCGAATTAAACACGTAGGACTCAAGCATAGTGTCAAATTCAACACCGCGCAGTGTAATGCCAACATTAGCGAAAATGCTAATATCGTACTTTAAGTTTTGGCCAACTTTTTTCAGCGCTGGATTTTCTAATAGTGGTGTTAGCTTTTGCAGTGCAATAGCTTTATCGAGTTGCTCTGGTGCATCAACATAGTCGTGTGCCAACGGTAAGTAGGCAGCTTTGCCTGCCTCTACTGCAAATGAGATCCCGACTAATTCCGCTTCCATGTAATTGATACTCGTGGTTTCGGTATCAATGGCGATCAGCTCAGCTTTTTCTAGCTTGCTGATCCAAGTGTCGAGTTGCTCAAGGGTTAAAATAGTATCGTATTCAACTTCTATATCTACTTTGGTTGCAGGTATATCATCTTCTGCAGCAGCTGAGGTAGTTGCTTTATCGCCGCTGTTATTGTCGAGCACTTCTGCTAACCAGCGTTTAAACTCCATTTCGCCATAACACTTAATGAGTTCGTCTTTATCGGCTGGTTCAATAGACAGTGAGTGCCAATCTTGCTCTAGTTTGACATCAAGTTTGATGGTGGCTAGTTCGTAGCTAAGTTTTAGCATATCAGCATGTTCGATGATTTTTGCCGGCATAGTTTTAGAGCCGCGAAAACCCAGTTCTGGCATTTTTTCTGGCGCAGCAAGGATTTTATCAACACCGCCAACGCCGGTTAACATAGCCAGTGCGGTTTTCTCACCCACACCAGGTAAGCCTGGAATGTTATCTGCTTTATCGCCTTGAAGTGCGAGTAAATCGATAATGAGCTCTGGGCCAACACCAAACTTATCTGTTACTTCCGCGGGACCCATGATGGTGTTAGTCATAGTGTTAATTAGGGTGATATTGTCATCCACTAATTGCGCCATGTCTTTATCACCAGTACTAATGAGTACGGCACGGCCTTCTTTACTGGCTTGAGTGGCAATAGTGCCTATGACGTCGTCGGCCTCAACACCTGGAATGCACACCAGAGGCAAGCCGAGCGCTTTAATAATACGATGCAGTGGTTCAATTTGGCTACGCAGGTCATCAGGCATAGGTGGACGCTGCGCCTTGTATTCTGCATACATATCATTACGGAACGTCTTGCCTTTGGCATCAAAAACAACAGCCATTTGTGAGGGTTTATATTGGTTCAATAGGCTGCGCAGCATGTTAATTACGCCGTATACCGCACCTGTAGCTTCTCCTTTAGAATTCGTTAAGTGAGGTGGTGCATAGTATGCGCGGTAAAGGTATGAAGAACCATCCACAAGAATTAAAGGGTTGTCGGCAATTTTTGGCATAATTTAGTATTCATTTATCGGTGTTCGATGATGGCGCTAGCATGCCATATTAGGGCAATTTCGGCCACGTAAAATTGTTATCCAGCCTGTGGATAACTCTGTGCATGGATGAGAGTAACTCGATCTTGAGTCAAATTGCTCAGAAAAGCGCTTTTAACTAAGTTACTGAAAAGTATAAAGTAAAATTAAATGTGTGAACTGGGTTTTACTTTTGGAATTTGAAATAATTATGTGGACTTTTTATTTTTATGCGTATTTAAACTCCAATCCTTGGTTAAATATCACTCAGTTGCTAAAGTGATGACCTAAGTTAGCATGATAAATAATCTGATCAAGCAATTTATTACAAGTTTGTTAAAACAATATGATATATAGAGAGGCTTTTTAATGAAAAAAGTAGCAGTTCTTCTTGGCGGTTGTGGTGTTTACGATGGCACCGAACTTCATGAGTCCGTTTTGGCCTTGTTGGAGATTGCAAAAGCTGGAGCGAGTTATCAATGTTTTGCGCCAAATATTCCTCAATTGCATGTTGTTAACCACTTAACGGGTGAGGTTGTTGAGCAAGAGTCTCGTAATGTATTAGTTGAATCAGCCCGAATTGCACGTGGTGAAATTAAGTCTGTAGATGAACTTAATATTGCCGAGTTTGATGCGTTAATTATCCCTGGTGGTTTTGGCGCTGCGAAGAACTTATGTAATTTTGCTGTTGCTGGTGCTGAACACCAAGTCGAACCGAGTGTAAAACAGTTTATTTCGCAATTTGCAGATGCCGATAAGCCTGTAGGTTTTATCTGTATCTCGCCAGTTATGATCCCACAGCTATATGGTCAAGGGGTAAGCGGTACCATAGGGAGCGACGCAGATACTGCGGCGGCGTTTGAGAAACAGGGCGGACAGCATAAAGCGGCGAGCGTGCATGAGATTGTCGTTGATGAGCAGCATAAAGTGGTCAGTACGCCGGCTTATATGTTGGCTAGTGATATTGTTGAGGCACACTCAGGCATTAGTAAGTTAGTGGTGAAAGTGTTGCAAATGGCCTAATGGCTATTCGTGACAATAGCACTATATAAGTAAGCCCGCGTTTTGCGGGCTTAATTTTTAATAAATAAGCTTTATATCTTACGGGTTTTACTGTCGATAAAACCTTGTATGACACCAACGATTAAGCCTCCAACGTGAGCACCATTGGCAATTGATAAGCCAAACATATCGGTAAAGCCCAATACTAGCCATAGCAACATAAAACCGATATAAGCAGGGGGCAGCCCGATACCTGACTCAGGCCGCTTGTGCCCCATTATCCAAGTGTAACCAACGACGGCATACACTACGCCAGACAAGCCGCCAAATTGAGGGCCAGCAATAAAATACTGCAGAATATTCGGTAAGGTGCCGCCAACTAATAACAGGATGAATAGTGGTGCCAAACCGATTTTATTTTCGATTTTGCCACCCAAATACCACCACCAAAGCAAATTAAAAATAATATGCATGGCAGAAAAATGCAGCAAGCTAGGGGTAAATAGGCGCCAGAACTCAGCGGCACTATTGGGGGCGGTAGCGCCGAAAAATGACAGCTGTTCGAAAATGGGCTGGGCAAAGCCTAAATTCATCGCTGCGTAGATCACCACGCACGTAAAGAACACAGCTAAAGTTAATGGGCCGGCACCTGTAATGAACTGGCTGACAAGTTGTAGGCTTGGGTTGCCGTAATCAAGCTTAGTATGGGTATCACCGTTTTCCCATGAGGCTGCGAGGTACTTTTCATCGTAAGGGTTATTAATAAAATGCAGGTACTCGCGGTGAGCACGTTCAAAGTGCTGTTGCTCACGGATCATTAAGGCGACGCCTTGTTCAGTTGGCATAAGTTCACAACTGATATTTAATCCTTTCAGGTAGTCGATGAGGGCTTGTGCAGCTCGGCTATTGGGAAGTCTGCCAATCTCAATCATGCGTTACCTCGTATGTTTTATAGGTGTGCTTGATGCCAAGCGCTGTAGCCACCATCAAGACTGAATACGTCATCAAAGCCTTGTTCATTGAGATAAGTTGCTGCACTTTGGCTGCTTATGCCGTGGTAGCAAACAACGATTAAAGGCAAGTCCATGTCTGCATCGCCAATAAAATGGGCAAGGTTTTCGTTATTTAAATTAAGGGCACCGTCGATATGGCCTGCTTCATAGCTTGCGGCATCGCGAATATCAACAATTTGCAACTCTGTAGACTCTGCTTGCATCTGAATGAGTTGATTAACACTGAGATGTTGAAAAGCTGACATAAAAGACCTTGAGTGGTTGAGTGTGAGTTGAGCAGTAATGCAAGTATGATATGCACTACTGCTGCTATAGAAAACTGGTATTAATCCCAGTTTAAAATCACCTTGCCTGATTGACCAGAACGCATGGCATCAAAGCCTTGCTGGAACTCATCAATGCTGTAGTGGTGGGTGATGATTGGCGAGATATCTAATCCAGACTGGATCAGGCTGGCCATCTTGTACCAGGTTTCAAACATCTCGCGGCCATAAATGCCTTTAATGATGAGCCCCTTGAAGATCACTTTACTCCAGTCGATAGCCATATCGCCACCCGGAATGCCTAACATGGCAATTTTACCGCCATGGTTCATGGTATCTAGCATCGAGTGGAATGCACTTGGCACCCCTGACATCTCTAAACCGACATCGAAACCTTCAGTCATGCCAAGCTCTTGCATGACATCTTTTAGGTTTTCTTTGGCAACGTTTACAGCACGGGTCGCGCCCATCTTTTGGGCTAGCTCTAAGCGGTATTCGTTGACATCGGTGATCACTACGTGGCGAGCACCGACGTGACGACATACTGCAGCAGCCATAATACCAATAGGGCCAGCACCTGTAATTAACACGTCTTCGCCGACTAAGTCGAAAGATAATGCAGTGTGTACAGCATTACCAAATGGGTCGAAAATTGAGGCTAAATCATCTGAAATATCATCTGGGATTTTGAATGCATTGAATGCTGGAATAACTAAGTATTCTGCAAATGCGCCGTCACGGTTAACCCCGACTCCAGAGGTGTTGCGACATAAGTGAGTACGTCCGCCGCGACAGTTACGGCAATGACCACAAGTGATATGGCCTTCGCCTGAAACGCGATCGCCGACACTAAAGCCACGTACTTCTTGGCCCATATCAACGACTTCACCAACGTATTCGTGGCCAACAACCATAGGCACAGGAATCGTGTTTTGTGACCATTCGTCCCAGTTGTAGATATGTACATCAGTACCACAAATTGCCGTTTTACGAATTTTAATTAATAGATCGTTATGGCCCATTTCTGGCTTAGGCGCATCAACCATCCAAATGCCTTCTTCAGGCTTTAATTTGCTCAGTGCTTTCATCTTTTAACCTTTTACAAGTCAAGTTGGTGACTTGTTGACTAACTTTCTACAAGGGCAATTTTATTTGCCCTTGTGAGAGTAATTTTAGCTGATAATGCCCATTTCTTTAGCGATGCGAGTAAAGGCTGCAATCGCTTTATCAATTTGCTCTTTACTGTGGGCGGCAGACATTTGCGTGCGAATACGCGCTTGACCTTTTGGTACCACAGGGAAAGAGAAACCAATAACATAAATGTTTTCAGTTAATAGACGGTTAGCAAAGTCACTCGCAAGTTTGGCATCGCCAATCATGACTGGAATAATCGCATGGTCAGCACCACCTAAAGTGAAGCCTGCAGCTGACATCTGCTCGCGGAAATAGCGACTATTTTCCCACACGGCTTCGCGTAGTGCTTGACCTGACTTTAGCATTTCAAGTACGTGAATAGACGCTGTGACAATTGAAGGCGCTAATGAGTTAGAAAATAGGTAAGGGCGTGAGCGCTGACGTAACCAATCGATGACCTCTTTTTTACCAGAAGTGAAGCCACCAGATGCGCCGCCAAGGGCTTTACCAAGAGTACCGGTAATAATGTCTACGCGATCCATCACTTCACAGTATTCGTGAGTACCACGACCATTTTGGCCAACGAAGCCTACAGCGTGTGAATCATCAACCATAACAAGTGCGCCGTATTTATCGGCTAGATCACAAACGCCATTAAGGTTAGCGATAACGCCATCCATTGAGAATACACCGTCAGTCGCAATCATAATATTGCGCGCACCGGCCTCTTTAGCTGCTTTTAGCTGAGCTTCAAGATCGGCCATGTCGTTATTGGCATAGCGGAAGCGTTTGGCTTTACATAGGCGCACACCATCAATGATAGATGCATGGTTCAATGCGTCAGAAATAATTGCATCTTCAGCGCTCAAAAGCGTTTCAAATAGGCCCGCGTTAGCATCGAAGCAAGAAGAATAAAGAATGGTGTCTTCCATGCCTAAAAATTCGCTAAGGCTAGCTTCTAGTTGTTTATGAATATCTTGGGTACCACAGATAAAGCGTACCGATGCCATACCAAAACCATGAGCATCAAGGCCGTCTTGGGCTGCTTTTATTAGTTCAGGATGATTAGCTAAGCCTAAATAGTTATTGGCGCAAAAGTTAATTACTTGGTCGCCATTAACTTCAATTGCAGTTTGTTGAGGAGAAACAATGACGCGTTCGCTTTTATATAGGCCTTCGGCTTTAACGTCGGCAAGCTGTTGATTTATTTGGTCGTAGAATGAGGTCTTTGGCACCTTTATTCTCCTTAATTAGCATTATTTTGATTTTGTGGAGTGGCGGCATTTTAACCTTAATTGGCGCGGCTCTACAGCCTTTTTTTCAACAGTAAAAATGAGATTATTTAGACTAAGGAATGAGCGATATTTTGATTAGTTTATCTAAGGCATTTCTTTAGTGTCGATTTTTTATGCCGTTTTCTTATGTAAGCAATTTATTGGGGGGATACTCATAAAATATTAGCCATGCTATTTAGCTTTAGTACAGGTTGTAGGTGCTACAATATGCCAATGTATTGTGCATTTTGGCATTAGGATTATGTTTTTATGAGGCTGTCTTTAATTATCACTACCTACAATTGGCCTGAGGCATTAAGGAAGGTTTTAGATAGTGTGGCATTACAGTCTGTAATTCCCTTTGAGGTAATCATCGCGGATGATGGTTCTAACTGTTTAACTCGAAAGCTTATTGAAAAGTATCAACCAGAATTTTGTTGCCCATTATTACACAGTTGGCAAGAAGACAAAGGTTATCGATTAGCGTTAAGCCGTAACCGAGCGATAAATATGAGCTCTGGAGACTATATTGTTTTTATTGATGGAGATACGGTTTTAGAGCGTCATTTTATACATGATCATATGCTTGCTGCTGAAAAAGGTTTTTTTGTCCAAGGGCGTCGGGCATATTTGACCGAGAGTACCAGTAAACGGTTACTTTCTAATGATGAACTTCCTCATTGCTTTACGCGCGGTGTTAAACATAGAGATCAAGCATTTAGATTACCATTTCTCCCAGCTAAATATAGACGGTCATATAAACAGACTCTAAATCGAGGCGTGGGAGGGCATTGTGCTTTTTGGCGTGATGATGCCATCAAAGTCAATGGTTATAACAATGACTTTGAAGGCTGGGGGCCTGAAGATATTGAGTTCTTACAAAGAATGTTTTTTAGTGGACTCATATGTAAAAAGTTGCGTTTCACAGCCGCTTGTTATCATATTCATCACAAAATAAACGCTAAAAACTTCCTTGAAGAGTGTGTTGCTATATATGAGCAAACGGTGCAAAAAAAAGAACCATTCTGTGAAAGAGGTATAAATGCTATTGCGCCATTGAGTGCTGAGGATGGTTACTCAGCTTTTCCTTTGGCAAGGGCAATATAGTAGCTTTCTAGCCTTAAAAATGTGGCTTGAGAATCCGGTGTCGCATAGGACTTAAACAGCATAATGACTCGTAATAGCCCTTCATAAAGCGACTCTTTGGTGATTGAGCCAATATTTGATTGAGTTTGGGTGAGCTTATAACTGATCCAGAAGCTCACCAGCATTTTTATCGTATCAGCCAATGGCTTTATGTCATCAGGTTCTATTGCCACAAAACCATCTTGATTTAGCTTTTCAAGTACACTAGTGCAGCGTGCCAACACATCTTGTTGTGCGGTTAAATAGCGTTTTTTTAAGGTCTCATCGCGGCTGAGGATATCGGCAAGATTGGCATACATAAAGCGAAACTGCCAAAGAGTGTAGAACATGGCATCGAAGTAGCCGATAAGCAGATCAATATCGACCTCTTTATCTGCATAGGGTTGAAAGCCTGACTCTAAGTGTTGCTCATACTGGCCGAAGATAGAGCGAATAATGTCTTCTTTATTACGGAAGTGGTAATAAAGGTTCCCAGGACTAATATTTAGGTGTGCAGCGATATGATTCGTGGTGATAGCTCTTTCGCCATGTTCATTGAAGAGCTCTAAACTGGCTTGTACGATTTTGTCACGAGTTTTCATATTCGTCCTAAATGATTGAGATCCATTAGAGTGATTTAAAGATATTAGCGTTGACTTAACCTAAGTGATATTACGTTAAGATGCGACTATCATGTTAGCATTGACGTAATTCTTCAAGTAAAACTCTCTAAAGTACCGAATTTCATGAATCGTAACCTCTATTCGATAGTTTTATACCTTATTAGTCCCTTATTACTGGTTTATTTGGCTGTTCGTGCATTCAAGAGTGCTGATTATCGCGGGCGTTGGGGTGAGCGTTTTGGGCTGAAAAAGTTAACCCAAACCGATATCTTAGTGCACTCGGTTTCTATGGGGGAAACCTTAGCTGCTGTGCCTTTGATAAAGCAATTACAGCAATTACACCCACAACTGAGTATTACCATAACAACAACGAGTCCAACAGGTTCAGCTGAGGTAAAAAAAGCGTTTGCTGATACAGTGCAACATTGTTACTTGCCGTTTGATCTCGCTTGGTGCGCGCGTCGCTTTGTCAAACAAGTTGCGCCTAAATACAGCATTATTATGGAAACTGAATTGTGGCCTAATTTAATCCATTATCTTAAAAAGTCTAACTCTCAAGTGTTATTAGCTAATGCACGTTTGTCACAAAAATCAGCTAACTCTTATCAAAAAAATCATAAGCTTAGTTTGCCAATGTTACAGTTGCTTGATGGTGTTGCGGCGCAGTCTGAGGCTGCAAAACAGCGGTTTGTTGACCTTGGGGTCGCACCAGAGCGAGTCAGTGTATGTGGTAGTTTGAAGTTTGATATCACTATTGATCAACAACGTTTAGATGCAGCAAGCTTGTTGCGACAGCAATGGCATGCACAAGATAGACCTGTATGGGTTGCCGGTTCCGTTCATCCCGGGGAGTTTGCAGCTTTGATTACGGCGCATAAGCAGTTGCTGAGTCAGTACCCCAAAGCCTTGATGGTGCTGGTACCGCGACATCCTGAGCAGTTTGATAATGCAGCAGAAGCTGTACAGGACGCGGGCTTAGTACTTGCTAGACGCAGCCAACAACAAGCGGTGTCAGCAGAGACTCAGATAGTACTTGGCGATACGATGGGAGAGTTGCTGACCTTTTATGGTGCAGCTGATCAAGCCTTTGTTGGTGGCTCGCTTATTGTACATGGTGGTCATAACCCGTTAGAGCCTGCCGCTATGGGATTGCCCGTCATGATGGGGCCAAATTATCGTGACTTCATCGAAATATCTGAGTTATTACAGTCGGCTGGTGGCTTAACTGTGGTTGATGACGCTGATGCATTAGCTGCTCATTTGATTGAGCTGTTTGTAAACTCAGAGGTTTATGAGCAAGCGAGTGTCGCCGCTAAAAGTGTGGTAGCAAAAAACCGAGGTTCACTTGCTAAACAATTAGCGGTTATTGAGTCGATGATTACTGATTAGCGGAATAAACCAAGAGTAAAAGGTCAGCTGTTGGCTGACCTTTTTATTAGTTTTGAAGTTTGGCAATATAAGCTTGATGTAGCTGTTGCCAGTTAGCTTCGCTGAAGTTAAGGCTAGGCAATATTGCTAATTCTTTTTTAAATGATCGTAATAAACGACTCATATTCGCTTGCTGCCATTGTGGATTTACTTTGCGGATTTCACCTCGATCAAAGTCGATCAGATGGAATTTATCATTGCTGATTAAAATGTTTTTGGCATTAAGATCGGCATGGTAAACACCATAATTATGGAATTCAGCAATTGTTTCACCGAGTGCTTGCCACTGCGATTCGGTCATCGAAATTTTACTCAATCGAGCCACTAAGTCCTCTGCACCAGCCACGCGCTCGATAATCAGATCTGCTCGATAAAATAAGCCTGAGCGTTCAATATTCGCCGCGATCGGTTTAGGCACGGCAAAACCTTGCTTGTATAGCTGATCAAGTAAGCTGAGCTCTGCCACTGCGCGAGTTTTGTGTAAGCTACTAAACAGATACAGATCACGACTAAATTTTGCGATAAACCCACCACGGTAATAATGGCGCAATACCCATTGGCTTTGCTCAGTATCAACAACTCCGGCATCAATAAACCATGTGGTGTAACGGCCTTTTGAAGAACCTGTTATGGCTGACTTTTCGCGCCAAAACTCAGCATTGAACCAGTTTGGTTCAATTTGGTTTGGAGTGTGATCGCAAAATGCGATATCACCTTGAACTGTTTTTTTAAACTTCATAGAGATAATTGTAAGCTAAACCATAGCACCTGTAGCCATTCTACATTAAGATCGGTAAATTGCGCCAAATAACCTTCGAGCATTATGAGCCTATCTACCTCTGACTGTCATCAAGCCCCAAATTCTAATTGCTTAGACTTAAGTGATGCGGAATCGCTATGTCTTTTAAGGCTGTCTGCCATTGGTGATGTATGCCACGCAGTGGCGATGGTACAGGCGATCCAGCGCCGTTATCCGCAACTCAAAATTACTTGGGTCTTGGGTAAGGTTGAGTATCAATTACTTAAACATCTTGACGGTGTCGAGTTTGTTATTTTTGATAAGTCTCAAGGTTGGCGTAGTTACGCTAACCTTAAGCGTGATCTCAAAGGGCGTAAGTTTGATGTATTGCTACATATGCAAGTGGCGCTGAGAGCGACAATCGCATCGTTAGCTATTTCGGCCAAAATTCGTATTGGATTTGATCGCTTTAGAGCCAAAGAGGGGCAATGGTTAGTCACTAATCACGCTATTGAGCCGCAAGCGACACCGCACGTTTTAGAAGGCTTTATGGGGTTTGCTAAGGCGATTGGGGTAACAGATTTGACGCCAAGCTGGAATATTCCTGTACCTGCTGAAGATACTGAATACGCTAAAGCGCTAATTCCAGATGAAAGCCAAGTATTGGTGATTTGTGCAGCGGCAAGTAAAGCTGAGCGTAATTGGCTGCCAGAGCGTTACGCTGCTATCGCTGATTACGCAGTGACTAAAGGTTATCGAGTCGTGTTATGTGGTGGGCCTACGCCTCTTGAAAAAGAACTGGCAGAGAAAATCCAAGCTGCATCGAAGTCAAACTTAGATAACCAAGTTGGTAAAACCTCATTATTGCAGTTGCTGGCTATCTTAAAGCAAGCATCGGTGGTACTTGCTCCAGATACTGGCCCAGCCCATATGGCGGTGACTCAGGGGACACCCGTTATTGGTTTATATGCGCACTCTAATCCGGGGCGAACAGGACCGTATACAAGCTTAGGTTCAGTTGTTAGCGTTTATGATGACGTTATACGCCAACAAAAGCAGGGGAAGATCCCTTGGGGGACTCGAGCCAAAGGCGAACACCTAATGCAATTGATTGAAGTTGAAGCTGTTATTGCCAAATTTGATCAAGTTTGTGAGCATTTTTAGTGGCGCTGAACTACTTTGTTTTAAGTTGCAATTTATATAGTTGCCTGTTTTATTTTAGATGTTAAGGCCACTGCGGCTAATTCGAAAGAGAGTTGATAATATGCCAACTGCACCAGTTTTTCTTTTTATTCCTGTATCTTGTGAAAAAGGTATTGGTGAATATATGCGGTCAATGATAATTGCAAATGGTGTTCAAAAGCAGTGGCCTAATGCAGAAATTCATTTTGCATTAAGCAAGCATGCCCCTTATGTGGATTCGTGTCCTTTTCATACCCATGTTCTGCAAGACTCTCCGACAAAGCAGGTTAAAGCTGTTAATACTATTATTTCTGATCTAAAACCCGATATGGTTATTTTTGACGCTTCAGGGAGAAAGTCGCAGCTCAAGCACGCCTATCAATCAGGAGCTAAAGTTGTATTTATTAGTCAGCATAAAAAGAAACGTACTCGGGGATTAAAGCTTGGCCGCAGTTTGGTTACTCATAGCCATTGGGTTGTACAGCCAGAGTTTGCAATTGCGCCATTATCTATATTTGAACGATTAAAGTTAAAGCTGATTAATCGACCAGAACCAATAGTCACAGGTCCTATATTTTCTCATCCGGATAGTGCTAACAAGTTAAAGTTATTAGATAAATATGGTTTATCTGATGAGCCTTTTATTTTATTTAGCGCAGGTTCTGGCGGACATAAATATAACCAAGGCAATGCTGCAGATTTATTTGCAGATGTCGCTATACACATAAAAAATCAGCTTAAACCAGTTGTTGTTTTTGGTGCGAACTACCCGAATGACATACCGACTATTGAGGGCGTAGTGTGCATTCGTTCTTTAGATAATGCGGACTTTATTAGTTTAGTCAGCGCTGCCAAAGCTGCGGTATTGAGTGGTGGTGGCACGCTGTTGCAGGCTATAGCAATGAATGTACCGACCTTGGCTGTCGTGGTGGCTAAAGATCAGCCTTCTCGAGTTAATGCTTGTAAAGCGCGTGATGTTATTAAATCTGCTGAGTTGAATTTTGAGTCTATGTGCCAAGGAGTGCAGGAATTACTTGTGCCAGAAACTTTGGCTGACTTGAGTGCTAAAACTAAGCAGATGAAAAGTGTTAATGGGTTAGAAGTTTGTATTGCTGACATTGCCCGTTTACTGGAGGACAAATAGATGCCTAAAAGACGGATTGCAATCGTCATTGATAGTTTAGCTGGCGGTGGAGCAGAAAAGGTTATGCTCACGTTAGCTAATGAGTTAGTTAAACAGGGGCATGAGCCCCACCTTTTAGTGCTATTTGATCATTGCGAGCACCATATTGAAAACGATATTCCAGTGCATTTTTGCTTTGATAAAAAAAAGGACAAGCATCTAGGGAGTTTTTGGAACACAAAACGTGATGCTCGACGTTTAGATTGTTGGATCGAAGCATTGGAGCAAGATATTGGTAAGTTTGAATTGTTTATTTCAAACTTGGATAAGACTAATTTATTACTTTCTCACTCAAAAGTAAGTCCGTTGTACTTTGTTGTTCACTCATCGATTGAAGAACCTTTAAAGCGAACGAAGAAATTAGGCCCTATTGCTTATTTTAAAATGTTACGAGCTAAGATGGCGCTTAATGGTAAACATTTAATTACTGTGTCAGAGGGGATCAAAGAAGAGATTGAAAGGGTGGGGCGTATTGTTCCTGCTTCTATCACAACAATCTATAACCCTTTTGAAATAGAAAAAATTAAGCAACAATCGTTGGAAGAGGTGACGGGACTGCCTGAGGGAGACTTCCTGATCCATGTTGGTAGATTTGCTAAGCCGAAGCGACATGATGTGCTTTTTAAAGCGATTAAGCAGATGGAGCATGATTTACCGATAGTGTTACTTTGTAATAATGCTAAAAAAGCCAGAAAGATTGCTAAGAAACATGGTGTACTGGATCGGATTATTCTACCAGGGTTTCAGCAAAACCCTTACCCATGGATAAAAGCGGCAAAATTAATGGTGCTAAGCTCTGATTATGAGGGCTTGCCTACAGTATTAATAGAGTCTCTTGTGTGTAACACCCCTGTAGTGAGTACTGACTGCGAGCATGGGCCTAAAGAGATCTTGACTGGTGATTTAGCGCAGTTCCTAGTCCCACGAAGAGACCCACAACGTTTAGCGTTAAAAATCGATGAAGCTTTGAATCATTATCCCGAAATCAAGCAGATTGATTTATTAGAAAAGGTTGATGCTCATCAAGTCTGTTTGTCTTATTTAGATTTAATTCGTCAGAAGTGATGGTTGATATCTGGAAGTATCGTATTAGAAGGGTGTTTTAATGGATGTATTTGCGCCTAAGCTTTTGTTTCTGCCCGTATCCTCAGCTGAGGGGTGTGGGGAGTATATGCGCTCTCTGATTATTGCTGATGCTGTTATGGAAAAATGGCCTAATGCAATAATACAGTTTGCAATTAGTCAGGAGGCTTTCTATGCGAAAGAGTGCCCCTACTTTACTCATATTTTAAAGGATACTCCGACAAAGCTAGTTAAAGAGGTCAATGGGTTAATAAGTGAATTACAGCCCGATGCGGTTATTTTTGATGCTTCAGGGCGCCAAGTTCAAATGAAGCATGCAAAGTCGATTGGTGCAAAAGTGATCTTTATCAGTCAGCACAAGCGAAAAAGAGCGCGTGGCATGAAAATTAGCCGAGCTAGAGTGACGGATAGTCATTGGGTTGCTCAACCTGAGTTTGTAATTGGACCTATCAATTGGTTTCAGAAAAAAAAGCTTGAGTATATAGGCTGTAATGAGCCCGTTTTTATCGGGAGTGTTTTTGCGACTCCGGAATCAAAAAGAAAAGTGGCATTAATCGAGTCTTATGCTTTAGAGGAGCAAGGCTACATTTTGTTTAATGCAGGCTCCGGTGGTCACCAAGCAGAGTCGGGGTTGGCTGCTGATATTTTTTGGCGTGAAGCACAAAAGGTGGCAGCTAAAACAGCGTTGAAGTGTGTAATGGTTTTTGGGCCTAACTACCCAAAAGCACTACCTAAATCAGATGCTGTTGTTGCCATAAAGACTTTAGACAATAGAGATTTCATCTGTTTACTTGATGGGGCTAAAGTAGCGGTATTAGGTGGCGGTGATACCTTGCTTCAAGCTGTGAGTTTGAACAAACCGACTGTAGCTATTGCAGTTTCAAAGGATCAGCCAAAGCGTATTCAAGCGTGTGAACAGCTTGATTTTATTTTTTCTAGTCCACTGGATGAGAGTATTTCGACAACTACATTTGATGCGATTGAATTAACCAATCGTTCTAGATCTAGTTTGTATCAAGAGCCTAGCGGCTTAACGATAGCGATAAAAGAGCTATCACGTTTGCTTGTTTAAGCTTGTTTCATAGCTAAGTTCATTAATGTTCAGTATTGGCTGAACATTAATGAGCATTTCATATTGTTATCGACTTTTAAGCTTATATTTGAAGTAGCTAAACGGTAACTTGATCATTCTTTTCCAACCAATAGTTTTAAATACCTCAAATTGTGAAACTGAAGCATTCGGGTCGCAGTATTGTTTGTAAAGCATTAGCCAGTCTAAATGGCTAATTTCATTGGGACGTTTACTCTTTGGAATAAATCTATCTATTAGCCCGAGTTCAATCTGTTCAGGCTCTAATACGACTAGGTTTGAGGCCATAAACCGTTCCCAATAAGCAATTAATTCAGGAGTGCTTTGATGACGGTGATCTAAATAGGGAACCTGACTATCAAGCCTCATTAACCAAGCATTGCAATAAACTTGCTCTGCGTGAGGGCTTATTTTGGGTGCGCCACGGTATTGTGGTTGCCCTAATCGTTCGGGGTTAAACTCTAAATCAGCAAAAAGCGGCAGATCCCAGATTTTAAGTAAGTCTTCAGTTAACCCAAAATGAAAGAAGTCACTTGGTAACATTACAATTTTCTGACCGTCAGCGTAACGACGAAAGTAACTGGTGTTAGTAACAACTCGTTGTGTAAATAGCTTGCTGGCATTGTCACGAGCAGGAAAAGCTTGTTGAGCAGCGACGAAGTTATTACCTGTTAAGAAATTATCAGAGCGAATTTTAACAGCGTAAGCCGTTTTTACCTGCTTTAAACCTTCGGCGCTTGATACTATTTGACGATTAAAGTTTAGCTTTCCTGGCTCACCTTTTGCGTTATAAGAGGTTATTGTTGCGCCTGGATCTTTATTCAATAAGAGAATGTCAGGCTCTAACCCGTTGCAATCTTGGCCTTCCCATGTTGATAAAATAATCGTCGCCCCGGGTAAATACTGGCGGATACTCGATATACATTTGTGAGTGATACCGGGCTCCTGTGAGCGTCCTTGATAAGCTTGCACTGGGCCCTGAATAACTACGCTAATATCTTTAAAGTTTATACTCATATTTCGCTGGCTTAATGATAATGGGCAAGGCTATCTCAGGCCATTTTGTGGCCTGAGCGTCTAAGTGGTTTAACTATGCGTTAATGAAGTCTAAATACTCTTGAGGCACGCCACAAAAAATCACTTCATCACGCGCGATTAAGTGGTAGCGAATATCCTTACCTTCTTCAATTAAGTAGTTATACAACGGAGCAATGTAAAGCTCTTGTTTTTGCCATTCAGAAATGGGCTTTGCAGCTTCTAATTGAAAGGCTCGCTTAAAATCTCCTGCATGAGCAAAGTGATATAAGCCGGTACTGCAGAGATCTGAAATAGGATTTTTTTCAGCTGTTTCTATGACCTGATCGCTGTCTGGCGATTTAGGTTTTGCGTATGACCAGTTACTACCTTGCCCTTTAAACACCTCAAGATAGCCGTCACCCTCGTCAGCAACATAGGGCAGAGTATAGTTCGGTCTGAATGTATCAATGTTAAATATCGTGATTGGAAGAGTGTCATCACAATCTTCAATACCGAGATAAACTGTTTCTGCTTGGCCTCGTGTATCGGCTGCTAACGTAACAATTTGGTAGTCTTTAATGCCTAATATTTGGCAACGAGACTCGACAAATTGTGGTGTGTTGTAGTCACTACGCACAATAAAAACAAACTCAGTGGTTTCAAAGTAAGCCTTAAAACTTAAAACGGCATGATCGAATAACGGAATGCCGTGTGCAGGAAGCATGTACTTAGGTTCTGTATAACCCGCCTTAAAAAAGCGAGAACTTAACCCTGCCATTGGAATTACAATCATTAGATACTTCCTGTGTTTAATTGAATTTTGTCAAATAAGCGGTATGCATTTCCGATAAAGCCGAGTTGGCGTTCCGGTTTGTCACTGTGAAGTGGCAACATAGATAAAAATAGTTGGATTTGCATAGCGTAGAGTTGATTTTCGGTTATTGAAAACTCTTCATAAATAAGCTTGATAAAATCCGCAATAATCTGCTGTTGCCGAGTGTCAGAAGCTATAGTGAAATTTAATGTTTGCTTATCGAGACTGCAGTTAAAGTAACCCGCAATGATAGAGTCATAAAGACCAATGACAGAATGTGCGAGCTTGGCAATATCATAGGCAGTATTGCCGTATGTTGTAACGTTATCCTGTACATCAATTCCCCTCGGATCGATGACTTTTATATTGCATGTTCTAAAGTCGTACAGAATATTGCTAAAGCAGAAGTCTCCGTGAAGAATATTCATTTTTTGCGTATCAGCGGGTAAAAAATCTAGGCTGAGTTTAGCGAGTTGCAGCAAGCTAGGCTGCAATTTGCCATTAACCGTTAAAGGTTGATTGATATCCACAGCA
Organism: Shewanella fidelis ATCC BAA-318; assembly: GCF_000518605.1. Taxonomy (GTDB): domain Bacteria; phylum Pseudomonadota; class Gammaproteobacteria; order Enterobacterales; family Shewanellaceae; genus Shewanella; species Shewanella fidelis. The sequence goes on along the minus strand of NZ_JADX01000021.1, from coordinate 49,526 downwards.
GCATTGGTTGAGTAGTCAGCTAAACGTTGCAGGGTCTTGGTAGCAAAAAGCGCGTCTAAGCTAGATTTATCTTTGTCGCTAAACTGGCTTGCATGTTTAAGAAATTGGCAGCAACTTTTTAATATTTTACGCCATGAAAAAGCTGGCAAATGACTGAATACGTAAAGCTCATTTAATGCGGTTAGGTGTAAATATTCAATGCTGTAACTGAAACTGTTTTTGGCATCTACCGTCGATAATAGTTGCGGTGTATAGCAGCGCAATGAGCCTGGGATTGTTTGATACCAGTTCGCCTCTGCAGAGAGCTTATTCTTTTTGTAACTGGTTTTGGTAACCACCTGCCCGGAAATGCACATTTCATTAAATGCACGTTGGGTGGTCATTCGCGATTTTGATTGGTAGTAGGTATGACTGTGGCCAAAGTCGTACCAGTTTTGGTAAATATGCGGTGCCATGCCTTTATCTTGGATATAAGCATTGAGGCCCTGAATAAAGTCCCAGTTTTGTTTAATGATATGTCGTACTAGGGCTTTGGGGGCTGAAAAACTGAAAAAGCCATTTGAAATTAACTCGCTGCTAGGCGGTTGTTCGCGTGAAAAACTACTCAGTTTGGCAGTGGTCGGATTATATTCAGCCCAATCATAATTATCTTCAACTTGGCTTAACCCAAGCTGATCTACAGCCGAAGATAACTGATCAAACAGTGTATCACCGTGCAAGATAAACAGAGGTTCGTTACTCTCAAACTCCAGTAGGTTTAACGCATAAACAATGGATTCTCCCAAGCTGAGATGGGTGGGTAAATATAGCAATTCAACTTGGTTATTTTTGAGAGCATCAAGATCGTACGGGCTAGGAGTGAACCCTTCAGGAAGGGTTAACACAACTCGCTCACCTTGAGGAATTAAGGCCAACTGATGGTGGAATAGCCGCTTATTGCCCACGGGTAAAAAGCAAGGGGGAAGCGGCCCAAATTCTGACTGCAGTTCAGTGGCGACTAAAGCCGCAGAGGTAATTAAATACATACTTTGTCTGCTTCAATAAGCTGCTCAATTTCTTCTTGGGTTAATTTGGCAAACTCTGATGGCCGAATAGCCCTATCATCGATATAAAACCCTTCATGACCGCACCATGGCTTACCTACTAAAATTTCATCATAGGGAACATTATGTTTATCTAACCAAGCGGTGATAATCGGTAACGTATGAATATTGATCTTGCCAACATTACCTTCAAAGGTGCGCATATTGCGAGCCGTTGATATAACAATTTCAAAGCCTTTAGCTTGATACTCTTTGAGTTTATCAATGACGTCTTGGCGCGGGGCGACTTCAGCATAATTATTGGTATCGGCCATTGTCAGTGTGCCGTCGAGATCTACGATAAGTCTTTTCATACAAAGTTATTATTGGCCGCTAATTAATCTTCACATGTTACACCTTTTGCTGAGTTAAGTCATTTGGGCTGAGGAGTGAGATTGAAACGTTATTTTTATGTGGCAGTTGGTTTTAGTTTATAATTAAATTCACTGGCAAATAGCATAAGAAGTCGTATGAACCGCACTAAAAAAATCACCTTAAAACACATGAGCAAGCTTAAAAAAGCTAACGCTAAGCTGCAAAATAGCAACAAGCCTAAGTACATTTCTAAAGCGGAAAGAGAGCGTTTGGCTGCTTTAGAGGTTGCCGAAGCTGGTCAAATAGAAAGCGAATAGTTTCTTTATTGCGCAAAAAGTCACTTTTCATGATCCAGATGCCATAATTCCGACACGGCTAATATTAATTAGCCTAATGAATATGCCAGAATAGCCGGCTAATTTTGGTTTTGTAGGTTGTTTACTACAAAACCTAACGGATAGGAGTTTCATGAATACTGTATATTCAATCGGAGAACTAGAATCGTTTTTGGTCGCTATCTTGGTATTATTTATCGGCCACACAGTCAATCGTCACGTTCCTTTTTTTAAAAAGTACAATATCCCAGAGCCGATTATTGGTGGTCTGGTCGTTGCCGCTGTGATCACAGTGCTTCATTTTCAGAATATTACTTTAGCGTTTTCATTGCCGATGCAAAATACGTTGATGCTGATGTTTTTCAGTACCGTAGGCTTAGCTGCCAGCTATAAATTACTGGCTAGAGGCGGGAAAAAGGTCTTTATTTTTCTTGGTATTGCGTCAATTTACATCATTTTGCAGAACGCGGTTGGAGTTAGCTTAGCCACAGCGCTGGGACTTGAACCTTTAATGGGTCTGGTGGCTGGCTCTATCACTTTGTCTGGTGGCCACGGCACTGGTGCTGCATGGTCGCAAACCTTTGCCGACCATTACAATATGAACACCCTTGAATTTGCTATGGCTGCTGCCACGTTTGGTTTGGTCATGGGCGGCATAATTGGTGGCCCAGTCGCGCAGCGATTGATTGATAAACACAAACTAGAGTCATCCTACGGTATTGGTGGTAATCATCATAAAGATCACCCTGATTTGGTTACCTATGATCAGTTAGAAGAAGACAATGTCACGGCTAAAAGTGTGTTAGAGACCTTGTTTATCATCATGCTTTGTGTCGCTGGGGCGCGCTGGGTAGGTCATTTGGTGGCGAGTTTTGATATTAGCTGGCTAAAGATGCCTGACTTTGTTTATGCATTATTTTTAGGTGTGGTGATTACCAACCTCACAGAGATGACACGTGGCTATAAGATGAATAATGAATGTGTCGATATTCTCGGTACCGTGGCCTTGTCGTTGTTCTTAGCGATGGCGTTAATGAGTTTGAAGTTGTGGGAAATTTTTGATTTAGCCATACCGCTACTCATTATACTGATGGTGCAAACGGTTGTGCTGGCCTGCTTTGCTTATTTCGTGACGTTTAGAGTAATGGGAGCGAATTATGATGCGGCGGTTATGGCTGGCGGCCACTGTGGCTTTGGCATGGGCGCGACTCCGACGGCAGTGATGAATATGGGGGCATTAGTTTCCCGTAATGGCCCATCACCACAAGCCTTTATGGTTGTACCAATTGTTGGTGCTTTCTTTATTGATATTGTCAATTTGATCGTATTGCAGGGATATATCGGTTTTATTCTTTAGTCGCTATAACATTATACTGATGGCTATTTTATAAAAGGCACGCTTAGCGTGCCTTTTTTGTTGAGGTGGTTAAACTAAATGTCTGCCGCCATCAATTTTTAGGGTTTGCCCTGTAGTGTAACTGCTATCGAGTAAGTATTTTACTGCTCGTAAAGCTTCCACCTCGCCACCTTCTTGCTTGATAAGTGCTTTGTTAAGCGCTTTTTGTTTGTAGTTGTCATCGTCATCTGGATTAAACATCAACATTGCTGGTGCTATGCTGTTCACTTTGATTTTGGGCGCATATTTGGCTGCAAAAGACAGCGTCAGGTTTTGCAGTGCAGCTTTACTGGCGGCATAAGCTGCGTGCTTTTTACTGCCCTTATCGACGACATAATCGGTGATATGAATGATATCGCTAAACTGCAATTGATTGCTTTGTAGCAGTGGCGCTAGCGCAAGGTTGAGTGCGTAAGGAGTACTGGCATGGATCCGCATCATTTTTTCGATAGTTGTAATTGCACATTCATGCTCCTTGTCAGGCAGCCAATCAGAGGCATTGTGAATAATGCCTCTTAGGCTTGAATAGTTCGTCTTGAGTTCAGCGATGAGTTGCTCGGTTTGTGCTATATCGTAAAAGTCACATTGAAACAGCTTTACTCCAAAGGCTTCGAGTTGTTGCAGTGCTGGTCTAAGGGTGCGATAAGTACCAACGACTTGATAGCCTTCTTGGCTCAAGTGCTGGGCAAGATAAAAGCCCACACGCTTGCCTACTCCAGTGATAAGAATCGTTTTGCTCATTGGCATCCTATTGATACGAGTTGTTATCGAAGGAACTCTATTCGAGTATCAGAGTTGCTTTTAAAAGCTCCCCCAAGTGCGGTTGTTTGGGTTTGCGACTGGGTATCCATTACACCGCGTGATTTAACGCAGTAATGGGTTGCATCAATACTGACAGCAACATCGTCTGTGCCAAGCAAGGTTTGTAGTGCAACTAATACTTGCTTAGTCAAGCGCTCCTGCACTTGAGGTCGCTGGGCAAAAAAGCGCACCAAACGATTAATTTTTGATAAACCTATAATCGTATTTTTGGGTATGTAGGCCACTTTTGCTAAGCCATCGATAGTAATAAAGTGGTGTTCGCAGGTGCTCACTACACTGATATCACTGATCTTGACCATTTCATCTACACCCATTTTATTTTCAATTTGGGCTATTTTCGGAAAATTGTCATAGTCTAATCCGGCAAATACCTCATTGACGTACATTTTGGCTATCCGGTGTGGGGTTTCGCACAAGCTGTCGTCACTTAGATCTAACCCGAGTGTTGATACCACTTCGGTCATTAGGCCTTTAATGCGAGTATATTTTTGCTCTGCACTCATTCCGGTATTGACCAGTGGCGTTTCTAACCCTTGAGCAATAAGGGCGTTTTTAACTTGTTCGGCGGGGGAAAGTGCCATAATCATCTCCTGATTGAGAGGAAATCCTTGTAAAAGGCCTACTAGGTTAGTCTCGTTGATATTCGAGTGTTAGTGACACTGAATCGGCAAATCGTAACGCATGAGGTTTGTCGATGGTGACTCGTGCAAATTGCACCCAATTGTGATCGCGACTGATATCGAGTACGTCAGACACTAACTTTTCCAACAGTAAGAATCGGCCAGCTTCTACATGCTTGATGACCGCTTTGGTGATCTTCTTATAGTTGAGTGCTTCTTCAACATTATCTTCATTGATAGCTTGTTGTGCGGGGTAATGGATTTCAATATTGATCACCACGTCTTGCATTTTTTCACGCTCTTCCTGATTAAAACCAATATAAGTTCTCAGGCGCAGGTTGGTGATTTTGATGATAGCGTTACTTGTCGGCATAGGCAGTCCTTTTCTTTTAACTATAGGTCAGGTTACGTGAGATTCAGTTATTTAGATCATTTAAGTCAATATACATTCAGATTGGAAGATCCAAACAATGCCCTTAATCGTAATTAGTTATATGTTTTTAACCGAGCAGGGTTTGATGAAAAATATGCAACAGATATGGACATGGCTTGGTTACGCTGGCTTGTTACCTTTTATTATCACCACAGTAATGATCTGGATGGGGTGGACGCTACCTTGGTTGCCTCCGGTTCAAGCATTCATTAGCTACAGTGCCATTATTTTGAGTTTTCTTGCGGGTACATTGTGGGGGCGAGTTATTTCGTTATATGCCATCGATAATGGCGCCAATTTGCTGGTTCTCAGTAACTTGTATGCTTTGCTTGCTTGGGTTTCATTGCTCATCGCTATGCCATCCGTAGGATTGATCGCACTAGCTTTTGGCTACTTTAGTTTATTAGGGGTCGAGAAAAGTTGTCAGAATTTACCGAACAATGCTAGTTACAGACAGATGCGGGTTCGGTTGACCTCCGTCGCTTTAGTGACTCACTTACTGATGCTTTTGCACCTTGCAACAGGAGGTTTTTGATGAAATTGCGAATTTTTTATGATTCTCTTTGTCCACTGTGTCGCGCAGAAATGGAGCACATTAAAGCGTTGGACATTGATGGCAATGTTGAACTACAAGATCTGAATCAAGCCGATTTTGAGCGCAACTATCCGTATATCGATTTGGCGTATGCCAATAAGATTTTACATGGTGAACGCGCTGATGGCACGATAATCAAAGGTTTAGATGTGACCTATGAAGCTTGGGCTGCTGTGGGTAAAGAACGTTGGGTTGCTTTGCTGCGTTGTCCGCTAGTAAAACCTGCGGCAGATTTGGGTTACCGATTTTTTGCTAAGCATCGTTACCGTATTTCGTATTTACTTACCGGAAAACAGCGCTGTGAAAGTGGCACTTGTCCGCGGTAAGTTCTTTTCGCCAAGGTGCAGCTGACTAATGGCTGCAGACAGTGTTGAACCGTACTGTCTGCAACTAGCGCTGACATTGAAAGATTTTATACGCCAAATCTACCATGGAGCTATGGTTCGTAGCGAAGCCTAGTTGCTGGCGTTGTTATCTCGGCGATACAGTTGCCACTGTTCGATTTGCTCACCGCTGGGTAGAGTACACATTGACGTTGCTAAATCGACAGTGCCGCCTTGGGCGATACAATTTTGGGTGGCAGGATTTGGTTTACCTACCTGTGGCTTAATTAGCTTAGAGTTTTCTTCAGCTGTTTGAGAATGAGCTTTTCGGTATAAAGTCCATTCCTCAATGCGTTCACCATTCGGAAGTTGGCAATAACCCACTTCGCCATCAGTTTGTTTTTCAATTTCGACTTGCCCGCCTAAGGATACGCAATAAGTTGAAGCAGGATTGGCTAGTTGTGTTGTTGGTGGCGCTGTGTCTTCGGCGGGGTTACAAGCTGAGAGTAATATTGCGCCTGCAGTTAGCATAATGATCTTAGCGTGGTGTATTGAACGATTAATCTGGCTCATTGGCGGCTCCATTGCTGCTTTTAACGATTGTAGTCGTTTTATTAACGTAACGCAGGTTAAAAAGGGTTATCCATTTTTAGATTAATTTACATTATTACTCTACAAGTATTTGTGTCGCAAGGTGGATTTTACTGCAATAAAAAAGTGGCCAATGAGGCCACTTTTAATGACAAGTTGAGTACTTAGCTACAGACCTTACACTGAGGCATTTTCGGCAGTTTCATTTCTCGAAACTCCATCGTCATAGCATCGATCATTAAAATTCGACCTGCTAAGCTGGTGCCCATATTGGCAATAACCTTGATAGCTTCAACCGCTTGCAAGCAGCCTATCATACCCACAACAGGTGCTAAAATTCCTGATTCAACACAACTAAGCTGTTGCTCACCAAATAGCTTGCTGAAACAGTGGTAGCAAGGTGAATTGGTTTGATAATCAAATACCGTTACCATGCCTTCCATGCGTATAGCAGCTGCCGAAATTAACGGTTTTTTGTGCTTAAAACAGCTTTGGTTCAACTGCTCACGCACGGCAACATTGTCGGTACAATCCATAATGATAGAGTGTTGCTCTACCAATGCGTCAATTTCGTGATCATCTAACACCGCATTAATCGTCTCAATGTGAATATGCGGATTAAGCGCGACTAAGCTTTGCTTGGCTGACTCAACCTTTGGTTGGCCCACATTTGCATCTTGATGAAGCACTTGTCGTTGTAGATTAGAGATTTCAACAGTGTCGAAATCCACTAAAGTCATTGAGCCAGCACCTGCGACTGCTAGATATTGGCTTGCTGCACAACCTAAACCACCGGCACCTATGATCAGTACTTTGGCGAGTTTCAGCTTTTCTTGGCCTTCAAAATCCATCGATTTAATCGAAATTTGTCGGCTATAACGCAATATCTCTGCATCAGATAGGATTTCGTCTGTTGCATGCTGTTCGGTAGACATCAAATAGATCTCATATATTAAGGTGTTGGCTGCTTAACTAAGCACGCCGTTAAAAGGTTCTACGGTCACTTGAGTGCCGTCACTTAAACCATCACAGTCTTGCGCCAAAATAATAAAGCAGTTAGCCATAGTCATTGACGTTAGCATGCCTGAGCCTTGGCCTCCTGTGATAGCTACCTCAGCTTCACCGTTAGCGTTATAGCTTAAAATAGCGCGTTGGTATTCAACACGGCCAGCTTGTTTGCGGATCTCGCCTTTGAGTGTGGCCTGTAAGGTAACTGGCTTTGTTTGTGGTAGCCCCTGCATTTTGGTGAGTAATGGCCATACTAATTTGTAGAAGGTCACCATGGATGACACCGGGTTCCCTGGTAGACCACAAAATACAGCATCGCCTAAATGACCGAAGGCAAATGGTTTACCTGGTTTGATGGCTAGCTTCCAGAAGGTGATTTGTCCTTCTTCGTCTAATATTTGTTTAGTGTAATCAGCATCACCAACGGAGACACCACCAGAAGTGATGACCATATCGGCACATTCAGAGGCAGTTTTAAATGCTTGGCGAATGGCTTCTTTATTGTCTTCAACAACGCCTAAATCAATCCACTCTATGTTGCCGCGGCTCAGCATGCCTTGAATACTATAACGATTAGAGTCGTAGATTTGGCCTGGGCCAAGTTCGCTGCCTACAGGGCGTAGCTCATCACCTGTTGAGAAAAAGGCAACTTTCACGATACGCTTGACGCGTAATTGACTCACGCCAATGGTTGCGAGTACCCCCATTTCTGCTGCGCCAATTAATGTACCGGCATTTAGCACTTTAGTGCCGCTGCTGAGTTCTTCGCCACGGCAGCGTACATTGGCACCAACTTCTTTCGGTGCTTCAATGGTAATTTGTTCACCGTCTGCGTTAACTTTTTCCTGCATTTGTACTGTATCGTAACCACTTGGTACTGGTGCGCCGGTCATGATGCGAATACAGCTACCTGCTGGGCATTTTCCGGTATAAGGATGACCCGCAAAGGATTGGCCGATAAGCTTTAATGGTTGACCGGAGGCTAAGTCTGCATGACTAAAAGCATATCCGTCCATTGCTGAGTTATCGAATGGGGGAAGATCAATGTGTGAAGCTAGGTCTTCTGCGAGTACGCGACCTAATGCTTGGGGTAATGTCACGACTTCTGAGTCTGTGATTGGTTTAACTTGTTCTAATAACTTCACGATAGCCTGATCGGGATGCATTAGGCTAGGTTGAGAACATGGATCTGCATGAGTCTGCATCTATCTATCCTTGAGACGTAAATCGGAACATTAAGTAAAAACGAATATAGTGCATTATGCCATGGTGAATACAGATGGCTATGATCTGCGCGGCAGTTTTTAAACACAGTTGTAATAGAGTTCGTATTTACGGTGAAAGTTCAGTGGTTATCACTTTGAGCCCAATTTAAAGGCTTAACTCTGATTTAACTCACTTTTTTGTTAAATACAATCGACAATAAGGTAACTAAAAAGCCAGTAAATGAAAACCATTATTATTTAATTAACAATCACTTAAGTAAATTTTATTGCAATTAATAGCTAGCTTGATAACAATAAGCAGCATAAACCGTAAGCCTTAAGGAATTGATATGCTAGCTCAGAAGATGATTGACCAGTTAAATGACCAGATCAATATGGAGTTTTTCTCCTCAAATCTTTATTTGCAAATGAGTGCGTGGTGCGAAGATAAAGGTTTTGAAGGGGCGGCTAAATTTATGCGTGCCCACGCAGAAGAAGAGATGGAGCATATGCATCGCTTGTTCACTTATGTAAGTGAAACAGGTGGTATGCCGTTACTGGGGACTATTGAAGCGCCACAAGCGGAATTCCCATCTTTGCTGGCATTGTTTGAGTACACTTACGAACACGAACAACTGATCACTAATAAGATCAATCAACTTGCTCATGCGGCATTTACCAACCAAGATTATTCTACATTTAACTTCTTACAGTGGTATGTGTCTGAGCAGCATGAAGAAGAAAAGCTATTTAAATCTATTGTTGATAAAATTCGCTTAGTGGGTGAAGACGGCAAAGCACTATTCTTTGTTGATAAAGATCTTGCACAAATGGCTGTTGAAGAGTCTGCAAGCGTGATGACTAGCTCTGCTGTTTAATGCATTGATTCGTGGTAACAAAAAGAGCAGCTTTAGCTGCTCTTTTTGTTTTTAAGTATTGCATATTCCATAATTAGTTTGGGCTATATTTGCTGTTTCACGGCCTTTAACTCGTTGTTATCAGCGAGGTATTGAAACGGCATAGCTTGTTGTAAAAATGGCAGCAGATGCGCTTTAGTCAGAGGGCGAGAAATTAAATATCCTTGAGCGTAATCACAATCCAATCCTTGGAGAAAGTCCCACTGCTGGCGAGTTTCAACACCTTCAGCGACAATTGGTAACTCTAGGTTTTTAGCCATCATGACGATTGCACGGATAAGCTTCACGTCTGACTGCTTGTTGGTAATATTTTCAATGAAGCTTTTATCAATCTTAATGACCGAAATAGGGCATTTAGTTAAATAACTTAATGCTGAGTATCCTGTGCCGAAATCATCCAGATAAATATCTACACCGAGCTGCTTAATGGTATTTAAACATTGTAGACGTTGTGGTTTGTCTTCGATAAGTAAGCTTTCTGTGATTTCAATATGCACGTCTTTAGGGCTAATAGCATAGCTTTTTAGTGCCTCTTGCAATGTTTGGCAGAAGCTAATCCCTTTAGTATTAATGCATTGTCTTGCTGAGATGTTAATTGCCATACACAGTGAAATACCTTGTGCGTGTATATCAGCCAGATCAGTAAGGGCTTGGTGTAAGATCCATTCCCCTAAAGGCTCAATTAAACCGGTTTCTTCAGCGATAGGAATGAAGGCTTCTGGTGAAATGAATCCGTGCTCAGGGTCGTGCCAGCGAATTAATGCCTCGACACTATTAATGGTGCCAGTGCGCATATCAACAATAGGTTGATACTCTAAATGGAATTCTCCTTGTTTCACTGCCCTGCGCAACCTTTGCTCTAGGTGCATGCGTGCGAGCATTTCTAAATTCATCTCTGGTGCGTAGTATTGATAGTGCGCTCGACCATCACGCTTAGCTTGATACATAGCGGTTTCAGAGTTATGCAACAGCATTTCAATATCTTGGCCATCTTCAGGATAAAAAGCGATACCGAAGCTTGAAGAAATACTGGTTTCTTTACCTTCTAGTTTATAGGGGCGGGATAAAACTTCACTTAGCTTTTGTGCTAATGATTCTGCGCTATCTCCGTTGTGCGATACAGGAGAGATGACTATGAATTCATCGCCACCAAATCGAGCGATAGAGTCATTTTCTGCTAGTATGTTTTCGAGTCTGGATGCGGTTTGTTTTAATACTTTGTTGCCAGCTGCATGCCCATGCAGTTCATTAATATACTTGAACCTGTCTAAGTCGATAAAGAAAATAGCGACCTGCTGATTACAGTGCTGTGCCTCATTAATTGCTTGCTGTAAGCGCGATGAAAACAGGTGGCGATTAGGTAATTTGGTTAAGGCATCGTAATTGCTTTTGTACCACAGATCTTGTTCGTATTGCTTGTTATTACTGATATCAAGGAACAAGCCGATATATTGAATAATATTGTTTTGATTGTCTTTAACTGCGGTAATTTTTAAATATTCTGGATAAATTTTTCCATCTTTGCGCTTATTCCAAATTTCACCTTCCCAGCTATTTTTGTCTTTTAAGGATTGCCATAACGCTTGATAAAACTCAGGTTGATGGTGAGCAGAGCTTAATATATTTGGCTTTTTACCTTTTACATCTGCAAGCGTGTAGCCTGTGATTTTTGTGAACGCGGGATTTACCAATTCGATGTTATTGTCCGCATCGGTTACCATGATCCCTTCTGCTGAGTGTTCAAATACTGCAGAAGCACGATGTAAGGCGCTTTTGGATTTCATCCTTTCAGAAACCATTTTATTGATAGCGCGAGATATTTGCGTCATCTCATCACTACCTTGAACGGGTAACTCCAGCTCAAGATCTGGGTCTTTAGCGAGCTTTTCTACACCTTTGACTATACCGCTAATGGTATTAATTAGGTTATTGGCAGTGCTTTTACCGACTAAATAGACCAAGTAGAAAAATAATACCCCGGCAAAAAGGCTGATATAGAAGTAACTTAATATGCGTTGCTTTTCGATGATATTTTGCTGAGCAATTTTATTAGCAAGTTGATTACTAAAATGATGCAGGCTATCAATTGATGCCGTTGACGTGAACCACCAGTCTTTAGTGTTAATGATTGAAAGCTGCTTTAACTTATCTAAGTTGTCATGGAGCTTATCATCTAGCTGTTGCAAGCTTTCTAGCGAGTAAGCCTGTTGTTTGGTTTCGTTATTGATTATCAGGCCTAAGTAATTCTTAGTCGCTTGATTTAATCGGTTAACGAGTACTTGTTGCTCTGTCGATATTAGATTTTTATTAATACTACTCAGTAGGGCTTCAGCTGCAACATAGTATTCAGTAGCTTTATTAATGTCATTTTTCGTTAGTAAAGGTGATTGTGTTTTGCTTTGTAATGCTGTTCTGTATGTTGTTAATTTTTTGATTATTTCTGTCAGTTCGGCATAACTGTCTTGTAGGCTGAGTTGAACTCGCCAGTTGGCAATTTTTTGCTGTTGAGGCGTATTTGTTAACGCTTCAAAATTGCTCAAATTATTTTTAGTGATTACGTTATGAGCGTTGTTTATTGCGTTCTTGAGTTGGGTGCTTCTTTGAATAACAGCGTGAAAATCATGATGGTTAAATATTGGTGCAGATAGAACCTTATTAATTAAGTTACGTTCGCTACTCGCAAAGGCTTGGATTTTTAGAATGTTCAGCAAGTCTGATTGCATAAGTACATGATAGCTATTATCACTTTTAAAACGAAGCTGAGAACTAAAGTTGATGAGTTTATTAATGGCTTGAGAATAAAAGCGGGAGTGCCCAGGCTCATCTAATTGGATTATTTTCTGACGAGCCGTGATTAAGTTTTTGCGAGCAAAACTTCCTTGAGCCATTTGCTCTGCTAGGGAATTATAAAGCGCGGTATCTTCTTTTATATTGTTGAGTGTGTTTGCTAGTGCAGGGGCGTTGGCAAGTTTATCGATTTTGTCATCTGTTAATTGCCATTGTTGTTGTAGTTCCTGTTTGAAGTATTTGCCATTACTACTTAGGTAACCAACCGATAACCCCTGCTCTTTTTGCAATTCATTGATGAGGCTTTCAATAGCGATTGACGCTGTTATAGCTTGAACATTGGTATCCGCATGTTGATATTGCTTGAGTAAGACACTGCCACTCATCAGCGCAAGCAATATTAATATAAATATTGGCAAGCAAGCTGACAAGAATAACTTATCTCTTAAGCTTAATCGGCCCAACACGGACAACATGTGATTACAGTCCTCTACGGTATCCAGTTTTAACCGTGTTAATACATAGGGGTTATGTAAAGTAAGAGCAGCATATTAACCATATATTCAGTAGGGTGTCTCGGTTACTTCACGAAAACCTAATCTATCTCACGGTTTTTAACTTTTAATGTATTTATGTAGTAATTCTGTGGCTTTTTAACGTGCTGTAACAGCGTAAGAACATATCGAATTATTCTAATGCGTTAGTCTAAAGGTCTATGATTATTGATAATTTATACCTAGGTTAGCAACTGTCGCAAGCAACAGTTGCTAAATTTATGAACAAAGTGATTGATTGAAATTGTTACTGACTATTGCGATAGGCAACAATGTCTTCAATGGTTAAAACGGGCATATTATGCTGACGACCAAAGTCAATTATTTCAGGTAAACGTGCCATAGTGCCATCGGGCATAGTGACTTCGCATAACACTCCAAAAGGCTTTAGGCCTGCAAGCTTCATTAAATCGACCGTTCCTTCAGTGTGGCCGCGACGCTCTAGTACTCCACCAGGACGTGCACGTAGAGGATAAACATGGCCGGGACGAGCTAAGTCATCAGGTTTTGCATTGTCGGCAATAGCAGCTTTAATTGTGGTTACACGGTCAGCTGCGGATACCCCTGTGGTAACTCCCTGTTTTGCTTCAATACTGACAGTAAAGGCGGTGCCATATTGGCTATTATTATCACTCACCATTGGCGGTAGTTGTAATTGCTGAATGCGATCATCGGTAAGGCATAGACAAACAATACCACTGCATTCGCGGATTAACAGAGCCATTTGCTCATTAGTTAGTGATTCTGCTGCATAAATCAGATCGCCTTCATTTTCACGATCTTCATCATCAACAACTAATACACCTTTGCCTGCTCGTAGTGCAGTTAAAGCGGCATTAACACGTTCAATAGGGTTGCCAAAAGGGGTAAGTAAAGACTGATTCATGGATAACTTCCTTAAAATACGACATTGGATTGACCAGAATCAGGGCGTGCAGAAAATGGCACACGGCTTGAGCCGAAATAGGCCTTAGCTAGGTGCATAATAAGAGCGACAGAGAGCGCCATAAAGCTAATATCTAGCTCACGGTTCCCTCGTGTATTCTTATATTCTCTTTCATCCGGACTCAGTGCACTTAATTAGCAAGTACTCATTACCGTCGGCTCTGGAGTAGGTGCAACCATAACAACAAAAGGCTTGTCGATAAGGCCTGTTTACCAGATCTGCTGACCCTAGTTAATATTCAGCGCTATTTATATAGCGTAAACTAGGCGCTCGCGGGCTTTTATATATTGATTATCTTTATATAACTTACCGCCGGTGGGGAGTTTCACCCCGCCCTGAGAATTATTTTGGTTGATGGATAAATAAGTACATTACCCTATCGACCAAGTGGCGTTATGTTGCCCCTAATTGATTTAAATGACAAGCTGAGCTGCAAGAATGGCGATTTTGCTCAAAAATTGACAGCGCTGCCAGCTAATCTTTGGAAGAGGTTAGCTGTAATTGTATAAGGATATTCGATGAAACAGATTGCTTCGCTCATACTCAGTGCTGTACTGCTATTTGGATGTAATAATATGACTGCAAACCAAACCGTTAAACCACCTCAAGCCGATAAAATTCCCCATAGCATGACATTGCACGGTATAACGCGTGTTGATGATTATTACTGGATGCGAGATGACCAGCGCAAAGACCCGCGTATTATCGCGCATTTGAATGCCGAGAATGCCTATACCAAATCCCAGTTTCAGCCATTTAACGACTTAAAACAGCGTTTGTTTGAGGAGCTGGTGGGACGTTTAGATAAAGACGAGTCGAGCGTACCTTACTTTTGGCACCAGCATTGGTATTACCGTTATTATAAAGCGGGTCTTGAGTATCCAGTTATTGCGCGTAAAGCCGAGCTTTCAGGCGAGCATGAGCAAGTACTGCTAGATGTAAACTTGCGCGCTAAAGGGCAGGAGTTTTATGGTTTAGGCCAAGTTTCTGTTAGCCCAGATGAAACTAAGCTAGTGTTTGCCGAAGATCTTTTGAGTCGTCGTATTTATACCTTGTACGTAAAAGACCTTACAACAGGTGAGTTAATAGATGATGTACTAGAAGGTACCGATGGTTCAGTTGTGTGGGCGAACGACAATCTTCATCTATTTTATATCGCTAAAGATCCACAAACCTTATTAGGGTTTCAGGTATTTCGTCATAAGTTAGGTACGCCACAGTCTGATGATGTATTAATTTATGAAGAGCAAGACGATACTTTTTATATCGGTTTAGGTAAGTCATTAGATGAAACTCAAATCGTGCTTTATGCCGAAAGTACTGTAACCAGCGAAGTGAGTATGCTGGATGCAAACCAGCCTTTAGCAAGATTTACCCCAGTACTGGAAAGAGAGGAGGGGCATGAGTATTCAGTTTCTAAACTAGATGATACTTACTACATTCTCACCAACTGGCAAGCAAGTAACTTCCGCTTGATGAAAGTCGCTATCGATCAAGCTGCAGATAAGAATGCTTGGCAAGATGTGATTGCCCATGATCTTAACTCGCGCATAGAAGATGTGTTGTTGCTTAATGATTATATGGTGGTACAGACTCGTGAAAATGGTATGAGCCGCATTCGAATTTATCCGTTTAATGGCCAAGCAGAATTTGAGCTTGAATTTAATGACCCTGCTTATGTAGTGGGGTTGGATATCAACGTTAGCCAACAAAGTGACAAATTAAGAGTGTTCTACTCCAGTCCAACGACGCCTGAGTCTATTTATGAATATGCTTTAGCAAGGCCGAATGAGCGTGAATTGCTAAAACAAGAACAAGTGTTGGGCGGTTTTAGCCGTGAGGATTACCAAGCTGAGCGTTTGTTTATTACGGCTCGTGACGGCAAGCAAGTGCCTGTTAGCTTGGTTTACCGTAAAGATAAATTCAGCAAAGATGGTACTAATCCGTTATATCAATACGGCTATGGGTCATACGGCTACACAGTAGAGCCTGATTTCAGCTCATCTATTTTAAGCTTACTCGATAGAGGTGTTGTTTATGCTATCGCCCATGTGCGTGGCTCAGAGATGTTAGGTAGAGCTTGGTACGACGATGGACGCATGCTCAATAAACAAAACAGCTTTAATGATTTTGTTGATGTGACGACAGCGCTTGTTGAACAAGGCTATGGCGCGAAAGGTAAGGTGGTGGCTGCTGGTGGCAGTGCTGGAGGTTTATTGATGGGGTGCGTGATTAACCAAGCGCCTGAGCATTACTTTGCTGTTGCAGCCCATGTGCCATTTGTTGATGTGGTCACTACTATGCTGGATGAATCTATCCCATTAACGACTAACGAATATGACGAATGGGGTAACCCGAATGAAAAGGTCTATTTTGAGTATATGCTTAGCTATGCGCCTTATGACAATATCAAAGCGCAGGCTTATCCTCATTTATTAGTCACAACTGGTTTGCACGACTCACAGGTACAGTACTTTGAGCCAGCTAAATGGGTCGCTAAATTGCGCGAACTGAAGACAGACGACAACATGCTGTTATTTGATACCGATATGGAAGCGGGGCACGGGGGCAAGAGTGGTCGCTATCGCCAGTATGAAGACAAAGCCCAAGAGTATGCTTTCTTTATTGGTTTGCTTGGTTTAGATGAGTGATAAATGGTCGCTAGGTCAAAAACAGTAGTAGAGCCCCATATGGAAGCGGAAAGTCTTCCAACGGATAAGCGCAGCAATGCTTTATGGTTCTTGTATATGGTTCGTTGTGCTAATGGTCAGCTTTATACGGGGATCACTACAGATGTTGCGCGTCGCTTTAGTGAGCATCAGAGTAATAGTGCTAAATCAGCCAAGTTTTTGCGTGGCAAAGGACCACTCACTTTAGTGTACTCAGAAACCGTTGGTAGCCATTCAGATGCACTCAAGCGAGAAATAGCGTTAAAGAAATGGCCTCGAGCTAAGAAGCTAGCATTGCTGTCGACGTTTGATTGATTATTGTGGCTAACGATAGATGGCGTAACTTAAAAAAAGTTACGCCATTTTTATTTAAGAGCACTGCTCACCTGTTGGATTACTGAGTATAGAGATCGGTAAAAAAGCGCTGTTTGCGCGGTAAGTAATAGTCATCATAGTCTAACGAGAACGCGATGCGAGTGGCTTTACCCTTAAGCTCTGCCCTAGGGACAAAACCATAGACACGTGAATCAGCACTATTACGGCGATTATCCCCCATGACGAGATAGTGATTACTCGGCACGGTAAGGGGAGTAAAGTTACTGAGATTGGCACTGGCTGTTTTTTCAATACGGATGCGATGGCTTAAACCCAGTAAGTTCTCGCTAGCAATTAGCTGTTGTGTATCGTTAGATATTACAGCGTAATCCAGTGCTTGACCGTTAATAAACAACACTTCATTTTGCAGGCTGATGGTATCTCCCGGTACGCCAATAACCCTTTTTATTAAACGTTCGTCAGCTGCGGCAGACTCAAATACCACAATTTCTCCACGGCTAGGTTCGCCGGTTGCCAATATTGAAATATCAGAAAATGGCACTCTAAGATCATAAGCCATTTTATCAACGACAATACGATCGCCTTCTACTATCGTTGGTTGCATTGAGCCTGTAGGTACTGAGTACCAATCGGCAACAGCACTTCTAAATACCGACATCAACAAGATAAAAAGAATGAGTTGCTTATTGTTGTGCCAAATTTTATATAGCTTTTGCATTCACTACCTCATAGGTGTGCTACTGAGTTGCAGTGGTAAGTTAAGTGGGCAGGGAAAGCTGATTGCCAACGGGATCAATCATAGGTTTGCTATGATTGAGCTTTGGGCTCGGCAGCAGTCCCTGCGCCGGGAAGATGAGTGCAATTTAATTCATGCTGACAGAGCCGTTGATGTTATCTATGCTTAAATCTCCTGAACCTGATTCGATAATGCTTAGGCCAAGGGTATTTTCGACGTTGATATCACCTGAGCCATCATCAATAACAACAGTACCGTTGACGTTAGCAACGTTTAAGTCACCTGAGCCATCATCAATATATGTGTCACCGCCAATCTCTTTTAAGTTTATTGAGCCTGAGCCGTCTTCAAGGGTGAGTTTACCTGTCGTATTGTTGATCTGAACCGAGCCGGAACCGTCCTGAATGTTCAGGTTTTTTCCACCTTTAATCCAAACATCACCTGAGCCGTCATCAAGCTTTATGTCCGCCATAACGCCTTTAATTTCAATGTCGCCAGAACCATCATCGATATCTAGCATCATGTTGCTTGGAACTTGGATCGTGAGATCGATGTAAGGTGAACGCTTAAAGCTAATGTTACTGTCGAAATCTGCAACCAGTTTGGCTTTAGAGCCGCTCTGTTTAAGGTTTAGATTGCTCTCGATATCGCCATAAGTATAGATATCAGCAGTCACCATGATTTGTGTTAAGCCAGCAACACCTTGAATATTGAGGTCGCCTGCAGCGGTTTCAGCCACTAAAGTGTCAATCTGTTTGGCATCGATTTGTAGTTGTTTTTTTTGATGGTTTAATGGGCCAGCGTTAGCGCCGTTGACGTTGATAATGCAACCTGAAAGTGAAACGGCGATAACGGTAGCAAGTAGGGCTGATTTCATTGATAACTTCCTTTTATTATTGTCATAGCAACTATTATGTTAATGGTCATGACTAAGCAGAAAGTGTGCCAATGGTTTATGTTGTTGTTTTTATTGGGTTACGCTTTTATTGGCCTAGAGCTGAGTGGTTAATTACCTCATTAACTATCATTAAGGTGTATTTATTGGTGAAATTGCTCAAGAGTTGGTGCTTACTGTTGAGTAAGACCTAAATGTGTTCAAAAATAGTGCTAATACCCTTAGTGAGTTATTGAGAAACAGCACAATAGTAATCGAACAATGGATGACAAAATAATGGACTACTTATCAGTGAACCAGGCTGGTTGGAACGATCGTGCAGTAACACACTTTTCTTCGGATTTTTATGATGTCACCGGTTTCTTAGCTGGTGCCACCTCACTGCAAGAAATTGAACTAACCAGTTTAGCGGTTGAAGGTAAAAGCCTATTGCATCTACAGTGTCACTTTGGTTTAGACACCTTGTCATGGGCTAGATTAGGTGCAAAGGTGACCGGGGTAGATCTCTCTAGTGTCGCGATTGAACAGGCAAATATTTTAGCTGCACAAACTCAGTTACAGGCGGAGTTTATATGCAGCGATGTCTATCAGGTCGGTGAGCGAGTTAGTGGGCAGTTTGATATTGTGTTTACTTCTTATGGGGCTATCGTGTGGCTGCCAGATCTGGATAAGTGGGCACAAACCGTTGCCAGCAAACTTGTGGCTGGTGGTCAGTTTTATATGGTTGAGTTTCATCCGGCTCATGGGTTATTTGAAGGCTACAGTTATTTTCATCATCCCGAGCCAGATATCGAAGATGAAGTGACCTACACTGAAAATGCGGGTGATAAAACCAATACTTTTGCGAGTTGGTCGCATTCTTTAGCTGATGTTATTAATGCGCTAATTAAAGCTGGATTTGAGATTAATCTGTTCAATGAATTTCCGTTCAGCCCCTATAACTGTTTTGAAGGCTTAAGCGAAGAAGTTGTCGAGGTAGAACTGCCTGATGGAATTAAGTCCTGTAAACGATACTTTGTAGAGCAAAAAGGCCAGCGATTACCATTAACCTATTCGATTATGGCGACTAAAAAGCCTTGATTATCTTTTAGGGAAAGAGATTAAAGTCTAGAGGCAGAAACAGCGCTTATGCGCTGTTTCTGTTTTAGAGATCTACACAAAGCTATTGGTTTGCTCTAACCACAGGATATTTTAAATAGTGGCTATCGTAATAAGGGCTGCGTTGATAAAACCAACGCAGACGAGCCTTAGGATCGGCAGCAAATGCTTCATCTTTCAAAGCTTGATTAAATTCAGCTTGCAGTGCAGGGTCATTGTCTAACATCTGTTGTGCTAGAGGCTCGACAGCGTAGTTTTCGATGTACTCAGTACGAGTAAAGATAGGGTTAAAAAAGCCCCATTGAAATAATGAATCTGGGGATTGCGGCTCTAATAGTAAGATAGCAAGATCGCCCAGTGGCTGTTTGGTATCAACTCGAACAGTACCTGCTGGCAACTCCATTTTTATCTGTTGGCTTTGCACTGTCGCTTTGACTCGCTGGCGTCCTTCGTAGTCTTTATTCGCAAACTGAGGCGCACTAAATTGATATTGTTGTACCGTTTGTTCAACACCTTTGGATAATGTTGTCATGCGGATCCCGTGTACACTTAAGCGCTCAATTACTTGTTGCCACTGGGCTGGAATGTAATAAGCTGCCGGGCGCGATACGCTAATATCAGCTTTGGTGCCGCCAATAACGGGTAAATTTTTATATAGTACTGGCTCACCATTCCAGCGAACTATCTCATTTCCACTAATGGCACTTTGCTCTAGTGTGTAGCCTATACCTTTAAAATCCCAACCTTGAGCTTGCAGCTCTTGTTGCCAGCTAAGGGTTAACCTAGGTGAATATCGGTATTTATCTTGTTGGATTGCTGAAGTGAGTTTAGTGCTGTCACTGGCGATACTTTTCAGTGATGCTTCTAACATAACGTAAGTGCCAAGCACTCTTTGCTTATAAGGTTTTAAGCTATGGTTTTCAATTAAAATTGTAGGCAAGTGGCGTGCATCACCATAGCCATTAGAAAAACGTGGGCTAGCGTTCCAGAGTGACATGCCTTTAGTGATATCAGTATTATCCATGGCAAAAACTAATGGCCCAGGAACATGACCTTGCTCGGTTAATGCGGCTTCAACTTGCGGTCGGTAGCTGCTCTCTAACCAGTTATAAATGGATGGGCTATTGCCTTGGGCTAAATTGTAGCCAAATGTGACATCGTATTGGTAATCAATGCCATCAGTAACATGCACATCGATATACAGATCGGGCTGCCAGATATTGATAGCACGCAGCATATGCTGCATTTCAGGGGTATCAGCTTTAGCGTAATCGCGGTTCAAATTGAGGTTTTGCGCAGTGGTACGCCAGCCCATATTCACCGGTCCGCGCTGATTAACACGATTAAATTCGCTTGCCCGTTCATGGCCATCAACACTAAATATAGGCACAAATAATAAGTTAGCGTTATCGAGTAACTGTGCTTTACCGTTAAAGACAATATCGCGCAGCAACATCATGCCCGCATCTTTGCCATCAATCTCGCCTGAATGGATCCCTGCTTGTACCAGTAAGGTCGGTTTATCATTGCGTGATAACGCCCGAGCATCACTGGCACCCTCTTTCGACGCCACAATCATCCAAATCTCTCGTCCTTGCGGACTTTTACCTATGCTGACTTTATGCAACATATCGCTTTGCGCTATTAGCTTATCTAACCAAATAAAAGTTTCGTCATAACTTGGGCTGGTTTTAAGACCATTTTGCTCAAATGGCGTTGCCCATTGCTCGTCTGCTGTAACAATAAGTGACTCGCTATTGCCATGCCAAGGCAGAATTGGCGGCAAGATTGCGTCGTTAACAAAAGTCTTGGCTAACTGAGGTGGATTTGCTGTGTGTAGTTCAGTGGCACTTGAGAACTGGCTGGTTGTGACAGCCAGCAAAGCGATAGTTGGAAACGAAAGTCGGCGCATGGTTGCTTATCCAATAGTAAAGTCGGGTTTGAATTATTATTAGGCAAACATCTTTCAATAAAACCATAACAAGTGCAACCAAGTATCTGTGTCCAAATGTGCACACAGCTTTTACTACCTAGTTTTGGTGTTACAACAGCACGATTTCATGCTTTTAATTGTTGGTTTAGAGGGGGAGGGCTAAAAGATTAGGCGTGCATAGCACGCCTCGTTAGCTAATATCGACTTCAACTTCATCTGTAAAAATTGCTTCAATGGGGATTGCAAAAAGTCGTGCTACTTTAAATGCTAAAGGTAAGCTCGGGTCATACTTTCCCTTTTCAATAGCGTTGATTGTCTGACGTGACACTTCAAGCTTTTCGGCTAAATCTGCTTGAGTCCAGTCACGCTCAGCTCTGAGCACCTTTAGGCGGTTTTTCATCGGTAATTAATCCTTCCCTTAATAATGCCAAACATATAAGTCAACGCCATTAGAGCAATGAGGTATGCTGCGTTTAATGTTGGCACGATAGCGCTATTTGCCAAAATTGAATAGCTAGAAAAAAAGATAATGGTTACCCCTACAGATAAAGCCAGTGCGTCGAACTGAACTTTACGCTCCATTTCATCTAACTGCACCAGAAAATGACGATAGCTGACTAACATAAAGATCCCAATAAGGCTGTGCAGGCTAAATAGCATAGTGACGATGCCAGTGCTTAGCGATTGGTTTTCGATGAGGTATGTACTGAGCAAGAGAGTACCAGCCCAAAGTAGCGCTAATAGATTGACTCGGTTAGCATTTTTTAGGTCTCGTTTGGGTAAACCTTTTGCGCATATTGCTTCAATGATTTTCATTGTGGTAGCTCCTTATCTCGTTTGTTCAAACCTTACCAATGTAAAGTAAGCTTGACCTAAACTTAGGTCTAACTATAACCAAAGTCAAGTTTGTTTTACTTATTGTAGTTATAGCTTTACTTTTTAGGTGGAGTTCTTACTTGTAGGTGGGTAGTGATACTGTAAAATGCGATAGCGAGTTGCTAGAAGTAAAAAAAAAATCCCAGCTAAAGCTGGGATTTTTACAAGTAAGTATGCAAGGTTAAATTATTAACTCTTAGCGTTTATACGTTTGGTCCAGCACCTTTGATTGAGTCAGGCACTTGATATTTTTCAAAATTAGCCTCAAAACTTTCGGCTAAATGCTGAGCAAACTCTGCATATTTTGCTTTGTCTTCCCATGTGTTTACAGGGTTAAGCAATTTGCTATCTACGCCAGAAACAGCCACAGGCACATGCAGATTAAGCTTTTCAAGGTACTCGGTTTCCACATCTTTTAGTTCACCTGACACGATTGCGTCTACAATTGCGCGAGTAGTTGGAATATCGAAGCGCTTACCGATACCATGCGGGCCGCCTGTCCAGCCAGTATTAACTAGGTAAACTTGGCTGCCGAACGATTCGATACGTTTCATCAGCAGCTCGGCATAAACTCCTGCTGGGCGAGGGAAGAATGGCGCGCCAAAACAGGTAGAGAAGGTTGATTGAATAGCTGCTGTAGAGCCCATTTCAGTTGAACCTACTTTCGCTGTATAACCTGATAAAAAGTGATAAGCCGCTTGCTCTTTAGTTAGCTTAGATACTGGTGGAAGAACACCTGACACATCACAAGTTAAAAACACGACTGCATGAGGCTCAGCTCCGCAGTTATCAAGCTTGCGTTGGCTAATATGTTCTAGTGGATAAGCTGCTCGAGTGTTTTCAGTTAAACTTGAGTCATTGTAGTCTGGTACGCGATTTTCATCGGTAACAACATTTTCCAATACAGTGCCAAAACGGATGGCATCCCAAATCACCGGCTCATTTTTCTGGCTTAGGTCGATACATTTGGCGTAGCAACCCCCTTCAATGTTGAATACACCACCCGGTGCCCAGCCGTGTTCATCATCGCCGATAAGAAAACGTTTAGGATCTGCTGATAGCGTAGTTTTGCCTGTACCTGAAAGACCAAAAAATAGCGTGGTATCGCCGTTTTCACCGACGTTGGCCGAGCAGTGCATTGGCAGAACGCCTTTAGCTGGTAGTAGGAAATTCTGCACCGAGAACAT
Source organism: Shewanella fidelis ATCC BAA-318 (assembly GCF_000518605.1). Taxonomy (GTDB): domain Bacteria; phylum Pseudomonadota; class Gammaproteobacteria; order Enterobacterales; family Shewanellaceae; genus Shewanella; species Shewanella fidelis. The sequence continues at coordinate 25,867 of NZ_JADX01000021.1, read as the reverse complement.
AGACTTTTTCATTTCGCCAGCATATTTAAGTCCTGCTAGCAGAACTTTACGCTCAGCAAAATTGATAATCACAGTAGCATCTGAATGAGTGCCGTCGCGCTCAGGGATACATTCAAACTCAGGTGCGTTCATGATCTGCCATACTGGTTTATCAGCGGCATTAAACTCTTGTGGCACGATGAAAAGATTACGAGCAAATAACTGATGCCAAGCGTACTGGGTGGTGACTTTTACTGGTTGATAATGCTCTTTGCTTGCACCGACTTCTAGCTCAGAGACAAAAATGTCTTTATCAGCTAGATAAGTCTCAACCCGGTCCCAAAGTGCATTAAAAGCATCGGCTTCGAAAGGCTTGTTGACTGCTCCCCATTCAATCTCTGCTTCTGAGCTTGGCTCTTTCACAATAAAGCGGTCATTGGGTGAGCGGCCTGAACGAGCACCGGTTTTGGCGACTAGCGCCCCATTTGCTGTTAATTCGCCTTCACCACGAGCTAGTGCAAGCTCAACTAGCTGGCCTGTAGAAAGGTTGCGGTACTCGCGGGTTGATCCATCCGCCATAGGTAAGGTCTCCATCTTTGAGGTCATAGTCTATTGCTGATCTTTAATGCCAGCTTTGTTAGTCGATTGTAACTTATACAGCCACTAAAGTGTGCTGTAGTTCAAAAAAAATGCGAAAAAGTGACTCAAGGTAATAATTGTGGTTTTGAAACTGTGTTTGACGGTGAGTACTAGGGGCAATATGGAAATAAAAAAGGCGCCATGAAAGGCGCCTTGTTAAACTCAATAACCTTGCTTACTGAGTGACAGAATTGCTTGGTGAGTTGGCATAGATAGCTTCAATATCGATTGAGTCGAAAACATAGGTGCTGTTGCAGTATTCGCAACCCATTTCAACTTTACCTTGCTCTGCAATAATCGCGTCGACCTCTGCTTTTGCCACGGTGCGAATAGCTTTCGCACTACGCTCTTTTGAACAAGTACATTTGAAGCTAACTGCTACAGGCTCGTATAGGCGCACGTCTTCTTCGTGATATAAGCGGTGAAGCACGTCTTGCGCTTCAAGAGTAAACAGTTCTTCCTGCTTAACCGTTTCAGTCAGAATCGATAAATGCTCGAATTCGTCATTGTGCTCGCCATCAGTAGGTAATACTTGTAAGAACATACCTGCAGCTTGCTTAGTATCCGCAAACAGCTTGATTTTAGTTGGTAGTTGTTCAGACTGTTGGAAATAATCTTCTAAACACTCAGCTAACGTTTCTTTTTCTAGGCCAACAACACCTTGGTAGCGCTCACCGTCGTCAGGGGTAAGAGTGATAACCATATAACCCTTGCCAAACATTTGTTGCAAGCTCGCATCATCGCTAATGTCACCTTGCCAGCGTGATACACCGCGCAGTTGTTGTAGGTTATTACCGTTAATGACTGCAAGTGATACTGGACCGTCACCTTGTAATTGCACGCTGATATCGCCGCTAAATTTTAATGTAGCGGTTAATAGTGAGGTTGATGCCATTAACTCACCCAATATTTTTTGGATGGCTAGCGGATAGTCATGGGCTGAAATGACTTCTTGATAGCTGCTTTCGAGCTGCACTAGCTCTCCACGAACGCTGGCGTTTTCGAAAAGGTAGCGGTATAAATTGTCTTTACTCATATTCTCTGTCATAACAGTTTTCCAATTTTTAGCTTTCTTTAAAGCGTATAATTTGACGACGTTGTTTCTTATCAGGCTTTTGTGCCGGTGCCGGATTATTAAGAATGTTCAAGCGTCGTTGCTCGGCATAGACTTCTCGCTTGGCTATGCTTTGCGGTGTTTCTTCATAAAGGGTTTGCGCAATAGACCCTTTCTGGCGATATTCAGATAATTTTTTTATGACGATCTCTTTTTCGTCATGTCCTTGCCGTAATCTAATTGTGGCACCCACTTCAGCAAATTTACTCGATTTAGTACGTTGGCCGTTGTAGTGTACTTTGCCACCATTGATCATCTCTTTTGAGATAGCACGGGTTTTATAAAAACGTGCTGCCCAAAGCCATTTATCAAGCCGAACTTTGAACACTTGTTGTTCGTTATCGCTCATGAACGACTCCAGTAGTAAATTAAGCATAGGTAAAGTAGGGGGAACTTCACAAGCTCAGCAAGAATATACAAAACTTTACGCTCTTACTGGCAAAATAGTGGCAAGCCTCACACCCTTTTAAGGCGCGTAAAGTTAGCATATTTGACCAAATATCGCCAACATTGCTGCTGTTATGGGCTTGTTGCAATACGCTGTGTGGGGTAGCATGAGTCAGGTTCCAAAAAATTACTATAAACAGAACAGAGACCTGTGTATAAGGTCCACTTAAATATGGATTTATTAGATAAATTTTTAACTAAAGCGGCAGGAGTGCCCCAAAAGCCCGTCAGCACAGCGGTATTCAGTCTAGGAGTATTGATTGCTCTTTACTTGCTTGCGCAGATGACTTGGAAGCTAATTCCTAATGACTCGGCCACCACGCGCTGGGTTCCAACGCCTGTTTCAACTAGTGCGCCAGGGCAAGTTAATATTCTTGGTCTGCAGCAACTTTCATTATTCGGCAAAGTCGATGCCGAGGGGGCTAAACCGAAAGCGGCACCCGTAGAAGAAATCATTACCGATGCACCTAAAACGTCTCTTTCTATCCAGCTAACTGGTGTTGTGGCATCAACGACTGAAAAGAAAGGGCTTGCGGTTATCGCTTCAAGTGGTAGCCAAGATACATATAGTCTGGGTGACAAGATCAAAGGTACGTCAGCATCACTCAAAGAGGTATATGCTGATCGTATCATTATTACCAATAGTGGCCGTTACGAGACCTTAATGCTTGATGGTCTAGAGTACAGTACTAGTGGTGCTGCTAACCAGCAATTACAACAAGCCAAAAGCGTATCGAAAGGCAAAACGATTGATAATCGCAGCAATCGAGCAGTAGCGGCCGAACTGAGCCAGTCACGAGAAGAGATATTAGCGGATCCAAGTAAGATCACTGACTATTTATCTATTTCACCGGTTAAAAGTGGTGGTGAGCTTGCCGGCTATCGCCTTAATCCAGGAAAAGATAGGGAACTGTTTAAGCAAGCTGGTTTCAAAGCAAACGATTTAGCCAAATCAATTAACGGTTATGACCTGACGGATATGGGGCAAGCGTTAGAGGTTATGGCTCAACTACCAGATATGACAGAAGTCGCGTTAATGGTAGAGCGAGAAGGTCAGCTAATAGAGATAATGTTTAGCCTACCAGAGTAATCAGCGCAGAGATAACAATAGAATTTGCGGTAATACCAAATTGGTATTCACGGCAACGAAAGGGTTTAGGGGAAGTATAACAATGAATAATAAGCGGATTAGACGCAGACTAATCGCCAGTATGGTTATGGGGGCTTCACTGCTAGCACCACAACTCGCTTGGTCTGAACAATATGCGGCTAACTTTAAGGGCACGGATATCCAAGAGTTTATCAATATTGTTGGTAAAAACTTGAACCGGACTATTATTGTCGACCCTACCGTTCGCGGTAAAATTAATGTACGTAGCTACGATCTGCTTAACGACGAACAATACTACCAATTCTTCCTTAATGTGCTGCAAGTATATGGTTATGCGGTTGTCGAAATGGACAACAACATCATCAAGGTAATTAAAGATAAAGATGCTAAAACCGCATCTATCCGAGTCGCTGACGATAATGCTCCTGGCTTGGGAGATGAGATGGTTACTCGTATCGTGGCGCTTTACAATACTGAAGCTAAGCAGCTGGCACCACTACTACGCCAGTTAAATGATAATGCTGGCGGCGGTAACGTTGTTAACTATGACCCCTCAAATGTGCTGATGATTTCTGGCCGCGCAGCTGTTGTTAATAAGCTAGTTGAAATTGTGCGTCGCGTTGATAAGCAAGGTGATACAGAAGTCGAAGTAGTAAAACTTGAGTTTGCTTCTGCTGGTGAGATCGTACGTATTGTTGATACCCTTTATCGTTCAACAGCTAATCAAGCACAAATGCCGGGGCAAGCGCCTAAAGTGGTTGCTGATGAGCGCACTAACGCGGTTGTAGTAAGTGGTGACGAAAAGAGTCGCGAGCGTGTTGTTAAGTTAATTAGAAACCTCGATGCTGAACAAGCCAATACCGGTAACACTAAAGTTCGCTACTTGCGCTATGCCAAGGCAGAAGACTTAGTTGAAGTTTTGACTGGGTTTGCTGAGCAGTTAGCAGAAGATAAAGGCGCGCCGCAAGCGGGTGGTGGCGCCAAGCGCCGCAATGACATTAATATTATGGCGCACACCGATACTAACGCCCTAGTTATTAGTGCCGAACCTGATCAGATGCGCACTATTGAAAGCGTGATAAACCAGCTCGATATTCGTCGTGCACAGGTATTGGTTGAAGCAATTATCGTTGAAGTTGCAGAGGGCGATGATGTTGGTTTTGGTGTGCAGTGGGCAACCGAAGCTGGCGGTGGTACTCAGTTTAATAACTTAGGCCCGACCATCGGTGAAATTGGCGCAGGTATTTGGCAAGCTCAGGGGGAAGAAGGCTCAACAGTTTGTAATGACGGTACTTGTACTGAAAACCCAGATACTCGAGGTGACATTACATTACTTGCCCAGGCATTGGGTAAAGTGAATGGTATGGCGTGGGGCGTAGCCATGGGTGACTTTGGCGCACTTATTCAAGCTGTTTCAAGCGACACTAAATCAAACGTACTTGCAACACCATCGATCACTACGTTAGATAACCAAGAAGCTTCGTTTATTGTGGGTGACGAAGTCCCTATTTTGACCGGTAGTCAAAACTCAAGTAATGGCAATAGCAATCCATTCCAAACCGTTGAACGTAAGGAAGTGGGCGTTAAGCTTAAAGTTGTTCCGCAAATTAACGAAGGTACTTCAGTTAAGTTAACCATTGAACAAGAAGTCTCAGGTATTAATGGTAAAACCGGTGTTGACGTAACTTTTGCCACCCGACGTTTAACGACAACTGTAATGGCTGATTCAGGCCAAATCGTCGTGTTAGGTGGCTTGATCAATGAAGAAGTACAAGAGTCGGTGCAAAAAGTACCATTCTTAGGCGATATTCCAATTATTGGTCATCTATTTAAGTCATCTTCAAGTGGTAAAAAGAAGAAAAACTTAATGGTATTTATCAAGCCAACCATTATCCGTGACGGTATTACCATGGAAGGCATTGCTGGCCGCAAATATAACTACTTCCGCGCACTGCAGCTTGAGCAGCAAGAGCGAGGTGTTAACTTGATGCCAAATACAGAAGTTCCAATTTTAGAAGAGTGGAATCAAGAAGAATACTTACCGGATGACGTTAATGAAGTGCTTAACCGTTACAAAGAGGGTAAAGGTTTAGACACTAAGATGCGTGAGACTGATCCGACGCTAAAGAGCATCTCAAATAGTAAGACAGATGATGCTGAAGCAGCCGCAACCGATAAAGATGCTGCCGATGAGTGATAATTTAGTTCCCGCGGATGAAGAGCTAGCCAAGGTATCGAATGAGCTTGGCTTAGTCTCAGAAGAGGAAGCCGATCAGGTTTTCCATTCTAGTAGCAAAGAGCGTTTGCCCTTTGCTTTCGCACATCGCTTTAAAGTGGCGCTAGCGGCTGACGATAATGAGCTGTTGTCGTTATATCATGTGCAAAGTACCCCGTTGAGTGCGTTACTTGAGGTTCGTCGTTACTGTGGTAAAGAACTACCTTTGATTAAGCTGGAAGATGGTGCATTTGAGGCAAAGCTTACTCAAGCGTACCAAGCTAATTCATCAGAAGCACAGCAGATGATGGAAGATATCGGTAATGAGATGGATCTGTTCACCCTTGCTGAAGAGCTGCCACAAACCGAAGATCTACTCGAAGGTGATGATGATGCGCCTATCATTAAATTAATCAATGCCTTGCTGTCAGAAGCGATTAAAGAAGAAGCGTCAGATATCCATATCGAAACCTACGAAAAGCAGTTAGTCGTACGTTTCCGTGTTGACGGTATTTTAAAAGAGGTTCTTAAGCCTAACCGCAAATTATCATCGCTACTGGTATCACGTATTAAGGTAATGGCGCGCCTTGATATTGCAGAAAAACGCGTACCTCAAGATGGTCGTATTTCACTGCGTATCGCAGGCCGAGCTGTTGATGTGCGTGTATCAACCATGCCATCAAGCCATGGTGAGCGTGTCGTGCTGCGTCTATTAGATAAAAATGCCGGTAACTTAGATCTACAGCAACTCGGTATGACAGACTCTGTGCGTCATCAGTTTGATGAGCTGATCCGCAGACCACATGGCATTATTTTGGTGACCGGTCCAACCGGTTCGGGTAAGAGTACGACCTTGTACGCAGGTCTTACAGAGATTAACTCTAAAGATACCAATATTCTCACCGTAGAAGATCCTATCGAATATGAGTTGGAAGGGATAGGTCAGACTCAAGTTAACACTAAGGTTGATATGACTTTTGCCCGTGGTCTACGTGCTATTCTACGTCAAGATCCAGATGTGGTAATGATTGGTGAGATCCGTGATTTAGAAACCGCACAAATTGCTGTGCAGGCCTCACTAACTGGTCATATGGTTATTTCAACTCTGCATACCAATACTGCATCCGGTGCTATTACTCGTCTGCAAGATATGGGCGTTGAGCCTTTCCTTGTCTCTTCAAGTTTACTTGGGGTGTTGGCACAGCGTCTGATCCGTACTTTATGCCCAAGCTGTAAAGAAGAACACGTGCCGGATAATCGCGAACGAGAGCTGCTTGGTATAAGCAGTGACGATCCACGTACCATTTTCCGGGCTAAAGGTTGTCAGAGTTGTGGGCATAACGGTTACCGAGGTCGTACCGGTATCCATGAGTTATTAGTCGTTGATGATAACGTGCGTGAATTGATCCATACCGGTCGCGGTGAGCTGGCAATTGAGAAGTATATTCGTCAATCAGTACCAAGTATTCGTCATGACGGTATGAGTAAAGTGCTTGCGGGTAAAACGACCCTTGAAGAAGTGCTGCGTGTCACTCGCGAGGAGTAAGTCATGCCAGCATTTGAATATAAAGCATTAGATAAAACCGGCAAACAAAAGAAAGGCGTTGTTGAAGCAGATACCGCAAGACACGCCCGCACCCAGCTTAGAGAGCAGCGGTTAATGCCGCTTGAGATCACGCCAGTGGTCGAAAAAGAAAGCAAGACCAAGTCTGCTGGCTTTAGCTTTTTTAAGCGCGGAATATCGACGGCCGAATTGGCATTGATTACTCGCCAAATCGCAACCTTAGTTGCAGCTGGCTTGCCTGTTGAAGAAGCATTAAAGGCGGTGGGGCAACAGTGTGAAAAGGACCGTCTAGCCAGTATGGTGATGGCTGTACGTTCAAGGGTTGTTGAAGGTTATAGTCTTGCTGACTCAATGGCAGAGTTTCCGCATATTTTCGATGAGCTGTATCGGGCAATGGTGGCGTCAGGTGAAAAATCTGGCCATTTGGAGGTGGTGCTTAATCGTCTTGCGGATTACACCGAACGTCGTCAGCAGCTTAAGAGTAAAATGACTCAAGCAATGATCTACCCTATCGTGCTAACTGTTGTAGCGATTGGTGTTATTGCCATTTTGCTTGCGGCAGTTGTGCCTCAGGTTGTGGGGCAGTTTGAGCATATGGGGCAAGAACTACCTTGGACAACCGAGCTGTTAATTGCTTCATCCGATTTTATTCGCGATTACGGTTTAATGATTTTAGGTGTACTAATAGGTTTGTTTGTTATTGCGAAACGTTTATTGGTTTTGCCAAAAAATCGCATGAAATACGACAGTATGTTGTTACGACTGCCGGTTATTAGCAAGGTAAGTAAAAGCTTAAATACAGCGCGTTTTGCGCGTACCTTAAGTATTTTAACGGCCAGCTCTGTACCTTTACTGGATGCAATGCGGATCGCAAGCGATGTATTGGTAAACGTAAAAGTGAAAGCTGCGGTTGAAGAAGCCACGATGCGCGTGCGTGAGGGCACAAGTTTAGGGGCTGCGTTGGCTAATACTAAACTTTTCCCGCCGATGATGCTCTATATGATCACCTCTGGTGAAAAAAGTGGTCAACTTGAGCAGATGCTTGAGCGTGCTGCTGATAACCAAGACCGAGAGTTTGAGTCGAATGTGACAATTGCTTTAGGGGTATTTGAACCTATGCTGGTCGTGAGTATGGCTGCTGTGGTTCTGTTTATTGTTCTCGCAATTCTTCAGCCTATTTTGGCGCTGAATAATATGATTAGTGGTTAATGCTCAATTGCTAATTGAAGCATGAGATTTTTAGTTTAAGGAATTTGTAAATGCAAACACGTAACAAGCAAAAAGGTTTTACTCTTTTAGAAGTCATGGTGGTTATCGTGATTTTGGGTATTTTGGCCTCTATGGTTGTGCCAAACCTAATGGGTAACAAAGATAAAGCTGACCAACAAAAAGCTGTTTCTGACATCGTGGCATTAGAAAATGCATTGGATATGTACAAGTTAGATAACAGCGTATATCCAACTACAGAACAAGGTCTAGAAGCCTTAGTACAAAAGCCAACAATCTCACCTGAGCCACGCAACTACCGTGCAGATGGTTATGTTAAGCGTTTACCACAAGATCCATGGCGCAATGACTATCTATTACTAAGTCCAGGTGAAAATGGCAAATTAGATATCTTCAGTGCAGGCCCTGATGGCCAACCAGGTACTGAAGATGATATCGGTAACTGGAATCTACAGAACTTCCAGTAAATGGTATTTTCGCGCGTGAACGTTAGTCGCCAAACGGGCTTCACCTTAATGGAGGTGTTGCTCGTTGTTTTGCTTATGGGACTAGCAGCAACCGCTGTCACCCTTGGGATGAGCGGAGCAAGTAAAGAGAAGGCGCTTGAGCGCTCAGCGCAGCAATTTATGATGGCCACAGAAATGGTGCTGGATGAAACAGTACTCAGTGGCCATTTTGTTGGCATTGTGGTCGAAGACACTGGCTATAAATATGTGTATTACGACGAGGGTAAATGGAAGCCATTAGAGCAAGATAGACTATTGGCTGAAAGACAAATGGACCCCGGAGTTGAGTTGGTACTGGTACTTGACGGTTTACCTTTGGTGCAAGAGGACGAAGAACAAGACTCTTGGTTTGACGAGCCGTTAATTGAAAAGTCTGCAGAAGATAAAAAAAAGTTTCCTGAACCGCAAATTTTACTGTTTCCAAGCGGTGAGATGAGTGCGTTTGAGCTGGCCTTTGTCAGTGAAGATGAAATGCAACAAGACATAGAGGTCGTTGTATTTGGTGATGCGCTTGGGCGTTTGCGCATGGGTTTTGAAGATGAAGAAGTCTTATAGCCATGGCGACTAAGCAAAAAGGCATGACCTTACTAGAAGTCATTGTAGCGCTCGCCGTGTTCTCTATTGCTGCTGTGTCGATTACTAAGAGTTTAAGCGAGCAGATCGCTAATATGCCGATTTTAGAAGAGCGCACCATGGCGCAATGGGTTGCCCACAACCAGATGGTTGATGCGCGCTTAGAGCCTAAGTTTCCCGATATTGGTCGCAAAGACGGTCAAGTCGAGCTTGCCAATAAAGACTGGTATTGGCGCAAAGAGGTCATTAAAACGACCGATGATAATTTTAGAATGATCCGCATTAGTATTAGCGATGATGAACGGTTTACTCGGACCATCGCTGAAGTGAGTAGTTATGTTCTTAAAGCGGATTAAGTCAATGCGCGGCTTTACGCTGCTCGAAATGCTTATCGCAATAGCAATTTTTGCCATGTTAGGGTTAGCGGCAAATACCGTGTTGAGTACTGTGATGCAGAACGATACTGCTACTCGCGACTTCGCCGCTAAGCTAAAAGCGATGCAGCAGGGATTTGGCATTATTGAGCGCGATTTAAATCAAATGGTTGCGCGTACGCCTAGGTTATTAGAAGGGGGTCGTGGCACCACAGTATTTCAGACGGGCAGTAATATGCTCGACTCAGAATCTGAGTCATTAGTGTTTTTTCGCTTGGGTTGGCTAAATCCAGATGGTCTTTTACCAAGAGGTAGCCTGCAGTCTGTGGCATACGTGGTAATGGAAGGACAGTTACAGCGTTGGTATTACCCTTATCCTGAGCCTGAATTTGGTGCAGAGCCAATTAAAACAGTGATTATGGATAAGGTTATTTCAGTCGAATATGCTTTTTTTGCTGATGATAAATGGGAGCGTAAAACAGACGCGACTAAGCTGCCTAAAGCCATCGCTATCGAAATTGAATTTGAAGACATTGGTAAAGTTCAACGTAAATTTTTAGTGCCCAAAGGTGCGTTAGCTGGCAGTAATGATGACAGCAACAATGGCGGTAATAATAACGGCGGCAATAATAACGGCGATGACAACAAGGATGACTCAAAGCCGGATGACAACAACGGCGGAGGTGAGTAGTGATGCCTTCTAAGCAGCGCGGTGTGGCTCTGATTGTGGTGTTATTGATTGTGGCTATGGTCGCGATTATTGCCACCAATATTACCTCGCGTAATCAGTTGTCAGTTAGACGTACTTTGAATATGGCGCAGTATGATCAGGCTTTTTGGTATGCGATATCAGCGGAAGAGATTGCTAAAAAGGTACTAAAACAAGATTTAGAAGACTCAGATACGGTGCATTTGCAGCAATACTGGGCGTTAGCTGATGTGATATTTCCTGCAGAAAAGGGAGAGATAGCCGGAAAGATTACAGATATGCGAGCTTGTTTTAATATCAACTCTTTATCTGCTCCAAGCGAGAAGGTGGAAAATGGTCAGCCGAAAATGCCATTACCAGCCGTGCAGTTTAAAGGTTTATTAGTTGCCTTGGGAATGGATGAGTTTGCCGCAGAGCGTTTAGCGCAAACGACCAAAGATTATATTGATGAAGACACGGTTAGCAGTCCTTATGGTGCTGAAGATGCAGAGTATGAATCGCGTCATGTGCCTTATCGAGCAGCGAACACCTTGATGAGCCATAAGAGTGAGTTACGAGCGGTAATGGGGTTCACTCAAGATATTTATTTAAAATTGGCGCCATATGTTTGTGCAATCCCAGGAAACACAACACAGGTATTAAACGTCAATACTGTGCCAGTTGAGCATGCGGCCATTATTGCAGGTATGTTTGATAACAAGATCTCTGTTGGTGAAGCAGAGAGCATTATTAATCAACGACCAATTGATGGTTACGAAGATATTAATGAATTTTGGGAAAACTCATCGGTGGCCTCGCTAGCGGGCGACGCTAAGCTTAAATCGAGCTTTGGGGTAACCAGCAAGTACTTCCAACTCGATGCGGCAGCCAAAGTAGATACTGCCGTTTTCAGGTTGGAAAGCGTGTTATATGGCGACAGTAAAAAATTAGAAGTGTTATCTCGCCAGTTTGGCGGGCAAAAATAACAACAGTCCTTTAAATACGTTTAAAGAGGCTTGTGGAGATAAATCAGTGAGTGAAAGACTATTTATCCGTTTAGGACAAACCGCAGAGCAACCCTGCTCATGGCTAGTTTGGTCTGAACAGGAGCAAGAAATTATAGGTTCTGGCGAGCTTAGCAATGCCGGTGCACTATCGACTCTTACTGAAAGAGCGGGTAATCGCGGTGTTGATGTTTTGGTGCCAGCATCAAGCATTACACTGACTGAAGTCGATCTACCTGAAAAAAGCCAGCGCCAAGCGATTAAAGCATTACCCTTTATGCTGGAAGAAAACTTAGCGCAAAACGTTGATGAGCTACATTTTGTGACGGGTCCACGTAACGGTGATGCACTAAGTATTGCTGTTGTAGCACACGAGCAGATGCAAACTTGGATGGAGTGGCTCAGTGATGCAGGGCTTAAGGCTAAATGTATTGTACCTGATTGCTTAGCGCTACCGCTTGTTGACTGCGATTGGGCGGCAATGAATTTAGGTGAAGAGATATTGCTGCGTACAGGTGCAGGTAGCGGAGTGAGTTTGAGTCAAACTTGGCTCGATATGGCATTGCCACAATTATTAACAGCAGATGCGCAAACCACTGTCGCTGGTTATACCGAGTTGCAATTAAGCGGAGCGGAGATAAAACCGCAGCCGCTCGATTTACCTATGTTGGTGCTAGCTAAGGGCTTGCTCAATGCGCCAATGAATTTGCTATCAGGTATTTATAAGCCAAAGAAAGAGTATGGTAAGCATTTACTGTTGTGGCGAAACGCGGCAATTGCCTTTGCAGTAGTGATTATTTTGGCACTTGTTAATAAAGGTCTCAATATTCATCAAATGAATAGCGCTGCAGCTGAGTTACAAGCGCAAAGCGAGCAGATCTATAAGCAGGTTGTGCCGGGAAGTTCTCGGGTAGTTAACCTACGGTCACAAATGGGCAGTTACGTGCGCACATTGCAAGGTGGTGGCAGTGGTAGTGAGTTTTTTGTCATGCTTTCGGGGATGCAAGATGCTTTTGCGCAAGTGCCAGCACTTAAACCTACAACGTTACGATTTGATAGCGCTCGTAATGAGATTCGTATGCAAGTTACTGCGAAAAACTATGAGCAAATCGAGAAGTTTAAAGAGCTTATTGCGGGTTCTTATCAGCTCACAGGTGGTGCGATGAATAGCGGTGAGTCAGAAGTCACCAGCACCTTAACCATAAGGAGCAAATAAGATGGAAAACTTAAAAGCGTGGTGGAACGGCTTAGTTTTACGTGAAAAGCAGATGGTCTCAGCCTGTGGTGTGGTCTTGGTAATAGGCATTCTATACTGGGGTGTTTGGACACCGATAGCCAATGCTGAAGCTGAAGCGCAGCGTCGTTTAGAAGGTCAGCAAAGCACGCTGAACTATGTTAAACAAACTGCTAACCGTATTGCAGGCTTGAAACAAAGTGGTACTAACAATGCCTTTAGAGGCAGTTTAAGCGCGGCAGTAAACCAAACCGCTGGTGCGTTTGGATTAGAGATCACCCGTATGCAGCCTCAAGGCAATAAAATTCAAGTATGGATGGATGAAGTACCATTCGATACGTTACTGAATTACCTTAACGAGCTAGTGCAAAATAAAGGCTTATCGTTAGAGAGTTTAGATTTGGCCGAATCGGATACTCCGGGCTATGTAAATGTGCGTCGTATTCAGCTGTCGAAATAAGGTGTTGTGGTGAAATTAGCAAAAAAGATAGCCCTAGGCTTTGTGATTTACTTAGTATTTTTGGTGGTATTGTTTCCCGCAAGTATGGCGGTAAAACTTGCTCCGCTGCCTAATAATGTCACTATTAGTGGCGTATCTGGCACTATTTGGGCGGGTAGCATTGATATGTTGAGCGTGCAAAAACGTCAAGTAGAAATGATCACTTGGGACTTAGACGTGCTGTCATTATTCACCGGCACAGTTAAGGCCGATGTGGTGATTGGTAGCCGCGCAAGTGCAGTTAATGGCAAGGGGACGGTTGCTTATTCAATGTCTGGGCTTGATGTCTCTGGCTTAAGATTTGAAGCGCCAAGCAGCTTTTTGTTAGGACGCACTAACTTACCGTTTAGAACCAAGATTAATGGCGACCTCAGTGTGTTAGTTGATAACTTTGAGCAAGGGTTACCTTGGTGTGAGCAGCTTTCAGGTAAGCTGTTTTTAAATCAGGTAAAGGTAACTAATCAATTTGGTAAGTACCCACTTGGCGATATCGCATTGGGCTTGGCATGTCTTGATGGCAAAGTTGAATTAACCACAGATGAAAAATTAAATGGACTCGGATTAGACGGTACTATCGTTTTAGCGGATAACAAGATGGTACAAGTTAACGCCAAAATCCGTGAAGTGAACACTCAGCCAGATGATTTGAAAAAGGCTCTATCTTTCTTAGGCAAGAAAGACAGTCAAGGATATTACCCTATTACTTATCAAGGCCGCTTACCTATCTAGTTAAAGCATTCTTGATAGAGTTTACAAAGGCGCTGATATAGCGCCTTTTTTATGGCTGAATTTTTACTTTTGTTGCAGTAGTTCATCAAGCAAGTAGTGATAATCCTCAATCGCAGGAAAGTCATCAAACACCTTATTCGGCTTTTGGCTATCAGGGTTGGCAATGCCAAGTTGATAACCGACACCAGCGCGCTTTGCTGCCGCTAAAATGGCTTCATTATCATCAATAAATAGACAACGACTAGCTTCTAGATTAAAGCGTTCAAATAGTTGAGCCCAAAATTCAGGGTGTTCTTTTGGATATCCAGTTTCATGGCTAGAGATCATGCTATCTAGCCCAAGAGCTAGCTCAGTGTGTTCCAGCTTTAGATTAAGATTTTTAGGGTGTGCATTGGTCACCAGAATTCGACGTTTGCCTGCAAGTTTAAGCGCATTAAGAAACGGCATACTGTCTTGACGCATTTGAATACGTTCAACCAGGGTGCGGTGCAGCGCCAAAATGTCTAAGTCCATTTGTTGCTGCCAATACTCTAGGCAATACCAATTCAGCGTGCCTTCTACTTTGGTGTAGCACTCATCGACCCAGTTACGCGCCTCTTCAATAGAGATATTGCGTTGTTCGCTGAGCACGTTAGGGATCAGCTGTAACCAAAAGTGGTTGTCGAAATGTAGGTCCAAAAGTGTACCATCCATATCGAGTAAAACAGTGTCAATTTCTTTCCATGGAAACATAGTTACGCGATCCTAGAAAATTCAGGTTGTAGATTGGGTGAACAATAGTAAGATTATACTGAATTAAATCACAAGTCGGCAGCGGCACTGGGATGTGTATGACTAAAATAAATCAGAAACCGGAAATTTTGCATGCCGAAGTGGTTGCTCAAAGTCGACTGTTTCAAATTGAGCAAGTGCATTTACGGTTTTCAAATCAAGTTGAGCGCCAGTATGAGCGTATGAAAGGCAATAATCGTGGTGCGGTAATGGTTGTTCCTGTGCTGAACGGTGAGCAACTGCTGTTAGGTCGAGAGTATGCTGCAGGGACTCACAGCTATGAACTGGGCTTTCCTAAGGGCTTAATCGATCCCGGAGAAGAAGCCCATGAGGCTGCAAACCGCGAGCTGCAAGAAGAGATAGGCTATGGCGCGAGAAAGCTTACCCACTTAATGGAGTTGAGCTTAGCTCCGGGGTACTTTGCCAGTAAAATGCAGATTTTTATTGCTGAAGACCTGTATGAAAGTCACTTAGAAGGTGATGAACCGGAACCAATTGAGATGGTGAGTTGGCCTCTGGCTGACTGGCAAGATTTATTGAGCCAAGAGGATTTTTCCGAATCTCGTAGTGTAAGTGCTTTATTTTTAGCACTAAAACATCTACAACTAAGTTAGCAAATATCACGGGCATTAGGCTGTTGGAGTAGTTATGAAGCCAGAGAATTATGTAGATCAGGTCATTGAGATTGCCACGCTTGCTGGTAAAAAAATCCGCGATATTTATCAGAAAGGTGATTTCGAACGTGAGATTAAATCTGACAATACGCCAGTGACATCAGCCGATCTTGCAGCCCATGAAATTATCACTAATGCGTTAAAAGCGTTAACTCCCGATATTCCAGTGTTATCAGAAGAAGATGCTGACATACCTTTTAGTCAGCGTAGTGAGTGGCCGCGCTATTGGCTGGTTGATCCGCTTGACGGTACTGGCGAGTTTATTGCTGGTAGCGGTGATTTTTCAGTGATCATTGCGCTGGTTGAGCATAACCGCCCAATTATGGGGGTGGTATATGCGCCTATGACTGAAGTTTGTTATTACGCTATCGCTGGCCTAGGCTCTTATAAACGTAAAAATGGCGCAGAAGTCAGGATCAGCAGTAAGCAATTGAGTAGAGATGCTGGTTCACTACGTTTAGCAGTAAGCCGCCGTCAAGATCCACAATCTGTGATTAAGCTATTTAATCAAGAAAAACACTGTGAATTGGTGGTGTTGGGCGGCGCAGCTCTAAAGAGTTGCTTAATCGCTGAGGGGCGTGCTGACTGTTATGTACGTATTGGCCCAACTGGTGAGTGGGATACAGGAGCGGCACAAATTATTGTTGAAGAGGCGGGGGGGCAGATAATGGATCTTAATTTGCAGCCTCTGACCTATAACGAGCGTGAATCGCTAGAAAACCCTAACTTTATTGTTGTTGGTTCTCCAGCCTTAGAATGGGATCAAATCTTAATCAATGAATAAACTGATTGAGTTTAGCCTCGCGACTAAGTCAGATCTGATCGCGATTAATGCCCTTGAACAGCAGTGCTTTGCCGGGCATTGCTATCCAGATTTCTTCTTTAGACAAGCCTTAGATTGCTGGCCACATAGTTTTTGGGTAGCAAAAGACGCACAAGCTAAGGTGATTGGTTACCTACTGGCATCAACAGGCGCGGAGGCCGATGTTTGCTGGATTTTATCTATTGCTGTTGCTGATGCAGCCAGAGGCAAAGGCATAGGCACTAAGCTTATCTCAAAATTGATTGAGACGCTGCCAAAACAGGTAACACAAGTTAATCTAACCGTAGACCCAAATAACCCCGCCAAAGCGCTTTACGCTCGCAGTGGCTTTGTCGAACACGCCTTTGAAGCCGATTATTTTGGCGAGGGTGAAGCAAGACAAGTGATGCGCTATTTAAAACCTGAGCATACTTAAAGCAGATGATATTTAGCCGACGTTTTTTGCCTTACTTTGTCACACAATGCTTGGGGGCGCTTAATGACAATGTGTTTAAAAACGTCTTGCTACTGTTAGTGGCCTACTCCCAAGTTGACGAGTTACCCATAGATGTAAATCTGTTTGTTAATCTGGCGGCAGGTTTATTTATCCTTCCTTTCTTACTGTTTTCGGCTCACGCTGGCCAAGTTGCAGATTTCGTTGATAAAGCGTCATTAATCAGAAGATTAAAGCTGCTTGAACTGCTCATTATGTCGGTGGCGACTTTTGCGATAGTTAGCCACAGTTATTTGGTTATGTTGCTACTGCTGTTTTTAATGGGTGTGCAATCTGCTTACTTTGGCCCTGTTAAATACTCGCTATTACCACGAGTATTAGATAATAGTGAATTGGTGTCAGGTAACGCATGGGTTGAGATGGGCACTTTTCTTGCTATTTTGGTCGGAACCATTTCGGCAGGGCTTATCGTTGCCAGTGATAATGCAACATATCTTGCTGCAGCTAGTGTATTTATCTTAGCCTTGATAGGTGCATTTTCGAGTTGGTTTATTCCAAGCATTCCCGCCCATTCATTGCAAAAACCGCATTTTTCTATTGTTATTGCAACCCTTGTTAGTATTAAAAAAGCGCGGCGCACGCCGGGCATTTGGACGGCGATTTTAGCCACTAGCTGGTTTTGGTTTGTCGGCGCCACTTACCTTACTCAATTTCCGAATTTTGCGCGGTTGACATTGCATGCCGATCCGACAGTGGTTTCCTTACTGTTATTGCTGTTCTCAGTTGGTATTGCAGCAGGCTCGTTTGTCTGTGAGCGCCTTTCTTGTCACCAAGTCGAGTTAGGTATTATGCCGTTAGGTTTGGTCTTACTGGCGGGCTTTGGCATTGATTTATATTTTGCGATCCCTGCTAAACCCGATCTTGCAGCGTTTTATGATCTACAAGGCTTTATTGCTGAGGCTGACCATTATCGACTGATGCTGGATCTGTTTATGATTGGTGTCGGCGGCGGCTTATTTATCGTGCCCTTATACACCTATATACAGGCTCGCGCTAAAGATGGTGAGTGTGCTCAAGCTATTGCCAGTAACAACATCATTAATGCGCTATTTATGGTGACTTCAGCGATATTTGCCATGCTGATTTTGAATGTTTTTCAATGGCAAATTGAACAACTTTTTTTACTGTTGGCTGCGGCTAATGTGCTGGTGTTATGTTGGCTATTACTCGGATGGCCAGAGTTGTTATTAAGCATAAGCAGTTATTATCATCGCAGAGTTAAGTACAAAGTCAGCTTGGATGATCCTCAGGTGTTGCATAAACAAGCTAAGCTGCTTGTTGTGACTGACAATTTAAGTTGGCGTAACGTGATGCTACTTTACGGTAGCTTTACCCACCCAGTGCACTTTGCTGAGGGGCTCCCTCAAAGCCTAAGTATCAATTATTTTTATCGTGAAGCGTTTTCGCGTATTCGTTACTTTGCTAGTGATAACAAAGCAGGAAATATTGAGGCTGCAACGCTTGATGTTGATAGTGTCATTTGCGTTAGACCTGCACATTTAGAGCAAGCTCAGGCTGTGCTAAAAGGTTACACTTGTGTCACTGCCAAGGTGGTTGAAGTTAAAGAAAAAGGTGATGCAGCAAAGCGATTAGTTGTAGCAATACGCCCACAAACCGCTGCCTAGTTATACTCATTGGTATTAGCCGATAAACTGGCAGCAGCAAGTGGCAGGCTAAATATTTTATTGGTTATCTAACCATTGGTGCATGGCTAGGTGATCACCCTTAAAGATGATGCGATCAGCCTTTTTATCAATTTGATATTGATACATAGGGTCATAGTATTTTAGCAGTAACAGTTCAATCCATTTTAAATGTGCGCTGGTATCATTTTGACTAAGCTGAACCGCTAGAGCATCATTAATCATGGCTTGTAATTCATCATGACGTTTACCACCTAAGCGCTTACGGATCCCGGTGATACTTTGTGATAGGTATTGAGCAAATGCTGTAAAGCCTTGAGTTTCTCCTAGCCTTTGGATATAGCCATTGTGCATCTTGTGCACATACTCGTTAAGTAGCCTTGCTAAACGTGCATCTAATGACTCTTCTAACACTAATAGGTTAGCTGCTTGCATATTGGCATAAAATGCTTGTGGCAAGGCTGAGCGACCAATCAGGTAGCTCTCATCTTCAAGCAGTAGATGTTTAACGGCTTTGTCTTGATGTTTTAATAGGGCAACAGCTAGGGCGTTTTCAAAATTTATTTGAGTCGGCTGTCCTTCATGAAAACGACCAAAGCTAGATCCTCTATGATGGGCTAGTCCCTCAAGATCAATCGCTTCTTGGCGTTCTAGCAGAAACTCTGTTTTACCACTACCGGTAATACCGCTTAATATCAGCATAGGCCTAGCTTGTGGCGCATTGTCGATAGTTTCAATAAGAAACTGGCGCATCGCCTTGTAACCGCCTTCGATAAATGGAATATCTAAGCCAGCCTCTTTTAGCCATTGCTGAGTTAGCTGTGAACGCAAACCGCCCCGAAAACAGTACAGATAGCCGTTTGGGTTATCGCTGAAAAACTTAATCCAAGCGGCGATTCTTTGCTGTTTAATCTCGCCATGAACCAAAGAATGGCCAAGTTCGATTGCAGCTTGTTGACCTTGCTCTTTGTAGCAAGTACCAACTAAACGGCGCTCTTCATCCTCCATAAGAGGGTGGTTTACGCTGGCAGGAAAGGCACCTTTGTTAAATTCGATAGGCGCACGGGCATCCATTATTGGGTGATCGCTAACGAGTATGCGGCGATATTCGCTAGCGGGCACTTTATTGAATGACATTAAACCAACTCCACGGTCTTAGGTACATTTTTTTCAGTAAGTTGGCCAATACAAATTGGTTCAATACCGTTAGCAGCTAAAAGTGTTTGTAGCTCTGTCTCACCTTCTTCGGCAACAGCAATCAGTAAGCCGCCGCTGGTTTGTGGGTCACAAATAATCGCCTTTTGCTCATCAGTTAGTGATGGTAAATGCTCTCCGTAACTGTCGAAGTTTCTGTGGGTGCCACCAGGAATACAGCCTAATTCTAAATAGTGGTGTGCGTTTGGTAACAGCGGCAATAGGTTCACATCAATCTTAGCGCTAAGGTTCGCGCCGTGGCACATCTCAAGTAAGTGACCTGCTAGGCCGAAACCCGTTACGTCAGTTAATGCGTTAACTTGCGGGATTTTAGCGATTTTTGGGCCTAAAATATTCAATTGGCACATCGCTTCAGCGGCTGTGTTTAGATCTGCATCGGCAAGCTTTTTCTGCTTTTGTGCTGTGGTCAAAATACCAATCCCTAGCGGCTTAGTCAGGTAAAGTTTATCACCCGCTTTGGCGGTATCGTTTTGCTTTAATTCTTCTAGCGGAATTTGGCCTGTAACGGCTAAACCAAAGATTGGCTCAGGAGAATCGATACTGTGACCACCGGCAAGCATTATACCTGCGTCAGCACAGGCTTTACGCCCGCCATCAACCACTTGCTGAGCAACTTCTGCTGGTAGTTTATTTATAGGCCAGCCTAAAATTGCAATGGCCATCATAGGAGTGCCGCCCATGGCGTAAATATCACTGATCGCGTTAGTCGCTGCAATGCGGCCAAAGGTAAACGGATCATCGACTATAGGCATAAAAAAGTCTGTGGTGCTGATAATGCCTGTTGTGTCATTAAGCTTATAAACCGCAGCATCGTCACGGGTCTGGTTACCTACTAGCAGATTAGGATCATCAAAAACAGGTAACTGAGTCGCAAGAATAGTGCTTAGCACTTTCGGTGAAATTTTGCAGCCACAGCCCGCACCGTGACTATATTCGGTAAGTTTGATTTCTGGATCTGACATGAGCTTAAATCGCCCTAAAAAGGTAAGTAGCCGATCATAATAGACCCATCCCCCAGTGACTTCAATCAACAGCAAGTACAAGTTGCGACATGTGGCTTACCCTGCAGAGAATAAACAGCTCAATTGGTCATTTTTGACCTGAAAATAAAAAGCCGCTCTAGGGAGCGGCCATTTAAGTTGTGGATTAACCAAAGCTAGCAGTAAGACTATGCCAGTTTTTTTGTTGTTGTCTGAAACGTTGTTTAAGCTCGTTAACTTGGTTGAGCAATTGTTTGTCTGCTAACTGTTTTTTCTTCGCTTCGAGTAAGGCTTTCTTGGCTGCGTAATACTCAGCAAGGTGACTCTTTAGCATGTCGTACTCAGTCTGCAGCTTTTCAAACAATTCTTCGCTATTAGGCAAGTGAGCAACCTTGTTTTGGGTGCGTTTAAGTTGCATCTGTAGTCTGGCTTGCTCAATTCTTTCTTGTGGCACAATCCTGCGACTATCTGCTAGTCCAACTAATGCTAAACCATCAATTAGCCATTTAGTCGGGTCGTACTGCCACCAGTGAATGCCATTTCGATAATCGTTTTCAAAAATATGATGATAGTTATGATAGCCCTCGCCATAGGTGAGTAGAGCTAAGAAACCGTTATCGCGAGCGGTATTTTTATCTGTATAAGGCTGTGAACCCCAAATATGTGCGAGCGAATTGATAAAGAAAGTGCAGTGATGAACTACAACTAAGCGTAACAATCCAGCTAACAGTAGCATGCCGAAAACGTCACCGTTCATCCAGCCTAATAGAATGGGGAGACCGAAGTTCATTAATAGTAGTAGCGGTAGATAATACTTGTGCTGCCACATGACAATTTTGTCGTTCTGTAGATCTCGAACGTTCTTATAGTCGTGGTAACGTTGCGCCTGATATTCCCGTAACATCCAACCAATATGGCTGTACCAAAAGCCCATCTTAGCTGAGTAAGGATCCTTGTCGTTATTATCCACGTGCTTATGGTGGACTCTATGATCAGAAGACCAGTGTAGCGCGCTATTTTGCAGGGCTAGAGCCCCGCCTAGAGCATATAAAAATCTGATTGAAGCGTGGGCTTTATAAGTGCGGTGAGACCAAAGTCTATGGTAACCACCGGTAATCGATAGGCCGCTAGCAAATGCAAGTACCACAAAAGCAAGCCACTCGATAGCGTCAAACCCATAGGTTATTCCGTACCAAGGTACTAGGATGACAGCGGCGGCGAATGTGATCGTAAATAGGCTCACATTCATCCAGATGATTGGAGGTTTTTTCATTATAGTTCTATCTCTCTTTGAGCGTACATCTGTACGCTAATTTACCGTGGATAGTGATCTTGGTCAAGTTTGTTGATGCTGCGTTTTGTGTTAAAAAGCGGTATTATTCAAGGAATAATTTTTGTAAGTAGGTTCAAGATGGGCATTAGAGCACAACAAAAAGAGAAAACGCGGCGTGCACTTGTCGATGCGGCATTTAGTCAATTAAGTGCTGAGCGTAGCTTTTCTAGCCTGAGTTTGCGTGAAGTTGCACGAGAAGCGAATATTGCTCCCACTTCTTTCTATCGCCACTTTAAAGATATGAATGAACTGGGCTTAACCATGGTTGATGAAGGTGGTTTAACCCTCAGACAGATGATGCGCAAAGGTCGCCAACGTGCAGAGGCAGGCGGCAGTGTTATTCGTATTTCTGTTGAAACTTTTATGGAAGTGCTTGAATCTAATCCAAACGTTTTCCGTATTCTATTACATGAACGTTCAGGTACCTCAGCTCCTTTCAGAGGCGCAGTTGCGCGTGAGATTGAACACTTTATCTCTGAATTAGCGCATTATACAGAGGCCACTGCCAATCGCTCTCCAGAGCTAGCTCATGCTCAAGCTGAAGCGTTAGTAACATTAGTGTTTAACGCAGGAGCTGCTGCATTAGATATGAAACGTGCAGACCGCAAAATTTTAGCGGATCGTCTCGTTATTCAACTGCATATGATCGCCAAAGGTGCTGAAGTGTTACAGCACAAAAAAGAACAAAAGTAGTTCGACACTTAAACTAAAAACGGCATCTAAGGATGCCGTTTTTAGTTTATTTACAAGTCAAATTCAGTTATTTCTTTTCAAGAAATACACCAGATTCCATATGGTCGGTATATGGGAACTGATCAAATAAAGCAAAACGAGTGATCTTATGGGTTTTGCTGAGTTCAGTTAGGTTGTCCAGTAAAGTGTGCGGGTTACAAGAGATATAAACGATACGCTCATAACCTTGTACTAACTTAACGGTATCAGCATCTAAACCAGCACGTGGAGGATCGACAAAGATGGTATTACAGTTGTAGCTATCTAAATCAATACCTTCTAATCGTCTAAAGCTGCGCTTCTTTGCCATGGCTTCGGTGAAGTCTTCTGCAGACATACGAATAATCTGCAAGTTATCAACTTGGTTCACTCTAATATTGTATTGCGCAGACTCAACAGAAGGCTTAGCAAGCTCAGTTGCTAATACGCGGTCAAAGTTTTGTGCTAATGCAATAGAGAAATTACCGTTGCCGCAGTATAGCTCTAGTAAATCACCTGTACTGTTTTTAGTGACATCAATGGCCCATTCAAGCATCTTAATCGACACTTTACCGTTAGGCTGAGTAAAGCTGTTTTCAATCTGGTGGTATTGCAGTTGTTTCCCTGCAACATCAAGAGACTCAACCACGAAGTCTTTATCTAAAACGATTTTTTGCTTACGAGCGCGGCCAATTAGATTTACATTAAACTGAGTACTGAGCGTTTGCTTTAAGATTTTAGCTTGCTGTTCCCACTTACTATCAAGCTGTTTGTGGTAAAGCAGTGATACTAAGATTTCGCCGCTTAGGGTTGATAAGAAATCAATTTGGAATAAGCGATGGCGTAAAATTGTGTTTGGCTTTAATAGTTCAACTAAAGCGGGCATCATTTTATTAATCAGTTCACTAGCCGGTAGGAATTGATCGCAACGCACCTTACTGTTTAGTTCTTTATCGAACATATAGTAGTAAAGATCTTCGCCTTCATGCCAAACACGAAATTCAGCACGCATACGGTAGTGGGCAGGCTCAGAGCTGAAAGTTTCCAGTTCTGGCGTGTCAAAGTCAGCAAATAATTGAGTTAACTTGACGCGCTTAGCTTCGAGCTGCACATCATAGGTTGTAGGATCCATTGCTGCTAAATTCATATCTTGATCACCGTCGGCATTAAATTAGGGGCGGAATATTATACTAGATAGCTGGGAAGTCCAGTTTCTCGCTTTTGATTTTACCTAGCTTGTGGGAAAATTCTAAAGCAATATAGTTAATCCTGCTGCTAAAGAGTATCTGTGAGCAGGTAGCTTTATACAAACTGATATCATTTTACCTTATCGCGGAGAATACTTTTGTCAGGACCTATTCTAATTTTTGATTCGGGTATTGGTGGTCTATCTATATTCGATGAAATAAGAAAAGTACTACCAGACCAAAGTTACTGCTATCTATTCGACAATGCTCGCCTTCCGTATGGCGAACTGGAAGAGTCAGTATTAATAGAAGGTTGTGTTGAGCTTATATGTGAGCAAGTGAGCCGTATAAACGCTTGCATGGTTGTTGTTGCTTGTAACTCTGCTAGTACTTTGGTGCTGCCTGCTTTAAGAGAGCAACTATCCATACCTATTGTTGGCGTGGTACCTGCAATAAAACCGGCTGCACTGTTGTCAAAAGCACGCCATATAGGTTTGCTTGCTACACCGGGCACAATAAAGCGTTCTTATACTAAGGAACTCATCGAGCAATTTGCAGAGGGCTGTAAAGTTGAACTGTTTGGCTCCTCTGAACTTGTCATGCTTGCCGAAGCGAAGTTGGCCGGTGAAACGCTTGATTTAGCCAAGCTTGAAAAACAGCTCAAGCCAATACAAATGACAGGTCTCGATACACTAGTATTGGGCTGCACTCACTTTCCAATTGTTGCTAAAGAAATACAGCAAGTGTTGGGACAAGGGGTTACATTATTGGATTCGGGTAAAGCGGTGGCGCAAAGAGTGTGCTTTCTGTTAGAGGAGTTGAAAAATGATGAAGTCGTTAATCAAGAGAGCAATTGGTTAGCTGTTTATACGACTAAAACTATTAATGAAGGGTTAACAACCCGACTAGCCGAAAAAGGCTTCACTACTATAGTGTCACGATCTTCAGCTAATCTAGGTTAGCTATACATCTATATTATGCGTTATCACTTTTATCTGAATCTTGCGATTTAGCTTCGCGCACTTTTAATGTTCTTTCTTGGAAGTCGAATTCATTTAGTTTGGCCATAGCTTTCTTTGCGCCAACTTCTGACATTTCAATAAATCCAAATCCTTTACGGCGGCCAGTCTTACGATCACGAACCAAACGTACTGAGTTAACTGGGCCGAATTCACCAAATAGAGCTTTAACTTCTCCTTCATGTACGCGATAAGGAAGATTACCTACATATAGGGTCATAGTTGGACCACTATATGGCTCGTTGCTGTTAGTTTTAGAAGCAGGCGTTTTAGATTGAAGAGAAAAAATAACGCTCGCAATAATAGCACCAGTAAAGAAAGCAATGGCGCCGTTTAGATCTGGTGCGATTTGAAAAATAGCGAGTGCACCTATAATGGCCACGGCCAATACGATCAAGAATGACTTCTGCATAAATATAATCTCTAAAGAATAAATGAATTGATAACTAACTGTTAATAACCTGGCATATGGTAATGAATTATTAGCCAATAGACTAGTGCGTTGCTGAAAAAATGAACTTTATCTATGGCCTAGCGCAAAGATGCTTTAGTTTTAGCCATAAAAAGTAGCATAAATAGCCTAAAAATAGGCCTTTGCTGAAAACTTCGGCAAGCGAACATTTATTTGATAAAAAGCGCTTGCGCTCTTTTGGGATCTCCCTATAATGCGACCCCACTGACACGGCGCAGCGGGCAACAAGCCAAGCAGTACGAGTTAGTGGGTTAACTTCTTCGGAACGATAACTCTGGTGACAAGCGGTTTAAGAGCTTCATGTTGTGACTTCTTTTTACGAGAGTGAACAAGAAATCAACGCTTGAAAAACTTCTTAAAATAAACGCTTGACGCCAACAACGGGAAGTGTAGAATACGCAGCCCTAGCCACTTGAAGCGGTTCGCAAGAACACCAAGCTGGCAACGCTCTTTAACAATATGACAAGCAAATCTGTGTGGACACTCACAGAGATTAAGTTATTCGAAATTGTCTTTAACAAGACAATCAAAAATTTCTTAATGAACGAGTGTTCATAGCAATATGTAAAAAGTTTGATTTTGTTTTTCCGAAACAAATCAAATCACAGAATTCATTGAGCAGGTCTTCGGACCATCAAAACTT
>NZ_JADX01000020.1 GCF_000518605.1 Shewanella fidelis ATCC BAA-318 | reverse complement strand
TCAGTTGGTAGAGCAACTGACTTGTAATCAGTAGGTCCCGAGTTCGACTCTTGGTGCCGGCACCATAAAAACAAAAAAGCCACTCAATCGAGTGGTTTTTTTGTATCTTCATCTTGCCCCTGCTTACACAGAGCTCCCGCTCTTCTGAATAGTTAAGCTTAATGATGATGCACTGCCGAAAGCTCAGCTTCAATTGTTTTCAAATTAGAGCTAATCATGCTATCTCCCAAGAAAGCCAGCACACGCTGTAGCAAGCCGATTCTAATAAGCGATTCACAATAATCAAAATTACAATCAATTTTCTCAAAGCAGATTTTCGCCATACTTTACTACCAGAGAACTCCGCACTCTGCACTCTGCAAGCTCAAATTGTCAGCAACGCTGCTTTTAACTTAGGTAAAGTAAGTTTTATAGATTACAAAATATAATTTTAGCCCTGCCATCAGCGAACTTGTGTCACTTTTTATCAAGTAGATCCTTCAAAAATACATCAGCTATAAGAAACCCAGCCCAGATTTCCGCCACAATGCTCAATCAAGCATCGATTGAACGATATATTCAATAAAACTTAGCAAAAGAGCCTAAAAAGCACTTGCGTGCTCTAAAACATCACTATATTATACGCGCACTCCAAACGAGACAGGCTTCGAAGCCAACAAGTTTGTAGTAGCAAATCTAAGATTTACTTAACGTAATACTTAGTTGCCCGAATAGCTCAGTCGGTAGAGCAGAGGATTGAAAATCCTCGTGTCCCTGGTTCGATTCCGGGTTCGGGCACCAACATTTATTAATGAGTTTGACTATTTACTTAGTAACTTGTTAAGCAAATAAGCCGGCATAGCTCAGTTGGTAGAGCAACTGACTTGTAATCAGTAGGTCCCGAGTTCGACTCTTGGTGCCGGCACCATAAAAAAAAACAGCCACTCAATCGAGTGGCTTTTTTGTATCTTGAGTTAACTCGCCGCGACGATAAATATTAAAACTTGCACGGGTATAATACCAATCAGTATAAGCATATAGTCATGCTTTAATGACCTTCACTGCATCTGACCTCCATATATAGAGGGGATCTCTTATGTATGTCTGCAACATACAAGACCATGTTATTTGCAACGAGCACAGAGCATAAAAACCTCGCTTTAAGCTCCCGTTTTGTTCTTAAAGGGTCACAGCATAAAAATCGCCAAAACTTGCCATTCAGCAGCGCTTAGGCTGCCTACTTCTGCTTTAACTGGAGCTATATAGGAATATCCATTATTGCTGCGATTCGGTTTGAATAAGTTTGCCAAAAATCGCTCTGAGTAGATCAACATCTTATGCTTAATGGTACAACCTAGTTGCAGAAATCCTGTTTTCACCCATAAAAAAAGGAGCCTTTAGGCTCCTTTCAAAAAGTAATCTATGCTCTACCAGCTTCGCATCTTATGGCCTTTTAAGGCATAGAATAAGATGAATAAGTAACATGGCAATCCTACCCAGTAAGCAACCTGAGTATTATCCGCAAAGTAAGCTACCTTACCGAATACCAGCGGTAAGATTGCACCACCAGAAATACCCATAATTAATAATGCAGAACCTTGAGCTGTATACTTACCAAGCCCCTCTAGTGCTAACGGCCAAATCGAAGGCCATACTAGTGCATGAGCAAGTCCCATCAGTGCAACAAAAGTCACTGTGTCTGGAATGACAGGGATACCACTCCAGCCCCAGATAATATCGGCAATCATAGTGCTTTCACGAGATCCTAGAGCTGCGCCAACCACACATAAAATACCTGCAATAGCTGACCCTAATAGCGCCTTTTCTTGACTAATAAACTTAGGAATACAAGTCACACCAATGATATAACCTACAACCATGAATACCATAGTGTAAGAAGTTAACGATGCGAAGTTATTCACACCTAAGGTTTCACCATATAAACCGATAGTATCGCCAGCGATAACCTCAACCCCAACATAAGCAAATAATGCAATTGCACCTAATACAACCTGTGGGAAATGAGTGATACTGCCCTTTTCTTGATGCTCATCTTCACCTTCAAATTCAAGCTCAGGTAGAGAAGAGAACTTAACTAAACCAATTAAGAAAGTAAGCGCAATAGCCATATAGATATAAGGCATAACCAGACGTGACGATAACTCGCTGATCTGCGCTTGACGTTCAGTTTCACTTAGCGCCGCTAAATGCTCAGCGGTGAAGTTTTCAAATCCTGATAATACTAGCGCGGTAAATAGTATCGGTACGATAACACCGGCACCTTTATTAATCAGTCCCATGATGCTGATCCGCATCGCAGCACTTTCTTTAGGTCCGATGTGCACTACATAAGGATTTGAGGCCGTTTGCAAAATGGTTAAGCCTGTACCAAGTACAAATAACGCCCCTAAGAAGATAATATAGTTAGCACTTTGCGCTGCCGGTATAAATAGAAGCGAGCCGACTACCATGATCGCTAAACCGATAGCCATACCATTCTTGTATCCGGTTCTTTTCAGAATGGATGACATAGGCAGTGCCATTACGGTGTAAGCGATATAAAAGGCAAACGTAACAAATAACGCTTGAAATTCATTTAGCTCACAAATAATTTTTAGAAATGGAATGAGTGAACCATTTAACCAAGTCACAAATCCGAAGATAAAAAAGAGCACACCTATAATGGTCATAGGCAGTATACTGCTCTTTGGGCTAGCTTGAGCCTGAGTCGTTGCTGTCATGTATTTAACCTGCTTCTTATAGTAATTAATTTGATGATACCAGATTAAACTGCTATCCCATCCTTCAATTGTTGCTACTTCTCGCTACAGGTAATTACCTGCTTATAATATCACCTGAAGCAATATCTTTAACCGCCCCAGTTGCTACTCTTTATCGTCCGGCTCACCCCGCCACCAGACCTTTGTTTCATCGATGTTAAAACATTGAGAAAAAAAAGACAACGCTGTCATTTTGTTTTATTACCACCTTTGATTGCTATATTAATCAGGTAAAGCAATCTCGATTGGCGGTAAGACGACTCGGTTTATAACTCAGATAGCTATCGTACATTCCTAGCTGCTGATCTTAGCTAAACACTAATCTTGAGTTTATCTCGAAACGAAGCACTACACTTTGACGAAGACACCGCGCTTGTACATCCAATACAAAACTAACCACTGCACCAGCAATAACGCGATCACACTCATTAATGATTGCGCGTTTTCAGGAAAGCTGCGAATTACTCCACCAAACACGCTTTCCGCTGTGTATTTCCAATTAACAATGCTGCTGGCAATATAAATCACGATGGAGTTGCAACCGATAACAGTGAAGAAAAAAGCCCACTTTTGTACTTTAAGTACATCAATAACCGTATAAAACAGCGCTAATAACAAAATACTCCAGCCTGACGTCACCAAGGTAAAACTGCTGGTCCAAAGCGTTTTATTAACTGGAATAAGCGGAGAAACCAACCATCCTATAGCCACAAGAGCCACACCTGTTACAGATAATATCGCCACCTTAAACCATTCACCTTTTGCATGTGGCTTAACAATAAAGTGACCCACAAACACACCAAATAAACCATTTACTACGGCAGGAATGGTCGACAAAATCCCTTCAGGATCGACAGCTGCTCCTTGGTAAGTGATCCCTGGCAATAGCATTGTATCAATGGCTGCGTTAATTGAGCCCGTTGCGCTAAACGCACCGCTATCATCGAGGGTGATAAATGGAAAAGCTTGCAATAACGCATATCCAATTAAAATTGCTATAGCTGTAATTATTTGAGTTCGTAAACTGGTATGCCAAACCAGTAAAGCACAAAAGAACCAAGCAAATGCAATGCGACCTAAGACACTAGCGTAACGGATCTCACCTACCGCTAACGGTGCACCGGTTCCCCAACCATGGTTATAGATGACTCCAAACAACAGCAACAAAAAAAGTCGCTTAATCGCGTGCTGATACAATGGCATCCGCTGAGGCAAAGGTAACTTATCTAACCGTTTTGGCGATAAGCCTAGGGCAACACCTGAAAGAAATATAAATAATGGAAAGATTAAATCGTAGGAGGTGAAGCCATGCCAAGCGCTGTGATGCATCTGTGCATCAAACCATTTAAAACCTGCCCAGCCGGTTAAAATAAGTAGAGCAGCAAATAGTGCTTCTCCACCTAGAATCCAAAACATATCAAAGCCACGAAGGGCATCAAGAGACTTTAATCTTAGTTTTTTTAACGGTTTGCTATTCACTTCAGCAGCTGCATTAGCTGAGTTTGTTGTAGAGTCTGCTGACAAGTTTTGATTTATTGTAGTCATCTAAACAGCCTTTTATATTATTTTTAATCATGGCTTTTATCTGGATAAAGCAAAGCCTCTTTAGTTAACACTTCAGAGGCTTATATAATTTTACAGCATGTTAGGCACTATCCCTTACGCTTCGGAGTAGCGCTATTTAGCTTGAAAAACTAACTCACCACCTATGTAGGTGCGCGCAACGTTAACGTTATCATCAACTAACAGTAAATCTGCGCGGCCGCCGATCCTAAGCTGACCCATTCTATCGCTTAAACCTAAATATTCAGCAGGATAAAGTGATGCCATACGTATCGCTTCATCAGGGGTTAAGCCCAGCATATTAATGCTATTAGCAACTGCACCAGCCATATCAAGCACGCAGCCTGCAAGCTCACCTGTCACAGCATTAAGCCTGTCGCCTACACGTAATACTTGGGTACCAAACAGCTCAAAACTCACTTCATCATCAAGCCCCACAGGCGGCATTGCATCTGTCACTAACATGACTTTACCTTGAGGTTTTGCATTAATAGCCACTCGGGCTGAAGCAGGATGCACATGATGACCATCTACAATGAGTCCACACCAAGCGTCTTTGCTCTCAAGTGCTGCGCCAACCATGCCAGGATTTCTAGAATCAAGCGCTGACATCGCATTAAATAGATGGGTGAAGCCATTTGCCCCTGCAGCAAGTGCTGCTTTTACAGTGTCATAGTCGGCATTTGAATGGCCTAAACAGACCTTTACATCGGCCTCTACTAGCGCTTTAATCACATCTGTAGAAACATTTTCAGGTGCTAAAGTTACCACTTTAATCCCCAGATCTTGGCGGCTAAAGATTTCGAGCTCAGCATCTGAAATACGACGAATAAATGGCTGTGGATGCACACCTTTTTTCGGCACACTTAAGTGTGGACCTTCAAAATGGACTCCAACTACACCCGGAGTTTTAGCCTCTAGTGCTGCAGAAACTGCATCTGCAGCCTGTTGCATAACACTAACATCATCGGTAATCAAAGTTGGTAAAAATGCAGTGGTACCAAATTTAGCGTGAGCTTGACCAATAGCTGAGATCCCCGCAACACTAGGTGATGCATTAAATAATACGCCACCCCCGCCATTAACCTGCACATCAATGAAGCCTGGTGTTACTAGTCCACTTACGCGAGACTCATTTACACCTGTTACTGTATCAAATGCCACAATATGGCCATCTTCAAACGTTATTGGCAAGTCAGTATGGAAACTCTGTCCGTCAAACACGCGATCTGCAATTATCGTCTGTTTCATTTTATTCTCACTTACTGAGCTTGTTTGCGGCATAAATAACTGGCCACAAACTTAGCATTAAATTGTTAGGCTTTTGCGTGCTGCTGTTGCGCAAAGAAGGCGGCTCCCCACTCTGGCGGCTGAAGAATAGGCGACATTCTATCTAGCACGTCCTTATCTAGCCAAGGTGATAGAGGCTCTGCTAGGCCACCTATCATTGAAAATCGTGGCGGCTCAATTACAAATAACTTACGCGCAAGTTCACTAATGTAACCAGCGCCCTCTTTGACAATATCTAAAGCTACCTCATCTTTTTCTACTGCACTTTCAAAAACAATTCTTGCTAACTTTGCATAAGTACTTGACGATTGACCCGCAAGATTCTCAACGATACCTAAAGCATTGTTCACTTCAAAATATTCAAACAGACGCTGACTTAGTTTAGTTTTCTCACCAAAACCATCTAAGTCGAGTAAAGCACTTTCGCCTGCTTTCAGGCCAAGCCAAGCACCACTACCTTTATCGCCAAGCGCAAAGCCGTGTCCACCAATAAATAGCTCTTGATCTGCGACACGTGCATAACCACAAGAGCCCGTGCCAGTAATGATAACTGCACCCTCTTGGCCTTGATGCGCACCAATACAAGCGGTGTGCAAATCTGTTGTTAAATACATGCTGGCGAAAGGATGGTCCCAGTTGGCAATATCTTGATATAGTCTTGGCACATTAACGCCCGCCAAGCCCAACCCAGCAATCAAACGTTTGCTATCACTAGGCCCTAAGCCAGCATCAGCTAACGCTAGTTGGGTTGACTCTTCAATTGACTGAAACGTTTGAGCTAGGCCATGAAGTGGGTTTGCACGACCTGCAACCCCAGTACCTAAAATACGATAATCACTAGTGTAAATAGTTGCACGGCACTTGCTACCGCCGCCGTCGATCCCTATATAAAGGAACTCTTCTTTCGTCTGGCTCATGTCCATGACAAACCTCTTTATCGTTCTCATTCTTCAACTGCAGAATGGGTGTAGACTTTATATGCAAGCCACTAAGTTAATTCCATGTTACAACAATAATGACAGCGTTGTCATTTACTTTTTAAACTGCTTCAACAAAAGATAAAAAACGCAGCCACACCCACATGCAGCTGCGTTTACGCTGAGTAATTACTTACATTCGCGGTAACAACACCTGTTAGTCATTTGTTACTCAACAACTAAGGTGCGTCCTTTACGTTTACCATCAGCAGCAATAACACGCACTTCAACAGGCTCTGTAACAGCGGCTCCAGCTTCATAAGCTAGCCAATCACCACCAGCAGTCCGATATTCAATGTCAAGTCCAGGGAAAATCACATTTGCAAACAGCTTACCGTCTTTAATAACTGCTCCTGGTGTTGGCACTCGATAAGCAATATCAGCTTTATCTAGCTTAAGTAATTCTTTGCTCCCCACAGTGTTGGCAACTCGATACCAATCATCACGCTGTACCTGACGCATCTCTTCAGTAAAGAAACCACTTTGTTGGTTGTATACTGCGCCTTTATATTGATATGGCACTTCCCAACTAGGTTTATGCCACGCGCGCTCTGCTAACATGATAATGCGCGGAAACATCATGTACTCAGCGACATCATCGCTGCGAATAGTCTCACTCCAAAGCTGACCTTGGATCCCAGCAAAGCCAATAGACTCCTTCAGTGGGCCACTGATAACCTTGCCAGACTCATCCTTTTGAACTGTATCATCAGCTTCAAAAGGTAAGTTTTCAATGTCAGTCCATTGCTCTGCATTAGCAGGTAAGTTACCAGGCATGAAACTATGAATTTTCTGCGAGTTAGTATTACGACTTGCCCAATAATAACCGTGCTCTTTAGGATCAGCTTCATATGGGAAATCGAAATATAGTACCTCTGGCTGACTCAGTACCGCATGCCAACCTAGATTAGCTTGTTGGTGAGCGCGCTTATGTCCACCATGAGCAACAACATCCCAAATATTCGACTGTGCTTTTGCAGGCATATTTTCAGGTCGCGTATGGCTCATGCCATCACTCCAGCCAGCAGCCTCTATACCTTTATCAGCAAGCAGTTTTGCCGTTCGCTCAATAAAGTACGCCCCAAGCTCATCCATGCTAGTGACGCCCTTGTCATTATTAGCCACGAAGGCTTTACAAAGTGGCGACTCAATCCACGCTCCAGCGGTTTCATCAGCTCCAATATGGTAAAGGTTTAACGGTACACCCGCTTCTTTGTGCATAACGGCAATTTCGTCAATCACTTTATCAATAAAGTTAAAGGTCGACTCCATACACACATTAAGGGTGTTATCGTTGTAATATTGGATAGATGAGTAAACCGTCTCATCTTCATTGTCAGATAGCAGGAACTCATTTGCAGCTTCTTGATCGCCTTGTGCCATTAATTTACGGTATCTTGCTTCCATCGATTTTATCGCTGCACGAGAATGTCCCGGCATATCCATCGATGGGATCACCTGAATTTGCCTGTCATTAGCATATTTAAGAATTTCAATGTAATCAGCTTTGCTGTAGTAACCATTCACTTTCGTATCGCTAAACGGTCCACTACCTAACTGCGGCAATAAGCAAGTATCTTCATTAAGATCATGACAACGCTTGCTGCCGACTTCGGTTAGCTCTGGTAAACCATTTATCTCTAAACGCCAACCTTCATCATCAGCCATATGCAAATGAAGCTTATTCAGTTTATAGGCAGCCATTTGATCAAGTAGATCTAAAATAAGCTGCTTACTATGGAAGTTACGCGAGACATCGACATGCATACCACGAAAATCGTAACGTGGCGCATCTTCTACTGCTACTTCACTAACAGTGAGAGTTTTAGGGTTAACTAAAGCGGCAATAGACGCTAAGCCATAAGAGAAACCAGCATCGTCAGCAGCAAAAACTTGGATCTTGTCTGCAGAGATATCTAAACGATACTCTCCTGCAACTTGGGCAGAGCTTAATGGCAGTAACTCCGTCTTAACTCCCTGCTCTGTTTGCAAAACCCCAATACGCGCTAAACGTTGCAAGGCCGCATCAACCACAGCGGGATCGACATCTTTAAAATCAACCTTGAGCCCCGGTTTAAGAGATAGCGCTTGCTTAGAATCTTTGATAATCAGTTTATTTGGAGTGGGTAGAATGCTGTTTTCGGCTAGTGCGACATCAACAGGTGTATCTAGATTATTCTGATACAACACATGACTTTTCGCCCACTCAAGTTTATCTGTTTCACGGCGCTTATAATGAGCTTCGCTGTCAGTAAATGCGGTGACATATGGACGAACTTCCATTCCGGTTTCAGGGTCAACTTCAAGTTGAGTGCTAGCGATAACGACTGGCGTTAACCCTTGTGCCACGATGTAATAGTTAGGCATAGCATCGGTTTCTGACAATAGCCATGGCTCGCCACGAAACTCAATCGTGATAGTCTCGCCCTTTTTAAAACCTTTAAACCCAGCTGCGGGTTCTATCTTGTGTAGATCACCTTGAACTTGAGTGATAGTAAACTCATCACCAACTACACTTTGGATTGGCCGCATTTGTGAATAGTAGATAGCCCAATCCTTACTATTCAGATCAAATTGCGAGGTTAAATCGATTGCAGCAACGAAACAGCGAGGCTCACCTTCACCTTTATCGCAATGTTCACCGGGGATATTTGTTATCAAACGATACTGGATATCCAATGTTTGACCAATTTTATTAAGCAGATCTTGGGTTAATTCATTTGAATTAACTAACTGTGACGTTTTACTCTGAGGGGACGTGCTTTCTTCAGTAACTTGCTTTGAGCAAGCACTTGTCGTTAATGCCAGAGCAACTGCTGCAACGATTAATTTAATCTGCATAATTTTCCTTAATTTGAATTGTTATTTTATAGGCGGAATGTTTTTACTAGTTCTCGTAACTTCTCCCCCTGCAGAAATAAACGATCACTAGATTGAGCCAATCTTTCACTGTCGGTTGATGCAGCATCTGAGGAGGCTACTAATTCGTTTAAACTAACAGAAATACTTGATGTCACTTCAGTTTGCTCTTTTGCGGCAGCTGAAACATCGAGATTCATGCTACTAATATTCGATACAATTTCCGATACTTTAGTTAATAAGCACTTAATTTCATTTGAATGTAGAACAGCTTTATCTGACATGCTTTTACTCGAATGCATTGTTTGCACAGTATTTTTAACGCTGCTTTGCACCATTTGAATCATCTTTTGGATCTCGCCGGTAGCTTGCTGAGTGCGGCTAGCTAAGGTGCGCACCTCGTCAGCGACAACGGCAAAGCCCCGCCCCTGCTCACCCGCTCGGGCAGCCTCAATTGCAGCATTAAGCGCAAGCAAGTTAGTTTGCTCAGCAATTGCATTAATCACCACCACAACCTCATCTATTTTTTGGGTTTCTTGCTGTAATTGCTCAACAGATTGAGCCGATAAGGTTAACTCTTGGGCAAGACTTTCGCTTAAGGCGAGCCCTGAATCAAACTCGCTATAGCTGTGCTCTACTTTCTTATCTGCATCCGTAGCCGCATCAGCGGTAGCTTTAGCATATTCTGCAACATCATTTGCTCGACTACTTAATTGAGTCATGGCTGCGACTGCTGACTCAGCATCGATTAGTTGTGATTGCACTCTTTGATGGTTAACACTTGAAAGCGAACCGAGTGCTTCGGCATCGTTTAGGATCTGAGCTGATGTTTCATTAACTTTAGAAATGCTAAGGTGAATTTGGCTAACAAACTGGTTAAACGACGCCGCGAGTCGACCCACCTCATCATCACTCTCAACCGGTAATTTATGACTTAAATCGCCATCACCACAGGCAATTTCATCCATTGCATGTACAATATGCGCTAACGGCGTGGTTACCAAAACTTTTAAAATCACATAAATCGCTGCAAGGCTTAACAGTAAAATTAGCGTTGCCATCACCATATAAGTTAACAATAAGTCACTTAAAGCTGACTGCATATGTAACGCTGAAAACGTAATTTTCATCTGCCCTGTCGATTTACCATTATTAGCAAAACTAAGTGTATGCACTGTTAAATCATCAGAACTGACTGTAGCGGCTTGCTTTACTGAGCCAATATCTTGACCACGGTGATCCTTCAGTTCAATCGCATATATTTGAGGGGATTCAAGCAGCGCCGATAATACCGCGTCAATTTGCTCAAAGTCATAATAAAATACCGGTTGTGCTAAAGTCACTTCAAGGCTTGCTAATGAGTTATTTTGATAATCAACAAACGCTTGTTGCAATCGAGACTTCTCTAACCAATAAGCACCGGTAAATAAAATACTCACCACGATAAATAGTGCGCTAGCTAAACCAATCTGAACTTTTAACGATAAAGACTTCATTTAATTCACACCCCTTATATCAAATAGATCAAGCCACAATTCAGGGCGATTGACCGGAGTTAATTGGTGTAACCCCGGAGTGTCGATACGAATGACAACACGCTGGTTAAAATTAGCTTTGGCGTAAAGCTCCTCAATTTTAAAGTAATGATTATATTGCTCATCAAAACTGCCATCAGCGACCATTGACTCTAGCCCCTGAAGTAAATCTTTAGCTAACTGCGCTTGCGATGGAGAAACAAAGAAATACGCAGGAGAGCGATATTGCAGCAATACTCGTTCATCGACTTTCAGGGCAGGGTCAGGGTGCTTAGCGAGTTCTTGCCAAATCTCTTGCGCACCTAACGCTAGATAATCAAATCTTGCCCCTTCAAGCATTGGATATAAATTTTTATATCTATAGCTAGTAACAATAGGAAGATTTGCAGATTTGATGATGTCGGCATCGGGCCAGTAGTGGTTTTGTCCTGCAGTAAATTTCGCAAAATCTTGACGATTTGAAATCTGATTAAACTCTTGCTGAGATTGCTTACGGATAATCAATAACCTATTACCGAGCAAACCTTTGAAGATGGGGATCCTGATCGGTAATAACTGCTCTTCTAAAGGACGGGATGTCATGCTCCAAAACACATCAATGTTGCCCGCTAGCGATTCTTCAACCTTACGCTTTTGGTTCATTTCTGTAGTTATAGTGTTGACTTGATAACTACTATCAACTCGCTTTAATGCAGCTTTCATCAATAATAGCTGCCAACTATCTGGAACGGTTGTATTTACTGTCTTAGCAGCCGCTAACGGGCTTGCAATAAGAACACCGAATAACATCAGTACTATAAAAAAATGCGCTTTAATCATCATTAAGTACTCCATTCAAACCTGAAAGTAGACGTTAACTATGTTGGGCGATAGTAAGTAAAAACAGCATTAAACTTATAATTATTTTGGCCTTTTTAAAAAAATGGCCGAGTGCTTTTAAACACTCGGCCCACAATAGTTTCTGGGGAGAGACTATATAGGAGTAACAAACATATTCGTTTGTTTAAAAACATAAAGTAGGAGACCTCATCCTCTTCATGTAGACCTTACAAACAACATGTCACACAAGCAGATGACAACGCTGTCATTTATGAACATACACAAACCTGAACAATATATCTACATTTTTTTGACACTTTTATTCCAACAACTGCAAATGTTAAGCGCAACACCTTGACTTACTGCGATAAAACACAAAATGGTCGACGAAACATTTCAATGACAACGCTGTCAACAATTGATAACATCTCTTTGGTTGGTTCAAATTTACAGCAGTCAATATTGATAAAAACATCAAAGGAGATAATTGCTAGGTGCAGATAGAACGGCAGGAAAGCTCAATTAAATACTTACCTATTACATTGATACTCTTAGTATTCTGGTTTGTATTTGTTTATAGCAATACTGATGGTATCGAGCTTGTGACTCAATATATGCATTACAGTGTCTTAGGCATTGTAGGTGCGATCTTCGCCAATTCTACTGGTGCCGGCGGCGGTGTTATATTCATTCCTGCATTTAACAGTCTTGGTTTTAGTGTTGAGCAAAGTCTGGCAACCTCATTTGCAATCCAGTGCTTTGGCATGACAACTGGCACAATTAGCTGGCTACACTATTATAAACAGCAACAACAGCATAATTGGCAGCAATTACCACTATTGCTCACTTGCTTAATCCCAGTCTCTATTGCCGGGTTATGGACAGTTGAAGCTTTAAATATTCGACCAATCGACAATCTAGAACAATCTTTCAGTGTATTTTCAATCATATTAGGTTGCGCACTCCTGGTTAATCACTTCAAGCAGTCGGGCAAACTAACACCCTCACCACAAGCTAGTTTTAACGTAAATAAAACAGAGCTTTGCATACTCGCAACTATCACTTTTTTGGGAGGCATGATAACCGCATGGTTATCTGTAGGCGTTGGCGAGCTCATTGTGATCTACTTACTATTAAAAAGAGTCGAAGCAACATTGGCTGTTGCTGTAGGCGTAATAGTTACAGCGGCAACAGTTTGGAGTACGGCAGGATTGCACTTTAGCGCCAGTAGCGATACCTATTTTAGCGTCGTAGCCGTCGCGGCACCGGGGGCCGTTATAGGAGCATTACTAGCTAAAAAACTAGCTCTGTTTCTACCAATAAAAACATTAAAGTTGTTTTTTGCAGCTTGGATTATTTTGTCCGGTGCTGCGATTTTAATCATGGAGTAAACAAGTAAAGTATTAACCCAATTGAGACCGTTAACATCGAATTAAACTCAATATACAAATAATAATTAGAGGTAAATCAACATGGCAAATATCGTTCCTTTGAATTTTGAGCACCACCTACAAATGCGAGTAATAGAGTCTAAAGATTTTACTCGATTCGCAAGTCAGCACCTTATTCCTGTTGTATTTCATGAATTTCATCACCTAGCATCAGAGTTTCCTCTAGTATTTGTAAAAAATACAGAAACGGGCCAGTTCATTCCCGTGGCTATGATGGGTATAAAGCCGGACATAAATTTGTACTGCCAAAACTCAAACTGGCCAGCAAGTGTTTACCCAAGAGGGTTTAATAACGCTCCTTTTTCTTTGGTAAAGCCTTCTAAAGATGAGGACAATGTTCTTGTATGTATAGATACTGAAAGCCCATTAGTATCAGCAGATGATGACTCTGGGCATCGCCTATTTAATGACGATAACCAACAAAGCGAATTTTTAAAAAAACGAACTGAGGCATTACTTGAAGTCGCAGCTTTCACCGAACAGACTACTAACATTTGCCAATTACTCGCATCTAAAAACCTCTTCACAGCCAAGCAACTAACAGTAAAACTGTTAAAAAACGAGCAACCGATTAATATTGATGGTGTTTATGTTATTGATGAGCAAGTACTAAACCAGCTAGAGGATGAAGACTTCTTATCTTTAAAAAGAAATGGCTTGTTGCCACTTATCTATGCTCACTTAGTTTCTTTGCAACAGATTGGTCGCCTGATTGAGAAGCAAAATCAATACGATTCAAATCATTAACCACAAACGTAAACTAAATCGCAGAAAGTAAGAGAGACTCTGCTTTCTGCGCAATTCTAGCTACCTACTTTATCAAACAGGTAATCAGTCTATGCAGCAAACTATTCCTAGGAAAATTACAATTGTTGGCGGCGGAACCGCAGGCTGGATGAGTGCAAGCTTATTACACCATGCTTGGGGACACTTAGGCTGTGAAGTGTTAGTTATCGACTCTATCGACATCCCAAAAATAGGCGTGGGTGAAGGCTCAACGCCTGCATTAAAGCGCTTTTTCGAAACCTTAAATATTGAAGAGTCAGAGTGGATGCCTGCATGCAATGCCACTTATAAATGCGGCATCAGTTTTCCAAGTTGGACTACACATTCAGCAAACAACCATTATTTTCACCCATTCTATTCAGATGTAGATCTCAAAACAGGTAAAGCTTTTATACACAATACAGATCTAAGACGACAAGGGGTCAATATAGACGCCCACCCAGACCATTATTGGCTGCAGAGCTTTCTGGCTAAAGAGTACCGTTCGCCAAAATCTGTCGCTAAGTTAAACGGTACAATGGAATATGGTTACCACTTTGATTCAGCCTTACTAGGAGAGTACCTTAAAACTAGAGCTAAAAAACTGGGAGTATTGCATGCTAGCGACACAGTTGAGCAAATAAATACAGACCAAAACAACAATATTACCCAGCTAATAACTCAATCGGGGAACATAGTTACAAGCGAGTTATTTGTCGACTGTACTGGGTTTAGCTCCCTCCTAATAGGTAAAACTTTAGCTGCCACTTATCACAGCTATTCTGATGGGCTACTTAACGATTCTGCAATAGCGATTGCATCATCTATTGATCGCTCTATGCCAATTCCACCATACACTGAATCTGCTGCGTTAAGTGCTGGTTGGGCATGGAGAATTCCCCTAAGTAGCCGTTACGGCAATGGGTATGTCTATTCATCAAAGCACATCAGCCCCGAAAAAGCAGAAGCTGAGTTAAGAGAGCATATAGGGCCCACTTGCAAAGATATGCCTGCTAAACATATTTCAATGAGGCTAGGACGTGTCGAAAAACACTGGCATAAAAATGTGCTTGCGGTGGGGCTTTCCCAAGGTTTTATTGAACCATTAGAAGCGACAGCACTGATGTCTGTGCAATTTACTTTAGAAGAGTTTATCCAACATTATTCACTCGATAATTTATCTCAACAAAATAGCTTTAATAGTAAAATAAATACGATGTTAGATAGCATTAAAGATTACATTCAAGCTCACTATTTTTTAAATACTCGAAACGATAGCCAATACTGGATTGACGTACGCAATGAACAGGCTTGCTCAAGCAAGCTACGCCAAATTATTGCGGCTTGGGATCAGCCACTTGCAGATATGGAAGAAATACTAACGGCTACGGATAGTAAAAGAGCTTATCTTACCCCTAGCTGGTATTGTTTATTGGCAGGAAAAGCCCGCTTTAATCAGCAAGTAGCAGATATTCCCGACGATAAAAGAGTCGTTAATCTAGACAATATTAAGCGTTATTTTAATATTGTCACTCAACACTTCCCATTACATAAACATCGAAATTAGTGGCTTACCGTAAAATGAGCTTACAGGCGATCATTAAACTGTTTGTAAGCCATACATCTTAATTTTTTCAAGCAACGGCCTTTGTTCTGGTAGATTATCAACTAACTGCTTTGTAACTTGTATAAGCCTTTTCTGGTAGTTTTCCAGCTCTGTTAGCTCGGCATTCATCTCAGTAGTTTCTTGTGTTGAAAAGTGCATACCATAAAGCACGTAAAGATAATTCTCTAAATCAAAAACTTCAAACTTACTAAAGAAATCCTCACGATTAGGAACAAAATTATGCCAAAGTGCTAATCGTTGCTTAAGTTCATCAGACATAGTTGCAGGATCGCGATTATCTATCCAAAATTGTGAATCAGTACGATCTGATAAACAATAATGTAACTTGATAAAGTCAACAACCCGCTCCCATGCATACTCCATAACCTGATTGAATCTGCTACTCATAGAAGTCAACTGTTGTGTCGACCTTGGGAAACGGCTAGCTAAAAACCCTGCCGCGAAATCAGTTAGCAGAATTGATGTTGCTTCCAAAGGCTCCAGAAAGCCTTGAGCAAGACCTAAAGCCACGCAGTTCTTTTCCCAAGAACGGGCTCGGTAGCCGACTGTCATAGGGATAGTTCTGAATTGGTGTGCGCTTAGCTGTCCATTAAGATAAGTATCTAGCTTTTTAACAGCGGTTTCATCGTCCATATATTGAGAGCTGTAAACAAATCCAACACCACGACGAGTACTTAGGGCAATATCCCATATCCAACCGGCTTGATGCGCAGTTGAAATAGTAAAAGGCGGTATCTTCTCATCAGCCAAAGTCGGCACTTGTACAACAACGGCTTTATCAACAAATAATTGCTCAGCCTTGTTGTTAAACGGTACTTTTAGCGCCTTGTCTATTAATAATGATGCGAAACCACTGCAATCAATATAAAAATCAAAATCTAAACATCCGTGACTATCTGTCACTAAAGATTTGATCTCGCCTTCATTGCCTAAGATCACCTGTTCCACATTAGCTTTAAGATGATTTACACCAAATCGTGTTTTGGCATTTTCTGCGAGTAAGTCTGCAAATTTCGCAGCATTTAGGTGATACGCATAACCAAGCGAGCCAGAGTACTCAACGTCACTTATATTTTTAGGCGCTTTGTAAGCTTCACAAACTGCATGTTGCGGTGAGACATTTTCAGCGTAAGCTCGGTACTTATTGGCAAGCCACTTCTGAGTGAGCTCTTTACCCATTACTGGCGGCATATCAAATAAGTGATGGTAGAAGTTATTATCACCATGGCTATCTTTATCTAGCCAATTAACAAACTTTATCGATTGCTTAAACGTTGCATCACAGCGTGTTATGAACTCAGCCTCACTAATTCCAAATTTTTTTAAAGACTGACGAATAGCTGGCACAGTGCCTTCTCCAACACCCACGGTTGGAATGTCAGGTGATTCAATCAAAGTAATCGATAGCTGTTTATTATCAACACCTACAAGGCCTAAATGATTTGCTGCTAACCAACCAGCCGTACCGCCACCTACAATAGCCACTTTAAGAATATCCATAGCTGCCCTCAATAAATGCTGAAAAACATAACACTCAAAATACCATCTAAGACTCTGAGTTTAAACAATAATAACTTAACAAAAAGCCCA
The DNA here is from genome assembly GCF_000518605.1 of Shewanella fidelis ATCC BAA-318. Taxonomy (GTDB): domain Bacteria; phylum Pseudomonadota; class Gammaproteobacteria; order Enterobacterales; family Shewanellaceae; genus Shewanella; species Shewanella fidelis. Next base: position 101,711 of record NZ_JADX01000020.1, on the reverse strand, counting down.
GCTATTGCTGGGCTTTTACATACATATTATCTTTTATAAATTAGAAGCGGAAAGCTACACCAACTTTATAACGTGCTTCACCTTCAAAGCTCCATACAGGATAGTCAGCTTTAAACTCTGGGATAACTTCTGCATCAAGCGGAGCAACACCAGTTTGGATGCTGTCTTCTTCTGTTAGGTTAACAGCTTCAAACGTCACGTCCATCCACTCAGTCACACTATATGAAGCACTTAGATCAAGTGTTCCATAATCTTCGTGTTGACGGTTACCGTAGAAACCTGGTAGTTCACGCATCATGTATTCACTACGCCAGTTATACGCTAAACGAGCAGAGAAAGACTCCATTTCGTAGTAACCCACTAAGTTAACAGTGTGCTTTGAAGAGTCAGAGAACACACCAACTTGATCTGGGTAGTTTTCAGCTGGTGAACCAGCATCTGCATACGTATAGTTTACAGAGTAGCCTAAGCCGCTCTCAAATGAGTCTTGTAACTGTAGTTCTACACCTTCAATACGACCGCCTGTTGCGTTGTACTTTTCACTTACAGTCCAGCAATCGTATACGCCTACACCACATGCGCTACCGCCTTGGGCGATAAGGTCGTTATCTTCAATACCAATTTGCTGATTAAGCTTTTGGCGAGTAGAGATGAAAGAGTTTACATCTTTAATAAAGTAAGTTATTGCAGCAAGACCTTCACCACTAAAGTACCATTCTAAGCTAACATCAGCCTGAGTTGCTTTAAATGGATCAAGTGATACAGAGCCACGGTTTAGCTTTTCGTTACCAGGAGTACCGTCATTCAAGCCTGGTAGTGTTGAAGTTGCAAATAACTCTGAGTAGTTAGGACGAGAAATAACCTGGGCTGCAGACGTACGCAAGATTAGGTCTGAAGTTAAGTCAAATGCAACGTTAATGCTTGGTAGTACATCGTCATAGCTAGACTTAGCAGTGCTAAGGTTATCAGCGAATTGGCCTGTGTTACTTAACTCATAATAATCAGATTCAACATCCGTTGAGATATAACGTAGACCGAAGTTACCGCGAATACCTTCTGACTCGAAGCTAGCCATTGCATACAACGCAAGGTTCTTCTCGTTCAACGTACCATAACCAGACTTATCACGCTCGAAACCAGTGATAGCAGCATTAGCGTCTGCAATCATAGCATCGAAATTCGGCTTAGGTAGAGTGAAGCCTGCACCAGAAGACATAGTGCCACTGTAGTAATGTGAAGCATCACGTACAGCAATATCACCAACTGTTGCGATATCAGTCTGCTGAGTCACATCATGATCAGCATAACGAATACCCGTCTTAAATGAAGTGATTGCACCTAGTTCAACAGGAATAGTAAAGTTTAACTGCGCATAAGTTTCTTCATCAGTGTTAGGCTGTTTCTTTAGTGCCCAAGCAGCTGACGATAGTTCACCGTTAAAGTCTTCAGCTCCAAAGTGCTTGTTCGCAATATCAATATCAATAACTTTACCAGTCGCATCATAATGACCTGCAAAATCACCCGGCTGACCAATAGAGTTACCGTAGTTAGAGGTTAAGCTAGTACCACCGTCAGACGTTGTATTACCAATACGACCATCAACAGTAAAGTTTTCCGCTTCAAAATTAAAATCAAAATCGATTGTATCTGAAGTCATTTCAGCTTCACGAGCCCATGTTTGAGCCCAAGCAAATCCGCCCTCACCTGTGTGGGTAATATCAGTACAAACACCGGCTGCGTTTGTTTGATTACAAGTACTAACGCCTTGTTGTGTAGGGAAAAGGAAGATAGAAGTGTTGGCGTTATTCGCTTTTAGATCTAGCGCAGTATAAGTTAAACCAAACTCAAGTGCTTCTGTTGGACGATATTGCGCTGCAACATTGAATGCTGTGCGTTCACGATCTTGTTGGAAAGTAGATGGAACAATTTCACCCCAACCAAGTAACGTTTCAATACCGTTACGTTGATATTCAGTTTGTGAACCCGCACCAGCGACTAAAATACCGAAGTTTTCATCTTCATTTTTCCAGCTGTATAAGCCTGATAACTCAGGATCAATCTCTTCTGAAATTGTACCGTAATCACCTTTTGCACTAACAAACACTGTATTTGAATCAAGATCTAATGGCTTACGTGTTTTTACAATAACTGTACCACCGATACCACCTTCAGTGATATCTGCCTGAGACGACTTATAAACTTCAATACCACTTACCAATTGAGGCGGAAGTAATGAGTAGTTAAAACTACGGTCAATAGCTTGTTGGTCAAACCAACCTGTCGATGCAACCGAATGTCCATTAAGTAAAGTACGAGTCAGCTGGCTTGAAGCGCCACGAATAGAAACTTGCTGACCTTGACCAAACTGACGGTTTACAGCAACACCTGGAATACGTCCAAGTGACTCACCCACATCGCCATCTGGGAACTTACCAATATCTTCTGCCGTTACAGCATCAACTACTGAGTCAGAAAATCGTTTCGCATTTACTGACGCTTTCATAGAAGCACGCATACCACGCACTTCAATTTTCTCAATATTTTCATCTGCTGTAGGTGCAGAATCCGCTTCAGCAGCAACAGCAGACATAGAGACTGCAGTTCCGAGCATTAGCGCAATATTTGTAGCTAGTACACTTTTCTTAAGGTTTGATGGTCGCATCTCGTTTTCCCTTCCATAACTTATTATCTTTTTTTATATCCATAACCATTCCCCAATCAGGAATGACAACGCTGTCATGTCTAGTGCAAACATTACACAATTATTAACAGCTGCGCCACAACAAAATAACCATAAGCGCACGCCAATCGAAATCGAGTAACAAAAGTTTAGCCTTACAATATTAATTATTAATTAAATACAGTAACTTAAGTTATGTAAGAAAATGTGACCAACAAATAGATTTTTTTTCTATGACTTGTAAAAACAGAAAAAGTTAACTACTTCTCATTGCTAAATGAGTTAAAACTTCGCACTATATCGTTATATCTTATGGCTAAATGCCTTTAAAAACGTCTGATGTTAAACAAGTGTTAGCTTGATTTAACTGTATGCAATGAGTCAAAAACGAGAACACGTTTAATGAAAGTCACCATAAATGATGTCGCTAAACATGCAGGCGTATCGATTAAAACTGTATCCCGAGTAACTAATAATGAGCCGTCTGTAAAGCAGGTAACAATAGATAAGGTAAACTCTGCAATTAAGGCGCTAAATTATCAGCCAAACTTAGCAGCTAGAAATCTTGCAGGAACTAAATCGTACGTAATTGGGTTTATCTATGATAATCCTAATGCCTATTACATTATCGATATGCAAAATGGGATTTTATCAGCCTGTAAGGATCTCGGTTATGAGTTGCTCATTCACCCTTGCAATTCAACAGCAGCGAATATCTGCAAAGAGCTCACCGACTTAGTTAAACATAATCGTTTATCAGGCTTAGTACTTACCCCACCACTGTCAGAAGATCCTGTTATTTTAGCGGCATTAGACGAAATAGACGCCAACTATGTGCGCATTATCGCGGGAGAAAAAGTAGATACCAATAACGGCTTAGCCGTATTAGTAAATGATAGATCCGGAGCGATTTCAATCACTCAACACCTCATCGACCTAGGCCATAAGCACATTGCATTTTTAAGCGGTGATCATGAACATGCTTCAACAAAAGAGCGCTTAGCTGGCTACAAACAAGCGTTAACTAATAACCAACTGAGTATTAATGACGATTTCATTATTGATGGAAAATATTCATTTGAATCTGGAGTACAAGGTGCAAAAGATCTGCTGAAGCAACGCACTAGACCTACTGCAATTGTAGCTTGTAATGATGAGATCGCTGCAGGAGCATTATTTGCTGCTCGGCTTGAAGGTGTGGATATTCCTGCGGAAATATCAATTGTAGGTTTTGAGGACAGCCCATTTTCGCGTCAAACATGGCCAAAACTTACGACCGTCCACCAGCCAAACGAAGAGATCGCACATATTGCTACAGAACTATTAATAGCTAAGCGCAAAGACAAACCTGCACAACTAGGTAAAGTTTTCTTACCTGAGCCTGTGATCCGAGACTCTACCACACAAGTAAGAGGCTAAAGTCTCATAAAGTTCACTTGCTGCTTTTTCGCATTACTTACATTACTTATTTTGATTGGTATTAGGTAATGCGAAAAGGCGCTCGCTGTTAAACTGCTTCTTCGTTCTCTTCGCCGGTACGAATTCTGATAACACGCTCTATATCTGTTACAAAAATTTTGCCATCACCAATCTTTCCGGTGCGGGCGGTATCAACAATGACCTCTAGTGCCTGCTCTAACAATTCATCTTGAATGACAAGCTCAATTTTTACCTTAGGCAAAAAGTCGACCATATACTCTGCGCCACGATAAAGTTCAGTGTGTCCTTTTTGGCGTCCAAAACCTTTAACCTCAGAAACAGTCATACCGGTGATCCCGATATCAGCAAGTGATTCGCGCACATCATCTAACTTAAATGGCTTAATAATGGCTTCAACTTTTTTCATTTTAATACTCCCTAAGAACCTGCTGAAAGACGCAATTTAATTGCGCAGTAGCTTACCACGCGGTAACAAAACTCTGAAGTCTAAAGTGATTTAGTGCTGTAACTAATGAATAGCTATTCAGATATACCAATAAACTATTAATTCCCACTGACGTTAACTAAAACCAAGTCTATACTTATCATGTGTAGGTGTATTTACAGGATGTAAAATAACCTATTGCTCAAGGAGGAGTACTTATGCAGATTAAGTCTGTAGGGGTTACCGTCTTAGAAATCATGATCACAATGTCAGTTGCCATGATCCTAATATCTGTGTCTCTACCATCATTGAAAGCATTTTATGCTCACGCCCGTTCCGACTCAAATATTCGTAAAATACGGCAATCAATACAATTAGCTAGAAACCATGCTGTTGCCTACGGAGCAAGAGTAACCGTCTGCCCGTTGAAAAATAAAGCCTGCGTATCAAATTGGTTGGAAAATATAACCGTATTTACCGACTTGGGTGTCGCCAATCGGTTAGACGCTACAGATCAAATCATTCAGACTTTAGGGCCTTTTAACGCTAAAGATCATATTAGTTATAATCGAGCAGCTATCCGCTTTCAGCCTGACGGGCTAGCATCAGGGACCAACGGCACACTGCGTTATTGCCCTGATAGCAAAAACAGCCGATATTCACGCGCTGTTATCATAAGCCAATCAGGACGGGTGCGATATTCTAATAAAGTTGTACAATGCCCATAAAAAACAGCGCTATTTAACTAATAACGTTACTTTGCTAGTATGAAAGACTGATGTTTTTTAACAAAAATACTGCAACTAGGGATCTTTCATGCAAAAAAAACAATCAGGCTTTACGTTAGTTGAGCTAATGGTGACGATTGCTGTTGCAGCAATATTATTAACTGTAGGCATGCCATCACTAACTTCTATGTATGATGGCTATCGTGCAGAAAGTAATATACGTAGTATCCAACAGGCTATTCAGTTTGCTCGCAATCATGCGCTAAGCTATGGAACTCGTATAACAATATGCCCATTAAGCTCAACGAGTTGTGGTAGTAATTGGATCGGTGGCTTTAGCGTTTTTGTCGATAACGGCACACTAAACACCATAGACGGTACAGATCAGCTTTTGCTTGAGATCGCACCTTTTAATAGTAAAGACTTTATCGACTACGACCAAAGCACCATAACAATAGACAGTGATGGCTTTATTTCTAGTAACTTTAACTCAGGTCTATTGAGCTACTGTCCTAGCAGCAAGTCAAGCCCTGAATCTATGGCATTACAGCTTAGCATCTCAGGTAAAGTTAGATTTGCTACTGGTACAATAACCTGCAGCTAACCAAATAGCTTACTCAATGGGATACGATGCAGTCCCTCTTCAACACTACCGCGCTAAATTAGCATCGAGCTCTCTTGCTATTGCAGTGCTGAAAGATGCATGGCTCTCTACACACTCAACCACTTCTTTTATCAATGGTCTTCTTCCCGGTTGCGATTTAGGCACCTTTTTCATCGGCAGTCTCTGCATATAATAGTTCTTTTTTTCCACTGGCCAACGGTAAAGTGTCACTTGATCACCGATACTGGTGACGACATGACATTTAAATTCTTTTTTTTCAGAACCTTCGGCATGTACATCTGCAGCTATAAATGCAAAAACCATTAGGAAATATCGTATCATTGCCAACACTCCAAGGGGGTTCTCGCCCCAGTATCAGTAATCTGTATTGCAGTACAATTAGGATCTCTACTTGCTTGAGCGCCTAATGCTGTCGCGATAGCAACAAAACTGCCACTGCCTGTTGAATCGATACTATAGAAGCCATTCTCAACAATAAAAGGATCTGCTGCTAGCCCTAACTTTGTCATATCCGTTGCATATTGCCGATTATCTAAATAGTACTGCTCTTGTAAATTAGCCACTTTCATCAAACCGGATAAGCCGTCAGCCCGTGCTCCTTTTGCGACATATTCAACATAAGACGGATAGGCTAAACTAGCCAAAATTCCCAAGATCGCTACGGCAATCATCACTTCAATTAAACTAAAGCCTTTATTTTTCATAAACTACTCATTGATATAATAATAAATCCGATTAACCTTTGGTCCGCCACCAGCGCACTTGTCATCTCCCGGTAAACAGGTATCAGCCGTGTTGTTGGGATCATCGACTTTAATCATGTCATTGCCAGCCTTACCTATACCGATTAGATACATATAAGAGTCATCGTTACCATTTGGCGGGATCACCAACTGTGGCGTATCAGGAACACGTTCTCCCATTTCGATATACTCTCGGGTATAAGAACGAGTCCCCTTATGCAAATCAAAACCATAAAGCCTTCCCATGCCCGATATTAAACACTGGTTAGAAGCAGAAGTATCACCGGGAACATATGATGTAAAAAATACCCTTCCTTCAATAATCGTTGAAGCAGATAAGCTCTTTTCTCCCGCGTCACTGAAACCATAGAACCAACCACGTTTGCTACCGAAACTAATATTTTCATCCTCAGTACTCGGCGCTGCGCTTGTTACGTTGTAAAGATCCGTCAGGGTTAATGCATCAGGTACAGGGTTTCCTGTTACACCAAATGATCGGCTAACAACATTGCGATCTTGCAGGACATAAAACATATCGGCGCGACTTAAATCACTTGGGTGCGGACGATGTCCTGTACCTAATGTAACCGCATCATAAGGTACATTCTGGTATGTTTTAGTCGTTGTCGTTGTGCCGTTGACCGTCACACTCACCTCAGCAATATTTGTAAATACAGTTTGCGCTACAACAGGCTCAGCAAAAAAGCGTCTATCGTTGCTCAAACTATTACCGCCTAGATCAGCAAATTTATATGCGGTCCACGGGCTTGTAGAATCTGTTGGAGAACCAGATGGCAAGTCCATACGCCATACATTACCACCTGTATCAGAAGCGTATATCCTATCTCTAAGAGAGTCGCCGTCAGAGTCAAGTACGGCAACTGCATTAGGGATGCTGTCAACTATGCCAGGTAACGTTGTTGTACTTCCGCCAGACGTTGCTCCAAAAGAATGAACCAGCACACCAGTTTCTGCATCAACAATAAATACACCTCGAGCTTGCGTATCATCATGACCTACTGCAGCAGGATCTTTCGTTGATGGAGAGTAACCTGCACCAAAAATTATCACAGGTTTTGCAGTTGCTGGATCGGTATTGCCCGCAGGCCATCCTGGAATTTTAGTTACAACTGGCTCTGCCCACGTTTGTCCTAGCTCCCCCATCCCAGTTGAATCCGGATCGATTTTCCACATAAAACTCGGAGAGTCAGGATTCGAAATATCAAGTGCATAATAAGACTTACCGCCACGACGCATACCAATGAATAGCCAAGCCTTGTTGACGCCACCACTTGCATTTTGTTCGACATAAGCGACTGGCGAAGAATCTAATCCATAAACTGAATGAACGCCTGTTGGAATATTGGCACGTAACTCAGCAATATTTGACAGTAGTTCATAAGGCATAAATGCCCAAGTTTCCTCAACGTTTTCGCCCGTATCTTTTAGCATATGCAAAAAGCCATGGTTAGTGCCAACCAGCACTCTAATATCTTGAGCGGCCTGAGTTCCAAAGTTTATCGCTAAGGGCTTTGAATGGAGTGGATCACCGAAAATATCTTCTCTTTTATCAGTTGTGCTCGAGTCGTTATTATCATCGTCAACATCAACGCCTTTAGCCCAGTCAAACATTTCACTTAACTGACTAGAATCCACCCCCATAAAATCAGCTAATAAGGCTTCACTTCCCGCCATCGTCTGAGCATTATTTTTGCTAAAACTGGTTAACGCCCCATTAGTGCCAAAATTGCCATACAAGGTACGCGAAGCAGTATTTCTAATACTTAACGATGCCCCTCCGGTGCGCACGTCATTGCCATCCCCACCATTAGATGTAGCGGCACACACGGCGTCAGAAGTCCAATATGAACAGGCTGAAGATTTTAAATTGCCATCGGCATCAATCGCTAATGCACCGTTTTTATCAACGATATCGCCACTCCCTGTTACCTTAAATTTCTTGATATTGCCCATCCAACGAGGGCCTTTATTAGGCAAGAACATGGCGTAATACGCCGAATCAAATGTTTGTGTACGGTCAAAATTATTACTGGCTATTGAAGGAGAAGTAAAACTTGCATTGGTTTCCAAGATTTGTGAAAACACTTGTGACAACGCCGTTTGTAACGCTGATGCATCACTTGCAGCAAAGTATTTGCCGCCGCCAAGTTCAGCAGCTCTTTTCAAAATAGGCTCTGCACTTGCTGCACCATCACTAAATCCAATGGTAAATGTGGTAACAAACTGCTCACCATCAACGGCTGTATTGATATCTTTATTATTCATAATACTAGCAAGCGCCGGCAAATAGCTGCCATCAACGATGTTATTAGCGTCATAGCCATCTAGATCGTCGATAATACCGTTCGCTGCACTGTCGCGAGTCGGTGCGCCGTCGGTAATATAAACGACATAAGCTCTATCTGAACATTGACCACCAACGAAAGGTGATATGTATTTACCATTACTTTCAATACTGGTATCTCTAGCCGGTGAGGCACTGCCAGCTTCAAGTGCAAACTTTGGCGCACCGCCGCCAAAATAACGGTATGCCTCATATAAGGTTTCACACAGTGGTGTCCATGTCTCAGCGTTTAAATTACCAATGGTTGTTATTAACGACTTTTTTTGCACCGTATTCAGTCGTTTAATGCCAGAAATAATGCGTCCACCGTCATCACTGCTACCATTATTATAGTTAAATACTGCCAAGCCGAAATCGACACTAGGGGTAGTGACAACGGTATCCTCCATCACTCTTTGAGCGATTTCTAAGCGAGAGATATCCTGTTGGGATTTAGTGCTGTGATACCAAGTAACGTATTTTTCAGTGTAGAAGGTAACGGACTTACCAATACCAAAATTTGTTAATAGCGCTTTAGTTAGTGCTGCTGATTTTTGATCGGCAGATGAACTACCGGAAACCAAAGTGTATGGTTGAGGAGATGCTGATGTCCCCAAACTATCAACCGGCAATCCATCCGGTATGTTGTTGGCGTTTTTATAATTAACGGCATTTGAGTCTTCAAAATCTTCAAAACAGTCGGTATGGGTGATGGTTGTGGCTAATGTATCTGGTAATTCTGACCAAGTTCCATTTTCTCCAACAAAACTGTATTCACGGATAAAGCCAGTAAAAAAACCATACTCTTTTAGATATGACTTCGAGCGCTTACAACCATTAAACTTATTTTTTATGAAATTAGGGCTAGATAGCGAGGGAACCCCGGCACCTTTACTGTAATATAGCTTTGTTGAACCACCTAAACTCTCATCGCCACGTGGATAAAAAGAGTCCGTAGTCTCATCAGTACTCATACTGCCAGAATTGTCAAAGATAATTAAAACTTGTGGCCGAGAGCCTGATCGGGCGGTAGATTCAAATACATATAGCTCTGTATCATCACTGTAGCTTGTTCCCGATAGCACAATCGTAATAACGACTAATGCGCAAAATAATCGTTTCATTATCAACATAACTAATTCCCTGTTGTAAATTCTTGCTCAATCCCAACAACAACCGTCAGCTGTCCAAGATTGTTACGACCAAAAATAGCGGTACTTGATATGTCAATTCGATTACAACCTATGCTCGCACCGTGGGCTTTTTCTTTACGCTGACATCCGCTCGCAACTGGCTCTAAGGTATTTGTCACCCCCAGTGCTGCATCATTCGTCACTAAAGTGTTTGTCAAATTAATTAACGTGGCTCCCTCGTTAATCGAGATCGCTCTATCTTGGGCGCCATGAGCAGCTGTCATCGCCTCTATTCTTTCTGAGCCTGCTCCAGCCATTTTCATCGATTGATTTGAATTAACCGCAAGCGCCACTCCGATAACGGTCATAATAATCAATACAATGAGTGACAAAAATAGCACCATTCCTTTTTGCTTAATCATAACTAACCTCTAGTTAGCGCTTATAATCGGGTTTTCCAAAACGACTGTAGTTGAAACGACTTTACGCCTAAAATTATCACCGGGAGCAGTAATGGTTTTATCTCCAAGTTCATAACTATTATTGTTAATAAAGCTGCTGTCGGCTTCTAATGCACGAACTAATAAAAATATCCTCAACGAAACAACTCTTTGAGCTAAGCTGTTGTCCCACATCAAATCTGTTACATTTTGAACAGGCATATAACTATCAGCACTGTTGTCACCATTACTATCGAAACCATACAAAACTCGCATGTTTTCAATCCCTTCAACTAGCTGTTCATAACTAGCTGAAGTTTTCATACCGCCGTTTCGCAATACTCTTCGTTTTAATACAGGTATTGCGGCTTCATTTTCGATGTAATACACATGATGTAGGTATTCCCAATAACGACCGTTAGTAATAACCGGCGTGCTTTGACCACCACTAAATAAAACGCCTTGCTGAGAGTTGGTTGCAAGATAGTATCGATTACTATCATTAGGGACGGTAATTTCAGGCCCTGCCAACCTTTTAATTTGCAATACATCGGTTGCAGAGACCACACTGGTTAAACAAGAGAGAGAGTTAGCAGACACGCCACTTTCATAACCCCATAATCGACGAAAATGCGCTGGAACTGCCGCAGGAAATGAGCCATTATTTACTCCGTCACCGATACAGTCATTACCGGCTGCAATAGCTGCAGCATTAATATTCAGATTGGTGCCAACTTCTAAGCCTATGCCAGTTAAATCTCCCATAAACCCTAGTTGAGAAATATCACGCTCTATCAGAGATAACGCAATCCTGCCGTTTTCTTGTAATTGATTGAACTGACTTGTGGTAGTTACATTTGTCGCTGACATAACAAACATTGAAAACAGGCCTGCCGTAAGAAATAGCCCTACAACCATAGCGACCATCAGTTCGACAAGTGATAATCCTTTTTGAGCTAAATAACCTGCGTTCATATTCAAGCCCTAAATGATCACGGTATTGACACTGTAGGCACGTCGCCTGTCACTGCCTGTGCCACAACCACTGACAAATGCATCATTATTACTAGCAGCACCATCAGAAACTTTACGAATTCCTCGCCAAGTAATCACGACTGTCACATTACCGTTTGCTTGAGCACGAATACAGGCTGTAGGCGTATCTAAACCGCCAACCTTAACAGAGTCACTATTTACTTCGGCGCTGCCTAACATCTGCTGCTCCCACTTATAAAGATCCCACGCCAGAGTTTGATTAACCGTGCAAACAACGTTAGCCCCTACAGCGACATCACAAGCGGTTGCTGGCTTGGAAAGGTTTCCCGCATATGTGCCACTATATGCCGTTAACAAACCACGGTTAAGTTTCATCCGATTGATGATATCTTGAGCGACATATGAAGCTTGAGTTTGTTGAAAGGATTCAAAACTGCCTCGCTTAGAAACGAGGTGCAAATTAAAAACACCTATAAGACCAATGACTAAAATGACTAAGGCCACTAATACCTCTATCAAGGAAAAGCCTTTTTCATTAGCAATCATTATAGCCTCCTGTCGACGCCACTTTTTTGACACTTATCAGTTACTTTGTCGTTTCAAATCCGAAACTTACAATTCACCAATAGCATACATGCTAATAGCGATTCAGTCTAATATTAGCAAAAACAACTAAGGTTGCTTTCTAATACCAATCAGATCCACTCACGATGATTTTAGTTATGCCAATTAGTATAGAGATTTGGTCGCTCAGCGAGAATTTAGTGGCACTGGGACAAGGTCATTAAGTGCTACTGCTTTAATGAAATTCACCACATCCATGTGATTTGCCACGAGTGAAGAGCATAGTGAAACTAGGTTCAAGCTTCCTCTTTTTATCAAGAGTCGCAGGATCAGAGCCGCTAAAACTCGCCATTCTAGAGCACTTTTGTCTGCCTACTTCTGTGTTGAATAACTTCACAAGGGAGCAAAAGCTTACTAATACTGAAGTAGCTCAATGTCTTATGTGGGGAATAACAGGAAAGAATAGTTGAATTTCTAATAAAAAAGAGGCCTTAGCCTCTCTTTTAAATGTAAATGTGTCTTATATTAGCCAAAGATCAACGAAGTTCAGCAGGTACCGCAAAAACAGTATCTTCTAATCGCCCTTCAACCTCAGTTACCACGCTTGGGGCCATACTAGCTATCGCATCAACTACTTGTTTAACCAATACCTCAGGAGCAGATGCTCCCGCAGTAACAGCAACACGTTGCACACCGTTAAACCAAGTTGCATCAACATCGTCAGCATTATCAACCAAGAAAGCCTGTGTGCCTTTCTTTTCTGCCAACTCCCGTAAACGATTAGAGTTAGAGCTATTTTTAGAACCCACAACAATAAACAGCTCTACTTGTTCAGAAACATTGCGTACCGCATCTTGACGATTTTGGGTGGCATAACAAATATCATCTTTACGCGGCCCTTCTATTGAAGGATATTTCTTTTGTAAAGATGCAATCACATCTGCCGTATCATCCATCGATAAAGTAGTTTGCGTAACAAAGCAGAGATTTTCAGGATCTTTTACTTCAAGCTTAGCAACATCTTCTGGAGACTCTACCAAATGAACGCCACCTTGAGGATTATCATATTGCCCCATGGTACCTTCGACCTCAGGATGTCCGGCATGACCAATCAGGATACATTCGATACCTTTACGACTGGCTCGTGTCACCTGTAAGTGCACTTTGGTAACCAAAGGGCACGTTGCATCAAAGACTTTCAAGCCACGAGCTTTTGCCTCTTTGCGCACTGCTTGAGACACGCCGTGGGCACTGAAAATAACAATGCTATCATCAGGCACTTGGTCAAGCTCTTCTACAAATACAGCACCACGATCTTTCAAGTTCTGCACCACATACCTGTTATGTACCACTTCATGACGTACATAAATAGGTGGTGAAAATAGCTCTAGTGCTCGTTCAACAATGCTAATAGCACGGTCAACACCTGCACAAAAACCACGTGGATTTGCCAGAAGAATATTCATAATTAAAGTACCTGTACCACTTCAAGTTCAAAGGTAAGCACTTGTCCTGCCAAAGGATGATTCAAATCTATGGTTACCGAGTCAGCAACGACATCACGCACCATGCCTGGAATTTCGCTGCCACCAGGACCGGCAAAACTCACAATAACACCTGGTTCAAGTGTCATATCTGCAGGAAAACGGCTTCTATCCATATGGTGTACAGCATCTGGGTTTGACTCACCAAAAGTATCTGCGGGCTGCAGTGTAAAGCTGTGCTTATCCCCCTCTTTTAGGTTGATAATCTCTGCTTCAAATGCTGGACTTAAGCTTTCATCACCCACATTAAAACGTGCGGGTTTACCGCTTGAACGCGTACTTTCGGCTGTCGAACCATCTTCTAGCACTATGTTCATATGACATAAAATTGAATGCATCTCTGACACCTAAGTTACTCCTTTAAATCGTCTGATTTTTTATCATCTTTGCCTGTCATAAATGAGTCTAAAATGATAAGCGCAGCACCTACACAAATAGCTGAATCGGCAATATTAAATGCAGGGAAATGACTGTCGTTCCAATAAAAATGCAGAAAATCGACAACATAACCATGCTGAAGACGATCAATAAGATTTCCTAACGCACCACCTATCACCAAAGTATAAGCCAAATTTAAGCGCCACATTTTGCTTGGCTGCTGACGCAGCCAAACAGATAGCAATACGCTAAAACCAACCGCTACAAAGGTAAATAACCAACGTTGCCAACCACCCGCATCGCTCAAAAAGCTAAATGCTGCACCATAGTTACGCACATAGGTGAAATTAAATACTGGTAGTAACTGAATCGACTCGTATAAATCAAAGTTCGACAATACCCATTGTTTAGATAGTTGGTCAGCAATAAATACCAACACAACTACCCAATACCAACGCAGGCCACTGTCTTTCCATGTAGTGGTCATGACAGTTCCTTTAAGCGAATTGGCGAACTTCGCCTTCACCTTCAATGTTAGTCACACAGCGAGAACACAGTGTCGGATGCTCTGCTACAGTGCCAACATCTTCTCTATGGTGCCAACAACGCTCACACTTCTCAGCTTCAGACTTCTTAAGACCAAGCTTTAATGAAGCTAGCTCTGTTTCAATAGCATCTGCTGGAGCTTGAGCCAACGCAACCACGTCAGTCTTAGAAGTGAGTAATACAAAGCGTAACTCATCACCTAGGTTTTCAAGTGCTGCTTGCAGAGCTTCATCAGCATACAAAGTCACTTCAGCTTCTAACGAACCACCGACTTGCTTCTCACGACGTGCGTTTTCAATCACTTTGTTCACTTCAGCACGAACCGCAAGTAATTGCTCCCAGTATTCATCACTAAGATCTGACTCAAGTGTGACTGACTTAAGACCTTCATACCAAGTTTCAGTAAATACGTATTCACTGCGCTCACCTGGAAGTAACTTCCAAATTTCGTCGGCTGTGAAGCTTAGGATTGGTGCAATCCAGCGCACCATAGCTTCTGAGATCAAGTACAGAGCTGATTGACAGCTGCGACGTGCGTTACTGTCTTCTTTCGCAGTGTACTGTCTGTCTTTAATGATATCTAAGTAGAAACTACCTAGCTCAACTGAACAGAACTGCATTAGCTTTTGCGTCACTAGGTGGAAGTTGTACTGTTCGTAAGCTTCTAATAACTCTTGCTGCAATGCAGCTGCACGGCGAACAACCCAACGGTCTAAAGCAACCATGTCTTCAACCGCAACCATATCCGTTGCAGGGTTAAAGCCGTTGATGTTAGCCAGTAGGAAACGAGCGGTATTACGAATACGGCGGTACGCGTCAGCGCTACGGTTTAGGATTTGATCAGAAACCGTCATCTCACCGCTATAGTCTGTTGCTGCAACCCACAAGCGCAGAATGTCAGCACCTAATTTATTGGTCACATGCTGCGGCGCAATCACGTTACCAACAGACTTAGACATCTTACGGCCTTGACCATCAACAGTGAAACCGTGGGTCAATACTTGCTTATAAGGTGCTTTGCCGTTCATCGCGGTTGAAATCATTAGCGATGACATAAACCAGCCACGGTGTTGATCGCTACCTTCAAGGTACAGATCAATTGGATGACCATTAAACTCAGGACGTGAAGCAACCACTGATGAGAAAGTAGAACCAGAGTCATACCAAACATCTAGTGTGTCGGTGACTTTGCGGTACAGATCAGCTTCATCACCTAATAATTCAGATGCGTCTAAATCCCACCAAGCTTGGATACCTTCTTGTTCAATACGAGCTGCAACGCGCTCCATCAAAGATACACTGTCAGGGTGCAACTCTTCCGTTTCACGGTGTACAAACAAAGTAATAGGAACACCCCAAGTACGTTGACGTGAAATACACCAATCAGGACGGTTCTCCACCATCTTCTCGATGCGGCTTTGGCCCCAATCAGGGATCCATTGAGTTTGCTCAATTTCACTTAGTGCTTGTTGACGTAGACCTTTTTGATCCATAGAGATGAACCATTGTGGCGTTGCACGGAAAATAATTGGTGTTTTATGGCGCCAGCAATGTGGGTAGCTATGGTTAATCTGTACGTGATTAAGTAGCGCACCTTTCTCTTCTAATAGTTCAACAACGTTCTTATTTGCTTTAAATACATGCAAACCAGCGAAAATTTCGGTATCCGCTTTATAAACGCCGTTATCACCAACAGGGTTAGCGACTTCTAAACCGTACTTTTGACCAACCACGAAATCGTCTTGACCATGACCCGGAGCGGTATGAACCACACCAGTACCTGAATCAACAGTAACGTGGTCACCTAAGATAACTGGCACATCAAAGTCATAGAATGGGTGATTAAAACGCAACAGCTCTAAATCGCTACCAACTGCAGTACCCAATACTGTGTGAGATTCAGCGCCAAAGCGCTCAACACATGACTCGTAAAGATCAGTTGCTAATACTAGTGCTTGTGCTTGGCCTTCTTTAACCATTTCAACCAAGGTGTACTCAACATTTGCGCCTACCGCTAGCGCACGGTTAGCAGGCAGAGTCCAAGGTGTTGTAGTCCAAATCACCATTGAGATCTTGTGAGCGTAATCGCCTAAACCAAACTTGGCTAATAGAGCTGGCTTATCAACAACAGAAAAAGCAACGTCGATAGCTGGCGACATTTTATCTTCGTATTCAACTTCTGCTTCTGCTAGCGCAGAGCCACAATCTGTACACCAATGCACAGGTTTAACACCTTTATGCAAATGACCACTATCAATGACTTTAGAAAGTGAACGAACGATATTAGCTTCTGTGCTGTAATCCATAGTTAAGTAAGGATTTTGCCAATCAGCAAACACACCTAAACGGATAAAATCGTCACGCTGACCATCAACTTGCTTAGCCGCATACTCACGACATTTTTGACGGAACTCTGCAGCCGTGACTTTATGACCAGGCTTACCTACTTTTTGCTCAACTTTAAGCTCAATCGGTAGACCATGACAGTCCCAACCAGGGATGTATGGCGCGTCAAAACCAGACATGGTCTTTGACTTAATAATAATATCTTTAAGAATTTTGTTTACTGAGTGGCCAATATGAATGTCACCGTTCGCATATGGAGGGCCATCATGCAAAATAAACGGTTTAGCATCTTTACGGCTTGCACGGATCTGCTGATACAGTCCGTTTTCGGTCCAAGATTTTAACATCTCTGGCTCACGATTAGCCAAATTACCACGCATCGGAAACTCAGTTTCCGGCAAATTCAAAGTAGATTTATAGTCGCTCATTGATCCTTTACCGTTTTGTTCGCTAAGCTAATTAGCCTGCATCGCTACCAAGCAAAGCTTTCGCTCTGTTGGCATCATCTTTAATTTGTTTTTTCAGCGCATCTAACGATCCAAATGGCTGCTCGTCTCTAATCTTTGCCACAAGCTCAACTTCAACAGTTTTCCCATAAAGATCACCATCAAAGTCAAACAAATGGACTTCTAACTGACATACCTGACCATTAACTGTTGGTCTAAAACCAACATTGGCAACGCCTTCGTATATATCGCTGTTATCCCAATATAGCTTTATCGCAAATACACCTCGAACAGGAGAGACTTTACGCTTTAAAGCAATATTAGCGGTAGGGAAACCGATTGTCCGCCCTATTTTTTGGCCATGAGCTACACGTCCACTTAACGTAAATGGATGTCCTAGCAAACGCCTTGCCTGCTCTAAATTTCCTTTCGCAAGCAATTGCCTGATTTCTGTAGAGCTTACGCGCTTATCGCCTAAAATAAAGCTCTGAGTGCTGACGACAGCAAACCCGTGTTTTTCGCCGGCTTTGCGTAGCATGTCAAAATTACCTTGGCGCTGTTTACCAAAGCAAAAATCATCGCCAACAACTAAATACTTTACTCCAAGTGCGTTAACAAGCAGCTGTTCAATAAAGTCCTCAGCACTATAGCTAGCAAACTTCTTATTAAAATTAACACATAATAAGCGGTTCACTTTTAACTCATCAAGCAAGACGATTTTATCGCGCAACAGGCTTAAGCGCGCAGGTGCGTCTTCGCCTTGAAATAACTCTTGTGGTTGTGGTTCAAATGTCATCACAGCCGCAGGCAAGCCTAAATGCTCAGCCTTTTCGACTAAGCGATTTATCACTTCCGCATGACCACGATGAACACCATCAAAGTTGCCTATGGTTAATACACAGCCATGATGCTTCGGCAATATATTATGAATACCGCGAATTAATTCCATTATCTTACACGACGCATGAGAGTAAATGGGCGGATTATATACCAGCTAGCATTCATAATCAGCACCTCATGCAGCAGCTTTCATCTTCCAAGGCCGAATTCCCAACAAAACTAAGCAAATAAAGTACGCGACTGCTGCAAATACAATCAATTTAGCTAATGTATAGCTGCGTTCAATGAATGAAAAGTCCAACCATTGGCTAATATCCGGATCAAAATGAAAAATCACCATGACCATAACTGCAGCTGCGACACTTGCCTTAGCGAAGAACAACAAAGTCCCTTTATTAAAGCGATATACATTTGCCTTATGTAAACCTCGGTACAATAAAAACGCATTTAACAAGGCCGACATTGATGTCGCAATAGCTAAGCCTACATAACCAAATGGGATAGCAAAAATAAGGTTAAATACCATATTACTGACCATGGCTATGATGCCGTAACGCACAGGTGTTTTCGTATCTTGTCTCGAGTAATAACCTGGGGCCAAAATTTTAATCATCATAAAGCTCAATAAGCCACTACCGTATGCCATTAAGCTGTATGACGCCATCTCAACATCATCGTAGCCAAAAGCACCGCGCATAAATAGCACCATTAGCATAGGCTTTGCCAAAATAATCAAGCCACACATAGCCGGTAACCCAAGCAGAACAATCGCCTTTACTCCCCAGTCCATGGTTTTAGCAAATTCACCGCTTTCAGCATTAACATGCCTTTTAGATAAAGCAGGCAAAATCACCGTAGCAATAGCAATTCCAAATAAACCTAGCGGGAATTCGAGTAACCGATCAGAGTAGTAAAGCCAACTAATAGAACCTGTCACTAAGAAACTAGCAATAAAAGTATCGAGTAGTAAGTTGATCTGTGACACTGACACGCCAAATAGTGCTGGGATCATCAAGGTACGGATCTTAACCACTCCGGGATGATTCCAGCCCCAGCTTGGCTTCACTAACGCTTTTTCTTGCATAAGAAATGGGATTTGAAACAGGAACTGAACCAAGCCACCTAGAAATACGCCGCAAGCTAGACCTATTTCAGGCTGTTCCATATTTGGAGATAGGAAAATAGCAGCACTTATAATCGCGATATTTAAAAATACTGGCGTAAAAGCTGAAACAGCAAAACGACCTCGAGTATTAAGAATCGAGCCTGCTAATGCAGTAAATGTGATAAACCATAAATAGGGGAAGGTGATCTTCAACATCAACGATGCCAGCTCAAACTTTTCTCCGTTAGGCTCATCATTTACCCACGCTAAGAACCAACCACCACCAAATAATGCCGTTAACACAGGCGAGGCAATTACCCCGACTAAAGTAACAATCGATACCAAAACCCCCAAAGTACCAGCAACTTTAGCAATTAATTCATTAACCTCTGCGCGAGTGTTCTTTTCTTGATATTCAGTTAAAACGGGGACAAATGCTTGTGCGAATGCCCCCTCCGCAAATAAGCGCCGTAAAAAGTTAGGGATCTTATTAGCAAAGAAAAATACATCAGCACTACTACCCGCGCCCATTAGGTTCGCTATCACAACATCGCGAACTAACCCTAAAACACGGGAAATCAATGTCATGGCACTAACAATAATGCCCGACTTCATTAACTTCTTGCTCAAAACGCCCCCACGCTCCACTCTTGGAGCTAAATAACTTTGGCTATAATCACGGAAAATTCGGTATTAGCTCTATTGTCTTATTGTAATACCTGATAGAATTGCGCCACATATTACACGAGTTAGGTTGAAGATAGCCAAACAGGTTGGATTATTTTGAGTTAATCGAATTGATTCAATCATTGTCATTGACAAAGTGGCAGAAATGGGGCATATTCCTCGACCTTAAAAATACCAATCCCAGTTTTAGGAGTTGCACCTTGGCTAATAGCAAGTCTGCAAAGAAGCGCGCGCTTCAATCTGAAAAGCGTCGCCAGCACAACGCTAGCCGTAGCTCAATGCTACGTACTTACGTTAAAAAAGTAATCGCTGCAATCAATGCAGGTGACCACGCGTCAGCTACCGCTGCTTTCGCTGTAGCACAACCAATTGTTGACCGTATGGCGACTAAAGGTCTTATTCACAAGAATAAGGCTGCTCGTTATAAGTCACGCTTAAACGCTAAGATCAAAGCACTAGCTGCTTAATCTTCAGCTTAAAGCAAATAAAAAACCGACCTAGAGTCGGTTTTTTTATGTCTGAAATTCACGGCTATACCAACTTTATGTCAATCAGCATAAAAATTGGATAAAAAAATAGAGAGGCAAGCCTCTCTATTTATACTCAACTATGTATGGCCTAATAACGGCTTTCCTACCTTAGCGTTAACCTATAAAGCCAATGACAGCAAATTGCAGTTATTATTTATTTCTAATCACACTTAGCTACATCTGACTCTATAAATGTACCGATTAAGATATAAAAAAGCTGTTATTTTTCATGCCTATCAGTATCACGGTGTAGTTGTTCGTATCGTTTATGAGCGACTCAAAAAACATTAAATTAAACATTTTTATAAGCGGTGCCCCATCGAAAATAACGTTACTCGCCTTCTAACATGCTCAGGCTACTTGATAAAATAAAACAGAACTCTAAAGGTAACTTCCACCTAATGTCTCTTTTATTGTAACTTGCTTCCTAAGGCAAATTATCCAGTCACCTACTAACACTCATCAACATGACACATACACAATTAATAAAGCCAGTTATAGAATGCCCCAATCTGCAGGCACATAACTGCTGCTTAGTATGAACAACTAAGCGACTGTTTTTAGGCTGTCGCAATAGATGTTGTTCAGTAACTTGATGATCTCTGCAACTTCTTCACTCTTTAACGAGTAATAAACCGTTTGAGCTTCTTTGCGAGTTTCAACTAAGTTATCTTTACGTAACCAAGCCAAATGTTGCGATAAAGCCGACTGGCTTAAACCCAACTTTTTGTTCATTTCACCAACGCACATCTCACCTTCATTTAGAAGGTAACACAAAATAAACAGACGACGTTCATTTGCCAACGCTTTTAACAATACAACGGCATGGTCTGCTCGTTGTTGCATTAGTTCTATATTCATTACGAGCCATTTCTCCTAAAACAAACCGACTGCCCTAATATAGCGTTGCCTTACAGATATAGTCGGGACATAAAGCACACTTTTTGCTAGATTGTTTTTAAAAGTGAGATATACGTAATAAAAACAAAGGAAACTTATGAAAAACAACTATCTCAAAGTACTTTTTGGCCTGATTTTTCTGGCCTTAGTTGGTTGTCAAACGAGCGACACAGACTCTAGCGACTTGCTTATTAGTCAAAAATTACAACAAAAAGCACTTAGCTCTGATCTCGCCTACGAGTTAGTCGAATCGTTAACTGTTGAAGTGGGTCCCAGATTAGCCGGTAGCGAACAAGATTTAGTCGCCGTAAAGTGGGCAGAGTCGAAGCTACAAAGTTTAGGGTTTGATAAAGTTTATAAAGAAGCGGTACAAGTGCCAGTTTGGCATCGCGGACAAGCAAAAGCATCGATTACCGCACCCTACCCTCAACCATTAGTCATCACAGCGTTAGGGGGCAGCATTGCAACACCTATAGAGGGCATTGAAGCAAATATAGTGCGATTTGATAGCCTTAACGCACTGCAACAAGCAAGTCGTAATGAGGTTGGCGGAAAAATAGTTTTTATCGATCACATAACCGAACGCCATAAAACAGGCAAAGGCTATGGTAAAAGCGTTGGTGGCCGTGCAAAAGGTGCAATTGCTGCAGCAGAAAAAGGCGCATTAGCAATAATTATTCGCTCTATCGGTACCGATCACGACCGTATGGCTCACACTGGTATGATGCGCTATAAAGATGGCGTAAAGAAGATCCCAGCAGCGGCGATGTCTAATCCTGACGCCGACTTAGTAAATGCCATGCTAAAACGCAGTAACGATATCAAGATTAAACTACAGCTGTCATCCGAAAACCAAGGCTTTGCCACATCTTATAATGTCATTGCGGAAATAACAGGATCGAGTAAGCCTGATGAAATTGTATTGATTGGTGCCCATTTAGATTCTTGGGACGAAGGAACTGGTGCCATTGATGATGGTGCAGGTGTGGCCATTGTGACCGCTGCCGGCAAACTGATCCAAGATTTACCAGTAAAACCAGCAAGGACGGTAAGAGTTGTACTTTATGCTGCAGAAGAAGTTGGACTCATTGGCGGCAAAACCTACGCTAAAACACACCAAGCAGAGCTTGAAAAACACTATATTGCTGCTGAGTCAGACTTTGGCGCTGGGCGGATCTACCAAATAGACTTTAGAGCCAGTGAACAAGGCTATGCGGGCCTCAGTCTGCTCAGCCAGCCAATGACTGCAAATAATGTTGCGATTGGCAATAACACGGCCTCTGGTGGTCCTGATGTATCCATGTTGCCGGCGATGGGAGTACCTGTAGCCTCTTTACGCCAAGATGGTAGCGACTATTTTGACTACCACCACACGCCAAATGATACCTTAGATAAAATCGAGCCTGCAGCACTTAAACAAAATGTGGCTGCATACGCGCAATTTGCATATTTAATGGCACAGTCAACAGTTGAACTTCGGCCTATTGCAGCGAAATAATTCACAATAATTAAAAAGCAGCCATTGGCTGCTTTTTGTTTTTATAAACTAATACCAATCAAAACTTGTAAGCAATTTATACCAATTAGTATAAAGATTTGGTCGCTCAGCGAGAATTTAGCGGCACTGAGACAAGGCAACGAGTGAAGAGCATAGTTGTTCTACGTTCAAGCTTGTTAACGCAGTATCAGCGCCGCTAAAACTCGCCATTCTGGAGCGTTTTTGGCTGCCTACTTCTTCGTTGAATAACTTCACAAGGGAGCAACCATTCTTTCAATTATTCGCCTTGAATTAGTTTGCCAAAAACGCTCTGAGTAGATCAACTTCTTATACTAATTGGTATTATTGTTCTTCACGCAGAAACACTGGTTCATTCGCCGTAGAATCTTTTTCACTGTAATAATAACCGGCCGTATCAAACTGCGTTAACCCTTCCAGTGAAGTGACATTGTTATCAAGAATATAACGTACCATCATGCCGCGAGCTTTCTTGGCAAAAAAGCTAATCACTTTATATTGGCCGTTTTTACAATCTTTGAACACAGGAGTGATCAAGTTTGCCTTTAACTTTTTAGGTTTAACTGCTTTGAAATACTCGTTTGAGGCTAAGTTAACAACAAAATCTTCTGCCTGCTCGTCGATGGTTTTATTTAACTCTTCAGTGATAATATCCCCCCAGAACTGATAAAGGTTAGTGCCTCTATCATTAACTAAACGGGTGCCCATCTCTAAACGGTAAGCCTGCATTAAGTCTAGTGGTTTCAACAAACCGTATAACCCTGACAAAATTCGTAACTGTTGCTGTGCTTTCTGTAAGCTGGCTTCCGATAAGGTATCTGCGTCGAGCCCTGTATAGACGTCACCACGGAAAGCAAACACTGCTTGCTTAGCGTTGTCAGGAGTAAACTCTTTGTGCCAAGAGCTAAATCGCGCTACGTTTAAGCCAGCAATTTTATCGCTAACTTTCATTAGACTAGCAATATCTGTCGGCGTTAACTGACGACATACATCAATGAGTTGTTCACTTTGATCAAGCAAGGTTGGCATTGAGTAACTATTTGTGCCCGCAGGATTATCAAAATCTAATGTTTTAGCTGGAGAAACAAGAATCAGCATCGCTAAGTCCTTTAAAGAGATATTGTTAAGCTAAGACAATCATACTGATCAAAAACAAAAAAACCACGCTTTAACAGCGTGGTTTTTTAGATTGTACTAATAACTGTTACAGATTAAGAGCGAGAATCGTGTGCTGCCTCTTGTGCACGGATCTCTTCTGCTACTGTTTTGCTGGTCCAGATATCACCTTCTAAGTTAGCTAACTCAGGGAACTTGCTCGCATCGAATGTCGGTGTCTTGCCACTTTTCAGCTGTTGGCGATAATCGTTAATCACTCGAATTGCCAAGCCAGATAGTAGCAACAAGGCAATAATGTTCACCGTCGCCATTAGGCCCATAGAAACGTCAGCCAGATTCCATACAAGACTGATCTTAGCTACCGCACCAAACATCACCATGCCTAATACGCATACTCTGAAGATTGGTAGGGCTTTTTTACTATTACCAGATAGGAAAATAACGTTGGTCTCGGCGTAGGAGTAGTTAGCGATAATAGAGGTAAAACAAAACAGCAAAATCGCTAGTGCGATAAAGCCACCGCCCCAAGTGCCAACATGTTGACTTAATGCGTCAATAGTTAGCTTAATACCGTCATTGCTTGTCCCCATATCACCTGCAAGCAAAATAATTGCCGCAGTTGCTGTACAAATAACGATAGTATCAACAAAAACCCCCATCATTTGTACAAAGCCTTGAGAAGCTGGGTGGTTAGGGTTTGGTGATGCACTAGCCGCTACGTTCGCAGCACTACCCATACCGGCTTCGTTTGAGAACAAACCACGGGCAATACCAGCCTGCATCGCTTGAGCAATGGTATATGCCACACCACCAGCAACAACTTCCTGCAAACCAAAGGCGCTACGGATAACTAGCATAAATACATCAGGAAGCTTTTCAATATTCATTGCAACAACAACAAACGCAATCAAGATGTAAGCTATGGCCATAACTGGCACCACAACTTCAGAGACTTTAGCGACTTTACGTAAGCCTCCCATGATCACAAAAGCGCTTAGAACGACAATAGCGATACCAACATACATTGGGTCAAAGCCAAAAACTTGTGTCATTGCACCAGTAATCGTATTAGCTTGAACGGCATTGAATACTAGACCAAATGCAATGATCAAGAATACAGAGAATAATATCCCCATCCAGCGCTGTCCAAGGCCTTTTTCCATATAGTATGAAGGGCCGCCACGATATTGGCCGTCTTGATCGCGAACTTTGTAAACCTGCGCGAGCGTTGATTCAACCATCGCTGTTGCCATACCAAGCATAGCAATTAGCCACATCCAAAATACCGCACCAGGACCTGCGGCACCAATTGCTACAGCAACACCGGCCATATTACCCGCACCCACGCGCGCAGCCATACTGGTACAAAATACCTGGAAAGATGAAAGGCCACCTTTGCTCTCACCTTGTCGGCTTTTAAGCATAATTTCACCGGAATGCTTAAAATGTGTGATCTGAATGAATGCCAGTCGAATGGTAAAATACAGGCCGGCACCAACCAGTCCGTAAACTAAAAGCTTTCCCCAAAGCAGTGCATTGAGAAAATTAACCGTCGTTTCTATCATATAATTTCAATCCCCATGACAAACGTAATCTAGCGGGTCGAACACTGGATTAGGTTTATCCTGTGTTTGTCCTTCATAAAGTATTTAAATAACAGCAGATTTTATTTTCAGATTATCTTGAACGTGAAAAAATTACATCACGCCTGCTGCATTGCGCGCAGCAAAATAGCATAGCATTGCTTTAACCCCGAGCGATATAGATCACAGTTTCTCATTTACCTGACAAGCTCCTCACATTAATCTTTATAAGCCGCCAAGCATATTAACCAAATTAACACTGCATACACATGCAATATTGTGGTATTTGCCTACATATACACGCAATATTCACCTAAACATGCTGCATATTTAAGTAAGTTAATTACAAATGAAGCTAAAAAACGGAAATAACGTTATTTTATAGCATTGAGCAAACACCTGCAGTTATCTATTTTTAGTATAACTAGTGACAGGTTTACAATTTATTACCTGAGAAAGCCCTTGCCCTCCCTCCAATCAGCTCTGTGCGTTAACAACCAAGCTTTATGGCTCAATTGGCAACGATAAAGTCAACAGATAAGTCAAATTATGCAAAACCAACAATCCGCAACTTAAAAATTACATAATATTTCGCAATTAAAGTGGAAAATATTACATTTGCAACAGATAATAGTGTCAGCCAGCTAAAATATAAAGGAGCTCCGTGATAAGTGCTGGCTCTATTTAGAGTAATCTCAAATAGACGGAGGCGTTTTATAAATAAAACATAAGGATTTTGAATGATGAACAATACACTCAAAGCAGTTCTGCTTACTTCGATGTTACCTTTTGCTGCTAGCGCAGCTGATGGCATGAGCCCCTGGTATGTAGGTGGCGGTGTCGGCATCAACAATTACCAACCTAATTGTGACCAAAAAACCATGAAGAGTTGTGGTGAAGACGATCCTTATGCATGGGACGTATTTGCAGGTTACTTATTTAATGACTATTTCGGCGCCGAATTAGGTTATCGAGATCTCGGTCGAGCTCAATGGGTCGATTATTCAAACAAACTAAACGATGTTGGTGCAAAAGGCATGAACCTAGGTTTAGTTGCCTTCTGGCCTTTCGCTAGCAAATGGAGCTTATCTGCTGAAGCAGGTGCTTTTAACTACATTATTTCAAATAACAAGCAGTGGGGTGCAGAGTACTACAGCGATAACGGCGTAGCCCCTTATGTTGGTGCAGGTATTGGGTATAACATCACCGATAACCTAAAGCTACAAGCTAAATACCGCCGCTATGAAAACCTTGATGAAGACAAGTGGAAAACACTTGAAATGGAAAGCAACTATTGGGGCCTAGAGCTAAGTTATCGTTTTGGTAGTAAAGCAAAACCAGCCCCTGTTGTTGCCCCAGTTGTTGTTACTGACTCTGACAATGATGGTGTGAATGATGATATGGACCAATGTCCAAATACTCCATCTACCCATAAAGTCGATGCTAATGGTTGTACTATCTACCAAGTCACTGAAGATAAGTTCGATATCGAAGCTAAGTTTGACAACAACTCAGCGACAGTTAAACAAGATTCTTATCAAGACATTAAAGAACTTGCAGACTATATGAATACTCACCCGAATGCAGAGGTGACGATTTCAGGTCATGCGTCAAACACAGGTAAAGCTGACTACAACATGGCTCTATCTGAGCGCCGTGCAATGTCTGTAGCTGAAATCCTAGTTGATAAGTACGGTATTGCACCTAGCAGAGTTTCAGCCAAAGGTTACGGTATTACTCAGCCGCTAATTGAAGGTAGCTCGCGTGAAGCTAATCAAGCTAACCGACGTATTGAAGCTCACGTTACAGGTACAGAAAAGACACCTGTTCTTAAATAACTTTTTAGTTTTATAGACTAAGCTCACGGTTATCATAATCGTGAGCTTTTTTTGTTTAGAGACTTTATAAAAGCGCTATACTTCTGAATTAAACTTTTACCAAGTCGTAATTATTAGCAAAATCTTGTAGTTAGATTACCAAAAAAGCGCCATTAAATGATTTTTAGCAATTTTTTGTGTAATTTTTTTTCATATATGGTTGGAATGTTGATTAAAATGGCTTTTAATAGCTGCTAAATTAATTGTCCAATTCTATGCTGTTCAAAGAGTAAGGATGTAATACCCATGGCCAACACATTAGAACAACTTAAGTCTTACACTACTATCGTTGCCGACACTGGCGATATTGAAGCCATCAAGCGTTACCAACCTGAAGACGCAACCACCAATCCGTCTCTTATTTTAAAAGCATCTGAAATCCCTGAATATAGTGGTTTAATTGAAAATGCCATCAGCTGGGCAAAAAGCCAAAGTGATGATATTGAGCAGCAAATTGAAGATGCTGGTGACAAACTAGCCGTAAATATCGGTTTAGAGATCTTGAAAATTGTTCCAGGCCGCATTTCTACAGAAGTAGACGCACGTTTATCATTTGATAAAGAAGGCTCTATTGCTAAAGCCCATAAACTTATCAAACTTTACCAAGAGGCTGGCATTGATAAGTCTCGCATTCTAATTAAGCTTGCTTCAACTTGGGAAGGGATTTGTGCCGCGAAACAACTTGAGCAAGAAGGCATTAACTGTAACCTAACTTTACTATTTAGCTTTGCTCAAGCTCGAGCTTGTGCTGAAGCTGGTGTATATCTAATTTCTCCTTTTGTAGGCCGGATCTTGGATTGGTACAAGAAAGACACAGGTCTTGAATATTCAGCTTCAGAAGATCCTGGTGTTGTTTCAGTTACCAGCATCTACAACTATTACAAGCGTCATGGATTCAACACTGTAGTGATGGGCGCTAGCTTCCGTAATACTGGCGAAATCATTGAGCTAGCTGGTTGTGACCGTCTAACTATTGGCCCTGCTCTTTTAGAAGAGCTGCAAAATAGTAATACAGCGATTGTACAAAAGCTGCTGCCAGCGACTGAGGTTGTTGCTCCAGAAGTAAACATGACAGAAGCACAATTCCGCTGGGAGTTCAACGAAGACGCTATGGCTGTTGAAAAACTAGCTGAAGGCATTCGTAACTTCGCTATCGACCAAGGTAAGCTTGAAGTTATGCTAAAAGACAAACTTTCGTCTTAATGGAATAGGACAACAAAATGACACAACTCACTCAACAAGCTACATGGCAAGCATTAGCGCAACACAGTAAAACACTGCCGCATATGCGTGAGCTATTTAGTAATGATCCTAAGCGATTTGACAACATGTCAGCTAAGGCTTGTGGATTGTTGCTTGATTACTCTAAAAACCGCGCTTCTAACGAGACATTGTCGCTACTATTCAAGCTAGCTAAAGAAAGCCAACTTGAATCAAAAATCAAAGCGATGTTTGCTGGCGATATCATCAACAATACTGAGCAAAGAGCCGTACTTCATACTGCGCTTCGTGCTCCTGCCGAACAAGTCATTAATCTTGACGGCCATAACATTGTCGCTGAAGTACAGCAAACCTTAGCCAAGATGGGTGAGTTCGTTAATTCAGTAACCTCTGGTGACTGGCTTGGCTACACCGGCAAAACGATTACTGATGTGGTCAGCATTGGTATTGGTGGTTCTTTCTTAGGACCAAAAATCGTATCACAAGCACTACGCCCATACTGGACTGGTAAGCTGAATTGCCATTTTGTCGCTAACGTTGATGGCACATCAATTACTGAGAAGCTAAAAAACCTCGATCCACAAACGACTTTATTTGTGATGTCGTCTAAATCTTTTGGCACTCAAGAGACCTTAACCAACACGCTTACCGCCAAAGAGTGGTTTTTGAAGCAAGGTGCCGCTCAAGCTGACGTTGCTAAACACTTCGTTGCTGTTAGCTCAAATGTAGAAAAAGCCACTGAATTTGGTATCGATGCTAACAACATCTTCCCAATGTGGGATTGGGTTGGTGGACGTTACTCGCTTTGGTCTGCAATTGGTTTGCCAATTGCGCTGCTGATCGGCATGGATAATTTCCGTGAACTATTAGCTGGCGCTCATGCAATGGATGAGCATTTTGCCAATACTCCTTTAGAAAACAATATGCCTGTTATTATGGGGCTATTCTCTCTTTGGTATGGTAACTTCTTTAACGCTCAATCTCATGTGGTGCTAACTTACGATCATTACTTAAGAGGCTTACCAGCCTACTTCCAGCAACTTGATATGGAAAGTAATGGTAAAGGCGTTACCCTCAATGGAACTGACGTTGATTACAGCACAGGTCCAATTATTTGGGGCGGTGAAGGTACTAATGGTCAACATGCTTACCACCAGTTATTGCACCAAGGTACTGCACTTGTGCCAGCCGACTTTATTATGCCGCTAAACAGCCATAACCCAGTCGGTGAACACCATGTACAACTTGCCTCAAACTGCTTTGGTCAAACTCAAGCATTAATGCAAGGACGTACCTACGATGAAGCATTGGCAGAGCTAAGCCACAGCAAACTTGACGATGAACAAAAGCAACTAATCGCCAAACATAAAGTTATGCCTGGTAATAAACCGAGCAATACCATTTTAATGGACAAGTTGACCCCAACTACATTAGGTTCACTTATTGCACTTTATGAACATAGAACCTTTGTCCAAGGTGCAATTTGGCAGATTAACTCATTTGATCAATGGGGAGTGGAGCTTGGTAAGCTACTCGGCAACGATGTGCTAGACCGCCTGACTGCAGACAAGCAGGCTGATGAACTTGACTCATCAAGTAATAGCCTAATTAACCTATTTAGACAGGGTAAAATCTAGTCTTTAAGCAGATCATGTTCACTATTTAAAAAAGCCAGTTTCTACTGGCTTTTTTGTTTTATACAGTTTAGCAATCTGTTTTTGATATAACTTATAACCACTTCTCGCTCCATCAACCTAAAAGCAAAACATTAAAACTTCATTTCGATTTAACATTTTTGAAACATTTTAGTTGCACCATGAACAAAAAACATGCTATTTATTTGAAAACAAAATAACGAAAGGAGGTTGCCATGAATCGACTTGATTATGGTAGTGCGCTAGATAGTATTGTTGAAAAGCCAAGCCGCTCGAGAAGCTCCAGTAAAAAGC
This sequence comes from Shewanella fidelis ATCC BAA-318, assembly GCF_000518605.1. GTDB lineage: Bacteria > Pseudomonadota > Gammaproteobacteria > Enterobacterales > Shewanellaceae > Shewanella > Shewanella fidelis. The sequence goes on along the minus strand of NZ_JADX01000020.1, from coordinate 71,010 downwards.
GGAAGTGGCGTGAAATTGAAGTATTAAAAGAGAAACACCGCCTACTTAAAGAACTCCAAGAAATGGATAACGGTTTTGACGGTGAGCTAGACAGCCTCCTGATGTAATAATGACATTATCGATAGAAAGAGCGCATATGCGCTCTTTTTGTTTGGTAAAATACACGCTAGCGATTTTATCTAGTCAGTGTCAGTGGTCGCTAAATATTCTCTCAGCTCTTCAAATAACACCGCGCCACTTTCAGCAAATAATGGGTCATCTATCAAGCGCTCATTGCACATAGAACTAACAGCATACCAGTCACTATCACTCATCGTATTACGCCATTTTGGAAAAATACTCGACTCCTCATATTCCATATGATTTCGTTGCAGCTGAACATAACTTTGTAGCTCGAGTACGAGTTGTTCTTTAGGCACAACTACATCATTTAAAATAAGGTTGAGGGTCGCCATTAGAGATGTAGAAGCATGGCTTAATGCTTCATGTTCAGCCAACAGTAAATCTGCACTTGAAGGCGATGAAAACTTACTTATGTAAAACTCAGAAATAATATCCTCTAGCGGATGATGGCTGTGCTCTGCATAGCTTTGCATATACTCGACAATGTCACGAACAACATTGTAATTAATCTGCTCACCAGCAGTTAGCTTATTACATTTGATTGATAAAATCGTAAGCAGTTTTGCTATATGCTTATGATCATGCATGAGTCTTGCTAGCATATTTTTCTCCACCTTTATTCTGACCCACTACCTTTTATATTAGTCAAGCGAACAAATAACACCCAACATAGCAAACAACTTAACCCACTATGAATGACATAGATCAAGCGAGTAAAAGTTATATACAGTCACTTAGCTCGATAAAATAACTACATGTAACAATTGACTACTAACAGTAACCATCTAAACCTGCCCATGGCATAATGCCTTATGACTCTAGAAAAGCAGGAACAATAGCAATGCAACAACCCCACTTCATTGGTGCCCATGTTAGCGCTTCAGGAGGAATAGCTAATGCGCCACTTAATGCTGCAACTATTGGCGCAAATGCTTTTGCTCTATTCACTAAAAATCAACGCCGTTGGCAAGCCAAAGATCTTGAAGCAGAGCAAATTGAACTATTCAGAATGCACTGCGATAAAGCAAATATTCCAATGGAAGCGATTTTGCCCCATGACAGCTACTTAATTAATCTAGGCCATCCCGATAAAGAGTTGCTCACAAAATCTCGACTTGCCTTCTTCGATGAAATAAAGCGCTGCGAACAGATAGGTTTACAATTATTAAACTTTCATCCAGGCAGCCACCTACGAAAGATTGCAATTGATGAATGTCTAGCCCGGATCAGTGAGTCAATAAACATGGCCTTAGATTGTAGCTCTAGTGTTACCGCCGTCATTGAAAACACCGCAGGTCAAGGTTCTAATCTTGGGCATAGTTTTGAGCAATTGGCGCAGATAATTGATGGTGTTGAAGATAAATCTCGGGTGGGAGTCTGTATCGATACCTGCCACCTTTTTGCAGCTGGTTACGATATAAGAACCGAAGAAACCTGTAATCACACTTTCAAGCTATTTGACCAAGTCGTTGGTAATCAATACTTAAAGGCTATGCATTTAAATGACAGTAAAACACCACTAAATAGCCGTGTTGACCGCCACCAATCGCTAGGCCAAGGTGAAATCGGCCAGCAAGCGTTTGCTAGTTTAATGAAGTTAGAGGTGATGCGAGGAATACCGTTAATTTTAGAAACAGTGCAACCAGAGCTTTGGCGCGACGAAATTAACTGGCTACGCTTTCTGGCAAAACAATAAATATGAAGTGAGTAAAGCAATTATTTGCGCCATATGCAGTGGCGCAATGTGACCTACAGAAACGAATACTCAAAGATAATGATTACATTAAGCACTTATAGATGACGGCAACAACCTTAGTTGGCTCACCAAGATCTGATTGTAACCAAACAATATGTGTGCCTTTAAGCTCTTCACCTTGCTTAATCGCACTCAGCTTCGCATCTGCTAACGCGTTTTCACCGCGGCCAAAACCTGTCACCATAGCAAAACTATCACAATGGGTAACTTCAAAGTCATAGGCTTCGTTTATTCGGTGGTAAAGCTCAACATCTTCAGTTGCGCAACCAGCCAAAAAGCTCAAACATAAAATCCCCACCACAAAACGAAACACAATAGCGACTCCAATTTAAAAACTGCCGCGCACGATATAGAAATTCCCCCTCACAAATAGTGATACTGATCACACTAAATCAGCTTTAGCTTTCACGTTTAGATACCTGTGTTAACAAAAGGCGTTAAACATCAAGAGTATGCAACCACACAAAAAATACACATGTATACTTAAATGAACCATCACAAATACACAACAAAAAAAAGGAAGCATTAACAGCTTCCTTTTCATTAACAATGGCTTTTATACCGCTAAAATCTTGAACAAATGTGTTTTCAATTGCTCGAAATCATCGTTGAGCTCAACAGACAAAATAGCTTTAGGTACAACTCGTGCAAGCTCATCAGGTAAAGCGAGCTCTATTTGCAAGATCTCCTCAACCACTTCATTAAACTTAGCTGGATGCGCTGTCGCTAAGAAGATGCCTTTTTCATCAGCTGACATAGTTTGTTTAAGCGCTAGTGCTGCAATTGCAGCATGAGGCTCAGATAAGTATCCTGCGCTATTCAATGCGGCTACAGAGTCACGAGTGTCGGCCTCTGTTACACCTAAACCAATAATCTCATCCAAAGACCAATTCATCGCCGCTACAATCGCTTCCACCCGCGGCCAATTACTTGGCTCAGATACATCCATTGCATTAGACATAGTTGCAACTGTCGGCTCAGGCAACCACTCGCCGTTACCCAAGTAGCGCGGAACCGTATCATTACTATTTGTTGCAGCAACAAAACGCTTAACCGGTAAGCCCATCGCTTTAGCAAAAAGACCTGCAGTGAGGTTACCAAAGTTACCGCTAGGTACCGCTATCACAGGATCACTATCATTTTGCTGTTTAAACTGAGCAACAGCTTCAAAGTAATAACAAATTTGCGCAAGAAGTCGACTGATATTAATTGAGTTTGCCGAGTTTAAATGCAAACCATCACGAATATCTAAATCTTCAAAAGATTGCTTCACTAGTGCTTGGCAAGCATCAAAGTCTGACTGCACGGCTACAGTGTGAATATTGTCACCTAAAGTGGTGAACATTTTCTCCTGCAGCACACTAATCTTACCTTTGGGATAAAGCACAACAACATTGATATTGTCGAGGCCGTAAAACGCATCTGCAACTGCAGCGCCAGTATCACCTGAGGTTGCAGTCAAAATATTAATCTTTTCCGACTGTGCTAACTCATTTAAACACTGGGCCATAAAGCGTGCGCCAAAGTCTTTAAAGGCCAATGTCGGCCCGTGGAATAACTCAAGGCTATAAAGGTTTTCATCGGCTTTTACCAATGGCAGCTCAAAATTAAATGCACGCTCTACTAATCTATCTACTGTATCTTGGCCAAGCTCTGAAGCTAGCCAAGCACCTAACACCTTTTTGCTTCTTTCAACAAACGGCAGTGCCAGTAAACTATCAATATCTTGTAACTGAGGGATCTGCTTTGGAAAAAACAATCCTCTATCTTTACCTAAACCTAGCTTTACCGCTTCAGTGAAGCTAACGACCTGCGATGGATGTTTTAGGTTATATAACTGCATGAACGACTTCCCTTAATTCTATTCTAAATCTTGTTCTATCAAGCTTGATCACGGTTAACCGAGAGTACGAGAGCCTTCGCTATCAATTCGGCAGATATGAGAGAAACCTTTGCCCTGCTCAACATAGTGGCGGTTTAACCATTGCTGTGCTTGCTTAGCGATAACCAGATCATCTGTGACGCTAAATAACGTTGGTCCACTACCAGAGATCCCTGTAGTGAGCATACCAAGCTGTTGTAATGCATCTTTTGCCGCTAAAAAGTTCGGGATCTCAGCGGCGCGATACGGCTCAGCTAGTACATCCTTTAGTACTGAAATCGCTAATTCAGCATCTTGCTTATAAGATGCGTGTACAAACGCGCTTAAATAACGGCCAAAATCAATAGTCGTTTGCTTATCAAACTTCTCAGGCATTAGTTGACGCATTCTCGCAGTTGATAACGAGATCCCCGGATAAGCAACAACCCAATACCACTGTTTGAATTCTGGAATAGCTTCACAAACAGACTGTGGCGTATCTAGCATCAATTGCATGCCACCTAAGTAACAGGGAGCTACATTATCGTAATGCACCGAGCCGCTGATCTTGCCCTCAAACTCCCCCATTAACCGCAGTAACTCTTGCTGGTTAAAAGGCTTGTCAAAGTACTCATTCAATGCCATTAAGGCTGCAACAACCGAACTTGCACTTGAACCAAGCCCACTACCTACAGGTAAGTTTTTCTCAAGTGTTAAAGCTAAGCCAGCTTGCCTATTTAAATGTGCTAGGAAGAACTCAGCACATTGATACACTATATTCTCTTGCGGGTTTTGTGGCAGCTTATCAGCCCAGTGACCCGCTAACGCTAATGATATTCCGCTGTCAGCCTCTGCGACTGTGACTCTATCGCCCAGCAAGCTACCATCAATTGGCGCAAGCGCTGCGCCAAGCAAATCAAAGCCGACTCCGACATTGCCCATTGATGCCGGGGCATAAATTGTTACGCTCATACACCCACCTCACGAGTCCAGTTCAGCGTTCTTAGAATATCAGCAAACGCACCTGCTGCTGTCACTTCTGTACCAGCACCATAGCCTCTTAATACAAACGGGATAGGCTGATAATAACGGCTATAGAAAGCAAGTGCGTTTTCACCACCTTTAACGCTATAAAGTGGATCAGTTGCATCAACTTCGGCAATGTTAACTTTACAACCTTGCTCATCAATTTGACCAACATAACGTAATACTTTCCCCGCAGCTCTAGCGGCTTCAACACGCTGAGCAATCTCCGCATCAAGCTTAGGTAGGTTTGCCATAAAGGCGTCGACATCACCCGATGCATCAAATGACGCAGGTAATACAGATTCCACTTGAATATCGCTAAGCTCCAATTCCATGCCGACTTCACGAGCAAGGATCAACACTTTACGCGCAACATCCATACCGCTTAAATCGTCACGGGGATCCGGTTCAGTAAAACACTTTTCTCTTGCGATTGATGTCGCCTCCGATAGCGTCATGCCTTCGTCTAACATGCCAAAGATATAAGAAAGACTACCAGATAAAATACCGTTAAAACGTAGCAGTTTGTCACCAGCAAACAGTAACTTTTTAAGGTTATCAATAACCGGCAAACCGGCACCAACTGTTGTTTCATACAGGAATTGACGACGCTGCTTAAGCGCCGTTTTTCGTAAATCTTGGTAGTAAGCCATATCACGCGTGTTGGCCTTTTTATTTGGCGTAACAACATGTAGTCCAGCGTTCATCACATCTAGGTACTTATTTGATACAAGTTCACTTGAAGTGCAATCTACCAACACAGGGTTAAGCAATTGCTGCTCTTTAGCCCACACTAACATGGCATCAAGATCTGCTGCTTGCTCACAATCTGCCAGTAACCCTTGCCAGTTAGCCAAATCAATTCCTTGCGCGTCCAGCAGCATTTTGCTCGAATTAACAATGCCACAAACACGAATGCTAATGTGTTGTTCTTTAAGCATGTCTCGCTGCTGTTTAATCTGCTCGAGTAGACCTGCACCAACGTTACCACTACCGACTAAAAACACATCTAGGTAGTGCTGTACATCGAAGAATGACTGGTGACATGCTGCTATTGCATGCTTAGTTTTACGTTGCTCGACAACTGCAGAGATAGAACGTTCTGACGAGCCCTGTGCAATCGCCACAATGTTGACTGTTGCTTGAGCCAAAGCTTGGAAGAATTTAGCTGCAACACCTTTGTGAGTCCGCATGCCATCACCAATTAACGACACAATCGCTAAGTTATGACGCGTCTCAATGGGTTCAAGAATGTCACTCTTAAGCTCAAGCTCGAATTCTTGCTCTAATGCATACTTTGCCCGTACCGCATCTTCTGTTGATACACAGAAGCTGATGCTGTACTCAGATGAACTTTGAGTGATTAAAGAAATCGATACACCTGAGCGTGATATAGCACCGAGTGTACGACTTGCCATACCCACCATGCCTTTCATACCAGGTCCTGACACGTCAAACATAGTTTGGTCATCAAGATTAGAAATAGCCTTTACGCTCAGGCCTGTTTCATCGGGCTGATCAGAGACTAAAGTGCCAACGGCTTCAGGGTTAAATGTATTACGGATATAACAAGGAATATGGTACTGCGCAATCGGTGCAACCGTTTTAGGGTGTAACACTTTAGCGCCAAAATAGGAAACTTCCATCGCTTCTTGATAGCTAAGTTGGGCTAACAACTTTGCATCGGCTACAACACGGGGATCGGTATTATAGACACCATCGACATCGGTCCAAATCTCGCAACAACGTGCCCCCAAGCAAGCAGATAACACAGCTGCAGAATAGTCTGAACCATTACGGCCTAAAGTCACAATATTGCCGTTAACGTCACCAGCTGTAAAACCTGGCATAACCCACACATCAGCAACAGATAAATCAAGTGCGTTAAATCGCAATTTACTTGCTTCAATATCAACAGCAGACTCAAGGCGAGGACCATATCCCACCAGCAAAGACTCAGGAAGTAAAATATCGGCGCTGTAGTTAAATGATTTGACCACTTCAACCATAAGCGCAGACGACAGCTTTTCACCACCAACAAGAATGCACGCTTCAACACTTTCAGGGCACTCTCCCAGCAAACTCATGCCTTCAAGCTTACTGTGCCAATCAGCTAATTGCTGTTGCAGCTTTGCACTTAACAGTTGATTCTGCTCTGAGGTTAAACTGCTTGCTGCTTCACCATATAAATCATTAAATACTCGCTCAACTTTAGCTAACACAGCGGCGTAATCACCACCGTTAACAGCAGCAGAAACCATTTCAATGAGCCCGTTAGTAACGGTTGCTGGCGCGGATAAAACTACGGCTGTCAGCTCTGATTTTACAGACTGACGAACAATGTCTGCAGCGCCTTGAAAACGCTGCCAATTGGCTAAAGATGTACCGCCAAACTTCATAACTTTCATTGTAAACTCCTTTTACCGCGCCCACTCAAGAAACAAAAAAGCCCGCTCCTTTAGGGGGAGCGGGCTTGATATTTTACTTATATCAGGTTGTGCTTAGCCCGCCCCCACGTTGGTAATCGTGGTGGTTGTAATAATGGTTGTGTTCATTAAAACGTGGCTAAACATAAAATCAGGTAATATCCAATTGGATTAATTTGTGTACTAACAGAATTGCCTTTTACACAGACGCTGTCAACCCCTAAATTTAACTAAATTGTTATTATTAAGCTTATTCGATAAAAAGGTAGCAAAAGTGTCATAAACTCTTGTTTATAAGCATTTACTGAGCAAATATATCATCAACTGTTGATTTACGTTAACGTAAACTAAAAGCAGGGTGGAGGCAATAACATTTAAAATCAAAATCTTACGCACAACCCAAGTGCGTATCACTGGTTATAAATAATGAAAACATGCTCTGGCACAATAAAACTAACCAACAGCATATTCTCAACAATTTTACTGAAATCTAATTAACAAGCTGTTATGAAAATACCATCAAAATAAAATGGCACTAAATATAGAAATAAGATCTATAAAGCATAAAACTTGTACAACTTAAGCATAATTCCCATAGATAAAGATGTGGCTTAGGTAGCATAAGTTAACTCATCCTATCGCCAATAACGTGAAAGCAGGCTAGAATGCGCGCAAATTTCCGATTGGAGCGAATATGAAAATCACCGAAAAATGTGCTGTTAGCATCCATTACCGATTATCAGATGCAAAAGGCCAGCTTGTAGAAAGTTCTTTTGAAGGCGAGCCAATGATCTATCTGCATGGTGCAGAAAATATGATCCCAGGTTTAGAAGCTGCTCTTGAAGGTAAAGTACAAGGTGACACCCTTGATGTAACTGTTGATGCAGAACAAGGCTACGGCCCATACCATGACGGCCTTCGTCAAGAAGTACCAATGTCTGCATTTGGCGACATCGAAGACATCGTTCCGGGCATGCGTTTTATTGCAGAGACCGAAATGGGCCAACGTCCAGTTCAAGTGACTGAAGTGAAAGATGATGTTGTCGTAGTTGATGGTAATCACCCATTAGCTGGCCAATCTTTAGTATTCCACGTTGAAGTACTAGAAGTACGTGCAGCGACTGAAGAAGAGATTGCTCACGGTCATATTCACGCACATGGCGGATGTGGTGGTCATGACCATTCTCACGGCGGTGGCTGCTGCGGTGGACACGATCATGGCAGCGAAGGCGGATGCTGTGGTGGTGAACATAAGCATGAAGGCGGATGCTGCAGTGACGACGAAGCTAAAGAAGCCAAAGAAGGCTGCGATGGTAACGGCGGCTGCGGTTGCAGACACTAACCTTAGCGCATCTACGCTAACCCGTTCAACTTACAAAACGGTTCAGCTCTAGCCTTACCACTCATCATTAAGTCGTAATGCTTTAGCATTAATTTAAGCCCGTTTCATTGTTATCAATGAAACGGGCTTTTTTATTCGCTACAGTGAATACAACTTGCCAACGGAAGCAAGCTGAAAATGGACGTCAACGTTTTTTGCAAAGGAACTGCAAATGTTAGCTAAACCTATATATGAAGCCTTGCCCTATAGTTATTTACTTGTTGGCGCTTTAGCCATCAGTAAACTCGACTCCGCCATTGCACAAGGTTTAGGTGTTTTACTGTTTTTGTTCGGCAGTCAAATATATGTTCTGCGTTCAGATAATCGTCGCACAGATCGCGCGAGTCGGCGAAAGAAAGGCATTATTCCACGCTTTCTATATGAGCGCATACCAGCCTTTTATTTACTGATTGGATTACTAACCTTAAAAATTGAGTCGACTTATAGCCCAGTTATTAGCTTAATAATCATCAGCTATGCGGCATATTTAGCACTTAGACGCAGTCAATACCGTAAACACAAGCTGGTACAAGTGGATCTCAATTCTTAGGACATGATCAGCTGCTTAATTGCGGTTCTCTGCTCTGTTGTCATGTGTTTAAGATAATTAGAACAACGTGTAATCGTTGCAATACTAATTTGATACTCATGGGCTATTTGCCGTTGGCTCATCTCACCTTGCAATAACATTTGAAATACTTTTAACCTACCAGCCACTGCACTGCGCTCTTCCTCAGTAAGCAGTAACTCAAACAGCACTGTTAAGCTGGAATGATCAGGCTGCAGTAATACCTTCTCCAATACTGAATCCCATTCTGCTCTCATAGTTCCTCACCTATTAACTTATTCACGTACTAGTGCGTCATTACAATCATTGTAACAACAAACCCGGAGCCGATACACTTTTGAATACCATTAGCTTTTGCTAAATATCACTCAATTGTAACTAAGCGTAACTATGATGAAAAACGAATGGTGCAGAATGGATAAAACTATATACAATAGACGCAATCAGTATCACATAACACAATAAAAACGTGAGAAATAACTATGAAAAAATCAGCTAAGATGAGCCTTATCGCACTAGCAGCAACAGCGACTTTCGCAACAAGTGTGTATGCTAACAACTTCAAAGAAGCAGAAGATGCAATCGAGTACCGCCAATCAGCATTTAGCATGATCGCTTATAACTTTGGCGACATGGGCGCTATGTTAAAAGGTAAAAAAGAATTTAACGCAGAAGTATTTGCTATGCGTGCCGAGAATGTAGCAGCTCTATCTAAGCTACCTCTAGAAGGTTTTATCGCTGGCTCAGACAAAGGTGATACCGAAGCGTTAGCAAAAGTGTGGGGCGATAAAGCAGACTTCGATGCAAAAATGAAAACCTTCCAAGAGAATGCAGCAGTGCTAGCTCAAGTAGCTGCAAAAGGTGATAAAAAAGAACTTAAAAAAGCTTTTGGCAATACAGGTAAAAGCTGTAAAGGTTGCCATGACGTATACAAGAAAGACTAATTAGTCTTTTTGTCGCATAAAAAAGCCTGTTTGATTAAACAGGCTTTTTTGTTTCAAGTCGGATAGTTACAGCATCTCAATGACTGGTAACATGAAATAATTCACCACCACAGAACCAATCACAATAGCGAGTACAATCGCTTTAACTACAGAGGCAAAAGCTAGCTCATCTGCATTGACAGCATCAGCCTTTGACTCTGGCAACTTCTTATAGCCACTAAACATAGCGCCAAGAATTTTATCTCCTTTAATCATATGCACTCCAACCGCTAATACGTGCACTGCCGCGAGGATTAATATCAAATCAAAATTCTTCTTATGCAACCAAGTCAGCCAGCTGGCTGTATCAGAACTAACTAGGCTATAAAGTGGGCCTTCAGTAAAAATCTCATCGGTGGCGAATAATCCGCTACCTAATTGCACACACACAAGGGTAATTAAAGTCACCACCATATAACCACCAACAGGGTTATGACCCAGCGATGTTGAAATCCCTTCGCGCTTTGTTTTTCCAAGGTAGTTTAAAACGGTTTTTGGTGAATGAACAAAATGGCTAAACTTTGCAGTGTCACTGCCAATAAATCCCCAAATCAGTCTGACACCGATCAGCACCATCAAGCCGTAAGCTAAAATTTGATGCCATTCCATTTCCCCGGCATCAGCGGTCCACCACAATCCTGCCAGCAAGCACAACATCCCCCAATGGAAAACACGCGTTGGAATATCCCACACTTTAACTTTGACTAGATTTTGTTCCATTTTTAGCCACTCTTAGTAATTAATTTTAGTTTGCGGCTACATTATAAGGCGGGAAATGAAGAAGAGCTATGGGGTTATTTACACTGCTGTTTTTATAGAAAATTGTAAAGTAGAAGCTACTTATCCAATCCAATATGACCTGATTATTTGGGCTTTTCAAGGAAATTCGTTCAGTTTTTGTCTATATTTGTCTAAGTGATCAAATAAAAAGCGAACGGTATAGAATTGCAAGTAAAACGTGATTTAGATCACGACTTTTGATCCTGAGATTGGTAGTCTGAATTCAAGGAAACAACAAAAGGTTCGACATATGATAAAGATTACTAGCAAGCATTTTGAAGTTACTGAATCTATCCGCGAACGCATTGAAGCCAGACTTGATAAGTTAGCCAGACACGATGTACAGCTAATTAATCCGCACGTTATTCTTGAACAGGAGAAGCAAGGTTTTAAAATTGAAGCTTCTGTCGGCATCCCAAGTGCCAAACTATTTGCCCAGGCGAAACACGACGACCTTTACGCAGCAATTAATGCAATGGGACAAAAGCTGGAGAAACAGCTAAATCGCCTGACTCATAAACCAGAAAGTCAACGTCACGCAGCACTTAAAAGAGAAGATGAAGCAATTGATGACGACTTTGATGACAATTTAGAGGAGGAATACGCAGCTTGATGTTATTGTTAAATTTACAACCAAAGCGCACCCTCGGGTGCGCTTTTTAATGCAAAAAACTCATTTAGGTTAAGTTTTAATTGACACTCAGGTCGCCCACCTTTAATTTTAATCCCATGAACAAAATCCATACTGTGTTTTTTACTTTCTTTTTTATATCTCCAGCCTAGGAGGCGGAATTTCGGTGTAAAAACGAAAGTGAAAATTCCAAAGCCTCCCACATGGGGGGCTTTTTTATGTCAAAAGGATTGCTGATAGCCGAGCTATAGCCCCTTTATAAGCTGTAATATGACTAACAATAAACATGAATACATATAGCGAGCACTATGTGTTCACAGAGCAACAGCTGATGACAAACACAACGATTTTAAGACTTATTTTAACACTTAGCGCGCAGAGACAGAGGCCAAGATGAACAAACCACAACCTTTAAATCACACCCGTGAACAGATCACCAGTCTCGACAATGAACTACTCGCGCTACTCGCAAGACGAAGAGAGTTAAGTTTAGATGTTGCTCGTAGTAAAGAAGTTGACGTCAGGCCTATTCGCGATACCACACGCGAGAAAGAGCTACTATCAAGACTCGTAAAACAAGGCCGTGAACAAGGGCTAGATGCTCACTATGTGATCTCCTTGTATCAGAGCATTATTGAAGACTCAGTACTTAACCAGCAGGCCTACCTGCATGGTCGCGCCAATCCAGAAACCCAGAAACAACAATACTGTATCGCTTACCTCGGCGCTCGAGGCTCCTACTCGTATTTGGCGGCAACACGCTATTGCGACAGACGCCAAGTTGAAATGCAAGATTTAGGTTGCCAAAGTTTTGATGAAATTGTTCAAGCTGTAGAGTCCGGCCATGCAGACTATGGTTTTTTACCTATTGAAAATACCTCTTCCGGCTCAATCAACGAGGTTTACGATGTACTGCAACACACCAGCCTTGCTATTGTCGGCGAAACGACTATCGAAGTCGGCCACTGCTTATTAGCGAATAGCGGCAGCACTATCAACGACATTAAAACCGTATATGCGCATCCGCAACCAATCAGCCAATGCAGCCGCTACTTAAGTCAGCATGGTCACTTCAAATTGGAGTATTGTTCAAGTAGTGCGGAGGCAATGGAAAAAGTTTGTAACGCTAATGACAATAGTGTTGCGGCGATTGGCAGCGCTGAAGGTGGTGCGCTATACCAGCTGGAAGCAATCGAGTCTGGACTTGCCAATCAAAAGATTAACCAAAGTCGGTTTATTGTAGTTGCTAGAAAAGCAGTTGAAGTGCCCTCACAACTGCCTGCTAAATGTACACTAATTATGGCGACAGGACAGAAGCCGGGTGCACTGGTTGAAGCCCTATTAGTGCTAAAGGCGCGTAATCTAAATATGAGCAAATTAGAGTCTCGCCCAATTCCAGGAACCCCATGGGAAGAGATGTTCTACCTTGATATTGATGCCAACCTTGCCAGCGAGCCAATGCAAGCGGCACTTAAAGAGCTAGAAAAAACCACTCGCTTTATAAAGGTATTAGGGTGCTACCCATGCGAAACGGTTAAACCGACTCAATTAAGCAGTAGCCAATTAATGATTGAGCCTAGTACTTCAAAAGCCACAACCGTACCAGCAACAGCACAAACAAAACAGCAGCGCGTTAGTAAACAATATAAAGCGGAACCAAGCCAAGTGCTATCAGGCCAACTTTGCTTAGGTGCAGGTCAGATTGGTGCCTTATCGCAAGTTCAGCTCCCCATTGAACTAACTCAGTTTGAACAGATGGCAAAATCACTCAAAGAGTCTGGATTTCAAGCTGTTGTGCTTCAAGGGCTAAGCCAACAAAGTGATCTGATAAACTCTATTAATCACTTTAAAAATGCACTGGCTCAATTTGATCTTGTTTGCATTTTAGCCATTGAACATGAAACAGACTTGACCATAGCGACGCAGTTCGCCGACATGGTAATGCTTTCAGGTAATTTAATGTATAACCAAGCGATTTTGACACAGCTAGGTTCGCTACTTATTCCTGTCATCTTAGAACGCAACGCCATGGCAAGTGTTGATGATTTACTCAATGCCGCGGAAGAGGTACTCAGCCAAGGCAACCAACAACTCGCTTTGTGTGAGTCTGGCGTAACGACGTTAAATAACTCTGGTAAGCCATCATTAGATCTAGCGGCTTTAGTTGAACTCAAAGCCTTGAGTCATCTGCCTGTCGTTGTTAATCCAAGTTATGCCATTGATGCAGAACAATTACCAACCTTTGCTAGGGCAATTAAGCAACTAAAAGGTGATGGTATAATGATGAACCTAAGCGCGATCGAATCAACGACTCAAGCTCAATCTGATGAGTTAGTTAAAACGGTTCTGAGTAATTTGTATCACTAACAAGACTGCATCCATTACTGTAAGAACAACTTAACTGTGGCGCTGAGCTTCTTGCTCGGCGTTACTTTTATCGATCAAACTTGGAATGGTAGTGCCTTGGACGAGTATCGAGAATACCACCACTGCGTACGTCATCACCATTAACAGCTCTCGTAGGTCAATGCTACTGCCTGTGATAATCACCACCCCAGTTGGCAAACTCATCGCCATCGCCAGCGCTAGCCCGCCTCGTAGTCCCCCCCAGACTAATATTTTTTCAGCATACGAGTTATAGTGCCTAAAGCGCCTAAACCCGATATAGGGCAAGTAAATACTCACCGTTCGCCCTATAAGCACTATTGGCACAGCCGACAACATGAACCACCATAACTCTGCATCAAAGTGAATCAACAGCAGCAATAATCCAAGTAACAAAAACAGTAGTGAGTTAAAGAATGATTCGATTAATAACCAGAAACTATCTAAGTGCTGCCATTCATGTTGCTCTAGCAGCTTAGGCACACTGACATTACCGATTATTATCCCAGAAGCCACCATGGCTAAGGGACCAGATACTCCAAGCATATCTGCACCAACATAGCCTGCACTTGGTACGAGCAAGGTCATTAATAAATACTGAGTCCGCTCTTCAGAGAAATGTAGCATACCATGCAAGATTGCCGCTAAAACACCACCGTATAGCAGCCCGCCTAAGGCTTCACGAATAAAAAGCCCACTAACACCAGCCACGGTCAATGGCTCTGTTGAAAAAGCCACTTGTGAAATAGCAACAAAGATCACTAGACCTATGCCGTCATTAAATAACGACTCGCCTTCAACTTGAATAGCAATATCTTCTGGTGCACCTAGCTGTTTAATTATGGCGAGCACTGCAATTGGATCGGTAGGTGAAATCAGTGCGCCAAACAGCAAGCAATAACTAAAATCAAGCTGCAGTGTTAATAGCCCTGACAATAGATGTAACAATCCACCAATAATAAGCGTAGAGAGCAAGGTCCCAACAAAAGCCAGTACAAAGATCTCCCAGCGCTGTTGTTTGAGAACATTCAATTTTATTTGTAGCGCACCAGCAAATAATAAAAAGCCCAACATGCCATTCAGCAGTAAGGCTTTAAAATCTAACTGCTCGAGATCGGTCACCAAAGTCGAGTAGAGTTCGACCCCAAAAAGCTTACCGGCGATCAAAATAACTAAACTCAAAGCTAAAGCTAATGCGGTAATAGTGATCGTTTGTTGCCAGCGATGCAGTCGTGAGGAGATTAACGAGATCACTAAAGACAGTGCAGATAGTAGACAAAGAATTTCGTAGCTGGTCACAGGCAGTTCTCAGTTAGGTGTAATATTGGGGCAGGTAAGTTAAATGTTGCTACCTTCTATGAGACTAAGCCAGCCTTTAAAAATACGCCCAATAAACCAGAGCGAAGCAGCTAAATACAAAGTTGTGCTGAGCCATGGGATATTAACTAGGTAACCTGCAGACAAAACTAAAAAGAAGCCAATAATAGACCAACGCTGCCAACGTAAATGTTGAACAATAAAACGACTTGACTGGGTTTGAGGCTGATAAAGGTTAATGAGTAGGCTGAGTGCTACCGGGATCAAAAAAAGCGGGAAGCACGCCATTAAGCCATATAAAAGGTGAGCGAGACTCTTATCTTCTAACGCTAACGGTTGGGAATGTAATGTTGATGCCATGCGCCACTCCATTGAGAATTATAAAGGCTAAAACAGGCGCAAATCCTTCATGGCCTGTTATTAACCTTACTTTCTCAATCTAAGTTACGCAACTTTACAACCTGATTTATTTCGAATTAATCCTAGGATTAAGCGGATCAGCAGGATTAAAGCTCTAAAGTCACATCTGACGTTAGTTTGCTCGAACACGCCAATACATATCCAGCCGCAATCTCTTCTGCGGTTAATGTCATCTGACTAGATGAGTCTACTTTCCCCTCAACCACTTTGCACTTACATGCACCGCACACACCAGAGCGACAAGCGGCAATAATAGGCAAACCTTCAGCTTCTATACCGTCAAGCAGCGTTTGCTCAGAAGACAATACGCGGCGCTTGTCGCCAATGCTCAACATAAAACCACTCGTATCTGCTAAATCGCTTTGATGCTGCTCATTATCAGACTCAAGCTCAGCTTTATCAGCGTTAACACTAGCAAAGCTTTCTTGGTGAAATTGTGACATATCAAAATCAAGCGATTGTAGCAGGGTCTTAACCGCATTCATGTAGGGTTCTGGGCCACAAACAAAGACTGTACGCGCTTTAAAATCGGGCACTAGACGCGCAAGATTTTCTGCATTTAAACGCCCAGCTTGTTTGTCAGTATACTTAGCGCTTGTTCCAATATTACCGAATATACCAAGTTCTTCTAAAATGTAGTTGAGCTTAAAATCAGCACTACGCTCAGCCATTTGCGCAATGGCAGTTTCAAAAATCAGATCTTTATTAGACTTAGCGCTGTGCAAAAAGCTTATATCTGGCGCCATTTCTGTGTCACTAAGCCAGCGTGACATTGAGTACATTGGGGTAATGCCGCAGCCAGCGCTGAGAAACAGATACTTATTCGCAGGAATGTCGACTAAGTTAAATGCTCCCGCGGGTCCTAACGCTGTTACAACATCGCCAACTTGAAGATGCTCAGCTAAATAATTAGAAACCTTGCCACCCGCTATGCGCTTAACAGTGAGTACAATTGAATAAGGCCTAGATGGGGAAGAGCTAATCGTATAACTGCGCGCAACGGTTTCACTGTTAATATCCAGCAGCAGCGTTAGAAACTGACCTGGTTTAAAATGGAACTTAACTGGTTGCGCTCCCTGAAAGCGGAAGCTAATGACATCATGGGTTTCATGCCACTTTTCCACACATACTAATTGATGTTCACCAGACTGCCACTGCTGAGCAGAAAATGGCGCAAGTTGTGAAACTTGATTATTGACTGCAATATTCACGCTATACCTACCTTCCCACCTTAAGTGAGTAAATTTTAAAGCTAAAAAATGGCCACACGCAGGTGACCATTTTTGACAGATTTATCACCAAATTAATTAATGCTACGCGACGTTAAGTACGCGATTTAAATCAGCTTCAACTGTGGTGGTATTACGTAGGCCAAACTTCTCTTCTAGCACATTAGCAAGATTTGCAGTCAAAAATGCTGGTGCTGTTGGGCCTGTCATAATGTTCTTCACGCCTAGCGATAATAAGGTCAACAACACCACAATCGCTTTTTGTTCAAACCAAGACAGTACTAGGGTTAACGGTAACTCATTGATGTCACATTCAAAGGCTTCTGAAAGTGCAATTGCAAGCTGTATAGCTGAATACGCGTCGTTACATTGACCAATATCCAATAAGCGAGGAATACCATTGATGTCACCAAACTCAAGTTTGTTGAACTTGTATTTACCACAACCTAACGTCAGAATAAGTGAGTCAGCTGGTGCTTGAGTCGCGATATCAGTGAAGTAACCACGCTCTTGTTTATCACCATCACAGCCACCGACTAAAAAGAAATGCTTAATTGCACCACTTTTAACATTCTCAATTACAGTCGGCGCTGCTGCCATTAACGCATTTCTAGCAAAACCTATGGTGATCAAATGGGGGATTTCATCATAGATAAAGCCATCAAGCGACTTAGCTTTTGCAATCACTTCACTAAAATCATCACCAATAATATGGGTAACACCAGGCCAGCCTACAATGCTACGCGTGAAGATCCTATCTGAGTAGTCGCCAACATTTGGGTCAATAATACAGTTAGACGTCATCACGACTGCACCGGGGAAGGTGGCAAATTCTTTTTGTTGGTTTTGCCATGCGCTACCATAGTTGCCCACTAGATGTGGGTACTTTTTAAGGCCTGGGTATGCCAATGCTGGCAGCATTTCACCATGTGTATAAACATTAATGCCTTTACCTTGGGTTTGCTCAAGAATTAACTCAAGGTCTTTCATGTCATGACCCGACACCAAAATCGCCTTACCTTTTACAGACTTCGTATTCACTTGAGTCGGCTCTGGGTGGCCAAATGCGTGAGTTTCACCTTTATCGAGCATGGCCATTACACGGTAGTTAAGCTGGCCAATCTGCATTGCAGTATTAAACAATTTGTCAGCATCAACCGAGTCTTCAGCTAAAAACGCCATGATCTGATGGAATTCACCAGCCACTTCATCACTTGTTTGCTCTAGTACACGCGCATGCTCCATATAAGCGGCCGCGCCTTTAAGGCCATATAAGCAAAGTAGGCGTAAGCCCATGATATCTTCATGAACTTCATCTTTTCCGCGGTTAGGCACTGCTTGCAACGCTTGCGATAACATTTCAGGTTTAGTCGCGCCCAATACCAACTGCATTGGTGCATTCATTGGCTTAGCTTGAATATTAAGTTCGCTACATTTAGCTTCATAAGCTGATTTTAAGCGATTACGGAAAGCTTCAGCTTGAGTGGTATAAGCAATGATACGCTCATCATCGAAGTTAACATTGGTTAGTGTCGCGAAAAATGCCTTTGGTACAAAGGTATCAATCTCATGATCGATAATCCCCACTTCACGTGCTAAAGCAGCATATGAAGACACACCTTGCAGAATATAGATAAGAAGATCTTGTAAGTCCGAAGTATCTGAAGACTTACCACACATACCTTGAGAATAACTACAGCCGTTACCTGCAGGTGTTCTAATTGTTTGCTCACATTGAATACAAAACACGACACTAACTCCTATATTTTAATCATGCATATTATTTACATGTTTTAAGATTAGTGTACGCCTATTGAAAATTTGCAAAAGGACTTTCTAAGATTAAAGGCTCAAACTATGAAAGAGATCACTTTTAGCTTTCACTAATAAAAGCAGGAGGCGCTTAGGTGAATACAAATAAAAACTAATATTTTCAGTAGGTAATAAATATAGGTGCTAAGCAGAATTAGCAATATAGCCTTAGAGTAAAACTAAGTAGGGTACTGATAACCATTATCAACAGTAGCCAGATTGCAACAGCCAAATACAAAAAAGGCGCCTAAGCGCCTTTTTCAAATCTACTCATTCATGCTAAAAGCCAGTGCTAATAATCAGCCCTTAAGATGCCAGTTAACCGGTTTTCATATCATTAACTGACTGCAACATCGCCCTACTCTCTCGTTGAAACTGTGGTGCAAAATCACCAAACCAACGTGAAACTTCGGCAAACTGTTCAATAAACGCATCGCGGTTACCTGACTTCAACATAGATAATGCTTGTGAGTAATTATCTAGGTAGTCGCCAATAGCCACTAGGCTTTCTTCTTGAGCGAAAATAATATCAGCATATAACTCAGGGCTTTGAGCAAATAAACGTCCCACCATAGCCAGTTCTAAGCGGTAAATTGGCGAACTGAACTGCAACAGAGATGCGATATCTGCCTCCTCTTTGTATAGGTTTAACCCATAAACAAATGAGGAAAAGTGTCGCATAGCCTGTACTAGTTGCATCGCTTTATCGTGCTTACTTGGCTCGGCTTCAACAATACGTGCACCCCAGATCTGGATTTGTTCAATCAACCATTGATAAGCATCAGCATCTCGACCATGACACACCACTACGACTTGCTTAGCAAGACTGCCCACATCGGGGCCAAACATAGGATGCAAACCAAGCACAGGGCCTGAATGTGCTGCCAGCATCGCCTCCACTGGTGCACCTTTAATCGAGGTAAGATCCGCTAAAATACAATTTGCAGGCAAGTTAGTTAATTTTTCAGCGATCAACTCACAGGTGATATTGATAGGTACTGTTACTATTACCAAACCTGCGCCCTCAAAAATACTCTCGCTATTGACCCAATCGTCTTTATCAAGGGTTTTAACTTGGTAGCCCGACAAGGTTAGCATTTGCGAGAATAAGCCGCCTAGCTTACCTTCACCGCCCACTATCACTACATGCCCCAAATCGGCTTTAACTTGCTTAAAGCCCACATCCTTCTCATTAAGATACGACTCACGCATCAATCTACGCAAAATGTCTTCTATCAGTTGCGGCGCAATATTCATTTGTTTAGCTTCAGCCCGACGCTTAGCCAGCATATTGGCCTCTCGTTGAGGCGCGTAAATAGGTAAACCTGCACCATGTTTTACCGCGCCAACTTGGGCGACTAAATCGAGACGTTTTCTCAGTAAGTGCAAAAGCTGCTGGTCTACGCCATCAATCAAACCACGAAGGTTTTCTAGCTCTGCTGTAGTCTTCTCATTCATCAATCTTTCTTCCATCAGCCATTTGCAACTTTGAGCATATCAAATCTTGTTGGTAATACTGGTGCTAATAAATTGGCACCTTGGCGTAATAAGGTTTCAGTGGTTTGCCAGTCAATACACGCATCTGTAACCGAAACACCATAGGCTAGTTCATCAAGCGGCAAGTCGCTACTTTGTTTACCCGCATTTAAGTGACTCTCCAACATAACACCGATGATGGATTTATTACCAATGGCAATTTGATTGAATACGTCCTCACACACAGGCTTTTGCTTATTGTGATCTTTTGATGAGTTGCCATGACTACAATCTACAATTAACCGCGCACTTAAATTAGCTGCGTGTAACTGCTGTTCACATTCGGCGACACTCGCTGCATCGTAATTTGGTGTTTTACCACCACGTAAAATGACATGGCCATCAGGGTTGCCAGCCGTTTGCAATAATGCCACTTGGCCTTTTTGGTTAATTCCCATAAAGCGATGACTACTGGCTGCCGACTCTAGCGCGTTGATCGCTACGCCTAACTTACCATCGGTGCCATTTTTAAAACCCACAGGCATTGAAAGCCCCGATGCCATTTCACGGTGTGTTTGCGATTCAGTAGTACGCGCACCAATCGCCGACCAAGTAATAAGCTCTGACATATACTGTGGGCTAATAGGATCTAACGCTTCAGTTGCCACCGGGAGTTCAAGTTCAGCCAGCCAGATCATCAGTTCACGCGCTAATCTTAAGCCCTTATCAACGTCGAAAGACTCATCCATATCAGGATCGTTAATCATGCCCTTCCAACCCACTGTAGTACGCGGCTTTTCAAAATAAACCCGCATCAGTACAAAGAACTCATCGCCCAATTCATCATGTAGCTTTTTGAGTTTTAATGCATACTCTTTGGCTGCATCGATATCATGAATAGAGCAAGGCCCTGAAATAACCAAAACACGGCTATCACGCTTATGCACTATATCAGCAACAGTCTTGCGTGCATTAAGTACATATTGATAGGCATGCTTCGACAAAGGTAGCTCTCGCTTTAGCTCTTCTGGCGTAACCAGTACCTGCTCTGAACTAATATGAACATTATTAATTGTGTCTTGTTGCATGCTTATCACCTGTCTATGTCGCTTACTGCGTTGCCAGTCTTTATGTCACTGAATAACGTCTCAATTGTTGCCCTTGTGATTGTTATTAACCGAACCACAAGTAATATTGTAACGGTACACCATTACACCTTGAGGATCACTATGCCTATTCGTACTAGCGAGATCAAGCACTGATTTAAATTAATGAAAAAATTTAACGATTAAAGACAGGAAATTTAAGCAACAAAAAACCGCCATATAGGCGGTTTCTCGTGCGAACACTGCATCTTTTTTTAGCTGTACTAAATTACTTAGTAGCAAGCTTCTCACGGATACGTGCAGACTTACCTGAACGCTCACGTAGGTAGTAAAGCTTAGCACGACGAACACGGCCGCGACGCTTAACTTCGATGCTAGAGATGATTGGGCTGTGAGTTTGGAACGCACGCTCAACGCCTTCACCATTAGAGATTTTACGTACTGTGAATGCAGAGTGAACGCCGCGGTTACGCTTAGCGATTACAACGCCTTCAAACGCCTGTAGACGCTCTTTACCGCCTTCTACAACACGTACTTTAACAACTACAGTATCACCGGCACCAAATTGTGGTACGTCGGTTTTCATTTGCTCTTCGTTGAGCATTTTGATGATGTTATTCATTAAATAAACTCCATACTAGTAATAACTGCGCTTCGACTAATCATCTTGTTGGATGGTGTCAACAAATTCAGCTAGTAGCTGCTCTTGTTCGCCAGTCAGAGCTAGATTTTCAAGTAATTCTGGTCGTCTCAACAAAGTCCTACCTAGGCTTTGCTGTAAACGCCAGCGTCTAATATGTTCGTGGTTGCCACTTAGCAATACCGCTGGAACATCCAGTCCATCCAAGCTTTCAGGACGCGTATAGTGGGGGCAATCCAGTAATCCATCAGAGAAGGAGTCCTGCTCTGCTGAGGCTTGTTTTCCTAGCACGCCAGGAACCAACCTTGATACTGAATCAATCAAAGTCATCGCCGGAAGTTCACCGCCCGAAAGCACGTAATCCCCAATCGACCACTCTTCATCCACTTCAGTTTGAATAATGCGCTCATCAATACCTTCGTATCGTCCACACACTAAAATCAAACTGGATGACTTTGCTAACTCTTCAACGCCTTGCTGTGTCAGCTTACGACCTTGAGGAGAAAGGTAAATCACCTTTGCTTCTTTTCCAGCTGCAGCTTTTGCTGCATGGATAGCGTCACGTAGAGGTTGCACCATCATTAACATTCCTGGGCCACCACCGTAAGGGCGGTCATCCACAGTGTTATGTCTATCATGGGTGAAATCTCGAGGATTCCACGTTTGCAACTCTAGCAACCCTTTGCTAACTGCACGACCCGTTACGCCATAGTCGGTTACTGCACGAAACATCTCGGGAAACAGGGTTACTACCCCTAACCACATATGTTGTACCTCGACTTAGAAGTCCGGATCCCAATCCACTAAAATCTGTTTTGCTGCCAAGTCCACCTTCTGGATGAACTGGTCAGTAACAAAGGGAATCATACGTTCCGCTTTGCCAAAGCCATCTTTCGCGTTAGCTTTAACTAAAAGTACGTCATTTGATCCTGTTTCCACGATCTCCTGAACGGTACCCATGTTATAGCCTTTGGTATTAACCACTTCACATCCGATAAGATCTCGCCAGTAGAATTCATCTTCTGGTAGTTCTTCCATCTGTTCAGGATTAACAGCAATCTCACAATTTGTAAGTGCTTGAGCCTGATCCCGTGTTGTTACGCCTTCAAGACAAGCAACAACTGCTTTACCTTGGAAACGCCACTGGATGACTTTAACCTCGCGCCATTCGCCTTGTTCTTTAATTAGCCAAGGTGAATAGTCAAAAATACCTTCAACAGAGTCGGTATAGGTAGTGATCTTCAACCAACCTTTAATGCCATAACTTGAACCAATTTTGCCAAGAATGACGGGTTCTTGTTTACTACTCATCAATCTATACCCTAACGCTATTAAGCAGCAGCTTTACGAGCGTCTTTGATCAATTTTGCTACACGATCAGTAGTAGCAGCACCGTTAGCAACCCAGTGCTCAACACGGTCAAGATCTAAGCGTAGAGCTTCTTCTTGGCCACGAGCTACAGGGTTAAAAAAGCCAACGCGCTCGATGAAACGACCGTCACGGGCGTTACGGCTGTCAGCTACAACGATGTTATAAAATGGACGCTTTTTTGCGCCGCCACGAGCTAAACGAATGGTAACCATGCGTTTGGTATCCTCTAATGATTTGCTTTTTATCAAGCAAAGGTAAATACTGAAACTCCGTGTTCGCGGAGAGCCCCAGATAGAAAGCCGGACGATTTTACCTGACTTAGCAGCGAATGCAATGTTTTTTGACCACTTAATACATTAGCTGTAGTCAGCTGCCCCCTACAAAAGTTTATTGGCTGGCTTATCTCACGAGTAATAAGCTTGATGGATAATTGTGCAGCCTTCACAAATCGTTACTGAACACTACAATCACTTGCAACCTAATACTCAGCTACAATCGACACCTTCTATAAGGCAAAGCTTATTATGACTGAGAGCAACCATGCCAAGATGAACTAAATTGGCAATGAGCTCAGTACAGTGAAACCATCGATGAAAATATTACGCTTACCTTTAATCTTCTATGGCTATCGATTCATCGTAGATCTGTATCATCTCTTTTTGTGTTAACACTCCACCACCAAGTGAGCGATACAATTTAATCATTGCCAGTAACTTATCCCGTCTCACTTCACTTAACTTCAATTCGGCATTAAAAAGGCTTCGCTGTGCATCCATAAGATCAAGCGAACTTGACACACCATTACGATATCTAAGCATTGCTAAACGAGTATATCCCCGTGAAGCCTCAACTAACTCTTGCTGTGCTTCTATCGCTAATTCAGAGCGACGAAAGCTATTCATTGCATCATTAACTTCAAAATAAGCGTTAAGTATCGTGCTTCGATAAGCCAATAACGCCTGCTTAGACGATTCCTTCGCAATATCATATTGAGCAGAAATACTTCCAGCATTAAAAATAGGTGCTGTTATCCCCCCAAGCAAGGACCATGTTACCCCTTGGCTATCGAAAATTTTATCTAGTTCATCTGTTTCAGTACCATAGCTGCCGGTAATATTGATATTAGGGAAAAAGGCACTTTTGGCGACACCAACATTGGCGTTCGCAACAATCAACGCTTGTTCAGCCGCCTTTACATCTGGACGCTGTGACAACATTTGCGATGGCACACCAACTTTAAAAGTGCGGGGAAATAACTCAGCAGAGGTTAATGACTGCAAAGCATCATCAACCTTAAGTGGGTAATCATATTCACCAAGCAAGATCTTCAGCTGATTTGCTTTCTGTTGCCGCTCAAAGTCAAGATCAGGCAAGGTCACTTTGGCACTTTGATATTCAACTTCAGCTTGTTTGACCTGTAAGCCTGAAATCACACCATTTTGTTTTCTTAAGCGTGCTAAATCGCGCTCTTTTTTACGCAACTGAACTGTATTAACTGATATTTGGTAACGCTGCTCAATATCAAGCCATTCATAATATCGGCTTGCCACATCACTAATCAGACTTATCACCGCCAAATTTAATCTATCCTGCGCAGATAGAAAATTAGCATATTCAGCCTCACTGCGACGTCGATTCGCCCCCCATATATCAAGCTCCCATGACACAGTTCCTGCAATATCAAACTCATTACCTAGGGTTGGTTCGCTACTCGTAATACCACTATCAACTGAACGTTCTGCATTGGCAGCTAATCCAAACTCTGGATACAGCGCAGCATCAGTAACAGTCACTTGTGAACGCGCTGCAATTAGACGCGACTTTACCGATTTCAGATCAAGATTTTGCTCAAGTGCGTGGGAGATAAGTTGCCGAACATTAGGATCAAGATAAAAAGCTTGCCAGTCGATGAGGCCTGCATTGTCGGTAGATTCTTGAACTAACTCCTGATTATACTGCTCCGGCAGCGCGACATCAGGCCTTTGATAATCAGGCCCAACACTACAAGCCGATACCACTGCAGCTGCAATAGCTAACAAAACGATTTTCGCCAGGCCGAACACAGCTTCTTTAACTCGCAATATTGAAACCATCACGCTTGCTAAACGTCTACGATAGATTTGCACTTTATTCATGAGCCTTGCCCTGTACAGCAGAATGTTCAATATCCATTGAGGGTTTTATCTTAGCTTTAAGCCAGCCAGCTGTAGTGACGAAAAACAGTGGCACCATCACAATACCAATCGTGGTGGCAAACACCATTCCACATAAAATCGGAATTGAAATACTCTGTCGACTCACCGCTCCCGGCCCGACCGATAAAACCAGTGGCAACACTCCCAAAATAAACGCCATTGATGTCATTAAAATAGGCCTAAAACGCATATTGGCCGCCTCTAATGCAGCTTCTATTCGCGACTTCCCTTGCTTATGTAACTGATTTGCAAACTCCACAATTAAAATCGAGTTCTTTGCAGCCATACCAATCAATGCAATAAAGGCAACTTGGAAAAACAGATTACTTTCCATACCGCTCACCCAAGTACCTAATGCCGCACCTAACATCGCGATTGGGGCAATGAGCAATACGGCAATAGGGATCGTCCAGCTCTCATACAAGGCTGCAAGAAATAGGAATACAAACACCATCGCCAATGCCACCGCAATACTGGTTTGATTCGCAGATTGCACTTCTTGATAAGTAATACCTGTCCACTCATAACTAAACTCATTAGGCAGCATAGGTTTAGCCACTCGTTCTATCGCTCTAATAACATCACCAGAAGCGTAACCTGTTGCAGGAGTGGCATTGATTGATGCACTACTAAACAAGTTATAGTGGGTTACTGCTGCAGGCCCTACTGAGTAGTCGTATTTAGCCAACACCCCAATAGGTACCATGGCGCCACTAGAAGAGCGTACATAGTAATCTTTTATCTGTTCTGGAAATTGGCGATAACTTTCTTCGGCCTGAACTTTGACACGATATACTCGACCAAATAGGTTGAAATCATTCACTGTCGACGAATCGGTAAAGGTTTTAATTGTGCTATAGATATCAGCAACATTAACCCCAATAGCCATCGCTTTCGCTTCATCAACGGTTAAATGTAGCTGCGGAATTGCACTTTGTAATGACAAGCCTGCAGTGGCGATTTCTGGCTGCAATTTGAGCTTTTCGACCAATTCATCAGCGGTTTCCATTAAGCCTTTGAAATTAGTCCCCGAGGTGTCCTGCAATTCCATTTCAACACCAGAGCCACTGCCTAAGCCCGGCACGGCAGATGGCAGGTACAGATTAAACTCGGCTTCCAGTACCTGCTGCAACGCAACATTAACCTCTCTCATCACTTGCTTCACCGTTGCACCAGAGTCTGCCCTTTCGGACCAAGGTTTTAGAATGACTTCAAACTGCCCGTTAGCCTGATTAGAACCAGAACGGCGATTCTCTCCAGCTAAGGTAAACGAATATTCAACGGCTGGATGGGCTAGCACTTTGGCTTCAGCTTTCTTCAGTACCGCCTGTGAGCGGTTAACGGTTGCCCCATCGGGCAGTGTCATATCAATAAAGAAGCGTCCTTGATCTTCATCAGGCATAAAACTAGATGGTAGGTTTGACATAATCAAATAGACACCTGCAACCATGATTGCAAATAGCAAATAACTGCGTTTAGCTTGCCTCGTCGTTAGCGCGACAACCGCGACATATTTGCTAGTGCAAACATCAATTTTATCGTTCATCCATTTAAATATGCCTGAACAAGCCTTGCTTCCAGGCTTTAATAACAAGGCACATAAAGCGGGAGATAAGGTCAATGCGACTAATGTTGAGATCAGTACTGCAACCGTAATTGCAATAGCAAACTCTCGATACATAATCCCGGTAATTCCCGCTAAAAATGACACGGGAACAAACACCGCAGCTAACACTAAACTCGTTGCAACTAGAGCACCGGAAAGCTCTTTCATAGCGACCCGAGTCGCTTCAACAGAGCTTAAGCCTTTCTCATCCATCAAGCGCTCAACGTTTTCCACCACCACGATGGCATCATCCACCACGATGCCAATCGCCAACACTAACGCTAATAAGCTCACCGTATTGATAGTAAAACCAAACGCTAACATTGCGGCTAATGTACCTATCAACGACACTGGCACCGCAATGGCAGGAATTAATGTCGCTCGTACATTCTGTAAAAATAGATAAACAACGAGTATTACCAGAAATAGTGCTTCAACTAAGGTCTTCACTACCTCATCGATGGAGTTTTCAATAAAAATAGAGGCATCAAAGAACACTTCCCAGTTCATTCCTTGTGGGAACTTTTCCGCCAGTTTTTTCATCTCTTTTTTAACGTTTTTGGTGACTTCTAGCGCATTCGCTCCCGGCAATAGATAAACCTGTAAAATTGTCGCGTTGGCACCATTTAGCTGGGATTGCAAAGTATAAGCTGAAGAGCCCAACTCTATTCGAGCAATATCACGCAATCTAACAATGGAACCATCTGAATTAGCACGCACAATGATCTCTTTAAATTGCGGCACGCTGCTCATGCGTCCCGCTGCAGTAATCGGCAGTGTCATGCTCAATGATTCTGAATTTGGCTGCGAACCGATGGACCCCGCAGGTGATTCTTTGTTTTGTGCCTTAACCGCATCAATCACGTCTGCAGTCGTTAATCCATAACCGGCCATAATGTCTGGCTTTAACCAAACTCGCATTGAATAACTTCGAGCGCCAGTATTACGCACCCGCCCTACACCGGGGATCCGCTTAAGCGCAGCCTCAATATTAATGGTACCGTAGTTACTCAAATAGATTTCATCAAAGCGATCATCGGTTGATGTCAGCGCCAATTTAAGTAGCTCTACCGATGCTTCTTTAGATACTGATACACCTTCTGTTTGAACATCTATCGGCAGACTACCTGTCGCTTGTTGAGTTGAGTTTTGTACGTCAACGGCTGCGAGATCTGGGTTAGTGCCAACATCAAAGGTAATCGTGACGTTCGCACTACCAGAATTGGTGCTCTTTGAACTCATGTAGATCATATTAGGCAAGCCGTTTAATTCTTGCTCTAATGGGGTGGCGACCGACTCTGCCGCTGTGGTGGAGGTTGCACCTGGATATGAGGCCGACACCTTTACTTGTGGTGGCGTAATATAAGGGTATTGCTCAATTGGCAACTTAAACATGGCGATTAAACCAAGAAGCACAATGACAATTGAGATAACACAAGCATAGACAGGCCGAGTCACAAAAAATTGTGCCATGGTTATTGCTCCTGCTCTTGTTCTAACGCTTGTTGCTTAAGCGCCTGTTCCTTCTCTATTTTATCTTCACGCGTTTGGTATTCTTGTTGACTCAGCGGCTCAGCTAACTGACCATGCCTAACTCTGTGCATGCCTTCAACGATAACTAGCTCTCCCGCTCGTAAACCACTTTTGACCACGACGCCCATCTTGCCCTGATGCTCTATCACAATAAAACGTCGCTCAACTTTGTTATTTGGCAATACGACCATCACATAGACTCCACCTTGTTCAACCTGAGTGGCCTTTTGCGGGATCACAACGGCGTTGCTAATCTCATTAAGCTTAATTCGTACATTGGTGTATTGGCCCGGAAGTAACTCTTTATTCGGATTGGGTAATTCAGCACGTACTTGAAAGGTTCCTGTTTCAGGATTCACTGAAGGATCGGTAAAGCGCACATCGCCTAAATAGGGGTACTCGGTGTTATCGGGCAAGGTTATGCTAACAAAACCTTCCACAGCTTTACCTTCAACTTCGGCTTCTTTTTTATCTGAGTAACTAGTCATACGCCGGCGTGCATTAAGGTAATCCAATGCTGACATATTAAAGGTCACGTAGATTGGATCGACCTGTTTAACTCTGGTCAATAAAGATTGTCCATTACTGCCAACCAATGCGCCAATATCAACTTCAGAGCGACTGACTAAGCCTGAAATGGGAGATTTAATCTCAGTATAACTCAGCTCCAATTCTGCTTCCTCTAGCTCAGCTTTACTCGCAGCTAAACTAGAACGGGCTTGTGATAACACTGACAGTGCATTATCAAAATCGAGCTGACTGGTAGCATCTTGTTCATACAAAGGCTTTAAGCGCTCAACGTCTCGATGAGCCTTGTCTAATGCAGACTGTTGCGACTCTACATTGGCTTTTAAACGATTAACCACAGCCAGATAAGGTCGATTATCAATACGGTATAACACCGCGCCTTCTTTTACAGCACTGCCTTCAATAAAGCTTTTATCTTCAACAAAACCGTCAACTCTCGCCCTCACTTCAACATCTAACGATGCCTGAGTGACTCCAATATAATTACCAAATAGTGGCACCGTTGATGCATTCACTTTTTCAACTACCACTAATTTGGGAGTAATCACAGCTTGTTTTTCTTCACAGCCAAATAAGCCAATCATTGCCACTGTAACTAGCAGCTGTTTTACCGGGAAAAGAGTTCTAACCATGAACATGCCCCAAAATAATCAATCGTAATCCGAAGTGTGAAAGGTCGCGGTTTACTAAATGAACCTGTCCAGTTCATTTACAAATAAGCTGATTGGT
This sequence comes from Shewanella fidelis ATCC BAA-318, assembly GCF_000518605.1. Taxonomy (GTDB): domain Bacteria; phylum Pseudomonadota; class Gammaproteobacteria; order Enterobacterales; family Shewanellaceae; genus Shewanella; species Shewanella fidelis. Next base: position 41,128 of record NZ_JADX01000020.1, on the reverse strand, counting down.
ATTCTCGTAAGCAGAAAAGTCGCTTAAGTCGTTACCAACTTTGACTTAAACCATCTAGGCTACTGAGTATCTATGAATATCAATTTCTGGCTATTCTGTGAATAAAGTGTAAACACTAAGCAGTGGCAACAGCAAGTGAAATGTTTAATAAATAAGCAATAAAATCAGTTTCATTCAGCGGATGCAGTAACTAGAGTTGCGCTTTAATCAGATTAATATCATGACTAGGGCTGTTCATTAGTTTGAGGATTAATGAAAGGTAAAAAAAAGCTCAAGCATTGCGCTTGAGCTTTAATCTGTAGCAAATGATTAACGGCCTGGCATTTTCATGCCTGGTGGTAACATACCACTCATACCGCGCATCATCTTTTTCATGCCGCCTTTAGACGACATTTTCTTCATCATTTTCTGCATTTGAGTGAACTGCTTAAGCAAACGGTTCACATCTTGAATTTGTGTTCCGCTACCCATCGCGATTCTGCGCTTGCGTGAACCTTTAATGATATCTGGTCGTTGACGCTCTGCAGGAGTCATGGAGTTAATAATAGCTTCCATTTGTCCTGTCATCTTACCGTCTTGAACTTGAGCTAACGCTTCTGGTGGTAATTGACCAACCCCCGGCAGCTTCTCAATCATGTTCATCATGCCGCCCATGTTTTTCATTTGCTGCAGCTGTTCACGGAAATCTTCTAAGTCGAAACTACCGCCTTTTTTCACTTTGGCAGCAAGCTTCATCGCTTTTTCTTGGTCGACACCGCGCTCAACTTCTTCAATAAGAGAAAGCACATCGCCCATACCAAGAATACGTGACGCAACACGGTCTGGATGGAAAGCTTCTAATGCGTCGGTCTTTTCACCCACACCTAAGAACTTAATCGGCTTACCGGTAATGTGACGAATAGATAACGCAGCACCACCACGTGCATCACCATCAACCTTAGTTAACACCACACCGGTTAGCGGCAAGGCTTCGTTAAAAGCTTTAGCTGTATTAGCCGCGTCTTGACCCGTCATGGCATCAACCACAAACAGTGTCTCTACCGGCTTAACTGCAGCGTGAAGCTCTTTAATTTCATCCATCATCGCTTCGTCTACATGCAAACGACCTGCAGTATCGACAATAACAACGTCAATGAATTTCAGCTTTGCATGCGCGATTGCAGCATTAGCAATATCAATCGGCTTTTGACTAACATCTGACGGGAAGAATTGTACATCAACTTCACCAGCTAGCGTTTCTAGCTGCTTAATTGCTGCTGGACGATATACGTCTGCAGAAACAACAAGCACTGACTTTTTCTCACGTTCACGCAAGAACTTAGATAGCTTTGCAACACTGGTTGTTTTACCTGCACCTTGTAAACCCGCCATCATAATGACTGCTGGAGGCTGTGCCGATAGATCTAACGCTTCATTTGCTTCGCCCATCGCGTTTTCAAGTTCGCTCTGAACGATCTTAATAAAGGCTTGGCCTGGACTTAGACTCTTTGAAACCTCTTGCCCAACAGCGCGTTCTTTGACGCTATTTACGAATTCACGAACCACAGGCAAGGCAACGTCAGCCTCAAGAAGAGCCATGCGAACTTCGCGTAAGGTTTCCTTAACGTTCTCTTCCGTTAAGCGACCACGGCCACTGATATTTTTCAGAGTCCGTGACAATCTGTCAGTTAAGTTCTCAAACATTATCCAGTTCTTTACCGTTTAAAATTTACATTGATGGGGCTGTATTATAGCGATGCCCAGATATTATGCTACAGAATGACGCAAGTTACTTTTATAACTGTCGTGGTTAATTAACAAATATTTACCGAAAATAGGTTCTAGGACAAAGAATCGACCCATTTTTGCAATCAAGGTCACTGCCCAAAAGCCTATTGCTCATGTTATTCTACGAAAGAGATTATATGAGAGCACAATGCTTTAAATCGAAATGACTTTAATGAAAAGAGACAACGCGATACGTTAACTCATTCTGCGATTTAACTAGCGTGAAAATCACGTTACTATGCAGCTAAGTTGGTCGGCTTTTGTTAAAGCATCAGGTTCATAACACAATAGGTTAATACTCAATGGTCATTTTTTCAGCTACAGCCATGTTATTTTATAGTATTGCTTTGGTTCTCGTCGCAAGTCGCCTGTTTCATGTTGACGGACCCAATAGAAAGCTTGTTGCTGGCATCGCTGCCATCGGCGTAGTTTTGCATGCTGCAGCCCTATCACAAACAATTATGACAAGTGATGGACAAAATTTCAGTCTAACCAATGTGATATCTATGGTTAACTGGATCATCACTTTCAGCTTTACTATTTTACTGTTTAGATTAAAAGTAATTGTCGTATTGCCTGTCGTCTATGCCTGTTCGGTAATATCTGTTGCCCTACTTTGGCTGGTGCCTCCTGAATATATTATTCACTTTGAGATCCACCCAGATGTGCTAGTACACGTAGTACTGTCACTTATGGCATATAGTGCCTTAATGATTGCTGCGCTTTACGCGATTCAGTTAGCAATTATTCAAAATCGCCTTAAAAACAAAAAAATCGTCATGACATCAGCTATGCCGCCACTAATGACGGTTGAAAAACAGCTTTATCATCTAGTGATTGTTGGGGTGATTTTACTGAGTTTGTCCCTCGCCACAGGCTTCATCTTCTTAGATGATATGTTTGAAGAAGGCAAAGGCCACAAAGCAATACTGTCGATAATGGCTTGGTTTGTTTATATCGGTATGCTTGCTCAGCAATACTGGGTTGGTTGCCGCATTAGAACAGCTGTCGCCTACACATTAACTGGCGGAGTGCTGCTGTCATTAGCCTACTTTGGCGCACGTATCGTTAAAGAAATTATCCTGCAATAACGCCTCTATAAGTCAATTGACCCATTAGCTGTTAATGGGTCAAACTTGACACAGTTTTAAAACTTCTGTAATTAATGACCTTTCATTGCTATCAAGCTGTAGTTCTTGTCTAAAAGATTTAGTTTTCAGGATACAGAGAATAGCAATCTGCTCAGTTGAAAAACTGCGCTTTTATAGAATATTCTGACGCCTTATCTTTAAAACAACAGCGGAGCTCCAACGTTTGGACGATATATCCACTGGCATACTACTATCCGTTTTATTCATTTTGATCTTGCTCTCAGCCTACTTCTCAGGCTCAGAAACCGCCATGATGTCTCTTAACCGTTATCGGTTACGCCACTTAGCTAATAATGGCCACAAAGGCGCTACTCGAGCGATAAAAATGTTAGAGCGCCCAGACAGATTAATTGGCTTAATCTTGATCGGTAATAACCTAGTTAATATTCTCGCTTCCGCTATTGCAACGATTATCGGTATCCGCTTATTTGGTGACGTGGGGGTCGCCATCTCGACCGGTGTATTAACTTTAGTGGTGCTAGTTTTTGCGGAAGTGACTCCAAAAACCGTTGCAGCACTACACCCAGAGCGCGTTGCCTTCCCTTCGAGTCTTATCTTACGTATTTTATTAACTGCACTCTCTCCATTCGTAAAAGTTGTTAATTTTATCACTTCGGGCTTCTTACGCTTATTAGGGATCCGTTCCGTCAAAACTGACGATGCACTCAGCCAGGAAGAACTGCGTACTGTAGTAAACGAAGCAGGAGCGCTTATTCCGCAGCGACACCAAGAGATGCTGCTTTCGATAATGGATCTTGAAAAGGTCACCGTTGATGACATCATGATCCCACGTTCAGATCTCTATGCCATCAACGTCAATGATGACTTCAAAAGTATCAACAAACAGGTTATTCAAAGCCCGCATACACGGGTTTTACTCTACCGAGATACCATAGACGATGCAGTGGGCTTTGTGCATCTACGTGATGCTCTGCGGCTACAATCTAAAGGGCAATTTAGCAAATCGTCATTACTTCGGGCAGTAAAGGAGTTATATTTTATTCCTGAAGCGACCCCTCTCAATGTGCAGCTAGCTAACTTCCAGCACAATAAAGAACGCATCGGCCTCGTTGTTGACGAATACGGTGACATTCAAGGTTTAGTCACCCTTGAAGATATTTTGGAAGAGATTGTCGGTGACTTCACAACCTCGATGGTGACAACACCGAGTGAAGATATCACTCCACAACAGGATGGCAGCTTCCTCATTGAAGCAAGTATCAATATCCGTGATCTCAATAAAGAGATGGCTTGGCACTTTCCAATTGATGGTCCAAAAACGATCAATGGCTTAGTACTTGAGTACTTAGAAGATATACCTGAGCCAAACACCTCGATGCGCTTATACGGCTACCCACTTGAAGTGATAGATGTGGCTGACAACATGATTAAAACAGTAAGAGTAATGCCACAACATTATCGAGCGCCCAAAGCGGCGAGTTAACCTCGTTGAGCTTGATAAATAAAGGCGCTGATGCGCCTTTTTTTATCACGTTAAGCTGACTTTTTGGCCGCCTCTAATGCACGGCGCTTTTCCCTAGCCAGTGGTGTGATATCCGCTAATAACTGCTTTTCTAGCCCTAGCATAAAGTACACCTCTGCCATTAAAAAAAATGGACCAATCAGTAACTGATTCAAATCGTCAACAAAAGCCGGCTTTGCCTTTTCGTAATGGTGACCTATGAACTGGATCACCCAGCCAATCAGAAACACGGCAACAGCTATCCATATTGCATTTGGCATTTGCGCAACAAGGCTAGATGTATAAAGCACAGGAATAATAAAAAGCGTCAAGCCAACTGCAAGCCTAGCGTGCAACAAGAAGTAGTAGATAAGCACACCAAGCGTAAAAATTGTTGCAATATTAAAAGTAATAACAGGATCGTTAGCAACCGCAAAATTGATGGGAATTAAATTCAACAGTAAAAACAATGACCAAATAATTAAGGGAATACCAACAAAATGTGTACGTATATTCTTAGGGTTTAAGTGAACACTTTTATAGGTCGATAACTGCTCTTCGGCGGATTTCATCAGCGCTTCTCCATTATCAGTGGCCTGCCCAATCACAAACTGTAAGCACTCAGTCAAGCCACTTAGTTAACTCTCTGTCCATAATTTAACGGGCTATCGGCCTTGAACTACAATCCAAAAAACGGCCATAGCAGTTATGGTTGTTCAAACTATAAGGCCCGATAAATTTAACTAAATATTAACCTAATAGATCTTGTCGCATTTTAATAGAGTAAAAATTCAAAATAGCTTTTTAGCCTGTAAACTCAACGAATAAAGCAGCTTATACTGATATTCACAATACGAGTATGAACTTCAACCTAGTCAGCGGTAGAGTAAGTTACCCATTTAGCAGCCTCGTTATCATAATAGCTTTCCTGTAAAACTTTACCTTTACCATTGAGCGTTTTAATAACCAGTACCTGCCCATTCTCGTCATAGGTTTTAATCTGCTTATCTATCACTACACCGTTAATATAAGTACGCTTGGATATTAACTGGCCATTACAGTGATATTTTGCAAACTCCCCCTCTTCCACTCCCATGTTGTAGTGCTTTATAGACTTAACTTGTTTATTTTCAACACAAAAGGTTAACTGCACACCATGAAGAGCACTTCGTGGCTTATAGGCATAATGTTGCTCAGAATAACGTTGACCACCTGCTGCAAAGGTTTCTAACATTGCTGTTTGGGTTACTCTATCAAAGCTAAACTGAGTTTTTATACCGCCATTGCGATAATAGCTTGTCTCTTTCAGTTTTTTGTAATCGGCATAGATAAATTCACTATCGCTTTTAAGCTTGCCATTAGCATAGTAATCTTTGTTGCGTTGTCGCTTTTCACCATCAACAAAATAATACAGACGCCACTCTCGCCCCTTTGCATAACTGATACTCTCAACCTCTTCATCACCTTCAAAGCGCTTATAACTTGTGATTACGCCCGATTCATCATACAGAGATTGCTCTGTTTTAACGCCAGCTTGGTAAACTCTCAACCATTGTGGTTTGCCCGTTGAAGCGAAATGATAGGTGGTATTTATTCCATTGAGCTTACCGGCTTTATACCAAGCAGTTTCGTGGAGTAAGCTATTAAATACAGAAAAGCTATAGCCATTTTCTAAACCGTTCTCATACTGAGTTGCACGATAGAAATGTTCAAGCTCACCACTAATCGCAATTCCAGTAAATAATTCACCTCGATAAAACATAGGACAATCGCTTTGATATTTAGCTTCACAGCTACCTTGCGCTAAGTCATCCAGACTAACAGGAACCTGACGCCCGCCACTGCAGCCAGTTACAGCCCCTAAACTAAAAATGATCCACACTAGCGAGGTTAAGCGTTTTGATATGAGGAACTGCGACATTAGACCTATTCTTATAATTGAAATAAATTTTGCTGAAGTAGCATTAGGCAAAGCATCAACTTTGCTAACGTGGCTGCAGAATACACAGTGCGAGCCTTTTCCACAAATGACATACTGCTAACTGCTACTTAAATCAATAAAGTGAAAAGCAGCATCACTAACATGTAGATTAACTCGAGTTCATTTCACATTAGCAACTAAAGGCGTATAGTTTTTATAGAGCTTACAGTTCCACTACACTGTAATTTATCCCTCCGTCATCACTGCCAACACTTTAGTATGGAGACACAAACAATGTCACAGCTATGTTCACTTGCCCAGCCAGGCGTGCTATCCAACCCTAGTTCCCATGTTGAATACCTCACTTTCTCTTTAACCCCAAGCGAACAACTATCAGAACTTGCCGCAGATGCGATTAGCACCCTCTCGGGAATTGAGAAGTCAATAAACCAAAAAGATCTAACCGCGGGTTTAACTATCTCAATCGGTTTTTCAGCCAATGCTTGGCCACAGCTATTTCCAGAGCAACCACGACCAAACCAACTGCATGTCTTTGCAGAGATGCGTAACGGTACACGTCACTTTCCATCAACGGCCGGTGATATTTTTGTAATGATCAAGTCAGAACGTATCGATTTGAACTTCCAAGCAGCTAAATACATCCGCAATAGTTTCAATAACCTAGCCAGTTTAATTGAAGATATTCAAGGTTATAAGTACCTAGATAACCGCGATATGATTGACTTTGTAGACGGTACAGAGAATCCTGTCGGTGACGAAAGAGTCGAGGCTGTACTTGTTGAGGATGATGCTGAAATTCACCAAGGCGGTAGTTACTTACATGTTCAACGCTATGTTGATAAACAAGCCGAGTGGGATAAGCAAACGACCGAATATCAAGAGCAAGTTATTGGCCGCACCAAAATGGACAATGTAGAGCTAAGTGATGCCGAAAAACCTGCCTGGGCACACAATGCTAAAAGCAAAGTTGAAATTAACGGCGAAGAGATAAAAATGCTCAGACAAAATCGCCCTTATGGCAATGCGATGGAGCACGGCACTATGTTTGTTGGCTTTGCAGCTACGCCATCAATTATTGAAACCTCACTAAGCCAAATGATCAATGCCGATGAAGATGGCCACTATGATCGCCTACTTGACTTTGTTGAAGCTAAAACTGGCTGCCTATTCTTTATGCCGTCCAAGACCTTTCTAGCGCAATTTGACGACGAGTAAACACTTTGGTTAGTCGGGTAGTTTAGCTTCGCTCTAAAGTACCCGACTAATACCAATTAAAATAAGAGCAGACTTTAAAATAACAGCAGTGCTTTGAATACAATAAGTGTTAAAATCAGCATTAATACTCTCTTTGTAGCACCTCATGACACATCATACATTAGGCATTCAAGACGTTAGCCAATCAAACTTACAAGCATTACTCAATTTAGAGCTAAATACCGACCAAACCCGCTTTATCGAGCCCATTGCCGATTGCTTGCAAGAAGCTAGAGAGGACGCTCGCTATATTCCTGTTGCCCTTTATTATGGTGAAGTTATGGCAGGTTTTGCCATGTATGGCCAGTTTAATGAGTTTGTGCTATCGACTCTCTCAACCCATGCGGAACAAGCTGCAACAAACCAAGAAACTAGAGTGTGGTTTGACCGCTTTCTGATTGATAGACGCTTTCAAGGGTTAGGATTAGGCAAACGATTTGCCAAACTACTACTGGGTTATTTATTTGAGCATTTTAATTGCCAACAAATTTACTTGAGTGTCTATCCTAATAATCGTAATGCTATCAAGCTTTACCGACAGCTTGGCTTTGAATTCACTGGTGAGTTAGTTTGTGATGGGGAGCAAGTGATATGCTGTAAGCGAGAAGAGTTTCAAAGCTAATGGCAGTAATTAAATTCCACTACTGCACATCTAAAAACTCGCTTACTCAGCGGCTAGTTAAGATTCTAAAATCACCGTCGCGGTTGCATAATGCTGTTCATCGGCAATGGAAAGGTGTGCTCGGCTACCGCCTAATTGTGTCAGCCTTTGCAGTGCACCGTCAGTTAGCAGTAGCAAGGGCGCGCCAAAATCATTATTACTGATCTCAATATGTTGAAAAGACACACCGCGACCAATACCTGTACCTAAGGCTTTAGCTGCCGCCTCTTTAGCAGCAAACCGTTTAGCAAGATATCGACCAGGCTGAGCGCTACTCACAAAAAGTGTAAATTCGGTCTCAGTTAATACTCGTTTAGCTAAACGGCAAGCCTGCAGAGCCTTATCTCCAGCAGCAGGAACACGCTCTTCTATTCGTGCTATTTCAACAATATCTGTGCCTAAACCTACAATCATTTTAATCCTTTACACTTTCTATAGAAGGCAGTGTTATACCAAACTAAACAAAAGCCGAATAAACAAAAGCCGAGAAATAACATCTCGGCTTAACAGTAACCTTAAGTCAAGGCTCAGTCGCCACGACGACCTTCAAGCATCAATTGCTTCATATCACGAACAGCTTTGTCTAAACCATCAATCGCTGCGCGGGCAATAATAGCATGGCCAATGTTTAGCTCATATAACTCAGGGATCGCAGCAATAGCTTTAACGTTATGATAATGCAAACCATGACCCGCATTGACGACCAAGCCCTTACCATGAGCATAAGTTGCCATTTCAGTGATGCGTTTAAGCTCTGCAGCTTGCTCACTATCAGTTTCGGCATCAGCATAACAACCGGTATGGATTTCAATGACAGGCGCCCCAACGGCAACCGCTGCGTCAATTTGGCTGCTATCAGCATCAATAAACAAAGAGACCTTAATACCTTCTTTGGTTAAACGTGCTACTGCGGCAGCAATCTTATCTTGTTGACCAGCAACATCTAAGCCACCTTCAGTGGTTAACTCTTCACGCTTTTCTGGCACTAGGCACACATAAGCAGGCTTAATTTCACAGGCAATATCCAGCATTTCTTCTGTCACTGCCATCTCAAAGTTCATGCGTGTTTTTAAGGTTTTTGCCAAGGTATATACATCACGATCTATGATATGACGACGGTCTTCACGTAGGTGAATCGTAATCCCCTCCGCACCGGCATGCTCAGCAACAGCAGCGGCATGAACTGGATCTGGATAATTTGTACCGCGTGCCTGACGTAGTGTCGCAATATGATCGATGTTAACGCCCAATAAGATCCGGCTCATGTTTGTTCCTTAAAAAATAAGCTGAAATAAAAACGTCATTGTACTGATAGGGCTAGCGTTTAGCCAGTCAACTATAGCGAAATTAATGCAGTTTAATTGCGCTTATAATTGCGACTTTTTAGCAAACAAGGTTCTAGAATATAAAGGTTTATCCCCCAAAATCGGGGCTAATAATTGTCGCATTAGTTTCTTTGCTTCAACAAAATGCTGACTGGTAAGCTTACGCTCATTTAGCGCAACAAGCATTTCACCGGTAAAAAAGCGATGCTGGTTATAGGGGGTAGCAATAACAGGCGTAAATCCAAGTTCCGCTTCTAACCGATAAAAACCACTAGCTGTAATCGGCGCGTCACTTGGATCAAAGTCCAGCGACGGCATAGTGCCTAACTCTTTTAGCAACGCATGTTCAAAATATCTAAGCTGACTTTGATTAAACTCTGTCGCCATCGCGATTAAAGTACGGTGATAATCAAAAAATAGATTCTCAGCGCTATGTTGCACACTCAAACAGCGGATCAATAACTCATTGAGGTAAAGACCTGAATACAAACAATCACCCGTAAGCGGTACAGCAGGACTTGCCGCCTCGACTTGCTTAATGTTTTTGAGATCAGTTTTGCCATGAAGCTGAAATATAATCGGCTGAAAAGGCTGGATAATGCTACGAATAGAGTTCTTTGCACTCCCTAAACGTGCTACAGCGTCAACCCGTCCCTTGCCATCAACTAACAAGTTAACTATTACGCTACTATCACGAAAATGCCGACTATGAAGAACGTATCCACGCTCCATATTTATCATTCCAATTCACATAAAAATGCCCCTTCTTATCGCTAAAAAGAGGCATATTTCAAAGCTAAGTAATCACGAGTTTATTCGTCACCGTAACCTAAACTACGTAGTGCTCGCTCATCATCAGCCCAGCCTGACTTAACTTTAACCCACATCTCTAAGAAAACTTTGTTATCAAACAAAACTTCCATATCAACCCGTGCTGCAGAGCTGATCTTCTTGATGCGTTCGCCTTTGTTACCAATCACCATACGCTTCTGAGTTTCACGCTCAACAAGTACTAGGGCGTTGATCTGGTATACACCGTTTTCCATCATCTTAAACTGTTCGATCTCAACCGTACAATCGTATGGCAGTTCGTCACCTAAAAAGCGCATCAGCTTTTCACGTACGATTTCTGACGCCATAAACTTTTGAGAACGATCAGTCACATAGTCTTCAGGGAAATAATGTGGCGACTCAGGAACTGACTCAACGGCCATATCTAAAATACGCTGTACGTTAGTACCTTGAGTGGCAGAAATCGGTAGAATTTCATCAAACGGAAACTTCTTCGATAACTCTTCAAGATGCGGGAAAAGCGCTTCTTTATCTTTGATGTTATCGACTTTATTAATCGCTAAAATCGTCTTACGGCCATCATCACGACTTTGTAGCTTACGCAGTACCATCTCATCATCTGATGTCCAGTTCATACTATCTACAACAAATACCACCAGACTGACTTCTGCTAGCGAACTCGCTGCCGCTCGGTTCATCAGACGGTTAATGGCGCGCTTCTCTTCGATATGCAAACCAGGAGTATCGATAAATACGACCTGACGCGGACCATCGGTATGGATCCCCATGATACGATGACGAGTGGTTTGCGGTTTTTTCGAAGTAATACTGATTTTTTGCCCTAATAGCTTATTCAGTAGCGTAGACTTACCTACGTTAGGACGACCAACAATTGCCACCATGCCACAATAAGTCACAGCATAATTAACAGCTGACGATGGGTTGTTCATCTTTGCCAAAAGCTCGTCTAGACTTGGCTCGTGGCTCTCAGGTAAATCTTTGTTGTCACTCATTTCTTAATTAACTCCAACACTTGAGCAGCAGCGCTTTGTTCGGCTTTTCTGCGAGAACTGGCTACTCCGATAACAGCTTGGCTCAAGTCTTCTACAATACATTCAACGGTGAAAGTTTGCTCATGGGCATCACCTTCAGTATGGACCACTTTATAGACTGGCAGCGGTTTTCTAAACTTCTGCAAATATTCTTGCAGTAGCGTTTTAGGGTCTTTCTGATTAATAGGTTCAATCACTTTTAGACGTGACTCATACCATTTCAGTACTAGCGTGCGGCATGTTTCAATATCTGAGTCCAAATATATCGCACCGATAATTGCCTCAACCGCATCAGCTAAAATAGACTCACGTCTAAATCCACCGCTTTTCAGTTCACCTGGGCCAAGCTTGAGGTAATCACCTAACTTAAACTCCAGCGCAATTTCAGCTAGCATTTTGCCACACACTAAGGTTGCTCTCATGCGGCTCAAATCACCCTCTGTCGCCGCTGGAAACTGATGATATAGCGCATCAGAAATCACGATAGAAAGAATAGAGTCGCCTAAAAACTCCAATCTTTCATTGTGCTTGTTAGAAGCACTGCGATGGGTTAACGCTTGGTCTAAAAACCCTTTTTCGCTGAATTCATAGCCTAAGGTACGACACAAACGTGGAATGTTTTTAATTGGTTCCATATTACACAATTCCGCCTACACGGTTAAAACGAACCCCTGTTGGGATCCAAGTCGGTAAAAAGTCAGATGGCTTTCTGTCGAATTCAAAACTAATCCAAATAGCCACTGCCTTACCCACTAAGTTCTGTTCCGGTACAAAGCCCCAAAAACGACTATCTGTACTGTTGTCACGGTTATCACCCATCGCAAAGTATTGCCCTTCAGGCACAACAAACTCGGTTAACGGTACGTTATCTTGACGGAAGAAATAGTTAATACGATCAGGAATAGCAGGATTAACCAAGATATCGTGGCTAATATCACCTAGCTGTTCTTTATAACGAATTAAAGGCATGCCACTTTGTGAGAATTCACCGCGATTAACTAGTGCTCTATCCACTTTCTTAAGCTCTGGGCATGGGCTTTGGCCTTCAGCGCAAGCTGGTTGGATATATAAGTCTTTATTACGGTAAACAATGCGATCACCCGGTAAACCGATAATACGCTTGATGTAATCGATCTTTGGGTTCATTGGATATTTAAATACAGCCACATCACCACGTTCAGGTTTGCCCGTTTCAAGCAAAGTTGAACGCCAAACAGGATCTTTAATACCGTAGCTAAATTTCTCAACTAAGATAAAGTCACCAACCAATAAAGTCGGCTTCATTGAGCCTGACGGAATTTGGAATGGTTCATAAATAAAAGAGCGTAAAATAAGGACAAATGCAATAACAGGGAAGATTGACTTCGATGTTTCAACAATTGCAGACTCACGCATGATTTTTTCAATATGCTCTTCACTCAAACTTGCATCAGCTGCTTGAGCCATTGCCAACTTCTCACGGCGCTTAGGCGCAAAAAATATCGCGTCAGCTGCCCAAATCAAGCCACTACCTAGGGTAACTAACACCAAAATAAGAGAAAAATAGGCTGCCATTATTAATTAACTCCTGCCAAACATTATCTGTATATGGCGAAAATGCCATTGTCTTTAATGGTTATACGCCAGTAATGAAAGCGCCGCAAATTGCGGCGCTCTGTCTGGCGATTTATTAACAATTCTTAATCGACTTGCTTAATCATTAAGCTTTAGCACTGCTAAGAAGGCTTCTTGTGGTACTTCAACGTTACCCACTTGCTTCATGCGCTTCTTACCTTCTTTTTGCTTGTTCAACAGTTTCTTCTTACGAGAAACGTCACCACCATAACACTTAGCAGTTACGTCTTTACGCATAGCTTTAATCGATGAACGAGCAATAATCTGGCTACCAACGGCTGCCTGTACTGCAATATCAAACATCTGGCGCGGAATAAGTTCTTTCATCTTATTCACCAGTGCTAGACCTTTAGTACGGATCAAACCTTTATGAATAATCATAGCTAACGCGTCAACTCTGTCACCGTTAATTAAGATATCCAAACGCACCATATCTGCAGGTTCAAAACGAACAAAGTTATATTCAAGCGAAGCATAACCACGACTAGTTGACTTCAGACGGTCAAAGAAGTCCATGACAACTTCAGCCATAGGCAATTCGTAAGTTAGTGCCACTTGGTTACCGTGGTAAACCAAGTTCGTCTGCACACCACGCTTCTCAATACACAGTGTTATAACGTTACCTAGATATTCTTTTGGTACTAGAATATTCGTTTCAACGATAGGCTCACGCATCTCTGCAATATTATTAACTGCTGGCAAATCCGATGGATTATCTACATAGATAACATCGCCATTAGTTTTAACGATTTCATATACTACCGTTGGTGCGGTAGTAATAAGCTCAAGGTTATATTCACGCTCTAAACGCTCTTGGATGATCTCCATGTGGAGTAAGCCCAAGAAACCGATACGGAAACCAAAACCAAGTGCTGAAGATGTTTCAGGTTCAAAGAATAACGAAGCATCGTTTAAGCTTAGTTTATTCAGTGCTTCACGGAAGCTTTCATAATCATCAGTAGAAATTGGGAATACGCCCGCGTAAACCTGCGGCTTAACACGCTTAAAGCCAGGTAATGGCTCTGGAGCACCATGCTTTGCGTGAGTTAACGTATCACCAACTGGCGCGCCGTGGATCTCTTTGATACCCGCAATAACAAAACCTACTTCACCTGTCTTTAGCTCAGCTCTATCTGTTTGTTTTGGCGTAAAGATACCAACGCGATCTGCGTTATGTGTCTGTCCGGTAGACATGACTTTAAACTTGTCGCCTTTTTTCAGTACGCCATTTTTAATACGTACCAAAGACACAACGCCCAAGTAGCTGTCGAACCAAGAGTCGATAATTAGTGCTTGTAAAGGTGCTTCAGGATCACCCTCTGGTGGTGGAATTTGATCCACAATCACTTCTAGCACATCTTTAATGCCAACACCTGTTTTTGCTGAACAACGAACTGCGTCTGTCGCTTCGATGCCAACGATATCTTCAATCTCTTCTGCTACACGGTCAGGATCGGCTTGAGGTAGGTCGATCTTGTTTAGAACCGGCACTACGTCCATGTCCATTTCAAGCGCTGTGTAACAGTTTGCTAATGTTTGTGCTTCCACGCCTTGGCCAGCATCAACAACTAAAAGCGCACCTTCACATGCTGCTAGTGAACGCGATACTTCATAAGAGAAGTCAACATGGCCAGGAGTATCAATAAAGTTTAACTGGTAAGTTTCACCATCATCGGCTTTATAGTCCAATGTAACGCTTTGTGCTTTAATCGTAATACCACGTTCGCGTTCAATATCCATTGAATCAAGAACTTGTGCAGCCATTTCACGATCGGTTAAGCCACCGCATTCTTGAATAAGGCGATCTGATAGTGTTGATTTGCCGTGGTCAATATGGGCAATAATCGAAAAGTTTCTAATATGCTTCATTATGCTGGGATGACTTAACTCGAAGTTGATAAAAATTTTAAAGTGCAGAATTGTACCTGATTGCAGCTTTAATACCAATTTTTATAATGTCAAAGCATGGAATTAATCTGCAAAGGACGATGGTTTTAACTAATGGGCGATTTCTATTGGCTTACCGAGAGATTTAATAATAATCGGCTGGGCTTGTTCCTCTAATTTTTTGGCGGCTTTTTTACCCAGTTTCCAAAATAGAAAACCGCCGAGTATGCCACCGGAAATAGCGCAAAGGTCTGAGTTAACATCAGCTAGGTTTGCGCTCAAATTGCCCAGTAAAGCGCCAATAAAAAAACCCAACAATGGCAAGATATAAACCAAAGTGGCCGCTTTTAAAATTACACTTTCAGGCAAACCTAACTTTAACCGCTCACCCTTTACGAACTGTTGATCACTCTGAATTGAAAAACGCTGCACTTTGGGAGAAAACGCTTTTGAAACTGCAGACGTGCCACAAGACTCACTAGTGTCACAGTGGTTACAGGCACTTTTCATTTCAACTTCAACAACAACCCAGCCAGAGTTGCCATTTGCAACAACTCTAGCAATTTCTTCCATCATGATTAAACCTTACTTATTGCAACATGATGCTTTTAGCAATGCGACTTAGTGTCTCTGCAGGTACCTTACCTACAGCAACGACTTCGGCATTACCAACACGCTCCGTAGCAAGCGATAAGCCGTTACGGGTGACAAGCTCTTCTGGCAATGGAGCCTCACCGGCTTTAGCAACATAAACTGAAATATTAGCTAAGCCATCGCTTATGGCAATGTATTCGACAGCTTCTTTGCTACCAATAAGCCGATGTTGATCTTTAATCAGCACCTTAAAACCTGCAGGTAGCCAGCTAAATTGCCAGTCTTCACCACTGTCTCTGTCTGATTGTGACATTACAGCGGGCCACTCTTGTTTGTAAGCTTCTTTTAGAATCGCTGGCACTTCATCAAGTACGATGAGCTCCACAACTAAAAGTTGCTCAAGCAGTTGTTTATCAACACTTATCATGTCAAAACGAAGCGGTAAGTAGGTATCCATATCCAACCAAACTTGATAGCCGTAACGATTGGTATCCGTCGGAATAATACGTACTAACTGCCCAGGACGCCCCGCAATACGGCTACGACCGCCAAGCACAAATTGGTAGCCTTGCTCTAGCTTTGACACATCATCAGCAAGTGCTGCAGGGATAACCCCTTGGATTCTGCTTGAGTGAACACTATAAGCAGGTTGATCATGTTCAATAAAGGTAACTGTATTTCCTACTCTTACTGCATTTTTAGGCGGACCATTAAGGTGCTCTAAAAAAGCGACTTCTTCGTCGTTCACTTTACCGTGGATATAGACCAACGGCCGAATATGATCAGCTTGAAGTTGGATAAGGGATATTTTAAATTCTTGTTCTCGCAGGGCTTGGCTCATATTTTCTAGCCAAGCTTTGGCGGGCATGTCTTCCCGCGCTATCGCGGGAAAACTCATGGCTAAGATAGCCAATAGGATTAGACGCAAGCTAACTCCTCATTATTGAGCAACAGGTGTAGTATCGACCTCGCTATTGTCGTCGATATTCACTCCATTATTCAATCTTTGTTGCAACATATGATCTTGAATATATGCATTAATACGACGACGTTGGTCTGCTACTTGATCATTTGTATAGCTTTGGTTTTGCTGTACCGCGCCAGTTTGAAGACTAACAGGTGAAGCACTACCAATTAATGGTCGCGTATTAAGCACTGGTAAAGGCGAACTTTCAACTAAGGTTTCTTGGTTGTAGTTTTGCACACCAATTACAGCAACAAGCGCTACCGACGCGGCAATGGCATACTGACCAAACTGCTTAAACAGCGGAATAACGTTGCTGGTTTTCTTAACAACAGGCTCATTAATATCTTCAACCACTTCAACTACTGGTTGAGGTGGGAGCATTGCAGGCTCTTGTTCGATAGCCGCCATAATGCTAGCACTTAGATCCAAAGACATTGTCTTTGGTAACTCACCGCGCATGGCATCACCAATTAAATGATAATCACGCCACTGCTCATGTGAATCTGCGTCAGCTGCTAATTCAGCTAACGTGTGCTCGTCAACTTCACCATCAACGGCAGCAGATACCCATTCCTGACCTAACTTATCCATTTTTCACCTATCTTTAATTAAGATGCTAGCGTTCTAGCAACGGCTTAAGCTTCTTATCGATTGCTTCTCGTGCCCGGAAAATACGTGATCTTACCGTGCCGACGGGGCAATCCATGACATTGGCAATCTCTTCGTAACTCATACCATCAAGTTCGCGAAGCGAAATAGCCATCTTCAATTCTTCTGGTAATGTGTCTAAGGTGTCAAAAACAACCTTTTGAATCTCATCGGACAGTACCAACCGCTCAGGGGAGGCAAACTCCTTTAAAGCGTCACTACCGTCATAATATTCAGCTTCTTCAGCATCGACATCATTTGCAGGAGCACGACGCCCCTGAGCTACCAGATGGTTTTTTGCAGTATTGACTGCTATTCGGTACAACCAAGTATAAAACGCACTTTCACCTCTGAAGTTTGGTAATGCTCGGTATGCTTTAATAAAAGCTTCCTGAGCAACATCAGCAACGTCTGCTTGATTTCGCACATAGCGCGATATCAGGTTAGCGACCTTGTTTTGGTATTTTTGTACCAAAAGGTTAAAAGCGTTTTTGTCTCCACGCTGTACGCGCTCAACTAACTGTTGATCACTTATTTGTCCACTCATCCGAGCCGACTACTCCTAAATCTAATACTGATTTCTCAGCCGCTCGAATCATATTCACTTATGTAGACTAGCGAGTTTCAAAAAAGTTCTAAAAAATTTGCAAAGATCGTAAATTCTTTTTACTCAGGCTTTGATTTTTTTATATGCGACCGATGAAAGTATCCATAAGCGGCGTCATGGTTTACCATAGTCGGACTTCCTGATAACTCTATGATACCTGATGAAACAAGTAGTTGAACACCAATCTGATGTTTTGGTTATCGGTAGCGGTGCTGCCGGTCTCACTTTAGCTTTGCATCTTGCTGAAAAATCAAAAGTTATTCTGCTTTCAAAAGGCCCTCTAAGCGAAGGCTCTACTTACTATGCTCAAGGTGGAATTGCCTCAGTCTTCGATGAAGAAGATACAATCGAGTCCCATGTTGCTGACACTTTAGTGGCTGGCGCCGGCCTATGCGACGAACCTGTAGTCAAATTTACAGCCGAAAATGCCAAAGCAGCTATGCAGTGGCTTATAACCTGTGGTGTTGCTTTTGATAAAGAAGAAACTCCTCCTGGCAGCACTGCTGAAGCACCTTACCACTTAACCCGTGAAGGCGGCCATAGCCATCGCCGTATTCTTCATGCTGCTGACGCAACCGGTAAAGAAGTACAAGTAACGTTGCAAGATCAGGCGCGAAATCATCCAAATATTACCGTACTTGAACGATATAATGCGATTGATTTAATTACTACTAGAAAATTAAACCGACCGGGTAACCGTGTTCAAGGTGCTTATATTTGGAATCGTGACGCCGAGCATGTTGAAACAGTTAGAGCGCGCTTTGTTGCGTTAGCAACAGGTGGTAGTTCAAAGGTCTATCAATATACTTCTAACCCAGATATCGCATCGGGTGATGGTATAGCAATGGCTTGGCGTTCAGGCTGTCGCGTTGCAAACATGGAATTTAACCAGTTCCATCCAACCTGTTTATATCACGCAGATGCACGTAACTTTTTACTGACTGAGGCATTAAGAGGCGAAGGTGCTTATTTACGTCGACCTGACGGCACGCGTTTTATGCCCGAGTTTGATGAACGTGCAGAGCTTGCCCCACGTGATATTGTTGCTCGTGCAATCGATTATGAAATGAAACGTTTAGGCTCTGATTGTGTTTACCTAGACATTACTCACAAACCTGCCGATTTTATTATTAAGCATTTCCCAACTATCTATAAGCGCTGTTTAGAGTTAGGGATTGATATCACCAAAGATCCTATCCCTGTTGTACCTGCTGCTCACTATACCTGCGGTGGCGTCATGACAGATCTTCATGGACAAACCGATCTCAATGGACTGTACGCCATAGGTGAAGTCGCTTATACCGGTTTACATGGTGCAAACCGATTAGCAAGTAACTCACTATTAGAATGTTTGGTATTTGCTCGCGCTGCTGCTGAAGATATTGAAAGCCAGCTCAATAAGATCCCTATGCCTGGCTCAATACCTGCTTGGGATGAGAGCCAAGTATCTAACTCTGATGAAGAGGTTGTTATTGCCCACAACTGGCATGAGCTACGCTTATTTATGTGGGACTATGTCGGTATTGTGCGTTCAGACAAACGCTTAGAACGAGCGCTGAGACGCTGTGCTATGCTGCAACAAGAGATCCAAGAGTATTACAGTAACTTTAGAGTAAGTAATAACTTACTTGAGCTCCGTAATCTGGTGCAAGTGGCAGAACTGATTATACGCTGCGCAATGGAACGTAAAGAAAGCCGGGGCTTACACTATAACATCGATCATCCACACAAAGATGAGTCGCCTAAACCAACAATTTTGCAGCCAGACTAAACACATTACTTAATGCCGCGCGCTTGTGCGGCTAACTGCAAAAGACGACATAAATGACGGTAGTTTATGTCGTCTAACATATCAGCCCACACCACAACTCGCTTTGTCTCATGCTGTAATTGAATATCAAACATTAAGGCAAATGGGGTGATAAATGGCTTATTGATGACAATAAAATTTCCAGCTTGTTCAAGCTTTCCACTACCATCACTCCTTACTATAAAGCTACAGTGCCAATAACGTAACGCTATAAATTGCTTAATAAAAAAAGCAATACACACGCAGGCAATTAAGTACTTAACTAATAAGTAAAAAGTATTTTCAATATATGGCCAAATAAGGAAAGAGCTTAAACAAACGGCACACATGATGGCCAGCGATAACCGCTGACCATTAGAAGAGACTAGATTAAAACTATGCTGCTGGACGTCCACGTACGCGAATAATCATCTCAGCGAAATCAGGATCTTGACAGACTTCATGCCCCATAAACCAAGCAAATAGTTCAGGATCTTCACACTCAAGCAAACGCGTAAATATCAGCTTATCTTGCAGTGACATAGACTCATAGTGCTCCTCAACAAATGGTTGAAATAACACATCTAGCTCAAGCATCCCTCTGCGACACGCCCACTTTACTCTAGGTAACTTCATCGGCTCTTGACTTGATTCAGGCACTGTAAACGCTCCAGATATTATAAATTATTATAGCCGCACTAGTTTATCAGCAGCTCGGTCTTTATGTCGACATACATAAACCCAACAGTACATGAAACCTGTATGTATTACTTACCTACATCTCTCAGCTCAAGCTGCTGCACAGTTAGATCTTTTCCAGCAAATAATTCAGTAAAATCAGTTTCTAGCAATCGTTTTACCGCTGGATGCTGGATCATTCTTTCAGCAAACATCACATGGTATACCTCTTTTACTTCTGAGGTTTCCCCTAACAAAGTCATACCATGAGATAGAATATCTTGCTTATAAATAGAAGGAGCAACAAAAATACCCTGTTTGAAGAAACCAAAAGATTTCATCATCGCGGCATCATCGAACTCTCCTAAAATACTGACGTTTAGTGCTTTCTCATCAAACCAGCGAGCCAATTGTTGCCCTAGAGAACTGCGCCTTCCGGGGATCAGTAACTTACCTTGCTCTAAGCATGCAGGAAATGGTTTAGAGTATGTTTCGGCCGAAAAGAAGGCGATACCAGATTCCCCTAGCTGCTTCGATAAAATCTCTGGGTATTTCAGACTCTCACCAGCACAATCAGATAAAATCATATCCAGTTTGTGCTCACGCAATCGAGTCATTAAGTCTTCGTGGGTCGACTCATAGCAAGCAAGATGCATTGAACCATCGCTTGGCACTACCGTTAACAATACGCGACTGGTTAATGCTTTAGAAAGTGCAGCAGCGATACCAACTTCAAATAGGATGTTTTCATCTTTTTGATAGTTCAACAAATCAAGCATTTCATAGCTTAAGCTAAACATTTTGTCTGCATAGCGAAATACTAGTTCGCCGAGTTCTGTTGGCTCTAATGACCTACCAACCCGTTTAAACAAGCTGCCTTTTAACGTTGATTCAAGTACACGGATCTGCCCTGTGACTGTTTGTGGAGTCAAACATAAGGCTTCTGCAGCTTTAGCAACCGTACCTTTTTTCTGAATCATCCAAAAGTAATAGAGGTGGTTATAGTTTAAATTAGCCATGACAAACACTACTGTATAAATAAAAGAGGCAACTAAAATAGTTGCCTCAATAAATGATTTAGATGCTATTTAAGACGCTGGCAATCCAGTAAACCAGACATTGCCGTCGTTAAGTCATCAGTTGTGTTAATCTCGTTAGCCGAGAACGCCTCAGCTAACCCTGCAACCAATGCATCTCTGTTGGGTAAGTTATCTTCACAAAATGTTCTATTCGCTTCTTGAAAACGCTTACCACCACGATACTTTAATGCACGCGACTCATAACCGTCACTTTCTAGTCGCTGACCAACTGCGGCGCCCTTATACATTAATGCTCCATCAACAACGCCTTCAAGATAATTTTGGCATTCGATACTGTTGATGTTCTTATTACACAGCTCAATTTGTGTTGCCGATGCGGCTGAAGTAAAGCCCAAAGCAACAACTAATGCGAATAATTTTACTCTCATGCTTTCTCTCCTTTTTCAGGTAGCACCTTAGACAACCAGAAATAACCAATGAGTGCCGATGCTAGTGATCCTAATAAAATCCCTAATCTTGCATAGTCGCCATACATTTGCCCTTCACCAACAAAGGCTAAAGACGAAATAAACATAGACATAGTGAAACCAATACCACACATAACTGCTACGGGTGTAATGTGTCTCCAGCCCATTCCTTCAGGTAAAACAGCAAGCTTTAATTTCACAGCAATAAAGCTAAATAACAGGATACCTAGTGGCTTACCAAGCAATAGTCCAAGTGCAATACCAATAGGAACCGGAGACAACAATGAACCTAAGCTCATACCACTTAAATCAACACCTGCGTTTGCAAAAGCAAAAATAGGTAAAATGATAAAGGTACTCCATGGGTGTAGGCTGTGTTCCAAGCTTTCTGACGGTGATGAACCATCTTTAGCTCGCAATGGAATACAGAATGCGATAATCACACCAGCCAAGGTTGCATGTACACCTGACTTCAGTACTGCAATCCATAAAATCATACCGATGACGCCATAAGGGCCTAAAGCTGTTACCCCTTTTAGGTTCAATCCGATTAAACCAAGGATTGCCAACGCAGCTACGATCAAACTAATAGTCGAAAGATCTGTACTGTAGAAAAGAGCAATAATAACAACTACGCCTAAATCATCGATAATCGCCAGCGCTAACAAAAACACTTTTAATGCAACAGGAACGCGACTACCTAATAACGCCATAATACCTAAAGCAAATGCGATATCAGTTGCAGCTGGGATCGCCCAACCAACTTGAGTAATAGGATCTGCATAGTTAAAAATTAAATAAATAGCAGCAGGGAAAACCATACCACCAATAGCCGCAAACGTTGGCAAAGATGCTTGCTCACGACTTGATAAGGCACCTTCAAGCAGTTCACGCTTTACTTCTAAACCGATAAGCATGAAGAAAATCGCCATCAGTCCGTCGTTAATCCAATGGATTAAGGTTTTGTCGATATCTAAGCTACCAAGTCTGACTTGCATTTCTGTTTCCAGAAACCCTTGGTACACACCTGATAAAGGTGAGTTTGCAAAAATCATTGCTATGACAACAGAGATCATCAATAAGATGCCGCCTGCTGATTCTTGGCTTAGAAAGTTTCTAATTGCCCGTTCCATTAATACGCTCCATAAAATCTTAATACTTCGAGTGTAGCTGAATACAATCAAACTAAATAATCGTTTGCTTCAGCTATAAACCTCGGAATATCCGAAGTATCAAATTTAGTCCCAGTATGAATAAATATCAAACCTAAATAGAATAATCACGCTTTATAAATCCACAATAACAATAAAGTGCTGACGATCACACTTTTTTAGGAAGTAAAATGGTCATCTATATTACAAGTTCATTATTCACACAAAATAACAATTACTAAAACATAATTTTGACGACTCGAAAATAACGAGTGTTCGCTCAATAATTCAGCATTACAGACTGAATTAAAACTTAACCCAAGCTTAAACCACTAAGATATAGAGCAATTTTTAGAGGGGGTGTTTGGCAGGTATTATTGGAATGACTGTAAAACAGCGCTACTAGTGTTAATACTTTATTAAAGTAGAAAACTCGCCATTAGGCGAGCTTCCTGAAATATTTAGCTAGTAGAATTACACAGAAAATGGATAACTAATCGCTTCATGGTGCTCATAGCCAACCACTTCAAAATCGTCGATAGTAACCCAAGTCTCAAGATCTTCTAATGATTTAATCTTCGGGTTTATCACTAGCTTCGGCGAAGAAAATGGCTTACGAGTGAGTTGAACCGTTTGCATGAGCTCTAACTGATCCTCATAAATATGAGCATTAACAATTTTATGGAAGGCCTTTCCGGCTTTTAAGCCCGTAATTTGCGCAACCAACGCAAGCAAAGTAAACACTTGAACTTGATTAAAGTTAAGCCCTAGCGGAACATCACAAGAGCGTTGGAAGCTAGTTAAGTGCAAAGTGTCACCGACTAGTGAAAAGTTATGAGTGTGCATACAAGGTCTTAAGCAGCCCATGTGAAACTCGCCTGGGTTATAAAAGCTTAGAATTTCACCACGGTCATCGATGCCTTGAGACAAGTCATCAATGATTTTACGTAACTGGTCTACAGTGCCACCGTCAGGCTTACTCCAGCTACGACCTTGAACACCGTAAACACGCCCCATATCATCAACACCTTTACGGTGAGGGTTATTAAGCCAAGCATCGTTATCATTAGCATTGGCATTCCATGTATTACAACCGATTTTGCGAAAATCTGCTGCATTATCATAGCCACGTATGTAGCCTAGTAACTCAGCTATCGCTGCTTTATAGAAACTCTTGCGCGTAGTAATCAGTGGGAATTCATTATTATCGACATGATAGATCAAATCAGCATTAATGACGGTTAGGCAACGTTTACCTGTGCGGCTATTTTCAACCCATGTGCCCTCATCAATTATTCGCTGACAAAGATCTAAATATTGTTTCATGATTATCTACCTATAAAAAAGTCGTTGAGCAATGCCCAATAAAAAATGATCTACTTTGCCAGTATCAAACCAGCTTAAGATTAGTAAAACACCAGCTTCAAGCCCACCAATGTTAGAAATATAGCGAAGGCTTTTTTTAATTTAGTTGTGGGTAATGTTGTTGCCGCCCTTGCCCCAACAGGTGCCATTAACATAGAAGTTGTGACAATGCCAATTAATGCAGGTAAATAGATGTAGCCCAAGGTCCACTCAGGTAATCCAGCAGTACCCCAACCTGCAAGGGTATAACCAATGCTACCAAATAGCGCGATCAATAGACCTGTTGCAGCAGAAAAACCAACAGCGTAACGCATTTGTAAGCCACACCAAGTCAAAAATGGTACTAATAATACACCGCCGCCAATCCCCATCAGAGCTGCAATTATGGCGATCAGTGTTGCGGCAATAAATAAGCTAATCGGTGATGGCAGATCTCGGCTTGACTCAGCTTTAAATGGAAAGGCCATTTGCAGCGCCATTAAAATAACAAAAACAGCAAAAATTTGCTGGAGAAATTTAGCTTCGATCAACTCAGAAATATATCCAGAACATAGGGCACCAAGTACAAACCCCGGCATCATTGCTCTAAAAAGCGACCAAGGAATATTGCCACGTTTATGATGTGCTCTTGCAGAGGACAACGAAGTTAAAATAATAGCAGCGAGAGAAGTTGCGATAGCAACATGTGGCAGCTTTTCAGCTGTTACTCCAACCTGAGGTAAGATATGCATTAGTGCAGGTACCGCTATAAGGCCACCCCCAATGCCTAATAGCCCGGCCATAAAGCCGATAGCAGCGCCTAACGTTAAGCAGATGCACAATATATATAACCAGCTTTCCACACGCTTTCCCCTATTGTTATTATCGGCTTAGTTTAAAGCAGTACCGGATCAGAAAATAGGGTTAGCGATAAGGTTTGTTATGTTCAAGCTTATAACGTCAAAACTTGCGGATCATGTAAGCCTGTTTTTATTGGGCTGAAGCAAATTGAAAGCAAATATAAATTTGGTTAACTAATCACACTTAACAAACCTTTTTGCTCACAATAGTCGGTAACGGCACTGCGCACATCTTCAGCGCAATTAAGTTTCAACACCTGTTGCAGTAATTGTTGTAACTCATGCTGCGACACTCGGCGCAGTAGATAGTTAACCCGTGCCAAACTGGCTTGGTTCATGCTTAATTGATCATATCCCATAGCGACTAGCAAAATTGCTCCGATAGGCTCACCGGCAAGCTCACCGCACACACTTATTGGCAGTTTATATTCCTTACAGCGCTCAACAGCAAACTTCAGCGCCCTAAGCACTCCAGGGTGCAAGCTATCAAATAGTGAGCTCACACTTGGGTTATTACGATCCACAGCAAGTAAATATTGGGTTAAATCATTTGAGCCCACGGAGACAAAGTCAACCCGTTCAGCGACTTCATCAAGTTGGTACAAAAGCACTGGCACTTCAAGCATGATACCAACTTTAGGCATAGTAACCTGCCTCCCCAGTTCAGCAGTTAACTCTTGGCAAGCTTGTTCTAAGTAAATAAGGGATAGATCTATCTCTTCTAGATTACTAACCATCGGCAATAAAATATGTAGCTGATCAGTATCAATAGCAGCCTGTAACATCGCTCTTAATTGAATTAGAAATAACTCCGGATGATCTAGGGATAATCGAATACCACGCCAACCTAAAAAAGGGTTATCTTCAACAATGGGAAAGTAATCCAATGGCTTGTCGCCACCCACATCAAGAGTACGCATCACTACAGGCTTATTGCCCGCTGCCTTTAGCACTTTACGGTATATTTCAAGTTGCTCTATCTCTCCAGGGAAACACTGCTTGAGCATAAATAAGATTTCAGTGCGATAAAGCCCTATGCCGTCAGAGTCACTGCCAGTTTCTGAGTCAACGCTACTTAATAAACCACTGTTAATATAGAGATAAATACGCTTCTGATCTAAAGTGATAGTTTGCAACGCAAGCTCAGCGGCATATTGCCTTTGCTGCTCTTGTTGTGCAGCTAACAAACTCTGATATTCAAATAACACCAAAGCCGACGGCTCAGTGATAACTTGGCCACGATTAGCATTTATTATGATCTGTGACTTTTCAATATTGGCGCTTAAAATCCCGTTAACACCAATTATCGCTGGCACTCCCATTGCTCGCGCTAAAATAGCGGCATGAGAGTTTACCCCGCCAAACTCGGTTACAATCCCTGCTAACTTTTGCCTTGGAAATTCCGCAAGCAATGAAGTGCTTGCCTCTTTAGCAATTAAAATAACCGGGGTTTCTGGCTCTAAAAAGATTTTGTTAGGCTCAATAAGCTGCCTTAGTACTCGCTGACCCAGATCACGAATGTCATTAGCACGCTCTTTGAGATATAGATCGGCCATTGCACCGAATCGTTCAATATACTGCTTAGATACCCGACAAACCGCAGTTTCAGCACACCAGCCTGCACGTACCTCTTTAATGTATTCGCCACCAAGGCTCGCATCTTCCAGTAATAGCAATAATGCTTTAAAGATGGACGCGGCCTCTTCATCTTTTTCACGATCAAAACGCTGAGATAAGCTGATTAAAGTGTCTTTACAGTGGCTCATTGCAGCTTGTAATCGCAACTCTTCCTCTTTAGTTGAGTTAGCTTTTAGCTCTAGCAAATCAAAGGATAATTGACCACCTAGCACCAATGCTTGGGCGATAGCTATCCCTTTCGAAGCCTGTTTACCTGTATAGTAGCGCTGCTGCAAGCCACCCACAGACTGTATTTTGTTAGTTAACCCTTTAATGGCAACAGCAAGCTGAGCGGCCAAGGTCATTAAAAAGGCTTCTTCACCTTCACTAAATTGTCTGGCCTGCATCTGCTGAACGACTAAAACGCCGATAACCGTCTTTTGATAGACGATAGGAACTGCAAGAAATGCGTTATAAGCTTCTTCAGCAACTTCTGGTAACAGCTTAAATCTTGGGTGAGATGGCGCATCTGCGAGGTTGATTGACTCTTCACGTTGAGCCACAAGGCCAACCAAGCCTTGAGTGATAGGTAAACTGGTTGAGTTGACTGCGGACTGTGCTAGTCCGTCAGTAGCAGAAAGGATCAGTTGTTGCTCCTCTATTATATAGATAGAGCAACACTCTGTAGCCATAGCTTGTTTAGTTTGCGTTACCAGCAGCGCTAAAGCCGAACTTAAGTCGCGCTTGGGCAACTGCTTGGGTGATATCTCTAAGTGTTTTAAGCACTAACGCAAACCTCATCTAATTAGTTTCTACGCATACCTCGTCTTTTATTATTCGACTCTTTAACTTGCAAAGGTAAAGTCGTTGATGCGAACTCTTTCATTACTTTACGGTAAACATCTCTTTTAAACGAAACAACTTGTCTCACTGGATACCAATAACTCACCCAACGCCAATCATCAAATTCAGGATGACCACTTGCATTGAGATCTATCGCATTCTCAGGACTTTTCAATTGTAGCAAAAACCATTTTTGTTTTTGCCCTATACACACGGGTTTACTATCTTGTCTGATTAACCGCTTAGGTAGTCTATAGCGTAACCATGATCGGGTAGATGTTAGAATTTGCACATGTTCTGGCTTTAATCCTACTTCTTCATATAACTCTCGATACATGGCCGCTTCTGCTGACTCTCCATCGTCAACGCCACCTTGAGGAAATTGCCAGGAATGTTGGCCAAAACGCCTTGCCCACATAACCTGCCCAAAGCGATTACAGATAATGATGCCCACATTTGCACGAAAGCCGTCACTATCAATCACATGGACTCCGAACTTTAACTATTAATCGTTTGATTGTTTCACAAAGCGTGTCTGGCGGCAAATATCTGTTACACAGCAAGCTTTGGATAAAATAAGAAAAACAGCTTATAACCTCAACCTTATCAACAGACGCTAATGATAAGTCACAATGATATCCACAAAAACTGTGGATATCTCTGTTGGAAACTCAGTTAAAGTCGAATAACTTAGCATTTTATGATTGGTTTATTAAATTTACCTCAGCATTAAAATAGAGCATAAAAACTTTAATTACAAACACTTAAGTTAAAATAAAAATAACCAATTGTATCGACAAATAAATAACGTCTATTTTTTAACCACCAATTTTAAAAGCGATTGCTTGCATTATATTGAAAGGCGGTTATTCACAAGCGCAAGTATTCTTATGCAAAAAAAAGCAATTACTGCCGCAAAAATAGCATTGACAGATCACAATTATTGCAGTAGTTCAGCGCTTTATTTAAGTTATCCAGTAAAACTGTGGATAACTATGTTGGAAAAACAGGGAAAGCTAAGGAGTAACTCGTAAAGAACGATTAATAATTAAAAGTAAAATGGAAAGATCTTACTTATTTCATAAACTTAGCTGCTAGCATATAAGTTATCCAACTCTATCTATTCGTTAGTTTGTTTTTTGTACACATTTGATATCTGTGTTTAAATAGCTAAAATCGCCCTATGAAAAAATCGATAAACCCACCTTCTAGCATTAGTGAATTAATGCTCCGCGCAGATTCAATGGCTGGCTTAACCTTAGGTCAGCTTGCTAATCACCATCAAATAGCAATGCCAAAAGATCTCAAAAGGCACAAAGGCTGGGTTGGGCAACTTATTGAGTTAGAACTTGGTGCTTTGGCTGGTTCTAAACCTGAACAAGATTTTGTTCACTTAGGTGTTGAACTGAAAACCATTCCAGTCAGTCGCACCGGAAAAGTACTTGAAACAACCTACGTAACTGTCGCGCCACTGACAAATATCCATGGCTTAACTTGGCAGGAAAGTGTCGTTTGCCATAAGTTGCAACAAGTTCTGTGGATCCCCGTGCAAGGAGATCGAGATATTCCACTCGCGAATCGACAAGTTGGCTCACCAATTTTGTGGAGGCCATCTGCAGAAGAAAGCCAACAACTGCAACAAGATTGGGAAGAAATAATGGAGTTTATCGCTATGGGTCAAGTTGATAAGGTTACAGCTCGCCATGGTGAAGTGTTACAACTTAGACCAAAAGCTGCCAATAGTCAGGTACTCACCGATAGCATTGGTCAAGATGGACAGCTTACTCAAACTAATCCTAGAGGCTTTTATTTGAAGACCCAGTTCACCCAAAAAATACTTTCACAGCTACTTTGAGTTATTTTTGTACCAAATGTCACACTCATTTGACTTAGATCACAAATACTACTGGTAAAAGTAGGGGGATTTTCTATAAACTAGCGCCTCCTAAAAACAAGTAGCATTTGGATACCCCTTTAAAAGTGAAAGCACGTATACAGGCGAAGAAATTAACCTTTGCTATATTCGCTTGGACTTCCGCCATGGCGGCTTTCGTATTTTTCCGATACGCGCAAACTCCGGAACTTCCACAGTGGGCCATTGGTTCCGCTGATTTAGCGACGCTTTCAATTTATATGGGAATTATATTCGGCAGCTTACACTGGATGTCGAATTTGATTGCAGATTTTAGTGCAATCAATCGTTTACCTTATGTATTCTCGGTTGTTTTTAAAGGGTTATTCTTACTGCTAGGCGCTACAACGCTGGCGTATATCACTCAGTATCTCAATATGTGGGCGATTGAGAATCATATGACGACTCTACGTCAAATGCTGACTGCACACATATTGTATAGCCCTTCATTCCAAGCACTCATTGTCTACCTTGTTGTGGTACGTGTAGGTTTAGCATTTATCGAGCAAATGGCGCTCTTGGTCGGGCCTCGAGTACTATTGAATATAGGTTTAGGCAAATATCACAAGCCAAGGTATGAGCAACGTTTATTCTTATACTTAGACATGGTTGCCTCAACGACACACGCAGAATCTTTAGGTGATTATCGTTTTAGCCGCTTAATTCAAGATAGTTTTAGCTTGCTAGCTGATACAGTTACAAACAACGAAGCCGAAATTTATCGCTACATGGGAGATGCGGTACTGATTCACTGGCCTTTAAAAGACGGTATTAAAGAAGATAGATGCTTTAATATTTACCATGAATTTAGCCAACAACTCAGTTGGCAAAGACAATATTTCGAAGAGCAGTACGGCTTTGTACCAAAATTTAAAGCTGCGGCTCATTGTGGCCAAGTTGTCGCTGCGGTTGTCGGTGTGCAAAAACAGGAGATCAGCTTCTTTAGTGATGTCTTGAACACCTTAGCTAGACTTCAAGATCAATGTAACCCACTAGGACAACGTATGTTGATCTCTGGTTCATTGCAATCACGCTTAGAAAATAATGACTCACAATATCAACTCAATAGCTTGGGCCCGATAAAATTAAAAGGCAAACAACATTCAATTGAAGTGTTTGGCGTCACCCCAAAAGCTCCTCAATAAGCCGATATTTTCATATCGGCTTCGCTATTGAACTAAATCTTATAAATCATCAACTTGATCTAATAGCTTCTGGATCTCTAGTCCTAAGGTTCTGAAAGTCAAAATACGACTAGAGGTTTGACGCCAAACAAGACCTATATCACGGTATGGCGTATCACCCGGAGGCGCCATAGTCGTTAAGTCAGTATTATTTAAAATGCCAGCATCAATTGCCATTTGCGGTAGAAAAGTGGTCCCGAGTTTACAATTAACCATCTGCACTAAAGTGTGCAAACTAGTTGCTGCAAATGGATTAATCTTTTCACTTTCACCTAACTGACATGCTGAAATCGCATGGCCAGTAATGCAATGCTCTGCTTGCAGTAAGAATATACTTTCATCTGGTAGTTCTTGATAATCAATAGGCTCATGGATCTCATCTGTGAGATCTTTATGCACAACCATCTTAAATGGATCGATACCTACCTTCATGCTATGAAAGCCACTGGTATCAACTGGGAGAGCTAATAGTAATAGATCTAGCTCGCCTTTACCTAACGCATCAATTAGACGATCTGTGGTATCTTCTTTTAAAAATAGCGTTAAATCGGGATAAAGCTGCTTACAGTGCTGAACAACATTACTCAATAAGAATGGCGCAATAGTAGGGATACAACCTAACCTAATCTCACCAGTCATCGGCTCGCCTTGGTGTTTTACTAACTCAACCAGATCGTCTACGTCAGTTAATAGCTTGCGCGAGCGCATTACCACCTCTTCACCAATTGCAGTAAAGATAAACGACTTATGATCACGTTCAATTAATTGATGGCCTAACTGCTCTTCCAGATTTTGAATGCCACTTGATAATGTTGACTGGCTCACATGGCATATCTTTGCTGCACGGTTGAAGTTCTGTTCTTGATGCAAATTCACCAAATAGAACAGATTTTTTAGACTAGGTAGATGTTTCATAAAATAGATTACCAATGACAGAATTTATCTAATCGTTCAATCTAACTCTATCATAATTCGCTAACTTAACTGTGAATTAGCAACAATAGTTTGTGAACTGAGTCAAAAACAGACAGAAAACAGTTTAATACCAATTAGTATAAAGATTTGGTCGCTCAGCGAGAATTTAGCGGCACTGAGACAAGGCAACGAGTGAAGAGCATAGTGAAACTAGGTTCAAGCTTCCTCTTTGATTATCAAGAGTCGCAGGATCTGAGCCGCTAAAACTCGCCATTCTGGAGCGCTTTTGGCTGCCTACTTCAGCGTTGAATAACTTCACAAGGGAGCAACCATTCTTTCAGTTATTCACCTTGAATTAGTTTGCCAAAATCGCTCTGAGTAGATCAACTTCTTATACTAATTGGTATAATGAGTAAACAATAGATAAAAAAATAGCGCAGTAGAGAAACTCTTACTGCGCTATTTAGATAGTCTGTCGCGATTATGCTTTAGACTCTAAGTATTCTTTCAGTTGTTGCAAGTCTTTCGAACCAAACTCAACAATCTCATTCAACCAGGCCGCATGCTCTTGTTCCCAAGCCGCTTCTTCGCCATGTTGCAATAACTGAGCAAACTGCTGAATGCGCTTTAAACCTACCGAACCTGCAGCACCTTTGAACTTGTGAGCTTCACTACAAAGGGTATCTTTGTCGTTTGCTTCATGAGCGCTCACCAAATTACCAATATACTCTGGCATTAATTGTTCAAATAAGACAACGCTTTTAAGCAGCGTGCCAGCACCGATTGCACTGCAATACTGCTCAAGTGTATTAAGATCTAAAATTGATTCTAATTCAGCTGTTGCCATTTAGGCACCTCTCAAAAAATTGCCACGTGTATACAAAAATCGATTTTACCACATAATACCCGCTAAATTCTAAGGCGCAACAACTAGTAGCATATGAGGTTAAAATTCGCCTAAATTTAACTATTTAGCAACTTAAAAACAACCGATATGACTTATTATCGACTCTATTTACGACACTATGTCCACTTTTATGCTCATAAATCCTTACAGCTTAAGTGGATTTTCCAAGTATTTACCCTGACCACCTTTTTGCTCTAAATCATCAACAATAGCGACTAGCCCATTCCAACGATAAGCACACCAGTCAGGTCCTAACAACATCGGCTTTTTCGCATAAGCCGTAACTCGATGAAAAATAACCTCTTTAGGCGTATGTCGAATTAACTCTCCAACACTATAAGCATAGCTTTCAAGCTCGAGTAGCTGCATTTTGCCATTGCGCCACGCTTTAGCCATAGTGCTCCCCTCTACAATATGCAAAGGGTGTAATTTAAGGCCGTCGACTCCAACAGCTAGTACTTTTTGCAATGTTTGCAAATAGTCAGCATGTTCTTCTCCTGGCAGACCTAAAATTAAGTGGGTACATACTTTTATGCCTAAACGACGCGCACGCTTCACAGTATCTTCATAGGCAGCAAATGTGTGACCTCGATTAATTTTTTTCAAGGTCAAGTCGTTTGCGGATTGCAAGCCAAGCTCAAGCCATACATCAACCCCATCATTTTGGTAGCCAACAAGTAGCTCAAGTACTTCATCTGGTACACAATCGGGACGCGTACCAACACAGAGACCTACAATATCTGTATCTTGAACCGCCTCATCATACTTTTGCTTGAGGATTAAATACTCATCATAAGTACTTGTATAAGCCTGAAAATAAGCTATGTACTTTGAAGATTTAGTCGACAAGCGCTCACGCCCCTGCGCAAGCTGCTCTTGGATAGACAGTTCAGTTTTATGCTCATGACTAAATGAGGCCACATTACAATATGTACAGCCTCCTTTACCCAAAGTACCATCGCGGTTTGGGCATGTGAACTTAGCATCAATGGTCAATTTACGGATCCGCTCACCGTACTTTTGTTTGCAAACGCTGCCAAAGGTATTAACGTAACTATCCAGTCCCAACTCTTCTATCTACCTAGCTTCAAAATTTGCGCTATTTTATCCAGTAATGAAATACATTAATTAGCGCTAGCTCAAATAACGTAAATACAATTCCCTACAAATAACTTCAAAAACTGCAGGCCTTTGACAGAAAGCAGATTCACAATAATAGTTATTGTGAATAAATAGTCACAACGAAAAGTGATTATCATTTCACTGTATCTGCAAGAAAAATCACTTTACGCAAAACCGATACAATCAGCCCTCTTGTTACAAAAAAACAACACAAATAAAAAGTAAATTTTAAAATTCTTTTTATTCATAAGGTTATACACAACAATTTACAGTTTACGTTAAGGTAAAGCTGTCATTACAAGTGTATGAAACGACGATTATTAGTTATTTTTTATGCAATATTTAGGTTTGACCTTTATCAAACTTGAGGTTAATTTGAATGATTCGGGTGCATATCTATATATATTTTTTGCTTTATCTCCCGAGTGGTATCAGTAGAAGTTTAGGGAGTGTAGTCATGAGCTTATATCATCCAAGTTTCGAGCGAGACAATTGTGGGTTTGGCTTAATCGCCCAAATGGACGGTGAGCCAAGCCATCGTATTGTACGTACAGCAATCCACGGCTTAGACCGCATGAAGCATCGTGGTGGAATTGCAGCAGATGGTCGTACAGGTGACGGCTGCGGTCTGTTAATGCAGTTACCTATAAATTTTTTTAAAGCCATTGCAGAAGAAAATGACTGGCACTTAAGTCGCCGCTTTGCTGTAGGAATGCTTTTCCTGAGCCAAGATGCCATTTTGGCAGCCCAAACCAAACAACTATTAGAGCAAGAGCTACAAAAAGAAACCTTAAGTGTTGCCGGTTGGCGAGATGTGCCAGTCAATACAGAAGTTCTGGGTGAAATTGGTAAAGCTAGTCAGCCACAAATCGTGCAAGTTCTTATTAATGCACCAATCGGCTGGCGCGAAAAAGATCTAGAACGTCGTCTATATATGGCTAGACGCCGAGTAGAACAACAACTCACCCACGATAAAGATTTCTACGTAGCGAGCCTTTCGGGCCAAGTCATCGTATACAAAGGCTTGATGATGCCGGCCGATCTGCCTGCATTTTATAGTGATCTCGCCGATATTCGTTTGCAGAGCGCCATTTGCTTATTTCATCAGCGCTTTTCAACCAATACCTCACCTAAATGGCCTTTAGCGCAGCCTTTTAGATATTTAGCACATAATGGTGAGATCAATACCATTACCTGTAACCGCCAATGGGCAAGAGCTCGAGCTTATAAGTTTCACGCGCCGTTACTACCGGACCTGCAGCAAGCTGCACCTTTTGTAAACGAAACCGGTTCAGACTCATCATCGCTCGACAACATGCTAGAGATGTTACTTGCCGGAGGTATGGATCTCTACCGTGCTATGCGTTTGCTTATTCCACCAGCATGGCAAAGTAACCCTGAAATGGACCCTGAGTTAAAAGCATTTTACGACTTTAACTCTATGCATATGGAGCCTTGGGATGGGCCTGCGGGTATCGTTATGACCAATGGTCGTCACGCAGCATGCGCCGTCGATCGTAATGGCCTACGTCCATCACGTTACATTATCACCAAAGACCGTATCTTAACCTTAGCATCTGAGGTCGGTATTTGGGATTACGCTGCCGATGAAGTCATTGAAAAAGGTCGTGTGGGCCCTGGTGAGTTGTTAGTGTTAGACACACTCAATGGTCAATTATATTCGTCATTTGAAATCGATAACGACTTAAAACGTCGCCACCCTTATAAACAGTGGATGGCAAAGCACAGCAAAGTATTGGTCCCTGCCGAAGAGTTTGGCCCAACAGAGCAAGGCAAACGTGAGTTTGATAACGCACAATTACTGCAGTATCAAAAGCACTTTGGCTATTCTCGTGAAGAACTCGAACAAGTGATTTGGGTGCTCGCGCAAAAAGGCGAAGAAGCAACTGGCTCAATGGGTGATGATACACCAATGGCCGTGTTGTCGAAAAAGTCGCGCACTATTTATGACTATTTCCGTCAAAAGTTTGCTCAGGTCACTAACCCACCAATCGACCCTCTGCGTGAAAAACACGTTATGTCGTTAACGACTTGTGCAGGTCGAGAGCAGAACCTATTTAACGAAACTACTGGTCACGCATATCGAGTGATGTTTAATTCACCGGTACTGCTATTTAGTGATTTTAACCAGCTAATGGCTCTAGATAGCACATACTATCGTGCCAACACCGTTGACTTAAACTATAACCTCAATGAAGGCCTTGAAGCTGCACTAAAACGCATTTGTGATGAAGCTGAACGCCTAGCACGCTCGGGGACAACATTACTCGTATTATCCGACCGAGCTACTGCAAAATCAAAGCAAGTTATTCCAGCAGCAATGGCGGTCGGTGCTGTACAACAAGTACTGGTTAATAATAGTCTACGCTGTGATACCAATATTATTGTTGAAACAGCATCAGCCCGAGACCCCCACCACTTTGCGGTATTATTAGGTTTTGGTGCAACCGCTATTTATCCATACCTAGTGTATGAATGCATTTCAGATCTTGCCCAACGTAATGGCGTCAGCAACACTCGTGATTTAATGCTTAACTTCCGTCAAGGTATAGACAAAGGTCTGCGTAAGATCATGTCCAAAATGGGGATTAGCACCGTAGCCTCTTATCGCTGTAGCCAGCAATTTGAAGCGATAGGTTTAGCTGATGAAGTGGTTGAGCTTTGCTTCAATGGCGTGGTAAGTCGTATTCAAGGCGCGACTTTTGACCTTATTGAGCAAGATCAGATTTTACTGCATAAGCATGCGTTCAGAGCCCACCAACCATTAAACCAAGGCGGTCTATTAAAGTACGTGGAAGGCGGTGAATACCACTGTTTTAACCCAGATGTGGTTAATACATTGCAAGCTAGTTTACGTGACCAAGACTATCCAAGTTATAAGCGCTTTACCGAGCTGGTTGACAACAGGCCGGTTGCAACGCTTCGCGATTTAATTAACGTCAAAAGCGAGCACGCCCCCGTTGATATAAGCAAAGTTGAAGCAGCAAACAGCTTATACCCTCGCTTTGACAGCGCAGCAATGAGTATCGGAGCATTGAGCCCTGAAGCACATGAAGCATTAGCTGTTGCCATGAACCGCTTAGGTGGCCGTTCAAACTCAGGTGAAGGCGGAGAAGATCCACGCCGCTTTAATAGCGAAGGCAACTCTGCAATTAAGCAGATCGCGTCTGGACGATTTGGTGTAACTGCACATTACTTAGTGAATGCTGAAGTATTACAGATCAAAGTCGCCCAAGGTGCCAAGCCCGGTGAAGGCGGTCAATTGCCCGGTGATAAGGTGAGTGTTGAAATTGCGGCGCTACGTAACGCTCGCCCAGGGGTCACCTTGATTTCACCACCTCCGCACCATGATATCTACTCAATTGAAGATTTAGCCCAGCTAATCTTTGATTTAAAACAGATTAATCCAAAGGCCTTAGTATCAGTCAAACTGGTATCAGAGCCTGGTGTTGGCACCATTGCCACAGGTGTGGCTAAGGCATACGCCGACATGATCACTATCTCAGGTTATGACGGTGGTACAGGTGCAAGCCCTATTACCTCAGTAAAATATGCTGGCAGTCCATGGGAGCTAGGCCTTGCTGAAGTGCACCAAGCTTTAGTTGAAAACGGCCTACGTCATAAAATTCGCTTACAGGTAGATGGTGGTCTCAAAACCGGTAAAGATGTAATAAA
This sequence comes from Shewanella fidelis ATCC BAA-318, assembly GCF_000518605.1. Lineage (GTDB taxonomy): Bacteria > Pseudomonadota > Gammaproteobacteria > Enterobacterales > Shewanellaceae > Shewanella > Shewanella fidelis. The sequence goes on along the minus strand of NZ_JADX01000020.1, from coordinate 3,880 downwards.
AGCAGCCTTACTTGGCGCTGAAAGTTTTGGTTTCGGTACCGTACCTATGATCGCGCTCGGATGTAAATACCTGCGAATTTGTCACCTTAATAACTGTGCAACTGGGGTCGCAACACAAAATCAAAAGTTGCGAAACGAGCACTACCATGGTTTACCAGAACGTGTGATGACTTATTTTGAGTTCGTAGCGCAAGAGATCCGTGAGTATATGGCCGATTTAGGTGTCACTGAATTTGAGCAGCTAGTAGGCCGTAGCGACTGGCTAGCCACAATTGAGGGTGAGACCGCTAAGCAACAATCGCTAGATCTAGCACCGATTTTATATCAACCAAAAGTGCCAGACACTTCGGCTGTGACTTGGCGTGAAATCAATCCGCCATCGGATCAAGGTTTGCTAAACCAACGTCTAGTTACTGATTGTCAAGAAGCAGTACTTGCAGGTATAGCAGCAGAGCAAAGCTACAGCATTAACAATACTGACCGCTCCGTAGGCGCAAGCTTGTCCGGCTTTATTGCAACCCATATTGGTCGCGACGGTGCTAAAGCACCAATTACTCTTAAATTTAACGGCAGTGCAGGTCAAAGCTTTGGCGTGTGGAATGCTCCAGGTCTTGAGCTAATGCTATGTGGTGATGCCAATGATTACGTGGGTAAAGGCATGTCAGGCGGTAAGATCTGTGTATATCCGCAGCTAGGTAGCCCATTTAAGTCAGAGCGTTCAGCTATCTTAGGTAACACCTGCCTTTACGGTGCCTCTGGCGGCAAACTATTTGCTTCAGGACAAGCTGGCGAACGCTTCGCTGTACGTAACTCAGGCGCAATCGCAGTTGTCGAAGGCTTAGGTGATAACGGCTGTGAATATATGACAGGCGGCATCGTTGTTGTACTCGGTAAAACCGGGGTTAACTTCGGCGCAGGAATGACAGGCGGCTTCGCCTATGTGTTTGACCAATTTGGTCGCTTTAATCGCCGCGTCAACACTGAAATGGTCGATACCCACAAAGTACAAGCGCCTATTCAGCAGCAACATTTACGAGAGCTTATTGAGCAGCACGTAAAAGAAACCAATAGTGAGCATGCCAAAATGATCCTTAGCGATTTTGAAAACTGGATCGATTGCTTTGTATTGGTAAAACCAAAAAATGTTGAGCTAAATGACCTACTTAAATTAGAACAATCAGAACCTGCACTAGCAGTCAGAGCGGGGTAATACAAGATGAGCAATGATTTTCAATTTATCGAAGTTGGTCGTAAAGATCCAACTAAGCATGCAGCTAAGCAACGTGCGACTCAATTCATTGAGATATATCAGCCTTTCGCCCAGCCACAGGTAAAAGAGCAGGCTGATCGGTGTTTAGATTGCGGTAACCCCTACTGTGAATGGAAATGCCCACTACATAATTACATCCCCAACTGGCTGCAGCTTGCTAAGCAAGGTCGTATTATGGAAGCGGCAGATCTAGTACATGAAACCAATACGCTACCAGAGATCTGTGGTCGAGTATGTCCGCAAGATAGACTCTGTGAAGGTGCCTGTACTCTTAACGAAGAGTTCGGTGCTGTCACCATTGGTAATGTTGAGAAATACATAACAGATACCGCTATCTCTCAGGGCTGGCGTCCTGATATGTCAAAGGTTACACCACGTAAAGAGCGAGTTGCAATTGTAGGTGCAGGCCCTGCAGGTCTTGGTTGTGCCGACATATTAGCCCGCAACGGCGTTAACGCTGTCGTGTTTGACAAGAACCAACAGATAGGTGGCCTGCTCACTTATGGCATACCATCATTCAAGCTCGATAAAGAGGTGATGCAGATCCGTCGTAACGTGCTTGAAGGCATGGGGATTGAATTTAAACTTGGTATCGCTGTCGGTAAAGACATCGATTTTAATGACTTGCTCGAACAATATGATGCCGTGTTCTTAGGAATGGGAACCTACACCGCAATGAAGGCAAATCTTCCCGGTGAAGATGCGACTGGCGTTCATCAAGCCCTGCCTTATCTTATTGGTAATACACACAATGTGATGGGTACTGAGTGTAGCGACAATCCATACCTGAGCCTTAAAGGTAAGCGAGTCGTTGTACTTGGTGGCGGTGACACCGCAATGGACTGTGTTCGAACAGCAGTACGTCAAGGCGCAACCCAAGTGACCTGTGCTTATCGACGCGATGAGGAAAACATGCCAGGTTCACGCCGGGAAGTGCAAAATGCTCGTGAAGAAGGCGTCGAATTTTTATTTAATCGCCAGCCAAGTGAAATAAGAACTGAAGATGGCAAAGTTGTGGCTATCGAATGTATCGAAACCCAACTTGGTGAGCCTGATGAAAGTGGTCGTCGTCGCCCGCAGCCTATTGAAGGCAGTGAGCAATGCCTTGAAGCCGACGCTATTATTATTGCTTTTGGTTTCCAGCCTAGCCCTGCCAAGTGGCTCGGAGAGCACAACATAGAGTTAAATGAATGGGGCTTAGTAAAAGCAGCTAAAGTCGCGGAAAACCCATTCCAAACCAGTAACCCAAAAGTGTTTGCTGGCGGTGATATGGTACGTGGTTCTGATCTAGTGGTGACTGCGATAGCCGAAGGTCGTGACGCGGCGATGGGAATATTAAACTACCTAGAAGATTAACCTCTCGACTCATTAATCGTAAAGCTTGCTTGTGAATTGCGCTTCGAAAGAGGCGCTTTTTTTGTCTAAAGTCCCACAGCTTTAGCAAACAAAAATCACTTTACTCTTAATTTGCTGTGCAGCAATTGGCCCAATATCATTAATTGACACACTATGTTTATTCTCACCTTTAAACCAGAACCAACCACTATGATCAATCCCAACCAGTGTTTTGACCATATAGCCATAGCGCGGATGCAATAATTTCAACATGTCTCCAGCCTGCAATTTCTGCTTATCAAAATGTTCTGATAACAGCACAAAGTTGCCGTTTTTTAGTCGAGGGAACATACTGTCCCCAGCGACTCTATTAAAGCTAAATCCAAACATTTAAGCCCCAAGCTTTGGGTAAACCAATTTTTCAGCCGGTGGATAAGGGCTAGTTGCAACATAAACAGCTATACCTTTGCTCAACCAAAAGATCTCAGCAAAGCGATTAACTTTATCTAGCAAAGCTAAGGTTACTTCTCGGTCTATATGCTGCTTAGCTTTTGAGGCTAACAGCATGATGTTATGTACAAGCTGATGTAATTCTGGATAACTATCAAGTTGTGGTTGCTTAATATAATCGCCCCATATAACACGCACTTCATCTTTTACTTTATGACCATGCGATTCTTTTTCTGCAATAAGCCGAACAAATTGTGCCTGTTGATTACTGCTCATTTTGTCAAACTCTGGCATTTCTTCTAGTAAGTCCACCATACGTATCATAGTTAATACCGCTAGCTGCGCAGTAATGGGGTCATAAATCTTACATGGAATATCGCAGTGAGCTGCAACAGTAGCAAAAGGAGCTCGACTGTCGATTTGATTCAAGATCTTAGCTAACATGGTTACTCCTATTGCGACTTGTACTGATTACATGCTGAGTTTGCTTCATTTGCTTGACGCCTCTGCAGCTTTTTTCTGCGCAAGTTATCTGTAAGTAACTTAGTCACAATAACCCCAGCTAATACAATTGGCATCACCCATAACAAGTGAAGCAGATTTGCTGACTCAGCATTATGATCATGTCCGGGATGTGCTATCACGGCAGTTGACATAACACTGGTGGCACCAGCAAGTGTGGTTAGCATTACTTGTTTCAACATAACTATTCCTTTAATCAAGTTAGTCCTATACCTAAAAGTTTGGTGGGTAATAATTGTTTCTCAAAAGGAGACTCAAATTGCTTAAGCTAATGCAACGATGTTTGTCGCATACCTATTTTCT
>NZ_JADX01000019.1 GCF_000518605.1 Shewanella fidelis ATCC BAA-318 | reverse complement strand
TGTGAGTGTCCACACAGATTTGCTTGTCATATTGTTAAAGAGCGTTGCCAGCTTGGTGTTCTTGCGAACCGCTTCAAGTGGCTAGGGCTGCGTATTCTACACTTCCCGTTGTTGGCGTCAAGCGTTTATTTTAAGAAGTTTTTCAAGCGTTGATTTCTTGTTCACCCTCGTAAAAAGAAGTCGCTGCATGAAGCTCTTAAACCGCTTATCACCAGAGCTTAATTTCCAAAGAATTTAAACTCTCTAACATTGCTGCAAGTCCCGTGCTATCTAGCGTTACGCTAGCTAGCTGGCCTGCTGTGCCGTGTCAGTGGATGCGCATTATAGGGAGTTTTGATCTCAGTGCAAGTGCTTTTTGATAGAAAAATACATTTAATTTTTATACCTTTACAAGCTACAGCTAAGATACAGGTTATCCACAGAGTTATTCATTTTAAGCGGTTTTAGGTGCCTCTTCTCTCTCGCTTACAGCTCGTTTCTTTCTCTTCCAAATCCATTCGCACTGCTATATTTCAGTAAAATGGTTTCTATTTTGCTGCATTTTATCTTTTCCCTACTTGGTAAAGTGCAAAAAGCAACGCTTATATACCTTGCTCACTACTTTTTATAGTTAAAGATAAAAGTTTACGACTCGTAACTACATTTACAGATACTCCGTATAACAGCAATTGATAATCAGTATTTCATTGCGAACCACAGATACAAAAATGCCTTCCATGAATGGAAGGCATTTTTATTGGTTAGTCCAATATCAACTACCAGCTAACTTACAGAACGCTTTATGCAAAATAACTTCTAACTAGATTAATCGTTATCGTCAGCTTCGATTTCACGAGCAATATTTTGACCATTGATTACGACACCTTCAACTTCGATACGTTGCTGATCAATAGTGTCAAACTGCAGACGGTCTTCAAACTGGGTTTTTGCATCTACATATATAGTCATTGCTTTGCCCTTAGTCGTAATCACAAAGCTTTTATCTATTGCATTTACAGAAGTAGCAAAACCTTCAGCTTCAAATTCTTTCCAGCTACCAATATTTCCGTTGGCGTTATCATCACCTGTTGAGTTATCGTCATCAAATTCAACTTCGGTAGCGACTTGTTGAGCGCCTTGCTTAACTGAAGTCACTTCAACTAATGCACCTTGTTTTAAGTCTTTCTTCAAACCATCTTCAAACTTTGTGTGCTCATTGATAACAAAGCGCCCTTGGTAGTTAAGTTCAAACGCTGACTGTTGAGCATCAACCCAAGTCACAATACCTTCTACTTCAGTATCGTTAGCAAGATCTTTATAGTCTTCAACTTCTACACTGGTTGCCTCAAGTGTACTTCCAGTCATTGTGCCTTCAACTTCAACCCATTGACCATTGGCAAGCACGCCTTCAATATTGTGATCCTCGGTGCCTGAGTAATCAACTGTCACAGCCGCACCTAGTTTAAAGCTTCTAGCACTTTCATCTAAGCCTGATAGACGACCTTCAACTTCATAATTATTTGCTAGTCCCGGATATTCAGTTTCAATATCAAATTTAACCACTGACAACACTTTGTAGCCAGCATCTGCTGTAGGCAATGAAGATACCATTACCCAATCATTAACTTCGATATCCATATCTGGTGTTAAAGTGAAGTTCAAAGTCATACCATTGACAACAAAAGTAGTCACATTGATTGCAGAAACCTGTCCAGCGATTGTCGGTTCAAGTTCAACTTGAACACCTGCGACTCTTTGTGTGCCGTCGATCTGTACCATCATATTCGCTTGTAGATCATTGATCTTTAGCTTTGTATCACCATAAACAACGTCCGCAACGTCATAGCTATAGCCGTTTACAACCACTTTCTTTTGCGCTGTATTTACCGAGTCAATCGTGCCTTTAATGGCTGCAGGTGCAGTGACAGGGCCACCGTTACCATTGTCACCGCTGTTGCCATTGTCAGAAGAGTTATCGCTTCCACCGCCGCAAGCAGTTAAAATCAGAGCAAGTGTTGAAACTAAAGCTACTTTTTTCATCTAAATACCCTTATTTTGTAAGATGATTATCAAATTTGGCTGTATGTTAAAACTTGGCCCGTGAAGCGTTCGTGAAGAAAGATAAATTAATCTATGAAAGTTTTAATTGTTGATGACAGCCATAACCTAGCCGAAACAATTGCCGACTATTTGGAACTTGAAGGCATGTTCATTGACTGTGCTTATCACGGTGAAGCTGCAATCAATCTTTTATCTGAAAATAGTTACGATGTGATTATTATGGATATCATGATGCCAAAACTTGATGGGATCAGTGCGGTACGCAGGTTACGCGAAGATCTATACTGTAATACACCTATATTGTTTTTAACTGCTAAAGACAGCCTTGAGGACAAAGTTGCAGCTTTTAAAGCAGGTGGAGATGACTACCTACTCAAACCATTTGCTATGGAAGAGCTAAGTTTACGTGTACATGCCCTAAGTAATCGTGGACCTCGGCAAGATATCGGCACCTTGTCTTTTGCCGATATAAACATAAACACTCAAACAAATATCGTTACTCGCGCCGATCAGCCGATTAAGCTAAGTCGCATCCAACTAAAAATCCTCAAGATCTTGATAAAGCGCGCCCCTGGTGTAGTCAGCCGTCAGGATGTTTGCGATGCTGTTTGGGGAGATGAATCACCATCAAGCGATGCACTACGTAGCCATATTTATGGACTGCGCACTGCCCTAGACAAAGGCTTCGAGCAATCACGATTAGAGACAATTCATGGACAAGGTTACCGACTCAAAGCATAAGCAGTATCCCAGCATATACCGAAAAATCCGCTGGAGTTTCGGTTTGATGACTTTTGCTATGTTCAGCTTGTTCTGGTCACTTATTTATATTGCTGAAAATCAAATCGAGAAAATCAGCCTCAACCATTGGCTAGATACTGAAGTATATCGCTACAAGCAGGACTATAAGGTTTACGGCGATAAAACGGTATTACCTAATACTAATGAGTTTAAAACTTATTGGAGCGAACAGGAGATGCCAACTTGGCTTAAAGCTTATACATCCCCGGGTCTTTATGAAGAGTTACGAGGTGAAGAAGATAAACACTTTATTGTTACCCTACATCCTTCCGGTAGGGGATTAATGTATGTCGTGTTCTTAGATGATGCTGACGATTACCTTGATGAGTATGAAGAACACTTACACGATCATATTCTGATCTTAGGTTTGCTTATTGGCTTATTAATGCTCCTAGTTAGTTTGTACTTTATTCGAGCACTCTCTAAGCCTCTGACAATTATTGAACATAAGATCACTCAAATGTCTCCCGATGACCCTAGCTTTGGCGTTGATACTAACTTTGTAGAAACTCGCAATATCGAGCAAACCTTGCTTGATAGCAAAAATAATATTAATGGCTTTTTTCAGCGAGAAAAAGAATTCAGTCATTTTGCATCTCATGAATTAAGAACACCTATAACCGTGGTAAAGGGCTCTGCTGAATTACTAGCTAAGATCCCAAATCAACATCCTGTCGCTATCAATGCCGTTAAGCGATTACAGCAAGCCAGCGATGAAATGCAGATCCTCACAGAAACCTTTTTGTTGCTGGGAAAAGAGTCTATTAGCCAACGCCATTTTGTCGATGTCGATCTTGAAGCCGCATTACGTCAACAGCTCACTGAGATGAAGGAGCTTTTTGCTCGGCAAGATATCTGCTACCGCTTGCGAGTAGAAGATGCACAGCAGATCCATGTACCGCAAAGCTTTATCGCCATTGTGCTCAACAATGTCATTAAGAATGCTTTTAGCTATAGCGTTGGCGATATAGAAATAGCATTAAAAGGATACACCCTAAAAATAACTAATCGTCACGAAGGCAATGAAACTTACAATGCCGGCTACGGAGTCGGCTTAGTTATCGTCGAGCGGATCTGTGAAAGAATGAATTGGGGTTACACCCCTTACGATAATGGTGTTGAGTTTCAAACAACCTTGGTATTCGATGATAAGGCAAAACACTAGCCTTGCCTGTGGATGACATCATAGCCATCAAATGTAGCTGAAACATGATTCAGAGCTAGACAGAGAAGTCTATCGTCTCAGCTTAGCTAAAGTAGTTCTTTAACCTAAGCAAATTCAGTAACTTTAGCTAAACTTAACAATGGGAAAATGAATTTCCCTGTTAAAGCTATCATTTACAAATACACTAAATACATAAAACAAAAGGATTTGTTTATGCCTATCGCCTGCGTTGCAACCCGTGCGAGCCACGGCGTTGAAGCACCACTAGTACAAGTCGAAGTTCACCTCAGCAATGGTTTACCTGCATTTAGTTTAGTTGGGCTTCCAGAAGCTTCTGTTAAAGAAGCAAAAGAAAGAGTGCGTAGCGCCCTCATTAATGCAGGATTTGAGTTCCCAATGCGCAGGATCACAGTTAACCTAGCGCCAGCAGATCTGCCCAAACAGGGCGGACGTTACGACTTACCCATAGCAATAGGAATTCTTGCCGCTTCAAAACAAATTCCTATTGAGTCAATAAAGCACCACGAGTTTGTCGGAGAACTCGCACTTTCTGGACAAGTTCGCCGCTGCCCGGGCCTCTTGCCCGTAATCGTTGAAGCCAGCAAACTAAACCGTACTTTAGTTCTGCCCGTAGAGAACCGTGAGGATGCCGAGTTAGTTGGTTTTGAAAATGTTCGCTTTGCAACTCATTTGCAGTCTCTAGCGGCCTATTTGCATGGTCAGTCGCAACTTCCCAGTATCGACTTAAATTTGCAATGGTTATCGCAAGATAGCGAGCCTCTATCATGTATGAGCGATGTCGTAGGCCAACATCAAGCCAAACAAGCGCTAGAGATTGCAGCTGCAGGTAACCATAACCTGTTAATGCTAGGTCCTCCAGGTACCGGGAAAACTATGCTAGCAAGCAGAATAATGAAACTATTGCCTCAACTTGCTTATGAAGAAGCTTTAGAAGTTGCCGCAATTCACTCTGTTGCCGGGCACGATATTAAACCTGCCAATTTTTATCGACGTCCTTTTCGAAGCCCTCATCATACATGCTCAGCTATTTCTCTAGTCGGTGGCGGAGCACAACCCAAGCCAGGCGAGATATCACTTGCTCATCGTGGAGTGCTATTTCTTGATGAAGTTGCTGAATTCCCTAGAAAGGTCTTAGACTGCTTGAGAGAGCCAATGGAAACTGGTGAAGTCAGTATTTCTCGTGCTGCAGCTAAACTGACTTTCTCGAGTCGCTTTCAGTTAATTGCAGCGATGAACCCTAGTCCTTGTGGTGATACTGATAACGGCCGCTCTAGCCCTGAACAAATCCAGCGCTATTTAGCGAAGCTATCCGGTCCATTTCTAGATCGGTTTGATCTCACTATTGATGTTCCCAAACTCCCTTTAGGTGCGCTCAATAGTAGTAATCATCAAGCAGAAACAAGTGAGGAAATAGCCAAACGAGTGAACTTAGCCCGAGAGAAACAGCTTGCCCGTTCGGGCATATTAAATAGTCAATTAAGCGGTAAGCAGCTAAATACTGACGGCCAGTTTAATAGTAACGATTTGCTTTTTTTGGAGCAAAGCGTTAATCAACTAGGGTTATCAGTTCGTAGCTATCATCGTATTCAGCGAGTTGCACGCACCATTGCCGATTTACAGCAACAAGAATGTGTCACTCGTGCCCATATTGCTCAAGCATTAGGCTATCGAGCTATGGATAGGTTACTGGCCACACTTTCAAAGCAGTGAACAGTATGAAACCCAACCTTTCGTTAACACACAATCGCTCGGGCAACATATATAGTCAAACTCAATGGTTACCTACCTATTTAGAGGTGAGTAACATAATTCCTAATGCTTCATTTCACAAAAAACGCACAACAAAATTGTTTTAGATTAAATAAGCGTTAATCACTTAACAAATAAGTTGAATCGCATTCGGGTTTCCAGTAAATTCCGCCGACTTCATTAACTCGACAACACTGAAGTGGCAAACATTTGTTTACCTCTGCCCCACCTAGCCAACGCTATTGTAGCAATTGCTACCAGCTAGAATGACAGTTGATATTTGCATTAAAGCTAATCTTATTTTCTGCCACTTAATTTTACTAACCAGCACATTCGTCAGCTGCAAACGACACAGTTATCTATAACATGCCAAGTAGACTCAAATATAATCGTAAACATGTCACTAGCTCCGTTCTAGCAGGAACTATTTTTATTGCTTTATTGGCAATATCGCTAGGTCTAAGTCACTTCAGACTTTCTCATCAATTAACAGAGTTTGCTAAAACCGTAGAGACTGAGTATCAAAAAAGATTGGTTGCAGCCAAAACGCAAATGGTTGCAGTAAGGAAAGTGCTGAGACAAGAACAAGTAACTCAATGTTCACAAGAGACTATTGAACTACTAAAAAATAAGTTAATCGTTCAGAATAATCGACCTATTCCATGGGTTCGCTTTAATGACAATCATGAAGTGTGCTCGGCAATTGGACGTTGGCCTGAACAAGCTGGCGGAAAATTACTCAGTAGAGATATTGACGGCCAAGGACTGTATGAAGGTGCCGATCACCGTACATTCAACAAACAAAAAACCATATATGCTAGTCTCACCGGCAGCATAGGTAGCCTATTTGTTCCGGTTCATTCAGCACAGGAGATTTCTGAGCAACTAGCAAATTGTAATGTTTGTGGTGGCATAGAGGTAGAAGTTGCAGGCAAAAAATGGATTAGTCGAAATGCACAAATCACCCCATTTTTTAGCATCGAGTACCAAGCAATAGATTCTGACTTTAAGTACACTTTAATTGCTAATGAATCGGTAAGAAATCAGCTATGGCTAACAATCTTCCTGTTACTTTTACTGCCAACACTATTTGCTAGTTGGTCTATTTACCTTTTGCGTAAGCCTATATATAAAGCCTACTGGCATAAGAAGTTTTCTGCTGCGCTGAAAAAAGAGGCTTTTTATTTAGCTTACCAGCCAATAATCGACACCACTAACAATAAACCATACTCAGTTGAAGCCTTACTGAGGTGGCAAACCGAAGATGGTAATCACCATAGCACCAGTAGCTATATTCGTTATTTAGAGCAAGACTCAATAATGCCAAAAGTGACTCGTTGGATGATAAAAACAGCATTAGTTGAATTAAAATCGCCTCTATTAAGTGAGCAAATCAGCAAATGTAGTATCAATATCTCAGCTAAACAAATAGAGCGAGATGATATCGTAGCGTACTTACGAACATTGGCTGCTCACGGATACAGCGTAGATAAATTAAGTTTCGAGCTAACCGAACGTCAGCCTATCTCCTCATGGGAAAAAATTCGTGAGTTTATTGCAGGCTGCAAGCAACTAGGCTGCCTAGTTAAATTAGATGACGTTGGAACAGGCTATAGTGGTGGCTTGATGCTGCAACAACTCGAATTTGATTGTTTAAAAATAGATAAAGCCTTTACTAAGATACTAGTCAGCGATATGAGTAATCCGTTCTTGATCCGCTCCTATATCGCCATAGCAAAAGAACTAGAAATTGGCTTAATTGCAGAGGGGGTAGAAACCCTAGAGCAAGCCGATCGCCTAAAGGCGCTTGGAATACACCTACATCAAGGCTGGTTCTATTCAAAAGCGCTGCCAGCAGCAGAGCTGCGCACCTACCTACTTAATCATTAAACAATGCTATCCCGCAATAATCTATTGCGGGATAAACTCTCCAGTAATAGATAAATCATCGCAAAAAACATATTTACTCATACTAACAAACTGCTTAAAAACAATGAGGCTATCATCAGTTAACCGTTAAAATTTAACATCTAGATTGAGACAAAACCTGACAACGAGTACTATAGGTCTCCAATTTTTTGATTGAGGTTTTGAATGGGCGCAATAGTGTCATACATAAGAGGCAGCTTAGCTTTTTGCTGTTATTTTATTAATACCCTATTTTGGGTCTTCCCCATCTTTATTATGAGTTTCTTTAAACTCATACCTCTATCTGCGACCCGAACCCTTTGTACTCACTTTCTTGACTTCTGTGCATCGGCTTGGATTAGCGTTAACAATATCATTGAAAATACTCTGCACCCTTTCAAACTCTCTGTTGATGGCGATACTGAGCTATCGACTAAAGAATGGTATATGGTCATTGCTAACCATCAGTCTTGGGTCGATATTCTCATTTTGCAACGAGTCTTAAACCGTAAAACTCCATTTTTAAAGTTCTTTTTAAAGCAAGAGCTTATTTATGTACCCGTACTGGGCTTGGCTTGGTGGGCGCTAGATTTCCCTTTCATGCGTCGCTACAGTAATGCCCAATTAAAACGCAACCCTAAGTTACGCGGTAAAGATATTGAGATCACCCGTAAAGCATGCGCAAAATTTAAGAGTAAGCCTGTTAGTGTGATGAACTTTGTTGAAGGAACGCGCTTCCACCCAAGCAAGCACAGCAAACAAAACTCACCCTACACTCACCTGTTAAAGCCCAAGGCCGGCGGAATGGCCTTCGCACTATCAGCAATGGGTGAACATATCGATAAGCTGATTGATATTTCAATTTACTACCCAGATAAAGTCCCAACATACTGGGAGTTCATTAGCGGCCAAGTAAAAGAAGTGAAAGTACATATGCGCATCAGCGAAATCGGCGATGAACTGCGTGGTGATTATTTAAAAGATCGCCACTTTAAGATCCAGTTTCAAGAACAACTCAATTTAATTTGGCAACAAAAAGACCAAGTGCTCACAGAGTTTGCCCAAGCAAATCATCGAGAAGAGGCATAAATACAGTATGTTGAACTTTTTACCTGGCTCTATTTTATATTTTTTGAGTACAACGCTGTTAATCATCAACACTGTCATTTGGGCATCTTTGATTAGCGTAGGCGGACTGATAAAGATGCTGCTCCCCTTTAAGGCTGCTCGCAATGGCTTAACTGGTATAATGAATCGCTTTATGTGGGCATGGGCAAGCTGTAACGGCGGCATTTTATACCTACTCGCTGATATTGAATGGGATATAGAAGGACTAGATAACCTTGATAAAAACAGTTGGTACCTGTTAATCAGCAACCATCTCAGTGGATTTGACATAGCCGCGCAAACATATGTGTTACGTAACCATATTCCTATGCTGAAGTTTTTCCTTAAAAAAGAACTGCTATATGTCCCTTTCTTAGGTTTAGGCTGCTGGGCCTTAGATATGCCTTTTATGACGCGCACAAGCCCGGCTAAATTAAAAAAGAATCCTAAATTGAAAGGAAAAGATCTAGAAACTACGCAACGAGCCTGTGAGAAGTTTCGCGATATGCCGACCTCTATCATTAATTTTGTGGAGGGCAGCCGCTTTACAGAAGAGAAACGTATTCGCCAAGATTCACCATACCGCTATTTATTGCGCCCTAAAGCGGGGGGGATCGCCTTTGCCTTATCAGCAATGGGTGAGCAATTTACTAACTTATTAGATGTCACAGTGCTCTATCCTGAAGTATTTGGTAAAGATGCTTTATATGAAGTTATGCATGGGCGCATGAAAAAGATTGTCGTCCGCGTAAAAGTCCTTCCAGTACCCCAAGTCGACAATAAGCGCTACTTTTCCGAGTCAGCCTACCGCGTTGACTTTCAGCGTTGGCTCAATGATATTTGGCAGCAAAAAGATGAAGAAATCCATCGATTAATGCAAAAACATAATGCAGCCAGTAAACCCATTGTTCACGAAAAAAAGCCCTCCGATAATTAACCGCTATAATAAACTTCAAACTTAGCCGCAGTATACTTTTGTATGCTGCAGCTAGCTGAACTCGGCTAAAGAGCAAAACGTCAATTTAATTACCTACTTAGACGCAAAGTTGAAGCCACTACTCAAGCTCAAAAAAAGCAAAGTAATTAGCTACAAACTATACCATCAAAGCATATTACGCACACAAAAAGCCTTTACCCAGACAAAAAAACTAGCCGCCATCACTTACTCAACAGGGTGTGTCAACACTTTGACTAGACTCTGTCATCTTTTGCAATTACATTTACCCCGAAGGAACGAAAAAGCAACATAAGTAACGGAGTGTATCAGATGCCCAAAATAGCTAGTTTACTCGCAACCATGATATTTGTGGTGCTAGGTAACGGTTGTGCTAGCCACGGCTCAAGTCAAAATACTAACCATATTATCGATATAGACAGTAGTGAGATCGCCTATTATTGGATTGCTCAAGAAGGGTTAATAAATTGGCAAGACTTCCTTCCCTCATCCGATAACAACGAATCACGGGAAAGCGCCAACTACAAAGTGAGCTTTGTGGTTGATCCTCAAGGTCAAGTGCAGCAAGTTAGTATGCAAAACACTATGAATGGTGACCGTATTGCTAACGACAATTTTAGAGAAATGAGCCAGTACAGATTTGTACCTACGGCCCGAAATATTACTCAACAACCAGTAAGAGTTAATAGCGTGGTTAAACTTTAAAATTAAGCAACATGTTTAATAAGTGTCAGTCTCCTAAAAGCGCCTTAATAGGCGCTTTTAGGATCGCATGAGCTATACATGCACGCGCTTAACGTGCTGCACCCAACCTTCAGGGCCTTTAAGGTGACCTTTTTGAATATCTGTTAAAACTTTATAGATACGCTTAGTATGCTCACCGACTCCACCATTGCCAACGGTGACGATCCGGTTATCTTCAAAAATATAAGACCCCACCGGAGATACCACTGCAGCAGTACCAAAGCCACCGGCTTCGATGATTTCACCTGATTCTATATCGCTAATAAACTGATCAAGCATTACCGTTTCTTGGCGCACTTCACAGCCCAAAAGTTCACCTAAATCAAGGATAGATTGTGAGGTAATCGATTTTAAAATCGTATCGGTAAACTTAGGAATAACTATGGTGCCGTCTTTAAGTACATGAAAGTGGTTCATCGCTCCCACTTCTTCAATCTGTTTATTATTTGCATCTAAATACAGTACTTGCGCAGCACCGTATTCAGCCGCGGCTTTGCCTGCTTTTAACGATGCAGCGTAATTACCCGCAGCTTTTGATGCACCTGTACCGCCTGATACAGCACGGTGAAAACGCTCAGTGATCAACAAACGAATCGCTTTATCAAAACCGTCGCTATAATAAGGCCCACTTGGGCTTAACATTACACAGAAAGTATATTGTTCACTTGGGCTTACTGATAAACGATCTTCAGTAGCAAAAATAAACGGACGAATATAAAGACATGCGCCTTCTTGCATCGGGAACCATAGCCGATCGACGTCAATCAACGCATTAATTGCATCAATTTGCATTTGCTCTGGTAAGGCTGGAATACAAAGAATATCTGCCGAGCGATTAAGGCGCTGAGCGTTTTTGTCTATGCGGAACGTATAGATCTCACCATCATCGTGTTGGAAAGCTTTTGCGCCTTCGAATACTGATTGACCATAGTGCAACGCAATAGCACCAGGAGCGACTTCAAATGGACCGTAAGGAACAATTCGTGGATCACGCCACTCACCATCGCGATAATCCATCAAAAACATGTGATCAGTTCTGAGGTTACCAAAGCCAACATTTATTGTAGGGTTAAACTGTTCGGCTCGGCGTTCTAACGCAGGTTTTAAATTATAAGTTATTTGCATTGCATACCACCTTGATTACTGACTGAGCAGCCTATCAGTGGTCATAAAAAAGTCAAGATAAACCCATAACTGAAATAGGGAGTAATTTTCAACAAGCCTTTAATTTAGTTGTTAAAATTACCCATTACGACAATCAGAGAGCTTACCTATTTTTAAACACGTATTACAGCTTCTGATACTGCAAGGGCCTTGTTCTAAAAAATCCCGAATCCGACAGGATAAGTTCTGCATCATTTCTCGAGTAATGGGCTCTCGCCACTGATAATGATTCATTAAACGACTAATATGTCGATAACCAATATCGTCTTCGACGACAAAATATTGCTCGTCCATCAAGCGACTTTGGTAGGAAGAAGTAGCACCGGCAAGAAAGAAGTAAAGCGCTTGACTTAAGTCGTCAATTTCAAGTTGAGTCGCTTGTAGTTCTCCTTTAGCAACAGCATCCTCTAAAGGCCTTTTAATTCTGCTCCAAAATAAGTTCACACGACACTTTAATATTTCAACTTTTTCAGAGCTAGCGAGTTGCCAGAACATACTATTAATTGATACAAGCCTAAGAATATTAAAAATCGGGCTTCTCTTCACAGACTCGAATGTAAACAATATTGCTAGAACTGATAATTCATGAATATTTAAATCAGGATTTTCTTTTATAAAAATTGGTATTTGACTTGATGTTGTGTTTCTTAAAAATAAACAAACAAGCACATCTTCTTTTGACTGAAAATATTTATATAAGGTATTAGTTGAACAGCCCGCTCCTTTTGCTATTTGCGCAAACCTAAATGAAACAACACCTTGATTATCAATAAGTTGTTCAGCAACATCTAATAATTGATTGCAACGAATAGCATCCATATTATTACTAGGGCAACGCATAAAAAACTCTACTCTTATAATTATAATAACCTCATATTACGGCTATTAACTCTTTTAGATACTTAAAAGAAAGATTTTCTTGAACAGCACCACAAAAAACTTTATCGCCCAATATAAAGTGTGATTACGCGCATATTTGAGTTGATTTCATAAGCATATTGTTTATCCAAGTTAAATGGAGACTAAATAAATGCAAACAAGACGTTCATTTTTAAAATTTGGTGCTGGAGCCGCTGCTGTTGGCGCTTTAGCCCCGTTAACGGCAAGTGCTAAGTCATCAGATATTAAATGGGATGAATCCCATGAAGTCGTTATCGTTGGCTCTGGTTTTGCGGGTCTGGCTGCCGCAGTAGAAGCAGGCAAGCTAGGTGCAAAAGATATCGTCGTATTCGAAAAGCTTGGTGTATATGGTGGTAACTCAACTCTTAATGCTGGCCAAGCTTGCTTTGCTGATACCGATTTACAGCGCAAGCTTGGTATTAAAGACAGTGCAGAGCTAATGGTAAAAGACCAACTCGCTTCAGGCCGTGGTTATGCAAGTGAAGAATTACTTCGACACAGCGCAGAGTTAGGACCTTACATCTACCAGCTCACCAAAGATTGTGGCTGTGTATACCGTGACCATATCATTAATACTGGCGGTACCAGTGCAACACGTAGCCATCAAGTCGTTGAACGTAGTGGCGCAGGCTTTATTCGCCCAATGTTAAAAACGGCACGTAGTTACGGCGTTAAAACCAAAACTCGCCATAAATTTGAAGGCTTGATAACCGCAGCAGACGGCAGCGTATTAGGCATTAAAGTACGCAAAGGCTATCACACCGAACACGAAGACTCTGGCAAGTTAATTAACGTAAAAGCTGAGCGAGGTGTACTTATTGCCACTGGTGGTTTCGCAGCAAACGTCGCCTTCCGACAAGCCCTTGATCCAACCTTAGGTCATGAAGTTGGCCATACCAATGCTCGCGGTGCAACGGGCGATGGTCTTATCGCCATGCTGGCAGAAGGTGCAATGCCAATTCACTTAAGCTTCATTCAGTCTGGCCCTTGGGCGTCACCAGATGAAGGTGGATTTGGTTACGGTGCGGGTTTCTCGCTATATAACTTCCCTCATTCAATTGCGATTGACCGCAATACTGGCATGCGCTTCATGAATGAAACAGCCGACCGTAAACACCGCGCAGATTTAGAGATCCAACGTCGTGACAAAGATGGTAACCCACACCCTGCGTTACTGATCGCGCCTAAACATGAAGCGCAAAAAGATCCTTCTATGGAAAACGTCCTCAAATATAACGTTGCTTGGGAGTTCGACAGCGTAGAAGCCATCGCCAAACACTTTGATCTTCCGCTTAAGGCTTTAAAGCAACAAATTGAAGACTGGAATGGCTATGTCAAAGCAGGTCACGACCCTCAATTTGGCAAACGTATGGATATGAGCACAGGGATCTACATGACCGCACCGTTTATCGTGCAGCGATTATGGCCAAAAGTGCATTACTGCCAAGGCGGCATTCAAATCAACACTAAAGCAGAGGTGATTGCCGCTAAAAATGGTAAGCCAATCCCGAACCTTTACGCTGCAGGCGAAGTATCAGGTGGCGTACATGGTGTAAGCCGTCTAGGTGGTTGTTCAACCCCAGACTGTATGGCATTTGGCGTAACTGCCGCACGTTCGATGATGAAAGCATAAGGATACCAACATGAAACCAATGACAACTTTACTTGTGCTGGTATTTAGCAGCGTTATCGCCCTCTCAGCTCAAGCAAGAGACAAACGCGACTATCACGAAGCCCTATATGAAGAAGGTTGTAAATCTTGCCATGACCAAGGATTGAAAAACTATCCTTCTGACGAATCTTGCTTGCAATGCCATGACATGGGTGAGCTCGCAGAACAGACCAAGCGTGAAGGCCATGAGGCCAAGCAAAACCCACATGACAGCATGCATTATGGCCAAGAAGCACCTTGCATGGAATGTCACGGTGAACACACCAAGAAGCAAGCAATCTGTATGGATTGCCACAACTTTAACTATCCAAATTTCACTAAGTAATAAAACCTAAAGCAAGGACGCTTTTAAAACAATAAAACATACTATTAAAGAGAAAAATGATGAAAAAATTACTATGTATTTCAACTATGTTTATCGCAGGCATGGCAACCGCAGCAGAGAAACCAGCAGATAAGCCTTGGCACACAGAAAAACCGACACTATCTACACCTTACGCGCCGACAAAAGTGATGCCAATGGTGTGTCGCCAAGAGCAAGCTATGGCTTACCTTGAAGAGTTCCAATCAGGTAAAAAAGATATTTACAGCGTAAAATCAAACGACCATGGCGGTAAAGGTGCAAACGACTCAGGCTGGTTAACATGGCGTGTCGATGATCCAAGTAATCTGATTCCTTGTCCAAAAGGTGGTGCATCAGAGTCTGAAGTAGGCATGTGTTGGAAAGAACTGAACGATGAACCGACAGTGATCGGCCTAGTTCGTGTTGCACCGGGTACTGCTGCACCTCACTACCACCGTGAAATGGAATGTTATTACGGCCTAAGCGGTGAAGGCTTAACTTGGGCACAAGAGCGCATGCAACCGTTTGGTCCTGGTGATTACATCGAAATTCCTAGTAAAGCGATTCACTACACACCAAACACATATGATGACCAAGATCTTATCTACATGTACTGGTTCCCACTAGATGGCAAGTTCTCAACCTTTAAGTATCAATGGCCACAAGATGTGGGTCCTGGTGAGCAGCTAATGTTTGACTTCGTGCCATACACTAACTCTAAACTTGTTCGCTCTGGCAACGGTGGTTATGGCTGGGATGTTATTCAAAAATCTAAATAACCCATATTAGAACTTGATGAGAGACTGAGGCCAGATTAACACTGGCCTCCTTATAAATATGAAAAAACTCATACTTGCACTTAGCTTACTAATCAGTCCACCACTATTTGCACAAGAAGCGATGTCCATTCTTTGGAGCAACCTTGCCCCTGGCTCTGCCGATCTGCCTCCTGCAAGTAATATCAATTTAGCCCTTGATGGTAAAGTCGTTATCATTCCAGGTTTTATCGTCCCCCTTGATGGCCAAGGTAAAGCCCAGACCAAAAACTTTTTACTTACTCCGCAGCAAGGCGCATGTTTCCATAAGCCGCCATCGCCACCGAATCAACTTATTCATGTGACGTTCGATCAAGCTGTTGATGTGCCAGGACCTGAGCAACCGATCTATATCGCTGGCAAATTAACGATCAAAAGTGCACAGGCAGGTTTTGCTAAAACCGGTTATCACTTACAAGGCATAGAAGCGATAGCCTATCCAGTACAAGTGAGTAGCACAGACACACATACTGCGCACAATCACTAATGGGAAAATCCTGCAAGCGGGCTTATTGCAGCAAATATGCGTGATTGCTAACTTAGTTTCTAGCGGGTTGATTGCTAGCAGCAACCAACCTGCTAATTTGGGTCACATAAAACTCATCTGATGTATCACCACTTAAGACCCAGCCCTCTTTGTTAGAGGGCTTTTTCTGACTGAAATATTGCGATGTTTTGTGACAATAAAAACAATATAAGGGGGAGGAAATAAACACGACTAAGGTAAGCTAGCCAGCTGCTATAGATAGAAGCCCTTCATTAACACTGGCGCAAACACACGCTGGAATTACCGGCCAGTGCACTGCAAGCACTGCAGCTCATATGGTCGCGGTAGTGCTTATCAAAAAAGCTCGAGCTTCTCTGCTCAAGACAATCAAACAATTCAGGTGTAATCGGCTTATTCCACTTGTATTGCGCCATAAGTTTTGCCAAATGGCGATAACAGGTTTCACGTCGATTTGATAAATACTCAGGGGCAATAAGTTGACTTTCAAATTGCGTTAATGAACCCGTTAAGTAAAACGTAATACCTTGCACTAATTCTTTGACCTGTAATGGTGTTGCTTCTAATTCACCTCTTGCAACCGCTTCATTAAGTGAATCGGTAAACCAACCCCAAAACGCATTAATGCGTTTTTTAAAGCGCTCAATTTTTTCGGCGCTAGCCAACTGCCACACCATAGTATTAACTGATACCGAACGCAGCGTAAAAAAGCTCTTACTGCGTTTGATGGTTTCAAATGTAAACAAAATCGGCAGTAATACTTTTTCTTGCGCGGTTAGATCTGGATATTTGTTAACAAATATTGGTAAGTGATTTGAGGTTGCACTGCGTAAGAATAAGCACACTAATACATCTTCTTTACGCTCAAAAAACTTGTACAAGGTGCCGGTTGAACAGCCCACTTCTTTTGCCAATTGGGAAAACTTGAACGACACAATACCTTGCGACTCAATTAGCTGCTCTGCTGCATCAAGTATCTGGTTGCAACGCATCATGGGCAACGCTTCAGTGGGACATTTCATCAATAAAAACCTATATCTCGAGTTAGGCCAATTATGCGCTGTTAACAATTGCAGATTATAGATATCTCTTCAGTAATCGGGATTCACTTCACGCTAATACCACTTTATTGGTAGGGTTTGTGAATTACGTCATATAAACATTGCGTTAATAACTTTTAACTCCACATTGATGCCATTCACATTTATCAACTCGCCATTTCTAACGCTTTTTTCTAGAGAAAATTTATTCGAGAACTGACTCACGAATAAATTTGTCACTGAAAAAATGCCGTGACTTAGTTCACCTTTAGCAACCGAACTTGCGTTTATCTTTAGCGCATTCCCATTCTGAGGATTACAAAATGCAAGGTAGAAGAAACTTTTTAAAATTAAGCGCTGGCGCTGCTGTTGGTAGCTTAGCCGCAACATTACCAGGTACCGTTCAGGCTAAAACCTGTAACGAGATTAATTGGGACGAGAACGCTGACGTTATTGTTATCGGTTCTGGTTTTGCAGGCCTTTCAGCTGCGGTTAACGCTAAGCGCCAAGGCCTAGGTTCAGTGCTTGTTTTAGAAAAGATGCAAGTGATTGGTGGTAACTCTGCAATCAACGGTGGTTGGTTAGCTATCCCTAAAAACCCAATCCAGCTCGCACAAGGTGTTAACGACGATTCACCAGAAGAACTGGTTAAAGATCAAATCATCTCTGGTCGCGGCATGCAAAATGAACCTGCATTACGTCAAATCGCTGAGCGCTCTCTTGATGCATACGATTTATGTATCGATACCGGTGTTAAGTTCCGTAAAGGCTTTAACATCCAAGTGGGTGGTCACAACAAAGCACGTGCGATCCGAACTCAACACGGCACTGGTGGTGATATCACCACTAAGCTTTATGAAACGGGTGTGAAGGAAGGTGTTGATCACCGTCTGCAGCATTACGTTGAAGACTTCATCATGGACGGCCAAAAAATTGTTGGCGTTAAAGTTCGTAAAAACTACCGCTTCCCTGATCTCACCACTGGTAGCAGCATCTTTATTAAAGCTAACAAAGCAGTGATTTTGGCTAACGGTGGCTTTGCTCGCAACATGGCTTTACGTGAAGCGGTTGACCCATCTCTTGATCCAACACTTGATTGTACTAATGCGCTAGGCGCAACAGGCGAAGTGACTCTAACAGCAATGGCGTATGGCGCGCTTCCTGTGCACATGAACCTAATCCAAACCGGTCACTGGGGCTCACCTGATGAAGGTGGCTTTGGTTGGTCAAACGCATTGCTATCTATTGGCTGGCACCAAGGTGTGGCAATTAGCGTGTTGAATGGCAAGCGCTTTATGGATGAGCGTGCTGACCGTAAGACTTGTTCTGAAGCGATTATGAAAAACCGTAATCCAGATGGTAGCCCAGCTTACCCAGTTGTGTTCTTCAACTACAACAATTACGCCAAAGATGACCGTGTAGTACGCGCGTTACGTGACGAAATGGCATGGAAGGTAGATTCACTCGATGAAATCGCCGCTAAGTTCGATATTCCAGCTGCAGAGCTAAAGCGCAGCATCACTGAATACAACAAGCATGTTAAAGACCGTAAAGATCCATTGTTTAACCGCAAGATGGATACCGCTGAAGAACTAACGGGCCCATTTGTTGTGTCACGTATTTGGCCAAAAGTGCACTACTGCATGGGCGGTTTAAAGACAGATTTGGGCGCTCGCGTTATCGATGCCCGCTCTATGGCACCAATTAAGAACCTATACGCTATTGGTGAAGCAACCGGTGGTATCCACGGTGAAGCCCGCTTGAGCTCAACCTCATGCCTAGAGTGTCTAGTAATGGGAATCGTTGTGTCTGAAACAATCAAAGCTGACGCTCAAGGAGCCGCATAATGAACAAGCTATTGCTAAGCGTACTACTTAGCCTTTCAGTATCAGGCAGCGTTATGGCTGGCGATCTAATCAAGATGAAAGGCAAAACTGAAGGCCGCGTAAACCACGAGTTTATCTACCAAGATGGTTGCCAAACATGCCACCAAGGCTCAGGTAAGAAAAACACCACAGATGCAGCGTGTGTTGAATGTCATGGCGATATTAACAGCATCCCTGTTGATGAAAGCAAGCTGGCTATTCCAGAAGCGCATCCACACAAATCACTGCATTACAACCAAGGTGCTAGTTGCTTAGCGTGTCACGCAGAGCATGAGAAGAAAGCACCAGTATGTACAGAGTGTCACCGTACTTGGTTTGAAGAGATGTAATTTTGACTGATTAATTTATAAAACCTAAAAAAGTAATAGGGAATGATGATGAAAAAAACCACTAAGTTTATGTTGTCGATGGTGGCTACAGCAATCGCACTTTCAGGTACTGCTCATGCAGCGGAACAAACTGAAGATGGTATCAAGTTAGGCGGTGCAGTGCGTGTCAACTACGCTTACCGCGACTATGACCAAGTCAACAAAGATAAAGGCGGCGACTTTTACTTTGACATGGCTGCCATCAAATTTGATGGTAAGCATGGTGACTGGGGCTTGTCTGCAGAATACCGCTTCACCTCGGGTACTGACTACATCAAGTACGGTTATGCTTACTATGATGTAAACCCTGACTGGCAACTGCAACTTGGTATCAACAAGGTGCCTTTTGGTAACCGCGATTTCATCTCAAACAGCTACTGGTTTGGCATTCCTTATTACTTAGGTTTTGAAGATGATCATGACACAGGTATTAAAGCTGTTTACGAAAAAAATGGCTGGCACACGGATCTAGCATTCTATAAGAGTGCTGAGTATGGCCCGAGTGAAAACAAGCGTTATTCGACTGACATCTATACAGGTACCATCAATGGTACTGATTATGCTAACGAAGAAACCAACCAATTCAACGTGCGCCAAACTTATACTGCTGAGCATGAAGGTGGCCAAACGACTATTGGTGCCTCGCTGCAATATGGCCAAATTTATAACAGCAATCTACAAGAAAACGGCGATCGTTATGCTGTAGCCCTGCATTTAGACAGCAGCTACAACGGCTGGAATTTGCAACTACAAGCAATGCAGTATGAGTATGATGACAAAGAACACGAAAACACTATCGGTGTTTCAGTGGTAAGTTGGCAATATGAGATCGCTTCAAAAGGTCAGGCTTACAACCTAAACCTAGCGAAAACCATTCCAACAGATTGGGGTAGCGTCAAGTGCTACAACGATTTTGGCATCATGACTCCTGATGTGAGCGACGATGAGTTCGACAACAGCTTACAAAACGTGACTGGTTGCGCGATTTCAGCTGGCCCAACTTACACTATGGTCGACTTTGTGATGGGCAAAAATATGACCTTCTCTACCGCCAATAACGACCATGTTGGTCTACCAGAAATGGGCGACAGCTGGGATAAACGCGTCAATATTAACTTCGGTTACTACTTCTAATAACCCGTTACGGTTATTCAGTCGCAACTAACAAAGCTGATAGCACAGGAACAAGCTATAAGCATTTGTTAGCACAACCGAGTTATAGCTAAGAGCCATAAAAGCGAAGCCGCTCTCACTTCGCTTTTATGTCCCCTGCAAATATTAGGTTCTACTCATTATTATCTTGGTACCTCATCCCTACCAACAAATACCTTGATGGACCAAGCCCTTTTAATACCTTAGGTATCAGGGCTTTTTTTGTCCCTTTCTCAACAAGAAGAATTTATGAAATCGATAACTAAAGCCTCAATTTGTATTTGTTTAATCGCCAGCTTTTCACCATTATCAATGGCGACTGAATATCACTTTGGTGGATTCATTAAAGCCAACGCACGTTATGTTGATGGCAATATCGCCTTTCAGGACAGCTGGACGGGAGGCGGTAGTATTGCCGAATCAGCAAAGCGGACTCAATTTAGCGCCGCAGAAAGCCGCTTTAACGTAGGCATTACTCACGGTGATGTGTTTGGCTTTGCCGAAATAGACTTCTCAGGTTCGTCCCAAGGTAATGCGGTATTTTCTAACTCTTACAGCCCTCGTTTACGTCATGCATACATCAAGTACGATGGTTTTACTGCTGGGCAGACTTGGTCAACTATGGTTAATACCAGCACATTTGCCGAGACCGCTGACTTAGGCGTACCGCTTGCAGGACAGGCCATGGTACGACAAACACTAGTGCGCTACAGCAACGACAGCTGGCAGTTTGCCTTAGAAAACCCGTATACCTACGGTACTCAAGCAGGCAGCACAGATGCAGATAAAAAGTGGGTGGATACCAGTAATGACTATGTGCCCGACGCAGTGATCCGCTTTGATAAAAAAGGCGACTGGGGCAATATTTCAGTGTCGAGCTTACTGCGCTATTTAGATCCACAAGACAGTGCCCAGTTTGGCGCAGGCGTATCTGTAGCCGCCAAGCTTAATACCATAGGTAAAGATGATCTCAGGCTGCAATTACATTATGGTAATTTAGGGCGCTACGTAGGTACCGACGCCGCTAGAGACATGATTAACGGTGAAATAGAAACAACCAAAGCTGCCATGTTTGCCTATCGCCACTTCTGGACCGAACGCACTCGCTCTAGCCTATTTTATGGCGTAACCATGACAGAAGAAGAGCAAACCGACCGCTTCCATGCCGGAGTAAACCTATTTACCAATTTAACCCCAGTGCTGGCGCTAGGATTTGAATTAGGTCGCTACCAAATTGATGATGGTCAAAATCCCTATACAGGTAAGGCTGCACCACAAGGCGCGTCTAATTACGCTCAGCTGAGTTTACAATTTCATATCTAAGCTAGGTTATAGAGCTTGCTACCATTGCTCTACATCTACAATCTCTTACTCATCATTCAGCCTGTTTTCTACATCATAAAACAGGCTTTTTTTGTGATTAAAAAATCTAAACAAGCTTCCGCACCTAGCCATTATTCACTCTTTACTAAAGCAACTAAATGGCCGCTTTCTAGGCCTTTGTATTCGGGAGCAGATTTGAAAACGTGTGCTCTATCACTCCCTAAAAAAAGATTATTCGCGACTAGGTTCACGAATAATTTTGCTGCTAAAAACGCTGCGTGATCCAATTCAACTTTACAGCCTAATTATCACTTTATTGTTAGTTCAAGCCCGTTAAAACGAGCACAATATCGCAGCTTTAGCTGCACCAGCTAAAAATAGGATGAGAATGATGAAACTAAAAATGATGTTCGGCATCGCCGCGTTAACTTCTACCGCTGCTTTAGCTCAAGGGCCACAGTGCGATCACGCGCAACTACCATACCAGCAAATGACGCCAGTCCCATACGACAGCACGCCATATGCGCCACAAGATACAATGCCAGAGCAATGTGCTAACCCAGAAGTTGAAGCTTATATTGCAGCTTGGGAAGCCGGTGAAATCGACTTTACTACGATTAAGTCAAACAGCAGTATTCCTGCCGATCAGCAGTTCTGTAAATCACTTGATGATGACGGAAATATTCTAGAGATCGCTGACTGTGATAAATCTAAATCACCAGTTGGCTACATTTGGAAAGAGCTATCAGACAGCCCAACTGTAATTGGTATTACTGATGGTGGCCGCTCAGACCATGCGCCACACTTCCATGGTCAACCAGAGTGTTATTATGTCGTAACTGGTGAAAGCCAAACATTAGCGCAAAACAAGTTCCAGAAACTATCTCTAGGCCAATACTTCTACATTCCAGGCGCAACGATCCACAACACGCCGATCTTAAGCGACAAAGGTTTAGGTGTAATGTACTGGTACCCGAACAACGCACACTTCAACGGCTTTAAGTACTACTGGCGTAAAGACGTACAAAACCTGCGCGTAGCTGAAGAAGCTTTTGACCGCGTAGATGAAATCCGTAAGCGTGACCTAAACTTAGGCCCTTACGGCACTAACGAAGCGATCTTCAAGAAGTAACTAATCGCTAAGTTATCAGATCAGAAAGGGCCCAGTTGGGCCCTTTTTACTGTCTCGCATGGACTAAAATGCTTCATTAACATTGAAATAGAAGCCATTATCACCATCGCCCCAGGCCATATCTAAACGCAAATTAACTCTAGGCTTAACTTCAAAGCGATAACCAACCCCAGCATTTGGCAAAATGCTTTTACCATCAAACTCACTGACATCATCAGCTATCATGCCCGCGCCAGCCCAAAATACCATGCCATGACGCCCGGGTAAGTTTAAACGATACTCCACTTGTGACATTAGCATCTGTTTATCGCGATAACGGCCTGATGTGTAGCCTCTAAGTAAATCACCACCGCCCACTTTAGATAGTTGATCCCACGGCACCTCACCACTGGTGAATCGTCCTCGTACCTGCCAAGCTAAAATATCTTCATCACGACCGGTCTGCATGTATTCGCTATAGAGTGCGTTATAGACATCAAAGTCAGTTTTACTGCCCAAATACTGTCGATAAAACCTAGCATCTATCTCAAGAATACGCCCTAATCGCGGATTAAGAACATTGTCACGACTATCGTGATTCAACAGTACATTTAAACCAACACTGCGCGAGCTCTCATCAAGTATGTCTGGTTCAACGACCGAATCTAACTGCTCGATTTTACTCGCTTCTGCGTAGCTAAAATCAAAACCGATGCCAACGAAGCTTGTCGGGCTCATCCGCTGTAATAACATTGGATTAATTGACGCTATTCGCTGATTGAAATCGATTCTATTCGTATCTTGATGGTTAGTATCATAACCAATACCGTAGAACACATCTGGCGCATCAAACAATTCAGCGTTGAGGTAAAACCTTTGCTGATCTTGATTGATAAAGGTTTTGTTTGCGACCGCAACGCCCAGCGCACCATTAGTTGATGCAAGGCCATTAATCACCAGTGATGACAGTTGGCTAACGTCATCATCACCATCTATTTGATATAAACCAACTGCCGATATCCCCACTCCTAAATCCATTTCAGGGTTATAAAATGGTCCCGGAAGATAACTAAAATCAATCAACTTATTCGGGTCAAACTCACCATCTGCGCCCAAGGTTTGTAAAAAATCTTCAATCCACCCTTGCGACTGCTGGCTATCAGCAGCTTCAGTCTCTTGATCTATCTCTTCCGACATCGCATAGGTTGCAGACAAAATCAAACTAACGAACAGGAGCAACAATCGACTACAGCTAATTAAATTGGACGTTTTGCTCACTATTGTCATTGCGCCTCCAATGAGGCTTGCTCTGCTTGCCGATGCTGCTGCAACTCAAGTTCACCCTGCACTCGGTTGTAATCACTTATCTGTTTAAAATCGGCCTGAGTGAAACCTTGCTGCCACAACTTAGCGGGGATATGCTGAAAACTAGCTTGAAATTTATCTGCTACAACCAGTTTTTGGGAAGCAACAGTATCAATCTCAACACCATGAATAACCCGGCTTAGCGACAACACATGTGGGTTAACTTCATTGCTATACAGCGGCGCTAATACTTGCCAGCTTTCATCTTGCTCTGCTAATGATTTAGGCACTAAATATGGCGACTGCCTATCCCCCAGATCATAGTGGCGTTTCAAAAGCATAAACTTACTTGGCAATGCTTGGTTTGAGTCCCACCAATGACCATCGACTGCGTCAAAAAGTGCATTTGTTTGCTTGATTGACACCGGCTCCAACCAAGCAAGCGTTGCCGCTAACCACTGACTCATATGCTGGTTATACAGCTCTTTACTCATTGCTAAGTTGTTATTTATCAGGCCTAGAGCAATTTTAGCGCCAAGCATATTTGAGTAGAGATCTTCAGGGGAATAAGCAGAAACCGTTTCAGACCAAGGCGCCCAGCTACGATAACCATGCCACTGCGCCACCTCATGAGCTTCTGCCATAAAATAGGCCAATCTTACAGCCATTGCCGCAGCGACTTCCCATTGCTGCCGAGGCGTTAGATCCGATGTGTCGAATGCGCTTAGCTCAATCACTCTTGGGCCAATTTCATCAGGTAATTTGATGGTTTGTACTTGGCCTAACTTAGGGTAGATACGATAAAACAACGCTATGGCATTATCGGCAGTATCACGCACATGCGCCAAGTCAATAAAGCCCCCTTTTAGGGTATACATTTGACCATTATGCTCGGTGCCACGCTTACCGTTAGGGGCATCTTTTTGAAAACTAAATGTGCCGGCTTCAAACGCATGGGGGCCAACACTATCAACAGCTAATGTATTAGCATAACGAAAAAATGGGATCGGCACTGGACCCACTTTAACCTTTTGCGCATTGCCAAACGCACAGCAAGGTCGCACAGCCTTAGGGATAGGTACTAAAGGTAACTCTTGTAATGAAAGGGCGTGTAACTGATTAAGATCCGGCTCATCATCTAACACAGCACCTATGGCAGCGTCATTCGGTAACGCCCTCACCTGCCAATCACTACTGCTGCAACCCATCAATAATACAACCAGTAAAAAGCCGAGCGCTTTAATCATTTGTAGGCTGTAACTCATTGCACAAACGCCTTAACTGATTGGCTGACGATTTCTGGATAGTCATTACTTAAACCATGAGCGCCATCTGGAATAACCACAATCGGTGCCGTTAAATAATCAGCAAGCTGAATCCCTAAATTAAGTGGAAACACTTTGTCATGCTCGCCCCAAATCAACATACTAGGCGGTAGAGAGCCCACTGCAACACTAGCAGCAATACGGTCTCTATCATCTGTTAGAGTATCGATCAGTTGACGTTTTTCATCTAGATGACCTGCAAAATATTTGGCATAGATTTCCGCGTCTATAAAACCGGGATACCAAGGAAAATCAACAAAAGTACCATCAAGTAAACGTCGCATCTGTTTAGGGTTTTGCGGCACAAAAATGTCACTCGCCTCAGCAGCGTCAAAACGTTGATTCAACGCCGCTAGTTCAGCGTCTGAAAACAGCACTCCAGGGCTAGCAACAAGTACAGCTTTAGCCACTTTCGGCTCACTAAGCATCAAATCAAATGTCACAAAACCGCCGTAAGAGATCCCCACAAGATTTACCTTATCAAGCTCCAATGCCGCTATAAGTTGTCTAATCGCTTGCGACTGAGTTGATAAACGCGCTTCACCTTTACTATATGACTCTCCAAACCATGCTAGATCTGGTGCAATCACTTGATAGTCTTGACTTAGGCTTATCATCACTTGCTGCCAACTTGTGGTGGCAGTGCCGCCAAATCCATGTAATAGCAATATGGTTTCACCTTGGCCTGCCTGCCAATAGTTAAGCTCACCGCCCTCTTGCAGACTGAGTTTATGCTGAGCAAAGCCGGCTTGCTGCAAAGCCGCTTTTTCACTCGCATCAACAATATCAACAGCTGAGCAGCCAGCCATCAATAAAGCAAATAACAAACTGATGATAATGCGCATATTCATCCCCAAATCATGTAAGCAAACAACCAATCACACAAACCTTAGAAGCGATAACCAAGGCCCACCATTAAGCTGGTGCGAGTGCCTAAGCCAAACTCCATCAATAGATCAATACTATTGGTTAAACTGACTTGACTACCAATCAAACCATTCCACTTATCTGCCAAGTGCTGATTAACCTCGAACTTAGCATTGCCAATAGGAATACCAATATCACGCAAGTAGCCACTAAAGTTTTGCTCAACATTTTGATACATGGCACCAACCCAAATCTGCACATCACGATTGTTATATTCAGTGCGGTAGCCAACTCGGGGAGATACCACAATGCTACTTATCTCACCGTCAAGGATATTCAACCGAGTATTGGTGTAGTTAACATCAAGCAAGGCAAACCAATTATCAATACCGCCAACTAGCGTACCGCCAACCCCATATGTCGTGCCTTTAAAATCCAAGATAAAATCAAAAGCAGGACTTGTGGCTGTACAGGGGTTGAATTTACAAAATATTGGTGGCAACACCTCGGTCAAATCCGCCTCTAACTTAACGTTAGCGATACTGCTACCTTTAGTGTGACCAATGATCCCGTATAGATTTAAAAAAGGTAATAACCACATATCACCTCTAAGTGACAGAGTTTCTGAGCTTTGCTCTGCTTGACTACCTTTGATACTCAATATGTCATCTAGGCCACCTAATCCAGAAAAGCCCACTGAATCGACAACTAACGGCTGATCCATATTCATATAATTCAATGTAAAACCATAAGGCTTTGGAAGTTCATGACCTAAATCAATCGCTTCTTGCGCCCAGATAGGGAATGCTCTGTCATAGCGCGTTTTTTGCGGCTCCCTTTCAATTGGAGTCGCTTGCGCCGAAGAAACAAAAAGCAGCACTGAAAGTGCTGCCCAAATACTCATCATTTTAAGCATGTATAGATTGAACCTTTACTTGAAGAAAAACATCGATTGCCGTAGATCAAAAAACATCATGAATTGAAACACACATAAGACAATATAGCTTAATTATTACTCAGCAAACTGAAATCAGGCTGAAATACGTCAACACCAACAAAAAAAGTAGAGTTAAAACTCTAAATAAAGCATACCTGTTTTATACAGCAATGACTAAACTAACTCAGCCGCTTTTTAGTTAGCTTTTATTTAACTGTTTAAAATCGCCACCATGATCTGTGCCCACTAAAGTAAACAAAGCAGGGTCACGCAAACGAGTTAATACGATATCAATAACACTTGTTTGATCAGGCTTTAATATTGTGGCAACTTGCTGCGGCTGTGAATGAAATTCAGCGCTACGATAATAACACATGCCGCTATTTGGCCGTGGTTCAACCCGCAAACCAAGCTGACCATTACTAATTTTTGCGAGTTTATTACTATCGAGATAAAAGCTCATGACATGACGGTTTTTCGAGTTTTTTTGCCTATCTAGCATAAAACCTTTTTTGAAATTGCCGGGCACAAAGTTAGCGCCAGACAGTAAAATCAAATCAAAATCATTAATAGGGTTACCTAAATCGTCGCTTACCCGCACAACTAACATGCTACCGCGAAATCTCTTCCGCTGACCGCTATCATTTGCAGCACTCATCTGAGCTGAAAGTTGCTGGTACTGAGCCGTGGTTCGGATATCAAGACATTGTAGGATCCGCTGCACCACAGGTTTTTGCTTGGCATTACCAGTGGTGACTGAAGCCATAATCCCTTTGCTCTTGCCACTATGACTGGCTCTGTTTATGACTTCAAAAGCCACATCATGCTGAGGAGTAATACATTGGGTCTGTTTTAATTTAACAACGCATTGTGAGTCAAAACCGTCACAGCTCTGCCTGCTTTCCATTAACTTGATATAGCTAAAATTAAGATTTGCCGCCGCAACGCGCACGACACCATCAGATCCAGACTCTGCCGTATAACTGTTCAGATAATCATAGAACTTCTTATCGATAGTTTCGCCAGTTAGCACAAAAGGTAACGGCCCTTCTCCCAGCTTAAAACTCTTTAGCCACTGCAAGTTTAGCTGTAATTGCTCTGTACTGCCTAGCTCAAGCCAATCTAGCACTCTCTGACCAGGCTCTACCCCAGCAAAGAAACTGTTAATCCGCCCGACTCTAGACTTCCCAAGCTGCGCCAAAGCGGAGCCATGATTAGCAGGAGCCAACATAATTAAATGGGTAAGCGGACAAGTATTAATAGCCTCATCAGAGAAGAATAATTGTAACCATTGGCGCAATACCGGCGCACCTGTAGAGTGGGTTATCGCAGCAAACGGCTTATTACCTAATACTGTTAAGCGAGCATAGTCAAAAGCTCTGGCAATATCATCGAGGCGCACTTCGTCATCAAAACTAATATAACGTCCAAGGTGAATATGATGTACCACCAGTTCAAACTCTCCTTCCGCTAGCCGCCCTAGCACTTGCGGCAACTGGCCATAAGTATCAGTATTCGTTACGCTCCATCCATGCACAAAAACTAAATCCATTCCTACCTCAGCGATATTTTTTATTATCAAAGTCTTACTTAAGGGCAAAATCCTGTTAATAGATAAACTCATCTATCTATAATTTTCAATAAGTTAATAATTTAAGGCTATTTCCTATATATCAAAATATTCAACATAAGCGACTGTTAATATCATTCAGTTCTTATTCAGCAAGCCTCGCCTATTATGTGCTCAACAAAACGCAACACCGACACTATTTATCCGACTTAGGAGCACGACATGAAAACTAAAGCACTTATCTTAGCGTCTGTAATGGCAACAGCAATTTCAGCACCAACAATGGCAGCAGACTGGTTCATTGGTGGCGGTGTTGGCGCACAGCAAAACTCTTACAAAGGTTCAAGCCAAGCCAATGTTGATCCGGGCTTTAATGCTGAACATTTTAAAGAAACTGAAAACAACGTTATTTATGAAGCAAGAGCGGGTGTTTACTTAAATGATGCTAACCGTATTTACGGTACATACTCATATAACTCAGACGACTTTAGTCGCCAACAGAGCTTCTTAATGTCTTACGATTACCTAGTAGGCCTAGGTGATAGCAACAAGCTTAATTGGTTTATTGGTGCAACCGCTGGTGTTAATCACATTAGCCCTGATACCAATGCGCTAGACTCTGATAACCGTTTTGTATGGGGTGGCCAAACAGGTCTAATGTACAAAATCAATGACAAGCTAAGCGCTGAAGTTGGCTACCGTTACCTTAAACAAGATTACGATGTCAGTGTAACAACACCAACCCCAGAGCCAATGAACGTGGGTTCAACAGAATCAGCATCACTTAGAGATAGCCAACAGCTTTATATGGCAGTTGACTACCGCTTCTAAGCTGTAAACGAAAACAAAAAACCGGCAACTAACCTGTGTTAGTTGCCGGTTTTTTTAATAGGTTTTATGGCGTCACTAAATCAAACTTACAGTTACGTTTATGGTAAATCGCCAACATAGTCGCTGCGACAACCAGCACAACTAACCATGCCCAAGCGGTGTTAACGCCAAGGTTAATAAGTTGGAAGCCCAACAACGAACTTGATGCCGCCATTAGCGCAAATGGCAATTGAGTTATGACATGATCGTGAGGCTGACAACCGGAGCTCGTAGCACTTATCACACTTGTATCTGAAATCGGTGAGCAATGATCACCAAACACGGAGCCTGCCATAACCGCACTTAAAGTGGCTAGCAATAAATCTGAATTAACAGCAAGTGCCACTTCTGCACCAATCGGGATCATAATCGCGAATGTGCCCCAGCTTGAGCCTGTGGTAAACGCCATTATCGCGCACAATAGAAATGTACCAGCAACCAACATCTCTTTTGATAAAAACTGCTCTGCCCAGTTTGCTAGCATTTTCGCTACACCTAAGTCGGCAATCACAGCACCAATTAACCAAGTGCAAAGTAAGATGGAAATAGCAAAACTCATGGCGCGTACACCGGAAAGTAAATCGCCCAGCAATAAACCTAAGCTGCGACCATTTAACTTAAACAGCGAGATCGCTAACAATGTGGCGAGCAGGCAGGCGTTGCGCATTGCACCGCCAATATCAGCAGAGGTGATCCAATCACTGAAACTTGAGCCTGAAGCGCTATTTTGCGCGCCGGAATATAAAGTTAATACAACCGATGCAAACAGTAAGGTGATCATTGGCAAACCGAGTAACCATGGATTGCCAGCATCGACCTCATCGACACCACTTTCAACTGATGTGTTTAGCTGATTAAAGCCAACTCCAAACCAAGCAATCAAAAAGGATAGTAAAATCACCGTAATGGCATAAAAATTAGTTTTGGCTATCTCAATAAATGACTCTAACGGCGTTAACGGGAGTAAAGTGATCCCGGCCAAGATCGCCATCACATAAGGCCCCCAACTGGAGAAAGGCAAAAGCGCACACAGAGGGGATGCATTAGAGTCAACCAGATAAGCTATCTGTTCACGCGACATCTTGTAACGCTGACTCAGTGGCTGACAAACATGACCCACAGCTAAACAGCTAAAGATCCCATCAATAAATACTACCCAGCCCAGCACTACCACCCCAAGGCGCGCCTGACGACCACTTTTAATACGATGATATAGCCAATCTGCAAATAACTTTACTGCGCCACTTCTGGCAAGCAGCTGTGTCATCATCCCCAATAGCAACATGGCTGCGAGTACATTTAAGTGCCATGCTTGCCACTGACCATCTCGGTAGAATTGCAGCCAAGTTTTATCAGCAAGATAAACTGCAGAGCCAGTAAAATTAAACTGGTTTAAGATAAGTGCACCCGAGACAATACCGACCCCTAATGCAACTAAGGTTTTACGAATAATCAGCGCTAAACTCAGGGTTAGCAAAAGAGGAACAAGTACCAGCAAACTGTCGTGCATCAGCAAGATCCGGTAATAAATAAATAGAAGAATACTAACGACTTACTAACAAGTGCAAAAAAAAACCTCTGCTGCACATTTTATCGCTTCTTTTTTGTCCATTTAGCATAATTAACTATTCAGCAATAGCCCGTCACTGCTAGAATCGGAGCTATCATCTCGCTATTAAAGGGACTCCCTCATGAGCCTAGAACTTTTATCAAAATTGGAAACTAAAATCCAAGCTGCATTAGAAACGATTGAGCTACTAAAAATGGAGCTTGAGGAAGAGAAGCAGGCAAATACAGGCCTGAAAGAGCAGAACCAACAACTGCAGCAAGAGCTGAACTCGTGGAACGAGAAAGTCACTGGCTTAGTTGGTCTACTCAACGACGAAGTGAACTAACACCAATAAACGTTATGCTGTTTGCATCTCGTTATTTTGAGACTCAATCAACTCATTGAGCTCTAAAATAGCCTGCTTAACCTTAGGCAGGCTTTTTCTTGGTAGTAAAAATCTACCTTTATCAAATTCTAATCGCCCTAAATCCTTCACCCAGATCACCCCAGTCAAGAAAATGCGCGCATGCTTTACAATTAGTTTAGGTGCATAGACAGGAAAAACTCTCACAAGACCTCCCGACAACTTTGTTTGTTGTTATTAATTTTTAGTTGGACAGGTGTTTTACCATGAGAGTTTCATTTTTTTGAGCATTTAATTGTAAATTTTTGAATCAGAATGTTAGTAAAAATAAAATACTCTTGGCAATCAAACCGATAACAGAATTACGTGATTATTATTACCAACTGCTGGCTTTTTGACTGCCCAAAATCGCTCTGAGTAGATCAAATTCTTATACTGATTGGTATTATTTAGTATTCACAACACCTTGCAGCTTCAAATGTCATGGACAACAAAAAGGAGCCCTGAGACTCCTTTAGCAATTGAATCACTTTATACTTAGCTTACTTCTGCGTTGCTAAGTAGTAAGCGATATCTAATAGCTCTTGGTAAGACTTAATCGCGCCAGTTTCAACACGATATTTACCATTAACAACTAATGCTGGTACGCCAGCAATTTTGGCATTTTCAGTGTCGCGTTTCATTTTAGACATCTGCGCGTTAACCATAAATGATTTAGCCGCCGCATCAAATGCTTTAGGGTCGACACCATTAACAACGAATAGACCTTTGATATCTTCTAGGCTAGTGAAACGCTGCTTTTTATCTTGAATAGCAGAGAACAGTGCATGCTCCATCTTCTCTTCAATTTTTAGCTGGTGAGCAATCGCAAATGCACGTGACATTTCAACACCCATTTCACGACCAATAAAATCAACATGATTTTGCTTAAAGGTCACACCTTCAGGGATGGTTGCTTTAATTTTTGGAACTTGTTCTTTAGCAAATGTATAACAATGTGGGCAATAGAAAGAGAAGAATTCTGCAATCTCCGGCTTCGCCGTGCCTGGACC
This sequence comes from Shewanella fidelis ATCC BAA-318, assembly GCF_000518605.1. Classification (GTDB taxonomy): domain Bacteria; phylum Pseudomonadota; class Gammaproteobacteria; order Enterobacterales; family Shewanellaceae; genus Shewanella; species Shewanella fidelis. The sequence continues at coordinate 88,552 of NZ_JADX01000019.1, read as the reverse complement.
TTCATTGATAACGGTGTAATGCACGCCTTCTTCATACTGAGCTGCCATTGCAGCCATTGGCGCCATTAATAGTGCAAATGCAACTAATAGAGCTTTTTTCATTTAACTTCCCCTCGATGCGAATATTGCATCACGCTAGTAATTTCGACATAACATAATGTGCTTTTGAGTCGACCTCAAGCGCAAAAGTTCATTTTTCTGTTACAAAGTACGTGACATAAGCCTTTTAAAATCAATATTGCGGCGTCAAACTCAATGGTACTTCATCCAGTGCCGCCAACTGCTCTTTAAATGCGAGGATCTGCTGCTCCCAGTATTTATCTTCCGCAAACCATGGAAAATTCATCGGAAACGCAGGGTCACCCCAGCGACGACTGAGCCACGCATTATAGTGCAACATACGCATAGCCCTTAAAGGCTCAATTAGCTTGAGCTGGCGGCTATCGAAATGACAAAACTCTTCATAACCTTCAAGCAAAACCTCTAACTGTAACAGCTGCTGTGGTCTGTCACCTGCAAGCATCATCCAGATATCTTGTACCGCAGGTCCCATTTTTGCGTCATCGAGATCCACAAAACCTGGGCCATCTGGTGTCCAAAGAACATTACTTGGGTGCAAATCACCATGTAAACGAATAGCGCGGTAATCATCAGGCAGCCAGAGTGCGGACGATTTTTTAAGTAGCTGCTCTACCACTGTAAAATAAGCTAACTCTAGGCTTGCAGGAATATGCCCTGACGACTTAAGCCACTGTAATGACTCTTCTCCAAGCAGCTTAGGTGACATGGTATCGCGATAACTAAATTCCGCCTGCTTAGAGTATTGATGGATGCGGCCAATAAAGCGCCCAACTTGTTCTAACTGATCAAGATTATCGACCTCAAATGCTCGTCCACCAATAGACGGAAACAACGCGAATCGAAATCCTTGGTATTCATGTAAAGACTTACCATCAATTATCACTGGCGTTGCAATTGGCACCTCTTGATCTGCCAGCGCCGCAGAAAAATCGTGCTCTTCTTGAATTTGTGCGTCTGACCAGCGCTCAGGGCGATAGAATTTCACCACATAGCGTTGACCACGATCACAACGAAATTGATATACACGATTTTCGTAGCTATTTAACGCTAGCAATCCGGTTTCAGGATAGATCCCTAAAGTCTCAATCGCCGTCAAAATTAAATCGGGCGTTAACGCCTGATAATGAAACGCCGAACTAGACGACTCAGCAGCCGATGACATAGGAGTGGTATTCATAACGTGTTACTCGTAAGCAAACAGCCGGCGGCCGTTTGTATCTAAAATTGATTTAAATCTGGTATGGTTTCAGTAGTTCTGCCAAATACACTAACACGTCAAACTCATCTTCTCGGTCAGTGGATAGCCAACAAATGTCGCCATAAAACTCATAATGAAGCTGCAAGTGTGTCCCCTCAAACTCTAGTAACCACTGGTGACGATCTGCTCCCCATTGCTTTTCAACCACGCGACAATCTAATGCTTTAGCAAAAGGCTCGGCGAATAGTTCAAATTGCTCAAAGTCGATATCTGACTGCACCGATAAGCTCAAGGTTTCGCGATCTAATTTGATGGAGGTTAATTTCATTATTTTACTCTTATACTTATTATATTTTTAGTGATAAAGCCATTAGCTACTACAAGACATAATTAAGCCTTGGCCCCAGTCTGGTGGCCTATTAGCTAAATCATCAAATTCAGGCTGCTCTGCAAATGGATTTTGCAGCACTTGCTGCAACTGATGTAGCGGCGCTAAATTGCCCTCTTCCACAGCGATAATAGCCTCTTGAGCCAGATAATTACGCAAAATATATTTAGGGTTGATCTTGTTACGCTCAAGCTGCCATTGCTCTACATCAAGCACCTTACCTACTCTGGCTTGATAACGAGTAAACCAAGTATCAAAGCCATTTAAATCAATAAAGTCATCTCGAAGTGAACTGTGTTTCGAATCAGGATCCAGCTGACCAAAACGACGTAAGGTATTAGTGTAATCTAACTGATTTCGTTCCATTAAAGTGGTAAAGCCACCAATTAGCTCTAAATCCGTTTCGTCAAGAGCACTATCTTCTCGCGCATCAGTGATCCCCAGCTTTGCACGCATTAAGTATAAATAGTGCCTAACCAATTCAACTTGGTACTGATTAAGGGCTGCGATAAGATCATCCGACGATATTATCGGTGCCAACGCTTGCGCTAACCGCTGCAAGTTCCACAGCCCTATTCCCGGTTGCTGCGAGAACGCATAGCGCCCTTCAGGATCTGAATGATTGCAAATAAAATCTTCTGTAAAAGTATCTAAAAAAGCAAAAGGACCAAAATCAAACGAGTCACCGAGTATCGACATATTGTCGGTATTCATCACTCCATGAGCAAAGCCGATAGCCTGCCAGTGGGCAATCATCTTAGCCGTATCTGCAACCACCTGAGTAAACCAAGCCTTATAACCCGCGGCATCACAGGTTAGCTGTGGATAATGCTGCTTAATCGTAAAGTTCAATAACTGTTTAAGTTTATCTGGCGCACCACGCTCGCTATGGCAAAAAAATTCAAAATGGCCAAAACGAATATGACTTTTTGCCAAGCGTACGGTTATAGCGGCTGTTTCTTGAGTTTCACGCCAAACAGGCAGATCTGAGCCAATAACGGCTAATGCGCGAGTAGTAGGTACATGTAGCTGATGCAAAGCCTCTGATATTAAAAACTCACGCACAGCAGAGCGCATTACCGCGCGGCCGTCACCATGTCGCGAATAAGGTGTTGGCCCGCCACCTTTTAAAGCAACGTCCCACGCACCTTGTGGTCCAATGGCTTCACCAACAATAATCGAGCGACCATCGCCTAACTGTGGAGAATAACCACCAAACTGATGACCACTATAAACCTGTGCATAATAGCTAGCACCGGGGATTTGTGCATTGCCAGATAAGCCTTGTAGCAAGGCTTCGGAAGGGCTTTCTATCGCAATTAAATCAGCGGCGTCTTGGCTCCAAGCGAGCCAATGTGGATTGCTTATTGCTAATGGAAACACCTGAGAATAAAACTCGGGTAGTTGCTCAAAAAAGTCCTGTTTTAACTGCATGCTTTACCAACCCTAGTCTCTGTTTTGCAATCAATTCCTGCTATTTTTCTCGATTTATCTCAGCCAATTGCTATTGGTTACTCTTTAGCTTCCACCACATTATTACAGACTAACGTCTTGTCACTTGCTTGGCATTGATAACCACACAAGTAGTTATCTGCTGCGTCTCCATTTAAACGAATTAACCCTTGGCCTTTTGCGTGACACTGTTCAATGGTTTCGTAATAACCCGCTATAAATTTTGATGAATCAGCAACACTCGGCTTTACCTGACCTTGTGGGTAATAAAGCAAAGTCCACTCTGGCTGTTGTGTACATCCACTCATTCCTAGCACTGCAACGCCGACTAACCATAGCGATCGAAAGTTCATATCATTTGTCCTATAAAAAAAGCGAGCTCCAAATGCTATTCTGGAGTTCGCTTTTTGCTAACCCTTGAGTGCATTCTACACTGCTTGGTTAGTGATGGGGGGAGTTTTAGCTGTTAGCGTTATTTGTTAGCTTTAGCCTGCGCTTTTTCAATGCGCGTGATACGTCCCTCAAATCCGGTAACTGTGCCATCTGTTAAGCCATATTCTATGGCCGTTTTACAGATTGCAATCGCACTATCGAATTGGTGGTTATCGTTAAGTAACGTCGATAGTTGCATCAACGCGGTACCTTTTACTTCTGCGTCAGGATTTTCAGCTTTGACTCCTTTCACAAAGGCTGCAAACACTTCAAGATACTGTTGCGATAAACTGGCGCCATACTGAACATATTCAGCTTGCTTGCGCTGCTTATAGCACTCAGCAATGACCAGAGACATTGCCACATGCTCGCTTGAAGCATTCGTAGCTGCTTCAAGTTCATTTAGTGCTTTAGTCAATTTAGGATTAGCCCAAGATAGATCAGCTTGCGCTTGTTTCGCTGGGCTTACAGGCACTTCAACTTCTGGCTCTGGCTCTGGCTCTGGCTCTGGCTCTGGCTCTGGCTCTGGCTCTGGCTCTGGCTCTGGCTCTGGCTCTGGCTCTGGCTCTGGCTCTGGCTCTGGCTCTGCAGTATGTGACGACTCTAATACTTGCTCAACAGCAGCTTCCACCTTTTTTTCAACCACTTGCTCAACAGGTTCTTCCGCGGTCAATTCTGACTTGGTTTCCACTGCAGTTGCAGCCTCAGCAATAGTCTCTGCTTTATCATCAACTTGAACGTCAACAACTGGTTCAGGTTGACTTTCAATGATCTCTTCAACTTGCACAAGCTTTTCTTTAGCATCTGGCTCAAGCTCGGTCTTAACTTCTTGCTCTGCCGACTCAGCCTGTTCAGGCGTTGATTCAAAAGTGACGCCCTCAACCGTGGGGATCGATACATCAGCGGCCCTTTCAGGTGTCACATCCTTCATGTCAGATTCTGCAGCTTCTTGGGCGGGCTCAGCTTGTTTAGCTGCTTGCTCCTTTTCAGCTTTTGCTGCTTTCTGAGTGCGCGTATAGAGGTAAACACCTATTACAATCAGTAATATAATGGCTGCTTCTGTCATCATCTTCCACCTGGTTTGGCCATAAAAATATCCGCAGCAAAAAAGATTTAAGCACGGACGAGCTAAATATTACATTATATATAATGCATTACTTTTCTAACTAACTGGTATTTATATCTCTTTTTTAATCGGGTATCAAAAATATTCGCTTTATTGCATGTTACTAAATATAAATGACTCAGTTTAAATACCGATTAACAGGTTAGACTTATTCAGCGTAAAGGTTTCGAAGAATAGTCTCTTGAGTCAAATTCACGCTATATTCGGCTATAAGCTCATATTCTTATGAGTTAACCCGACAAATAGATCCTGTAATGAATAAAACCCAAGTGTTTGTATCTAAGAAAGTAAAATTCAAAGCCAACAACGCTTAAACCAATATTTTGTGCACACCTTCAAAGTTTGGCGCTTATATTTTGTCAGCCTCAACTAAGCCTTTTATTATATTAATAACCCAGTAACGCACTAAGGTATCTCATGGCATTTGAACAACTTCTCAGTGGAAAACTTTTAAGAGAATTTGAAACCATTTCAGCTATGGTGAAAATTTACTGTAAAGCTCATCATAAAAATACCAATGTTCACCCATGTGCCGAATGTGACGAGTTTTTAGAATATGCTCACACTCGATTAGATCGTTGTCCTTATGGGCAAGAAAAACCAACGTGCAATAAGTGCCCTGTACATTGCTATAAACCACATATGAAGGCCAAGGCACGTGAAATCATGATTTTCGCTGGGCCAAGAATGTTACTTCCTCATCCAATAATGGCGATTCGCCATCTACTATCTGAACGTCACCCAGTCCCAGGTAAGCCACCTAAAGCTCATTCTAATCGCCACTTAAGAACCCGGGTTATAGATAAAAGTTAACCTGCTCCCCTTATTGGCTAATAAGCTTATTTTCCGACTAAAGAGCTCTGTTATTTAAATATTTTATTCAACATTGCTCATTTTTCATTATTGCTTCTGGCGCTTCCTTGTCGTATGGCAATTTCACTACTAGACTTTTGAAAACTAAAAGGAGTTATTCTGAATTGAGGCTTAATTAGCTCAATAAAGGTACGCGGCACGGAGGCTGGTAGTTTGAGCAAACAAATCCTACTCGTTGAAGACAATAAGGTCATGCAGCTGCTGATGACCAATAAGCTGTCGTCTCGAGGCTATAACGTGATAACTGCTCTGAACGGTCTTGAAGCTCTCGCTCAGTTAGAAAAATATCCTTCAATTCAACTTGTGCTAAGTGACTGGATGATGCCAGAACTTAACGGCATTGAGCTGTGCTTTCATTTGAAGTCTCCGGATTATGGTCGCTACATTTTCTTTGTTTTACTTTCAGGGCGTGACGATGACGATTCAATTGTTGAAGGTATTAATGCTGGTGCCGATGACTTTGTCGCCAAAGAAACCAATATCAATGAGCTCGATGCCAGACTAACAGCTGGCTTTAGAACTTTAGAGCTACACAACCAACTCGTCGCCAAAAATATTGAATTAGATCGAGCTTACGCCACAATCCACCAAGACTTAGATTCTGCCAACGCCCTTATTCAGCGTATGCTGCCAAGCCAAACAAGCTTTCCTGGTATCGAACTACATTACACTCATGTACCAAGCGCACAAATTGGTGGTGACATGTTAGGTTGTATGCAACTCGATGAAGAGCATATTGCTGTTTATCTTTTTGATGTGGCGGGGCACGGCGTTGCCTCTGCACTTATGTCTTTTGCGATCCAGCAAAGTATTAGCGCTAATTCTGGTACTCATTCCAACGTCAAACGCAAAAAAGATACCGATCCCTTTTATATGTTGCGAGATCCTAGCGAAGTACTTTCACGACTTAATCAAAGTTACCTCAGTCAAGACAACAACCTGTACTTCACCATGGTCTATGCGGTACTGAATATACGCAATGGTACGTTAACTTATGCCAGCGCAGGACACCCGCCGATGATCTGGCTTCAAAACCGCAATCAAACCGCACAATTTATTCAACAAGACAGTTTTGTCGCGGGCATGTTTGACTTTGCTAGTTACAAAACGGAACAAGTACAGCTCAATCACGGTGACCGTTTATTTCTGTACTCAGATGGAATTACGGAAGCGGAATCGGCTACTAAACAACAATACTCAGAATCAGCGTTAAAACAATTGGTTGAAGACTTAGCCCACCAGCCTGCAAACAAGCAAACTGAGGCGATAGTTAATACCGTCAAGGCTTGGTGCGGAATTGAACAATTTGATGATGATATTAGTTTATTAGCCTTTGAATGGAAAGGTAATTAAAAGAGGAAGAATTATGCAATTTGAAATAATTGAAAGGGGTCAATACACGGTAATTCAGGTCAATGAAGCTAGGTTTGATGCCAAACTCGCCCCCTCTTTTCGTGAAGAGCTGGAAAACATTAAAGGCAATATACGCGATCACCTCGTGCTTGATCTAAGTGAAGTGCGATTCATGGATAGCAGTGGTCTAGGGGCGATAATGGGAGCCTATAAAATGTTACGTAATTCGAAAATCAGCATAGTCAATCCACAAAAGCCTATTGTTGATCTGCTCAAACTAACGCGTATGGACAAGCTAATCCTCAGTCACCCAACAATTGAAGCAGCATTAGCTGCAACAGCTTAATAAGAGGGATATTATGAAAGGGATGATCTTAGCTGCAGGGAAAGGCACGCGCATAAAGCCTATCTCTTATGCGATTCCAAAACCTATGATCCCAATCTTAGGTAGACCTGTTATGGAGTCAATGATCCAACTATTTGCTAAACATGGTATCGACAAAATTGTTGTCAACACCAGTCATTTAGCGGAAATCATTGAAAACTACTTTGGTGACGGTCACCACTTTAACGTACAGCTTTCATATTCCTATGAAGCCAAAGAGGTTAACGGAAAATTTGTCAGCCAAGCCTTAGGCAGCGCTGGAGGCATGAGAAAAATTCAGGATTTTTCTGGTTTTTTTGATGAAACCTTTGTGGTTGTTTGTGGTGATGCTTGGATTGACCTAGATCTAAAAGAGGCCATTGAACAGCATAAGCAACATGGTGGGTTAGCCACTATCATAACCCGAGAAGTTGACCCATCAGAGGTGAGTAAATACGGTGTTGTGGTCACTGATAAATATAATCAAGTAACTAGCTTCCAAGAAAAACCCGCTGCAGAAGAAGCATTATCAAACAACATCAATACCGGAATTTACATTTTTGAGCCGGCGATTTTCGATTTTATTCCGAAAAATATCGAGTTTGATATTGGTAACGACCTGTTCCCTTTGCTTGTAGAAAGACAAGCAAACTTCTATGCAATAAAAATGGACTTCCAGTGGTTAGATGTCGGTAAAGTAAAAGACATATGGGAAGTTACCAGTGACATTTTAAATGGCAAAGTTAAAGGTTACCCCATTCCTGGAACACAAGTATCACCGGGGGTTTGGCTTGGAATTAATACCCGCATCGATGTATCCAAGTGTAAGATCACGCCACCAGTGCTCATTAGTAGTGGTTGTGAAGTCCAAGATGGTGCAACCATTATTGGCCCAGCTGTCGTTGGCGCGAACTGTGTCGTAGAGGGTAAAAGTCTAGTTAGCAACACGCTAATTTGCGAATACATTCATCTTGCTGATGACGCTTACATCGTCAACAAAACCATGTTTGGCGACTATCTGCTTGGCCATGATGGCTACACCCAAGAACTCGCTGATTGTCAGTACGTCAACATTCTGCAAAATCGCAATATCTCTCGGCCGTTAGTGGCTCAACCTTCAACTGAATCAAGTAATGCAGCTCGGCTACAACCGGCACTAAGCTCTGCTACTTTGCAGCAAGTGAAATAGGAGGCTGCTTAGTGAATACAAGGACGTTTCACAAACAATATATTAGCAATTTAGACGCCTCGCGCCACGCCGCAGAGGATATTGTACCTTTTTGGCAACTGCTTGCCTTAGATGAGGCCATCATCAGCCAAATGGAACTTTGTTTAGTAGAAGTAGTGAATAACGTCTTCGAACATGCTTACGGCAACCATGTAGGCTCATCTTTCGGTATTCGCACATACCTCAATAGCAAACAGCAGCTAATTATTGAGATCAGTGATTATGGCGTAGCCATGCCAAGGCACATACTCGAGCATTTGCCGTCGACGGCCTTCGTCGAGCCTGTCGAAGATGATCCCTCTACTTGGTTGCAAAGTAGCAGGGGCTTAAAAATAGTCCAGCAACTGACTGACAAACTAGAGTACACATCAAAAAATAACTGCAATACATTCAGAATGTTAAAAGAAACGACCTAAAGCTGAACCACTGTTTGTCAGCCAGTTTAGCCAACACAGAGCATCAAGGTACATATACGGAGAAAAGCTAAATGGATTTTTACTTTAATGAGTTTGAGAAACGCCAACCTCCTCAACCCACTCCGTATAGCTTACCGAGAGAGTTACTCTATCAATATCTAGCAACTTGCAATATTTGCTTAGGACTTTGGTATCTCATTTGGCGCTGGGGGTTTGCGCTAAACTATGATGCAATGTGGTTTTCTTTGCCGCTAGCATTTGCCGAATCATGTGCCTTTATAGGCACCATTTTGTTTACGTTTAATCTTTGGAAAACCCAAGATGAACCTCAGCAAAGCCCACCGAAGTCGATTAACCAATGCATTAAAGAACCAATGGAAGATAGACCTATAAGTGTTGATATTTTATTTCCCACTTATGATGAGGAACCTGATCTCGTTGCATTAAGTATTAAAGATGCACTCAAAGTAAAATATCCACACGAAATAGAAATTCGCATTTTTATTCTTGACGACGGCAAAAGACCTGAGATGGCGCAACTGGCAGCTAAACTCAATGTTGAATATATTACTCGCGACAGCAATATTGGTTATAAAGCAGGAAACTTAAGAAACGCATTAGAACAAACTTATGGCGACTTTATTGTTATCTGCGATGCCGATACTCGCCCCTTCCCCAGCATACTGTCGAATACTTTAGGTTATTTCAAAGATCCTGATGTAGCCTGGGTACAAACACCACAATGGTTCTTTGATCTACCCGCTGGTGAACGTTTGCCTTTATGGTTAAAAAAACGTTTGGGTACGCCCTTTGGCTGGCTAGGTAGCGCCTTTGAAAAACTCTACGGCCCCGTCACACTTGGCAAAGATCCATTCGCTAATGACCCACAAATGTTTTACGACGTAATTCAACGTAGACGCAACTGGGCCAACGCGTCTTTTTGCTGTGGAGCAGGCTCTATTCATCGCAGAGAAGCAGTCATGGAAGCTGCGCTACGCAGTTACAGCCAACAAATTAGCCAAGAGCATGATGCGATAGAAAAGCAAATTCGTAAGCTCACCAAAGAAAAGCAAGTTGATAGTAGTATTTCAAATAATCTGCGTCAGGAAATCATCTTTGACACCGAGTTTACGCCTTATAAGTTCCATGTTTCAGAAGATATTTATACATCGTTGATTTTACATGGTGATACAGAACGTCAATGGCGATCTATCCAACATCCGCAAATAGAAAGCAAAATGCTGTCACCACAAGATTTACAAAGCTGGACAGTGCAACGCTTTAAGTACTCTGGCGGTTCTATTGATATTTTTATGAACGACAACCCTCTGTTCAAGAAAGGCATGAGCCTGAAACAGAAGTTCATGTATGGTGCGAGTTTTTGGTCTAATTTATCTGCCATCTGGAACATCATTTTTCTAGCCTGCCCTATCGTCTATTTCTTAACGAGTATCGCTCCAGTAAGCGCTTATGACACCACCTTTTACCTGCACTTTCTTCCCTTTGTCATTACAGCTGAGCTAGCAATGATGGTGGGAACATGGGGCATAGCAGGCTACCAAGGTAAAACTAACTTTTTATCGTTTTTCCCCGTCAACCTAAAAGCCTTATGGACTGTATTACGCGGTAAAAAAATCAGCTTCCCTACCACACCCAAGAGTCGCCAAAGTGGGCGTTTTTTACACTTAGTGATCCCGCAAATAGCGGTGCTGGTACTAAGCGGCGCCAGCATGGGGTTCGCTTGGTATGCCTATAGCACGCAACTATTTGGAGACTACTCACTTGGTGGCTTAATTTTAAATAGTTTTTGGGCGTTAAATAACATGATGGCGATGTGGGGAATGATCGCCGCAGCTTGTTGGTCACCACCAGCCCCCAATGAACCCAGCCAAGTAAATGTAGAGGAGTTAAATTATGGAATCGACTAGCTCATGGGTTAAAGCGCGCCATCACATTGTATTTTTAGCTGGCCTTTTCACCGCTTTAGCGATCGCATTTACGATTGAGACTCGCGAATACAATCAAGTATTAGGTAATCTTTCATTTACGTCTAGTGAACCTATTCCATTTCGAGAAAGCCGAGTATTAACCGATGAGGAATATCAATGGGCCAATATTGCATGGCAGTATTTTGAAAATAACTATCAAGATAATACCGGCTTGGTCAACTCTGTTGACGGTTATCCGTCGACCACAATGTGGGATACAGCTTCATATTTAATGGCATTAATTTCAGCTCACAAACTGAATATCATCGGCTTTGATGAGTTTAATCTTAAAATGGAAAAAGCGCTTAACTCACTTGCCCGCCTCCCCTTAGTAAGAGATGAACTGCCAAATAAAGCCTATAACACGCAAACATTAACCATGGTTGATTACAATAATGAGCCTGTAACAGGCGGGATAGGCTGGTCTGCAATTGATATTGGGCGGATCTTAGTGCCGATGAATATTCTGATCTGGCAGTATCCACAGTTTAATCGCCAAGTAAATGCCGTTTTAGAGCACTGGAAAATTACCGCGATGACCATAGATGGTTATATGTATGGATCAAGGTTATCAACAAGCAATACTTTAGAGCTAGTTCAAGAGGGCAGAATCGGCTATGAGGAGTACGCCTCCAAAGCATTAAGCTTAATGGGACGAGACGTATTCAACGCGCTTAAATATGCAGATTACTTAAAGCTGATAAATATCAACGGTATTGATATCCCTACCGACAGTCGCGATCCAGCCAAATACCATGCTCACAACTATGTTGTCAGCGAATCTTACATTCTCGATAGTATAGAGTTTGGCGGAGACAGTATCTCGAAGGTATTCGCTTATCGCGTCTACAAAGCTCAAGAAGCACGTTATCAACAAAAAGGAATCCTAACTGCAGTTAGCGAAGATCATATAGATCAGGCCCCCTACTTCGTTTACAACACTGTCTTTTCTGATGGGAAAAAATGGAACTCCATCACGGATACCGGTGCCGATGCCTCTGCATACAAAACCCTCTCAACAAAAGCTGCTTTTGGTTGGTACTCCTTATATGACACGCCTTATGCCGCTGAGTTAATCGATGGTGTTAACCAATTGAACTCCGAGTCACAAGGTTGGTATTCAGGTTTATATGAAAGTAATGGCGAAATAAATAAAACACTTACCGCAAATACCAATGGCATTGTTTTAGAGTCGCTCGCCTATATTCAAAGTGGGGCTTTACTCAATATTGGTGTTGATGCTCAACAATAAAGGGGACAGTATGCGCTTAGTACCATTGTTATGTTTAACATGTACCCTGACAGCTTGCGGCAACAGCTATCAAGGTTTTTCAAATGATATCGTCACACGTCATAGTCACTGGGATACACCAGAACCAAGATCTGGAGATTTAACTGAAAAAGAGCTCGAAATGGCGACCATTGCCTGGAAGTATTTTGAGAATAACTACCAAGAATCAACAGGTCTTGTAAATGCGGTAAATAATTATCCGTCGGTAACATGGTGGGACGCTTCATCTTATTTAGCTGGCATGGTCAGTGCACTTGAGTTTGGCATCATTAAGCGAGAAGAATTTGATCGTCGCTTTACTAAGTTTATCACCACACTCAATACTCTAGATTTATTTATGGGAGAACTACCAAACAAAGCCTATAACACCCAAAATGCCGCTAAAGTGGATTACGCTAACCAGCCTGGAGAAATTGGCTATTCAGCATTAGATCTAGGTCGACTACTTATATGGTTACACATCATTAAACACCGCTTTCCGCAATATGCCAGCGCTATCGACTCAGCTGTACTACGCTGGAACTTTTGTAACGTGGTCGATGAGAATGGCACCATGTTTGGCGCACTGCTTGAACCGGGAAAGCCGGTGCAATATCTACAAGAAGGTCGTTTAGGCTATGAAGAATATGCCGCAAAAGGATTTGAATTATGGGGCTTTAATACCGACCAAGCATTAATGCCTGAGCCCTACGCCACCATCAATATGTATGGTTATGATATCCCCTACGACACTCGCGATCCTCGTAAACTCAAGGCACACAGTTACGTGGTAACCGAAAGCTATGTTTTAGACGGCATCGAATTAGGCTGGGATGTAACCAGCGATAAATCTGCTCACGATGACGATTATAGCCACGACTGGGTCGCTGATTTTGCCTTGCAGATCTATCGAGTACAAGAAAAGCGTTACCATGAAACAGGCATTATTACCGCTCGTACAGAGCACCAGTTAGCCGGCGCCCCTTATTTCGTGTATGACACCATTTATACCGATGGCTTTGCATGGAATACCATTTCCGAGGCTGGCGAGTTCTTACCTCAATATGCAGCTGTTGCCATCAAAGGCGCCATGGGAATGTGGGTACTATGGGATACCGAATATACTGACCTGTTATTTGAACATGTGAGCAATGTTTACGATCGCGAAAAAGGGTTTTACGAAGGTATTTTCGAAAACGGTACCGGTTTGATTAATACCTTTACCTCCAATAACAATGGCATATTACTCGAGATCCTTCTTTATAAAAAACAAGGAAAGTTGCTGCAATATCAAGACAAAACAGCCCCCAGCCTATGGGATAAAGCGTTAAAAAATCCATTTGAATATCAAAGCCAATGTTTACCTAAACAGTTAGCATCACAATAAGGCTGGCTATGCATAAATACGTTGCACTAGCGCTAATCCTTGTTTGCTTACAAGGCTGTGGCCTCATCTATCAAGGAGTGCAGTCTGGTGTAGCAGGTGTGAACCAATCACAGCTGCTACGACAAGGTCGACACGGCGAGCTTAGCGAGCAAGAACTTGCTTGGGCTAACACAGCATGGCGCTACTTCAGCAACAATACTCAGCTCGCAACCGGACTTGTTAACTCAATTGATAACTACCCCACAATGGACATGACTTCATTGGCTGACTATCTCATCGCTCTGCAAGCAGCCAAGCAATTTGAGCTTATTTCATCCAGAGAACATGACGAACGCCTAACAATGGCAATCGATTTTTTAACCAATATGCCGCTCACTCGCCAAGGAGTGCCCAATAAAGTTTACTCCACCAGCAACAGGAACATGGTCAATTATGCTAATCAAAGTGCGGAGCTAGGGTGGTCAGCAATTGATATTGGTCGTCTACTCATCGCGCTGGCAATTACCAAACAAAATAATCCTCAATTTGCTGAATATATAGATAAAGGTGTGCTCAGATGGAATTTTTGTAGCCTAGTATCAGATGAAGGAGAGCTCTATGGCGGTAATATTTCTCAAGATCAAGTACAGCCCTATCAAGAAGGGCGATTGGGTATCGAAGAGTATGCTTCTTATGGCTATTTAGATTGGGGGATTATTCCACATCGCAATATCAGTCTCGAGCCCTATGAAGTGATAACCATCAATGGCATAGATCTCCTATTTGACGGCCGAGATCCCCGCTTTACTGATGTGTTAAGACCTGTTTTTAGTACGCCCTATTTATGGCTCGGTTTAGAGTTTAATTGGGATGATATTGACGATTTAAGCTCATCTGATGCATCTCACAGTAATCCAGCACTCGCGGCTATGGCAGACTCCGTATACCTGGTTCAACAAAGCCGCTGGCAGCAAGAACGTATTTATACCGCCAGAGGTGAACATGTTGTCTCTGGCGCACCTTACTTTGTCTATGACGCAATTTACGCATTAGGCACACCATGGATTACTGTCGCAGAAGATGGTAGTAGCCATGATGAACTGGCACTTGTGTCAACCCGAGTTGCATTTCAAATGTGGGCGCTTTGGAAAACCGATTACACCGAAAAGCTGCTCACTTTGGTACAGGAGATGTATCACCCGCAGCGTGGCTGGTATGAGGGGCGTTATGAACGTTCTAGTGCATATGAAAAAAGCATTACGTTAAAGACCAATGCCGGCGTATTGGAAGCCTTACTCTATAAACAGGTTGGAAAGTTGTATCAACCCAATAACGACAAACAATATCGTGATGTTCGCTTTAATTCCCGCTTTGATCATCCCGGAAAATGTCTAACGGAGACCTTCAAATGAGCAAACGCTATCGCTGGGTAATTACGCTAGTGAGTCTTAGCCTTCTCATTAGCCTAGCAGCTTTTGCGCTGCCACAATCGCTTTCTCTAAAACCCTTTAGCAAAGGTAATTACCTAGTTAAAAAAGGCGCTTATGATCAAGCTGCTGCACATTGGCATCAGCTCAGTATTCAATTTATGAGCAACTCACAAAACCTTTCTCCACAACAAATGTGGCAAAATGCCGGCCTAGCGGCCTCTTTAGCGGCCATCGCTGCCGATAAAGCACAAGATCCAATCGCCTATCAATACTGGGCCGATAGCACCCGCTATCTACTTACAGGAGGAACAAATTGGTCGCAGTTACAACAGCAATTGCATCAACGTTTTGAAACAGCTAACACCCAACTATCGGTTGCAATGCAAGTGAATGACATAAATGCAGGTATAGATGCGTCACTGGATCTAGAACTGAGCGTGTTGCAAGTATGGGATGATAAATTAGCTATTTTTGAATTTTCTTCTCCGCGGCTTGGGCTCAACCGTCTGCAGCAAAATAGCAATGTAACAACAAGTGTAGCTCCCCCCTATCCGGCAGAAAAACAACAAAACACACAACATAATGGTGAGAAAAAACTATCAGGGATCCAAACCAATGTATCGCAAACACCTGCGTTTACTCTCGCTCCCGTGCCAACCACCGATTCAACCGCAACTGAACAAACTGCGCCAACTCAAGCGACAGTTGACTCATCTGCTACAGAGATATCAGCTGCAGCGCAACATAACCCTCTTGCTAAAGGCAATCTATTACCAGCACAGAACCCTCAAGTTGAAGCAAAACAAAAACGCCAAATTGAGCCGGTTCCAGTTTCAGAGCAAACAGCTCCAACTGAAGCACAACAAACACCTGCTCAAAAGCCAGAGCCCTAATTGATGAATAACAAAAATAAGAAAATTATCTTTGATAATATCGATGGTATATCCAGCATTTAGACCTTTTTTAAACGGCTAAACAGTTGCTAACCTTTGTAATCAAGCGCCAACAATAACGCCTCAAAATTGGGCAGTATTGGGTAGATACCGACCCCATCATAAGTCACATAGACAATGTTTGGCTCACCGTCTTGATTGAAATCAAGACACAGCACGTCACCATTGTTGCTCGCAAATGGCACTAACTTCTGCCAATCTCTGCCTTGTAACTCATCTTGATGTTCATCAGCAGCAAAACACATTTCAAGTACTGAAATTTCAGTTTGATATTGACTTCCACCAGGTAAATATAAGCCCTCAAATAAACTAAATGACTGACAACGTACTTCGCTACCATCGATAATCGTCATCGGTAACTTGAGCTCTAGGCTTAGCTTAGACGGATCATCATGGCGCTGGGCACAAGGAAAAATAAAATCATACCCCGCATCAAAACCACCGCACTGTTGAATAAACTCAACAAATAATGATGGCAATGCTTGGCCAAGTTTTAAATTTAGCTCGCTGATAAATCTAGGCTCGAGCGTTTCTTGGCTCGGAATAAAACGCATCTCAGTTAACTTAGGGTTTTGCTTTATCAGCGTTGCCGCATCACCATGAAAAACTACTCTATTTTCTCTGTTTTCAACCAACATTTACCGATTCTCACTTAGCATTTTTATCTTGTAAGTTAACTAATCCATCATAAGCATTTGCCAATCTACACTGTTTTGAAATGCTCAACCACACCAATTTATATCAAAATAAGTTCTACTATTTAGTTACTTACCTGCTAATTACAAGCATTAAATAAAACGCCCATTGCCGCAGATAAAGCGGCTGCTAGGATTTCCTTTTGACGTAAGAAGATTAAGCCACTTCTACAACATCAAAATACCAGTGCCTTAACCGTTATTAACCGTGGCACTTACCCGCTAAAGCCTCAGTAGAAACTTGCTGTTTTGCAAATCTATTACTAGCCTAATAAGTAACGACAATATTGTATTTAGCAAATAATAACTTGTCGTTATCAGGACTGAGTACCACGAAAGGATTCGCTATGATGACCCCAAGAGAAGATCTAGAGCAACTTTACCGCGCAGCAAGTAATCAATTTGATTTAACTGAAACTTCTCACCAAGAAGCACTGCTAGAATTGGCCGAATCATTATTAGACTTACAGCAAACTTCGACAGAACAATTAATCCAATTATCGCAGAAAGAAGATTGCCCTCTCGCCTTTCGTCTTGCAGTAAAGCTGGTCCTTTCAAAGCAATATATAAAGCAAATACAAGAGCCACTAACCGTTGGAGTGGTCTTTGCCATGTGGGGTGAACACCACAGACTATTAGGGAAATCAGCTAATAACCCTAACGGTGAAAACTCGTTACTGACTAAAGTTAATCAGCTTGATTGGATCTGCCGAGATACGCTTGTCGATTGGCGTTTATACCCTGTTGATGATGGTTGCCCACATGCAAGTTTTGACATCGCCAACCGTATTGCAGAGCAGTCTCAACAACATGCCAAAATAAAGGTGTTAAAACTTAGCGATGGTATAAAGCTTAGCAATGGACCGCTAGCAAACCTGCAACACGTGGATGATTCCAAAAAAGGCGGCGCCATTATTTATGGCTGCATACAAGCATTAGAAGATAACGTTGATGCCGTACTTTATACCGATGCAGACAACTCGGTGCATATGGGACAGCTAGGGTTACTGTTACAACCTTTTATTGAACAACATGCACAAGTTGTTCTTGGCAACCGTAAACATCCAATGTCTGTTCTAGTGAAACAAGAGCAACGCTGGGGGGTGGGGATCAAAACATTGCGCCATATGCAAAGAATGGTTGGCACTAGCATATTTTCAAAAGGTATACGAGATACTCAAGCCGCTTATAAACTTTTTAGCCGTGAAGCGCTTTTCTGCATTTTAGCTAAGCCCAGTGTGTTCGATTTCTCATTCGATACCGATTGGATCTTAGCCGCCATGCAGCATAACCTAAGAATAGATACCATCCCTTTCGCCTTTGTTGACTCCGCTGCTGAGTCGGCATCGATTACTCAAGGGCCAATGAGCACTTGGCTCACCCTTTTACAAGGATTAGTTGCCGCATTGAGAGCCAGAAACATCTATTACAACACTGAAATGGCACAAGTAATTGATGAACATGTAAGAACAGTAGCAGATCTTGAAGCCATCATTGACTTGCTGCCTGATGAGCTTTTGCACGCTAAAGACTGTGAGCTTGGTAATGAGTCCTTGATGACACCACAAGCATTGTCTACTTGGTTAGCTAAAACAAAAGCGACGCCATTTGAGTCCAGCTTATAAACTCAGCAGTACATTGGATGTAGCCTAGTAAGGAAGGGAGTTATGATAAAAATTGAAGAACTAAAAGCAATATGCGGTGATGATGATTCTATGGTGGAAATGCTGCTGAACCTTTACATGGAAGAGTACGGCCAATGCGATAGTGTTATTCAACAAAAATACACTAACGACGATTTAGACGGCTTATTCAAAATATCCCATGAATTAAAGGGGATGTTCAGCAATTTATGCGCTCAAGATGCCATGGGCTTAGCCCAAGTAGTAGAGTCCAGTTCCCAAGCCGGCACTCTGCCCGATGAAAGCGCTATCAATAATCTATGCCAGGAAATTCGACAGATTAATCAACAAATTAAAAATATATTACTGTAAAGCAATCATTTTTTGATGGCATGAGCATAACTCTCGGGACGAGATATGGTGTTGCCGCGATTTTATTATTGGCGCTAGTTAATATTAGCGCCATCAGTGCCGATCCTCTCAACGATAAACCAAAAACGATTTCGCGCAACATTCAACATACCACGGTTCCAAAAACACCGAAGATAATTCGCTTTCAACGTAGAGCAGTGATCCCATCAACGAGCATTCAATCTCCTCAAGCTACCCTACAGGAAACCAAACAACCACAACATTCAACTCAAGCTTTAGTTAAACAAGTTACAACACAAGCCTCTTCAAAAATCGCGTTAACGCGTCATGAGCAACTACTGATCAGCAAAGCAAAGCGCTACTTTGAGCAAAACTGGAATCCCACAACAGGACTAATCGACTCGGTACAAGGGTATAGCCACACCACTATGTGGGATGTTGCCAGCGGTATTGCGGGATTATTGGCACTTGAAGCTTTGTCGGAAAACACAAAACAGATAACAGAGTTTCGACTTGAAAAAATGCTAGATACGCTCATTGACCTCCCACTCTATAAACAATTGTTGCCCAATCGCCAATATAATACTCGCACTGCACGTCCCTCAGGAAGATTCAGCCACACCGCTTCAAATGGCAATGGTTGGTCAGCGTTAGATTTAGGCCGCTTGTATATTTGGTTAGAAATCCTAGCCCGCCACAAACCTTTATTAGCGCCTAAAGTCAATCAAGTAAAATCGAAATGGTTACTTAAGCATGCGGTACACAAAGGGAATTTATATGGCACCAAGCTTACCTCTCAGCGGGAGTATTTTCGTCAAGAGGGTCGATTAGGTTATTTACAATATGCAGCAACGGGTTATCAACTTGCAGGGCTTAATGTTAACGCTGCATTTAAATGCGACCAGCTTGATAATGTAGAGCTAAACAAGGTTAACCTCCTTATTGATAAAGGTAATCTGCCGTTTTTTACCCTAGATCCCTATCTGCTTTATGCCATTGAAATCGGTAACCAGCAATCCTGTTGGAACCAGCTTGATGAACTTTACCAAGTGCATAAAGTACAAGCCGAAAAACATAATAAGCTCATTGCCTATGCAGAAGACTCTCTCAGTAAAACACCTTGGTTTTTATACAACAATATCAGCTATCAAGGTGCTGCATGGCAGAGTGTGTCTCATTCAGGTAAATCAGTGAGCTACCCACAGACCTTTAGCAATAAAGCTGCATATGCCATGAGCGTACTATTTGATAGTCCCTACAGCCGTAGCCTCGCCGAACTTGTTATCAATAATAGCGCTCGCCATAACGTCGTCCCCACAGGCCTTTATGCCAACGGCAAAACAAATACCGCCTATAATATAAATACTAACTCACTGATCTTAGTTAGCCTTTGGTACAAAACTCGCAATAAACAAGCGATTTTACCCCCTGTAGAACACCCCCTAGATGGTGACGGGGCAGTGGCGGTATCAACACAAGTACCTTTGATTGAGTGAACTGTAATTAAATCTGGATTTATGATCACTTAAAAGCGTTTGCAAATTTGAGCAAGGAAGCACATTGACTCAGGGTTTCATTTGGCAACATGACAAGCATTCTATATCGACGATATCACTGTATATCGTGAGCTTAATGACGTTTGCAACTCACGCCTCTGAACACCAAACTCAAATGGCTAAGCACGCCCCCAAAAGTAGTCACCCCGCAGTAATTAATAGCGCGAAGCCAATTGAAGATAACACCAAGACCAGTGAATCAGATTTAATTTGGAAAGGGATCAGCAGTTCATTCATGCTGCCTGTAGAGCAGTGGCGCGCAGATATTCCATGGTACAAACGTTGGAGCGCGAGTATCAATTTAGGCTATCCGCTGGTGGATACTCCAGCGGTCATTCCTGCAAACTCAACAACAGGCCCCAGTAACCAAAATTTCACTGCGAGTCTTTCTCTAAAATACGCCATCATAGGCAACTGGTTTATCTCAGCTACTACCTATCATTATTTCGATAAAGATTTACAGCAAGCATGGAACCCCGACTTTACCTATGTTTTTGGCTATAGCGATTGGCGTCCATATACGTTTAGCTTGCTGTACTCAAATTATGGCGGTAACCGCTTTAATCCCAGTGAAGGCATTAAACATACCGAGTTTTCTCAAGGAACTTGGTCACTCGGTTGGAAGTTTCCTGTAACTAAGCCTGTTATTGATTGGCTATCATTTACTGAGGATGGCGCTATCGGCTGTCAAATTGATTACAACTACACCCCCGAATATTTCGACTTAGCAAGCGTTGAATATAAGACTCAACATCAAACAATTAGCTTAGGCTGCAAATACTCTATTATTGGCAACTGGTATGTCAATGCGACTGGATTTTATTACTTAAATAGTTCGCAAAAACAGCCCTGGAATCCAGACTTCACCTATGGTTTTGGCTATTTTGATTGGCGTCCCGGTACCATTACCGTGCAATACAATAATTATTCGGGTAATCGCTGGAATAGCGCAGAAAGAGGACCTGATACCGGACGGTTTAAAGATGGCTCGATCAGCATTAGTTACTCATTTAAGTTTTAACAAAACTTCATTTCAGACGCTTAAATACTTTTTGCTTACATTGAGGGCATAGATAAGAATCTCGATGGATCTTGCAGCCACAATCAGGGCAAGGCAACATTCTACGATCTTTACTGAACAGCAGTAATACCACCCCTATCGGCCCCAATACGTAACCTAAAAGTGCCCCCGCCACCACATTACCTTTGCTATAGCCAATGATTGTTGAAATCACTAGCATCGCTAAGTAAAAGCCAAGCCAAAATAAAATATTATCCATTAGAAGACAAAGTTAATGCTAAAGGTAACTAAATCAACATCAGAGCTTTCAGCATAAGCCAGCGGAGAGGTAACAAACTGACCTCTATTGCCCTCCTCAACAGAAAAGATCATTTGATACTCCAAATTCAACGAAATTCTGGAAGTTGCATCATAGCGAACTCCGGTTGTCACCCCTTTACTTTTGCGTGACTGGTGACTTTCGCCATAGGTAATGTAGGGAGAAAAATCGTCAAAAGCATAAATCATAGAGGCGTACCAATTAGCTTGAATGCGATCAACCTCAACTTCCGCCATCCATTGCCATGCTCCGTAGCTATATTCCGCCCCTAAAGTATAAATATCTAGTTTTTCAGTATTGGGGAAAGGCCGCTGCTGATATTTAGCTTGCATAAAGCCACTATGAATACGGTAATTAAACCCAACAAGGTCAATATAAAGACCTGCCATATATTCAGTATCAAACTCTAACTTTACCGCACCTAACTCCACTTCATTTATGCGCTCAAATCCATAATAAGGAGAAACTGTTAGTTGCACCCCATCGGACAACTCATAGTGCCACGCCATTGATAAACCATCATAGGAAGTAAAGCCTAAGATACTGTCGTAAACTTCCTGCGGCGGTCTTGCCCAAGGATAAGCCTGACCAACATAATAATACTCGGAAGCTAAAAAAAGCGGCAGCCTTAATCGTCCCGCCTTTATCTCAAAATCATTATATTCATAGGCCAAATAAGCCCACTCTAACTCAGGGTCGCTCCATTTATCTTGCGTACGTTTAACCACTTGCCCTGAAGCCATCAGCCCCTCAACGACATCAATATCTAACTGCAAGCCAAAAACCGTATCACAGTCATAACAAGTTTCATCTGTTATCTCTCTACTGATAAATAAGGGAGTTCTGTTATCTGTTTTACTTATTGCAGTGGAACCAAAACCACTTAATTGAATGTTATCGGTCAACTCTATACTAGCCATCGCAGGCTGAAGTAACATGATAGGTAAAGCAATACTAACGACTCGACGAAATAACATGGCTACTCTCCCTGCGGCACGGTTATTAGGATGTTGACTTCTTCTGGTACAGATTCAATAGGCGCGTAGGCAATACCATTAGGGTTATCATTAAGCCACTTTAATATTTGCTTGATATCATCACTATCTAGCTCTTCAGGGGGGGAACCTTTACCAGAAAAGGCCAAGCCAGCCCAATAGCCATTCATCTGCGACACCGACTTACCTAATAACATTTTATAAAAGTCTTCTCGATGAATAGAAGTTTCCGGCAAATCGACCAACACTATCTTTAAGCTGCCAGAGATCCGTTTAGATTTTCCACGGTATAGCATCCGAGCCTTGTTTTTGCTTAGCTGAGGTAATTCATCATTTAAACTAAAGATAGCGAATTCAACATCAGTATCTTCTGCAGCAACAGCGGAAGCATTCACTGAGGCGAGAAGCAATGGAAGTGCAAGAAAAACTGAGCGGCATAGAAACCATATCAGCTTGTTTAGTCCCTTAAACATTAAAAAACCTCAGTCCCAGATAGTTTTGTACTATGCTGAATATAGTCAAGCCTTGTTTAAACCACAAGATAGCAGCTAACTTGTTCAATTCATGGAGCAGAAATGAACTTATTGAACCACTTTTCAATAAAAACACGGATGTTGGCACTGGTACTTTTACCACTCATCTTTGCCTCTGTTTTGTCAGGTTTAGAGATCAATGCTCAACGTGATCATGTACAAGCTCTTAACATGGTTAATCATAAAATCGATTTTCTTCAATCATTATCTAAGCTAAATAGCGGTATTAATAACGCCAAAGAGGCGCTATTTAACCAAAGTACCAATGTCAATCTCGCTCAATTAAACTCAGACTTACAACAAATTGAACAGCAACTACCATCCTCTTTTAGTGCTCAATACACAACCGAGATGCATACTTGGTTTGAAAGCATCAATGAAGCCAATAAAGAGATACCAGAGATAACCGCCGATGGGTTAAATGATTGGTCAGCGTGGATAAATGAACTACAAGTACAAGCACTCAACACATTAGAAAAAGATCGTTCTAATGTTAGTGAAGAGATTAACCGAGAGCTCGCTATCTTGTATCAATTAAAGTGGCTTTCACTCTGGTCTACGGATGAAAAATGGATAATTAGTCAGTTATTATTAAACCGCAATAACAACGAACTATTAAACCAACTTAACACCATTACCGAACGCCAACAATTACTCGTTGAAAGGTTTATCGATATAAGCGCAAAACCTGAACAAGTGGCACTACTACTAGACACTTTCTCTGACAAAGCTTTCGAGCAAAGTTACCAATTACGCAGTCATATTTTAAAAGGTGAAGCCTTAGCTGAAGCGCCAGAACAAAGTCTCGCCGCCTTCACCCAGCGCTTAAACGCAATACAATACGTTGTAGGTATCTTCTCCGAGCAATTAACCAACAATATCCATCAAGAAATTCAGCAATCCAAAAACCTAATCCTATTATTTTGTTTAGCACTTTTGTCCTCATTGCTCCTCATAGGCTTAATTGGAGCCAACTTATATGGCCGTATCATCAACTACTTACGCCATGTCATAAAAACGATGTCGCAAATAGAAGAAACTCATGATTACTCCCAAAAAATCAATGAAGCAGGCCATGATGAACTAAGCGTGTTTTCCCATAAACTCAACAATCTAATAAATGAGCGTCATCAAAATGATAAGAAAATTCTGCGAGCAAAATCCGAAGCGGAGAAGGCAAATCAAGCCAAAAGTTCATTCCTTGCCAATATGTCTCATGAAATAAGAACCCCATTAAACGGTATAATTGGCATGTCAGACATTATGTCTAGCACTAAGCTAACAACAACCCAAAAAGAGTATCTACAAACAATTGAAACCTCATCCCAAGCCCTGTTGCTCTTAATCAACGACATTCTTGATTTATCAAAAATTGAGTCCGGCAACCTGTCGATCACTAATACCGATGCCAATATTTCAGAAGTCATCTACGACACATTAACCATAGTGCTTGCAAAAGTGGTTGAGAAAAATCTCGACTTAGAAGTGGAAATTGATGCTGACATGCCTCACCTCATTTCGATAGATGAGCACCGTATGCGTCAAGTGTTAATGAATCTGCTATCCAACGCAGTAAAGTTCACCGACAAGGGCAGCATTAAAGTTGTGGCAAACGCCAGCAAAGACAGCGCAGGATATATTGATCTTACAATCAACATTATTGATTCCGGCATTGGCATAGCCAAAGATAAACAACAGCATATTTTTTCACCTTTTACTCAAGAAGACGACACCATTACCCGTCAGTTTGGTGGGACAGGTCTTGGTCTCGCGATCTGTAAACAACTGGTAGAACTTATGGGCGGGACAATCAGCATTGAATCAGTTAAGGGCGAAGGCTGCTGTTTTACCATTGCGCTAAAATCCCAAATTGTTACCTTGGACAAGCCAATAGACTCCCAGTTTAAAGGGTTAACTGCTGCGTTAATCTCTAACAATACTCAACTTACCGAGCAGTTGAATAAAGAATGTCAGCAACAAGGCTTTGCACTTAATTACCATTACCAATCTTGCTTTGATTTACTTCAAGACAAACAAGCTTTCGATCTATTATTTATTGATAGCACCTGCTCAACTCGAGATGCGATCGAAACCTTGCCAGAATTGCTGCAACAAAAGAATATTTTCACCATTGCTGTCAATACCCCCAAAGAAAAGCGCACCCTCGACAATATGGATGCAACCATTACTCTGCCGCTTCTTGGCAATCGCTTTAGAAATGCAATTCATAACGGCATAGAAAATCGCCAGCTAAGGCAGAAACAGCAATTCGCACAATCAGCCCCCCATGGGACTGATGCTGAAACAACAGAGCCAGTTAATATTGTAGTTCTAATAGTTGAAGATAATCTGGTAAATCAAAAAGTAGCTTCACTACTCATCAAACAAGCTGGGTTTGATTTTATTATCGCTAATAATGGCCAAGAAGCCTTTGAGTTTATTAGTACTGGCGAGTCGATTCACGCCATTTTGATGGATTGCATGATGCCGGTTATGGATGGATTTACAGCGACTGAGAAAATCAGAGCTTGGGAAAACGATAACTCGCTGCAACGCTTACCTATCATTGCGCTAACCGCCAGCGTGCTCGATCAAGATATTCAAAAATGCTATCAATCAGGTATGGATGACTACCTTGCTAAACCATTTAAAAAAGAAGCCTTACTACACAAGCTAAAATCTCTCCCTAAACTTGCAAGTTAATCAGGCAAATAGGTTCTACACTAAATACTGTTGTCGAATGAATTGAGTCACTACAGGAGTAAGATTAGATCTTTCATTGTTTAGCTGTTTATTCAATATGTGTAAACACTTGCATATCGTTTACACATGTTGAAATAATAACCACATGAATGAGTTTAATACGCTTTTTTCACAGGGGTATTGGTGGATATCTTTGCTTGGTGGTGTTCACTGCCTAGGGCTAGGCTTGTATATCCGTTATATATACAGTGAACGCAGCGGCAATCATAAAATCCTCGGCGCTATCTTCAGCTTAATGGCACTGTATTTTTTCACTGGTTTACTCACCCATGACAATGCTCCGGCACCACTGCACCAAGTGTTTATTTTCATCATCCCTGTTTATTTTCTAATGATGCCCTTGTTATATCTATATTGCGATCGCAGTCTCCATGATATTGCAGGTCCAATCGGTTTTTCACGGCATTTTTATCCCGCGATCATAGTCGCTATGTCGGTAGTACTCGCTGCCGGCTTTCGTTTGTTACTTGGCCATAACTGGCCACAGCTCAAATTAGATAGCTTATCAAAATTAACTGACCTTCATCTGCTCAGTTTGCTACTACCTGCTTTGCTTTTTATTCAAAGTGCTACCTATTTTTATTACATCGTAAAAATGCTAAGCCACTATCCAGGCCGCGCATCACGCGCACACCAAGACTCACTCAAAGACATTAAATTCCGTTGGCTACTGGTATTAACATTCTCACTTATGAGTAACTGGTTGCTAAGAACCTTACTCATCATTCTGCCATTTTATATCGATGATCAAGTGTTTATTATCAATCAGGCTGCAACAACCCTAGTATTGCTATTAACAGTTTATATATTAGCTATTTACGGTTTAAAACAGATAACCAAAGCAGCTTTTTTACGCGGTAAATTAGCTCAACAACCTAGAGAACCCATGCGTGCCAGTCAGCAGTTACTCAGCTCTGAAGAGTTGGCGTATCTGCAACAACTCATGCAAGAGGAAGAACACAACAAATCCGAGTGCTAGCCACCATAAAAGGTCATGCCCACAGCCTTATTCACTTTCTGTTCAGAAAAGTTATGCTAAGGTGAATAAATGTCAGCTTTGAGGAACATGGAATGACGGCTTTAATCAAACGAATTAGCACCAGTTTATGTCTATTAGCAAGCTTAATGCTGCTACCGCAAGCTTATGCAGAACAAGATAGCTACGCCCAAGCTAAAAGTACCTTTCAACAAGCAAACCAAACACATAAGTTTTTCGATAATGCCTATGGTTATGCGCTATTTCCTACCGTAGGTAAAGGTGGTATTGGTCTCGGTGCAGCCTACGGTAAAGGACGCGTCTATCGTGGCGGCAGTTACACTGGTGACACTAGCCTGACCCAAGTTTCATTCGGCTTTCAACTAGGCGGCCAAGCCTACAGTGAGATTATCTTCTTTAAAGATCAAAAGGCCTATAACGAATTTACTAGCGGCAGTTTTGAATTTGGTGCTCAAGCATCTGCTGTCGCCATTAACATCGGCGCAAATGCTCAAGCAGGTACCACAGGTAACTCAGCTGGTGCAGGTAAAAGCGCCGCTAAAGCTGCCTACATTAACGGCATGGCAGTATTTACGGTAGCCAAAGGTGGCTTAATGTTTGAAGCTGCTCTCGCAGGACAATCTTTTACCTTTGAAGAAAAATAGCGTTTAATTTGCAAACACAAAGCCCGCTCATTAGCGGGCTTTGTGTTACTCAATATCAAGCAGTATTGTTACAATTCAAATGTAGCCATGCACCAATTATTGATGGCCCCATGGCACAGGTGGCAACTCGACAGGCTTAGTCAGGTCAAAGTCGACTCTAAAATCGCGATTTTCGCGAGTTAAGCGATAAGTAAACTCTTGCGGCTTCACATACATGTGCCACACATTAGTGATGGATACATCTAAACCATTTTCTCTAAAGTTATTAATCGAATAAGCATCGACAGGAAATGACTGCTCAGTATCGCTGCCCATATCAGCAGTCATGCCGCCGTACATGGTGACCTTGTCTTCACTACCGTCTTTATGACGGTGATCGTGAGCAAGATGCAAACCATAAGGCGTTTTGGTGATCACCCAAGTACGTGAGTGATCTTCGCCAACATGGAAAGGGACTTTAAGCACAGTATCACTGCACTCGCGTACATGCATAATCAGCTTTTTGCCGCTAAATGCTGAGTCTGCACTATTGCCCGCTGTCACTGTGCCAGCAAACGCTTTGCCACAGTGAGCTGCCAAATTATCAAAAAACGCATTCTGTTCAACTGTGGTCGCCATAGCTGAAGCACTAACGCTTAGCGCAGCTAGCACGGCAATATGTGAGTATTTTATTGTTTTCATTATTATCTCCAATGATATGTCGCTAAACATTATCATAAACAGATAAATTTTAACTGAAGTGTTTAATGACCTAAGTCAACAAGAAGCCCCCTCAGCTAAATCTCTGCCAAGGGGGAAAGTCGCAGGATGACACGAATTGAGTGTGCTCAAGGCGAATACCCTAAAAACGCTACACCGGAGCTATCGTCTACTGCGACAAACTGAAAAAATGTAGATAAAAGTCTGTTTAAATTCCTATGGCGTGGCGACTGTTAGCTCGTAGGCATGATTGCCCCCCAGAAAATAGGGACTACAGCTCGCCGCCACGTTTTATTTAAGCTTTCTCTACTCGAATAGGAATACCATGACGGCAGTTAGCGCCTGTCCAGTAATCGTTGAGCATACTAGCAGTTTGGTTACGTGTCGGATCTGAAGGGATCATCTGATTGATCGCCACCCCACCAGCGCGCTCTTTTAGAGCCGGTAATTTCTCACCGTTAATGATCCTGTCATCACCACCAAAACCTTGTGAGTGACCAAAACCGTGAGAAACACATACAGCGCCGGGCGCGACACCCAGATCTGTTTGCAGTAACCCTTCAGCTGGTTTACCGTTAGCTGTCACTAATCTAACCTTGTCACCGTCTTTAAGCCCTTGCTCTTTTGCAGTCTGCTCATTCATATACACAAAGTTAGTTGGACTGATCTCCGCAATGCGTTTATACGCTACTGCATAGTTTGAACGCACCGTGGCTTTATAACTAGAAAATAGCAACGGGTATTCAGTTGCAGGCCAATGACTCTCCCAGCTATCACCATTCCAGAATCTATGCTCATGGTAGGTAATCGTCCCCGGATAGTGCTCACCAGAGTATGCATGTCGCAACTGAGATACCGCCTCGTGATAAAGCTGCAAACACTTTGGTGCCGCACCTTTAATAAAATCACCGTCATAACGTTCATCGGCGACGTAGTAACCACCACGAGATAATAGCGCCTCAACCTGCCTCACCTCTGTTGGGGTTAATTTTGGCTTCAAAGGTTTCATAGCATAATCTAAGCCCGCCCACTTTCTATCTTCGGCAGTGACACTTGGCAAGTTTTCACACTGAGCAGCAACATTGGCCAAATACTTGGCATGCCAGTCTTCAAAGCAGAGCAGATCTGCTTTACCGCCATCGGCGTGAGCGATCGCGCCTTTGCCAAATCCTGGAAGTTGCATATCCAGAGCAATATCAACGAGTAACTGTTCCATACACACATGTTGTCCAGCTGCATTTTTTACCGTTCTAGGTGTCACCAATGGCGCAGCAGCCACAACCCCCAGCATATGCGAGCCCCACATACGATCTGCTGCATACTCTTCGAGCATAGAGCGATCTGGAATGAAATAGTCGGCGTAACGATTGGTCTCATTCATATGGCAATCGATACCAATAATCAGAGGTAGACGCTTAGGATCAGCAATACTGGCCACCACCTCTTGGCTAATTGATGCTGCGCTGTACAGAAAGTTATTACGCCAATTGAACAGCACTTTGGCTTGGTAGGGATCGCTATTAGCATGGCTTGTCCATTGTTCGGCAGCATTCATGGCAGGCAAAACCTCGTGCCAAGGTGTACTCGCTGGGTATGGATCCTCGCCTTTAGCAACCTTGTGCTTATATTCCGTTGATGACTCATAAGCACCATCTCGGCAGGCATTGACGACGCCATCAAGGTTAACTCCACCTTGAATGTTAGCCAAATTGTATCTTCCTTCCATACCGCCTATAGGACCATTACCGTAAATTGCGCCACCTTTAGCGTCGTGACTGCCCACTAAGGTATTTAACGTAGCCCAGATCCAGCCCATAACAAAACCATCTGATGAATTGGTGCCACCATTACCAGCTACACAGGCTTTACGTCCGTAGTGGCCTAGATCTTTAGCTACTTGGCGCATAGCATCAATTGATATGCCTGATTTAGCCGCATATTGCTGCATGCTAGTACGCTGAGCCTCTTGCCTTAATAGATAAAGCGATGAAGCTAATTTAACCTTACGGCCAGCGTTATCTTTTAACGTCCGGCTCACGAACAATTCAGCCTTATCACCCGCTTCTGCCGACACCAAAGTATCAGCGCCAGCTTTCACTATAATGGCTTCATCAGCCCCTAAGCCGAAGTCCTTCGCCTTAGCGAAGCGACGATATTGAGGATGTTTGGGATCTACAATGACTAAGTGGCCAGCATTGGTATAGTTAAGTTCCCCGGCTGCTTTAGCCGCTTTTTCGCTCGCACTTTCAAGATGAACTTTGTTAAACCAGCCCTCTTCTAACATGGTGCGAATAACACCAAAAGAAAATGCCGCATCTTGACCCGGCTTTACCGCTAGCCAAGTCGCATTGGTATCAGCTGCAACCGTAGTACGCAATAATGGGTCGACACACACATATTTAAACTTTCTATCGACTCGACTATCGGCTAAGCCACGACCAACTCGGTTAAGACTCACCCCTGACGATCCTGGACTTGTTCCCATAAATAGACCGTACTCTACGTTTTCCCAGTCAACGTCATTGAGCCATTCTTCAAAACCTGCTGCCATACCTAGGCTATAACCTGTTGCCTGCGCGGCCCCACAATAGGCATGTTTAGTACCCAAGTTGCTTGTTCCCCAAGCCTGCTGCATAAAGCGGGCATAAAAGCTGCCACGCAAAGTATCTTCTGCACAGTAAGTAGCAAATAAGTGATTAGCCGCACTGCCAAACTCTGGAAAGCCAGGCTTCGCTAGTTTATCGAGCTGACGCAGACTACGCAGGCCCTCTACATGCCCCTCTCCAAACAGATCGCCACCTTGTAGGATCTCCTTTAGAGCCTGCTCATAACTAATACTCACCCAACGACCTTCGCCACGCTTACCATCGCGTTTAAGTACCTGAGTGACTCGGCGCTCATCATCTACTGAATCGGCGCAACTGGCGCCTTTGGCGCAAGTCGTTGCGCGATTTTTAAGGCCATTCTCACCCGCTAATGCGATATAACTCTGCTTCACACTGGTGTCGATTGGCAGCGGTGAACCAGAGTTGTTTTCACAGTAAGGGTTGCCGCCCACTTTTAATACTTTGTCATTTTTTTCATCTATACGTACCCGTAAGCCACAGATGTTGTAGCAACTAAAACAGCGTGAGTAAGCGGTGCGCACACCCGGCGTTAGCTGCCAATCACCATTAGCATCTTGCTGACATTCAGCAGGGATCGGATGACCAAAGCAACTAACATCTTGACTACGAATAGGATGTATTGGCGAGGTTTTATCACCGCAACCCGCTGTTGCTGCCGCCACAGAAACAACGCCTGCTTGAGTTAAAAATTTACGTCTGTCCATTGTTAGCTCCTAGCGTTGCCATTCAATAAAGTTAAGAGACAAAATCTGCTTGTCTTGGGGTTGTTCAGGCAAGCCTATATAGAAAATATTCGGTTTCGTTCCTTCTGCGGCCAACATGGCGTATACCTTATTGTCACGCACGAGTTGCGACACCTTGCTATTGGGATCATTAAGATCGCCAAAGTTACGCGCCTCGCCGATACACGTTTCTACACATGCTGGCAACAAACCAGCTGATGTACGGTGAATGCAGAAATTGCACTTCTCGGGTGGTGAATTAAGGGTTTCATCTTTACGACGTGCACCATAAGGACAAGCATCGACACAGAGCTGACAATGAATGCATTCGTCATGGTTAATCACGACTATGCCGTCTTCTTCGCGTTTATAAGTCGCCTCTACAGGGCAAACATAAACACAAGCAGGGTTATCACACTGATTGCATTGATTAGGAACCGCCAGCGTGGCAAAGCCTGTTGCAGTATCAATAGCTGCTTGATTCACCCGTGTGCGACAACGCCCTGCATCTGTTTGATTTTCCATCGCACAAGACACAGTACAAGATAGACACCCAGTGCAACGACGAACATCAAACACCATAGCTAACCTTTTACCGGGCGTTTTAGCTTGAAGTTGAGCGCTGGGGATCAGCGTTAACATTGCACTACCTGCAGCCATTTTTAATATGGAGCGTCTATCCAACATAATTAATCCTTATTATAGAAGTGACAAAATTTAATTTGCTCACTTATAAAATCTTTATATTTAAAATACACTCAAAAATACAAAAATATAAACAACGACATAATTGAATACGTGAATATCAACTAAAGATCACAATAGAAAAATAATTTAAATTTTTATGAAATAAAATCAGAAGATAGAATTCAAGACAAACAATAACCTTAGAATATAATTGCAACAAAACGTATCACCATATTCCACCTGATACAACCAAAACATAACAAACACAAATAAACCAATAAAAGCAATTACTTAATCAGAGTAAACATAAAAGTCACCATATAGTGCATAGAGAAAGCACTCTAAAACAATTGTATAAACATACTCTTCGCAAATATCGGATTCTGATATTTGCTAATATCAACATGTAAAACACGAGACATATATCAAAGTTACAAAAATAAGCTTATTAAAAATGTGACATATAACACTGCACATTATAACTCTTATATAGATTATAGAATTTAATTATTGCGACAGGTATTTGTCATGAACAAAATAGACCTATTAAATTACAACCAATTAAAAGTCTTTATTGCTATATATGAACATGGTCAAAGTCATCAGGCCGCAAATGAATTAGGCATGACCGCCTCAGGGGTGAGCAGAACATTAAAGATATTACGAGATATATTCAAAGATTCTCTTTTCATAAGACGTTGTTCAGGTTTTGTCGCCACAGAAAAAACCCACCAACTGATCCCAATGGCTAAAAGTTTAGTTGAACAATATCAAAAAATAGAGATGCAACACTCTGTGTTTACTCCGGCAGAATCTGGGGGGCAATTCGTCATCCATGCCTATGATGAGTTTGTCTACGCGGTACAAAAAGTTGTCCGCGAAGACATCTTAACTGAAGCGCCAAACCTCAGATTTGACGTTAGGGTACTCACCCACGATTGCACCACAGCCCTCGCCAATGGCGACATGGATTTTGTTGTGGTGTACGAAGGTTTCAATGGCAAAAACCTCAACTACGAAATGTTTAGCGAAACCGATAGCCTATATATTCTTGCTAAGCGTAATCATCCTGTTTTAAGTCAACCAATTACTCTCGAAAACCTCTCTCGCTATCCCTGTTTAGAAATCGATAACTACGATGATCTTAGCTGTCCACTATTAGTGAATTTATGCCGAGAAAAAGACTTGTGTATGGAAGTAGAAGGTTATACCGACAGTTTAGCTTCAGCCATGCGCCTTCTCAGTGAAAGCGATGCCATTACCCTCAGTTGTAATCAATTCACCCGTCAATTCGTCAATATGTTACCGGGGATTGACTACATCAAATTGCCAGACGAATTAGCACAGAAATGCCGTACTCGCCGTCGAGAAAACCGCGAGATTGGCAACTACGTGTTGTTTGGTAACACCAATCATTCCGCAGCATTTAACTGGGTTAAATCCAAGCTTATTTGCGGCCTAGAAAGAGAGTGGCGCTTAGCCTGTGAAGACTAGCGCTTAATATCAATCCATGGGGAAGTCGAACTCAAAACGATGAGAGTGCTGAGTTTGCAGTTAAAGGAGCATTATCAATAAAAATAATGTGTAACCCACTGGAGTTTTGCTGCGCCTGAAGCAGAGCTCCACTGAGCAATATCAATGTCGTCTTTGCAAAAAAATAAATAGTGAATCAACACTATCAAGATGGGGAAAACATATGAAAATGAACAGACGCACCTTCCTGCAGGGAGTTGGAGCTAGTTCTGTTGTCGGCTCATTATCTGGTTTAATGCCAGGTATTGCCAATGCAACTGAGCGCGGTGGTGCACCAGATAAGTTGCTAAAACGAGAAGGGAAAATCGTTTATCACACTTGCCAGCGTAACTGTGCCGATCGCTGCTTGTTAAAGTTTACTGTACAAAATGGCCGCATGACATATGTCGAAGGCGCATCTGAGATGAAAAAAATGGGGACATCTCCGTGCGTTAAAGGCCATGCCTATGTGCAATACACTTATGCTGCCGACCGAATTTTGCACCCGATGGAACGCGCAGGTAAAAAAGGCGAAGGTAAATGGCGCCGCATAACTTGGGATGAAGCCTATGCAAAAATCACTAGCCGTTTACAACAGATCATCAAAGAGCATGGCGCTGACTCCATTTTGCCATACAGCTACTCGGGCCACGAAGGCGTTATCGGTAAATACGGCGGACCTAGCCGTTTCTTTAACGCAGTCGGCGCTCGTAAGCTCGATCGTAAAGTGTGTGTTTTCGCGGCTTATGAAGGTTTGAAGTCTGTTACTGGTACTTACCAAGGCCCAGATCCGTACGACAATATTTACACCAATTGTTATATCTCTTGGGGGCAAAACGAAACCGCGACAAATGTGCATGGCATCAAGTTTATTAACCAAGCTCGTGACAAAGGCGCCAAACTGTTAGTGGTAAACCCAATGCGCACGCCTATCGCCTCTCAAGCGGACATCTGGTTACAGCCTAAGCCAAGCACCGACACCCATCTCGCGACAGGTATTATGAAATACCTTATCGAGAATAACTTAGCCGACATGGCATTTATCAAGGCCAATACCTTAGGCTTTGACGAGCTACTCAAGCGCCTCGATGAAATGAGCTATGACGAGATAGAGCAGGTCACCGGTGTACCAAGAGAGAAAATGTTTAAATTTGCCAAAGTCTATGGTGAATCAGAGCTTGCAGTCATTCGTTTAGGATACGGCATGCAGCGTAACTACAACGGCGCACGTATGTCTCGTGCTATCGCTATGATGCATGCTGTTGCAGGTCAATATGGTAAAATTGGTAACGGCTTTATCTATGATAATACCCAAGCCGATGACAGCCTTAACTATTCTAAAGGTCGAGCTGACCATATTCACCCTAACGGCGATACCGTTGGCCATGTCAATATGACCGAAATAGCCCAAGCGCTGCATCCAACCAATCCAACCGCCTATGGTAAACCAATCAAGCCAATTAAAGCGGTGATTAACTACAACGGTAACTTCGTCTCCGTAGCGCCAGACTCAAATGCTTGTCGCTTAGGTGCAATGCGCGATGACTTATTCCTAGTCGTGCATGACTTCTTAATGACGGATACCGCTGAACTTGCCGATATTATTGTACCGTCGACAACTCAGTTTGAATTCCCTGATATGGGCACTGACTACA
Source organism: Shewanella fidelis ATCC BAA-318 (assembly GCF_000518605.1). Lineage (GTDB taxonomy): Bacteria > Pseudomonadota > Gammaproteobacteria > Enterobacterales > Shewanellaceae > Shewanella > Shewanella fidelis. The sequence goes on along the minus strand of NZ_JADX01000019.1, from coordinate 53,215 downwards.
ACTGCTACCACATGCAGACCTCTGAAAAAGTCATTGAGCCTCTAGGTGAATCTAAAGATAACTGGATCTTCTTTAAAGAGCTTGCTGCCCACATGGGACTGGATTACCACCCAGAGATGCGCGTTGATTATGAACAAATTCTACGCGACTTCCTCGATACTGATGAGCCAGCATTCAGGCACAACAACATCACCTACGAACAGATCATTAAAGACAAATTTGTCACCGTCTATGACCAACGCCCTTACTTTGGCGATGGCAAATACAAAACAGATAGCGGCAAAATCGAGTTCTACTCGCAGATGATGAAAGACGCAGGCTACCACCCTGTTATTGACTTCGGTTTACCTGAAGACGAGATGATCCCTGAAGAGAAAAAGCTGCCATTCCGCATGTTATCACCAGCGATCCCGCAGCGTGCTAACAGCTCTTTCTACAACGTTAAGTACATCCGTAACTTCCCGGCATATTTAGCCAAGATCAATACCGAAGATGCTAAAGAGTTAGGCATTAAGAACAACGACCGAGTCAGACTCAGTAACCATCGTGGCGAAGCATTCTTTACTGCGCAAGTTTCTGGACAAGTTGGCCGCGGCACCGTTATGGCACCAAAAAATAACTGGCGCCGAATGGACCCATACGGCAAGGCAAGCTGTACCAACAACCTGACCACCGACAAATTGACCGATATGGGTGGCTGTTCAGCCTACCACTCGACCAATGTCGCGCTAGAAAAAGCCTAAGGAGTAAATAATGACGATGAACAAAAGAGTAGGCTTTGTCTTCAGACAAGAAAACTGCGTCGGTTGTGGTGCCTGTACTGTTGCTTGCCAAATTCACAATGAATTACCTGAAAACCACCGTTTTCGTAAAGTTGATCGCTATGAAGTTAAACGTGAAGACGGTGCGATAGATGTGTGGTTATCGCATTCATGCATGCACTGTGAAAACCCTGCTTGCTTAATGGTTTGTCCAGCAAAAGCCTACCACGTCAGAGACGATGGCATTGTGGTGTTAGATCGTGAGAAATGCACAGGTTGCGGCCTATGTGCTAGCGCCTGCCCTTACTCTGCGGTCAGCATTCGTGAAGATGATGGCAAGGCTGATAAGTGCAACATGTGCGTCGAGTTACTTGACCGCGGTATGAAGCCAGCTTGCGTTACAGGTTGTCCAGTGGAGTGCATCCAAGTTGGCAATATTGACGAAGTGCTTAAAAAGCCATCAGCCAGCAAAGAAGGTATCGGCTACGGCGACTGCATCACGAAACCTAACATGGTGATTATTAAGGAACGCGCATAATGACAAACCAATATGGCCCGATGGCTACGGCGTACTTCGCCTTTAAATCGATGATCTTCTTTCCATCAAAAATAGAAGCACTTAACGGATTAATCGCTTACCTAGAATCGAGCAATCCACAAAGTCCACTTTTGACCGAAGCGAAAAGGTTTGTCGAAGACCCATCCGAGCTGGAGTTTGACTTCAATCGTATGTGTATCGGTCCATATAAGTTACTGGTTGCGCCCTATGAGGGCGTATACCGCAGCGGTAACCATGTCATTAACACAGATGAGACTGTTGAGGTAGCTGACTTCTATCAACAGATAGGTTTAGTCATCGACGATCAATTCAATGAACCTGCCGATTTTATCGGTAACGAATTGGAGTTTCTGTACTGTGTGCACGCCCTTGCAAGTGAGCAACGACAAGCAGATAACCTAGATGCAGCCCACGAACTCGATGCCATGGCTGATGAGTTTGTTAATAAGCATCTAGGGCTATGGATTAACCCATTCTGCGAAGGCATTAAGCAACATGCCAGCCTCAACTTCTGGCGCGAATTTGCCACCGAGTTGCAACTTTTTATCACTAAACAACTGCATGAGTAGACTGACATAAATTCAATCTACTGAACATCAGGATCAGCTCTCTTGCAGCATCTAAAAATTGATGCACAAGAAAGCTAAAAAGGCGACCCTAAGTCGCCAAAGGAGTTACCTATGAACAGAGCAATAAAATGGTTAAGTTTTATTGTGATCAGCCTGTTTGTTTCAACGGCCGCGATGGCTGACGAAGCAAGCTTGCAGCCACAGCAGTGGCAACCTATTCAGGTCGAAGCTATCGCTGGCGATATACCAGAACTACGTGGTATGCCTATCAATCCACAGCTACAGTTGCCAGCATCAATTCCTGAAGATGCTAACGAAACAGTACTTGGCTATTTAGGCGCAACCGATACTATCGCATTTTTAGTCTACGCCAGCTTATTTGCCGTTATCGCACTGTTTATCATTTTCATTATTGTCAATGGTATTTCACGTTTAGATGATGGCTACTCAGGCAAATTAATTAAGCGTTGGTCAGGTTTAAGCATCAGTGTACATTGGCTCGGTGCCATTGCATGTATGCTGCTCATTGTAACCGGACTCGTACTGGCTGGCGGTCGCTTATACCTAGAGCCTAGTATGAACCAATCAAGCTGGGCGTCATTAGTTGGTTTATCAAGTGGCCTACACGAGCTAATGGCATTCCCGTTCATCTTAGGTTACATACTGATGATCTTAATGTGGGCACCTAAGCAAATTCCTGCCAGCTATGATCTTAAGTGGTTTGCAGTACTTGGCGGTTACTTAAATACCGGTAAGAAGCATCACCCAGATGCAGGCTTTGCCAATGCCGGTGAAAAATTGTGGTTCTGGGTCTTTGCTCTATTTGGCGGTCTAATGGTGATCTCGGGACTCACTATGATGTTCCCAGAGACATTCGTCGTCACCAAGAATACGGCCAATACCATGCTATTAGTGCATATCGTATCTACCATTATCATCACCGCCTTCTCAGTGGTTCACATCTTTATGGCAACCGTAATGTCAGAAGGTGGCATGTCTAATATGACCTCTGGCTATTGCGATGAAAACTGGGCTAAACAGCATCATAACCTTTGGTTAAAAGAGCTAAAGCAACAAGCCTAAAGATAATTCAAACACAAGACTTCACCCGCCCATCAGCGTAAATGCTGATGGGCACTGTAACAGATCATATTTAATCGAACTGCACCAACTCTAGCCTTTAGAGAGGGCGACTTGTTGCAGCCGAAATATAGGGAAATGCACTGATGAACACACTTAAACCACTCATTGCAGCTGCTGTTAGCTTATGCTGCGTCAATGTCTATGCCGCTGATTCTGCCAGCAATGCAGAACTTGAGGCGCGTATCGCCAAACTAGAAGGCAACAACGCGCCATCACAGTTTAAAAATAGCCAAGTCAGTCTTTATGGCTCTATTCGTCCAACTTTAAGCTACCTCGACGATAGCCAAGATGACACTTGGGATGTGCGTGATGCGCTATCTCGGGTAGGTATTAAAGCCAGCACAGAATTTGCCGATGGCTGGAGCGCTATCGCTCAAGGCGAATGGAGTGTTGATATCGCCAACTCTGGTAATTTTGGTAAAGCTCGCCAAGCTTATGCCGCCATTGCTTCACCTTATGGTCAAGTGGGCATAGGTAAACAGCGTCCAGCTCAGTACACTTTAGTCGCTGAGTACGTGGACATTTTCAATCATGGTAATAGCCCCTACGCTTATGACCATGACAGTCCATTCTTTGTCGATAATTTTTTAACTTATCAATTGGTTACTGGCAATCTCACCTGGATGGCAGGTGCGCAATTTGATGGTGATAAAGGGGATGACGCCACTGATATGGTAAACCTCGGCGTCGGCTATGACATGGATAATTTGCATATTGGTATAGGTTATATCACGCAAAACACCGCAGATCAGCAAGGAGTTGAGGGGGATGATAAGACCCTCGGTGGTGTTGTCGCATACACCTTTAGCAACGACCTGTACCTTGCCGTGAGCTATCAAGATAAACAATATAACTATGATGCTGGCAGCATGAATAAAGATCGTAGCGGCAGCACCTTAGATACCGCGTTAGCTTATCCAATTTTCGATGACTACAAAATAAAACTCGGCTACTTCCAGTTTAAAGATGGTATCAAAGATAACACCTCTGCCGACTACAACGGCTTTAACACCACACTTGAGTGGAATCCAGTCGATAATGTACGTGTACACCTTGAGTATCTTGATAAAAGCTATGATAACCGTGACAACGATCATGCCGTCACTATTGGCTTTAGATACGATTTCAGTCTAACTTGGCACGGCTAAAGCAAATTAAAACATCATATTATTCAGCCGTATAACGATATGCGGCTGAATGAACTAATATAGAAAGAGCTGAATGGTAAAACATCGCGTATAATCCGCCGACATTTTCACTCTCTATTAAAGCTCGACCTCGTTATGAGTAAGTACACCACTCCTCAATTTTCGCTAGCCCTGCTCCATCCTAAATATTGGGGTGTGTTATGCATATTTGCCTTTAGCTACCTATGCAGCCTGTTGCCTTACGCTGTACAAATTCGTCTAGGTAAGCTTCTTGGGCGCACTGCACTTCGCTTTATGAAACGCCGCACAAATACCATTAGGCGAAACCTTGAGTTGTGTTTTCCAGAAATGCCTGCCGCAGAGCGTGAACAACTCATTAAGCAAAATATTGAAAATACGGGGTTAGCGTTATTTGAAACGGGTATGGCTTGGTTTTGGTCTGATGCTCGTGTTGCCAAGCATACTAAGATTGTTGGAATGGAGCATGTAAAAAAACTTAAAGCTGAAGGCCGCGGCGCGCTATTGATCGCCGTGCACTCATTGAACCTTGAGCTGGGCGGTCGAACATTTGGCTTGCTCGCCCAAGGCATGGCGGTATATAGACCGAATAACAATCCCTGTTTTGATTATTTTCAGCTAAAAGGTCGCTCTCGTGGTGGCCACAGTTTAATCCACCGCAAAAACATCGCTCTGATGCTAGATTCACTCAAGAACGGCGAATTTATGTGGTACGCACCGGATCATGATTATGGCCGTCGCCGCTCAACGTTTGCACCTTTGTTTGCCGTTGAAAAAGCATGTACCACTACAGGTACGAGTTTATTGGTGGATAATAGTAACTGCGCGATAGTGCCAATGACGTTCGTGCGTGATAACGATAGCGGCCAATATACGTTAACAATTAAAGAGCCATTAATAGATAAGTTTCCTATTGGCGATGAACACGCAGGGGCCTGCTTTATTAACAAGATCGTTGAAGAGTCAATAATGGATGCACCGAGTCAGTACATGTGGCTGCATCGACGCTTTAAGAACCGCCCTGAAGGCGAAACCTCGCTATATTAATTGGTATTAAGCCGCGCGTTAATCAAACCAAGCCGCTAGCTTTTCGGCGGCTTGTTTTTCAACATTGTCATCAACATACATAGACACCATAGCAAGCGCAGCAGCTAGCGCGCCTAAGTCGTCAGAAAACCCCATAATAGGCGTGAGATCGGGAATGGCATCAATCGGTGAAATAAAATAGGCTAACGCGCCGAATATCACCGTTTTAGCCCATTTAGGCGTATCAGGACGTTTCGCCGCATAATATAAACACAGTGCGTTATCAATCACTTCACGCCCAGCTTTTTTTGCAAACAGCTTTACCTTCAGCCAAAAACTTTCATCACTATATTCATGAGTAGCATTCGATTCTTGAGTCATGATCCTTGCCAATAAAAAAGGGAACATCATAGATATTCCCTTATTTTAGTTTATTTAGCTAGCTAACTGCTTAGCGTTGATGTTTAGGGCACTTGTTTGAGTCCCCAAGCTTTACCTTTGATGTTTAGGCGTGGTGCCCCAAGCATTCTTTTTAGCCGGACGCTTACCAGTTTGATTCGACTTGCCCTGACCAAACTTAGCTTGCCCAGATTTAGACTGCCCTTGCTTATTAGCACCAGACTTATTTTTCCCAGACTTAGCGCCCGCTTTACGATCATCAAATTGATCGCCAGAAAAACGCGTAAATGCCTTTTTACCTTTAGCATCATCTTTAGTATTGAGCTTTTTCTTATTGCGCATCGCTTCGCGTTCTTGGCGTGTTTCCGCAGGCACTAAACAGTGAGCACCATTACCAATTAAGTGCTCTTTACCCATTGCGATAAGCGCTTCGCGGATCAGCGGCCACCCCTCTGTATCATGGTAACGCAACAAAGCTTTATGTAGCTTACGCTGGCGGCCTTTTTTAGGGACCGAAACTTCTTCACTTGTATGCTTAACATTCTTCAGTGAATTTAACTCTGTGTGGTAGATCGTAGTGGCATTTGCCATTGGCGATGGATAGAAATTTTGCACCTGATCTAGCTTAAATTTCTCGCCTTTTAGCCATAATGCCAAATTCACCATATCTTCATTAGTGGTGCCCGGGTGTGCTGAAATAAAGTACGGGATCAAATACTGCTTCTTACCTGCCTCTTTTGAATACTTATCGAAAAGTTCTTTAAACTTATCGTATGTCCCCATGCCCGGCTTCATCATCTTGTTCAGCGGGCCTTCTTCGGTATGCTCAGGGGCAATTTTTAAGTAGCCGCCAACATGGTGAGTTGCCAGCTCTTTAACGTAACGCGGATCTTCTGTCGCCAAGTCATAACGCACACCAGAGGCGATTAAAACCTTTTTAATACCCGGCACATCACGTGCAGCGCGGTATAGATCAATTGTCGCTTGATGATCTGTATCTAAATGGCCACAAATCGATGGGAAAACACATGACAAACGACGACAGGTACTTTCAGCTTTGACACTAGTACAGCCTAAGCGATACATGTTGGCTGTTGGGCCGCCCAAGTCAGAAATCACTCCAGTAAAGCCCGGCACTTTATCTTGAATGTCTTTGATCTCTTTCACGATAGAGTCTTGGGAACGACTTTGAATAATCCGCCCTTCATGCTCGGTAATCGAGCAGAATGAACAGCCACCAAAACAACCACGCATGATGTTGATCGAGGTCTTAATCATGTCGTAGGCAGGGATCTTCTCTTTGCCGTATGATGGATGTGGTACGCGCTGATAAGCAAGATCAAATACGCCGTCCATTTCATCGGTATTTAACGGCCACGCCGGTGGGTTAACCCAAATGGCACGCTCGGCATGCTTTTGAAACAACGCACGAGCGCAACCCGGGTTTTGCTCTTGGTGCAAAATACGTGATGCATGAGCATAAAGATATTTGTCTTCAGATACCTTTTCATAGCTAGGTAACAAGACATAAGTTTTTTCCCATGGCTTTGGTCTAGCAGGCTGGACACTAATTGCCTTTGGCGCGTCGTTGTCAAAAATCTTCTCATCTGTCGGTCCAGACAGATTTTTACAACCAACATCATCAGCACCATAGGGATTTGGAATAGGGTCAATTTTATGCAGTTGATCGATTTTGCGTGAATCCATGCCCTTCCATTCAGGCAATGGCTCTTTACGAATAACTGTCGTGCCACGAATATCGTGCAACTCAGATACAGGCTCACCAGCGGCTAAACGATGTGATAGCTCCACGAGTGGACGCTCGGCATTACCGTAAACCAAGATATCGGCTTTCGCATCTAAAATTACGCTACGGCGCACTTTATCTGACCAGTAATCATAGTGGGCAATACGACGCAAACTGGCTTCGATACCACCTATCACCACCGGAACTTGCTTAAAAGCTTCCTTACAACGCTGGGTATAAACCGTGACAGCGCGATCTGGGCGCTTGCCGCCCACATTACCAGCAGTATATGCATCATCATGGCGCAAACGGCGCTCAGCGGTATAACGGTTGATCATCGAATCCATGTTACCGGCTGTCACACCAAAATAGAGGTTAGGCTTACCTAACTTCATAAAATCATCTTTGTTTGACCAATCGGGCTGAGAAATAATCCCCACCCTAAAGCCTTGAGCTTCGAGCATGCGGCCAATCACTGCCATACCAAAACTAGGGTGATCCACGTATGCATCGCCAGTGACGATAATAATGTCACAGCTATCCCAGCCTAATTTAGCCATCTCTTTGCGAGACATAGGCAAAAATGGCGCTGGGCGCGTGAGCTCAGGGCGATACTTTGGATAAGTAAATAACGTGGATTCTACTTGCATGGATTAGGCAGCCTAACTGAAATACAAAAATTACGCAGATATTGCGCCCCAACTTGCTCGCACAACGGGGACGCGGAGTATAACAGGCTACGCCTGCAAGGTGTGACTAAAAAAGCATCAAATTGATGCTTTTTTTAGTATAGCTGCTTATCCCATAATTTGGCTGTGGGTATTACTGCAATGGGATTCAATACCAATCAGTATAAGAATTTGATCAACTCAGAACGATTTTTGGCAATCTAATTCAAGGCGAATAACTGAAAGAATGGTTGCTCCCTTGTGAAGTTATTCAACGCAGAAGTAGGTAGCCAAAAACGTTCCAGAATGGCGAGTTTTAGCGATTCTGATGCTGTGTTAACGAACTTGAACGTAGAACAACTATGCTCTTCATTCGTTGCCTTGCCTCAAAACCGCTAAACTCTCGCTGAGTGACTAAATGTTTATACTGATTGGTATAAGACTTTTCCCATTTGATATCTGCCAGAAATAAGCAGACTAACACTTAGCTAATTCAGGCTAACAGCTCTATAGGCTCGCCACGTAGGTAAACAAGTTCACCAACGCTAAACCCACAATCACACACCAAGTTAGTATCATCCCCCAAAAGCGGCCGATGTGATAACCCCCTTGGCCTCGAGTTAAGCCTATTGCATGTAATAGTCTGGCAAGGATCCATACACCACCAAAAACATGCAACATGAGACTATTGCTACCGTTAAGCTCTGCAACGACCAACAGCAGTAACGCGATTGGTGCATTCTCAAGTAAATTACCATGCACTCGTTGGGCTATCGTTAGCGCTTCATTACCTGCACTGCCAATGCCAATTTTATGAGTTCGTCTTAATTTGATGACCCGATACGTTAGTAAAACGGTCAGCAAAGCCGTAAGGCTGATATATAAACCAGAGATAGCAAGCGGCATCTTCACTCCATTATTTTGATTACAAAACCCCAGCATTACAATTAGCGAACATTATGTAAATAAATGGCAACTTTTTTATCTCAAATAGGGTAAGATGCGCTCGTAAAATGATGACCGTAAAACAGTGAATTAAAACAATAACCAAAAAAGCTATAAGCCGCTGTTTTTAAATATAAACCCTAAGTCACCAATAGCGAATTGAGATTGTGGATAATCAAGAGTTTTTAGAAAAGCGTCGCTTTATTATTAAACTGGGTAAAGCATTACATAAATTTGGTACGCCAGCCTACCGCTTAGAAGCTCATCTACAAGGTGTTTCTACTGTACTAGGCATTGAAGGTTATTTTTTAATTTCACCTACCGCGATGACCTTTGTACTGCAACGAGATGAAGAGCAAGAATACAACCATGTTGCTAGGGTTAAGCCTGGTGACTTAGATCTTGGCGCCCTAGCCCGTACAGATGAGCTAGTTGAAGAGCTAATGTCTGGACAACGCACCCTACAAGAAGCGCTTGAGCGTCTGGAAGAAATTGCCAATAAGCCTAATCCATATGGCACTAAGCTAACCCTACTGGCCTTTGGCACCTCTGCTGGTGCATTTGCCATGTTAATGGGCACCAGCTGGAATGATGTTTTTTGGTCTGGCGTATTAGGTTTAATGGTTTATGGACTAGTGTATCGCGCCGAGCGTTCTAAGCGCATGGCTGAAATGCTTGAACCCTTAGCAGCAATCTTATGTGCTATCTTAGCTTACGGTATTGCACAGCTCGATCCGTCGGTCAATATTCCCGTTATTATTCTGTCGGGGATTATTATCTTTATTCCCGGATTAGCCTTAACGCTTGGTCTTGCCGAGCTGGCTGCGCGAGATTTAATCTCTGGCACGGCGAGGGTGATGGACGCTTTTATGTTGCTGTTCAAGCTCTATTTTGGCGTTATTCTAGGTATGGTGATAGGTAAAACTATCTTTGGCGAAGTCACTTACTTGCCACCAGACTCTCTCCCCAAGTGGGCAATTTGGGCGGCGGTCCCCATTCTTTCCACAGCACTGGTTATCATCTTTAAAGCCCGCTTAAAAGACTCACCTTGGGGGATCATGGCCGGAATAGTCGCATTCTTCTCCGCTATGTTAGGCGCAATCTACTTTGGTGAATCGATTGGGATCTTCTTCGGCGCTTTAGCTGTGGGGGTATATTCAAACTTATATGCACGTTGGATGAAAGCCCCCGCTTCAATTGCACTGCTACAAGGCATCGTCATCTTAGTCCCAGGTAGTAAAACCTATATTGGCTTAAATACGCTAATTTTAGGGGAAACAATTTTCAATCAGTCGCACTTGGGTATTCAAATCTTCTTAATCTTTATGTCAATTGTGGCCGGACTTATTTTTGCTAACGTTGCAGTACCGCCAAGGCGTACACTATAAATATGTCATAAGAAGAGCGCGAATTAGCGCTCTTTTTTATTGTTAAAATCCACTATAGCTCAAGTAAAATCAGCGCGTTATTGCTTATCTAAACTATGCTTAACCTAGGTAGTGCTTTTTAGCTTTTAGCAAAAGTCATACATAGGAGACGGCAATAAAATGCAGCGGGGTTGCGGTTTAGTACTAGTCATTAGCTATAGCATCCATGGTGGTGCGGCTTTTGCTGAACCGCAAAAAGCGACACTTACCGCAAACAAGCCGCAACCAGTTAAAAATATCGTGATTAAAAGTAACGATATTTTTGACCTGTCTGATCCAGATGTATTTTTCATTCATCACTGGGCCAATTACTTACATATCAACACTCGAGATCAAGTGATCCGCAATAAACTTAGCTTTAAAGAAGGCCAAAGTGTGACTCAAAAAGATCTCGATGAGATGCAACGTATTTTGCGAGCCGAGCCCTATATCCGTGATGCAAACATCACTTTCTCAGAACCCGCTCCCGATGCAGATCTCGCCAATGAGGGGGAAAATATACTGGTTGAAACATGGGATAATTGGTCATTACTGCCTACATTTAATGCCAGCCGCAGTGGTGGAGAGAATAAGTTTTCTATCGGTATAAAAGAAGACAATTTATTAGGGTATGGGGTACGTACACGTTTCAAGTATCAATCAAACGCTGATAGAACCGGCTATAAGTTTGCTATTGAGTCGCCAGTTAATTTTATCGAGCACGCAACCATTGCCGCCGACTTTTACGACAATAGTGACGGTCATGCTCAGCATCTCTATTTCGAAAAGCCTTTTTACACGCTCGATGGTCATCATATGTATTCGGCTGAGTACTTAAGCGACCTACGTATCGATACCTTAAAACAAAACGGTCAAGACATTAATGAATTTGAGCATGGGGTTAACTACAACAACGCTCGTTTTGGTTGGTTAATAAATAAAGATCCACAACAGCTATCGCGGCTCATTACCGGGATCACTCAAGATCGTCATGAGTTCAACCGTATCGACGCTTACCCGACTTCAGAGCTTCCACAAGATAGAGACTTTCTTTACCCTTGGGTCGCCTATCAATACATTGAAGATGACTTTAAGGTCTTACAAAACATTCATCTCATCAACTACAACGAAGATTTTAATTTAGGTTGGCAGCACTTTATTAAATTGGGCATTGAGACCCGCGATCTTAGTGACGACTCTCCTATCGGTTACCATATCTATTGGCAATCAAGTCGTGGCTATCAAGCCAAAGATCAGCTTCTTTTATTGGATTTAGATGCTACAGCCGTACTTGCCACCAGCCAAAAAGATCATTATCAATTAAATGTAGCGGCAGAATATTTCTATCAACTCGCCCCAAAGTGGACTGCCTATTCAAAACTAAGATTAAGCACTTCTCAAAATAACTACTTAGATACCCCCTTTGCCCTTGGTGATGAAACTGGTATTCGCGGCTACCCTAATGATTATCAATATGGCGACAATCAGTGGGCATTTACCGCAGAGTTACGCAACTATCCAAATATCAACCTTTATCAACTGGCAGAGCTAGGCTGGGCGGTATTCACTGATATTGGTCAAGCATTTGGTGGCGATGATAGCAACAATGCCATCTCCTCACCTATTGGGAGTTTTGGTATCGGGGCAAGAATTTACTCTTCCAAATCCAGCTACGGCAATGTCGCCCACATTGATTTGAGTGTTCCCTATACATCGGGACCTGAAGTGAATAGTTGGGAATGGCGCTTTCAGGTTCGCAACCGTTTTTAATCAAGTAAACGTAGCGCAAATGGAATCCTTTCCATATTGCTATTACTGTTTTTTACTGCAATACATACCTATTGGCTGTTTGGCTAAACTAAAACTTATAGTCTAAGGTCAAATAGATCTGTTGACTGTTATCAATATCGATGCCGTTTTCACTATAGTCTTGCGCTAAATAGCGATAGCCTAGATCTGACGATAAATGCTCAGTCCATTGATATTGCACACCAGCCTGACCACCATAAACAAAATCAGTTGAAGCACGTCCAGCTATTTTATTATCGTTAGCACCTGCACTCACACCCACAAAAAGATTAACGTCTTTGTGCACAGGAATGAGGTAATCATAGGAGAGTAACCAGCTGTATTGCTCTTGCTTGTAATCGGTATTAGCGTCGGCAAACTTATCCTCCATATAACCAAAAGTACCTGTGATCCTATGTTGCTGCTCAATCAAAACACCAATGCGTCCTTGATATGACATATCCTCTGTATCATGATTAATGCCGCCATCGACTTTATCCATTTGATAACCAATACCAGCGCCCGCAAAGAAATCCACCTCAACAGCTTGTACGCTGGCGACCATTAAGCTTGAACACAATACGCTAGCTAAAATTGTTTTTGCTTTCATCATCAACCTCACTCTCAATTAAATGGTATCTCTTACTTGTGTAAGCGACATTGAGGCTAGGTTAACGCCTAAAAAAGATAGGAAAAACTAGCGCTAGACGGTCAGTTTGTAACGATAAACATGACAATATCCATAAGGGGAATAACTAATACTTTCGCCTATTGAATCTGTTTACTGAATAAACCTCATAACAAAAGCAGCAAAAACAGTCTTATATCAGGGCTTAATAGCAAATCATGCATATGAACAGCTAAGCGTAACAGATAGTGAAATGAACAGGGGGAGACAGCACCAAGCTTTGGTTTTAGCGGATAAAGCTAGGTGCTACTTTTATTAGAGGTGAACATAACCTTACAGTTATTACTTATCAGCAAAAGCTTCGATTTTGGCTTTTATCTCATTTTTCTGCTGTTTATCCTCAAGCTTATAAATACGCTTAATCTGTGATTTAAGCATAGGATCTTGAACTGTTGAGACCGAGTCGAAGCCCGCTTCAACTTTACCCATGGTTGAGCTGATTGCTAACCCTTGAGCAAATTTTAGATCATTCAAGCCACTATTAAGGATCAACAAATAATATTGCTTTGGGCGCACATTGACGATGATAGAGTAGCGATCAACACTCTCCCAGCCATCCATGCGAAAGTTATCTATCGAGTTCACTTGCTGAAGATCTGCAAACGTATACATAGCATCACGTTGCTTATTCGCTTCTGTTGAGGCACAGCCGCCAACAACAAGCAGTAACAGCACTAATATGGTATTAAATAAGCGCATAATTTTATCTCCAATTTATCTTACTAGACTGTAGCAGCTGACAATAAATTAGCCAAAATAAACCATACTTCCCCGGTAAAATAAAACACTTAAAAGTTAATGAGCGTGACCTTGTGAAAAGTTAATCATCATCACGCCTACGGCCACCAAAGCCATGCCAACCCACGCGGTCATATCAAGGTGTTGACGATAAAATAATGCTGACAATAAAGTTACAGTAACAATCGCTAATCCAGCCCAAAGCGCATGTACCACACCAACTGGCATGCCTTTCATTGCCTGGCCTAAAAAGATAAACGCTGTTAAATGACCTAGAAGTACTAGCGCTGCCGGTAGCGGCTTACTAAACCCGTCGGTGGCTTTCAGTGCTACATGTGATAATGCTTCAGCGACAACGCCCAATAAAAGAAAAATCCAGCTCATATGACTACCTTATTATTTGCTCAGCAATGCTATGTTTACAAAGGGGTTTAAACGAATACAGCTATTATATTTATCCAATAGACAATGATAATCACCATGAAATACAAATGACTTTTACCTCTTGGTAATAATCTAATTATCAGCCATAAAAAAGCTGCCTATTGAGGCAGCTTTTAATGTCGACATGTTTGTGACTAACCTGATTTACATGAATAATGACTTAGCTAAATGCTGAGCGTGCAAACCTAGGTGGTTCTCGATGAAGTTAATGAATTGAGGGAAGTTATCGCTATTTGCTATCCCTCCCTAAAATCAAAGCACTTCAGTAATAAAAATCAGCTTATTTTGTCAAATGCTCGGCATGGAAACGCAGGTGGTTTTCGATAAAGCTAGCGATAAAGTAGTAGCTATGATCAAAACCTTCTTGCATATTCAGCGTTAGCGGATAACCGCTAACATTAGCTGCCGCCTCAAGTACTTCAGGCTTTAACTGTTCAATAAGAAAATCATCAGCCTCTCCTTGATCCACCAGCGCTGGAACAAACTCCGTTGCTTGGCGCATCAACAAGCTCGCATCGTACTCAGCCCATGTTGTGGTATCACGACCTAAATAAGCAGTGAACGCTTTTTTACCCCAAGGGCAATTAACTGGGTTAGCGATCGGGCTAAATGCCGAAACTGACTGGTAAGCTTGTGGATTACGCATGGCAATCACTAATGCACCATGACCACCCATCGAGTGACCCGCAATTGAGCGCTTATCGCTGACAGGGAACATTGATTCAATCAGCTGTGGCAACTCATTTACCACATAGTCATACATACGATAGTGACGGTTCCAAGGTGCTTGAGTCGCATTAACGTAAAAACCAGCGCCTTTACCTAAATCATAACCATCGTCATCGGCGACATCATCACCACGAGGGCTTGTATCTGGGGCAACAATAGCAATACCTAACTCAGCAGCCATACGCTGAGCACCGGCTTTTTGCATAAAGTTTTCATCGGTACAGGTTAAACCTGACAGCCAATAAAGCACAGGCACCTTTTTACCATTTGACGCTTGAGGCGGTAAATAAATGGCAAATCGCATGGCGCAATTAAGGGTTTTAGAATGGTGGCTGTATTGTTTGTGCCAACCACCAAAGCTCTTATTTACACTAATATTTTCAACGGTCATTTAATACCGACTCCTATAAAATTTTAAACTAACTCTGTAAAGCTTAACCTTTAAAGCGCTATCTTTAAAAATTAGGCCTCTAAAAACAACAAGCGCTCGAAAGCGCTTGTTATTCTAGACAATATTATTACTTGTCGAAGTGGATAACAGTACGGATACTCTTACCTTCGTGCATTAGATCGAATGCTTCGTTAACTTGCTCAAGGCCCATAGTATGAGTAATGAAGTCGTTTAACTTGAACTCACCAGCCATGTAACGCTCAACGTACTCAGGTAGTTCTGAGCGACCTTTAACACCACCAAATGCGCTACCTTTCCATACTCGACCCGTTACTAATTGGAATGGACGAGTTGAAATTTCTTGGCCTGCACCAGCAACACCAATAATCACAGACTCACCCCAGCCTTTGTGACAGCACTCTAGTGCGCTACGCATCACATGTACGTTACCGATACATTCGAATGAGTAATCTACGCCACCATCTGTAAGCTCAACAATAACATCTTGAATTGGCTTGTCGTAGTCTTTAGGGTTGATGCAATCAGTAGCACCAAGCTTACGCGCTAGGTCAAATTTGCTTTCGTTAATGTCGATAGCAATGATGCGTGAGGCTTTTGCCATTGCTGCACCAATAACTGCAGATAGACCAATACCACCCATACCGAAAATAGCAACAGTTGCGCCTTCTTCAACCTTTGCGGTATTCATTACCGCGCCCATACCAGTAGTAACACCGCAACCTAATAGGCATACTTCTTCTAGTGGCGCTTCAGGGTTAACTTTGGCTAGTGAAATCTCAGGTAATACTGTGTACTCAGAGAAAGTCGATGTGCCCATGTAGTGATAAATAGGCTGACCATCTTTAGAGAAACGAGTGGTACCATCAGGCATTAAACCTTTACCTTGGGTTTCACGGATCTTCTGGCAAAGGTTAGTCTTGCCAGACTTACAGAATTTACACTCGCCACACTCAGGTGTGTAAAGTGGGATGACATGGTCACCAACTTTAACGCTAGTTACGCCTTCACCGATAGATTCAACGATACCGCCACCTTCATGGCCAAGAATACAAGGGAAGATACCTTCTGGATCATCACCAGAAAGAGTGAATGCGTCAGTGTGACATACGCCAGTGGCGATCATTTTAACGCGCACTTCACCTTTTTGAGGTGGCATTACATCTACGATTTCCATAGATAAAGGTTGACCAACTGCCCAAGCAACTGCGGCTTTTGATTTGATTGTTTGTGCTGTCATCTCGTATTCCTACTTTTAATAAGTTTTACGTTACGGCGTGTACCGTAGTTGGGTATGGAAAAGATTATAACTACCTGTTCAATATTGATAATCCCATCTACAGGTAATTTACCTTTACCATATGGTAATAATCTTTTTAAAAGTTACTTAATTATTTAATTAAGTAACTTGTACGATTTGAGTCATCCTCAAACCAGCTATAAAAATTAATCATCGCTTCTACTGCTTAAAATTAGCGTAACTGGCTATCTTTACTGCCTCTGCGATTAAACAGTTGTTGCTTTGTTTGGTTAATATCGATTTCATTTTGACAATCGATACAGAGTCGAACCCCAGGCACTGCAATGCGTCTTGCCTCAGGGATAACCTCACCGCACTCTTCGCAATGCAGTAAGCTCGTACCAGCTTGCAGGCGACTTCTTGCTGCAGCAACAGCGTCAGCCACACTACTGTCTATTTGATCTTGTACTGCACCATCTCTTGACCATCCACCCGCCATAATTAGTACCTCTCTATGACACTTGTGCCGTCCAATAAATGATTAATGCTATTGCTAAAATTAATTTTCAGTCATTAATCTATAATTGAAGTCTTCTCTATTTAGTCGATATTGGCTAAAGACACACTAGCAATAAAAGCCATTAGCCATGCAAATACGTACTGCTCGACTCAATGAACTCATTATATTTGTTTCATCAGAAATGATAATTAGCCAATAATGCAAATATCTTTTACCATATGGTAAAAGATGTTTAGTCCAATCTCTCATAAGGAAGATGTATGTTTAATTGGGAAGGTGTAAGTGAATTTGTTGCGGTTGCCGAGGCTGAAAGCTTTACCAAAGCATCACAGCGATTAGGCATATCAACTGCACAAGTAAGCCGTCAAATCAGTGCTCTTGAAACACGGCTTGCCGCTAAACTGTTTCACCGTACGACTCGCAAAGTATCTGTCACCGAAGTTGGCCGCATCTATTATCAACATTGCCGCCAAGTATTAGATGGTCTAGAAGAAGCGGAACGCGCTATCACTAATTTACAGACCAGCCCCCGCGGCTTGCTTAAGATCACCGCGCCCGTGACTTATGGTGAAATGACTATCGCGCCATTAGTTAACGACTTTGCCGCCCTGTATCCGGAACTTGAAGTAAAACTCAATCTAAGCAACCAAAAATTAGACTTAGTTGACGAAGGTTACGATCTGGCTATCCGCCTAGGCCATTTAGAAGACTCAAGTATGATGGCTAAAAAGCTGAGTAGCCGTACCCAGTATGTTTGTGCTTCACCAGATTATCTATCTACCTATGGCATTCCACACTCATTGTCTGAGCTTGACCAGCATAACTGTCTAATCGGTACTATGGATTACTGGCGTTTTCAAGAAAATGGCAAAACCCGTAATGTACGTGTCAAAGGCAGCCTTAGCTGTAATAGTGGTCATGCCTTAGTTGATGCGGCAATTAAAGGTATTGGCATAGTGCAACTCCCAGACTATTACGTACTGCCCTATATCGAATCCGGTGAGCTAACAGCTCTGCTTGAACAAAACCGCCAACCCGAAGAGGGTATTTGGGCACTATACCCACAAAATCGCCACCTTTCCCCTAAAGTGCGTATGTTACTTGAGCATTTAAATAACGGTCTAAAGACTGCTTAACGGTTAAATAGCAAACAGTATAAACATTTTGTCACTAAGCGAGAGTTTAGTGGTTTTGAGGCAATGTCATTAAGTGCACCAGCTTTAATGACATTCGCTGCATCTATGTCGCCCACTGCCAGTGAGGAGCATAATCAAACTAGGTTTAAACTCCTGCTTTGCTGATTAACAGTCACAGCATCAGAATCACTAAACGTCGTCATTACGGAATGTTTTTGGCTACCTACTTTCGCATTGAATAACTTCACAAGGGAGCAAGCATTGCTTTAATTATTCCCCTTGAATTACTTTGCCAAAAACGCTCTGAGTAGCTCAACTCTTTAATTAAAGCCCGACGGCAAAAGTAGACTGAAGTTTTTATCTGCTACAAAACAAAAACCCGCTTATCTTTCGATAAGCGGGTTTTATATTAATAGGTGAGTTGGCCGATAAGCCGGGTCCTGTCGTGGACAGTTATTCATCTAGGCCTGCAATCGCTCACAGGCTCAAGCGACCTACCCGGTCCCAACGCGAGCAGCGCCATACGGGACCCTATTTGGTCTTGCTTCGGGTAGAGTTTACCTTGCAACGAACTATTACTAGTCGCCCGGTGCGCTCTTACCGCACCCTTTCACCCTTACCAACCGAAGTTGGCGGTCTCCTCTCTGCTGCACTTGTCGTCGGTTCACACCGCCCAGGCGTTACCTGGTACCCTGCTCTTTGAAGCCCGGACTTTCCTCCCCGCTCTATTGAGCGCGGCAACTGTCTAGCCAACTCGGCGCGGATTATAGCTAAGCTCAGGCAACAAACCAAGGACTTTCACAAATCAACTTCACTCAAAGCAGATCTATTAGAGACCGATCGCTAATCCGTGCTTATAAAGCGCATTCTTTTTAATATCGTAAATCTGACCAGCCACAGCGGCCGCTTTTTTCAAAGGCAACTCTTCACACAGTAATTTAAGCGTGTTGATAACTGTTGGCGAAAACTCAGACTCTTCGTCACTGCGATGACCATGGCACATCAATACGATTTCGCCACGCTGCTGATTTGGGTCATCTTTCACCGCTTGTAACACTTCAGCTGCAGGCCCAGATAAAAAAGTTTCAAAAGTCTTAGTCACTTCACGCGCCATCACAATTTCACGCTCTTCACCTAGCGCAGCGACTAAAGACTCTAAACTGTGCACAATACGATGCGGTGACTCGTAAAAAATCAACGTCCGCGGATCATCTTTAAGTCCTACGAGTTTATCTAATCGCGCCTTTTCTTTAGAAGGTAAGAAGCCCTCAAAAGAGAAACGATCAGAGGGTAAGCCTGACGCACATAAGGCAGTAATTGCCGCACAAGGTCCCGGTAAAGGGATCACCTTAAAACCAGCGTCACGCACCTGTTTTACTAAATGATAACCCGGATCTGAGATCAGTGGCGTCCCAGCATCAGAAATCAACGCAACCGCTTCACCATTACCTAACTTTTGAATAATCCACTGCGCTCTATCGCGTTCATTGTGGTCATGCAAAGCAGTTTTACGAGTTTCGATACCGAAATGGCTCAACAACTTGCCACTGTGACGAGTGTCTTCACAGGCGATAAGTGATACTTGATTTAGCACCTCTAACGCACGGCTACTCATGTCTCCTAAATTCCCAATTGGCGTGGGAACAATGTAAAGCGCGACCGACAGGTCCATATCTACCTCTGTATTGAGTGTTGGCAAGAGTTTCTAACAATACTTTCGCCAAGGGGAAGAGCAGGTTAAACTAATAGCAGCATCTTACCAGAGTGAAGACCCGTGTTAAAAAGACTGAATACAACAAAATTTATTTCCTGTGCAATTTTATCTGCAGTTTTGTTCGGTTGCGGCACGACGTCTGCACCGGTAAAGACTGAAAAGGTTGAAGTTTCTCTAGCTTCAGTAACCCAAGGCTCGACGCAGTACTTGGCATTAGCAGCTAATGAAAAAAATAAATCAACTCGTGATAAATACGTTTTGCTTGCCGCTCATGCGTTTATTAATGAAGGAAACGCTAGCGCAGCAGACAAAGCATTGAAGTCTATTGCCCAAGATCTTAGCCAGCAACCAGAGATCCTTGCCGAGCATATTTATCTATCGGCACGGGTTTTAGAGATGGTTTCAACCTATGACCATGCGTTACGCGAACTCAATTATCCAAGTAATTGGACACTACCTAACTGGCAATGGGTGAGCTATTACCAATTTAAAGCGCACTTATATCAATCAATCAACCAACCGATTGATGAAGTAAGACAATTAAGTTTACTTAGTAAATATTTACCGGCATCACAAGCGGTGGAGGTCAACGATAAGATTTGGCGTTCATTACAACCGATAAGTGAACAAACATTACTCAGCTTTAAAGATGACACCACAAATCCGATCTTTGCCGGTTGGATCCAACTGGCTTACATCGCCAAACATTATGCAATCAATCCTAACGATTTAGTGCGTCATTTGGGTAGCTGGCAACAGCTCAACCCGCGCCATCCTGCTGCGGCAAAATTACCAACTGACTTAGAAAAGGCGCTCAATACTCAGCCGTATCAGCCTAAAAATATTGCAGTACTACTGCCATTAAGCGGCCCACGTGCCACTATTGCAAATACAGTTAAACAAGGGATTATTGCCAATTATATGGCAAAGGGCGACGACGATATTACGCTTAACTTTTTTGATACCGCCACCGGAGCACAAGCAGCTTACCAGCAAGCGGTTACGGCCGGGGCTGAGTTCATTATTGGTCCATTACTGCAATCTGAAGTTGAGCAGCTACAGAACATGACAGCTACGGCTGAAGCTGTATCTCCAGCAACGCCTTCAGCACCTATTGCACCAGTGACAACTAAAACGATTCCGCAGCTGTATTTAAACCATATTGATACTTTTACGGCTGATCCTGACAAGTTTTTCTTTGCACTATCACCAACAGATGAAGCGATTGATGCTGCACAACGCTTATATAACGATGGAATTGAGCAACCACTTTTACTAGTCAGCAACGATGCAATTGGCCGCCGTATGGCAGAAAGCTTTAGTGATGCTTGGCAAACCCTTACCAATAATGCTGCCGAGATCCATTACTATGATGCGGGTGACAAAATGAAAGTCACCGTACAAAAGTCATTAGGTGTCATTGACAGTAAAGAGCGTATCGCCCGCATCAAAGCCATTTTAACGCCTAAGATTGAAGCTGATTTCCGCTCTCGTCGTGATATTGATGCGATATACATGATTTCAGCGAGTAAAGACTTAGCGTTACTCAAGCCCTTTATCGACGTGAACTTCAGTGTATTTGCTGAGCCTGTGCCACTTTATACCACTAGTCGCAGCCGTGTTGAGGGTAATGATCGTGAAACCGCTAACGAACTCAACAATCTGACCATTAGCGATATTCCGTGGTTAATCACCCCAAACACCGAAACACGTATGGTCAGTGAGCTATGGCCAAACTGGAGCAACAGTCGCAAACGCCTTTACATTATGGGTTACGACGCACTCGACCTAGTCGGGAAATTAGCTCAGATGCGTGCGCTACCTGGCTATCAATTTACCGGACGCAGCGGCATGCTGTCAGTACAACCAGACGGCACACTAAACCGTCAACTTAGCTGGGGACGCTACCAAAGAGGTAACTTACGTCCGTTGTAAAGTCGATATATAATGCCAGCACAGGGATTTACAGTTAAATAAGTCGAGGCAAATAGTCTCGGCTCACGCTTTACGATATAGTCAAATTTACGCTACAAGGATGAGCAAGTTTGATGATAGATACCAAAACTCAAGGCCAAGTCGCTGAGCACAATGCGCGCCAATATTTGGAACAACGCGGGCTCACGTTTGTCGAACAAAATGTACGTTACCGTTTTGGTGAAATCGACCTTGTTATGAAAGACGGCTGTGATTGGGTCTTTGTTGAGGTAAAATACCGCTCTGAATCGCATTATGGCGGTGCAGTTAATGCGCTAAGCGCTGCACAAACTCAACGCATCAGAAAAGCGGCTAGTCATTACATACAATTAAATCGAATTGATGCTGTTTGTCGTTTCGATGTTATTGCGGCCAATCCCCAAGGGATAGATTGGATCCGTGATGCTTTTTAAATAGTTTAATTTTCATCTGCACCACCTCGCTAAAAGTGGGCAAATAAACATAGGGTTTATCCATGTTAGAACGCATTAAAGATAGCTTTACCGAGTCAATTCAAACCAAAATTGATGCATCAGAAGCCCTGCCAGAGTCTATTGCTAAAGCTGCAGAAATGATGGTTAACTGCTTACTAAGTGGTAACAAAATCCTAGCTTGCGGTAACGGTGGTAGCGCGGGTGATGCGCAACATTTTTCTGCAGAATTATTGAATCGCTATGAGATTGAGCGTCCGCCACTACCTGCAATAGCATTAAGCTGTGATACATCAACCATCACCGCTATTGCGAATGACTATAGCTACGATGAGATTTTCTCAAAGCAAATTATGGCACTAGGTCAACCTGGTGATATTTTGCTAGCAATCTCTACCAGTGGTAATTCAGGTAACGTAATTAAAGCGATGGAAGCTGCACTTAGTCGTGATATGACAATCGTGTCACTAACAGGTAAAGACGGTGGTGCCATGGCTGGCCTACTCAGCGTTAATGACGTTGAGATCCGTGTACCATCAAATGTGACTGCACGTATTCAAGAAGTGCACCTGCTTGCTATCCATTGTTTATGCGACAATATTGACCGTACATTGTTCCCACAGGACGAACAGGCATGAGATCACTGCTGCCATTAATCGCCATTGTGTTGATGCTGCAAGGCTGCGCTGGTGCCGTTATGGTTGGCGCAGTTGGCGGGGCAATGATGGTTAATGACGAGCGTAGCTTTAAGACTCAAATAGATGATACCAACGCCGATTTTAACATCTCTAGTGCGTTGGCAGCCCATGATGACTTAAAGAACCAAGCCAATATCAGTGGTGTGGTGATGAATAGTAACGTATTGATGATTGGCCAAGCGCCAAACTCCATGCTGCGTGATAAAGCCATTCGCACTGTAAAAGAGCTTAAAATTGGCGGTAAAATTCATAACCAGATCCGTATAGGCAATCCCACCTCTTTCACCACACGGAGCAACGACACTTGGATCACTACCAAAGTAAAAGGTCGCATGCTCAATGAAAGCGGTTTAGATGTTACCAATATCAAAGTCGTGACTGAAAACGGCGAGGTATTTCTGATCGGTTATGTTGAACGTGAACAAGCAGATTTAGCTGTTGAAGTGGCACGTAATACCGCCGGCGTGCGTAAGGTGATTAAGGTCTTTGAATACGTTGACTCTTAACCACCCTAAACTTTAACTAAAAACAATCATCCAGCTTTTTGCTCGATGATTTTTTTTGGCTTCAATTTGTTCAATTTCATTGCAAACCAAGGCAAAACTAACGACGGTAAGACAATAAAGCTAGCGCCCAACCAACTTAATCCATCTAACCATTCATCAAATAACAACCAACCAAACAATACGCAAAACAACAAACCGGTATACTCAGCTATCGCAATTTGGCTCGCTTCAGCTTTGCGGTAGGCCAATACACATGCCCAATGATAGGCAAGTAAAAAACTATTACTCAGCGCTGCGATACCAATAAGCTGCCAACTCACATTCTCAAACCCTTGCACTAACACCATAACTAAAGTCAGCGGAATGCTCAGTACGTTATACAACATTAACGTCACGCTTGGGTTTTCAGTTTCCGGTAATTTACGTAAAGCCAGTTGATTTAGCGCAAAGGTAAATGCCGATATTAAGACCGCGATACCAAACCAGTTAATCTCACTTGGGCGCAGTAAAATCAAAATGCCAATAAAGCCTAAAATAGTTGCCGCCCACTGCAGCGGTGTGACTTTCTCTTTTAAAAATAGGCTGCCCATTAAGACAATCATTAACGGTGCAGAAAAAAATAACGAACTCACTGTTGCCATAGGTAATGCCATTAATCCCATGATCAAACAAACCGCTCCTAAGGCACCAGTATTGGAGCGGAAAAAGTGTACTTTAAAGTGTTGAGTCGTCGGTTTTTTAGCATAAATCCATAGTGGTAATAGCATTATTACCGATAATAACTGCCGCAACAGTAAAAATGTCGCTGCATTGCTATCTTCAGGCAACCACTTAACTGAAACATCATATAACGCACTAAAAAGATTACCAAAAATGAGAATTGCCATCGCAATCATAACATTGGTTTTCATTCAATGAATCCACGGAAAATATATTATCCGCGCATCATATTCCTCTGAATAATCAAACTAAAATGATGTTTTTTACTCAATCATGAATTAAATTAATAGCATGACCAATATCACTTATTAAATTCATCTTTTAGGCTTAGCACTATGCGTAAACTGCCACCACTTAGAGCGTTACAGGTTTTTGAGGCTGCCGCTAGACAAGCTCACTTCTCAAGGGCTGCTGCAGAACTGTGTATCACCCAAAGTGCCGTGTCCCACCAAGTTAAACAACTAGAGGAGCACTACGGAGAACGCCTGTTTAAACGCGAAGGCAGACAACTTAATCTTACGGTTAAGGGAACAATGCTCTATCAGGGTCTGGAACAAATCTTTAATGAGTTAAGCGATTTAAGCACTAAAATAAGTGGTGAGAGTAATGATCAACTGCGTTTAGCAGTTTACAGTTCGTTTGCCATTAAATGGCTTATTCCCCGCTTAAATGATTTTAGACGCCTACACCCACAGATTAAAATTAGACTCGACATGATGACCACAGATCCGGAGCTGAGTGATAGTGTCGCGGATATGTTTATTACAGGCCAAAGTGGCCAACCGGGCTTTCACCATCATGTATTACACAAAGAGCGCTTAATTCCTGTAGTGAGTCCTAGCCTGCTAAATCCTGATCTCACTGCGAATGACGAACTATTGCGTCATCCATTACTAACTGTAGATGAAGGTCCACTTGGCTTAGATTGGGACCGGTGGTTTATTGCCAATAATCTGCAGTTACCTGTAGAGCAACAGCAACATATCTTCAGCCATGTTTTAATGGCAATTGAGGCAGCCATAGCTGGCCAAGGAATAGCGCTCGCATCGGACTTTATGGTGCAGGCTGATATCGAGAGAGGCCTGCTAGTCGAGCTTGATTTACCAGATATTTTAACTGGGTTTGAATTTCAATTTAGCTGTAAGCAGCGTCGCTTAAAAGAGCCTGCTATTGCCGCATTTGTAGCTTGGTTAAGCCAACAAAAATAATAATACCAATCAGTACAAGAATTTGATCAACTCAGAACGATTTTTGGCAAACTAATTCAAGGCGAATAGCTGCAATAATGGTTATTCCCTTATAAAGGTATTCAACGCCGAAGTAGGCAGCCAAAAACGTTCCAGAATGGCGAGTTTTAGCGATTCTGATGCTGTGACTCTTAATAAACAAAGAGGGAACTTGAACCTAGTTCAACTATGCTCTTCACTCGTTGCGAGCTGCATGGATGCAGCGAATGTCATTAAAGCAGGAGCACTTAATGACCTTGCCTCAAAACCGCTAAATTCTCGCTGAGTGACTAAATGTTTATACTGATTGGTATAAAAAAACCAGCACGAATGCTGGCTTTATTTACTTAGCAACGATGCTTAAACGATAAGACCAATCTTCTCGTAAACACTCTTAATCGTTGCTTCTGCGCGGATTTGTGCTTTTTCAGCACCCTCTTTCATTACTTGATTTAAGAAAGCTTGATCAGCGCGGTATTCTTTAAAACGCTGCTGAATTGGTTCTAGCATACCTACAACCGCTTCACCTGTAGCCACTTTTAAATGACCATACATTTTGCCTTCAAACTCAGCTTCAAGGCTAGCAATAGACTGACCTGTACAACCAGACATAAGACTCAACAGGTTAGAAACCCCAGGCTTTTCAACTTGGTCAAAGCGCACAACAGGCGGCTCTTCGCTGTCTGTCATCGCCTTTTTAACTTTCTTCAAGATAGCTTTAGGATCTTCAAGCAGACCGATAACGTTATTACGGTTATCGTCAGACTTTGACATCTTCTTCAGCGGATCTTGCAGTGACATAACTTTAGCGCCATGCTCAGGAATAAATGGCTCAGGCACAACAAAGGTTTCACCGTATGCATTGTTAAAGCGTGTAGCGATATCACGAGTTAACTCAAGGTGTTGTTTTTGGTCTTGACCCACAGGGATCTCATTTGCCTGATATAGCAAAATATCTGCAGCCATCAACACCGGGTAGCCAAATAATCCCACATTGATATTGTTAGCGTGCTTTTGCGACTTATCTTTAAACTGCGTCATACGATTCAGCTCGCCCATTTGGGTGTAGCAGTTTAATGCCCAGCCAAGTTGAGTGTGCTGAGGAACCTGCGACTGAATAAACACAGTGCTCTTTTTAGGATCTACGCCACAAGCTAAATACAGAGCTAAGGTATCTAAACACGCTTCACGTAATTTTACAGGATCTTGTCTGACAGTAATCGCATGCAGGTCAACGACGCAATAAAGGCAATCATGACTATCTTGCATTGCAACCCACTGACGTAACGCGCCCATATAGTTGCCGATGGTAAGCTCGCCTGATGGCTGGGCTCCGCTTAGAACTACTGGTTTCGTTAGGGGGGTCGTCATCTTATTTATTGCTCCGTTGCATTGTCGCGCAGTTCAAGTAGCGCGGTTATTTCACTAAATTGTTCACAAACAGCATTAGGGCCGCTCAGCCCAATATCTTCACCGTAGTTATAGCCATAGGTCAAGCCCACAGAGGCAACCTTAGCCGCTTTTGCTGCAATAATATCGTTCTTTGAGTCACCAACCATTAATAATTGCTCTGGAGCAAGCTGCCACTCATGCAAAATATGTTGCAACGGCAAAGGATCTGGCTTCATCTTGGCAAGCGAGTCACCACCAAGCACTAACTCAAAATATTGGCTAAGCTCAAATGATTCAAGCAGCGGAATGGTAAACTCATAAGGCTTATTGGTAACAATAGCCATTTTGTAGCCCGCTTGTTTAAGCTGGGCTAGCACTGCTGCGACATCAGCATATAACACGCTGTGTTGCTGTAAGTTAAGCTTATAAAAATGCATAAAGCGTGGCATGCTTGCTTGCAACTGCTCTTCACTCACAGCTGTTTCGAGCGCAAATGATAATGCTCTACGCATTAGCATTTGTGCACCATTACCTACCCAAGTGCGCACCATCTCATCAGTGCATAGCGGTAAATTTAATTCAGCAAGAACAGCGCGAGTGGCAGCAGCAAGATCAGGAACGCTATCAATCAGGGTTCCATCTAAGTCAAATGCTACGGCTTTTATTTGACTAAAGACACTCATTAATTAGGCCTCAATACTCGCCAGTTCACTGCGCATTTCATCAATCACGGTTTTGTAATCTGGCGCATTGAAAATAGCCGAGCCAGCAACAAACATATCCGCGCCCGCTGCAGCAATTTCAGCAATATTATCAACCTTAACGCCGCCATCAACTTGCAAGCGGATATCAAAACCACTGTCATCGATTAATTTGCGTACCTGACGTAACTTATCTAGCGTAGAAGGAATAAATGATTGACCACCAAAGCCTGGGTTAACCGACATCAATAAAATCACATCTAACTTATCCATTACATGATCTAAATAGTGTAGCGGTGTTGCAGGATTTAATACTAAACCCGCTTTACAGCCAGACTCTTTAATTAACTGTAATGTGCGGTCTACGTGCTCAGATGCTTCAGGGTGGAAAGTAATAATCGACGCACCGGCTTTAGCAAAATCAGGAATAATACGATCGACAGGCTTAACCATTAAGTGCACATCGATATCGGCAGTCACACCGTAATTACGCAGTGCCTGACAAACCATAGGACCAATCGTTAAGTTCGGCACATAATGGTTATCCATCACATCAAAATGAACAACATCAGCCCCCGCATTTAATACGGCATCGACATCTTCACCTAGTCGCGCAAAATCGGCAGATAAAATAGAAGGAGCAATCAAAAATGGACGCATAACGAACTCACCTGAATGTTTAAGAAGTACGCTATTCTACCTGTTGCAGCTATAGCCCTCCACACCTGAGCACGCATTTAAGCCAATTAGCGAAATAAAATTATTCATAGAAACAGCAAAGTATAAATTAGCCTATCAAAAGTGTTTAAAATGTAATCAACTTTGCTATAATGTTGCGACTGGACTTGTAATGGAGGCAAAATGAAAGGAATTTTCCAAAATACTGCGATGTTAAAATCTGCAGCAATTTTTGCTTTTGCCTGCACAGTGCTCACTAGCTTCACGTTGCCGTCAAAGCTATCAGAAACAACCTCTACATCCACCGCATGTGCCTGTGATGCAGAAAAAAGCCAATACAACCCCAGCCTTCCTGCCAGCCACCCAAGCAACCGCTGTGCAAGCCAAACCGATGATTTAAGTTGGAAAAGTTGGTTAACGGGTAAGAGTCAAACTAATCAGCTGCATTTTATCGATCTGTTTGAATTACTGTATGGGCATGAAAGCGCACCAATCAACAACAGCTCTCCACTAAACAAATAAGCCGATGCTGCGCCATTTTTGGCAGGTCTTAGCAAGTACCGCAGCCGCGTTCTTTGGGGTACAAACAGACGAGAATCGGCGCCGAGATTTTCAAACCTCTTCACCGCTCCCGTTTATTGTCATGGGTATTGTATTAGCAATGGTATTCGTTGCTGGGCTGCTACTAATCGTTAATCAAGTTTTAGGCTAAAGCTGAACTGAACAACTTTAATCATTCTCGCTGTGATAAGAATCGTCGTACAAGGCCATTAGCTCATCGACTTTTTTACGACCACTGCCTTTTTGGCTAATGTTGCGCTGCACTTGGATCGTATCCAGTCTGGCGCCATGATATAACTCGCGCGTGAGAGGAATATCATGGTTACTGATCAGCACCGGGATACCTCTATCTATTGCGGTATGGCGCGCCTGTCTAGCAAGCAAAGCTTGATCATCTAACGAGAAGCCCGAACCTACATAAGTCGTAAAACTTGCAGTTGATGACAACGGAGCATATGGCGGATCGCAATATACAACATCGCCAGCTTGGGTCATGTCTATCGCTTGTTCATAACCAATACAGTGAAACTCTGCATTTTGCGCTTTAACAGAAAAAGCACGAATTTCAGCTTCAGGAAAATAGGGCTTCTTATATGAGCCAAAAGGCACATTAAAGCCGCCTTTACGGTTATAACGGCATAAGCCATTAAAACCATGACGGTTCATATAAAGAAAGTATACCGAGCGCTTAAACGGATCTTTAGTGCTATTGAATGCCGTGCGGATTTTATAATAAGCCTCTTTTTCGTTCATCTCAGGAACAAAAAGCGCTTTAGCTGCAGCTATATATCTATCAGGCTCTTGCTGCACAATCTTATACAAATTAATCAAATCCTGATTAATATCGCATAATAGATAGTGCTTATAGTTAGTATTGAGGAATACCGAGCCCGCGCCAACAAAAGGCTCAACCAGACGGTCACCTTGAGGAAGATGTGCAGATAAGGCTTCAATCAGTTTAAATTTTCCGCCAGCCCACTTTAAAAAGGCTCTTTGTTTTTTAATCATTTAAATTGATCGAACGCTTGTGAAAAAGACAGCTGACGATTGTACTCTGTTTATTATTGAATTTCACGAGTTGCAACAGTTTCTTGTAGCTGATATTCGTCCAAATTTTTCCATGCTCGTATCCAAGGCTCAGAAATACCGGTCTTTGCCACCAAATTAGCTGCGTATTGTTGCGCAACTTGACGGCTTTCAAATTGGCCATTGAGCACCACCCAACGCTGTTTATAACGAGCTACCTGCACATCAGGAATGCCATCTAGGAGCTGCAACATATTATTTAATGACGCTAACTGCTTAACGCTAGCAAGCTGAAGTGTGTAACCACGCTTTGGCCTTAACGCTGACTCAACGGCTTGAGTATCTGTTTCAGGCTTTGCAACTACTGCTTGTTTAATGGCTTCAGATTTGGGCGCTTCATTACTTTCCATCGCAGGTTTAGTATCTTTAAATCGAGCTGTCGCAACCACAGCATAAGTATTAACGGCCAGTGTTTGCGACTGAACAATGCTTTTATTGACGTTTTGTTGCTCTAGAGCTTGCTGTTGATGCTCTTCTAACTCAACTGCAGCTGCATCGACATCAATAAACTTATGTTCAGATAACAACTTAGCGCCGTAATTAGCAACAAAGCTATCATCTTGTGCAAAGTGTTCTTCTGCACTTACCGCAAACTCGACTTTTTGAGCAATCTGAAGCTGTTGCGATGAAGCAGCACCTAACAATAACCAACTTGCTAATAATATAAGCAAAGCGATAATCGCTAAGCTAATGATAACTCTAAGCTTAGATTTTTTTGGCGCTACGTCAGGCTCACCATTAAGAGATAAGTTTAGTAAATCTACCACCTCTTTCGGTGTACCTTGTTGCAACTCAAGGCGGTTTTTTACAATATCTCGAGGCGTGAAAGGTTGTTGCTCGCTGCGACTTAATAATGTGTAGTACAGTCCCTCACGCTCAGTCTGCTCTAAAGGGTCAATCTGTATCGCTAGTACTTGTTCTAATAGTGATTCAGGTAACTGCTCTGCTAGTTGTGTGAAAAACTCTGCTGGAGCCGTCATTAACAACTTTATTGATTTGCCAGGCAGTGTCATTTGGCTTAGCACAATACACTCAGCCCAGATCTCTAAAGGTAACCAATGGGCATCATCTAAAACAATACAACTCTGTTCAGGTAAGGCGTCGCTGACACTCAGTAAGCACTCAGGTAATGGGATCTCATCATCAAAAACTGGATCATTTAATAACTGTACCAACACTTTGCGTCGAATTTCAGCGCTGTCACAATGCTTAGGGCACATAACCAAAGCTGAGCTATATTGCTCAAGCTCATTCAATACCGCCGTCACAAGTGTGGTTTTGCCTGCGCCATCTTCTCCCGTTAGCACCATCAATTGCTGACCATAGGTACTCAGGTGAAGTAAGCGCTGTAATAACGCATCTTGACTTGGTAACAAAGTAGATTGAGTAAATGGCATCAAACTCGCTTCCTGCAAGCAAGTAAATAAAACGAAAACGTAGACAATAGAGCTTGGTAGCTGCCAGCAAGAACCAGAGCTAAATATAAAGAACTTATATGGTATTGATTAATCTGTAGTCTAGCGTTCACCGAGCACCTGCAACATGATTTATGCGCAGTTGATAACCTCTTCCAGTAGCTCATCGGTCACATCACTATAGATCCCCGCTTGGCCTATTGCCTCGGGTAATATCAAGCGTACTTGACCTTTAAGCACCTTCTTATCTCGGCGCATATGCTTTATGAATTGTTCAAAATTCATGGTGTTGGGTGCAGATGTTGGCAAATCGAATGCCGCTAACAGCGCTGTAATTCGACAAACAATTGACTCATCGACTAACCCAAGCTTATTTGAGGTAATTGCAGCAAGTACTGTGCCAGCAGAAACCGCTTCACCGTGAAGCCAAACACCGTAACCCATTTCAGCTTCAATAGCATGGCCGAAGGTGTGACCAAGATTTAACAGCGCGCGTACTGCTTGCTCTGTCTCATCTTTTTCAACGACTTCTGCTTTAATTTCACAACAGCGGCTAATCGCATACTCTAGCGCGTTAGTGTCTAATGCTTTTAACGCCTCAACGTTACTCTCAAGCCACTGAAAAAACGCTGCGTCCCAAATTACTCCATATTTGATAACTTCAGCCATACCTGCTGCAAATTCGCGCTTTGGCAAAGTGCGCAAGCAATTAGTATCGATTAACACACACTTAGGTTGATAGAAGGCACCTATCATATTTTTACCTAATGCATGGTTAACTGCGGTTTTACCGCCAACTGATGAGTCAACTTGAGAGAGTAGCGTGGTTGGGATTTGAATAAAGTCGATACCACGTTGGTAGCTGGCTGCTGCAAAACCTGTCATATCGCCAATCACACCACCACCTAGCGCTATCAAAACCGTATCACGGCCTAAATTCTGCTCAAGAAGTGAAGTGAAAATTGCATTCATCTGTTCAAGAGTTTTGAACTGCTCACCATCAGGAAGAATAACTGGAGTGACGCATGCAAAGTCCGACAGCATTGCTTCTACTTGTTGCAGGTAGAGAGGCGCTATCGTTTCGTTGGTGACGATTAGAACATTTTTGTGCTGAAGATAGCGAGCTAGATGCTCGCTACTACTCAACAAATTCTGGCCAATTTCAATTGGATAACTGCGTTTTCCTAACTCAACCAGAACTTGTTTCGTCATATCTTAAAAACCTAATTGTTCAATAATTTGGTTTGCAACAACTTTGGCGCTTTGCTCATCGGTCTTAACGATGACATCTGCAATCTCTTCGTAAAGAGGATTACGCACCTCTGCTAGTTTCTCTAGCACTTCGCGTGGATCTTCAACTTGCAGCAATGGACGACGCTTGTCTCTTTGCGTACGCGCAACTTGCTTATCAATCGTTGTTTCTAAGTAAACAACAATACCACGTGCAGAAAGATTATTACGGATCTCTTTGCTTTGAATCGAGCCACCGCCAGTTGCTAAGACGATACCCTGTTTTTCGGTTAGATCGGCAACAACCTGTGTTTCACGGTTGCGGAAACCCTCTTCACCTTCAACATCAAAAACCCAAGCGATATCAGCACCAGTACGGTTTTCAATTTCTTGATCTGAATCGTGGAACTCTAAGTGCAGCATCTGTGCCAGATGACGGCCTATAGTGCTTTTACCAGCCCCCATAGGGCCTACTAGGAAAATATTACGTTTCTCGGCCATTTGATTTATACGTCTGAATCTTATTTAAGTTTGCCTATGTCAACTCAAATAAACGGAGTTGACCTTTAATCTTACCTTGCTCTATTGAGACTTGACCGCTGATTATCTCAGCTAAATGCCACTTATGGCAAGCGTGGAATGCATTTCTATCAAAAATGTATCAACCTGAATGAAAAAGCTAGTGGCGTGCACTAGCTTTATCGACGTGGATATTTTATAGCGCTTCAGAAACAATCTTAGGTGTAACAAAAATGAGTAATTCTTGACGCTCATTTTTGTCTGAAGTGTTTCTAAACATAAAACCTAAATAAGGAATATCGCCCAAAATAGGCACTTTACTCACTCGACTAATTAGTTGTTGCTGGTAAATACCACCCAACACAATTGTTTCCCCGTGGTCCACCAGCACTTGCGTACCAATGCGCTGCGTATCAATAGATACCGCTTGCCCCGTTGGAGTATCAACCGTTTTACCTTGAGAATCTTGGGTAATCTCCAGATCTAAGATCACACGATTATCTGGAGTAATTTGTGGCGTTACTCGTAATGACAGCACAGCCTTTTTGAATGTTACCGTAGTTGCACCACTCGAGCTTGCTTCTACGTATGGGATCTCTACACCTTGCTCAATAAAGGCGGCTTTTTGGTTAGAAGTCGTTATACGCGGGCTAGCAATGATTTCACCTTTATTTTCCTGCTCTAACGCGCTCAACTCTAAATCAAGTACCGTTCCATCAGCAAGTTTAGCAACATGAAACGCAATGCTGGTTGGGTTAGCAACTGCAGCAGGCAAATTAACGTTTAAACGATCCCCAATACTCGGAATGGTTCCATTAGCAATATCATTAGCGCCCTCAAGACTACCAGAGGTACCTTTATCACCTTGTTGGTCGGTGATCCCCCAGCGAACCCCTAGATCTTCTGAAACATCATCCTTAACCGTCACCATACGAGCTTCAATTAACACCTGCTTAATCGGGATGTCTAACACTTCAATTAAGCGATGAACATTTTCTAACGTCTCTTCAGTATCTTTCACCAACAAAGTGTTAGTACGCTCGTCTACCGCAACACTGCCTCGTGAGCTTAACAAGCTTGAATCTTCACTTTTAAGTAAGCTAGCAATATCCGCCGCTTTGGCATAATTAATTTGTAAGTATTCAGAATATAGCGGCGCTAACTCTTTAACCTCTTGCTTATTCTTTAACTCTTGGCTTTCACGAATCGCGATTTCTTCACTTGGCGCAATCATTAAGATATTGCCCTCAATGCGCTTATCTAGGCCTTTTGCTTGCAAGATAAGGTCAAGCGCTTGATCCCACGGCACATCATCTAGTCTAAGGGTAATATCACCTTCAACAGTGTCGCTAGTCACCAAGTTAAAGTTGTTGTAATCGGCGATAATTTGCAAAACCGTGCGAACTGATATGTTTTGGAAGTTTAACGATAGCGAGCGACCTTCATACTTCTTTTCTTCCTTGACGATATTCATTCTTTCAGCTTTTTTCATCGTTAACTTGAATAAACTGCCTTCTTGTTGGTAGTTATACTCATAGTTACCTTCAATATCGATAAGGAATCTTGCAGTTAAATCTTCTTTAAAGGTCTCAAAGCTTTTTACCGGTGTGGCAAAATCGTACACATCCATGACATACAGAAAATCGCTATCCATGTCGGTGTTGTACAACTTAAGCTCTAGCTTAGCGCCAACTTGCTCAACATTAGCAGCAACTGAACTATTGTTAAGCTTAACTAACAGCTCTCCGCCGCCATCAGCAGTTCGGCGAAAATCAATTTTTTCAATACTGTTTACAAACGGATTAGCATCTCCACCAGCTTGACTAGCAACCTCATCGTTAATGGTTAAGCGATAAGTATTACCTACCACCTTACCTTGATAAGGCTTCACCTTTTCAAGACCAATAAACACTTGTAAGTCTTGGCCATTAGGCACAGTACTAACAGTTTCAACGCCAACGGTATCTATGGGCAATGTTTGCTTTTCTAAGCCAGAAATAGTGTCGTTAAAGCCTAAAATTATTTGTGCTGGCTCAGCATTTAAATCGATCTCAGGTGCTTGAACATCGTCTTCGAAAACCAATTGCAGCTCCAATTGATGATCAACGACAGCGTGGTATTTAACATCAACAAGCCGGTTGGTTGCATACGAAGGCTGAGTCATACCAAGAACGAATGCGACGCCGATGATGGCTTTAATTATTCGCATATCCCTACAACTGGTAGCTCGCGTAGTTAAAGATCTCATTATTCCCTCAATCATCTCTAATTATTCTCCAGTTAAATCCATGCTGCTGTACCTTTCTGTCCAGCAACCAGAGCCGTCTGGAATTAATTCTATAATCTCTACAGTTTGCGGTGTTACCTTAGAGATCTTACCGTGGTAAAGCCCTAAATATTGACCAACACCCAATCGATAGACGCTGCCATCAGTTGTTTCCAATAACGCCCAAATATCTTGATTTTCACTTAAAGTACCACGCATTTTTAAGTTGTCTAAAGCATAGGTTTCCAAGCGTCCCTTACGGCGTTTCAAATCCGGCTGTAAGCAATCTTTTGTGGTATCGATAACCTCTTCAGTTAACTCTCTAGACGGCGGCACATAAGGACTGCGCATCAAATCAGCTTGGTAGGCAAAGTGTTCAAATTTTGGTGTTTCTTTGAGTGGCGGTATATAGGCGACATGCTGTGCTTTGGTTGTAGTAACAAACAACTCAAGATCACTTTTATCACCTAAGCAACCCGTTAACAGTAAACATAATAAGCTTAGAGGCAGTATACGGATCATTTAGCGCCTCCTTGTTGTCCTGCCGGCGGAACTTCTGCGCCCTCTTTGAATCGATAGGTCTTTGCCAAAATATCCATCCCGAGGCTACCGCTATCGTTTCGCTTAATCACAAAGTCATGCAGACTAACAATACGTGGTAACTTCGCCACACCATCAACTAAATGGCCTAACTCATGGTAATCACCATCCACGACCATTTTGATTGGAAATTCAATGTAGAAATCTCGCGTAATTTCAGAATCCCAATCTAAGCTTTTAATGCTTAAGCCCGAGTCTGTTGCCACAAAGGTAATATCATCGAGTAAGCCTGGCATTTCATTTTTTGAAGGCAGCATTTTTAGCAATTCAGCAAATTGCACTTCCATTACAGCCAATTGTTCACGGTATAACTTTAAATTAGCTGCCAACTGATATTTAGCTTTAAAATCGGCTTTAAGCTGTTGCTCCTTTTGTTGTTCTGCATTAAGGCTATCCAATGCTTCCGACACAAATAGGAAATAGCTCGCGAAAAATACGCACACCGCAAGCATGACCGCAAAAACAATTTTAACGAGCTGTGGCCACGCACCAATATTCTCAAAATCAATATCATTAAACTGACTTAAGTCGAGGTTCATTCAGTGCCTCCCTTAGTCTCAGAATTATCTTCATTATCGTTATCAACAATAGTCACACGCAGAGTGAAACGTTGTAATTGCCTTAGCTCTTCATTTTGAGCCACGATTGATTGCATATTGGGGTCATGCAACCAAGCAGAGGCTGCAACTTTGCGCATCATATTAGCTACGTTGTTATTAGATTCACTACGCCCTTCTATCCACAACAAACTGCCTTTCTTTTCGATGCTAGAAAGGTAAATCCCAGGGGGGACGACTCTAACAAGTTCATCTAATACGTGAGTGGGTAAGTTACGAGATTGCTGCAAGTCGAGAATAATCTCTGTGCGTCTTTCAATATCTTGTTTACGGGTGCGAATTTTAGTGATCTCTGCAATTTGTGTTTCCAGTAACTGGATTTCAGATTGCAGATAATTATTGCGACTTTTTTGGTCGTCGATAAACATATCAACAGCCATCAAAAATAAGTAAACCAGTAAGCCAGAAACCAAAAAAACGAGGGCTAAGATGCCGGTATAATCGCGCTTTTGTTTTTCACGCGCTTCTTCGCGCCAAGGTAGTAAGTTTATGTTCGCCATTCAGAGTAGCTCCTTAGTGCTAGACCGCAGGCCAACATATATTTATTAATTTGAGGTTGCAGGAAACGTTTAACATCATCATCAGCATGTAAACAGCCTTTAAAAGGATCAGCGACAATAGTGCGTACACCTAACTCATTAATCATTAGGTTGGCCATTCCTTCTAATTTAGAAGTACCGCCACATAAGACAATGTAGTCGACTTTATCGCGACCACTCGATGTGCAGTATATTTGTAACGTACGCTTTATTTGCTGTAACAGCTGAGTTTGAAATGGTGACAAAACCTCAAACACATAGTTGCGTGGCAAGTCACCTTCAATCTTCGCCTTCTCAGCTTGCTCATAGGTCATGCCGTAAAATGAAAGAATTGACTGGGTAAATTGATCGCCACCGAAAGCTTGCTCACGCACAAAGGTGGTTTCACCATTTTCGACCACTGAAAACGTAGTAATGTTGGCACCTATATCCACCAGCGCTACCACTTTATCTTGCAAGTCATCTGGGAGCTGCTTGGCAATCACATCAAAAGAGCGCCCAAGCGCATAACCTTCAACATCTACAACCTTAGCCTCAAGATTTACCGCATCTAAAGAATCAACCAAGCTATCGATATTTTCACTACGGCATGCACTAAGTAACACATCAACTTTACTTGGATCGGTTCGATTTTGACTTAAGGTTTCAAAATCAATGTTAACTTCGTCGAGTGAGTATGGAATTAGGTTATCAGCTTCAATTTCTATTTGCGCTTCCATCTCCTCTTCGCTCAAAGCTGAGTCCATGTAGATGACTTTAGTCATGACTGCAGAGCCAGAAACAGCAACAGCCGCAAATGTGGTTGACTTAGGTAACGCACGCTTTACTTGCTTTAATGCCTCGATCACAGCCTCACTATCACGAATTTCATGATCGTTAACAGCTCCTTTTTTCAAAGGAACGGCTGCATGGCTTAATATTTTATATCCATCAGCAGTCTTGCTTAGCAATATGGCCTTCACTTCATGGGATCCAACATCTATCCCTACCATTTGCGGTGCTTGACGCTTCCAAAAATTAGCAAGCATATTTCTAGGTCACTTTTATCATCGTCCATCCATGAGTAGATTAGCACAAAATCAACTCGTTACAGTTATTTGTACAAAATGTTTCTCCATTTTACAAACGCCATTTTTTTGACCCCATTTCAATTACGTTGTAATAACTGACGCATTCAAGGCGTTTGCATGCTTTTTTCGAAAATATACACTTTGTTCATAGAATAATTAGCTATAAATAACGAAAAACCGAATATTTGCAGAGATTCAAACTAAACAATTATTTTTTACCAATTAACTTTTATATAAAATTTGGCTGTTATTATTGAATAATTAAACGATATTGCTTTGCAAATAAGTGATTTTCAGAAAAAAGCATTAGCGAAATAAAGCGACAAGACTTCACCATTTAGGTCATGGCTTATATACTATTGTTCTTAATTTAATTCTTGGAATATTGTGGTGAAGTGGTTAAAACGACTCTTTATAGCTTTCTTTAGCCTAGGCTTACTCGGCGTCGCCGCAATTGTTGCTGCGTACTTTTATGTGTTACCTGATCTACCAGATGTCACAACGCTAAAGACTGTCAAACTACAAACACCACTTAGAATTTATAGTAGTGATGGCAAACTGATCTCGCAATTTGGTGAGAAACGCCGTATTCCATTAAAACTAGAAGATATCCCTAAACCGCTTTTACAAGCATTTATTGCTACTGAAGATGCCCGTTTTTACGAACACAAAGGTATCGACCCTATTGGTATTATTCGCGCCGCTTCAGTCATGCTTGCCACAGGTGAGAAGAAGCAAGGTGCAAGTACCATTACCATGCAGGTTGCACGTAACTTCTTTTTGACTCGTGATAAAACTATTATCCGTAAAGTGAAAGAGATCTTTATCTCAATCCATATTGAGCAGCTACTGACTAAAGATGAAATTCTAGAGTTATACGTCAACCGGATCTATCTTGGCCAACGCGCATACGGAGTCGGTGCTGCTGCACAAGTTTATTATGGCAAAGAAGTTGGTGAGCTAACGCTAGCTGAAATGGCTGTCATTGCCGGCTTACCCAAAGCGCCTTCAACGCTAAACCCTATCACTTCAAAGACACGCGCTAAAGCACGCCGCAACGTTGTATTAATGCGTATGAATGAGGTGGGTTATATCAATAGTGCCGAGTATCAAGCCGCACTAGATAGTCCAATCACCGCTAAATACCACGGTGCTGTTATCGATCTTTATGCGCCATATATTTCAGAGATGGCACGTGATTACTTAGTTGAAAAACTGGGTGAAGAAGAGGCCTATACTGGCGGCTATGATATCTACACGACAGTAAACTCTAAACTACAATTAGATGCGCAAAAAGCGCTACGCAACAACGTATACGCTTACGATGAACGCCATGGCTATCGTGGCCGAGTGAAAGAACTTTGGACAACCACGGCTTTAGAAACCGAAGAAATTACCGCAAAACTTAAACAAACCGGT
Source organism: Shewanella fidelis ATCC BAA-318 (assembly GCF_000518605.1). Classification (GTDB taxonomy): domain Bacteria; phylum Pseudomonadota; class Gammaproteobacteria; order Enterobacterales; family Shewanellaceae; genus Shewanella; species Shewanella fidelis. The sequence goes on along the minus strand of NZ_JADX01000019.1, from coordinate 13,772 downwards.
GCGTTCCAAGGCATGCAGCCTGCGGCCGTAATGACGGTAGATGAGCAGACCGCAACAGTAATGACAGCAAAAGGCGAAACCATTGAATTACCTTGGGATGGTATAAAATGGGCACGTCGCTTCATTACCAATAAACGCCAAGGCAAAGCGCCAAAGCTGGCAACTGATGTGCTCAAGCCAGGCGAGCAAGTTTGGATCCGTAACAATGGTAGTTTCTGGCAACTCAGCCAAGTACCTTTAGTAGCAAGTGCCTTAGTTTCACTTGATCCGCACGACGGTGCCATTCGTACCTTGGTCGGTGGCTTTAGCTTCTACACGAGCCAATATAACCGTGTCACTCAAGCTAAACGTCAGCTAGGTTCAAACATTAAGCCATTTATTTACAGTGCGGCAATGGAAAAAGGCTATACACTAGCCACATTAATCAATAACGCACCAATTAATAAGCCTGATACACGACAAGGTACTGCTTGGCGCCCTAAAAACTCACCTGACGTATATGGTGGCCCAACTCGTTTACGTGTTGGTTTGGCACAGTCGATTAACGTTATGTCAGTTCGAGCCATGCGCTATGCTGGCCTTGATGCAACCATTGCAGAACTAGTTAAATTTGGTTTTGATCCTGCCGATCTTCCGCGTAACGAGTCAATTGCGCTAGGTTCGCCATCGGTAACGCCTTTGCAAGTGGTCACGGCATTCTCTGTTTTTGCCAATGGTGGCTTCTTAGTTGAACCGTACTTTATTGAACGAGTTGAAACTGCAAACGGTGCAATTGTAGAGCAAGCAAACCCGACACTTGCTTGTAAACCTGCTGTAGCTGAACCGCTAATGACCAGTGATGATCCATTTGCTGCCATGGCACACGAACTACAAGCAAATAATAGTGAGCAAGATCTGCAAGCTGATGATGCATTAATTTGTGGCGATGCTAATTCTCGTTATGCACCACAAATTATCTCTGAGCAAACTGCTTTCTTAATTACTGAAGCGTTAAAAAGTGTAATTTGGGGTGGTGGAGACTGGAGTAAAGGTACTGGCTGGAACGGTACTGCATGGCGAGCAGCACGAGTAGTTAAGCGCCGAGATATTGCAGGCAAAACCGGTACAACCAACGAATCCCGCGATACTTGGTTCAGTGGTTTTAATCCCAAGCTAGCGACCACAGTATGGGTAGGGTTTGATGACCATAGTCAGGAGCTTGGCCGCACAAGTTGGAACGCTAACGGAGCCAAAGATCAGATCTCACTCGCTGAAGCTGGTGCCAAAACTGCAGGCCCAGGTTGGAATGAGTTTATGAAGGATGCCTTAGCCGGAACGCCTGAAGTACCTATGTCACCTCCTGAAGGTATAGTATCTGCCAGAATTGATTTAGCAACGGGTAAGCTAACTCGTAAAACTGACCATACCAGCAAGTTTGAGTACTTTATTTCCGGTACTGAACCAACCGAGTATGTGACTGATCAAGAAGACAATAGCGATATCTTCATTGATAAAGCTGAAGAAGATCTGTTTCAGTAATACCAAAATCAATAGATAAAAAAATGCGGTTATAGCCTGTGCTATAACCGCATTTTTATTAGAGCAAGAGACGAGCCTTAAAGGAACTAGCCCTGTTGCTTAGCAACTAACGCACTCTTAACTTGAGGTAGTGATGTACCACCTAGTGCTTCGCGCTTAGCAAGACATGACTCAATGGTTAAGCAATCATACACATCTGCATCAATCACAGGACTAAATGCTTGCAACTCTTCTAAGCTTAAGTCTTCTAGAGGGGTTTGCTTAGCAATCGCACTCACCACAGCTTCACCCACAATATGGTGCGCTTCTCTAAATGGCACGCCTTTAGCCACAAGGTAATCAGCAAGCTCTGTTGAGTTGGCATAACCCTGTTTAGCAGCACTTAAGGTTTTCTCACGATTAACTGTTAAACCACTGAGAACAAGGGCAGCCATTTCTAAACAAATCGACCAGCTATCCATTACATCAAACAAGCCTTCTTTGTCTTCTTGCATATCTTTGTTATATGCAAGAGGTAGCGCTTTCATGGTCGTTAGAATAGCCATTAGACTGCCATAAACACGACCCGTTTTACCTCTAATAAGCTCAAGCGCATCAGGGTTTTTCTTTTGTGGCATCAATGAAGAACCTGAAGTGACTTGATCATCAAGCTCAATGAACCCTGCCTCACCACTATTGAAGAAAATTAGATCTTCTGCCATGCGGCTAAGATGCATCATGCTGATTGAGGCATCACTACAAAGCTCAATCACATGATCTCTATCGGATACCGTATCTAAGCTATTTAACGTTGGCGCGGCAAACCCTAATGACTGGGCAAGTTTCACCCGATCCATTGGATACGCCGTCCCCGCCAGAGCGCCAGTACCTAATGGGCAAGTGTCTGCTCGCTTTAATGCGTCTTGCAAGCGGCTGATATCTCGTTCAAACATCTCTACATAAGCAAGACACCAATGCCCAAACAGCACAGGCTGAGCTCTTTGCAAATGCGTGTATCCAGGCATAACCGCATCAAGCTCTCTTTCGGCGAGCTCAATCAATGCCTGTCTAAGATTGCTGAGTAAACCAAGTAACTGGCTACCCTCTTTTTTACACCACAACTTAAGATCTGTTGCTACCTGATCGTTACGCGAACGGCCCGTATGGAGTTTTTTACCTAGATCTCCCACTTTGGCAATTAAAGACTGCTCAACAAAACTGTGAATATCTTCAGCACCTGAGGCAATAATCTGCTGCGGATTATCAATAGTTTCACCAAGCAACTCATTTAGTGCTTGGTGCAAGTCACTGCACTCTTGCTCTGTCAAAATACCGACTTGAGTAATCGCGCTTGCCCATGCAATTGAGCCAATAATATCTTGCTCAATTAGGCGGAAGTCTACCGGTAATGAGTCGTTAAAAAGTTTAAACAGTGCACTGCTTTCTTGGCTAAATCTGCCGCCCCATAATGCCATTTTGACTTCCTCTACAATCTTATAAGGCGCTGTTATCCGCCTTTAACTCTATGCTTTCAAAGTGCTAACCCACAGTGTTAGCACTTACTAACTTTTATGAATTTTGCTTACTTTTGTTGATGTAACGCTCTGATACGACTTGATAACGAGTAAAGACGGATAAAGCCTTCTGCGTCTTTTTGGTTATAAACATCATCAGCCCCAAAAGTGGCAAACTCTTCTGAGTACAAGCTATTTGGTGAACGCTTTTTCACTACGCTCGCTTGGCCTTTATAAAGCTTAACAACCACTTCGCCGTTAATCAGATCTGCTAGAGGCTTAGAAGCACCAAGTAGTGATTCACATAAAGGTGTAAACCAACGACCGTCATAGACAAGGTGCGCCATTTGAGCGCCGACTTGCTCACGCCATTGACGGCTGGTTTTATCAAGCACTAACTCTTCAATAGCGCGCAGTGCTGCAAACATCACAGTCCCACCCGGTGTTTCATAACAGCCACGAGACTTCATGCCCACAAGTCTATTTTCCGTAATATCGATTCGGCCTACACCATGTGCACCAGCAACTTCATTTAGCACCATCAGCGCTTGGTAAGGGCTAAACCCTTCACCGTTCACCTTAGTCACTTTGCCTTGCTCTAGCTCAAGTGATACATACTCTGGTTCATTCGGTGCGTCTTCTGGCGCGACAGTCATGGTCCAAACACCTTTTGACGGCTCATTCCACGGATCTTCTAACTCACCGCCTTCATGTGAAATATGCCAAGCGTTTGCGTCACGACTATAAATTTTGGTCGCTGACGCCGTCGTCGCGATATTGCGCTCTGCAAGGTAATCAAGCAGATCTTCACGGCTTACCATTTCCCATTCACGCCATGGAGCAATCACTTTAAGATCCGGTGCCAGTGCAGCAAAGCAGCCTTCAAAGCGCACTTGGTCATTACCTTTACCTGTGCAACCATGACAAACAGCGTCTGCACCAACTTTACGCGCCACCTCAACCTGAGCCTTAGCGATAATAGGTCTCGCCATTGACGTGCCTAGCAGGTACGTACCTTCGTAGATTGCACCTGTAGCAATGGTTGGATAAATATAATCAGCCACCAGCTCTTCTTTTAGATCAACGATATAACATTCAGATGCACCTGAGGCGATGGCTTTCTCATATAATCCTTCAAGTTCAGCCTCTCCTTGGCCAACATCAGCACAAAACGCCACAATCTCACAATTGTTATAGGTCTCTTTTAACCATGGAATAATCGCTGATGTATCTAGACCGCCGGAATAAGCTAAAACAACCTTTTTAACTTCTGTTGAAGCATTTACCACTGAATTTACGTTAGACATTTTTTGTTCCTACTACTTGTTTTGGCTTCAGTTAGCCGATGCAAACTGATAATTGTTTTATGATTAGCTTAAAAGTGTCACGAGTACTGCATTTTGCGCATGCATTCGATTTTCCGCTTGCTGTAAGATCAGCGAGCCTGCCCCGTCAACCACCTCAGCGGTTGCTTCAACTTCGCGGTAAGCAGGTAAGCAGTGCATAAAGTGCTTTGCTCCCGCCTTTTGCATAAGCTCAGCGTTAACCTGATAAGGCTTAAACTTGGCTTCGATCTCATCCATTGATGTACTATCTCCCATAGAGATCCAAGTATCAGTATAAATAGCATCATGGCCTTCAATTGCCGCAATATCTGAACTCAATACCAACTTACCACCATGCTTCGCAGCCAGCTCTTGCGCTTCACACACGACCTTGCCATCTGGGAAGTGACCCGGTGGGCATATAACCGTAAGCTGGGCACCTAAGATTGCTGCGCCAAACATCAATGAGTGAGTAACGTTATTACCATCGCCGACGTAAGCAAGCTTCACCTTACTCACATCCGAGTATTGCTCAGTCAAGGTCAGAAAATCTGCCAAGCCTTGGCACGGATGGTAAAGATCTGATAGCGCATTAATAACAGGTACTTTGCCGTGCTCCGCTAATTGCTCGATCGTTGAATGCAAAAACGTTCTCGCAACAATGGCATCTGCCCAGCATGAAATATTGGCCGCAAAATCAGACACTGGCTCACGTTTACCTAGTGCGCCATTTTGCTGATCTAGATATAAACAGTGACCACCAAGTTTATTAATACCAATATCGAAACTGACCCGAGTACGCAGTGACGGCTTTTCAAATAACATCACTACACTTTTCCCCTCAAGTGCATGCTTATATTCTGCAGGGTTAGCTTTAATCGTTGCCGCCAACGCTAGTAAGTCGAGTAGTTCTTGTTGGCTTAAATCTTTAATTGATAATAAATGTTGCATCGAATTACTCTCCTAAGGTTGGATCTGTGTGCCAACGCTTTCACCTTGGCATAATGCGATTAACTGTTGGGCTTGGTTCCAAGAGGCTATCTGTACTGCTTGTCCCATAGATTCAGCGACATCAAGTGCAGCTTCAACTTTTACTTTCATGCCTTTGGCTATCACGCCCGTTTTAGTAAGTGCTTCCACTTCCGCTCTATTTAAGCTCTGTATTAGCTCACCTTTATCGTCTAATACACCTGATACATCTGACAGTAAAACCAGTGAGCCAGAAACCAATTTAGCTAATGCCGTGGCAGCTTGATCAGCATTGACGTTTAGCATTTCACCTCGCTCGCTAATTGCTATTGAACTCACAATCGGTAACCAACCTTGAGATAATACAAACTCCATGTAGCTCGCATCTTTAGGGGTGACTTCGCCGACTAAACCAAGTTGCGGCGTTTTAACGGTCGCTGTCATCATGCCGGCATCACCTAAACTCATACCAAGACTAGTAATGCCTGCTTTGATTGCCGCAGCTTGTAATTTTTTATTGGAAGTTCCAGCTAAGGCGCCAACTACAATAGGCATATGTTCTGCAGGCGTCACTCTTAAGCCTTCGAGCTTTTCAGATACCATTCCGTTAACTTGTAACTGTTCATCAACCAAACAGCCGCCGCCATGAACCATTATCAGAGATTGACCACCAGCCATCATTGTCGCCGCAGCTTGCATTAGCTCTGCCATCGCGACATCTGATTGCAGTAACGCGCCACCGACTTTAAGCACCATGACCGGCTTTTGAGCTAAAGAGTGTGTTTGCATATTCATATTCCCCTTAATCAACTTTTGCGACATTAAAGTGAATCTTTATGCACTGTAGCGCTTGACTTGCCGCCCCTTTCATTAGGTTATCTATCGCACTAGCAATAACTAAATACCCTGTCGTTGCATCGTACTTCCAACCAATATGACAGTTAGGTGTAAGCACCACATCATCAACCTTAGGAAATTGATTTTGCTCAACCTTAACTAACTCACTCGCGTTATAACATTCAAAGGCTTGGCTAATATCATCTGGGTTAGTACCCGACTTAAGCTTGACTGTTATCGTCGCTAGGATCCCACGTTTAAAGTTGCCCAAGTGCGGCGTAAAGATCACTTCTTGCCCTAACTGAGTGGCAATTTCAGGTTGATGCCTGTGTCCAAGTACACCGTATGGAGTCAAACTAACTTCACAAAAGCTCGTTTGTAGTTGCGCTTTTCTACCTGCCCCCGTCACACCGCTAACGGCATTAATGACAGGAAGAGTATCTGTTAATAGATGAGCAATCGGCTTAAGTGCCATCAATGATGCTGTAGGATAACAACCAGGAACAGCAATCAATTTACTGTCGGTAATATTATCGCTATTCCACTCAGCTAAGCCGTATACCGCATCAGCAAGTACTTGAGGATATTCGTGAGTAAAACCATACCACTTAGGGTATTGAGCTAAGTCTTGAAATCGATAAGCACCACTTAAATCAAATACTGCAAGCCCTTGCTGATAGAACCAAGCAGCAAGATGCAAACTGACAACATGATCAGTGGCCAATACCACTGCATCAGCAGTTGCCACTATAGTGTGTTTTGCATCTTCGGTAAGTGGGTTTAAGCATAGCGAGATATGGCTATATACAGGATAGAGTTCTGATAAGGACTTACCTTTATCCAAGCTATTTTCAGAAACATAAAGGCCTTGAATTGATAAGTTCGATTCGGCGTTTATAAGAGAAGTAATCTGTGCGCCCGTGTACCCACTAGCGCCAATTATGGCTATATTTTTCATAGTCTATGACTTTAAAACCTTAATTTTGAAATTAGATGACATAACGAAAAAAAGAATGGGCACAACTTAAGCCCTGGCTTAACACCATTAATGACAAGACTATCGTCGCAGGAAGTGGGTATGAATTAGCTTCATGACTATTAATTGAACCAGATTAAACATATACACTCTCATAAAACAGGCCATTGATATGTGGCAGTTACCTTAGCTGTTTGATAGACTAACACGCAAAATTAATTATGCAATATATTTGAATATATATTTAGGTATTTTTTATGAAAACCCTCCCAGATATTAAAAGCAGTTTTAGTCAGCTAATAGCCGCTCCCTCTATTAGCGCGCTTGAAGCAGAGCAGGATATGAGTAATAAAGCCGTCATTGAGTTATTGCATACTTGGTTTAGTGATTTAGGTATGCAGTGCCAATCAGTGCCAGTGGCAAACACCCGAAATAAGCACAACTTAGTCGCTTCATTTGGTCAAGGACAGGGAGGTTTATTATTGGCAGGACACACAGATACCGTGCCTTTCGATGAAGGACGCTGGAACCAAAACCCTTTCTTATTGACTGAAAAGGATAATCGTTGGTACGGGCTTGGCACCTGCGACATGAAAGGTTTTTTTGCACTCGTGCTTGAAGCTTTAAAAGAGTTGCCAATGGATAAGTTTCAACGACCTTTGCATATCTTAGCCAGTGCCGATGAAGAAACCACAATGAATGGAGCTAAAGCCTTTGCCGCCGCAAAATCGATTGCTCCGGATTACGCAATTATTGGTGAGCCCACCAGCTTAAAGCCGGTATATATGCATAAAGGTCATTTAACACAAGGGATCAGAGTGACAGGGCGAAGTGGCCACTCCTCAGATCCAGCTAAAGGCTTAAATGCAATTGAGATCATGCATCAAGTCACGGGGCAGTTACTTAAATTAAAGCAGCACTTAGCTGATAATTATCGTGAAGATGCCTTTAGTGTACCCTATCCAACAATGAACTTTGGTCACGTCCATGGTGGCGATGCAGCTAATAGGATCTGTGGTTGTTGCGATCTACATATCGATTTACGCCCGATCCCGAGTCTCGCCTTAGCCGATTTAGAACTGATGGTTGCTAACTACTTAGCACCGATTTGTAGTCAATATCCTGGTGCTATCAGTATTGCACCGCTATATCCGGGATCAGAACCCTTTGCTGATAAAAAGGATGGTAGTTGGACTCAACTCGTGGCTAAGCTAAGCGATGCTCAACCTGAGGTGGTCAACTATGCAACCGAAGCCCCCTATATTAGTCAATTGGGCTGCCAAACCTTAGTGCTTGGCCCCGGAAGCATCGAACAAGCCCACCAGCCAAATGAGTTCTTAGATCTTTCCTATATCACTCGTACAAAAGCACTGCTAAAAGAGCTGATTTATCATGCATGTATAAAATAAATTGCTACTTTTTAAAGCGTTTTTAGTGCAAAGCACAAACAGCATAAAAGCAGGCGCACCTAAAAAGTGATATGGGACACAATCAAGCACGATATTTTTATCTCGATCATTGCCTAGCACAACACTGCTAGGTATTGTGATCGACTAGCTTACCGATATGGAGCATGTATGGTAGATATGTATGCCTCGCTAAGGTCAAATGTTGGAACCTTAGGGCAAATTTTAGGTGACACAATCCGCACCGATCTTGATGAATCGTTTTTAGAAAAAATTGAACAAATCCGTCATCTTGCTAAAAGCTCGCGCCAAGGTGATGATGCAGCTCGTGAAGAGATGCTTACGCTATTATCATCTTTAAGCGATGATGAGCTAGTGCCTTTTGCCAAAGCATTTAACCAATTCTTGAACTTGGCCAATATCGCAGAACAGTTCCATACCATTAGCCGCAACTGTGACGAATTAGTATGTGTTCCCGATCCTGTTGAGCAACTACTTGGACGTATGCTAGGCGGCAAAATAGATCAAGAAAAAGTACTCGCTTGTTTAAAAACACTCGATATCGATTTAGTACTAACCGCACACCCTACTGAAATATCTCGCCGTACACTCATTCAAAAGTATTCAGCAGTCATCGACTCGCTAACAGCACTAGAGAATACTCAGCTTACCGAGCAAGAGAAAAAACAACACCATTTACGTTTGCGCCAACTTATTGCGCAAATTTGGCATACCAATGAGATCCGTAACGAGCGCCCAACGCCGGTTGACGAAGCTCGCTGGGGACTAAGCACCATTGAGGCCTCGTTATGGCAGGCCGTTCCTGATTTTCTACGCCAATTAAACCAACAAGTAGAAGAGCGCACCAATACCCAGCTACCTATCGACATTGCGCCGGTAAGGTTCTCCAGCTGGATGGGCGGCGACAGAGACGGTAACCCTTTTGTTACTTCCGTGGTGACTCAAGAAGTACTGGATCGCAATAGACATACTGCTGCTCGTCTATATCTAAAAGATGTTGTGTTACTTGTTAACGAGCTATCAATGGAAGGCGCGAATGAAGAGTTGCTTGCGTACACCAATAATAGCTGCGAGCCTTATCGCGACGTACTTAGAGATCTACGCCAAAAACTTAGGGCTACAATCGACTACCTCAATGCTAAGCTCGAAGGCCATCAACCAGACGTAAATCTTAATGACATTATTTGGCATGAAAGCGATCTAAAAGATCCATTAATGATGCTCTACAAGAGTTTATGCGATCAAGGCATGAGCTTAATTGCTAATGGCTTATTGCTCGATATGCTGCGCCGTATCGCCTGTTTTGGTATTCATATGCTAAGACTCGATGTTCGCCAAGATGCACAACGCCATGCTGACGTTATCGCCGAACTTACGCGTTATTTAGGCATGGGAGATTACGCCCATTGGGATGAGTCTGAGAAACAATCTTTCTTACTACGTGAACTCTCAAGCAAACGCCCGTTAATCCCAGCGAATTGGCAAGCCTCAGCAGAAGTCGAAGAAGTGGTAAAGACTTGCCGTCTCGTTGCTAGCCAGCCAGCACGGGCAATGGGCTCGTACGTCATATCTATGGCCAGCAAGCCATCTGATGTATTAGCGGTTTTGCTGCTACTAAAAGAGGCCGGCTGCCCGCACCCAATCCGAGTTGTACCGTTGTTTGAAACCTTAGATGACTTGAATAACGCATCAGATTGTATGTCGGCACTGTTTAACATCGATTGGTATCGTGGTTACACCAAAGGTACCCAAGAGGTGATGATTGGCTATTCTGACTCGGCCAAAGATGCTGGGGTAATGGCTGCAGCTTGGGCACAATATAGTGCACAAGAAAAGCTAGTCGCAATTAGCCAAGAAGCCAATATCAAACTGACATTATTCCATGGTCGCGGCGGCACAATTGGACGCGGCGGCGGACCAGCTCACGAAGCGATTTTATCTCAGCCTCCAGGCTCAGTTGACGGTCGGATCCGTGTCACCGAACAAGGTGAAATGATCCGCTTTAAGTTTGGCTTACCAAAACTTGCGGTACAAAGCCTTGCGCTATATACCTCAGCAGTCATGGAAGCTACCTTATTGCCACCACCAGAGCCAAAACCTGAGTGGCGTGAATGCATGGAGCGCCTAGCAGATGATTCTGTAGTGGCTTACCGTGCAATGGTACGTGAAGAGCCTGACTTTGTGTCTTACTTCCGCGCTGCAACTCCTGAAGTTGAATTAGGTAAACTTCCACTTGGTAGTCGACCAGCTAAACGTAGAGTTGATGGCGGAATTGAAAGCTTACGTGCTATTCCATGGATTTTCGCTTGGTCGCAAAACCGCTTAATGTTGCCAGCGTGGTTAGGTGCCGGTGAAGCACTTAAGATGGCAACTGACAGAGGTGATTTACCTTTGTTGCAAGAGATGGAAAAGCAGTGGCCATTCTTTAAAACTCGCATCTCAATGCTTGAGATGGTCTATGCTAAAGCAGAACCAAATTTATCTAAGTTCTATGAAACAAGCTTAGTCAAAAAAGAGCTACACCATCTAGGTGTACAACTGCGAGAACGTTTGGCCATAGGTATTGAAGCCGTACTCGAGCTGACTCAAGCTGAAAGCTTAATGGCGCATACACCATGGAATCGTGAATCAGTAGAACTAAGAAACCCATATATTGATCCTTTAAACTTCCTACAAGCAGAACTACTTGCAAGAACACGTCGCGAAGAGCAATCTTCACAAAACGTTGAGTTAGCGCTTATGTTAACGATCGCTGGAGTTGCCGCAGGAATGAGAAACACAGGTTAATGAAATTATTAAAAGTCGCCTTTGCAGGCGCTGCACTGTTATTGACTGGCTGCGTCAGTCAATACAGCATCACAGAAAAAGAGCTAGAAGGTTACCTCAATGACGAAATGCATTTTGAGGTAAAACAAGGCAATCAAATCTTTGGTATAGACTTACGAGTTAATGATATCAAAGTTACTTTAGGTGATAAGCCCGACACTATGGGCGTATCAGCGGTTACTCTCGTTAGAGTTCGTAACCCTATGCTACCAATTAATGCAGATCTGGTTACCCAGTTTGAAGCACAACCTTGGTATGATGCGACTAATCACAGTGTTTATTTACGAAATCTGCAATTAGTAAAGGTTGAGTCGAAACCAAAAGATATTGAAAAGGCGATTGGCTCTATCGCACCGCAGTTAATGGGCTTTTTAACACAGTTTCTTGAAACACAACCAGTATATGTGGTTGATATGAAAGAGTCTAAGCAGGCGTTAGTTGCCGATATGACCAAGCGAATCGAGGTCAAACCCGGGAAGCTGGTGTTAGTTTTTGACGAAGAGTAATCTCTGTAGATAATTAATGCTAAAAAGCAGGATCAGCTGATCCTGCTTTTTTATATTCAACACCAATCAACAACTACTTTTTAAAGCGCCCTATTGAGCCATAATCAACAATAACAGCTTCGCCTAATAACTCTCGACGCAACATATCAAACGCTACAGCAGTGCTTATACAGCGCACCAAGTCTCTCGATCTTCGCGGTAACTTGATCATTTGACTATATACTCCGCCCTTAGTAGCAAGAGCAATGGCAACAGTACCTACGGGTTTTTCCTCAGAGCCACCGCCTGGGCCAGCAATACCACTTGTTGCTAACGCATAATCACTATCAAGAATAGTCCTTACACCTTTAGCCATCTCCTCCACGGTAGCAATCGACACTGCACCATGGTCATCTAAAGTTTCCGGCTTCACACCTAAAACTTTTACTTTAGACTCATTACTATAGGTAACAAGGCCATGATCTAAGTAAGATGAGCTCCCAGGAAAATCGATTAGCTGGCTTGCAATCATACCGCCAGTACACGACTCAGCAACGCTAAGCGTTAAGCCCGTACCGACCAAGAGACTATGGATCTCTTCTGCTAAACTTTTCTTCTCATCTGCAACTAGCGCATTCCCAAGCAAAAAGCGGATCTGCGCCTCAACTTTATCTAGCTGAGCAATAGCCATTTTCCCGCGAGCAAAAAGCTTAATTTCTATGTGCGGCATTGAGCTACGGTAGCCGAGTGTCATCCCTGCTGGTAACTCAATCTTTTCCAACTCATCAGCAAGTGCTGACTCACCTTGTCCAAGAGTTAAGTACTTTCTAAGTGCCACATCGCCAGTAATATCAAAGTGTTGTCTAACAAAGGGGATAAATTGCTCTACAACCATTTGCTTAAATTCAAATGGAACACCGGGAGTAAAGAAAAACCAAGCTCGATTATGCTTTACGGCAAAACCACATGCGGTTCCAACAGGGTTGTCTATCATAAGCGCAGATGCTGGTAATAACGCTTGTTTAAGATTACTCGCCGCCATAACTCGTCCATTTCGCGTAAACCAATCCTCTAAGCGTTCACGCCAAACGCTATTTTCAACTAATACTTCTCCTTTTGTAATGGCCATAGCTTCAGTTGAGAGATCATCACTTGTCGGCCCAAGGCCGCCATTCACCAAAATGATATCTGCGTGATGGCTACGCTCTTCAAACACACTGACCAGATCTTCTAAGCGATCACCAACAGTCACACGGCGCTGACATTCGATCCCGTGCTCCATCATAGTGTTGGCAAACCACGCAGCATTGGTATCAACTATTTGTCCTGCTAATACTTCTTCGCCGGTACAAATCATTTCTAGTTTCATTTGGTGTTCCTTACCCGAATTTGTTTTGAGCTTTAAAGGGTTGTAATGCAGCTAAACTATGCAAGCTCGGCATCAATAGCAATAACCAATTATGATTAAATACCGTAACAGCATAAAAGAGGTAGTACGAAGACACTCAGTTTCAGGCTCAATAGATTAGATAAATAAGTACTTACACTAGAAAGTAAACAAAGGTGACTCAGTATTAAAATGGGATGGTATACCTTGATACGAAGCTGGAGACCCCGCTCAGCGGCGGGTTGACGTCGGGAGTCGTTCTTTCGCGTCTGGAAATGGCCAGCTTCGAGCAAGCTCTCCGCGTTCACCCCTTGCATCAAACTTCGTTTGATAAGCACAAGGGCTTCACCCTACTCCACATGGGAACTGAACCTCACTGCGTTCGGGCTTTTTATTTCCCCATGTTCGTTCGGTCATCTTTCGTTATTTAGCGCCTGGAAATGTCCAGCTACGCTAAAGCTTCGCGCTCATAAACACATCGCTAGCGCGATATTCGCCCTACTCGGTTCGCGCAGCGAACACATGGGGG
>NZ_JADX01000018.1 GCF_000518605.1 Shewanella fidelis ATCC BAA-318 | reverse complement strand
AAAGTGGTGGGTCGTGAAGGATTCGAACCTTCGACCAATTGGTTAAAAGCCAACTGCTCTACCGACTGAGCTAACGACCCATTAGCATAACTAACATCTTTCACTGCCTAGCTAGAATATCTAATTAGGTGGCTAAGATGCCCTCAGACGACTCTCTCGCTCCGAGGGCGCCTATAATACCTTTTTCAGTTTCCCATGCAAGCGCAATTTTCCCATTTTTCTTTGTTTGCCTGAAAAACAAACTAAGAGATTGTTTTACGAATAAAACAGCATCAAAGTGATGAAAGTTGCTGCAGTGCAATTCGTGCTGCTGCACTATTAGGGTATTCCTGACTAACTTTTTGGTAATAAGCCTTTGCTTTTGCCTTATCGCCCGTTTTTTCTGCGATCATGCCAAGCTTGACTAAACTTTCGCCACGCTTACTTGAATCTTTATATTTTTCTACAACAGTAGTAAACGCTTTAGTTGCTCCAGCAAATTCACTTTTATTGTAAAGCAACTGCCCTAACCAATAATTTGCGTTCGGAGCGTAAGTTGAATTTGGGTAGTTTTGAATGAAGTTTGCAAAAGCAGGAATTGCTTCTTCATACTTCTTATCTTTCAATACTAAATTAACAGCCTGCTCGTAACTCGCAGTTTCGCCTAAGCTTGAAGGTGCTGAAGATGAAACAGCGGCTGGCTGCACTATAGTAGGTTGAGCGGAAGCCTTTGTTGAAAGGTTCGCTATATCTTCATATAACTGACGCTGTCTTTGTAGCATCTGCTCAATTTGATATGACTGCTGCTCACTTAAACCACGTAGATCCAACACTTCTTGTTGAAGAGCCTCCAAACGCTGTTGCATTTGAAACTCACTTTGTTGCTTAGCTTTAACGACTCGCTCTAGCCGAGCTATTCTATCGTCAGTCGAACCACCAGCAATATCCTCTACAGGAGCAGGCGCTGCATAAGCAGAGCCTGCAACAAGGATGATTGCCGCGGACAAAACGGCATGTTTCATAAGGTAAACCTTTACCTAAAAATTAATAAACTAATACAGCACGGCGGTTTTTAGCAAAACCTTCATCTGTACGAGTGAAATCCATCGGCTTTTCTTCACCGTAACTTACAATGCTCATCTGGCTAGGTTGTACACCCATACCTTGTAGATATTTAGCAACCGCTTTAGCACGACGTTCGCCAAGTGCAATGTTATATTCTGGCGTACCGCGTTCATCAGCATGGCCTTCGATCATGACGCGAACATTTGGATGCTCAACTAAGTAGTCTCCGTGAGCATTTAGTACTTCGGCGAATTGCTGAGATACAGAGCTGCGGTCAAAATCAAAATAGATAATGTGTTCTTTTCTCAACTCTTGGTACTTAAGGCGTTGTTGCTCTTCAGGAGTCAGCACAGGTGCTACACCACCAGTTTCTACGCCATTATTTGCATATTCACTTGATGAAGATGACTCAGTTGAACTCGTTGCATCTGTTTCTGACTCAGAAGTCGAGCTACATGCGCTGATAGCCATAATAGGAAGCACGACTAACATCGCTTTAAATAGCTTATTCAGATCCATTTTATAATCCTTAATCTTTTTAGTTAGAGAAATGGTGACCAAGATGGTGATTTAACTTCACCTTGCCCAACAGGCAATCTTGCTTTAAAACGTCCATCCATAGAAACCGCAGCTAACACTTGCTTGCCTTGGTATGTAGTTCCGTAAATAACCATAGTGCCGTTTGGCGCCACACTTGGTGATTCATCTAAGCGTGTACTCGTTAGCACTTGCATAAAACGAGTTTCTAGATCCATACGAGCAATATTAAATTTTCCGTTGGTACGGTTAACAAAAATAATACTGCGTCCATCCGGCGTAATTGACCCACCGAGGTTCCACTCACCTTCAAAGGTTAAACGTGAAATCTTACCTGAATCCAGATAAACACGATACAGTTGTGGGCGACCACCTCGCTCCGAGGTTATTAACAAAGACTTTCCATCAGGAAACCAAGATGGTTCAGTATCAATCGCATAATGATTAGTTACACGCTTAATCGCTTTGGTGGCAATATCAACAACGTAAACTTCAGGCTGGCCATCTTTGGAAAGTGTCAGCGCAAGTTTCTTACCATCTGGAGAAAATACCGGTGCACCGTTAATGCCATCAAAGCTTGTTACTTTTGTTCGCTGCTGCGTATAAATGTTTTGAACATAAACTTCAGCCTTACGGTTTTCAAAACTCACATAAGCTAATCGCTGACCATCTGGTGACCAAGAAGGTGACATTAACGGCTCTGGAGAGCGAAGTAACATCTGTTCATTGTAACCATCATAATCGGCAATCATCAGCTTATATGGAGATTTCTCGCTATGGTTTACCACAACATAAGCAATACGAGTTAAAAATGCGCCCCGGATCCCCGTTAGTTTTTCATATACAACATCACTAATACGGTGACCGTATTGACGGAACTGCGCTGCTGAGATCACGGTTTCTCGACTATCAATCACCAGATCTTGCTTCGACGCTGTATCTGACTGCAGTTGTGCTTTTACTAAATCAATTAGCTCAAAACTAACAAGATACTTATCACCTGGATAAGGTTTAATCGATCCCATCACCACAGCTTCAGCAGGCTGTGCCATCCAAGCATCAGCATTAAATTGAGCAACACTGCTAATATTGCGTTGCGGTAAACTTAATTCATCAGCAGGGCTGAATGTACCGCTGCGGGCTAAGTCTGACATCACTACATCAGATATTTGTGACGGCATAGGGCCTGTGCCTTGCCAAACAAATGGAATAACAGCAATAGGTCTCGCGGCATCAACCCCTTCTGTAATCACAATATCCAATGCAGCTTTTGCAGGCATGCTGCAAATAAGCAGTCCCGCCAACAACCATTTACCAAAAATTTTCATATGGTTCCTTTAATCAAACTCAGGTTGAACTGTTAAATTAATCTCTTTTAACTTGTTGTATACATCAGGCTCATTCGATACTGGTAGTCTACCCGCTTTGTTTATCGCCGCCTTAGTTGCGCGACAAACGACACCATCACCATCTAAAGTCTGACTTGCGGTTACAAAACCGTCATTTGCAAGACGAATAAACACTCGACAACTTTTACCTCGCATAGATTCGTCAACCACTAAGTGACGTTGAATCGTTGCACGGATCATCGAAGTGTAACGCTGCACTTCACTCATCACCTGCTTATTGCGTGTTTGTGAAAGTGCTGCTTGCTCAGCCGCCAAAGCATCTTGCATCATTTGCTCTTGCTCGCGCCTTGCTTGCTCTTCAGCTTTGCGTTTTCGTTCAGCTTCAGCCTTTCGCTTACGTTCCTCTTCAGCTTTTTTAGCAGCGGCTTCTTCAGCTTTACGTTTTTCTGCCGCTTTACGAGCCGCTTCTTCAGACGCTTTGCGTTCAGCTTCTTTCTGTTTACGTTCTGCTTCAGCTTTCGCCGCTTTCTCTCTCTCTTGCTTTTGTTTTAACTGAGCAGCTTTTGCTGCATCTGCAGCCTTCTGAGTTTCAATCTCTTTTTGTTTACGCTCTCGTTCAAGCTTTTCAATCCGAGCTTGCTCACGCTCACGCTCTTTACGCGCTTCACGAACCCGTCTATCAGCTTCTTCTTGACGGGCTTTTTCTTTACGCTCAGCTTCTCGTTTTTCAGCTTTAAGTTTTTCAACGTGTTGGGCTACTTTTTGCTGATCAACAACAACGGCTTGCACAGCTGGTGCACTTGCTTTAGGTTGTGGCTTAGGCTTTTCTGAAAAGTCCACACCTAAAGCAAGAATAACTATCACGCCAATATGAATACCAGCTGAAATAGTAAAGGGAATTGTTAAATCTGATTTAGCCGCCAATTAATTATCCTCCGGCGAATCAGTCATTAAGCCAACGGAGGGAACGCCTGCTCCCTGTAAACTCACCATTAATTGAATAACTCTCTCATAAGGGATTGAGCGATCAGCCTTAACCACTACAGGACGCTCTGGCTCTAATTGAATAATTGCACCGACTCTAACGGCAACCTCTTCAAGCTCTAACACTTCTTTAGAGTTAGCGCTGCCAACATCAAGGTAGTAATCCCCCATCGCATCAATCGATGCAACCACTGGTGGTTTACTATCTGCAGGCAAAGATTCTGCCTCACCTTGAGGTAAATCAACTTTAACCCCTTGAGCAACAATCGGAGCCGTTACCATAAAAATAATCAGTAGTACCAACATCACATCGATATAGGGCACCACGTTAATTTCGGCAACCGGACGACGGCGCTTCCTTTGGTAGCCTTGATGCATTATGCCTGTTCCTTCTCGCTATATGCTTGACGGTGTAAAATACTTGAAAACTCTTCCATAAAGTTAGCGTAAGACATTTCAATTTTCTCTACCTGAGTAGAAAAACGGTTATAGGCAATAACGGCAGGAATAGCTGCAAATAAACCCATTGCTGTAGCAATCAACGCCTCAGCGATACCGGGCGCTACCATCGCAAGCGTGGCATTTTCTACAGCACCTAGTGCGATAAACGAGTTCATGATCCCCCATACAGTACCAAATAGACCGATGTACGGGCTGGTAGAACCGATTGTTGCTAGTAACGGTAAATTTGATTCGAGCTTTTCAAGCTCACGAGATAGAGACACTCGCATTGCTCGATAACTGCCGTCCATTACAGCCTCAGGTACTCGTCCGTTTAACTTATTTAAGCGAGCATATTCTTTAAAGCCACTCACGAATAGCGCTTCAAGGCCGGTGTTACTATCTTGTCTTGCTGACAACTCTTGATAAAGTTTATTCAAGTCCACACCGGACCAAAACTTATCTTCAAATTTAAGCGCATTTGTTTTGGCTGCCGTTAACAATTTACGGCGTTGAATAATCACCGCCCACGACACAATTGAAAGACCAAGCAAAGTCAACATAACCAACTTAACTAAAAGACTTGCTTGTAAAAATAATCCAATAAAAGAAATATCAGCTTCCACCTTTGAACTCCTGCGCAATATTTTGGGGAATGGCTTTGGGTCTCATGCGGGATAAAGCTATGCAAGCAACTAAAATCTCAGCTTCGCAATACACCACACCGTCTTCGTCGATAAGGCGTTGCTCAAACACCATTGACGCTTTCTTAAGTTCTATGACCTTGGTTTCTACAATAAGGTTCTGTTCAAAACGTGCCGCTTTGCAAAAATTCAATTCTGCACGTTTAACAACAAATGCAATGTCCTCTGCCAAAAGCGCAGTTTGGCTAACGCCTAACGCACGTAACCACTCTGTTCGAGCTCGCTCAAAAAAGTTTAAATAATTTGAGTGGTAGACTACACCACCAGCATCTGTATCTTCATAATAAACCGAAATAGGCCAACGAAACATAAACAAAAATCGCCAATCGATAAGATAAAATAGAGGCCTACTATACCTAGGCACTATGCAATTGTGAATCGTGATATGTGATATGTAATACGCTTCTTCATAAAATTTTGTTAATCATCTTAAAAGATTGTTGCATTAATGCCCAAATCCATCTTAATAACGAATGCGGACGAATTACCATTCAGACTTTATTCCTTACACTCCTTTTCTAATGCCGTTATTTCCCAGCTATTATTGTTAACCATCATTACTGCCTTTAAGCAACCCAATAGCTGAATGTGATTAAGCCACAAAATCCGCCAGATTGCTGTCACGTTATCCACGAAAACAAAAAAGGAAGCCGAAGCTTCCTTTTCAATTTATTGTTCAAGCTAACTTAATTAGCTATTCAGCGATTTTTGCAGGTACTGCTAGGCCAAAGTTATGCCAGAGGAAGCTATAGATATCCGCAAATTCATCAATCTTCATTGAAGTCGGTTTACCCGCACCATGACCAGCCTTTGATTCGATTCGCATAATTACTGGCGCATCACCTTGTTGTTTATCTTGCATTAATGCACCAAACTTAAAGCTATGTAACGGTACAACACGATCATCATGATCTGCTGTCATCACCATAGTTGCAGGATAAGCTCTTTCTTCAAGGTTGTGATAAGGTGAATACGCATACAAAGCTGGGAACTGCTCAGCATTATCAGCGCTACCATATTCACTTGTCCAAGCCCAACCTATAGTAAACTTCTGGAAGCGCAACATATCAAGCACGCCAACAGCAGGTAATACCGCAGCAAAAAGCTCTGGGCGTTGAGTAATGGCAGCCCCCATTAATAAACCACCATTGCTCCGGCCATATGCACCTAATTTTGAAGAGTTTGTATAGTTCTCGTCGATTAAGTATTCAGCGGCGGCATAGTAATCATCAAATACATTCTGCTTTTTATCGAACATACCCGCTTTATGCCAACTATCACCGTACTCAGCACCGCCGCGGAGGTTAGGCACTGCGTATACACCGCCCATATCCATCCATGCAATATTGGCAGGACTAAAACGAGGTGTCATTGAGATACCAAAACCACCGTACGCATAAAGCAGTGTTGGGTTTTGACCATCTTTTTTCATCCCTTTTTTATAAGAGATCAGCATAGGCACTTTAGTGCCATCTTTACTGGTATAAAACACTTGCTCTGAAGCGTAATCATTTGGATCAAATGAAACGTCTGGTTTTGAGTAAACACTTGACTCACCGGTTTTAAAATCAAACTTATAAGTCGTTTGCGGCTGAATATAACTATTGAAAACGTAATAAAAGTAATCTTTACTGCGCTTTCCATATGGACCAGCAACCTTACCTTTACCTGGAAGTGCTACATCTTGGCGCTTATCGCCATTCATACTATAAATAGTGAGTTTGCCCAATACATCATGCAAATAACTCACTACCAGATGATCGTTCACTATTTCAACGTTACTAATAGGGTCGCTTAGTTCAGGAATAATCGTCTGCCAGTTCGCTTTATCACTATTGTTCACGTCAATAGCAATCACTTTACCATTGGGTGCGTTATAATCGGTTTTAAAATAAAAGACCGAGTCATCATTCCCGATAAAGCTGTACTCAGCTTCTAAATCAGGGATCAGTTCAACAACGTCTGCTTTTGGATCCTTAAGCGATTTATAAAAGAAACGGTTGCGACTATCGGTACCTTGAGAAATATATAACAGTAAATAGTCACCTTTTTCAGAGACCTCTATACCAAAGCCCCAATCTTTATTTTGCGGGCGCTCGTACACCAAAGTATCGGCACTTTGCGGCGTCCCCATTTTATGGAAGTATACTTTCTGATTAAAGTTAACATCAGCTAAAGCATTTCCCCCTTCAGGCGCATCATAACGTGCGTAGTAAACACCGCTATTATCGTTATTCCACACCGCACTTGAGAATTTAATCCAATCCAGCTCATCAGCTAACTTTTTACCGCTTGCAACATCGACAAAATGCCAAGCCTGCCAATCAGAACCTGATTTTGAAACCCCATAGGCAAGCGTCTTGCCGTCGTCGCTAACAGACACACCTGATAACGCTACAGTGCCATCATCAGAAAAACGATTGGGGTCAAGTGCAACTTTCTCGACACCTTGGGCATTTTTTACATAAAGTACTGACTGTGCTTGTAAGCCGTCGTTACGGTAGTAAAAGGTATTGCTACCTTTCTCAAACGGTGCTGAGATTTTTTCGAAATTCCATAATTCAGTAATGCGATCAACGATCACCTGTTTGTTGGCAATACCCGCGAGATAATCGTTACCCGCTTTTTGTTGCTCACTCACCCACTTTTTTGTTCTATCTGACTCAACTTCGAGATAACGGTATGGATCGGCAACTTGTACCCCATGAATTGTTTCTATGACACCGCCATTACTTTCACTAATTATACTTTCTTCACTATTTGATTGTGGTTGAGACTGGCAACCTGCTATAGCGATCCCTAACCCTATCGCTAAAATATGCTTTTTAGTCAGCATTGATTTAATTCGCATAACTTATCCCTGATTAAATGACTCTTTTAACATAAGAGTTCTGTTGTTATCGCTAAGCCTAGCTTTACTCGGTCTCGGTCTGTTACCGTCATCTATTTAATTGCTTAGCGTTTGATTGCAAACGCACTATACAAATTAAAAAATCTCATCGCAAAGTTTGTTTGAGCTTTGTTTTTAGAGATGACGATAAGTAACTGTTAATAAATTAGTAACATAGATAAATAAAATATCATGCGATTTACCCAACTAAATGTGACAAATACCACAATAACCTAGGTTTACGCTGTTTTTACCAGCAACACGCCTCAACTCAAGCATTAAAAAAACTAATGATTAAGTCTAATAATTCTAGTTTGTCAGCCCCGTCGCTCAACTCTATAATTCGTCTCGTTTTCAGGAAGTGTCTGCTTAGCAGATATGGAAACAAGAACTTTTAAAACTTTGGTGGTTTTCCACGGAAGTTATATCCCTGGTTCTTATGCTTGACTTCCTTCCTTCAATTTGTTGATTGCAATGATTTATTTTTGCGGCCCGCTTACCATGTAAGCGGGCTTTTTTTTGCCTATTCAAGCAATATTAATACACAAAAACCAGAAATAATATTCAAGTTTACTGGTAAATCACTGCATATAAATTCATTGAACATATGGCTAAACTCATAAAAAAGCCCAGCTGTAATGCTAGGCTATTTTACCAATGAGATATGCTATAAAGGCTTACTAATCCTAATGACAACCCTGCGGTTTCTTGAGCGTTCTTCTATCGTTTGATTTGATGCAACATGTCGCTTCTCACCGTGACCCATTGTATGAATTCGATTTTGACCAATACCACTTGCAACGAAAAGCTCTTTCACTGAGTCTGCACGTTGCTCCGACACTCGCATGTTGGCACTTCTACCACCATAACTATCGGTATAAGCATCAATCAATACCAAATCAACGTTCTTGTCATACGCTAGGTATTCCTGTACTCGAGCAATTTGAGACTTTGAATAACGTGTTAACTCTGTACCACCAGACTCATAAGTAAGAACGGTGAAGGCAATATCTTCAAAAGAGTATGGTAATAACGAGGATAAACAGGCTTTGAACTCTGAGTATTGGCGTTTAAAGTTTACCGCTGACAACCCGACTGCCACTTTATTTGATTCGTTGTACCAATCAGCATAATAAAAGGTCGGCTGCATACCGCTTTCAAGCTCAGCGAGCATAGACCAAGCTGCGTTACGTGGCACTTCTCCGCTAAAATACTTTTGGTAAGTTAGCTCGGTAATATCTTTAGATAGCACACCTGGACGCCATGCAGGCGCCATGCTTACTAATTTAGCTTGAGTGACTTGGTCAGGCTTTACCCACATATCTAAGGTAAAGTTAAGGTTATGGTCTTTACCCGCACGGCTGGTAAAGACCGCTTTACCGTATGATGGAATATCATGCTCTAAGCGGCACATCACAGGGTTATTGCCACTCAAACGCCATTGTGACTCTTCTAAAGAAGCCACATATTGCCTTAAGTCTGCATTGGCAGAGAAAGGGAGGATCAAAAATGATGCTAAAATTACCCAAAGCCGCATAAATTAACTCTCTAAATTCATATCACTCTTGTTTATCGGCAAAGAATTCTTTTCCTTTAGCTCATTAATCAAGCAAACGAACATGACACAGATCATCAGTTGCCGCATAATAGTCATCTGCACATTTTTAGGAAATTTTAATGACTGACACTTTCGACCCTAACTTAATGAAAAACCGCTTCAGAGGGTATTTCCCAGTGGTCATTGATGTTGAAACCGCTGGTTTTAACGCTAAAACTGACGCGCTGTTAGAAATTGCCGTCACTATGCTAAAAATGGATGAACAAGGCGAACTTAGCTTAGATAAAACATTGCATTTTCATATTGAGCCTTTTGAAGGTGCAAACCTAGAACCTGAAGCCTTAGCTTTTACAGGTATTGATCCTAGCAACCCTCTACGTGGTGCGGTAAGTGAAAAAGAGGCATTCTTAGAGATCTTTAAGGAAGTAAAAAAGGCACAAAAAGCGGCTGGTTGCCACCGAAGTATTATTGTTGCCCATAATGCGGCTTTTGATCACGGCTTTGTTACCCAAGCAATTGAGCGTAATAATCTGAAGCGCACGCCATTTCACCCTTTTGCAACATTCGACACTGCAGCGCTTGCAGGTTTAGCCATTGGTCAAACAGTACTAGCCAAAGCCTGCACTATGGCAGGTATTGCATTTGATAATCGAGAAGCCCATTCTGCCCTTTACGATACTGAGCGCACTGCAGAGCTATTTTGCTTAATCGTAAACCGCTGGAAAGCGCTTGGAGGCTGGCCTTTTATTGCAGATACAACCAATGAAAAACTTTGCAACGATGTCGATAGTACTCCTTCTGAAGTAACATCAACCCCTGATGATTTGAGCTAATTTTAGTATCAGTCAAATCAAAACTAGCTATTAAAAATATCGCTGTAGCAAATAAAAAGACGAAGATTGATTATCTTCGTCTTTTTATTTGCAATGCTAAATTAGTATCCAATCATGAATTTCCTAGCTTTGATTAACCACTTTACAGCCCAGTCTTATCATCAAGTTTTAACTCATCGATTAAAGCAAAGATCTGGTAAAGTTCTCTAAAAAGTTGCTCAATATCATGGCTAAAATCCAAAGGTTTGAGAACATCTAATTTAGAGTTAAAATAATTATGTTTCGTCGCTATTTTCATAAACAGTTTGCCATCTTTAAAACAAGCTTCTAACTGCGAACCATAGAAGCTAGACAATGACAGAAACCGAGCCATAGTTGCTGGCGTTAACAAATAACGCGCTTCAACTTGATCACTACTATACACTTCAAATTGACGTTCAAAGTTCACATCCTCAAGCTTCACCTGAGACAAGTCATGTTTAAAGGCTTGATATTTATTACCTAAAGTCCCCTTATCTAGCCTCACTTGAGTTTCGCCTTGAAACTTTTTAAAGGTATCGAACTCAATAATAATACCGTCGAAAATTGTTTTATATTTAGTTTTATTATCTTCAGTGCCATTAGCTACAGATAAATTGAGTTCACGAACAAGAAAAGCAACACCCTTATATTCACCTTTAACACTATCTTGAAAATAACCTCTATCGTATTTAGGCAAAACTCCATATTGCTCATATTTTTTAAGCTCTGGTAGATTTTTCGGGTTAAGCATAAAGCTCTCACCAAAATAACGCAGTATAAGAGGATGAATGACTTTAATTACACCGTCTCGGAACTTAAAAGCTTCACTCCCAGCCCAAAAATTAACTGCTGCAGCGACAATCATTGCTACTACAAACAACAGCAAACCACCAACAAGCATAAAGCCATCGCCATTTGTAATGGCTAAGGCATAAAAAATACCCGCAAAACCAATAAGACCTGTAAACATCGCAATATAGGAAACTGGCTGGCTAATTTTTCTTCTCTGTTGGTATTTAGCAGCAATAGGAATCCGCTTTGCTTCATAACGTTGCCATTTAGGTGCTATGTGCTGTTGGAAATATTCGGCAAACGAATGTTTATCCTCGGCGGGAATATTTAACGCCTTCGGGTCCATACAAAATCCTTAATGTATAATCCTGCAGAAATCCAGTTCTGCAGTTAACGCTAACTTCATATAACAAGCTATATTTTCATACAAAAAAGCTGCGATTAACGCAGCTTTTTTATGCTAATACTAACTACAACTTAATAATTATAGCGAGTCAGCATTATCAGTTAGGTAAGAAGCTACGCCTTCTGGGCTAGCATCCATACCTTTGTCACCCTTTTCCCAACCTGCTGGGCAAACGTCACCGTGATCTTCATGGAATTGAAGCGCATCAACCATACGGATCATTTCATCAACGTTACGACCTAGAGGTAAATCGTTAACGACTTGGTGACGAACTTGACCTTCTTTGTCAATTAGGAACGAACCACGGAAAGCAACACCTGCTTCTGGATGCTCTACATCGTAAGCTTTACAGATCTCATGCTTAACGTCAGCAACTAGCGTGTATTGAACTTGGCCAATACCACCCTTGTCTACTGGAGTGTTACGCCATGCGTTATGAGTGAACTGAGAATCGATTGAAACACCGATTACTTCAACGCCACGCTTCTTGAACTCGTCCATGCGGTGATCAAAAGCAATCAGCTCTGATGGGCACACAAAAGTGAAATCAAGTGGGTAGAAGAATACTACGGCAGTCTTTCCTTTAATTGCTTCAGATAGGTTAAAGGTATCAACAATTTCACCATTACCTAGTACTGCAGCAGCAGTAAAATCAGGGGCCGGGCGGCCGACTAATACGCTCATTTTATTTCTCCATCTATGGATTGCTAAAAACGCTGTTTCGTTTAAATCTAAAAGGCATTATAGGCAGTGTTAAACTCTATACAAGCTATTTGAGAGCAATATCACTTTTTTAAATGATTATTCTGTTAACTGGCCACTAAGCCGCCAGCTTAACCTTACTTTAGCTATTGATATTCACAGTTTGTTTGCATATTAAGCTACAGCTAATTCACAACTCTGTTTGAATTCAAGATATCCAGCATAGATGCTGGACATCCTAGCTATTAACAGGCAAAAATGGACGCAACTTCAAATATAAGAAATAGATTAACCATAATATGAATGCAGTTGTCATCGCTGTTTGCCTAATGTTGGGCCTCAGCTTAGCTCGAGTGAATATCGTCATAGCGCTAACTATCTCTGCCTTAGTTGCAGGGTTGGTCGGAGGGATGGATCTCCACCAAACCGTCGAAGCGTTTAACACAGGTCTAGGCGGAGGAGCACAAATAGCCTTAAGTTATGCCCTGTTGGGCGCGTTTGCCGTTGCTTTATCGCATTCAGGGCTAACGACTGTTATCTCAAACAAAGTGATTAGCCTATTGGGTAAAGAACAAAATAGTACTAATAACAACCGCGTTCGTTGGGTGTTATTGTTAACTATCCTGGCTATGGCTATTTCATCGCAAAACATTTTACCGATTCATATTGCCTTTATTCCAATTTTAATCCCGCCATTATTGCATGTAATGTCTAAATTAAAGATGGATCGCCGTTTAGTCGCTTGTGTACTGACTTTTGGCTTAGTAACAACTTATATGGTGTTACCTGTCGGCTTTGGTGGCATCTTCCTTTATGATATTTTGCTCACTAACTTAAATAGTAATGACCTACACGCACTAAAATCTCAAGTTGCACCCGCGATGATCATTCCAGCGCTAGGTATGGTGTTTGGCTTACTAGTGGCGATATTTATTAGCTACCGCAAACCAAGAGAATATCAAGAAGAACAAATCTTAACGGCCGAACCAGAAGAAGGCATCAACAAGCGCAATATTATGATTGCTGCAATTGCTGTCGTCGCCACTTTAGCAGTTCAACTCTACACAGGCTCAATGATATTCGGTGCGTTAATTGGCTTCATTGTGTTTAGCTTTTCTGGCGCACTGAAACACGTTGCAGATCAGGACATCTTTAACCAAGGTGTACGCATGATGGCCAACATAGGCTTTATTATGATCTCTGCCGCAGGTTTTGCAGCAGTGATTAAAGGTACAGGTGACGTGGCAAGCTTAGTCGAGATCATGAACACCGCCATTGGCGATAACAAAGCCTTAGCTGCGTTCTTGATGTTATTAGTTGGCCTACTTATTACTATGGGGATTGGTTCGTCATTCTCGACAATTCCAATTATTGCGGCAATCTATGTACCTTTAGCCATCAGCTTTGGTTTCTCTGTTGAAGCAACCATTGCTCTTGTTGGTACAGCGGCGGCATTAGGAGATGCAGGCTCACCTGCTTCTGAATCAACACTTGGCCCAACCGCTGGTCTAAATGCGGACGGCCAACATGACCATATGAAAGACAGCGTTATTCCAACCTTTATTCACTACAACATTCCATTATTGGTATTTGGTTGGATTGCTGCCATGGTGCTTTAGTGCAACTAATGGTTTGTTAACCAGACAAAAAGCACAAATAAAAAAGGAGCCATTTGGCTCCTTTTTACTGTTAAATGATTAAGCAAGCTTAAATAAAAACTTGTAAACCCTGACAGTATCAGTACTTACTTAGTACCAAAAATTTTGTCACCAGCATCACCAAGACCAGGCAGAATGTAACCTTGCTCGTTTAAGCAGTCATCAATTGATGCTGTGAAAAGCTCGATATCTGGATGCGCTTTTTCAAGTGCAGCAATACCTTCAGGTGCGGCAACAAGAACCAAGGCTTTAATTGCTGTACAGCCGCGTGCTTTTAGTAGGTCAATAGTAGCAATCATAGAGCCACCAGTAGCCAACATTGGGTCAACAATAAGTGCAATACGTGATGGCATATCGCTCGCAAGCTTTTCAAAATAAGGTACTGGCTCAAGAGTTTCTTCGTCGCGATAAATACCGACAACAGAGATACGTGCGCTTGGTACATGCTCAAGCACGCCATCCATCATACCAAGACCTGCACGTAGAATAGGTACTACAGTAACCTTTTTACCTTTGATCTGATCGATTTCAACCGGGCCATTCCAACCATCAATCGTTACTTTTTCAGTTTCAAAATCAGCCGTTGCTTCATATGTTAGTAGACTGCCTACTTCTGCCGCTAATTCGCGAAAACGCTTCGTGCTAATGTCACCTTCGCGCATTAATCCAATTTTATGACGGACTAAAGGGTGCTTAACTTCAACGACTTTCATCTTGTTCTCCTGATTTTCTAACGTATTTTTCACGGTAAATTTTAACGATTCTAGTAGATTTGTTCATGTAGGAAAACTTAAAGTTTCAAAAAGGCGGTAAATCGTGACCTCTGTCGCTAAGTTAATTGAAAAACTTAGCTTTCGACGCTACTCACAAGCTGATAGAATAGCGCCGCGTTAAATCCAATAATAATCTATACCCGTACCCGAGAGGATCTCCGTGAGCACTCCTACTACCCCACTAAGCTATAAAGATGCAGGCGTTGATATTGATGCCGGAAATGCACTAGTTAACAACATCAAGTCAGCAGTAAAACGTACCCGCCGTCCAGAAGTTATGGGCAATTTAGGTGGTTTTGGTGCACTTTGTGAGCTACCAACTAAGTATAAGCATCCAGTACTGGTTTCAGGCACTGATGGCGTTGGTACCAAGTTACGCCTTGCTATCGACTACAAAAAGCACGATAACGTTGGTGTTGATTTAGTTGCAATGTGTTCAAACGATTTAATCGTTGCAGGTGCAGAGCCACTGTTTTTCCTTGACTACTATGCAACAGGCAAACTTGATGTTGAAGTTGCCACAGCAGTAGTTAAAGGTATTGCAGAAGGCTGTGTACAATCAGGTTGCGCATTAATTGGCGGTGAAACCGCTGAAATGCCTGGCATGTACGAAGGCGAAGACTATGACCTTGCAGGTTTCTGTGTTGGTGTTGTAGAGAAAGAAGAAATCATCGATGGCACTAAGGTGCAAGACGGTGATGCCCTTATCGCATTAGCTTCAAGCGGTCCTCATTCAAATGGTTTCTCACTTATCCGTAAGGTATTAGAAGTGAGCAAGGCTGATCCTGAGCAAGAACTTGCTGGTAAGCCACTGATCGACCATTTACTTGAACCTACAAAAATTTATGTAAAATCACTGCTTAAGTTGCTTGAAGAGCACGATGTTCATGCAATGTCACATATTACTGGTGGTGGCTTCTGGGAAAATATCCCACGCGTACTACCTGAAGATTGCAAAGCAGTGGTAAACAGCGACACATGGCAATGGCCAGTCGTATTTAACTGGTTGATGGAAAACGGTAATATTTCAGAATTTGAAATGTATCGTACCTTCAACTGTGGTGTTGGTATGGTTGTCGCCCTACCAGCAGATAAAGTCGATTCAGCCTTAACACTGCTAAATGCAGAAGGCGAAAACGCATGGTTAATCGGAAACATTGCCAAGCGTAACGGCGAAGAAGAGCAAGTGGAGATCCTGTAATGCCCCAGAGTTGTCGCGTTTTAGTATTAATTTCAGGTAATGGCAGTAATTTGCAAGCTATTATCGATGGTTGCGATGATAACCTTCAAGCCGAAGTTGTTGGTGTAATAAGTAATAAACCTGACGCCTACGGATTGATCCGTGCTCACCAAAATGAGATTGATACCAGCTGCGTGATAGCTCATACCGGCGAAACAAGACAAGAGTATGACGCCAGACTATTAAGTGCGATTGAAAAATATCAACCTGATCTAGTTGTATTAGCAGGCTTTATGCGCATTCTAAGCGATGAGTTTGTTCAACGTTTTGAAGGGAAAATGGTTAACATCCACCCTTCTCTCTTGCCTAAATATACAGGGTTAAACACTCACCAACGTGCTATTGATGCAAAAGATACAGAGCATGGTGCAAGCGTACATTTTGTTACGCCAGAGCTTGATGCTGGGCCTGTGATTTTACAAGCAAAAGTGCCTGTTTATGAAGAAGATACAGCTGAAGTTTTAGCGCAGCGAGTACATGAACAAGAGCACGCTATTTATCCATTAGTGGTTAAATGGTTCAGCCAAAATCGCCTTAGCATGGTCAGCGGTGCAGCTCAATTAGACGGTCAAGTATTACCTGCCAATGGGTATGCTGCCGACTAGTTTCTACATCTTGTTAAAAGGCACCTTTGGGTGCCTTTTTTATGCCTTAAACAAAATTCAAAAAACCGTGTCTCGCGCAAGTTATAGTCGCGATCAGTATTTGAATTTGCTCAACTCGGAATGGCAAGCTATAGCGACTCTAATGCTACGGCTCCTCATGCCCAAAGAGCTCGCTCAAATCTCGAGTAATCATTTCAAACATATGGGTATGCTGAACTTCATTAAAGTACGACTAAGTGGATATAGAAGCTAGAGTATCGTAGCAGCGGTTACTGAGGAGCACTTAATGGCCTCTAAACAGCTAACCTCTCATTGAGGACTAAATCTTGATACCGATTGCGATAATAAAAAACCCCAAGTGTTAATTTCACTCAGGGCCTTTTTCATTAACTTGTAATCAGTCCTACGCCATTAATAATTTATACTGTATTCAAGTGCTAAACGACGTCCATACCCTGAAAACTGGCTACGGTAACTTTCCCAAATAACCTCTTTGTTCATCTGTGAAACAAGTGGCTGGTAGTCTTCATTTAATAGATTATCTATACCAAAGGTAAAGCGACCAAAATCCGTATCAAAAGTCGATACTAAATCAACCAATGTATAGCCGTCGTAAGGCGACTCATAAAAGCTATAACCAGCCTCGCTCTCGCGATCGTGTTTATCTCTATCGCCCACATAATTCGCTTGCAAACGCAGTGAGGCCATATCATTAAAACGGTAATCACCATAGATTGACGCCTTAATTGGCGTAATGCGCGTACCGTTCATCCAGTAATCTGAACCTGTTTCACTATTAGTACGCTTACCTTCTGACATAGAAACACTGCTGCCAAGTTTAAACTCTCGATTAATTTGGTAATCAAGCGTCGCTTCAAAACCCCAAATTTCTTCGTCAGCAACAATAACAGCCGCCACACGCTTATCCGCTTGTGAGTCGACGTTATAATCGTAGGCATAACCATCTTTGATGTCTGAATAGAACAAAGACAAACTAGCTTGCAGATTGTCATCGCTATAACGCAAACCTGTTTCATAATAATTGGTTTGTGTTGCAGGGATCTCTTCAGCAAACTCAGCAACACTGTCAACAGGCATATCACGAAGCATACGCATATCTGCATGCGAATAACCTTGAGAGTAACTAGCGAAAATATCAGTGCTAGCGGCAATATTATAAACCAGACCTAGGTTAACTAATGGCTTATCATATTTAAGCGTATCACCTTGTTTAGCACTGAGTACGCCTCGTCGATAACGCATATAATCAGGCACTTCAATTTCAAAGTTCTCAAAGCGTAACCCCATTTGCAGTGTCAATTCATCTGTTACTTGATTCCAATATTGCGCAAACGGACTCAATTTAGTTTCAGTTAAATCGCATACAGAGCAAACATATTGAGCCTGTGTAACAGGGTTTCCAGCAGCATCAATACCAGTGATAACATCGCGTTCTCGACCTTGTTCGGTATTATCTTTGCCATACTCAACACCATAGGCTAACCGGCTTGTGTTATTTATGTTCCATTGTAGAGCCGCTTTAAAGCCGCTGCGTGTAGACTCAATTTCAGACGCAGACTCATAGCCAACATTCACCTTACTATAGTAAGTTGACAGGCTTAACTGCTGATTGAAAAAGTCATCTTGATCGTAAGTAAGCTGTAACGTAGTAAGTTTAGTAAACGGATTGGGGCCAACATACGGCTCAGTTTTATCTATCTCTATTAGGCCGTTTTCTTCATTGACAGTACGTTTATAATGCAGCTTGTTTTCAATGTAGTAATGATGGGCCAGCATGGCTAAGCGACTTGAGTCAAACTCTTGCTCAAGTTTAAATAGCACATCATACTCATCAGCATCGCCCATGCCCCCCTGATTATTTGGCGCTCCGGGTAATTGCTCTCCATCTGCATCATAGAGATTACCGCGGTCTTTGCCTGATAAGTTGAGCAAGTAACCAAGATCTGAATCTGTTGTACCCGAAAAACTCTGCGAGATACTGTAGCCCGCATCAGATAGTTTATCGGCAAACGCTTCAACTCCCACACGAGTTTGCATTTCAAAATTCACACTTGGTTTTTTGGTAATGACATTGATGATTGCGCCCGCTTCACCATTACCATACATGGCACTAGCGCCTTTAATCACCTCAATGCTTTCAATCACGTCCACCGAGATTGATTGCAGATCGCGACCACCTGCACGCAATGTTGTTGAAATCAATACACCATCAATCATTACAATCGCCTTACCGCCACGAAAGTTCTGACCAAAAGTAGACATGGTTTCAGTACTCGGTGAAAAACCAGGTACTAAGTTAGAAATCATTTCAGACAAATTACGTGCAACGACCCGTTGTAAATCTAAGTCAGCTTCTGACACGATAAATACTGAATTGGGAGTGTCGCTTAACTTCTGTGCAAACGGAGAGGCGGTAACGATAATATGTTCAATATCGCTAGATTGATTTGATGTTTGAAGAGTTTGTTCAGCAGCAACCGATGTGCTACCTAAAGCGCTTAAAACAGCTAACCCTAAGATACTTAACTTCACTTGTTTTTCCATAAATAAATGAGAATGGCTATTATTACCATTTACCTATGGAACGCAACTTAGTTACGGGATATTTACAAACCTGACACTTTGTAACATAGCTAAAACTAACAAAGGTTAAAAGTAAGCTCTGCTTAGATAGTTTTCGATTAACTCACCCTATCAACTTGCTCAACTAACACGACTTTATTACGCCCTTGAGCTTTAGCCCGATAAAGTGCTTTATCTGCCTCT
Source organism: Shewanella fidelis ATCC BAA-318 (assembly GCF_000518605.1). GTDB lineage: Bacteria > Pseudomonadota > Gammaproteobacteria > Enterobacterales > Shewanellaceae > Shewanella > Shewanella fidelis. The sequence goes on along the minus strand of NZ_JADX01000018.1, from coordinate 162,443 downwards.
TCTAATACTCGTTGCCAATGGTCTTTCAACAATGCGCCATTGATCCGTTTGCCTACTCCAATCGAAACCGTCAAATTTAACTGTTGTTTGCCAGCAATGATGACAGTATCTGCAATCTCTTGTCGCACTTGTTCAAAGCGCTCTTGAAGTTCAGTTAATAAAATCGGACCGGAGGATGTAGGCCAACTTAACGACAACACAAACTCCTCGCCACCCCATCTAACCAATAGATCTTGTTCGCGAATATTTTTCTGAATAATGCTGCCCACTTTAACCAACACTTCATCGCCCACATCATGACCATAGGTATCGTTCACCGCTTTAAAATGATCAACATCAATAATAGCCAAACACATTTGGGTACTTAGGCTACTGGACTGCTGCTGAGCGATGAAATCGAGGAAGTAACGTCTATTATACAACCCCGTAAGCGTATCAATATTAGACTGCTTATAGAGCTCTAAATTCGATGACTGTAAGTTCCTATTATCATTCTCCAACCAATAGCGTTTCTTTATTAGTAAAGAGATTGAAATAACAGCAACTAAAATAAAGAAACACAAGAATTTTTCTCTGATCTCTTGTTCAGCCAATCTCGCTTCATGAGCATCATTTTCTGCCTTTAATAATGCCACCTCTTGCAAGCGATACTTTTCTTTATAGGTCTCACTGAGATTCAATAAAGTTTTACCACGCTTATCAAACAAGAGCTCCTTTTCAGCCACATTTGCTTTTCGCTGGTATTCAAGTGCAACTTTGTAATCCCCTAGCCCCTCATAGGCCAATGCATAATTATTAAACATATCAGCGTGTGAAGCTTGGGTACCTATTTGTTTGTATAATGCTTCGGTTTTATTCAAAGCAGCTAGAGCAGAATCTATATCGCCAAGTTTAATCAAAGCCTTAGCCAACATACGGCTACAATCAGCTTCAATGACTCGATACGCTAACGCTGAAGAGCGAGCAATACATTCATTCGCTTCGATTTTAGCGCTTTCATACAACTCAGAAGATAAATAGAAATGCAACCAAGCGGTCATTACATTAAACTGCACCCGCAGTTCACCGCTCTTTTCAGCACTATTTCGTGCTTCTATAAGGTAGGGCATACTCTCTTCAACGCGCCCGAGCCGTTCTAAAATAAACGCAGCATTATTATTAAATGCACTAATTTGCTCATAATCACCGCCATAGCGTTCAACATGAGAAAGTGCATTAACATTTGACTCCCAAGCTTTATCCCACTCTTCAATTTCGAGATAAATCAATGAAACATTGGATAGCACCTTACTAACATATGGGTCTTCAGGCTGTGTCATAAAGATATCAAGCGCTTTTAAATAGTACTCTAGCGCAAAATAGTACTGATCTTGGAAAAAGTAGAGTGCCGCTTTGGTGTTATAACCACGGGCAACTAAATGAAGGAAGTTTGTTTTTTGTGCTAGCGCAATTGATTCGTCAACTAAAGATATTCCATCTTGGTAGCGACCTTCTCGTGCTGCAAAAGTTGCTAGCCACATATTGGCTTCAGCAATTAACCAGTCTTGTTTGAGTCGTTTGCCTGCTTCTAACAGGTCAACTATCGCTTTTTCAGCCAGTAGAGGCGCGCTATTAGACAACTCTATATCATGTAAGATCCGATAATAAGCAAAAGCATAAAAAGCCGAACTCTCTGCTTTTTCTTTAGAGATCAACAGCTGTAACTGCTCTCTTTTACGCTCAGCCGCAATATTCTTATTTTCAAGCAATTTAATTATTTGCTTACCATTCGGAAAATCTTCAATGGTATCGCGAGGTGAGAATTCCGTAGCAGTTTCAGCAAAACCAGTGAATGAAATCCCCAGCAACAATATAAATGCAATAATCTTATCCATAACAATATCGCTAATTAGAAATTAAGATCTGAACCGTAAAACGTTGTAGAAAAGTAACTAGAACAGCAGTGTAAAACATTATGTTAACGACTGTATCTTGTTATTAATAAAGGAATTAGCGACACAATATCTGAAAAATACACAAGGTCAACATAAATATTTTTAGGCTGGTATACACCTGACTACAAATCAGCCAATTATGCTTTAATTAGCAAAGGGTAACTAAGGCGAAAATTTCAAAATTTGGTTAATTACCATTGTTTTTAGAATCTATTTAGCATTAGATAAGAGTCAAATATGCGGCAAACCAATGTGAAATAAGAGACGTTAATGAAAAATATTATTTGCGATATCGATGGTGTATTACTTCATAACAATCAACTTATTCCTGGAAGTGACAAGTTTATTCAGCGAATACTTGAGCAAGGTAACCCTCTGGTTATTCTCACTAATTACCCAGTACAAACGGCAAAAGATCTGCAGAATAGGCTCGGTGCAGCCGGTATTACGGTTCCGGAGGAGTGCTTTTATACCGCTGCAATGGCAACAGCGGATTTTCTAAAACATCAGCACGGTACCAAGGCCTTTGTGATTGGTGAAGGCGCATTGACTCATGAGCTTTATAAAGCTGGCTTTACTATTACAGATATCAACCCTGATTTTGTTATTGTTGGTGAAACCCGCTCCTACAACTGGGAGATGATCCATAAGGCCGCTAAATTTGTTAGCGAAGGTGCACGCTTTATTGCAACTAATCCAGATAGCCACGGGCCAGATTATAGCCCAGCTTGCGGAGCACTTTGCGCCCCAATTGAACGCATCAGTGGCAAAAGGCCATTTTACGTTGGCAAACCAAGCTCATGGATCATTCGCTCAGCGCTTAATCACATCGGTGGCCACTCTGACAACACGGTTATCATTGGCGATAATATGCGAACAGATATTCTGGCAGGCTTTCAATCTGGACTTGAAACAATTCTAGTCACCAGTGGTGTTAGCAAATTGGCTGATATCGAAAAAGAACCTTTTAGACCAAATCATATCTTTGATTGCGCAGGCGATATCGACGTGGTTTAAATAATGTTAGCTATGACCAATAACTAAACCAGTCACTAAGACCACGCAATATTAAGTAACATTTTCACTGGCTATCGCCTCTTGCTATTGAGGGTTCACTTGCCCATGATGTTCCCTCAATATCGATAAAACAGTCTAAAACAATAATAATAGGACTTAGCCATGCGTAACATTGTTTCCGCCTGCGCGCTAGTAGTGCTTAGTGCTTGCAGTCAGCATCCAACCAACCTTAATGACATCACCGATGTCACTTTCGATGAAGCTCGTTTTCGCCAAGATATCAAAATACTGTCTTCTGACGAATTTGAAGGGCGCGCTCCCACCACCAAAGGAGAAGCGTTAACTTTAGCCTATTTAAGTGATGCCTTCGCGGCAATGGGACTTGAGAAACCAAACGGTAAAGACTATTTGCAAGCAGTGCCTATGGTGACATACACCCCATCAGCACAACAACAGATCCAGCTTGGGGAAATGCCGTTAACATACCGCCAAGATGTCGTCATGACGAGTCGTCACGATATTGCAACTATCGATATCAGCAATGCTCCGCTCGTTTTTGTCGGCTATGGCATTAATGCTCCTGAATACCAATGGAATGATTACCAAGATCTAGATATGACAGGTAAAATCGCCGTCATCTTAGTCAATGATCCCGGCTTTGCCTTACCAAATTCAGGCAAGTTTAATGGCAAAGCAATGACTTATTACGGTCGCTGGAGTTATAAGTTTGAAGAAGCCAGCCGCCAAGGTGCACTGGGCGCAATTATTATTCATGACACCAAACCCGCCTCTTACCCATGGTCAGTTGTTGAAAATAGCTGGACAGGCGCTCAACAAGATTTAGCCAGTAGCAGTCAATCACATAAACGGGTGCAGGTTGAAGGTTGGATCACTTATGATATTGCCAATAAACTGTTTAATAATGCTGGTTTATCATTAGCAACCATTGCCGATCGCGCAGCTGCAAGCCCAATACACTTACCTTTAAATCAAAATGCCTCTATCGCATTTACTAATCAAGCCGAATACAGCAACAGCTACAATGTCGTTGCAACCTTGCCAGGACAAGCACGTGCTGATGAGCAAATTTTATTCACAGCTCATTGGGACCATATCGGTATTGATCCGAATAAAGAAGGTGATAAGATCTATAACGGTGCACTCGATAATGCTTCAGGAACAGCTGGTATTTTAGAAATCGCACGCCAGTTTGCTAATCAAGCTAGCCAAGGTAATCGCCTTGAGCGCTCACTCACATTCATTGCCACAACTGGTGAGGAACAAGGTCTCCTCGGCTCTCGCTACTATGCCGACAGCCCGCTCTATCCTCTCGATAAAACAGTAGCAGTTTTTAATCTCGACAGTACCAATGTTTACGGCCGAACGTCCGATTATACCATCATAGGTAAAGGCAAATCTGAACTTGAAGAGTATCTTATTGATGCACTCAAGCGTCAAAACCGTACAGCAGTCGCTGAAAACAGACCTGAAGCAGGCGGCTTCTTCCGCTCTGATCATTTTAGTTTTGCCAAAAAAGGCATACCCGCAGTATTTGCTGGCGGCGGTAATGAGCCAATAGATGAAGCCACGGTGCAGTATAAGGTTAAAATGCAGCAAAAAATGAAAGGCTGTTATCACAATGTTTGTGATGAATATCGACCAGACTGGGATCTTTCTGGAGCGCTAGAAGATCTTGATATATTTTATCAAGCAGCTGCTACACTTGGTAATAACAAAGACTGGCCGGGGTATTATAAAGGCACTGAATTTAACGTATTACGCCCAGCAAAAGACGATAGCAATAACTAAAGCGCAGAGTAAAAATTTCCAACTAGCCGGCTTGCTACCCACTTGTCGGCTTTTTTTTGCCCACAACCTATTCTAATGATCCTCCCTTAAACCAATTATACCAATCAGTACAAGAACTTGATCAACTCAGAACGGTTTTTGGCAAACTAATTCAAGCCGAATAGCTGCGTTGATTCCCTTATAAAGCAGATCAACGCAGAAGTAGAAGTAGACAGCTAAAAACACTACAGAATGACGAGTGACAAAATGTTTATCCTGATCCGTATAAAGTTTGTTCTATCGTGCTAACTTCAACTTTGTTTTTATAGGCCAAAATGCGACTTTTTCAGCTTAAAACTTAAAAATGTTAATTATCGACAGCACATTATTAATCATCCAGTCATAGCCCGACTTTAGCTAAGCAAAAAGAGAAAATCTCAATTAAAAAGCCTACAAATTAAAGATTCACCATTCAAACAGTTAAAATGACGGGCAAAAAATGACAAAATAAGCCAGAAAACAGAATAATCCGTACAATTTAATTTGTTTTTTTAAGTATTCGTAGGCACAGTAAAAAGCAATTGAGATTAAGACAACGTTTTTTGGAGTGACCTATGTGTTCAATTTTTGCAATTTTAGATATTCAGTCAGACGCAACGCCGCTGCGTCAAGTCGCTCTTGAAATGTCAAAACTTCTGCGCCACCGCGGCCCAGACTGGTCAGGAATTTACAGCAGTGATAAAGCGATTTTAGCCCATGAGCGCTTAGCCATTGTTGATATTGAGCACGGCGCTCAGCCGCTATTAAGCCAAGATGGTTCTATCGTGTTAGCCGTCAACGGCGAGATCTACAACCATAAAGAGCTTAAGGCTGAATTAGGTGATAAATATAGCTATCAAACTAACTCAGATTGTGAAGTCATTTTGGCGCTATACCAAGAATACGGCACAGCTTTCTTGGACAAGCTTAACGGCATTTTCGCGTTCGTTCTGTACGATAAAGCTAAAGATAGCTATCTCGTCGGCCGCGACCATATGGGCATTATCCCGTTATACACTGGCCGTGATGCAGAAGGTAACTTCTATGTGGCATCAGAAATGAAAGCATTAATGCCAGTGTGTAAAACCGTAGAAACCTTTACCCCAGGTCACTATCTTTCAAGTGAACAAGGCGAGCTCACTCATTACTATCAGCGTGATTGGCGCGAGTTTGCCGCGGTACAAGATAACCCTGCAAGTGCAGAAGATGTGCGCGACGCATTAGAAGCGGCCGTCAAACGTCAGTTGATGTCTGATGTACCCTACGGCGTGTTGCTCTCAGGCGGTTTAGACTCATCAGTTATTTCAGCTATCACTCAAACATTTGCCAAGCGACGCATTGAAGATGATGGTGAAAGTAACGCTTGGTGGCCTCAGCTTCATTCATTCGCGGTAGGTCTTGAGGGCGCCCCGGATCTCGTTGCAGCGCAAAAAGTTGCTGATGCCATTGGAACTATCCATCACGAAATCACCTTTACCTTCCAAGATGGTATCGACGCAATTAAAGATGTGATTTATCACCTAGAAACATATGACGTGACCACCATTCGCGCAGCAACCCCAATGTATCTGATGGCTCGTAAGATTAAAGCCATGGGTATTAAAATGGTGTTGTCTGGTGAAGGCGCTGACGAATTATTTGGCGGTTACTTATATTTCCATAAAGCACCAAACGCTCAAGCATTCCACGAGGAGTTGGTACGCAAATTAGACAAATTGCACCTATTTGACTGCTTACGCGCCAACAAAGCCATGGCCGCTTGGGGACTAGAAGCTCGTGTTCCATTTTTAGATAAAGAGTTTATGGATGTGGCAATGCGCACTAACCCTGAAGCAAAAATGTCTAAGAACGGCAAGATTGAAAAACACATTTTACGCCAAGCTTTTGAGCACAAATTGCCAAAAGAGGTCGCATGGCGTCAAAAAGAACAATTCAGTGACGGAGTGGGCTACTCTTGGATTGATGGCCTAAAAGACCATGCTGCTGAACAAGTGGACGATTTAAAATTGGCTAATGCCAAATTTAGATTCCCATACAACACGCCTGAAACCAAAGAAGCTTATTTTTACCGTACCTTCTTTGAGGAGCTGTTCCCGTTACCAAGCGCCGCTGAAACCGTACCGGGAGGCAAGTCTGTAGCATGCTCAACACCTGAAGCATTAGCATGGGATGAAAGCTTACAAGGCATTATTGATCCATCTGGTCGCGCGGTACAATCTGTTCACGACAGCGCATACTAAACACTGTCAGCAATATCGTTAAAAAGTAAAAGCCACTTATTGCTATGAGTGGCTTTTCTATTATTAACAACTGAAGTCTTAATTTATAGCTTTAAAATAATGCTGTTGCTGCAGTTCGGTCACCTCAATGGTGACACTTGAAACCGCCGCAGTAATTAGCGCAATGGCATCATAAACCCGCTCAAGTAGCAGCGCTTTTTGCTCATCACTTCGCCCCGGCATGATCGCAATATTAAGATGAATAAACTGACTACTCGCATCTTCACCTACGCGATAAAACTCACAGCGATAAGCCCGAGTTTTTATCGCTTTAGCTTCAAAAAGCCCTGACTCAATTAGTCCACGATGACAAGCTTCGACTAATGCCTCAATAGAGATAATTTCACTTAGTTGCGCTGAATATTCAATGCTGCAATGTGGCATAATGTGTCCTTGTTTTAAGCAGTATTAAGCGGCAATTACTCCGACCAAACGGCATATTCATTTTCATTTGGATCAAAGAAGTGAAACCTACGTCCACCGGGAAAAGAAAAGATCGGTTGACTTATCCGGCCTCCGGCCTTAAGTACTTCTGCTTCAGTTTGCTCTAACTGAGCTGAATAGATAACGATCAGCGGACAACCTTGTGCAGTAGCAAAACTTTTATCACTAACAAAAAAACCACCACTGATACCAACATCAATAAAACAGCTATATTCAGGACCATAGTCCTCAAACTGCCAATTAAAAACATCCCCAAAAAATACCTTGGTTCTAACTATGTCTTTAACTGGGATTTCAAGATAGTTAATACTGTGATCTTGTATTTTATCTTGCTGCATCTATCACTCCTGTGAACGCCATGTTCCGAAGATTAAAACATAACTCAACGCACAGTAAGCGTACAACAATAATAAATGGGATAGGCTAACAAAAAGGAAGCCGAAGCTTCCTCTTTTTATCAAGAGTCGCAGGATCAGAGCCGCTACAACTCGCCATTCTTGCCAGTGCTAACCTATCAAGCTTGAATAAGCGCAGCAGCTAAACCGATTAAACCACCAAACACCCCGCCCCAAACAACTAGCCAACCTAAGTGTTCACGGATCATCTCTTGCACAATCTCTTTGACAAGCTGCGGAGTTAACTCATTAAGACGTTGAGTAACAATCTCCTCCACTTTTGCTCGCATATCAGCAATCATATCTGGCTGCTCAAGTTCAGCTTTCACCAAGGCATAAAAATCATCACTTTGCGCAATTTCACTTAATGAGGTTTTCATTTTCTCGATAAAAGGTTCACGCAAAGGGGTAATGGCTTCACTGCCACCAAACATTGCTAACATGCCGCCGAGAGAAGATTGTTCGACTGTTTTAACTAACGCATTGAATGCTGGCGATAAATCAATTTTGTCTATCACAGGCTGTAAGTTAAGTTGCTTTTCAACCCCACCTTCACCGGATAGAAATCGGTCAATATTTTCTTCAGTAAAAAATTGCTTCATCATTAAATTGGCAATAGCTGCCTTGAACTCTTCAAAGCGCGAAGGAATAACACCAGAACCATATAAGCCGGGGACCTTCTCAAACAACATATGAATTGCTAACCAGTTAGTCACGGCGCCAGAAAGTGCAAACAAGCCTACTGTTAGTAATATGGGTTGAGCAAACAAGTAACCAACAGCAACTAAAATTGCTGCGATAAGATTCGTAATAACACTTTTATTCAAGCTAATTCCCCAAAAGCCGATTGAAAACGCGCTATGGTATCAACCAAGAAAGACACTAGGCAATAGTTCAATAGCGCCAGATCTAGCATTCGATAAACTAAATCTTGCTGTACGTCGACCTCATCACTTCGTCGCTGATAATGACTAGCAGCCAACCTCTATCGATCAATTTACCCCACAACCATTTTGAACGGCAAAACAGCTTCTGTAACAAGTGTTTTCATTAGTTAATGATTTAAATGAATTTAACAAAAAACATTATGATACCGGACTCATTTACTTGATAATGACGCTAAAATAATTAATGAGATGACTAAAAGTTAGCTGCAGCTTTACTTTATAGGCTTCCGCTAGATTGAGGTCTTGATTCAGCTCGAATTAAATCGGCAAAGGTTTCCCCATGTCTTTTATCAAAAAATTGCTTCAGTCAATACTTAGTGGCTATCGTCAGCGCCCAAGATATCAGCGCTTAATCATTATTTTTTCAGTACTCTATTTCAGTTTTACTGCAATTTTAGGGCTCTTAGTCCCCTACATTGCCGTAAAACAAGTACCGCAGCAGTTATCGACCCTTTTACAACGTCCGGTCACGTTAGAAGATATCAAGATAAATCCGTTCACCTTTGACGTTACAATCGACAACTTCCAAGTGCACGAACCTAATAAACAAGCTTTTATTGGCTTTAGGCAACTCGCTTTTGAATTACAATTCTGGGACTCTCTATTCAACACAGCTTATAGCGTTACCAACGTCACGCTTACAGAACCTAACGTCAATATTGAGCGTATAAAAGCGCCGCAATCTTTACGATTTAACTTTTCAGATATTATAGACACTTTAGCCAAGCGCCCATCGACTGATGAAAACGAGGCTAGTCAACATCAAGCCGCCATACCCCATTTTATTATCAGTAACTTAGCCATTATAAAAGCTGATTTAAACTTTGAAGATCATGTAACCGATGCTCAGCTTCACTACCCAGAGCTGAATCTGAACGTGAAATATTTTGACTCCAAGCACGCAATTCAATCTACGCTTAGCCAGCAAACAGATGGACAGTCTATTAACCCTGATTTAAACCGTTATTCAGTGCATATTGTTGGTCGGCAGGGAGGAGAGATCGCTACACAAGGGCAAGTGCAACTATCGCCATTAAGTGTGATTGGCGATGTACAACTTACCAACATCCAGCTACCGCAATTTTGGTCGTTTATTTCTGAACAATTTGCCCCTGTTTTAAGCTCCGGCCGTTTAACCCTTTCTAGCAATTATCAATTGCAAATACAAAACGATAAACTCGCCTTTAAGGCTGATAACGGCCGATTACAACTTGATGATATTAACTTTGATTACCAATCAAAGTCAGTTATTAATCTGCCTATGATTACACTGCAAGGCATCAATGTTGATCTTCAAAATCAAACCATTACTGCACAATCTCTAGATACAAAAGGATTAGTGTTAAACACAACTATTGATAAAAATGGCGTAAGCCTTGCGAATATCTTTACCCCAATAGCAAATGGCGCCGCTAATGTTCCAACAGCAAAAGCCCCTGCAAGTACAGCACAAACGGGTATTGCGCAGGAGCAACAAACAACAACTAACCACAGTGATACCACTAATAGTCGCAGCTGGAGTGCCGTGCTAAAAAAGGTAAACCTTGAAAATTATCAAGTGAACCTGACTGAGGCATTAGTGACAAAAGCTACGCTGTGGCAAATTTCTGATATTGCGCTAAATACAGGCGCAATAACTGATAGCTTAGCCGAACCTATTGATTATCAATTGTCATTCAACATTAATCAGCAAGGTCATATTAGCTCTAGCGGCAGTATTACGCCCTTGGCACAAACAGCCAATACCGAACTTCGTGTCACTAATTTAGCCTTAACTCAAATACAGGGGTATTTAACGCCTTACATCAATATCGAGCTAAAACAGGGCGACGTTAATACTCAAGGTACGCTCAACCTTGACGCCAAGACAGAGCAACTCAGTTACCAAGGTAATCTAGCCGTTAATGACTTAATCATTAAAGACACGGTTCAGAAAAAAGAGCTTCTAAAATGGAAAGCGCTGGACATAAATAGCCTTAAATTTGACAAGCAAAATAATAGTCTCGATATTGACCAAGTTTCATTAACTCAGCCCTATGGTCGCATTATTATCGCTAAAGATAAGAGCACCAATATCGGTGATCTTATAGTGCAAACAGCACCAGAAAAAACCAAGCAAACAAACAAACAGCAACCAACAAAAGTAGTGCAAGCGAAGGTATCAACTAAAGCAGATAAAAGTGCTGCTGCAACTCAACCTATAGCGTTATCGATAAATCAAATTAGCTTTAAAGATGGTTCGACCTTTTTTGCAGATAACTCATTAACCCCTAACTTTGCTGCCAGTATTGAGCATTTAGATGGCAAGATCAGCAAGCTATCCTCTGATAGCAAACAAACAGCATCGGTTGATATAAAAGGTAAGATTGATCGCTATGCACCTGTGACACTCAAAGGTGATATCAACCCGTTATTAGCCCAGCCATACTTAGACTTAGCCCTGAGCTTCAAACATGTTGAGCTAACCTCAGTCAATCCTTATTCTGGTACCTACGCAGGTTATTACATAGATAAAGGTCTACTATCGTTAGATCTCAACTACCAGCTTGATAAAAACCAACTCGTTGGTGACAACCACTTAGTTGTAGACCAATTAAAGCTAGGTAAGCCCAGTGATAGCTCACTAGCAACCACCCTCCCCGTTACGCTTGCCATCGCATTGCTTCAAGACAGACACGGTGTGATAGATTTAGGGCTACAAGTTTCTGGCGATGTTGATGATCCCAGTTTTAGCATAGGAAGTATTGTGATGACCGCCTTTACCAATGTCATCACTAAAGCGGTTACCGCCCCTTTCAGTTTGTTAGCAGGGCTACTCGGTGATGATGCTGATGAATTAGATAAGATTCAATTTGCTGCTGGTGACGCGACTATATCAACCCAACAGCAACAAACCTTAGATAAACTTGCCAAAGGTCTAGCAGATAGACCCATGCTTACCTTAAGCGTTGAAGGCGGCCTAAACATGCAAGCAGATAGTCAAGCGCTGAGCGAACAACAATTACGCAGCAAGTTAGCGCAAACAGCCAATATTCCACTGCAGCAGTTACCCGAAGCGCTATCGCCAAGTAATTATCCAACCACAGGGCCATTAGCAGAGGCATTAATCGATCTTTATGAGGTGGAGCTAGGCAAGTCAGCCTCAGTTGTTAAAGATAGCATCCTAGCTGAACATCAACAGGAGACGCCACTCACAGATGAGCAATTACTCACCCGTTGGCATATTGCACTGTATAACTTTGTACTTGGCGCGCAGCGAATAAGTGAAGATGCACTAGGAAAACTCGCCCAAGCTCGTGCGGCGGCAGTAAAAACTTATCTTATTGAGCAGCAGAAAGTTGATCCTAAAAGGATCTTTTTACTCGACAGCAGAGTCGAGCTCAATACCGAGGCTAGCCAAGCATTATTAACCTTAGGAGCAAACTAGCGTCAGTTTGCCACTACCGAACCCAAAAAGCATGCGTACGCATGCTTTTTATTTGTTTAGCCGTTAAAACACCACAAACTAATGGTTTTTATCAGTCGAAGAATAAGCTAAGTTGTTAAGAAAATGGAAACTTAATAGTATTTTCAAAGGAATAGCATGAAACTTGCCCTACTTAGCAATCCCAACAGTCACAACGCACAAACGGCCATATCTCAATTATTGAGTTCGCTTAAACAGCAAACCAATAGCCAATTAAACATAGGTTATATCGCCTCAGAGCCCGATCCACAACGGCAATATTACTCGCAAACTCAAATGATGTATCAAGCACATAATGCGCAATTAAGTGTGTACCTTGAACTCGAATCAGGCTTCTGTGAAACAAGCTTAAATGCCTTACTCAAGTGCGACGCAATTCATCTTTCGGGTGGCGATACCTTCCGGTTTTTAAAAGCACTTAAACAACATAAATTACTGCCGGTACTGCGCCAATATTGTGTCAATGGTGGCGGGCTTATCGGTGTTAGCGCTGGTGCTATGATAATGACCCCGTCAATTGCCAGCGCACCACTTTGCGGGGATAGCAATGATTGCCAACTTGATGATTTAACTGGGCTAAATCTAGTTGATTTTATGTTTGTCCCCCATGCAACAGACAAACAACTTGAACAGCCACAACAGCCAAAGTTTGCTCACCCAATCTGTTTTTGTCCCGACGACACTGCTCTGCTGTCACTCTCAGATCAACTCAAAGTCCTTGGGCACCTTGTATGGCAAAAGTCGTAAAGATGATAGCAGATCTTTAATCAATACTTTCAACCCTGTAATGCTTGAGTTAAAATCTGCGCGGGAATCAATACATCAGAGGTAGTTAATGTTTATTATTCGTTGGGTATTAGGCCGTATCATTTTGTTTTTAAACTTTGTTTTTGCGCCTAAAAAACTAAAGCGTCCGGCAGAAGAACAACAGAAAATCGATAATGCCACCAGCAATATGACAATTTATGAATATAAAGCCTGCCCATTTTGTGTAAAGGTTCGTCGCGCGCTACGTCGCCAAGGCTTAAATATCGTCACATTAGATGCCAAACAAGAGCCACACAAAAGCACCCTATTAAATGGTGGCGGCAAGCTACAGGTTCCTTGTATGAAGATTGAAGAAAATGGCCAATCAACATGGATGTATGAATCGTCAGAAATCATTAACTTTTTAGATAAGAAGTTCGCTTAATATCTACAAAAACCAAGCAAACACTCATCAGTAAAAAGGCAGCAATCAAGCTGCCTTTTTCTATATATGCCACATCTTAGTGCAAACATAACTACCAACGCCTACCTGCTAAATGTTACCAATCGAGACAATACTGTCGCTGCACATCAACAATTCTGCTAATTGTAGTTGCGAGTAACTCAGACCATGATGCCATAGTCAAAGCCAATTCAAATTAGCTGCTAACTAAGCATGTTTCACATCACAAAAGCCACCAACTAAGTAAAGCCTAGCTGCTCGGTAAATGCCCCAAAACCAGTTGCTATATTAGCCAAGTGTGACATTAGGCTAAAATACCCATTTAATTTACAATCAGCTTTATTGGTGAAATCCACCAATAATTAATCGAAAAACAATAATTACAACCAATATTAATATCAAGCTTCATTTATTTGAAGAAGATCAGTTAAAAATAGAAATATTCAATTGACAGATTTGTCTGGTAAATGTTTCTATATAGCCACTGAAACGAACAAGATGAATTTTCAATGACACAGTTACCGACTTTACAAAACATTAATTGGTGGTGGCACTTCCCAACTTAGCGGGTGGTGTGGAACTGTGTACTCAAAAATTGAGACAAGATTCAACAAGAAAGCCCGCATACTCTGCGGGCTTTCTTGTATCTAACATTTAAATAGCGAGAAACGACAAGCCCAAGGCAGCGGGGAATGACCAATCTGATCTGATAGTTAACTCGATTGGTATAAGATAAAGTGAGATAAAACAATGAATAATGCGTTACCCTACAAGGCAGGAGCATAAGCATGGCAACCGATACTATCGCCAAAGTCGTCACTCAAAAACAAGAGTTAGCCTATCACGATGATCCGCTGCGTTTATATCAGCATGTCACTCAAGACGCGCCCCATACCATGCTGCTTGAGTCCGCAGAAATAGAAAGTAAAGATCACTTAAAAAGTATTGTATTAACTCACGCTGCGATGAAAATTCGCTGTGATGGCTACCTATTACAATTTAGTGCGTTGACCAATAATGGGCAAACACTGCTTGCCCCAATCAAGCAATTTTTCAGCAATCACTTTCCTCAAAGTCACTGTGAGCATAGTGGCGATAACTGCTTAAGCGTTAAGTTACATAAACAAGTTGATCAACTCGACGAAGATGCCCGGTTAAAATCAACTTCTCCCCTCGATGGATTAAGATTATTAGTTAACCATATCCGCTGTGACGAACGCCCAGAGTTTGAAGATCTTTTTTTAGGCGGAGTACTCGCTTACGATCTTATCGACACAGTTGAACCACTGCCAAGCGTGCCTGAAGGTGATAACACCTGTCCAGATTACCTATTCTATTTAGCTGAGACCTTGATCTTAGTTGATCACCAGCAGCAAAGTGCTGAAATTGTTACTCATCAGTTTGTTGCGCCAGCGAAAAGCCCAAACGATAGCGTTACTGCGGCTCTTTCTGCACGCATGGCAGAGTTACAAGGTGCTTGTCACTCGCTCACGCCGGTTGCTGAGCTAGTCAATATTAACAGCGATACTCAAGTTAACATCTCTGATAGTGATTTTAAAAACACGGTTAATGATCTAAAACAGCACATTATTGCCGGCGATATTTTTCAAGTCGTACCATCACGTAGCTTTAGCTTACCTTGCCCAAATACGTTAGGCGCATACCGCGCATTAAGGCTAACAAACCCAAGCCCTTATATGTTTTATTTCCGCGGCGATGATTTCACTCTTTTTGGTGCGTCACCAGAAAGTGCCCTTAAGTATGAAGCTGCAAGTAATCAAGTCGAAATCTACCCAATAGCTGGCACACGTAAGCGTGGGAAAACTGCAAATGGTGACATTGATTTTGATCTCGATAGCCGTAATGAACTTGAACTACGCCTAGATAAAAAAGAACTATCAGAGCACATCATGCTAGTTGATTTGGCTCGCAACGATATTGCTCGTATTAGCCAAAGTGGCACTCGTAAAGTCCCAGAGCTATTAAAAGTTGATAGATATAGCCACGTCATGCATTTAGTTAGCCGCGTAACCGGTCAGCTTCGCAGCGATTTAGATGCACTGCATGCGTATCAAGCTTGCATGAATATGGGCACCTTAACTGGTGCTCCCAAAGTCAGTGCGGCACAGCTTATACGTGGAGCAGAAAAAACCAGACGTGGCAGTTACGGCGGTGCTGTAGGTTACCTAAATGGTTTAGGAGATATGGATACCTGCATTGTTATTCGCTCAGCCTTTGTAAAAAATGGTACAGCCTTTATTCAAGCCGGCGCCGGAGTGGTATTCGATTCCGATCCCCAAGCCGAGGCGGATGAAACACGCCAAAAAGCACAGGCCGTGATTAGCGCAATTAAAATGGGAGGTGGATTATGAAAATCTATTTACTCGATAACTTCGATTCATTCACCTACAACTTAGTCGACCAGTTTCGAAGCCTTGGTTATGACGTCGTTATTTACCGTAATGATGTTGGTGCCGACTTTATTGCTAACAAACTATTAAACGAAACAATACCAACAGCCCTAGTGTTGTCACCGGGCCCAGGCGCACCACATGAGGCTGGCTCGCTAATGGCTTTAATCGCACGTGTAGCAGGTAAAGTGCCAATGTTGGGCATTTGCTTAGGCCATCAGGCTCTCGTTGAACATTATGGCGGTAAGGTTGAACGTGCTGGACAGGTTGTTCATGGTAAAGCGAGTCCAACCTTCCATAATGGTGACGGTATTTTTGCCAATTTACCCTCTCCACTGCCCGTTGCGCGTTATCACAGTTTAGTGGCAACGCAAGTGCCCGAGTGTTTACAAGTGATCGCGACGACAGAAAACATGCCAATGGCCATAATCCACCCACAGGACAATGCGGTGGGCTTTCAATTTCATCCAGAGTCCATTTTGACCACGCTTGGCAGCCAGCTTTTAGTGCAAAGCTTGGATTACTTGTCTCATGCATTACAGCAGCGCACTTTTCATAACGACTAAGGATAAGATGATGACTCAAATAGAAATTAAACCTACAGCAGCCCTTATCGAATCACTTTATCAAGGGAACAGCTTAACTCGAGCAGAAGCCAAGGCGCTATTTAGCCAAATAATTCAAGGCGAGATGAATGAAGTGACCATGGCTGGCATGCTAGTTGCCATGAAAATGCGCGGTGAAACGATTGATGAAATTTCTGGTGCGGCTGATGCACTTCGCTCTGCTGCCAAATCTTTTCCTACACCAAATGAAGCGACTGTAAAACAGGGCATTGTTGATATCGTCGGTACCGGCGGCGATGGTCACAACACGATAAATATATCTACCACTGCGGCTTTTGTTGCCGCGGCCGCGGGAGCCAAAGTTGCTAAACACGGTAACCGCAGCGTGTCGAGTAAGTCGGGTTCTTCTGATCTACTGGCGCAATTTGGTATCGATTTAACCATGGCGCCAGACGTTGCCCGTGATTGCTTAGATGAGTTAGGACTTTGCTTCCTATTTGCCCCTCATTATCACGGCGGCGTTGCCCATGCAGTTCCTGTGCGTCAAGCACTTAAAACACGTACCTTGTTTAATGTATTAGGGCCGCTGATTAATCCATCTCGTCCTGACTTTATGCTACTCGGCGTATATAGCCCTGAGCTGGTTAAGCCTATCGCAGAAGTCGTAAAGGCACTTGGCATTAAGCGCGCGATGGTAGTACACGGTAGTGGCCTAGATGAAGTTGCACTGCATGGTGATACCTTGGTCAATGAACTTAATGAGGGTGTCATCCAGGAGTACCGCATTACTCCCGCGATGCTTGGCGTCAGCGAAGCTAAACTTACCGACTTAGAGGGCGGCACACCTGAGGATAATGCCGACTTTACTCGCGCGATTTTACAAGGAACGGGACAAACTGCTCATATCAACGCCGTGGCTATCAATGCCGGCTGCGCACTTTATGTTGCAGGTGTTTGTGAGGATATCAAATCAGGCACCGCACTCGCGCTAGAAACAATTAACAGCGGTAAAGCCTTTGAGCTATTAACTCAATTGGCCAGTGCAAGCCAAGCCGCGAAAGGAGCCTAATGTGAGTACAGATCTAAGAGATGCACCAGAAGCCAAACAAAGCAACGTATTGACAAAAATTGTCGATACCAAAGCTGCTCATATTGAATCACTAAAGCAGCGCTTTCCAAAGACCACATTATCCCCTAAGGTGTCAGACAGAAGCTTATTTGCAGCACTCAAAGCGCCCAATGCAGGTTTTATTCTAGAATGTAAAAAAGCGAGCCCTTCTAAAGGCTTAATCCGTGATGTATTTGACGTTGACGCTATTGCGGATGTTTATAATCAATACGCAGCTGGTATTTCAGTATTAACTGACGAGCAGTTCTTTCAGGGCGATATGGACTACATTCCGCGAGTAAGAGCCCGTGTCACTCAGCCCATTTTGTGTAAAGATTTTTTTGTTGATGAGTACCAAATAAAGCTTGCTGCTCATCAAGGCGCAGATGCCATTTTGTTAATGCTGTCGGTGCTTGATGATTATCGCTATCAAGCGCTGGCAACTGAAGCGGCTAAATATCAGCTCGATATTTTAACCGAAGTCAGTAATGAAGCTGAACTCAACCGTGCCATTGCACTTAATGCCAAGATTATAGGTATTAATAACCGTAATCTACGCGATCTATCTACAGATCTCGCCACCACTGAAGAACTTGCACCGCACATTCCAGCAGATAGAGTGGTGATCAGCGAGTCAGGTATCTATACCCAAGCTCAAGTTCGTCGCTTAGCGCCGTTGGTTGATGGCTTCTTAGTAGGTAGTTCACTAATGGCTGAAGCTGATCTCGATCTGGCTTGTCGTGCACTTATCTTTGGCCAAAACAAGGTTTGCGGCTTAACCCGCCTGGAAGATATGTTAGCCGTTGCCAAAGCTGGCGCTGTGTATGGTGGACTTATCTTTGCTAATAAATCTCCCCGTGCAATCACCCCAGAGCAAGCCCAAACACTAGTGAGTGAACTGACTCAAAGCGGAACTAAACTTAATCTAGTTGGCGTATTTGTCAATGAATCTGCCGCTGTGATTGCCAAGTTGGCACTTGAGTTAAATCTTCATGCGGTGCAATTGCACGGTAGTGAAACCACACTTGAAATCGAGGCATTAAAAGCTAAATTTGCTGAGCTCAATTGCCCGACTCAAATCTGGAAAGCTGTTGCAGTCGACATCACAAATCAGCATGAGTTAAGCATACCTACAGGGATAGATCGTGTTGTGTTTGACAGTAAATCAGATGGTCAATTTGGTGGTACAGGTAAAGCATTTGATTGGCAACAGTCATTACCAAGTAAAGCAAGCGCATTACTGGCGGGAGGATTAAACCCAGATAATACCCTCGATGCCGTCAGCCAAGGCTTTTATGGCTTAGACTTTAACTCAGGTTTAGAGCAAAACCCAGGCATTAAGGACCATAGCAAAATTACCTGCGCCTTTAGCCTATTGCGCCAGTACTAAGTTGAATAGTGAAAACCGTTCACTAGTACAAACAGCTAATGCAAACAAATAATAACCCCATGCCCAAAGGCATGTGGTGAACAGTTGAGAATAAACAGGAAAAGAATATGAGCAAGTTAAACCCTTACTTTGGGGAATACGGTGGTATGTACGTACCACAAATTCTAATGCCAGCACTCAAGCAGTTAGAGACAGCTTTTGTAGAAGCTCAAGCAGACCCAAGCTTTCAAAAAGAGTTTACTGAGTTACTAAAAAACTACGCTGGTCGTCCAACCGCGCTCACATTAACCCGTAACTTAAGCCCTAACCCGCTAGCGAAGATCTACCTAAAACGTGAAGATCTACTCCATGGTGGTGCCCATAAAACTAACCAAGTATTAGGTCAGGCGCTACTGGCTAAACGCATGGGCAAAAAAGAGATCATCGCTGAAACTGGAGCGGGTCAGCACGGCGTAGCAACTGCCCTTGCCTGCGCGCTACTAGGCTTAAAATGTAAAGTATATATGGGCGCAAAAGATGTTGAACGTCAATCGCCAAACGTATTTAGAATGAAACTGATGGGCGCTGAAGTTATCCCTGTAACGTCAGGCTCTGCAACCTTAAAAGATGCCTGTAACGAAGCGATGCGTGACTGGTCAGCCAGTTATGACAAAGCACATTACTTGTTAGGTACTGCTGCAGGCCCGCACCCATTCCCAACAATTGTGCGTGAATTCCAACGTATGATTGGTGAAGAAACCAAAGCGCAAATTCTAGAACGTGAAGGACGCTTACCCGATGCGGTAATTGCCTGTGTTGGCGGTGGCTCTAATGCGATTGGTATGTTTGCTGACTTTATTGACGAACAAGACGTAGCGTTAATTGGTGTAGAACCAGCAGGCAAAGGCATTGATACGCCAATGCATGGTGCGCCATTAAAACACGGTAAAACCGGTATTTTCTTTGGTATGAAAGCACCACTGATGCAAGATAGCGAAGGCCAAATTGAAGAGTCTTACTCAGTATCAGCTGGTCTTGATTTTCCATCGGTTGGCCCTCAGCACGCTCACCTTGCAGCAACGGGTCGTGCAACCTACGGATCAGCAACCGACGATGAAGCACTCGAAGCCTTCCAGCTACTAGCACGCTCAGAGGGGATTATTCCAGCTCTTGAGTCGGCTCACGCACTGGCTTATGCAGTGAAGCTAGCCAAAGAAGCAACTAAAGAGACCCTATTAGTGGTCAACCTATCGGGCCGCGGTGACAAAGATATCTTCACCGTTGCAGACATTCTTGAAAATCAAAACCAAAACAACTAGGAGAGTGGCAATGAGTCATCGTTATCAGGCAGCCTTTGCCGCCCTAAATGAAAAAAAACAAGGTGCATTTGTTCCTTTTGTAACCTTAGGTGATCCGTCACCAGAAATGTCGCTAAAAATTATCGACACCTTAGTCGCCAATGGTGCAGATGCATTAGAGTTAGGTTTCCCGTTTTCAGATCCGTTAGCTGATGGCCCTGTTATCCAAGGTGCAAATCTTCGCGCGTTAGCAGCTGGTACAACCCCAAGCCAGTGCTTTGAGATGTTAGCTAGCATCCGCAATAAATATCCAGAGCTACCTATTGGTTTGCTGCTTTACGCTAATCTTGTGTTCGCAAATGGCGTTGATAACTTCTACGCCAAATGCCAAGCTGCAGGCGTAGACTCGGTATTAATTGCTGACGTGCCAGTTGAAGAGGCCGCACCATTTATCGACTCAGCCAAAGCACACAATATCGCGCCAATATTTATTGCACCACCTAATGCCGACAGCGAAACCTTGCAACAAGTAAGTGAAAAAGGTGAAGGCTACACTTACCTGCTATCACGCGCAGGGGTAACAGGCACCGAGTCAAAAGCCGGAATGCCAATTGGTGACATCCTGAATCGCCTAAAAGAATTTAATGGTGCACCACCGCTACTCGGCTTTGGTATTGCTGAACCGAGCCAAGTTAAAGCCGCAATCGATGCTGGCGCCGCGGGGGCGATCTCTGGCTCAGCAGTGGTGAAAATCATTGAAGCCAATAAAGACAATGAACAGGCATTATTAAGCGCCCTTGCAGAGTTCACTCGCAATATGAAAGCAGCAACAGCTCGTTAGTTAATAGCCGAAGAGCAGATACAAAAATAGCGCCATAATGGCGCTATTTTTATTGGTTTCAAACTGCATTGAATTTACTTTAGCATCTCATTGATACGAATCACCTGAGCGCGGTAGCCCGTTGCAAACATGTCATGGCTATCGATGTTAATTCTTACCGCAGGTTTAGTTTCGCCATATCTGTGTTCAACCAAAATTGACTGCACCTTACCCGTGGTTTCATCCATCTTTAGATTACCGTAGCCACCACCTAAACCAAACAGACCAGCAGAGGCGAAGTAACTCATCATACTGTCTTTATCGGCTTGGTATTTAACAATTGATGTTACTGGCGAATAGCCTTCATAACCCAACTCATCTTTGCCGTATTGCCACACTTGCTTAACCGTCATATTTTGCTCATCAATCTTATACTCAACCGAGCGAGAATACTTTTCAGTGGCAAACATCGGCTGACCTAAGTCACGGCCATCGCCATTATCAAATACAGTTAACGTGCCTTTTTCTGGGACTAAATAAGCTGTATGCGAAGTCCAGCTAAAGTCAAAATCTTTATCCTGACATGCGCCCTTTTCATTACACCAAATTGGCTCACCGTCTGCTGTAATAGGCTTAAGTAGCTTATCTTGGAACCTTTCGCTCCAACCTTTACGTGCACTTAAAATCCACTTAACTTGCTTGTCGCGACCAATTTTAATCACTGCTGACTGATGACGCGAACTGATAATAATGCTGTCATCTTTTGGATCATACTCAATTGAGTTCACATGTGCCCAGTTACGGCCTGTCGCTACACCATGAATATCTCCGTATGGTGCTTTCGCTAAATCTTCTTCAGTTGTTTGATGACCGGCATCGTCAAGGTTAATGTTTAAGCAAACAGCACCAGCATCAAGAGATAAAAGTGCCGCATCGCGCATAGGATCTAAAATAGTATTTAAATCCCAGTAATCCACCAGTTTACCTGTATTATCCACCTCGATGATTTGGTCACGTACCGTATTGACTAAACGACCATCAGCGGTGCGGTAATCTTTTGCTGCTGCGCGAATAAACACGTTACCATTCGCTCCTTCAATACCTTCATGGGAAGCATCAATAAAATTACCCGGCAGATTATGCTCAGAGATCATCCGACCCATAATCGACATTTTCTTCCAGCCTTGGCCTTGCACCCACACCATATTGCCGTCTTTAGTGACGTTCATGCCCATCGCATAACCTGCGTTATCGTAAGTCTTAGCGTCATGGGTCGTATAAGGATTCATGTACCAACGAATATCACCAGCGGTATCAATGATAAAGAACCCCGGTTTACCGTCCCATGAGAATGCGCCAGGCGCATCTGGATTATTGTGCATCAATGGCGCAGCTTTACCGTCGGCATTGGTCCAGTTTACAAAGTACAATCTGTCTTTAAAATCGGCATCAACATGTTCGACTTCTACGATAGGTGCTTTTGCCCATTGGCTTTCTGAAAAACCCATATCGACATCTGGAGTCAGCATTTGGTAATCGTGAGAATGGCGCTCACCATTTTCAGTCCACTTCACGGTAAAAGTGTTCATGAAAGCGGGATACAGACCAAAAATGGGGACCCCGCCTTCGTCCATCACGCGCATATCGTCAACTTGATAGGTCAAACTCACGCCATCTTCATCGTTGGCATGTACGGTAACTTCTACGCCAGAGATAGTGTGCCCGGCTAAGGTCACTAGTGCGGTTAATGGCGCATTTTCATAGGGATTATGAATAATATAGCCCAGTGGTGCGCCTTCTACTGGTTTAGGCTTCATGCCCTCAATCGATGCCACGGCATGAGTAGAGGATAAACTGATCGCTAAGGTTAATGCCGACAAAAATAAAGCGGGTTTAGACATTGAGAAATTAACTCTGCTATACAAAAACTACAACAGATTATAATCAAGCCATGCTGTTAAAAATGCCTACTAATTAACACTATAGTGAGTATATTTTCAGTTTGATTAGCAGATCACGGTTTATGCATTTCATCTGAGCAAACTGCAACTTTTTGCGTGAAGCAGAGTCAAGGCTTAAAGAGATGATTAACTCTCTAAGAGGGTTAACGTCCAGATTTAGTTATTGCTTTTTTGAATATCTCCCCCACCCGCAAAACAGCACATTGGCCATTACAAGCAACGAGTTTAAGCTAGCAACTTTAAATTTTGACGCCGTGCTTTTTGAAGTACCATAACCCTAGTGGTATTTCAAAAAAGGCATAAACAACTAAGGTAAACCAAAACCAATTTGTATGAAACAGAAGCAAATCGAACTGAAAATCGGCTCCCCAATATTTACTACCTACAAGACAAAATACGATGATAGTAACTACAATGTCACACATTGAAAGTCGATTAAAGTTACTACCCGCGAGTTTCGGATAAACAGACAAATAGCATAACGCCAACACACCTGCAACCAATGCTATAATTGATAATTCTGCCATGTTTATCATGCTCGCTTCATATAGTTAAAAACAGCGTGCATCTTACTACGTAAGGCTTTTATGTACTAATGAAATTCTTCAACATCATCGCCTCTATATCGCAATAGAGTCAGCAAAACTAATTCCCTCACATAGGCAATGGTTATTTACAATGTAAGGCTTACGTATAAAATAAATTAAACATGCTGATTTAATGACTATATAAATATAAGATACTTCAAATACGCTGTTATATCGTAGAGAACAGTCTACATAGCTATTCTCTACTAACTTTCACAACAATATTAATTGGCGGAAAGAAATATATGTGACTTTAATTCAAGTTGAATAATAGAACGTTCTCTTCCATTCATTTTTTGCTCTAGTACAACCATACTCTCATCATTATCAATACCAACCCAAAGCATGCCTACACATTCACCCTGAAATATACATTGATAACTAGATAGTTCACTTTGTCTAAACTCCTTAGTTTGAAAACCATTACTAATTAGTCGATCTTGTAATGCTACATAGTCGTGCTGGAAACTATCGCTAAAAGCTGAATACTCATGACTGATCATTGAAACCTTAACAAGTCCGTTGTCAGGTTGCTGAAGGAGTTCGTACTGTTTGGCGATCAGAATATGTTCAGGCAGTTTATTGGTTACAACTTTATAGTAGTCATCGATCTTAGTTAATTCGCCATATTGATCAATATCCTCTCCCCAGTGCACACCAAAAAAGGCAGCAGAACTGCTAAAAGAGGTTAGAAGTAAAATTAGAGTAAATATTCTCATAAAAGATCCCACTAAAATATATTTAAACAACCTATCGTTTTAACCACGAAGTTAAGACGATACTAAAATACAATAGGAAATAATTTAAGGACAACACCACAGAGTCAACATTGAATACAATATTCAACACCTACGGATTTACTAATAGAATACTTAAATAAAAAATACAGGATAAATAAGAATTCCATTCCATTTCCTTATTAGCCGCAACGATTAACACTAAGTTGCGACACAAGTGCCATAATTCTAGCACTTTAGCTATTTATAACTATTCAATTATCTTTTAACTAAGACAAAATGATTATGCATACGCTATAACCATATAAATTATGCAGATATAAAACTTGATACATATTTTTAAGGTGAGCACTATAAATCAAGTTTACTAAAAATGAAATAAGCAACTAAACCTAAAATTTTACAATAGCAAAAATCTAAATTCGATAATTAAAACACCATCTAAAACAGGCAAGTTATCAATGTAGCGGATTCATAACAAAAGTCATGAGTATAATGATAAGGCGCAGCCAACAGACTGCGCCATATCGAATAGTATGGAGCTTAGAATCGGCCAGTTAAACCTAAGCCTAAACCAACACCATCATAGTCAGAATCAAGCACCTTAGATACATTAAAGTTCGCAGAAATACTGTCGCTAATTCTTAACCAATAAGCGGTACGCACATCAAACGCATCGTCGCTGTCGTTATTTGTGTAACCTGCCCCAACAGACCAAGAATTGTTAACGTACCAATCAGCCCCTAGATTTAATACATCATCAAACTCGTTATGCGCCCAACTTGCAGTTAAGTCGATACCAGCGGTAGATTGAAGTGCAATGTAACTACGCACTTTTAAACCGTATGTTTCTGTGAAATTATCATCACCATCTTGATAAAATGCAGAGACTGCAGAGCTATCGTTAAAGTAGTAACCCACTTCTGCTGCATAAGTATTAAAATCAAAGCTTGCTACATCAACCCGTTGATAATTGGCGCCTATAAACCAATTAGAATCAAATACAAATGTACCATCAACACCATAACTGTCAGTATCGGTAGGATTGAAGTTTTGATAGTTGGCACCGATATTTGATTCTTGTGCTAAAAATCCATTTAGCGCATAAGGTGTTTTACCTTGCTCAACACTTTTGAAATAGTAGCGATAGTTCGCGTTCCAAAGACCGTCACTGACCTCTTCTGAGTTCGTTGTATAACTCAAATTTGCTTCATGTTGGTAATTGTTATCTTGAACTGCAGCAGCACTTAGGCTGGTAAGGCTGAAAAGAATCGCTAACGCTGTAGTTGTTTGTCTCATCAATTTATTCCCTTATATTGTGTTAATGCTAAGAGATAACGATGCGCAGGTATATTGATAAAAATAGGCAGATCAAATGCCATCCTTGATATAACTCAGTGATTAAAACCATAACCACTGCTGCTCTCCTAGCGACGCACACCATAATTGAATCAATGACAAAATGAAACACTAAATCAAAACAAAACCCCACAAAAACAACAAACAAACCAACTTTTACACAAACCAAAGGATTTGCAAACAATGCATTAACAAATTAACTTCAACTTAATTACAGCGAGGCGGCTAATCGCTCTCACTTTTGTAAAGGTAAATACAGAGGTTAAGCAAAAACGTAGCCCAGAGGCTACGTTTTTCATTCAATCATAAGGTTGTTTCACAAATAGCATAAGCTCGTTGTTAAACAAGGGCTATTCGCTTTTAACCTTACTAACAATTAGTTAAACAGAGGATAAAGCTAAAAATCTTTCTCACCTTTTATTGTCTGCGGGTAACCACAGATGGCTTTAGACGTTTGCATACCCGCCATGGTGGCCGCTTCGACACAGCCAGCATTAATACCCGTTTTAATCCAATCACCAGTCATGTATAAATTATCTATACCTGTACCATCGGTGTCTATCCTGTATTGAGTGCTCCCTTTTACTGACATCACGTAGCATTCTGACGGATCGACATTCGCTCGCCAATATTGACTATCAAATCTCTGCTTGCCTCGTGCGTTAGTGTCATCATGCAACCATTGCCAAGGAAAATCTGAGCCGCTGCCCGCCTCTGGCGCAGGCACATTATCCCATAACTTATAGATCTCATGTTCTAGCTGAGCTATCGCGCCCTGCTTAGCTTGTAAGGTTTTTTGCCCCTGAAAGCCAACTTCTGATACAGGAGGGAAACTCTCCACTGGTAGCGCTGAGCAAAAGTAACTGGCATTTTTAGGCTGCTCACCTTGCCAATCTTCTTTATCAATCAAATGAGTTAGAGATGCCCAAGTATCGAAAGGTTCGGTAAACCCTGACAACACTGGCTCTTCACCATTGTCAGGACGCAACGGCCAACCCATACCAGTTAAATCTTGATCCATCCATAATTGGTACGCTTGGGTTGCAACAGTTTTTACCTTTGCAACACTTTGGCTTAATGATTCACTTTGTGCCATCACTTCACTAGCAACATGCGGTACAGAACCTATCGATAAACCAAAAATCACCTTATCGAAGTCTTGACCTTTTACGAGGCGTTTCTGTGGCAGCGGTTGATTAAAGTGTTGCTGGTAGACTTCAGCCCAATTACACCAAAAGTGCTCAAGATTAATCTCATTATCTTGTAATAGCTGTGCCTGCTCAGGATCGAGTTGTTGATAATTCGGCACACTTGGCCAGCAATCTAGACCTTTTACATCAACTAAAGGGTTATACTCTTGGCATTCTGGTTTTAACGCCACCTGTTGTGTGATCTCAATCGCTTCGATACTTTGATTTTTACAAACTAAATTATCGACTTTGTTAAAGAAGTGAAAGTTAACCCCTCGACGCTTAAGCACTTCATAATAAGGTGTAAATACCGTATCGCCCATCCCAGCTTGCATCTCCCACATTACGCCGCCTTGATAGCAAAAGGCAATCCGTAACATAGAGCGAATAATCGTGCCTGCCTCAACATTAGGTTTATCGAAATTCCCCTGCTCATAAGCAAAGACTAAATCATAAAAACCACGTACTGGCGCAGAGTTAACGGTAAAGGTAGAGTTGGCACCATGCTTAGTTAACCATTCGCGATAATCATAGTCATTAATCACATCGAAACCATGCTTAAATACATCATCGGCAAACATGCCCTTTAATATGGTTAGGCCAAGATCTGCAGCAATATAAAGCCTTCTTAAGTCGTCATTAGTTTCTAACCTATCAACAAAACGCTCCTCTAACCGCGCTCTGAACCCATCGACTGCCGACTCAACAAACCCACCTTCATCTTCGGTATCATGGTGGTGCTCCTTGCAGTCACGGCCAATCATCTGATTGAAATGGCACTCCAGCTTATCAGCTAATGCACTAACACTATCTTTAGCATCCTCAATAGAGTCTTCAATTCTGTCATTTAGCTCATTGAACCATTGTTGACTAAACCAATGTACAGGACGGGAAGACTCTTTGGCGTCATTATCAATAGCATCAAGAAGATCATCCATTTCTGTCAACCAGTGACGGATCCAACTGAATGCTGCTTTGACCACTTTCCATAGCGTTAGCACTTGAGTGCTGTCACCAGGTAAGCCACTGCGCTCGGGAAACTGAATCGGCCAACTGTCAGAGTCACCACCAACATCCTCTTGCAACACAATAAAATTATGCGGTTTGAAAGCATCAAGGAATGTGGCCAAAGGCGCATCTTTTGGTCGATCTAGTTCCTCATAAGCTTGGCGCATTAAACTGAAGGCATTTTGATAAAAGCCAAACCAAATATGTAACCCATGTTCCTCGATACGCTGTCCCATTTCAGCATTACGGCCACTGGCACCTTTACCGCCAATACGCCAACCCATTTGGTAGATATCGATTTCATAGCGATTCTGCCATCCCTCTTGCTCTGTTAGGCACATTGCTGAGGTAATTGCAGCTACACCTCCACCTAAAATGGCTATTTTTTCTTTTTTAACAACAGAGTTATCAACCAGTACTTCGCCCGCGGGCACTTCAAAGTCAAAATTAACATGGTAAGGCAACAACACATTTTGCTCCCCCAACTCCACACCTAGTGTCTGTTTGAACGGGAACGAGTCATTGTCAAAAATCGTAGCTAACAGATCGTTTTCAAGCAGAGAAACAGAGTGGACTTTATTGATTTTTGCAGGTGATGCAGTTATTGCTTGATAGACTGCTTTATCACCAGCGCTATCAGGAAACTGCTTAAGAAAGACTTGATCTATCGCAGGTTTAAATAGCAGGCTATATAACTGCTCTTCACCTAACTTATCTAGCTCTGGAATAAAATCTGTTTGCTCTTTAAACAGTTGCCACGTTTGTGAGATGGCTTCAACAGTCGATAACTGCTGTTGCTCTTTAGCATTGCAATCCACAGTTAATAACGGCTGCATAGCAAGTTCGGCTTCAGGAGAGAACTGCTTAAAGCTCTTGGCGGATAGACTTAGCTTTGTTAGTGGCTCACCAGCCTGAGGCATTTCATAGTCACACAGATATTTCGGGTAGCCAAACAACTCGCGACCATTAATCAGCGCCATCGCATCATTAACAAAAATATGCAACGGATGAAAATACACGTGACTAATATCGTCACTGTCACTACTATTCTGCCGCCCTACCATCACCCAAGTAACGATATCAATTTCTTGGATCCAACCTTTCGCTCTATCTTGTGGATTTTGTGAATAGGCCTTATCAACACGAGTAAAGCTGGTTAATACATAGGGTGAAAGCACCTTAAAATACATGGAACTACCAGCAACCTGATTCAAACTGGTATCAATGGATTTTTGTAAATTCTCAAGTTTACCTTTTAAGAAAAATCCATACATCTCTGCTTTACTAAGCACTAACGGTGAGTGCATTAACATCGAGCCGGGGGGATAAATAAAGTTAGGGCGTTGTGCTTCCATAGCGTACTTCCTGTAAATTCCAAGTTAGAACATGCTAAGTACATGTATTAGAAACAAGCAATTAAAACATGGATAGTCAGTCAACACACCATTACAGAAGTACTTTCAACTAAGTTACACTCAAAAAACACTATGAAACCAATAAAAAACGCAGCCATAAGGCTGCGTTTAATATCATATTTGACAAGCACTAGTCACCAAAGTCATCTAACAGAATGTTCTCAGGTTCAACTCCTAAGCTCTCAAGCATCGCAATGACCGATGAGTTCATAATTGGAGGTCCACACATATAGAACTCACAATCTTCTGGTGCTTTATGATTTTTAAGATAATTCTCATAGAGCACGTTATGGATAAAGCCAGTATAACCATCCCAGTTATCTTCTGGTAATGGATCAGACAAAGCCACGTGCCAAACAAAGTTGTCATTCTCGGCTGCTAACGTGTCAAAGTCGTCTTGGTAGAACACTTCCCTAGTTGAACGCGCACCATACCAGAAACTCATTTTACGCTTAGTTTTTACACTTTTAAGCTGGTTAAAGATATGAGAGCGCATTGGTGCCATACCCGCACCGCCCCCAATAAACACCATTTCTGCATCAGTTTCTTTAACAAAGAACTCACCAAAAGGACCTGAGATAGTGACTTTATCACCCGCTTTCAGGTTAAAGATATACGATGACATCTTACCTGGCGGCACACTATCGTTAGGGGGTGTTGCAATACGCACGTTAAGCATGATGCGACCTTTCTCATCTGGATAGTTAGCCATAGAGTAAGCTCGTAAGACATCTTCATCTACTTTTGAAACCAGTTTGAAAAGGTCGTACTTTTCCCAATCATCACGATATTCAGCAGGGATATCAAAGTCAGCATACTTAACTTCATGAGCAGGTGCTTCAATCTGAATATAGCCACCCGCCTTAAAGAGAACATCTTCGCCTTCAGGTAACTTCAACAGCAGTTCTTTAATAAAAGTGGCTTGGTTATCATTAGAAATAACTTCACATTGCCACTTTTTAACGCCGAAGATCTCCTCTTCCACCTCAAGTTCCATATCGGTTTTAACTGAAACCTGACACGCTAAGCGGCAACCCTCTTTAGCTTCTTTCTTATTAATATGATCTCGCTCCGTTGGTAGAATTTCTCCACCACCGGATTTCACTTTTACTCGGCACTGACCACAAGTACCACCGCCACCACAAGCTGATGGAATAAAGATATTTTTTCCTGCTAACGCACCTAAAAGTTTATCACCCGCTTGGGTTGAAATACTTTTCTCTGGGTCGTCATTAATACGGATGTTCACGTCACCCGTAGACACCAATTTGCTCTTGGCGAATAAAATCACCATTACCAATATACTCACCACGAACGTGAACATACCGATACCAATTGCCATTTCCATCGAATCTACCTTTTGTTTAATTCGTTTGCATTAAGGTGTAAAACTCAAACAGCCTTAAATAGAAATACCAGAGAAAGCCATAAAGCCTAGCGCCATCAAGCCCGTGGTAATAAACACAATACCAATGCCTTGCAACCCTTCAGGGATAGCGTGAAACTTCATGCGCTCACGTAAACCCGCTAGCATCACAATCGCCATTGCCCACCCAAAGCCTGAGCCCATTGCAAATACCGTTGACTCCGCAAGGTTATAGTCGCGGTTTGCCATAAAAATAACACCGGCAAAAATCGCGCAGTTAACCGTAAGCAGCGGCAAGAAAATCCCTAATGAGTCATACAATGCAGGAATGTACTTATCTAAAAACATTTCCAAAATTTGCACTAATGCTGCAATCACACCAATAAAGGTGATCAGCTGCAGATAGCTTAAATCAAGTGCAGGGTAACCCGCCCATGCCAGTGCTCCTGGCGCTAAAATGTTTGAGTAGATCAATTGGTTCAACGGCACAGCTAAGGTCATCACGACAATGACCGCAATACCTAAACCAAAAGAGGTGGATACCTTTTTTGATACCGCCAAAAAAGTACACATTCCCATAAAGAATGACAGCGCCATATTGTCGATAAAGGCGGCTTGTACAAACAGATTAATATAATGTTCCATATCAGCCTTAACCTCGCTTACGTTGAATGACGTTAATTGACCAGATCATCAAGCCAATTAAGAAGAAAGCGCTTGGAGGTAACTTGAACATTTCATTGGCAAGATACCAACCGCCATTTTCAACCGTTTGCAAAATCTCATGACCAAATAGCGTGCCGCTACCAAGTAATTCACGAACAAAGGCCACACCAAGCAAGATCACGCCATAACCCATGGCATTACCCACCGCATCCACAACTGCTAAGTGCGGTGGATTTTTCATGGCAAATGCTTCAGCACGGCCCATGATGATGCAGTTAGTAATAATCAAACCAACAAATACTGATAACTGACGTGACAGCTCATACGCCACATCTTGCAGTACCATATCAACGACAATCACCAGTGAAGCAATCACTGTCATTTGCGCGATAATACGCACGCTATTAGGGATGAGTGAACGTATACTTGAGATAATCAAGTTTGAAAAAACAAGCACGAAAGTTACCGCAAGCGTCATCACCAATGCCGTTTGCATTGAGTTACTTACTGCTAACGCTGAGCACACACCTAACACTTGCATCGCTACTGGGTTATTGGCGAATATTGGCCCAGTTAGCATTTCACGAGTCGAAATCGTTTGAGTACTCATCCGTTATACCTCCGACGCTTTTAGTTTTTTAAAGAAGGCTTCAAAACCATCACTACCAAACCAGAACTGAATCGAACGTTGTACGCCACGTCCTGTCATGGTTGCACCACTCACAGCATCAATACCGTGAACATCGCCCTCTTTAGCACCACCTTTAACGACTTTAAAAGATAC
The DNA here is from genome assembly GCF_000518605.1 of Shewanella fidelis ATCC BAA-318. Classification (GTDB taxonomy): domain Bacteria; phylum Pseudomonadota; class Gammaproteobacteria; order Enterobacterales; family Shewanellaceae; genus Shewanella; species Shewanella fidelis. The sequence continues at coordinate 130,279 of NZ_JADX01000018.1, read as the reverse complement.
TTTGCCTTTTTCATCAAAGATCTGCTTGTTATGCCACTGCTTTGTCCATTCAGTATCGTTAAGGAAATCACCAATACCTGGAGTTTCACCGTGCTCATAAAACACCACATTTTCAATGGTATTTAAGTCAGGTTTCAGCGCAACGAAACCATAAACCATAGACCACAAGCCTTTGCCGTAAATCGGCAATACCACACTGGTTAACTCACCTTTGTCGTCAAAGACTTTAAACACGCGCACTTGATTTGCACGGGTTTTGATCTTGGCTTTGTCTTGTTTCTTTTCAAGCTTGATTGAAGTCTCTGGATTAATCGATGCCATGCGTGGATCAAAATCCATCACATTTGCTGCGCTGGTATCAACATCGCCGCTATCAAGTGACACTAAAAGTGGCTTAACGTCTTTTTTAAACAGGGCTCTAAAATCTTGACCGTTTAAGTCAACGTCAGCTGCAATTAGCACATTACGCATTAACTCATCGCGTTTTTTAACTAGCTTGCGCTCTTTAAGAATTTCAGCAGTACCAGTGATCATAAAAGAACACAGTAAGCATAAGGTCACCGTGAAAATCATAGTGCCTACAAATGAATCTTTCTTAATTGCCATGGCGTTTTAGTCTCCGCTTGATGTTTGCTTTCGCCACTAGGTAATCGAAAATAGGCGCCCAAAGATTGGCAAATAGAATGGCAAGCATGATGCCTTCTGGCATTTTCGGGTTAACTACACGGATAAGTACCGTCATAAAACCAATCAGCAAACCATAAGCTAGCTTACCTTTGCGAGTGTACGACGTGGTGACTGGGTCGGTTGCCATAAACATCATACCCAGTGCAAAACCACCAGTGACCAAGTGCCATGTCCAAGGCATTGCGAACATATCGTTTTTGCTTGAACCAATCACATTGAACATTGTGGCGGTTAAGATCATGCCAAACAGCACACCAGCTACGATCCGCCAGTCAGCTAAACGAGTAAGGATTAAAAAACCACCGCCAAGCAATAAGGCTAGCGTGCTGGTTTCTCCAATCGCACCCACGGTATAACCAAAGAAAGCGTTCCACCAGTTAGGGTCGCTAAATGCGTTAAACCAAGCGTAATCGTCAAAACTTACCTTACCTGCCGCAGTTTGCATTAACGTGGTGGCACCTGAAAAACCGTCCACTGCCACTAACTGGCTCACTGCAGTTACTTGAGATGGGTAAGCAAAATAGATAAAAGTTAAACCTGCTAAAGCTGGGTTTAAGAAGTTATAGCCCATGCCGCCAAACACTTCTTTCGCCATAATCACGCCAAAAGTGATCCCCATAGCCACTAACCATAGCGGTGTAGATACAGGCAAAATAAGCGTGAAAAGCAATGCAGTAACAAAGAAGCCTTCATGTAGCTCTTGGCCACGCACTTTAGCAAATACCATTTCCCAAAATAGGCTGACCGCTAACGCCGTAATATAAATTGGCGCATAAAAGCTCAAACCATAGGCAAATAAACCGACGATTCCCGTCTGCTCACTAAGGCCACCAAAAACTAAGTTAAATATGGCAAGTTGCCACACATCGGCGGTCGCCAGCCCTGAAGCCACAGCTATTTGCGCTTGTAAGCCAATGTTGTACATACCGAATAAAATCGCCGGCAATAAACAAAGACCAACGATAGTCATAGTACGTTTGACATCAATAGCGTCACGAATATGCACTTTACCTTGCGTACTGCGTCCGCGAGCGATCAGTAATGAGCTTAAGTAGCCCTTAACTGAACTACCTGGCGCATAATAATCTTCTTGGATATCAGGCTTTTTATCTTGCTGACTCATTACCCTTCCCTCTCAATAATCTCTAAACAAGCACGCAACTCCTTACCAAAGTCATACTTGCCAGGGCAAACAAAGGTACAAAGCGCTAAATCTTCTTCATCAAGCTCCAATGCACCAAGCAACTGTGCCTCATCGGTATCACGAACAACTAAATCTCTCACCAATAATGTCGGTAAAATATCGAGTGGCATAACACGGTCTAGCTGGCCAAATGCCATCATCGCGCGCGCAGAACCACCTGTATGAGTGGTGAAGTTAAACAGCTGCTTAGCACCTTTTAAACCTGAAGTGACTGCACGTGTAATCGAGAACTTTTGTGAACCACCACGTACCCAAGGTAAAAGTTGATGCTTAGCATCTTCTTGCAGTACAGAGATTTGGTTATTGAAACGACCTAGGTAATCATGTGGACCTTTTGCTGTATGTCCTGATAGCACTGAGCCTGAAACAACACGTGAATTACCCTCTTTTAATTCACCCGCGACCACTTCTGATAATTGCGCTCCCGCTTGAATTCGAATTAGACGTGGCTTGATCACATCAGGGCCAGCTAGTGCAACAACCCTATCGGTATACAGCTCACCTGTTAAAAACAGTTTGCCGTACGCAATCACATCTTGATAGCCAAGGTGCCACACAGGGCGCTCAAGACTGGCAGGTAAAACAAAATGAATATGCGTACCAACAATTCCCGCAGGATGAACACCAGCAAAATAGTGATTGCTTACCTTGTCTAAGTCATGCCCGGGTAACGACTCTCCTGAGTCTTGGCATAGATGAACTTGACCATCGGTTAAACGGCTCAATACCTGTAAACCAGCAGCAAATGCAGCGCTTTGTTCGGCAATAATAATTCTTGGATTGGCGGCTAATGGATTAGTATCCATTGCGCTGACAAAAATCCCAGCTGGAGAAGAGTCTAACTGTGGGACTTTAGAAAAAGGGCGAGTACGTAGTGCTGTCCAAAGGCCGCTTTCAACCAACAGTTGTTGCACTTGTTCGCGGCTAACATTATTAAGATCTGCGCAAGGTTCAAACGTCTTTGCTGCATCCTGATTACACTCAATCACAATAGATTGAAACAGTCTGCGCTCACCACGATTAATCGCAACGATTTTGCCACTTGCTGGTGCGGTATAAATCACGCCGGGAGTTTTCTTGTCTTCAAAAAGCGCTTGGCCCTTTTGAACCATATCGCCCACTTCAACCAACATTGTTGGTTTTAAGCCAATATACTCCTCACCTAATAAGGCAACATGTGTTGAAGGCTTGCTATCTTCAATCACTTGTTTAGGTTCACCGGCGATAGGGATAGTTAACCCCTTTTTGATTGTTATAACTTGGTTTGAGTAACCTGCCATCACTAAAATCAACCGTTAAAATTTTGGATGACCAATAGTAAATCTTTGTTAACTAATATTCCGAGTTGAACATCACACTTTGCCTGCAAAAGTGAAAGTTACCGACAAAAAAAGCGCATTTAACGCTATTTTATGTGACCTAGATGCCTTGGCGATTGAAAAAATAACGCTTTATGTAGTTTTAATACGTAAAATTTGACTTTTAGCAGTCAAGAGACTACCAACAGGGAACTAACAGAAAGTTACCGACAACAATCTTTATATAACAATAACTTAAATCTGAATTCATATGTAATTTAGCATTAATCTTTGTCAATAAAGAGAAATGTGATCGAGTTAAAATTGGCGGAGTTATGAAATGTGCCGCGTAAATTCAAGCTTTAGCTGTTTGTTTAAAACAAAATAGAAATAAATTGATGCAGAGTAAGCTTTCAAATATCCCATAAAAACAATGTATAAATCGCACCCAGTTTGACGATTATGTAAACGGTTATTCACCATACTGACTCGCTTTGTTTCTCAACAAAACTCCACTTATTTAAAGATACAGATCACATTTCAGTTTATTCAAAGATACTTGGTGTGCCACCAGCAAAAATACGGCATATATGTTGTTCCAAAACCTGAGCTGTTGCGACTTAGAGCGAAAACAAAAAAAGCCCTCAAATTGAGGGCTTTTAGCAATAACCAATAAATGATTAACTCGTCACTTTGGCTTGTTCAGTATCTACCGTCAAAGCTTCAGGATTAAACTTATCGATAACAACAGCACAAACCGCATCGCCAGTAATGTTCAGCGTGGTTCTGATCATGTCAAATACACGGTCAAGCGCGAACAATAGTGGTAGGCCTTCAATTGGAATACCTGCAGCGATTAATACCGCAACCACAAGGAATGATGGACCCGGAACACCAGCTTGACCAACTGCACCTAGAGTAGATGTAAAGATAATCGCAACATAGGCACCAATGCTTAGATCAACATTGAACATTTGCGCAAAGAACACGGCAACTAGACCATAATAAATCGCGTTACCACTCATGTTAATTGTCGCGCCTAATGGCAGAACAAAAGCTGCAGTAGACTTTGAAACGCCTAGCTCTTTTTCACATACTTCGATGTTAACTGGAAGCGCAGCCATAGATGAAGCAGTAGACATAGCGAGTGCTTGCGGCTTCTTCATCGCAGATAGAAATTTACCGACTGGAACATTAGAGAAGAACTTCACCATTAATGGGAAGAATACAAAGCCATAAATTAAGATAGCTGCAACATAAACCACAAATAGATTTAGTACGACAGTCAAAGACTGGAAGCCAAAGGTACCAACAGAATCAGCCATCAAGCCGAACACACCGATTGGCGCGATTAACATCACGATGTTAATCATCCAAATAAAGGCTTCAACAATAGTGTTTAGCGCAGATGTGATTGGCTTAGCAGCCTCTTGATTAACTTTCGTTAGTGCAATACCAAAGAAGATACAGAACACTAAGATCTGCAGAATATTACCGCCAGTTAGCGATTCAAACACGTTAGTTGGGATCATACCAATAATGGTATCAGCTACGCCTGGTAATGCGCCTTGCTCAGCAGTTACCGCCGCTAGGCCTACAGCATGCTGTGAAAAATCCATACCTACACCAGGCTGGAAGATTTCGCCCATAATAATAGCTAACGCTACTGCTAAAGCCGATGTCACCATGAAGAAGCCAATGGTGCCAATCCCTACTTTACCGGCTGATGGGCCTGCGCCTAAACTCGCCGCGCCCGCAATAATAGAAACCGCAACTAATGGGATCACCAACATTTTAATCAAGTGAATGAAAAACGTACCTAACGGAGCAAAGATTGAGGCATCTTCTCCCATCACCATACCAACGATTGCACCAATAACCATGGCAACAACCACTTGGAATCCGATATTCTTATAAAACTTACTCTTCTTGTTCAACACCCTAGCTCCATCACTGACTTCTTATTTAAAAGGTATAACTACCCTTTTGATTATTTCATGCAAAATTAACATGCTGAGTTCACAAAAAATGTGATTCACTAAAAGGTTATCTGCAAACACATAAATTAGTGACAAATAAGCCACTAACTTTAAATAATCCTCAAAAATATGACCTAAAAAAAATGAATAACTCAATATAAAAAATATTGTGTTAATTAAAGCGGCGGCTCAAGCAACACCCTGTTAACCCTGAAGCATAAAACCAACAAACAAGCCGATAAAACACACGATTTAAACGCCAAAAAATGACGATTAACAGCAGATAGTGCTAATAAAGTAACCAAATCGATTAATTCTGCTAATTATCAGTTTGACTCGAGGCGATTTACTCATTCATGGGCTTGCTTTAAGGTCGCTCCAGTATGCTGACGATATAAGCGTATGGCTTTTAATTTGTTGCCTAAATTGAATGCCATGAGCACATCTTTTGCCACATAAGTTTGCTTATCAAAGCAAATTCCCTTTTCTTCTAACAAACAATCAATTTTGCGTTCAATATTGAAAAATCGCTGCCGGGTTATACGAAGTTGGTTATAGAGATGAAAAACAACAATAGAACTTCTACAGTGTCAAACATCTCGGCCTCCCAGCCCAATAAAGTTATCCATTCACCTATAGCGCTAAGCTTTATACTCACAAATTGACCTTAACATAAATAGCTGCAATAAAAGTAACCGATATCTCTGGTAATACCTGAATTTATATAGAAAGGAAGCCATAATGACGCTGAAATTAACAAATCAAGGTGGTTGTCTATGCGGTGCAATACGCTATCAAGTCGATGCAACACCATTTGATGCAGACTATTGCCATTGCCACCAATGCCAAAAAAGTACAGGTTCAGTGTTAGGCGCGTGGATGGACTTTAAAACTAAACAAGTCAGATGGCTAACTCAACAGCCAAAAGAATATGCCTCATCTGAACATGTGAGACGAGGGTTTTGCCAAGAATGTGGCAGTCAAATCAGCTTTCGTGATTTACGTTATCCTGAATATTTAACGCTAAGTATCAGTAGTCTAGATGAGCCAAATACAATTAGCCCTAATTACCACATCTATACTGACAGCAAGCTAAACTGGTTAACCATTAGTGATGAACTGCCTAAATACAGCAAAAATCGTAGCTAATACATAAACAAGCAAATATACCTATGTTAGCCATATTTACTTTCGCCAAAGATAGGTTCGATCTGAATAGTCATATAACCAATCAGGGCGGTAAACTACCAATAAAGTGACCGCCATACCATTAAGCAGCGCTTCAGGAAAACCCAGTAAAGGAATTATCACTAAATAATTAGCACTCAAAAACTGCCAAGTGTAGTCAGTGGTTAATAATAACCATAATGCCCAAGCTAAAACATGCACTAAGATCGACACAAAACCATTTAAAAATCCACCGCAAAATATATAGATAAATAGGTGGTGTGGCAGATACTTAAACATCTGACTGTACAGCATGAAGGAGCCAAAAATGGGTAAACAGACGCCAAGTAAGGCGTAAATAGCAAAATCTGCAGGCTGCTTAAACACAAAAATGGCAAAAAACAGTGTAGGTAACAACGCAATAATGCTCGCTAACCGCCAACCAAACATCAGCATTAACACCACTAAACCAAGAAAGTGTACATGGATCCCGGCATTAACATTGGCATTGAGCAACCACAGCCCAGTTAACGCTATTGTGGCGATTAAGATCTGGGTTTGCTTGTTAGGAGTTGTTAAAAGCTGCCTGATCTCAGCCACAGGCCAAAGCGCCCAAAGCCAAATAACCAATGCTGCAAACGCTGCAATATCACCCACGGCAAAATCCCAGTTGATACCACTTAACAGCTTTTGCCAAAATCCAGCAACACTTTCATCCATTAACTGTAAAATCCTGTAATCACACTGCTAACTTAGTTCAATATACGTTATGCTGGCAGAAAAGGTCTAAATAGATAACAAACTAGAATAAAATAATGACGTTAAAAACAGCTATATCCAACAGCCCAAATACAGTTATGCGTACAATTAGTGCTATTAGCCTTGTGATATTCCTAGGTGCATGTAGCAGCAAACCTGAGGTGAATCCTGAAGAGTTTGCCGGCCTTGTCAGTGACTCTTTTCGAACCGATATAAAAAGTAACGGTTTAAAACTTTTTACCTATCGCGCATTTCTTGAAACTCAAACAACACAATCAGTGCCACTGCCCCATGAAGTACGTTCAAATAATAAAAGACGCGCAAATTCTAAAAAGCGTTACCAAGGGCCAGACTTAACGGGCTGGACGGCACAGATAGAGCATGGTTTACAACAAACCATAAAAATGAATGGCTATTGCCGCGAAGGTTATATCGAGCTTTATCGTAGCATCCAATATAATAGTGGCACGATACGCGGAGAGTGTAACGACGGAGCAAATGAAGCTGATCTAGCAAAATTTTGATTCTTAGAAAATGTTTGCCCACAGATAAATTAGTGGGCTTTACCATCTGAATACATCCATTTTCGGCAACAGCCTAAACCTTTGAAACGAAGATACTTACTCTGTTTTCATCCGCTATTTAAGTTGACTCAGCATAAGCCACTTAAAAGGCGTTAACTGTACTTAATGCACTAAGAGCAGCCATCAAATTTCTCTTTTAATGATGGAGCAAAAACAGTATCAAACAGTTTTTGTATTTTGGCTTTTGTTGCCTCCTTGCTACTCGGAGGAACATTTATACTCCCTGACTGAGAAAATTTAATAAGCGTGTAATCAACAGGATTATCTATGAAGGTAACTTTTTCCAATGTGACTGTCGTTGTCCATGGCATCAGAGGTAAAGTCGAATGATTAAATGTAGTCACCAGCTGATAATTATAATCAGAAAGCTCAATCAGTCGCTCTTCACTATGACCGCTTGCATTTTCCTCTCTAACTCCTGTTTCAACATCGTAGCTAACCGTCGTTTCTAGCTCTCTTTCTCCTCCATTTATTTTAATACTGACCAAAAAGTCACCTAATACAGATTCAAACCAGCCTTTTATATTGCCAACCGTCTTCCATGTTTTTTCAATTGGACACTGAACAATGACACTACCAAATGTTTGCATCTCAGAATATTTATTAACTGGAGAGATAGGGTTCGCTAATGCGGATGTGATCAATAAAATATAGATAAAAATAAAACAAAATACTTTCATAACAATAGTCCTTCATTACTTGCAAGTGTTAGGTTTTGTTTTTGCGTGTAGCCGTCAAAGCCTACCTTAGCGAGACCTACAAGCAAGGGCACATTGTTAAACTATGTTGATCAAAAAACGCTATTCAAGCCTTAGCGTTACAAGGTTACTTCAAAATTGGCACCATCTAATCAAGCTCACCGTCATGAGTTAGATCTACAAATCAAAATCTTAACTAATCAAGTGCAGCTTCAGGTATTGCTTGAATGAGCATTCAGAACCGAGCAGATCTAGTGATCGTTATTTTAAAATAACTTACCGAAAACTTTGATTAGTAAAATAACTTATACAAATGTTCAACTAATATTGTCTCGACACGCGGAGAGTGTAACAAAGGAGCAAATGACGCTGATTTAGCAATCAGCGTAGTTAAACCAGCTTCATTCAACATTGCATTCTACAGTTCGATCTTTTAGCCACAACACGGAGAAAACCACAAAACCAAGTTCGACAGGTAGTAGCAGTGCGTAGCCTGTATAAGTTAACAATTGATCATTAACTACTGCGATAAAAACCATCTGCCCAAGTATTAATGCTACGAGGTAACTCACGATATATGCTCGGTTTAATATAAATGTGACTAAACCAGCTAACCAAAAGAGCTGCATATATAGCTCAACATCATTTGACCAAAAACCATGGCTAATATAATCACCAGCCATAAATGACGGGCCGGCAGGCATAAGCGCACCATATATCGCCCCATCACCTGCATTAGCAACCAGCGTAAAACTCAAAAATAGCCAAATCACTAATACAATTAGCTTTTTCCAACGTAAGTTCACGACTTTATCCATAACTCTCTAGACGTAAGGCCATACTGACCTTAAAAACCAAATCTTAATTATAATTTAGCCCAAATTTATCAACAACTTAAATCAATTTAACCACTCTTGATTTTATCGATAAATAGCGCTAACGCATGCAATACCACACATTAACGCTCAACAATATTAACCAAACACTCAACATCACAATTTAAAAAATCAGTAAAATAGCAACATTTACTCACCCATTTAAATTTGTTACTTTGCGCACAAGCCAAAAGGCAACATATTTCCAAAGCGTGTATCACAGGAGTGCAAAAGGAATGCAGAAGTACGCAGGATTTACCTTAATCGAACTCGTTGTAGTGATTATTATTTTAGGGGTTCTGAGTGTGGTTGCTGCGCCGAAATTTATTAACCTGCAAAAAGATGCCAAGCTCGCTGCACTTTCAGGCGGCAAAGCCGCTCTAGATAGCGCCAACAAACTCGTCTATGCCAAAGCCGTTATTCAAGGTGAAGAAACTGTCGATGCTAGCCAAACCCGTAATATTGACTTAAATAATGATGGCGTTAATGACCTATTTGGCTATTACGGTTTAATTAAATATGTCGTTGCTGCCAATGAGCTAGCAGGTTTTGGCCCAGAGCTAATACTGCGAAAGCACTATGGTGGCGCACAAACAGGACTGCCCTACTTTGTTATCGAGTTTGCTGACTCTCCAGCCGCAGCAGGCAACCAGTGCTTTTTATCTGTTTATTATCCCGACACTCCTGGTGGCAGTGTAAGATATGAGCTTGTCAGTGACGATTGCTAAATTTAAAAGGCGCTGCCCGTTATCGAGTAGCGCCTTTTCTTATAATGGCTACAAGCAATTAAGCTTGTATCTGCTTGTCTTTATTACTAAAGCTCACCTTGCCAAAATCTTCTAAAATCGCATAGCAAGCTGGAACCATAAACAGTACTAGCGCGGTAGATGCAAAAATACCAAACACCATAGATACCACCAATGGTTGCAATACCTGCGCTTGAATGCTGGTTTCAAGTAACAGCGGTAACATGCCAGCCGCCGTTGTCAACGAAGTAATAAACACTGCTCTAAAGCGTTCTCTGCTAGCACTCACTACCGCATCATGTACAGACTGCCCCTCTTCCACGTGGTAGCGAATATATTGCACCAACAAAATCGAGTCATTCACTACAACCCCTGCCAGTGCAACAAAACCCAATATTGACGGCATACTCATTGAGTAGCCCAATAATAAATGCCCCCAAAGCACACCGATTAAGCCAAGTGGGATCACCGCCATCACGACCAACGGCTCGATATAACTTTTAAACTGCAAACTTAAAATAGCAAATACCGCTAACAAGCCAACAATAAAGCCACTCGCCATTGAATTTTGTGTCGTTGCGCTCTCTTTGACTTCTCCCTCATAACTAACTCTGATCCCTGGGTAACGTTCTTTAAGCTCAGGTAAAAGCTCATCCCTAAACGCCTTATTAATTTCACTCGCATTGGCTAAGTGAGTGTCCACTTCACCGGTTATGGTGACAAAGCGCATGCCGTCAAGACGAGAGATCTTCACATAGTTACGTTGCCATTTAAAATCAGCCACCGCTGATAACGGTACTTGCTCTCCAGCACTACCTATGGTGATAGGAAAGTTGGCTAAATTCTCAAGCTTTGCCGCATCTGCTTTATCTAGCTGTACATCAATCTGAATGCTTTCTGGCCCAACTTGAATTGTGTCAGCTGTTTGATGGAAATACGCGCCACGTAACTGGCTCGCGAGCATCATCCCATTGACACCAAATGCTTCGGCTCCCGGCTTTAACGTCATTAAAATTTCAGCTTTGCCTGGTCGCATACTATCCATCACACCCGAAACGCCATTAAAGCCCTGCAAATATTGCTGCACTTCGATAGAAGCGGCTTTGAGTTCATCGAGATTATCGCCACGAACCCGAATTTCAATCGCTCGTCCAGCAGGTCCCATCGCGCCTTGCTTATAAACAATTGCAATTGGGTCAACCATTTCACCCACACCTTGCTGCCATTCACGGATAAAGGTGTTGATTAACGTATGGCGGATCTCAGCACTTAATAGATCTATCTTAACGGTTGCGACATGCGCGCCACTCTCTCCGGCGTCGGCATTAAAATTAAAGCGTTCGGTGATATGTTGGATCAGTCTCTGGTTATCCTCTTTCTGGCTGTATTTTTCATCTAGTGCTTTCGCAACATTGACAACCCGATTAACCACTTGCTCAGTTTGCTCAAGCGTTGAGCCCGGCGGCAAAATAATACGTGCTTCGGCGACATCACCGTCTAATTCAGGAAAACCGACGAATTTAACAACCCCACCAGCAGCCAATGACACCGACACTAACAGCAAACTAATGACACTACCCATAAACACATAGCGCCAGTTAATAACCCACTCAACCGCTGCCACTAACTGTACGGTTCTAAAGTGCTCAAACTTTTGATTAAACTTTTGTTTAAAGCGACTGGTTTGACGATCTTTACCTTTTGCCGCGTGAGCCAAGTGATTCGGTAGAATTAAAAACGCTTCAACTAAGCTCACGGTTAAAATAAGCAGCAAAGTTTGTGGGATCACTCTGAGCACCTTGCCCATATCGCCTTCCATAAAAGCGATACTAGAGAAGATAAATACCGTTGTTAGAAATGAGGACACCACTCCGGGCAATACCCGTTTTACCCCTTGGATCACCGCATCGGCTTTGTTCATACCTCGCTCAATATGCGCCGCAATAGACTCCGCAATCACGATCGCATCATCCATCATGATGCCGATAGCCATTAAAAACGCCACCAATGTCATAATATTAATGGTGAGGCCAACCTGCGCCATAAAGAACAAGCTCCCCATAAAGGCCACAGGTAGACCCATTGCAACCCAAAATGAATAGCGCAAACTAAAAAACAACCACATACATAAAAATACTAACACCACACCTTGCCAGCCATTTTTAATCAGCATAGTTAGCCGATCCCACAATAGTGAGCTGAGATCATTTGAAGTGCTAATGTTAATCCCATTCGGTGTACGTAGTTTTTCTGCTTCTAAAAAGCCAATAACTTCTTCTTTAAGACGCAGAGAGTCCTGAGATTTATTCTTAAATACCGTTAGAATAGCTGCTTGCTCGCCATCAAAACGGATGCTTTCTTCATCTAATTCAAATCGGTCAGTAATAGTGGCAATATCACGTAAACGCACTAAACCGCCTTGAGCATTTGAACGAATGACGATGTTGCCGAGCCGCTCAGGCTCAACTTCACGTTGATCAAAACGGATTAAGATATTTTTTGCTGCGGTCTCGACTGTACCACTGGGTAGCTGCACATTTTGCTGCTCGATTTGCTTAGCAACATCGGCAACGCTCATCCCTAAACGCTTAATCGCACCAAGGGATACTTCAACCAATAATTGATGTTGCGAAAAACCCGCGATATCAACCTGACTAATACTGGTATCAAGTTTCAAGCGTCGCTTTAAATCTTCTGCATAGGCTTTCAACTCAGGTTTGCTGGTTGAAGCTGTGACCGCGATATCGATAATGCGCTCGTTAAAATCAAGCTCCTCAACAATAGGCGGCTCAATCTCAGCAGGAAAATCTTTAATCGCCGAAATTTTGGTTTGCACATCAACAAGGCTACGACCAAGATCGGCATTGTCTTCAAGCTTAAGCGTCATACGCGCCACACCTTCTAACGCGTCACACTTAGTCTCACTAATGCTACCTAGACTATCAACGGCATCTTCCATTCTTAGACAGAGGTTTTCTTCAACATCTTGTGGCGATGCCCCCGGCAGTACAACTTGAGCACTAATGTAATTTTTTGAAAACTCAGGAAAGGTTTCGCGTTTCAGTTCGGGTAACGCCTTAATACCCAATACGATAAACGCTAACATCAACAGTGTGGTGGCTGTTGGATGACGAACAAAAAAACCTATCACGGCTGCATCCCCTCTTTTGGATCAGAGGTTTGAGTTCGCAGCGCCATACCGTTCACCGCAGGAATAAGATCAGTAAGTACTAACTGCATACCTTCAACTAATTCACCATCGACTGCCGCTTGGCCTTCTTGGCGGAATAAAACTTGAACATCAACAAGCTGCAAGCGATTGTCATGGTTCATGATATAGAGCTTATCGCCATGTAATGCACGTTCAGGCACCATCCAGTAGTTACGCTCGCCGCCTTTGATTCTAGCGCTCACAAACATACCGTTTACCAGCGGCGGCGATTGACCAATTTTTAGCTCACGATATTCTTGCTCAACCTGCAACACCACACTTACCGTGGCAAGCGTTGGGTCAACCGTTTCACCAATACGATTAATAGCAGCAGGCCAGCTAAACGCGTATGTCGCGCCTTTGAGCGTGATCTCTGCAGTCAAACCTAATGCTTCAGCTCGAGGTAGTTGACCAATTTCAGCTTTTGGTTGGTTTACCGTTTTCATCAAGGTCATCACATCAGCGAGGGATACCTGAGCCTCAACTTCCATCATCTCAATACCATTGATGCGAGCAAGCACTTGCTGCGGTGATACCACTTGATTGTTTTCAACGTTAACTTCAGCAACCCGCCCCTCAAATGGTTGGCGAATTTCTGTTTTTGCCAACTGACTTTTCGCTTCCTCTTCACGGGCAATCGCTTGTTGTAACTGAGCCTTGAGAATATCAGTCTCATTTGGCATCAAATTAAGACTATTATCTAACTCCTGCAGTTTTTGCTGTTGTGCCAACAGGTTCTGCTTTTCTCCATCAAGCTCAGACTGCGAAATGAGGTTCTGCTTGCGTAACGTCTCTTTGCGCTTCAAGTCTGATTTCACTAACTGATAGCGATCCGTTTCAATCTGAATTGATAATTGTAAATTCTTTAGTTGCAGTTCCTTACCGGCCAACTGCCCCTCCAATGCCTTACGATCAGCTTGGGCTTGCGCTAAACGAATTTGATAATCGAGTGGATCGATAGCAAGCAATAAGGTGTCTTTCGGTAGGATCTTTCCCACGGCCAAATCTGGGTGCTTATACACAACCCGGCCACCAACTTCAGGTAACAACTGCCATTGAATTTTAGGGCTAACCCGACCAAAAGCATCTATTTGGGCAATGACTGGCACTTGCTTAAGCGAAGTCACTTCTACTAATTTACTTGGTTCTGACTGCAGCTCAAGCGGTGGATGGCTGCGTAATTTAACCACTAACACCAACACAAGAATACCAACTGCCAATGCTGGGAAAAAATACCAACGCTTACCCTTATAACTAGACATTAGCGCTTGCCTCCTGACATACCATGTTCAAGGAGAGCAATATTGTGTTTGGCCAATTGTTGATAGAATTCTTCATTAAGTTGATAACCATGTAATTTTGCCATTGGAGTTGGCATGACAAAGGGAAAAATCATTAAGCTCAACAGCGACATCTTCAGCAGCTGCGGATCAAGCACGCCCCATCCTTCTAATAATTGCTGCGGCATAGGCGTTAGTTCAGCGATTGGTTGAAACAATTTGTAGATCACTCCTTTCGCTGCAACAGAATGCTCTGAACTCATCAATTGAAATAAAAAACGGGGAAATTCTGGATTGGGGATCATTGTTTGATAAAACTCAGCCACAATATCTGCGACCGTTGGCTTATCATGGGATTTCTGCAATGCTTTAGCACGGCTATGAATAGGCTGGATGTACTCGGTAACCATCGCCTCAAATAACCCCAATTTATTACCGAAGTAATAACGGATCATCGCCATGTTCACCCCAGCAGATTCGGCGATTTGCCGAATACTGACTTTGTCGTAATCAGCTGCAATAAAACAGGTATATGCTGCGCGAATAAGCCTCGCACGGACATTATCTTGCCCTGTTTTTTGAGGGGAGTTTGTTACCATTAGCGACATTGACCGCATTATTCAGTTGAATAACATAAGTCTACTGTCTGCTTTGGTATATTGCATGAAATATCGTTATTCAAAAACCAGAGTTTTGAATAACCGCACACTCAGATAATTTAATCAGAAAATAGCGACTAACAAGTTGAACTAAATGAGTTTAAAGCGAGTTAAACCCATTTAACTTTAATTAGGCTAACTTAAAGTGGATCAAATACAGCGCCTCGATGCCTGGATAAATCTGTCTAATGAGTGTTTTAAGTTCAGACAGGCTCATATTCTCTTGTTGCGCATGACTTTCGTTTAAATCGTCATAGGCCACCTTACTTACCGATAAGATATCAAGTTCGCCATAGCAGCGGCCATCTTCTAGATTTGAGACGCTAACCCGTTGTCCTGCTTGATAGTAAGACTCAGATTCATCACGTAAAGTGATGGTTTTCTTACCCGCTAAAATATCAGCCTCAAAACGGCTAAAAAAAGTAATACTGTTTGCTGGATTCATACTGCAATAAACTCAAAGGGGCACCACAATTGATGCTTTGCCATAGTGTAAAGTGATCGATAAGTTTGGTATAGCAGCTTTTGCTAAGCCACTGCCACATTAGTCGTTATACTGATTGGTATTACACTGTGATTAAGGTAAAATCCGCAACCGATTTCTAGCTTGGCACACAATCTGCTGCTATTTATCGTACAATAGGACATTATTAATAGGCATATCGTAGATAACTCATGAACAGAAAACAGAAAATGATCAAAAAGACGGCTAAACGTGCCAAGGCTCGCCTAAACAAGCACACTCCGCCTACGATCAAAAAATATGTGTCTAAAGCAGAGCGAGCTGAGCAGCAAGCCAAGCTTGAGGCTGAAGCTGCAGCGCAAGCTGCTGAAGGGGCACTTGAATCAACGACTGAGACAGTTGCTGACGCAACTAGTGAGCAAGAAGCAACACCTGCAAGCTAATCATTTGCGTTAAATTAACGCAAATGATCTTCAATGAGCTTACTTGGCAGGCCCTTTGTCCTCTTTAGCGCCAATAAGCTCAGCAACTTCATTCGCCACCACACAATCTTGCTCTTCGTTGCCAATAGCCATATTGGCGCAAGATGAAGATAACGGGCTTTGACTACTTAAACTCAGCTCTTCATCAAACTCACTCTTCTCTTGCTCTACCACAGGAGCAACACTCTGGCTTGCAATGCTCATGTCTTGAACTTTATCAACCAAACGGTACGCAACAAATACGCCTAACACACCAAATAGAATAGAGCCTATGGCTTGGCCTACAAGCACGCCATATACTCCACCCCATTGAGCACCAAAGTAAACAAATGGGATGGTACCTATCGTTGCCTTGCCCACATTAAACATAGTGGAATATTTAGCTTTACCTAAGTTATTAAAGGAAGCGTTAGCAACAAATAAAATACCAGAGAATACAAAAAACACGGCGATATAACTGCAGAAGAAAACAATAAGTTCAGCCGCTTCTCCTTGCATATCAAATACACTAACAACCTGATTTCTTGTTAAAAATAGCAATAAGGATACGCTAAGTACGTAAACAGCACAGAATTGAATAGCCCGTGTAAGCGACTCTCTGACTCGAGCAAATTCAAGAGCGCCGTAATTTTGCCCCACAATCGGGCCTATTGCGCCAGATAGCGCAAAGATCATACCAAAAGACACAGGGATCAAACGTCCCAGAACCGCCCAACCTGCAACATAGCTATCACCAAAATCTGCGATAGCCCTTGTCACTACCGCGTTACCTATCGGCGTGGCAACATTGGTTAACATGGCCGGCCCTGCTATGGCAAAAATAGGCTTTAAATCTTCAAAAAAGTGCTCAAGATTAAAACGCCCCAGCAAGTTATGTTTTACCATCACGCCTCTGCCTGCAACAGCAAATACCGCAAAACGCGCCATGACAGAAGCCACTGCAGCACCTTCTATCCCCATAGAAAACATAAAAATAAAGATAGGGTCAAAAACCGCATTCACACCACCACCAATTAAGGTGGACATCATAGATAACTTAGCATCACCAACGGCTCTTAAGGCACTGCCAAGCGCCATAGCTAAGCAAATAAGCGGTAGTGATGGCACAAGTATGCGCAAATACCCCTGAGCTAGCTCTGCAGTTTTACCGCTCGCGCCCACTAAAGTAAGTAACTGCGGAATAAACAGATAAACCACAAGTGCAACTAATACACTTGTAAGTAAAGTAACTACCAAGCTATTGAGTAATAAACGCTTAGCCTTTTCAGTTTCTTTCGCGCCAATAGAGCGAGATACCAGTGCCCCAAGCGCGATGGATAAACCAATACCGATTGACGTGGTAAAAAATGAGATTGTTCCCGCATAGCCAACTGCCGCAGCAAGCTCTTGCTCGCCTAACAGACTAAGAAAGAAGATATCTAATAAGTCGACCACAAACAGCGCTGATATCCCAATTGCGGCTGTCGAGCTCATCACTAATATGTGACGTAAAATCGATCCTTCTACAAATTTGGCTACTGCCATAACACCTCTTAGCCTGCGGCTAGTCCTTTAACTAAATATATTTAAGTCGTGTGACTGACTTACAACTCACTCTCTAATTCACTGCCACAATGATCGCAATACAGCGCATTATTTTCATGACCAACCTTCAAACAGTTGCTGCAGCGACGTAAATCCCTTGTTCGACCAATCTCTTGGGATATTTCTGCGGTCAAAATACCAGTTGGTATCGCAATAATCGAGTAACCCAATAACATGGTAAATGCCGCTATTGCCTGCCCCAAAGGAGTACCGGGAGTAATATCACCATAACCAACAGTGGTAATCGTAACTATGGTCCAATAAATAGATTTCGGGATTGAGGTAAAGCCATTTTCAGGCCCTTCTACTACATACATTACTGCACTGAGTACCACAACAATCAAGCTGACCGAAAAAAAGAAAATGAACACTTTGCGACCCGACTGCAGCATAGCTCGCAATAACAAGTTACCTTCGCTTAAATAGCGTAGCAGTTTCAGTACACGGAAGATCCTGAACAGACGCAAGATCCTAATCACCATAGTGAAATTAGCTCCCGGGAACAACAAAGCTAAATACGTAGGTAGCACCGACAGTAGATCAACAACGCCATAAAAGCTTTTTGCGTAACTAAGCGGCTTAGCTGAGCAATACAAACGTAATAAATATTCTATGGTAAAAATAACGGTAAAGCCCCACTCGAGCATGACGATAATATCGCCGTACTTCTCATGCACTCGGGCCACGGTATCAAGAAAAACCAGCGTGACGCTAATAACAATACATAGCATTAAACCGAGATCAAAATAGCGACCTGCTGGCGTATCAGTACCAAATATAATCCGACGCAACTTTAATTTAAACGGGCTTTCTGACGCTTTATCTGTTGCCATTATGACAGCAATTCCTTAAGTACAAAAAGTGAAGATGAGATTGAACTGAATCAATTCAGCTCGCTTTTTAATAAACGATATCAATAGTGTGACACGCAACTGTATGCAGCTCAAAAATAATCTTCAACTTTAACGTCAACAGAGCGCTGCTTTTAAGGTAAGATAATGCGGTTTTTTATTCTGTTAGCGCTATGGTGCACAAGGAGTTCCATGAGGTTTTTCGCTTGGCCGCTCAGTATTATTCTACTCATTATCAGTAGTTTGTTTGCCACATCTGCTTTTGCTATTGGTAAAGTTGATTTAGTCGTTGTTAATAAGTCTGAATCAAGTATGACAGTATTTAACCGCGGTAAAGCGCTTAAAACATATCGTATTGCGATGGGTGATAATCCGATTGGTCATAAACTTACCGAAGGCGATCAACGTACTCCTGAAGGCCGCTACATATTGGATTATAAAAAGTCTGATAGCGCATATTATCGCGCAATTCACATCTCCTATCCCAATGATGAAGATCGCCTACGTGCCAAAGCGCTAGGGATTAGCCCCGGTGGACAAATTATGATCCATGGCGAAAACCCTAACTCAAACCTGTCGCCAGAAGAAGCCCAACAATATAACTGGACCGATGGCTGTATTGCCGTCACTAACGCCGAAATGGATGAGCTTTGGCTCGCTATCGAAGCTGGAACACCTATCGAGATCTGGCCATAGTTAAGCTCCATATTGGCAAGCTCAAGTGCAAATTTACACCTGAAATAAAACTAATCACTCCTTCTGTGCTCAAGCAGCATTAAGGCAACAACATGACATACCAAGATTTAATCAGTAGCTGGTCAACTTTCAGCAATAACATTCAAGCTTTTAGCCAACAACTCGGTCTGGATACACTTGAACTTGAATGCGATCATACTGCACTGAGAGTTAACAGTAATCAAAGCGCAGATCAGCTTCGCCAAGCATTCGCCAAAGTGGGTAATATTATTTCTGATAATATGATCAACGGTCGACCTATTTTAATTATTGAGCTTGATACACCTTTGATGATGGGCAGTACCGCCATTGAGTGTGTCGAACTGCCTTACCCTGGAGAGAAAACCTACCCTCAAGAAGGTTGGGAGCACATAGAATTAGTACTTGATTGCGGCGCAACAGACTGTGACACGCTCGCACAAGCTTTACTTGAAAAAGCACCACAACTTGCGCCTGTTTTAGCCGGTGACACCGACGTTAAAGTAAAAATGAGCTCACCAAAAGGGGATAAAGAGCGTTTAGCGAACCCGACCATTGCGTTTAAGAAAAATGGTCTTTGTATCAAAATTCACTCCCATGGAATTAAAGCGGTTATCGCCTCAGAAGCGGAATAACCCAGGTCTATAAACTCCCCCCACCAGCAAGGCGTATAATTAAAGGCTTGGTATTTGCTGATATCACCATCAGCAGGTCCCTTGCCTTCAGCACGCTATTGATCTGCTCATCATCTCCTTACGTAATAACCAACACAACAGTGTGTTCTCAGCGATGTTCAACGCTTTTATTAAGTTCGCGGCAAATTAAGGAAATAAATGTGAATGTATTGATCGTTGGCGGTTCAGGAGGGATAGGCCTTGCGCTAGTGCAACATTATCTAGCATACGAGGATGCAAACGTATTTGCGACTTACCGTACCCAAAAGCCCTCGCTTAACCACCCAAAACTGACTTGGTTCAAAGTAAACGTCACCGTAGAGAGCGATATTGCCGATCTTGCCCAACAACTACCTAAGCTACGCTTATTGATTAATGCGATTGGCATGCTCCATGATGGTGAGCATAACCCTGAAAAAACCGTTAACGACTTCGATAGCGATTTTTTCAATAAGAACATCGCCATCAATGTCACTCCTAGCCTACTGTTAGCCAAGCATTTAGCTCATCATCTGAAAACTAAATCTAGCAGTCATTTCATTACCATATCAGCCAAAATTGGCAGCATTGAAGATAATCGGTTAGGTGGCTGGGTAAGTTACAGAAGTTCAAAAGCGGCACTCAATATGGCACTGAAAACCATCAGTATAGAGTGGCGATTTAAGCAATCAAACACCTGTGTGTTGGCATTTCATCCCGGCACCACAGACACTAATTTATCAAAGCGATTTCAGCAAAATGTTCCTGAGGGAAAACTATTTTCGCCAGAGTATGTTGCAGAATGCTTAAACAACATTATCTGTCATACCAGCGCCAATGATACAGGCAAATTTTATAGTTACGATGGCTCAATATTGCCTTGGTAAGCAGACTGCTAATGACTGAGCGCCCCAAGTTTTGCGAACTTAACTTTAGCCTGACGCAGTGAACGTAAAAACTCAAACGTTGCGCAAACACCTAAGCTCAGTGTTATCACTAGTTCCATACCTATACTGCTGCTATGCACTGCTTGTAAAAAAGATTGTTCACTCACTAATGTGTAGCCAATAAATCGCCCCAAATTAAATATGCTCGCGATCATCAATATTGGACAAAGCAGCAAGCCGAACCAAAACCAAAATTGTTTGAATAGTTTCATATCTATAAAACCTTAATTACTCTATGCTACAAATGCTTTTGAAACCAAGTAACGACCTCTTTGTTTGCTTGTGCTCTGTTCTTCGTAAGACTATGATCATCATCTTCATAGATGACTAACTTGTGACTTATGCCATGCAACTTCAGTTTTTTGGCAAACTCTATTGACTGGCTAACATCGACTCGTTTATCTGCGCTTCCATGCATTAATAAAATTGACACATCTTGCGGTAATTTTTCGACCCATTTAATTGCAGAGCGACTTTCAAGGGTACCGATTTTATCTTTGTTGTAATTCGGAATTCGTTTTTTATAAACTCGTTCCATGTTAGGGCGTAAAGTTAACCCACTAAGCAAATCAGTATTTCCGGCAACGGTTACTACAACCTTAACGTTATCAAGCTGCCTTAATACCAAATAATTTTGCATTCCGCCTCTGCTCCAACCAAACAAGCCAATGCGTTTTGGATCAGCCCCAATAATACTCGGGATAAAATCAATTAAACGAGTCACATCCTGTATATCTTTACCGCCAAACTCATCCTTATGTTGATTTGAAAAAGCTCTCTGAAATCCATATCTCAATTTAGTGTTTTCGTTCAACGTTCCACGATATTGACTACCAAAAATGACAAATCCCTGCTCTGCTAGCGGAAATAAAGTTTTAAACATGCTCATAAACCGAACAGCACCAAAATTACCATTTCCGCCTCTATTATAAATCACGACAGGTAATGGCTGAGTCACATTCTTAGGTTTTATCACGTAGCCTTCGACCGGAACGCCATCTACATCATAGATAAAAGTACGACACTCTAATTGTTTTTGATAAATTTCGAACATTTCTCTCGAATGTTGTGCTTTAAACAAGCTGGTCGCCTTATTAACTATTGTTTCAGTATCATATGCCCGTTCAAATTTCTGTCGCGTGTGCTCTATCCACAAGTCATAATCAGAAAACTCATCGCGAAAGCAATCCTGCTCCTTGGTAACTTGGGTATGATTAATTATCTTCGTTGTATCTGCGCTATACAGAGAAAGAGTGAATAAAGAGAAGGTTAAAAAGGTACTCGATAAAAGTAAGCTCACTAAAAATCCTTTTAAGTTTACATAAACTACATCCTAGAGAAACCAACATTGCTGCATTCATCCCTTAATAGCAACACGCTTACTTATAAAAAAGCCTCGTTGAATTGACGAGGCTTAGAGTATAAATCAAACTTTAAAGCTGTGGTTACAAACTCAATAGGTGATCCAAGCCGCCTGTAATCGCGGCAACTTGCGCCACAATACAGTTCTCATCATCCACCAACGGGCTATCTGGATACACTTCTGTGGTCGTCACATATTTCGCATCTGTCACGCCAGCACATAAACCTAAGGCTTTTGTCGCATAATTGATTACGCCAAATTGCGCTAGTTCAACGCCAATTAGCTTGCCATCTTCATCGGCTGGTGCAATGTGGGTTACCTTTGCAACGGCTTCAATCATAGCGGTTTGAAACGCATCTTGCGGGTTAATTGTGTCACCCACTAAATAAAAACCATCTGGTATATTCCAATTGCTATGCTCTACTGCGTCACGTGCGGCAAGTGCAGGTCTAAATTCACTATTATCAGTATCGGTCGTTTCATGTAGGTCAATATGAGCAAATATCTCTACGCCCAAATCCGCTAATAGCTTGATTAACGCGGCAGATTCTTCTGCTGGGCTATCTGCATAAAAAGAGCGATTTGGGTCAACAGCGTTTGGATTCCAACGGTTGATGGTTTCATAGCCCCAAGGGCTAATACATGGCACCACCAGAATATTAAACGCTTTGGCATAATCAGCAGCTTTAGTTTCAGCAAAACGGATAGCTCCTTGTACGCCACTGGTTTCATAGCCATGCACACCTCCCGTCACCAATATCGTTGGCTTAGTTAAATCCCAATTTTTTGATTTAACCGCGTACAAAGGGTAACGATCTACATCGTATGAAAGCGCGCCATACTGCTCTAGATCAAATCGCTCTTTTAACGCTAGTATCTTAACCAGTACTTCATCTTGATAAGAGCGCTTAACTGACTGACCATTCAACCATTGAGCTTTTTCTGCTTCGCCCCACTTCTGGCCTTTTACGCCAATTGCATACACTTGCTGATCCATTTTTAATTCCTTTAGGCTTGGTTTTATATCCCAGCTCTTCTATACCTAATGCAGTAAAAGGCTAACCTTTTTTCAGCGCCTTTTACTCCAGCGTTAAATTACTCGAGAGCATAAACGTGATATACATTGATATCAATGCCATTATCCGTATAGCTACTCAACAAGGTTCGACATATTAATGCCTTGAGTAACACCGCTGCGCTGGTGAAAATTAATCAACTGTTCATTTGCGAGGATGATTTATATGAATACATTACGACATGGTTTTTCCATTGGAATAGAAAGAGTCGCAGATGAGTTCTTTCTCACTCTCAAAGCCAAAGGAAAGTTATCCCACAGCGATTACCTAGCGATCACACCAGTAATTGACTCTGCGCTATCTGAGGTAAAACAGCCCAAAATCAAAGCGCTATTCGATGCAACAGAGCTAGAGGGATGGGAGCTAAGTGCTGCTTGGGATGACTTTAAGCTTGGGCTAAAACATGGCAATCAATTTGTAAAAATTGCGCTTTATGGCAATAAAGGCTGGCAAGAAACCGCTGCTAAAATTGGCCGCTGGTTTGTTGCGGGTGAAATGAAGTTTTTTGACAATGAAACTGATGCATTTGCGTGGTTAAACGAGTAGTTTTGTAACACCGCCCTAATTAACATGATAAAACGCCAGAGACTGCTGGCGTTTTTTTAACAGCAAAATCGCAACGACTACCTTCCAGCCAGCGCTCGAGCAGGCAATGTTTGGCTCGCTTTCCATGCCGGATATAAGGTTGCTATCACACTCATAATAAAGGCTAAGCACACTACAGTAACCACATCTCCGCCATTGAGTTGCGATGGTAAGAAATCAATAAAATACACATCCGCTGATAGCAATTGAATTCCCAATATTGATTCAATTCCTTTGGCAATAGCACTTAAATTAAGCGCGACGCTAACCCCAAGTGCAGCACCGATTGCGCAACCAAGTATGCCGTTAAACGCTCCCTGTACGACAAATATCAACATTACTGAGGCTTTTTTCATTCCCATCGTCAATAAAATAGCAATCTCAGATTGTTTATCACGTACAGCCATGACTAAGGTCGATACGATATTAAAGCAAGCTACGGCGATCACCAGCGCTAGCACCAGGTACATCACCATACGTACAAGCTGTATATCTTGATAGAGATGACCTTGAGTTCGGGTCCAATCTGAAATATAGACATATTGCTGCTGGCTATAACCAAGATCTCTAATTAGCCTTGGCGCTGCAAATACATCATCAACCTTAATTCGCACGCCAGAAACACTCTCGCCTAAGTTAAGCGTCTTCGCAGCATATTGCATCGGAATATAAGCTGTGCTCGTGTCGAGTTCACCGCCAAGTTCAAAAATTCCCGACACCACAAAGCGATGGCTTTTAGCCGCGGCTATTTTACGCTGTGTTGAAGCATTGACATTCGGCATGTATAAACTCAGCGACTGACCGACTTTAAGATCTAGGCTTTTGGCAAGCCCTCGGCCTAACACAATATTATTTGTTTGGTGTTCACCAAGGCTTTGCCAGCTCTGCTCTGACATAAATTGTTTTATGTTGGAAACGTCCGCCTCGCGATCAATATCGACACCAAGTACTGTTAAGCCTTGAAAACCGCCTACCTTTTGTACTAATCCTTGCATACGCACAAAAGGGGCGGCACCTACAATACCTGGGATCTGCTTGGCATCATTGACGATATTTTGCCAATCATGAATCGGCTCATTTACACCAATTAACTCCCCATGGGATACCACGCCTAATAAACGTTGTTCTAGCTCTTTTTCAAAGCCATTCATCGCCGATAACACCACGATGAGAACAGCAACCCCCAGCGCAATACCCGCTGTTGAAGCAAATGAGATGAAATTGATAAACCGGTTAGATTGGCGCGCCAAATAAAAACGCCACCCCACCCACATCGCTAACAAACTTCTCATGCCGTGAGTTCCTGCTGTGTTACCAAGCGGCCATCTTTCATGTGTAGTTGTCTGTCCATACGTGCAGCTAACTTTTGGTCATGAGTTACCACGACAAACGCTGTGCCTAATTGCGCAGCAAGCTCAGTAATTAACTGATACACCGCCTCACCGCTTTTAGCGTCAAGATTACCGGTAGGCTCATCTGCCAGCACTAACTTAGGATCATTAATCAAGGCTCTGGCAATAGCCACACGCTGACGCTCACCACCAGACATTTCGGCTGGAGTATGTTTTAACCTATGGCTTAGCCCTACTCGCTGAAGTAACGCACTCGCTTTAGCTTCCACCTGTTTACGGCTTTGGCCTTGAATTAATGCCGGCATTGATACGTTTTCAAGTGCGGTAAACTCAGGCAACAAGTGATGAAACTGATAAATAAAACCTAAGTTCTCGTTGCGGATCTGCGCTTGGCGTGCGCTTGATAGCTTATAGAGATCTTCACCTAACATAGTTACACTGCCGCTACTAGGGCTATCCAGTGTCCCCATAATATGCAGTAAGGTACTTTTGCCAGAACCAGAGCTACCTACTATCGCAAGCTGTTCACCTTTAAACACTTGTAGATCAACATCGTGTAAAACTTGGGTATCGACACTACCTTCTTGATAACGCTTACTCACCTTGCTTACATGTAGCAATAACTCTTGGTTCATTATTAACTCGCTATTCATATCTTTTATCATGATCAACTTAATCCCTAAGGATTAATCTTGGTTGATTTATATCAGCACAATGCAAAACTGAGCTTATTCGTATCTCAATGCTGTTGCCGGTTGCACATTAGCCGCACGTATTGCAGGGTAAATCGTGGCAATAAGTGTGATTGCCAATGTTCCAACAACAATCCAAGTCAATTGACTGAACTGCAACTGCACCGGCAAGTTCTGCCCAGCTCCTAAAATAGAGATCCCAAGGGCGTGAGTAATACTGTTGAGGTTAAGGGTTAACAACACACCAACAGCCAAACCTGACAACAAACCAATAATGGCATTTAATGAACCTTGAATAAGGAAAATTCCCATCACATTGGCAGTCGTTAAACCTTGAGTTTTCAATACAGCTACATCAGTAGTCTTATCCACCACCATCATGACCAGTGCCGATACAATATTGAACGCTGCAACCGCGATAATAAGGCTGAGCATTAACGACATCATGTTCTTTTCCATTTTTACCGCGCCAAACAGATGGCCATAAGTATCACGCCAATCGGTTGTGGTAACCGCTTGCGAAAATTGTTTAATAACCTGCGGCGCTATCGCTGCTGCATTAAAAGGATCATCAAAATAAAGGCGCAACTCTTTAACTTGTCCCGCGGTTTGCCGCATTAGCCTTTGAGCGTCATCATGATGTACGTAAGCCAATGTTGCATCAACTTGTGAACCCATCTCAAAAACGCCGACAACAGTGAACTTGCGCTGGCTCGGAACCGGTCCAAGTGGCGTATACACCACCCCATCACCACTTAAGACACGAACTTTATCGCCGGGGGCGACATCCAGCATTCTGGCTAATTCTGCGCCTAAAATAATGCGATATTTTCCAGACTCTAAATCGTCAAAATCACCTGAGTAAACGTTACGTGTCGCACTCAATAACGCCTTTTCCTGCTCAGGATAAACACCGTACACTTGCGCAGCACCGATGTTGGATGGTGATTGCAGCATTGCTTGGGTAGCAACACTTGCTGTTGCTCCTACGACACCCGGCAACTCGGTTAACTTTAACGCTTGCTGCTGCCAATTCTCGATGGGCGTTTGAGAATGTACGGTTAATTGCGGCACAGCACCTAAGATCCGTTGTTTTAATTGGCCTTCAAGTCCATTCATCACCGAACTCACCACAATTAATGCAGCAACCCCGAGCAAAATACCTGACACCGCAAAGATAGTAATAAACGAGGCAAACGCATTCGCTTTGCGCGCACGCCAATAACGGTAACCTATATAAAACGATAATGAAAAATTCATTAATAAATCCAAATAAAATCGACTGATAGCAAACTCATACCGAGTAAAAAACGCGACGCCCTTGGGTTAATGAGGCTTATGACGCTGCATAGATAATTTGTGCAGGCTTGCTGCAATCGCTTAATTCAAACCAAGACATTTTGCCTCGAGTCTTGCTAAATCATAAAGATGCGCACGATAATAGGGGTATTAGCCCCCTAAAAACAAGAGGCAACTCCCTTGTTAACCGACTCTAGCGCCTATTTTAGTATTAATCATCCATTTGATGTCTATTTGAGTCCTTGGGATAGCACTAACTCGCCACCATCTGCCGAATTACTCAGTGCCATGCTACCAAGCGGCTTGCAACTTATCAGTGATGTAAAAGCACTGGAATCTGATTGTTTGTTGCAACTTCGCCATCTCGATGATGAGGCCAAAACCGTGGTGGAGTTTCTCAAATTGCAGTCACGCAAAATCGACATGGTGCTGCAACATGTAATGGCACAAGAACAATATGAAGGCGATAAATATGCTGCAACCCACTTTGGTGGCAGTGGCTTTACGATTGTCAGTACCGAACCATTTGAACTTGGGCTTGAATTTAAAGCGACCTTACACATAAAAGAGGAACTGGTTGCATTATTATCTATTGCAAAGGTACAAAGCTGCAGACTGTTAGAACAAGCGCAATCCAAGTTAATCTCAACGCCCAATGACAGCGATCATACCGTTGCACACTATGCCTGTGAGTTTAGTTTTACTGTGATCCAAGAGAGCGATGTTGAGCAACTCGTAAAAGCCAGCTTAAGCTTGCAACAGAAACAACTAAAATTACGTCAGTTAGCGCGCTAATACAAAACCAATTTTCACTGGCATGAGTGGAGACAAGCCTCTACAATACTTAGCAACTTTACTGCTAATGGACCTGTTTCCTCGCCTTAATGAATGCTTTTTCTGTATTGACTCCACCAGCGGTCAAAAGCGCAAAACTCGCGCAAACGCTGTGTACACTCGGTGGCGCTGATCAAGCGCTGACCATCGCTAATATTGCCAAACAACATAAGGACGTTACCTTAGTTGTTACCGCTGATACGCCAACGGCAATCGCGCTTGAAACCGAACTCAATTATTTGCTTAGTGAGCAGTCAATATCGATTTGGCTTTTCCCAGACCGAGAAACCTTACCCTACGACAGCTTTTCGCCCCATCAAGATCTCGTCTCTCAACGTCTTGAGGCCTTGTCGCGGATCCCACAAGCAGAGCAAGCAGTCGTCATTGTTCCTATCACCACCTTAATGGTACGCCTGCCGCCGCAATCCTTTTTAACAGGAAATGTGTTGATGTTAGAAAAAGGCGATAAATATCGCCTTCTCGATGTCCGCGAACAGTTGATCAACACCGGTTATCATGTGGTTGAACAAGTATACGAACATGGCGAGTTCGCCGTACGTGGCTCAATTATTGATATCTTCCCAATGGGCTCAAGTCAGCCGTTTCGAATCGAGCTATTCGATGATGAAGTGGAAACTATCCGCCATTTCGATCCTGAAACTCAGCGCTCTAGCAAAGAGATAAATGCCATTCGCCTATTACCGGCGAAAGAGTTTCCGACCGACGATGCAGCCATTGAAGGCTTCAGACAAAGATATCGTCGCCGCTTTGAAGTATTAGTTAAAGAGCCGGGCTCGATTTACCAAATGGTCAGCAAAAAGACCATGCCCGCCGGCATAGAAAACTATTTACCGCTGTTTTTTGATGAAACAGCCACCCTGTTTGATTATTTACCTAATGGTACTCAGCTGGTCACTATCGGTGATATTGAAGCGGCAACCCAGTCGCACCTCAATGAGGTAGAAGCCCGTTATGAAGACAGACGAGTTGATCCACTAAGACCACTGCTGACACCTAAAGAGCTGTATTTACTCACTGAACAGATCTTCTCACAGTTTAAGGCCCTGCCCCGTTTTGGCCTTAAGCATATAGGTTACACTGGCACGGCAATTGAGGCTAAAGTCAGTAAACTTCCAGACATTAGTGCCAATCACAAGCTTAAACAGCCTTTGGCTGAACTGGAAAAATACGCCGCTGATGGCGATAGAATGCTATTCAGTGCGGAGTCTGAAGGTCGCCGTGAAGCACTGCTTGAGCTATTAAGCAAAATAAACTTAAAACCTAAGCTATTTACACACCTCGATGAATTTGTGGCGAGTAAAGCCAAGCTTGGCTTGATTGTGTCGCCTTTAGCTCAAGGCTGTATTATCGAGAAAAAAACCGGCGCTAAGTTCAGTTTAATTTGTGAAACAGAACTTTTCGGTCAGCGTATTTCTCAGCGCCGTCGCCGCGACAAGCAACGCCAAATTAGCTCAGATGCATTGGTTAAAAACCTCGCAGAGCTCAAAGTTGGCCAACCAATCGTGCACCTTGACCATGGTGTAGCCCGTTATCAAGGTTTAGAAACACTCGATACCGGCGGCTTAGTTGCCGAATACTTAGTATTAGAGTACTCAGGTGGCGATAAGCTATACGTCCCTGTAGCTTCACTACATTTAATTAGCCGCTACAGTGTTGGCCCTGATGAAGAAGCAACACTGAATAAACTGGGTAATGAAAGCTGGGCTAAAGCCAAGAAAAAGGCCGTTGAAAAAATCCGCGATGTCGCGGCAGAGCTACTCGATGTTTACGCACGTAGACAAGCACGCCCGGGCGAAGCTTGCCGTATCGACCAAGAAGAATATGCGCAATTTGCCAACAGCTTCCCTTATGAAGAAACCGTTGACCAAGAGACCGCAATTGAAGCTGTTCTTGAAGATATGCGCTCACCTACCGCCATGGACAGATTGGTGTGTGGTGATGTTGGCTTTGGTAAAACCGAAGTTGCCATGCGCGCCGCTTTTGTGGCGGTAAATGACGGCCGTCAAGTCGCGATTTTGGTGCCAACCACCCTACTTGCTCAGCAGCACTATGAGAACTTTAAAGACCGCTTTGCTGATTGGCCGTTTAAAATTGAGGTGATGTCGCGCTTTAAAACCGCCAAAGAACAAACTCAAGTGATGCAAGACTTGCTTGATGGCAAAGTCGATATTGTGATCGGCACCCATAAACTGCTGCAGTCTGAAGCTAAATTTGAAAACTTAGGTTTACTGATCATCGATGAAGAGCATCGCTTTGGTGTCAGGCAAAAAGAAAAAATTAAAGCATTAAGAGCCAATGTCGACATTTTGACCTTAACCGCAACGCCGATCCCACGCACGCTTAATATGGCAATGTCTGGCATGCGCGATTTATCAATTATCGCGACCCCACCGGCTAAACGCCTGGCAGTAAAGACCTTTGTTCGAGAGTATGACGAAGCCACCATTCGGGAAGCATTACTGCGTGAAATTCTCCGAGGCGGTCAAGTTTACTTCCTGCATAATAGCGTTGAAAGCATTGAAAAGCGTGCCGATGAAATTCGTGAACTTTTACCTGAAGCACGCGTTGTCACCGCCCACGGCCAGATGCGCGAGCGTGAGCTTGAAAAGGTGATGTCTGATTTTTATCACCAGCGCTTTAACGTACTTGTGTGTACCACCATTATTGAAACAGGTATTGATGTACCGTCGGCTAACACGATTGTCATTGAGCGTGCCGATAACTTTGGTTTGGCACAGTTACACCAATTACGTGGCCGTGTTGGTCGTTCACATCATCAAGCCTACGCTTACTTATTAACGCCGCATCCTAAACGTATGACCAAGGATGCCCGTAAACGCCTCGAAGCCATTGGTGCATTAGAAGATCTCGGTGCAGGCTTTATGCTCGCAACTCAAGATCTAGAGATCCGCGGTGCCGGTGAGCTACTCGGTGATGAGCAAAGCGGCCATATCTCTAAAATTGGCTTCACCTTGTATATGGAGATGCTTGAAGATGCAGTCAAATCGCTCAAGCAAGGTAAAGAGCCATCGTTAAATCAGATGTTGCGTCATCAATGTGAAATTGAACTCAGGATCCCAGCGCTGTTACCTGAAGACTATGTCGCTGATGTAAATATGCGCTTGTCACTGTATAAACGCATTGCCAACTGTGAAACCGCAAAAGCGATTGATGAACTCAAAGTCGAGTTAATCGACCGCTTTGGTATGCTGCCTGATGCCACTAAAAACTTGATGGAGATGACACTTTATAAGCATCTAGCCACTCAGTTAGGCTTAAGAAAAATCGAAATGCATGCTAAAGGTGGTAGTATAGAGTTTGGTGAAAGTAATAAAGTTGACCCAACCTTTATCATCGGCTTGTTGCAAACTCAGCCCCAAGTATATCGAATGGATGGGCCAAATAAGCTAAAATTTGCAATGCCGTCTGAATCTGCGAAAGACAGGCTCGCTTTACTTAAACTGTTAATTGAACAGTTATTGCAACATCGTCTTGGAGAATAACCGTGTTAAGACTATCTAAAAACAAACTCAGCGCAGCATTAGCGATAAGCCTTTTATCAGGCCTTAGCGCAAGTTTATCTGCAGCAGAAGAGCGCTGGTTTGAGGTCGAAGTCTATATCTTCGAGCGCGATGTGCCTACAACTGAGCAGTGGCCAACTGACGCAGCCACACCATCTAAGCGCAAAACGGTTGACTTTATTACCCCGCTAATCAGTACCGATCTGACGGCACTAAACATGGGGCTTAATGGCTGTACTTCTACAGATTGGGCAACAGATAGCATTAGTTGTAATGAGCAGATGACCAGTGCAAAACATAAAGCCATGGCCGATGTGCCGATGCAGATTTCTGCACCTAGCCCGGCGGTTGCGCATTTAGGTGACGGAGCTGTGCTATTAGCAGAAAGTCAGAGTCAATTTAAAGACATTATTGCCACTATATCCCGTGAAAAAGGCACCACTAGCCTATTACACATGACTTGGCAACAATCGATGTTACCTCGTAACCGTGCGATTCCGGTTAAGCTATTTTCTGGCCATGACTATTCAGAAGAGTTCCAATTTAACGGTCAGCCTATAGAAGCAAACAGCAATAGCTCAGAGTTCACCAATTTTGATTTTTTTGGCCCGCAATTTACTGATGACAATCAACAACCAGTTTGGAAGTTTGACGGGACAATTAATATCTATTTGCAGCACTATCTGTTTATTGAAACCGATTTTAGGTTGCGTGAAGCAGGCAGTAAAACGGTAACTCTTGCAAGTAGTGATTTGCGTGCCAATGGCAATACGGCGGGAGACAACTCACAGCAAGTGACCAGCCCATTCTTATATTCGATCCCTATGACTCAAAACCGCCGTGTACGTAGTGATGAAGTACACTATTTTGATCATCCAAAAATGGGGATGATTATTCAGATCAGAAAAATGCAACATCCTAGCGCCAAGGCCACAGAGCCAATGCCTGAAGCCGACACAGCAGCGAGTGCGCCAATAAACTATTAAAGCTGGATAATCGAAAAATCGAGGTAGATTTCATCTGCCTCGTCTTCATCGACAAATACATCGTCAACGTTTGAGGCTGGCGATCCGATATAACACCAGTTAATCAGCCTATCTACTGCTGGCTCACCGCCTTGGGCTAAAATCTGTACCGAACCATCACTAAGATTACTTACAAACCCTGTCAATCCAAGCGCGGTTGCTTGTTTTAGCGTATGTTGGCGGTACGAAACACCTTGTACTTTGCCCTTCACTTTAATAACAACACGTTTCATAACGTATTCCCGTAGTCTGTCGGCGTTTAGCTTGTATTAATCGTTATAGCTCAGAGCAAGTTTTGCCAAACTCATTCAACACAGTAAGTAAGCAAATAAAAATAACGACTAACTCTTTATACTGATTAGTATTAGCATAATACCTATCGGAGTGAGGTACAAAAAAACCACCAATCGCTTATCTGCCAATGGTGGTTTTGTAATAAAGTGCTCAATTAGCTCTGTTTAAATGTCTTAATCAGCTGTAAATGAGCCGCTAAAGAAGCAAATTTGTGCTGTTGCTCTTCATCCCACTCAATACGATAAAAGTCTTTAAGCAACGCCTCTGTCGCTAAATTATCAGTCACCGTATCGTTGCGCGCTAAGATACACAGCGACTTAGCCGTATTTTTATCACGAAAGCCTTTAACACACTTATTAGCAATATCGGCATACTCTTCAGGCCTGTCAATTTTGCCAACCATATTATCTTGTGGGGCTAAATTAGGATTAATCAGAACCGATTTAATTCCATTCAAAAAACCGATACGTTCGGCCCAATAACCACCAAGGCCAACGCCTAAAATTAACGGCGCCGGATCATCAGATAAAGCAATTTGTTTATTCACTTCATTGAGTAAATACTGCATGTCATTTTTCGGATGCAAAGTGCTATAACTCACCAGACGCACATCATCATCGATAAATTGCAGCTGACGCATTTTCTCATGATTGCCTGGACTTGTTGCATCAAACCCATGTAGGTAAAGGATCATATCGCCCCCAAATACCAAGTATAAAACTAATATAAAGCCAACCTAGCAAGGCCAACCCAGTTATATATTGCGCTAAATCAAACTTTCAGCAATTGCTTGAGCTCGCTGCCAACGCTCATTATCCTCTAATGCTAGCGCAACTTTACGAGGATCCGGTTTAAGCACGCTTGCACTTAAGCCTTTATCATCCGTTGGCCAGTTAACCCCATTTAGCACCTCAGTAGCGCCAGCACTATCATTGCACACTAAAATCATATTGCAGCCTGCATCTAACGCTGCCTGCGCCCGTGCAGTATAACCGCCCGCGACCGCTGCACCTTTCATACCAAGGTCGTCTGAAAATATTACCCCATTAAATGACAACTGTTGACGTAATACCTGTTGCAACCAAAATGGTGAAAAACCTGCTGGTTGGCTATCAACCTTAGGATAGATCACATGGGCTGGCATGATCCCTTGTAAGCGGTGTTTAGCGATTAAATTTGCAAAAGGTTGCATGTCGTTAGCAAAGATTTCATCTTTGGTTCGCTCATCGACTGGTTTAGCAATATGCGAATCAGCAGCAACGCTGCCATGACCGGGAAAATGTTTGCCAACCGCACACATTCCGGCTTGCTCCATGCCGTCAATAAACGCGCTCGCCAGTTCAATCACCTGCTCTTTTTGGTCACTAAAGCTTCTGGTACCAATCACCTGACTAATACCATTTAAGTCTAAAACAGGCGCAAAACTAAGATCGATATCGACTGCAAGTAACTCAATTGCCATAAGGTAGCCAAGCTCTGTTGCCCAAGTCTTAGCTAACGCGATATCACCTTTAGCCGCAGGTAAAATGTCGCCCATTGCAGGCAGTACAGTAAAACCTTCACGAAAACGTTGTACGCGGCCGCCCTCATGATCAACCGCAATCAAAATATCAGGCCTAATCGCTCGGATTGACTTGATCAATTCAATCAACTGTTCACGATTAGCATAATTGCGGCTAAATAAAATAAGGCCGCCGATCATAGGGTGAGTTAACTGCGCTGATTCTTTTTGATCTAGCGTGGTGGACTCGATATCTAACATCAAATAACTCATAAAACCCTCAAAATTTTTATCGAGATAAAATCTAGCTTACCTAACACAAAATAAAACATCAGCAAAAATACAATCAAAAATAGTGATTAACCCTATGTTAATACTAAATTATTCCACATTAGCATTTTGAAAAACACAAGTTAAAAACAACGCTCCAACAATTAGTTTAACTAATACATTCAAATTGCATACAAAAAAACTAATGCTGGAGAAGCGTTAAAAGTATGGGATACTTTTTTGCACCAATGATTCAAGCAACTAAGATTAGCTTTAAACAATGTTTTTATATACTGAATAGCTGAAATATACCAAGAATAGCGGCATTCCTCCATTCAGTAGTCTCTTAGTAAAGTTGGTTATAATTATAACGATTAGAACGATAAAGGTTTAACATGATTAGTGTATTCGACATGTTCAAAATCGGCATTGGGCCGTCAAGTTCTCACACTGTTGGCCCAATGAAGGCTGGCAACATATTTATTGAGCAGCTTCAAACACTTGGACACCTAGAGCAAATAGATGAGTTGCGCTCTGAACTGTTTGGCTCCTTAGGTCAAACAGGCAAAGGTCACGGGACAGGCAAAGCGGTTATTTTAGGCCTTATGGGTGAAGCGCCTGATCTCGTTGATACTGATAGCATCGATGAAATTTTACAGCAAGTTAGCGACAGCGAAAGCCTACTATTAGCCTGTGGCCGAAAAGTGCGCTTTACTCGAGCCAATGGCATTACCTACCACAGACGTAAAAGCTTACCAGCTCACGCGAATGCGATGACCCTTTACGCATACAAAGAGGGCACATGCATTTATGAACGTACATACTACTCAGTAGGTGGCGGCTTTATTCTTGATGAAGATGAAATTCTCGCCCAAGATGCTTCGCCAGCCACACCAATCAAAGCAGCGCCTTACGACTTTAACTCAGCACAACAGTTGCTTGAGCTATGCACCGAAAATGGCTTTAGTATTTCATCATTAATGATGGCTAATGAGCTTAGCATCGCGACTAATGACGAAATTGAAGATCAACTTTGGCATATTTGGCAAACCATGAAAAACTGCGTTGAGCGCGGTTATTTGAAAGAAGGTATGTTGCCTGGTGGACTAAAACTAAGACGCCGCGCACCTTCTCTATATCGTCGCTTAAAAGCCGAAGGCAAAAACTGTGTCGATCCATTAACTGCAATGGACTGGGTCGATCTGTTTGCCCTATCGGTTAATGAACAAAATGCTGCAGGAGACCGCGTAGTAACAGCACCAACTAATGGTGCAGCAGGCATTATCCCGGCAGTGTTATGTTATTACGATATGTTTGTCCAAGAGGTGGATAAAGATATTTGTTGTCGCTATCTACTTACTGCAGCGGCTATCGGTATTCTATATAAAAAGAATGCATCTATTTCTGGCGCAGAGGTCGGTTGCCAAGGTGAAGTGGGAGTTGCATGTTCAATGGCAGCTGCTGCGTTAACTGAAATT
Source organism: Shewanella fidelis ATCC BAA-318 (assembly GCF_000518605.1). Classification (GTDB taxonomy): domain Bacteria; phylum Pseudomonadota; class Gammaproteobacteria; order Enterobacterales; family Shewanellaceae; genus Shewanella; species Shewanella fidelis. Next base: position 94,127 of record NZ_JADX01000018.1, on the reverse strand, counting down.
ATGGGCGGTACAGTTGAACATGTAGAGAACGCTGCTGAAATTGGTATGGAGCACAACCTAGGGTTAACTTGCGACCCCGTTGGTGGCCTTGTGCAAGTGCCATGCATTGAGCGAAATGCTATGGGAGCTGTAAAAGCAATCAATGCTTCTCGTATGGCCATGCGTGGTGATGGTAACCACAAAGTATCACTGGATAAAGTGATCAAAACCATGATGGATACCGGTAAAGATATGCGCAGTAAATATAAAGAAACGGCCAAAGGCGGCTTAGCGGTTAATATTGTTGAATGTTAAATAATCCTAAAACTAAAAAACCTCGCTAAGCGAGGTTTTTATTTATTTTATTATTCATATTTACTAGCGAACTGGCAGCTCAATATCTTTAAACATGGCTTCGATCTGCTGAGCATCACGCAGAGCAACGGCTTGCTCAACCACTGTGCGGGTTAAATGCGGGGCAAAGTGTTCGATAAAGTCATACATATATGTACGTAAGAAATTACCTTTTCTAAAGCCAATTTTAGTCGTGCTATGACCAAATAAGTGGCTTGCATCAATTGCCACCAAATCTTTGTCCATATGTTCATCAATTGCCATAGAGGCAATCACACCAACACCTAAGCCTAATCTGACATAGGTTTTCAATACATCGGCACTCGTAGCACTAAATACGACTCTCGGCTCAAGTCCAGCACGATTAAATGACTTTTCAATTTCAGAGGCGCGATCAAAACCAAACACATATGTGACTAATGGAAAACGCGCTAAATCTTCGATACTGATATTACTTCTAGCGGCTAATGGGTGATCACGAGTAACCACAATAGATCGATTCCAGTGATAGCATGGCAGCATAATCAAGTCGCTATATAAATGCATCGCCTCTGTTGCAATGGCAAAATCAGCATCGCCTCGGGCCGCTAACTCACTGATCTGTGATGGCGTACCTTGGTGCATATGAAGATTTACTTTAGGGTAACGGTCAATAAAACCTTGAATAATGTGTGGCAACGCATAACGCGCTTGGGTATCTGTGGTCGCAATGTTCAATTCACCTTGATCAGGCTTGGTGTATTCTTCAGCAACTTTTTTAATGCTTTCTACTTTACCAAGAATATCGTTCGCGATATTAATGACCTGCTGACCAGCTGGCGTGACATGAGTAAGGTGTTTACCGCTACGACCAAATATTTGGATCCCAAGCTCATCCTCAAGCATACGTACTTGCTTACTTATACCAGGCTGGGACGTATACAAATTTTCCGCAGTCGCGGAAACATTGAGATTGTGATTAACCACCTCTGCTATGTATCTAAGTTGCTGCAACTTCATCGATTATCCTTCCTTGTAGCAGGTTTATGACCTGTCTAATAAATAAGTAATAACGCATTTAAGTATAATTATTCGTTATAGTATAGCGAATAAATTATATCAAATGGAATATAGCACATTAGTCAATCTCTAAGAAACACTTATCGATAAACCATGATGAAGATTACTACCCTATAGTGTTGATTTATAGTAGCATTGACCGAATTGTAAAATTATTGGTCCTGCTATGATATTTATTTCAGTCTTGGTTTTGATTGGCGTGTTATTGCTCCTTGTTATCGGGATCAGCATCATTCAACAACAAAAAGCCCGCGTTGAAGCCGAAAGACGGACCGAACTTGCACGTTTCAGAGCTATTATCGATGAAACAGAAGAAGTGTTATCTAACACAGGACTTATCCCTAGCTCGTCTAACATAGTATTAATCCTTTATAAACGAGTTGAAGAAGCACTAACTGGTGCATTGCCACTCGCTGCACAACAAAGCAACGACTATCAACGCCGTCTTATTGATATACAGGCACAGATCCAAAGCCTGCAATCAAGTCCTAAATCAGCACCACCAGTTGAACAATTTCGGTTACCAGACAATGACAGGCAGATCCTGACATTAGTGCAAACCTTGAAGAAAATGAAAGCCATTTTGCGTGCTGAGCATAACAAAGGCAAAGTTGATCCTACTGTTTTCAGTGAGGAAGAGTTACGCATCGATAGCTTACAATTACGCATCAATGTCGATTCCATGTTAGCTCGAGGCCGTGCAGCTTGCTTTATGAAGCAGTATGGCTCAGCCAAACAGATGATCACTAAAGCCCTTGGGACTTTACACACGATTAAATCACAAACGCCAAATGACCCTTTTATTGCTCGCAAAGTTGAAGAAGCGAAAGCAATGTTAGAAGAAGTCAGCGGCGCGCAAAAAAGTGCTCAACCGACTATCGTCAAAAGCAAAAGTGAAGATGATGATATCGATGTATTATTCCAGCCAAAAAGAAAGTGGTAATACCTTAGTCATTTATTTTTAGTCTTTCATCCATTGCCCCAGCCAAAGCCTTTTCGGCTGTTGCTTCTCTGCCCTAGTTTCAACAGGCAATAAAAAGCCCCGAATTATCGGGGCTTTTTTATTGTCTCAGAAAGTTACTCTGCTTTTTTAGTTTTAGGCTTGGCTTTTGCCTTAGGCTTAGCTTTAGGTTTGGCTTTCGCTTTAGCCTCAGTCACCCACTTGCCATCAATGTACTTTGATGTCCAGCCAGTCGCAACATATTGCTCTTTAGTCTTACGGCTAAAACGTACAAATGATAAATTACCATCTTCATCTGCAACGGGTGCATCAGCTAGATACTGATATTTCGGCCACAGTAGTTCGCGGTATTTAACCAGCTCTTCAACTAAAGGTGCGCGAGTTTCACGTGATTTAGGGAACGTGCTTGCTGCAAGGAAAATCCCCGCGGCACCGTCACGTAACACAAAATACGCATCAGACTTAGTACATTTAAGCTCTGGTAGGTGGATTGGATCTTCTTTTGGCGGCGCAACTTCACCACTCTTAAGTAGCTTACGCGTATTCTTACAGTCTTCGCTAGTACAACCAAAGTACTTACCAAAGCGACCGTTTTTAAGCTCCATGTCACTGCCACAGCGATCACACTCAATCAGTGGGCCTTCATAGCCTTTGATCTTAAACTGGCCAGCTTCAACTTCATAACCATTACATGTTGGGTTATTACCACATACATGCAGCTTGCGAGTTTCATCGATTAAGTAACTATCCATGGCTGTGCCACAAATACCACAACGATGTTTAGCGCGCAGTGCTTCTGTTTCAGCATCCTCACCACTACTAACCGCTTCTTCGCCTGGCGTTAAGTTGAGTGTGGTCTTACAACGTTCTTTTGGTGGTAACGCGTAACCAGAACAACCTAAGAATACACCTGTCGTACCAGTACGGATCCCCATAGGGCGACCACAAGTTGGACACTTGATGTCATCTGTTATCACCATTTCGTTTGGACGCATACCGCCCTCTTCTGGTGGTAACTCAGCCACTTCTAATTGCTTGGTGAAATCTTTATAGAAACCATCAAGCACTTTTTTCCAATCAAGCTTGCCGTGAGCAACATCGTCTAATGTTTGCTCCATACTCGCGGTGAAGTCATAGCTCATTAAATCTTCAAAACTACCGACTAAGCTGTCACTGACGATCTCACCCATTTTCTCGGCGAAGAAACGACGGTTATCAACTTTAACGTAACCACGGTCTTGAATGGTTGAGATAATCGTTGCATATGTCGAAGGACGACCAATACCACGTTTTTCTAATTCCTTAACCAATGAAGCTTCGCTGTAACGGGCTGGCGGCTTAGTAAAGTGCTGCTTTGGTTGCAACTCTTTCAGCGTAACGACATCACCTTCAGCTACATAAGGTAAAGTATTATCTTCTTCGTTTTTCTTTTTAACGGCGGTCTGAACTCGAGTCCAACCATCAAAACGTAATGTGCGACCCGAGGCTTTTAACTCATAATCACCCGCTTTAACGGTTAGACGAGTCGCATCATATTTAGCCGGTGTCATCTGACAGGCTACAAACTGACGCCAAATAAGCTCGTATAAGCGCTGAGCGTCTCGCTCCATGTCTGAAAGCGACGCTGCACTGACTTTTACATTCGAAGGACGAATCGCTTCGTGAGCCTCTTGTGCGCCCTCCTTGCTACCGTAACGAATTGGCGACTCTGGTAAATACTTATCACCGTACTCGTTGCCAATCATCTCGCGCACACTATCTAATGCTTCTTGGCTTAAGTTAGTCGAGTCGGTACGCATATAAGTAATATGACCCGCTTCGTACAAGCGCTGTGCCATCATCATGGTCTTTTTCACACCAAAGCCCAAGCGAGTACTTGCCGCCTGTTGCAGTGTTGAGGTGATATACGGCGCAGATGGCTTACTCGATGTCGCTCTATCTTCGCGAGCTGCGACCACAAAGCTAGATTGAGATAATTGGGTAACCGCAGCCTGTGCTTGCGCTTCATTGACCGGGCTAAAGGTTTTACCCTGATGCTTAACAACTTGCATCTTAAGTAAATCTTCAGTCAGAGTATTTAGCTCGGCATGTACATCCCAAAACTCTTCAGGCACAAACGCTTTAATTTCACTTTCACGCTCAACCACTAGTCTTACAGCAACTGACTGCACACGTCCTGCAGATAAGCCGCGGGCAACTTTCTTCCACAGTAATGGCGAAGCCATAAAGCCCACAACACGGTCTAAGAAACGACGTGCTTGTTGAGCATTAACCATATTGGTATCAAGAACTGATGGCTGACTAAAGGCATCTTGAATCGCAGATTTAGTGATCTCGTTAAATACAACACGTTGATAGCGAGACTCATCACCACCAATCACTTGTTGTAGATGCCAAGCAATCGCTTCTCCCTCTCTATCCAAATCGGTTGCGAGATAGATATGGTCAGCATTTGCTGCCAGAGTTTGAAGTTCTTTAACCACCTTTTCTTTGCCAGGTAAGGTTTGATATTTAGCTTTCCAGCCTTTTTCAGGGTCAACCCCCATACGCGCAACCAGCGCTTGCTTTGCTTTTAAGCTCTTATATTCAGCCTTCTCTTCTGGAGACATCTTCTTTACTTCAGCCGCTGTTTTACTAACAACTTTAGCTTCAGTGCTCGAAGAAGTAGGTAAGTCACGGATGTGACCTACACTCGACTTAACGATGAAATCTTTGCCTAGATATTTATTAATAGTCTTGGCTTTGGCCGGTGATTCGACGATTACTAGCGATTTACCCATAGATTAATTTGCGCCAACGAGTCTCAAAAATCGGAAAATTGGCTCCATATATAGAGGGTTGTGTACAGAGTTTCAAGCTAATCCCTCTTTTATTTGTACTGGAGTACCAATTTTTAACCATTTTTGAAATAAATGTGAAAAAAAATAGTGCTTATTTAAAAACTAATATTTCATTATTAGTCATCAAGCAAGTATTAGTTGTGCATTTCGATGCAAATACTGTGTTTTTCCTAAATAAGGCTCGCTTGTGTGGGGCACACTCTTAAGTATACTGACCACAATAATTACAACTCAGAAAAGATATAACAACCTGAGATACCCTTAAGGAAAACAACAATGAAGCATTTTGAAGCTAATTTTGACGGACTCGTTGGGCCAACCCACAATTATGCCGGTTTATCATTTGGCAACGTCGCCTCATTAAATAACGCTGCAGCAACCTCAAGCCCTAAAGATGCAGCAAAGCAAGGTCTAAAAAAAGCGAAAGCACTTGCTGATCTAGGTTTAGTGCAAGGTATGTTAGCACCGCAAGAGCGCCCAGACCTTCATTCATTACGCCGCATGGGCTTTTCTGGCACAGATAGCGAAATCCTCAATAAAGCAGCCAAAGAAGCGCCCGCTCTATTGCGTGCGTGTTGCAGCGCATCAAGTATGTGGACTGCCAATGCCGCAACCGTTTCTCCAAGTGCTGATACTCATGATGGCAAGGTACACTTTACTCCAGCAAACCTAGTCGACAAGCTACACCGCAGCATCGAGCCTATTACAACAGGAAATATCCTACAGGCTACATTTAACGATAGCCGTTATTTCAAACATCACCAACATTTACCAGAGCATGCAAGTTTTGGTGATGAGGGCGCAGCTAACCATACTCGTCTATGTAGCGAATACGGCCACGCCGGTGTTGAACTATTTGTCTATGGTCAAGAAGCAACGAACCCAACTGCACCACGCCCACAAAAGTTTCCAGCAAGGCAAACATTAGAAGCCTCACAAGCGGTTGCTCGCCTTCATCAACTTGATGATGAAGGCACTGTTTATATTCAGCAAAATCCAGATGTGATTGATCAAGGTGTATTCCACAACGATGTTATCGCTGTTGGTAACCAAAATGTGCTGTTTTATCACGAACAAGCCTTCTTAAATACTCAAGCTAAACTCACTGAAATAAAAAATAAATTTGGTGATTCTGCACTGCATTTTATCGAAGTACCCACGGCTAAAGTTGCTATTCAAGACGCAGTTAAAAGTTACCTATTCAACACTCAGGTAATTACATTACCAAGCGGTGAAATGGCGATTATTGCGCCAACAAACTGCCAAGAAAATCCAGCGGTTTTTGCATACTTAAATGAACTAGTCACACTTGATACGCCAATCAAGCAAGTGCTTTACTTTGACGTTAAACAGAGTATGCAAAATGGTGGCGGTCCAGCTTGTTTACGTTTACGTGTTGCGATGAACCAAGATGAAGTCGCAGCAGTTAACCAACATACCTTAATGAATGATGCGTTATTTGATCGCTTAAACCTATGGGTAGATAAGCACTACCGTGACCGTTTATTGGTAGAGGACTTAGCTGATCCGCAATTATTAATTGAATCACGTACTGCGTTAGATGAACTCACTCAAATTATGCATTTGGGCAGTGTGTATCAGTTCCAAAAGTAATACCAATTAGTACAGCTGCTCTGCAGTTAATACAAAATAAAAACGGTTCCGCAAGGAACCGTTTTTTTAGATAGCTATTATTAACGACTAACTATTACCCCGCATCATTTACTGTCACAGCGACTGACACAGGCTCACCTTTTGGTGTTTTAACGGTAATCACTAAAGTACCTGTGGATTTTTGGTTTGGCGTCGCTTCTCTACTTACTGAAAAACTATACACGGCTGGTCTCATTGCTGTGTTGCTTCCCACTTCATAAGTCGTTGTGCCAGTAAGTTCGCCGTTATCCGTTCCAGCCGTAATCGTAGTACCGTAAGGCAAAGTGTTATTATTTAAATCTGAAGCAAATAAGTACACTGTTTCAGTATTATTTGTAATCAAATCAATAGGCGCAACCTGAGAAATTGCATTAGTCGCTTTATTAATATTCACCAGTCTTAAATAAGGCACACTGCCAGACATCACGATTGTATTATTTCTAAATACATTCAACTGTGCTTGGAAGTTACCGGTTCCGGTATCGGTACAGCTGGCTTCAGCACCTGAAGCACATAAAAGCCCTGTGTATTTATCATCTCCCTCATTGAATACTTGATCTCTGTTGTAATCAATAAACTCTTCATTGACAGAACCTGCAGGCTCACTACCTAGCTCGGTGTCACCAACAAAGCGGGGCTTATTTCTATAGCGACCATCTTCGTTATGATCAGTAAATGCTTCAGATAAATCTAGGAAGTACTCTCCGTCATCAAACAAACCATTACCATTTAAATCAACAAAACTTTCTTCACCAATAGCCAATGCTGTGATAGTCGCACGCCCAGGACGTGGCTCAGGTAAAATCGAGTTGGTTCCGTCTACAAATAGCGCGTAATCGTTACCCATACATGGAGGCACTGTTGATGAAACACTGCCGTCACTATAGCCACCATTAGGGCAAACCACAGCGGTTGTTTCAAAAGGTCTCGGATCTTGACTACGCCACTCTACAGAGCAAGCGCCATTTGGCTCACCGTTATCCTTTACGCCAGTAGAACACGATGCATCGATTCCGCCGCCTTCCGTTCTGTAGGTAATAGTCGTGCCTGCGGGTACCAAATTATTAAAATGATCTGCAGCTAACACATTTACCGTGACGATCTCATTATCGTAATTCCAACCTTCTGGGTTACTGATACTGGTAGATAATGAAAAACTATCGTTATCGGCAATGCCTGTCGTTACCGCGAGTTCATCGGAAGTATTTGAGATAACCGCATTGTGGCCACTGCTCGTGCTATCAGACCAAAGTGCAAATACTTTTACAGCGGTAGGAATATCACCCGCATGCACTGTAACAGCAACTTCACCAGCAGCATTGGTATAACCTACCGCATACTTATTCGGTAAAGTAATATCTGCCGGATATTCAGGATCACCCACTTGTGGCATATTGCTGCACTTAGCGTAATCAGCAGCTAAAGGAGACGGGGTTAATGTCATTCCGCCGACATCAGTGCTCAACTCAAAGCATACAAGTTCATTTGGCGCAGCTTGATTAGATTCATCTAACAATTTAAAGCTAACCACAGAAGTCTCACTTCTTGAGCCGGCACCAGCGATGCCGCCAGTACCACGAAGTGCAATAATCTTTGGCGTTGCAGCAAGATATTGAATCGCGCCAACAGAAACCGAGTCAACGTTAACATTGGTCGAAGCCGTTACACTACTGCCTCCGGTAACTGCAGTAACAGTTATAGCATCCGTACCTTCACAACCCGCTGCTCTGTATGTCGCAAAGCCTTTGCCTGCCGTTGTTACAACAGGTGTGTCAATAAATGCCGAGTTTGCAGCAACACATTCAGATGTAAATTCAAGTTGGAACGGCTGACCTGTTGACAAACTACCATCAGGGTTAAATACCGTCACTTCTACAATCGTTGAGCCACCAGCAGGAATAGTATTACTACCAACTTCGGTACTGATTGTTAGGCTAATATCCACCCGCCCTATCTCAAACGCTTTGGTACTCGTGATCTCTTGTACTTTTAGAGAAACTTCACCAGCTCCAACATCACCATTAGCATAAAGATCAAGAACGGCTTTACCACTTGCATTAGTAATCGCGGTTCCCGATGCGGGACTGATTGCGCCAAGCGTTGTCGCAGCAGAAACTAAAATTTGTTGTAACGGTTGCGTACTACCTGAACGAGTCACCGTTGCACCGATAATCCCCGGATTATCGTTAGTGATATTGTCAGTAACAGTACAAACTTCAAAATTCTTTAATGCCTTATCCCAACCAACAGCATTGCTACAGTCATAAATATTAAAATCTATTTCAGGACTTGCTTCTACAGGATCAATTTCATCTCCCGCTGTTTGAAAACCAACTTTTGACTGAACATCGCCATAAACAGCAGTAACTTCGCCTGCACCTTCAATACTACCTGCTGAAAGTATGATAGAAGCTTTACCTATCGCATCGGTTAATGCAGTACCATTGCTAGGCAAAAACGCCCCTAAAGTACTGCTAAAACTGATGACTTTCCCAGAAATTGGTGCGCCGTCTTTATCGGTAAGGGTAACGTTAACTCGACCAGGCTCCGCTGAACTAATTGAGCTAGTTACGCTACCTGTAATGCTGTTTATTAATGAAATACTTAATGCGTTTTCTTCGCCATCTCCACCTGGCGCATCACCAACAACGCTATAATTGTATTCAGTAGAAATAGTATCTTGCTCTAACGTAAAAGACGCAGTTACTGTGCCCGCTCCAGCGATAGCGCCAGTAATAAGGTTTACAGTTGCATCACCATTAGCATTAGTTAACGCTGAACCTGATGATGGGTTTAAATTACCCTCACCCGCAACATCAAAAGTGATTTTTTCAAAAGCGGTGTTCTGACCATCTTTGGTCAATGTTGCAACCACTTGTCCAGGAACTAAATGAGAGATCTCCCTAAGTTCAGCGTTAGCCGAATCAACCACAGTCAGTGTCAACTCGTAAGCATCAATGGGTTTTGATGTGACCTCATCACCTTTAGTGGTAAAGCCTAATGATTGACTTAAATCACCAACTGTAGCCGTAATGTTAGCAGCGCCTTCTACATCACCAGCAGTAATCGCAATCGAAGCCACACCGCTTTCGTTAGTCAGCGCCGTACCCGACTCAGGAGCCAACTTACCTAAAGAAGCCGTAAAGGTTATCACCTCATTAATAATGGGCTCATTAGACGCGTTGGTATAGGTAGCCTTAATCGTGCCAGGCTGATCCTGACTAATAGTATTAATCTCAGTACCACTGCCGTCTGTGAGTGATAAACTTAAGAGGTTGCCGTTTTCCGCATCTCCACCATCGCCTTCCATATTAAAACCAACAGTAGGCGGGTTACCTTCTAACCCCTCAACCGTTGCTGATACAGTGCCGGCACCCTTTATATTTAAAGTAGCTAGCTCTATGGTCGCGATACCATCGCTATTTGTGAGTGCGGTGCCAGTAACAGGGTCAAATGCACCGATAGTTTCATCGTTTAAAGTAAACGTAACCAAAGTGTTGTTTACAGGGCCATTTAAACTACTCGTTACTGTGGCTGTAATTGTTGCCGGAGTCGCCGCAGTGATCTCGGTGTTTGAAATAGCTAAAGCGATAGAAATCACATCTGTTGGTTCAGGTGTCCCCCCACCATCAGGATCGTTAGAGATACTTCCTCCACCGCCGCAACCAACTAGTAAAAATGACCAAATAAAAGCAATAAAAATGCTATATGCTGACTTCATTGTCAGGCTCCCTGTTACTCAAGAACTAATCCACGATAACTATCAAGCTACCTTTTAGGTAACACTATACAATCTACAAATCACTTTTCCACAACAAATCACTTTTATTTTCAACAATTACCTATAACTTTAACCTCGCGCCCATTTCCTCGATGCCACTTTCTTGCTAGGCTTTAATGCGCAAATTGAAAAGCATAAAAATTAAACAGGAAGCACTATGTCTGCTACAAAAACTAGAAAACTCGGCCTCACGAGTAAGATTATTATCGGTATGCTTGCCGGTATTATCCTTGGACTGCTGTTACGCAATCTGTTTCCAGAGAGTGACTTTGTCAAAGAGTACATCACTGAGGGTGTACTCAATGTTATTGGTACCATCTTTATTTCAAGCTTAAAAATGCTTGTTGTTCCGCTTGTCTTTGTTTCATTAGTTTGTGGTACATGCTCACTAAGCGAACCGTCAAAGGTGGGACGCTTAGGTGGTAAAACAATTGCGTTTTACCTATTTACGACCGCTATCGCACTTTCAATGGCGATTTTAGTCGCTATTGCCGTTCACCCAGGTAACGCAAGTCTCGTAACCGAAGGCATGCAGTTTGATGTCAAACAAGCCCCTAGCCTTTCAGATGTACTAATCAACTTAGTACCGACTAACCCACTGCATGCAATGAGTGAAGGCAACATGTTGCAAATCATTATCTTTGCGGTAATTTTTGGTTTTGCAATCTCACATATTGGCGAGCGTGGTACACGTGTTGCGGCACTGTTTAACGACTTAAACGAAGTGATTATGCGTGTTGTTACGCTTATCATGCAGCTTGCACCTTATGGTGTATTTGCTTTAATGGCGAAGCTTGCACTAACACTAGGAATGGAAACCTTTGGCAGTGTAGTTAAGTACTTTTTCGTGGTATTGGGCGTATTGCTTATTCATGCCTTTGTTGTTTACCCAACCTTACTTAAACTATTCTCGGGACTAAACCCATTCACCTTTATCCGTAAAATCCGTGATGTTCAGTTGTTTGCTTTCAGTACTGCCAGCTCAAATGCGACCTTACCTGTTACCATTGAAACTGCAGAGCATCGTATGGGGGTCGATAATAAGATCGCATCGTTCACCTTGCCGCTAGGCGCTACCATTAACATGGATGGCACCGCGATTATGCAAGGCGTTGCAACAGTATTTATCGCGCAGGTATTTGGTATTGAACTTACTATCACCGATTACGCAATGGTGGTAATCACAGCGACGCTAGCCTCTATTGGTACTGCTGGTGTACCTGGTGTAGGGCTAATCATGCTAGCGATGGTGCTCAACCAAGTTGGTCTGCCAGTTGAAGGGATCGCGCTAATTATCGGTGTAGATAGATTGCTCGATATGGTACGTACAGCTGTTAACGTCACTGGTGATACCGTTGCAACAGTTGTTATTGCTAAGTCTGAAAATGAATTTGACGAAGCACTATTTAATGATACTCAAGTTAATGATACTCAAGCGGGTAAAGTTGCCCCAGGTTTCAATGCTCAAGTTCATGCAGAAGAGAGCAAATTAAACCGCTAATTGAGGTTTAATTTATAAAAAATCAAAGGGCGCATAACAGCGCCCTTTTTGATGTTTCAGCTTAAATATTAATTGCCTACAAGTTTATTTTAGCATCTTAATGAGCTTCGCCGGTATACCACCAACCATACTATCTGGCGCAACATCTTTATTCACGACAGCACCTGCAGCAATAACAGAGCGCGCGCCAATTGTCACACCTTGATTAATCACCACATTGCCACCAATCCAAACATCATCTTCAATGATGATCGGTAAGCAAAATGTTTCCCAACGGCGACGACTCATATGATCAACACTGTGTGATGCAGTATAAAACTGGCAGTTAGGACCTATCATTACATGATCACCAATGGTTATTGTTGCGCCATCAAGCATAACAGCGCCCATATTGATAAAACTGCCATTGCCTATGGTAATTTGTTTACCAAATTCGCAATTAAATGGCTCACGCACAATAGAGTTTTCACCGATATTTAATAACTGCTTCATCAAGCACTGAGTTTCACTAAAGCCTAAGCTATTGTTAATTTGCTTTTGCAATAAATAAGCATTGTCTCGTACCGCTGAAATTTCAGCATCGGCGCCTTGAAACACTTCACCATTGAGCATTTTTTCGTATTCAGTCATCGCTTCGTTTTTCTTTTGTTATCGTTTAAAAAAGGCATAACTCAGAATCTAAGTTATGCCTTTCAAAATTATGTTATTGCAAGCTCTCAGGGGCTTATCAGCTTATCTTTCCCAGTATGACTCTTCCAAGCTATCTTCACGCTCAGGTAGGCCACGAGACAGCCTTGGGCTATGTTGTGCAAGTACTTCGTATGCAACGCGGTTTGCATATTTACAAATTTGCGAGAACGACGAATAACACAAGCCATCACGCTTATGTTTGCTCGAACCAGGCACGTTAGTCTTGTGGAAGGTATTTGACGCTAAATCATGTAATAACGCCGCCAACGCACCATCACCCGCTCCGTTAGTATTGCGGATAATTTCAGGACCGCCCATGTAAGGAGAGATATGTGCGTACACTTTGATTGGCGAATCACAATCAGCTTTTAATTTAGGACGCGAGAACTCATAACGGTTAAATTCAGGAATTGAACCAGGTAATAAAGTATGGCTAGTTTCGCGCTTTTCAGAATCTTCAGTGTAACCCGCAGTATACAAACCTAGTGGACCTGCTGTAGTTAATACCATGTCACACCAATCAAGTGCCGCTTCACTGGCTAGCAATGGATCGCTAAAGCCTGTTAACGCTTCACCTTCATCTTCGTTCATCGCCAGAATGGTCACATGTTCTTTAATGAACTCTTGCCACCATTTTGGATCTTCTTCAATTAAGAAACGAGTACCTAAGGTTAGTACGACTGGTACTTCAGCTTCTTTAGCGTAATTAATTGCTGTCATAGCGGCATCGGTGATCTGATCGCCACCACTGGCACGCATTAGGTAAGCAGTTAAGATCAGTGCAGAGCCACCTTGGATCACCTCTTTATTGATATAAGTTGGTGTTAGCTGATCCATTGAACCTTTACTAATTGCAAACGTGCGCTCACCGCATTCAGAGATCAAAGTAAAGCAGCGACCAATCGGGCCTGCAACAGGTTGTAAATAGTTAAGATCGACTTTAGAAGACGTGTTGCACAAGTAACGATATGCATAGCTACCGACTTCAATATTTTTGCTCATCACGCCAAATAATACTGAGCGATCATCAGCTAAAATAGAGTAGTTATGTACTGTGTTACCAATTGTGCCACCAGCAAACTCATCACTAATCAATTCATTGCTTTTTAGCTCGGTATAAAGTGCATGGGCCTTGTCGTCGTCAATCAAAGTTGAGTTGCCTTTAGGCAGCTCGTATCGCGTCAATAACTCATCTTCCACCTTGGCTTCAATATCCACTAATGTCTGATCAATACCAGAAATATAAGTAGAAATGGGCTGCGGTTGCTGGATCAACTGTGCAAGCAGTGGATCGCGGTTCTTGACAGGAAAATAATGTTTAGACTTACGCTGACCTGGAAACTTCATATAGAGCTCTCTTTCATTCGGCATCCATGCAAAATATAAATTAAAACGGCTAAGTGATCTCAACCTGTTTACACCGACTTCGCGCAAACAAGCACAATACTTTTACTAGCAGGCCATAATAAAAACTCATCATTAAAAATTTGTTTATCTCTATCACAAGTTAAACAAAACAGTGAGCAAAATGGCCCTACTACGCAAAAAGGTGGGGGATTTTACCACACGCCACCTCTTTCGCTAGCTGAAATCACTATAGAAGTCAGAAAAATTAATTCCAACCTTTTGTTTGTTGTTCAACTATTTTAGCCAATAAGCCAATATGCGGCTCAGAATCATTCAAGCAATCAATAAACTCATAGTGCTCGCCACCCGCTTCTAAGAACTCTTCTTTGCCCTCTTGTGAGATCTCCTCAAGGGTTTCTAAGCAATCACAAGAAAATGCAGGGCACATAATATCAACCGACTTAATCCCCTCTTTTGGCAAAGATTCAAGCAAAGCATCGGTTGCAGGACCAATCCACTCTTCTTTACCAAATTGTGATTGGAAACAAATGCGCCATTGCTGATCAGTTAAACCTAGCTCTGCTGCTAACAACTCAGCTGTTGCTTGACACTGGGCTTGGTAAGGATCACCCTCGGTAATATAGCGCAGCGGTACACCATGAAAGGACATTAATAATACTTGTGCTTGACCTTTGGTTTGCCAATGGTTTTTTACAGACTCTGCCAACGCCTTAATATAGTCTGGGTGATCAAAATACTGTTTATTGAATCGTAGCTCTGGAATATCACGCTCAGACTTTAACAGCTCGGCTATTGCATCATAAACAGGCGCAACCGTTGAGCAGGAGTATTGTGCATACAGCGGCAATACAAAAATCTTGTCAGCCCCTTGCGCCTTTAAGCTATCAAGTCCTGATTGCAAAGACGGATTGCCGTAACTCATGCCCAATTCAACAGGAATGGTTTGCCCCAGCGTTTGCGCTAATAAAGCTTTGAGTTTATCGCGCTGCTTTTGGCTAATCACCATCAGTGGTGAGCCTTCATCCCACCATATAGATTGATAAAGTTTAGCCACCTTTGCAGGGCGAGTATTGAGAATGATGCCATTTAAAATGGGCTTCCAGATCCAAGGGGATAGATCCACAACCCGCGGATCACTTAAAAACTGTTTGAGGAATTTTTTTACATCGGGAGCAGTCGGTGAATCGGGGGTACCCAAGTTAACTAATAACACACCGAACGAAGGGGCTGAGTTACTCACATGAATTCTCTTTTAAACAAGATATTCAGCTCAGGCTATCACTGCAAAAACCATAAAAAAAGCCCATTATCATGGGCTTTTTAAAATATGAGAACTAGCTCATAAACAGATAATCACTCGAGTTAATTTTATACTCGAGGTGAGATTATTAGCTTAGTGCTGAAACGATTTGCTCGCTAACAGACGCAACAGATTGAGTACCATCAAACTTGTTGTAAGTCACTTCACCTTTAGCAGCAACTGCACCATAGTATTCAACTAGTGGCTTAGTTTGCTCATGGTAAATATCAAGACGCTTACGTACAGTTGCTTCTTCATCATCAGGACGGATTGCTAGATCTTCACCGGTTACGTCATCTTTACCTTCAACCTTAGGCTGGTTGAATACGATGTGGTAAACACGGCCAGAACCTGGGTGAACACGGCGACCGCTCATACGCTTAACGATTTCCTCGTCTGGCACGTCGATTTCAATCACGTGATCAAGTGCAATACCACTTGCAGCCATAGCATCAGCCTGTGGAATAGTGCGTGGGAAACCATCTAATAGGAAACCTTTAGCGCAATCATCTTGAGCAACACGCTCTTTAACTAATCCAATGATTAGCTCATCAGATACCAACTGACCCGCATCCATTACTTTCTTAGCTTCTAAGCCTAGTGGCGTACCCGCTTTAACGGCTGCGCGTAGCATGTCGCCTGTAGAAATTTGAGGAATACCATATTTTTCCATGATGAATTGGGCTTGAGTACCTTTACCGGCACCTGGGGCACCTAATAGCATAATGCGCATCTAAATCTTCCTCTTAATTTCGCACTGTGATCCCCACATCATCCAATGGCGAATAACAAAGTCGCCGATCTGGTGGGTATTATATGTTTAGGGCGGCGATCTTCGCATAAATGGCCGCCATTTTGAAGTCATTTGTCCTTCGACTTTAGCATCACAACTAACAAATATCTTTGACGCGAATCAGTAAAGTAAGGTGTATAGCTTACGTCGATATTGATTCGCTAGCGTATTGCCTTGACCTAACGCAGTTAAGATCTCTAAAAATGACTGTTTTACCTTGCCATCTTGTGCAGACATGTCTTTTTGCAATGGTGTAAAAAGCAGCTCTAACGCTTCATCATTACGTCCCGCTTGATGTAATGCTTTGCCAAGTTCAATCACTAACTCCAAATTAGTTGGATCATGCTCTACATCTTGCTGTAACTTACGTATTTCTGGGGTGTCAGCAGCATCAAGCGCTAATGCAAGCTTAGCTTTCAAACTTTGATAATAGCTATCTTGGTCAGCCAAACCCACTGAATCTAATAAGGTCTTGGCATCTTCAAGTACGCCCAATGACAGGTACACATCAGCTAGCGCTAACGCGATTTCAGCCAATTGTTGTTCAGCATAGGCATCTTTCAACAACGGCAGTGCCGCAATTGCGTTATTTTCAGCTAAAAATACTCGTGCTTGATTAAGCTTTAATTGCCACTCAGCGGGTAAATGCTTGTCGAGCATCTCGGTAATTTGCGCCGCTTGTTGCACGCCAGCAAAACCATCCACAGGCTTACCTTCGTGCAATACTAAGGTTGTAGGCAAACTTTGGATTTGAAAATAATTGGCAATTTCCATTTCCGTTTCGCAGTTAACTTTCGCTAATACAAAACGGCCATTTTGTTGCTGTGCGATGCTTTCAAGTGTTTGCATTAGGCTTAAACTTTCTGGGCTTTGACTCGCCCAAAATGCCATAACAACCACCTTCTCCATCGAAGCGTCAACCACCTGTTGGATGTTTTCTTTAGTCAGCTCTAGAATCGATTGCATAACTTTTCCTTCGCTAGTAGCGAGTGACCATAAAAAAGAGGCAGTATAACTGCCTCTTTAATCATAGCTGTTGATTACTTAACGCTAGCCAATAACATTTGGTTCATTAGCTTAATAAATGCTGATGGGTCAGCAAGGCTACCTTTTTCAGACAATAATGCTTGCTGTAACAATAGCTCTGACCACTGTGCAAATAACTGCTCGTCTTGCTCGTCATTCAAACGTGCAACTAGCGGATGCTCTGGGTTTAGCTCAAATGTTGGCTTAGATTCAGGTACATCTTGACCTGCAGCCTGCATTAGCTTAATCATCTGGGTAGACATTTCGCCTTCGCCTGCGACCACACATGCTGGCGTATCTGTTAGACGAGTCGTTACTTTAACCTCAGAAACTTTATCGCCTAAGCTGTCTTTAACACGCTTAACTAAACCTTCAGATTCAGTTTGTAGTTTCTCTTGCGCTTCTTTCTCATCTGCATCTTCAAGCTCACCAAGCTCAAGATCACCGCGAGTCACTGAGTGAAGTTTCTTACCGTCGAACTCAGTCAAGTGGTTGATTAACCACTCATCAATACGTTCAGACATCAATAATACTTCAATATCTTTCTTGCGTAGCACTTCAAGGTGCGGGCTGTTTGCCGCAGCTTCATGGCTATCAGCAACGATGTAGTAGATCTTAGACTGACCTTCCTTCATGCGCTCAACGTAATCAGCCAATGACACGTTAGCCGTTGCTTCACCCGTGTAAGTCGATGCAAAACGCAGTAGACCTGCTACACGCTCTTTATTAGCAAAGTCTTCCGCTGGACCTTCTTTTAGCACTTGACCAAACTCAGTCCAGAACGATTGGTATTTCTCAGCGTCATTTTTGGCAAGCTTTTCAAGCATGCCTAATACACGCTTAGTCACAGCGGTGCGCAGCGCGGTAGTGACTTTGTTATCTTGTAAGATTTCACGAGAAACGTTTAGTGGTAAATCGTTTGAATCAATCAAACCTTGCACAAAGCGTAGATAGCTTGGCATGAACTGTTCAGCATCATCCATAACAAATACGCGCTGTACAAACAGTTTTAAACCATGTTTGCGGTCACGATTCCATAGGTCCCATGGCGCTTTAGCCGGAATATACAGTAAGCTGGTGTACTCTTGCTTACCTTCAACGCGGTTATGGCTCCACAATAATGGATCTGCGAAGTCATGAGAAATGTGCTTATAAAACTCTTGATACTCTTCGTCTGACACATCGCTCTTATTGCGAGTCCAAAGTGCTGTAGCCTTGTTCATCGGCTTCCAGCTACCTTCTGTTGCTGGTACGGCTTCAGTATCTTCAGTTGCTTCTACTGCAGGTGTGCCCTCTTCAAACATCTCTACTGGTACAGAGATGTGGTCTGAGTACTTAGTGATAATAGAGCGAAGACGGTAATCATCTGCAAACTCTTTCTCATCTTCACGTAGGTGAAGCGTAATTTCAGTACCGCGAGTTTGCTTAGAGATGGTCTCAACAGTGAAGTCACCTTCGCCTGCAGATTCCCAAAGCACTGCTTCATCAGCACTATGGCCAGCTGCACGAGTGCGAACTGTAACGCGATCAGCAACGATAAAGGCTGAATAAAAACCAACACCAAACTGACCAATTAGTTGTGAATCTTTTGATTCATCGCCAGATAAGTTTTTAAAGAAATCAGCTGTGCCAGATTTTGCAATGGTACCTAGGTGTTCAATCACACCATCGCGAGTCATACCGATACCATTGTCTTCAATAGTAACTGTACCTTTCTCTTTATCGGCACTAATGCGAACGCGCAGTTCACCGTCGCCTTCATAAAGATCGTTATTTGTTAGGGCTTCATAACGTAACTTGTCAGCAGCGTCCGCAGCGTTAGATACGAGTTCACGTAAAAAGATCTCTTTGTTTGAGTACAAAGAATGGATCATCAAATGTAATAGTTGTTTGACTTCGGTTTGAAAGCCATGCGTCTCTTGTTGTGACATGAAATGTTCCCTTTAAAAATCAGTTTTAATAAAGCTTACAAACAAGATGGGGCTATAAAACTACTTTTCAAGGGAAAGAATGTGGTTTGCTTTTAATTGCACAAAAAAAATCCAGTTATTGATACTCAACAACTGGATTTCGAGATGATTACAAGCTCAAACAATCACTTATAAGCGCATATAATGCAGCGCTCATGGTAAACATGATTAAATCGGTAAGCGACCGTTAAAAGAGAGCGCCAAAGTGGTACTGTCAACATACTCAAGCTCACCGCCAACAGGCACACCGTGGGCAATACGGCTAACGGTTAATTGATGACGTTTCGCCATATCAGCAATGTAGTGCGCGGTCGCATCACCTTCAACAGTTGGGTTCGTCGCCAAAATCAGTTCGCTCACTTCACCTGATGCTAAATGTTGCTCCAGTAACGCCAGTCCTAATTCCTCAGGCCCCACGCCATCAAGCGGTGATAAATGGCCAAGTAATACAAAATAACGTCCAGTGAAATGACCACCAGCTTCAATTGCTAGAACATCAGCAGGTGTTTCGACCACGCATATGACTTCTGAGTGACCACGTTTAGTACTCACGCAAATAGGACAGTAAGTTTCTTCGGTAAATGTACGACAGGACTGACAGTGCCCCACATCAGACATCGCCTTACCTAATGCCTCAGACAACTTCGCGCCCGCTTTGCGGTCACGCTCCAATAGCTGAAATGCCATTCTTTGAGCCGATTTTGGGCCAACGCCCGGTAAACAACGAAGTGATTGAATAAGATCATCAACGAGTGGACTAAATTTCATTTAACGTTCCGTTTATGGGACATCACAGCGCCCCAACATTTAATTTTATATGATCAGAGTTACTGCACAGCAAACACGCTCTAGCTTACAGGACAGCAATCAAAGCAAACACTGATCTTAACACAGATATTTATATTACAAGCTGCAAATTTAGCGCCTTTGCACTGACTGATAAATAGCCAATCAAAATCTGAGACAGCAGCCTTTAAACTCATTGATATTTTAGACTTTTATAAACAACTTCACTACAACTTATGAATGACGCACCTCATCAAAAAGCATGCTTTAGGAGAATAGGTAAACTGAAAAATTTAAGCTAAAGTTGCGCCGCAAATACTGAGTTTTATCAGGAAGATTGAATTTAATTTAATGGAGTATATCAATGAAACTTAACACTCTTTTAGCACTTACACTTGTTGCAGTCGTTGCCGGCTGTGCAGCTAAACCTCCACGTGTAGCTCAAGAAAAAGTTGTCGACGTGGACGGTGTAACGCTGAAGTTTAATGGTAGTTTTGACGACGAAAAGAATCTATTAATTTTGAGTGTTAATAACGACCCCGTTATGCAGGGCAAATTCCCCCCGTACACACCAACCCAAAACCTGAAAGCAAACTACAAGGAAATTGAGCTGAGAAGTCATTGTTACTTTGGTTCAGTGTTAGGCAATCAAGGGGGGGCGTTTGGTGCTATCGCAGGCATAGTCCAATCATCTAACAACTCGACTGCAGACAAGTGCGAACTTTATGTAAATAATGAGCTGGTTGAGCACCTTTACTTCTAAAGCTTTGCAGTTCAATGACAAAACAGAGGTATGGCTGTACCTCTGTTTCAGCAACTTAGCAGTGCGTATTTGTGATTTTTCATAAAGCTAGCTTTAGTCATATTAAGCGCGTAGCAACCTTGATTATAAAAATACCCACCAGATTTAAATAAGGAAACCTTCTCTTGCTTAATCTCAATAACACTCAGAACTCTGTTTGAAATTGTTATAACCAAGCAAGAAAACGCAGGTTTTTATATTTGTAAACAAGCAAATATGTTTACCAATAAATATCACTTGCAGAAGTTCAAATGCTCCCTCAGCTCAGGTTAAACCTCAGCCGTAACAACTGAGTTTCATTTGTGGAGAGCACAGCTTCCCTTCTTCATGGAGATGATCAATGGCTATGACCAAAAAGACCACACTTTTAATTGCCATAATGGTCATGATGACCAGCCACGCTATCGCAGAGCAATCGCTATTTAACCCGCTGAACGAAGCAAAAAATAATAAGCAGTCCAATCGTCACTTCACTGAGTATCGACTTGTTTCAAATATCCAGAACTCAAAAGCCACTACGCTAAATGTTAAGGGCAAATTAAGCCGCGTTAGCTATAAAGTCCCTGTAACTTATGAGCCAAGCCATATTATTAATAACTATAAACAACAATTTACCGATATTGGTGGCGAGTTGATATTTGAATGCCTTCATGCAACCTGTGGCAATGTAAAATCACTTTATCGAACCTTAAAACCACTAAATAGCATACCTAGCCAAGCAGCTGCTATGTTTACCGGCAAAGTACAACTGGATAAAAAGCGAGTTTATGTATCGGCTTTTTCGGCAAACTGGAATAAGGAAGCAGCATTACAACTGGATATCATTGAAGTTATTCCTGAACCGCTCGACTTAATCAGTGTCAATCCAAGCTATTTAAGCAGCGAAGTTAAACAAAAAGACTTCAAAGATCTGCAACATAAAGATACCCAAAACGCTAGCGACCACCCCATGCTAGCGCGTTTACCCGGCGCTTATATTCATGATTATGAGCAGTATAACTTTGGTCAAACCGCAGTGTTTACCGCGGTAAATAAGGGACAACACAGCATAAAACAGCTAGAAGGTAAAATTACCGACATTAATTACAAATTACCTCGTGCTTACTCTGAATATGAAGTGAATGCTAATTACCATTCAGCTTTAATAAAGCTTGGCTTTACGCAAACATTTTCCTGTAAGGGCAAAGCTTGTGGTCAATCCCGTCACATTAAAAAGCGTATAAAATCGCTAGCCTTTAATGGCTTTGATGAAAATCAATTCTACGGTCTTTACCAGCTAATCAGGTCTGAGGGTAATGTTTACGCAATGACTTACATCATAGGTTACCCAGGCGCATTATGGGCTGAAATAAAAATCATCGAAGAGACTCAACTAGTTGATGATAAAGTCAGTATCGATCTTGAGGGACTTACCGATAAGATCGCCCAAACAGGTCACGTGGCGTTAGATGGACTGCTATTTAAATTTGATAGCGATGAAATGCTTACTGAGGCCCACAGCGTTATTGACGTTGTTGCAACCTACTTAAAAGCGCACCCTAAGCAGCGCTTTTATGTCATCGGACATACAGATGATCAAGGCAAGCAAAGCTATAACCAAGTGTTATCTGACAAACGTGCCAAAGCGGTAGTTAAGCAGCTCACCACCGCGCACAACATCCCTAAAAGTCAATTAGTGGCTAAGGGCGTTGGTGAGTATGCTCCTGTAGCAAACAACAATAACGAAGCGGGTCAAAAACTTAATCGTAGAGTAGAGCTAGTACTCCGCTCAGATAATAAGTAATCATTCACCAACAAAGGTCAAGCTCACCACTTGACCTTTTAGTTTTAGACTTAGTTAGTTTTATCTAACAAATTAGCGAAATGCTGTTAAAGCGCCATCGCTTTTACATCAAACGCCACGTTAGAAAGCTGCCCAGTCGCACTCGCGGTCATTTCAGGGCGGATCACCTGCCAATAGGCTCTATCTTGCAAGCAAATCGTGCCAGAAAAATCATCAATACGTACGCCGCCTTTACAATGCTTGCCCCAATAGTCACGATTTTTATCAGCAAACTTGATTTCAATTGTCGTAGTTTGAGCTTGAACAACATGCATCAAATTCACCCCACCAGCAGCAATGGCCAAGCTAAAAATAACATTACCAAACATAAGAGCTAACATCTGCTTAGCCAGGCTTTGGCCCATTTGCTGTGCTCGTTCTCGATTATCAGCTGACATGGCATGACAGATAAAAACTGGCAAGCTAACCAAATAAATGATGATTGTGGCAGTATAAAAACTGCTAAACACATCATCGCGCCAAAGTAAGTCAGAAAAATAAACATAAGATAACAAACCAGACACTGCTGCAACGACATAGCTAAGCAGAGTGTATTTAACGATCCGCTGCACTAACGTATGTTTCGCAAAATAAAAGTCTGTCAGTTGTGCCTTATTCATAGTCAACAAACGCTGTAAATGCAGCTGTAAGTCATCGATAGTGACAAAACCAAATTGCTTTTGTCGCTCTTTAGCCGCTTTAGAACCACTATAAAATAGGGTCAATAGCCCCTCTTCCTTAGTTAACAAATCGAAAGTAAAAGTAAACTCAGCATACCCTGATTTTGCTTGCACGATTAACATCGGCATCGCCTTTGCCTCTGGTTTTACGCTAGAGTTTGCATCAGCTGTTGCCTTAGCTGTAGCTGCAGCGTTAGATGCCTGTTCATGCGTTGGTAGCGTGTCAGTCTCTGCGAGTTCAAGTGCTTGTTTAAGTACTTGTTTTAGCCTTGTCTGGCTTGTTAACGCACCGAAGCTTTGGCTTTGTCCACTTGCGAGCATTAACGAAAAACTGCTGATTTTCATATTCACAACACCTGCTCTAACAATTCAGAGATCAAGGTCTTATCACTCCATTCATGCTCTATTTGAGTATTTCTGTAGTGTTGATCCATATTGGCTTTTTCGGCCAAAGATAACTGCTTAGCAGCTTGTTTGACTAAAGCCCGAGACTGAGAAAAATGATTGCCTCTAGCGTATAGCGCCCATTGATACGCCATGGGATAGTTACCCAAATTAAAATAATACACAGCCAAATTATGCTGCGCCGCAGGAAAAGATTGCCCAGCGGATTTTTCTAGCCAATATCGGGATTTTTGCGGGCTTTGTGGTACGTAATGCCCAAAGTGATAAAACAGACTTAAATAGTATTGTGCAAAAGCATTATTACTATTTTGGCTAAACCAGTGATACGCATGCTGATAATTATCAGCAGCTTCTAAGTCGTAAAAATAAAGCGTCGCCAGTGCCAGCTGACTTGGCATATCACCTAACTCGGCTGATGGCGTGAAAAAAGCCCTTGCCTCTGAATAACGTTTCTCGGCAAATAACACCAAACCAAGTTCACGCGCCTCTGCTGCAGGCAGACTATTACTGTACTTTTCTATGCCGCTAAGTGCGATGGGTGGGGCGCCAAACAAAGCATTAAAAATAACAATGACGATAAAAACAAAGACGGAAACAACCAGTCCTGACAGCTTATTTTTCACGTGCAGCTCATATTATTGAAGACAGCGGTAGTCTGACATACAGGCAATTCTTACTGCAAGGAGATACGGAGTAATACCAATCAATACTAGAATTTGATCAACCCAGAGCGATTTTTTACAAACTAATTTAAAGCTAATAGCTGCATTTTTTGATGAGATTTAGTGCTTTTAAAAAGTTATGCTAATACAACATAAATGCTTGGTGAACCAAGATAATGTCAGGGTTAGCTAACTAGCCTAAGCAAAGAAATACGTTAGTTATGAAAATGACCACAGGCGTTAGAAGCAGAGCGGAAATTTGATACGCACTAAATACTGACATAAACAGATCTAGTGATACTCCATCAACAACTAGCTCTTCCTAAAGTAGGAGCTGATTTCACTCCAAGATGCACACAATACAGCAACGTTAGACTGTTTTTATTGAATTATTTTTCACAAAAAATCTTTTACCCACCCAGTTATTTAACATAAAAATATCACCACAACGTTCTCACCTAAATCACTGATTGATAATACCGCAATACCAACCTTACCCATCACTGTTCTCAATATCGACCCAGTGAAATCCTATTTTTTCCATATTTAACAGATGCTTATAAACACAAAATATGATTAGCACTTCTTTTTTTTGTTACAAATTTCTGCAACAATCGCGCCGAACGTTAATAAAAATTAACGACTTTATTACAAGCTAGGGGTTGATCCATGAAGTATGCAACAAATATATCTACATTTTCGTCATCGAACTCTCCACCTACCTAACTATCCATAAGTTTCAAATATTACTAATAAACATTTTTAATTTTGAGTTTGGCCTTCAAATATAGGCTGACAAATTACTAATCGGAAATAACAGCAATGTTAAATAAATCAACAGTTGCAATCGCTATTATCACCATGCTTAGTGCTGGTTCAGTGAACGCTGTAGTGTTAGACGGTGAAAGTCAAGGTGACCACGTGCGCTTATATGGCGAAGTAGGTGTAGGGGGCCATTTTGACACTCATGCAGATTACAACCACGATGAGTTCTACGATACCAAAGGCTATGTAGATGATAGCTTTGCGACTCTAGGGGTAACGGGGCAACGTCAACAATTTACTTATCGTCTAGAGCTAGACTACCAACGCCGTAACTGGCTTGGCGGTGACGGTGAATTCGAATTGGCCATCGACAAGTTGTACGTAGGTTATCTCTTCACTGAACAACAGTGGGTCGAGCTAGGCCTAACTGATACAGCATTTGATGATTACGACCACTTTGGTGATTTCACCTTCAACAAATCCATTGAAACCGGTGAAGCTGGCGATCAAGAAAATACCGTTAAGTATCAAGCAAAGTTTGAAAATCTTATTTTTGGAGCTTCTTACTCATACGATGGCGAACACAAAAGTGGTGCCCTGCAAGGTGACATCATTAACGGTTATATGGGGTGGATGTCTGACTTTTTATCTGTCGTAGTTGGCGTAGAAACCCGTGGCGGCTCTAACGGCATCAGTAAATACGGTGAGCAAAAACTAATAGGTTTAGGAGCACGCCTTAAACTAATGTCAAACCTTTCTATTGGTTTAAATGGCTTTTTAGAAGATGAAGACTTGTCTACACGTAAAAGCGGCGAAGTACACCTAGATTACCAAACCTTCCGCAACTATGGATTAACGGCCAGTGCTAAATACGATCTGAATGAACACTGGGAAATAATTAGCTCTATAAACCACGAAGAGTATGAAGGGTGGGATCTACTCGCTCCGAACTACGACTATTCAGAGTTACCACCTGAATACGGTAAAGAGCGTCGTTGGGCTAGCTTAGGTTTTAACTATCGCCCAGCTCGTGACATCGTGCTTTCACTTGAAGGTCGAGTTGGCGAAGCTCCAGAAGCAGGCTACGCATACGTGCGCATGTACTTCTAGTCCTAATCGTATTCAATTTTACAGAGTCTACTATGAAGAAAAGTTTCCTATCGCTGGCCATTGCCAGCACCATTAGCATGGGCGCCTTTGCTGGCGTTGAAGACTTGCTGATCACTGAAATGACCCAAAGTACCGATGCAAACGTGGGCGCGGTTGAAATTACTAATACAGGCTCAGATGCCTTCACCTTTACCGACGACATTACTGCTTACCAACGCTCTAGTGGTAAGTACGACAACGAATTGCTTAACGCTGATGCTAAGCCACTGCTGACAGGTCAGGTACTTGCACCAGGTGCTTCGATGGTGGTTGTCAATAGCAGAGCCAGTGAAGAGTTTCGTAATGCCATCACGGCTCAAGGTGGAACTGTTGTTATCTCTACCTATGACAGCAGTAATAAGTACAACAATCTGTTTCTGACAAGTGATGACGGTTTCTTCCTGAAAAATGGTGATACTGTTATCGACCGTGTTGGAGCAGCAAATGAGTCTAGCAAGTGGGCTCCAAATACCACTTTACGTCGTAAAAAAGCTGCTGATGGCAACAATCCTGCTCAATCAGGTACTTTCGATGCGACCAAGTGGCAGAACATCTTACCAATAAGATTTGATGATTTAGGTAAATCAGAGCTACCTGCCGCTGATGCAGAAGACATAATGGACATCTTCACATGTCCAATAGATAGAAGCGAAATTAAGGCTCCTAGCGAAGTCCAAGGCACAGGCTTTACCTCACCTCTGATTGCCGAAGGTAAAACTGAATCTGAAGAAAAGATAGCCGTAGAAGGGATAGTTTCAGCTAAGGTGTCTATTCCGAATGAGGGCTTCTATCTTCGCAATATTGCCTCTGATAACAATCCAGAGACTTCCGATGGTATCTTTGTTAGTTCTAGCGCAGCCGGTGACTTGAAGGTTGGTCAGACAGTTTGTATTGGCAGTAAAGTAGTAGAGTTTGAAGGTCAGACTCAACTATCTGCAGATACTGCATTTAGCTGGAATGTTACTGATACTGACATCTTCACTCAGCCTACCGATATTGAGGTTATTAGCTCTGATAACGGCTCATTCGATAAGACGTTGGAACGTTACGAAGGAATGTTGGTTAACCTGCCTACAGATTTGGACCCTCAGACTGATGGCGACCAAGATATGCGTATTACTCGCAGCTTCAGTTACAACTACCTTTTAAGTAGTAAAGGGCATAACCGCAACAACATGGTGGCGGCTTATAAACGTCCTAATCTTCAGCCAAACCATTTGCATGTGGCAGGAAGCCCAGAGTCGAAGGCGGCCTATGAGCAAAACAATGACTATCGTTTAGTGATTGAAAGTGCCACTAAATCCAATGGCACCGAGTTGCCTTATTACGCTGGTTTTAACAGTGACCCACACACCAACTACATCCGTATCGACGATAGTTTAATCAACGCGGAAGGTGTAATCAGTCAATATGAAACTGAGTTGATCCCAGGGACTGACAAGTATGATCAAGACTATAGCCTGACTATAACCAACCAGTTGACGAGTGATAACTTTGTTCACAACTTACCGCGTACTGAGACACCAGATCTGAAAGATACTGTGGCAGATGATGATTTTGCTATCCGTATTTCTAGTCAGAACCTGTTTAACTTTTTTAACTCTCCTTTCGGTGGCGACAACAACAACTTTGGTCAGAGCCGAGGCGCAGATAGCTACGATGAATACATTAACCAGAGAACCAAGCTGGTAGAAATTATTCGTGCTCAAGATGCCGATGTCATGGCGTTGATGGAGATTGAAAACAACGGTTTTGGTGATGCTAGTGCAATTGCCGAGATTGTGAATCAGGTTAATATTCAATATGTGGATGAGAGACCTCAGGATTACAATGGTCCTAACTCTACTGAGAACCGTTATGTGTTTGTTGGTTTTGACAACAATGGCAATCAAATGTTGGATAACCTTGATGCCATTGGTTCTGACGCTATTGCAACAGGCATCATATATCGTCCAAGTAAGATGAGCATTGAACGTACTCGTGTTATCCCAATGCCTCAACAAAAAGCACCGACTATAGTGAATGACTTAGGTGAAGTGATCAAAGATCAGAATCAGGAAATTCTAGAGAACGGTCAGAATTACCACCGTGATGCCTTGGTTGTAACCTTTATCGTTAACCAAACAGGCAAGCGCTTGACTCTAGCTGTAAATCACCTTAAATCAAAAGGCTCTACTTGTTGGGAAGAATGGCAAGGTGTTGAGTTTGGTAATGCTACCACCTGGAACAACCGTACAGCGCCAGATCTGGACTACCAAGGCTCATGTGCTGAGTTCCGTGTAGCAGGTGCCGTGCACTTAGGTGAAGAGATGGAAGACGTTCCAGGCGATAAGATCATCCTTGGCGACTTGAATGCTTATGGCAAAGAAGATCCTATATTAGTTCTTACCGAGAACCCACGCAACAAGACAATCGTTACCGCTAGTCACACCTTCCTTGGACCTAAGCCTCAGTTCAACGAAGATGGCTCTCCTGTCATCATCACTAAAACTTATGGCTACATCGATATCGTCGCTGAAAAGCTCATGGAAAAGGGGAAGACACCTTGGAGTTACTCTTTCAGTGATGAAATTGGCTCACTGGATCACATCTTGATCTCACCTTCTCTAAAAGACCGCGTGATTGATGCCACTGACTGGCATGTTAATGCTGCAGAAACCGGCCTGTATGACTATCAAAACCGCTTTAAAGGTACCATCGACGGTACTGGAACGCATAAGTTCTACAAAGAGGACATCTATCGCGCATCGGATCACGATCCTGCACTAATCACTCTGAACTATAAGCCAGGTGATGCAGATCGTAACGTGCCTCTGAACCTGCCAAAACTAAGAAAGCTAATCAAGGTTCCTTATCAGATCCCAACGGGTATTTCTACTCAAGTTGGCGATGTCGCAACAATCAGTATGAGTCCTGATGATGATGAACAGCGTTTAGATTTGAGCCAAATGCTACTGCCTAATGTGGTGATTTCTAATGACTCAACAGCATTGGTCAACTTCGAGGTCTTTGGAGCACCATCAGCTATCTACAAGGTGACTGTAAGGCTACAGCGAGATGGCAAAATTTTAGCAGGCTCTGAGCAATCTTTCCTAGCGAAGGTCTCTAACCGCGACTCCTTGATTGCGGACATTGTAGAGGAAGAAAGCGACCAAACTGGTGGTGACGGTAGTGCTGGTAGCACAGGTTTCATTAGCTTGTTATCCCTGCTTGGGCTGGCTGCTATGCGCCGTCGCCTTCGCAAATAAGCCTTCTTCTCGACGATGAAGCGCCTGCTTTCGGGCTGCGCGCTTCCCTTAAAGGAATCAAAAGAGATAACATTATGAGAATTAAAAAGAGTGCAGTTGCTACAGCGACTGCCATGTTTTTAGGCACCCTTTCCACTGCTGCCAATGCTAATCTAGTTATTACTGAGTACATCGAAGGTAGTAGCAGCAATAAAGCGCTTGAGATATCCAATGTAGGCACCAGCACCTTAGATTTAGATGCTAATGTTTATAAGCTGACGTTGTTTAGTAATGGAAAAACTGAGCCTGGTAATACCGAGACGCTAACAGGTACTCTGCCACCTGGAAAGAGCATCGTTTTTCACAACTCTGGGGCGAACGATGCCTTCAAAGTGGGTAACGCTTCAACCATAACCTACTTCAACGGTGACGATGCCTTGGTATTGACCAAGGATGATGCTGTGATCGATCGTTTTGGTAAATTGGGCGAGGATCCAGGTTCAGCTTGGACGGATCCAAATAACGCCGATTTCTCCAGTGCTAATAAGACGCTACGTCGCAAAGCCACTGTTACCACAGGTGATACCGATGCTGCAGCAGCCTTCCCTACTGGTGACCAATGGCTAGTGTTTGATACTGACACGTCTGATGGCCTAGGCTGCGCTGGTGAAAGCGCTTGTAGCGCTGAAGCCACTCCTGGGTTACTGCTGATTACCGAATACATCGAAGGTAGCAGTAGCAACAAAGCGATTGAAATTTCAAACGTAGGTGGCACAGCTATCGATCTCGATGCCAACGTTTACAAGCTGACGTTATTTGGCAATGGTAAGACTGAGCCAGGTAATACCGAGACACTGACGGGCACTCTGGAGCCAGGAAAGAGCCTTGTTTTCCATAATTCTGGTGCAGCTGATGCGTTCAAAGTAGGCAACGCTTCTACCGTAACTTATTTCAACGGTGACGATGCCCTAGTCTTGACAAAAGACGATGTGGTTATCGATCGCTTCGGTAAGCGTGGCGAAGATCCTGGGGCTGCTTGGACTGATCCAAACAACGCAAATTTCTCTACCGCGAATAAGACCCTACGTCGAAAAGACAGCGTCACTTCTGGTGACACTGTTGCAGAAGCCGATTTTCCAGGAGCCAATAACCAGTGGACAGTATTCGACGTTGATACCTCTGACGGTCTTGGTTGTGCTGGTGAGAGTGCCTGTGATGGCTCAGTTACGCCTCCAGACCCCGATCCAGAAACAGGTCCTTGCACAGGTTGCGAAACGCTGACACCAGTTGCCGACCCTACTACATTCAATGCTGAGATCTATTACTCTGATGTATTAAGTGGCGATTTTGCCAATGCTGATGAGCTTAAGAACGCCCTATCCGCAATCATTGCTAAAGATCACAAGTATCTGACCTATAAACAAGTTTGGAGTGCACTGACCCACGCTGACCAAGATCCTGATAACGATAAAAATGTTATCGAGATCTACACGGGGGCTTCTATTTCTAAGTACGACAACCAAACAAGTGGTAGCGGTGTGGGCAAATGGAACCGTGAACACGTTTGGGCTAAGAGCCATGGTTTCCCTAGTGACTCTCAATGGGGCTACACCGATGCTCACCACCTTCGTCCTTCAGATCCAGGCATCAACACTGCACGAAGTAATAATGACTTTGGTGCGTGTCGCGACACTGGTGAAGAGGTTTTGTTCAACGGTGTAGGTACGGGTAACTACCTAGACAAAACTACGGACTGCTGGGAGCCTCGCGATGAGGTGAAAGGCGACGTGGCTCGTATGATCATGTATATGGATACTCGTTATCAGGGTACCGATACAGCGACAACCAATATGCCTGATCTAGTTGCAGTCGATCGTCTAACGACTACTGCTGAGGATAGCGAACCGCTTATCGGTACGCTTTGTACTCTGTATGCCTGGAACAAGTTAGACGCTGTTGATAGCTACGAGCAAAACCGTAACAACCAAGTATATAAATATCAGGGTAACCGTAACCCTTTCATTGATCGTCCTGAGTTAGTCCAACAAGTGTATGGTGCAGTCTGTAATGACGATCCAAACCCTGTCTTAGTTGTCGAAGGCGATATTGAAACTCCAGAGAGTGTAACCGAAGGAGCTGCATATAGTATCGATGCTTCTGAAATCAAAGCTGGTGAAGGTGTTGTTCTTACGTACAAGTGGGAGCAAATTGTTGCTGAAGAAAAGATCCTTGTTGGTGACAAGGCGATATTGTCTCTGACAGCGCCAATGGTTAAAGCCGACGAGACATTGAACTTTAGCTTAACCATCAGCGACGGAACTTTAGAAACGACTAAAGCTGTTAGCCTGCTCGTGGCTAATGTACCTCTGAGTTTAGATGTGACGTTTGCTGGCAATACTCAGCTAACTGAAGGAGATAACACTACCATTACAGCGACTGTTGCTGATGCTCCAGAAGGGACGAGCTACAGCTGGAAGCAGGTATCTGGAGACACAGCTGTATTTACCGGTACAGGCCTGACACTAGATGTAACCACCCCTAGCGTAAGTATTGATCAAGTTCTAGTGTTTGAACTCACTGCAACCGTTGACGAAGAAAGTGTCAGTGAGTCTGTTAGCATTGAAGTGAAAAACACCGAAGAAACTGGTTGGACAAAGCCTGAAAGTGCGGGGAGTTTAGGTGGCCTTATGACGCTACTTCTACCTCTACTGTGGTGGCGTCGCCGCCAAGGCTAATCATCAGTTAAGCCTATAAAAAGCAGCACTGGGGGACACTCTGGGTGCTGCTTTTTTAACTTTATAAACGTTGTCTAAACCTCGCCTTATGCCCTTTGTTCTCAGCATGAGAAATCAGCCATTAAGCCAAGTAACAACGCTTATCTGAATAATATTGAAGGATTATTATGAATACTTCACTCCGTCATTCGTGCTTGCTTCTTACAGGCTCAGCCATCGCTCTAGCGATAGCATTGAGCGGTTGTGGAAAGAAAAAGCTGGAAGAGGCACCTAAGGTAACAGCATCTATCGCCTGTCAAGCTGCTGGTGATGACTGCAAGCGCTTCACCTTGCTTCATACCAATGATCACCACGGACGTTTTTGGCAAGGCTCTAGAGGTGAGTATGGTATGGCCGCAAGAAAAACCATTCTCGACCAAATTCGTAAAGAAGTCAGCAAGCAAGGTGGGGAAACGTTACTGCTCTCAGGTGGCGATATTAACACTGGTGTACCTGAGTCTGATCTTCAAGATGCCGAGCCAGATTTTATCGGTATGAACCACCTTGGTTATGACGCTATGGCTGTGGGTAACCATGAGTTTGACAATCCATTAACGGTGATTGATAAGCAGAGAAACTGGTCAAAATTCCCTTGGTTATCTGCCAACATCTATCACCAAGTCGATGGTGAATGGCAACGCTACTTCGAACCCTATGCGTTATTCGAAATCCAAGGATTAAAGCTAGCCGTAGTAGGCCTAACTACTGAGCACACCGCTGAGATAGGTAATCCAGAATTCGTTAAAGATCTTAAATTCACTTCTGCTCAAGCGGAGGCGAAGAATATTTTGGCAGAGCTTGAAGAGAAGCATCAACCGGATCTTGTTTTTGGCCTCACCCATATGGGTCACTATGAAAATGGTAAACATGGTAGTAACGCGCCCGGTGATGTTGCTCTTGCTAAAAGCCTAAAACCCGGCCAGATCCAAGCAATCATTGGCGGACATTCACAGTTGCCTGTTTGTATGGAAGGAAGCACTGGTGAGTATGTAGAAGATTATGGTCGAGATGAGCCTTGTAAACCCGATCGTCAAAATGGCACTTGGATCATGCAAGCCTACGAGTGGGGCAAGTTCGTTGGTCGCGCCGATTTTGAATACTATGGCGGTAAGTTACACTTAGCAAACTACGAGTTGGTACCAGTGAATACAGAAACCAAGTTTGGTTCCTACTATCCGCCTCATATGCTAACTCCTAAGGATAAAGAAACTCTTGAACTACTTCGCCCTTATCAACGTAAGGGCCAACTGCAGTTGAGAGAGCAGATTGGAGTTGCAAAAGCGGACTTCGTTGGTAAGCGTAAGGTTGTTCGTTACCAAGCTACGCCTCTCGGCATAATGATTGCGCATGCTCAAACTCAGCTTCCTATCCCCGCAGATTTTGGGATAATGAACTCAGGTGGAATTCGCGCCACCATAAAGAAAGGACCTATCCGATATCGTGATGTACTTAAGGTACAGCCTTTTTCCAACAGTGTGACTGTAACCGAGATGAATGGCACTGAATTGAAAAAGTATTTATCTAGGGTGGCGCTTAAGACTCGAGGCTCGGGAGGCTTTGCTCATTTCAGCGGCATCGAGATGACAGTTGACTGCAAAGCTAAGAATGTCGATATCAGAACTATTGGTGGCGAGCCTTTCAAGCTTACTGAAAAATATAGATTTACCCTCCCTAGCTACAACGCTGCCGGCGGTAATAAGTACCCCAAGTTGAAGGAAAAGGCGAGAGACACCGGCTTTATTGATGCAGATATGTTATATCAATTTATTAAGAAGCATGAGACGCTCGATCCTGTCAGCTATGACAGAGCGAAAGATGTCCGCTATATCAACTCCAGAAGTTCTGATGGCTGCGGCGGTTGATCTTATTCGTTAATAAAGCTAATCAGCTAATATCCTAGACCTCAAAACAGAGCTCAACATTTCGATTGGGTTCTGTTTTTTTATGGTACACGTTCAGCAAGCTTCACCTAGCCTTTTGTAAATTCCAAGCTAGTCTGTGTTCGAAACTCTCAGGTTTAAGTGATAGCAGCTGTAAATACTCTATTAGATAATCAAATGGAGTGCCTAGCCCATAGGCATGTAAATCAGTTAAGACACACCTATGCCAGTCAACTGCTGATGGTAAGAACTGAACCATCCTAGCTAGCTAAACAGATGGGACATTCTGCCTGGGGATTGATCCGCAAGATCTATGGCAAATGGATCCAAGCGAAGAAACCAGACTATGTCAATGAATTGGCTGACAAGTTAAATCAGACTTACTAGACATCAAAACTTCGTAAGCAGAAACAAAAAAGCTCAAGCAAATTGCTTGAGCTTTTTTGTTTTTAGTCGCTCGGATTTGGCCCCTATTTGGCCTCCTCCAATATAGTTGCTTGTAAAAGCAACTAGAGCAGCAACTTAAACTTAGAACGGCATCTTCATGCCAGGAGGTAGTTGCATACCGCCTGTTACTTCAGCCATTTTCTCTTTTTGGCTTTCTTCTACGCGACGAGCTGCGTCATTACAAGCTGCTGCGATTAGATCTTCTAGCATCTCTTTATCATCTTCAAGCAGACTTGAATCGATTTCTACTTTACGAACGCTGTGAGAACCAGTCATGGTTACTTTAACAAGGCCAGCACCGGCTTCGCCAGTCACTTCCATACGTGCAATCTCTTCTTGCACTTTAGCCATCTTGTCTTGCATCATCTGGGCTTGCTTCATCAAGTTGCCCATACCGCCTTTTCCAAACATACTCTAATTCTCTTCTATTATGTATTACAACAAATAAAGTGGGCTAATCTTACTAAAAAATGAATGATTAGCAACGAAAGCTGAAATTCAATTATAAAATTATGACTCAGTTAACCGCTTAAAGTTCGCAATATCAATTAACTCAATGCGATTTCCCTTTTGCACCAACAATTCTGGTGCATATGTGAGCGAGTCTGCGGTTAATTCTGCTCCCATATTCTGGGTTAACCAACGAACATTGTCATCTGTCATTAGCTCATGGTGCACTTGGGTTAAGATCTCTTTATGAAAGCGTCTACGTACCTCTAGTGGCGTCTCGCGGTCATGATCCGCTCCAACAGTTACCTGTACACTACACTGCTCACCCAATGCAGCAGTCATTGCTTCTTCTAACTGCTTAATAGCAACATCTGCCGCTAAATGTTTCTGATCCGGCTTAAGTAGCAAAGATAACGGCTGTTCAAATTGGTGACATACTGAGTTAACTGCCAATTGCCGAACTCGCCCCCCAACCTCTAGCTCTGACATAAAGCGATACCATTTTAAGTCAACTTCATGGCCACTCAATTCACCACTAGGCAATGCGGGTAAGTTTAACTCAGGATCCTGAACCTGAGTTGAATCACCAGTTTGTTGCTCAAGGCTCTGGCTATGACTATTGTTTGGTTCTACCAACCCTTGCTGCTCTGAGCTTGCATCAATTGGCTGCGGTGCTTGTTCTACACTCGATTCTGCTTCAGCATTATCAGTGTCATTCGCGCTAACATCATCGCCAAATCGCGCACAAGGATCATCGTCATGGGGCTCTTCCCACGGCGGTCTATCAATAACCTCCGTGCTGGTATTAACTTCGGCACTTGCTAAGCTATTTACATCTGATTGTGCGTCATCTACATGACTCTCATCGCTGTGCTCGGCTTGTACAGTCGTTGGCTCTTTTCGCACCGGCGGTGTGAAAGGCTTACGAACCTCTACTGACTTTTTTGTTTGGCCATCCTTGGAGTTATCCTCAGTCAGCTCTTCTAAAAGTGTGGCTCTAGCGGCAAGTACTGCATCTAAAATATCATCCCCAGCAGTAAAGTCGCTACGAGTTGATGGCTGCGGCTCGCTGGGCTGAGCGGCTGTATCATCATGAGTTGCTCTAGCATGACTCTTGCTTGGTTCTGCATCGAATGTGACGTGAGTCTGTTCAACCTCATAATTTACATCTTGTTGAGTAAACCCATAGTCATCTTGGTAATCATGTTGATCACCAAAAGCGCCAGCATAATCAGCGTAGGATGCTAGATCGTTTTCTTCACTGCCATAGCTTTGAGTAAAGTGAACACTGGTTTCATCCACTTTACTTTGGGAGTCGCCATCAGTAGCAGGCTGAGCAATAGCATTCGCGTCGCCCGCTGTTTTATCAAGAACTGGCTCACTGGACTGGCTAGCCTCAGCATCAACCCTTGTCACCGACGGCTCAGGAGTTTGCTCAAAACCTTGGCTTTGAGCTTGGCTCATGATAACGGCCATTTCACTGTTTAAACTCGCCAGAGATTCAGACTCAACAGTGTCATCTTGGTCAGCATCTGCAAGTTGTTGAACAGGCTTAGCCGATTCAGAGATAGTTTCTCCCTCAGGGTTAATATTATCGGCTAACACTGCTGACTCTGTTTCAGGCTTTACTACTGGCTCTGGTTTTGACTCAACCTCAGGCACTACTACTGGCGCTGGTTTTGACTCAGCTTCAGGCGTTACTACTGGCTTTGGTTTTGACTCAACTGCGGCTTGAGTCAGCTGAGTGTCATTATTTACAGTACTTGCTACAGAATCAGCTGTTTTTTTTTGAGCCTCTAAGCTTGCTTGTTGCAAACTCTGCGCTGTTTGTTGACTTACAGCTGAATGTGTTTGAGTGCTGCTACGCGCTTGACTTGTAGCATCAGGAATTTGCAGCTCAACTTTGTTATCGCTCGCCCAACGGGTTACAGGCTTTTCTGGTACAAAAGTTACCGCTCTTAATAGCGCCATTTCAAGACCAGACTTTGGATCCGGTGCATGAGGTAAATCTTTGCGGCCTGTTAGTAGCAACTGGTAATAGAGCTGAATTTGCTCGGCAGATAATTGCTCGGCAAACGCTTTTATTTGCTCACTGTAAAGCGACATCTGCGCAGCAGCTGGGGCAAACTGGGTTAGCGTAATTTGATGTAATAACTCCAACAAACTACGTAGTACTTCTTCAGGCTCGGCACCAAATGACAGCACTTTGGCGGTCACTTGCATCAAGTTCATGATGTCCGCTTGCGCTAATGCTTCAAGTAAAGCAATCACATGTTGCTCGTCGATGCTGCCAAGCATAGTTTGTACTTGCTCAAGCTTGACTTGACCGGCACCAAAAGCAATGGCTTGATCCGTCAAGCTTAGTGCATCACGCATACTGCCATTCGCCGCCTTTGCTAACAAAGTCAGTGCGCTATGATCAAAACTGAGTTGTTCTTGAGTCAATACGTGGCCAAGTTGACCGGCGATTTCATCTTGTGAAAGGCTTTTTAAATTAAATTGCAAACAACGCGATAATACCGTTACCGGTAAACGCTGTGGATCAGTTGTTGCTAAAAGAAATTTAACATGCTCAGGCGGTTCTTCTAATGTCTTAAGTAAGGCGTTAAAGCTGCTACGCGATAACATGTGTACTTCGTCAATGAGGTACACTTTAAAGCGACCACGACTGGGCCTGTACTGCACATTATCAAGCAGTTCACGGGTATCATCGACTTTGGTTCGTGATGCCGCATCAACTTCAATTAAATCAACAAAACGACCTTCTGCAATTTCGACACAAGCCGAACATTGACCACAGGGCGTTGCAGTAACGCCTTGCTCGCAGTTGAGACCTTTAGCAAATA
The DNA here is from genome assembly GCF_000518605.1 of Shewanella fidelis ATCC BAA-318. Taxonomy (GTDB): domain Bacteria; phylum Pseudomonadota; class Gammaproteobacteria; order Enterobacterales; family Shewanellaceae; genus Shewanella; species Shewanella fidelis. The sequence goes on along the minus strand of NZ_JADX01000018.1, from coordinate 56,157 downwards.
GACGTGCAAGACTGGTTTTACCCACACCGCGAGTGCCGGTAAACAGATAAGCATGGTGTAATCTTTGCTGAGTAAGTGCATTGGTTAAGGCATGAAGTACATGCGACTGGCCAACCATTTGCTCAAAAGTGGCAGGGCGCCATTTTCTGGCCAACACCTGATATGACATGGAACTCCCCAACGTGTCATTAATACGGTTTCGGGAGCACGCTCCTCGACATCTTTGAACAATAGCATGCTACGCTTTCACATGCTATCTCAAGCGCCTAAGGAGCGATTTGGCGGTGATAAAATCACCTTTTAAGATAAAGAATAATCAGTTTACTGATCACTTAACCTTAAAAAGAGTTACTTAGGCAAAATTTACTCGCCTTCGAACTCACATAGACTTAATAGATTTAAATCCATTGCCTTTAGACGCTCTTCACCACCAAGATCTGGTAATGAAATAACAAATGCAGCATCGTTAACAGCACCGCCTAACTTACGAATAAGCTTAACGGTTGCTTCAATTGTGCCACCCGTTGCTAGCAAATCATCGATAACAAGCACTTTGTCATCTGCAGTAATGGCATCAACGTGCATTTCTAGCACATCATGGCCATATTCAAGCTCGTAGCTTTCAGAAATGGTTTCTCTTGGTAACTTACCTGGCTTGCGAACTGGCACAAAGCCAATGCCTAGTTCTAGTGCAAGTGGCGCACCGAACAAAAAGCCGCGAGCTTCAGTACCGACAACTTTAGTAAAACCTTGGTCTTTGTATTGCTCAGCTAACAGGCCAATGGTGAGTTTGTAGGCTTGTGGATCTTCTAATAAACTCGTCACATCTCTAAACAAAATCCCCTCTTTTGGATAGTTAGGGATGGTTTTAATGCTGTTCTTTATTAGTGCCAAGCTGTCAGTATTCATTACCATAATTCTATACTTAATCTAATGTAGTTTGCTGACACAAGACTCAATAGCTGAGCTTGTTATGTCATCGAAGTGTAAAAAACGGCGTAAAGCTTAAGCCGCTTTATACTCAGTTGCAACTAACTAACTGCAGAAGTGTAGGCTCTGTCTAGGCAATTTCGACTTTTGATTGTTCTTTATAGCAAAGGCTATCACAGCATAATTAAAATAATACTTAAATTTCAATGCAGTGAAGCAGTACAGCCGTCACTAGCCGTCCAGCTCTGGAATGCTACGAAGATAAAAAAATAATCCTGCGCAAAGACATGCCAACAGGGCTTTCACCCAAACAAGCGGTACAATTACGATACTAATCGTAAAACTGAGCCCGCTTATGATATAAGCTTTTTTCTTTAAGCTTTTACGAATTGCTCCTTTTGCTTGCCAATCTCTAAGTGCATCGGCAAACCAAGGGTGAGTCATTAACCATTGATAAAGTCTGTCACTGGAGCGTGCAAAACAATAAGCGGCTAATAAAATAAAGGGGACAGTGGGTAGAATAGGTAATACTATTCCCAAAATGCCTAATCCGAGGCTGCAAAGTCCAACAATAAGAAAAAAGCCACGTTTTAAAACCATCAACCTACCCTAATAAACGAAAAAGCCACTCAATAGAGTGGCTAGTATACATTAGCGAGACTTAAAGGCGGATTAAATTAATCCCATCACCTTAAACCAAGATAAGCTCGCAGGTAATGTAGGGATCAACATTACAAGAATAAAACCAATAAAATAAACAATGTTGAATGGGTCTTTAAACGGCTGACTCATAACTACCTCTAATTATTATTGTTAACTGCATTTATTGATCTAGATCAATTTTTGCGGTCATTATAGAGATCCGTCACCCCATTAGTAAAGTCTATTGTCCAATAAATTGTTTAATAATACCTTTGTTACTCAAGTCCATAAGTAGTTGTTGGCAGCCTTGCTGTAGTGCATTCGGTTCAATTTGAGCGTAAGTTGTTAATAACCAGTCAATTAATACTTCATAGTCAACATAATTATGCTGCTCAATATAAGCAAGCACCTGCGCTGTTAATGGATTTAAATGTAAAAAAACCACCTCTTCTTCTACGTCACGATAAATACAAAAAAACTGGGCAGTCTCACTCGGTTCACTAGGTTGATGCTCAGCACTAATATGCTGGACATCATAGGCATACTGAGCGATCTTTGCCGTCGCTGAAACGCATAATTTTATCTGAGTAATATCATCAACATCATCGGCGAGTAATTGCTGCTGTGGGTTATCTTGTGCAACAGCGACCACCAGCTCTAACCATTCATAATGGGCAAGCTCTAACATAAATGGTGGATCTTGCTCAGTCATCTGGTATTCGCTCTGTAAAAACAGCAAAAACTCTTGCGCTATCTCGACAAATATTGGCGTTGCACAGTCGTGATTAACAAAAAAGCTTTGTACTAACTTAAGCCAATCTTGCTCAGAATATAAACTCTTCAGCACAGGAAACGCATTTGACACAAAACCATCAATATTATTAAAAAATAGCTCGCGATATATTTTCATTCGGCGCGCTTCAATGCCTTCAGGTAGAGGCAAAGATGGATCTTTTATGTAATCCATAAAGTGTTGCTGCACATCAACAAAGCTCATTAAGCACTCCTTTTTACACTGGCTAAATGACGTTTTTGATAATCGTGTATTTGGTTGATTTCAAGTAAAAGCTCATCGGTCGATGGAATATTAAAATCACGCTCTAATAAGGTTGGAAACACGCCATGAGTTTGATAACAAACGTCGAGCAGCTGCCACACGGGATCGATAATGTCTGCGCCATGAGTATCAACAATTAAGTCTTCAGCTTCCTCGTAGTGACCTGCAATGTGTAGGTAGGCAATTCTATTGGTTGGCATTGCCTTTAAAAATTCAATCGCATCGTAATTGTGATTCACCGAGTTAACGTAAATATTGTTCACATCTAGCAGCATTTTGCAGTCTGCTTCTTGCATCACCGCGTTAACAAACTCAAGCTCTGACATGTCAGCCCCGGGGGCTGCATAAAAAGAAACGTTTTCTAAAATCAATGGTCGCTCAAGAATGTCTTCTACCTGCTTTACTCGTTGGGCCACATGCATAACGGCTTCTGTGGTAAAAGGAATAGGCATTAGATCGTACATATGACCACGGCCGGAGCAGTAACTTAGGTGCTCGGAATAAGTGCTAATTTGGTGTAAATCAAGAAAGCTTTTAACGTTACGTACAAAGGTTAAATCCAGCGGTTCAGGACTTCCGATAGAAAGAGATAAACCATGACAAAAGAACTCATGCTTTTCAGTTAACGCTCTAAATTGGCGACCAAACTTACCCCCTAATGTCATCCAATTCTCGGGAGCAACCTCAAAGAAATTAATCTCATTTGGAACAGCTTGGCAAAACTCATCTAGCATTTCTCGCCTAAGCCCTAACCCTACTCGCTGCTGATTAATCTTATTATTTGTCATACTGCACGCCTAATTATTCTCACAAACAATTAGGGCCAGCGATATGCTGACCCCATTTTAAAGCTGGGAAAGCTTACTTTGCACCACCGCACTTACCTTCACCACACTTACCTTCTTTCTTGGCTTTGTCGCCACCGCATTTACCTTCGCCGCACTTACCTTCTTTGGCTTTAGCTTTGTCACCACCACATTTGCCTTCGCCGCATTTACCTTCTTTAGCTTTGTCGCCACCACACTTGCCTTCACCACATTTACCTTCTTTGGCTTTAGCTTTGTCGCCACCACATTTACCCTCGCCACACTTACCTTCTTTGGCATCTTTTTTCTCGCCACCGCATTTACCTTCACCACACTTACCTTCGCCGGCAAACAATTGGTAACCTGCTTCCATTTCAGTGTAACCAAATGGATTAGCTTGCACACTTGCTGTTAGTGCACTTCCCATAACAACAGCGCCTACAGCAGCAGTAATTGCAGTTTTATTCACTAATTTCATAATATCTTCCTTTTATTTAATCAACTTGAATTCAGTTACCAACAGCAAATTTTGTTGGCTTGCTTAACTAGACCTTGTTGTTAGCAATTTAATTTCATTTTTTCTACATCTATCACATTTATGGCGCATTAAAGCTGTTAGGTCAAATTATGTACTGAACTCTTGTTAGAGATATCTCGATGTTTCAACGATAGTTTTGCGGCAACTTTGTGCATAAAGTCTATTTCGCTATATGCCAAACCGTTTAACACATATCGCTAACTTAAAATTCAGCTTAGTCGTACTCAAATGGTGTAGAGAAATCATCAGCAGTGTTTAGATTGGCCTAGCGGTGTGCGATAAGGTAGAATACCGCGCCTCAAATTAGCGATATTGGACAAGTCTGTGCGAGTAATTTTGGCGCCTATGGAAGGCGTTGTAGACGATTTAATGCGGGAGATCCTCTCTGCAATCAACCCTTATGATCTAATGGTCACCGAATTCGTTCGCGTGGTTGATCAACTGTTACCTGAAAAAGTGTTTTACCGGATTTGTCCAGAGTTACAAACTGGTGGCCAAACCCTATCAGGCACGCCAGTTCGAGTTCAATTACTTGGCCAAGAGCCAAACTGGATGGCTGAAAATGCCGTCAGAGCGATTGAACTAGGCTCAAAGGGTGTCGATGTTAACTTTGGCTGCCCAGCCAAAATGGTGAATCGCAGTAATGGTGGCGCCGTTATGCTGCAATATCCAGAGCAACTTTATAACGTTGTAAAAGCGATGCGTGATGCAGTACCAAGTGAACAACCTGTCACAGCGAAAATTCGCTTAGGCTTTAACGATAAGTCGCTCTATATGGAGAACGCACTTGCGATTTATGAAGCTGGAGCCAGTGAACTTGCGGTACATGCTCGCAGTAAAGTCGACGGTTATAAGCCTCCTGCTTACTGGGAATATATCACTGATATTAACAATAAGCTCCCTATCCCAGTCATTGCTAACGGCGAGATCTGGAATAGAAATGATGCAGAGCGCTGTATGCAAGTCACAGGTTGTGACAGCATTATGGTTGGTCGTGGCGCAATATCACTGCCAAACCTAGCAGCTCATATCAAAGGTGATGCAGCATTCTCTTGGCAACAAGCACTGGAGCTGATGCTAAATTACACCGATCGAGAACTTGAAGGCCGCAAGAGTACTTATTATCCGGCTCGAATTAAACAGTGGTTTGGTTACTTAAACCGCCAATATGACGAGGCTGATGAACTGTTCCGCGAACTAAGAGTATATAAGACTGCTGAAGAAATTATTGCCGTACTTCGCCAAGCGCGAGCAAAACTACCTGACTAGATCAATCTTAAGTCGTATTTATGACACAAATACACTAAATATTGGCAGGAATTGATCTTAGTCATATCGCTAAATGATGGCATGTTTAGACTGATAGTCCGTTAAAGTCGATATATACAGGCAATAGAAGTGAGTAGCAACCAGATCCAGCAGACCTTATCTAATATAGAGTCAGAACTTAGACTCAAGATTGGTGCACTCCCCGAAATGCAAACCAAGCTAATGGACCAGCTTAATTTTTCTCTGTGTGAACTGATTCAAATCATGACTGAAGTTCATTTATGTGAGCACCCATTATTTTTTGAGCTGATGCGATTAGATGCCGCCCGCTGTCAGCTTGAAATTGGTTTGTACGGTGTGTGCAGTGATTGTGAGAATGAAATTGAGCCAGAGCGATTAGCTGCCGATCCACTTGAACAACGTTGCTTACGTTGCAGTCGTCATTTTAGTCAGCAGCATAGGCAAGAGTTAAGACTCAATCACTAAGCTAAAGTGTATTGTAAGCATAAGCAGAAAGTCTTTTAGTGAGCTAAATAAAAAACCTCCGTTATGGAGGTTTTTTGTTTAATAAAGGGGATTTTAGAATGACTGCTGAACTTTAAAGAATACGGTACGACCTAAAACATCATAAAGTCCAATATTCACATCGCGCCAACCAACAGTTCCGTCGTAGAACGAAGGCGCTTCTTCATCAAACAGATTATTAACACCCAATGTTAAACTTCCATTCCAATCATGAGTATAAGTAAACTGTGCATTATGCTTAAAGTACGAAGGAAGATCTGCAAGATAATCTGTACCATATTCCTTATTACCAGACTCTTGAGAGCCAATATAATAAGTTGTCCACGCCGCAGCCATATTACCTGAAGTCCATGCAACATTTACGTTACCACGGAACTCTGGATAGTCCTGCAAGCCTGCATAATAAAATGGTTCTTCTCCAGCAGCCGAAGTCTGAGAGAACTCCTCAACGTAACCCATTTCACCTTTAACCCCAAAATCACCAAACTCTGTTTCAAGGATATAAGTTGCTTTGAAGTCAAACCCTGAAGTTTCTAGACTCGCCATATTGCGGTCAAAACTGTAAGCGACATCAATTTTACCGTTTGCATCGCGTACAATCGCATCAGAGGAACCGTTATCTATTTCATCTTTTAATAAACGTGTCAGGCTCGTTGCTGCGATTTGGTTATCTAACGTCAGATCATAGTATGATAATTCAACAGCAAGCTCATCTGTAATATTCCAGACAGCGCCTGTTGTAAACGACTCGCCCTCTTCTGGTTGCAGTCCAGGGTTCCCTCCGAACCAAGTCTTATGCTGTGAACCACCGGTTGCACAGTACACAGGATCTAATTGCGCATTTTGTCCTGCATCACACCACAAATTGTCATCCGCCGTAGAGAAGCTCAACGCTTGACTTGAGAACATCTCCCCCATATTTGGTGCACGGAATGATTGCCCCCAACTAGCACGTAATAACAATGAGTCAACAGGACGCCATGCAACGCCTAATTGAGGCGCAATATTATCAAATGAACCACTTACTAAATTTGCACCAACGTCACCCTCTTGATCGTAATTGTCATAACGTAAAGCGGCGTTCAAATCAACGTCATAAGGTAGGTTTGCCTTCAACTCCATAAATACTGACGTACGATCTCGCGTCGCATCAACATCGTCACCACCCGAACCGCCTGAGACTTTACCTGATGCTGACTGCGGGTCACTCTTCTGGTTAAACTCAACCATTTCATACTCTGCACCGATCACACCAGCCAAAATAAACTCATTAGTTTCAACCAAAGTCATTGAAGCTAGACCGTCTATTTGCCAGCTGATGAATTGCGCCTGATAAAGTCCAGTGTGAGCAGCTTGACCATACATATCTTTCATCATTCCATCCCAATCACCATAAGTCATTCCAGTGGTGTTGAAAATGTCGTACTTTTCACTATCAATCAGGCTCTGAACGATATCGTCATTGATTAAGTTTTCATTAAATACATTTGTTGTTGATCGGCTATATTGACCATTTACTTCCCAATCAACTCCGTTACCAACATCTATATCACCAACTAAACCACCTAAGAAATCAATACTATTTATCTCTGTATGTGTATCACGTTCCCCTTGTTGAGCAGAACGCATATACAAAGTTAAATCTTCACCAGCAGGGTTATACACATTTGACGCAGACATCACTGGCTTATTAGTCGAAACTGGAGTTCCCGCATAACGTGTATCGGTCTCTGATAGCGAAGCACTTGCACGGCCACGGAATTGAAGGTTTTCGGACAATTCATAACTGAAGTTCGACAGGACAGAGTTTTGTTCCATATCACCAAACAACTTAGTTACTTCACCATAGCTATAAAGACAACGACCGCCATTTTCGCCATCCGTTCCATCATAAGTGTTATCAGCTTCATTACAAAAATGACTATTTGAGATCCAACCATTCTCACCTAAAGCATTTGGAACTGAGCTATATGATGAATAATCAAAATATGTAGGGTCATCAAATTTCCAAATATCCTTATCCCAAACAGCGTCAACAGCATAATGCTCAAACGTGAGCGTAATATTACCTTTATCGCTCGCATAACCACTTGTGACGGTGAAACGGTTGGCATCGCCGCCCTCAACACTTGGTAGTTCTGCATCATAAGTAAAATTCAATCCTTCGAAATCTTTCTTAGTAACGATGTTAATAACGCCTGCTACAGCATCAGATCCATATACTGCAGAAGCCCCCTCTCTAAGTATCTCAATTCGTTCTACAATCGCCATTGGGATACGTGAAGTATCAGCAGCTGCTCCAGAGCTTGAACTCGTTCCCGGCATACGTCGGCCATCTAACAGAACTAGTGTATATTTCGCATCTAACCCTCGCATCTGAACACTACTTGTTGCGGCTGCGCCACTCCCGTAGCCTGATGCTCCACGCCATGAACCGAAGCTATTTACTGATGAATTATTAAGTACATCTGCAACCGTAGCTTCACCACTTAGCTTGATATCTTCAGCTGTTAGAACTGTTACAGGTGAAGAGTTCTCCATATCAACTTGCTTAATCCGTGAGCCTGTGACTTCAATGCGTTCTACTTCTTCTGCTGCATTTCCTGTTGTTTCATCTGCAAATACAACCCCTGACACTGCGAAACTTGTCGCTGCGGTTGCAATTAAACTCCTACGGATAGCTTTCGCCATTAAGGTTTGAGTTCTCATATATATTCCCTTATTCATCGACTTTATAAATGAGTTCTCCCACATATAAAAATCGACTCTGTTATTTTTATTGTTAGTTCTAGGAGCCTAGAAACTAATTACTTCAGGAATAAATACTGTTCTAAGTGCAACTTTTAAGTCAAATAAGCAAACAAAATATAAACATTTTTAAAACAATTAAATACTCAACATTTAAGAACAAAGACAAACAAAGAAAAGCAACCAAAATCAGCACCTTACATATTAAGGAACGAGATTTAAAAGCTGTTCACCAAGGTTGTAGATAAGCTTTTTAGGAATAGGGATCTGGCATTAGCAATATTAAAAACATTAATAACAACAGCAAGCAAACTAATAACGACCAAACTTGAATGGCTATATCAGCGGTTTACAAAAAACAATAAATACTTAAAAAACAGTTGCTGATTACGTAAGTAAAATTAATGCCTACCATTGCTAGGCTCGCAACACTTCATGTATTTAATAAAACAATCACAACGAAGTTAAACTTATTAATAATGAGTCAACTGGTTAAATAAAAGCCAGAAGCGAACTTTATTCGCTTAAAAGTGGTACAAATTATTGCCCACACCAGAAGTAGATAGGTAAGTGTTAATACATAAGGTTAAAGTTAGCAGGTATTTTTATAGCGATATTCACGTCCGTTTGAGCGACTGTAGCCTGTAAATGATATAAAAAATGCCTCTAACTAACTAGAGGCATTTTTGTCGTTTATAGCCATGTATTGAAGCTTAACTCTAAACGTTATAACAGACTAAACTAAACGTAGTTATACGAAATACTCACTCTCTGCCTGTAAGTTAATTTTCACACACGACAAAGGCCTTAGAGTCTGGATCTTGTCCACGTATTTCAAAACCTCCAGGTCCTGCCAACTCACCGATAGCTAAACGATAGTTGAACCATGAACCTACCTCGTCAGTGTCTAGCTCTGACGTCCAAAAGAAACGAACTAACGGCCAAGTTGATGCTTCTACATGGTGCTCATTCATATAGTCATTAAATTGATTAGCGTTAGAAACTAGTTGCGTTCCTCTTCTTTGGCATTCATCAATTGCGGTTTCAACTTTTAAAGCGGCATAGCCAAACTCAGTTGGGCCTGTCACTTGATTACCGAATTCATCTGTATAAACAATATACTCTTTAGAATCAACGGACTCATCAAAGTGTGTCTCACTTGCCAAAAGAGGACGATGATAAGGAATAAACTCTATGACACTTAATTGCACAGTATCTTTAAATGTGTTGCCTTCAAATACAGCCGAGGCTGTAATATCTGTAATGCCAATAGCTTCACCAGTAACAACACCAGTCTCATTATCGACTGTTGCTACAGCGGTATTACCGCTGCTCCAAGAGACCAAGGTTTCTGCAGTCACGTCTAGTGTTGAACCGTCAGAAAACAGTGCGGTTGCAGTATAAGCCAAGGTCTTACCTTCAGGCACTTTCCCTACTTTTGGCATTACCTCTATTGCCGTCACTGCAGCAGGTGTAACCGTTAGTTCCGCCGGTGCGCTAAACTCTGTGCCATTCACACTGCCCGACGCAGTAATGGTAACGGTACCGACTGCAACTGCGGTTGCAATACCTGTATCAGTATCAATAGTTGCAATATTGCTGTCGCTACTGCTCCACGATAATGCGCTATCAGTAGTCACATCTAGCATACTTGAATCTGACATTAACGCTTGCGCTGTAAAAGCTTGTTCCAATCCAGCTGCAATACTGGTATCGAGCGGCGTAACTTGCAGGCTTGTTACCGTAGCATCTGTTACGGTCAACTTCGCAGATGCACTAAACTCGGTGTCATTAACACTGCCCGATGCGGTAATGGTAACGGTACCGACTGCAACTGTGGTTGCAATGCCTGTATCTGTATCGATAGTAGCAATATTGCTGTCGCTGCTGCTCCACGATAATGCGCTATCAGTAGTCACATCTAGCACGCTTGAGTCTGACATTAATGCTTGCGCTGTAAATGCTTGTTCTAATCCAGCTGCAATACTTGCATTAAGCGGCGTAACTTGCAGGCTAGTTACCGTGGCATCTGTTACGTTCAGCTCCGCTGATGCACTAAACTCTGTGCCATTGGTACGACCCGATGCAGTAATGGTGACTTTACCTACTGCAACAGCAGTTGCAATGCCTGTATCTGTATCGATAGTAGCAACATTGCTGTCGCTGCTGCTCCACGATAATGCAGCATTCGACGTCACATCTAGTACACTTGAGTCTGACATTAATGCTTGCGCAGTAAAGGCTTGCTCTAATCCAGCTGCAATACTGGTATTTGCTGGCGTCACTTGTAAGCTTGTTACTGTGGCATCCGTTACGGTCAGCTCCGCTGATGCGCTAAACTCTTTGCCATTAACACTGCCCGATGCAGTAATGGTAACAGTACCAGCTGCAACACCAGTTGCGATCCCCGTATCAGTATCGATAGTTGCAATATTGCTATCGTTACTGCTCCAAGACAATGCACTATCAGTAGTCACATCTAACACACTTGAGTCTGACATTAACGCTTGTGCAGTAAAGACTTGCTCTAATCCAGCTGCAATAATGGTATTTACAGGCGTAACTTGCAGGCTAGTTACTGTTGCGTCCGTTACGGTCAACTTCGCTGATGCGCTAAACTCGTGGCCATTAGCATTGCCCGATGCGGTAATGGTAACGGTACCAACTGCAACTGCGGTTGCAATACCTGTATCAGTATCGATAGTTGCAATGTTGCTGTCGCTGCTGCTCCACGATAATGCGCTATCAGTAGTCACATCTAGCACACTTGAATCTGACATTAACGCTTGTGCTATAAAAGCTTGTTCTAATCCAGCTGCAATACTGGTATCGAGCGGCGTAACTTGCAGGCTTGTTACCGTAGCATCTGTTACGGTCAACTTCGCAGATGCGCTAAACTCGGTTCCATTAACACTGCTCGATGCGGTAATGGTAACGGTACCGACTGCAACTGTGGTTGCAATGCCGGTATCGGTATCTATAGTTGCAATATTGCTGTCGCTGCTGCTCCAAGACAATGCGCTATCAGTAGTCACATCAACAACTGTGTTATCACTCATCTTTGCTAACGCTTTGTATTTCACACTTAAACCTGCAGGGCTTTGTCCTATAGCTGGCGTAACTTGTAAGTCCACAATTGTGGGCTCATTCGGCCCGGAGATTAATCCTTTATCATCGCTACCGCATGCTGTTAGGGTTAACACTACTATAAGCATCAGTGAAAAAAATTGTATTAATCGTTTCATTGTGGCTCTCCAGTATTAACGTATGCTTTAGACTTAAATTCGACCTCTGTTTTTCTATTCATTGCTCTCCCTTGCGCGGTGTCATTGGTCGCTTTGGGTCTAAGCTCTCCATTACCTCGAACGATAATACGCTCGGCATTAAGGCCCTTTGAAATTAAATGATTGCCTACGGCTTGCGCACGCTTCTCTGATAAGGTTTGGTTATATCCCATTGCACCTTTACTGTCGGCGTTCCCCGTGATCACGACGGTTCCTTGAGTTTGTTTGGCTTTTTCAATCAGTGGTGGTAGCTCATTAGAATCATCATGGAACGAAGTCGAGTCAAAATCAGAATCCAATAAAACTCGAGTCACCGTGGCCGGCACAACAACAGGATTTGCATTTACTGTTATTGTGGCAGGAGTGTTTTTTGTGGTGGTTCTAGCTACTGTTCCAAAGCGATACGTTAGGCCTAACGAGCCAAAGTAAGCGTCTGAAGATGCACGATTATCATTTGCATCGCCTACAAATTGATATTCAGCCCGAACTGATAAACGCTCTGTTAGTTTATAATCAAGGCCTACTGCAGTTGTTAGCCCCCAGCCTGATGGTTTTGAGTCACCCGCCCATGACGTTTCTCTATCAACATATTGATAAGCTCCACCTAATCGAGCATATAGAGCGACGCGCTCGGTTAAGCCATATGAAAACTTAGCCGTTAACTCTGCTCCAGACATATTAGCCTTGGTGTTTCCCCCTTGGTATAATGCCGATATCGTACCGTAATTAGTTGCTCCAGCTTCAATTGCAAACCAGTCACTTAATTGATATCCACCATATAGCCCGTAACCCATAGAGTTATCATCACAGTCGATGGCATTTTTAGCACACGCACCGTGAAACTCAGAGAATCCACCTCTAGCACCAACATACCAGTACGGCTTTTCAAAAGTTACAAATATGCTAGTGTTGGTATTATTTGTTCTTGAGTCTGTTGGTAATTCAGCATTTGCTGCAAATGCTGGTATTATTGGCATCAAGCTGACCAATAATACTCCAGCTCCTGTACTTTTCATTACAATTCTCCCCCATAAGAACTTGCAGTTTTAAACAACATATAAGTGCTAAACCTTATATATTTCATTTATATAAAGCGGGGCATTGTGACAAATAAGCAAACGTCTAATCCATAAGCATCCTCGATAACCATTATGCCAAACACTTATCTAACTAGTTATTTTTTAACCAAAACCCGCGAGCATGCTGAAAAATAACCACAACAGCGTACGTGTACTAACAATATTTTGTTATTGATTTTTGTGATCTATACCCACAATTAGTAAAGGGGTATAGCTAAGCTGAACCAATAACTCAATCAACTAATACATTGTTAGTTATTACAATCACATAAAACATATCGATATAAATATCTATTGAGGGAGGTTTTTCCATAAAAAAACCTCCATTAAGGAGGTTTTTGATTATTTATGGCTAAACTTAGAATCTTTGGCTAAGTCTTACATAATAAGTACGACCAATTACATCATATAGGCCTACATTTACGTCACGATAATCAGCGTAGTTATAGTAGTTCGGTGCTTCAGCATCAAACAAGTTATTAACACCTACTGTGATTGAGCCATTTAATGAATGGTTATAAGCAAATTGTACGTTATGCTTAAAGTAGCTAGCATAATCTTCATAGCCATCCCAATCACTCAATTCACGATAGTACTCTGCTGATTGACTACCAATGTATACTGTGGTCCACGCCGCTTGATAGTCATCGTAAGACCATGATGCAACAAAGTTACCACGCCAATCTGGAGTATCTGTCACCCCAGCATAATCAATCATCGCTGATTCTGCATCATCTTGCTTTTTAAAGTCTAAAACATGAGATACATCAACTTTAAAGTTGAAATCACCAAGGCCTGTTTCTAGGTTGTATGCAGTTACAAAATCTAAGCCAGAAGTTTCAACGGTTGCAATGTTACGAACACCTGACTCAATATATTGAATCTTTCCATCAGGGCCACGTGTTACATATGGAGATGAACCTTCACGTAATTCATCGCGTAAGATATCGTCAACATCAACAGATTCAATCTTATTATCATAAGTAATTGCGTAGTAAGAAAGCTCAATGTTCCAATCATCAGTAACGTTCCATACACCACCAACTGTAAACGAGTTACCTTCTTCTGCTTCTAGATCTGGATTACCACCAAACCAAGTTTTATGTTGATTATTTGGATTACAGTATGTTGGATCAACATTACCTGGAGTATTACACCATAGGTTATCAACTGAACTTTCAAAGCTTAAAGATTGCGATGAGAACATTTCACCCATGTTCGGCGCACGGAAAGAATCACCATAGCTCGCACGTAGTAATAACGAATCAACTGGACGCCAGCTTAAACCAAACTTAGGAACAACAGCATCAAATGTAGATGAGTTAACAACTTCACCTGTAGCGCCGGTCAAAGAACCTTCTTGCTCATAACGTTCATAACGAACAGCTGCAGAAACTTCAAAGTTTGCTGGTAAACCCATTTGTAGCTCAACATAACCGGCAGTACGATCACGAGTAGCATCGACATCATCACCACCAGAACCACCTGAGATGATACCCGCTGCTGATTCAGGATCACTAGTCTGTTTAAAATCAATCATTTCATATTCAGCACCAGCTACCATCGCTAAGCTGAAATCATCTTTTTCCATGATCAAAGTCGATACTAGACCATCAATTTGAGTACTTTCAAACTTACCTTGGTAAACACCGGTATGAGCTGCGCTACGGTATAGATCTGTCATCTGCTGATTCCAGTCTTCGTAACTCATGTTTGTTGTATTAAAGATGTCGTACTGCTCTGAATCAATCCCCTGCTGGATTAAATTGTCGTTTACTAAGTTATAGTTAAATGAGTTGGTTGTTGATGTTGAATGCTGAACATTCGCTTCCCAATCTAGACCGTTCCCAACTTCAATATAGCCAACTAAGCCTGCTAAAATATCAAAGCTATTGGTTTCAGTTAGCGTATCACGCTCACCAAGTTGCACTGAACGCATACGAATTTGAGTAATATCTTCACCTGTTGGGTTATAGATATTGTCTTTACTCATCGTTGGTATATTGGTCGAAACTGGTGTACCGGCATAACGAGTTTCAGTGTCTGCCAAAGATGCTGACGCACGACCTCTAAACTCAAGATTACCAGTAATTTCATAATTGAAGTTTGACAATAAAGAGTTACGAGTTACATCACCAAAAAGCTTTGTCACTTCACCATAGCTATATAAACAGCGACCATGATCATCTTTAACAACATTTTCTGTTTCAGCACAAGTTTCTAAGTTACTTCCCCAACCAGAAGCAGTCTGATAGTTAGGCACTGAACTAAAGCTACTATAAGCATTGTAAGTCGGATCATCCATGTTCCAGATATCACGATCCATTACCGCGTCAGTACCGTAGTATTCATAGGTTAGTGTGATATTGCCTCTATCAGTGTTATACCCCGTTGCGATAGATAAACGATTCGCATCACCACCGTCAATGCTTGGAAGCTCAGCACTATAGTCTAGTTGAACACCGTCAAAATTCTTTTTGGTAATAATGTTCACAACACCGGCTACCGCGTCAGAACCATAAACTGCAGAAGCACCATCACGGAGGATTTCAATTCTTTCAACAATTGCCATTGGGATCGAAGAGGTATCAGCAACTGAGCCAGAGCTTGAACTAGTACCCGGCATACGGCGGCCATCTAGTAATACTAATGTGGCAGAAGAGCCTAAACCACGAAGGTTAACGCTGCTTGTTGAACTCGCGCCAGCGCCATAACCTGACGTACCACGCCATGAACCAAAGCTATTAATAGCAGAGTTGTTTAATACGTCTGCTACTGTTTTCTCACCAGTCATAGCAATATCTGCTGCGTTAATAACTGTAACTGGAGAAACAGTTTCCATATCGACTTGCTTAATACGCGAGCCAGTTACTTCAATACGTTCTACTTTTTCATCTGCCGCTTCTTCTGCATATGCTAATCCAGATAAAGCAACGCTTGTTGCCGCTGCTGCAATAAAGCTTCTACGAATAGCTTTTGCTGTTAATGATACAGAGCTCATATTAATTCCCTCAATTCCAAAAGATAAAACTGGAATAGTTAAATTTATTTTATTTTTATTTAAACGGACGGTTAACGCCTCTGGTTTAAATACTGTTTAAATTTAACTTTTATGTCAACAGTGACAACACAAAAATAACGATAAAGATATTAATTGATACAAAAACCTTAACAACACATTAATACAAAAAACAATATATATATGAAAAACAGTAACTTATTTGCACAAAGCGTTGTAATTAGTAAATTATAAAACTTCATAATTTTAACAACAGCATTAATCTTGAGATGTTACAAAATAGCGGTAATTGTTAACCAAAATTAACAACCCAATTAACGATAACTCTATTAAAAAAACCTAAAAACCTCATCAACAGTGGCTTAGGCTTAAAAGTCAGTTCAAAGAAACCACAAGAAAGGTGTTAAAAAACACGCAATACAAAATAAACATATTCATTACAAATGACACTGTATGTATCAGCAATATTTAATCCTACGTTTCATTTTTCATTCTATAAAATAACGTGTCTCCCAAAAAAAAGAGTTAACATTTAAAAAACAAATGTGACAAAAAAGGTAGTTTTATGCTTTTAATATGTGGAGCTCTATAGAATTAAAACTTTCCCACCACCATAACTGTTAATAAAAAACAGAAGAATTAATGATTAATTCAACAAATAAAGCAATCAAATAGCTACAGATTCAATCAAGACAAATATAATAGTTTGCTAAAGCTAAAAATTGCAGTTAGTTGCACATTCGATAACATGGGCTAGCTAGAGGCAAAAACACTAATCTCAAAGCCAGCACCTCCTTATCGTCGATAAATTACTAACTTAGACTACCCACTTGGCACCAAAATATGCTGTGACTTTGTTACTTCTCATCTAAGCTTGCACTGGTTGCTCGGGAGTTGTGGTAGGAAGAAGCAGACACTCTTGAGAGATGGTTTGGTTTGACATATTGAAGTGAGCAATACCGGACAGTAACTGGCTTTACCATTAAATAAATGTCTGTCTCTTGCAAAAGCCTAACGGCTTTATCGTGATAGTACTGACAGTACGGCTATTCTGAAGCAAGGTACCAACCTACAGTCATGATTGGTGCAATTGACGAGCTAATACAACCACTGAAAACAAAAAAGGAGCCAAATGGCTCCTTTGTTGTTTAACACATTCGAATTAACGAGTGCGTGGGCATAGCTCTTCAGCGCTGAAGAAGTATGCTACTTCGCGCTCAGCAGATGCTAATGAGTCAGAACCGTGAGCAGCGTTCTCGTCGATGCTTTCTGCGAAATCTGCGCGAATTGTGCCTTCTGCAGCTTCAGCTGGGTTAGTAGCACCTAGAATTTCACGGTGTGCAAGAACAGCATTTTCACCTTCAAGAACTTGAACCATGATAGGACCAGAAGTCATGAACGCAACTAGTGCACCAAAGAAAGGACGCTCGCTGTGCTCAGCGTAGAAGCCTTCAGCTTGCTCTTGGCTTAGGTGAATCATTTTAGAAGCGATGATTTTCAGGCCAGCCGTTTCAAAACGGTTATAGATAGCACCAATGTTGTTTTTTGCAACAGCATCAGGCTTAATGATAGAAAAAGTACGTTCGATAGCCATGAAAAGCTTCCTTCTTGAATATAGGGGGTTTTAATTTTCGCGCGGATTATACGAAATTATAGGGCTATTGCCTACCCTAAAACCGCCATCTTATTGAGATAAGTCTGATATCTTGAGGGAAAAACTATAGATGCGTCACATTTAGCGGACACTGCTTTGCTTAAAAAGCCGCTAAATTAACTAAGACTAAACGATTGACCAACTAAATTAGCCAATCGTTTATCACAATATTACTTACGGTTCTTAACCCACATTAAACCAGCAGCAATAACCACTAATAATCCTAGAGCTGGCGCTAAGTCGACGAAATGATGAAACAAACCTACTCCACCATGACCTTCATGAGCAAACGCAATGCTTGGAGACAAAAATATTGTGATTAATAATAGTAACTTATGCATTCCAACATCCCTTTTTATAATTAACGCAAAATAAAGCTTGTATCTGGAACTAACAAGGTAAGACTCCAATTTAGAACAAATTTTGCGAATACACTTGATGCGGATCAACTGCAAGCGTAATTGCTCACTCAACAATCAACAAGCTCGATCGAGATCACACTTATGCTATGCGTATTGTCAAGATGTCCTATTTTTCAGCAATCCAATTGGCTTGAATCGCCTCAAGTACCCGCTCATTGCAGTGACTAGGATCATCATCAAAACAATCTAAAGCCAATACCCACTGATTGAGATCGGTAAAACGAATGGTTTCTGGCTCAACATCTGGATATTGCTCTAACAGCTCTAAAGCGATTTCAAGTGAATCTACCCATTTCAGTGTCATAGTGCTTTTCCTCAGAATTTATACCAATCAGTATAGCCGAACCATAAAAACTGCAGATACAAAAAAGCCAGTAGCGCTAACTACTGGCTTTCAAATCACTAAGCATGTCGGCTAAATGCCTAGCCTTCACTCACCATATTAATGGTGTACTTAGGAATATCCACCACAAGATCTGCTTCAGGCACGCGAGACTGACAAGACAAACGGCTTTCAGGCTCTAAACCCCATGCCTTATCTAACATGTCATCTTCAAGCTCATCGCTTTCTTCTAACTCATCAAAGCCTTCACGAATGATCACATGGCAAGTTGTACAAGCACATGACTTTTCACAAGCATGCTCAATATGAATACCATTGCGTAGTGCAACGTCTAATACGGTTTCGCCGACGTTCGCCTCAACAACTGCGCCATCTGGACATAACTCTTCATGGGGTAAAAATACAATTTGTGGCATAACCTTACCTATATATTGTCAACCGACTGGCCTTTTAGGGCTAGTCTGATTGAATTATCCATACGCTTAGCAGCAAAGTCCTGCGTCGCTGTATCTAGTGCTTCAATAGCCTGTTCAATCGCATCAGCATCGTCTGCGCTTGCAGTTTGTGCAAGTGATGCCATATCAGCTTGGATCGCAGAGCGTTCATCGTCTGATAGTAAATCACCGTCTTTATTGAGTGCGGCATTAAGCGACTCAAGAACACGGGCTGCCTCTACCTGCTTTTCAGCTAGCATACGGCGAGTAATATCGTCTTTGGCATTAGCCATAGAGTCTTTTAGCATGCTACCAATTTCTTCATCACTTAAACCAAATGACGGCTTAACTTGAATACTTGATTGCACACCTGTGGACTTCTCCATCGCAGTAACACTTAACAATCCATCCGCATCAACTTGGAACGTCACTCGAATGTGTGCCGCACCTGCAGCAAGTGGCGGGATCCCTTTCAAAGTAAACTTAGCAAGCGAGCGGCAATCTGCCACCAGCTCACGCTCACCTTGTACTACGTGGAATGCCATTGCCGTTTGACCATCTTTAAAAGTGGTGAACTCTTGAGCGCGGGCAACGGGGATTGTGGTGTTACGTGAAACTACTTTCTCTACTAATCCGCCCATGGTCTCAATACCAAGCGATAACGGAATAACGTCAAGTAATAATAAATCAGATTCTGGCTTATTACCGACTAAGATATCTGCTTGAATCGCTGCGCCAATAGCAACGACACGATCCGGATCAATTGAAGTCAGCGGCTGTTTGCCCATAAAGCTTTCAACTTCTTGGCGTACCAATGGTACACGAGTTGAACCACCTACCATGACGGTTTCAAGTACTTCGTCACTAGTGACATCCGCGTCGCGTAAGGCACGGCGGCAACTTGCAATGGTTTTCTTTACAAGCTTGCTAATTAAACTGTCAAAAAGCTCGCGACTAATCGCTAGCGACAACTCACTGCCATTGTCATCTACGACTGTTGCTGTTATTTCAGCTGCATCAGTTAATGCTTCTTTAATGCGACGTGCTTCGATCTGTATTTTTCGATTGAGGCTCGCGCTAACATCAGTTAACTGCCATTGTTCAATTAAGTAAGCTTGCAGTGCATGATCAAAGTCATCGCCACCTAAAGCGGAATCACCGCCTGTCGCTAACACTTCAAATACGCCTTTATTCAAGCGTAAAATTGAAATATCAAAGGTACCACCACCGAGATCATAAACGGCGATAACGCCCTCTTTACCTGAATCTAGACCATAGGCAATTGCTGCTGCTGTAGGCTCATTTAACAGGCGTAGCACCTTCACACCAAGAAGCGCTGCAGCATCTTTGGTGCCTTGACGTTGTGCATCATCAAAATAAGCAGGAACTGTGATAACCACACCTTCAAGCGTGCCACCCAGTGTTGATTCTGCACGAGCAACCAGTGGTTTTAAAATCTCTGCTGAAACTTGTACCGGGTTAACCTTACCGGCCGGCGTCACAAAAATGGGTAAACCGTTTTCACTTGACTCGAACTCATAAGCAAATGCCTGTGAACCAGACTGAATATCAGCAAGGCTACGACCCATAAAACGCTTAACAGATACAATGGTATTTTGTGGGTCTTGAGCAGAAAACGCTTCAGCTTCAAGACCAACTTGTACGCCGTCTTGAGTGTATCGAACTACTGAAGGCAAAGCGTGTTTATCATCTTCGTCAGGTAAAGTGTTCGCAACGCCACTACGAACCGCAGCAACAAGTGAGTTAGTGGTGCCTAAATCGATCCCGACTGCGAGACGATGTTGGTGGGGAGCAGCGCTCTGTCCAGGCTCTGCTATCTGCAAAAGTGCCATAAATATCCAACTTAAAAAAATGTTGGCTCAAAAACTTGAGCCAACAATATTATAAAATTAACGCCGCTGACTAATCAAAGAGTGAGTCTTCCACCCTAGTCAACTCGTCTTGTAATTTTGCCATAAACTTGAGTTTACGAATTTGATCTGCCGCCTGCAAATGATCAACTTCAACATCGCTAATCAGTAACACTTTCAGCTCTGCTGTGATCTGTTTAGCGTATTGCTCAAATGAGTCATATAACGCTGCTATATCATCTTCAGGTGCATTGCTATCAGCGATATCTTCTAACGCTTCGCGCCATTCCATCTGCTGCATTAAAAATTGTGTATCTTTTAGCGTGGTCGATTCGTGGCTCAGTTCAACCCCTTTCAATGCTAACAAGTGTTCAGCACGTTGGATTGGGTTCTTAAGCGTTTGAAAAGCATCGTTGATTTGCGCAGTACGTTGCACTGAAAGGCGCTTATCTTGCTCACTCGCGTTGGCAAATTTGTCGGGATGAACCGCCCTTTGCAGCTCGCGGTAGCGATCTGCAAGTAAGGCGGTGTCGACATCATAGGAAGGAAGTAAACTAAACAGCTCGAAATAATTCATAGTTTAACTTTTAAGTGACTTAAACGGTAAAACTCTCACCGCAGCCACATTCACCTTTCGCATTAGGGTTATTAAATTGGAAACCTTCGTTTAGACCTTCTTTAACAAAGTCCAACTCAATCCCTTGAAGATAGATAAAGCTTTTGGCGTCAATAATAATTTTTACACCATCAACGTCATACACTTCATCGTCGTCATTCAGGTCATCAACAAACTCAAGCACATAAGCCATACCAGAACAACCGGATGTCTTAAGCCCTAAACGTAAGCCTAAACCTTTGCCGCGGCTAGCTAAGAAACTCTTAACTCGATCAGCCGCAGCGGGAGTGATACTAATTGCCATCTTAACTCCAGGTATTACTTAGATTGCTTAGTTTTGTACTCTTCAAGAGCGGCTTTAATCGCGTCTTCAGCCAAAATTGAGCAATGAATTTTCACTGGCGGTAATGCTAACTCTTCCGCGATATCAGTATTTTTAATCGCACCAGCTTCTTCAATTGTCTTACCTTTAACCCACTCTGTTACTAGTGAGCTAGACGCGATAGCACTGCCGCAACCGTAAGTTTTGAACTTAGCGTCTTCAATAATACCGTTATCGTCAATGCGCAGTTGTAGCTTCATTACGTCACCACACGCTGGTGCACCTACCATGCCAGTTACAACTGACGGATCATTTTTATCAAATGAACCAACGTTACGTGGGTTCTCATAATGATCAATTACTTTTTCGCTATAAGCCATGATACAACTCCAATTTATCTATTCGTGAATTAAGTTAAGGGTTAGTGATGTGCCCACTGAACAGTGTCCAGATCGATACCGTCTTTGAACATTTCCCAAAGCGGAGACATTTCCCTTAAATTACCAATAGATTCTTTAATCGTTTCTATTGCATGGTCGATCTCTTCATCTGTCGTGAAACGACCGATTGAGAATCGAATTGAGCTATGCGCCATCTCGTCATTCAGACCCAAGGCACGTAACACGTAGCTAGGCTCTAGGCTGGCTGAAGTACAAGCTGAACCTGATGAAACAGCTAGATCTTTAAGTGCCATCATTAATGACTCACCTTCAACAAAGTTGAAGCTCACGTTTAAGCTGCCACAAGCACTGTTTTCAATATCACCATTGATATATGTTTCTTCAATGTGATTAATGCCATTCCAAAGCTTGTCACGTAAACGGCGAATACGCTCGTTATCCACTTCCATATCAGCTTTTGCAATTGCAGCCGCTTCACCCATACCCACGATTTGGTGAGTTGCAAGGGTACCACTGCGCATACCACGCTCGTGTCCACCACCGTGCATTGCTGCTTCTAGACGAATACGTGGCTTACGGCTTACGTATAGTGCACCAATACCTTTAGGCCCATACATTTTGTGGCCTGAGATTGATAGCAAGTCGACTTTAGTCTTTTGCACATCAATCGGCATTTTGCCTGCGCTTTGCGCTGCATCAACATGGAATACAATTTTACGTGAACGGCATAGCTCGCCGATGGCATCGATATCTTGGATAACACCGATTTCATTGTTCACTTGCATGATGCTCACTAAAATCGTGTCTTCACGCATAGCGGCTTCAATCATAGCAACTGGAATTAGACCACTTGGCTCAGGCTGAAGATAAGTCACTTCATAACCTTCACGCTCAAGTTGGCGACAAGTATCTAGCACAGCTTTGTGCTCTGTCTTACTGGTGATGATGTGCTTGCCTTTCTTGTGGTAGAAGTGAGCTACACCTTTAATTGCAAGGTTGTCAGACTCAGTTGCACCAGATGTGAAAACAATTTCACGTGGGTCAGCATTGATAAGATCAGCAATTTGGTTACGCGCAATATCAACAGCTTCTTCAGCTTGCCAGCCGTAACGGTGAGAACGAGACGCTGGATTACCAAAAATGCCGTCCATTGTCATACACTTCATCATTTTCTCTGCAACGCGAGGATCAACCGGCGTCGTCGCAGCATAATCTAGATAGATAGGTAGCTTCATCACACACTCCGTACTTTGTAGCCTCTAGCGGAGACCACTTACAACGTACAAAAAATAATTTTTATATAGTTCACAAAAACTGCTAAATGCTAAGTCTTTGCTCCTGCTGCAATTTATCCTGTTTAACGGAGATAAACTGCACATCTCTTTTGTGCATTAATCCTGCTAACGATATGCCATTCAAAAAATCGGAGATTTGATTACTTAAGTCTCCCCAAAGAGAATGGGTTAAACATCGCGTTCCACTCTGGCAGTTTCCCTGACCTTGACAACGTGTTGCATCGACGGACTCATCAACCGCACGTACAACCATACCAACTGAGATCTCACATGCGTCTGTACCTAGGCGATATCCACCACCTGGGCCACGTACGCTTGAAACCAAGCCGTTTTTTCTAAGTTTTGCAAAGAGTTGTTCTAGGTAAGATAGAGAGATCCCTTGACGCTCAGAAATATCGGCTAATGGCACAGGACCATTGGTTGAATGCATAGCAACATCTAACATTGCTGTGACTGCGTACCGACCTTTCGATGTAAGTTTCATGCTACTACGTCTCCCAAAAAAGCATAGGCTAATTTCAACATACCCGACTATTTTAGTCAAGTATAAAACCTAGCGTTTTGGTCAGGTATTAATAGGATCATGACAGGAAATAAATACCCCGTCATTTTGCTGGGGTATTTAACCTGTTTATTAGGCAAGATTCAATGGCATTTGTGATTTTAAACGCACATTCTGCTAGATAATGGGATCAAACTCATCTAATGACTTCTGACGCTTCTGCGCTGCCGCTAATTCTGCTTCGCTAAAATCTTCTACATCAAGCTCTGGCAGCTTCTCTGTGCAGACGCTTCCGCCCATATTTTGCACAGCCTGACACACTTCTTGTACTTTCGAATCCATTAAATGCATGTGATCGAGCATTTGCCCAATTGCGTTAGCAACCGGATCTGGGTTGTCAGGCGAAACCGCATAGGCATCGAAACCGTATTTCTTGGCCATTTCTGTGCGGCGTTGTGAGGTTTCTTTCGATTGTGCTGATGGTGTTGCCACCACTCGGCCGGGAATGCCGACAACGGTAGTATCGGCTGGTACATCTTTTACAACTACAGAGTTAGAGCCAACTCGTGCGCCATCGTTCATGGTGATAGGGCCTAAGATTTTAGCCCCTGCACCAATCACCACATTATTACCTAATGTTGGGTGACGTTTACCTGCCTGCCAAGTTGTACCACCGAGTGTTACACCATGATAAAGGGTACAATCATTGCCAATCTGTGCCGTTTCACCAATGACGACCCCCATACCGTGGTCAATAAAAAATCGATCACCAATGGTTGCCCCCGGATGAATTTCAACTCCGGTTAGCCAACGTGAAAATGTCGATAAACATCGCGCTGAAAGTCGCCAATTTCTAACCCACAGTTTATTACTTACCCTATGGATCCAAATTGCCTGCATACCCGGATAATTGAACAGGATCTCAATCGTTCCGTTAGCGGCTGGATCTCTATGGTAAATAGAGGCTATGTCGTCTTTCAGTCTTGCGATAACACCCATTTAGCTATTTCCCTTCTCGCACTTATTTATCTGTAGTCTCGTTTTTAGCAACGACTCTATCAATCGAAGTCAAAATGCCACGCAAAATGTTCATCTCTTGACGTTCAATACGGGTTCGGCTAAACAAGCGACGCAGCTTAGTCATAACCTGTCCCGGATGATTTTTAATAATGAAGTTAGTCGATGATAATGTCGTTTCTAAATGTTCAAAAAAGTTTTCACGCTCTTTAGATGATGAGAAGTCTTGTTCATTATCTTCGCTTTGCTCTGCAGCACCTGTCGTGTTTGCTTCTTGCGCTAAATGCGCTACGCGCGCCTCATAACAAATAATCTGCACCGCTTGCGCTAAGTTTAGCGAGGTATACTCAGGATTAGCAGGAATAGCTACATGGTAATCACAACGCTGAAGCTCTTCATTTGTTAGGCCGTTATTCTCACGACCAAATACAATTGCTACTGGACCATTAAGCGCAGAGGCAACTAGCTTCTCGCCCGCTTCACGCGGCTCTAGCATTGGCCAGTCTAATGTACGACTACGTGCACTTGTAGCAATCACTAAACTACAATCGGCAATCGCTTCTTCTACTGAGCCCACTGTAATTGCATGCTTTAGGATATCAGATGCCCCCGCAGCCAACGCAATTGAATGACCATCAGGCTCAACCTTTGGCTCAGCTAAATATAAATTGGATAACCCCATGGTTTTCATTGCACGGGCTGTTGAACCTATATTCCCTGGGTGGGAAGTACCGACTAGAACTACGCGAATATTGCTGAGCATGAAACTACTTATTTTTTTGAAAGAACACGTGAAAGAATGTTACCACAAGCGGCTCATTTTGCTTATACAAAAATCAGCATTTGATATAACGGCAAAATAGCGTATAATCCGCCTCCGATAATTTATATCCGTTCTTTTACATCCAGGGGATTTGCAATGCTTCCAATGCATACTATTGCTGTGCGCGCCGCTCGCGCTGCCGGCCAAACGATTTTGCGTGCCTATGCAGAACTAGACCGAGTTGAAGTCAGTTCTAAAGGTATTAACGACTACGTGACTAACGTAGACAAGGAAGCTGAAGCTGCAATCACGTACCAGATCCGTAAATCTTACCCAGACCACACTATTGTTGGTGAAGAAAGTGGTGAGAACAAAGGAACGAATAAAGACTACGTATGGATTGTTGACCCTCTGGATGGCACTAGCAACTTCGTAAGAGGCATTCCTCATTTTGCTGTTTCTATTGCTATGCAATATAAAGGCAAAACGGAAGTCGCTGTTGTTTACGATCCAATCCGTGATGAACTATTCTCTGCTGTTCGTGGTAAGTTTGCTAAACTTAACGATTTCCGTATCCGTGTAGCGAACAAAGATTTAGACGAAACTATCATTGCTACTGGTTTCCCATTCAAAGCTAAGCAACACACTGAAACTTACATGAAGTTATTTGCAACTGCTTTCACTCAAGCAGCTGACGTACGTCGTGCAGGTTCTGCAGCACTTGATCTAGCTTACCTAGCTGCTGGCCGCGTTGATGGTTTCTTTGAAATTGGTCTAAAACCATGGGATATCGCTGCAGGCGATCTAATCGTTCGCGAAGCAGGCGGTACTGTTACTGATTTCACTGGTAACCACAACTATCTAATTTCAGGCAACATTGTTGCTGGCTCTCCAAAGACAACAACTGCATTAGTTAAGTCTTTCCGCCCATTATTGAGCGAAGCACTTAAGCGTTAATTGACGCTTTACATAAAAACCGCCTAAGGGCGGTTTTTTTATATCTGCGTTTTGGGCTGCCGACTTCTGCGTTGATTAGCTTTTAAGGGAATAATACCAATCAGTATAAATATTTAGTCACTCAGCGAGAGTTTAGCGGTTTTGAGGCAAGGCAACGAGCGAAGAGCATAGTTGCTCTACGTTCAAGGTCGTTAACACAGCATCAGAATCGCTAAAACTCGCCATTCTGGAGCGTTTTTGGCTGCCTACTTCTGCGTTGATTAGCTTTATAAGGGAATAACCATTATTGCAGCTATTCGCCTTGAATTAGTTTGCCAAAAACCGCTCTGAGTTGATCAAATTCTTGTACTGATTGGTATAAGCATTATTACAGCTAGTCGGCTTGAATTAGTTTGCCAAAAATCGCTCTGAGTCGATCAACTTCTTATCGCGATTGGCATTACACTCACTCGCTGTTGTCGATACAATTGATTTTAAAGCGTTTAGTAATGACACAATCCGTTATCTAGCCTTAGCAAATCAAAACATCTAATTTACTATTTGTATTTAATTGACTTGGCAAGAGAAAAATATCCATCCACATTGTGAATAACATCACATCGATAATGTCACATTTTTTTGATTTGCTGATACCCTTTATCAAACGACTGCATTAGGGAGCATCATGGATAAAATGTATCGAAAATATGGCATTACCAGTATTAAGGCCATAGAACATCTAGTACTTATTATTATTGCTATCGCCACTGTTGTAGCGATTGGCCAAGAGATTAAACATATTTTTGATGTGGGTGCTGTTGCACTTGCTGACTTGCTATTACTGTTTATCTACCTTGAAGTACTGGCAATGGTGTCGCACTACGCCGAGTCAGGTAAACTGCCGATCCGTATGCCTTTGTACATTGCCATTGTTGCGCTAGCGCGTTATCTCATTTTAGATATGAAAGCCATGGATGATTGGCGAATTATCGCAATATCCTTATCAACATTAGTGTTAGCAGCCACGGTGATTGTGATCCGCTGGGGACAACTAAAACTCCCCTATCCTCGCCCTAATGACGAAGAAGAGAAATAATCAAAAAGCCCAAAGCACTGCTTTGGGCTTTTTTGTCTCTGCAGCTTTTGTTATTGACTCAGTTGTATTATTTACTGTTAATATCGACTTAAATGATGGACTCAAGGATTAGCGCTCATGGAAAATTATAGAGAAGATAGACGTCAATCTACTCGAGTAGATATGGAATCTGAAAAGGTCTTAATCAGCATACAAAGCGAACTTGATGTAATTACCAAGCCAAGCTTTGCACTTTGTATCGATTTATCTCGTAAAGGCGCTTTACTACAATGCAATCAATCAATGCCTTTAGGCACTTTGATTGCCGTGACATTTAATCCTGATATGGATAATGAAAACCAAGTTAAAGGTCAGGTTTGCCGCTGTACACAAATAGCAGACACCTGTTTTAACGTCGCCTTACAACTGATTTGATATCGTTTGTCGAATACACCAATTCGGCCAATACTGAGTAGTCAACGTAGTCGCTATCAAATATAAAAAGCCCGCATCAGCGGGCTTTATTTTAGTGATTACAAATACGGTCTGCCGCAGTTGCAATGCCGTCATCAGAGTGAATGAATTTGCCCTTTTTCTCAAGAAACTCAATTAGCGCGTCTGCGTCCATCTCAGATGCTGAGCAAGTATGATAACGAGCTTGCTCGCCAAAGGTTTGTTGCATCAGTGATTTCAATGCGTCTTTTGTTAGCGATTGCCCGTGCGCAAGCATAAGCTCCATCACCTTATGGCCATGAATTGAATCAAGTGTTGGTTGTGACATTACATTTATCTCATTAAGCTGCATATATTAAACACCTTATACGCCATATTGCTGTTGAAAACTTTGATCTGCTTGGCAGTCATATCAAAACAACCAAAATTATCTAGGTAGATTTAGCTAAGTGAGCTTATATTGATACCAATCAATATAAACATTTAGTCACTCAGCGAGAGTTTAGCTGTTTTGAGGCAAGGTAATTAACTACTCCTGCTTTGATGACATTCACCACATCTGCCCCCCATGGATGGAGGAAATGTCTTATTAATGTCTGGAACATATAAGACCATGTGGTTTACAACGAGCGAAGAGCATAGTTGAACTAGGTTCAAGGTTCCTCTTTGTTTATTAAGAGTCACAGCATCAGAATCGCTAAAACTCGCCATTCTGGAACGTTTTTGGCTGCCTACTTCTGCGTTGAATTACTTCACAAGGGAGCAACCATTCTTTCAGTTATTCGCCTTGAATTAGTTTGCCAAAAACCGTTCTGAGCTGATCAAATTCTTATGCTGATTGGTATAATTAAGTGATCACCTATTAGATAGCCACCAGCCTTTTCAACCAACGAGTCTTACATGTCACTAATCTTACTGCTTACACAACAGATGAGCCTATATATGGTGATCGTCTATCTTTTGAGTAAGACTCCTCTGTTTAAAGTCTTTACCGAAGGTGCTAGCCGCCTGCCTCATAAAGTGTATATCTACTTTATTTTTTCTGGCTTTTGTATTTTAGCCACTTACTTTGGCGAACAAACTAATGATGCGATAGCCAATACCCGCGCAATGGGTGCTGTATTAGGCGGCTTGCTAGGTGGACCAGTCACCGGCTTTTTTGTTGGCCTCACCGGTGGATTACATCGTTACAGTATGGGCGGATTTACCGACTTAGCCTGCGCCATATCAACCACACTCGAGGGCTTGTCTGCTGGGTTAATTAGCTATTACTTGCGACGAATAGGTCAACAAGAGTTAATCTACTCACCTTTAATGGTTTGCATCATTACCTTTGCCGCAGAAGTCATGCAAATGCTGATTATTTTATCAGTCGCGAAGCCATTCGATCATGCTTGGGATTTAGTGCAGCAAATCGCGCTTCCGATGTTACTGATCAACTCTGTTGGTGCGGCGCTGTTTATGAGTATTATCCGCGATCAAAAAGCCATGTACGACAAGATGTCATCGGTGTTTTCAACTCAGTCTCTGCGTATTGCTGAACGCAGTGTCGGGATCTTATCGACAGGCTTTACTCAAGAAGCCAGCAAGCAGGTTGCGCAAATCATTATTGAAGAAACCAAGGTTGGCGCAGTCGCGATTACTGACACAGAGAAGCTACTGGCATTTTGTGGCATAGGCGATAACCACCATATAGCGGGCACTCCTATATCTTCAAAACTCACTCAAGATGCAATTGAGCAAGATAGAGTGATGTTTGCTGATGGAGTAAATACTGCTTACTCATGTTCTATCTCGAGCGAGTGCCAACTAGGCTCATGTTTGGTGATCCCACTCCGTTCCGATGCAGAAGTCATTGGTACAATTAAGTTATACGAGCCGAAGAAAAAGCTATTTTTAAATATTAATCGCAGTTTAGGCGAAGGCTTAGGTCGGCTACTTTCAAACCAAATTCTATATGGCCGCTTTGCCGCGCAGCAGAGTCTACTCACTCAAGCTGAGCTTAAACTCCTGCAAGCGCAAGTCAACCCGCACTTTCTATTTAACGCGTTAAACACTATCGCCGCGATTATTCGTCGTGATCCGGCAACGGCGCGGCAGTTAATTCAAAATTTATCGCAATTTTTACGTATTAATTTAAAGCGTACTACTGGCCTAGTTTCACTGGCTGACGAGCTTGAACATATCGACTCTTACTTAACTATTGAAAAAGCCCGTTTTATCGATAAATTAAGCGTCAAGATTGAAATACCTGAATCATTACTTCAGGCTAAGTTACCCGCTTTTACCCTGCAGCCGATTATTGAAAACGCTGTTAAGCACGGTATTTCTCACATGTTAGAGTCAGGTGTTATTGTGGTAAAAGGCCAACAGTTAGCTGATGAAAGTTTACTGTTATCGGTTACTGACAATGCAGGGCTTTACTCGCCAAAAGCAGAAAATGAAGGGCTAGGAATGAACATTGTCGATAAACGTATTCAAAATATGTTTGGCGCTCAATATGGTGTTGCTGTTGAGTTTGAAGCAAACAAATACACTACAATCAGTATTCACTTACCTAATATGAGATCCTAACCGTGATTAGTTGCATCATCATCGACGATGAACCCTACGCTAGAGAAGAAATTGCGGTATTACTTGAAAACGAGCCCGATTTTGACGTCGTGGCACAGTGCAGCAATGCCATTGAAGCTATGCAAGCGATCACTAAATTTAAACCCCAGCTGCTATTTTTAGATATTCAAATGCCTAAAATTTCGGGACTTGAACTTGCAGCCATGCTCGATCCAGATCATCTGCCAAGAATTGTGTTTGTCACCGCTTTTGACGAATATGCGATCACCGCCTTTGAAAAGCAGGCATTTGATTATTTGCTTAAACCTATTGATGATGCACGCTTTGCCAACACATTAACCAGGCTCCGCAAAGATCTTACTCCCAAGGCATTAGGACCTATTGTTGACGAGAAGCTCGCCCACATTCCTTGCTTTAGTGGCAATAAACTAAAAGTGATCGCCAGCGATGCCGTGCAATATATCTACAGTGATATGAGCGGTGTACATGTTGCTACCGCAACCGAACTTGTACACACACATATGACACTGAGAGTACTTGCTGAAAAAACCTCACTTGTTTTTTGCCATAGGCAATATCTAATCGCCCCCGCCGCTATTGCTGAAATTGAAGTGCAAGAAGGCTGCGCTGAAGTAACCACCCGCTCAGGTGCTAAAGTGCCAGTGTCACGACGCTACTTAAAACAACTAAAACAACTCTTTGGTTTTCAATAACCGTTAAGTGCAGTTCTCCGTTTCATTGACAGGTTTTATCTATACCTAGTACTACAGCTTAAATAATGGTGCAGAAGTGTAGGGATTTGCTACTACTAAACTGCACCTCAAATCAGCATAACCACTAACCTCCCTATACTGCCGCTTAGTTAGGTCATTTGACCACTGAGTCAGTTGCCACTTTCACAGACTTTAGATCTCTATACACTCGCGACCATTCTATGTTTGGAGAGTTAATATTTATGACGTGGTTTTTACTTTGCGTCGGTCTGTTGATCGGTGGTTACTTTATTTACGGTGCATTTGTCGAGAAAGTTTTCGGCATCAATGCTAAGCGTCAAACCCCGGCGTTTACTAAAACAGATGGTGTTGACTATGTGCCGATGTCAAAGGGCAAAGTCTACTTAATTCAATTATTAAATATTGCTGGCGTAGGCCCGATCTTCGGTCCGATTCTTGGCGCACTTTACGGTCCTGCCGCCATGTTATGGATTGTACTCGGCTGTATCTTTGCTGGTGCGGTTCACGACTACTTCTCAGGTATGTTGTCAGTTCGCAACAATGGTGAGTCTGTACCAAGCCTTGCCGGTAAATACCTAGGTAAAGGCGCTAAGCACTTTATGAACGTATTTGCCATCATTCTACTGCTCTTGGTTGGTGTGGTATTTATCTCTGCTCCTGCTGGCTTACTCGGTAAGCTAACTGGCTGGGATGTGAGTATTTTCGTGGGTATTATTTTCTGTTATTACCTCATCGCGACTATTGTGCCTGTAGACAAGATCATTGGCCGCTTATACCCATTCTTTGGCGCATTGTTAGTGTTTATGTCTGTTGGCTTAACTATCGCATTAATCATATCTAGCGAGCACAGCTTATTACCTGGCGTTGAAGTTGGTGACTTCTTAACTAACCTAAATCCAAATGATATGCCTCTTTGGCCTGCACTGTTCATTACCATTGCCTGTGGCGCTATTTCAGGTTTCCATGCAACTCAGTCACCATTAATGGCACGTTGCGTTGAAAACGAAGCAAATGGTCGCTTTGTGTTTTTTGGTGCAATGATCGGTGAAGGTATTATTGCACTGATCTGGTGTGCTATCGCATTGTCATTCTTTGGTGGTGTTGAAGGACTTAACGCTGGCATGGCAGGCAACCCTGCAAACGTAGTTTACGAAGCGTCAACTGGTTTACTGGGTGTTGTAGGTGGCTTCTTAGCGGTATTAGGTGTAATTGTACTGCCAATTACTTCGGGTGATACCGCTTTCCGTAGCGCTCGCTTAATTCTAGCCGAGTTCTTCAAAATGCCTCAAACTGAACTACCAAAACGCTTAATGTTTGCTATCCCGTTATTCGCTGCGGGTGCGGTACTTACACAGGTTGATTTTGGTGTTATTTGGCGCTACTTCGGTGTGGCTAACCAAGCCACTGCGGTAATGATGTTATGGACTGCATCGGCTTACTTACTGCGCCTCAACAAGTTCCATTGGATCTGTACTGTACCAGCGATGTTTATGACTACAGTGGTGATTAGCTTTATGCTTAGCTCACCAACTCTAGGTGCTGGCCTGCCAATGATGCTGTCTACTGTTGCAGGTATCGTATCAACTCTGGTTATCACGGCTTTAATTATGCTTAAAACCAAAGGCAAAGGTGACATTGAGGTCGCTGAAGAAGCTTAAGCTAGTGAGATTTTGTCACAACAAAAAGCCAGTCTTATGACTGGCTTTTCATTTTGTATTTGGCTAACTCAAACGATGAAATCGTTACTCTTGCAGTCCTTTAAGTAGCTCAGGTTCCACAAGTACTGAGTTATCGTTATCTGAGATCCAGATCTGGCCTTCGCAGATATTAAACTGCAATGCCATATTGCGCCCTACCAACTGCCCCATAGCTTTAACTGACTCTTCTGGAATATTCCAGATAGTCAAATTATCATAGCGCTCTAGCGCGGCTTCATTTTGCTTCCACCAAATAGGCACACTTCGTCCACCATAGGTGATCAATTGCACCTGTTTAGCTCGGCCGCATGCTTTACGCAACCATTTCTCATCACTTTGACCAAACTCAACCCATAAGTTGATTTCATCTGCTAACGACTTATCCCAAAGCTCTGGTTCATCGTCAACACATAAGCCCTTGCTGAAGGTAAGTGAGTCGCTAGCATTCATCGCGAAAGCCAGTAACCTTACCATCATGCGCTCATCGGTCTCTGAGGGATGCTGGGCTAAGGTTAATTGATGATCTTGATAGTAGCCGCGATCCATATCTGCGATTTGAATTGCGACTTTAAATACGGTTGCTTTAAGTGCCATAGGAATGTTCACAAATTAATTTGTGGCAAGTTTACCTTAAATTGCTGAAACAACACATCACTAGGCTAATTCAGCCCCTTCAGTGTTCAACATCTAGTTTATCGTCAGTTAAAAGCTGCCAGCTTTTAGGTATTTCGCATTAGGAAATAGCTTCACATAATGGCTAATTTCATCAATGTCGCCAAAAATCAAACATGACTCGCCTTGAGCTAATAACTGTTCGATACTTGCCTCATCAAAGTCACCACTAACATTTGCATCTCTTCTTAATAACTCATTAAGTGCAAAGGGAATGGTTAGGCGTGAATATGCCACTTCAATCTTTTGTAAGTAAGGCATAGCACCTATAGGTAGCAATGATGCATCTGTATCTGCATCAATTAGCAGCAACTCTCCACGTTGCTGCTCCATTTCAAAACTAGATTGGTAATGCTTTTCAGTGTGGTCATCAAAGCGAGTGTCGTTACGTTGAAAAAACTTTTCCCAAAATACACGTCGTTGTTTAAAAATAGGTAAGCGTTGCTGCACCTCTGTACGGCGCTCGGCAATAAAATCGAATAGCGGAGTGATAGATTGTGGCAACCATGATTCTAAGCGTGCCCTAAGCTCTCTGGCGTAAACAGGTGCAGCTCCCGCAGTACTAATGGCAATTTGTAGACGACCACGATCAACAATAGAGGGAGTGATAAAGCGACAAAACTTGGGGTTATCAACAACATTAGCCCAAATGCCTTGCTGTTTTGCAACAACAGCAAGTTGCTCATTCAGTTCTGTATTGGCGGTACACAAGTAAAGCAAGTCGCAATCTTGGATATCAGTTTGCGTCACACTGCGCTTTTCAAGTGATATGCGCCCAGCATCTACATAGGCTTGAGTGTCTTGACAAACATCAAGCGCAATTACTTTGATTTGCGCCTGTGTTCGACAAAGTAAATCTAATTTTCGGCTGGCAACATCGCCGGCACCAATAACCAAAACTTGCAGTGATTGAGTATCTACAAACAGCGGAAAATATTGCATTTACAGTTGCACCTTAACGACATATTACGACTCAACTAGCCGTGTTCTATCGGTAATTGTCGCTCAAGCCATGCTTTATAACCACCGGTTAATGATACGACTTTGCTATAACCCATAACTTGTAGGTTAAACGCCGCTAACGCCGAACGGTAGCCTCCACCACAATAAAGCACTAATGGTGTTTGTTTATCAGGAAACAGCGTTTCAATGTCTCGCTCTATGATGCCACGCCCTAGGTGCTTAGCATTAGGTAAATGACCTTTGTGCCACTCAGAGTCTTCTCGCACATCTAACAAAGTCCATGCTTGCATGGTCTGATACTGCTCTACAGTTACTTCGGTTACTTGTGGTAGGACGCTTTCAACAAGCGCTAAAAAACCTGGATTATGTTTCATCAACTGTATTTCTCACTACGTTCGGCACTGCAGTTCCAGCAGAGTTCGAAACTTGATTCATTTATTTCATGACAGTTAACACACTTCCACTGTGGACACTGTGCATCTAGGGAGGCCATTTGTGTTTTAGCGAGCTCATATTGGCTTTCTGCGACCCAAAGTTCGACATTTTGGATCCCTGTAGGCAACTCTCCAACGCCACCTAACAAAGCCTCACCTCTGATCTCAACTTGAACACCACTCGATTCTAACATACCTTTCCAAGTATGCGCCTCTAGTAGATTTCCCGCGGCGACTAAACGTGTTTGTTCTTCCATGTCATTTCCTACTACTTTTGCGCATTTGAGATAAAAAATACATGCTACTGCTAAATCATTAAGCCTGTCGAGCGCTGTTTTTTCGAACAACACACAACACCAGCTTAAGTCTATTTTAATAGTTTTTTAAGCTAATGAAACTATTACTACAAGCAGATCACAAGCATAAAAAAAGCCACCTTATGGTGGCTTTTTAATAATACCTTAAAACTAAGGCATCAGTGCATCTTGATCCGCACCTTCTTTTTCTACTTCTACAGGCATCATGTGTTCACGATTGATCCCTAACTTAATCGCTAAGAAACTAGCAACATAGATTGAAGAGAAAGTACCGACAAAAATACCCATTAGTAGTGCGGTAGCAAAACCATGGATCATGGTGCCGCCCTTAAGGAATAGTGCAACAACCACAACTAAAGTTGTACCAGTGGTAATAATAGTACGGCTCATAGTTTGAGTAATTGAGATATTCACCACTTCTTCTGGCAAGCTCTTACGCAGCTTTAAGAAGTTTTCACGAATACGGTCAAATACTACGATGGTATCGTTAAGCGAGTAACCTACAACCGTCAATAGACCGGCTAATACCGTTAGATCGAACTCTAACTGTAGTACTGAGAACACACCTAAAGTCACAATAATATCGTGAGCAAGTGCAGCTACAGAACCTAATGCCAAACGCCACTCAAAGCGGAATGACACGTAGATCAGAATACAGATAAGCGCAACTAATACCGCTAAACCACCTTGCTCAGCAAGCTCTTTACCTACTTGCGGGCCAACAAACTCGACACGCTTTTGGATCACAGAAGCATCTAGCTGAGTCACAGCAGCCATTACGTCATTAACTTGATCTTCGCTTTTAAAGTCATCTTTAACAGGAAGACGAATTAACACGTCGCGGCTAGAGCCAAAGTTTTGTACGACAGCACCACCTACCGCTTCAGTAGCAAGGCTACTACGAACAGCGTTTAGATCTGCAGGCTTTGAAAACTCAAGCTCAACAACCGTACCACCAGTAAAGTCTAAGCCCCAGTTAATCCCTTTGGTTGCTAAGCTAGCAATAGAGCCTAGCACCAAAATCGCCGAGAAAATACTAATAGGCAGTGCGTGGCGTAGGAAGTTGACTGTGCTTTTAACATTTAATATTTGTAACATTATCAACGTCCCTTAAATAGATAGTTTCTTCACGCGCTTACCACCCCAAATCGCATTCACGATTGAACGTGTACCCACGATGGCAGTAAACATTGAAGTCGCGATACCGATCATTAAGGTAACAGCGAAACCTTTCACCGCGCCTGTACCTACAGCGAATAAGATCAACGCTGTCATAAAGGTGGTGATGTTGGCATCAGCGATGGTTGAGAACGCATTGCCATAACCTTCATGGATAGCTTGTTGTACGCTACGGCCATTACGGAGTTCTTCACGGATACGCTCATAAATCAGTACGTTACCGTCAACCGCCATACCGACTGTCAGTACCATACCGGCAATACCTGGCAGGGTTAATACAGCACCAGGGATCATAGACATAACGCCCACAACCATAACCAAGTTAGCTGTCAGTGCTAGGTTAGCAATTAAGCCAAAACCACGGTAGTAAACCAACATGAAGATAAGAACAACCGCCATACCCCAGATCATTGCTTGCATACCGTTTTCGATATTCTCTTGACCTAAGCTTGGACCAATTGTGCGTTCTTCAACAATATAAACTGGTGCAATCAAGGCACCAGCACGTAGCAATAGTGCTAAGTTCTGTGCTTCTGCATGCTCAAGACCAGTAATCACAAAGTTACGGCCAAGACGCGCTTGGATCGTCGCAACAGAGATGACTTCTTCGATCTTCTTCATCTTCACGCTACCGTCAGCATTCTTTTCACCGGTATCTTTATACTCGATAAACAAGGTTGCCATCGGATTGCCGATGTTGTCTTTAGTCACATTAGAGAAGATTGAACCGCCTTTGGCATCAAGGTTAATTGACACTTGTGGGCGACTGTATTCGTCAAAGCTTGGTTGTGCGCCTTGAATATGATCACCGGTCAACATAACCGCTTTCTTCAAGACAACTGCACCACCGCCACGACGCTCATATAGTTCTGAGCCAGCCGGCACTCGGCCGCTCATCGCAGCTTGAACATCAGCTTTTTGGTCAACCATATGGAATTCAATCGATGCTGTCGCACTTAAAATTTCTTTAGCACGAGCCGTATCTTGAACACCTGGCAACTCAACGATAATACGCTCAGCACCTTGACGTTGTACAACAGGTTCTGCCACACCTAACTCGTTAACACGGTTACGTAGTGTAGTAATGTTTTGTTGTAGCGCTTCTTCTTTAACTTGCTTTAGATAGTTTTCGCTTGGATTTGCAACAAGAACATAGCCTTCGCCAACAGATTTGTCTTCGAAGACCATGTCATTGCTGCGAGACTTGAGAAAGCTCTCTGCTTTCGCTAACGTCTCAGCATCACGGAATTTAATCTCGATGCCTTTAGCGCTGTTGCGAATACCCGCGTAGCGAATTTTCTCAGCTCGTAAATCAGTTCTAAAGTCGGCAACTTTGGCTTCGGTCATCTTACGAATCGCTTCGCCCATATCGACTTCCATCAAGAAGTGCACGCCACCACGTAAGTCCAAACCTAACTTCATTGGTGAACCACCCATGGCTTCAAGCCATTGCGGTACCGCTGGTGCTAAGTTTAATGCTACGGTGAACTTGTCGCCTAACGCTTCACTAATGGCTTCTTTAGCAACTAATTGCTCTTCACCATTGTTAACGCGTACTAACAACTGACCATTTTCAAGCTCGGAACGCTTAACATTGATTCCTTTGCTCTTTAATACATCATTTACGGTCGACATTGTCGACGCTGAGACCTCTGCTCCTCGTGTGGCTACCACTTGAACTGCGTGGTCTTCACCGAAAAGGTTTGGTATCGCATAGAATGCACCTATGGCGATAATTAATATCACCATCAGGTTTTTCCACATCGGGTATTTATTCAACACGCCATTGCCCTCTTGGCTTAAAGTGACTTAATAGAGCCTTTTGGCAATACGGCCGCAATGTAATCCTTCTTAATAGTGATTTCGCTAGTCTCATTGATAGTCAATAACACATAGTCGTTTTCATCACTGATTTTTGCGATTTTACCTAGAATACCGCCGCTTGTTAGCACTTCATCACCTTTGCTCAAAGAGCTCATTAGGTTCTTGTGCTCTTTAACGCGCTTAGATTGTGGACGGAAAATCATGAAGTAAAAAATTAGGCCGAAAATGACCAACATGAAAATCAATTCCATCGTACCACCAGCGCCGTTAGCTGCGCCTGCGCCAGATGCATATGCGTTTGAAATAAACATAGTATTCTCTTCTTATTGTCTGAGTAAAAATTAATCGGATAATTCAGGAACTTCAGGTACTTCTCGACCTTGGCTGGTATAGAATTCCGTAACAAAGGCGTCTAATGTACCTGTCTCGATAGCGCCACGCAAACCTTCCATCAATCTTTGATAGTAGCGAAGGTTATGAATGGTGTTTAAACGAGCACCCAAAATTTCATTACAACGATCTAAATGGTAAAGGTACGCCCGAGAATAATTCTTACAGGTATAACAATCACACTTATCATCGAGTGGTGAAGTGTCATCGCGATGACGCGCATTACGGATCTTAATAACTCCTTCACTGGTAAACAGATGACCGTTACGAGCATTACGAGTTGGCATAACACAGTCAAACATGTCTACACCACGACGCACGCCTTCAACGAGATCTTCTGGTTTACCGACCCCCATCAAATAACGCGGCTTATCAGCTGGAATTTTTGGACATACATGCTCAAGAATACGGTGCATGTCTTCCTTTGGCTCGCCAACTGCTAAACCACCAACAGCGTATCCATCAAAACCAATATCAACTAGGCCGTTTAAGCTTTCGTCACGTAGGTCTTCATAAACACCACCTTGAATAATACCGAACAGTGCATTCGGGTTTTCAAGTCTGTCAAACTCATCACGTGAACGCTGTGCCCAACGTAGAGACATCTGCATCGATTTACGCGCTTCGTCTTCTGTTGCTGGATATGGCGTACATTCGTCAAAAATCATTACCACATCACTGCCTAATGAATTTTGGATCTGCATTGACTTTTCTGGGTCCAAGAAAATCTTTTCACCGTTAATCGGTGAGCGGAAATGAACGCCTTCTTCAGTGATTTTACGAATATCACCCAAGCTAAATACTTGGAATCCACCCGAGTCAGTCAAAATTGGACGTTGCCAGTTCATAAAGTCATGCAGGTCGCCATGCTTACGCATGATCTCTTCACCAGGACGTAGCCACAAGTGGAACGTATTACCTAGTAAGATATCTGCACCCGTTTCACGCACTTCTTCAGGCGTCATGCCTTTTACGGTACCGTAGGTTCCTACTGGCATGAATGCCGGTGTTTCTACCGTACCGCGATCGAATATCAAACGACCACGACGTGCGCGGCCTTGAGTTGTATCTAATTCAAATTTCATTTTTCACCTCGCCAGATAAACAGTCTGACCCGAGTTAACTCAAGTATTTGAGTCTAAGATTATGACAAACATAAGGGCAAACAATTCAGTATCAACCCTAAATGCCAAAATATGCATTAAAACCGCAGATAAAAAAATACCCACTTCATTAATGATGAACTGGGTATTTTAAAGCAATTTTGATAATTAGTTCGCTTTTTTGGTCACAAACATCGCGTCACCATAGCTAAAGAAGCGGTATTTTTGAGCAATCGCATGCTGATAGCCGTTTTTTACTTCATCAAAGCCCGCAAATGCACTCAATAACATAATGAGTGTCGACTCTGGCAAATGGAAATTTGTCACCATTGCATCAACCACTTTGAATTTAAAACCAGGGTAGATAAAAATATCTGTATCGCCGCTAAAAGCTTCTAGTTCATTTGCTGACGCTTTTGCTGCACTTTCAAGTGAACGCACTGAAGTGGTACCGACAGCAATAACACGGTTACCATTGGCCTTAGTTTCAGCGATTAACTCAACCACTTCTTGTGGCACTTCAGCCCACTCTGAATGCATCTTGTGATCAAGAATATTATCAACGCGAACCGGTTGGAACGTGCCCGCACCGACGTGCAGTGTTACAAACGCAGTTTTAACGCCTTTTTGTTGCAATTTTGCCAACATGTCATCGTCAAAATGCAAACCAGCTGTTGGTGCAGCTACGGCACCTGGGTTTTGGTTATAAACCGTTTGATAACGTTCTTTATCGGCATCTTCATCTGGTCTATCGATGTAAGGTGGCAGCGGCATATGACCCACCTCTTCCAACACTTCAAGAATCGTTTTATCGCCTTGTAGTTCCAGCTCAAACAAAGCGTCGTGACGTGCGAGCATTTTCATTTTGTAGTCTGCGTCTAGGCAGATAATGCTATCGACCTTAGGCGATTTTGAGCAACGTACGTGCGCAAGAACTCGCTTATCGTCAAGCATACGTTCAACTAGAATTTCTAGCTTACCGCCTGACTCTTTGTGACCAAACATACGCGCAGGGATCACTCGAGTATTATTAAACACCATCAAGTCACCAGGATTGACGCGGTCTAAAATATCGGTGAATTGTAGATCGGCCAACGCGCCACTATTGCCGTCGAGTGACAACAATCTAGAAGCAGTTCGCTCGGCAGTAGGGTAACGAGCAATTAACTCATCAGGAAGTTCAAATGAAAAATCAGCAACGCGCATGGGAAGTCTCAACTATGTCTAAATCGGCCGCTAGTCTATGACTAGCGTAATAGAAGATCAACAATAGTGAGTTAAAAAACCGTCAATTAACGATTTATACTTCCCGAGTGATACCTTTGAGTCGGCTCACTTAGTTGCTCATGTGGTTAGACTTAATTTTTACCGCAGTGTTAGCGCTTTTGAGCTTAACGTCTTCTCTACGATAAGTGTGCTGCTGATAGGGAATGTCAATATTGACCTTTCTGCGGGTGATTTGCTGCTTTTTAGTAAGCTTTTGGGTTAACCAGTTCCACATCATCCTTGATCCTCAAACCGTTTAATTGGTGGATATTTATTCTTATTTCGCACTAATTCTCATGATAATGTGGCTATTTGCCTACTTAAATCAAGAAAGAATTTCCTTCGCGTTGCGCAGCATGATACCGTGAAGTACGCGTATCACCAAGTATAAAATATGAACTTTCTTGCACATCTGCATTTAGCAGACAATAGCCAAACCTCGATGGCGGCCAATATTGCTGGCGATTTTGCTAAAGGCAGTATCGAAGATTTCCCTAAGCACCTGCAGCAAGGGCTATGGCTACACCGTCAAATCGATCAGTTAACTGATAGCCATGAGATCACCAAAGAATTACTCTCACTATTCCCTAAATCACTCACTCGTGCAGCACCAATCATTATTGACCTCAGCTTTGATCATATGTTGGCGAAATTCTGGGATGAGTATCATCATCAAACCCTTGAAG
This sequence comes from Shewanella fidelis ATCC BAA-318, assembly GCF_000518605.1. Lineage (GTDB taxonomy): Bacteria > Pseudomonadota > Gammaproteobacteria > Enterobacterales > Shewanellaceae > Shewanella > Shewanella fidelis. Next base: position 14,317 of record NZ_JADX01000018.1, on the reverse strand, counting down.
AATTTGCCATAAAAGCTTACGACGCGATAGACAACTGTGATTCGCTGCCAGAAAAGCTAGTTTCAATCGCACCGCGAATTCGCCAAGAAAATTGGTTAGTCGCCTACCAAACACGCGAAGGCTTAAACCAAACCTTAGCTGCTGTTGCTAAACGAGTTTCTAAACCTGAGATATTTGATGGCGCGCAAGAGTGTGTAAAAAAGCTCGATACCGATATCGAAATTGCCTTTCGTACTTTCTACCCGCAATTAATGGCTTATAGTCGTCTGTGGACCCGCAATACCCCCGCTGAATATTTGTAGTTCCCAACGCCTGTTTATGCCCTTCATTTGATAAACAGGCTTACGACTGCTTTAACGCAATATCTAAGGCAGAAATGAGTAGCTCCGTGAATAAGTAAAGTAATACCAATTAGTATAAATTCTTATACTGATTGATATGAGTATTTGCTAGAATTGCGGCGCTATAGGAGAACACATGCAAATATTTAGTTATCAGCCCCCAATGATCCCTTGGTTAGATATTCGCTATATCGACCGAGATATTATCGTTATCAATAAACCCTCAGGCTTGTTGTCAAATCCAGGGATAGCTGAGTACACTCATGATTGCGCACTCACCCGTCTACAAGAACGCTATAAAGATTGCATTTTAGTCCATCGTTTAGACTGTGCGACTTCTGGTGTTATGGTGTTTGCACGCAATAAAAAAGCTGAATCGAGCTTAAAGACTCAATTTCAAAATCGACAAACTAAAAAGACCTACATTGCTGAAGTTGATGGCCATTTGTCTGATGCAAATGGTGTCATTGAACTTGCTCTCGCGGCAGATAAAGCAAACCCACCGAAACAGATGGTGAACGAGACAGGAAAGCCTGCAATCACTCATTACCAAGTGTTAAGCCAAGCTAATAACAAGTCTTTAGTTGAACTCAAACCGGTGACAGGTAGAACTCATCAATTACGTGTGCACATGCAAGCAATTGGCCACACAATTTTAGGCGATGACTTCTATGGTGATGACAATATTATTAATGCAGCTAAGCGCCTACAATTACACGCTCAAGAGTTAAGCTTTACTCACCCCTACTCAGGCAAGCCGATGCAGTTTCGCTGTGCGCATCCATTTGCAATTACCCAAAAGTGAATGGTTGTTAACGCGGGATCAAAAAAGGGGCTGCTGCCCCTTTATGTCATAGCTAATACGCTGTAGCCAAAGTCTATTTCTATGCCGCTGCGGTATCGGCTTTGGCAGTATAGTAACAACTTGATGAGTTACAAAACTTCAACTCATTATTATTGGTCAGCATAAAATACTCGCCAAAAATATTGCCACCTTTATCTTCTAACTTGATACCGTCATCAGTCTGCTCAAATGTCATTTCATCTAAGCTATGGCAACCATCTAAATACCAAGTTTCTAAGAAGTACTTACCCTCTTGCTTATAAAGTGTGAGGTTATCCCCAAGAAGCGGCCTCTCGTCAATCCAACGTCCTACGACTTCACGATTAACTGTTTCATCTTCTCGCCATGACAAACGCTTGCGCTTTTCTACTACTGACATTTCCATCTCCTTGAGCTTACTGCCTTTCTCAATTTGAATCACTTTATCTGTGTTACTGCGCACAAGAGTCATCTGCTTACTTCTCCATTTAAAAGCATTGCCTGGGTACTTTTTGTTTCTAGTTGTAAAGTGCTAAAAACATTAATCAATACGTATGGTAACGAGTAATTGCTCACTAAAATACCAGCAAAGTGTATCGCACCAACAAATTAAAAATGCGATATAAATCAACTTATACACATTACTTTAGCTAAAACGCATTAAAAGACAAGTAATTAACACTTCATACCAGTTTTTAACCTATCTAAAGCCAAAATCTGCTATAACGATGGATTCTTGTTCAAAAAAACAAAACTACAGGAACAAATATGAAGTTTAATCGCCGCCACTTTCTCAAAACAGCAGGCGTCACAGCCGCAGGACTAATCACTTCACAATTACCTTTATCTAGCGCCCATGCAAATCAACAAAGACCCGCTAACCAACAAAGCGTAATGGGGCTTATCGCGCCGAAAATGGATGTTGTGAGAGTTGGCTTTATTGGCGTTGGTCAACGAGGTTCTGGCCACGTGAAACACTTTTGCCATTTGGAAGGGGTCGAGATTAAAGCTATTTGTGATACCGACATTAAGGTACTAGACCAATCAATTGAATTTGTCGTGTCTCAGGGACTAACAAAACCCGCGAAATATACTGGCAGCGAGCATGCTTATAAAGATCTATTAAACCGAGATGACATCGATATCGTGATCATCTCTACGCCATGGGAGTGGCATGCTCCTATGGCAATCGATACCATGCAGAGCGGCAAGCACGCGTTTGTTGAGGTGCCACTCGCCTTAACCGTTGAAGAGTGCTGGCAAATTGTCGATACCGCGGAGCGTACTCAGAAGAACTGTATGATGATGGAAAACGTCAACTACGGTAGAGACGAGTTAATGGTGTTGAATATGGTTCGCCAAGGGCTGTTTGGTGAGCTGCTGCATGGTGAGGCTGCTTACATTCATGAGTTGCGCTGGCAAATGAAGGAGATAGACAGTAAAACCGGTTCATGGCGCACTTATTGGCATACGAAGCGCAACGGTAATCTATACCCGACTCATGGTCTGGGGCCTGTATCGCAATATATGAATATCAATCGTGGTGATAGATTTGATTATCTCACATCTATGAGCTCCCCTGCCCTTGGCCGTGCATTATATGCTCAGCGAGAGTTCCCAAAAGACCATGAACGTAACCAGCTCAACTATATCAATGGCGATATTAATACCTCACTGATTAAAACCGTTAAAGGCCGAACGATTATGGTTCAGCACGATACCACGACGCCTCGTCCATACAGCCGCCATAATCTCATTCAAGGTACTAATGGCGTATTTGCAGGTTTCCCTAATAGAATTGCGATAGAACAAGGTGGCTCCGGTAACTTCCATCAATGGGATATGAATATGGAAAGTTGGTATGCCAAATATGATCATCCACTTTGGTTACAAATGGGTAAAGAAGCTGAGCGCAACGGTGGCCACGGCGGCATGGATTTTCTGATGTTATGGCGTATGGTGTATTGCTTACGCAATGGCGAACCACTAGATCAAGATGTTTACGATGGCGCGGCTTGGTCGGTGGTTAATATTCTTAGCGAGGAATCTGTTAATAATCGCAGTAACTCAGTTGATTTCCCTGATTTTACTCGCGGTGCATGGAAGACAGGCCAACCTCTGGCTATTGTTGGCGCATAACCATTTAGGCGGCCAAACGAAAAAGCCCACTCAATGAGTGGGCTTCTAATATTCAACAATATTTTACCGTATTTAACGATTAATATGTTTCACCGTGTAGCTGATTAGGCGTTCTCTTTACGCTCAGCGGCTTCACAAGCGGCAGCGGTAAAGATAACGTCTGTAGAGCTATTTAAGCCAGTTTCTGCTGAATCTTGGATAACACCAATAATAAAGCCAACCGCAACAACTTGCATCGCTACATCATTTGAAATACCGAACAGGCTACATGCTAATGGGATCAGTAGCAGTGAACCACCTGCAACACCCGATGCACCACAAGCTGAAATACCGGCAACAACACTCAATAAAATTGCGGTCAAAATGTCGACCTGAATACCCATAGAGTTCGCAGCTGCTAAAGTCAAAATCGTAATCGTGATTGCCGCACCGCCCATGTTGATTGTCGCGCCAAGCGGAATTGATACAGAGTAAGTATCTTCATGCAGCTTTAGCTTTTCACATAGCGCCATGTTTACCGGAATATTAGCCGCACTTGAGCGTGTGAAAAAGGCTGTTACGCCGCTTTCACGAATACATGTAAACACTAACGGATATGGGTTACGACGTATTTTATAGTAAACAATCGCTGGGTTAATAATTAACGCCATAATAGCCATAGCGCCTAGTAACACTAATAACAAATGCATATAACCTGCAATAGCTGCAAAACCTGTAGTTGCAAATGTTGAAGACACTAGACCGAAAATACCAATAGGTGCTAAACGGATAATAAAGCGAACCATTTGCGACACACCGTGGCTCACATCGGCAAACACTTGCTTAGTTGAATCTGTTGCGTGATGCAGAGCTAACCCAAGGCCGACACCCCAAGCAAGAATACCGATGTAGTTCCCTGTCATTAATGCATTAACTGGGTTATCAACAAGTTGGAATAATAGGGTGTGTACAACCTCACCAATCCCTTCTGGTGGGCTAGCCTGCGCCGCATCAAGGGTCAAAGCAAGTGTGGTTGGAAATGCAAAACTCATCAAAACAGCGGTTACTGCTGCCGAAAACGTACCAAATAAGTACAAGATCACGATCGGACGCATATTGGTTTTAGCATTTTTCTTTTGGTTAGCAATCGATGCCGCAACCAAAATAAAAACTAACACTGGTGCAATTGCTTTTAACGCGCCAACAAATAGTTGCCCTAAAAACGCAACGCTTTCTGCGCCGGTTTTAGATACCGTGGCTAATGCAACACCTGCGATAATACCAATAAGAATTTGTAACACTAAACTGCCGTCTGCCAACTTGGCAAACAAAGATGGTTTTTGATTCATTACTTAACCTGTCATTTTTATAGTATGTAGAAACGCTAATACAAAGGCCAATTACGATTGATGCCTTTTATATAGCGTTAATCTCCCTTCTATACAGTTTGTATCGGAAGCAGCAAGTATTGTCTACCTTTGCTAAGCAAATAGCTGCGGAAATTACTCACGATTAACATCTTGCTAGCAAGGTCCTAAAGATTAGCGTTTGCAGAGACTTTTTCGGCCCCTCGCAGCATAGCCTCAATCAATTCATGGGCACAAAATTTAGTTAACGCTTCATTAGCTCCGACTTGGTGGGCTTGGCTGACACTTATCTCACTTGAAAGTGAGGTATGTAAGATAATATAGGCTGGTGCAATAGCTGGGTTGTTCTTAACTTCAAATGCCAATTCATAGCCATCTAGCCCAGGCATTTCAATATCACTCACGAGAATATTAATTGGCTGATGGTCACGCTCAGCTTGCTGCATAATAGTCAACGCATCTTTACCATCTGCGGTCACTTGATAGGGGATATTAATACTGTCGAGCGCATCACTAAGTTGCTTACGTGCGACTTTAGAATCATCGACCAACAGGATATTCATTGGTTTTAAATATTCGCGCTGCACATCGGTTAAAATGGCTCTTGTGGTTTCCGGACTTAGGGGGAACACCTTAGACAGCAGTAACTCCACATCAAGCAGTTGTACCAGCTTGTCATCAATTTTAGTCACACCGGTCAAAAATGCATTTTTACCTAACGTGCTCGGCGGCTTTTCAATATCACGCCAGTTACACTCAATAATTTTGTCTATCGCGCGAACCAAAAAGCCAATCACCATTCTTTGGCAATCAGTGATGATGATATAACTGTCTTTACGCTCTTCCTCTGTGATCGGGCGATAACCAATCGCAGCAGCCATATCAATAATTGGAATCGTCGAACCTCGAATGGTCGCCGCACCTAAAATGGTTGGATGCGAATGAGGAATGGCGCTTAAAGGGCTATAGGGCACCAACTCACGGATCTTCAATGTCCCCAATGCAAATAACTGGGTAAGCGATAATTTAAATAACAACAAGCCCTGAGATTGATTAGCTTTACTCTTAGGTTTAGTTTTAGTTATTGCGTCCATACTGTTACTGCCAAAAGAACATTCATGTGTATTTAAAACTGTAACCTAAGCAATTAGGTCATACAATTAAAGCTGTGATTCAATTGGTAATAATGCGATACAATCGACAAGAAACTTTCGCCATAGGCCAGCATCAGGTTCTGTATAGATTTTACGTTGATTAAAATCGTCAAACCATACCAATTCGCCATCTTCTACTGCTAGACGATAAGTACTTTTCTCTAGATTACTGACTAAGTCGTCAACGATGTCTTCAGCGAGCTGCTGGTTGTCAACGATTAATCCCATTTCTGTATTGAGCCATGCTGATCGCGGATCGAAATTGAACGAGCCAACAAATACTGAGCGCTTATCTGTTATAAACGTTTTTGCATGTAAGCTGCTTTTCGAGCTACCACTCCAACTACTGGTTTTTTTTATGTCGGGATTAGCTTTAACCTCAAAGATGTTAACCCCAGCCTCTAACAGGCGTTGTCTGTATTGCCTATAACCTGCATGCACAGCAAGAACATCGGTTGCCGCTAAGCTATTGGTTAGTATTGTTATATCTATACCACGCTTCGCTGTTGCTATGATGCTATCAGCACCCGCTTTGGTTGGTACAAAGTAAGGCGACACCAATATCACTTCGTCTTCGGCTTTAGCTAAAAAGGCACTTAAATCAGCTAAAATACTATCGGTATCTGAGGCGTGGTTTTGCTTATCTGGTTGATCAAAAACTAATGTGGTGGGCCCCCAATACCAAGTTAAGCTATTTTGCTGCATTTGCGGAATAAGCTGGCTTTGCAAAAGTCGTTCGACATAAGGGTTGCTCTTGTAAGCACTCTTTGCAGCTTTAACTAAGCTGAGCTCTGATGCGACTTGCTCTGCAGACACCTGATGATGGCTAAGGGCATTAATGTCTACACTAATAGGCGCATTCCAATATAGATCAAATTGATCTGATACTTGCCCTACTACATCACCAATCGCCATTAAATCGAAGTCACCAAACTCAACGTCACTATTATTTGAAAAATACTCGTTACCAATATTACGCCCACCCACTATGGTAATGGCGTTATCAACCGTTAACGATTTATTATGCATACGGTGATTTAAACGGGAAAAACCTACGACAAAAGCTAAGTTGCGAAAGCTACGCTCAAATGATGGATTGTATAAGCGCACCTCAATATTCTTGTGCTCAGCCAACATAACGAGTGCTTCATCGGCATCCTTGATTGCCATATCATCAAATAAAATTCTGACTCTCACCCCGCGATCTGCAGCTTCAATTAAATGCCACATCAGTAAGCGACCACTGTCGTCGCCACGGTAGATATAATATTGCATATCAATGCTGGCACTGGCTGCACTCACTAGCGCCAAGCGAGCAGTTAACGCATCAACGCCATCTGCGAGCGGTAAAACACCTGAGAGATCAGGTTGAGCTTTGAGATCATCTTGAATATAGCGAACAAGCGGCCAATCTTGTTGTGGCGACAATTGCGTAGAAATTGTTTTCTCTGGGAAAACAGTAGAAGATTGGCAGCCGGTTAATCCCCAAACTGCCCAAAGAAGTATTAACTTTAGTAAATGGAACGTCTGCAATCCTTTTGCATTCATTTTATTATTCTATTTGCGAACCTTAATTAATCTTGTAGCGCATAAAGCACATCAAATGCAAATTGATCCCAACCTTCTGAGCTAAAAGCAATATCACGTACAGCTCGAACTTGACTAACAGCATGCAGTGGCGCAGCGCCATTGTCCATCAAATAGTAGGCCATAATTAGCCCTGTACGATCTTTACCTGAGCGACAATGAATGAGTACCGTTTTGTCTTGCTGTTCACACTGCCTAATGAACGCCAGTGCTTTCGGTACTTGTTCTGTACAGATTGCTAAATCTTCTTCCTTAGGCGGAATATTGCTTGAAAACGGCACACATAGGTAATCAAAACCTAAATCTGCAATCTGCTGCAGATTACACTCTTCACCATGATTAACCGATAAAATAGCATCTATCCCCGACGCTTTTATCTGTGCAAGATCCCACGGGTCTTTATTTGGCCCACTGCGTCCTGCAATTTGCCCCTCAACTAACCAAAATAGGTGCTGCATAGTGTTTCCTAGATAAATTGTGAGTATTACTACCAATCAGCATAAGAGACGGTAAATCGACAAGAGCATACCCAAAGCCGCTATGCCACGCCATTGCTTTATTACAGTGCAGACATAATCGATGACAAAATTTGATCCGGAACCAAAATTTATACTGATATAAAAAAGAGCTCCAATTGGAGCTCTTGAATTTAGCATATAGTTTCAGAGTGACATTACAGTCTTACATTAACTAAGACTTTTTCCCCCAAATCTCTGCGTTAGCCTTTTTACGATGCTTTTTACCGGTACCCGCTGGTTTTGCCATTGGTTTTGGCTCACGAGATGGACAATCTGCAGGGGCTTGTGCATCGGCTTCAAACCCTGGAATTTGCTCTCGTACTAAGCGAATTTTATTTTTCTTTTCAATCAGTTTAAAGTGCTGGTATTCATCATGAGAAATTAAGCTCACTGCTAAACCCGCCTCACCAGCACGGCCACTTCGACCGATGCGGTGCATATAATCTGCAGGGCTTCTTGGTAACTCAAAGTTAATCACTACAGGTAGTTTTTCGATATCGATACCACGAGCGGCAATATCGGTCGCGATCAGTACTTGGATCTCACCTGACTTAAAACCGTCTAGTACGCGATTACGCGCGCCTTGGCCCTTATCGCTATGGAACACTTCAGCAGTAATGCCAGCATTTTCCAACTTTTGAGCTAGCCGGTTACAACTGTATTTCGCACTAGCAAAAATTAACACTTGTTGCCACTGATTATCTTTAATCAACTGTGCAAGTAGAGCCGTTTTACGGCTGCGGTTAACGGTGATAACCCGCTGCTCTAATGTGGTTTGTTCTTGCTCCTGAAGCTGAACTTCAACAGGATCATTAAGTAATGAGCTTGTCAGTTCTCGCACTTCTTCTGGAAACGTTGCCGAGAACAATAAGGTTTGCTTAGCTTTTGGTAATTTGGCTAACAGCTCATTAATCTCTTCAGTAAAACCTAGACTTAACATGCGGTCAGCTTCATCTAACACCAATGTTTGGGTCTTATCCAACTTGATTGCGTTACTTGAAGTAAGATCAATTAAACGACCCGGCGTTGCCACTACAATATCTGCACCACCACGTAGACTTTGCATTTGTGCATTAGTCGATACCCCACCATACACCGCCAATGTCTTTAAGTTAGGTTTAATAAGCTGCGAGTAACGCATAAAGCTATCGCTTACTTGTTGGGCCAATTCACGAGTTGGTACGAGAACCAAACAAGAAACAGACTGACTACCGGCTTTTCGTGGGCCAGCCTTAGCTAGTTTTTGAATAATAGGTAAGGCAAATGCTGCCGTTTTACCTGAACCTGTTTTCGCACCACCGAGAACGTCTTTACCTGCGATCACAGCGGGGATCATATGTGACTGAATCGGTGTTGGTGTGGCATAACTCAGCAGCTTTAAGGTCTCAAGCAACTCAGGGATCAACCCTAGTTGAGTAAAGTCGCTGTGAGTTGTTGCGGTTGCGACAGCTTGCGTTGCAGCTTTGTCGGTTGAAGTTACTGGCTGAGTCATAATTTACAGGTTAATGCCTAATCAAAAATAAGGCCGCTATTCTACGCTAATATCTGCTTAAAAGCTTATCTTTCTTAGTTCTGTACTATACGAATAGCTATGACTCTACAGGTGAATCATTGCAAGAGAAGCCCTTATCGATAAGCTAAAGCGATAAGCCTTCAAGCTTAAGTAACTTTTGCTTTAACGCTAACCCATAAGCATAACCTGTCAATGTGCCATTTTTACCTATCACTCTATGACAAGGCACTATAATGGCAATCGGGTTCGCCCCATTTGCGGTACCTACGGCCCTAACTGCTTTGGGCCTGTCGATTTTATTGGCAATATCACCGTAGCTACAGCTTTGACCGTGTCCAAGCTCGCCTAATGCCTGCCACACTTGCTTTTGAAACTCTGTGCCTTTCGGCGCAAGCGGCACCTCGAAATGCTGTCTTTGTTGCGCAAAATACTCTATTAATTCTTGTTGCGCTTGCGCTAAGTGTTTCTCAGCGACAACTAGATCCTGCTTATCAAGAATAACGTCACGGTTATCGATGATCTGTTGATTATCTATTTCGCGAGATTGCCATTCATCCTCAGCACTAGGAATAAAACTAAGATGTGTTAAACCTTGTGCGTTCGCGCAAAGGGAGAGATGTCCAAAACTTGTTTGGAAGTTAAGTTTAGCGGTGGGGTTAAATTTGCTCATCAAAGGTTCCACAATTGAAAAGTTAAATAGCTACCCCAAGGGGCAATTTGTTTTGCCAATGAATCGGTTATGTCGGTGTAATTCTCATTGTTCAAACCCTGCTCGGCATACAAAGCCAAAATTCGTTTTTTTACCACTAGATCGCCACATAGCAAAACATCGGGATCACTTTGACCACGCATTTTGGCGTAAGCTACTGTCCATGGTCCAATACCTTTAATTGACAACCAATCGCTTAAATCAGCATCTGGATTTTCGCTGACAAATTGAGCAAGTGCATTCAGTGCTTTTTTTCTCGCATTGGGCATTTTTAGCTCACTTAATTCAGCGCTAGCGATCACCTCTGGCGTAGGGAAAAGCTTAACCCTTCTATCACCGATAGTACGCTCCTCACCATAAGCGAGCACTAACTGATTGAGGAGTTTGGATGCCTGTACAATGCTAACCTGTTGACCAAGTACTGCACGGCATCCCGCTTCAAATGCAGACCAAACACCGGGCAATCTAAGCCCTTCTCTCATTAAACTACTAATAGGATTTAGCTCAAGTAAGGCTTTATCTATTTGTGCAATATTGGCATTGAGATCTAACACTCTACGGATCTCATTAATAATCAAACCAAGTTGTGGTAATGCGCTGTTATCAACTAGCACTATCTCAACATTAAATAAGTTTGCAGCACTGTCGACCTTAGCATTGAAGTAACCACTTACCTCATTAATGGAAAAACTACGCCCATAACTGAATTCATCTTCCAGCCACTCCATATTTTGCACCGCTCGCACTTGATAGAAGTGGTGCTGCTCAGGCCAACGTAATGGAGGCCTATAGCTTAATTGTAATTTCAGAGCGACACGCCCTTTCTCCTCTGCCTGCTCCGCTTTAGTATCAATGTTGGCTGTCTTTCGCAATTGACTCGGTGTTAGCTGCAAAGTCTGTTGAAACACTTCGTTAAAGCGGCGAATGCTATTAAAGCCAGCTGCAAACGCCACCTGGGTGATTGTTAGCTTAGTTTGGTGCAGCAGTTGTTTTGCTAACATTAGCTGTTGATATTGAGCGTAAGACTTAACTGATGTGCCAAGCTTATCTTGAAATAGTTTTCGTAAATAGCGGCTACTTATGCCTAAGCGAGTCGCTAAGTCCTCTATACTCTGGCCACCTTGCCCTGTAATCGCGCCACTATCAATCAGCGCTTTGGCTCGTTCGAGCGTAGTTTGTGTTCCCTTCCACGCATAAGATTGCGGTGCACTATCTGGCCGACAACGAAGACACGGTCGCAAACCTGCATTTGCAGCCTGCAATGCCGTATCAAAATATCTTACATTCTGCTCTTTTGGACTCACGGCAGGACAGATAGGGCGACAATAAATTTTAGTCGTTAGTACGCCAATAAAGAATTGCCCATCAAAACGAGGATCACGAGCAAGTCTTGCTTTGCGACAAGCTTGAAGATCTGTTTGACAATCGTGTTCCACCATTTTTGACCTTTGGCACGCTATTAATGACGACAATATTACGCAACAAGCTCATCGGGAACTAGCGGAAAACGGAACTGAATATAAAGAATATTTAGTTACACTGCTTTGTATACACTTAACCTAAGTAATCCTATATGCTATCGATGCATTAGAATTTTCTAACTTTTCTATAAAACTGAGTAAAAACATGTTCAAACGATTTGAGTCTTGGGTCGATCCGCTGCCTAACAAAGAACCACAACAGCCGCCCCAAGGGATTTACGCTTTTTGCCGCCACTATACCCGTGGCTTTGAAGTTCCGCTGATTATTATGTCAATTTTAACGGCGATACTTGCGATTCTGGAAGTATCACTATTTGGTTTTATGGGCGATCTAGTCGACCTACTGGTTCAACATGATCCCAAGACTTTATTTGAGCAAGAAGGCACACGCTTACTTGGTATGACCGTGTTAGTTCTAGTGGTGATCCCATTAGTGACCTTATTACATGCACTGATAGTTTATCAAGGTTTGCTAGGCAACTACCCAATGTCTATCAGATGGTTAGCTCATCGCTATCTGCTGAAGCAAAGTGTGTCATTCTACCAAAACGACTTTGCGGGACGTGTTGCAACTAAGGTGATGCAAACTTCACTCGCTGTTCGAGAAACAGTAACTAAACTGCTAGATGTGTTGGTTTATATCTTAGTTTATTTTACCTCTATGGTAGTGATGATCGCCAAAGCTGACATTAGACTCATGATCCCAATGCTTATTTGGTTAGCTGTTTATATAGGGTTGCAATGGCGATTTTTGCCACAGTTAAAAAAGGTATCGACCGAACAAGCCGATGCCCGCTCTACAATGACAGGCCGCATCGTTGATAGTTACACCAATATTGCTACCGTAAAGCTGTTTTCACACACACAAAAAGAAGCGGAATACGCCAAAGGCAGTATGCACACCTTTTTAGAAACCGTATATAAACAGATGCGTTTAGTGACTTGGATTAATGTCAGCGTACAGGTTATCAATTACATACTTGCTTTCTCTATTGCGGCAGTCTCTATATGGCTATGGCGTGATGATGCCATTACCGTTGGCGCAATAGCAATTGCGATCAGTCTGGCTCTAAGACTCAACGGCATGTCGCAGTGGATCATGTGGGAGATCAGTTCTCTATTTGAAAATATTGGTACTGTAGCAGACGGCATGAATACTCTATCTAAACCAACAGAGATAAATGATATTGACAATGCTCCAGCACTTAAAGTCAATAAAGGTGGTATCGATTTCAATGATGTAAGCTTTCACTACGGTGAGAATACGGGCGTTATTGATAAACTCAATCTGCAAATTAAACCTGGTGAAAAAGTCGGTTTAGTCGGTCGTTCCGGGGCTGGTAAGTCCACATTGGTCAATCTATTAATGCGTTTTCATGATGTTGAATCGGGTAATATTGCGATAGATAAGCAAAATATTACTGAAGTCACTCAAGACTCACTGCGCGCTCATATCGGAATGGTGACTCAAGATACCTCACTGCTACATCGCTCAATTCGTGACAATATTCTTTATGGCAACCCAGATGCAAGTGATGAAGAGCTCGAAGCCGCAATAAGAAATTCTCAAGCTTATGAATTTATTGAAACCTTGAGTGATCCTGAAGGAAATATAGGACTCGATGCCCAAGTTGGTGAGCGTGGGGTTAAATTATCTGGCGGCCAGCGTCAAAGGATTGCAATTGCCCGTGTATTACTTAAGAACGCGCCTATCCTATTACTTGATGAAGCCACCTCAGCACTCGATTCTGAAGTTGAAGCCGCAATTCAGGAAAGCTTATATCAGTTAATGCAAGGCAAAACGGTTATTGCCATCGCACACCGATTATCAACTATTGCAGCAATGGACAGGTTAATTGTGTTGGATGAAGGCAAAATTGTTGAGCAAGGTACCCACCAAGAGTTAATCAATTCTGGTGGGATCTACGCGCAGCTTTGGGCGCACCAAACTGGTGGCTTCTTAGGTATTGATTAAGTTAACTATCAACGAACTAATACCAATTAGTATAAGAAGTTGATCTACTCAGAGCGCTTTTGGCAAACTAATTCAAGGCGAATAATTGAAAGAATGGTTGTTCCCTTGTGAAGTTATTCAACGCAGAAGTAGGCAGCCAAAAACGCTCCAGAATGCCGAGTTTTAGCGGCTCTGATCCTGCGTTAACAAGCTTGAACGTAGAATGACTATGCTCTTCACTCGTTGCCTTGTCTCAGTGCCGCTAAATTCTCGCTGAGCGATTAAATCTTTATACTAATTGGTATAAAAGCCATCACAATGATGGCTTTTTGCTTCCAGCTATAAATTTGCTACAGCTAAAAATGTTTATACTGATTGGTATAAGGCCCTCCCCCACTCTATGAAGCAAATCATTGAGACATAAAGTGAAGTGAGCAAGCGGACTAGGTGTTGCAAAAATCGAGACTACTATCGGAATACATTTCAAATTTTGGGTATAAAAAAACCACCCTAAGGTGGTTTTTTTATTTACTACCTAAGTAGTAATATGGTGGAGCCTAGCGGGATCGAACCGCTGACCTCAACACTGCCAGTGTTGCGCTCTCCCAGCTGAGCTAAGGCCCCATTTCTGGTATTAATTCATGTCATTTCTAACACAAATTTAAAATAGTGGTATCCCCTAGGGGATTCGAACCCCTGTTACCGCCGTGAAAGGGCGGTGTCCTAGGCCTCTAGACGAAGGGGACCCGGAC
>NZ_JADX01000017.1 GCF_000518605.1 Shewanella fidelis ATCC BAA-318 | reverse complement strand
TTGGCGGAGCGGACGGGACTCGAACCCGCGACCCCCGGCGTGACAGGCCGGTATTCTAACCAACTGAACTACCGCTCCACATCAAGTGCGGTGAATAATACGTAGAGTGAGGTAGTCCGTCAATAACTTTTTTTATTCCGCCAACTGTATAGACAAAAAACAAACAATTCGCCGTAAACTTAAACATTCTAGGGGTTAAATCTCTGTTTTTCTGGCCGAAGTAGCTTGCTCTTCATCTGGCATGGTTAAGTCTATCTGGTCGAGCTCAAGTAACATTTTTTCCCTTTGCACTTCTTTTTCAAGTCGTGCCTCTGTCGCGGCCAGTGCTTTTTTAAGGTTACTGCGTTTACGAACAATTAATAAAACAATAATACCAACTAAGATCAAAGCGCCATTTACCGATGCTATCCAGAAAATCGCCTCATCTTTAGCTTGCAGCTCTTGCTGTTTTGCGATGGCTTCGGCTCTAGCAGCCAATTCTTCTTGAGTTGGCGGTGGGGCTGGCGGTTCAACAAGATTAAAAAACAGTTCCGGTAATTGCAGATAAATTTCACGACCATCTAATGTTGTGGTTACCGCATTAGTTTTTATGTGGTAGCTGCCAAAGTCCATCACTTTTGGTAAAACAAATTGTGAACTCGATTCAGTAAGATTTGTTAACGTGACAGGCACTAATTTACCTGTAGGCCCTAAGATCTCTGCCTCCAAATGAGTATTGCTTAACTTCACTTGGCTATCGTCGACTTGTACCTCTAGTGTCCATATACCTGAGTTTTCTTGTTCTGGTGCCAACAGCTCAAGCTTGATTGGCTGGGGTAATAACCTAAATGAATCATTATATTCACGATCGAGAACTGCATTTTTAGCTCGGATCTGTAGTCGATAATCACCCCAAGGCTGATCTAAATCTAAGTCGCTAGTAAAAATGCCATCATCGGGACGTTCATCTAATGACTCGCCATTATCACGATAGGCACCAACGATAAATGTTCCTGCGGCATAGTTTTCATCAGCAGGATTATTCTCGCTGATAAAACGTGCAGTCCAATTCATCATAAAATCAAGACCTGGAAGCCGTACTCTTTCTGCATCACCTAGCAGTTGCGCAGTTAGCTTTAAACGTTCACCTTGAAACAATGACTTTGGAATTGGTTCGACTTGTATCGAGAGATCAGTGACTTTATCAATGACTGAGCCCTCTACAACCTGACCAATTAACTGCCAAGGGCCAGCCATAGGCTGTTTAATAGTGATCATGTCCCCCGTCAACCCTTCCATCCAAGTCACTTTGTCGTCAGGGTGTCGATCTACATACCATTTACTGCCATCAGGGCGGACTATAATCACTGGCGCACTGCCGTACTCTCTATGGATCAGTAATGTTACCGATTCAACCATGTGATCGATTCTAAAGCGGTTTTTTAATTCTGCTGCATGTTTAGACAGCAACACTTCAGATGAAGCCGCGGCACTAAAAACAAAGTAGCCAATAATGCAAACCGTAAAAAAGGTAACTCTTCTTATCATAGAGAGGCTCTTAAGGTGAATTTAACCGCGCCAGAGGCATTGTCCTGATTTAGCCACTAAATCCAGTCGTTCCTCGTGTCTAATCAGTTCATCGGCCGATGCAGAGATCACTTTAAGTTTTGTTCTATTCGCACTTAATCGCTGAATACCACCGCCCTCTTGACCGGCTTTTTCACTTGAAAGGTTAAATTTGGTTTGGCCACCTGTCATTAACAGATAAACGTCTGCCAAAATCTCAGCATCGAGTAATGCCCCGTGTAAGTCACGGGCTGAGTTATCAATACCGTATCGCTTACACAAAGCATCCAAGTTATTCTTTTGACCTGGATGCAAAAATTTAGCAACTTCTAATGAGTCGAGTACCTGACAGATATCCGTGGTTTTAGGGCCAAGTGGCTGCAACATAGAAAACTCATGATCCATAAAGCTCACGTCGAAGTTTGCGTTATGTGCCACAATTTCTGCGCCATCGATGAACTCAATAAAACTTTGGGCAATTTCATGGAATTTTGGCTTAGTTGCAACAAACTCATTGGTAATACCATGAACTGCAATAGCCTCTTCATCAATCGCTTGTTGCGGGTTGATATATTCATGGAAATGACGCCCTGTTAAGCGACGATTTATCACTTCAACACAGCCAATTTCAATAATTCTATGACCTAGATAAACTGGGCCACTTGACTGGTTCATACCTGTAGTTTCGGTATCGAGAATAATTTGACGCTTTGCGCTTGAAACAATATTCATATGAATTTATACATTTCTCTATTAACTATTTTGGGTATACTCGCCCAGCAATTATAGCTATGGTAGCAACTTGATGACTGGACTGAAACAGATCTCTATCTATACCGACGGTTCTTGCCTCGGTAATCCTGGCCCTGGTGGCTACGGCATCGTTTTAAAGTACAAAAAGCAAACAAAAGAACTTGCTGGTGGATTTGCACTTACAACCAATAATCGTATGGAACTTCTAGCTCCGATTATCGCACTTGAAGCATTAAAAGTACCTTGTCAGGTTATTTTAACCAGTGATAGCCAATATATGCGTCAAGGGATCACTCAATGGATCCACGGTTGGAAACGCAAAGGCTGGATCACTTCCACCAATCAACCAGTGAAAAATGTTGATCTTTGGCAACGTCTCGACACTGTATCACAACTGCATCAAATTGATTGGCGCTGGGTTAAAGGCCATGCTGGACATGTCGAAAATGAACGCTGTGATCTGCTAGCACGCAAAGCTGCAGAAGCTAAGCCGGTACAGCAAGATAACGGCTATATCGACCAGCAAGGCTAATACTAAAAATCGGGCTGTTATTTGTCTACAACTAACAGCCTAGCCATCAGTGTTTAAAAACATTTTATTGAACTTTATAAACTCTAAGCCGATTGGGGTAAAATTACGGCTCTTGTGATGAATGCGGTAAAATTTACGTTCTAATAGCAAGCCTTCAACATGAATTATTGCTAACTCCTTACGAATTAACTCTTTTTCAAGGGTTAATTCAGATAACACTCCAAGCCCCGCCCCCTGCTTAACCGCTTGCTTTATCGCATCTGGAGTTGAAAAACGAAATTTCTCTTGTGGTTGCATACCTAGTGCATTCGCTGCGTTGACAAAGTAATCGCGAGTGCCAGATCCCTCTTCACGCATCACCCAAGGCATATTATGCAGCGCACTTGGCTTAACCTTCTGCCCTGCTAATGGATGCGCTGGGTGGCAAAAAATCAATAGTTTGTCTTTGTGCCATGCTTCTACTGCAATGCGACTATCAAGGCACTGGCCCTCAATAAAGCCCATCTCACTTCTAAACTCGAGAACAGCATTAATAACCGCTTGGGTATTATCAATATCCACATTCACCAGCGTATTGGTATGTTGCTGACAAAAAGCCACAGCAGACTTAGCGAGCAAGTAATTGCCAATAGTCGAACTTGCACTAACATTAAGCACTCCGCCAAGCTCAGCCCCTGCAGGCGAAAAAGCATGTTCAATCTGTTCTATTTTCTGTAATGCCTCAGTAGCCAGAGGTAATAACAAACTCCCCTGAGAGTTTAAGCGTAATCGATTACCTACCCGCTCAAACAAGCGAGTATCAAGTTGCTTTTCCAACTCTGATAACGCCATAGAGGCTGCAGGTGATGACAAATTTACCAAGTCAGCAGCTTTAGCCACTTGGCCACTGCGGGCAACGGCCTCAAATATAGCTAACTGTTTTAATGTTATTCGCATGAATATTCTTACGTTTGATTTGACGATTTAGAAACATGACCTGTACGGCCAGCACTTGGAGCAGTTGACCAATTTGGCTGCTTGACCTTTCGCTTAGCTTGTATCGGTGTTAACGGACTTTCAAGTTTTCTAGCCACTAAAACATAGATGCTACCGCTACTCGGCAGCCAAGACTTAAGCGCATGGGACCAAATATTATCTATCTTTACTTCGTTTAACAGATGATGGTGCAGTAAGCGCTCATCTGCAACCACCTGATAGCCCAGCAAGCCTAGCCAATCTTTCACTCTTGAAGGAGTAAAAAACCGCCCATTCCAAGGGATTTCATTTTGGTGTTTAGGTAAAATCTGCCCAAGAAACATTGGACTTAGTGGATTAAAACCACTGATGATTAAGTGTCCACCAGACACCAGCACTCGATCAATCTCCCTTAAAAGTCGATAAGGATCGGCTTCAAACTCCAATACAAAATTCATTACAACAGCATCGACGCTGACATTTTGAATCGGTAATTGGCTGTAATCTCCGCGAATTTGGGCTTGCGCCTCATCAAATAATCCAAATTGACGGCTAATAGCCACATTCGGTTTATCGATTTTATGGCTCAAAGGACCTAAATTAAGCATGTAATAGCCAAAAATTCTTGGCCACCAAGGTGACAAAGCAGCTTCTAGGCTTTCGCGTATAATTACCCCATTGGGAAGTTCTGACCAATGAAAAGGCTTTAATGCTGATCCTGAGTGTGACAAATCAATCTCCAAATTCGCTGATACCCTACTTTAATAATGAAAGCGGTGTACAAGCAATAGCTTTGCTCAGTAAACTGATCTAAGTGCTCAAATAACGTAATTAGAGCGAATTGATTCTTACATAGAGAGTTTTAGTATGTTAAATATCACGCCACTTCCCGCCTTTAATGATAATTATATCTGGGCACTACAAACTGAGCAAAGTACTGGATTTTATGTGGTCGACCCAGGTGATGCGCAGGTTGTTATTGAATACGCCAGCAGCAAAAACTTAACACTACAAGGTATTCTGATCACCCATCACCACCACGATCATACTGGTGGGATCAGCGCTCTAATTCAACACTTCGGTGATATTCCTGTCTATGGCCCAGATTCCGAAAACATCAAAGGTATAAACAGACCAATTACCACACAAACACAACTAACGTTAGAAGGTATAGGACTTGATGTAGAGATAATGCAGGTCCCAGGCCATACATTAGGCCATATTGCTTATGTCATAGCTGATGCGCTATTTTGCGGAGATACATTGTTCAGCGGTGGCTGTGGCCGACTGTTTGAGGGCACGGCTGAGCAAATGTTTGATTCTTTATCACGACTCTGCCAGCTTGCTGACAATACTAAGGTTTACTGCACCCACGAATATACATTAGCGAACTTACGTTTCGCTCGAGCAGTCGAGCCCAACAACCAACAATTACAACAATACGAGCAGCAAGCAATACAGCTCAGAGAAAAAAATGTAGCGACTTTGCCATCATCAATCGCCCAAGAAAAAGCAATAAATCCATTTTTGCGCGCAAATTGTACAGAAATTCAGCAAAATTTAGCCGTTCAATACCAACAACCTATCGCAAATACGCTGCAAAGCTTCGCACTTCTGCGTCAATGGAAAGACAATTTCTAAAAAATAATCTACAATAGCCCGCTATTCCAGCGCCACTAAGCCAGATTTAATCTGGCTTTTTTGAGCCTAATTAGAGGACACACATTTTCAATGCGCGTACCATTTTTATTCGTCGCGGGGGGGATTGCCCTGCTGACAGGTTGTCAAACTTTAGACAGCCAGAAAACCGATGAAGGGACCCCTGCTACTCCGGTAGTAATAGAAAAAGTCAAAGTTGCTCCTATTGAACCAACAATAGTTGAGCCTGTTGAGATCACAGATATTTGGCAGCGCATTCGTCTTGATATGCAGATGGAAGTACCAGATGAAAAACTGGTACGCCAATACCGAGATTGGTATATCAAACATCCGCAACATCTTGAACGCGTATCAGAACGTGCAACACCGTTCATGTACCTTATTGTAGAAGAGATTGAAAAACGCAACTTACCTATCGAGTTAGCTCTACTACCTATTGTTGAGAGTGCTTTTGATCCTTTTGCATACTCACATGGTGCAGCATCAGGTCTTTGGCAGTTCACCTCACCTATGGCACGCCATTTTGGTTTGCAAATGAACTGGTGGTACGACGGTCGCCGCGACGTTCCAGCTGCCACCACTGCAGCTCTCGACATGCTTGAGTACTTGCACGGTAAAACTGGCGAAAACTGGTTATACGCTATTGCAGCCTATAACACTGGTGAAGGACGCGTCATTAACGCTGCTAAGCGTAATGCAAAGAAAGGCATTTCAACCGACTTTTTTAGTTTAAATTTGCCACGTGAAACTGAACGTTACGTTCCACAACTGTTGGCCCTTGCTGATGTAATTAAACATGCCGACAAATATGGCATTAAACTCACACCGATTAGCAATAAGCCACAAATTGAAGTTGTCGATATTGGTAGTCAAATTGATTTAGCACTTGCAGCTGATATTGCCAACATGACGACCTCTGAGCTACATAAACTCAACCCCGGTTATAATCGCTGGGCAACCGCACCAGAAGGACCGCACAAGCTTGTACTACCAGTAGACAAAGCTGATGCGTTTAAAATCGCTTTGAGTAAAACCCAAACAAATGAGCGTCTTAACTGGGAGCGTTACCAAATAAAATCTGGCGACAGTTTAGGGCTTATCGCCAAGCGCTATAAAACAACCGTGTCTGCCTTAAAATCTGTTAATGACATTAAAGGCAATACCATTGTTGCTGGGAAATTCTTGCTGATCCCTGTATCAGCTAAAAACCTAGATGAGTATCTATTGTCTGCCGATCAACGTTTAAACCGTCAGCAAAACAAAGCACGCGGCTCAAGCAAGATCACCTACAAGGTAAAGTCTGGCGACTCTCTGTGGAAAATTGCTAAGCAACATAAAGTGAAGACAGCCCAACTTGCAAGCTGGAATAGCATGGCGCCAAAAGACCCGCTGCAAATAGGACAAAAACTCGTTATTTGGTCAGGCACACGTTCAAATAGCCAAGGCTTAAGTGAAGTGATGCGCACAGTAAACTATAAAGTACGTAGTGGCGATTCATTAGCCCGTATCGCGGGTAAATTTAATGTCACCGTCAACGATCTAGTCCGTTGGAATTCACTTGAAAAAAGTAAATACCTACAGCCTGGACAAATGCTTAAGCTTTACGTGGATATGACCAAAGTAAGAGCTTAACGAGCAAACATCAAAAAGGCGACCTAAGGTCGCCTTTTTATTTTTTTACCTTCAATAAGTTAGTAAGTGTAGATGACCTTTGACATTGCAGGTCTTTGTGACTCTGTCGCATTACCAGCAAATATCGCCTCTAAACGATAACCTTTACCAATTTTAGCTGCCACATCTATAGGGATTTTAAACCTCACTTTCTGCGTTTTCCCAGCTGGCATAACGGTTTCACGAATAGCTTGTGTGAACATCATCTCATTCGACCATGCCCAAACCTTATTCGCTTGAGGATCAAACAACCAAAGATCTGCAGTCATACCTGATCTAAACATTAAAGGCACGCCATAAGACTGAACATTAGTATATTGTAGAGTCACATTGGCCTTATCACTAACGAGCAACTCGGCATCAAATAAAGCTGGCTGCATCGCACTATCCTTTGTCTTTGCTCTATTGTCTAAACTTTCGCTGATATGAACTTTATCCGAACCAGCCACAACCACAGGTTGTAATATAGGTTTAACCGTTTGTTGCGGCTGCGATTGTTGTGCAACTTTCGCTGGCTGCAGCGTCGCGGGCTCTGTAATGGTCTCACTAACTTGCTGACCAGAACATCCAATAACACTTAACCCGATTATAGGAAATAAAGCTTTAGCTAACATTTATAGCCCTCCGAACTTTTTGAATAGGCTATCTTTTAGCTTATTGGTTTCTTCCTTTAACTTAGAGTCTAATAGTGCCTTAGTATCAAGGGAAAACTTAGGCTCTGTCATAGTGCCTTTGATTGCAAAAGGAATTTCCACGCCATAAAGCGCGTCTCGTTGATCGCCACCTTGACCCTCTAGTGAGCCGACAACTGAAGTTGTTAATTTATAGTCTAGCGCTTGATTAATAATATTGGCGGTACCAGCGCCTTTTAAACGTATGAGTGGTGATGACATATCAAGATCTGGGTTTGATACCACACCTTTAGCAATATTGAATGAGCCAGTCATGCTGGTAAAGTCAGTTTTCTGTACCGTAGCTCCCGCACCAGAAGACATATCACCGCTCAACTTAGCCTTAGCCTGCCTAATCATTTGTGGGATATTTACCCCATGAATAGCACCGTCAGCAATCTCAAACTGACCGTTTGCTACTAAGTTTTTCTTTAAGTTGTCAGGTAAAAGGCTCTTGCCCTTACCTGCGACTTTAAAGTTGGCAGTACCATCTAACATATCAACTTCAGCCATATCAATTAATAGCGCCCGAATATCAACATTTGATAACCGCTTATCGAATTGATATTGAGCAACCTTGTTACGCCCATCTATTTTTGCCGAAGCGGCAATTTTACCACCATATAGATCAGCCGATAGCTGCTTCATATTGGCAACACCACCTTGCATCACTAACTGCATCACCCAATTCTGAGTACGTAGATTTGCCACTTTTACTGATTTAACCCGAACATCAACATCGAGGTTAACTGATTTCATCGCAGTCAAATCGGGTTCAACAGCATTCGCAGAGCTTTGTGTCTGTTGAGGTTTATCAGTTGCATTTTTTGACTCAGCAGGCAACAGCGCATCAAGATCTACGTCGCCAACCTCAAGTTTCGCCACAATGTTAGGCACTTTTTTACCATAAGCGACATCCAGTGAGCCTGAAGCATTAATATTTGCCGCACTAAAACTGCTTAATACTAAGTTCATCGTTTGCTTATCTAAAGCAACAACTACTGAAGTATTCAAATCGGCTTGTAGTTGACCATTAGGTAGGCTCGCCCCCTTGAGCTGATTTTTCACGACAAACTCATTGATGGTAACTGTGTTCAAATCTTGCGCAATCTTAATTTGACCTTGCCCTTGACTCATTAACTCCATATCAGGGAGTACAGCCGAAAACTCATATTTAAGAGCAGCAAATTGGCCTAATTGAAAACGCCCTAAAGTTAGCTCTTTCAACGCGAATACTTGTTCAGTCGCACTTTGATGATCGATATTAGTGATTTTAGTATTAGTGATCGCAATACCACCGATATCAAGCTTAGCGAGAGATGCATTAGACGAGCCTGAATCTTCTACTGGCGAACTTGTTTGATTGTTTGCAGTTTGCTTATCGCCTAAACCATCAAAACTGTTACGACCATCTTTTTGAGTTTCAAGCGTCAACGTTAAGCCATCAAGGTTTAACTGAGAGATTTCAACCTCTTTTTTAAATAAAGGCATTAATGCAACTTCGGCAACCACTTGATTAACTGCGATCATTGAAGCATTTTCAAACCCACTTGGGTTCGATAAACTGATATCGCCAAGCTCTATCCCTAAGCTTGGAAAAAATGTCCAAGACAGATCACTGCCTATCTTCAGCTCTCTACCGGTTTCTTGCTTTACCAGATCAACAATTTGCGGCTTAAAGTCGTTTGGATCAAAAATCACGGTGACATAAACCACCACTGCAAGGAACAATCCTAAAACTGTTATTAAAAACCATTTTAAAAATTTCATCGTAGATCCCATCTATTATTACGAGTCCAATGTTATAAATCTAACATGCTTATATCTAAACTTTCATTACAAACAGCGACGCCATTAGCATCAGCATAAATAAAAGAGTGCGGTGAAATAATGACGCCAAATATTTCGACTGCGATATTTATCTCACCCACGCCCTTTTTCTCAGTCTTAATCGGGTTAACACCTATTGCTTTAACACCTAAATCTATGGTTTTTAGGGTTGATACGTCTCTAACACAGCCATAAATAACCACGCCTCGCCATCCATTTTTAGCTGCGTTTTCAGCAATCATATCGCCAAGTAAGGCGCAATCCATCACGCCTTGGCCATCGACAACCAGTACTTTGCCAGTGCCATCTTGCGCTAAGACTTCTTTAACTTTTGAGTTATCTCGGTAACATTTAACGGTGACAACTTCTCCCCAAAAGCACTCTTTACCACCATAAGAGCTAAACATAGGTGCCAATAAGGTCAGTTTCTCAGGATAGGTATCAAATAAATCTGGTAACAGGTCTAACATCATAGCCTCCATGCATATAGTAGAATTTTCTCTAGCCTGACAGTTTACGGCGATAAACCCAAGGTATAAACCTGTAATTTACCGATTATTTATACACTATGGACTTTTACAGCACTAAAATACAAACTATAATATTCTACAAGGTATAAACACAAAATTTCCTTCCGTAGACCGTAGGTAAAAATGAATAATAATCTTGATTTAGAAAGTGCCATCGCAGCACTTGACCAATATGGTTATGATAAAAAGCATTCAAGCGATTTAGAGCAAGCTCGCAATAAAGCACAAATGATGAAATACATCGACTCGCTCGATTTTAATTTACGCCGACTGCTTATTTTACAAGAAGCAGTGAATGAACTCGTTGAGAATGAAAAAAGATTATTAGCTCAACATGAAAACATTCAAACCTATAAGACTAAGATTATAAATCTGTCTCGTCAGTTCAATATCTCTTATGATGAAGTACTGCAAATTATGAAGCAGCAAGAGAATAGCTAACTTATTAAATAGCTAGAGATTGAACGAAAATTGTAAAGCCATTACTCAATACAAATAAACTTGTAGATACGAGTTAAGTTGTAACAATAGCTTTCATTAAGATCATTTCAATATCAAGGAAGCGCAACTGACTAAGTTAACCAATAACTTCTAGATACCAGTTCAACTCAAGGTCTCTCAAGCCTACGGAAGGGCTTTCTATAATTGATATAAAATATCCGTATCACCATGACCCACTTCAACTGCTAACAGTCTTTGTTATTATTGAACCGCATAAAGTTCTAATCGTTACGACATTATTTACCTTGCTTAATCGTCCATTTAGTACTTGTTTACAGCTAATAAACAAAGGCTATATGTATACAATAGGCCATATAGTTATGGATTAATGATATTCATTAGCGCCTATATTCATGACCTTGTATCGAGACAACATACAAGGCCATATGGTTAAAACAAGCTTATCCGGTACTTTGCTATACGAACACAAAACTAGTTTGCTAATTGTCAATCAGTTCTTAGATTTGAGATGCTTTACTCGCTTTATACTTGCGCTTTTTGGTGAGTTTTAGCCTTAATGCCAATAACAAAGCAAATAACAAAATATAAATGCTTGGCTCTATCAGCTCCGACTTCACCGACCAGTAAAAATGAACAACACCCAGCACAGCAATTAAGTAAACGGCGTTATGTAACTTTTGCCAGCTGCGGCCCATTTTGCGGCGAATACTGTTAAATGAGGTGAATGCTAACCCTGTTAATAAAAGATATGCAGTCGCACCAACTAGAATATATGGACGTTTCACCACCTCTTCAAAAAACAGTGACCATGCAAATAATAAGTCTAAGCTAAAAAAAGCCAATACATGTAAACTTGCATAAGCAAAAACATAGAGGCCGACTAAGCGCCTAGTTTGTAATAACATTCCTTGCTTTGACCACTTAGCGAGTGGCGAAATAGCCAAGGTGGCAACTAGGGCATTCAATGCCCCTATTCCAGTGTAATGAATGATATATTGCACAGGGTCACCACCTGCATTATCGCTCATCACTTTTAATACCAAATAAGCTATTGGTAGTGCGCCAATTAAATGAAACACCACTTTAAGCCAAAATAAAGAACGACGCGTTAGCCTCATAAAAATACCTAGATTACAATTGAGCGGTAAACAGTTAAATGACTTCTAACTTGTTTTAAAAGCATAGAAATCAATAATATTTACGTAAATCTATCCCCTTATAGAGATCAGCAACAAACTCGGCATAACCATTAAAAGGCAGCGTAGGGATCCGTTTTGCTGAAAACAATCCACCCTCAGCGATACGTCGTTCAGAAGCTTGCGACCACCTAGGGTGATCCACCTCAGGATTAACGTTAGCGTAAAAACCATATTCATTCGGCGCAAGTTGATTCCAAGAAGTCGGAGGCTGCTTTTCTGTTAATCTTATCCGCACAATAGATTTGATACTCTTAAAGCCATATTTCCAAGGCACGACTAGGCGAATTGGCGCACCGTTTTGCGGTGGCAAAGTTTTACCGTATAAACCGACAGACATAAAAGTTAAATCGTTCATTGCTTCTGCCAAGGTTAAGCCTTCGACATAGGGATAATTAATTCCGCCACCAAGGTAACGGTTTCGTTGCCCGGGCATCTGCTCTGGATCGAACAGTGTTTCAAAAGCCACATATTTGGCTCTGCTATTAACCCCAACTTTTTTAAGTAAACTCGCGAGTGAAAAACCTACCCAGGGGATCACCATAGACCAAGCCTCTACGCATCTAAAATTATAAGCGCGTTCCTCTAATGGAAATAACTTGAGCAAGTCGTCGTAATCTAGAGTTATGGGAGAATCCACCTCACCATCAATCACTAGCTTCCAAGGCTCGACTTTTAGTTGCTGGGCATTTTCAGCAGGATCGGTTTTGCTAGTACCAAATTCATAGAAATTATTGTGAGAGATAATTTTCGACTCAGGTGTCAAAGCGCCATATAACAGATGGTCATACTGTGCTTGCTTAGTAAAAGGCAAAGCCTTAGTTAAAAAAGCCGATTTTTGTTCATCTGTTGAGAACAGATCAAATACACCAGCATTGGCATGGGAAGATAACAATGCACCTGCACCAATAAAGCCCATTTGTTTTAAAATACGCCTTCTGTCTTGGTAAACCTCCTCTGGCGTAATGTCTTTACTGGTATATTTATCCCAGGCAGCAGTTTTTTTTATATTCATTTGGCCGCTCCATCCTTATTTTAATACTTACCACTTACTCATCAGACCGACAAAGTCGAAGAAAGGTTTCACACTCGCTTAAATTACATTTTGTTAACAGCTGACTATGTCTGCAGCACTTATCTAATAATTCATCTGCTTATGCTTGCAGTGTTTAAATCGCCATGCCACTCTACTGTTTCATTCATCATGTTAAGAGCCTTCTCACATGCCTTTAGAGCTTGATTTCTCAACCGCCCAAATTGTTATCATTATCGCCATATCGTTTCTCGCGATGTTAATTGGTGCATTATTCAACCAACGTAAAACCCGCACTAAATGGGAATACGTTAGAAGTCAGCTAATGGATGAAATGGAACAAACAAAGCTAGAGTTAAACAGCGAAATTTTAGAGCTTAAAGAAACCATAAACCAAAAAGAGCTGACGATTGATCAATATCAGGACAAACTAGAGTTTCGACTAGAGCAATTAGGCAAGTCACAAGCTCAAGCTGAACGTGTACATGAATTAGAACAAACTTTAGCTGACAATCAACGTAAGCAGATGGAACTCCAATTGGCATTGTCTAAATCTAATGCAATGCAACAAACCTTAACTGCCAGTTTTGATGCAAAAGAACAAGCATTGAATGATAAAATTCAATTGCTGGAAGACTCAGAGGTTCGCTTAAATGCGCAGTTTGAAAATTTAGCGACCAAAATATTCGAGGCAAGAAGCGAAAAACTACAGAGCCAAAACAACCAACAACTTGACAGTGTCTTAGCCCCTTTTAAGCAGCAACTAGAAGGGTTTAGAGCGCAGGTCCAAGCTTCTTACTCTCACGAACAAACTCAACGTAGTGCACTCAAACATCAATTAGACTCATTAACTGAGCTTAATTTAAAAATGAGTCAAGACGCTGTAAACCTTACTAAAGCACTAAAGGGTGATAATAAACAACAAGGCAATTGGGGTGAAGTTATCCTAGAGCGAGTGTTACAAGAAAGTGGTTTACGTGAAGGCCATGAGTATGACACTCAAGCCGATCTAAAAAGTGATAACGGTAAGCGCTTTAAACCCGATGTCATTGTGCATTTGCCCGAAAATAAAGACGTGGTCATTGATGCAAAAATGTCACTGATTGCCTACGAGCGATACTTTAATAGTGACGATGACGAAGTACGTGCTCAAGCAATTAAAGAGCACATTATTTCAGTTCGCTCTCATATCAAAGGGCTAAGTCAAAAAGACTATCAAAAGCTACATGGGTTAAAGAGCCTCGACTACGTACTGATGTTCATTCCGCTTGAACCAGCATTTTTACTAGCACTTGAACACGATCCAAGCTTAGTTAATTACGCGCTTGAAAGTAACATTATGTTAGTTAGCCCAACCAATCTATTGGTAGCACTGCGCACAATCAATAATATTTGGCGCTATGAGTATCAGAATCAAAACGCCCAAATGATCGCCAAGCAAGCCGGAAAAATCTACGACAAGCTGTGTGGCTATTTAGACGACATGGATAAGTTGGGGCGCGCACTTGAGTCAGCTGACAAAAACTTTACCAGCGCAATGAACAAGTTATCTACCGGCAAAGGTAACGTCATCCGCCAAGCCCATCAAATGCAGCAGCTAGGTGTACAAACCAGTAAAAAAGTTGATGCCCAACTTCTGGATAAAGCACTAAGCTTATCTGATGATGATATTCATCAAGATTAAGCCAACGCAGACAGCGTAAGGCAGTTATAAGGATATTTAAGAGGATTGTTGTAAATGCACAAGCAGCTAAGTCGCATTTTAATAGGGATGCTAACTCTAAGTATATCATGGTCAGTTGCAGCGTCATCATTAACTGATGAGCAACAACTTTACCTCGATGCTCGTAGCAAACTAAAAAAACAACACCTGAGTCAATATCAAGTAATGCGTAACAAACTTGATGACTATCCATTGGCGATTTATTTAGATTTTCATAACGATATAAACGACATTCTCAAGCTTCCCGGCGATAAGGCTTTAGCTGCGCTAAAGCCTTTTGTTGGTAGCCCATTGTATAATACCGGCCGTTATCGTTATCTAAAGCGCAGTGGCAGTCAAAAGCGTTGGCAAGACTTTCTCAGTGTCAGCCCCAATCAACCTAATAATGTCGTGTTGCAATGCTATTACTACCGCGCCCAACTCCAAAAAGGTGACAGTAAACTAGCCTATGAGGGAGCTGAAAAACTGTGGCTACATGGGCGCTCTCGGCCTAAAGAGTGTGATCCGTTATTTAGACAATGGCAAAAAGCAGGGCTTAGAACTCAAGAGTTGATTTGGTCACGTATGTTGCTCAGTTTTGAGCAAGGTCAATACGGATTACTGTCCTACCTTTCCAGACAACTTACAACTAATAAAGACGATGCTAAACGCTTATTAGCCGTTTACAAAGATCCCCGTAGCTTACGCCATAAATCTAAATTTAGCGGTAGCGCAAAAATCAACGCGACCATTGTTGATTTAGGCTTAAGAAAACTGGCTAAAAAAGATCTTAAGCAAGCTGTTAAGTTATTTTCCGCTTACCAAAAAGCAGATCGATTCAGTGACTATCAAGGTCGAAAATTAAACCGTTATTTAGTAAGAAGAACCTTGATTTATCAAGTGATAGAATTGCAAAGCTATGCTGATACCATTTTACCCTTACTTGATAGTGATGATCTTGTCGAAATGCGTCTGCGCTGGGCGCTACGAGACAATGATAAGCACAGCTTTGCTAAGTTTTTACCACAATTAAGCCAGCAAAAACAAAATACTGCACGCTGGAAGTATTGGCGTGCACAAGTGCTTGCAAGGGAAAACAGTCAACAAAGTCAGCAACAATCGCAACGACTATTTGACGAGCTGCGCCTAGAACGCAATTTTTATGGGTACCTCGCAGCAGAAAAACTCAACAAACCATTTCAATTACAAGATCACGCCAGTGAGAGTAAACCAGAACTAAAAGCCAAGCTATTTGAAGATAAAGGGTTAGCGCGAGTGCGTGAGCTACTTGCGATTGATAAACAGTCAGATGCCCGAGCCGAATGGGTGATGTTATTAAAACGCCATGATAAAACCATGCAGACTGAATATGGTGTCTACGCTGTATCGCAGAATTGGCATAGTTTAGGGGTGCAAGCAAGTATACAAGCCAAACTTTGGAATGACATGCAGATGCGCTTCCCTTACGCAGCGCAAGCAGCTTTTACGCAGGCAAGTAAAAAGTATGCTGTTAATATTGATGAAATTCGTGCGATATCGAGACGCGAAAGTGCCTATTACCCCAATGCAACCTCTGGTGTCGGTGCGCGGGGCTATATGCAACTTATGCCTGCTACAGCAAAACAGACCGCCAAAAAAGCAAAGCTGCCCTATCGCGGCATTAAAAGCCTGTATGATGAAAAGCTCAACATTGCATTAGGTAGCGCCTACTACGGCAGCTTACTTAAGCAGTTTGATCAAAATAGAGTGCTAGCAACCGCTTCGTATAATGCTGGACCGCATCGAATTAACAGCTGGTTAAAACGAAGTGATGGCAAGCTTGATGCCATTAGCTTTATTGAATCAATACCCTACAGAGAAACTCGAGAATATGTGCAAGCGGTATTTAGCTACAAAGTCATTTATCAAGTAAGGCAAGGCAAACAGGCTGAACTGCTTTCAGCCAAAGAGCTTAATTTTAATTACTAACTTTAAAATAGATACATGTCCGGCTGCTAGTATATAACAGCCGGACAATGGGTATCCCCGCCCCACCCTAGCGTTACTATAGCCAAATAACGGTATCTAGCTAACGATAAGTCTATTGGCATTAAGCCATTTTCACTAACAAAAGCTGCAAAGTGTTCTACTGTTATAACTAGTTATTTCATGAGCAATACAAGGAAGCTAACAATGACTAGCTCTCAAGGTAAAGGTGGCTGCCCGGTTATGCACGGGGCAAATACCAACCAACAAAGTAAGCAAAATCAGTGGTGGCCGAAATCACTTAACCTCGAAATTTTACATCAACATGATAGCAAGACCTCGCCCCTGCCAAAGGATTTTAACTATAAACAAGCTTTCAATAATTTAGATCTCGCCGCAGTAAAACAAGATTTAAAAGACTTAATGACCCAATCACAATCATGGTGGCCCGCTGACTGGGGTCATTATGGTGGTTTAATGATCCGTTTAGCTTGGCACTCTGCAGGCACATACAGAATAGCAGACGGTCGAGGTGGAGCGAGCCGAGGTAGTCAGCGGTTTGCGCCGCTTAATAGCTGGCCAGATAACGGCAATTTAGATAAAGCTCGCAGGCTACTGTGGCCAATAAAAAAACGCTATGGTGACGCACTTTCTTGGGCAGATCTGATCATCTTAGCCGGCAATATGGCCTATGAATCCATGGGACTAAAAATGTTTGGCTTTGCTGGCGGTCGAGAAGATGTTTGGACACCAGAAATTGACACATATTGGGGAGCTGAAAAAGAGTGGCTAGCCACCAGCGATAAAGAAAATAGCCGATACTCTGGCGAGCGAGATCTCGATAATCCTTTAGCCGCCGTCATGATGGGACTAATTTATGTTAATCCTGAAGGCGTCGATGGCAAACCAGACCCTATCAAGACCGCCCATGATGTAAGGATCACCTTTGCCAGAATGGCTATGAACGATGAAGAAACCGTTGCATTGACGGCTGGCGGCCATACTGTTGGTAAGTGCCACGGTAACGGTGACGCGAGTCAACTTGGCCCAGAACCAGAAGCTGGAGAACTTGAAGATCAAGGGTTTGGCTGGCTCAATAAACAGCAGCGAGGCATTGGCTCAGACGCCATCACTAGTGGGCTAGAAGGCCCATGGACCACTAACCCAACCCAATGGGACAACGGTTATTTTCACTTACTCTTAAATTACGATTGGTGGATCCAGAAAAGTCCGGCAGGTGCTTGGCAATGGCAACCAGTCAATATCAAACCTGAAGATATGCCAGTTGACGCTGAAGATCCCAATAAGCGCTGCACGCCTATCATGACCGATGCAGATATGGCAATGAAGTTTGATCCAGAATATCGTAAAATTGCTGAACGATTTTACCAAGACCCAAGCTATTTCGCCGAGGTCTTTACCCGAGCATGGTTCAAGCTAACCCATAGGGATCTTGGGCCTAAAACCCGTTACCTTGGCGCAGATGTTCCAGCAGAAGAGCTGATCTGGCAAGATCCTATTCCCCACAATCCTAACCGACTCGACTTATCTGAACTGTCCCAGTTAAAACAAGCTATTTTAGCCAGTGACATTAGCCCTTCCGAGTATATTGTAACGGCTTGGGATAGCGCGCGAACCTATCGAGGCTCAGATCGCCGTGGTGGCGCTAATGGTGCACGAATACAGCTTGCACCGCAAAATAACTGGCAAGGAAATGAGCCTGAGCAACTGCACAAAGTTATTAGTGCACTAAAAAGCATACAACAGCAGTTAAACTCATCAATTTCACTGGCCGATCTCATTGTATTGGCCGGCAATACCGCCATTGAGCAGGCTGCCAAGTTAGGCGGATTTAATATCGAAGTCCCCTTTGCTCAAGGTCGAGGAGATGCCACTCAAGCAAATACTGACGAGCACTCTTTTGATGTATTGGAGCCGCTACATGATGGCTTTAGAAACTGGTTGAAAGCCGATTATCATGTTACAGCCGAAGAACTACTGTTAGAACGCAGCCAATTAATGCAATTAACCGCTGCAGAAATGACAGTATTAATAGGCGGAATGCGAGTTTTAGGTACCAATTATGCTGGCAGCAAACATGGTGTATTCACCGACAACATTGGGGTACTGACTAATGACTTTTTCGTCAATCTCACCGATATGAACTACAGCTGGCAGCCTATAAGCAATAATCTTTACCATATCGTTAACCGAGATAACGGTGAACTGCAATGGAGCGCAACCCGAGTCGATTTAGTCTTAGGGTCTAACGCAATACTGCGCTCATACTGTGAACATTATGCGCAAGACACCAACAAAGAAAAGTTTATCCATGACTTTGTTAGTGCATGGGTAAAAGTCATGAATGCTGACCGCTTTGATTTGGAGTAATTTAAGATAATGACACAAGGCTACAGTAACATTATTGATTGCTGTAGCCTTTCGTTACTCACGTTAAACTTACTTTATCTCGCTCATTTAGGACTTAACTAACGCTAGTTTTAAGCCTATTAGCAATCACTAAAAATAATCTAACCGATAACCTAGGCAATAAAAGGCCGCTAAACCACTGGAAAGCGAGTGCATTTTACACCATAGTAGTTAACACACTGCTTGAATAAAAATAACAACACTGGGTGTGTATGAAAAACTTCAGTATTAATCACTTGCTCAAACAGCTAGAAACGGTGTTAATCGGCAAACCTCAACAGATTAAACTTGCTCTTAGCTGCATTTTAGCTCGCGGCCACTTACTCATCGAAGACCTACCCGGAATGGGTAAAACCAGCCTATCCCATGGGTTAGCGCATTGTTTAGGACTCAGTTACCAGCGAGTACAGTTTACCAGTGATATGCTACCCGCAGATATTCTTGGCGTATCCATTTTTAATAAGTCAGACGCCCAATTTAACTTCCATCCAGGCCCTATTTTTAACCAAATGATTCTGGCTGACGAAATCAATCGGGCCAGTCCCAAAACTCAAAGCGCGCTGTTAGAAGCGATGGCTGAGCAACAGATCACCGTCGATGGTCAAACCTACGCATTACCCCAACCCTTTTTTGTGATTGCAACGCAGAACCCAACCGAGCAATCGGGAACCTTCCCGCTACCAGAGTCACAGCTCGATAGGTTTATGATGCGAATTTCAATTGGTTATCCCGCTGCTGATGCAGAATTGGCCATGCTGAAAAATCAACAGAATACAGAGTTCAGTCAATTAGAGGAGTGTTTATCGGTATCGTCACTACAAGCGATACAAGAGCAAGTGGCTCAAGTCAGCGCCTCAGACTCGCTACTCAAATATATTCTTGCGCTGGTCAATACTTCAAGAACACTAGAGCAGTCTGCTGGTTTATCTCCCCGAGCAAGCATCGCTATTTTACAAGCAGCAAAAGCTTGGGCTTTCATCAATGAGCGCAGTTATATCGTTCCAGAAGATGTACAAACTATCTTCCCTCATGTAGCAGAACACAGAATAAGGCAACACTCTCAGCAACAAGGCGAGGTATTATCCGATAAGATTTTGAGCCAAGTTAACCCCATTCTGTAAGGTTCAAACAGTTGATTTTGGCAACTTAAGCCGTAGACATCTATTAATAAACAATTGAGATTTATGCAAAAACACGGCGATAAACTTACTAGGCAAACTCTTACCGTAGGCTGGAACAAGTGGCTATCTAGGCGTTTACCTGCGAGCAAGCAGGTCACATTAAGCCATAAAAGTATCTTTATTTTACCTTCAGGCTTTGGCCTAGCCTGGCTGGTATTAGTCGTTTTGCTGTTTTTGTTAGGCACAAACTATCAAAATAACCTGATTATGGCACTGAGTTTACTGCTCCTAAGCGTATTCAATACCTGCATCATCTACAGCTATAAAAACCTGTCAGGGTTAACCCTAACCAGTAAACAACAGACCGGTTATTTTGCCGGCAGTCCTATCTATTATCCGATTCAACTATCTAGCAAGCAGCAAGCCGTTGAGATCCAATGTCAGTTTAAAGGGCAGCCCCTACACACACTTAAAACCGTGACGGCACAAGCATCACAACTGTTAGTCACAGTTAATAACCCTCATCGTGGCGTTAATCGCCCGGGGCGACTGAAGATTGAAAGCCGTTATCCATTAGGCTTATGTCGCGCATGGTCACAAGTTGATTTAGATTTATCGCAACTGGTGTTTGCTAAACCGATTAATGATCCCAATCCAATCAGGTTTATTTCAAAGCCCGGTGACGATCCACAAACTAGCGGTAAATATGTCACTGGGGTTGATGAGTTTAAAGGCTTAAAGGAATACCAAACAGGTGAACCATTAAAGCAAATAGCGTGGAAACAATGGGCACAAGGCCGAGGCATGTTAACCAAAGAGTTTGAGCAACCACAAGGTTCACCTATGTGGCTGACATTAGACGAAAACAGCCATGATATTGAATTAGCATTAAGTCATCTAGCTTGGCAAACAGAGCAATTGACAGCCCATAATCAGGTTTTTGGACTCACACTTTCAGGGCATTCAATTCCACCAAACCATGGGCAAAAACACCGAATGCAGGTGCAAACTCAACTAGCGCTTTTCCCTCGAAAAACTCTACTAAAGGCGCATCAATAATGAGTGGTGAACAACAAAATATCTCACGCCATACCTTAATGTGGTTGCTGATCACTAACATTGCTATTTTGTCACCGCTATACCAACAGATAACCCTTTGGACTTTAGCTATTTGCGCTATTTGTATTTTCTGGCGGATTGGCATCTATTTGGGCAAAGTGGCTAAACCGCCAAAATGGCTAGTGACAGCCCTCGCCATCGCCTCAGCGGCAACACTGGCAATGATTGCCAAGCAGATTGGCATTCTCAATGCCATGGTTAATTTACTGATCCTTGGCTACGCACTAAAGTACATAGAGATGCGTAACCGACGAGACGTTCAGGCTGTCGTACTTGTGGGTTACTTCCTAATTGCATTTACTTTTATTCATCATCAAAGCCTACTATCAACTTTGCACTTACTAATAGTGACTATCATCAATAGCTGCGTGCTTATTAGCCTATTCCATGACAAAGCCAATTTTATTAACACAGCTAAACTAGGCAGTAAAATTTTGCTGCAAAGCCTACCACTGGCGCTGATCTTATTTTTAGTCTTGCCCCGGCTCGCGCCCCTGTGGATGGTTCCACCACAAAATAAAGCGCAAACAGGACTCTCAGATAGTGTTCGTTTTGGTGATATAAATGAATTAACTCGCTCAAGCGCCCTTGCCTTTCGCGCAACATTCTCTGGCGCAGCACCAACTAATGAGCAACTTTATTGGCGCGCCATCGTCATGGAAGACTACGATGGCAAAAGCTGGCAGCAAAACCCGCGGATCAGTAGTCAACAAGCAATCGAACCACAAACAGCCAATATGACACCAGCTGCAACTGTGAATCATTTACCAGCATTAAATAGTAGAACACTGCGCCAATTTGACTATAGCATCATTGCAGAGCCTAGCTATCAAAGATGGCTGTTTGGTTTAGATGTGGCAAATACACAAGAACGTGACATTAGATTATTAGCGGACTTTAGTCTTTTAGCTGATAGGCCTATCGAGCAAAAGCGCTTATATCAAGTCAGCAGCCTTGAACACATAATGGAGCCAAAAATAAGCCGCGAGGTTGCCAGTACTAACCTTGCACTACCGCAAACTAGTAACCCTAAAACCCGCGCATTAGCCCAACGTTTTGCCCTAGAGTACGCAGAGCCTAAGGCCAGGCTCAACGCCATGATGGCTTATTTTACAGAACAGCCTTACTACTATACTTTACGGCCACCTAAAGTAGGTGAGCAGCAAATTGACGACTTTTTAATAACCAATAAAGCGGGTTTTTGCGTACATTACGCCAGTGCCTTTGCCTTTATGGCACGCGTGACAGGGATCCCTGCCCGACTGGTCACCGGCTATCAAGGTGGTGAACTTAATTCAACAGCGGGTTACTACAGTATTTATCAATACATGGCCCATGCTTGGGTTGAAGTATGGCTTGCAGATGAAGGTTGGGTTCGCTTTGATCCTACGGCCATGATAGCGCCTGAGCGTGTAGAGCAAGGATTTGATGCTTTTTTTGATCCACAAACAAGCTATTTAATCGATAACCCATTTAGTAGTTTAGCCCTGCGTGATAACCCGTTTTTGAATAATGTTAGAATGCGCTTAGCCAGTGTCGATTACTTTTGGAGCACTTGGGTACTCGGCTTTAATGAACAAAAACAGCAACGTGTACTTAAAGAGATCCTAGGGAATGTTACTCAGACTAAGGTCATCATATTCATCATCATTAGCTTAACCGTAATAGGTTTGGCGATTGCCTATAGCGCGGGCATTATCCAATTTAGTCGTTCGACCGATAAACATCTAAACGCCTATTACACTGTGTGCAACATGCTTGCTAAGCGCGGCTTAGCAAGAGCACATCATGAAGGACCGCAAGCCTATAACCTTAGAGTCAGCCAAAGCTTCCCGAGTATAGATGCTGACTTCACTAAATTAACCCAATACTTTATTGCATTAAAATATCAAAATATGGACGCCAAACGAGTAAAACGTTTTTCTCGATTATTAATCAAGCAATCAAGGTGGTTAAAAATCAAGATCTTGAAACAGAGATTGGCACTTAATAACGCAACAACATAAAATAGCGTGAATAGAGTTATCCTATTAAAAATGGGTTGTTTTTTGGCTAGCCAACTTTAAACACAAACTGTTTAAAAGACCCACAACAGTCCATCGATATTACTGCATGCTTGTTAAAGGACCGCCATGTTATATCTAGTGCAATCAAACCAAATGGAAGCCTTATCTGCGCTGTTAGCAAACGAGCTTCGAACGCCGCTGCCTAACACGCCTCTGCTTATGCCAGAACATATTTTGGTGCAAAGCCCCGGCATGTCCACTTGGTTGCGTTTAGAAATTGCCAAGCAAAATAACATCGCCGCAGGCCTTGAGTTTCCTCTTCCATCAAGCTTTATTTGGCAGCTTTGCCACACATTACTTGAGGATGTGCCAAAAGAGAACGCGTTTACTAAAGCGGCCATGACATGGAAATTAATGGAGTTACTGCCTAGCCTGATTGACCATGAAGATTTTTTACCGCTAGCCAATTATCTTAATAATGGTAACCCTGAGACTGAATTAACTACTGAGCTTGAAGACAGCCCTGAGCGTACAGACAGCCCTGAGCGTACAGACAGCCCTGAGTGTACAGACAGCCCTGAGCGTGCAGACAGCCCTGAGCATACCGATAGCTCTGAGTATACAGATAGCCCGGAACCAACTAACACCGCAGAAACAGCACATAACCCACTAAAGCTATACCAGCTATGCGGCCAAATCGCCGATATTTTTGACCAATATCTAGTGTACCGTCCTGACTGGATAAACGCGTGGGAAGCATTGGAGCCGACCTTGCCACCGAAAGGCGATAAGCTCAGCCCTGCTCAAGCTTGGCAACCAATACTGTGGCGAGCGTTAATCGACTTTAACGCTAATACACTGCAAAAAAGCCAATATCATCGTGCCAACCTACATCAGGCACTATTTGATGCGTTAGACGACCCAAACACCAACTTAGATGCTTTGCCAAGGCGTCTATTCGTATTTGGCATTTCCTCTATGGCACCACAAACACTTGAGGTGTTGCACTATCTCGCTAAACGTATCGACGTAATCATGCTCAATTTAAGCCCATGCCAGCACTATTGGGGAGATATTGTTGATCCACGCTTGCGAGCGCGTATGGCACTGCAGTATGCCGATAAAAACAAGCTCGAGTTGGAATGGGAAGACAAGCTTGAAGTGGGTAATCCGCTACTGGCAAATAACGGCAAAATGGGCCGTGAACTGCTCGACTTATTACTCGAGTTACCAGAAGAACACACCGCATTTAATTTCGATTGCTACCAAGAACCTATACCCAGCAATATGCTTAGCGGTGTGCAATACGACATTTTGCAGCTCAGTACTCGCGGCCAAAGCCTAGGCCCAGATGCGGGTCTCTATCTAAGCTTAGAGGGCCGACGTGTCATCTCCGCCAATGATAACTCTATAACCCTAAGAAGCTGTCATAGCCCGCTGCGTGAAGTCGAGACCTTACACGACCACTTGCTGGAAATGCTGTCACAAGTAAATCCAGATGGGACAGCTCAATTTGCGCCAAAAGATATCGTGATCATGATGCCTGATGTTGCCGCATATGCGCCCTATATTGATGCCGTATTTGGTGCGAAACAGGGTAACCACTATATCCCTTACGCTATTGCCGATCGCGGCGCAGCTCAAGAGTCACCTCTGATATCCAGCTTTTTGCAGCTGCTAAAAATCAATCAAAGTCGTTTTGGACTCACTGATATTCTCAGTATTCTCGAAGTCCCTGCCGTATTGCGGCGCTTTGAACTCGATGATGACAGCCTTACGGTGATTAAACGCTGGTTAGATCAAGCTGGTGTGCGTTGGGGACGCGATGAAAATAGCCGCAGCGAATATCAATTGCCCGCCTTTGAACAAAACTCATGGGCCTTTGGCATTAAAAGGCTGATTTTAGGTTACAGCTTTAGCGATAATGCGCCTATTTATCAGCATAGTTTGGCTGTCAACGGCATTGAAGGCCAAACAGCCCAAGCTCTAGGAAAACTTCTCGATTTTATTGAAGCACTCGATAGTGTGCAGCAAGCATTGGCACAGGTGTCTGAGCTTGATCAACGTATGGCGCAACTTGAAAGCATACTTGATGACTTTTATGAAGTCGACGATGATGAACGGGTGCAGCAGCAAGAGATCCGTGACGCGATTGCCAAGCTTCATCTAGA
Source organism: Shewanella fidelis ATCC BAA-318 (assembly GCF_000518605.1). Taxonomy (GTDB): domain Bacteria; phylum Pseudomonadota; class Gammaproteobacteria; order Enterobacterales; family Shewanellaceae; genus Shewanella; species Shewanella fidelis. Next base: position 166,130 of record NZ_JADX01000017.1, on the reverse strand, counting down.
GCTGACCGAAGCCGGCCACAGCACACCATTAACAATCGAAGTGTTGCAAAACTGGTTCAATAGCCGTTTGTCTGAGTCTCGAGTTGGTCAGCGCTACCTTGCGGGTAGTGTTAACTTTTGTACCTTAATGCCAATGCGCTCTATTCCCTTTAAACTGGTTTGCTTACTGGGGATGAATGATGGTGTATACCCAAGGGTTCAACATCCAGTCGGCTTCGATCTTGTCGCTCAAATGGGGCCGCGCAAAGGTGACCGTTCCCGCAGACTTGACGATAGATATCTATTTTTAGAAGCGATTTTATCCGCTCGTGAGCAGCTTTATATCAGTTATATCGGTAATAGTGAGCGAGATGACTCTGAGCGTATACCATCAATGTTGGTGTCTGAACTTATTGAATATTGTCAGCTGGTTTATTTGCCAGAGGCTCTTGAGCAGCACTTAGATGAACCACAAATTGCACCTAGCTTAATCGATACCATTGAGCAGCAGATCCGCCAACAGCTAATCATTAAGCAACCATTACAACCTTTTGATGGCAGGCTTTATCAAGCGCAACTTGATGGCGCAAACTCAACTAAGATCCAGCAAAGCTACGCAGCCCAGTGGTGTCCGACAGCGACAAACACAGATATAAATGTGACAGCCAATAAACACTACAAAGGCTTTATTGATGCTAACACGCAAGTATTACCCTTTATTGATGAGGGCGCTAGCGCAGCAACAGGCGCTGACACACCAAATGTCGAAGAGTTGGAAGTTTCGGCACTGATCCGCTTTTATCGAAACCCGGCCCAGTACTTCTTTAATCGTAGTTTAAAAGTTGATTTGAGCTTATCGATTCAGGCAGATGATAACGATGAACCATTTAGTTTGAATGCGCTTGAGCGCTATAAACTCCAAGCGGTGTTGCTCGATAGCGCCATTAGTAGCGGCGAAGAAAAGCCTAACCTTGAACTCCTTGAGCGTCTCAAAGCACAAGGTAATTTGCCACTAAAACCATTTGACGACTTGCTACTCAACCAGTATCTACATGATATTAAGCCACTGATCGGCCGCAGTTTATACCTAAAAGGCGACGCATCTCATTCAATTGATATTGAGCTAAACTTTGACGAGCTCGCGCTCAAACTTGTCGGCCGGATTGATGATATAAGCGCTAAAGGCTTAGTTAATTATCGTCCCGGTACTGCTAATGGCCGCGATTTGATCCGCGTTTACTTACGTCATTTATGCTTATGTGCCATGAAAAATGATGACAGTGGCTCAAAACCAAGTATGCCAATGACCAGTTATCTATTAGATATTGGTCATTTTCATGCTTTCGCATCGATTAGCGCTGTTCAAGCTAGAAATCAACTAACGCAATGGCTCAATTTTTTTCAGCAAGGGCAAGTTCACCCTATTATGTTTATGCCACGTACAGCCCTAGCCTATGTTGAGGCTGAAGGATCGCACTGGCAAAAACTGATAGCGGCACAAACTCAGTGGCTTGATGAGCAAAGCCAATTAGGTGAAGGGCTCGAACCTCATTTTCAGCGTCTGTTTACCTTCCCCGATGACTTCACCGAAGATAAATTTGCCAGTATCGCCAATCAATTATTAGCACCACTGCTAAGCCTTTACCACAAAGACAAGCTCAGTGAGCTCGCCAGTTTTGTCGAAGCAGGCATTAATGCACAAGGCGAGGTGAAGTAATGAGTCAACCAACAATGAATACAGACACACAATTAGCAACGGATGCACAGGCAACTATGCCAATAATTGTAAGCGAAGCCCTTGATACACTCACTTTACCTTTTGGCGGCAGTCGCTTAATTGAAGCCAGTGCTGGTACAGGTAAAACCTTTACCATTGCAGGTTTATACGTACGTTTACTGCTTGGCCACGGTATCGACACTGCACTGACTTGTGAGCAAATCTTGGTGGTAACCTTTACCAATGCTGCGACCGGTGAGCTAAGGGATCGGATCCGTAAAAAAATTCAATTAGCCTATCGACGTTTCATTGGCTTAGAAGTCAAAGATGAGTTAATTAACGCACTCTATGACGCCACCCCTGCAGATGCTCTTCCTGTCGCGAGAAAACGCTTAGACTTAGCGCTAAAGTCGCTAGATGAAGCGGCTATTTATACTATTCACGGTTTCTGTCAGCGTATTTTGGCCGACATGGCGTTTGAATCATCACTGTTATTTGAGTCTGAATTCACCCTAGATGACAGTCAATATTTACACCATGCTGTACGGGATTTTTGGCGTGAGAGATGTTATCCCCTTAGCGGCAGTTTAGCTGATGTCATTCAAGCAAAGTTTAGCGATCCTGACGCTTTATCTCGTCAATTACGCTCAATACTAGGTGCCAGCAACGCGGTAGCTAAGCCTGTACCGCCAGCTTTTGATAAACTTGAAACCAGTCTTAACGACAGCCTGAATCGTTTCAAGCTCAATTGGCCCAACGCCCGAGAGCAAACAGCAGAACGATTGCACTCACTCCCCCTCAACGGCGCACGATTCGGTAAACAGGCTGATGGTTACCCTAAGCTTGCGATCATGCTCGATGCACTTGATAACTGGGCTAATCATGGCCAAGGCTTGCCACCAGCCAAAGTGCTCGAGGCGTTATCACTGAATAATTTAAAGTTAAATAAAGGCGGCCAAATTCCAACGCCACAACAAGCGCCTGAGCTTGCGCATATGGAGCGCCTTGCTGAATTAATTTCAAGCTTAATTCCAAGCTTTTTATACTGTGCCCGAGAAGGGATCGCGAAACGCTTTATCGCGCAAAAGCTTGAGCGTAACTTACTCACGCCAGATGATCTGCTACTTACCCTTGCAGGGGCATTAAAAGCGTCTAATGGTTCAAGCCTTGCCAGCAGTATCAGCCAGCGCTTTCCTGTAGCGTTAATCGATGAGTTTCAAGATACCGACCCGTTACAGTATCAAATATTTAATCGTATTTATCAGTCAGACAATGATGCGCCCACCAAAGCGCAGTTAAGCTTATTGATGATTGGCGATCCTAAACAGGCTATTTATGCCTTTCGTGGCGCCGATATTCACACCTATATTCATGCACGCCAGCAAACAGCAAAACATTACAATCTAGATACCAACTATCGTTCAAACCAACAGATGGTTGAGGCTGTTAACGGTATATTCAGCCAGAAAGATGACCCCTTTATAAGTGCTTCTATTCCATTTGAGTCGGTAAAAGCCTCCAGCTTTGCCCAAAATAAAGTGCTAACCGAGCAGCAAACTGACGCCAGTGCTTTACGCTTACGATTACTCTCTGAAGAAGCTGAAAAAGGCTTAAATAAAACCACAGCACGTCAATTATTGGCCAACGACGTTGCCGATGAGATCACCTCGCTGCTGACAGATGCACAGCAAAACAAGTGCTTAATTGACGAAAAGCCACTTAGAGCCAAAGATATCGCGATTCTAGTACGAGACAGACACGAAGCAAATGTCGTCAAGTCAGCGTTAAACCAACGTCAAATTGGCGCGGTATTTCTGAGCCGAGATAGTGTATTTAATACCCTAGAGGCACGTGAGTTAGCATTAGTGTTATACGCGATTAGCGATCCCAAAGATGAGCGCGCACTTCGCAGTGCCCTTGCCACTTCGCTACTCGGTTACAGTGCTGATGCGATCCATCAGTTCAATCAAGATGAAGATAGACGTCAAGCATTACTCGAGCAATTTGCCGAGCTCAATCAAGTATGGTTAAAGCGCGGGATCATGCCAGCCCTGCTCACCTTAGCCAGTCAAACGCAAATCATTGAACGTTTGCTTAGTGACAGTGATGGCGAACGCCGTTTAACCGATTTTCGGCATTTAGGTGAACTACTGCAGCAAAAAGCCACTGAGCTTGATGGGATCAGCGCACTTATCAACTGGTTTGAACAGGCGCTTATTGAAAATCAACCTAGCGAGGAAGCCCAATTACGCTTAGAAAGCGAGCAAAACCTCGTACAGATTGTCACCATCCATAAAAGTAAAGGCTTAGAATACCCAATCTGCTTTATTCCTTTTGTCAGCTTAAGTAGAGACAATCGTAAAAAGCCATCTCCTATGCTCTATCACGATAATAATCAACTTATTTGGGATATTGAGCAGACCGATGAGGGCTGGGAACGACAAAAGCGTGAAACTTTGGCCGAAGATCTACGCCTACTCTATGTGGCATTAACCCGACCTGTCTTAAAGTGCTATTTATACATTGCCAACCATAGCCGCTTTACTAAAAAGTCAGGCATGACAAGTCAGCTGCATGAAACAGCCATTGGTTATCTACTTGGTATTGAAGATAAAGCCTGTGATTACGATAGACTTTTGACTCAAGCAAAACGTTTACAACAAACATGCCCAATTGCGATGAGCTTGCAAGAGCTACCAGCTGCAGGCACGATTAATGCTGCTGAAACAGAGCTACAAATCTTAGAGAATAGCGATGATACGCCACGCCACTTTGCTGCGAAAACGCTGACGAGAGTCCCTATGACACCTTGGCGTGTTGGTAGTTACTCAGGCTTAGTGAAACACCTTGCCCATGAGAAGGTTCTGCCAGGAGCCGATGACGAAGTGTTTCCGGAAGTGGCGGACATCACAGATGAAGTTGATGAAACGCCGTCTCGTTTTACTTTTGAGCGTGGCGCTAACGCCGGTAGTTTTATGCATTTAGTATTGGAGCTAATTGACTTCACCAATGCTAATACTGATTTAGATGAGCAGTTGCCTGTTGCCATGCTGAAATACGCCATAGACGAAAGCTGGACACCAGTCCTAAAAGAGTGGTATCTAGATTTACTCCATGCGCCATTAGCCACAGATGGTTCATTAGTGCTAGCTCAACTAACCCCACAGCAAAAGTTAGTTGAAATGGAGTTCTATCTACCAATTAACGCCCTACAAGCCGATAAACTCAATGAGTTACTAATAGAATACGGTTATAGCGCAGGACTCAACTTTGATGAACTTCAAGGCATGCTAAAAGGCTTTATTGATTTAACCTTTGAACATAATAACCAGTATTTTATTGCTGACTACAAATCGAATCACTTGGGGAATGACACTCAGCTTTATCATGCTCACAATATGCAACAAGCAATCCGTTCACATAGGTATGATCTGCAATACATTATTTACACCCTAGCCCTACACAGATACTTAAGCTTACGTATGGCAGATTACGATTACGATCAACATATAGGTGGTTGTTTTTATCTATTTTTGCGTGGTATGTCGGCAAATGCACCTCAATCAGGTGTGTTTTATGATAAACCTGCAAAGGCCCTTATCAATAAACTTGATAACTTATTTGGTCAATCAGCTGCGGAGGTCCCATGCTCGTAACCGCAAAGCCAATTAATGAGTTACTTAAAATTTGGCAACAAGAGCGCTTAATCACCTCTTTAGACCGCCATTTCGCGCTAGAAATGACTAAGCTGCATCAACAAGAACAGCCGCTGTTTACCCTTATTTGTGCGCTTGTCAGCCAACATCTATCGAACCAGCATACCTGCTTACCGTTAAGACAAATCGATTTAAACAATCCACTTAAAGAGCAGAACAGCCAGTGCAAGATCGAGCTAGATCTAACACAACTAACCGAACAGCTGTTAGCTTTTGACGGCATAGCAACAGTCGAAAATGCCGCCAATAATCCGCTTATTTTAGATAAAGGTAACTTGTATCTGCAGCGTTATTTTGATTACGAAAAAGAGGTAGCTCATTCGCTAAAGCGCTTAGCCGCTAGCGGTCCTTTACAGGACGAAACACAAATTCAACAGTCAAATGTTTTACTTAATCAACTATTTGCAGCAAATGAACAAGAGTATGACTGGCAAAAAATCGCTGCTGCGACTGCGCTTACCAAAAAGCTTGCAGTGATCACTGGCGGCCCCGGTACTGGCAAAACGACCACGGTCACCAAGTTGTTATACCTATTGTGCGCACGTCAAACACTCACCATTCGTTTAGTGGCGCCTACAGGTAAAGCTGCGGCTCGTTTAAGTGAATCAATTAAAGCATCCAAACAACGATTAGCTGATGATCTTAACCAAGCAGGAATGGCTGAATTAGTTAAGCATATTGCTAATATTCCTGAAGAAGCTGCGACCTTGCATCGTTTGCTTGGGGTGATCCCCAATTCACATGAGTTTAGGCATAATAAAGATAACCCGTTACGGCTCGACCTACTCGTGATTGATGAAGCCTCTATGGTTGACTTACCCATGATGCATAAGGTGTTGTCAGCTCTACCTGCAGATGCAAGCCTCATTTTACTCGGCGACCAAGATCAGCTTGCGTCAGTAGAGGCCGGCGCAGTACTAGCAGACATTTGCGCAGGCTTAAAACAAAAGTCTAAAGTCACAAATCAAAGTCGCTGGCATATGCGCTACTCACCAGTGCAAGCTGAGTTATTAGGTAAGCTTACCGATAGTCCCTTATCAGGTTTTGTTCATAACGATCCAAAGATTGGCGATAGTTTGTGTATGCTGATGCACAGCCATCGTTTTCAAGGAGATGCGGGTATTGGCCAATTAGCGACTGTCGTTAACCAGTCTGATCTCGAGCGAGTAAAGCAGGTATGGCAAACCGGCTATCAAGAGTTACTGTGGATTGAACATAGCATGGCTAACCCAGCAAATATGTCCGCAGCATCGATGAACTCACAAAACAATCAAGGGCTTGAGCAACTGCTTCAACAAGCGGTGACACAATACGGCCATTACCTCAATGCCATGACAGCCGCTGAACCACACTCAGCACAACAAATTATTGATAGCTTTAATCAGTATCGTATTTTATGTGCTATGCGCGCAGGAGAGTACGGAGTTGATGGGATCAACCAAAGTGTCACCACAGCCCTAGCGGCAAGTGGCTTAATTAAGCCAGAACAGGAGTTTTACGCCGGAAGGCCGCTGATCATTCAGAGTAATGATTATAACCTTGGCTTATTTAATGGTGATATCGGACTGATCCTACCTGATAGCGCCAGCGAAACAGGCCGCTTAATGGCGCACTTTATTCAAGCAGATGGTAGTTTATTAAAAGTCTTACCTGCCAGACTGCCGAGTCACCAAACTTGTTACGCTATGACAGTGCATAAAAGCCAAGGCAGTGAGTTTAGCCATGTATCGTTAGTGCTGCCGACTCGGCCAAGTGTTGCCCAGCAGCAACTACTGTCAAAAGAACTGATTTATACCGCGATAACTCGTGCTAAACACCACTTTACCTGTTTAGGTAGCCAAAGAGTATTTGAACAAGCATGTCGTTGTTTAACTCAGAGAGCATCTGGCTTAGCGCAACGACTATGGCGCGATGACTAGCCGAACAGTCCTATAACCAACTTAAATGTAAACTAAGCGTAAAATGCTTAACTAACTCGGATATAAAAGCAGCATTCAAGCAATAACCGCTATGGATCACTTGCATTAAAAAGCGATTACGCCATAGTGATAACATTCAGCACAAGACGCTGAACGACTCAGGGCGAACAAGCATTTATACTGTATCGATAATTGGGCAACGGCTGGAGATAAAATGACCCAAAAGAATATATTACTATTGTGTGGTGGCGGTGGCGATGAACACAGCATATCACTGTTATCTGCCAATTATTTTGAAGCTCAACTAGCGACTTTAGCTCATTTCAATGTGCTACGAGTAGAGCTTAATGCCCAAGGCCAATATCACACCGCAGCAGGTGAGCTTTGCGAACTCACCAATAGCAGACAACTTCGCTTTAGCGACTCAGATAAGACTGCATGGAATGTCGATTATGTGATCCCATGTATTCACGGTTATCCGGGTGAAACAGGTGATATTCAATCCTATTTTGAGTTGATTAACCTGCCCTATTTTGGTTGTGATTCAGAAGCGAGTAGCAACTGTTTCAACAAAGTCACAGCGAAAATGTGGTTTAGTGCACTTGGGATCCCTAACACGCCCTATATTTTCTTAAACGAATTTAATGACGACGCAGTCAAGCAGACAGAGCAAGCGCTCGAAAAATGGGGCTCTATTTTTATTAAGGCTGCATCACAAGGCTCATCTGTAGGCTGTTATCGAGTAGACTCCATTGAGCAACTCGCTAAGTCATTGCAACAAGCCTTTACGTTTTCACCTTATGTGGTCGTGGAGAAAACCATTAGCGCTCGCGAATTAGAGGTTGCGACCTATGAAGTTAATGGTGAAATCATCGCCACCAAACCGGGGGAAATCATCTGTGCCAGCAATACATTTTACAGTTTCGATGAAAAGTACGCCGATAATAGTCAAGCACAAACCGTGATTGAAGCGGATGTCGATGCAGCTATTGCTAAGCAAATTCAAGACTATGCTATTAAGGCATTCAAAGGGATGAAACTGCGTCATTTATCTAGAATTGATTTCTTCTTAACTGATGAAAATGAGATTTTACTGAACGAGATTAATACCTTCCCAGGACAAACACATATCTCTATGTTCCCTAAGATGTTGCAAAACCATGGCCATGATTTTGCCCAATACTTATCAAATAATATTTTAGCTCAGCTACAAGATTAACAAATACAGTTGTGTCGATAACGCTTTAGTTAAATAGCAAAGCCAGCGCATAATGCGCTGGCTTTTTTATACTAGTTAATATTAACTTACCAACCCTCAACCCCCTGCATATCTGGAAGATGATGAGCAATGCCCTTATGGCAATCAATACAGGTCTTTTCACCACTGGCTAACGATGTCGAATGCATCGCTGCCGCTCGCGGAGATTGACGAGTAAAGTCCATATAGTCAAAGTTGTGGCAATTACGGCACTCTAATGAGTCATTAGCTTTCAAGCGTGCCCACTCATGTTCAGCAAGCTCACGTCTTTTAGCTTCAAACTTTTCAGGTGTATTAATGGTTCCAAACACCTTGCCCCATACCTCTTTCGATGCTTGCATTTTACGGGCTATTTTATCGGTCCAATTATGTGGCACATGACAATCTGGACAAGTTGCTCGAACGCCGCTGCGGTTAGTGAAATGGATTGTTGATTGCATCTCTTGATACACATTATTTTCCATCTCATGACAACTAATACAAAATGCTTCTGTATTAGATACTGACAGCGCAGTGTTAAAGCCTCCCCAAAATATCACTCCAGCAATAAAACCGCCGAGAGTAAGAAAGCCTAGACTGTAATGCACACTTGGCTTTCTCAATACTACCCACACTTTTTTTAGGGTAGCGAGTAATTTCGCAATCATAGCTGCTCCTAGTGCTTAGCTTCTTTGTTAATGTCGGCTTTAATCAAGGTGTCCATATCGACAAAGTCATTCGGCACTAATAATTTTGCATCGAGTTGCGGAACATGGCACTGGGTACAGAAATAACGTCTTGGTGAAAGTGTCGCCAAAAAGTTATTTTCTCGATCCATATAATGAGTCACGCTTACCATAGGTGCTTGCGAATCCCCAGTGCGACTACGGTCATGGCATGACATACACTTATTCACTTTCAAATTGACCTGATAGCCATCAATCTTATGTGGAATAACCGGTGGTTGCATCGGGTAGTTACGAACCTCTTTTACATCAGAATTAATCACCTTCTGCATCGCAGGCGGCGTAGGTTCGACATTAAGTGGTGCTTCACGTAACGTCGCAATTTTATCTGCAGGGATCGGCTCTGCCGATACACTGAAACTACTGCTTAGCAACACCGACACCAAAGCGACAGCTGATATACCTAGTAATGTTTTCATGATATTGCTCCCTATGCTTTGACGATTTTGACGGCGCACTTTTTAAAGTCAGTTTGCTTAGACAGAGGATCTGTAGCATCTAAAGTGACTTTGTTAATTAACTGACTAGCGTCAAACCATGGAACAAACACTAAGCCTACAGGTGGCTTATTACGCCCTCTTGTTTCTACCCGGGTTTTAATTTCACCTCGACGAGAGATAACTCGAACCTCATCACCACGGCGTAAACCCCGTTTCTTAGCGTCTTGTGGATGCATAAAACACACAGCATCAGGAAAAGCACGATAAAGCTCTGGAACTCGTTGAGTCATTGAACCTGAATGCCAATGCTCAAGCACTCGTCCGGTAGAGAGCCAAATATCAAACTCTTCGTCAGGTGACTCCGCAGCATGCTCATATGGCAAAGCAAAGATAACCGCTTTGCCATCTGGCTTACCGTAAAATTGATAACCTGTTCCCGCCTTAACATAAGGGTCGCTACCTTCTTTAAAGCGCCACTTAGTCTCTTTGCCGTCAACAACAGGCCAGCGAAGACCATGAACTTGGTGATAGGTATCAAATGGTGCGAGATCGTGGGCATGGCCACGACCGAATGTTGCGTACTCTTCAAACAAACCTTTTTGAACATAAAACCCGAAGTGCTTCGCCTCGTCATTCAAGTATTTGCTGTCGGTATCAGACAATGGGAACTTTTCGACATTACCGTTCTGGTATAGCACTTCAAATAGTGTCTTGCCTTTGAAATCTGGATTAGCTGCCAGTACCTCTGCAGGCCACACTTCATCAGTAGTAAAGCGCTTAGAAAACTCCATTAGCTGCCAGAGATCTGAGCGTGACTCTCCTGGCGCTTTTACCATTTGATGCCAAAATTGCGTGCGGCGCTCAGCATTACCATATGCGCCCTCTTTTTCGACCCACATCGCAGAAGGTAAAATCATATCAGCAGCTTGGGTAGTCACTGTCGGATAGGCGTCTGAGACGACAATAAAGTTTTCAGGGTTTCGATAACCAGGTAGGCCCTCTTCGTTAATATTGGGACCGGCTTGCATATTGTTGTTCACTTGCACCCAGTACATGTTCAAATCACCGTCTTTTAGACGACGGTTTTGCTCAACAGCGTGATAACCGGGTTTAGGTGGGATCACACCACTTGGAATACGCCAAATTTTCTCCGCTTTAGCTCTATGCTTAGGGTTGTTTACTACCATATCTGCAGGTAGACGATGTGAGAAGGTACCTACCTCACGTGCCGTACCACAGGCTGAAGGCTGACCCGTTAGTGAGAAAGGACTGTTTCCGGGTGTTGAGATTTTCCCAGTTAACAAATGGATGTTATAGATCAGGTTATTACACCACACCCCACGAGTGTGTTGGTTAAAGCCCATGGTCCAAAAAGAGGTAACTTTTCGTTGAGGATCAGCGTACAACTCTGCAAGCTCAATCAGCTTATGTTCAGGCACGCCTGACAACTCACTGACAGATTTAACATCATAATCGGCAACAAACGCTTTAAAGGCATCAAAGTCAATCGGTGTTGAGTCGCCGGCAGTTTTTACATTTTTAGCCGCCTTTTGCAACGGATGAGATGGACGCAAACCGTAACCGATATCGGTTTCACCTTTACGGAAGTTAACGTGCTTATTAACAAAATCCCAATTCACTTTATCGTTTTGAATAATATAGTTAGCGATAAAATTAAGAATCGCTAAATCAGTTTGCGGCGTAAATACAATGCCTAAATCTGCAAGATCAAAAGAGCGATGCTCAAAGGTCGATAACACAGAGACCTTAACGTGAGGTGCACTTAGACGACGATCCGTAACTCTGCTCCATAAGATAGGGTGCATTTCAGCCATATTTGAGCCCCAAAGCACAAATGCATCGGCAGCCTCCATATCATCATAACAGCCCATAGGCTCATCAATGCCGAAGGTACGCATAAATCCACCTACAGCAGATGCCATACAATGGCGCGCATTGGGATCGATGTTATTAGACCCAAAACCCGCTTTCATTAATTTAGAAGCGGCGTAGCCTTCCCACACAGTCCATTGTCCAGAACCAAACATACCCACTGCAGTAGGGCCTTTCTCTTTAATGGTTTTTTTCCATTTTTGCGCCATAGTGTCAAAAGCGGTATCCCAAGAGATAGGCGTGAACTCACCATTTTTGTCGTACTTACCATTGGTCATTCTAAGCATTGGCGTTTGCAACCTATCATTGGCATACATAATCTTTGATAGAAAATAACCTTTAATGCAGTTAAGCCCGCGGTTAACTTCACTCTCTGCATCGCCGTGAGTCGCAACCACTTTACCGTCACGAGTTGCAACAATCACCGAGCAACCTGTACCACAAAAGCGACACGGCGCTTTGTTCCATTCTAGTTTTGTTTCTTCAGAACTTGTGATTAAGTTACTTGCTGTTGCAGGTAAGGCTAAGCCAGCTACACTTGCAGCAGTAAGTGCTGCATTGGCTTTCATAAATTCGCGTCTGTTCATTTTCATTGTTCACCCTCTTCAAGCACTTCACTTTGGTGGTAAACCATTGCAGCCGATAACACTCCAGGAATGGCGTTAATAGTTTCGATATCTGTCATTAGTGACTTCTGGCTATCGCCCTCAAGCACCACAACCAATTTCACTTCGTTATTAACCGACAATTCAGCATTATTCATTTCTATGATGGCCTGCCTAACATTGGACATCTGCTCTGGTTGCACTTGGAGTACCAAGCTCGTTACGTGAAGTTCATTGCTCATCTGTATCACTCAATTCATTAATATTATTGTTTTTGTAAGCTTATCCAGCACCAGGTGGGCCGGTTAGGATTTGGCTAAACCAAATTGCAAAACCTAAACCTGATACAAGTAAAACGGATAAAAGTGGGGCGAGAAAAACTGTTAGAAAGATGAATATTCTAAACTCGAGTTTTTTTTCATCATTGGCTGTGGAACTCATAAAATCCTCCAACAAGTGGGGCTGCTAGCATCTATTTATTTTGAGTTTGATGGTGTAAGGGCATTGTTAAACTGTGTTTTACGGTTTATATGGAATGCCTTTCTCCGATAAAAATGATATCAATTACTTAACAATCATCTGTATACCCACAATTCGGTAAACCTACCTCCATGTTGATCCAGATCATCGTTTGAGGTCATTCAGTGCACTAAAACCATATCCTAAACCAATAAATCGATTAAAAGCGCAAATAAACCAGTAATTAAGTAATTGATGACATACTAAAACATGGTTTATAAATGATTAAATTTCAACCAGAAAGGCAGTATTGATAACAAAATATTCACTTAGAGGTATTAAGCTTACTTTAAGAATGGGTAAAAAATAACCAGTCAGTTTTAATCTTTTTGATAACGAGACACCGCTACACATGAGGTCACTGGTCAAAAAATTAGCCCGAGCTAATTACCAGCCTTCAACGCCTGCATATAGCATGCTGAAGAATTGAAAATATTCATTTTTTTGTCGTGAACATACAAGACCATGTAGCTAACAACGAGTGAAAAGATTAGTAAAACTCACTTTTCAGGAGCCTCTTCGGTTAACTGGTTTTGTGTTGTTCCCCTTTATAAGCGAATATTGGCTTTTGTGAGTACTCGCCTTGAACTCGCTTGTCAAATAAAGGCCTGAGTTGTTCACAGTATTAATTAACTTTTACTCAATATAATCAATATATTGTATAAAAAAACGCACCTAAAATAGGTGCGTTTTATCTACTCTATGTGAAGCGTATGCTGAATCAGCTTAGGCTTGAGCGATTTGATTTAATATACGTTTTTCAGAAATTGGATATGCGGTACCAAGAACTTGAGCAAAACAAGAGACACGATACTCTTCGATCATCCACCTTGCTTCAGCTAGGCTATCTGGCACAGGTTGCGATTTAGGTAGCTTAGCAAGTTGCGCTTTTAACAAATCTTGCACCTTATTAATACTCAACATATGCAAGCGGTCACGGTTAGGATCAACCGGTAATTTTTCTAAACGATTTTCGATACCTTTTAGATAACGGATCAAATCAGTTAGGCGTTGCCAGCCGCAATGTTCAACAAAGCCTTTAAACACAAGTTGATCTAATTGGCTTTGAATGTCACTCATCGCAAAGGCGATATCTAAGCTAATTTTGCCCTTTAAGCGCTTTTTAATTCGGTTATATATAGTTAAGATTTCTTCTACTTTTAACGCGATTTTTTCAGCGGTAGGATTGAGCTCTTGCCTTACCCAATCTTTTGCTTCGCTAAACGCGGTTTCTGAACGGACATCTATGCCCTTCTCATCCAGAAGTTGCTGTACAGCAGCCGATAAAATGTCATCGATTAGAATATTAACTTGGCCAAACGGATTAAAGTACATTGCCAATTTAGCTTTATTTGGCAAGGATTTTTGTAGATGCTTAACCGGTGAAGGAATGTTCAGTAGCAATAGACGTTGCAAACCAATTCTATGCTGCTTCTGTGCTTCAAATTCATCATCAAATAATTTGATCGATACACTGGTTTTGTCATCCACCAGCGCTGGAAATGCTTTAACCTCGAAGTTTCCTTTACGCTGTTCAAACTGTTTAGGCAAGTCGCCAAATGTCCACTGCTCAAGACCCTTTTGCTCTATGCCTGAATCAGCAACACGACGAATAGCTTTTACAACCTGCCCCTGCATACTGGCTTTTAGCGGCTCAAGCTCACGACCTTGCGCCAGTAACTTGCCTTTATCGCCTTCAATTTTAAAATTAACCAATAAGTGCTTGGCTAACTGTGTTTGATCGAAATCCTCCGGCGATATACGAGTACCACTCATACGAAGTAACTGTTTGCACATAGCATCAATCAGTGGCAACTCAAAAGGTGCCATCGCCTGCAAACACGCTTTCGCATAGTCTGGTGCGGGCACAAAGTTACGTCGCAGCGCTTTAGGCAAAGACTTAATCAGCGCGATACACTTCTCTTCACGCAGTCCCGGCACAATCCAGTCAAACTCGCTATCATCAATCTGGTTAATTAATGCCACCGGAATATGCACTGATACGCCGTCATCTTCGAGTGAAGGCTCAAAATGATAGCTCACTTTTAGTGCCAAATTGCCTTTATGCCATTTCTCTGGAAAATCCAACGCTGAGATATGCTCATCACTGCGTTGCATCAAAGACTCTCGTTCGAAATCAAGTAGATCTGGCGTAGCTTTTTTGGCTGTTTTCCACCATTTTAAAAACTTAGGTGCGTTGTAAATACCATCCGGGATCTTAGGCTCATAGAATGCGTATAAAGCTTGCTCATCCACCAAAATATCACGACGACGCGACTTATGCTCTAGGGTTTCAATATCCAGCAGTAGCTTTTGGTTTTTAATAAAGAAAGCTTCATTAGTACGTAACTCACCATCCGCGAGTGCTGAGCGAATAAAGATTTCTCTCGCTTCAACTGGCTCCACAGGCCCATACTGCACTTTGCGACGATTGACAATTTGCAAACCGTAAAGCACTTGATTTTCTAATGCGACCACCGAGCCCTGCTTAGACTCAAAATGCGGTTCAACGTAGTTCTTTTTCACTAAATGGCTTGCGAGGGGCTCAATCCATTCAGGTTGAATTTTGGCACAACAACGAGCAAATAATCGTGAAGTTTCAGTCAGCTCCGCCGCCATAATCCACTTAGGGCCTTTTTTGGCTAAAGGCGAGCCCGGAAATACAAAGAAGCGTCGATTACGTGCTCCTAGATACTCGTTATCTTTGTCTTTGAAACCAATATGACTCAGTAATCCCGTAAGCAATGAGCGGTGTAAGCCTTCATAGTCGAGCTCTTCTGCTGGGGAATTAAGCTTCCATTTTAGTTCATGGGTAGCTTGTCTTAACTGTGTATATAAGTCTTGCCATTCACGTACGCGCAAATAAGCTAAAAACTCTGTTTTACATTGCTTTCTAAACTGGCTACTCGATAACTGCTTTTGACTCTCTTTTAAATAATCCCAAAGGTTTAGCCATGAAACGAAATCTGAATCTTTATCGGTAAAACGATTATGAGCCTGATCTGCCGCTTGCTTTTTATCCATAGGTCGTTCGCGCGGATCTTGGATAGACAATCCCGCGGTGATCACTAATGCTTCGTGTAAACAGCCATTCTGCTGGGCTTCAATAACCATTCGCGCCAGACGTGGATCGACCGGAATATGCGCTAATTGACGGCCAAGCTGGGTAAGATCGAGTCTATCTTTCTTTTTAACTACTGCTTGCAACTCTTCAAGTAACAAGAAGCCGTCGCGAATGTAACGCGCATCTGGCGGCTGGATAAACGGAAAACCTTCGATATCGCCTAAACCAATCGACAACATCTTCAAAATCACTGACGCTAAGTTAGTACGCAAGATCTCTGGATCGGTAAACTCTGGCCGCGAAACAAAGTCATCTTCGCTGTATAGTCGGATACAAATACCTGGTGCCACACGACCACAACGGCCTTGGCGCTGGTTTGCACTGGCTTGGGAAATAGGCTCAATAGGTAAACGTTGAACCTTTGTTCGGTAACTGTAGCGGCTAATACGCGCAGTTCCAGGGTCAATCACATAACGAATGCCCGGCACAGTTAATGATGTTTCAGCTACGTTAGTGGCCAATACAATACGACGACCAACATGGCTTTTAAACACCTTGGACTGCTCGCCATAAGATAAGCGCGCATATAGCGGTAAAATTTCAGTATCTCGGTAGTTACGACGATTTAATTGCTCAGCGACATCACGAATTTCTCGCTCACCATTCATAAAGATCAAAATGTCACCAAGGCCTTCTTGCATCAGCTCATCAGTAGCAGCAAAAATACCTTCGATTAAATCTAAATCATCGTCTTGATCTTGTACTAACGGTCGGTAACGCGTTTCAACCGGATAAGTACGGCCTGATACTTCAATGACTGGCGCATTATTAAAGTGCTTCGAAAAACGCTCAACATCAATGGTGGCCGAAGTAATAATCACTTTTAGATCTGGGCGTTTTTTCAACACACTTTTTAAATAGCCCAAGATAAAATCAATATTAAGACTACGTTCGTGGGCCTCATCGATGATAATAGTGTCGTACTGGTTAAGGAATTTATCATTGGTCAGTTCAGCCAATAAAATACCATCGGTCATCAATTTGATGTACGAGGTATCATTAATCGCATCAGCAAAACGTACTTTAAAACCTACAGCTTCACCTAGAGGTGTGTTCATCTCTTCGGCGATTCGGGTGGCTACACTTCTCGCGGCTAAACGACGCGGCTGGGTGTGGCCAATCAAACCACGACTACCTAAGCCTAACTCTAAACAGATTTTAGGTAACTGGGTGGTTTTACCTGAACCGGTTTCACCAGCCACAATAACCACTTGATTTGCAGCTATCGCGTTAGCAATTTCATCGCGCTTTTGAGAGACAGGCAAGCTATCTGGATAAGTAATACTTGGCCGATTGGCAAGACGCTGCTCAACTTTTTGACGTGACTCTAGTGCAACAGTTGCTAGCTTTTCGAGCGCTGCTGTTTTCTTATCTGAGTCAGGCTCTTTTCTAAGCCTAAACAGACGACGCCTAATATAGGCAGCGTCAGCTTCATAACAGTGTTTTAAGAATGCGTTAGATAAAAGATGCTGTTGCGAGCTCAAGTGCAAATTCCATAGCCAAGATCAAAGATCTACGATCCTAGCAAGGAACGCTGTAGGTTGGTATAGCTGGCTACAAATACTTTATCGCCATAACAATAAAATCGTTAGTTTCGGGAGTATTTGTCGATTTTACCAGCATAAAAAATACAAGTAATGGACGCCACTCAATATGTTTTATGCTGATCAATAATCGGTTTATTTCGCTCTTTCATAGTCTCAAGCGACAACAATCAATGTGAATAAAAGCAATTATGCCGGAGTGAGATAACACTGCTGCATATACGTATTAATTGCCGCTAAAACATTAGTACGGTTAATTGTGCCTACTACCTTTCCATCTTGCACTACTGGGTAAACTTTAGGTTTAGCCCCTAACATCTGCTCAGCTAGATGCAGCACACTCGCATCTGGCGTAACAGATAATACATCTGTACGCATACAGTCTTTTACAATCGCGGTTAAATCACAGTGATAACTGCTTTTAAGCATTACTGCTAAACAGTCTTGCTGTGACAAAAAACCCACTAACTGACCGTCAGTTTCAACGACCGGCGCGCCTAACTTTTTATTATCCAGCAGCTTTTCAACTGCAGTAGCTAACGACATTGTCGGCGTTAACAATACAGGTTGGCGATCCATATGCTCTTGTACGTTAATTGAGTCCATTTCGTTCCCCTATTTAGTTGTTCTACTGTTAGTTTAGCTAAGATTAAACAACTGATGAGTAGTAAAAGTGATAACTGCAATAAAAATGTAGATTAACAGTCACTCAAACAGTAACTCGATGCATATATGCAAAGACAATATTCAAGGGGCAGATTGTGGTAATGACTTTAGGCTCACCTGAATTTAAAAGATTTAGTGACTCCGCCCCGCCAAAGATGCAAACTATTATCATTATCAATAAAAGAGATGTATCAATGAAAAATATTGCAATATGGGGTGCAAGCGGTGGCTTAGGCGCGGTAATGGTAGACTATTTCCATCAGCAAGGTATAAATGTTATCGCCATCGCTCGTCATCCAAAAAACAACCCTAAGATTAACGACTACCAACTGACGTCCATTTGTTGTGATGCTACAGTTCAAACACAAGTTGAAGCCGCAGTCTCCAAGCTACCAGATAACACCATTAATATTTCAACAATGGGCAGTTTTCGCTGCAATAATCCCGTTGATTACATTGGCCATCGTCACTTAATTAATGCTTTAGAAAATAGTAAGGCTAAGCGTTTGTTATTAGTGACATCACTCGGTTGTGGTGATTCGTGGCAATATCTATCGCAGGGAGCTAAACGAGGCTTTGGTGCGGCAGTTCGTGAAAAAAGCCTTGCAGAAGCTTGGCTGCAAAGTAGTAACTTAAATTACACCATACTTAGGCCAGGCGGGTTAAAAGATGGTGAACCGACCAACCAAGGTCAGCTTTCACAGCAAATTGAAGTACACGGCGCTATTACCCGCGGAGAAGTTGCACGATTGAGCCATGAATTACTGTTAAATAATGGCAGCACCGGCCAAATTTTTCAGTGCATTGATCCTAATATTACGGCCTACTAACAATACAGGGCGGCAACTGCCGCCCTAATATCTACACTACATAAATAACTGATGTATTGAACTACTTTTACTTTTTATTAAGTGGGTTTGTTAGAGTTTTACCACTTTACCTGTCAAGGCAACACCCGCGACAAATGTGCCTGCTCCGCATTGAAAAGTGTCTTTACTCGATGTCAGCTTATTCTTGTAGTTTGATTTTATATCAACCACAGCATTGCCACCTTCTTTAACCGCCCTTTTTTTCAGTGCAATCATTGCTGATAGAAATACCCACTGACATGCTTCTTCATCTGTCTTATTGAACGCGTTGGTTTTTTTATTGGTTTTAAACTCACCAAATGACGTTTTTGGCTCACTATATTGCTGGTCGCCAAAATAAAACTGCATATCAGTACCAAGCTTTTGCTTAGCGACTTCACTGCTTAGTACGCTGTCGATTGAGTAAGCGGCAATATCGTCTCTAGCTGTTGCTTGAGCCGACAAAATACATGAAGTGATTAGTACGATTAACGGGAGTTTTTTCATATTATTAATTCCATTTATTAATATAGGTTGATTGGTCATTAAAAAGTCACGTAAGCCTGACATTGTCCATCCAAACACACAAGGGCCGATACTGAGCTTACTCTATTAAAAGGGAGTTTTAGCAAACTAATGCAAGGCAAATGTAGCATTAGTTACAATAACAAAAAAACCGAATAACTAAGTTATTCGGTTTTAATCGATCTTATATTTTACGATAAGACATTATTTACAAAGAGGTTCTCTGAAACTTACACCTGTATCCCACGGCTGCTCAATCCAGGTATCTTGTGGAATATCTACAATGTAGTTATCAACGAGTGGCTTACCTGCAGGCTTAGCGCATACCGTCACAAACTTGGCTTTAGGATAGATTTCACGCACGATTTTTGCTGTCGAACCACTATCTACCAAATCATCAACAACAATGAAGCCTTCACCATCACCAGGTGCTTGCTTAATAATTTTTGATTCACGCTGATGATCATGATCGTAACTAGAAATACAGATAGTATCGACATGACGAATACCAAGTTCACGTGCAAGAATTGCTGCTGGTACTAAGCCGCCACGACTAACAGCAATAATACCTTGCCATTGTTCAGCTGGTAGCAAACGTTCAGCCAATTCACGGGTGTAACCTTGCATTTGATCCCAAGTGATCAGAAATTTTTTGCTCATGTGCAACCTTTTTATGCGAGTACGCTTTTTTAGAGGGGAAGAGATTGCGCGGCATTTTGGCTTTTTATTCATGGTCATACAAATAAATATTAGTGAGCTATTTCACAAATTTTGATTAACTGCTTATTCAGCACACCTGCTCACTCTGAGCTTAAGCTGAAGCGTTAAAATATCGGTTTGTTTTTATGAATAAAATTTGCAGCTTTTGTTGTAAATAAGCGAGTTACTTGTGTTGACTCAGTCATCTGCTTAGCTAAATATCTATCCAGCTTCGTCGGTTGTTAACGCTTGGGCTTTTAGCTGCTGATATTTTTCTAATACACCGTTACGCACTAATCCTCGTTTTACGTTAGTACACAACTTGCCAAATTGACGGATCTCATCAAACTGTGGTGTTCGTCCGTTAGCAATCGCACTCTCCCAATAGCTCAACTCGCTATCCACTAGCTCTAATAACTTTTTCGGACAACCGATACAGCTTTCTTCAGGCCCACAAGCAAATGTATCAGACTCATACAGAGGCAGTTCATCTTTTACCTGTGCAATAATCTGCAGCATAGCAGTTGCCCTATCAGGCTTTTTAACTGAGGGGATTGGTTGTTCCATTGGCGTACTTCCAATAAAAGATGACGGTTTCATCTGCGAGCTTATTACAAGCGAATAAATTTGCAGTCAGTGAATTATAACCCCTTAACAGTTATTTTAGTGAATAATAATTTATCATTTTAACCAATTAAAAAGCCCTAACACTTTCAGTGATAGGGCGATTCACTTAGCTGATTGCAACAAATCTATTTAAGACTATAAATCTGACCAGATCATCACCTGCGCCGGCTCATTGTTTTTACGTGTTGCGCGGTACATACCTTCAGTATTGAACGGTGTTGCTATATTGCCCCGTTGATCGATAGCAATTACTCCCCCCGTTCCGCCTGCAGTGATCAGCCGTTGATTAATCACTTCATCCGCCGCCTGAATAATCGATTTGTTTTGATATTTCACTTTCGCGCAAATATCCCCTGCCACATGATAACGAATAAAATACTCACCATGCCCTGTCGCAGAGACTGCGCATACGCCATTTTCAGCATAAGTTCCTGCACCAATAACTGGGGAATCGCCGATACGGCCAAAACGCTTAGCTGTCATACCGCCGGTGGAAGTGCCCGCTGCTAGGTTACCATTTTTATCTAACGCAACAGCACCAACAGTACCAAACTTATAGTCAAACTCACTGTATTGCAGCGCACTTTGCTGATAGTTATGACCCAAACCATTGCTAGCGTGGTAGTCAGCATTTGATTCCGCTTTGCGGATCTTCTCTTTTGCTGACTGTAATTGTTGGTAACGCTGCTCGGTATCAAAATGATTAGCCGGCACCAACTTGTAGCCTTGAGTTAGAGCAAACTCTTCAGCGCCTTGACCTGATAGCATCACATGGGGTGATTTTTCCATTACCGTAATGGCTAAATCTATAGGATTTTTAATGTGCTTGACCCCTGCCACTGCACCGGCATTCATGGTTTTACCATCCATAATAGAGGCATCTAACTCATGCGCGCCATCAAAGGTATAGACCGCGCCAAGACCTGCATTAAACAATGGGCTGTCTTCTAAAATATTAATTGATGCCTTTACCGCATCTAAACTATCGCCACCTTTGGCTAAGATTTTATAACCGGCATCAACCGCCTCTTGCAGCTTAGCTCGATAGGCTTGCTGTTGCTCTTGGGTTAGATTGGCTTTAGAAATGGTCCCGGCGCCACCATGAATGGCAATCGAGAAAGGTTTATCGTCAGCGACAGCATTAACCGACAAACCTGTAGATAAAACCATCAACAATACGCGACTCAAAGCTTTATAATTCACGAACCCTATCCTAATTTTATTTATTTGCCTTCTTTGTAACCATTTTCAACCATAATTACAATCAGCAACTTGCTTGAACTGACGATTGTGGTGACAATAGATCGTCTTGATGGAACCCATAATAAGAGTCTGATTTTTGTTAATAAGTTTGTTTCGATTACTAGTCTCAACTTTATTAGTTGCCAGTTTAACTATGGCAACATTTTCCGTTCGTGCAGACGACTGGTTAACCATCGATATTAAAGGTGTAAAAGGAGCGCTAGCTACCAACGTAAGAGCTCACTTAGGCAGCCTTCCTGACTCCAGCGTACAACGAAGAGCCTTTATATTTAACGCCGAAGACAATATTGAGGCGGCTATGCACTCTATGGGCTACTACCACAGCAAAATCACCCAAGATATTGTGAACAATGGTGATAAGCCATGGCGCTTAAACTTAACCATAGATCCCGGTGAGCCGACGCTGATAAGCTGGATAGATATTCAAGTCAAAGGTGAAATGCAAACCGACCCGCTATTTGAACAGTGGTTAAGCCAATTGAAAATTCGCCCTGGTGATAGACTTAATCATGGCGTATATGACGATATCAAATCACAATTACTGACACTTGCCCTCGCTCGTGGCTATTTCGATGGTAAGTTTGATCTCGCCGAAATTGTAGTGGACCGCGACTTTAATACGGCCAAAATCGCCTTATACTACAATTCAGGCAAACGTTATCATATAGGTGAAGTCACTTTTACTGGCCATACTCTTGAGCCCGAGCTCCTTGAGCAGTTAGTGCCATTCAAACTCGATGCGCCCTATAGCACAGGTAATCTTGGTCAGCTTAATCGACAATTATTAGATACTGGCTACTTTTCTAATATTAAAGTTTTACCTTTAGTAGAACAGGTTGAAGGCTTACAAGTACCAATAAGGGTGGAGCTTAGTCCTCGACCTGATCATTCTATTGAACTTGGTTTAGGTGCCGATATCGGTAATACAGTTGATAACAGTCTTGAGCCAAGAGTTCGAGTGACTTGGCGTACGCCACAAATTAACAAATACGGCCACTCTCAAGAAACTTCAGCCGAGTGGTCGCCAGACAAACCTAAATTCCTAACAACCTATACTATCCCACTCACCCATCCGCTTGATGATCAACTCAAACTGCGCATTGGTATGCTACGTGATAAATACGGGGTAACCCAAGTTTACGACAGCGAAGACCGCCAGTTCGACAATACTGGTCAGTTAGAGTCATCAAAGATGCTCTTTGCCGCGATTCGCCAACAAAGGCTACAAAGCAAATGGTTATTTAATTATTCCGCGGAAGTCATGAAAGAGAATTATCAGCAATCTGGTGTCGATTACGATCCACGCTACGTGTTGTTTGGTACAAGCTTATCAAAAACCACTCGTGGTGATAATTCACTGGATCCAAAATCAGGATTCTTTCAATTTTATAGTCTAGAGTACGCGGACCCAAGTTTAGGCTCAGAAGTCAGGCTCGCCCGTTTACAAACAAAATTTAAGTGGATTGATACCTTTTTTGATAAACATAGAATAGTGTCGCGCTTAGATATGGCAGCGAATCTCACTAGCAATAACTCCCTTGCGGATATACCGCCTTCACTCCGTTATTTTGCCGGTGGCGATCAGAGTATTCGTGGTTACAGTTATAACGAACTTGGCCCCTCAATCGATTCAATTAATGATGAAGGTCAAGTTGTTCGCGAAGTCGTGGGTGGCCGCTATTTGATGGTTGGTAGTATCGAATATCAGTACTATGTTACGCCATCGTGGCGAGTGGCAACCTTTGTCGATGCAGGTAACGCGTTTGATGTTAACCAAGTTGAACTGGTGACATCTGTAGGTGCAGGTATTCACTGGATCTCACCTATTGGCCCGGTGAAACTCGACGTTGGTGTTGGCCTAAAAGAAACCGATACAATTAGCCGGCCTTGGCGGATTCATATCACCATGGGAGCTGAACTATGATCGCGCCAGACGACCAAACAGCTGCTGAGCCAAGTGGCGGATGCTCTGCCAAAGTTAGCCTGCGTTCAAAATTATGGCGCTGGTTTAAATTATGTAGCCGAGTCATCATTTATGCACCACTGCTACTACTTATTAGTCTCGCAGTGTTAATTGGCACTGAGTTTGGCAGTCATATCAGCGTAAAGCTTGCCGACATGTTTGTACCCGATCTTGAGCTTAGTTATAAATCAGGACAAATTAACCGCCAGCTTGAACTCAATTATGGCGCTTGGCAAATGAATGGCGTTGCCGTTGAGGTCAGCGATCTGGTTCTTGCTTGGAACCCGATGTGCTTAATGCAAAAGCAGCTGTGTGTTGAACAGTTAGCCAGTTCAAAAGTTAATGTGGAAATCGATACCCAACTAATAGGTTCTGAAAGTGACGATTCTGTTGGCGATAGCAACCTAGATGAACAAGCTCAATTAGATAACCCCGAAGCGGAAAATCAACAGATCACTCTGCCTTTTGGGATCACTTTGAATAGTGGTGAGCTCAAAAATGTCACGGTTCGCGTTAATGATATGGACTTTAATGCTAATCAGCTCGATTTAAGCGCAGAGTGGTTGGCTACAGGGATCCGAGCAAGCTCAATTTATTCGGAAGGCTTATTGGTTTCTATTCCTTTTGAAACCGATGAAGATGACGCCAAACAACATGCAGCCGATGCTACTAACAACGCATCAACAACAGCTAAAAATCAGCCAAAGACGCAGCAAACAACTGTTGATACCGAGCTGAATGACCAGCATCATTGGGCCATGGCAAACTTGCCACAAGTGTTTATGCCAATCCCGGTGTTTGTCGAAAGCCTAGATATCAATAACGCTGAGCTCATCTTAGGGCCTCGTAAAGATAACTTCCAATCTCTGCACTTAAGTGGAAGTTACCAGCAATTTCTCATCAATATCGACGATTTTAGAGCAAGTCATACATATGGTGACGTACGTTTGCTTGGTCAAATGTCGTTGATTGACGATTATCCAATGGAGATCACTGCCAATGCAAAACTTAACAGCGTTGCTGAAGTTCCAGGGCTTAAAAACCAAGATCTCGATATAAGCTTAAGCCAAGGGTTCGCACAACTTAAAAGCCATATTATAGGAAGTGGTCAGTTTGATTTTGATATTGAGTCCAGCATTGCATTAGCCAAACCAGATCTGCCTTACACCCTTAACCTAAGCGCTAAGCAATTACAGTGGCCACTAAAGCAAGCTGACTATGTCGCACAGAACATCAAGTTAACAAGCAAAGGTGATTTATACAAACAACAAGCGTCAGTGCAGGCGTTATTCTCTTCACCATTTCAACCGAGTATTGATCTCGATAGTCAGTTTAGTCACCAAGGTAGCCAGTTAACTTTTACTAAGCTACACGCGAGAAACAGTAAACTTGGCGAATTAACCGTGCAAGGCGCGCTCGAATATGGTCAGCAACTGGCATGGGATGCTAAAGTCGCCAGCCAACAATTTGATATAAGCCAGCTCACTTTGAGCCCAGATAACCCATTACCCGCAAGCGAGATCACAGGTCCGTTTAACACCAAGGGCCAATTCAATTTAACTAACAACGATTGGCAAGTTGAACTCAGTAATGCCAAGCTTAATGGCCATATCATGCATTACCCCCTCGAAGTAGATGGTGATCTGGCACTCAACCAGCAATGGTTTATCAGTTCCAATGGCTTAAATGTCAATGCACTACAAAGCCATCTATATGTAAAAGGAACTGTAGATAAGAATTGGGCGCTAAATGGAACGCTAACAGTACCAGATTTAAGCTTATGGCAGGCGCAAGCAAGTGGAACCATCAATGCTGATATAGCTGTTTCAGGGGAAAATGAGCATCCGGATCTTAGCGTTAACCTAACAGCAGAAGATCTACAGTTCCAATCAATCGAGCTAAATAAGCTTTCATTAAATGGACACTATAAGCCTTTTGATAATCATGACTTTAACGCTGAGATAAACCTCGTTGAGTTAAAGTACCAAGATCTTGAGTTAGCGAGTATCAACCTTAATGCTGAAGGAGATTTAGCTAAGCAAGCTTTACAGATTAACTCTAAAGGAGATCTTGGATTAACCACGGCTGTAACGAGTCAATTTGATGAGAAAAACCAGTTAGTCGATGCACAAATTAATCAATTAACGCTACGATCTAAGCTAGGTGATGTGTCGCTTGAAAAGCCACTAAAGGCTGAATATTCACTCAATAATCAAACAGGTCTGCTGCAGGCATTCTGTCTGTCACATCAAAGTGGCAATCTATGCGCTAATACAGATACCAAATTAGGTTTAGACGGCAAAACAAGCCTGCAATTCAACGGTGACATCGGTAAGTTAGTCAAGCCTTGGTTGCCTCAAAGTCTAGACTGGACAGGGCCGGCTAGCCTCACTACGAACTTACAATGGTTTGCTGATAAAAAGCCAACGGGCAATCTGGAACTGCAACTAACTGAAGGCAATATTGACTTTAAAGCAACCAATAATAGTAACGTTGCGGTTGGTTACAAATCGGTGCAAGTACGCAGCAAACTCGATGAAAAGCAGCTGCAAACATCCGTTGCGTTAGAGTCTCATGATATTGCCAGTTTAGACGCTAATCTAGGTATTAATGTGACGCCAGATAGAGCTATGAAGGGTAAGTTCTCTCTACATAAAATCAATTTAAAAGCGTTAGCCGTACTTGTGCCTGAGCTAGAAGTATTAGAAGGCGTAATATCAAGTGAGCTAAATGTTGCAGGTAGCTTAACTGATCCACAAGTCTCTGGAGAAATCGCACTCAATAATGGTGCAATTATGGCTACCGCGAACCCTACCCTGTTAGAAGACATCGATCTCGATTTTATCTTTGCCGGTAAAAAAGCCCAAATCGATGGTCAACTGAAAATGGGCGAAGGCCTTGCTTATGTTGACGGTCAATTAGACTGGGCGCAGCAAAAACTGAAAGGTGCATTTGATGTTAAAGGCAACGATCTTGCCGTTATTCAACCACCGCTGGCCATTTTAAATGTAGGTACCGATTTACACGTTAACTTTACTAATGAATCATTTGATGTAACCGGTGATATAAATGTACCGTCAGGAAAAATAACCATAGTGCAGTTGCCTGAAGGCGGTGTTGCTGTGTCCAAAGACGTGGTCTTTGAAGACAGCTTAGCCACAAAAGAAGCGAAAGCGTCACCGCTGGCGGTATCTGCACAAGTGAACCTCAATGTTGGTGATAACCTGCGAGTAGATGGCATGGGACTCGCCGGGAAGCTGCAAGGAAAACTCGAGCTTAAACAAGATCCATTTAGACCTCCTCTGATGTTTGGTGAAATCAAAGTGGTTGATGGCAACTATAAATTTATGGGACAAACCTTAGAGATCCGCGCCGGTGAAATGCAGTTTATCGGACCTATTGACGTACCTAACCTCAATATTGAAGCTGTTCGAGAAATTAAAGATGAAGATGTAATCGCTGGTGTGCGCATCACAGGTACGCCGATGAAGCCGATTGTGAACCTATTTTCAAACCCAACTAAAGAGCAAGCTGAAATTTTAAATTATATTGTTCGTGGAACAGGACTGAGCAATAACAGTGTCGATCAAAATAGTGGCCTGATGATGGGAGCGGCATTAACCCTAAGTAACCAGATAGGTGGTGGTGCGATTGGCAATATTGGCAATACTGCAACTGGACTAATAGAAAAGATAGGCTTTTCTAATGTACAGCTCGATGCTAATGATGACGGCCGTTTTGCCATCAGTGGTTTTATTGGTGACAACCTAATGGTTAAGTATGGAGTGGGTGTATTTAACCCAGGTTATGAGATGACTGTAAGGTACTATTTACTATCGCAGCTTTATCTGGAAACCGTTTCAGGCACCATTGAGCAATCATTAGATCTGTATTACAGCTTTGATCTGTAACCTATATATAAGACATAAAAAAGCCATCCTTAGGATGGCTTTTATTCATTGTTAAACTTGAGAAATTAGTTTTCTGGTTGACCCAATTCAACAGGCATATCGTCACGTAAACTCTGCCACATAACACCGCTATTGATGCCATAGGTACGCATCAGTGCTGGCACATCAGCATAGTTTTTCGCAACGGCAAGCTTTTGTAACTCTTTATAAAACTCCATTGCTAAAGCACGTGCGTCTGAGCTAGAGAAATAATAACGACCTACTCTGCTATATAAGCCTTTAAAACCATTAAGAATTAAAACATATAATGGATTACCCGATGAAAACGCTAACGTGTGCTGTAATTGATAGTCAAATTCAGCATACGCTTGAGCTGTATCTTCTAGTTCTTCAAGATGAGATAACGCAGCAATAGCTTCTTCTGGATTATTTCGAATCGCGCCTCTGAAATAGATAGCACTCACGCTACTGCGCGCAGACAATAGCTGATCGACAAGTTCAGGGAAACCTTCAGGGTTAAGCTCTGCTATCGTCTCAAGAATATTAAGACCAGAGGTTTCCCAAAAGTTGTTCACTCGAGTTGGCTTACCATGTTGAATCGTTAGCCAACCATCGCGCGCTAAACGCTGCAAAACTTCACGTAATGTGGTGCGAGTTACGCCAATTAGCTCAGAAAGCTCTCGCTCTGCAGGGAGAATAGAGCCTGGAGGAAACTTATTTTCCCAGATGGATCGTACAATATACTTCTCTGCAAAACTTGCAGGGCCTTTGGCATTGATGATCATTAGCCTACTCTATCCAATTATTAGTGTTGTTCTGCGACAGATCATACCAGAGCAGGAAAAAATGAAAACTAAAACCGCGTCAATTGATAGGGTCTATATTAAGAAAACTGTTGGAACGGTCACTTTTTGCGCTAACAGCTCATTTTAAATCACATTTTTTTGATTTAGATAGCTGTTTCGTCATTATGGGCTTTTTAAGTTTTCCAAAAGGTTTTATCTTTAGCATCGGCTTAACTATCGCTTATAGCAAATTCGATTAAAATGTTTGTTATTAGCAACTATATAGATATTAAATAGAGAGGATTCCATGCCTGTGACAATGAGTCGGGCGTTTCTTGACAACTTCTTGGGTAATTCACCGAAGTGGTTCAAACTCGCGATCATATCGTTTTTAGTGATCAACCCAATCGTATTTTATTTTAATCCGTTTGTGGCTGGTTGGCTGTTAGTTGTTGAGTTTATCTTCACCTTAGCTATGGCACTAAAATGCTATCCACTACAACCTGGTGGTTTATTAGCGATTGAAGCTGTGGCGATTGGTATGACCTCGCCGAGCCAAGTGTTGCATGAAATTGAAGCAAACTTAGAAGTAGTACTATTATTAGTATTTATGGTTGCTGGTATCTACTTTATGAAGCAATTGCTTCTGTTCGTATTTACCAAAATGATCACTAAAGTACGCTCTAAAATAGCGGTATCTTTACTGTTCTGTATGGCTTCAGCATTCCTGTCTGCATTCTTAGATGCATTAACCGTTATTGCAGTTATCATCACAGTTGCTGTTGGCTTCTACTCTATCTACCACAAAGTTGCCTCAGGTAAGAGCTTTGGTGAAAGCCATGACCACACATCTGATGGTCAAAACCAGCTATGTGAAGAAGAATTAGAGTCTTTCCGTGGTTTCCTACGTAACCTACTTATGCATGCTGGTGTTGGTACTGCATTAGGCGGCGTTTGTACTATGGTGGGCGAACCGCAAAACCTAATTATTGCTGCGCAAGCTAACTGGCAGTTCGCAGAATTTGCTATTCGCATGTCTCCAGTAACTGTACCGGTATTTATTGCAGGTATCACAACCTGTTTCTTAGTGGAAAAGTTCAAGGTATTTGGCTACGGTCAACAACTACCAGAAGCTGTACATAAAATCCTTTCTGATTATGATGCACACGAAGATGCTAACCGCACTAAGCATGATAAAGTTAAGCTATTAATCCAAGCTATTATTGGTGTTTGGTTAATTGCCGGTCTTGCATTGCACTTAGCTTCTGTAGGTCTAATTGGTCTATCTGTGATCATTTTAGCAACTGCCTTTAATGGTATTACTAACGAACACGCATTAGGTAAAGCATTTGAAGAAGCTTTGCCATTTACAGCGCTACTTGCAGTATTCTTTGCGGTTGTTGCAGTCATTATCGATCAGCAACTGTTTGCGCCAGTGATCCAGTGGGCATTGAGCTTTGAAGGTAACACACAGTTAGTGATTTTCTACATTGCTAACGGCTTACTTTCAATGGTTAGTGACAACGTATTCGTAGGTACTGTTTACATTAACGAAGTAAAAGCTGCCCTGCTTAATGGCCAGATTTCTCGTGATCAGTTCGACCTATTGGCGGTTGCGATTAACACGGGTACTAACCTACCATCAGTTGCAACACCTAATGGTCAAGCAGCGTTCCTATTCTTGTTAACCTCTGCTATTGCTCCACTTATTCGCCTTTCTTACGGTAGAATGGTGTGGATGGCACTACCTTACACGATCGTTTTATCTATCGTTGGTGTGCTTGCAATTGAGTTGGGCGCCCTAGAACAGATGACGCAATACTTCTATGATACACAAATGTTAATCCATCACTCTGCTCAAGCAGCTGCAGATGGTGTAGTATCATCACATTGATAAGCTTTATCTGAACTATTTTATAAATAGTTAGTCATAGAAAACGCCCTATTCAATAGGGCGTTTTTTTATTTGCAATGGAGACTTTGTCGTTGAATGCACTAACCCGTTTTGCTCACTCCCGTGCCGCTTGGCTCATTTTAATGATGTCTGCAGTGGCACTAGAACTAGCCGCACTCTTCTTTCAATACGTGATGGAACTTAGCCCCTGTGTGATGTGCATCTATCAACGCGTAGCAGTCTTTGGTTTAGTTTTTGCAGGACTAATTGGCGTTATCGGCCACCGCTCGCGTATTGCTCGTTTCATCGGCCTAGCAACATGGGCAATCAGTGCTATTTGGGGACTAAAATTGGCCATTGAGTTGGTCGATATGCAAACTAACCCTTCGCCATTTGCAACCTGCTCTTACCTACCTGAATTCCCAAGTTGGTTACAATTGCATGAGTGGCTGCCATCGGTATTTATGCCGACAGGCATGTGCAGCGATATTCCGTGGGAGTTTATGGGCGTCACCATGGGGCAATATATGATTGTTGCCTTCGCGACTTACCTGCTTGCTTTAGTGGTTTTCTTGATCCCAGCGTTAAAAAAATCGGCCTAATGTTTTATCTCTAATGTATAGAACAAAAAAACGCCCTATTTAATAGGGCGTTTTTTTAAAGATATGACGATTATTGCGCATCTTTCATTGGCCAAAGCACAATATGATCCTCGATATCACGCACTCTTGTTTCGCATGTCACTTTTCCCGCAACCGACATCCCCGCCAGAATCATTGCTTCCTTTGAGCCAGTACGCAAAGGGTGCCAACTCGGTAAGTCACGCCCCATGAATAGTCGACGATAAGCACAACTGTCAGGTAACCAAGTCAAAGACTCAATATTTTCGACCGTGACTTTAGTGCAGCTAGGTACAAACTTAAACCTATGTTTATAGTTCTGACAATGGCCAGCTTTATGATCCAGTAATTGGCAAGCAGCATTGGTGTAGTAAAGCTCTTCAGTCTCATCATCAATTAGCTTATTTAAACAACACTTTCCGCAACCATCACATAATGACTCCCACTCTTCTGTGGTCATCTGTGCTAAGGTTTTATCTTCCCAAAATGCCATGTGTACTCGTTCACCCATATATCAATTAGCCGCGTATTATACAGTGATGCACAATAGCTGCCCAGCCTGTATATATGCGCTTAACCTAGGATTTAACGATTTTTGTGATGCAATGGCAAAAGAGCGCTCATAAAAGTGACACTCAGTCACATAGCAGTAGACCCCAAACTCAAAGGTTTGACTCAAATTGCTTTATGTTGTTTAACTTTTTCAGATAAATAAGCGACACTGATTGCAAAGTAATTGTCATTGCTCCAATCAGTTAGGTAACGGTAATTATCATATACGAGGTATTTACGGCCATCTTCTCCGTCCGGCATGACCATAGAAACTTGCATATCATCACGATTGGGAAGATCTTTGCCATTAAAGCGACGAACTCCAATGTTTTGCCATTCACTAAAACTCTTGCTGGTTTCCAGACCAATCAGCGCTAGATCAAACGCGTTTGGCACTCTAACCTGACGCCCCCAAGTTTGAGATGAACGCCATCCCTTTTGTTGCAGGTAATATGCGATAGATGCAAATGCATCACTAGGGTTACTCCAAGGCTGGCTTTTACCGTCATCATCTCCATCTTTGGCGTATTGCGCATAGCGACTTGGTAACAACAGACTCAGCCCCAGTTGACCTTTAGCATTGCTTTTAAGCTCTGCAAAATTAAGCTTGTCACGCTCAATAATCTGTAAAGCATTAATGAACTGCTGCCGATAAAAATCTTCTTTTTCACCGGCATAAGCCAAAGATGCCGTTACCGACAATGCAGGATAGTCAGAACTAAGCTGACCAAAATTTGAATCAATTGCGAATAAAGCAACGATAAAACGCGGCTGCACATCGTAACGTTTAGCAATTGCATCAAGCTGCAACTGATATTCACTATATAAAGCGCGTGTCCATTCCACTCTAGATGGTGAAA
Source organism: Shewanella fidelis ATCC BAA-318 (assembly GCF_000518605.1). GTDB lineage: Bacteria > Pseudomonadota > Gammaproteobacteria > Enterobacterales > Shewanellaceae > Shewanella > Shewanella fidelis. The sequence continues at coordinate 133,478 of NZ_JADX01000017.1, read as the reverse complement.
CCGCTTGAGGAAGATAGGTATCAAGGGTGACAGGGACTGCTGATGCTATAGGTTTTAGCCCCTGCGCTTTTTTAAACAATTTAATTTTAGGAAAAACATTATCAACTAACTGCTGACTTACGCCTTGCTCTAAAGCATCCTGTTTAAGCTGTTGCACATAATCACTAAACGAACCACGTGAGTCCGTTTGTGCCGTTGCAAATAACGGTAGCAAACAAATACAGCTGAACAGAACAAATGCATGTTTTCCTGAAAGCATAAATATCCTTGTAAACACCTTTAACAGCTATAATCGTATACTATTCTGGATTATAGCCGATGTCTTTTTTATGTTGTTCTAATAAATTAACAACAGGAGGTGGTAACTGTAAATAAAATCCTTTCTCTTTCAGCTCTGCCCTCACTTTAGTAATATCGGCAAACCCCAAATGATCACGTTTATCAATTGGCAACATCATGACTAATTGTGGCTCACCAAACATAGCCAATAACGCTTCAGGAACTCGCTCAAAATCATTACGTTTTTCAACAAACAAGTAACTTTCCGCTTTTCTAAGACTTTTATATACTGCACAGATCATATACGACTCAATTTCCAAACTATTCAACTTGCCAGCTAAGGGTGCACACTATACCATGGTCCGTTAGGAATATAATGGATATCGGCATCACGCTGACACTTTTCTAGAGAGCAATACAGGAATGCAAACACCCAGCCTCGAATTAAAAGGCTCATCTTTTACTCTTTCTGTACTGCATATCAATAATGATGATATGGCAGTTATAGCAGCTGAGTTGGACGCTAAGCTTGCTATCGCACCCCAATTTTTTATCGGTGCACCATTAGTAGTAAATCTTAGCGCTATACAAAACAATAATTTTGACCTATTAGGCTTAAAAGAAATTTTAACTAGCCGTCAATTGATTATTGTCGGGATCACCAGCGCATCATCTGAATTAGCTAAACAAGCAAAGTCGATAGGCTTAGCAATTGTTAAATCTGGTAAAGAATCATCTTCACAACCACAATTGCCTAAAACGACCAAAATCGTTAAACAGAATGTGCGTTCTGGACAGCAAATCTACGCTAAAAATGGTGACTTGATTATCATAGGTGCAGTAGGCAATGGTGCTGAAGTGATCGCCGATGGCAGTATCCATATTTACGGTACATTGCGTGGTAAAGCGATGGCTGGCGCCGCAGGCGACAGAAACGCAGTTATCATGGCACAAAAAATTGAAGCAGAACTGGTATCGATCGCTGGTCAATATTGGTTAACTGAGAATCTTCAGCAAAACGGAGCCGCTCCAAGCGGTTGTATTCGCCTAGAAGGCGAATCGCTTACGGTTGAATCATTGCCTCTGTAAGAGCGCAGATATTGAAAGGATTAGTATAAATGGCGCAAATTATTGTTGTCACATCGGGTAAAGGTGGCGTGGGTAAAACCACTTCTAGTGCTGCTATTGCCACAGGTCTTGCGATGAAAGGCCATAAAACCGTGGTTATCGATTTTGATATTGGTCTACGTAATCTAGACTTAATCATGGGCTGTGAGCGCCGAGTGGTGTATGACTTCGTTAACGTAATTAACGAAGAAGCAAATCTCAACCAAGCGTTAATTAAAGATAAGCGCACAGCCAATTTATTTGTGCTGCCAGCATCGCAAACTCGTGATAAAGACGCATTAACAAAAGAAGGTGTGGGTAAAGTATTAGACGATCTCGCCAAAGAGTTTGAATACATTATTTGTGATTCGCCAGCGGGGATCGAAACTGGCGCTATGATGGCGCTGTATTTTGCTGATATAGCGATTGTCACTACCAACCCTGAAGTCAGCTCTGTGCGCGATTCAGACCGCATCTTAGGCATGCTACAAAGCAAATCTAAGCGCGCAGAAGAAGGCCTAGAGCCAGTTAAAGAATTCTTACTGCTAACGCGTTACTCGCCAGCCCGTGTAACAACCGGTGAAATGCTAAGTGTACAAGATGTTGAAGAGATCTTAGCGATCCCATTAATCGGTGTGATCCCAGAGTCACAAGCCGTATTAAAAGCCTCTAACTCTGGTGTACCTGTTATTATCGACCAAGAAAGCGATGCAGGTATGGCCTACAGCGATGCTGTAGAAAGGTTATTAGGCCAAGAACTGCCTTTCCGATTTCTTACGGAAGAGAAGAAAGGTTTCTTAAAACGAATTTTTGGTAGCTAAATATGTCTTTACTTGATTACTTTAAAACAAACAAAAAGCCCAGCACGGCTGTTACCGCCAAAGAGCGACTGCAAATTATTGTCGCCCATCAACGTGGTGAACGCGACGCGCCAGACTACTTCCCTAAAATGAAGCAAGAGATCATTGAAGTGATCCGTAAGTATGTTCAAGTAGGCCCAGATCAAGTCTCAGTGCAGCTAGAGCAAAATGACGAAAACTTGTCAGTGCTCGAGTTGAATGTCACGCTACCAGAGAAAAACTAATTTTCTTGAGTGACAAAAAAGCCCGCTATTGCGGGCTTTTTATTAGTTTGAATTATTGCAATTTAAGTGAATAAAGTGGCTCTGCCACGATAGCTTCACGCCAGCCTGTTAAAATAAGCGGCTTCTCGCCCTGTTTTCCAGACCACACCCACTCTAAGTACTCATGAATAAACTTTTTAGAGCCTAATAGTTCAATCGGGATATTATGTGCTTCGGCTTGCTCTGTAATGCAATTTTTAATGCTTTTAAATGCAACCTTATAGCCTGTTTTAAGTGCTATCACATCAAGTGGCTTAGGTGGATTATCAAAGCTAACATTAGCAATAATTCGGCAAATCTCTTTACCGTGAATACGTTTCTCTTGTTCAGTTAACTCTGTCAGCTTGTATAAATCATTACTGTTTTTCGGCTGCTTTTTAGCAAGCCCAATCAAAGCATGATCTTTTACAACAAAGCCTAATGCTAAATCTTTTTGCAAGGCTCGTTTTAAGCGCCAGCTTGCCAGATCTCGCAGCACAGCTAATTGATTGCTGGTTAATTGAAATGCATTTTTGACTTTCAAGTAAGCAGTCTCTGGACAAGGTAATTCAAGACGGCCTTGGGTCATACGCACGCCTTCTTCCTTAATCCACTCTTGTCTGCCCTGATCTTTAAGTTTTTGTACTAACTGCGGGTATAGCTGATAAAGGTAATACACATCATTTGCCGCATAATTCAGTTGCGCCTCAGTTAATGGGCGCTTAATCCAATCTGTACGCGATTCACCTTTGTCTAAGCTGACACCTAATGTCTGCTCAACTAACTTGGCATAGCCAAGTCCATGTCCCATACCCGCCAAGCTCGCAGCTATCTGGCTATCAAACAGGTTGACTGGTTGGCACTGACCGTAATGTGCAAACACTTCTAAATCTTCACTACATGAGTGCAGTAATTTAATGCTGCTTTCATTTTTCAAAAGCTGCCAGAATAGATCAAGATTAGTCACAGCTAACGGATCAATCAGCGCTAATGTTTTACCGTCATACGCTTGAATAAGACCGAGTCTTGCATAGTAAGTACGAGTACGAACAAATTCTGTGTCTAGCACCAATAGTTCAGCTGCTTGGTATTGCTCTACAAGGGCCGCTAAACTGGCATCATCTTCAATATATTGAAACGCTAACAAAGTTGTCTACTCCATAAATATGCAAAAGCCGGCTATTGCCGGCTTTAGTCTAATCAAAGTGGCATTCACCACACTATGATTTTGAGATTAAGCTTGCTTAACCTCATCTCTCAATTCCCGACGTAAGATCTTACCTACGTTGGTTTTAGGCAGTTCATCCCTAAATTCTACCAGCTTAGGAATTTTATATCCTGTCAAATGCACGCGACAATGCTTAATCACGTCCTCTTTGGTTAAAGATTTGTCGTTTGCAACTACAAATACCTTAACCAACTCACCGGAAACCTCATGTGGCACACCAACTGCTGCTACTTCAACAACTTTAGGATGTAAAGCGACAACTTCTTCCACTTCGTTAGGGAACACGTTAAAGCCAGAAACTAAAATCATGTCCTTCTTACGGTCAACAATAAAGAAGTAACCTTGCTCATCCATGTAACCGATATCGCCTGTCGCCAAATAACCATCTTTATCAATGACCTTAGCGGTTTCTTCCGGGCGCTGCCAGTATCCAAGCATGACTTGCGGACCTTTAGCAAATAGCTCGCCAGTACTGCCTTGTGGTAATACATTACCTTCATCGTCACGCACTTGCATATCAGTATTGGCTACAGGAAAGCCAATTGAACCGTTGTAACCGTCAAGGTTATAAGGACAACAAGTAACAAGCGGTGCAGCCTCTGTTAAACCATAACCTTCAAGTAATCGAGTTTTAGTTAAGCCTTGCCACTTATCAGCTACAGCACGTTGCACTGCCATGCCGCCACCAATAGACAGCTTAAGCTCACTAAAGTTGAGCTTACCAAAGTCTTCATTATTCACTAGCGCATTAAATAAGGTATTAACACCAGTCAACACAGTAAATGGATGCTTCTCTAACTCACTAATAAATGCTGGTAGATCACGAGGGTTGGTAATTAATAGGTTATTCGCACCTTTATGGATAAACAGTAAGCAGTTAACCGTTAAGGCAAAGATGTGGTAAAGCGGCAAGGCTGTCACAACAAACTCTTTACCTTGCTCAAGCATAGGCCCATAAGCAGCATCTGCTTGCAGTAAGTTACTGACCACATTGCTATGGCTTAACATAGCGCCTTTTGAAACGCCTGTTGTACCACCTGTGTATTGTAAAAAGGCTAAATCGTCTCTCTTTACTGTCGGTTTAACGTACTGCATACGTCGGCCTTTAGATAAAGCCTTACGCATAGAGATTGCTTGTGGCAAATGATACTTTGGCACCATCTTCTTGATGTACTTAACCACAAAGTTAACCACTGTGCGCTTAGGTGCGCTTAATAAGTCACCAAGTCCAGTCAAAATAACGCTTTCAACGGGTGTATCTGCAACTACTTTTTCTAGGGTATGAGCAAAATTAGATACCACTACAATCGCTTTAGCACCCGAATCATTCAGCTGATGCTTAAGCTCACGTGGTGTGTATAACGGGTTAACGTTAACGACAACCATACCCGCTCTTAAAATACCAAACAGTGCAATTGGATACTGTAATAGGTTTGGCATCATAATCGCGACGCGGTCGCCTTTATTTAGCTTCAATTCATTTTGGAGATAAGCAGCAAACGCTCTACTACGCTCTTCAAGCTTACGATAGGTGAGTACCGCGCCCATGTTTACAAACGCTGGCTGATCCGCATGTTTGGCCACTGAAGTTTCGAACAAATCAACAAGCGATGCGTATTGTTCTACATCAATCTCAGAAGGCACATCTTCTGGTAGATTATTTATCCAAAGTTGGTCCACAAAAATCTCCTAATATAGCCACCAGCGGTTTACAAACACCCAGCTGGTTGTTAGCAGCTTGCCAATAAACAAGCTAAAACACTGTCTACTCTTTATATTTTTAATTAACGCTAAAAAATCATACAAGCGTTTAAATTTTGATTATCATCACATAAATGACACAAAAAGCCTAGCCTCTTTTTTTAGGCCATTAAAAAGCGTTTTATTGCGTCAGCAACATTCACTGCATTCCCCATATGCAGGTGATGGTTCCCCTCAAGCTCAATAGTCTGTAATTGACTAAACCAGCGATGCGCTATTGGGATCGCTTCTCGTAACTGAGGAAAACCTCCGTTACCAGCAATGAGTAAAGTATTAACAGCGTGAGTTTGCATTAAGGCATCGACTTGAGAAAAAGTCAGTCTTAAAGGGGAATCTAATTTTAAGCGAGGATCACTGCGCCAGCATACCCCAGAATCAAGGCTTTGCATATTGCGCTGAGTCAATAATTCACACCATTGCAGCTCTAATGCCGTTAATTTATGCCGTGCATTAGCTGCAATACTCAAATCACGGTAAATACTGGCAGGCTTCGTCTTGAATGCAAGATAACGACGATGATCTGTAAAACTATTCTGCAATCGTTTTTTCGCTTTTGACTCACTTTCATAAAGCGGCGACAGTGCTTCAATCAGCACTAATTTGTTTACTCTTTCTGGAAATGCGGCAGCGTAGGCCGAGGCGATGATGCCTCCCAATGAATGACCCATTATTGCAAGGGGGCTTAGCTCAAATTGATTGAAAATATGCTCGATAACTGCATCTAAATCATATAAATAATCTACCCAATGTAATGGATAGCTGCCGGGACGATGCTCTGAGCCACCATGACCCGGCCAATCAATGGCGAGAATTTGATAATCAGCCAGATGTTCACTTATCGGCAAAAAACTATCTGCATTATCTAACCAACCGTGCAACGCCAACAATAGTGGTTTATCCGGCGAACCCCATAATCGTCCAGCTAAGGTTATATGGGGTAACTCTAAAGTGATTTCATAATCGGATCCGCCGGTTAACTGCATTGTTTAAATTACTTTTTGATAAATTTAAGCGTCATTCTATCGCTTTCACCTATATCGAGATACTTTTGTTTATCTTGATCAGCTAACGCTAATCTTGGCGGTAGTGTCCACACACCTTTAGGGTAGTCTTTAGTATCTTTAGCATTGGCGTTTACTTCTGAACTGCCGACAAATGTAAAGCCGGCTTTCTCAGCCAACTTAATCACTTCAGCCTGCTCCATATAACCACTTTTGACATCCATTCCAGGGTTTGCTCTGTGCTCAACAACACCAAAGGTGCCACCGAGCTTTAACACTTTATAAGCTGATTCAAATACGGGTTCTAAATAACCTTTCATTGCCCAATTGTGCAGATTTCTGAAGGTTAATACAGCATCAGCGCTATTATCTTCCCCCATCACATAATAGGTTGGAGGATCGAATGTGACAGTGGTTGCCTCACCAAGCTTGGCTTGATTATTATTCAACCAAGCTACAAATTTTTTACCCGACTTAGCGCGATAACCATTTTTAAGCTTCTCATCACTAGGGTTAGTGTCAAAGTTGCCTGCAATATAGTGACCCTCTTTAGCTAGGTATGGTGCAAGGATCTCTGCATACCAACCGCCTCCCGGCCAAAGCTCAATTACTGTATCTGTGGGTTTAATCTCGAAGAAACTCAAGGTTTGCAGAGGGTGGCGATATTCATCACGGGCACTATTTTTTGCTTGCCTAAAATCACTGCTTACCGCAGCCTCAAGCTTGGCATTTTGATGATTATGTGCGGCAGCTGATGTGCTTATAAGTGCTAAACTACAGGTACTAACAAGCGCGATACTCGCCGCAATAAATGTGTGTTTCATTGTCTATCTCCCTTATATGACAGGGATCAACCTAGCAGTCGATGAGCGAAAAACCAACCCATATAAACAGAGATTTACATTTTTATATCATTGCTATTCTATTGTCACTATTTTCAACCACAGCCATCTTATTCGCGCCTCAAAGCCGCGCCATCAACTCGTCGCCAGCACAAAAATAGCATAGCCGCACTAGTTGATAACCATAGCCCCACCCAGAACCATGCCGGTAACCAGCTGACACTGGCTAACATGTTAGCGTCACCTTGTCCCTCTAGACCCAGTAATACCATAGGACTCGCGAGTGCGTTCAGGACTATCATTAATGCCATAACACGTAAAAAACTCGCTAATAGTCGATTTTGTTGCAGCTTTAAAGGTAATAAAAACAACACTGCTAAACACACGAGGATAGCTACAGTTAATAGATCTCGTCCCCACAATAATATTGTTAGTACGACTGCACCACCGAGCACGGCAAAGCTAAAGCGGATCCCTTTTGGCCAAGTGGCGAACATGAAAATTAAATATCCCCAAAGTGCTGCGCCAAAATAACCTGCAAAACCTATAAGCATAGGCCAGCCACCTTGACTAAAACACAAACCAGCTCCGTTAGGAAAGAGCGCAATGTGACTAACAACGCCACCAGAGAAAACGGTCGCTAAAGCATGTGAAAGCTCATGGAAATAGCTCTCAAGCCATTTAAAAGGCACACTGATAAAAGGTATTCGAGTGACGATAAACGCGAGGAATAATTCTATTAAGAAACGAGTTCGGCTGGGAGCGCCTGAAGGAGAGGACGAATTAAGGGTCTGATTAGATTTAAGCATAAGTGTCTATGCCCACCATTTGCTGGATCTCCTCTCGCTTAGCAGCATGCTGATGCAGAAGGTATTCAGCCACCGCCCCCCTATGCCCTGCCGTGTTGTTTTCGTATTCAACATGGGCACCGAGTCTGGACTGCAGGGCCTGTTCATCTTCATGGTAAGCATCAATGGTTAACGACTGTGCGGTAACTGGCAGCAACGGTTCGACACTATCGGCAGCGTTTGCGCCAACATGGCTAATAGACTTATTAACGTCTATTTTGGTCGTGGATTGAGCCGTTGTTAAGTGACTCGAATTAACCTGCATTCAATCATCCTTAATGTCGCCTAACACCTAATCATAAATTGATGGCTTATTGCTAACATTAATAAGCCATCATCTATCTTTAAGTGAGTCAGTTATTGTTACTCACTCGTTGTCGTCATTTATTCTCTACCTGGCAACTTTTGCCAAGTAACAGTATCTCGAAGATACACAGGTGCTAAATCATCAACACTTGTGCTTAGGCCTTTATTAACACCATCTTGAGCTAAAGCTAGCATATATTTCGCTTCAGGAAACTTAGCTTTTTCGTTAATAACCATGGTATCGCTCAGCTCAAGCAGTTGTGGGAAAGCATCAAAACCTGTGCCACAGGCTGTAATTGACTGCTCAACATCTAAACTTAATACGATTGACTCCGGTGCACTAACAACTTCGTCATTCACTAGTGTTGCGATACCGTCAACAGCAATATATTGCCCCCAGTACACCTCACCCATACGTGCATCTATGGCTGCTAAGACCTGCTTAGCACCATCATCAATAGCTGATTGCGCCATCGCTGCCAGTGTTGAAATGCCTATCACTGGTAACTCCTGCCCTAATGCCAAACCTTGGGTGATGCTGGTACAAATTCGTATACCGGTAAAGCTGCCTGGCCCTCTACCATAAGCAATTACATCGACATCTTTAAGCTTGAGATCCGCTTGAGCCAAAACAGATTTAACCATAGGCAACAAACGTTGGCTATGCTCACGAGGCGCATCAGCTTGCTCACTGTATACTTCGCCATTATGGCTTGCCGCTGCAGAGCAAGACTCGGTGCAAGTATCAAGTGCTAAAATACTCAGTGAAATCGCTTTTTTACTTGTATCAGTCATTTAATTGGTTACCAAAATCTCTATTTACACATACAGAACCTGCAGGCGTTAAAGGCAATACAAACAAGCCTTGTTTAAACGCTAATACAATTGTAGACGTATGCTTTTGTGCTATGCCCTTGCCAAAAGTACACAATGAACATGCAAGACAAAGACAAAAGTTAATGCGGCGATTATACCTTAAGTTAAAGCAAAGAATTAAGCTCAAATTTGCCAACTTAGCCTAAGCCAAGTACTAATAATAGCGATCTAGCCAATAAGCCCTCAGCAAAACAACAAACCTCTGTAAAATTAACCAAGCTTAAAGACAAAATTCCTCTAGGCTTAAACTATGCTCTAACTAAAACCGACTTTAGGGGTAAAGATGCGACATATCACCATAAATTGGTTTCGTTTATTTCGCTATTCAATGCTGTTCGTTGTTTTCTCGCTTATCATGACTGCATTTATTTTAGTTTGGTTTTCTAATAACTTAGAAGAAGCTTGGCAAAAAGCACAAAACTTAACCTTATCAGAGTATGAAATGACAGTAGAACTGACATTAACTTTGCTCATCTATGTCAGTTTTCCAACGTTACTGTTTCGATTCTTATATTACTTTTCTAAAATGTTATACCGAGGTCGCCAACCGGGAATTGCAATAATTAGCTACAAAACGCTATTCAATCCGTTAAATTTTTTACTGTTTCCTAGCTTACTTAACTCACAAGGCTTAACCTATCGACGCCGCTGTATCTTGGCGCTAATACTACTTTGCGCAGTATATTTAACCATTCTAATCATTACTTAATTTGTTCTAAAAACGCAGTAGCTTTATTTAAATCTCGCGTTCTCGCCATAGGAGGTAATGAGTTTAAAAATGCCTGACCATAAGGTTTATTAACAATACGATTGTCGCACAGAATAAGTACGCCCTTATCTTTCTCATCGCGGATCAAACGCCCAACACCTTGATTAAGAGTAATAACAGCTTGTGGCAACGAGATCTCGGCAAAGGGATCTTTACCTGCACGCTCAATACTCTCACTACGCGCGCGAAACAAGTTATCGTCAGGTGATATAAATGGCAGTTTATCGATAATCACACAGCTCAGCAGCCTACCGCGCACGTCAACCCCTTCCCAAAATGCGCCAGTACCGAGCAATACCGCATTGCCTAATTGGCGATACTTCTTCAATAAGCTCTGTTTACCTGCCTGTCCCTGTACCAATAATGGATAACTCACCCGACGCTGCAATAGCGGCGCCACGGCATTGAGCATTCTGTGACTGGTAAACAAAATAAAAGTGCGCCCCTTTGCAGCATTGACGGCCTTTACACACACATCAACAAATTGAGTTAATGCTGCATTATGGTTATTCACACTGGCTAAATGCCGAGGCACACAAAATAATGCGTTATTTTGATAGTCAAATGGACTAAGTAACAACATCTCTTGGCACTGATTTAAACCCAGTTGTTGCGTAAACAAACTGAGATCGCGGTTGATCTGCAGGGTTGCAGAAGTAAAGATCCATGCAACATTCGGCTCAAAAAGCTTGCGACATTCGTTGGCAACATTGATAGGTGCAATTCTTAGCACCAAATAGCGATGACCATAATCAATAGTGTAAGCGGCTTGATTGTTCTCACATAAGAAAAATAGTTCGAGTTTATTCGCAAGAACCGTCAACTTTTCTAGTGCGTCATCAAGTTCATCACTGCGCCCTACATGACCAGTTAACACACTTTGCAGTGCATTAATCTCTTTAACTAAGTCCCAAGACAATATCGAAAGTGCCTTATTTGACTGTAAACGACGCCAATCACTATCGCCTATTTGATATAAAGCTTGTTGCCATTGGTTTAGTAATGCTGCGCAACGGCCACTTAGTAACTCAATTTGCTTAGCATCTCTAAGCTGAAACCGATAGATTTCAATCAGCTTATTAAATATGTCCGCCAATTGTCGCGTGGCACATTGTTGACCAAAATAAGTCACGGCAATATCAGGAAGCAGATGTGCTTCATCAAAAACCACGACATCAGAGTCGGGTAAAAGCTCGGCAAATCCCGTCTCTTTTAAAATTCGGTCAGCGAGAAATAGATGATGGTTAACAACGATGACCCGTGCATCTTTTGCTTTGTTGCGCGCCTTACGAGTAAAACATTCGTCATAAAAGTCACAACGTTGACCAATACAGGTCTCTTTAGCACTAACGATTAACGGGATCGCGGCGGAGTTTTCTGATACCGCGGTTAAGCCACCAATATCGCCATCTGTTGTTTGACCTGCCCATTGGTTAATCCGCAGCAAATCGTCAAGAACTTGCGTATCCATGGAACTGGCACCCGCTAGCTCTTTTTCCATTAAGTGCTGGCATAGATAATTATTACGCCCCTTTAGCAACGCCACTTTTGGGGTTAAGCCAAACATATCCAACAATGCAGGTAAGTCTTTGTAAAATAACTGCTCTTGAAGGTTCTTACTGCCGGTACTGACAATGACTTGTTTACCGCTCAGTAAAGCGGGGATCAGATAAGCAAAGGTTTTCCCCACACCTGTGCCTGCCTCTACGACCAAGTTGGCTTTTTTATCAATAGCATTTGCTACAGCCTCAGCCATTTCAACCTGTACCTCACGGCGGTTAAAACCTGTTATCGATTGAGCTAATACACCTTGGCTAGAAAATGCAGCGCTAACGTGTTGGGTTAATTTTGCGTTCAAGAAGTCACGAACCTTTTGTATAAACATGCTTACGTGTAAGAAGCACCTCACCTTTAGTGCGCAAGTCTATCTTAATTACCATCATAAAATTAACTTTTGTTTTGGCTGACAACCGCTTTAAGCTCACAAGTAAAACACAGCATTGTTTATTTTTAAGAACAACCCTCATATAAGCCACAGCAAGATTGCCACTCAATCTGCCAAAAATGACATTTAGATGAAGTTTACTCATCTGCCAAAATAAGCGCTTGCAATCATTTTTAAAACTGATTAGTTTAAATAACAGGTTAGCAAATGACCTATCTTAAGCGCTGCAATCACATTTTATGGCAGTGATTTCCAATGATGTTATCCAACAGGATAAACAAAGAGAGACAAGAACATGACACAGCTTTTGAACACTATCCATCATCACCACCATATGCGGTAGCCTTCGGAAGCTTACTGCCGGAGGGCTATTTCCTTCCGGCGGTTGATTTAAAAATATCAAAAACCCTTGGAAGGAATTCCAAGGGTTTTTTAGTTTTATCTTAACAATTTGTTTTATAAGAATTTTTAAATTAACGAGTAAGGAATATTCCATGTCAGAGTCAACAAGATTACGTATCGCGATTCAAAAATCTGGGCGTCTTTCAAAAGAATCACAAAAGCTGCTAAAAAGTTGTGGGGTTAAGTTTAATGTTAATGAGCAGCGCCTGATCGCTCACTCAGACAACATGCCAATCGATCTCTTACGTGTCCGCGATGATGATATTCCAGGGCTTGTTATGGATGGGGTCGTTGACCTAGGTATTATTGGCGAAAACGTCTTGGAAGAGGAGCAAATTGAACGTCAAACCCTTGGTAAGCCAGCTGACTGCGTGAAGTTACGCGAGCTTGATTTTGGTGCATGTCGCTTATCACTTGCTGTCCCCAATGAATTTGACTACCAAGATGCATCATCACTTGAAGGGCTTAGAATCGCAACTTCATACCCAAATTTGTTACGCCGCTACATGCAAGAGAAAGGCATCAACTACCGTGACTGTATGTTAAAGGGCTCAGTTGAGGTCGCTCCACGAGCAGGTCTATCTGATGGTATTTGTGATCTGGTTTCAACGGGTGCCACATTAGAAGCTAATGGCCTATATGAAACCGAAGTGATCTATCGCTCAATGGCCTGCATCATTCAATCAACTCAATCACAGCCCGATGCAAAACAAGCACTAATTAATAAAATCTTGTCTCGGATCAATGGCGTAGTTCGCGCCAAAGAAAGCAAATATATTCTACTACACGCGCCAACTGAAACCCTTGAGCAAATCGTGGCATTGCTACCAGGAGCAGAAAATCCAACCGTGTTACCACTCAATGATGATACTAATCGCGTCGCGATACACGCCGTTAGTACAGAAGATCTGTTCTGGGACACAATGGAGCAACTCACTCAACTCGGTGCTAGCTCTATTTTGGTTATGCCTATTGAAAAAATGATGGGGTAAGTCATGCAGATCCTTAATTGGCAAGCACTTTCATCAAAAGAGCAAGCAGATGCGCTAAAGCGCTCACCGCTCATTGGCGACAATAGCCTTGAGCAGAGTGTTGCAACTATCATTAATAGCGTTGTTAATGATGGTGATAACGCACTACGCCAATTCAGCCGTGAATTTGACGGCATTGAACTTGACAGTATTGCGTTATCTAAGCCTCAAATCGCACAAGCTTGCGCTAATGTCACGGACGAGCTAAAGCAAGCTATTGCGCAGGCAAAAAATAATATCGACTGTTTTCACCGTGCACAGATCCAAACAAACCTTGCGGTAGAAACTCAAACAGGGATCCGTTGTGAGCTAAGAAGTGAACCCATTGAGCGCGTTGGCCTTTATATTCCAGGCGGTACCGCGCCTCTTATTTCAACGGTACTGATGCTTGCCACCCCTGCAAAAATTGCTGGCTGCAGTAAACGAGTGTTGCTCAGTCCACCGCCAATTAATGATGCGATAATTTACGCTGCAACAGAATGCGGTATTGAAGAGATTTATCAAGTTGGTGGGGCACAAGCGATTGCAGCACTCGCCTTTGGTACGCAAACTGTGCCTCAGGTTGACAAAATATTTGGCCCAGGAAATCGCTTTGTAACCGAAGCTAAGCGCGCGGTAAGCCAAGATAACCGCTGCACTGTCAGTATTGATATGCCAGCGGGACCGTCAGAAGTACTTGTCATCGCAGATAAACAAGCAAATCCAAGCTTCGTTGCAGCCGATCTCTTGTCCCAAGCTGAACACGGCGCAGACTCGCAAGTGATGCTTGTTACTGATTGCATTAAATTAGCGGAGGAAGTCAACCAAGCACTTAATGATCAACTCGGCAAACTGTCTCGAGCACAAACGGCTAAACAAGCTCTTGAGTGCAGCCGCACTATCATTGTCGAAGATATGGATAGTGCTGCAAGGGTGTCGAATCAATATGGGCCTGAACACTTAATCATCCAGACAGAGCAACCACGAGATATTTTGCCGAAGATCCGCGCAGCAGGCTCAGTGTTTCTAGGGGCTTACACCCCTGAGTCTGTCGGCGATTATGCTTCTGGTACCAATCACGTCCTACCGACCTACGGATACAGTAAAACCGTGTCTAGCTTATCGCTGGCTGATTTTAGTCGCCGTTTTACCGTACAAGAACTCAGCGCAGATGGCTTAAAAAACTTAGGCCAATGCGTGATGACCCTAGCAAGTGCTGAGCAGCTTGACGCGCATAAGAATGCAGTCGCGATTAGGTTGGCCAGTTTAACTGCCAGCGAGCCTGCAACTGACGAGCAAAACGAGCAAAAAGCAAGCAAGGTGGAAGCGTGATGGAAAACAGCAAGCTAACTAGCAATACTCAATCAAATCTTGCTCAACGTTTGGCTAGACCTGAATTACTTGAACTGCAAGTTTATCAATCCGCACGGCGCATTGGTGGTCAAGGAGATATTTGGATCAATGCCAATGAATCACCGTTTAATAACAGTGAGATAGACAACTTAAATCGCTATCCTGAATGTCAGCCGCCGGAGTTAATCAACGCTTATAGCCAATATAGCGGCGTAGCAAAAGAGTGCATTATTAGTAGCCGCGGTGCAGATGAAGCTATTGAGCTACTTATTAGAACCTTTTGCATTGCTGCTACTGATAGCATTGCCACCTTCGGGCCCACATACGGCATGTATGCTATCAGCGCTAAAACCTTTAATGTTGAGGTAAAAGCGCTATTGCTCACAGAAGATTTTCAATTACCCAGTGATTATCTTAGCCAAGTTGCCGACGCTAAACTGATTTTCATCTGCAACCCGAATAACCCTACCGGGAGTGTGATCCCTAGAGAGCGGATTGTTGAAGTGATTAACCGCTGTCGCGATGCCATTGTGGTGGTTGATGAGGCTTATATCGAATTTAGCCCAGAGTACAGTGTCGCCGACTTGGTCGCTAGTACTAATAATCTAGTCGTGCTGCGTACCCTGTCTAAAGCCTTTGCCCTAGCTGGTGCGCGCTGCGGATTTCTGCTGGCAAACCCGGATATTATCGAGATGTGTATGCGCGTTATTGCGCCCTACCCGGTTCCCCTTCCGGTCAGCGAAGTTGCCGTTAATGCCCTGAGTCAACAAGGGCTATTAACCATGGGGAAACAAGTTGCCGACATGAAGTCACAAGGAGCACGTTTAGCCGACGCACTACGTCAATATGGTGCCAAGGTCGTTACCCCTTATGGCAATTATGTACTAGCAGAATTTGACGATGTAGCCGCTGTTCAGCAAAAGTTAACTGCCGCAGGCGTCATTGCTCGCGCTTATAGTGATCCACGCCTTAGCCAAGCCATCCGCTTTAGCTTTACCAATAAGGCACAAACTGACTATTTAATTGACCTATTAAGCCAAACTAAATAGAAAAACATTAAATAACAAATACTTAAAATTAATAAGCTACAGTCTGAAAGGTATACCTAAAATGAAACAGAAAATTTTATTTATCGACCGTGATGGCACATTAATCGAAGAGCCTATTACCGATAAACAGGTCGATAGCTTAGCCAAATTGGTATTTGAACCAAACGTGATCCCTACGTTATTAAAGCTACAAAACGCTGGTTATCGTTTAGTTATGGTCAGCAATCAAGATGGCCTTGGCACTCCTTCGTTTCCCAAAAATGATTTTGATGCACCACAAAACATGATGATGCAGATCTTTAACAGCCAGGGCGTACTGTTTGATGATGTGCTTATTTGTCCTCACTTTGATGATGAAAATTGCAGTTGCCGTAAACCTAAACTGGGACTGGTAAAAGAGTACCTGACATCTGGAAAGATTGATTTTACTCAGTCTGCAGTCATTGGCGATCGTGAAACAGATATGGGGCTTGCCGACGCAATGGGGATCGAAGGCCTGCAATATAACCCTGAAACCCTGAACTGGAACGCCATTGCCGCCAAACTACTCAATAAAAATCGCAGCGCTAGCGTAGTTCGTACCACTAAAGAAACAGATATTTGTGTCACTGTAGACTTGGACTCAAGTGACAAAGGTCAGATCGCTACTGGCATAGGTTTTTTCGACCACATGTTAGAGCAGATCTCCACCCACGGTAATTTTAAGATGGATGTTAAGGTTGATGGTGACCTTGAAATCGATGACCACCACAGCGTTGAAGATACCGCATTAGCAATTGGTGATGCACTGCGTCAAGCCCTAGGCGATAAGCGTGGTATTGCCCGATTTGGCAATGCGTTTGAACAAGCGATCCCTATGGATGAAGCCAGCGCAAGCTGTCTATTAGACTTATCTGGGCGGCCATTTATTAAGTTTGATGGCAACTTTGAACGTGAACTCGTTGGCCAAATGGCCACTGAAATGGTGCCACACTTTTTCCGTTCATTTGCTGATGGCCTTCGCTGCACCCTGCATATCAGCACCCAAGGCGATAATGATCATCACAAAGTAGAAAGTCTATTTAAGGTGCTTGGCCGTACATTAAGACAAGCAGTAAAAATTGAAGGGGACGCATTGCCGTCAAGTAAAGGGGTGCTATGAACCAAATAACGACAGATCCGGCTCGAACTGCAATCGTAGGTAATACCGTCATTATTGATACTGGTTGTGCCAATTTAAGCTCTGTACGCTATGCAGTTGAACGATTAATGACAGATCTTGAGCGAGAGTGCTTATTTGTTAGTGATGACATTGAGCTTATCAAAAGCGCTGAAAGAGTTATTTTACCCGGTGTAGGTACAGCCAAAGCTGCAATGACAGCATTACAAAGCAAAGGCCTCATCGAGATCATACCGTCACTCAAGCAACCTGTACTTGGTGTGTGTTTAGGTATGCAAATGCTAACTCGCTCATCAAAAGAGCGCGGCAATTCAACACAAGATTGTCAGTGTTTAGGGATTATCGACACAGAAATTGAGCTGCTCGATAGTAAAGGCTTACCGCAACCTCACATGGGCTGGAATCAAATAACCCCTTCAGCACACCCTATTTTTAACGGCGTCTCTCAGGGCAGCTACGTGTACTTTGTTCACAGTTATCGTGCCCCGATAAGCGAGTTCACTATTGCTGCGGCAGAGCACGGTGAAGGCTTTAGTGCCGCCATCGCAAAAGATAACTTTATCGGTTTGCAGTTCCACCCTGAAAAAAGTAGTCAAGCAGGCGCGACCATGCTTAAAAACTTCCTCAATATGACGAAAGACACCTTTGCGGCAACTGCGGCGATGCCTGTTAATAAGGATTTACTATGATTATTCCAGCAATCGATCTCATCGATGGACAAGTCGTTCGCCTGTATCAAGGTGACTATGCACAACAAACCACATTTAGCCTCAGTCCACTTGAGCAACTAAAGTCATACCAAGCACAAGGTGCAAAGTTACTGCATATTGTTGACCTTACCGGTGCAAAGGACCCAACGAAAAGACAAACGGAACTTATTGCTAACCTAGTGAGTAAGTTAGACACGCCTATTCAAGTTGGTGGTGGAGTTCGCACTGAAACTCAGCTAAATGAGTTATTAGAAATTGGTGTTAGTCGCGTGGTCATTGGCTCATTGGCCGTAAAAGAGCCGCAGTTAGTCAAAAGCTGGTTTGAAAAATATGGCGCCGATGCCATCTGTCTTGCTCTTGATGTCAATATCAATGAGCAAGGAGAGAAAATTGTCGCGGTATCAGGCTGGCAAACTGGCGGGGGTAAAAGCTTAGAGTCATTAGTTGAGGAGTTTAAGTCAGTTGGCCTAAAACACGCGCTAGTCACAGATATTAGCCGAGATGGCACGCTTCAAGGTGCGAATAATCAGTTATATCAAGAAATCGCAGAGTGCTACCCAGAGATCTTATGGCAAGCTTCTGGTGGCATTGCCACCTTAGATGATGTTAACGCAGTAAAACAAAGTGGCGCCAGCGGCATTATCATCGGCAAAGCGCTCTTGATTAATCAATTCAATGTTGAGGAGGCAATCTCATGCTGGCCAAACGCATAGTCCCTTGCCTTGATGTAAAAGACGCCAAAGTGGTTAAAGGTGTGCAATTTCGTAATCACGAGATCGTAGGTGATATCGTTCCCCTCGCCCAGCGCTATGCAGAAGAATGTGCTGATGAATTAGTGTTTTATGACATTACCGCTAGCGCTCACGATAGAGTGATAGATAAATCCTGGGTAAGTCGCGTGGCCGAACGAATTGATATTCCATTTTGTGTCGCAGGTGGCATAAGAAGCATAGAACAAGCACGAGAAAAGCTGGCGTTTGGTGCTGATAAAATCTCGATTAATTCACCAGCGCTATCCGATCCAAGCCTGATTGCCCGCTTACAAGATGAGTTTGGCCGCCAGTGCATTGTAATAGGTATTGACTCTTATTATGACGCGGCGACAAACAGCTACAAAGTCAAGCAATTTACTGGTGATGAAGCAGCAACTAAAGACACTCAATGGTACACCCAAGACTGGGTTGAAGAAGTGCAAAAACAAGGCTGCGGTGAAATTGTACTTAATGTTATGAACCAAGATGGTGTAAGGCAAGGCTATGACATTAAGCAATTATCTATGATACGAGCCATATGTGATGTACCGTTAATCGCTTCCGGCGGAGCCGGCACAATGGAGCACTTTAAAGATGTTTTCGCTAAGGCAAATGTCGACGCTGCTCTTGCAGCTAGTGTGTTTCACAAAGGTATTATCGACATACAAGATCTAAAGCGCTACCTCAGAAATAACAATATTGCTGTTCGCATTTAACTGAAGCGTTTACAAAATTTAAGGAACAAATATGAGCACATATACGCAACAAATAAATCGCGATGCCGAGATAGTCAGTCAGCTTGATTGGGATAAAACAGGTGGGTTAATCCCAGCTATAGTACAAAACCACCTAACTGGTAAGGTGCTGATGTTAGGCTATATGGATCAAGCTGCATTAGATAAAACCTTATCAAGCAAACAAGTAACGTTTTACAGTCGCAGTAAGCAAAGACTTTGGACTAAAGGTGAGTCATCCGGCAATACCTTAAACTTAGTGGCTATCGATAAAGACTGTGATAATGATAGCTTATTAGTGCAAGTGCTCCCTAACGGACCGACTTGCCACAAAGGCACTGAAAGCTGTTGGGCTGACGGCAATGCTCACAGTTTTATTGATAACCTCAGCACACTCATACGAGAGCGTAAAGGTCAAGATGCAAGCTCTAGCTATACAGCACAGCTATTCGAACGCGGAACTAAGCGAATCGCACAAAAAGTTGGTGAGGAAGGTTTAGAAACCGCTCTTGCTGCGGCCACGAATGACAAAGCAGAGCTCATCGATGAAGCCTCTGATCTTATCTATCACTTATTGGTTTTACTAGAAGATCAGCTACTGAGCATGCAAGACATTAACCTTAACTTGATGAAAAGACATAACCAAACTAAATGAGCCTTTACCGGCTAGTCCAAGGCAGCTATCAGCCCACAATTTTGGGTAATAGTTATTAGGTTAGGTAAAACTGCCAATGACTAAACTCAGTATGTAGTAAAGCTCATGCCTAGTTAAACTCATACTCAATTAAACTCATGCATAGTTAAGCAAAGCACTATTTGCTTAACTATGCATAATACCCATCTCAAATAGTTCGCGACTAATGCCGTTATATACAATCAACCGCGACAATACCGTCCATTAATCTATTGGATTGTCTTATAAGGCTCTTATCCAAATAACTGTGAATATCATCTATCAAGACCTAGAAAAATAGCGAACTTCACTAGTTTATACTTCAATATTCAAACAAAAAGCGATAAAAAAAACTACTGACACATAAAGTTTCCTACAAAATTACTCTTTAAAAAACAAGTGCATTTACCTAAACAATACGCTAGCATAAATTTGCATTTTAAATTGCATGGTCATTTTTAAGCATAGTTTTTAGTAAGTACTTTTTATTCATGAGTTAGCGCTATCATTCAGTAACTCATTTTTACTCATGTTCAATTAAAATTAGTGATATCAATATGAAACTCATCAATAGCTTCATTAATATTACAATCTTGCTTCTGTGTATTATGTCGCTGCAGGCAAGAGCACATCACCTCACCTATTTAATGATTGCTAATCAGGCAGAGCCGTTTCAAATCAATACTGCTGACCATCAATTTAACTCAGGAATTATTAGTGACGTCATTAACCAACTCGCTAGCAAAAAGCCGTTTACATTTACCACCCATGTCATGCCATACAAGCGCTATGCGCACGAAATAGAAAAGCAAACCTACACAAACTGGATTAGCTACGGCTCACCGTTATGGCGCAAGAATACCGGCATTAGAGATCAAAATGACCGCTTATCTAAACAAGCATTATTTCGCGCTAGCCACCTTTTAGTACAAAGAAACAATGATACTCAGCATTATGCAAGCATCAACGATTTGTTAGGTAAACGAGTCATTCTCCTGAAAGGCTTTGATTACCCGGGACTCACGCCTTATATCGCAAGCGGCAAGATTAATAAAGTTGAGTCAAATAGCCATCAAAGCGCATTAAATGCCTTAAAAAATAGCCGAGGCGATGTGTTCATAGAGATGGAAAGCCGCATACGCTATGCCATCAAACAGCACAATATTGACCAAAGTGCATTTAAATACACAGACATTGCTCATATCACCCCATCACTGAACATTCATCTCGCCTATGGTGATGATGTCGACCAAGCAATGATAGACTGGATTGATGATCAAATTGTTATTATGAAAGCCACTGGAAAACTTGAAGCGATAATTACTCGGTATCAATAGCCTTTCCCAGCAGAATATATCAATTTCGCGTCATGATTAATGGCCATTTTACACAATAGAAAACACTGTTTTTAAATTGTATAAAACTGTTATTGCTAGGGTGTTGCGCTCTAGATCTTCTGTTACAATCTGCGCCACTAAAATTAAGCTTCTCAATAATAAAAGTGTGCCCTATGAATCTTGCAGATAAAGTTTTAGTCGTAAATGACAACCTTCCAATTCGTACTAACAAGCCTGTACATTCAGGTAAAGTTCGCAGTGTTTACTGGTTAACCGAAGAAGATAGTGCTCGGTTAATTAAAGACAAAGGTTACGATGTCCCTGCCGATGCTCCACTTGCAATTATGGTGATCAGCGACCGTATTTCAGCATTTGACTGTGTATGGCAAGGTGAAAACGGTCTTAATGGCGTACCAGGTAAAGGAACCGCGTTAAACGCTATTTCTAACCACTGGTTCAAGCTTTTTAAAGAAAAAGGTTTAGCCGACAGCCATATTTTAGATATCCCACATCCGTTAGTTTGGATTGTACAGAAAGCCCGTCCTGTAATGATTGAAGCAATTGCTCGTCAATATATTACCGGTTCTATGTGGCGCTCTTACACTAAAGGTGAGCGCGAGTTCTGTGGTATTACTATTCCTGAGGGCTTAGAAAAAGATCAAAAGCTTCCTGAACTATTAATCACTCCTTCAACCAAAGGTGTATTAACAGGGCTTGAAGGCGTACCTGAAGCGGATGATGTTAACGTATCACGCAGCGACATTGAGCGCCATGTTGATGGATTCAACTTTAGTAGTCTTGCTGATATTGACCTATACGAAAAGCTGTTGAAAGAAGGTTTCGACGTGATCAGCGACGCTTTAGCGCAACACGATCAGATTTTCGTTGATACTAAGTTTGAATTTGGCTACGTCAATGATGCTGCTGGCAACGAAAAGCTTATCTATATGGATGAAGTTGGTACTCCTGATAGCTCTCGTATTTGGGACGGCTCATCGCACCGTGATGGCAAAATCATCGAGCAGTCTAAAGAAGGTTTCCGTCAATGGTTATTAAACCACTTCCCGGATCCAGATATCTTGCTAAACAAGAACCGCATGGAAGAACGTTTCGCCCTAGCTGCAGACAATAAGCTACCAGAATCAGTAATGATGGATATCTCTAATACCTATGTCGGTATTGCAGAGAAAATCATTGGTGAAAAGCTAACCATCAGCGAGAACCCAAAACAAGAGATCATCGATATCTTGCGTGATGAGTACCAGTTGATCGTTTAGTTACCTAGCGCTAATGCTCAATAAAAAGCCGCAATCAAGATTGCGGCTTTTTTGTTACTTCTCTATGGCACTGAGGATTCTAATCGCGCCGCAGAAGCTTAATGATAAATAGATGGCTCACCCTCTGGGCGAGTCTTTAACACCCGTAAGAACCACATATATTGCTCTGGGTAAGCTAAAATCACCTGCTCTACCGCTTTGTTTAGCGCAATCGCTTCATTCTCTTTGCCCTGCATAGTTTCAGGATCAATCGCTGGCATCACGGTTAAATCAAAATGACGTTTTGCTTGATCATAGCCAATTTTCACCGGCATTACTTGCGCATTGCCCGCTTGAGCTAAACGCCCAACCACAGGTAATGTCGCTTTAGTTGTCCCTAAAAATGGCGCAAATACGCTTTTATCGCGGCCTAAGTCTTCATCTGGTAAATAAAAAAAGCTGTTATCTTGCTTTAGCTCACTTAGCAAAGCACGAATACCCGCTTCACGCATATATATGTTACCGCCTTGCGAACTGCGCATGCGATTATTAAACCAGTTAAATAAACCGTTTTTATGCGCTTTAGCCATTGAAACCATAGGCAGATCTAAGTTTAAACGTAAGCCTGCATATTCAATGCCCCAAACATGCGGCATGATAAAAATTACCGGTTGCCCGGCGGCTCTGGCTTGCTCAACATGCTCATAACCATGTAACTGAACTCTGCGCCTCATATGCTTACGAGATTTGAGCATCAGTTCTGATTGTGCCAAGAGGATCATGACGAAATTTTCAACGTTATCTTTAACTAACGCGTCGATTTCATCTTTAGATTTTTCAGGAAAACAAGTTGTTAAATTAGCTCGCGCAACCTTGATAGGTTTCGTCGCTATCTTCATCACTAACTTTGCTAACACTTTGGCTATTGGATCACGCAGCCACGCAGGCATTAGACCAAATACCACCAGCACTAAAATCGCGACCCAAGTTAGCCAGTATTTAGGGTGTAACAAGCTAACATTAAAACGTCGGTCAAAATACTTTGGCTTTCTAGACAAAAGCAAACCTCTACTGCAAGTTAACAACAGAAAAAGCCACTCTATTGAGTGGCCTCTTCATTACGACACTAAAGCAATTACTTCTTTGCGTTAGCCTCTTCGACACGGCTTTTCAGCTTCTGTCCTGGTCGGAACGTCACAACACGACGTGCCGAAATTGGGATATCTTCTCCCGTCTTTGGGTTCCTTCCCGGTCTTTGATTCTTGTCCCTCAGGTCAAAGTTGCCAAAGCCAGATAGCTTGACCTGCTCACCACTTTCAAGAGCTTGACGAATTTCTTCGAAAAACGTCTCTACCATCTCTTTCGCTACTCTCTTGTTGATACCTAGCGTTTCAAAAAGATGTTCTGCCATTTCGGCTTTGGTAAGTGCCATACTTTTAGTCCCTCAACGATGCGTTGAACTCGTCCTTCAGAGCAGAAACCACTACATCTACCATCTCTGCGATCTCTTTCTCTTCCAGAGTACGAGCGTTATCTTGTAATAAGAGTGCTATTGCAAGGCTCTTTTTGCCTTCCTCTACACCTTTACCTCGGTATACATCGAACAAGTTTATGCCAACCAACTGATTTTCGCCAACTTTTCTTATCAATTTTACAACATCATCGGCTGAAATAGCGTCATCTACAACGATGGCGATATCACGACGGTTTGCTGGAAACTTAGATACAGTCTGGGCTAGCGGCAAATTAGCATGCAATAAAGCGTCTAATTCTAGCTCGAAAATAATTGTTTTTCCGTTTAGGCCAAATGGCTTTTCTAGGCTCGGATGAACCGTACCTATGATACCAATTACGCGATCATCTCTTAAGATTTCAGCGCATTGCCCCGGATGTAAAGCTGGATGAGTTGCAGCTCTGAAACTAAATTCAGTGTCAGCTGCGGTTAAACCGATGACCGCTTCTAAGTCACCTTTCAGGTCAAAGAAATCAACTGTTTTTGACTCCATTGTCCAATGCTCATCGTTTTGATTACCCGCAATAACTGCAGCAAGCATAGGCTGTTGTGACACACCTGACTCTGCAGCTTCATTTGGTACAAAACGTAAACCTGTTTCAAATAGTCTGACACGGTTTTGTTGACGGCTTTGGTTATAACCCACAGCTGTCAATAGACCGGTAAACATAGACAGACGCATTGCTGACATCTCTACCGAAATAGGATTCGGTAGGATCATTGCTTCTGCACCTGGATGAATCAACTCTTGCTGCTTAGGATCAACAAAGCTATAAGTCACCGCTTCTTGGAATCCACGAGCAACCAACATACTGCGCACGCGCTTGATGTTAATGTTTGATTCTTTATGATCAGACATACTTAATTGCGCAACCGGCGCAATATTTGGAATATTGTTGTAACCGTAAATACGGGCAACTTCTTCGATTAAATCTTCTTCAATTGCCATATCGAAGCGGTAAGTGGCTGTGGTGACATTCCACAGCCCTTCACTCACTGCAACAGTAAAGCCTAAACGCTCTAGGATTTCAGTCACATCGTTATCTTCAATGTGATGGCCTAGCGTCTTATCAAGCTTGCTGCGACGTAATAGGATTTGTGCAGGCTTTGGTAAGTGTTCGTCAGACTTAACTTCAACAACTGGACCGGCTTCACCACCACAAATATCAAGTACAAGGCGGCTTGCACGATCCATCACTTTTTGTTGCAGCTCTGGGTCTACACCACGCTCAAAGCGGTGCGATGAATCAGTATGCAGACCAATCTTACGCGCTTTACCTAAGATAGCTAAAGGTGCGAAGAATGCACATTCTAGAAGAATATCTGTTGTCTCAGCAGTTACACCGCTATATTCACCACCAAATACACCAGCAAGGGCTAATGGCTTAGCCTGATCTGCAATAATCAACATATCTGCAGGAATGGTGATTTCATTACCATCAAGTAAAGTGAGCTTTTCTTCGCCGTTAGGCTTACGAACTTGAATACCACCATCTAACTTCGCTAAGTCAAAAGCGTGCATTGGTTGACCGAATTCAACTAATACGTAGTTAGTGATGTCAACAATGGGGTCGATAGAGCGAATACCGCTACGGCGCAGTTTTTCTTGCATCCATAGTGGTGTTTCCGCTTTAACGTTGACATTTTTAATCACACGGCCCAAGTAACGACCACACTCTTGTGGCTCTTGAACATCAATACTCACTTCATCAGCGATAGTTGCCGATACAGCTTCCCAAGTAGGCTCTGTAACCGCTTGACGGTTAAGAACGCCCACTTCACGAGCAAGACCAGCCATACCTAAACAATCTGCACGGTTAGCCGTTAAATCAACGTCGATGACAGCGTCGTTTAGATCTAAGTACTCACGTACGTCTTGGCCCACAGGTGCATCTAATGGCAATTCAATGATGCCATCGCTTTCGATATCCACACCTAGCTCGCCAAACGAACACAACATGCCAAATGAAGGCTGACCGCGCAGTTTAGCTTTCTTAATTTTGAAATCACCAGGCAGTACAGCACCGACCATAGCAACAGCAACTTTAAGGCCTAAACGACAGTTTGCAGCGCCACAAACGATGTCGATAAGCTCTTCACCGCCAACATTGATTTTAGTCACGCGTAGTTTGTCAGCATCTGGGTGCTGACCACATTCAACCACTTCACCAACAATCACGCCGCTAAAGTCTGCAGCTACTGGCTCAACGCCATCAACTTCAAGACCCGCCATAGTGATTTGGTGTGATAATTCTTCGCGGCTAACACTTGGATTAACCCACTCACGAAGCCAAGATTCGCTAAATTTCATGCTATTACAGCTCCGTTTATTTAAATTGCTTCAAGAAGCGTAGGTCGTTTTCAAAGAATGAACGTAAATCGTTAACGCCGTAACGAAGCATAGATAAACGCTCAACCCCCATACCGAAGGCAAAACCTGAGTATTTCTCTGGGTCAATACCAACACTACGCAGTACATTTGGATGCACCATGCCGCAACCAAGTACTTCTAACCACTTACCGTTTTTACCCATCACGTCCACTTCTGCTGAAGGTTCGGTAAACGGGAAATAAGATGGACGGAAACGCACTTGTAAATCTTCTTCAAAAAAGTTGCGTAAGAAGTCGTGCAAAATGCCTTTTAGCTCAGCAAAGTTAACGTTTTCAGCAACCAATAAGCCTTCAACCTGATGGAACATAGGTGTATGAGTTTGGTCGTAATCATTACGGTAAACACGGCCTGGAGAAATAATACGTAACGGCGGCTTTTCGTGTTCCATCGTACGGATCTGCACACCTGAAGTTTGCGTACGTAGCATCACTTTAGGGTTAAAATAGAAAGTGTCATGATCAGCACGAGCTGGATGATGTTCAGAGATGTTTAATGCATCAAAGTTATGAAAGTCATCTTCGATTTCTGGGCCGTCTTTAACAACAAAACCTAACTCACCAAAGAATGCTTCAATGCGCTCAATTGTGCGCGTAACTGGGTGCAAACCGCCGTTTTCGATACGACGACCAGGTAAACTCACATCGATGCTTTCAGCTTTAAGCTGCGCTTCTAGCTCAGCCGCCTTTAGGCCATCAATGCGAATAGAAAGCTGCTTTTGAACCGTTTGCTTCGCTTGGTTCACTGCTTGACCAAAAGCAGGCTTCTCTTCAGGAGGAAGTTTACCCATCATTTTCATCATGTCGGTGATTTGACCTTTTTTACCAAGGTAATCGACACGGAGGTCATCGAGAGCTTTTAAATCTGTAGCTCCTTCGATGGCGGCTAAAGCCTGTTCTACGATCTCTGTTAACTGTGACATCATCTCTTCCAGTGCAAGTAAGTCTTCGACCTACGACTTTTGGGCTAACGTATTTTCTTTGTGAAAATAGAAAAAGACTAAAATTTTACGTTAGACAGCTAGATTTGACTAGGACTAATTCAGCTTTTTTGTTGCTAACTGCCTATTTTGTTTAGTCCTTATACAAGGCATTGCAATCGATTTTCAACCTAAGCTGCAAATAAAATCAGGCCAACAATTCATCAGCCCAAGATCAATCGCTTGAAAAAACCACAAAAAGATTAAATTTAACACCAAACAGTTATATCAACTATGAATACAGATATCTTTATATTCAATATGTTAACCAAGCAACTGTTTAAAAATGAGTCGTACAGTTCAAGCTTGTGAAAAATTGTTTAAGAAACCTCTACAATGTCCGATAACTAAAATAGGCTGTGATTTTAATAAGAGAACATTATGAAAGAAGTTAAGTTCCGCTGGGTCGATAAATACCTTATTCACATGACACTTAGGGCTAAATTTGCTGTTTTAGCTATCGTCCCTATTGTTACATTACTAAGCTTAGCGGTGTTACTTAACGCTAATTACAAACAAAACTTACTTACAAGCCAGATTACCCAAACCGAGAATTTTAACCAAACGTTAAATAGCACCCTCAATACTGCATATCAATTTGTGCCTCAAGATCAGCAGCAAGCTTTCTTAAAAGCGCTGCAAGGTACAGTAAGCGTCAGTCATCAGCAGTCTGCGCCACGTCAATTAACTAGCATTGCAAGTCACGGCGGCGAAACGCAAGTTTTAGGAGAGAGTGTTGAAAATACAAGTCGCATAGGCAATAACGGCCTCATCACCAAGCTCACTTCAGCGCAACAGAACCAAGCCCATAATGAGTATATGACATACCTCATTTTAACCTTGTTAATTGGTATCATTCTTATTAGCAGCTATTATATTTCAACCTTTGTTGGTGGCGCGTTGTACACCAATGTTATGGCGCTAAAAAAGGCAGCTGATGGCGATTTAACCGGACGCCTAAACTTCTTTGAGGTTAAAGATGAATTCAGCGTTTTAGCCATAAGCATCGACACGCTTGTTGAGCGGCAGCATAAATTGGTTAGCGAAATGACCAACGCCAATCACCAAATACGCAATGTTGTACAAGAGTTTAGAAATACCGCAAAAGAGGGACAATCTTTAGCGGTTGACCAGCGCCAGCATATCGACTCATTAGCCACAGCAATGGAGCAAATGACCGCAGCAGTAACCGAAGTGGCTCGTAATGCTGAGCTATCATCAACGGAAACTCAGGAAGCAAACGTACAAGTTGATGCCGGCTCTCGAGATATCGCTATTACCGTCGATGCAATCGGCGGTCTTTCAAATGAAATCGCTGATGCATCTGAAGCAGTAAACCATCTTAACGATAATGCCGCTAAAATTGACGAAGTCGTGACCACAATTAATGCGATTTCAGAGCAAACAAACCTACTCGCTTTAAATGCGGCCATTGAAGCTGCAAGGGCCGGAGAACAAGGACGTGGTTTTGCTGTCGTAGCAGATGAAGTTCGTACCTTAGCCGGACGCACTCAAGCCGCAACAGTTGAAATTAAAACCATGATTGAAGCATTACAATCAGGAGCCCGTAACTTAAAGCTCGTTATGAGCCGTACAGTAGACAAAGCAGAAGAAGGCAAAAAGCATGTACTCGATACGGGTAAAGATTTAGAAGGGATTGCTCACCATAGCGCGAAAGTATATGAAATGAGCGTGTTAATTGCGACTTCTGCAGAAGAGCAATCAGCAGTCGCCAATGAAATCGCAACCAATTTAATGGATATTCGCAGTCAATCACAGCATGTTGAACAATCTGCTAATCAGTCGGTATCAGGATGTGATGAACTGCACGCGACAACAGAACAACTCGATCAATTGCTAATTGGCCTGAAAATTTAGCTAACAATTTAGCCTCTCAAAAAAAGCAGCTTAGGCTGCTTTTTTCTATTCTCTGCCTTGTAGCTGAAATTGTAGCGATTCAATCAATTTCTGCTGCTGGTGATCTAACACACCATCAGCTCACAATCTCAAACTCCATCGAGTGCCCATTCGTCTTTACTGTCACAGCAAAGACTGTTCGCACAGCTTAAGCAAAACTATCACGAAGTCACTTAGTTGTTAGCCACCATTGAAAATAAACACTAGCAATGGCAGTCCTTTTGCAAACATGTGTAAATTGTCTCTTTATGTATCTTTGGCAAAGTTTGTTTTACAAAAAAATAACAAGAATTGTATACTTATTTGATGGTTACCTCGAGGCATCAAATTGACCCTGAAATAGCGCTTTAACGCTTCAAACCATATCAAGACCGACAACAGCATAGAGTAAACATTTGATTAAGCTATTTATCTGTGGGAGACCCAAGAATTGACAAACTGGCGCTCAAGCTTGCCTATACAGTTTATGTTCATTCAACTGTTTGTTGCAGCGGTCATTATTATTGCAAGTATCTGGTTCATTAAATCTATCGAACAAGATAGATTAATCGACAACCAAACATCCTTAAGCATCAACCTTGGCAATACGATAATTGCTAAATTACAACAAAAAACCAATCGTATCGAAAACCTTGCAGTATCTTTAGGCGCTGTGGGAGAGAGCTATCAAAGCTCCCCCTTTCAACTTGATACTATAGTGCCTGCAATACTAGAACAATCAGACCAACAACATGTGCTGCTTGGCGGTGGTATTTGGCCCGAGCCATATAGTTTTAATTCAGCAAAACAGAAGAATAGTTATTTTTGGTCTAGAAATAATAGCGGCCAATTAATGAAAGTGGACGACTATAACGATAAGTCCACTTCAACGTACTTTGAAGCAGATTGGTATCTACCTGCAAGGTATTACCCGACTGATACTACTTATTGGTCAAAATCCTATGTCGATCCCTATACAAATAATGCCATGCTGACCGCATCTGTACCTATGTGGTCAAATCACAAGTTTATTGGCGTATCGACAGTAGATGTAGCCTTATCAAGTATCGATAGCTTTTTGAAAACAGCAACCGAAAGTCAAGGCGGCTATGTGTTTGCACTTGACCAACAAAATCGCCTGTTGTCTTACCCTGAGCTTGAAGATGATAACGGTATAGCCAACAGCCATGAGTTGTTCTTACCTTTTGCTGAGTTCGCCAAAAAGCACCCAGACTTCAATCAACTGCAAATGCAACTTGCAACTATAGATCAAGAGTTCATCAAAAAAGCCAACAGTAACAAGGCCTATAGCAATCAACAATTAGCAGACGTTATTGCTAATGCGCCGGCTAATGAGCGCGATAAACTCATTGCACTGATCAACCAAAATGCTAACAACAAACTCGAACAAGTTGAGGTTATTGCGAGCCTGCAATTAAGCAATGATCCAAAACTTAACGAACCGGTGTTGGTTACAGTCTTTCTGATGCCTAGCACTTATTGGAAAATCGTGCTGGTGACGCCAATATCGGCCATCACTCAAAGTAGCCAGGCTTTAGCTAACTCTGTCGGTTTTTACCTGGTTATCATTCAAATTCTTGCGTTAATGCTGTTATTTGTGATGCAAAATAAACTATTTATTACCCCCATAAGTCGCATGGTACGTGCATTAAACGACAGTAATCCAGCAAAGGTAGAACTAGAAGCGACTCAGCGCAATGATGAAATAGGCATGCTTGCTAAAGCCTTCAGCTCTCGCACACGTCAATTAGAGATTGCGTTAGCCAGTTTAGATGCAACTAACCTTGCACTCGAGCAACAATTAGATGTGCAACAACAAGCTCAAATGGAGCTAAAAGAAAAGAAAGAACAGTTGAATACTGTTCTTAATTCAGCGCACAACTTGATTTTCATCAATGATATCAATGGCACATTTACACTCGTTAACGACCAGTTCTGTCAAACTCTGGGGCGTAATAGAGAAAATATATTAGGAAGTAAAACCCACTTAGTGATGCCAAAAGAGATTGCTCAGCTTAATAGTAAAAATGATCAGTACGTTATCAACACCAAAATTGAATTAAGCTATGAACAAACATTTCCAAGCAAAGACAAGCAACATACCTATTTAGTGACTAAATTCCCTATCCTAGATGAACAAGGTCAGGTTACTTCAGTGGGGACAATTGCCTTTGATATCAGTGCAACTAAAGCGTTAGAGCTAAAGAAAAAGGCCCAGTTTGAAATTCTTAGGCAAGAAACCTCAGAAAATATACGATTTATCGAAAAACTCGAGCAAACAAATCGCCGCTTGTTAAATGAATCTAATCAAGCAAAATCGGAATCAAACCGAGCGGTGAACTTTGAAAGAGTTAAAGTTGAAAATCAAGCCCTGTACCCTTCTTTAGTCGCTGCAATCGTCAAACCTATATTTAGAAAACAGGATGATTTAGCAGCAAGTGCCTATCGCTTAACGACAGGAGAACTGGATCCGCTAGAATTTAATCATGCACTGGCAGCACAAACTGAAAGGCTCCGCCATTTAGAATATCTATTTTCAGCTCAAGACTATCTCGCAAAACCCATCGATTTAGTGTTATTGCTCGAGCATATCGTTGCTTTACTGCAACCGAAATTGATAAGTAAAAATATAAACTTAACCATAAAAAGTGATAAAAGACTTATCGTGGATGGTGTCCACTGGCACTTTTTATTGATTTTTTATCGCGCAATAAGCAACACAATAAATGACGCTTTCTATCAACAGTCAGAGCAAAATAAAATTGAAGTTAAATTAGATAAAACCGCTGAAATGATCACCATGGAATTAAGAGATAATGGCCGACGCTTATCTGACGAACAACTCAAAAAAATACATAACACACTAAAAATAAATGAAGTTACAGGCACACTTTCAGCACTGTCTATTTGGTTGAAAAGCGAATTCAATGGCGAGCTAATCATATCAACACTCTCCCCTGACACCGGCTATACAACGCTTCAGAAATACCACCTTGCTAACTGTTAACCACAAAAAAGCGCCGCATCAATGAGTGCGGCGCTTTTGGTTAAGAACTCAGATAAATAACATTTAGATAGTCACTTTATCTAAAAAACTAACGAGACACATCAACGATATAATGCCCCTGTAGCCAGTTACGACCAATCAGTAATTTATAAGACATTTTGCTTCTGTCACGTAAGTTAACTTTTACTTTATATTCTTGCCCTGGTTCACCGATATTAAGCTCTACCATATAGCGGATCTCACTGCCTTGAGCATTTCGGATCAACGATGTTTCTACGATCCGTGACTTAACGACATGTGACTCACCTTTCTCATTTTCGGTGGTAAAGTGAATAATCTTGCCGACATTCTTTTCCATATCAGGATCTTCATTATCTATCTTTATATCAAGCGCATGCAGTGAATTTTCTACGGCACCGGTATCAATGCGAGTTTTAAAAATTAAACCTGATTCAACAACGCTAATAGGGGCTGTCGGCCCAATAATTTTCTTTTCTGACACATCTACGACATAGCGCCCTTTCAACCAATTCCGGCCAATAAGCAACTTATAATCCATATGGCTACGGTCTCGAAGATTAACCCTGACTTTACGCTCCTTGCCTTTAAAGCCAACATCTAAATCAACCATATAGCGAGTTTCAGTCCCCTGTGAGTTACTCACTGTAGAGGTTTTAACGATTTTTGCAGTTAAACGCTTAGATTCACCAGCATTGTTTTCTGTAGTAAAAGACACCATTTTTCCAACATTGTCTTTCATATTTTTAGCGTTACCGCCTTCAACAACAATGTCATAAGCATGCAAAGAGGTGTTTACCGCCCCAGTATCAATACGGGCAACATAAGACAGTTCCGCATGGGCTACAGACATCTTGGCGGTTGCGCCAATCACGGCTTTTTCATTTGCAATCACTGAAAACGAAGACGTCAGGATTAATAAACTTAGGCCTAGTTTTTTCAACATCGGAAACCTCTAATAATTTGATGATTTATATCGTTTATATCGCCGATATAATAACAAGATTTGTAGGTGAATAAAGTGCAACTATGACACAGTCAAGCTGAACAAATGCTGGCACAAGATTGAACTCATATCAAAAAATTAGCAACTAACAATATGAATAAACCTGCAGTACAAACACAATGGCAATAGTGCCACCAGCTCGTGATGCCGAACATTAGCTGACGTAAATGACGATAAAACTGTATCGCAAGCCAAACAAGAATAAAGGGCACAAAAGGTAAAGATATCACCAATGGGAAAAATCCCCACCCAAGATCAAATGAGTGCAGACTAAACAGCCTTAAGCAAAACCAAAACACCAGTAAGCAACAATAGACAAACATGTGCCGTGTATTCTGAGATTTGTTTAGCCAACTCCGCATTGCAATCTCCTCTGTCGATTTTGCAACACTAGGCTTTAATTTAACAAGCAACAAGCGCTTAGAGAGGAAATACTGTAAGCAAATATAAAAGGCTGTTGATGCCCGACAAGCGGCTTTATTGATATGTTTAAATATTAGTCTTCATTATTTTGTCTGCGACTCAGTCACACACAACCTGGCTGTGACATGGTAATGACTGAGGTACCGCTAAAAATTACTGATCTCTTGGTCAAACAAATTCTTTATCAAGCAAGAAAACTCTGTAATGAATAATGTTTGTTCCGCCGTCGCTTTTTGAGAAGCTACCCGCGCTAAAATCTCTTCTAAGTCGTACACAATAGAATCCACCTCACGAATAACTAAGTTACGCTGCGCAAATGTAAGCGAAGGATTTTGTCCACAAACCATTATAATTTGTGCAGCAAGTTGCTCTTCGAATAACTCCATAACTGTAGCGTCAGTGGCGCTTTGTTGCTGAGAGTTAGCAAATATATCTAAATGCTCAGTCAAATATTGGATCAGGTGAATATACCCGTCTTTATCGGTAACCATACAAAACCTAAAACACATAAATGTGTACATGATTGAAGCTGTTAAAGCACAGACAATCTTATTATTGATAGTAAGATGAATCTTATCTGAGTTTTTACTCAATTGAAATTGCAGTTCATTAGTTAAGCTACTGGTTATAAATAGCTTTAGCTAAAAATTACGCAAGTGTTCCTATCTGCATAAGCGCTTGATCTAGGGTTGCAGTTCAGCAAAAAGGCCTCACCAAATAGTGGCAAGGCCTTGAGATATCTAACGACTACGTCTTTTGTGATAATTGAAGCAAAATTTTACTTTGTTAAATTTAAACTAAAAGTAACAGGTACAGCTTTACTGATCGCGGAAAGGCCGGCTATTTCACGAAGCTTTTCTACGCCAGCAGTTAAACCAAAACTATTTGCATTAACAATCACTGGTGCCACACTCGCAACCAATAAGTGTGTGTCAGACAACTTAGCAATGCTGACTGTAAACGCCATCTGTTGTTTTTCGCCATGTAAATCAACTTCGGCATCAATGGTAGCGACTTTAACTGAACCAACAGCAAGATCTTTGACCAAGTTAGGGTCTACAGACGCAGTCAGTGTCAATTTAGGGTACTTATCAACCTCGAATAATAGCGACGTCATACGCTCATCGCGGATCTCAATATTGGTCGCTACGCTGGCTAAGGCTACAGAGAAGCTAAATTGGCCTTTATCATCAAATGTGCCAGCCATAGATTTAAAATGATGAACTTCAGCGATATCACCTTTTTTGATAGAGATGAAACTTACATTTGAACTATCGCTATCCACTTTCCATGGCTGTGCCGAAGCCATTAATGACAAAGGCAGCAAAAGTAACCCCGTGATAATACCTTTCATGTTCGTTCCCTCATATTCAGATAGTCATGTATTTCAACAGTTAAGCTAGAACTAATTTACCATGCTTAGCAAATGCTGAAAGCACTTTTTACAGTAGAAGCTAATATTTCTTTATTTATATTAGGGCAAATTCATCTATCTAGCTAAATGACTCATACAAAAAAACCGCATTATTGTGCGGTTTTAGTCTATTGGCTGTTTATACATCTACAGCTTAAAAAGGAGATAAACTAAGGGGCTAACCGGCTATGTTGCCAAGTATCTTCCACTTTAGTGTAGATAAAACGATCGTGCAGGCGATGCTCACCTCCTTGCCAAAACTCAATACTTTTAGGTCGCACTAAATAGCCGCCCCAAAACTTTGGCAATGGCACGTCACCTTTAGCAAATTTGGCTTTCATCTCTGCAAACTTAGACTCTAATGCCTGACGAGCACTAATTGGGCTGGATTGCTTTGAAACCCAGGCTGCGATTTGGCTCTCTTTAGGGCGACTCATAAAGTATTTAATCACCTCTGCTTTTGACAAAGGCTCTGCAACACCTGTAACCGCAACCTGCTTTTCTAAACTATGCCAAGGAAATAAAATACTGACTTGGGCATTATGCGTAATATGCTGTGCTTTACGGCTTTCCAAATTCGTGAAAAACACAAAACCGTTATCATCAAAACGCTTTAAAAGTACAATACGTTGAAAAGGCTGACCATTTTCATCAACTGTCGCCACTGACATAGCAGTTGGATCTTGTATGTTGGATTCGCGAACAACCTCAAGCCACGCATTAAATAACACCATAGGGTCACTCGGTACATCTTCACTATGTAACTCACCTAACGTGTATTCTCGTCTAATATCGCTAATATTTGACATCTTAGATCCCTTGCAAAACGGCATAAAAAAAGAAGCACTAAAACAGTGCTTCTTTTATCATAACAATCTTAGACCTATAGCGTGAAACTTTTAACTCATCGTTTCTCTCATGTAGGCGAGATGACTATCGCAATCTATCAAATAAGATTATTTGATTTTGCCGTTTGATTCAGCCCAAACGTGCAACATCTCTAGGCCTAATGTTGCGCCAGCAAGTGCAGTGATCTCAGCGCTATCATATGCAGGTGCAACTTCAACAACGTCCATACCGACAATCTTCATGCCTTTAAGGCCACGAATAATCTTCATTGCTTTATCGCTGGTTAAGCCACCACACACTGGCGTACCAGTACCTGGTGCGAACGCAGGGTCTAAGCAGTCGATATCAAATGTTACGTATAGCGGCATATCACCTACGCGCTTACGGATCTGGGCAACGATCTCATCAGCAGTCATTTCATTAGCGGCTGCGGCGTCAATCACTTCAAACAGGTGATTCGCAGTATCGTACTCTGTACGAATACCCACTTGAATTGAGTTTTCAGCAGCAATAATGCCTTCGTTTGGTGCATGGTAGAACATTGTACCATGATCGTACTTACTGCCTTGGCTATAGGTATCTGTGTGCGCATCAAAATGAAGTAAAGCCATTTTACCGTGCTTTTTATAGTGAGCGCGTAATAGTGGCAAGGTAACGAAGTGATCACCACCAAAACTTAGCATTGCCTTATCAGCTTCAAGAATCTTGGTTGCGAAATCTTCAACTCGCTGAGTAAAGTCAGCTGAGTCGCCACAGTTGTAAACAAGATCACCTGCATCAACAACTTTAATATGTTCACTTAGCTTAAACTGATACGGCCAGCGTGTTTCTTCCCACGCTAGGTTTACTGATGCGTTACGAATAGCACCAGGGCCCATACGGCCACCTGAACGGCCTGTCGTTGCCATATCAAATGGTAAGCCTAAAACCACTACATCCGCATCGCCTTCAAGAGGTTTAAAGTCTAGCGGTTGTCTTAAGTAACCAAATGCATTTGAATAAAGCGAATAATCTGGCTTATCTGCAATAGTGGTCATAAATACTCCATAAAATGTCTAGAGTCACAGTACTTCGGCTATTAAGGTTTCGCTTTCAGCCTGAATATAGTGATAGTAATTAAAATCATTTAGCTGGTTTAACTGTAGATCACAACTTGCTACCCTTCTATTTGAAAGAAAGCCTGTGTGATCTATTGGCATATTCAGCCCAATGATGTCCCAACTGCTGGGGTTCAATACTTTGAGTAACTCAGCAAAAATATTGAACGGATATTGTAAAAAGTTCACGTTTGTTTCGACACTCACGTAAGAGCTTTGCTCTTGAGGCGTGATATGTATGGTCAAAAATTTATCTTCAAACAATCCATTGATTGAATATCCACAGGGCTGAAACAGGTGATCGTCGAACTCAAATTGTGGTAGCAAACGATCTAAATTGAGTAGTCGGCGTATATAACTACTTTCTTGCTCAGCACTGCGTAAATATTGCGCAGCCTCACCTTCAATATGATACATCAACAAACAAGCACTTTGAGCCTGCTTAGTTACGCCTGCTGCACTATAAAGGTAATGATGATGGCTATCTAAATGACCGATACGATAAGCCGTACCGGGGACGAGCGCCTTCAACAACTCTACATCATCTTCAAAGCGCGTAGCTTGTAGATGCGGTGAGAACTCACTTTTACGCTGATAATTTAATTCTGATATAAGGCCTGCGCCGATTTTTTCAATGATAAACGCAACAGTATCAATTAAACGTGTTTTACCGCAGGTAATTAATAGCAACTTATGTTGCCATACAAACATGCTTGATTCACTTAATACATAGGCATCACAATATGCATTACTGAGATCCGATAAAATAGCGGCATCTGCCATCGCTAATGCCTGTTGCCAAAAGCCACGTGGATACGCTCTTAATGACGGGGCACTGGGGTGGAGTTGCAAAACTAATTTCTTTTCTGAACCTTCAAAAAACATCGAATCGAAGCCCCTAAAGCTAGCTATGTTTGTTAACTGATACTTGTATACAATCCATCAACGCAATTTAAAAATAAAACCAGCTAAGAGCGAACTCAAAGCTGGCTATAACAACACTTTTAACGCCATGATGATATGGCTGATTTACCGACCTACGAAAAATCTTCTAGGTAGGTATAACCTTTCAGACCTAGTTGTAGTTCTTCAAGAATATTAGCACGTTCATCTTCGGCAATATGCTTGTTCACTAGCTCTTCATAAGTACGCATAAATGATACTGCATCTAAGTTTACATAACGTAAAACGTCAGCAACGGTATCACCTGCAAGAACCGACTCAACATTAGTACGCGCGTCATCATCTAAACGAACAACCGCTGAGTTAGTATCACCAAACAAGTTATGCATATCACCCAAAATTTCTTGATATGCACCGACTAAGAAGAAGCCAATTAAATATGGGCTTTCTTGAGTCCATGCTGGTACTGGCAATGTTGTTTCAATACCTTGGCCTTCAACATATTGATCAACTGTACCATCTGAGTCACAGGTGATATCAAGCATTACCGCACGGCTTTCAGGCTTCTTATCTAGACCTGAAAGTGGCATGACAGGGAATACCTGATCGATACCCCACGCATCTGGTAATGATTGGAACAACGAGAAGTTAACAAAGAACTTGTCTGCTAGTTTCTCATTCAATTCATCAATAATTGGACGGTGGAAACGATACTTAGAGCTCATGCTACCTTGTAATTCGTAACATACACGCAAGTTAACCTGCTCTGCCCATGCGCGCTCAGCTAAACCAAGTTGTCCAACAGCAAATAATGAGTGCGCTTCTGCCAAATCGCTTTGACAATCATGGAAAATCTCAATCAATGCACGTTGATCAGCTTTACCACTCACTTCTACCCAAGACTGCCACATATTATGTAACAGCTGCGGTGCATCTTCTGCTGGCGGCTGAATATCTTCAGGCTTGTAGGCTTCTGTACCAATTACATCTGTCAATAGTACTGCGTGATGTGCAGTTAAGTAACGACCAGATTCAGAGATGATTCTCGGCATCGGCTGTTCGTACTCTTTACACATGTCAGTCAATACACTAACGATGTTGTTGGCGTACTCTGTTAGGCCGTAGTTCATAGAGTGACTACTTTGGCTACGCGTACCATCATAATCAACCGCTAAGCCACCACCCACGTCAAAACATTTAACGTTTGCGCCAAGCTTCATTAGCTCACAATAGAATCGACCAGCTTCACTCACACCTTGACGGATATCGCGAATATTGGCAATTTGCGAACCTAAGTGGAAATGCAATAACTCTAGCGA
The DNA here is from genome assembly GCF_000518605.1 of Shewanella fidelis ATCC BAA-318. Classification (GTDB taxonomy): domain Bacteria; phylum Pseudomonadota; class Gammaproteobacteria; order Enterobacterales; family Shewanellaceae; genus Shewanella; species Shewanella fidelis. Next base: position 94,145 of record NZ_JADX01000017.1, on the reverse strand, counting down.
ATCAAGCATATCTTCTTGTTTAAGTGAATTAATCACTTGCAGAACCTGAGCAGCACTTAAGCCAAACTTAGATTTCTCACCACCACTTGCCTGCCATTTACCCTTACCTTGGAATGCTAAACGCACACGCAAGCCAAGACGTGGTGTTACACCAAGTTCTTTTGCTTGTTCAAGCACGACCTTGAGTTCTGACATCTTCTCAAGAACGATATAAACCTTGTGACCTAGCTTTTCACCGATTAAAGCAAGGCGAATATATTCTTTATCTTTGTAGCCATTACAAATAATGACAGAGCTGGCCTTTTGCGCCATCGCCAATACAGCCATCAATTCTGGCTTACTACCGGCTTCTAAACCTAACTGCGGCACCTCTTTTGAGACTTGGCTAGCTAAGATCTCTTCAACAACCGTTTGCTGTTGGTTAACTTTAATCGGGTATACAAGTAAGTAATCATTTTCGTATTGATACTTTTGAATTGCCTGATTAAATGCCTGACAAAGGCTATTTACTCTATGATGCAAAATTTGCGGGAAACGCACTAATACGGGTAAAGCCACGCCTGACTTAACCATATCCTTCGCCATTTCGTTCAAACCAATTTTACAGTCTGGGCGGCTAGGATCCGGTGACACTGTCACCTCACCGTCATCGCTAATACCGTAAAGTCCTTGGCTCCAGTGATTTACGTTATAACTTGCGCGTGCATCATCAATAGACCAATTGCTCATATTTGTCCTAACCTGTCTATTTTATTCAAATAAGTTGCTAATACCTTAATGGTCTTAGCTAACTTGCGAATGTTAAAATCAGATACGCTCTGATTTAGCTACAAAAGTACAAACTAATTCAATTAATACTCAAAAACACTTCTGATGTCGACTAGGAGTATCAATTTTCTTAAAGCGCTGCTAACTGTATTGGCGCTTTGATTTTCATGGTAACGAAAAAAGCCATGCCTTTAAACCTAGCATGTAAAAGCAAATCCATAAAAATCTAATTTGTGACTTCAACCATTGCTTAACCGCAGTACGGTGTATTCACTCAAGAATAAGCCTACAAACGACACACTTTTCTCTCGGAATTTTTTGCGGCGCAATTAAACCTTGAGACACAGCAGATTGCAATAAAAATCAGCCCCTAAAAGGTCAATTAATTGCGAATTAATTATCAGCCGATAATAGCCTAGTAACAATCTGTCTTCATTATCACTAAAACCGTGATATTTGCCTGCTTTTGCTTACAGAAATTTGCTGAGTTTTGCGCATTAGTTTCAAAGGGCTAAAGCTTATTAAGATGTTTTCCACTATAATCGCAGCAGAAACTAATCGTTACTGTTTTAAAAGTAGAGAACATCATGATCCAGATAGGTAAAACCTGTAAGCTCGAAGTCGTCAAACAAGTTGATTTTGGTGTCTATTTAGACGCTAAAGAAATGGGCCAGGTCCTCCTTCCTCGCAAAGCCGTTCCAAAAGACTGCCAAGTCGGAGATATGGTTAATGTGTTTCTTTATTTAGATTCAGAGGACATGGTGATTGCCACTACTCGCCGACCATACGCGCAAGTAGGTGAATTTGCCTATTTAGAAGCAAAAGCCAATGGTCCATATGGCGCATTTCTAGATTGGGGACTCGATAAAGATCTACTGTTGCCTTTTGGTGAGCAGCACCGTGAAATCGAAGTGGGTAAGTCATACCTAGTTTACATTTATACTAGCCATGTAGATGATCGTATTGTTGCTTCTTCTAAGGTTGAAAAGTTCCTCGATTTAACTGAACCAAAGTTCCGCAATGACCAAGAAGTCAACTTGATCATTGGTGGCTCAACAGATCTTGGCTACAAAGCCATTATCAACAATAGCCACTGGGGCGTATTGTATAAAAATGAAGTTTACACTCGCTTAAGCTTTGGTCAAAAAGTCAAAGGCTTCATTAAGCGCGTTAGAACAGATGGTAAGATTGACCTTATCTTACAAAAAGGTGCCAAATCAGAGCTTGATAAACACGCTGTTGCTATCATGATTAAGCTAAAGCAAGCCGGTGGCTTCTTACCGCTTAACGATAAGACTGATGCAGAAGTGATTTACTCGCAATTATCTATGAGTAAAAAAGCCTTTAAAAAGAGTATTGGCGGCTTATATAAGAATAAGCAAATCACCATCACAACTGACGGCATTCGCTTAGAAGATTAAAATCTATGGGTAATTGCTTATAAACCAATCAATTACCTAAAAAACAATCTTAAAGCTTCTTTGCAATAAAGCATGGCTCTGTTATAACAAAGTCATGCTTTTTTATTAAGAGGTTAATATGGAACTCACTCCACTTGAAGCGCGTGTTATCGGTGTCCTGCTGGAAAAGGAGATCACCACTCCAGAACAATATCCCCTTTCTTTAAACAGTTTAACCTCTGGCTGCAATCAAAAAACCAGCCGCGAACCAGTGCTTAGCCTGAGTGAATCTGAGGTGCAAAACACCTTAGATGGTCTCGCTAAAAAACGACTCATCTCCGATCAATCAGGTTTTGGTAGCCGAGTCATCAAGTACAAGCATCGATTCTGTAATACTGAGTTTAGTGATCTTCAACTTAAGCCTGACGAACTCGCCATTATTTGCTTATTACTATTGCGAGGCCCACAAACGCCCGGAGAATTAAGAACCCGCAGCAATCGCCTATATGAATTTAACGATGTAGCCGAAGCGGAAGCAACCTTACGCAAACTACAACAGCGTGAATCACCTCTCGTAATGCTACTTGCTAAAGAGCCTGGCAAACGTGAAGCACGCTATCGTGAACTTCTAACGCCTCCTTCTAACATCGAACAACAAAACAGTGTCCCACTGCAGGTAAATTCTCAAGATTTAAATAGTGGTTCACAGCACACAGATCAACTAGAGCTCATACGTCGAGTACAAACACTGGAACAAGAAGTTGCTGAGCTAAAGGCGCAACTAAAAGAGCTACTTAAGTAGATACAAACATCCGTTAACAAGTTAGGTTAACCCTAATGCAAAAACGGTGTTAACCTAAGCCAACTTAATCATTCAATCATAAGGGATTAGTTTGGAAAATAACCCTCAGGCGAATAGCACGATTAAAAACACGCTATTACTCGCCCAATTTGAAGTCAAAAAAATGCTATTTAACCCTCGTGGGCTAATAGCGCTAATTGCATTTTCACTGGTCTGGATGCTGATATTACTCTATCCAATTAGTGGTGCTTCTACTTTTTTAATTAATCCAGATTTTAGAACCGTTATAGAAGGCTTTTTTGGCATCAACGCTGTGAGCGAGCTATTTGAGTGGCCGGTTGCAGAGCTTGCGGTTTATTGGATTGCTGCACTATATCTGTTCCCGCTTTTCAGTATATTTGTTTCAGCTGATCAATTTGCTAGCGATAAAGCCCGTGGCACCCTTAGATTTTTAACTCAGCGAGTAGGAAGAGACAGCTTGTTCTTTGGCCGCTTTATAGGCCACATGCTGCTGCAAAGTTTACTATTGTGCCTCACTGTTATTGCAACTATCGTACTTGCAGTAAGCAGGGAAACCAGCTTGTTATTACCGGCTCTCTATTCAGGCCTCATTGTCAGTATAAACTTAATCATAGTGCTATTACCCTACACTGCTCTTATGGCTATTTTGTCGCTTTATGCAAGCTCGGCACGACAAGCCACTATTTATGCAATTCTTGTTTGGGCAGCCATGTCTATCACCATTGCCATTATTAATAGCTACTTGCCTATTATTAATGTGTTAAAATGGCTATTGCCGGGTTCTCAGATCTCACTCATGATTAACACACAAGGTCTACAAAGCTTTATGTACGCACCTATCGCACTCATTCAAGCCTGCGCCTTACTATTTGCCGGTAAATTGTATATTAATAGGAGTGCGCTATGAGTTTAGTGACGTGCAAAGGACTGTCTAAATCCTACGGTGATAAGCAAGCACTGAAACAAGTTGATATTAGCCTTAATGCAGGTAACCCCATCGCATTAGTCGGTCCAAACGGAGCCGGTAAAACAACCTTGTTTAGCCTGCTGTGTGGCTATATTAAACCTACATCTGGCGAAATTAGTTTACTGGGTCATCCACCGGGCTCTGCCGCCCTACTCGGCCGCATAGCATCATTACCTCAGGACGCGCAGCTCGATCCTAATTTAGATGTTTTAACTCAGCTGAGCTTTTTTGCTAGTTTACAAGGTTTTGATAGCAAAGCTGCAAATGCTGAAGCACTGCGGGTGCTTAACTTAGTCGATCTCAGTGATAGCGCAAAACACAAGCCAAAGTCTTTAAGCCATGGCATGGCAAAGCGCGTATCAATAGCGCAAGCACTCATCGGCTCGCCAGAGCTGGTGCTACTTGATGAGCCAACTGCAGGTTTAGATCCGGCTAATGCCAAAAAAATCCGCGAACTAGTTAAGTCTCTATCAGCTAAAACCACCTTTATTATAAGTTCACACAACTTAGATGAACTGGAAAAGTTATGTGATCAAGTGCTGTATCTTGAACAAGGCCAATTGCAACAATCGGTGTCAATGAGTGAAGCCCAGCATGAAGACTACTTAACAGTGACAATGCAACGATGTGCACCAGCATCTTTAATTAATGCAGTACTGGGATTAGCAGATATTAGTGCTGTCGAAGAGAGAGAAAATAACCAATTTTTAATTAAACATAATAGCCAACAAGCCTATGCTATTGAAATAGCACTGCTACAGCTGTTTAAGCAAAACAACTGGCAATATAAAGCCATCCTAAAAGGCCGTACTTTAGAGGAGAAGTTATTCTCATAACGGTTTAGCCTGTGTTTATACCAATTAGTATAAGCAGTTGATCTACTCAGAGCGATTTTGGCAAACTAATTCAAGGCGAATAACTGAAAGAATGGTTGTTCCCTTGTGAAGTTATTTAACGCAGAAGTAGGCAGCCGAAAGCGCTCCAGAATGGCAACCAAATCTTTATATTAATTGGTATTACAATAAAACGGCGCTATATGCGTCGTTTTTTATTGCATAAAAGCAATCCCCCCACCCAACGCCATCAGGAACAATAGATTGAGAGCTAATTTTTCAAATTAGTATAATTATGGCAAGCGGAATTGAAGTGAGAAAGCATAGAGCCAAGAGGTGTCTCTCAAGGCGTATACCAATTAGTATAAGCAGTGATTTAACGCAGAAGTACCAAAAGCACTCAAGAACGGCGACCAAATCTTTATACTAATTGGTATTGAGGCAATAATTCATTTACACGGATTAAAACGAAAAAAGAGCCGTGGTAAACCACGGCTCTTCAAAATTCTGTATGATTAGCTAGTGCTAACCAAGCTGGTAACTTAGATAACAGTTACGTTCTCAGCTTGTGGGCCTTTTTGACCTTGAGTTACGGTGAAAGAAACTTTTTGACCTTCGTCAAGAGTTTTGAAACCGTCAGAGTTGATAGCGCGGAAGTGTACGAATACGTCTGGACCAGACTCTTGCTCGATAAATCCGAAACCTTTATCAGAGTTGAACCACTTAACAACGCCAGTAACTTGAGACATAATATTGAATCCTGTAAATATAAATTAAAGCCTTAACGGCGGTAAAGCTGGAAAATGCCGGTTTACTTAATGTTAACAGGACGAGCATTGTCGTATTGAACACATAAAAATAAGCCTAACCTTCAAGCTGCAAACACTATAAACCATTCTCATCATAAGTCAACACACATTCGTATCGGAATTTAGGGTGTTTTTACTTATATTTCTACAGCTTGCTAATTGGATCAAAAAATACACTTATACAAACGACTAGTTAACACTCACAACCGCTTTAAAAACAACCACAATGCTGCAGCCTTTGATTTACTGGGCTCTAAAGACTTCTACCTTAAAATCGAGCTCACAACTAAAACCTGATTTAGCCAAAGCTAATTTTTGTTGTTCTGTTAATTTCCAGTTATACGGGGTCATCTTCAAAAAGTGGCTGATATCGTCTTCATCCGTCAGCGTTAGCTGCTGTAAAATCCGTTCTTGATGGACGAGATCAAAGCCGTCAATTTGCGAAGCAGCATCAGTGTGTTCTTTCGGGTTATCATATATTAACTCTTTTAACGCAAAATGGTGTCGCGGCCCGGCACATACCGTTATTAAGGTGCCGCCAGACTTAACCACACGCTTTAACTCCTCATCTAATGAAGGTGCATAGATGCGAAGCATAAAGTCAAAACTGTTATCAGGGAATGGCATATCAAAGGCACTAGCCACGCTAAATGCAATTTTAGGATAACGCTTAGCTGCATACTTAAGCGCTGACTTACTGATATCAACACCATAAAGCGCAAAGTCTTGCGGTAGGCTTTCAACTAAACGGTTTGAATAATAGCCTTCACCACAACCAATATCTAATCCGCACTTCGCGTCTGGCGAATATTCGTTGGCAAGCAAATTAACTTTATCACTTAGGACTTGATAAAAACCTTTATTCAAAAACTCACGCCGAGCGAACATCATTTCTTTGTTATCACCAGGATCATTAGACTTCTTCTTTTGTACTGGCAATAGATTAACGTATCCCTCTTTTGCGCAATCAAACCTGTGATTGGCAGGACAACACCAGGTTTTATCTTGTTTCGATAACGCTTGCTGGCATAAAGGGCAACGGTAAATCATGTTTACATCTCCAAAGCAAAAGCTTGATATGGTGTGTACTTATATCATGCCCTTCGAATTCGTCGGGTGATACTTTATACGACTAAGACTCCAAGTATATTAATAGTGTTCAATGATGTTTAAACGCTGACTTGAACTATTAATACTTGCAAAAACAAGTCTAAAAAAAGGACGGCTATTCTACTGCCTAGTCCTATTTTGATCCAGCGGATAAAACTGCTACAAACGCCGACAAAGTAGTTGAGTTATATTAAGTAAACTAAGACATTTATATCGTGTCAGTGCTATGATGACTGCAATTATTGCTCGTAATAGCCTTTTAGATATGTCCATAAATAACCAACCCACCCTCTTCTGGCACGATTATGAAACTTTCGGGGCCAACCCAGCTAAAGATAGACCTTCTCAGTTTGCTGGTGTCCGCACCGATATGGATCTTAATATCATCGGCGAGCCAGAAACCTTTTATTGTAAACTGGCCAATGATTACTTGCCGTCACCAGAAGCAATTCTAATCACTGGGATCACCCCGCAACTGGCTAACTTAAAAGGCATGCCTGAAGCTGAGTTTATGAATAGGGTTAATAACCTATTTAGCCAACCTAAAACCTGTGTGGTGGGTTATAACTCACTGCGTTTTGACGATGAAGTTTCTCGCTATGGCTTTTATCGCAATTTTATCGACCCGTATGCTCGCGAGTGGCAAAACGGCAATAGCCGCTGGGATATTATTGACTTAGTTCGAGCCTGCTATGCCTTTAGACCTGAAGGCATTAACTGGCCAGAAAAAGAAGATGGCTCACCAAGCTTTAAACTTGAACAGCTTACAGTTGCCAACGGCTTAAGTCATGAAAAAGCCCATGATGCGATGTCAGATGTGTACGCGACTATCGATATGGCCAAGCTCATTAAAACCGTACAGCCAAAACTATTTGATTACTATTTTAGTCTTAGGCAAAAACAAACAGTGTCTAAACTGATTGACGTATTAGAAATGAAGCCACTTGTACATGTTAGCTCCAAGATAAGTGCACTAAATGGCTGTACCACCATTATTGCGCCTGTAGCGTATCACTCAACCAATAAGAATGCGGTTATATGCGTCAACCTTGCCATGGATGTGAGCCCACTTATTGAACTTAGTGTCGAGGAGATCCGTGAGCGCATGTACACTCGTCGCAGCGATTTAGCCCCTGATGAGTTACCTATCGGTTTAAAGCAGCTACATATCAATAAAAGCCCATTTATTGCAGGCGCAAAAACCTTAACCGATGAAAACGCGGCCAGATTGGATATTGATAAAGCATTTGCCCGCGAGCAATACAAAATACTTAAACAACACCCTGAGTTAAGAGAAAAGCTTGTAGCTGTATTTGACGTTGAACACGATTCAAGTCATGTCGATCCAGATCAAGCTCTATACAGTGGTGGATTTTTTAGCTCTGCTGACAAAGCCAAAATTGAAATCATTCGCAATACTCAGCCTAATAACCTTGCAGCATTAGAGCTTGATTTCGATGATGAACGTTTAGCTGAGATGCTATATCGATATCGTGCCCGTAACTACCCAGAAACGCTCAATGATGCCGAGCAGTATCGTTGGCGCGAGTTTTGTCAAAGCAAACTCAACGATCCTGACTATATTATTCGTTTAGAGAACTTAATCGAAGCAACCGAACAAGACGAAAACAAGCAAAAACTGTTACAGGCTCTATGTCATTACTTAAGAAGCCTATAGTCTTAGTTCTACAATAAATGCGACAACCACCTCATTCTATCTGCAATAAGCTAATTAGAATGATATTTCATTAGCGTTAACAAAAGGAAATAGCGTATGCAAGACAGATTTTTAAAAAGCATAGCTAAGTTACCTGAGTCACTAGCTACGGCCATCGTGCCATTGCTTGATAAAGATTTTGCAGGCCATATTGATGCTCAGCAACTGGCTGAGCTACAAAAAGCCACTCAAATGGAATTAGATGAACTGCTTTTAGCATTACTGCCAATTGCAGCGGCGTTAGCACGGCCCCCTATTAGTGAGTTCCATGTAGGTGCGATTGCCAAAGGTAAAAGCGGCGATATCTATATGGGCGCGAATATTGAACTTCCAGGTGAAGCCCTTTTTCATTCTGTTCATGCCGAGCAAAGTGCCATTAGCCACGCATGGCTCAGCGGTGAAAGTGTCATTGAAGACATCATAGTCAATGCCTCACCATGCGGTCATTGTCGTCAATTTATCAATGAACTCGTTGAAGGCAGTAAAGTAAAAATCCATTTACCTTCGCAAGACACGGCACCTTTGTCGCACTACCTTCCTTATGCATTTGGCCCAAGCGATCTTAACATTGAAACGCCATTGCTCACTAAGCAGCAACACGAGCTAATCTTAGACTCTAATGATCCTATGGTGATTGAAGCATTAGATCATGCTAGCTCAAGTTACGCGCCTTACACCAAAAATTACGCTGCAGTGGTATTAGAAACTAAAGACGGCGCAACCTATTGCGGTCGTTATGCTGAAAATGCAGCCTTCAACCCATCAATGCAACCTATGCAGATGGCATTATCCACCATGGCTCGCCATAACCGAGACTTCAGTGAAATTAATCGCGCAGTATTAATTGAATCATCTAAAGGCTTGGTATCTCTTGTGGGTGCGGCTATGGATGCGCTCCATAGTGTTGCTCCTATTGAGCTTGAACATATCGTTGCCGATCCTGAGTAACTCTAGAGTTAGCAGTTCAAAAACGAAAAAGGACCGCAATGCGGTCCTTTTTAATTTAAATGACAATAGTTAACGATGCTTTTCAAGCTTGGCAAGCAAGCTAGATGTATCCCAGCGCGAACCACCAATTGCTTGAACCTCAGAATAAAACTGATCGACCAATGCCGTTAACGGTAAATGTGAGCCATTACGACGTGCTTCAGCTAAGGCGATCCCTAAATCTTTACGCATCCAGTCTACGGCAAACCCCAAGTTATACTCCCCTTGCCACATGGTTTGATAACGATTTTCCATCTGCCAAGATTGCGCTGCGCCTTTACTGATCACCTCAACGACTTTTTCACCATCAAGGCCAGCGCTACGTGCAAAATGTAACCCCTCAGATAATCCTTGCACCACTCCTGCAATACAGATCTGATTGACCATCTTAGTTAACTGGCCTGCTCCTACGTCACCGAGTAGCTCCACGCATCTGGCATAGGACTCAATCACAGGTTTGGCTCTGTCAAATGTGGCTTGTTCACCACCAGCCATTACAGTTAACACTCCATTTTCAGCGCCTGCTTGACCACCCGATACTGGTGCATCAATGAAGCCTATATTCAGCGACTGTGCAACTTGGTTGATTTCGCGAGCAACATCAGCTGAAGCCGTTGTATGATCCACCAAAATACTTCCTGCATGCATACCCGCTAACACGCCTGTATCACCTAAGGTAACTTGACGTAAGTCATCATCATTGCCTACGCACATAAATACGATATCTTGACCTACTGCTGCGGCTTTAGGTGTAACTTCAAACCCGCCGTTATATTCATTCGCCCACTGCTGGGCTTTACTAACAGTGCGGTTAAAAACGGTAACTTGATGACCCTGTTTAACTAAATGCCCAGCCATGGGATAACCCATCACGCCTAGACCAATAAATGCGACTTTAGCCATTTGACTTCCTATTGTAGAGTGAGGTTGTTGCTATTTTTGAATCATTCTAAAGGCTTGCTGGTAAATAAAACAGCACAAACCAATAAAAAAGCCAACCCAAAGGTTGGCTTTAATCGCTTTATTAAGAATATGGCTAAGGCACTTGTAAAGATGGCTGCAAATCAACATGTGCTTGCATTTCAGCGCCAATCTTTTTGCGCATCTCCATCAAACGAATTGCAGATTCTCGCAATTCAATGTCCGCAGGTAACTCCGGCTTCCAATCCGGTACAGCTGTCGGCTGACCTTCATCATCGACAGCAACCATCACTAACACACAGTGAGTTGTTAAATGCCGATCTTGATGCTTTGGATCGCCAGCTTTAACATCAACTCCTAAGTGCATAGAGGTACGGCCTGTATAAATCACTTTAGCTGTAACCTCGACGATATTACCTACATGAATAGGTTTAACAAAACGGATGCCGCCAGCATAAGCGGTAATACAATATTTACCGCTCCACCCCGCTGCACATGCATAGCCAGCTAAGTCAATCCACTTCATCACGGCGCCGCCGTGTACTTTGCCACCAAAATTAACATCTGCAGGCTCTGCAAGAAATCTTAATGTTAACTGTCTCTCTAATCCGGCCATGTTGGACCTCAGTCTATTTGCTAACGATTAAGTATCTTACGTTATATTAGTGCCAGCAGCACCTATTAGCCAAACTGACCGACCAAAAAGCTACCACCTAATACCATAGGTAAAGCAAGACGATACACCCAAAGCTGGCTAGTCACGCCAAAGTACTTACCGCCATTAAATAATGTGTAAGCTGCAATACCTGCTAGAAATAGACCCATCACCTCAATGCCCGCAAGCACGCTATTAGCATTACTCACATCAATAGCGGTAATTAGCAACGCAAACCAAACAATACTAAATGCAGCAACAGCCATATTAAATGTTTTAACGCCAAGCTGTAAGTTAGGTAAACGTGCGGCAGATTCACCACGAATAAGTTCATTAATGTTTGCAGTGATGATGCCTAGAATTGGCATAATAGGAATAACAATTGGATTTAGCACTTTCGTGTCCCTTAGATAAGATCCGCATAACGCTCGATGTTGAGCAGATGCTGGCAGTATCTGCCTAAAGGTTGACATTTTCTAGCGGCTTTTTAACACATTAACTAAGGTTAATCCTCGGGTTATCCACTTTTAATATTTGCTTAAAATAGTGTGAACTTGTTCATGATTTCACTTTATTATAGCGAATAAAAAAGCGCCTTTCGGCGCTTTTAAAATAGTGTAGTTAACTGAGCTAATTATACTTTTTTGAAAAGTAGTGAGCCGTTAGTACCACCAAAACCAAATGAGTTACAAAGACCGTAGTCAAATGTGTAATCACGAGCAGTATGCGGCACAAAGTCGAGATCACAACCTTCATCTGGATTGTCTAAGTTAAGTGTCGGCGGGATCACCTGATCTTTTAGCGCAAGAATAGTAATAATTGCTTCAACAGAACCGGCTGCACCCAATAAATGCCCCGTCATAGATTTAGTCGAGCTAACGAGTAAGTCATATGCATGGTCGCCAAATACAGACTTCACGGCTGCAGCTTCAGCTTTGTCGCCTGCTGGAGTTGATGTGCCATGCGCATTGATATAACCGATCTGTTCACGGCCAACTTTAGCATCGTTAATCGCATTAACCATTGCGGCCGCAGCACCAGCACCGTCACTTGGTGGCGATGTCATATGGAATGCGTCGCCACTCATACCAAAGCCTACAAGCTCAGCATAAATCGTTGCTCCACGTGCTTTTGCATGCTCATATTCTTCAACAACCATAATGCCCGCACCGTCACCAATAACGAAGCCATCACGATCTTTATCCCATGGGCGGCTAGCCGCTTCTGGGTCGTCATTGCGTGTTGAAAGCGCTTTTGCTGAACCAAAGCCACCTACAGCTAGCGGACAAGTAACATCTTCAGCACCACCCGCAATCATTACGTCAGCATCACCGTAGGCAATGGTACGAGCTGCAAAACCAATATTGTGCACGCCAGTGGTACAAGCCGTAGTTACCGCAAAGTTAGGGCCTGTCATGCCATACTTTATCGATAAATGACCTGCAATCATGTTGATAATGGTACTTGGTACGAAAAATGGTGAAATCTTACGAGGACCACCTTTGAGCAGTGCAGCATGATTTTGCTCAATCAATGGCATACCACCCATACCAGCGCCAATAGCAGTACCTACGCGGGCTGGATCGAGTTTATCCATTTCAAGGCCTGAATCTTCAACAGCTTGAATGCCTGCCGCCATACCGTATTGGATGAATAAATCCATTTTACGGGCGTCTTTGCGAGACATGTACTGCTCAACATCAAAATCTTTAACTGAGCCGCTAATACGGGTGGTAAACTCACTCGCATCAAACTTGGTTATCGGTGCAATACCACTCTTGCCAGAAACCAATGCTTTCCATGAAGAATCGACTGTATTTCCCACTGGGCTAACTAAGCCTAAGCCCGTTATGACTACTCGACGTTTAGACACGCGGTCACCTTTTTTACTATAAAAATGAATAACTATGATAGCTGCAAAGAAGTTGAACTACCAATACCTATACCCTGTATTTGAGAATGCGATTTCTCAGGGCTTTGCCAGTTCTGGTTGGAATAGTACTTATTTAGGTGAACAAGTACTTTGGGGTAAATCAAACACAAAAAATGAACTTCAACCAGCGGCAGCTAGAAACAAAAACAGGCGGCAAAATTGCCGCCTGTTTTCAAGAATTCTAGATTACTGATTCTTAGAAACGTAATCGATCGCTGCTTGAACAGTAGTGATCTTTTCAGCTTCTTCATCAGGGATCTCGGTGTCAAACTCTTCTTCTAGAGCCATAACCAACTCAACAGTGTCTAGAGAATCCGCACCTAAATCGTCAACGAAAGATGCTGCTGATTTAACGTCTTCTTCTTTAACACCTAGTTGCTCGATGATGATTTTCTTTACACGTTCTTCGATGTTGCTCATTAGTTTTCTTTCCTATTCAAATTACGCACTTGCGCAAGATTGCGAGTAGTTTATTGAATTTGGCAGACATTGCAAGCTTAACTTTCGTGGTCTAACCACAATCAAGCCTGCAGTTGATGCAGATCACCCTAAGGCGATAACAGCCTGCCGTTCCCTTTAAACCATGTACATGCCGCCATTCACATGGAGAGTTTCCCCAGTGATGTAAGCAGCAGAGTCAGACGCTAAAAAGAGGACTGCGTGAGCAATTTCCTGCGCCTGACCAAGCCTTTCCATTGGCACTTGAGACATAATAGCTTGTTGCTGGTCTTCCGTCAGCTCATCTGTCATATCAGTCTGGATAAATCCAGGAGCAATAGCATTAACTGTAATTTGACGAGATGCAACCTCTCTTGCAAGAGATTTTGTAAATCCGATCAAACCAGCTTTAGCTGCAGAGTAGTTAGTTTGCCCTGCATTGCCCATTGTGCCTACTACAGAACCAATATTGATGATGCGCCCTTGACGCTTTTTCATCATAGGTCTCATAACCGCTTTTGAAGTGCGGAACAAAGATGTTAGGTTGGTATCTAGGATATCATTCCATTCATCATCTTTCATGCGCATTAACAAATTGTCACGGGTAATGCCTGCATTGTTGACTAAAATATCAACATCGCCTGCTTTTTCTTTAATCGTTTCAAACAAGGCTTTAACTGAGTCGCCATCTGTAACGTTTAAAACAAGACCATGGCCTTTATCGCCTAAATAAGCTTGAATCGCTTCAGCGCCACGTTCACTTGTTGCTGTACCAATAACCACAGCACCTGCTGAAACTAATGTTTCTGCAACTGCGCGGCCAATACCACGGCTTGCGCCAGTGACAAGAGCAACTTTTCCCGTCAGATCAAAACTAATACTCATTAAATTTCCTTATGCGGTCAATGCCGTTAATGATGCTTCATCGTTTACAGCTTGTGCTGATAGCGAGCGATTAATACGTTTAGTTAAACCGGTTAATACTTTGCCTGGTCCAATTTCAAACAGATTAGTCGTACCATTTGATGCCATAAATTCAACTGTTTCTGACCAACGTACTGGGCAGTATAGTTGACGAACTAATGCATCTTTAATCTCTTCAGCAGATGTAGGGCTTGCTACATCAACGTTATTAATCACTTGAACAGCTGGGGTATTAAATTCGATATCGGCTAGTGCTAGGGCCAGCTTATCTGCTGCAGGCTTCATTAGTTGGCAGTGTGACGGCACGCTTACAGGTAATGCTACAGCCATTTTCGCACCGTTAGCTTTACATAATGCAGCAGCGCGTTCAACAGCAGCTTTTTCACCTGCGATAACAACTTGTCCTGGGCTGTTGTAGTTCACCGGGCTCACTACATCACCTTCAGATGCTTGTTCACATGCTTTAGCGATCGCATCATTATCAAGACCAATAATGGCAAACATCGCTCCGGTACCAGCAGGTACGGCTTGCTGCATAAGCTGACCACGCAGTTCAACTAGTTTGATTGCCGCTGCAAAATCAATTACTCCAGCACAAACAAGTGCAGAGTACTCACCTAAACTATGACCCGCCATTACGCTTGGTGCCGCTTTGCCTGATGCTAAGAATGCGCGGTAAATAGCAACACTCGCCGCTAATAAAGCTGGTTGGGTTTTGTCTGTTTCATTTAGGGTTTCAATAGGTCCTTGCTGAACCAATTCCCATAAATCATATCCAAGCACACTGCTTGCCTGCGCAAAGGTTTCACCGATAATTGCATGAGACTGCGCAAGCTCAGCTAACATGCCTAACGCTTGTGAACCTTGTCCAGGGAATACAAAAGCCGTATTTTCCATATTTATTTACCTTTCAATCCGCGTGTACTTTTTAAAATAAATTCAAACGCTACTTAAAAACGAACTAAAGCACTTCCCCAGGCAAATCCTGCGCCGAAGGCTTCAAGTAACAATAATTGTCCGCGCTGAATACGGCCATCTCTCACTGCTTCATCAAGTGCAATCGGCACAGATGCAGCTGATGTATTACCGTGTTTGGCGAGTGTTAGTACAACCTTATCTAGGCTCATATCTAACTTTTTAGCCGTAGCTTTAATGATCCTAAAGTTCGCCTGATGTGGCACCAACCAATCAATTTCTGATTTATCAACATTGTTATGACGCAGTGTTTCGGTCACAACATGCGACAACTGAGTCACGGCAACTTTAAACACATCATTGCCTTTCATTGTCATGTAGCCGACGGCTTCAGACGTTTCACCTTTACGCGGTGGAATAGAACATTTCAGCAAATCACCTTGACGGCCATCAGCAAAGATGTGCGTAGAAATAATACCCGGCTCATCTGAGCGGCCTACGACTGCAGCACCAGCGCCGTCGCCAAACAAAATGATAGTAGAACGATCTTCAGGTTCACATAAACGTGATAGAACATCTGCTCCAATAACGAGTACATTGTTTGCTGCGCCTGATTTGACATATTGGTCAGCAACAGACAGCGCATAAACAAAACCAGAACATGCTGCTGCAATGTCAAATGCAGGGATAGTATGAATACCTAGCATGGCTTGTATTTCACAAGCGGCTGCTGGGAACGCATTGCTAGCACTGGTGGTGCCACAAACAATCATATCAATTTCAGATGCGTCAATGCCTGCCATCTCAATGGCTTTTAGCGCAGCTTGGTATCCCATAGTGGCAACAGTTTCATCTGCTGCAGCGATTCGACGTTCAGAAATACCAGTACGTTCTACGATCCATTGATCAGTTGTTTCAACCATCTTTTCAAGATCGAGATTACTGCGCACTTGCACGGGCAGATAACTACCAGTACCAAGAATTTTTGTATGCATAAGGAATTTATCAGCTATTAATGTCTAAAAGAATCGACTCAAGACGATCTTCAATCATCTGCGGGAGTCGACGTTGTGCTTCAGTTGCTGCCAAATTAATTGCTTGTAAAAAAGCAGCTTCGTCTGCACACCCATGACTTTTTACTACAATTCCGCGCAATCCTATCAGACTTGCACCATTATAGTGGTCGGGGTTCATCTGATTTAACAAGGAACGTATACGTGGCGCGATGATTTTTGAGAGAAGTCGCACAAAAAAGCCTTGGCTCAAGCCTTTTTTTAGCTGGTGCACCAATAAACGTGCAATACCCTCAGAGGTTTTTAAGGTGATATTTCCAACAAAACCATCACAGACAATCACATCTACATTACCAGAGTAAATCTCATCACCTTCAATAAACCCGGTATAGTTTATTTGAGGAATTTGTTGCAGTAGTTGACCAGCTTGCTGTACCTGATCATTACCTTTTATCTCTTCAATGCCCACATTAAGTAATGCAACCTTGGGTGACACCGTTTTATCGACTGTTTCACACAGTACTGATCCCATGACCGCAAACTGGAATAACGTTTCAGAATCACAAGAAACATTCGCGCCTAAGTCTAGTAGATAAACCGGAGTATTGTTCACCGCTGGTAAACAACTCACAAGCGCCGGACGGTCAATGCCAGGTAAGGTCTTTAGTAGCACTTTAGACATGGCCATTAAGGCACCGGTATTACCCGCGCTCAGGCAAGCTTGTGCTTTTCCATCACGCACTAACTCAATCGCTAAGCGCATAGAGCTTTGTTTTCGATTTCTTAAGGCGTGCACAGGTCGATCAGACATAGTCACCACTTCGGTGGTATGTTTAATCTCAATTCGGCGTATTAATGCTGGGTCGGCAGATGCTAAATGTTCGTCTATTTGGGTTTTATCGCCCACTAGTACGATTTTTAAGAGGGGGTTTAAGCGAAGTGCCTGCAAAGTTGCAGGCACTGTGATGCGGGGACCAAAGTCGCCCCCCATCGCATCTAACGCAAGCGTCAGATTTGTCATAAGGGTGTCAACAAATTACTTGTTGATAACCTTTTGACCACGGTAGTAACCGTCCGCAGTCACGTTGTGACGACGGTGTAGTTCACCACTCGTTGCATCCACTGATAATTGAGCTGTGCTCAAAGAATCGTGTGAACGACGCATACCGCGCTTAGAACGAGATTTTTTATTCTGTTGTACAGCCATTGGCCCTGTCTCCTAGATTACTTGCTCTTCAGTTTTTCTAACACTGCAAACGGATTTGGACGCTCCTCTTGAGCGGGTTCGATCTCGCCTACAACTATGTCTTGCTTACCAAGATGACAATCTTCATTCTCATGCATGGCAATCAAAGGCATAGCAATTATCAATTCATCTTCAATCAATTGATGTAGACGAATTTCGCCAATTTCATTGCACTCAATAGGCTCATACGCATCCGGGAGCTCATCGATTTCAGCTTCAGTCTTACAAAGTCCAAAACTAAACTCGACCGTAACCTCAGTGGTAAATAGTGTCATACAACGTTGACAATCCAGAGTGAGCTCCGTCACAGCCTTCCCGTTAAGGTAGACTATCCCCTGTATATCTACGCCGCATTCAATCGACACTGCCACGTCAGAACAGTCGCCGGCACATAATTCATTTAATCGCTTTAACTGCTTACCAGGCACCATGCCTTTATAAGAAACTTGGCTACTGGCAGCGCGAACGGGATCAATTGAAACCGGTATCTTTACTGTTTGCATAAGGCGCGCATATTACCGTGAAATTCCACAAAGTCAATACCCTCATATGATTGCATTAAATTATTGCTTACTTCATCGGCTAAGTGAGTTGTTAGGTGGCCGCATTATATAAGAAAGGCAAGCGTCATGACATTAATTTTCACATACAAATTGATCTAAGTGTTCGTAAAATCATCGGCGCTGTCGATGCTTTTATATGAATAACCCCGTCAACCTGCCCTCTTAGGACTTAGCCTATAACTAAAGATAGACCAATTATAAGCTTGAATTCGATATTGCTAAAAAGAGAATAGCCCTTAGCTTATGTTGCATCTGTATTATCAGCCAGTTTTGACTGGCCACTATGATTAGAAACGCCAGCTGCCCAATGAACCACCACATGATCAAGTTTAGCGATAACTTCTCGTGCTAATGCTCCCAATACTATAGCCGCCAAGATTGTCGGATAGAAGGGACGACTGACATCACCACTTAAGTGAACAACAACCGACAACATGACAATGATCGCTAACCATAACTTAAACATAGAGCACTCCTGTTTCGCATCAAAGAATAATGAGCATAAAGCTTAAAATGTATGTTCAGGATAAGCTAAGGAGCTGTACCACCGCTGAATACGTCACTTTTACATCAATTTAAAGTCATTATTGATACATTCCGTCATATTCTAGATTGTGCTCGCTCAATCGGTTATTCCGAGCTGATGAGAAGTTGCTTTGCGCTAACGGTTCATTTTGGTCATAATTGCCCACTTACAAGCAAAACGACAACAATTAAAAAACTCATTATCACTGAGACTATTTTTTACCTAGCACAGGGCCTTTTCATGTCTGCTCAGATTGTACTTGCATCAACCTCCCCTTTTCGGCAACAGCTACTGCAAAAACTGCAGCTAGCATTTATCAGTTGCTCTCCAGATGTAGATGAAACTCCGTTAGCAAATGAGTCCCCTCGCGAATTAGTGTTGCGTTTAGCGCACAGTAAAGCCGCGGCGGGCTTAGTACAGCATCCTGACTCTATTGTGATTGGCTCAGATCAAGTAGCCGTCATTGATGGAAAAATTATTGGCAAGCCACTAAACCGTGAAACCGCCATTCAACAGTTAAGCTCTGCAAGCGGCAAAGCGATTACCTTTTATACCGGAGTCGCAGTTCATAATGGCGTAAACGCTAAGCAAGAGGCAATCGTTGAACCTTTTACCGTACACTTTAAGACACTTAGTCATAGTCAGATCTGTAACTATATTGATAAAGAGCAACCTTTTTATTGCGCTGGTAGCTTTAAAAGTGAAGGGTTAGGTATCGCACTGTTCGAAAGGCTTGAAGGCAAAGATCCCAATACACTCGTTGGATTACCACTAATATCACTCATTGAACTACTCGAAAAACAAGGAGTTTCCATCTTGTAGTAACCAGCTCTTAATCACTATAAACAACTAGGTAAAATAGAAAAAATAAAATTACCAGCACAATAATAGTTACTCAACTAAAATTAGCCTTATCAAGCTGCGGTTTCAGCGAAATGGAATAGCTACATAAGCGAGAATCTTGCAGCATAAAGACTATGACTCAATAACAACGGCTCACTTTTCAGGTTTATTGATTTAACGGTTGAGAAAGGACTATGACCAACATAGAGGAAGCGTTAGCACTACTGGCTGCACCCTATACCGATGAACGTTTCTTTACCCGAGCACTAAGTGCGTTAACTTTGGTAACTCAATGCAGATGGGCCGGTTTTGCTCGGCTATCAAATCAACCAGGCTTCGGCGAAGTGATTGCATTCTGCGACGGTAAGAAAAGTATACCTAGCTTTCAGTTTGAGTTAAAAGGCTCTCCTTGTGAGCAAGTTTATTTAGACACAGAAAAGTATCACTTAATTTTCAATAAAGACCTGCAAAATCGCTTTCCAGACTTTCATTTAATCAAATCACTAGGTGCCAATAGCTACCAAGCAGAGAAGATTGTTAATGAGTCTGGAGAAATACTTGGGCACATTTTTGTACTGGACCCACTTCCTCAGTCAGAAAATACCAAGTCGAAAGAGTTTTTTAGGTTACTCGCTCAGCGAATTGGCGTTGAATATCACCGTCACATCATCAGCCAAGAATTAGTGCAACATCAGCAAATGATCTCAAGTTCAGAACAATATATGTCTTTTGTTGATACTGACTATATCTACCGTGTTGTCTCTAAAGGTTATGAAACGCTATTTAATTTAACTCAGGAGCAGATTATTGGTAAACGAGTAGTAGAGCTTCACGGTTTGCCAGTATTTGAAAAACAGATCAAACCACTATTGGATAGGTGCTTTTCGGGCGAACAAATAAAAACCCAAGTTTGGATCCACCCACCACACATAGCTCAACCTATATTTCTCGACGTGCATCACAACCCTTATTACGACGCCAGTGGAAAAGTAAAAGGTTCAATCGTTTCTGCCCACAATATTACAGAGTTAGAGCAAGCTAAAAACAGAGTTGAATTTTTAGCCAATCATGACAGCCTAACAGGATTGGCCAATAGGCGCTCTTTGTTCCAACAGTTCGAGAAGTTACTTGCGGTACAAAGTAATAGTAGCAATAGAGTAGCGATAATCTATATTGATATTGATGATTTTAAATCTATAAATGATAGTTTTGGTCATCAGGTTGGCGACATCGTTTTAAAAGAAATCGCCAAACTGTTAACGCAACACTGCACTCAACATGACACTGTAGCCCGAATAGGCGGTGATGAATTCGTTTTGATCACCACATTCCCAAGTACAGGGCAGCAGTCAAGCGCACAAAGTTTGCTCCACCGATTACGCGAACAGCTACAGCAGATATTATGCACTTCTCTCGTCATTGATGGTAAACAGGTAGACGTAAGCGCCAGTATTGGTTTCCATTTAGTCAGTGACACATCAGCAAAACCGTCAACGCTGATCAGCCATGCCGACAATGAAATGTTTAAATACAAGCAAAAGCACAGCCGCCGTGGTTAAAGAAGATATCCCTCTGCGTGCCTAGCAAAACACCGCTAGCTGGCGCCTTAAATCAAACCACTTTACTTACAAATAGTCAGCAACTCTGTCGGGTGATGGATAATCGCCTTTGGACGAGCCTGTAGTAAGCGACTTTCACTATGCGCGCCATAACTCACGCCGACAGCATCAACACCAGCATTATTCGCCATATTTAAATCATGTAGCGAGTCACCCACCATAAGCGCCCGATTGGGGCTAACTTTCAGTTCTTCAAGCAACTCAAGGATCATGTCCGGATTAGGCTTACTTTTTGACTCGTCAGCACATCGGCTCGACTCAAAGTGACGGCCAAGGCCTGTTTCGCTAAGCACTCGGTTCAATCCGTTTCTACCTTTACCTGTAGCAACTGCTAAGCGGTAGTCTCGTGAACTGAGTTCATTTAACAACAGTTCACTTCCGTCAAACAACGGACTTGGGGTTTTGTTGAGTGTTAGATAATGATCTTTGTACGAATTAATCATTGGTCCAAAGTCAGTAACTGGCATCAATGGGTAAAGCACCTTAAATGCCTCCTCCATAGAGAGACCGATAACATCTCTCACCGCTTGCTCAGATGGGATCTCGATAGACACCGCAGTGGCCATCTGCTGCATGCAAGTAACAATTTTACTGACAGAATCCATTAAGGTTCCATCCCAATCAAAAATGACTAATTCGTAAGGCTTCATACTTTCTTTAACTTCTTTAAGGTTGATTCGAGTATTGGGTCTAAAGGTGCTTTTACTTGCATCACTTCTTCAGTTTCTGGATGGGTAAACTTTAACTGCGCAGCATGCAAAAATAATCTATTCAGCCCATGCACTCGCATTGAGTCATCGAACTTTTGCTCACTGTACTTTTCATCACATGCAATAGGATGCCCAGTATATTGACAATGCACACGAATTTGGTGGGTACGACCAGTCACTGGACTAGCCTGAACTAATGTCGCATCACTATAACGCTGAAGGATCTTAAAACGAGTTTCAGATTCTTTACCTTCTTTATTGACACGTACAATACGTTCACCGGATTTTAGTGTCAGTTTCAATAAAGGGGCTTTTACTACTTTATCGTGAGCTTGCCATTCACCGCGAACTAATGCCATGTAATCTTTCTGCATTTTCTTGTATCTCAACTGATCATGCAGATGACGCAATGCACTCCGCTTTTTGGCAATCAGTAATACGCCCGAGGTTTCTTTATCTAAACGGTGAACCAGTTCTAAGAACTTTTGTTGGGTACGAAGCGAACGCATGGCTTCAATAACACCAAACTCAACACCGCTACCACCATGAACCGCAATGCCTGCAGGCTTATTCAATACGATAAGGTATTTGTCTTCAAATAGGATCCGCTCTTCAAGTTGCGACACTTTGGTCAACTTCGCTGAAGGGCCGGGTCTACCTTCACTCTCAGATATTCTAACTGGTGGGACGCGTACAACATCACCTTCAGCCAATTTATATTCTGGCTTGATACGCTTTTTGTTTACACGTACCTCCCCTTTACGCACGATCCGATAGATCATACTTTTAGGTACGCCTTTGAGCTTAGTAACAAGAAAATTGTCTATACGTTGTCCAACGTGGTCCTCATCAATAGTGACCATTTGAACCTGTGCTTTTGAAGATGGAGTATTCATGTTGCGCCGTTATATATTTCGTTGCCACGCATTGTACAACAACTCAAAAGAATTGTGCCTTTCCATTTGCTGATTTTATTGATTATTGCTATATTTCCCTCGCTATTGCTGGCGTTCTACGGATTAAGTATCCCTTAGCTAGCGTGGTAAAACGTTACAGTATGAGACTAAAAATGTTTTTGCATTGATAGTAAATCATTGATTTACGGGTCGTTGTATCAATAAAAAGGCCACAAAAACTGCCTTCACGACTAAATCAAAGCACAGACCCAACTTACAACTGGTTTCTCTACTGAAAACGCCACAATTTCGAAGAATAATTTTAACTCGTCGTCAGACGCTACCATTTCGAATTGGCATTACTGGAAAGAATTTAAGAATTTATGGGGTTGGTTGACATTTAACAACGAATTCCTTGTTTTTTGTAAACATAAAAAAATAAGCCATAAATAGGATGCGACACGCAGTGAATGCGTCTAACAATTAATGCGCACCTTGCCTAGAGACTAGCCGTGAGGCTATGTATTGTAAGTCTAGGCCCGTAATGCAGTGAAATTTGTAACGTTTGATGACCTTATATAAAGAAGAATTACGTCATCATGAAACGGATGTTAATCAATGCGACTCAATCTGAAGAGTTGCGCGTTGCCCTTGTTGATGGGCAACAACTTTATGATTTGGATATTGAAAGTCCAGGTCATGAACAGAAAAAAGCAAATATCTATAAAGGTACCATCACTCGAGTTGAACCGTCTCTTGAAGCGGCTTTCGTTGATTACGGTGCTGAGCGTCACGGCTTCCTGCCACTAAAAGAAATCGCTCGAGAATACTTTCCGAAAGGTTACTCTTTCCAAGGCCGACCTAGCATTAAGGAAGTGGTAAAAGAAGGCCAAGAAGTTATTATTCAAATTGATAAAGAAGAACGTGGCAACAAAGGTGCTGCGCTAACAACCTTTATCAGTCTAGCTGGTTCTTACCTAGTACTAATGCCAAATAACCCTCGTGCTGGCGGTATTTCACGTCGTATCGAAGGTGATGAGCGTACTGAGCTAAAAGCCGCTCTTGCTGAGCTTGAAGTACCACAAGGTATGGGTCTTATTGTCCGTACTGCAGGTGTAGGTAAAGATCCTGCTGAGCTAAAGTGGGACTTAAAAGTACTTCAGCATCACTGGGCAGCAATTAAAGAAGCTGCTGAAAGTGCCCCTGCTCCTTTCCTAATTCACCAAGAAAGTAATGTTATTGTTCGCGCCATTCGTGACTACTTACGTCGTGATGTAGGCGAGATTTTAATTGATCACCCACGTATTTATGAACAAGCAAAAGAGCACGTTTCTTTAGTACGTCCTGATTTTGTTGAACGTATCAAGCGTTATGACGCTGAAGTGCCACTGTTCACTCATTACCAAATTGAGACACAAATTGAGTCTGCTTTCCAACGTGAAGTACGTTTACCGTCTGGTGGCTCGATTGTTATTGATCCAACAGAAGCATTAACCTCTATCGATATTAACTCCGCTCGCGCAACCAAAGGCGGTGATATCGAAGAAACGGCGCTAAATACTAACCTAGAAGCTGCTGATGAAATTGCTCGTCAATTACGTCTACGCGACTTAGGTGGTTTAGTTGTTATCGACTTTATCGATATGACGCCAGTACGCCATCAACGTGAAGTTGAAAAGCGTATGCAAGATGCTGTACACCATGACCGCGCTCGTGTGCAGTTGGGTCGCATTTCACGCTTTGGTTTGATGGAAATGTCACGCCAACGTCTTCGCCCTTCATTGGAAGAGTCTGCAGCTCACCTATGTCCTCGCTGTCATGGTCAAGGCACGATTCGTGGCACAGAATCTTTAGCGCTATCAATTCTTCGTCTAATGGAAGAAGAAGCGATTAAAGAAAACACGTCTCAAATTGAAGCGGTTGTACCTGTTGATGTTGCTGCTTTCTTGCTAAACGAAAAGCGCAAAGCAATCCGCATCACTGAAAAGCGTCACAATGTTGAAGTGTATGTGATCCCTGATCCTAACATGACAACGCCAGACTATCGTGTTGTTCGTCACCGTAAAGATGATGAGATCAGTGAGTCAAGCTACAAGCTATTAGAAAAAGAAGAATCTAAGTTATACGAACCTCGTAAACTTGAGCGAGCCGCTTCTCCTCAGCCTGCACTTAAAGGCTTCTCAACGCCGAAAAAAGCCTTAGCTGAAAACACTAAGCCTGCAGCACCGAAGAAAGAAGAACCAGGTTTCTTTGCGAAAATCGCAGCAGCGATTAGTTCACTTTTTGGTAGTAAAGAAGAGCCAAAGCCTGAGCCTAAGAAGCAAGAAAAAGACAACCGTAATCAAGGTCGCAATAACAATCGTCGCAACAATAGTAACCGTCGCAACGATAACCGTCGTAACCGTAACGAAAACGCGGATCAAGCAAAAGATAAGCGCAAAAACAACCGTAACGACAATAGTGACAATCGTTCTTCTGCGGAAGAAAATACCAAACGCCAATCTCGTAATGAGAAACCGCGTAAAGATAATAAAGCTGAACAATCAAATGATCAGCCAAAGCAAGAGGCTGCACGCGAACGTCGCCAACGTCGCAACATGCGCCGTAAGGTACGTGTCAATAACGAGCAGCAAGAAGAAGTTAAAGCTGATGCCGTAGCCACTGAAGCGCAAGCCCAAGTGAAAGCGACAAACGATGAGAAGCCAGCAAAACCTAAACGTCAACCACGTAAGCCAAAAGCTAAAGTGGAAACTGTTGAGAATGTAAACGCTGAACAAACTGTTGTTGAAACTTCTGCACCTAAAGCGACAGAAGAAGCAAAAGCAGTTGCTGAAAAAGTAACTGACAAGGTTGCTGCAGAGGTTAACACTCAAGCAGAAGCTGACACTGCTGTTAATGCAACAGAAAATACAGTTGCTACAGAAGAAACAACGCGTGAACCACGTGATGGTCAACGCAGAAGTCGTCGCAGTCCTCGTCATCTACGTGCAGCCGGCCAACGCCGTCGCCGTGATGAAGATGCGCAGCAAAACGATGCAAATGCAACTCCTGCATTTGAACCAAATGTAGTTGAAGATGCTTCAGCAACAAAAGAGGTTCAAGCGCCTGTTGTTGTCGTAGCCGAAACAGCAATCGAGCCAATCGAGGTTGCTTCTGTACAAATGCCAAAAACAGAAACTGCTGAAGCTAAAGTTGAGGCACCTGTGGTAACTGAAACTGCTGAAGCTAAAGTTGAAGCACCTGTTGTTACTGAAACTGCTGAAGCTAAAGTTGAGGCACCTGTGGCAACTGAAACTGCTGAAGCTAAAGTTAAGGCTCCAGTGGCAACTGAAACTGCTGAAGCTAAAGTTGAGGCACTTGTTGTTACTGAAACAGCTGAAGCTAAAGTTGAAGCACCAGTGGTAACTGAAACTGCTGAAGCTAAAGTTGAAGCACCAGTGGTAACTGAAACTGCTGAAGCTAAAGTTGCAGCGCCAGTGGTAACTGAAACTGTTGAAGCTAAAGTTGAGGCACCTGTGGTAACAGAAACAGCTGAAGCTAAAGTTGCAGCACCTGTTGTTACTGAAACTGCTGAAACTAAAGTTGCAGCACCTGTTGTTACTGAAACTGTTGAAGCTAAAGTTGAGGCACCTGTTGTTGAAGAAGCGACTGAAGCTAAAGTTGCAGCACCAGCTACCGCCGAAACTACCGCGACTAAATCAGCATCAGCGCCTATGGCAAAGCCGGCAGCAATTGCGCCAGCGCCAGCTAAAGTCGAAGTTGACACAAAAGTGGAAACTCCAGCACAAGCTGTTGCAGCTAAACCTGCAGTGAAAGCAACCAGCCGCTTTGGCTCAATGGTAATGTCTGAAACGGCTAAACCATCAGTTGAAAGCCGTGAAAACGTGGCAACACCTGCAGGCCGTCAATATCAAGCTTCTGCATCAACTGAAGCGGCAAAACCAAAAGTCGTAAACAGCGCGAACTCTGATACTGCTCGAACCTAATACAGTTCGTTGAGTTAACTAAAAGCCATGCATTCGTGCATGGCTTTTTTATGTTCAAACTGCGCTATTTTTGTTAGTATGCGCGGCCAACACACCTTTACAATTAAACAATATTTTAACAGAGGTTAAATGTTCGATCTTATTCGCCACAAAACAGCCAGCCATAAGGCTGATTTACTATCAGGGCTTACCGTCGCCCTTGCTTTGGTTCCTGAAGCCGTTGCATTCGCCTTCGTCGCAGGCGTTGAGCCTATGGTTGGTTTATATGCCGCCTTTATCATGGGCCTTATCACCGCACTGATTGGCGGTCGACCAGGTATGATTTCTGGTGCCACTGGAGCGATGGCTGTCGTGATGGTAGCGCTTGTAGCCGAACATGGTGTGCAGTATTTATTTGCAGCTGTTGTACTGGCTGGGCTAATTCAAGTTTCAGCGGGTGTGTTCAAACTGGGTAAGTTTATTCGTATTGTGCCTTACCCTGTAATGATTGGCTTTGTAAACGGCTTGGCCATTGTTATTTTCCTTGCCCAGTTAGGACAATTTAAAACACCTGACGCAAATGGTGTAATGAGTTGGCTACCGCAAGATCAGCTAATTTTAATGCTTGGCCTAGTAGCGTTGACTATGGCAATCATTCAATTTTTACCTAAATTAACCACTGCTATCCCATCATCATTAGCGGCTATTCTTACCGTGACCTTGTTGGTGACTTTCTTAAATCTTGATACTCGAACTGTACTGGACTTTTTAAAGTCGATGAGCGGTGATGAAAATGCCACCATTGCAGGTAGTCTGCCGACATTTTCAATTCCAGCGGTCGAGTTTAGCTTAGAAACCTTATATATCATTTTACCTTACTCGCTCATTCTTGCTGCAGTTGGCTTAATTGAATCGCTATTGACCCTAACTGTCATCGATGAAATGACTGGAACTCGTGGCCGTGGTAACAAAGAGTGTATCGGTCAAGGTGTGGGTAACATTACAAGTGGCTTCTTTGGCGCTATGGGGGGCTGCGCCATGATTGGTCAGTCAATGATCAATATTAACTCCGGCGGACGTGGTCGTTTATCCGGTATTACTGCAGCTGTTGCCCTACTGGCCTTCATTTTATTTGGCTCATCGTTAATTGAAATGATCCCGCTAGCAGCACTTGTTGGTGTGATGTTTATGGTGGTATTAGGTACCTTCGAATGGGCAAGCTTCAAAGTGATGCGTAAAGTCCCTAAGCACGATGCCTTTGTAATTGTACTGGTTACTATCGTCACAGTATTTACTGACCTTGCATTTGCAGTATTCGTCGGTGTTATCGTTTCAGCCCTGGTATTTGCTTGGGAGCATGCAAAACATATCAATGTAGAGATCAGTGAAGATCAAAATGGTTGGAAAGTGTATAAACTAAATGGCCCACTGTTTTTTGGTTCAGTAGCTGAGTTTTTAGAGCTATTTCACGCAAAAACAGATCCACAAGATGTGATTGTTGATTTCCAAAACTCACGAGTTTGCGACCATTCAGCGCTTGACGCAATTGACACACTCGCAGAGCGTTACGTTGGCGCAGGCAAACGCCTACACCTACGCCATCTAAGTAAAGACTGTAAAGCGTTATTAGATAAGGCTGGTGATCTCGTTGAAGTCAATCTCATTGAAGATCCGCACTATAAAGTGGCTGACGATAAACTTGATTCGTAGGCAGACTTTAACAACCCATTCGGATTAGTATTATAAAAAGACAGGCAATGCCTGTCTTTTTATTACGCTTAATCTCCCTAATACCTATTAGTATTAGAAGTTGTTCTACTCAGAGCGACCAAATCTTTATACTAATTGGTATATAACTCTTTTAACTTATCAGCAAACAACGCCTTCACCTTATCAACTTTAGGCTTAACCACCATTTGACAGTAAGGCTGCTCGCCATGTAACTCATAATAATCGTTATGATAATTTTCTGCTGGATAAAAGCCATCATAAGCAACGACTTGGGTGACTATCGGATTTGGCCAAGCTCCGACTTTAGTTAAATCATCAATCATGTTGTTAGCAGATACCGATTGTGATTCATTATGAATGAAAATCACCGAGCGATACTGGGGGCCAACATCATTACCCTGACGATTTAGTGTTGTTGGATCATGACTCGCCCAAAACACCTCTAATAATGTTTCAAAGCTAACCACATTAGGATCAAACTCTATTTGTACCACTTCGGCATGAGCAGTGTTGCCACTACAAACCGCTTTATAGTTAGCATCATGCTTATCCCCTCCCGCATAACCAGAGGTGACTTTTATCACACCTTTAATCGCTGCAAAAACAGCTTCAATACACCAAAAGCAGCCGCCGCCAAAAGTTGCCAAGTCAGTTCTAATTTTCTCAGCAACCTGCTCAATTGACTTAAACGTCATAGATACAGAATTAACGCAGTGCCTTACATTTTTCGGCGTTAACAATTCACCTTCAAAAACATGGCCTAAATGACCACCACATTGACTACATACAATCTCAGTACGGCTACCATCTGCATCTATATGACGAGCTACCGCACCTTTAATTTCATCATCAAAAGCTGGCCAACCACAATGAGCATTAAACTTATCTTCAGAGCGATATAGCGGCGCATCACACTTCTTACAGCAATATACTCCTTTCGCATCATGCTGGTTATACTCGCCGCTAAAAGGTCTCTCAGTGCCCTTTTGCTCGATTACGTATTTTTCAAAATCAGTAAGTTTACCCATTAAAATATCAACCCCTTATACCGCTATGCCGTTCTGCTCAATATCATAACTGTTATCAGCTTTTTTTATCATCAAGACGATTGCTCTCGAATAAATCAATACACTAGACCTTATACGCTGCAGATAGCTTTCAAGATTACTCCGTTTATTATATTAGTGAACTTGTAAGTTGACCTTAAGCCTCTAGCTTAGCATCTCAATTTACCCATCTATCACTACCAACTAGGCCAATATAAAGTTAACGATTTCAAAAGTCAGAAAACTAGCCTTAATTGACTCACAAGTTTTGATTAATTTTTAACTAAGCGTTATCTGTTAACCGATTAAAATTAAATTAGTTATTGAGTGATTATTTTAGTGCTTTCGCTAACCCGAACAATAACAAGTGTGATCAAGCTCACTTAGGTTTGATCATCCTATTTTACATCGCTAGACTTGGCTTAAATTTGATAATAAGAACAATACTATGACATTAGAAACTATCGATTATCGTGCTAATGATGCAGCAAGCAAATTTGTCACTTCATTAAGAGAAACAGGCTTTGGCGTTTTAAGCAACCACCCTATTAATCAGCAACTCGTAGAAGATATCTACCGTGAATGGCAGGCATTTTTTAATTCTGAAGAGAAACGCAACTACCTGTTCAAACCTGAAACACAGGATGGTTTCTTTCCTGCAGAAATTTCAGAAACGGCAAAAGGTCATAGCGTAAAAGATATTAAGGAGTACTTTCATGTGTACCCTTGGGGGCGTATACCTGACTCGTTGAGAGACAATATCCTTACTTATTATGAAGCCGCTAACCGCTTAGCAGCCGAATTACTCGATTGGGTTGAGCAACACTCACCTGATGAGGTAAAACAGCACTTTTCAATTGCCCTACCCAAAATGATTGAAAATAGCCAAAAAACGCTGCTGCGTGTACTGCATTATCCCCCTATGTCAGGCGATGAAGAAATGGGCGCTATCCGTGCAGCAGCGCACGAAGACATTAACCTACTAACGGTGTTACCTGCTGCAAATGAACCTGGACTACAAGTGCAACTAAAAGATGGCACTTGGATTGATGTGCCAAGTGATTTTGGCAACCTAATTATTAATATTGGCGACATGCTACAAGAAGCATCTAATGGTTACTTCCCGTCAACAAGCCATAGAGTCATCAACCCAGAAGGGCTAGATAAAGGTAAATCAAGGATCTCATTACCCCTTTTTCTGCACCCAAACCCACAAGTAAAACTATCAGACAAATATACAGCCGATAGCTACCTAATGGAGCGCCTACGTGAATTAGGCGTGATTTAGCACCATTAATACCCAATATGCAGCCAAAAAGCACCTTAGGGTGCTTTTTGTTTGTTAAACTTAAGCATTACAAGGTAAAATCCTTTCAATTATGTAATTTGATAGTAGAGCGCACACATGGCAATTCAGTGGTATCCGGGACACATGCACAAAGCACGCAAAGAGATTGAAGAGGTTATGCCTCAAGTCGATCTAGTTATAGAAGTGCTTGATGCGAGGATCCCCTACAGTAGTGAAAACCCTATGGTGCAGAAGCTTCGCGGTGACAAGCCTTGTATCAAACTACTGAATAAATCAGACTTAGCCGATCCTAAAACGACTCAAGCTTGGATTGAATACCTTGAACAAGAACAAGGTGTTAAGGCAATGGCAATCACGACATTACAAGCTGGACAAGTTAAAAAAATTCCAGATTTATGCCGTAAATTTGTACCGAGTCGCGACAAAATCGAAAAAGATATTCGCACCATGATCATGGGGATCCCTAACGTAGGCAAATCCACCATTATCAATACCCTTGCAGGCAGAATGATCGCCAAAACAGGTAACGAGCCTGCCGTGACTAAAACCCAGCAGCGTATCAACTTAAAAAATGGCATCGTATTGTCTGACACGCCAGGTATTTTGTGGCCAAAAGTAGATAACGATAAAAGCAGTTATCGCCTTGCTGTGACAGGAGCAATTAAAGACACAGCTATGGAATATGAAGATGTGGCCATGTTTGCCGCAGAGTATTTCTTAACGGCTTATCCAAATGAAATTGCCGAGCGCTATAAAATCAAACAAATGCCAGATACCGATATTGAATTGCTTGAGGCTATTGGGCGTAACCGCGGGGCATTGCGTCCGGGCGGACGAATCGATTTGCATAAAGCATCAGAAGTCTTACTCCACGACTATCGCGCAGGACGCATAGGTCAATTGTCACTGGAGACTCCAGAAATGGCCGAAGTCGAAAAAATCGAAGTAGCAAGATTGCTGGCAGAAAAAGAGGCTAAAGAGCAAGCGCGTAAAGAGCAAGAGCGCCTAAAACGTTCAGGTAAGCGTTTAAGCTAATTTATGCCATCTCTCTCATTAAAAAAGCGCTAATATTAGCGCTTTTTTAACTTCAAGCTTATGCTGTATGCTGTTAAAGCGTTCCCCTTTGCAAGCGCTGCACTAGTTGGCTACAGCTATTATCGAGAAGATCTAATACCAGCTCAAATCCATCTCCCTCACCGTAATAGGGATCAGGCACTTCAACATAATTTTCAATACCAGCTTCAAATTCACAAAAGTCTAAGATTAATGCTAGCTTAGATTGAAACTGTGGCGGACAAATACGCTGTAAGTCGTGTAAGTTTTGCTTATCAGCAGCCAGAATTAAGTCAAAATGGCTAAAATCGTTCAACTCAACTTGTCTTGCTTTCATTCCGGTAAAATCCAAGCCACGTTTTATACCCGCAGCAACAGAACGTTTATCGGGTGGATTACCTTGGTGATAAGCAATCGTGCCTGCAGAATCAACCTCAATGTCAAGACCTGCCTCTGCCGCCTTTGCTTTAAACATCGCTTCAGCAGAAGGAGAGCGACATATGTTGCCCATACATACAAATAGAACAGCATTAATTTTTGTTGGCATAGTTCCTCATTTACGACTTATAAAATTAATTACTCCTGAATACCATTGGGTATTTAACCAAGGATTCAATGTTATTAGTAACCCATAGTTAAACCAATGTGTGACTAGCGACTCAACTCAAAACTGTATTTTCGGCTAAATTCAACAAGCCACTATCTACCTAACTTAGTTCTACATTCAAACTAAACTATACAAAGAGCGTAATCATTATCTATGAGCTCAACAATCTATTATCAATAGAATCTTGATAATCATTCAACTAAATCACTGTTTTTCGATTGCAGAGATCTAGGTAGCATAGCGACAACGTTTAAATTGCTTGTACCGCTTAACATTAGGAAATGAATATGACTCACCCAATTATTGCAGATCTAGAAAGCCGTTACACTGCAAAGCGCTATGACCCATCGAAGCGCATTCCTCAGCAAGATCTTGATGTAATTTACCAAGCGATGAACCTATCAGCTTCGTCAATTAATTCACAGCCTTGGAAGTTTATTGTCATTGAGAGTGACGAAGCTAAGCAACGTATGCATGACACCTTTGCCAATAACTTCCAATTTAATCAGCCACATATCAAAGCGGCTTCACACATAGTGCTGTTTGCTCACAACCCAAAATATACTCGTGACGATTATGCAAAAGTGGTTGATAAAGGTATTGAAGACAAACGCACAAAACCTGAAGAGCGCGAGCAGGCTTTTGGAGCCTACGCCTTTGTTGAATTAAATACAGATGAAAATGGCGACAACTCTACTTGGACAAAAGCGCAAACATATTTAGCACTGGGTAATACCTTACACGTACTTGCACGTTTAGGTATTGACTCCACCACAATGGAAGGTGTTGATAGTGCGCTGATTGGCGAAATCTTTAAAGAAGAGCTTGATGGTTATGTTTGCGGTGTGGCGTTAGCTATGGGTTATCATCACAACTCTGAAGATTACAATGCTGCATTGCCAAAATCACGTTTACCTGTAGAGCAAGTTGTGCAGGTATTGTAATTTAGAGCAAGAATCCCCACAGCAAACAACTCATTCCTATAATGGATTTATTAAGGGCTCAACAAACATCGTGAGCCCTTATCGTTATTACCTTAAAAACCGCAATGCTATTTCTAGTTGTAAGAAATAATCTTTGGCTAAATTTAAGCCACAATATTGCAAGACTAATTGCAAAATAAAATGTAAGACTGCAGCAAATTCGCTATTTAATGTGCTTCTCTTACCCGTAAAAAACTGGCGAATCTAGGTGTACCTTTTTGGGTTACGCCATAATATTTATAAGTAACCAAACTACCAATGCGAGGTGGATTTAAACGCTCCGCATCAGTAAAGCCGCTTCCCAACTTGAATATTTTACCTTGCTTATTTTCAACGACTAACGCACCAAGCATACCACTATACTTTCCTTTACCTGCTTTATGGGCAATAACGGTTGCCTCTGCATCATAAAAAGGTTTGAGCTTAACGATATCTTGGCTGCGTCCAACCTGGTAAAGCGCTGACTTTTTATGCAGCATGAGCCCTTCACCGCCTTCGGCTATCACTGCTTGCAAATGAGTATCAAGTTGCTTTTGATCATTGAGTGAGTATTGCACTAACACCTGCAAATAAGGGCTGATATCACTCAACTCGTTGACTGCTTTTTGATAGCGTAACTCAAACGCTACTTTCTCGCCGGGCAAATCAAATACCATAAAACGTATGCTTTGCCATTCTTTATCTGTTGCAGAAGATTTCCTCACAATGGCCGATACTTGCTCAAATGCACCGCGGGAGATCCATAACTCACCATCTAATGCATAGTCTGGAAAGCCTGCAGTAAACCAAGCTGGCGCCGCTATTTTTCGTCCTGAACGACTATATAGTGTTTTACCGTCCCAATAGCCTCTGACACCATCAAGTTTTTCACTGATTAAGTAATCCGATAGTTGTGAGATAGGCTCTGACTGCCTTGAAGCAAGTTGGATAGATGGCTTTAGCGAAGGAACTGCTAACTTAGAAGCAGCTGGTGCCTCAGCCGTGTAGGATAAACTCAATAGCAACAACAGTGTATAACGAATAGACATAATAATTGCTCCTTGCAAATCAATTCACATCCTGTGATGTAAGTTTAGGTAACATCCTCACAAGTGCCAAAATGATCTGAACGCCTCGGCTTTAGCTTTTCCATCATATCTAGCGAGGATTTATAGATAATTTGTTCATGCTATAATCTTCGAAAACGTAACGTGTACACCAATTTGAGTGTTAACTCATTGGCATAACCAAATAATGGAACACTATGAAACCAGCTAATAATCAAGGGATAAAGCGTGTCATTAGAGCAACAGGGTTTTCTATACAAGGTTTAAAATCAGCGTGGAAAAATGAAGCGGCTTTCCGTCAAGAATTGGTCTTAGCAGCAATCATGTTGCCCATTGCATTATTTGTAGATGCTAGCCAAGTTGAGCGGGTATTACTCATTTTAGGTCTATTTTTAGTGTTAATTGTCGAGTTAATTAATTCAGCAATTGAAGCTGTCGTTGATAGGATTAGTGACGAACACCATCCTCTGAGCGGTCAAGCAAAAGATATTGCATCTGCAGCTGTTTTCATGAGCTTAATGTTTTGCGGTCTTACCTGGGCTATTATTCTATTGCCTAAACTGATCTAAAGCGGACAGTGTAAGGTAACGGCGAATTAATCTATTGTTAGTTCGCCATAATAACTTGTATTAGTAACCGACATTAGCTACTGCTAATTAGTCAATCATTTAATCCATAACAGCACTTACACCTCAGCATAATCCTCCATGATTCCCCCCTCACTCCCCATAAATCCTTAGCAGTATATCAACTCTTAGATTAATACCATTTAGCTCTGCTAAAGGGGGATGAGTAATATTATTAGTACAGATCAAATAAAAGCTACTTTTTTGAAACAATTTATTCACAACAAGAAAGATCCTGCTATGCTAGGGATGAAAATAATAATAAAGCGTCATTATCTAACTACAAAAATAAGAACGACGGAGTCACTTTTAATGCTTAAAAGTTTCATCATTCGCAGCATTAGTTTACTTGTATTAATTGCAAGTCCCTTGGCTTTAGCCGGCAATAACACTGTTATTCGTATTGGTGGATTTTATGCCAACACCGACTCTACGATTGATGTTAACGATCCTATTTTAGGTAACGCTTTTACTCTGGATTTCGAGTCTGACTTAAAACTTGAAGAGTCACAGTTTTTACCTTTTTTTGAATTCTCCCACCATTTCAATGATCGCCATATTCTGTATGTTGACTGGAAACAACTCCACCGCAATGCACTAGTTCAATCCGTAGAGAAGCCTTTTCAATTTACTTGGGATGATACGACCTATGACGTAAAGTCAGGTATTTCACTCGATAGTACCCTCAATATCGATATCATGCGTATCGGTTACGGTTATGACGTTTGGCAGGGCGACAACTATGATGTAGGTGTATCTGTAGGCCTGCATGCTATGTTTATTAAAACCGCATTTAAAGGCAAAATTGGGATCTGTGACGCCAGCACAGAAAATCGTTGCCCCGATACAATTGATGTACCTAAAGTTGTCGATGAAAAACTTTCAGCACCACTGCCAGATATTGGTGTCTATGGTGCTTATGAATTTTACCCAGGTTTTAAACTCAATGGTCATGCCCAGTATTTCTATATTAAGCTTGATGATCTGAAAGGCGGATTAGTCGACGTTCGCTTAGGCGTTGAAGCTGAAATAAGCGAAAACTGGCATATGACAGCAGCATTTAATTACTACGAGGTCGATGTTGAATACGCCTCCACATTTACCGAAGCCGATATCAAGCTCGCCGATTACAATATTTACTATAGTTTTACTGGCCCTATGTTATCGATTAGCTATCAATTCTAAATTTCAGCTTTAATACCAGTAACAAGCTTTCTATCTGTAAGGTTCAATTTTTGGGTAAAGTATTGTCTGTTGAAGACGGTGTTATCCCCTGTCAATCTAAAAAATCTACCATCAAGGCGCTTTTGGCTTTAAGGGAATAACCATTATTGCAGCTATTCGCTTTGATTTATTTTGCCAACATTCGTTCTGAATTGATCAAATTCTTATACTGATTGGTATAAAAAACATAATAGAATGCAATCATTATATAAATAGCGTAAGCAAAGCCCTTTGCATAAATACGCTCAGTAAAGATATGTAGATAAAGGATAACAATGGCGAGTCCACTGCTAAAGGAATCTGCGGCTAAGTTAAAGAAAGCAATTCCCTTAATGCTCAAGCATCAAATACCTACTACACCAACCAACTATGCACTTTGGTATGCCTATGTTGGCGAGAAAAGTCCATCACTAAACCAACACTTAGATAACGTTGTTAGCCAGTACAGTACTTGCCCGCCTAGCCAAAGTGAGCGACTTTATCGCGAGTTTTTATCTGATCCCGTTGAGCTTGATCTGGTCGATATGCGCCAGAATCTCGATGCTATGGTCACCGAGCTTTCGCAATCGCTAAAAGATACCAATTTCGATGCAGATCAGTTCCAACATAAAATAGACAAAAGTTATACCAAACTTCATAAAATCGAAAATGACGGTTTTACTATTGAAGAAGTGCTCAGCGTCGTAAAAAACTTAGTTCAAGATTCTAACGAGATCAGAGCAAGTGCAAAACACTTTTCAGAGCAGTTAGCCAAGGCACAAGCTGAAATCGACAGTTTGAAACATCAGTTAAAGCAATCGGAACACGAAATGCTGTTTGATGCATTAACTAACTCATTAAACCGCCGAGCATTTAACAACGATCTCAAAGCTATGGTTGAACAACAGCCCGATGGCCTGTGTTTGATTATTGCGGATATCGATCATTTTAAAGTCTTTAACGATACATACGGCCATCAATTAGGTGATCATGTACTCAAAAGTGTCAGTAAACGATTAGAAGAGTCTTGCCAAGATGGTACCAAACTCTATCGTTTTGGCGGTGAGGAGTTCGCCTTAATCGTAGCAAAATCTGAAATAAGACGCGCACGCCACCTTGCTGAGTCCATGCGCAGAAGCTTAGAGAAGCTACTGTTAAAAGATAAACGTAAAGGCACCACAATCAATAAGATAACGGCTTCATTTGGTGTTGCTGAATATAAAACAAATGACAGTGACAGCTCGTTAATTGAACGTGCAGATAAACAACTTTATGAAGCTAAACGGCTAGGCCGCAATCGTGTTATGCCAATTTAGCCAATTCACTATTAAATTGAAGTAGCAAATTGGCCTAAACTAAATCTGCTGTATTGATGCCGCATCAATTCAGCAGATTAAGCTTTAGTCATTCATGACCATAACATTCAACTCAACTAAGCCACTTTAGTTAATTGGTGTCGCTTGCACAACAAAGCGCTGCTCACCTCCTGCAAACTGCGCCCCAAAGGGATAACACGTCACCAGTGTTAATACACTTTCCCCGCTATCTTCTGTCACGCTCATATCTGATTCATGGACCACTTCAGCTTTGGTTACTTTGTACACGAGCGTTTTTCCTGTGGCATTTTGCAAACGAATAAGTTGACCTAACTTAATAGCTTCAAGCCGAGAGAAATGGGTATCCCTATGGCCGGCAATAACCGTATTTCCGCGGGTATTGATATTTGCCGACGATAGCATTTGTGCCGGTCCAAATGCCAGATTTCGACCTGACGCACCAGCGAGAACATATAAACTATCGCCATTAACGGGCTGATGTTCCAGAGCAACGTCACTCATATTTCCCTCGAGGAAATCCATCTTAGCAACGGGGTGTGTATCCGCCCATGACCATGGTTTGTGGGGTTGCCTATCCTGTAGCGTTTTCAGCCACGCTTGCTGAATTAAAAACTGTGCAAAATGTGCTTTAGCTTGCATATATCCACCTTGTGCAATTAATAGCGCGCCGCCTAACAATAGCAACCAACAACAAGTTCTATGTAAGCGGCGCTTCCTGCCACCAGCAGTGGCAAGCTTGCTACTTTTACGAGTGTATTGGCGCCTATTCCACTGGCAATAAGATCCGCTAACGTTACTCATCAGCGTTAGCTCTAACAAACGACAAACGGTATAACAGTGCCAATAACAACAGCATGCTGCCAAAAATCAGTAATACATAACTATTGGTTCCTGTTTGCGGCAAGGTTTGCTTAAGTCCAATTAGATTTCTGTGCCAGCCGTGAGGTAAATGTTGCTCTACATTCGCATCAATCGCAGGTAAACCTTGTGGCCTCACTGGCGTAACATCAACTGCCACCAAACTGGTATACGCACTCATAATGTGAAAATTCATCGCTATTGCCGTAATTTGCTTCTCAATGCGCGCTTTATTGGCACTCTGCTTAGTCAACTCTAATGCTGCTATCTGCTTACGCGCCCAAACTAAATCTAACCCTTTAGCACCTTCGCTTTTCGTTAGCGCTAACTGTCGCTGCCAAAAGTTACCGGCTAACTGCCCTTCTATCATTAAATCATTGCTAACATAACTTGGAATGCGAACAGCAACTAAAACAGGCTCGTCGGCATAAAGATCTGGAATATTGACTGGCCAATAATCTGGCACGCTACCATCACTAAATCTAAGATCCACATCTGTTACTTGCGGCTTCTCTATCTTTTCAAGCAGCTTTACCACTTTATGGTTTACTTCATCCATTTTACCTATATAAGTGTATGTTCCGCGTCCCAGCTCTGCCGCTCGCTGCATAA
The DNA here is from genome assembly GCF_000518605.1 of Shewanella fidelis ATCC BAA-318. GTDB lineage: Bacteria > Pseudomonadota > Gammaproteobacteria > Enterobacterales > Shewanellaceae > Shewanella > Shewanella fidelis. Next base: position 55,153 of record NZ_JADX01000017.1, on the reverse strand, counting down.
AGTGTGCATTAGGCGCAGAACCAATACCTATCGTGAATAATCGACTATCGGCTAACTGATCCGCTATTTGTTGAAACAGCGCAGACTCATTTGCAACAGCTCCATCGGTAATAAATAACACTTGCCTAATAGTGTGCGAATGGTTGAAATCGCTTTTCTGTGGCTGCTTTAGCGCTGCATCCAAGGCAAGCGACATCTCTGTGCCACCATCTGCATGCAAGTGATTAATATAATTTTGAGCACTGCCAATATTATTGGCAGTAGCAGGCATTGCGTGCTTAGACCATTTAGACACCCTAGAATTAAACTGCAAAATGTTGAAGCTATCTTGCGGCCTTAAGCCAGCCAAAGCCTGCTTAATTGCCGACTTTGCTTGCTCAATGGCATCTCCAGACATAGAGCCTGAGGTATCTATAACTAAAATAAGCTCTCTTGCAATAATGCTGCTTTGTTCAACACCTGCTTGAGGCGGCATTAACATCACCAACGCATAATGTTCAGCGTTTCTGGAAACACGCTTATCCATCTCAGTAACGTGATTAGTTTGAGTCTTTGTTTGATGAGTTTTACCTTGTTGAGAAAACACAGCGGCGAGTGGTTCATTACCTTGTACAGGTTTCCAAGTTAGCACAAAGTCACGATTTGCAACCGCATCGCTTTGCAAACTGACCAGTGCAGCAGCATCGTCAACCATATTGATATTTACCTCATGGTAAGGACTAACAATGTGCTCTACTGCCATAGCGCTATCAAACTTAACCTTAATAGACACCAGATTGCTATCACGGACACTGCCTTCGGTAACAAGGGGGCTAACACTTTGATGAAGTGCCTTAGCTGACAATAAGCTTGATTCTGTTGCTAATGAGTTTGGTTCAGCTAACGTATGCCTGTTGCCGTGCTGTAACTGGTAATACTGTGCCACCTCTTGTGGTTTAATTCTGGTCATAATTTCTTGAGCTAAACTCTGTGGATTCTCTGTACGCTGGCTATTTAGTGCAGGTTGAGAAACTGGTTCTGCAGTTGGTGCATAGCGGGGAGCAACAACCATCGGAAAACGTAAACTAAACTCGCCATCACGATAACTGAGTGTTTCTTGATAAGTCAGCTCTACAACCAAGGTTTGTCCCGGTGCTAAATTAGCCACCTTGGCGCTAAAAATATTTGCACGCCGTTGTTCAAGTAAGCTAGCTTGTTTACCTTGAGATTTAGCTTGATTGTATATCGCCTTCGCTTTTGCTTTCGGTTGGATCTGCCCTTCGATTATCCTGTCGCCAATATGTAGCTTTAGTTGATCGACAGCAGCTTCATTTGGCAATGGAAATAAATACTGCCCATTAACCCACTCTGTTGAGTTATTAGTAAACTGGTGACGAACTGCAACACGATTAGTCCAGCCTGAGACTTGCATATTCACTTCTGTTTTCATCGGTAATGCCAAAGAGAGCTCACCACGCTGGTTAGCAAAAACCAAAGTGCCCTGAGTGATCGAATCTATTGCTCCTCCCTCTGTCGTTGTTAACGCAAGCGCATTATGGGATAGCACTGTAATCGCTACTGAAAAAGTAAATTTTGCCGTGATTTTGAGTTTGCTAAACCCTGCCAATTTCTGCTTTATGTCTGCAACTGCTTGCTGCAAATACTCCAGTACAATAGGCGTAGAGTTGATAGTAAAATAGCCTGCCATTTTTATTCCTTATCCTTGCCAACCCAAAGCGGGTTTCAAGTGAACTCACCGGTTGCTCATTAACAGACATAGCAAGTTCACTCGAGTCATCCATTTACTTCGCTGAAATTGCTGCAAGTGAGCCAGCTTGATTCTGCAGCTTCAGCGTCACACGGCGATCAAAGAAATCATTTTCAAAACTTTGCTCCGCCATTAATGGAGAAGAGTCACCAAAGGCTTGTTTATGTAAGCGCTCTTCATCAACACCTTGGGCTACCAAATAGTTTTTTACTTCAGCGACACGCTGCTCAGATAGAGCTTGGTTATAATCACCGTCTCCACGACGGTCAGCGTATCCAGTTAAATCAAGGGTTAACTCAGGTGATAAAGACATGGCATAAGCAATATCATTTAATTGGCTTTGAAAGTGCGGCTCTATGGTTGATGAACCCGTTTTAAACTGGACGTTTAAACCTAAAGCTAATTCAGTTAACTTTTGCTCCTGTGCCATTTTCAAACTGGTTAATTGTTGCTGCGCTTGTTCATATTGCTCAGACAATTCAACCAATGATTCATTTTGCTGATTCAATGCCGTTAATTGCTGCTGTTTTTCATCTAGCATGGCTTGCTGCATTTGCAGTTCATCATCATCACCGACAGATTTCCCCACTAAGGTTCCAGTAAATGCACCAACAATGGCACCAACAGGCCCACCGACCACTGCGCCAAGTACAATTCCTGATGTAAGGCCGATTAATTCTTCATTGTTATTACGTTCAGACACAACACTTTGTTCTGCGCTGGCCTGAGTTGAAAATACTAATGCGCCGATAACAAGAGTAGAGATAAGTTGCTTTTTCATAATGTTCCCCTTAGGTGTTTGTTCTATTCGATGATTAAAAACCGCTCGTTAAATTAATTTGTTAAGCGTTATGGTTTCGATGGGGCTATTAAAACGGATCGAAATGGCTTTTAAGGGGAGCAAAAATGGCGATTTGCAGTTCAATTGTGGCAACAATATGGCAATCACTGCTTGTGACTTCAAACCAAGTCATTTTCCTGTATAGTCACAATCAATTAGACAGTTAAACCCAAATAAAGACACCATGAAACGTATTGCAATAGTTGAAGATGAAGCAGCAATTAGAGAGAACTATAAAGAGGTGCTACAACAGCAAGGTTACTGCGTGCAAGCTTATGCAAATCGCCCACAAGCAATGCAAGCTTTTAATACACGCCTACCCGATCTGGCAATTATTGATATTGGCCTTGAAAATGAGATTGATGGCGGTTTTACTCTTTGTCAGTCATTACGAGCGATGTCGAGCACATTACCGATTATCTTTTTAACCGCACGAGATAGCGACTTTGATACTGTATGCGGCTTACGCCTTGGCGCTGATGATTACTTAAGTAAAGATGTTAGTTTCCCTCATCTCATTGCTCGACTAGCCGCCTTATTTAGACGCTCTGATCTAAAAAATGTCACCATTGATGAAAGCCATTTGGTCGAACACGGCTTGCTAACAATCGATGTCAATCGAATGCAGGTGTTTTGGAATAATGTACAGATCGAACTCACTGTTACAGAGTTTTGGATGGTTCATGCACTTGCCAAACGTCCTGGCCACGTACGTCAGCGTCAAGAACTTATGCAAGAAGCCAAGATCTTTGTTGATGACTCAACAATTACCTCTCATGTAAAGCGCATTCGAAAGAAATTTATCGCCCAAGATCCCAACTTTGACTGTATCGACACGGTATACGGCATGGGTTATCGCTGGGACTCTCACAGTTAATAACAGCGCCCAGTTATAAAATTGGGCGATGAATTAGGTACTTGTAACACCATGTTTAATTTGCCAATTGGTCTGCGTACCAAAGTCGCAGTATTGTCACTATTCCTGTTATGCCTACCTTGGTTAGGCTACCAATATGTATGGGAGATGGAAAAGTACCTGCGTCATGGACAAGAGAAAACGCTTGAGGGTACCACTCAAGCGCTAGCCACAGCATTACATGAACGGCCTAAGTTATTTGATAGTCAGGCTAGCTTCTTAACTCAAGTTGAAAAGGGTCGCGATCTCTATGCTTATCCGCTATCTGGACCTATTCAGCTAGATGGTAAACTGGGGGACTGGAGCAGTTACCGCCATCGTACGCTTAATTATGGTGCTGATTATCAGATCTACAAACGTGACGAGGATCTGCCTCTCAATCTTAGTTTTACCCATATGGTCGGCAAATATGCGGGTTATCTTTATGCATTTTTCGAAGTGCGTGATCCCCACGTAGTTTACCGTGGTAAAAATAGTTTAAGTATTGATAGAAACGATCATATTGCCATCGCGACGCTTGCACCTGATGGCCAATTTCGGCGCTACATTATTGCCACAACAAAAGATGGTTGGATCAGCGCGTTTGAACTACCAGAAGATCCCGCATTAACCACACCAGTGACTCCCGAGGTCAAAATTCAAGGTAAATGGACTAAGAGCAAACAAGGCTACAATGTTGAGTTACGGATCCCGCTCAATATGGTAGGCAGTAAACTAGGCTTTGCTGTCTATGACGTCAATAACCCTAATAGCCGTGCCCTCGATGCCGTTGTCGGTACCTCAGCTATCGACGATGTAAGTAAGCTTGGTACTGTTCTGGTCCCCTCTCCAGAAATCGAAAGTATCATTAAAGGCATGAGCCACAATAGCTCGAGAATTTGGGTCGTTGATAAGCACGGCCGAGTACTAGCCAAATCAGGCGATATTCGTTCAGATAATAGCGTGTGGTCACGCTCACTAATGGAAAAGGACGATGATTCAGGCTGGGGAAAATTCAAACGAGAGTACCTGCACCCGCTGTATTATAAAATCTTAACCACTCCGGCAAAGGACTTTATCGACTCATTGCAAGACTCAACAGTGCTTGAGGGAAGTCACATTACTAAAGCACTAAAAGGTCAACAAGGCTCGACTTGGCGTCTCACTCCTGACAGCAAAGCTGTGGTGCTCGCTGCCGCAAGCCCAATCTGGATCGACGATAAGGTGATGGGTGTAGTGATCGCTGAAGAAACGACCCACGGCATTCGAACCCTACGCAATAAAGCGCTAGAAAAGCTGTTCAATGTGATTTTAACCGTAATGAGCATGGGCACATTAGCGCTGTTTTTCTTTGCTTCAAATATCTCTAGCCGTATTCGCAAACTTCGTGACGAAGCTGAACAAGCGATTGACAGCCAAGGTCGCATAAAAAATGAAATTCAAGGCTCAAAAGTGCGAGATGAAATTGGGGACTTATCGCGTAGCTTTGCAAGCATCGTCAGTCGCTTAAGCCAATATACTCATTATTTAGAGAATATGTCTTCAAGACTATCTCATGAATTGCGCACACCTGTTGCAGTCGTACGCTCATCGTTGGAACATCTTGGGTTACAACAACTTAATCCCGATACCCGTAAATATGTTGATCGTGCACAAGAAGGCGTCAATAGGCTCAACATGATCCTTAATAACATGAGTGAAGCCACCCGTTTAGAAGAGAGTTTATCCCATGCTGAAACGTCAGTATTTCCGTTAGAGAAGGTGATTAGCGGCTGTATGCAAGGTTATCAAATGACCTATCCAACACAGGAATTTAGCTTAGACATTACTCAAAGTGCCACCCCTGTTTTAGGAGTGCCTGAGTATATTGCTCAGCTGATGGATAAGCTAATTGCTAACGCGTTAGAATTTAACCATGACCACAGCCCTATTGCTGTTTCATTACAGTCAAAAGGTAAATTCGCAGAGTTATCAATCAGTAACCAAGGCCCAGCCCTGCCCGACAACATGGCGGAACAAATTTTTGAATCTATGGTATCGGTGCGAGCGCAAAAATCACAAGACAAACCCCATTTAGGCTTAGGTCTTTATATCGCCCGACTTATTTGCCAATTCCACCATGGCAAAATATATGCAACAAATACTGAAGATAAAGCTGGTGTCATTAATGGAGTACAGATCAGCATAACGCTGCCGCTCAGCAAAGAAGCTTGATAACAAAGTGAATAAATTGACACTTTATTTTAGCCGTTTAGATGTTAAGATGGCTAAAACTAAAAACTGATGGAATACGCCCAATGAAAAAAGAAACGCAGATTGTCAGTCTTGGCCGTGAAAAGAAGTGGACTCAAGGAGTGATTAACCCTCCGGTTTACCGAGCATCAACCATGGTATTCGATACCATAGAAGACATGCGTTTTGCCGCTAAAAATAAGGCTAATGGCGAAATGTTTTACGGTCGCCGTGGCGGTCCAACACACTTTGCATTTCAGGCTGCAATTGCCGAGCTTGAAGGCGGCGTAGGAACCGCTCTTTATCCATCTGGCAGCGCTGCTATCAGTAATAGTTTGCTGTCGTTTTTAAAAGCTGGCGATCATCTACTAATGGTCGACAGTGCTTATGAACCAACACGTGATCTATGTGACAAGCTACTCGCAGGTTATGGCATCGAAACCACTTACTATGATCCTATGATAGGTGATGGTATTGAAGCGCTTATAAAGCCCAATACAAAAGTGTTATTTCTTGAGTCTCCTGGTTCAATCACTATGGAAGTGCAGGATGTGCCAACACTCAGCCGCATCGCCCACCAGCACAATATCGTGGTTATGCTTGATAATACTTGGGCGTCACCAATTAACTCTCGTCCATTTGCAATGGGCGTTGATATTTCAATCCAAGCAGCAACTAAATATATCGTTGGTCACTCTGATGTCATGATGGGCACAGCCACCGCTAATGAAAAGCACTGGGAGCAGCTACGTGAAAATAGCTACTTGCTAGGACAATGTACCTCGCCTGACGATGTATACCTTGCAAGCCGCGGTCTCAGAACCCTAGGTATTCGTTTAGCTCAGCACGAACAAAATGCGCTGAAGGTGGCTAACTGGCTGGCAAAGCGCCCAGAAGTCGATCATCTACGCCATCCTGCATTTGAATCTTGTCCTGGTCATGAGTTTTTTAAACGCGACTTTAGTGCCTCAAATGGTTTATTCTCGTTTGTTTTAAAGCAAGGCGATGCTCGCTCAGTAACCGCCTTTGTTGAAAACATGCAACACTTTAAAATGGGTTTCTCTTGGGGTGGCTATGAAAGTTTAATCTTAGGGGTGTTTGGTATCGATAAGCTTCGCACAGCAACCAAATGGGATAGCAGTAAACCGCTGATCCGTCTGCATATTGGACTTGAAAATGTTGATGATTTGATTGCAGATTTAGATGCTGCGTTTGAGCGCTATAACTTAGCGCTCAACAAAGCACGTTAAGCGCCAAGTAATACTAACCCATTAAAAGCCAGCATACTCTGCTGGCTTTTATTTAAGCCATCTTATAACAACTCAATATTATGATGTTTCACTAAATAAAACCCTAATCTTCTCAGCATCAACATTATCTGCTCTTTGTTAGGGCATAAGTTTATTTTAGCTATTTGACAAAATATTCTATGATTATAGGCATCTATACATATACCGATAAACTTATGATCAAAAAAACCGATTCATCACGAGGTTTCACCCTAATAGAACTTGTGGTTGTTATTATTGTACTGGCTATTCTTGCTGTGATTGCTAGCGCTAAATATATTGATCTGAAGCGGGATAGTGAATTAGCAAGAGTCCAAGCGACAGCTGCAGCGCTGGAACAGTCAGTGACTTTTGCTCATACCAAATGGCAATTAATCGGAGCCAATGATTCAATGAATGATCTGCCAGATTTTGCTGGTGGTGAACTTGATATGAATAGTTTCGGGTACCCACTTGGAATAGATAAAAATTCACCTATGGGGCAACCTAAAAACATCGGTAAAGGTGAACAAGGTTGCGTTGATTTATGGAATACCTTACAGCAAGATCCTGCAAGCGTGTCTTTATCAAACGTTGATAACGGCAGTGATTTTCAAGCGTACCGTCACCCTGCTGACATAAACCCAGACGGCCAAACCCAGTGTACCTTCGTGCTGCGTACTTTAGGCGATACAAGCAGCCGTGGGCAAGCAGAGATGAAAATTGTCTATGATTCTGTAGCAGGTACTGTTACCTCAATCATTAACGATTAAGGAGTACAGGTGACTAGTCCTAAAATAGGTTGACACTTTTTTCAGTTCAAAACGCTCTATGAACCTCATCGGGAGTTTTGTATTTTAAAGCCATATGTGGCCTTCGTTGATTATAGATTGCTACCGACTCTGCAACCATTCTTTTTGCATCTGCAAGGTCATTTGGTTTGCTAATCAAGTATTCGTTTTTAAGTATTCCATTTACCCGCTCTGCGAGTGCATTTTGATAGCAGTCATAGCCATCTGTCATTGAGCATGTTACTCCGTGCCTATGGTGTAATGCTTGATACTCTGCAGAACAATACTGTATACCTCTATCTGAGTGGTGAATAAGGTTACCACTGCTTTGTCTATTTCTTAATGCCTGCCTAAAAGCCTGCTTAACTGAGTTCGTCTTCATGTTGTCATCAACTTGATAGCCCACTATTTTCCGTGAGTATGCATCAGTCACTAGACTGACGTAGGTCTCCCCTGAATGTGTCGGTAGGATAGGTAATATCAGCCACCCACAACTGCTCAACCTTTGTTACACTCAACCCAGATTTAACTACATTAGGGTGACAGTGAAAGCGGTGATGACTATTCGTTGTTTTGTGATAAGCACGTCTTGTTGGCACCAATAACCGATGCGCTCTAAGTAAGTTAAATAACCTGTCTCGGCCAATATTTAGCTCGCAGTTTTGCATCAAGTATTTCAACTTTCTCGCACCGATACGCGGCTGAATCATTCTCTCAAACTGAACGAACTGAATCACGCTTTCCTCAAACAATATCTGACGGCTATGGCGCTGACATTGTTGATAATACGCCTGACGTGAAATCCCTAAATATCGACATGCTCGAGCAACAGATAACTTTAGGATGGCTTTTTCTTGAACAATTTCCCTTTGGGCTTTTTTACCATACGAACCTCATAGTCTTTTTCTAAAACGTTAACGACGGCCTCAAAGAATTCTGCTTTGATTTTGGTATCTTCTAATTCTTTTTCTAATGCTTTAATACGCTGCTCAGGAGTCAGTTCAGTTTTCACTTTAGTCATAGTTCGACCTTTTGAAAGAAACTTCGGTGTGCCATTAGACCAATCTAACCGACCATGCTTACGTAACCAAACTAAAACGGTAGAGCATCCTTGAATACCATAATGGTTTTGAGCTTGCGCATAGGTCATCTCTCCCTTTTCTACTTGGTCCACTACAGCCAGTTTAAAAACAAGGGAGTAATCTTTCTGAGTTCGCTTATTTATTGATTTCATAACACTCTCCAAAAAAGGTTTGAAAAGTGTCAACGTTATTTAGGATGGGTCAAGGTAATAAAAAAGGGTGATTGCTATTCACCCTTTTTTATTTACATTTCAGTTGAGCACTCAACACTTGCACACATAACAATTAGTTAGCCGTAACCCCACCAGCAATCCAAGCTTGTGTGCCATAAAGAGGTACCGTTGATAACGCATGTTTATGGCTACCATTGGTCTCTTTCGTTGAATAAGACAAGTACAGCAAGGTCTGATTCTCAGCATCATAAATTCGGCGGACTTTTAACGACTTAAATAAAATGCTAAGTGACTCTTTAAACACCACTTCACCGTTTTTACTCTTATCAATATTCGCGATTTCGGCAGCGGTTATCGGCCCAGTTTGTCGGCAAGAGATACTCATATCTGATGGATCGGCAAGGCTTAAATCAGCTTCAATACGACTAATATGACAAGTCACTCCTGGTATTTTAGGATCATGTCGCGCATCAATAATCACATCTTTGGTGGTAAATAACCCTAAGCTCACTTTACCAACATCATCACCGCAACCACTGAGCCCCAAAGATAGCAATATTGCCAACCCAGTAGCTGAAAGTAGTTTTCTAGTTAATCCTGTCATATCTATCCTTAACAAACGATTTATTTATCCTGTCTAGATAAAGCGAACTGCACACAGATTATGGCTTTACCTTTGTAAAGCGCTACGCGAAGACCCTTTGGGCCCAGCGCGTTAACCCAGCGGTTACACTACCAAAATGATCACCAACAACAATTGGAATATCAGGGAACAAACCTGAAATACGTTTATAAATTGCAGGGCTTCTTGCTGTACCACCGGTCACATAAATGCGATCAGGCATTACGCCGGACTGCGCTAACGCTTCGCGCATTAATGCTTCAACTTTTGATAAAGGCATAGTAATCGCGTTTTCAAAATCGCTATCACTTACCTTGGCATGTAGGCCAGTATCAATATAATCAAGCTGGGTGTCCACACTATCTGTATCAGACAGTGCAATTTTACTTTGTTCAGCACTTCTTACCAGCTTATAGCCGAGCTGCTCTCTCTGCACCTTTAGCAAACGCTTTATAAGCTCAGGACTCTGTGCATCTTTAATTAAATCTTCGATCAGCTTTTTAGAAGCTAATGCGCTAAAGTCTCGCTGGGCACTGATATCATTAACCGCAACCGCATTCCAAAATGGCTTACTTGGTACAGGCAATTTATTTACCATTAAACTACCAAGCCCAAGGTGCGGCATAAATGCTGCCATAGATAACGCAATGTCTAAGTCATTACCACCAATGCGCTGACCGCTGTGGCCTAAGAAATCTTGGCTTCTATCTTGATTATCAATATGGCTAGGCCCCATTTTCACCATTGAGCAGTCCGTCGTACCACCGCCAACATCGACAACAAGTACTGTTATATCTTCTTGCAATGACGCTTCATAATCCATTCCGGCCGCGAGTGGCTCAAATAGAAAGTCGACTTCGGTAAAACCTGCACGCTTGGCTGCTAAGCGTAAAATCGCTTCTGCTTGAATATTACTGTCTTCGCCACCTATGCCCTGAAAATTAACCGGTCGACCAATCACTGCATGAGTAATGGTATTTCCAGCTACGGCAAAACTCTTCTCAGCCTGCTTTTTGATGTGCATCATCATCAAAGTAACGATATCTTCGAATAAAGCAATTTGATTATCTCGAAGCCCTGTTGCACCCAAAAACGATTTTGGCGAACGCACATAAAAACCTTCATCAGGCATATCTAGATACGCTTCAATCGCTTGTTCTCCGACAAAAACGGCTTGCTCATTTGGCAATAAGTCTAATTCACGGCGAGCGGCAGCGGCGCGGCTTATTTGCGAGGCACGTAAACGCGCATATTCAGCCTGCTCAGCTTGCGGCAATTGCTTTAACACGGCTTCTGCTATCAGTTCTCGATCCATCGCATACAGTGTTGAGCTCATATACTTAGAATCACCAGATAAGGGAACTAAACGAACGCCACCGTTTTCAATAACACCTATCGCGCAGTTAGCACTACCGTAATCAAAACCTACAAACATTCCCTTATCCTTTAACGCATAAAAAAGCCGTGCAAAATAGCACAGCCCGTCCGCTGACAAAAGCGGATTTTAAAAATTAAAAGCAGCCTAGGGCTGCTTTAAAATGGCTTTTGAATAAACCTGAGTCTTTTATGGTTAAGCTTAATGGTAGCTATTATGCTTTTTTACTATTTTGTGTTTGTTTTAACGCCTCTTTTTTAGCTCGACGCGCTTCAATAACACCGCTTACTTCGCTACCGATATGCGCTTCTCCGCGCTGCTTTGATAGCTGAACCTGACGCTCTCTCTCAATAAACCTTTGGCGCTGTTTCTCGCTAGTTTTATCAATACAATGTACACAACTCACACCTTGAACGTAACTTGCAAGCGACATTTCATCAGAAGTAATTGGCATACGGCAAGCATTACATTGATCGTATTGCCCCTTTTCTAAATCGTGATTAACAGCGACTCGGTTATCAAATACAAAGCATTCACCTTGCCAAAGGCTTTCTTGTTGATCGACCTCTTCAAGATATTTCAAGATCCCACCTTCAAGATGGTACACCTCATCAAAGCCCTGCTCCTTTAAGTAGGCAGTTGATTTTTCACAACGAATGCCGCCAGTGCAAAACATAGCGACCTTTTTATGCTTAGCGGGATCGAGATTCTCTTTTACGTACTCAGGAAACTCTCTAAAAGTTTCAGTTTTAGGGTCAACTGCATTTTTAAAAGTGCCAATTTGCACCTCATAATCGTTACGGGTGTCGACCAGCAATACATCCGGATCTGAGATCAGTTTGTTCCAATCCTTAGGTTTTACATAAGTGCCAACAACTTTATTCGGGTCGATCCCCTCAACTCCCATGGTAACAATTTCTTTTTTAAGCTTAACTTTAGTGCGGTAAAACGGCATGTTATCGTCAAAAGACAATTTATAAACGATATTGTCTAAGCCAGGTTGCTTATCTAGCCAAGCAAGTAAGTGTTCAATAGCGGATTGTGAGCCGGCAACTGTCCCATTAATTCCCTCTCGAGCAAGCAATAATGTGCCCTTTATTTCGCTCTCTTGCATAAGTTTAAGCAGAGGTGCCTGTAACTTTTCAAACTTATTTAAAGTGACAAACTTATACATGGCGCATACAACAACTTTTGACATAATCATCCCTTGCAGCTAGCTGGAGCTTAATCTCCAGTGCTAATACTTATGGTTGCGAGACAAAAAACACGAACAACCTCACAAATAAAGCGCGAATGTTACATTAATCACACCTGGACAAACAGGCACAAAAAGTATGGTTATTTAATTAACCATCAGCTGGCTAGGCAGAGCCTTCTCTGTTCTATAGCAAAATACAAAGGGCTCACTTGCCCTTTGATGAATTAACGTACGGATAAATGATAAAAGATTGTTATTTTATGTGTAAAAGTTAAAAATACTGGCCATAACTTACCCAACATACTCACTCTATGTCTTTGCCAATCCTTTACTCTTTTAGACGTTGCCCTTATGCCATGCGAGCAAGACTTGGCATCATACTATCCGGTGAAAGCGTCGATTTAAGAGAAATCATTCTCAAACATAAACCACAGGCCATGCTTGATGCCTCTCCCAAAGGCACCGTACCAGTATTAGTTTTATCCGACGGCAGTGTCATTGAAGAAAGTATCGAGATCATGTGTTGGGCATTAGCTAAAAGCGACCCCGCCGATTTATTGCTACAACGCACACCAGCGTTACAAGAAGTTGCTAAGGCGCTGATCCAAACCAATGATGGCAGTTTTAAATCTTGGTTAGATAAATACAAATATGCAGATAGGTATCCGGAGATGTCGGAGCAATATTACCGGCAGCAAGGTGAAGTGTTTATTGCCCAACTAGAAAGCTTATTGAATAAAAACCAACACTTGTTAACTGATAGTCCGAGTATCGCTGACTACGCAATTTATCCTTTTATCAGGCAGTTTGCCGGAGTCGATAAAACTTGGTTTGAAAATGCAGACTACCCTAACGTACAACGTTGGTTAACAACTCATCTGAATAGCAGTGAGTTTAAGACAATTATGAAAAAGTACCCAACATGGCTCGAGAGTAACCAGAGCTTTAAGTTTGGCAATCGCTGTAGCGCTTGATTTATGATCGCCAGTAGTCAAATACTGGCGCAGCTTTTAAGCTAGTTATAAAACGCTCGCTATCATTATCCCTAATCATTACGCAAAGTCGTTTTCAATTGTAATCGCCATTCATCTGCCGTCATTTGACACTCTAATGAATAATCAAAGGAATAGTGATTAACAACAGCCCTCCCATACACCAATTAAAATATTGCTGCCTTTGAGGCGTATCGAGTTTACGTCGAATTGTGGCTCCCAGTACTACCCAAGTTAACGATGTAGGCAAACCGACAATATTAAATACCGCAACCCCCATCAAAGCGGTAAACCAATATGCTTCACCAGCAACGGTAAAAGCAGTGCAAAGAGTGATTGTCGCCAACCATGATTTAGGATTAATCCATTGAAACAGTGCCGACTCTTTTATGGTCATAGGCCTAAGATGTTCCAGCTGTTGCTCACTATGAACAGGCATGGTGATAACTTTAAAAGCGAGATACAGCAAATACCCAAGAGATAATATTTGCAGCACTTGATGCATCATAGGCCAAGATTCAAACACGCTACCGAGGCCGAGTAAAATAGCAATGTGCAATAAGGTTTGCCCTAGGCGAATACCTAAAAGATGTGGAACCGTACGCTTTACTCCAAAATTTGCGCCGGATGTCGCCAACAGTATGTTGTTAGGCCCCGGGGTCATTGTCATGGTTGCGCAAAAAATCGCTGCGGAACCTACTAGCGCCCATATTCCATCCATTTGCTTTTCCTCCTGTTAATACCCGTTGCCAACAACATCAGCAAAGCTGACATTAACCGTAATCGAATCAAATTGTATGCGTACAATATTTGACACAATTGAATTAATACGGGCATATTAACTATACAATTTGTGGACACAAGGGTTTTATTGTCATGGGTACAATTTGGACACCAAATATAAAAAGCAACAACGAAGCCAAATATAAGCAGATAGCCAGTGCAGCAGAAACCGCCATAAACTCTGGTGAACTATTAGCAAACAGTAAGCTGCCCCCACAACGACAACTTGCAGACAAACTTGGAGTCACCATAGGTACAATTACTCGTGCTTATGCGCTGTTAGAGCAGCGAGGCTACGTATACGCCAAAATTGGGGCAGGAACTTTTGTCAAAGCGACTCAATCAGTCAGTCTTAATCAACAAGCTAACTTTGCGACTTGCCAGCAGCCACTCACAGATCAAATTAACTTGTTAAGTGATGCCATGAATCAATTGGCCAAGTCACCTTTAAGACTAACGCAATTAATGGAATATCATGCAGAACCACTTGACGAGCATAAGCTAACATTTAGTCAGTGGCTTGTTCGCCGAGGTATAGAACAAAGTCCACAACAACTCGTGTTTAGCCATGGGGCGCAACAAGGGATATTTGCCGTACTTAATGGTTTATGTGTCGCTGGTGACACACTATTTTGTGAGTCAAATAGCTATCCGGGGATCCATGTAGCCGCTGAACAGTTAGGGATCAAGGTCGTACCAATATCACTTACCGCTGACGGGTTAGATCTGATCGAGCTTGAAGAAAAACTGAGTCAATTTCTGCCTAAAGCCCTCTATTTGACCCCTAATAACCAAAATCCAACCTGCATTCAATACAGTGCCGAGCAACGCCAAGCGCTCCTAAAGTTGTCACAAGCACATCAAGTGGTCATTATTGAAGATGATGTCAATTACTGCTTACCCCATGAACGAAGTCGCCCACTATGGTCAATGGATCAAGAGGCAACCCCTATTGCTAAACAGTCTGTTATCTATATCTCTAGTTTATCTAAACTGTTTTGTGGAGGCTTAAGGCAAGGTTTTTTACTGGTGCCGCAACGCTTTATCAGAACCATCAAACAAGCCATATACAGTCAGTGTTGGATGGTTTCGCCTTTAAATACTGAACTTGCCTGCATTCTTATCGAAAACAAAGCCTTTATGGGAGATAGAGAACAGCAAATAGCGAAGCGTCAACAACAGTGTATCGCCATGGGGGAGCGACTTGGACTGAAACAAAATTGGCGTGGTTTAAACGGCTGGTTGCAACTCAAGTTACCGCTAAAAGCCCATCATGTGGTTACAGCACTTGCACAACAGGGCGTGCTGATCCGTAATGGAGATGACTTTAATAACCACGACAATCATATTCGTTTAAGTATTGGTAGCTGTGGTGATGACGCCATCTTTCTGCAACAACTGCAAAAAATAGAGTCCTGTATCAATGAGTTAAGCCAATCAGCTTACTCTGTGGTTTAGCTTATGTGCCAGTCGATAATATAAACAGCTATGCTCTACTGGCAGAAAAAAACCGCTATTAAATAGCGGTTTTAGCTTTATTTTCCTATTCATCATTTGACTTACATCTGTCTATCGACTCTGACATAACCTTGCAAATAGACGACACGCACCTCATCGTTAACATTAAAAATCATGCCTTGATCAAAATCTTGGATCACCATAACCTGCTCACCAGAGTCTAACGTAATCATCATCTCAACTAATTTGAGCTCTTGATAATAGGAACTATCACCATAACGATTGCCCACTCCAGCCCCCAACAACGCACCTAAAACCGTGGCGACATCTTGGCCTGAACCACCGCCAAATTGATGGCCAATAACACCGCCAATTAATGCTCCACCAAAGGTTTTCCAACCGCTGTTACGATCTTCAACCAGCTGTTTTTCAGTAATATTACGTACAGAGCTGACTTGTCCAAACTCAACCTTTTCGACAGGAACAGCTTGATTACGATTATAAGAATTAGCATAAAGCGCACTTGAACTAAAAATTAAACAGATGACAGTGAACACGACAAGATAAGGTTTCAACATAAGACTTTTTCCGCTAACTTTAAGGATAAGTATATTTATTAATCTTACTCAATTGTGAACTCACTGTCTTATTTAAATCATGATCAGCACGGTTTCCCGCCGCCAGAACAAGCATTACGAGATCCCAATGGTCTGCTAGCAGTTGGCGGAGACCTTAGACCTGAAAGGCTACTAAACGCATACTACAATGGTATTTTTCCTTGGTTTAACCTAGACGATCCGATTTTGTGGTGGTCTCCTGATCCACGAGCTGTATTTGTTCCCGGTAACATGAAAATCAGTCGCAGTTTGCTTAAGTACTTAAAAAAGCAAGACTGGACCTACACCATTAACCATCAATTTAAATCAGTTATGGCGGGCTGTGCCGCCCCTAGAGCTAAACAAGATGGTACTTGGATATCTGAAGAAATCCAGCAAGCCTACTACGCACTACATCAACAAGGGCGAGCTCATTCACTGGAGGTTTGGCAAGGAGAAGAGCTAATAGGCGGGCTATACGGCATTAATATTGGCCAAGTTTTTTGCGGTGAATCCATGTTCCATCGAACAACGAATGCCTCTAAAGCTGCTATGATCGTATTACAGCAACATTTGCAGCGCTGTGGTTATAGGCTTATCGATGCGCAAGTTGTTAACCCCCATTTAGACAGCCTTGGCGCAAAATCGATAAAACGAGACGATTTTTTAAGGTTACTCACCCACTTGAGAGATGGTGAGGTTAACCCTGATAGCTGGTGTAAATCCGAGGTGTTTATTGAACTCTAAAACAAGACAACTTGCAGTCGGTAGAACCAAAACCTTTCCTTGTAGTTATTTAGACGCCAAGCAAGAACAATTAATGGTGCTACAAGAGGATGTTATCGATGCTGCACTATTTGAACAATTACTGGCGTTGGGCTTTAGACGCAGCGGAAGCATGATATACAAGCCACAATGCCCACAATGTAGTGCCTGTCTGCCAATCCGCTTGGCTATTAATGAATTCAGCATTTCAAAGCGACAAAAAAGAACATTAAAAAACAACCAAGATTTAAATTGGAAAATTGTTGATCATAAAACCGAGCAACAATACCAACTCTATGAACGCTATGTGAATACTCGCCATGGCGACGGTCCTATGTACCCAGCCACGCCAGAGCAATATGACAGCTTTGCAACTGCGAGCTGGATGCAACCGCTGTTTATTGAGCTACGTTTAGAAGACAAACTAATCGGTGTCGCAGTAACCGACGTATTGCCTCATAGTTTGTCTGCTATCTACAGCTACTTTGATCCTGAATATCACAAACGCTCGTTAGGCAGCCTACTCATTTTATTGCAGACTCAAATTGCTAAAATGATGCACAAGCACTTTTTGTATTTAGGCTATCAAATTGATGAATCGAGAAAAATGAATTACAAACGCGACTATCGACCACATCAAATTTTGACAAACTCAGGCTGGGTCACAGAGATCAACTGCAAAAACTTATAAATTTATCACCCACTAAGCGCTAGATAGCGTATATACTCAACCTTTGCTTTACAGCAAGGCTAATTTGCGGCATGATACGCCCGTTTTTATTATTTGAAGGCTAACAGGATAACTGATTAATGGCGAAAGAAGACAACATTGAAATGCAAGGCACAATCCTTGAAACCTTGCCAAATACAATGTTTCGTGTAGAACTTGAAAATGGTCACGTAGTAACGGCACATATTTCAGGAAAAATGCGTAAAAACTACATCCGTATTCTAACGGGTGACAAGGTAACGGTTCAGCTGACACCTTACGATTTGAGCAAAGGACGCATCGTCTTCCGTTCACGCTAAGTTATTAGCCTATATAACGTATATGAAAAAGCCGGCAATGCCGGCTTTTTGTTGTCTAAAATTTATCATTTCAAAATGATGACATAAATGCCCTGTGGCAGCGGCATTTATTTTTAGGCTATTGTGTCACTTTTTCTAACGATTCAGTTGTGATAGTGATTTCATCACCTTTAACGTCGATTTTAGCGATACCGCCTTTTTCAAGCTTACCAAACAAGATCTCATCCGCTAATGGCCGTTTGATCAAGTCGGTAACGACTCGCGCCATAGGGCGAGCGCCCATCGACTTATCATAGCCTTTCTCGGCAAGTAAGGTTCTCGCCTCGTCAGTCACTTCAAGCGTTACAGACTTATCATCAAGCTGTGCTTGCAGTTCCACCAAGAACTTATCGACGACCTTAGCGATAACAGTCATATCAAGATGATTGAACCAAATGATTGAATCAAGACGGTTACGGAACTCTGGTGAAAACACCTTATTGATTTCCGACATTGCATCTTGTGTATGATCTTGTTGCTTAAAACCAATCGACTTACGAATCGTCTCTTGTACACCGGCATTAGTCGTCATCACTAACGTTACATGCCTAAAGTCCGCTTTACGCCCGTTATTATCAGTCAATGTACCGTGATCCATAACTTGCAGTAGCAAGTTATAAACATCAGGGTGCGCTTTTTCTATCTCGTCAAGCAGCACGACACAGTGTGGGTTTTTAATCACTGCATCAGTTAGCAAACCACCTTGATCGTAACCAACATAACCAGGCGGCGCACCAATTAAGCGAGACACCGTATGGCTTTCCATGTACTCAGACATATCAAAACGCACAAGGTTAAGGCTTAGGCACTTGGCAAGTTGACTGGTCACCTCTGTTTTACCTACACCAGTAGGTCCAGCAAACAAGAAGCTACCAACAGGTTTATTTTCCCCCCCGAGACCACTTCTCGATAAACGAATAGCAGAACTAAGCCCCTCAATCGCAGGATCCTGCCCAAACACCACCATTTTAAGGTTGCGCTCTAGGTTTTTAAGTAAATCTCTATCTGAACTCGATACAGACTTCTCAGGAATACGTGCCATCTTAGCGATAATCGACTCGATTTCAGCCTGACCAATAGTCTTTTTACGTTTACTTGCAGGTTGCATCGCCATACGTGCGCCCGCTTCATCGATCACATCAATCGCCTTATCTGGCAAATGTCTGTCGTTAATATGCTTATCAGACAAACGTGCCGCTACACTCAAGGCTGCCAGGGTATAACGTACATTGTGATGCTCTTCGTACTTAGATTTAAGCCCCTGCAAGATTTTAGTGGTTTCAGCCACAGACGGCTCATTGATATCTACTTTTTGGAAACGTCGCGCTAACGCACGATCTTTTTCAAAAATACTTTGATACTCTTGGAAGGTCGTTGAGCCCATACAGCGAAGCTTACCGCCTGAGAGTAACGGTTTGAGTAAGTTAGAGGCGTCCATCACCCCGCCAGAGGCTGAGCCTGCGCCGATAATGGTATGAATTTCATCAATAAATAAAATTGCATGCTCATCATTTGCCAACTCTTTAAGCAAGCCTTTGAAACGTTTCTCAAAGTCACCACGGTATTTCGTGCCAGCTAGTAAGGCGCCTAAATCAAGCGAGTAAACTGTTGCTTT
The DNA here is from genome assembly GCF_000518605.1 of Shewanella fidelis ATCC BAA-318. Classification (GTDB taxonomy): domain Bacteria; phylum Pseudomonadota; class Gammaproteobacteria; order Enterobacterales; family Shewanellaceae; genus Shewanella; species Shewanella fidelis. Next base: position 35,652 of record NZ_JADX01000017.1, on the reverse strand, counting down.
ACTCATCACTTCAGGCACTTCTTCTTTTACAATTCTATACGCCAAACCTTCTGCTATAGCCGTTTTACCTACACCGGCCTCACCGACTAAAAGCGGATTATTTTTACGGCGGCGACATAAAATTTGAATAGAACGCTCGATCTCTTCACTACGGCCAATGAGTGGATCAATGCTACCACTTTTTGCCAGTTCATTGAGGTTCGCAGTAAACTGCGACAAAATGCTGCGCTCTTCTTCGCTTTCAGTTTGGTCTTCAATTCGATTAGGTTCGCCTTCTGAATCAATGTCATTCTTTGAAAAACCGTGGGAAATAAAATTAACGACATCTAGACGGGTGACATCACCAGTACGTAGCAAATAGACCGCTTGAGACTCTTGCTCACTAAAAATGGCAACGAGAACATTTGCGCCGGTGACTTCATTACGGCCAGATGACTGCACATGAAACACAGCTCTTTGCAAAACACGCTGAAAACCAAGCGTAGGCTGAGTTTCTTTGTCATCTTCTGGATCGGAAATAATTGGTGTTGTTTGTTGAATGAAGCTCGACACTTCATTTTTTAGCTTCTCTAAATTTGCTCCGCAAGCAACTAGCGCCTCTTGTGCGGCAGGGTTATCGATTAATGCCAACAACAGATGCTCTACCGTCATATACTCATGACGTGCATCTCTGGCTTGTTGAAAAGCCAGATTTAAGGTGACTTCAAGATCTTTATTTAACATAAGCACCCCCTAAAAAAATAACACAGAGTGAAGCCCAATTAGGCCTCCTCTAATGAACACAGTAACGGATGTTGGTTTTGTCTTGCAAATTGATTTACTTGTGCAACCTTAGTTTCAGCAATACCAAATGGATAAATACCACAGATCCCTTTACCTTTGTGGTGAATGGCCAACATGATCTCAGTTGCCTGTTGCTCATCTTTTTGAAAGAACAGTTGTAATATCTCGATGACAAAATCCATTGGCGTGTAGTCATCGTTATTTAAAATCACTTTATACATAGAAGGCTGTTTAAGCTCAGACTCAACACTTTCTTCTAAATGTTCAATATTTTCTGTTCTACTCATATTCCAATATTAGCCTCTAGTCTTGGCTTGTACCAATTGATTATGTTACTCAGTTCGTTCGTTGCCCAAATTCTATCAAATTATACTCAGGTACGACTTGTTAAAAAATGTTGCTTTTTTGTTAACTTTATCTTGACAACCACTTATTCAGCTTTCATTCTGTTCATTAAGCGAGGATTTTCCCCGCTGATAAGTTTTACTATCTTACTGGTAAGTGACCAACAGAAGGAAGTGGAAGTATGGCAAGCGGAACTGTTAAATGGTTCAACAACGCCAAAGGATTCGGGTTTATATGCCCAGATGCTGGCGGTGAAGATGTTTTTGCACACTATTCTACCATCGAAATGGAAGGCTATCGAACGTTAAAAGCAGGCCAACCAGTTAGTTTCGAAGTAGAAGCAGGGCCTAAAGGGATGCACGCGTCAGCAATATCGCCAACAAACTAAAATAAGTTAGATAAATCAACCTACATAAGTAAATACGCTAAATACTTATATAGCTTGATATTACTTGGCGACTAAAGAGGCGATGACAGACAAAAAAGCAGAATAGCTAAGCTATTCTGCTTTTTTATTAATCAACATAAATAAAAAAGGCTTACTACAAGTAAGCCTTCTTAAGCCAAAATGACCTAGAGTGAACTGTCAGCTATTAACCAATAATTGCGTTAAGAGTTGCACTTGGACGCATAGCTGCAATAGCTTTCACAGCGTCTAGGCGGAAGTAGCCACCTAAATCAACTGCAGGTCCCTGCGCACCATTTAGCTCATCAACAATTTTTTGCTCGTTAGTTGTTAGTAACTCAGCTAATTGCGCAAACTCAGCTTGTAACTGAGGGTCATTATTTTGTGCAACTAATGCTTGAGCCCAGTACATAGCCAAATAGAAATGGCTACCGCGATTATCGAGCTCACCTACTCGACGAGAAGGTGACTTGTTGCTATCGAGGAACTGGCCAATCGCAACATCAAGTGTATCAGCAAGCACCTGTGCCTTTGCATTACCTGTGCTTTGGCTTAAGTGTTCTAATGATGCACCTAAAGCAAGAAACTCACCTAATGAGTCCCAACGTAAATGCCCCTCTTTTTCTACCTGTTGTACGTGCTTTGGTGCACTACCACCCGCACCTGTTTCAAATAAACCACCACCATTCATCAGTGGTACAATCGAAAGCATCTTAGCGCTCGTGCCTAGCTCTAAAATTGGGAAAAGATCGGTTAAATAATCACGCAGAACGTTACCTGTCACTGAAATCGTATCTTTACCAGCTTTAACACGCTCAAGTGTGAAGCGAGTAGCCTCAACCGGTGACATAATATGTAGCTCAAGGCCTTCTGTATCATGGTCTTTTAGGTACAAGTCAACTTTCTTAATGATTTCAGAATCGTGAGCACGCTCCGAGTTTAACCAAAATACCGCAGGCGTATTTGATAAACGTGAACGGTTAACCGCAAGCTTAACCCAGTCGCGAATTGGCGCATCTTTAACTTGACACATTCTGAAAATATCACCAGCTTCAACACTGTGTGACATCAACACGTTACCGCTTTGATCGACAACATTTACAGTACCGGCATCAGTAACTTCAAATGTCTTATCATGGCTACCATACTCTTCTGCTTTCTGTGCCATCAAACCAACGTTTGGTACGCTGCCCATAGTGCTTGGGTCAAAGGCACCATTATTGATACAAAAATCGATTGTCTCTTGATAAACACCGGCATAACAACGATCTGGGATCATGGCTTTCATGTCCTTTAATTGACCGTCAGGGCCCCACATCTTACCCGATGTACGAATAGCCGCAGGCATAGAGGCATCGATAATGACGTCACTTGGTACGTGAAGGTTAGTAATACCGCGATCAGAATCCACCATAGCAAGTTCAGCACGCTCGTTATAAACAGCTGCTAAATCGGCTTCAATGACTTGTTTTTGCTCAGCTGGCAATGTCGCAATTTTAGCGTATACATCACCCACACCGTTGTTTACATCAACACCAAGCTGTTCAAATAGCTCACCGTGTTTAGCAAACACATCTTTGTAGTAAACTTTAACTGCATGACCAAATAAAATCGGATCAGAAACTTTCATCATTGTCGCTTTTAAGTGCAGAGATAATAAAACATCTTGCTCTTTAGCTAGGTTAGTTTCACGCTCATAAAACTCAACCAAAGCTTTTTTACTCATCACAGCAGAGTCAATCACTTCACCAGCTTGGAGAGCGATACCACTGCGCAGAACTTGTTCTGAACCGTCAGCTTTATTTAATACAATTGATACGCTACCAGCATCTGCAACGGTAACTGACTTTTCACTACCGTAAAAATCACCCTCATTCATATGTGCAACATGCGACTTAGAATCGGCCAACCATTTACCCATTGAATGGGGATTTTTCTGGGCGAATTTTTTCACAGAACCAGGTGCACGACGATCAGAGTTACCCTCACGAAGTACCGGGTTTACTGCACTGCCCTTAATTTTATCGTAACGAGCTTGAATTTCTTTTTCAGCCTCATTTTGTGGCTCGTCTGGATAGTTAGGAATATCATAGCCTTTGTTTTGTAGCTCTAAAATACACGCTTTCAGCTGTGGAATTGACGCGCTGATATTAGGCAGTTTGATGATGTTTGCTTGTGGTTTTTTCGCCAGCTCACCAAGCTCAGCTAACGCATCACCAATACGTTGCTCTGCAGTTAAATTTTCAGGGAAGTTTGCAATTACACGACCAGATAGGGAGATATCACGAGTTTCTACGTCAACGCCGGCAGTTTGAGTAAATTTTTGAATAAGGGGTAACAGAGACAATGTGGCTAACGCTGGAGCTTCGTCAGTTTCGGTATAGATGATCGTTGATGTTTTATCGTTCATTTTGTGTCCTACATTGATTTAAATTTAAGATTTTTATAATAATTATTTTCTATTTTTACGATTGAAAAGCAGTAACGTTTCTATCTTATCACTCTGAATTGCTAGCGATAATTTATGCGATCTTGTGTGTAATAAGCCAGCGACATTATCCGCACACCTCTCACAAATAAGAATAATTAGTTGCGGATCACACTTTTTAATTTGCCGACATCATAAAACATTCCACGCAATTTTCAAATTCCACTAAAAGCCAATGCCAAGTACAATAAGTAAAATAGTCCTATAGATGAAAAGTATTACAGCGTGACGCAGCCATTTAGTAACAAAAACAGTAATCAACAGCGCAAAACTCGCACTGCCCGTCATAACAAAAATAGCGGTCACTCAAACTCGGCAAATCGCAGCAGTTTTAAACGCAAACCAGCGGCAAAACCAAAGTCAGTTGCCAACCCGATAATCGTGTTATTTAACAAGCCATTTGATGTGCTATGCCAGTTTACTGATGAGCAAGGCCGCAAGACCCTAAAGGATTATATTCCTGTGCCCGATGTATACGCAGCCGGACGCTTAGACCGAGATAGTGAAGGCCTTTTGCTACTGACTAATGATGGAAAACTGCAAGCGCAAATTACTGAACCCAAGAAGAAAACTTTTAAAACCTACTGGGCGCAAGTTGAAGGCATACCAACTGAAAGTGATTTAGAACAACTGCGACAAGGTGTAGAACTTAAAGATGGTATGACCTTGCCGGCTAAAGTCAGCATTATGCAGCAACCTAAAGTATGGCCGCGGACGCCCCCGATCCGTGAACGTGCAAATATTCCCACGACTTGGCTTGAGATCCAGATCTGTGAAGGTCGCAATCGTCAGGTAAGAAGAATGACTGCCCATATCGGGTATCCTACCTTAAGATTAATCCGCTATAAAATAGGTCAATGGAGTCTAGATGATCTTGAAAATGGCACATATCGTCAACTCGATATGTCCAAAAAATAAGGGTTAAACCTATGACTGAGCGCTATAAACCAAATACCACTGTGGCCTGCATTATCGAGGCTCAAGGTAAATACTTGTTAGTTGAAGAGCTGATTGACGGGCAACTGAAATATAATCAACCCGCGGGTCACATCGAAGCCAACGAGTCAATTATCAGTGCCTGTATCCGTGAAGTACAAGAGGAAACCGGCCTTGTTATCGAGCCACAAGGTTTAGTCGGTATTTATCAATTTAGTGCTAGCGAAACACTGGCATTTGTGCGCTACACCTTTTATGTTCGACTCGATGAAATCCTTGAATCAAAGCCAGAGGATGCCGCGATTAACGGCTTAAAATGGCTAAGCTTAGCGCAAATAAAAGCGATAAGCAGTCAGCTTCGTAGCCCACTGGTTATAGCGTCAATTACAGATCACTTAGCAGGTAAACATTACCCATTAGATATCCTCAATGCACAATATTTATAAGCGGATTACTGATCGAAACGAGAGTCAGTTGCCTCAAGTGCAATTAAAGCTGAAAGATAAGTACACGCTAGATAGCCCAGCCACGCAATGCATGATAGAATATGCCCCCGCAGAATGCCGTAGCTTACAACGAGAAATGCATTACCTTAATCCGAATGGTTAAAGGTTCTTGGTTTACGGCAGTTCGCAGCAATATTCAGTGAACACAAGGTTTATTTAGGATTTATGACGTCAATCGAACCCACTCATCTTGGTAAAAAAGTCATCGTCGGCATGTCCGGTGGTGTAGATTCATCAGTTTCAGCCTACCTGTTAATGAAACAGGGTTACCAGGTTGAAGGCCTGTTCATGAAGAACTGGGAAGAAGATGACACGGATGAATATTGCGCCGCAGCTGACGATTTAAAAGATGCGCAAGCTGTATGCGACAAGCTAGGTATTAAACTTCATACCGTTAACTTTGCCTCTGAATACTGGGACAATGTATTTGAGTATTTTCTGGCTGAATACAAAGCCGGCCGTACCCCAAATCCCGATATCATGTGCAACAAAGAGATCAAGTTTAAAGCGTTCCTTGAATTCGCAGATGATATTCTAGATGCCGACTTTATTGCTATGGGCCACTACGTGCGTCGCCGCGATATTGATGGCACCAGCCAAATGCTGCGTGGCGTTGATGGCAATAAAGACCAAAGCTACTTCCTATACACATTAAGCCATGAGCAAGTGGCTCGTTCACTGTTCCCTGTTGGTGAATTGGAGAAAAGCGAAGTACGCGAGATTGCTAAAGAGATGGGTCTAATTACCCATGATAAAAAAGACAGTACTGGGATCTGTTTTATTGGTGAGCGCAAGTTTACTGATTTCCTGCAAACCTTCTTACCTGCGCAGCCTGGCGATATCGAAACCAGCGAAGGTGAAGTCATTGGCACTCATCAAGGTTTGATGTACCACACACTAGGTCAACGTAAAGGCTTAGGCATTGGTGGTCTGAAAAATAGTAGTGAAGATCCATGGTACGTTGTTGAAAAAGATTTAGTGCGTAACGTGTTAATTGTTGGCCAAGGTGGTAACCACCCTCGCCTAATGTCTAACGGTTTAATTGCTAATCAATTGCACTGGGTTGATAGAAAAGGCCCAGCTGATGGCTCAAACATCACAGTGAAGACACGCTACCGCCAGCAGGATGTGCCTTGTCGAGTAACTTATGACAGCGACGATATGCTACGGGTTATTTTTGATGAACCTGTTGCGGCTGTGACTCCTGGCCAATCAGCTGTTTTCTATGATGGTGAAATCTGTTTAGGCGGCGGCATCATCGATGCCCTTATACGAGATTAATCAATGAGTGATCAGTTGTTTGAACGCACTATGGCCTTCGCAGGAATTCTACAAGCGGTGGCCCAAGTTCAGTATGTTGCAAGACACGGTGACTCAGACAAAGATGCGTTAGCGGCAAGCTTGCGCTCTGTTTTAGTCACTAACCCTGAGTCAACAAGTGATGTTTATCCTGATAAGTTCGCGTTAAGAAAAGGCTATGAATTAATTGTTAGCCAGCTTGGTGATGCTAAACAAAAAGACGTTGAAGTGACCCGCTATTTAGTTGGTATTTTAGCTTTAGAGCGTAAATTAACACGCTCTTCAAACGCAATGGGCATGCTCTCTGAACGTATCAACCAAGTGCATCGTCAATTAAATCATTTTGAGATCACCGACGAGCAAGTTATCGCCAACTTTGCAGGTATATACAGTGACATTATCAGTGAGCTTGGCCCTAAGCTACAGATCTCTGGTAATCCTGAGTTTCTCAAACGTACCCAAACACAGCACAAAATTCGCGCCCTGTTACTATCTGCCATGCGCAGTGCAGTACTTTGGCGCCAATTAGGAGGCAAGCGTAGGCACCTTGTCTTCTCAAGAAAAACAATAGTAGATACAGCTATGAAAAGCCTCACCCTATAATATTTAAGTCAAGTTCATCAAGGAGCTTCAAATGGAACTTTCCGCACTAACTGCTATCTCTCCGGTAGACGGTCGTTATGGTAGTAAAACCGCCTCATTAAGAGGGATTTTCAGCGAGTACGGCCTGACCAAATACCGTGTTCAAGTCGAAATTAACTGGCTAAAGCTGCTTTCAAGCTGCCCAGAAATTGAAGAAGTTCCACCTTTTAGCGAAGCAGCTTTAGCTTTGCTTGATCAAATTAAAGACAACTTTAGCGAAGCAGATGCGCTGCGCGTTAAAGAAATTGAATCAACAACTAACCATGACGTTAAAGCAGTTGAATACTTCATTAAAGAACGTATCGCCGATAACGCAGAATTAGTTGCTATCGACGAATTCGTGCATTTTGCCTGTACTTCTGAAGACATCAACAACCTTTCTCACGCTCTAATGTTAACTGAAGCGCGTGATCAAGTGATTGTGCCTTATTGCCAAAAAGTCGTTGATGCAATTAAAGCATTGGCTCATGAACATAAGTCTGTACCATTAATGTCACGCACCCACGGTCAGCCAGCTTCACCTTCTACATTAGGTAAAGAGATGGCTAACGTTGCAGTGCGTCTAGAGCGTCAGCTAACACAGGTTTCTAACGTTGAAATTATGGGTAAAATCAATGGTGCAGTAGGTAACTACAATGCTCACCTTTCTGCTTACCCAGAAGTAGATTGGCACGCCCTATCACAGCGTTTTGTCACAAGTCTTGGCATTAACTGGAACCCGTACACAACTCAAATCGAGCCGCACGACTACATCGCTGAATTGTTTGACGCGCTAGCTCGCTTCAACACAATCCTAATCGATTTCGACCGTGATATTTGGGGCTATATCGCACTTGGCCACTTTAAGCAAAAGACGGTTGCTGGTGAAATTGGTTCTTCAACCATGCCACACAAAGTTAACCCAATCGACTTTGAAAACTCTGAAGGTAACCTAGGTATTGCTAACGCATTGATGCAACACCTTGCCGCTAAACTTCCTGTTTCACGCTGGCAGCGCGACCTTACTGACTCAACAGTGCTACGTAACCTAGGTGTGGGTATGGCTCACTCACTAATTGCTTATCAAGCAACATTGAAAGGCATTAGTAAGCTAGAAGTTAACCAAGAGCAACTTCTTAAAGAGCTAGATGCTAACTGGGAAGTATTAGCAGAGCCTGTGCAAACTGTTATGCGTCGTTACGGTATTGAAAAGCCATACGAGAAGCTAAAGGAACTCACGCGTGGTAAGCGTATTGACGGTCCTCAATTAGCAGCGTTCATTGACGGTCTTGAGCTTCCAGAAGAAGTGAAAATCGAACTTAAAAAGATGACTCCTGCTAACTACATCGGCCGCGCTGAAGCATTTGTTGAAGAGTTAAACTAATTAGCTTTTTACTCATTTGCTATTAAAGTGTTAAAGAAGGCGTTAAGCTTAGGCTTAACGCCTTTTATTTTATCTATTTTTTGCATATTCCTTGCCCATTTAAAAAAGAGCAGCCCACTCATTATGTTTACTCTTAACTTCGACCCAGCTGAATTTCTTAGCCAATACTGGCAAAAAAAGCCCATTTTAATTAAAAATGCTTTTCAACAATTTGAAGATATTATTAGTGCAGATGAGCTTGCAGGTCTTGCCTTTGAAGATGCTGTGGCATCTCGAGTGGTCGTAACAAAAACTAATGATTGGCAAATTATTGAAGGCCCTTTTGACGAGTATGAGCAATTTGGTGACGCGAACTGGCAATTGCTAGTGCAGGCATTAAACCATTGGCATCCAGATTCAAATAAGCTCATTAATGCGTTTCGTTTTATTCCCGATTGGCGCTTTGATGACTTAATGGTGTCTTTTGCCACACCTGGTGGCGGAGTTGGTGCACATATCGATAATTACGATGTGTTTATCATTCAAGGCGAAGGTCAACGTCACTGGGCTGTTGGCGACAAAGGCCACTATGCGCCTAAAAATAACGACCCGACCACCCCATTGATTGAAGGGTTTGAGCCTATTATTGATGCCGTACTTGAAAAGGGCGATCTGCTTTACATCCCACCTGGATACCCCCATCAAGGTCAAACCTTAACCCTAGCAATGAGCTACTCAATAGGCTTTCGCGCGCCAAGTCAGCAAGAGTTATTTAGTGAGTTAGCTGACTCACTTATTGACAACAACAGCGGCCTCAAGCGTTTTACTTCAAGTAACGAGCCAAAGCTTGCTAGCCAAATAAGCACTTCACATCAGCAAGACATGATGGCGTTAATTACAGAGCTTGCAGCTAATCCAGAGAACTACCAAGCGATGCTAGGTAAAATGCTCAGCCAGAACCGATTTGAATTGGATATTTGCGAGCCAGATGAACCTTACTCTGCAGAAGATATTACCGACTACCTTAGCCAAGGTGCATTACTGTATCGTATTGGAGGGCTAAAATTACTGCGAGTCGAAGCTGATAGTGAATCACGCATCTTTGTTAATGGTGAAGCATTTAACTACCCAGCACACATAGAAGCTGACATTAATAAGTTGTGCGAGAATTTTAGCTTTGATAATCAACAAGCAGTAAGCCTGATGCAAACAGCAGAAACCGAAAAGGTCATACTTGAATTACTGAATCGCGGCTACTTCTATTTTGCGGAGTAGTACCAAGCAGTAAATTAAAAGGCATCCATCGGATGCCTTTTTTACTGCGCTAAAGTATTAGGCCTTTGGCTGCCAGATACTGTCATCGGCCTGCATCTTATATAGGCTTTCTGCACGAGACACTAGCAGCTGAGCAAATTTTGCCTGAGCAGGATCTTTAGTTAAACCTGAACGTTGAATATTTTCTGCTTTCATCTGCCACATCATTGAAAAATGGCGTAGTGCTTCTCGAGCTGTTGCCGCTACACTCACTTCAACATAGTCAGAAGGCAAGTCACCCGACATTACCCAATAAGTTTTCTTAGTCGGCTTCTTCGAATCAATTTTCCACAATGCGACATAAGGTGCTAAGTAACGACTTTCTTCGGCATAGACCTTATTTGGCATGATGCCTTTTTCCGCTAAGAACTTGTTTGCCTTTTGAAACTGAGCTCGAGTCCACTCCTGAATTTGCTGCTCTTGATCTACTACTTCTTCAGCCATTAATACTTCCTTTCTTATTGTTATTTTGATTTCTGCCTGCATGAGAATATAAATAAATTTTCACAGCTTCGACACTGAAATTAAGCAACAACTTTACGTTAACGTAAAGTGGAAAGCAAAATTGCCAGACAGATCACAAATATTCCGAATCTTTACTTTATTGAGAGTATCGCTAAATGCTATCGTTCTGCAATAAATATAACAAGTAGACCACTCTGTAATCCTACAGCAGCGGTCATTCGATGCTCACAGCGGAGATCAACAAGTGGCAATTTTTAATCACATCTCTTTCGACGACCACGAACAAGTCGTCTTTTGTCATGATAAAGAAAGCGGCTTAAAAGCCATTATCGCTATCCACAACACTAACCTTGGACCTGCAGTTGGTGGTTGTAGAATGTGGAACTATGAATCAGATGATGAGGCTATCACTGACGTATTACGTTTATCACGCGGCATGACCTATAAAAATGCATTAGCAGGTTTGGCAATGGGTGGTGGTAAATCCGTCATTATTGCCGACCCAAAAGTGCAGGACAGAGAAGCACTATTTAGAGCGTTCGGGCGCTGTATTGATACATTAGGTGGCAAATATTATTCGGCAGAAGATGTTGGTGTATCAACTGCAGATATTATGATTGCCCACCAAGAAACCCCTTATATGGCGGGTTTAGAAGGTAAAAGTGGTGATCCATCTCCATTTACCGCATTAGGAACCTACTTAGGTATTAAAGCAGCGGTTAAGCACCAGCGCGGTCTAGATAGCCTAAAAGGCTTAAAAATATCAGTTCAAGGCGTTGGCCATGTGGGTTATTACCTATGTCGCCATTTACACGCTGAAGGCGCTGAACTTATTGTTACTGACATTCATCAAGACTCACTCGATCGCGTTGCAACTGAATTTGGCGCAACCGTTGTCGCTCCACAAGATATTTATCATCAAGATGTTGATGTTTATGCTCCTTGTGCACTGGGGGCAACAATTAATGACATAACTATCCCAATGTTAAAAGCAACGATTGTTGCTGGCTGTGCAAATAACCAACTTGCTGAAGTTCGCCATGGTGAGATGCTTAAAGATCTTGGTATTTTATACGCCCCAGATTATGTGATTAATGCTGGCGGTATTATTAATGTATCATTCGAAAAAGATTATGACGCATCAGCTGCTACGGCAAAAGTTGAAGAGATCTACAACACGCTACTAACGATTTTCACTCAGTCAGTTGAGCAAAATCGTACCACTGGCGACGTTGCTGATGAAATGGCGCGAAATATTATCAACGCAGCAAAATAACATTTAGCAAACTAAAGCAAAACACTCAATACCCAGCCATGTGCTGGGTATTTTTATATAAAAACACCAAACTTATAAATGAATAAATTTCATTATAAAACATATTGATATTTTGCTTAAATCTACTTCCACCTACACCTTGTACTGGAAATAACTCAATTCATCTGCTTGACTTATAAGCCCTGTTTAAAGCGGAAATGATGGATATGGTGATATTTAAATACGCCCTTAATCAAGATAATATTGAGTTACAAGCCAGTAACTGGTCTGGACTTGAACAGATGTTTATTAATGGCAAGCGCGTATCTAGAAAACTCAATTTTGGCCAACATAGCCAACATGACATGACGTTGCATGATGGTAAAGCTGCAACTTTATTGCTTTTGCTCGAGCCAAATACTGATCAGCTTGTATGTCATATCTACAAACAAAATAACCTTGTGGCCAGTTTAACTCAACCTAAGAAAGAGCCTTATCCCTACCGACAACTCGCTCAGCAGGCGATACTTTCTATCGGCCTCGTCTTGGTATTTTTGCTAACTATGGCTTAGGAAAAATAGGGAGACTTAGCTCAGATTTAATCGCGTCAGAAACTAACACAGTGTGATGTTAGCGGCTTTTATACAAAGCAATTGTGTATTTTGATAGTCACCACTTCCTGCAGTAACTGTTGTGATCGCCAATTTTTGTTTTTCCTTACTGTTTTCAATCAGCTCAGTTTTAATAATCGTGCCATCACGAACAAAGCTCACTGCATCAGCAAAGTCACCAACATTAAGATCTCGGTATAGCTTTGCGGTAATACTACCGATTGAACGCGGCTCTAACCTGCCCTCCTCAACAATAACGCTATAACCGTTAGCAAGCTTTATAGCCTTAATAAACACAGCACTACTGTCTTGCAAGTCAACCTTACTTACTGATGAGTCTACGTGCGGCTCAGGACTTTTAGGCTTATTAATATTTATTGAACAAGCACTTAGCATTAACGTAGCGCAAACCGTAATTAACAATGGTTTCATAAATATTCCTTAGCTGCTTATTGTCTATAATTAAATCTATGTTTAGAGCAACATACGGCTAATAACGATTAATTTTATTCAGCAGCAATAAAAGCTGTGCTCTTTCTTCAACCGCAAGATACTCTAAGAAAGCTTCATTAACTCTCTCAGCTTCTCTCACTAAGTCTTGTTCAAGCGCTTTACCGCTATCGGTAAGATAAATTTGAAATGCTCGACGGTTGTCAGCATCTTGGTGGCGGGTGATTAAGCCTTGTTGCTGTAATTGGTCTAGCAAACGAGTCATAGTGTAGTTTGCCACATCACAACGTTTTGAAAGCGCAGTTTGGGTCACGCCTTCCTCTTGCCATAAGGAAAACAAAACTGGCCAAAGTTTGATGTCCAACTCGTATCGCTTTAGCCGCTGATCCAGTGCATTTTGCAGATCAACATTCAAATGAGATACCAAGTCAGCTAGACTCTCAAATCGATTCAATTAGCACCTCCTGAGCCTGCGGGGTTTGTATAATACCAACTAGTATAAAGATTTGGTCGCTCAGCGAGAATTTAGCGGCACTGAGACAAGGCAACGAGTGAAGAGCATAGTTAAACTAGGTTCAAGCTTGCTCTTTTTATCAAGAGTCGCAGGATCAGAGCCGCTCAAACTCGCCATTCTGGAGCGTTTTTGGCTGCCTACTTGTGCGTTGAATAACTTCACAAGGGAGCAACCATTCTTTCAGTTATTCGCCTTGAATTAGATTGCCAAAATCGCTCTGAGTAGATCAACTTCTTATACTAATTGGTATAATCTTATCATCTACATCAAAAGAAACTAGCATTACTGTATGCTAATTATTCAGCTTTCATACAAAACACTTAAGTTTCATTATCTTGAATTAAAAAGGATCAATGTAAGTAAAAGTGATTAAAACGAAAAAGCGAGAAGTTAAATAATAAACTCATTGATAAAGCGGTAAAAACACGCTCTAGCGAACTTAGCCTCTACCCCACGCTCAAACGTAATCGTCACTCCATCTTCATGCACGATAAACTCGTCAAAGCTTTCGACTGCATGCTGGCTACCAATGCTGGTATTAACAATGTAACTACCGTTATCACAAGCCTGATAATCGACCACAATTAGCGCTTGAGAGGCAACGGCCACACGCAATCTTTCAACAGGTGTGATCAGTAAATACTGGCCTTCAATCCGGTGTAAAATAGTGGCAAATAGTTTACAAAACTTAAGTGGTAGTTTACCTGATTGATAAAACCAATCACCTTTGTCATCTATTTCAAACAAGCTAGCTTCGCTACACAGATCTTTCCGATGCGACAACGAACCAAGCACTTCTGTCACATCATTCGCTTCATCTTGTTCAGTAGTCATAATATGCCCTAGCCAATAAAACAAAAAACCACCTAACAATCTAGGTGGTTTAGTCAAGGATCAAATTAGCGTTAATAATGCTTCTACAGGATGTTTTGGCTTAAAACCGCTAAAGCGCTTTACTTGACTTCGACATGAGTAACCAGAGATCAACACCTGCGATTGCGGTAGCTGAGTCAAGGTGTGTTCCCATGACATACTATACAGGGTTTTAGAACGCTCAAGGTTTTCTGCCTCATGGCCGTAGGTGCCAGCCATTCCGCAGCAACCTAAATTGACCGTATTTAGTTTAGCGCCAAAATGCTGGAAAATATGCTGCCACTCTTTAGCGGTATTAGGCTTAGCCGTTGATTCTGTACAATGACTAAACCAAGTAAACTCCTTCGCGTCATCACCAGCTAACATCTCTCGAGTTGGTACATTACTCAGTGCATCTAAAAGCCATTCGTTTGCAAGTTGCACATGGAAATTCCCGCGCGCGCCGGCGAGTACCTCTTTATACTCATCACGATAACAAAGCACTAATGCAGGATCGATCCCCACCATAGGCATCTTAAGCTCCGCCACTTGATTGAGAAAATCTGCGGTCGATTTTGCAGTACGGGCAAACTTATCAAGGAACCCTTTGATGTGAATAGGTTTACCATTTGGCTTAAATGGCAATAACACCGGCTTTAGACCCAGCTTTTCAATTAACTGAATAAAGTGATAAACCGTACCTGCTTCATAAAAACTATTAAACGGATCTTGTACCACCAGCACATACTGACTACGTTCATTCTCGGGGATTTGCTGCAATGCAGCTAAATCATAACCCCTACTCGGATGCCCCTCTAATCGCTGCTTAAGTGTTGGTACTGATAACGCCGGTGCATCAACATAACCGAGCGATTTTTTAATGACCCACTTACTAAGACTATTCTGTGATACTGCGTTAACCAGTCTTGGTGCGCTCGCCATTAAAGGTAGAGAATCTTCAATCCCAGCGACTAAGTAATCTTTTGCAGGGCGTAAATAACGCTGATAATAGATATCGAAAAATTGTGCTCTAAACTTAGGCACATCGACTTTAACTGGACACTGACTTGAGCAGGCTTTACAAGCTAAACAACCTTTTAATGACTCCATCACTTCATGGGAATAATCGTATTCTTTATCGATTTTTAAGGTGTTTTGTGCGCGCTGCAACCAACCTAAAGGTTTAGCTCGAGCAAGCTCATTAACATCGACGCCTTCAGCCTCTAATAAGCGCAACCATTCGCGCATCAGACCTGCTCGACCTTTAGGAGAATGAATGCGGTCACCTGTCACCTTAAATGACGGACACATTGGAGAATAAACACTGTAGTTAAAGCAAAGACCATTACCATTGCAATTCATCACATCAGGAAAGGCTTCACGGGTTTTTATTGGTATTTGTCTATCAAATGCGCCACGTTTTACACTATCAACGTTATATAGCATTGGCCCGCTGCCTTTAGGCGCAACCAACTTACCTGGGTTAAGCTTATTACTAGGGTCAAATAAGCCTTTAACCTCTTCCAATAAACCATATAGTTCCTCACCAAATACAGCAGGGCCATATTCGCCGCGCACGCCTTTACCGTGCTCGCCCCACATCAAGCCGCCATACTTAAGTGTCAAATCCGCCACTTGATCAGAAATCGTTTTAAGCAAGCGCTCATCTTGCTCATCACACATATCAAGCGCAGGACGAACATGCAGTACCCCAGCATCGACATGACCAAACATGCCGTATTGTAATTGATGACTATCAAGTAGTGCTCTAAATTCCAAGATAAAATCGGCAAGTTTCTCTGGTGGAACCGCGGTATCTTCAGCAAACGCGATAGGTTTACGGCTGCCTTTTGCTGCGCCTAATAAACCAACCGCTTTCTTACGCATCGCATAAATCGTATTAATGCTGCTTTTATCTGAGGTTACTTGGTAACCCAGTAACCCCGCTTCATTTTGGTTCACCTGCACAGTCAGCATAGCTTCTAAGTTTGCAACACGAGCTGCTACATCAGCTTGCTCACCGGCAAATTCGACCATATTCAGGCCGTCAATCTCTTTACCTGGTACATCTTTGATCAGCTCGGATACTGAATGCCAAATAATATCTTGCTTAGCAAGATTTAAGACTTTTGAATCGACGGTTTCAACAACGGTTGCATTCGCTTTCACTAGATCTGGCGCGTGGCGCAGTGCGGATTCAAACGAGTCATATTTGATATTGACCATCATTCGACAGGTTGGCAGAGGCGTAATATTTAGCTTTGCCTCAGTGATGACTGCTAAGGTGCCTTCAGAGCCTGCGATAATGCGCGATAAATCAAATTGCTCTAGCTCGTCATCCCACACATTTTTTAAGTCATAGCCCGTTAAAAAACGGTTTAATTTAGGAAAACGTAGCTCGATTTTCTGCCGATTATCTAAGCAGATATTTGCAATCGTTGAGATCAGCTGCTGCCCTAATAAATTATCTGTCACAGAGTCGACATTAGCTAACTGTTCTTTGCTGAGCGGAGATGTACTCAGTATCGAACCATCATATAAAGCACTGGTTAAACCCAATACATGATCAGATGTCTTACCGTAAACCAGTGAACCCGCTCCTGAGGCATCTGTATTGATCATCCCGCCAAGGGTTGCGCGGTTTGATGTCGAAAGATCAGGACTAAAGAAAAAACCGTGAGGGCGTAACGCATCATTAAGGGCATCCTTTACTACACCGGCCTGCACCCTAACCCAGCCTTCTTCAGCATTAACTTCAAGCACTTGATTCATATAACGCGACATATCGATAATAATGCCGTGGGTCAATGATTGACCATTAGTGCCAGTTCCACCACCACGTGCGCTAAACACCACTTTTTCAAATTCAGCGTTATTGGCAAGCATTAATGCAAATTGCACATCTTGCGCCGTTTTTGGGTAGATCACGGCTTGAGGCAAAAATTGGTAAACTGAATTATCGGTTGCTTGGGCTAACCTAGCACTGTAACGCGTGTCGATATCACCAGCAAATGCGCCCTGTTCCAATGCAGATAAAAAGGAAAGATAGATAGGTTCAAGTGTTTGTTGATGCGATAACTTGGGTAACATAGCTGCTTCTGTCATTTATTATTTTTAGGGTATGTCAGCATTATAAACATAAAAAAAGCCGCTAAATAGCGGCTTTTTTAATGAAATGTTAAATCACGCAGATTTAACTATTCATTTTAACGGCGATAAACACTGTTATGCGTGTGCTTCTGCAAGGTATAACCAAGTATCAATAACGGTATCTGGGTTAAGAGATACTGTGTCGATCCCTTGCTCTACCAACCATGCCGCAAAGTCTGGGTGATCCGATGGTCCTTGACCACAAATCCCCACGTAAGCGCCTTTAGCTTTGGCCGCTTTAATCGCAAGAGCAAGTAACGCTTTAACCGCTTCATTACGCTCATCGAATAGGTGACTAATAATGCCTGAATCTCGGTCAAGACCTAGGGTTAACTGAGTTAAATCGTTAGAGCCAATTGAGAAGCCATCGAAGTACTCAAGGAACTGTTCAGCGAGTAATGCGTTTGAAGGCAGCTCACACATCATGATAACGCGTAAACCATCTTTGCCGCGCTCTAGACCTTGCTCTTTAAGTAGCTCAATCACTTGTGCAGCTTCATCAAGCGTACGTACGAATGGGATCATGATTTCAACATTCTTCAGACCCATATCATTACGAACACGCTTAATCGCTTCACACTCTAAAGCAAAACAATCGCGGAACGACTCAGAGATATAACGGCTAGCACCGCGGAAGCCCAACATTGGGTTTTCTTCTTCAGGTTCGTAACGGTCACCACCCACTAAGTTAGCGTATTCGTTTGACTTAAAGTCTGACATACGAACAATCACTTTCTTCGGGTGGAAAGCAGAACCGATAGTTGCAATACCTTCAACAAGACGTGCTACATAGTATTCAACTGGAGACTCATAACCCGCGATCATCTCGTGGATCTCTTGCTGTAGTTCAGCGGTTTGGTCGTTGAACTCAAGCAAAGCTTTAGGGTGAATACCGATCATACGGTTGATAATAAACTCAAGACGCGCAAGACCTACACCTTCGTTAGGTAAACGAGCAAAGTCAAACGCTCTGTCAGGGTTACCCACGTTCATCGTGATCTTCATTGGTAGCTCAGGCATGGCATCAACGCGTGAAGAAACGACATCAAACTCTTGTAAACCACTGTAAATGTAACCTGTGTCACCTTCAGCACAAGATACAGTGATCTCTTGACCGCTTTGAATATGGTCAGTGACATCGCCACAACCAACAACAGCTGGTACACCTAGTTCACGAGCAATAATCGCAGCGTGACAAGTACGGCCACCACGGTTAGTAACAATAGCGCTTGCACGCTTCATGATTGGTTCCCAATCAGGATCTGTCATATCTGTAACTAACACATCACCTGGTTGAATTTGATCCATATCATCGATTGACTTAAGCACCTTAGCGATACCTTTACCAATCTTATGACCAATTGCACGTCCCTCAGAAAGGACTTCACCTTGAGTTTTAAGGTGGTAACGCTCAATTAACTGAACATCTTCACGAGAGCGAACAGTTTCAGGGCGAGCTTGAACAATATACAACTTACCGTCGTTACCATCTTTAGCCCATTCGATGTCCATTGGACGGCCGTAGTGCTTCTCGATAGTCATTGCTTGTTTAGCTAACTCTTGTACTTCAGCATCATTAATAGAGAATTCACGGCGCTTATCTGCTGCAATGTCTTCAATCTTAACTTGCTTACCATGTGATTCATCGTCTGAATACACCATTTGGATAAGCTTACTGCCGATATTGCGGCGTACAACGGCTTTATGACCTGCTACAAGTGTTGGCTTATGAACATAAAACTCATCAGGGTTAACTGCACCTTGAACAACCATTTCGCCTAAACCAAATGAAGAAGTAATGAATACTACATCATTGTTGCCAGACTCAGTGTCCATGGTGAACATGACACCTGAAGCGGCTTTGTCTGAGCGTACCATGCGCTGAATACCAGCAGACAATGCAACGCCTTTATGGTCATAGCCTTGGTGAACACGGTATGAAATAGCACGGTCATTGAACAAAGAAGCAAATACATGCTTAGTTGCTTCAAGTACAGCTTCATAACCCTTAACGTTAAGGAAAGTTTCTTGTTGGCCCGCAAATGATGCGTCAGGCATATCTTCAGCAGTTGCAGAAGAACGCACTGCAAAAGATGCGTCTGTTGTTTCAGAGCTTAGCTTTTCGTACGCTTCACGAACCGCTTGCTCAAATTCTGGATGGAATGGGGTATCGATTACCCACTGTCTAATCTGTGCACCGGCTGTAGCGAGTGCGTTCACGTCATCTACATCTAGGGATTCTAGTATTTCGTATATCTTCTGGTTAAGTCCACTTTGTTCAAGAAATTCATTGAACGCAAAAGATGTTGTTGCAAATCCGCCAGGCACTTGAACGCCTGCATTTGATAGATTGCTAATCATCTCACCAAGGGAAGCGTTTTTACCGCCTACCTTGTTAACATCGCCCATGCCTAATTCTTGATACCAGAGTACGTATTGCTGCACAGTTTTTATCTCCGCAAGTATATTTTTAGTGTGGCTCTTCACACGAGAGCAAGGGCATCTTACACTCCATGGCAACAAGCGTAAATGTATAATTTTATTTGTAATTTTATTACTACAAGAGGTCAAAATGTTACGTAAAGTATTCTATATCTCAGATGGGACAGCGATCACAGCTGAGGTGTTTGGTCATGCAGTGCTATCGCAGTTTCCGCTTGAATTTGATGCACTTACAATTCCATTTGTTGAAACAATAGCAAAAGCTGAAGCGGTAAAAGCGCAAATAAATGATTGTTTTATTACAACAGGTGAACGACCGTTAGTTTTCCATTCTATCGTTAAACCTGAGATTAGAGATGTCATTTATAGCAGCGAAGGCTTAGATTATGACTTTTTGAACACTTTTGTCGCGCCATTAGAAAAACAACTAGGTGTTGCTGCTGCTCCAGCACTGCATCGCACCCATGGCAAAACGAATGAAGGATACGAAGCGCGTATTGATGCGATTAACTACGCCATGGAAAATGATGATGGCCAAACCATGAAACATATGGATAAAGCCGATCTAATCCTGCTCGGTGTATCGCGCTGCGGTAAAACCCCATCTAGCCTATATCTATCTATGCAATTCGGTATTAAAGCTGCGAACTACCCATTTACTGAAGATGATATGGATAACTTAAAACTGCCTGATGCACTAAAACGCAATAAGGCTAAATTATTTGGATTGACTATCGATCCTGAAAGATTACATGAGATCCGCCAAAGCCGTATGTCAAACAGTCGCTACTCTTCTCTACGTCAATGCCGTATAGAAGTGAAAGAAGTCGAAATGATGTACAAGCGTGAGCGTATTCCCTTTGTTAACACGACTAATCATTCAGTCGAAGAGATTGCCACTAAGATCATTGAAGCAACAGGATTAGAACGTCATATGTTCTAAACTTACTCAACAGTGACGTTGTTAAATTAAAGGCTTTTAAGCCTAAAAGCCTTTAATTTATATCAAATAAATATCGATATAGACAAAATTTGCGCCAATTTTAGGGTAATTGACACTGTGCATAGGCTAACTATTAGTTATAATCCGAGTAATTAAGGCGAAAGCCACACGAACGCTCGGTATTGTGAATGACCATTAAAACAGACGAACTACGCACTTCCCTTTTATGTAAGGTAATTTCACCTGCACAACTCGCTTCTGAATACCCTTTAACTCAAGATGCCGCTGACTACCTTGTTCAGCAACGCCGTGAAGTTGAGGCGATTATCAGTGGTGAAGATCAACGCCTACTGGTAATCATTGGCCCTTGTTCAATCCACGACACAGAAGCAGCACTTGATTATGCTCAACGCTTAGCCAAGCTTCATCAGCAGTACAAAGATGATTTATGCATCTTGATGCGAGTGTATTTTGAAAAGCCACGCACAACTGTAGGCTGGAAAGGATTAATCTCAGATCCAGATCTCGATGGCAGTTTCAGTCCAAACAAAGGCTTACGTAAAGCGCGTCATTTACTGCAACAAATCACCGAACTTAAGTTACCTATTGCAACTGAGTTTTTAGATATGGTGAATGGTCAGTATATTGCAGATTTAATCACTTGGGGTGCGATCGGTGCACGCACAACAGAAAGCCAAATCCACCGAGAAATGGCATCGGCTCTGTCTTGTCCTGTTGGGTTTAAGAATGGTACCAATGGCAGTATTGATATTGCTGTCGATGCCGTTCGCGCGGCGCAAGCTCCTCATATCTTCTACTCTCCAGATAAAGATGGTGCCATGGCGGTATACCGTACACACGGCAACCCATTTGGACACATTATTTTACGTGGTGGTAAAGAGCCAAACTATCATGCCGAAGATATTAAGAGAGCTGCTGCACAGCTTGAAAGTGTCGGCGTAACCCAACGTATGGTAGTTGACTTTAGCCATGGTAATAGCCGTAAGATGCATAAAGAGCAGCTCAACGTTGCTGATTCAATTATGCAGCAAATGGCACAAGGTTCTACCTCAATTGCAGGCATTATGGCTGAAAGCTTTATCGAAGAAGGTAACCAAAAAGTGGTTGCTGGTGAAGAGCTTGTTTACGGTAAGAGCATTACCGATGCCTGTATAGACTGGGAAGATTCAAAAGTCTTATTAAGCGATCTTGCTAAGGCTTCTCGAGCAAGAATTGAATTGCTAAAGCAAAAATAACAACTCAGTTATATTGCTAGCACTGATGTTAGCAAACCTATTTAAAACGCACTGCTCCATTCAAGCAATGCGTTTTTTTTCTTCCGAAAATGCCACCAAATCAAGCTCAAGCTTCTGTTACGATCATATCAATCGACTAATACACTTGTACCTAATCTGTTATAAAATGACAAAAACGGCTATAATCTCGTCTCTTTTAAATGCATAACCACAGGTTGCCGTATGCCATTGTCGCAAGACCCACAAGTTTTTTCTGAAGAAGTTGCCCTTAGAATTGAACAATCTGAAGCTCGAGTAATAAAAGCCGTATTCCCATCAATTACCAATCACCATAACACCTTGTTTGGTGGTGAAGCATTAGCTTGGATGGACGAGACTGCATTTATTGCGGCTACGCGTTTTTGCCGTAAGACCTTAGTCACAGTTAGCTCGGATAGAATTGATTTTAATAAGCCTATTCCGGCCGGAACCTTAGCTGAAATTATTGCTCGTGTGATCCATGTGGGTAACACATCAATTAAAGTAGAAGTAAATATTTTCGTTGAAGATATGTATCAAGACCAGCGAGATCATGCTATTCGAGGCGTATTTACCTTTGTTGCTGTTGACGAAAATAGAAAGCCTACAGCAGTTTGGCCGCCTCACAGTTAATGTGAGTAGATAATCTCATTGCACATGTATATCAAAGTTTAAGCAATTAATGTGCTCTATAAATTAAACCTTAAACTTTGATATACATATTGAGGGGAATATCAGGCACTTTTCGTTGCAAGCCATCCCCATTAACAGATTGTATCTACAGCTTGATCTCGAATGTAATTTAACAAAACCTCACCCCACTTGCTGCCATAGACCAAAGTCTAACTTCTGCAATTATTTTAACAAATAGTAACTTTTAAGCAGAAAAGCCATGGAATAGCTTGTCATTTATCTGTTACATTGAACTATCTTCACGTGCAACCAATACAACCTTACAAAGCCATGAAGCCTGAAAATTTAAATATAATTATTGCTGATGACCATCCGCTATTTCGTAATGCTCTTAGACAAGCCCTATCGTCTGAATTTACGAATACTCAGTGGTTTGAAGCTGATAGTGCTGAAGCACTACAAAGCTTATTAGAAAATGATGACGTTGAATATGATGCTGTGTTGCTCGATCTGCAAATGCCGGGATCACATGGCTATTCAACACTGATCCATTTGCGAACTCACTTCCAAGACTTACCAGTTGTTGTCATATCAGCCCATGAAGACAACCTAACTATTAGCCGAGCAATTCATTACGGTAGCTCAGGCTTTATTCCAAAGTCATCTTCGATGGAAACCCTCGCAGAAGCGCTAGAAGCAGTATTATTTGGTGATGTGTGGTTACCACAGGGCGTTGAACTACAAGAAATAAATGAAGATGAAACGGATCAGATGGCGGCGAAACTTGCGGATCTGACTCCACAGCAATATAAAGTACTACAGATGTTTGCCGAAGGTTTACTCAACAAACAAATAGCCTATGATTTAGGTGTCTCTGAGGCGACGATTAAGGCGCATGCTACTGCGATATTTAGAAAGCTTGGTGTCAGAAACCGAACCCAAGCTGTTATTGCACTACAACAATTAGAAATGGAAAAGGTCGACATTTAAGTCTACACCTTGTTTGGCTTTCCCCCTCTCTACTTTAACAGGATCCGCTGACAAATTATTGCAGCGGATCTTTATAACTAGTAGATAACAGCTTGACCTATATCACTTTTCACTATCGCTTTATCGAAAGTTTTCCATCACCTTGTAATACATCATACCCAGCGCAAGTGCTTGATTACCAAACCACTCATTCAGTGGAATACGGTAGTGAGACATCTGAGCAAATAGGTCAAATTCATGTAATTCACCCGCTACGGCATTGGCCACAATCTCTGCCATAATATGAGAAGTCGCAACACCATGACCAGAATAGCCTTGGCAGTAATAAACATTTGGCGATACTTTGCCCAATTGAGGAATACGGTTAAGTACTATCCCCGCCATACCAGTCCAACCGAATTCAATATCTATCCCCTTAAGCTGAGGAAAGGTTCGTTCAAGAGCGGGTCGCAATTCTTTAGTAACATCCTTAGATTCCCGTCCAGAATAATTGGTGCCGCCGCCAAACATCAAACGGTTATCAGCTGTTAATCGGTAATAATCAAGCACAAAGCGTGTATCGTAAACCGCGACATCTTGAGGGATTAAACTCATCGCAAGTTCTTCAGACAACTGGGTTGTAGCACAATTGCCTAATGATGCAGGAAACAACATGCCACGTAATTTTTTACGAGCAAGTTTATGATAGGCATTACCAGCAATAACCACACGGTTAGCAATCACTTTTCCTTTGGCTGTGGTTACCTTTGCTAATGATCCGTCTTCAATGTTTAAAACAGCAGAATGCTCAAAAATCAATGCCCCTAAACTCTCAGCCGCCCTTGCTTCACCAATACAAAGGTTTACGGAATGAAGATGCATATTACGTCTATTAAGTAACCCACCATGGTACAAAGGCGTATTAACATACTCATCTAATTCAGATTTGGTAAGCATAGCTAAGTCACCTTCCATTCCTCGTTGGCAAGCTTCGGCATAGGTTTTATCAAGCAGTTTTAAGTGACTGTACTTATATGCTGTGTGAATATGGCCAAACTTCAAATCGCAAGCAATATCATATTTTTTTACTCGTTCTTTAATGATGTCATGCCCACGCCAACGCATATTCCAAACATATTGTTCGGCATCACTACCAATTCGTTTTCGGAGTTGCCTAGTCATGGCTTCATCTCCGGAAAGGCTTCCGGTAACCTGGCCACCATTACGCCCAGTAGCCCCCCAGCCGATTTTATTCGCCTCAAGTAGTGCTACTTTGTAGCCTTTCTCGCTCAGCTCTAGTGCTGTTGCAACACCAGTAAAACCACCGCCAACAATCACAACATCGACTCTAATCTCTTCCTTTAACTCCGGAAACTCCGTTTCATGATTAATTGTTGCGTTGTAATAAGAGTTGCAGCGTGGTTCGGACATGGTCATTCCTTTTGAGTATTTTATTATTGTTGTTTTATATATTTTACAAAATTAAACTAATGTTCAGTATATCCACTCAAAATAAGACTGGTCAAGACTTGAAAATACGCCTTTCAACAACGACTCATTATTCTGACATTATCAACTTAGCTAGGAAGTAAATCTATTTACTCTATTAGCAACAGTTACTTGTCGAGCTTAGGTTCACCTACTATCTTCAATAGTGTATGTCTAAGTTATCAAATACTAAATTATTTGTTTTGGACCGTCAGCGTGCAGTTGTACTTACGTTTTGAGATCGCTAAACCTATTGAAAATCAAAGGAAACTAACATGAAAAACCTCGGTATCGCACTCATTGTTCTAATCCTTAGTGCCTGTGCATCTTCTCCTGCTACATGGAAGGGGATGTCAGAAAGAGATATTGCAGAATGGAAAGAAATTGGTTTTAACGCAGAACAAGCTCAAGCTTGGAAAAAGGCAGGGTTTGATGCCAAACAATCAAGTAGCTGGTCAAAAGAAGGTTTTAATTTAGAAAGTGCCCAAAGCTGGAATAGCCAGTCTTTTAACCCTGAAGAAGCCAAAAGCTGGAAGACAGGTGGCTTTGATGTAGAAAGCGCTGTAGAGTCGAGAAATAAAGGCTTAACACCAGTTAAAGTTGAATAATCAACCCAAAAATTGGTACCTCGCTATACACAGTAAAAGTGAAACAGCTACGCTATTAGCATACCTGCTTCACTTTTACCCGAACTAACTTTTTTTCACTAAGCTCGAGATTAATGCCCTCAGTGCCGCAGGTTTTACCATTTTAGCCATATAGTGGTAGCCCCTTCTTTGAATGTCTTCAATCAAGTCTTTACGGGTATTTGCAGTGATGAGGATCCCAGGTAAATGCTCGCCATAAAGGCTTCGAATACCGTCCATAGCATCTACACCATTCTGACCATCATCTAAATGATAGTCCGCTAACACGATGTCAGGTGCCAATCCTTTTAAACCTAACTTAATTCTGGCATCAGAGAGATCTTTTGCACAAATTACCTCACACTGCCAACGACTAAGCAAACTCTCAAGACCTGCAAGAATTGCTTCCTCATTATCAATACACAGTACTTTCACACCAGCTAAAGGTTGTTGAAGCGAAGGCGCTTTTTTGGCTTTAGGCGCGGTATTCTTTTCACCTAAAGGTACCCTAATCGAGAAAACAGACCCCCTACCTAGCTCAGAGCTAACATATATATCATGGGATAATACTCGGCTTATACGATCAGCAATGGCAAGCCCTAAGCCCAAACCACTAACACTTTTGCTTTCAGGGTTATCTAAACGTTTAAACTCTTTAAAAATCTCAGATGTCTCACTCTCGTCAATGCCACAACCAGTATCGATTACTTGAATTTCGATCTCCGAACCTCTATGACGACAACCCAACAACACCCGGTTTCCTTTGGCATATCGATAGGCATTAGTTAAGAAGTTTTGCAAAACTCGACGTAGTAAACTTGGATCTGAATTAATGGTGACTGAACTCGCAACGAAGCTAAACTTAATTGCATTATCTTTCGCCATGGCATCAAACTCTACAGCTAAGCCATCTAAAAGATCAGCTATGGCAAAATCTCTACGATTAACATCAACCATTCCTGAATCTAGTTTAGAAATATCAAGCAGATCAGTAAGTAACTCCCCTGCTATTTTTAGTGAGCTATTAACATGATTTAGCGTAGTTTTACCCTCTTGATCCAAATTAGGGTATTGAGAAAGCGACGCTGTAAATAACCTTGCGGCATTCAGTGGTTGCATCAAGTCATGACCAACTGCAGCTAAAAATCGGCTCTTTGAAGCGTTAGCCATTTCTTCTTGAGCTTTTGATTCAAGCAGTTGGCTATTGAGCATAGCCAATTCGTAAGTGCGTTCCTGCACCCTCGCCTCTAGCGTTTCATTTGCCTCCTGCAACGCTTTAGCTTGTAATCGATATTGGGTGATATCGGTAAACGTCATAACAAAGCCGCCACTAGGCATTGGGTTACCTTGAATTTTTATCACTTTACCGTCGTCTCGCTGGCGCTCTGACACATGAGCTGTACCGTTTCGCATATGCTGAACGCGTTTCTGTACTTGTTCCTCAATGTCACCAGGCCCACAGTAACCTCGCTCAGCATTAAAACGTACAACTTCGCTGATCGGCATTCCGGCCTGTAAAAAGTTGTCTGGGTAATTATACAATTCGGCGTATTTGTAATTCCAAGCAACGAGGTTGAGATCTTTATCCACGACACTCATGCCCTCATAGGCATGCTCAATCGCGCCTCTAAGCATATCTTGACTTAAAATGATTTTTGATGAGGCTTCATCAACTAAGCTAAATACTTCATCTAAGGCTAAATCTCTGCCCTGAAGAACAGAGTCCAGTACAAGTGATGCACTCGATGCGCCTAAAACGCCTGCTAGCATATGTTCGGTATGAGCAATAAGCTCCGGTGGCGCGGCTTTATGCCAACTGTCGCTTTTTACCGCTTCTTCTGAAAAAGAGGAAAAACTCTCATAAGCACGTGTAGGGCTGACAAAACGGCTAGCTAATATTAATAAGTCTTGTTGAGAGACGGGTGCATTTTTACGGTTAGGACCTTTTTTCAATTGTCCTGGAGTGACAAAAGCACTAGCTTGCATGCGCTCAGCAACACCAGCCCTAAACCAAACAGAACCCAGCATATAACATGCACTATTAGCTAGTAATGCGATAAGAATATCACGCACATTGGGTGTAATGGATTCAAGCAATGCGAACTCTGCCGTTACGATTGACGGTGAATTTACCGCACCTTGCATTAGAATATAACACCAACAGCCAAAGCCCACTGTTAACCCAAGCAACACACCACTGCGATTGCCATGCTTCCAATACATGCCACCTATTAGCGCTGGAGCTAGCTGGGCAAAAGCGCCAAATGACAACATACCTAATGACGATAACGAGTCGTTATCCATAAAAGATAGGTAACTAAAATAACCTAAGCCAAGAATAAGCATGATGGCCAAGCGGCGAGCATTTAAAAGCAGCTGCGAAAATTGGCTAAAATTCCGCGCCTTAATTTGCCCTGTGCGCAACATTAATGGGACTAGCCACTCGTTACTAACCATAACGCTAATGGTTACCACCGCAACGATCACCATTCCCGTAGCTGCCGACAATGTTCCCAATAAAGCAACTACTGCGAGCCAAGTTTGATCAAGTGCTAAAGGAAGGTTTATAACATAAGTATCTGCCGCAACGCCGTCCCCGAGTAGTAATTTACCAGCCAACGCTAAAGGGGCGACAAACATGCCAAAAAGTAATAAATATAAAGGAAATAACCAGCGGGCTTTTATAATAGTTTTTTCGTTTTCACATTCGACCATCATGACATGAAACTGCCTTGGCATACACAAAAATGCCGCCATCCCGACTAACAACTCAGGCGTTAATGCTTCTAGACGAATATTAGGATTGTTAATTAAGTTTTTATCGGCAGCCTGCTGCCAAATATCAGAAAAGCCATCAAATACGCCGAAACTAATCACCAAGCCAACCAGTAAAAATGCCCCTAGCTTCACCAAAGATTCAAAGGCAATAGCTAACATCATCCCAGGATTATGTTCGGTAGCATCAAGCTTACGAGTTCCAAATAAGATAGCGAATACCGCGAGGATTGCAGTGATAATTAATGATACTTTAGCGCCATCGAATAGCGCCCCATCTGGCTGGAACAAATTGAGGCTAAATACCATCGCTTTCAGCTGCAGTGCGATATAGGGCATTATCCCAAATAAAGCAATTAGGGTTACGATCGCAGCAAGCAGTTGCGACTTGCCATAACGAGCAGCGATAAAGTCCGCTACAGAAGTAATATTTTGCGCTTTAGACACAATCACCATTTTACGTAATAAGCTAAAGCCCAAAACGAAAATAACAATAGGACCAATAAAGATAGGTAAAAAAGACCATAGGTCTTGTGCTGACTGACCAACTGTACCTAGAAAGCTCCATGACGAACAATATACGGCCAAGCTCAAGCCATATATCCACGTCTGCAATCGCTTTGTCACCCCGCTAAACCAACGTTCAGCTCCCCACGCCAGTAAAAACAGCAATAACACATAGACGATGGCAATCGAGCCAACTAACACGGTTAAATTCATAGGATTCTCATTTTTTTGAACTATTTTGCGGTAAAACCTGCATAAAATCCAGCCAAATTAAAATTACAACCATTTAAAAAATAAGGAAATTATCGTACTAGACCAAGGTCTAATAGAGAAAGAGGTCGTTCCCAATTCATACTCAGCCTACGCATTATTAGATAAGGGAAGCCCAATGAGCATGCAGTCTCTCTACAAAGTACCAAGTGACATCGCTGCAAATGCACTTGTAAACGATGAACAATATAAAAAAATGTATCAGGAGTCGATAGTCAACCCTGAAGGTTTCTGGAGAGAACACGGCAACCGCATCGACTGGATAAAACCTTTTACTAAGGTTAAACAAACTTCTTTTGACGACCACAATTTATTTATCAAATGGTTTGAAGACGGAACCCTCAACGCATCAGCGAACTGCCTCGACAGACACTTAGAAAACAATGCAGATAAATTGGCTATTATCTGGGAAGGCGACGACGCGAACGATCAGCGCACACTGACCTATGGCGAATTACATGCAGAGGTATGTAAATTTGCTAATGCTTTGCGTAGCCAAGGGGTTCGCCGCGGAGATGTTGTTACTGTATATATGCCTATGGTGCCTGAAGCGGCAGTCGCTATGCTTGCGTGCGCTCGAATTGGTGCCATTCACTCTGTTGTGTTTGGTGGCTTTTCTCCAGACTCAATCGCTTCTCGGGTAATTGATGGTAATTCGAAAATTGTGATCACCGCAGACGAAGGTGTTCGCGGCGGTCGAATTATTCCACTTAAAGCCAATATTGACCAAGCTTTATCTCACCCAGATGTTAACTGTATTGAAAAAGTCATTGTAATGAAGCGCACTGGCGGCGATATCAATTGGGTTGAAGGCCGCGATATCTGGTGGGAGTCATTAATGGAAACCGCTTCAGAGCATTGTGTTGCTGAAGAGATGGGCGCAGAAGATCCACTTTTCTTACTTTATACTTCAGGCTCTACCGGCAACCCTAAAGGCGTACTCCACACTACCGGTGGTTACATGGTGTACGCTGCAATGACCCATGAGTATGTTTTTGATTATAAAGAAAACGAAGTTTACTGGTGTACTGCGGATGTAGGTTGGATCACGGGTCACTCTTATATGGTATACGGCCCTCTTGCAAACGGTGCAACAGTGCTTATCCATGAGGGTGTACCAAATTACCCAAGTCCTGCCCGCCTTGGTGAAATGATTGACCGCCACAAGGTTAATATTCTATACACAGCTCCAACACTTATTCGCGCTCTGATGGCTGAAGGCAAAGAGCAGTTCGCCGGTTTCGATGGTAGCTCTTTACGCATTATGGGCTCAGTTGGCGAACCGATTAATCCTGAAGCTTGGCGTTGGTATAACGATGTAATTGGTCATGAAAAATGTCCGATTGTTGATACTTGGTGGCAAACCGAAACTGGCGGTATTCTGATTAGCCCACTTCCCGGTGCAACAGACACAAAGCCGGGCTCAGCAACTCGTCCATTCTTTGGTGTTCAACCTGCCCTTGTTGATAACATGGGTAATATTGTAGAAGGTGCAGCCGAAGGTAACTTAGTTATTCTAGATTCATGGCCAGGACAAATGCGCACTGTATATGGCGATCACGACCGCTTTGTACTAACGTATTTTAAAACCTTTAGAGGCATGTACTTTACTGGTGATGGTGCCAAACGAGATGAAGATGGTTATTACTGGATCACAGGCCGTGTTGATGACGTTATTAACGTTTCAGGCCACCGCCTTGGTACAGCAGAAGTTGAAAGTGCACTTGTTGCTCATGAGCAAGTTGCAGAAGCTGCCGTCGTTGGCTACCCACACGATATTAAAGGACAAGGTATTTATGCTTATGTGACCTTAACTAAAGGCACAGTGGAAACAGAAGAACTTCGTCAAGAACTTCGTCAATGGGTACGAAAAGAGATTGGGGCGTTAGCGACACCAGATCTTATCCAGTGGGCTGGCGGATTACCTAAGACTCGTTCAGGTAAAATCATGCGCCGCTTCCTACGTAAGATCGCAGCGAATGAGGTTACAAACCTAGGAGACTCTTCAACACTCGCTGATCCAGCTGTTATCGACACACTTATTGAAACGCGATTAAATCGCAGTGAATAAGCAACAAACCAATTTGATTGTGTAATATCCCTAGCCCCTCTTTGAGGGGCTTTTTTTGTTTACCGTTTAAGCCCAAATATGGGATCATTTCAGATAACGTTTTAAATCAACTTAGGCCAATGTGTGCAATTAAGAGATTATCAGCAACAATCAGTTGATGCGGCCATCAACCATTTTAGGACAAGCATCGACTCCGCCGTTTTAGTCTTACCTACAGGTGCAGGCAAAAGCATCGTCATTGCAGAGCTTGCTCGAATTGCTAAAGGCCGAGTACTCGTATTAACCCATGTCAAAGAACTTGTTGCTCAAAACGCAGAGAAAGTTGGCCTATTAACAACCCAAGCTAAAATTTATTCAGCTGGACTTAACCAAAAATCAACTGACGGCAAAACAGTTGTTGCCAGTATTCAATCGGCAGTTAAACAACCGACACAATTTGATGAACCATATAGCTTAGTCATTATCGATGAATGTCATCGTGTTAGCCCAGATGAAGATAGCCAATATCAACTACTACTTACTCATCTCAAATCAAAAAATAGTAAACTAAGAGTGCTAGGGCTAACAGCAACCCCTTATCGATTAGATCTTGGTTGGATCTACCGTCATCACTATCACGGTAAAGTTGGTAACACCGAAAAACCTGTGTTTGAAAAGTGTATTTTTGAGTTACCAATGCGCCCTCTTATTAAGCAAGGCTTTTTAAGTCAACCAAAAATGTTCGACGGCTTAAGCGCACAATACGACTTTAGTGATCTCACAGCTTCACCAACTGGTGAATATAACGAGAATGAAGTTAACTCTATTCTTAATCACTGCGGACGAGCGACGACAGCAATAGTCAAACAACTAATTGATTTCGGAGCCAGTCGCCAAGGGATCATTATCTTTGCAGCAACCGTCAAACACGCTGAAGAAATTGTCGAAAAACTTGCATCAGAACAGGTCGCTCTCATTACCGCGAAAACATCTCGAGAAGAACGCGATAGATTAATTAATGAGTTCAAAGCTAAAAAAATAAAGTATTTAGTAAACGTAGCAGTATTAACTACAGGCTTTGACGCGCCCCATGTCGATCTCATTGCTATTTTGCGCCCAACAGCTTCTGTCAGCCTATTTCAACAAATGGTCGGTCGCGGGTTAAGAATTGATAAAAATAAGGCTGAGTGTCTGGTCATCGATTATGCAGCCAATGGTTACGACCTTTTTTACCCTGAAGTTGGTCAACCAAAACCAAATACCAAGTGTAAACCGGTACAGGTACACTGCCCTGTTTGTGATTTTGCCAATATATTTTGGGGCTTAACCGACGATGACGGTGACATCATTGAGCATTTTGGCCGTCGCTGCCAAGCCATTGTTGAAAAAGAAGGCATAAAACAGCAATGCGACTTTCGTTTTCGCTCAAAGTCATGCCCAAACTGCGGAGAGGAAAACGATATAGCAGCTAAAGTCTGCCAACATTGCCAATCCGTGCTCGTTGACCCGGATAAACGTCTTAAAGAAGTGTTGCAACAAAAGCACCATCACCTATTCAAGTGTCAAAGTATGCTACTTGAAGCTCAACCAGACCGATTATTAGTACGTTATATTGATTTAGATGGTAATGATTTTTGCCGCTTTTTCAAAATGCAGACTCCAGCTCAAATTCGAGCACTTTTTGCTTTATTCATATTACCTCATAGTCGCACTCCAGGCATGAAACACCCAAAGTATACAGAGCCTGAACAACTTGTTAATGACCAAGCTCTTTTTAGAAAACCCGACTTATTGTTACTAAAAAAAGGCAAAAAGGGTTGGGAGCTGATGGATACAATATTTGATTACAAGGGCCGCTATCAAACAGACAAAACGAATTTTGAATGAAATTAGCTAAAACGATTAGCTCAACTTTGATTATCAATTAGAACAATTGCAAAGGCTATGATATAAAGTGCTCAAGATAAAACTGAGGAAGCTATTATGTTTGTTGTAATTTTCGGTCGTCCAGGGTGTCCTTATTGTGTTCGCGCAGTGCAAGTTGCTGAACAGCTAACTGAGAAGCGTGATGATTTCAAATTCAGATACGTAGACATTCACGCAGAAGGGATCAGTAAAGCTGATCTAGAGAAAACAGTAGGTAAGCCAGTTGCAACTGTGCCGCAGATTTTTGTCGACCAAGATCATATTGGTGGCTGTACAGAGTTTGAACAGTACGTTAGAGATAACAACTTAATGCCTGCAGCTTAAGTTTTATACTCAAAAAAGGAGGCATTTGCCTCCTTTTTTAACTTTAAAACTCACTAAAGGACATACTTCATAGAGAAAATCACTCGATTGAGCTCTCCATCCATACCGTTTTCCTTAGTGTTTTTAGCATACATATATTCAACACCAACCGTTAACGGCTTTACAGGTGAATAAAGTAAATTAATATAGCCAGAGTAAGAGTCTTTATTGACATTGTTACCACTTAAATCAACGTTATTGTCAGCCTTAAAACCCGAACCTGTTATACTCGTTCTCCACTTATCGTTCCACCAATGACGATAAGAAATATAACCACCATAAGAACCAATTGTTTCTATATCACCGTTGCCATTCAAAACACCAGCATTAACGTAATTCAGCGCCATATAGCGCCCCAATCCTTCACCATAAGTTGCCGACATCTTAATATCGTCCTGACCAACAGGAATAACACCGGTAAAGCTCACTCCGTAGCCAAACTCAGTAGCATCGATAGGGTTAGCCGTGTCTTTGTTCATTTCAATATTAAGCTGCCTTGCAATACCTGCAAAAGTAAACGCCATACCACTTTCGGTTTTCATATTATAACGAGCAACAAAGTCGGGGATCATACCACTACCACTAGTGACACGAGTGCCGCTGGGATCCCGATATGTATTTAGTGTTGTTTCAGGGTTTTCTGCTGAAAACTGAAATCCACCATTGGTATATCTAACCATAGTTTGACGAACAAACGGCGTACCATCAGCAGCACCAACAAAGTCTAGGTTTTCAGGCAATGCCCCAGGATTTTGGAAAGTGGTCCACATTTGACCTGCAGCCCAATTATCAAAACTAATAAAGGCTTGACGAATACGTGGGGAATAACTGTTGGAAACTCGTTCATTACCATCAGTATGCGTCATAAAATCAAGCTCAATAAAACCTGACAACTTATGCCCATTTAAATCTGTCGATGTTTTAAAGTTAAAACGAGACTCTCTTGCTTGAAAATCAACGACCTGTTTACCATTACTCGCATCACCATAAATCGTACCAGGCACATAAAACTGCCGTGATAAACTGCCTGAGCCAGGAGCACCATTGCTATAATCACTAAACATTACATCTGCTTTAACATATCCACCAAACTGAAAGTCCGTATCAGCTTGTGCACCAACACTTATAGTTGTTGCTATTGCTGCTCCAATTAAGGTTAACTTTGCTTGTTTCATTCCCTTTCTCCCAGATACTTTTATTATCCATACTAAATATGACCGAGTTAACAATTAGACAACATTAGCAATAGGTCTATTAGACAAAGGTATTGCGCCAGATGCTAATGAATATCTATTTCAGTCACCTGCTTTATATTAGTAAAGAATGAAACAAAGTGTTAACTCATCTTAAAAGCTGCCTTATTAACCACGATTTCTTATTCTATAAACTTGAATCACGCTATCTCACAAATCGACAGTTAATGGGAATAACAATTTAGAAATCTAATTTTAAATTTGCTTAAAGTTTTTTTAGTCTAGAAAGATCACTAAAAAACCAGAGAAGAACCTCTAAGTATTATACAAATTAGTATAAAGATATGGTCGCTCAGCGAGAGTTTAGCTGCACGGAGACAAGGCAACGAGTGAAGAGCATAGTTACTCTACGTTCAAGCTTGTTAATGCAAGATCAGCGCCGCCAAAACTCGCCATTCTGGAGCGCTTTTGGCTGCCTACTCTGCGTTAAATAACTTCACAAGGGAACAACCATTCTTTCAGTTATTCGCCTTGAGTTAGTTTGCCAAAATCGCTCTGAGTAGATCAACTTCTTATACTAATTGGTTTTATGTTGCATTAAGGAGGCGAATGAGGTGATAAAAATATAACCTATTTGATGTACGCAAAAGTGAGAATCCGATAACTAGCACTGATAAATGCTTAAGACTCAAAAATTAGCACTTCAATATATTTTAGTGGAGATAATGGATATTTTTAGTGGAGTAAATAAAAGGAATGGTGGGTCGTGAAGGATTCGAACCTTCGACCAATTGGTTAAAAGCCAACTGCTCTACCGACTGAGCTAACGACCCAT
>NZ_KI912462.1:46527-205380 GCF_000518605.1 Shewanella fidelis ATCC BAA-318 | reverse complement strand
TTGTTGCCCGTCTCTTGGTCATCGGTGTCTTTTTGCTCCGAGACAAGAAACATTTTGCACTCAGGGCAGCGACCGGGCTCATGGCTGGTCACTTCTGGATGCATTGGGCAGTAGTATTTAGACTCATGCTGATGGGCATGAACGTGTTGGTTTGTTTCTGCACTTTGACTGTAACTTAACTGTGGGGTAACAGCCATAGTTAGTGTTAGCGCGCAGATAAGTGGGCTTGCCACTTTAGATTTAAAAAGACTCATAATGCCTTATCTCCACCCTAAATATTAGTGATGCATGTGACCAGATTTATGTGCGTTATCGTTTGCTGCGATAGGCTCTAGATCCATTCCACATTTAGGGCAGCTGTCACCTGCTTGACCTGTAATAGCTGGGTTCATAGGGCAGGCATGGGTATGCTTGCTCATATGTTTGTGATGCTTTTTAGCTTTATTAGGGCATGACTCTTGATTTGGACAAGAGTCGCAGTTCTTGTGAGCTGCTTGGTTAGCAATAGGCTCTAAATCCATACCGCATTTAGGGCAACTATCACCGGCTTGACCTGTAATTGCTGGGTTCATAGGGCAAGCATGAGTGTGCTTGCTCATATGTTTATGGTGATGTTTCTTAGCTTTATTAGGACAATTGCCTTTGTTTGGGCAAGACTCACAATCTTGAGCATGGTGCTTAGCTGCTGAATTAACAACTTCTAAGTCCATACCACATTTCGGACAAGAATCGCCTTTCACGCCAGTTACTTCAGGGTGCATTGGGCAAGCATAGGCTTGATGTTGGCCTGCTTGGTGACCTTTATGAGCACCATGGTGGTGATCATTGGCCGATACATTGGGTGCCCATGACAAAACTAACAAGGCTGATAAGGCTAAACTAACAAGGGTTTTCATAACTCAACTCCATCATACAGATGGCCGAATAGCTGTGCTTGAAGCAAGCAGCAGTACAATTAACGGCTTAAATAATTGCTGATTAAGATTAATAACGATTTTTTTATCTTGCATAGAGACTGGCGCCTCAGGTTATGCAATCGGAGGTTTTAAATCTTGTGGCAATGAAATAGAGTGGAAATGAGGCATAGGAGTGGCCGTTGCAATATCGGATGCGCTGAAGCCCGGCCAAGGCGACACGCTAAACAGAGTACCTGTTACAGAAATAACCAAACAATGACTACAGTCATTTTGACAACTACCACTGCCACTACAGCAATTAGGTGAGTGTTCAGCTATTACTTGCATATTAGCTTCATTCTCACAGCAGTTATCAGAGGCGTCCATATCCATTGTCGTTTGATGACAATCTGCACCGTCTTGCATGCTCATCATCGGCATATCATCAGCCATTGCATTTGCGACCATCAATGATCCATTAGCTAGCACTAGCTGACTCAACAAAGCGAGTAGCGTAATAGCTAATAATGTATGACGGCGAATAATGCTAAACATGATGTTTCCAATTAATGTGCTTTGCTAAGTCTATCATAGGAATTGGCTGACACATTGATAAACTTCACAAATTGCTCTGTTCAATGTGCAGCCGAGTTCACTTTTTAATGCTCTATACTATTGCTGAGGCAAGAGTAATTTGGCCATCAGTTGGCTGTGAGTCATTAAACTTAGTTGCTTTTCACCACCCTTAGCATCTCTCAGTTGCAGCATTGGGTTTTCGATAAATAAGTAGGCATCTTCTTCAGTTCTTATATTAGGGATAAGAGCTTGATAGTGACTGGCGACGTCAAAATCTAGATAGAGGTAAAGCGGTTCAGATCTCACCCAGTTGCTATCTTCAGCGCTTGCCTCAAATAGATCACTGTATCTAACTTCAATAAGGTTATGGCCTTGATCTAGTTCAAGATAGCGACCATCGACATTATTTAGGCCATTAACAGCCAATACATCAATGGCTTCAGGGAAAGAGACAGAAGCTGCTGATGACATAAAGCTAGCTAAAGATAGTGTGATAACGCTGATAAATTTTTTCATAATAAGCTCCGAAACATTTCAAATAATAGCTTTGGTGCAGCGCATTACGTTTAAGCATATTGATGCGCGGCACTTGATGGCTAACTACCAACCATTTGTAGGCAGTTTTGCCGTAATCTGTTGCTAAGGGAGACTTAGTGAATGCTTGCCGTTGCAAAGCGCTGTTGTCCAAGCCTCCTAGATACGATGAAATAAAGCTTATGCGTTAATCGGAGGGGGATTTTTGGAAGCAAGCTCTACAGTCTGTAGCGACCAGAAATGGGTTTGAATGCTACTGCTTGAGTTGCTAATTAATAAGGTGAGCTGTGAATCATCCGTTATTCCAGGAGTTGAAATACAATGTGACACACAGTTGCTAGCAGTTAGTTGTTCACAAACAGCATCACAATCAACTTTGATTGACTGATGCAAACTCACGTTTGAATCACAATTTTCACTGTTATTGGCCAGATCAATGCTTGTTGCTTCATGCAAGTTATCGAGTTGCGTAGCTTGATTGAACAACGTGGCTTGTGTCAGCGACGGCTGGATAGTTGCATTTTGCTGTGCCATAGAATGGGTGTTCGCAACAAAGTATTTAGGCATTGCCATCACTGGCGCAAGAATAAATTGCCCCATAATAGTGACTAAAAATGCTAAATAAGCGATTTGCTTGCCCATATAAACCTTTGCGTTTAGCAATCTTGTTGCGATGAAAATAAAGACCTTTGATTGTGATAAAAAGTTTCAAAAAATCACAAATTTTTTGAATTTTAATGTGTTCTACCCCGCAGTTTTACATCTAAAAGAAGTTCAAACTAAATACCTTAAATCATTATTTTATAAGGATAGATGATAAGTAACCTTGCGAATATCAAGGCTTTAGATTAGCTTTAGTAAAGACGCATATAAAATGAGCGCTTTTGGCGGCAAGGACAGAGTTAGAGCCATGTCTCATTTTGCGCTTTTAGTCCCAGATCAATGAGTAAGATCTGGTTTATAATGGAACGCATAAATTAAAGATGAATTAAATCATCGGAAAAAATTAAATACTTGGAGAAGAGTGATGAACTGGCGAGCACTATTTAAACCCAGCGCAAAAATTTCGATTCTGGCATTGCTGATTATCGGTGTCGTTGTCGGTGTTGTAGGCTACTTTGCTACACAGCAAACTTTACACGCAACAAGTACAGATGAGTTCTGTATGAGCTGTCACAGCAATCACTCATTGAAAGATGAAGTGTTAGCGTCTGCTCACGGCGGTGGTAGTGCTGGTATCGTGGTACAGTGTCAAGATTGTCACCTTCCACACAACCCAGTTAAGTACCTAGTGAAGAAGATCATCGTTTCTAAAGATCTATACGGTTACCTAACAATCGATGGTTTCAACACTCAAGAGTGGTTGGATGAAAACCGTAAAGAGCAAGCTGATCTAGCGCTTAAGTACTTCAAAGGCAACGATTCTGCTAACTGTCAACACTGTCACTCTCGTATCTACGAGAACCAGCCTGACACTATGAAGAAAATGGCTAAGAGAATGCACGCTAACAACTTCAAGAAAGAAGAAGACAAGCGTAAGACTTGTGTAGACTGTCATAAAGGCGTTGCTCACGTTTATCCAAAAGGATAATCCTCAGGTATAAGCCTAGAGTAAAGTAACGACGCAGACTTTTGCGCTGCAAGTCAAAACACTAAAAGCCCCTTAATTGGGGCTTTTTTGTTTTTAATAGCCAACTTAGAATCTAGGACCTAGGACTTGGAATTGAGAATCTAGGACCTAGGAACCTTGGAACCTTGGAACCAAGAACCTTGGAACCAAGAACCTTGGAACCAAGAACCTAGAATTTAGAATTTAGTCTTGAGGTTGTTTGTCTAAAACTTGTTTGCGATAGTGAAGTAGGCTGAACACCCCAAATAGGAATACCTGCAGATAGTCAGATTTCTTCAGTGGCAATAGCGATTTAAACATAGTGTGAAAAATGAGAGTCTGAAAGCAATGCATTAAAATTGTCATTGCAAACAAAATATTGAGTACCACAGCAATATTACCGGCAAAAGGTACCATTAGGTTGTAAAGCATCATTATCCATGCAAAACCTGTGATAAGTTTGCCTAACACTAACATGGCTTTCATTTAGTTGTTTTCCTCGATGTTACAGTCATCGTTGTCTGTGTGCTCATTAATTGCAGAGTACTGATATAAACGATAGATCACTTGCCCGGCTTTCTTCTCTTTTAGCATTTCCCAGCTCGCGGGCACATTCAGTAAGCTGATTTCACTTTCAGTCTCGACATAGATTAATGCGTCTTGATTAAGCCACTGATACTCATCAAGTAGCGCAATGCTCTTTTCAGCCAAAGACTTTCTAAAAGGTGGGTCGATAAATACCAAAT
The DNA here is from genome assembly GCF_000518605.1 of Shewanella fidelis ATCC BAA-318. Taxonomy (GTDB): domain Bacteria; phylum Pseudomonadota; class Gammaproteobacteria; order Enterobacterales; family Shewanellaceae; genus Shewanella; species Shewanella fidelis. The sequence goes on along the minus strand of NZ_KI912462.1, from coordinate 201,019 downwards.
CAAAGCCTTGGTTTGGCTTGTTAGCCAATAAGGCTAGACTGTCACCTTTAATGACATCTGCATTATCACACTTTAGCGTAGCGAGATTGGCAACGAGCTGCTTTGCCGCTTGTGCTTGTAACTCGAAAATCTTCGCGTAACTGGCGTAGCGAGATAAAGATTCAAGGCTTAATGCGCCGCTGCCTGCAAAGCAATCTAGCACTCTTGAGCCACGAACATCGTTAGCTATCCAGTTAAACAGGGTCTCGCGCACGCGATCTGTTGTCGGGCGTAACCCCTCAAGATCATGGATCGGTAATTTGCGAGATCGCCATTGGCCTGAAATTATCCTAACTTGACCGCTAGAAGGTCTTTTTTTGACCATGGTGTCCTCGTGATTTTGCCTATTGAAAGAAAGTGGTAGACTATGGCGTCTAAATTAAGGGCGCTATTTTATATCAAAGCATAGCCAAATGGTAAAAAGCCGTAGATGTAATCTGCTTGAAATGCTTTTTTGCTGTTTTTATCAGCGTAATTTAAGCGTAATTTTGATATAACGTCCTCCACCCTAATGCATTTATGTACAGCGATTTGAGCACCGGTATAACACATGGCAAAGAAAGGTTTTTTTTCCTGGTTCCGCAGGGATAAGTCTAAAGAAGAAGCGGAAGCTGCTGAAGCGGCAAAATTAGCACAACAACAGCAGGAGCAGGAAAGACTGGCGGCCGAACAAGCTGCAGAACAAGCTCGCATTGAAGCTGAACGAATTGAATCTGAGCGTATTGCCGCAGAGCAAGCAGAAGCTGCACGTATCGAAGCAGAACGTATTGCCGCAGAGCAAGCAGAAGCTGCACGTATCGAAGCAGAACGTGTTGCCGCAGAGCAAGCAGAAGCTGCACGTATCGAAGCTGAACGTGTTGCCGCAGAGCAAGCAGAAGCTGCACGTATCGAAGCTGAACGTGTTGCTGCTGAGCAAGCAGAAACAGCACGTATCGAAGCTGAACGTATTGCCGCCGAGCAAGCAGAAGCGCAGAGAATTGAAGCTGAACGTTTTGCCGCAGAACAAGCTGAGGCGCAAAAAGTCGCTGCAGAGCAGGCGGCTATTGCAGAGGCTCGTATTTTAGAAGAGCAAGCGGAAGCCGTGCGTATCGAAGCTGAACGTATGGCAGCCGAGCAAGCAGAAGCAGCACGTATTGAAGCTGAACGCATGGCAGCTGAGCAAGCAGAAGCAGCACGTATCGAAGCTGAACGTGTTGCTGCAGAGCAAGCAGAAGTTGCACGAATCGAAGCTGAACGTATTGCTGCCGAGCAAGCAGAAGCTGCACGCATCGAAGCCGAACGTGTTGCGGCTGAGCAAGCAGAAGCAGCACGCATCGAAGCCGAACGTGTTGCCGCCGAGCAAGCAGAAGCTGCACGTATCGAAGCTGAACGTATTGCTGCTGAGCAAGCAGAAGCAGCACGTATCGAAGCTGAACGTGTTGCCGCAGAGCAAGCAGAAGCTGCACGCATCGAGGCTGAACGTGTTGCCGCTGAGCAAGCAGAAGCTGCACGCATCGAGGCTGAGCGTATTGCCGCAGAGCAAGCAGAAGCAGAGCGTATCGAAGCTGAACGTATTGCTGCCGAGCAAGCAGCAGAACAACCTGAGCCACAAGCTAAACCGGTAAAAGAAGGCTTGTTTGCGCGCTTAAAGCGTGGCTTAAAGCGCACCAGCGAGAGTATCGGTAGTGGTTTTATTGGCTTATTCAGCGGTAAAAAGATTGATGATGATCTATTTGAAGAGCTTGAAGAGCAGCTATTAATTGCTGATGTGGGTGTTGAAACTACGACGCGTTTAATTAATAGCTTAACTGAACAAGCAAGCCGTAAACAGCTTAAAGATGGTGAAGCTCTGTACGATCTTCTTCGTGAAGAGATGCAGAAAACGCTAGATCCAGTATCAGCACCTTTGATCCCAGAAAATGCTGATGGTCCGTTTGTGATCTTAATGGTTGGTGTCAACGGCGTTGGTAAAACGACCACCATTGGTAAGCTTGCTAAACAGTATCAAGCGCAAGGTAAATCAGTGATGTTAGCTGCGGGTGATACCTTCCGCGCAGCGGCGGTAGAGCAACTGCAAGTTTGGGGGCAACGTAATGATATCCCTGTGATTGCCCAGCACACTGGTGCAGACAGTGCTTCAGTTTTATTTGATGCATTACAAGCTGCGCGAGCACGTAATGTTGACGTACTTATCGCAGATACAGCGGGTCGCTTACAGAATAAAGCACATCTAATGGATGAGCTGAAAAAAGTCGTGCGAGTGATGAAAAAGCAAGATGAAACAGCACCACACGAGGTCATGCTAACGTTAGATGCAAGCACTGGTCAAAACGCGATAAGTCAGGCACAACTATTCCAAGAGGCTGTTGGCGTAACCGGTATTACTATCAGTAAGCTAGATGGTACGGCGAAAGGTGGTGTTATTTTCGCGATTGCAGATAAGTTTGGAATTCCAATTCGTCATATTGGTGTTGGTGAGCAGATTGATGACCTTCGTACCTTTGACGCTAAAGACTTTATCGAAGCTTTATTTAGCCAAACAAAAGACGACAAAGACGCGAAATAACGTTAGCTTATATCTAGCGTGATTGAAAGATAAGCACCCTGCGGGGTGCTTTTATTAATGCCAACTAACAAGAAATCTTATTCAATGATTCGATTTGAGCAGGTAAGTAAAGTCTATCCCGGTGGCCAAAAAGCCTTGTCGGATGTGAGTTTTCATATAAAGCGTGGTGAAATGGCCTTTTTAACTGGTCATTCTGGCGCGGGTAAGAGTACGCTGCTTAAGCTGATCACCGTTATTGAAAGAGCAAACGGCGGTCGCGTTTCAATTAATGGCCATGATATTGCAAAGGTTAGTCGCTCCCAAGTGCCTTATTTGCGTCGTGATATCGGTATGATTTTTCAAAACCACCACTTATTAATGAACAAAAGCGTGTTCGATAACGTGGCGTTGCCATTGATGATTGAGGGTTTTTCTATTGGTGAAATTCGTAAGCGTGTTGCTGGCGCACTTGATATGGTTGGTTTGTACGGTAAAGAGCGTCATAACCCCATCATGCTATCGGGCGGTGAGCAACAACGGGTCGGTATTGCCCGTGCGATTGTTAATAAGCCGCCTTTACTGCTTGCCGATGAGCCAACTGGTAACTTAGATCCTAAGTTGTCGATGGATATTCTACGTCTATTTGAAACCTTTAATGATGCAGGTACTACTGTGCTTATTGCGACCCATGATTTAGGTCTGATTGCGCGCATGAAATACCGTACTTTAACCCTTAAACAAGGTCGGGTGTTAGGTGCAGAAGAGATCAGCTCTCAAGACAGCATTGGCATTAATTGAGGATAAATAATGAGCCAGCAACCTCAACTCAATCGCAGTAAATTACCGCTTTCAGGGCGTATCGTGATGTTTTTTATCCGTCATATCCAACATGCAATGGCGAGCATGGGGGAGTTATGGCGTAATCCATTGTCATCGATTATGACGATGGCGGTATTGGGGGTGAGCCTTAGCTTACCAGCAGCATTGCAAGTCTTGGTCAAAAATGCTGAAACCATCACTGAGTCTTGGAATAGTGCTGCTGAAATCTCACTGTTTATTGATGAAGGGCGCAGTGAAACCGCCATTCAAAGTCTTATTGCTCGGATCAATGTGTATCCAGAGATCAGCAATATTAATTACATCAATCGTGATGAGGCGTTAGAGGAGTTTCAGCGTCTATCGGGGTTTGGTGAAGCGCTATCTTATTTAGATTCTAATCCACTGCCAGCAGTAGTGATGGTCACGCCCAGTGTTAAGTATTCAAGCCCTACCGGAGCGCGTGAGTTACTGCGTAAGCTTGAGCAAGAGCCTGAAGTGAGTTTTGGTCGCTTAGATATAGAGTGGCTAGAGCGATTGCAAGCGGTAGTGAAATTGCTAGAACGCACAGTAATGGCCATTGCAGCATTGTTAGTATTGGCGGTGGTATTGGTCATAGGTAACACTATTCGTTTAGCTATTATGAATCGCCGTACTGAAATAGAAGTGATGAAATTGGTGGGCGCAACAGAAGCTTTTATTCAGCGGCCATTTTTATATACCGGTATTTGGTATGGGGTTATCGGCGGTTTCCTCGCTTGGGTGATTATCAACTTATTGGTTTGGTATTTAGATTCTGCACTGGCCGAGTTACTTGGTTTATACGGCAGTAGCTTACATATGGAATCGCTTACTGTTGCAGAGCTAGGTCAGTTGGTGCTGTTAGCTTCATTTCTAGGCTGGCTGGGTTCCTACCTGTCGGTGCGTCAGCATTTGCGTGCCATAGAACCGTCATAATAAAAGGTTACAGTTTAAACTTGGTGGTTTGCTTAAAAGATGAACTTTGTTTCATTTGCGTTGCCTATCACTAGGTGTAATATTTTGTTGGCAGTGATTTGCAGCAAAATTTGGCTAGGCTTAGTGCATATTGATACATATTAGATAAGTACGATGGTTGACATATTTTGTCATTTAGTCGATAGTTCACTGTCCATTTCAGTAATGAATGGTTCGTTTAGCAGTTTTTAGCAAGACCTTTGTAAGAAAGTAGTAGGAGCGTAAATGACAGATCAAGCGCAATCAATGGCACTGATGGTTCCCCAAAGTAGTGGCAGCCTCGAGTCTTATGTTCATTCGGCACACAACATTCCAATGTTGGAAGCTGATAAAGAATATGAGCTAGCGAAGCGTCTACAAGAAACGGGCGATCTACAGGCGGCTAAAGAGCTGATTATGTCGCATCTACGTTTTGTGGTTCATGTGGCTAAAGGCTACTCAGGTTATGGCCTACCACAAGCTGACCTAATTCAAGAAGGCAACATAGGTTTGATGAAAGCGGTTAAACGTTTTGATCCCGATGTTGGTGTACGCTTGGTTTCATTTGCAGTGCATTGGATTAAAGCTGAAATTCACGAATATGTACTGAAAAACTGGCGCATTGTTAAAGTGGCTACAACTAAGGCACAACGTAAGTTGTTCTTTAATCTTCGCAAGGCTAAAAAGCGTCTAGGTTGGTTTAGCGATAGTGAAGTGGGCATGGTGGCTGACAGCCTAGGGGTGTCAAAAGCCGATGTGACTGAAATGGAATCACGTATGGCAGCGCAAGATCCTGCATTCGATCTGGCTAGCGATAATGATGATGAACAAGATTATGCACCAATGCATTATCTTGAGGATCACTCTTCAGATTTAGCGTCTCAAGTTGAAAATGACAACTGGGAGCAAAATACTCAGGCTCGCCTATTGTCGGCAATTAAAACGCTTGATGAACGTAGTCAGCATATTCTAAGAGCGCGCTGGTTAGATGAAGACAAGACCACATTGCAAGACTTAGCCGCAACTTACCAAGTGTCGGCAGAGCGTATCAGGCAATTAGAAAAGAATGCCATGAATAAGCTTAAAGGCTGTATGGAAGCATAAAACTATCAGTTTTAAAAATTAAAACCTGCTTTTAGCAGGTTTTTTTATGTCTGGAACATTTAGCCCAAAGCTCACGGACGGGAAACTGTGGCTTATCTCTGAAATCAGGGCTGGAATAGGTGGCAATCACATTAGGCTATTGGCCAGCTGCTGGGTAGGAAGCTCATTTGCAACAGTAAGTTAGTGGTGATAAGTTAACCGCCGATGTTGCGCGGCGTTGGCACATATTTTTGTGGACAGCAGAGGTAGGGCTCTGTTTGGGTCGTGCATCAAGTTAACATTCATCAAAATATAGGGAAAATAAGATGAGCGAAGTGACAGTTGACAACGGTGATGCAAGTAAGGGCAATGCCAAAATCGTTTATATTCTTTACTTAGTAGCATTAGTTTTTGGTATTACGGGGATTGTTGGTGTAGTGATGGCTTACATCAATAAAACGACCGCGCCAGAGTGGCTGCAGTCTCACTACCAATATCAAATCAGAACATTCTGGATTGGCGGCCTATTTATGTTTGTAGGAGCTCTATTATCGCTAATTCTAATCGGATGGTTTGTGCTGTTGTTCTGGGTAGTTTGGTTGGTTGTACGCTCAATTAAAGGTATGCAAGCACTTGATGCAGGCAAGCCAATTGATAACCCAAAGGCTTGGTTATTTAACTAAGTTAAATCAGCTCACTTTTTGAAGTAAACCAGTTTAATCAAGGTCTTGTTACTTCACTCACAGCTGAGGCAAAGGGAGAGAGACTTCTCCCTTTTTATTTAAGGCGATAGCTGCTTCCTACCTGTAACGTCTAAACAAAGGGTATTGTTATGACGCTTTCTAAAACACCAGACTACAAACAATATTCGCTTTCTGAGCTTCACGATGTAAAAGAACACATTGATAAAGAAGCCTATCCAGATAGGTATAGATTACTAATTGAAGAAATCGAGTTGAGAAAGCAACTGCCAGAGCTAAAGGCGGAGTCTCGTGTATTTAGCAAAACTGAGAAGGTATTTATCCTAAAAAGCGTAATGCTGCTTGTTGCTGTATTTCTTTCTCATAGTCTATTTAAAGCCTATAAAACGGGGGGAATTACAGCTAGAGGAGGTGATGAGTATTATTTAGTGACTAACCCTATGGGATTTTATTTTATTGTCGTTTTTCATGGGCTTTTTCTGTTTTATGCGATTTACTTTATATTCTTTAGCTCAGATAAAGACTACTAATACAAGGGTATTAGGCCTTAACCGCGGCAATTACTTGTTTGCGGATAACCTTAATTCCAGCACTGCTGACTTCTGGCCAAGGGTAATAACATCTTGGTCGCTTAAAGCGAGCTATTTTGTTGGCGAGAAACTCGGTTAATTCTGCTTCCGAAGGTTGGTTAGCCGGATCCTTAGCTAGCTTAATTATAGCTGCTGGTAAACAGCCAAACTGAGGATCAGCTTGTGGAAATACGATGGCATCACTGATTTTGGGATGCAGTTTTAAGGCGGTTTCTATCTCTTCGGGTTGGATGTTCTCACCACCGCTAATAAACATATTATCGGCGCGGCCATCAATGCACAGGTTGCCGTTTACATCAAAGCGGCCTAGATCTTTGGTGTAGAACCAGCCGGCTTGATCAACTGGCAAATTAAATCCGCCTTTGACTAAATAGCCTAAGAATAAGCACTCACCTTTGACCCAAATTTCGCCATCGATAATTTTTAGTTCTCGGCCAGATAGTGGCTTACCGCTAGCCCCATCGCCGTGCGCAACACCTGTGGTGATTTGTGAGCCCATCTCTGTCATGCCGTAGCTGGTGTAGGCTTTTATATCACGCTTGGCGAGCTCTGCGAGTAGATCTGCAGATATTGCACCGCCGCCGAGTAGCATGGCTTTGACTCGGCCTAAGCTGTCGTTGTTATTCTCGCTATCAGCATGGAGCAGTTGTTGTAATTGTGCGCTTACCAAGGATAGATGGCTGATTTTATCTCGAGATAGCTGCTGGGCTAAAGTTAGGCTTTTATCCTCGAATACCACACAGGCTCCGGCTATAGCGCAGCGGTTTAAGATAGCGAGCCCACCAATATGAAATAGTGGTAGCGACAGCAACCAGCTATCTTCAATCGCTAATTCAATTAGTTCACTTGAGCCTGCAGCACTCGCGATATGGTTAGCTAAACTGTGGGCGGCCGCTTTGGGTGTGCCGCTGCTGCCAGAGGTTAAAATTGCATTCACTGCACGGGTAGGGTCAATAAGGGCTGCTTGGTTGGAACTTAGCAGATTAAAATCAATATCAACCATATTGCTCGTTTGTTGGCTTTGCAGTAATTGCTTGAGCTGAAGATGTTCTAAACCAGTGTCTTGCGTTGGTTCAAGCCAATAATGCTGATATTGGTGGGTGTTTATTAGCTCAATGATTTGCTGCGGTGCAAAGCGTGGCGAAATAGGGCAAAACAAAATGCCTGTATCAACACATGCCCAATAGAGGGCGAGTAATCTTGGATTGTTAAAACTAACACAGGCAAGTCGCTCACCAGCTGTTAGCCCAAGCGCGCGCAGCTGCTCGGTAATGGCAATAACTTGCTGACTTAAGGTTTGATAACTGACAGCATGTCCCGCAACGCAATAAGCCGCAGCGGTGGCATTATTTACTGCCTGTTGATGAATGGGTGATAGCAGTTGTTTGCTTGGGTCTTTAGCTGTCATCTTAATCGGTCACTGCTGATTTATTTAACGCTACAGATCAAGCTTAGATCATCAAGCTGTAAACACGAGGCTTTACCTGAGCTGATGACTAAATCTTGCTGAAAGGCGGTCAGAGTATCAATGCCTGGGATCTCATCGGGTGTAAGTACTTGGGCTAATCGACTTAAGGCATCGATACCTAGGCTTGCTTCTAGGCTTGAGCTTAGAATGCAACGTACGCCATGTTCATTGGCTGTTTCAATCAGTTGTTGTAGTTTTTCAATGCTGCCAAGCAACATAGGTTTTATGATGAGTGCACTTAGTCCCGCTTGTAGTTCAAATTGATAGTCACTGCTATTTAGTGACTCATCCAGTGCCCATGGCATCTCCACCGCGTGATAGAAAGTCTGATTGTCTGCAGGGTTTTGGCACGGCTCTTCAATGTACTCAATATTGGTAAGAGGCACGCAGGCGGCAAATTCAATCGCCTGTTCTAAACTAAAACCGCGATTGGCATCTAAACGTAATTTTAGATCGGGACGAATAGCTAGAATTTGATGAATAAGCTTGATTTCACCTTCAAGGGTGTCTTGGGCAACTTTAACTTTGACTGAGTGAATATTGCGAGCAAGCCCGCTCACACGCTCGCTTACCGCAGTTAAGGGTTCATCTGCTGCACGGTAAATGAGTGGTACGCTGCGTGGTGAGGGTAAATGTCCATCAAGCTTGCCATGAAGCTTGGCGTGCAACAGGCTTAGGCCGAAAGCAACTGAAGCAAACTGAGTGCAGTAATCAAGTAGGGCGTCAGCAGGTTGCAATAACAACTCAGGTAAAGCGGCAACAAGCTGTTGTTGTACCTGCTCTAGTGTCTCTTGACTAAAACCTGTAATTGTTTGATTTAAGTTGTCTAAACCACAAAGTGGCGAGATTTCAACATGCGCCTGATAGTGGTCTTCGCCTTGGCATGCTTGGGCGCTGAGTATCAGCCCGTGTCGCTGCTCAATGCGTTGTTTACCGACGGGTAAAGGCTTATCTAAATTGATAGTGAACTGATGCAGGCTTAATTGAGTAAGGATAAGTGGCGTTGATTGCTGTTGTGTCGTTGTCATTGGCCTGCCTGCTTAGTTATTGTTATATCGGGTTGAGTGGTAGCGAATAAAGGTTAAGTCAAAAGTGTGCGTAATTGATGGCTAAATGCCTCAGGCGCCGCTAAGTGTACATTGTGGCCACTGGCGTTAATACAGTGCACTGATACAGGTTGTTGCTGTTGCCAGCTATTTGCCAGTGCTTTAAATTTGTGGTCTTGATGGCCTGCAATAAAGTGCACTGCAATGTTTAATTGCCCTGGCAGATCCCAAAGGTCATCTTGTCGTGCCAGCGATGTAGCTTGATAGCAGTTAGCTAGCGCGAGTGGCTGATTATGGCTCCGTTTTAACACTAAATTGCGTTGCTCTATATCGCTCAAATCACTAAATACAGCTTGTTGGTACCATAGTGTTAAGAACTCACATATTGGCATGTTGCTGAGTTTATTAGCCCAATTAGTGTCATTTTGTTTGCGAGCGAGTTTATCGGCTTCACTTTGTAACCCAGGGTGACAAGACTCTAACATCAAACTCAGCAGTTGCTCTGGATATAACTTGGCAATGTGCAGGGCGATACGGCCACCGAGGGAGTAGCCGACTAGGTGATAATGCTGCACATTGAGCGCAGTAAGTGTTGCGGTTACTAGTTCTGCACAGCGATTAAAGCCTGGAGTTGGCAGCATGAGGTCGGCAGCTTGCTGCTGGTTATCACCATGACCAGGCAGATCAATACTGATGCAGTAAAAGTCATCTTGTAACTGGTTGATGACTTCATTCCAATCCTGCTTGCTACCTAAAAAGCCGTGCAAAAACACTACGGCTGGAGCCTTGCTATTGCCTGAGCACTGATAACTAAGCATTAGTGCTGTTTTACCCAGCTAGCGATTTGCGCGATTTGATCACTGGCTTGGTTTTGGCTAACACTCACCTCAATGACCGAGGGGCCGGCATAGGTCATAGCGTATTCATAAGATTCAATAAAATCTTCAATAGAGTCAACTTGATTGTAGGCTAAGCCAAACATGGCAGCGCCAAAGCCAAATTCAAGGCCATGAGACAAGCGATAATAATCAGTACGTAATTGCTCGTTAGGTACTGGCAATAAGTTAAAGATGTTACCGCCGTCATTGTTGAGAATGACAATCACCAATGGGCTAGTGACACTGCGCGCAATAGCCAGAGAATTTAAATCGTGTAGCGCCGAAATGTCACCAATGATAAGGGTTGTTGGCTTTGCTTCGGCAATAGCCACACCACATGCAGTAGCGAGTAGCCCATCAATACCTGATGCGCCGCGGTTAGTAAATACGCTTGCGCTAGCAGGTGTGATTGGTGCAAACATGTCATACAATCTGACTGGTAAACTATTGCCAATAAACAATTGATGACTATCGCTTTGGCGAGTCGCGATTGCTCTAATCGTCTGCGCTTCTCCAAACTCTGCATTATCAATCTGCTGTTGATACAGGGTTTCTAACTCATCATTAAACTGCACTAAATTCAGTGCCCAGTTAGCTTGGGATGATCTTGGCCACGCCAACTTGGCAAACTGATGTGCTGCCGCGAGCCACACTTGCTTAGGTTTATGGCTCGGATCTAACCGTTGTTGCTGAGGCAGCACTTGCCAATAATCTTTCCAGTTTTGCTGGTTTAGATAGCTAATAAGACGTTTTGATAAAATACGTCCGCCAAACACTATGACCTTTTCTGCTTGAGCTAATAACGCTTGAGCTTTTGGTTGTTGTAACAGTTGGTCAATGTTGCCAATCGCCCCCGGATGCTGGCGAAGTTGTGATTGAGCATCGGTGACAATTGGCCAACCTAATTTTTGTGCGAGTAGGATCAACTCTGCACTTTGTTGTTCTGGAGCTAGCGTTGCGGCAACAATAACCCCTTTACCATGTACAAAGCGGGCAAGGGCGTCGGCAGTTGGCATATCGCCAGTATTCATCGCTGTAAATTGACTATAAGGCGTTGCCTGTTGTTGCCAGCTAGCTATCGGCGCTAGGTAACGAGAAAAGTCAGCAATAGGTTCATTTGGGTATAGTGGTTCGCGATACATACAGTTGATATGTACTGGCTGTGACTGGTTCGATACCGCATCGTCTAATAGGCTCAATAGCGCCTGCGGTGCAATATTGATATCAGGTGTTGGCAAGTTAACTTGCTTGGCATACTGAGCAAAAATAGCAGGTTGAATGATCGCTTGGTTGGCACCACAATCAATCAGTTCCGGCGGTCTGTCACCTGACAACACAATGAGTGGTACATGGGTTAACCAAGCTTCAATGATTGCTGGGTATAGATTGGCAACCGCTGTACCTGAAGTGGTAATTATCGCGACAGGCGCTTGGCTTGCTTTGGCGAGTCCTAATGCCATGAATCCTAGCCCGCGTTCGTCAAAATGCAGGTGCTGATTAAGCTTGGTTTGTTTGGCCGCAGCTAAAGTCAATGGTGTTGAGCGAGAGCCCGGAGCCATACACACATGTTTTACGCCTAGGCGGGCAAGTTCTTCTAGAATTAATGAGCCCCAAAGCAGGTTGAGTTCAGCGGTGTTTTCAGTTTGCATAAATCATTACCATATCATTGATAGCCTTAGTTTAACTCGCTTTAAGCTAAAGGAGTATGATCGCTCTAGAGTTTTGTAAGCCAACAATAAGTTTAAGCGATATCAAAAGTGTATATTTTAAGTACCTATAAATAGGTATGCGTGTGAGTTGTGTGGCAAAAACGTTTATTTTTCAGTGCTATAATGTGTATGCAATAATATAAAAACTATACAAGTTTTAGGCAGTACACGGATGCGCAAAGAATTATCTAAGTTAGATTACTTCACCCTCAAAGTTTTTGTCGGATTGATTGAGTTCAAAAATGGCTCAGTTGTGGCTCAAAAGCTGAATACGACTCAACCGAAAGTCAGCCGCGCGTTAAATACGATGCGAGAAGTATTAAACGATGAATTATTTATTAGACGGCAATATGGCGTTGAGCCGAATCTAACTGCAGATCTCTTGTACCCAATTGCGAGAAATGTGGTTCAGGGCTATGAGCAGATGGCCGACTTAACCTCAAGTAAACCATCTAAAAACCAGCTTGTTATCGCTGCGCAGGAACACTTGTCAGGTTTTCTCGTTGAGTCAATTAACCAAGTTTGTGAACAATTTGGCTTTGATATGTCTGTGAGTATTCAGCCATGGAGCGACAATGTTCAGGAGCTATTGGCTCAAGGTAAAATAGATTACGCGATTACCGTGAACTCCAAGCAGTCTGACGTGGTTAAGAATATCAAGGTTGGTGATGTTAAATACTACTTTTTAGCGGCCAGAAAGGGACACCCATTTTTTAAGCAAGAGTTGAGTTTTGCAGAGCTAATCAAGAATAAGTTGGTATTTATCAATTACTCAAAGGTGGGCTTGGTTGAGCATTGGTGTGAAACCTATGCTAAAGAGCGTCACTTACCTATTAAATTGAGTTTTAAAACAACAAGTATTGCAATGGCATTAAATCATGTTGCTAAGACTGATGATGTCTGCTGGGCTGCATCTGTGTTTGCTCATCAATTTATTAGTGCTCGTGATGATATTGAATATTTAGATGTAACTGACTTTTATGAGCGTGCTCTATACCCTGCGGGAGAGGCGCCAAAATTCGATTATTTCCTCCAGTATCACCAATCTCATGAGAGTGAGTTCTCTAAAGTGCTTACGTCGGTGCTGCAGCAAAAACTCATCAATGCTCAGTTGCAATATGAGCAGAAAAAGTTGAATTGAGAAATTAAAACCTCACAATTAATGGTTTAACCAGTATTAAATCAAAGTTAATTTAATATTAAACTAGGTTGGGGTTAATATTTCTTATTGATTGCTGTTTTTATTGGGGTTGCCTTAGCCATTCCTTGGGAGGCAGCCCTGAATTTTTAATAAATATTTTAGTTAGCTTCCCCTGATCTTTAAATCCACAGTCGTAGGCTGTTTTTTTTATATTACCTTTGTTTGAAATTAGTATTCTCTTAACATGATTAAATTTTACGGTGTCAATGAATTCATGGGGGCATAATTCTAACTCCTTTAGCCAACGTTGGAGGCTTCTTTTTGATACAGATAGATTAAATGCTAATGAAGTTAGATCTAATTCATTAATCGGTATCATGTTAGCTGCGGCAATAATTTGCTTACTAATAGACGTAGTCGATTTAGGTATATATAGATTTACTCCTTTATTTGTTTGATGTTGGTTTTTTAAAATTGTAATTACTAAATTTCCCGTTGAGAATGATGCATTTTTTACAAAGTCTAAATAAGGTTTATAGAATGCACGCTCAAAAGGGAGTTCAACCGTAATCTCATTGACTTCATTATATGATTCAGAATGAATAAGAGTGTTTATAAAACTATATAGAATAAGGTCATCAAACTTTGAGCTTGCTATCTGATTCCCTCGCTTAGCGACTAAGGTTAACGTTCTATTGTCGTCATATAACTCCCAGTCTACGCTTGCCATGTGTCCTTGATATATTTTATAGAAGCAAATGAGTCTATCGATTGGAGTTTTTTTACCTTTTAACATTGGAGAAAAATAATTTAGTGTTCTTGATTCAAAGTGCTTCACCAGCTCATAATAGAAATGATTATCATTAATCTCACTTTCTAAAGCATCAAGTATTCTTGTGAAGCATCTGATACTTACTGAATCACTATCATCTAAGTTAATAATGAAATCGAATTCTGTGGGTATGGCTATTTTTTTATTTTTGAAAAATTCAATTATTGATTTTGTTAATATTGCAGGTCTTATTTTATAGTTAATCATAGTTGCCTATTTTTTACGTTTTTAATTCTTTTATTAAGCTTCTAGAATTGTGCGGGTTAATATTGATCTCTGTCACGTTTGGCGTTAACTCGCAAATTATAAATATATTCCAAATACCAACTTTAAAATACTCTTTGTTTGATTTTATTCCTAGTTTTATAAACGTGCAGTAAGTTCAATTTAAGGTATTGATATGAAATGGTATCGGAATTATACAAGGTTTATATGTGCAACATTTGTATTAAGTGCTGCGTTAAGTGTGCAGGCTGCACCTTGGCACTCTATGAGTGCAGAAGAACTTGAAACAAAGTTAGTCGATAAATTCTCTGCAGGAAAATACTCCCAAAAGGGAGCAGACTCTTGCTTAATGTGCCACAAGAAGAATGCCAAGGTGATGGCAATTTTCGATGGTGTGCACGGACAAGTCAGTTCTCAAGAGTCACCAATGGCGGGGTTACAGTGTGAGGCCTGTCATGGTCCACAAGGTAAGCATAACAAAGGTGGCAAGGAACCGATGATCAGCTTCAATGCTGACAGTAAGTTATCAGTTACCGCACAAAATACCGTATGCCAAGGTTGCCATAACGATGCACAACAAATGGCATGGCATAACAGTACGCATAACCTAGAAGAAATAGCCTGTACTGATTGCCATGTTGTGCATAGCGCAGAAGACCCTACATTAGATCAACTCACGGTGAATAACACTTGTACCAATTGTCACGCTAAAGAAAAGGCGGACATGAGTAAGCGTTCAGCACATCCACTTAAGTGGGATCAAATGACCTGTATTGATTGTCATAACCCTCATGGTTCCATGAGTGAAAGTGCGCTTATTAACCCTTCTATTAATGGCACTTGCTACAGCTGCCATGCAGAGAAACGTGGCCCTTTCTTATGGGAGCACGCTCCAGTGACAGAAAACTGTATTACTTGCCATAACCCACACGGCAGCGTGAATGACAACCTGTTAAATAGCCGCGCCCCTCAATTGTGTCAGCAATGTCACGCTAATGATGGCCATGCAAGCAAAGTTGTTCCTGAGGCTGGAATGAACGCCTTTGGTGCCGGAGCAAGCTGTCTTAACTGCCATAGTCAAATCCACGGTTCCAATCATCCTGCAGGCAGTTTACTGCAGCGCTAACGGAGAGCAATAAGATGTCATTTAAATTGAATATGATAACGCTATCGCTATTAGCTCTGTCAGGTAACCTGATGGCCGCAGATTTTAGCGTACACAAGGCTAATACTAGTTCGGTAAATGCAGAGAAATTTAGCTGTAAACAGTGTGCATATAACAATGGTTACAGCGGAAAAATGTCTGCTTCGGCAGGTTATAACGATGTTGACGACATTCATGCAGGAAACGCACTTGGTACCGCAGAAGATGGTGCGATAGCGAGTGTTAGCGGTGATGTGAGATATCAAAGTGATTTAGGTTATCAAGCGCGTTTTCAAGCACATCAATTGGGGATGGACAATAGCTTTGCCACATTAAAAGCAGGTAAGTCTGGCCATTATTCAATGGCACTTGATTATAACAGTATCAAGACCTATCAAGCTGGAGACGTAGAAAGTCAGCTTTGGCATCACAACGGATTACTCACGCCCAGCACTAGCGTGAATCGTTTTGATTTAGCGCTTGAGCGGGAAAAATTTGCGTTTGCAGCCGATTACCAACGCGACTTTTATCAAGGTGCCATCCGTTATAGTCAAGAAGCTAAAACCGGACATCAAGCTGCGAGTTTGGTGACACCGAGCCCTGTTAATTTTGGTTTACCGGTAGATTCTACTACCAAGCAGTGGGATGCCAATATTGGCCTTAATGGCGACAACTGGTTAACTGATTTGAGTTATAGCGGAAGTTTTTATAGCAACGATATCGGTAACTTAAGCCTACCGTATCTATATGATGTTTATGCAGCCGCTCCAGATAATCAAGCCCATCAAATTACTCTATCTGGACAGTATCTTGTTAAGAGTACTGTGATGAGCGGACGCTTATCGACGGGACGAATGATCCAAGATGAGGACCTGATCCAAATGGCAGGCAACCCACTGCAAAATTGGGATGGGCAAATCGATACTCTAGATGGTCGTTTTACTGTGAGCTCTATGTTGAGCAGTCGTCTGCGGTTAGGCGGCACTATTGATTACAGTGATAGAGATAACAAGAGTACTACAGCCGAGTTTATGCAGTATGAGTTTAATGGGCTAACAGGCGCTTTTAAACAAAATACCCCGCAAGACATCACCCGTAGCACTTATAAGGTTAATGCGAGCTACCGCATCGCTAGCGGTTACCGCGCTCAAGCTGGTTACGACCGTAAAGAAGTGGAGCGTACTTACAGTGAACGCGAACAAACCAATGACGATCGTTTCTGGATTAAGCTCAATGTTCGCGCACTTGAAAACTTCAATATCGACCTTAATGCCGAGCATGCTAATCGCGGTGGTTCTAAGTATGAAGCCGATAAACTGACTTCATCAGAACAGAACGCGTTAATGCGTAAGTATTACCTTGCCGATCGCACACGTAACGCCGCTGAGTTGAAGCTGACACATACGCCTCTCGACTGGATGAGTATCGATGTGGCCACTCGCTATGCCAAAGATGATTATGACGAAACTCAAATAGGTCTGACTGAATCTGAAGATTTTGGTTACGACATTAATTTGAATTTGCACTTTGGTGAGCACATCACTGTTTACGGTTTTGCTGCGCAGCAATGGATCAACTCTGAACAGGTAGGGAGTCAGTCATTTGTTTCACCTGATTGGTCGAGTGAAATCAACGATGAGTTTATCAATCTCGGTGCAGGTGTAGCCTACGGTGGCTTGATGGAAAACAAGCTAACCCTAGGTTTGGATTATCTATTCAGTAATTCAATTAGCGACACAGATGTGAGCGCTGACCTTACGACACCATACGGTGACTATTACAGCTATAGCCATAGTGCCAACTTATATGCCGATTACGAGTTAAGTGCCCTGATGGCGCTGAAACTTAGCTATCGCTATGAACGCTATTACGACACCGACGCAGCAGTTGTCGGAATCGATTCGGTTCCAGGTCTGGTGACCTTGGGAGATATTAACCATGACTACAACGCACACCAAGTGATGTTGTCGTTTACCTATAAATTGCGCTAAGACGCGGTACGGGACAAACCCAGTAAGAGGATATATCAATGGAACGTAGAAGTTTTTTGAAAGCCAGTGCTGCATTAGGCTGCGCCGCAACAATAACGGGCTGTAAAACCAGCTCTGATGATGCCAACGTAGTGCCACCAAAGCCGCCTGTTGTTGAGGAGGTACAAACTTGGTCAGCATGTTTAGTTAACTGTGGTTCTAACTGCCCAGTAAAAGTATTTAGCAGTGACGGGGTTATTACTCGTGTCGAAACAGATCATGAGACGACAGATGAGTATGGTGTAAATCATCAGATCCGTGCTTGTGCTCGAGGACGTTCACTAAAACAGCGCACATATGCACCAGATAGATTAAAAACACCAATGAAACGAGTAGGTAAACGTGGAGAAGGAAAATTTGTTCCAATCAGCTGGGATGAAGCTGCATCTACGATTGCCTCGGAGTTACAGCGTATTGCTAGTGAATATGGGAATAAATCGATTCTCAAGCATTATGGTACAGGGGCTTACTATGGTTTCTCTAGTTCGGCATGCTTTAATCGTATCCTTAATTTAAATGGCGGCTTTTTAAATATATACGGTAACTATTCCTGGGCACAACAAAATGAAGCGGCTGCGGCAACGGGGTTTAGTAGTACCTCAGGTTCAAATTTATTAGCGCTTAAAGACAGTGATCTATTTATTGGTTTAGGTTACAACCCAAGTGAAATGCGGCAATCGGGATCCGGTGAAGGATATGACTTTTTGAATGCGTTGCAATCAAATAATAATCTTGAAGTCATCATGATCGACCCTCGCTATACAGACTCTATGGTGGGTAAAGAAGATCAATGGTTAGCTATTCGTCCCGGAACTGACGCAGCATTTGCTGAAGCTGTTGCCTATGAAATGATCAGCTCTGGTTGGGTAGATAAACACTCTAAAGCGTTCTTAGATAAGTTTTGTGTTGGTTATGATAAAGCCTCATTAGAACAACTGATTACTGATTTTAAAGCGAGTGGTGATGACAGCAAACTGCAGTATATTCCGTATATTAAGCCTGAAGATAACTATAAAGATTATATTCTAGGGGAGGGGAAGTTTGTTGACAAGGGAGCAAGAACCCCGCAGTGGGCTGCTAAAGTCTGTGGTATTCCTGAAGCAAAAATAAAGGCAATAGCAGCTAAAATCATGAATGCTCGCGCGCCGTTTATTGTTACAGGTGCAGGTGTAAACCGGCATGCAAACGGCGAACAAGCAATGCGTGCATGTTACATGTTGTCTTTTCTTACCGGTAAAGTTGGCCAACCAGGCGTAAGTAATGGGGCTTTACCACAACAAGGTAGCTTGAGTCGTAGTGGCTTATCTGGTTTAGCTAATCCAGTAAAAGAGCAAATTTCTTTCTTCACATGGGCGGAAGCTATCGAACGTGGTCATGAGATGACGGCGCGTAACGACGGAGTGCGCAAAACAGAAGACCTCGATACACCGTTAGGTGCTGACGTAAAGGCGATTTTCGCTATCAATAGTAACGCGTTGATTAACCAACATTCAGATTGCAATGGCACCGCTAAAATCCTTGAAGATGATAATAAGTGCGAATTAATCGTGGTGTGCGATTGTTGGATGACACCATCAGCTAAATTTGCCGATATCCTACTGCCAGATACAAGTTGGTTAGAGTCGAATGATCTGGTGAATGATAGCTATGCCTCGGGGATTATGGGTTATCTAGTAGCGATGAAAGCAGGAATTGAGCCACTTTGGGAATGTAAGTCAATGTATGACATGTGCGCATTGATTGCAGAGAAAATGGGTAAGTTGGGTGAATATACAGAAGGTAAAGATGAAGCCGCTTGGTTGGAGGAATTGTATCAAAAAACACGTACTTACTCTAACAATGCTAATGCTGAACCGGCATTGCCAGCGACTTACGCTGAAGCCCAAGATATAGGAGTTTTTAGAGCGTTTAACGGTACAGCTAAACTTGCGCTTGATAGTTATATCAACGGTGGCAAGGCACTAGGTACGCCGTCTGGTAAAGTTGAGATCTATTCATTATCTATGGCGTTGAAAGGTACGGAATGGAATTTCAATGACAAAGTTAAAGGAGATTACATTACTGCTATCCCTCAATATCAACAGACTTGGGAAGGTTATGAAGACGAGGACACCAAAGAAGATTACCCATTACAACTAGTCGGTTTTCACACCAAAGGTAGAACACATTCTAGCTATCACAACGTGCCTTGGTTGCGTGAAGCGGTAGAAGATGCAGTTTGGATGAACCCTATTGATGCTCAAGCTCGTGGACTTACTCAAGGCGTGAAGGTTCAAGTGTGGAATGATCGTGGAACTATCGAGTTACCAGTTAGAGTCACCCCAAGGGTTGCCCCTGGCGTTGCAGCATTAGGGCAAGGAGCATGGTATCAACCAGATACAAACCGTACTGGGCCATCAGGGCATATTGTTGATGTAGGCGGATGTATTAATACTCTTACACGATACCAGCCAAGCCCTCTTGCTAAAGGTAATCCGCAACATACTAACCGTGTACAAATAGCTAAAGCTTGATGGAGTGATTGAAAATGACTGAACAAACTCAATATGGTTTTTACGTAGATACTAGCAAGTGCACGGGTTGCAAGGCTTGCCATGTAAGTTGTAAGGATAGAAAAGATTTGCCTGTTGGTGTGAACTGGCGTCGAGTTTATGAGTACGGTGGTGGTCAATGGGCAACTAATGCCGATGGTAGTTTTGAGCAGAATGTTTATAGCTATTATGCCTCTATTGGCTGTAACCATTGCAGTGAACCGGTTTGCGTTAAAGCTTGTCCTACAGGGGCGATGCATAAGCGCCGTGAAGATGGGTTAGTGCATGTGACGACAGAACTATGCATTGGCTGTAATAGTTGCGCTAAAGCGTGCCCTTATGATGCACCACAACTAGATCCTGATAGAAAAGTAATGACCAAGTGTGATGGTTGTTTTGAACGCCTAGCTGAAGGGAAAAACCCAAGTTGTGTTGATTCCTGCCCATTAAGAGCAATCGACTTTGACACTATGGAAAACCTTATTGCCAAATATGGTGATGGTGATGGCCATATTGCGCCACTACCACCAGAAAGTATTACTTCGCCTAACTTGATCATTAAGGCAAATAAACATGGTCAACCAGCTGCTGGTGGCCAAGGTGAAATCTTAAACTTTGCAGAAGTGTAAGAATGATCAGGCGCCTCCGGGCGCCTTTTTGAGGGGCAGTTAATGGTAACCGTTTCAACAGATAAGTTTCTTGAACTCCAAGCTATAGCACGATTACTGCACAATACTTTGTTATTTTATCCAACTCTGCAGAGTATGGATTACTTTATTGAACATGATATTGCTATGCAGTGGCCTAGTATGGGGGACCCATCAGCAGACAGTGCTAAGTCATTGTTATATAGCTATTTGTCTCACTGGGGGAGTGAACAGATTAATGAACTAAAGTTAGATTATGGCCAATTGTTTTTTGGGCCATCGGAGCCTAAAGCTATGCCTTGGGGATCGGTATACTTGTGTGAACAGCAATTAATCAATGATGAATCAACAGTTGCGTTGATGCAGCTGTATAAACAATATGGTATTGCCTTTACCTTAGAATATAACCAACCTATTGATCATATCGCCCTGTTTTACGGTGTAATTGCAGAGCTCTTAGGTCAGCTAATTGATAGACCTGATAATGAACAAGCTTCAGTGGTGTTGATGATCATTTTACAGCAGCACTTATTGCCTTGGTCAAGCCGTTGTTTAACCTTGGCAAATCAACATGCTGAAACTGACTTTTATAAGGCAATTGCTTTACTTGCATTGGCATTTGAAGCGCAATTGGCACAAGCCATGAACGTAATTCCATTGTCAAAGCGTCTTTTTAAGTAAAGTGGTTTTTATCGATTACACAACTCATAAATAAGGCTGCTTATGAATAAGTGGCCTTATTATATATTGCTATATGAAGACTTAGTTATCTACATAAGGGGTTTTGTAATTGCATGTTTTAAATATGAAAAATACTGTGACAGAGAGAACAGTTATTTCTCCTTTAACTATATGAATGACTAAAACTAGTTTATTTTATCAGCAGCGCTAGATAGTTCTTGGTGATTGCTGTTTAGAGAATGAGAAAGGAAGAAGGCCCGCGTCTGATGAGGGGCGCGAACCTTGCAGGGACTGGTAAGAGATTATTCGTTATCTTTTTCTTGCTCGTATTGCTCCATGTTCATCATACGTGCGAGATCTTCTGGCGTGTGATGACAAAGGCCGCAATCTTTCTCCAATGTCTTCTGACTTGGAAGCACTGGAGGTAAGTCGTCGCCATCTTTCCATCGATGACAATCCATGCAGCTGACAGCATCGATATGGACTTCAGTTTCGATCCATACATGCGCTGGTGTTTGTTGCCATTTTTCGTCATGACACTCATTACAGCTATCAAGGGCAGAGGCATTCAAACTAACAAATAGAAGCAGTAAGCACGTAACTTTTTTCATATCATCTTCCTTATAAGGTGATGAATTTATTGTTTTTGTTGTAAATCACTTATCTATATCCGGCATTCTACCTAGAATTCTTGATATTGTATTTTTGTTGTGTAGGAATTGCCGATAACAGCAATATTTTCACTTTGAAGAAAATATAATTTCAATAATTAAAAATAGCACTATGGCTAGGTTAAACAGGGTGTTGATGATGATAGACGTCGATGTGAAGGCGTTAGCTGTGTTTAAATCTGTTTATGAAACAGGTTGTTGTGGTGAAACATCGCGCTTGTTTCAAATTTCTAATTCTAAAGTAACACGCTATTTGTCGAGTTTAAGAGAGTATTATCAAGATTCTTTATTTATTAGAAAAAAAGAAGGTTTTATTCCAACTGCTCGTGCTAAAGCGATTTACCCTAAAGTGTGTGAGATCACCGATCTATTAGCAAAAATCAGTATTGATGAGTCCTGCTCTAAACCAAAAAAAGAGTGCACCATTGCTGTTCCACCAACCTTTTCTGTTGGATTGCCAGAGTTTATTGATAGTGAGCTTGAAAGCTGTATTTTAAGTACTTCTACTCATATTAAACATATGCGGCCACAAACTTGTGAAGATATGTTGCAAGGCGGCATGTGTTTAGCCGTTATTCAAGATGACGACGCCCGCATACAAGAATCGTTAACACGTCACAAGTCAACGCTAATGGCAACGCCTATAGGCACTGGTCAGTTTGTTTATATTGTCGCCAATGAAGAGCATCCTATTTGGTTTAGTGGGCTTACTTTAGCGGATATTGCTGCTTATCCGTTTATTGTTACGGCGATTGAGGGCTTTAATGATGTGCAAGATCCGTTTGAAGTTTATTGCGAGCAACATGGGCTGACTTTAAGTTCAGTATACAAAACTCATAGCCTTGCAGGCTTGATTACCCGCTTGCGCAGTAGTGATGCTATTTCGTTTCTGGGGACTCGCTGTGCGGCCGAATTTATCGACATGGTGCACGGTTTAAAAGCCGTAAAAATGGAATCGCAGCAATATGAGTTATTACACTCTGTACTGCGTAAACCAAGTTATTCATTACTATCCCGTCGAGATCATGCGTGTAATTGTCCAGCTGGGTTTGTCGAAGGTATTAAGAACTTTATTTCTGAGCAGATAACTTAGTAATTTACTTACCACAATATCTTTTAATTAAAGATACGTCGTTATTTGTGGCTAACTTTTTTGGTTTTGTTCCATGGCTATATTACGCATTTGAATCAGCTCGCTATGCCGTAAGTAAAACAGTTCTGCGGTACGACGAATGATTTGATCTTCATATTGGCACAGGTGACCATCGGCGTAAGCTAATTGCCACATAGCAAGAATGAGTTGTTGTTTTTGATCAATATTAAAATTGTCGTTGATTGCTTGGGTAAACTCATACAAAGAGGTCGATTTTTGTTGTGATTTTTTCGCGTCAGTAATCAAGTTTTGTACATCAGCGTTGTCAAGATTGAGGGTTGTGGTTAGTAGCGTGGGAAGAAGTTCCGCTTCTTTCTCTGACATATTCTCATCGGCCATGACCACTTCGATAAGCAGGCTTGCGGCTGCAAGGTTTAAATGTTCTGCACGCTCTTCGTCAGATAATGGTGTCTCCGGGTTACCAAAAAACTGTTTCAGTTTTGCCAGCATAGGGACTCCTCAGTAGGTAAGCTCGATTGTTGTCTATGTAGTTTAGAGTGATTTTTGTTGATTGAGTTCCACTTTGTGGTGTTGCATAAGGCCAAAAGCACTAAGTGCAGCTGGCCCTTTGTGTTGTTTACCTATAACTCGCTTATCAAATTACAATATTGAGTTTAGGCCTTTCATTAATAAATCAGAAGTGCCGGCACTGCCGTTGGTGTCTAGGTAGCCTTTGACGATATCGATCATAGGTGCTGCCAACTCTTTTGAAATCCCAAGTTTTTCAAAAGCATCATAAACCATCGCGCCACCTTGTAATGACTCACCGAATCCGCCAGCTTTTGAAAGGAGTCCCGACATACCTGAGTCACTATCTAGCTCTGGTACTGCCTCTAGAAGGCCATCTATCCCAGGAATAGAGTCAGCAATAGCGCTAAAATCATTGCTGCTAAGTGAGCTTTGCGCTAACGATAATAAGCTGCCTAATCCACCTTCAGCTTGGGTTTGGCTTAGCCCAAGTTGCGACATAACATTGCCCACCAGATCACTCGATTGAGCTTGTTGTGCAGGTTGTTTGTAGCTAGAAGTCACTTGGCCTAATTGATCTAAGATCCCGGCACTAGCGGGAGCAGATACGAGTGCAATGATGGCAAGCAAACATGCTGTTGTAAGTTTCATTGTGGCTATCCTTAGTAGTTGGTATTGAGCCTAGTCTAGCGTTTTTAACAATCTGTTTGCATTTTTTTGTGTTTTTCGATGCCTGATTAGGTGATTTCCATTGTGCATTCACCTGTAAACTTGGGTATCCTTAGCATAACTCATGAATTTGAATTTTATCTATTGGAACCCCCTATGCCACTGTCAGACATATTGACTCAAGCTTCTAACTTTTTTAAGAATAATATTAGTCAGTTAGCATTTTTATTTGTGCCGATTTTATTTGTGCAAGTGGGCATTCAATTATGGCTAAGTTTAGAGATCAGTAGTGCAGATCTTGAAAACCCGCAATTTGGTACTAGCCATATGGTGGCAATGATGGTGCTGTTGCTGGTATTTTCATTTTTGATTGCTGCACTGACATTATTTTTGGAGATCCGCTCTCAAGGTCATAGCCCAAGTAACGGCATGATCCTCAAGACTAGCTTTAATTTTGTGCCTGCTTTATTGCTTGCTGGTGTGTTCTCTGGCCTTGCGGTACTCGCACCGGTATTTATTTTAATGGCGGTAAACCCAATGCTGGGGATTATTGGTTTAGTTGCTTCAGTTTATCTATTTGCCCGCCTTGCATTTGTGAACTTTATGGTGGTAGTGGAAAGGCTGACACCTTTAGAAGCCATTAAGCGCAGCTTTAGTTTTAGTGGGCCGATTGCATTTAAAACCATGGCGATTTTCTTGCTTTATATTCCGTTATCGCTATTTGGCGGTGTGCTAGCGCAACTGACTGAGCTAGGCGGTATCCCGTTAAAGTTAATTGGCGATGTGGTTGTGGCGTTTTTTGGCTTGTTTGTTAACGTTGCATTGTTCCGTTTGTATATGGTGTCACGGCCAACGCCAGCATCACCAGGTAATATTGAAAGCGAAGAATAACAGCGAGCTATACACGAGTTGTAGGTAACTTAGTGGCGAGTTTACTTTTATCGCGACTAAGTTGCTTACACAGCCGATGAGTTCGCGATCCTGTTTAGGTTGTGATTAGAGGTAGAAGTCTTGTTGAACGATATCGAGTTCGTCAATCTGTTTTCAGTTGAATTGGGTGAAGATTACCGCAAGGCCAAAAGTTACGTCAAAGATGTACCGACTCAGGCTTTACTGCATGTTCGCAGCTTTAGTCATAAGCTGACAAGTTTGCTTGCTGAGCCTAAGCAAATCCGTTTTGAGAGTCCTAATTTATACGATCGTATAGAACAACTTAATCAACGCCGAGTCATCGACGTTAAAACAACGCGCGCATTACATAAGCTTAGAGCTGATGGTAACCGCGGGGCTCATCCTGAAAAATATCACCTTACTCCTGAGCAATTACAGCAACTAAGCGAGCGTGCCATTAAGCAACTTTTAGCGCTGGTGGAATCGCTATTTTCTGTGGTGACTAAGCAAGATAAACCTGAGTTTTATTTTGAAGAGCCCAACTCACTTGCCGGACGAGATCTATGTTATCGGGCAGTGATGGAGCGTGATCCTGAGTCTCAGTATCTAGTGGGTATGTCATTAAAGACTCGGGCTTTAATGCAGCGTGAACAGGAACTAGCGTTACAAGGTAGTGCTGAAGAGGTTGTTGAAGATCGCTCAACAGCTTCACTTAAACAGGCCAGTTATTGGTTTGCTCAGGCTCAAGATAAAGATCTTAATGCCCTGTATGAACATGGTGTATCACTGATCCATGGTTATAGTGGTGAAACCAATGTCGAAGCCGGTGAGCGCGCTATTGCTAAGGCGGCTGATGCTGGTATTGCCAATGCAATGGCGTTACTCGGTTATTTTTATTTGGTTGGTACTAAGCAATTTGCTGTCGACCTTGAGCTGGCTGAGAATTATTTAGCACAAGCCGCCAAACTTGAGCAGTCAGAGGCCATGGCTAATCTCGGAGTGCTTTACTATCAGCAGCAAGATCTCAACAAAGCTTATAAGTACATTAGCCGAGCTGCCAAAGCAGGGTTTCCTCATGCGCAATATCATCTGGCGTTGATGCTCGCTCGTGGAGAGGGCTGCGTACAAGATAACGTCAAGTCTACTCATTGGATGGCAGAAGCCGCCGAGCAAGGGCAACTTGATGCCATGTTTTCTCGCGCTCAAAGTATGCTGCATGAAGACTCTGTATTGGGGCAGGATTTAACGCAAGCAGAAGCGTATTTACGCGAAGTGATTAAGTACGGCCATAGTGTGCCAGCAATGATAGAGCTGAGTATTGCACTTGCAGACGGAATTTTGGGTCGTATTGATGTGGTATCTGCTGCGGCGCTACTAAAAATGGCACGTGAACGAGCCACTCAAGCTGAGCTTGATGTGCTTATTCCGCTGTGGCGCTCATTGCTGCAACAGGTTGATGCTGTGCTTGCGGTAACAACCTCTAAAGATGAGATCATATCGCTTAATAAGGCGGCGGAGTTACTGTCAGAGCCAACATAAGTCAGAACTAATAACCAACAGGTCATTCGCTTATTGGTATTAACAGTCTTTTACACGAATTATTTTCATGATAATCGGTATTAGCTAGGCTCCACCTAAGTTGGCGCCTTCTTTGTTAGTTCAGCAAAATCGATTTTAATAATTGTATAATGTATACTCTTTGCTGTGTAGATTTGTTAATCGATAAGCAAGGAGTGCATTTGCCATATCTCAACTCTGAAGAAGCTTTAGCCCCTGAAGCGCAAGAACAGTTATTAAATCAATTTGCTGAGCATTATGTTCGTTTGGTATTGGCTGTGGGTCAGCACGATATCTATTACGTTGATGCATACTACGGGCCTGAGCAGTGGCAAAAGGACACCTATTGGCAACCGCTTTCAGAGTTATTATTGCTACAGCAGGCAGGCGTTAGCGAGCTTGCTGCCATTGTAGACAAGCTTACTAAGCCAGAGCTTATTACACGTGCTGATTTCTTAGAGCAACAATGGGCGTCGATTGGGGCTTATATCAATGTTTTACAGGGCAATAAGTTTGGCTTTTGCGCTGAAGCATCGGCTTTATATGATGTACCTGCGACGGCCAACTTGTTTGGTAAAGGTCTACCCCATCAGCAACAGCTATTAGCAGAAATTGATAATTTACTCCCCGGAGAAGGCACATTATCAGTGCGCTTTAATCAATTCAAATCACAATTTATTGTGCCAAAAGATAAAGCTGCAGCAGTCTTTACTGCAGCGGTTGAAGTTGCGCGGCAAATAACCCGCACTCATATGCAGTTGCCAGCTGATGAGAGCTTTGAAATTGAATATGTTAACGACAAAGTATGGACAGCTTATAACTGGTACAAAGGTAACAGCCACAGTTTAATCCAGCTAAATCAAGATCAACCGCTAGGTATAGAGCGCTATTTAGAGCTCGCTTCCCATGAGGGCTATCCCGGCCATCATGTATTTAATCTGTTGCAAGAACGACAGTTAGTCGATGCCAGGGGGTGGCTAGAATACGCCATCTACCCTTTATATAGCCCGATATCCTACTTATCAGAAGGTAGCGCTAACTATGCGTTGAGTCTGATCATGTCAGATGAACAGATCTTGACCTTTGAACAAGACGTGCTGATGCCGCTAGCAGGTTTAAAAGGAGATTTAGCACTGTTTCATAAAGTATTAAAGTTGGTAAAGCAGTTAACTTATTATGAAAACTATGTCTGTCAGCAACTGACAGATAATCTTATTGATGCAGAGACTGCAGAGCAGATGTTGATTGAAGGTGCGTTATACCCAGAGGCTCGTGCACAGCAACGGGTACAGTTTTTCTTACATAACCGATCTTATGTGATGAATTACAATGTGGGTGAAGATGCTGTAGCTGCTTGGGTGGGATCTAAGGCAAGCAGCCAAGCTGAAAAATGGGCGCGTTTTGAGGCGTTACTATCTCGGCCTCTCAACGCGTCAGAGCTGCAGTTGTAATTGATGTTGAATTACACCGGCTCGTTTGGGTTGTGCTCAAATGTGCGGCCTTGGCGAGGGGCGGTTGTTTTAGACTCTTTGAACACATTGTTGTTGAAAGGCGTTTCTTCAAATTGAGCGCCTTGAAACTGTTCGCTATAAAACTCTTGATTAGCTTGCTGCTTTTGAAAGCGTGCAAGTTGGCGTTTTAAAAATACTCTGCCAAATAGGCTTAATGCGATAAAAGTAATTGCGCCAAATAGTAGTAAAAACGGTAATGCAACCAAGGCTAGCGTCATAAAAGCTAGGCCGATGGCGAATGCTAACCAACCACGGGTACCAGAAAAACGGTTTAGCAGTGGGTTATGTTGAAATTGGCTATAAATCATATGTTCTCCCAAATATCTTGGTATTAGCTTACATGAATAAGATGAATGCAGGCTGAATCATTTGTATCTATTCATGTTGCTCAGATAATCATCTTGCCGATTATTGTTGCTAAGATCACGTTAATTAAGCTTCATCTTAGTTGTTAAGGCTTAGCCGCAAAAGCGTTGGCTACGCTCTCGCAAATAATCTCTTTTACCCACTTATGCCCGGGATCATCGCTATTACGTTCGTGCCACAGTAATACATAAGCGAGTGGAATAAATTCAAACGGTAGTGGCAGTTCTACCAGTGGATAAAGCTTCTGCGCATGCTGGGCAAAACTCGATGGTAAGGTAAAGATTAGATCGCTATGGGCACATACGCTAGCAGCGCCATAAAAGTCAGGCACAATCGTACTCAGCTGGCGGTGGTGTCCTAATTCAGCTAGATGATAATCGAGCGCCCACCAATCATTGCCCTCACAGCGCACTTGTACATGTGACATCTCAAGATAAACATTCAAATCCCAATGGCCCGCTTCTATGGCCGATAGAATGGGATGATTTTGGCGCACAAGGCACACTTGATGATCGGTAAAAAGTGTTTGATGAGCAATTCCTTCAGGCAGTCTGTCGACCTGAAAAGCAGCTTGAGGATGCAGTTCTCGGCCAGAGATCCCAAAGTCGATCTGTCCTTGTTGCAGTGCTTGGATCGAGTGTTCATTCCAGACAAAACTTTCAAGTTTTAAATTTGGCGCGCGATTAAGCAAAGTACCGATAAAGTAAGGGATTAGAGTTTCATAAGCACTCTCCACCATCGCAAATGCAAATTGGCGAGTGCTATTATGTGGCGTAAAGCTTGGCGGCAAGGTTAATTGATATAAACCTTGTAAGCTGTGCGGCAGCATTTTGCCTAGTTGTACCGCGTGAGCAGTGGGCTTTAGTCCATGGGCAGTACGTAAAAATAGTGGGTCACCTAAGGTTTCTCGTAAACGGTTTAAACTTTTACTTAAAGCTGACTGACTCACGTGTAAGCGGCTCGCGGCACGAGTGACACTTTGCTCTTCAATAAGCACTTGTAAAATAACTAACAAGTTTAAGTCGATGCGGGCAAGATTATCGAGTTTCAAAGATATTCCTCAGTGGAAATTCATTCTGGAAATAATATCATTTCTATTCATACCATAGATTGACTACTATAACGCTGTTTTCCAAATACAGAGAAAGATAATGCGCCGTAGTTTGTTACCCATTTTATTGCCACTAGTGATTTTAAGCCCCTTGGCGATAGATATTTACCTTCCTTCTATGCCAACGATGGCTGCCGAATTTTCGGTGTCTGCTAGCGAGATCCAATCAACCTTAGTGTTATTTCTTTTCGCAATGGGTACCGGCCAACTATTGATTGGGCCACTTGCTGATCGCTTCGGCCGCCGTCCAGTCGCATTAGGCGGTATTGTGTTTTACATCATTAGCAGTGTGCTAGCCGCAATTGCCGCAGAGTTCCATTGGTTGCAGATAGCCCGAGTCATGCAAGGTTTAGCGGCATGTTCAACTTCAATCGTGGTGTTTAGTGCTGTGCGAGACTGCTTTTCACCTAAAGAAGGCGCGCGCTATTACAGCTATCTAAACGGTATGATCTGCATTATTCCTGCCCTAGCACCTACCCTAGGGGGCATGCTGGCATTGCAGTTTGGTTGGCGTTCAAACTTCATTTTCATGGCGCTTTATGGCTTGATTATTCTGGCATTAGTAGTATTCCGTCTACCTGAAACACGCCCACAAAATACAGTGAGTGATGGGCCACTTTATCGCTGGGCTCGTTATAAGCCGGTGATCTCTGAACCGCACTTTGTTTTTTATGCATTGGCATGTATGGCTGGTATGGCGGCAATCATCAGCTATGTATCTTATGCACCGGTTTGGCTGATTGGTCACCTTGGCGTATCTGAATTAGTATTTAGTGGCCTATTTGGCTTAAATGCTGCCGTTAATATTATTGCCTGTTTTGCAGCTCCATTGGTGATTAAAAAGCTGGGTAATCGACCAACAGTGATAACTGCGCTCGGTTTGATGCTAGCCTCGGCATTAGCACAAGTTGTGGTACAAGTCGTGGGGCCGCAAGCGGGACTCATGGCTGCTTATAGCTACATGTTGCCTATGATGTTGCTGTGTATAGGTTTTGCATTATTACTTGGCCCTGCAACGAGTATGGCGCTGTCAGCATTTGGCGAAAGAGCGGGTACCGCAACGGCAATGTTAGGCTTTATTCAAATGAGTGGTGCTTCGTTAATTGCAGCGTTAATTCAACAAACTAGTTTGTCTGCACCTTATGCCGTGGCGTTGCTAATGGGTGGTTTGTCTAGCCTATTACTCATGGTTATGGCGATGCGAAAACTCGATCATTGGCATCAAGAGCAGCACGCCTACTAAGCTGCAACTGCTCTAAATGATTCACCCTAAGCCTGCATAGATTAACCACCTATGTGGGCTTTTTATATTAATTGGTATTATTTACTGACTAATTAGAAACGAGCGTTGACGCCTAAGCGGAAAAATACCCCATCTGGCGAATCGCCGTCATCATTAAACGGTTTAGCTACAGATGCTGTGGCAGCAAATGCATCAGAGAATTGCCACCAATATGCTGTATTTAGGCTGTAAATACTTTGACTATCATTGTCGTCATATTGGTAAATGGCATCGTCTGGGGAGTGAACTGATGTGGCTTGTCTATCATGCTTTTGCCATGAGTACTGCGCGCCAAAAGACCATGACTTGGTAAGATAAAAGTCTGCAGAGATACTGACAAGATGATTATCGCTACTTGAGTCATAAAGAGAGTGACCTAAAGATGTATCCTCTCCAATGTAATGATAGAAACTGTCTTTTTCATCTGTTTGGGTATATTGCCAAACACCAGCGAGTTCTATGCCGGTAAATGATTCCATCGCAACAAAGCTACGCGCCTCTACGCCGTATGTTTTTGCATCATAATCAGTGGCTTGTTTGTAAACCAGCCCGCTGCTGAATACATAGGGTTCATTTGAACGATCGTAGCTGTCACTAGCACTGCTATTTGCATAATAAATAGAGACTTCTGAGGTATCGTTAAAGTAATAACCAAGGTTGAACTGATAGCTGTTCAAGCTTCTGTCTAAGCTTGAATATTGGTTGTCGTCATCGCTTTTGGCATACATAGCACCAATAAACCACTTTGAGTCAAAAACATATGTGCCGTCTACGTGGTAAACCTTACTTTCATTAATCACATCGGTTTGCGCATAACGGGCACCGATATTTGATGATTGTGCTAACACGCCATTTAAAGCGTAAGGGCCATGTTCAACGCTTACTGGGGTAAAGTAATAACGGTAACCGAGATCCCAAATGCCATCACCAAAGTCATCGCTATAAGTACCTAGGGCAATATCTATTTGGTGTTGATAGTTGTGTGATTGTTTATCAGTTTGTTGTGCGAGAGCGCACTGAGCTGTGAGGCTTGAAAGTAGCGCTAAAGTAAGTAGGCCTTTTTTCATTTTCTTCCCTGTTAGTAGGTTAATCGTTACAGTAATCACTAAATCAATTCCATTGATTTTGTTTTTAAATTAACAGCTTGCTGTAGAGCTTGGTAAACTACACTAGTTGTTGCGTTTATGTAAACAATATCTCTCGTATAATTTTTAATACGACTCAGCTAAACTTTGCGGGTGATTACTTTCCATTTTCAGAGGTTTTGTGTCTCGTCCTAATTGCCCAAGTTGCCACTATCCACATAATGCGTGTCTTTGCGCCAGTATTAACCCGATGCAGATCAAGCCTAAACTGATCATTTTGCAAGATCCCAGTGAAGTCGGTCATGCCAAAAACAGTGTGCGTTTATTAGAGCTAGTGATCAAAGACACACAAGTCGTTGTAGGGCAAAGTGCTGATGACTTTGCTGAACTGCGGGCGCAATTAGCGCAAGCTAAGCAAGCTATCTATTTAGTTTATCCATCTGATAGCAGTGTTTCAGCTAACCAGACGCAAGTGGAGCAAGATGCGATATTGCTTTTTCTTGATGGTACTTGGCGTAAAGCCTATAAGTTGCTGCAGCTTAATCCTTGGTTGCAAGCTTATCCTGCGCTGCATTTAGATTTGGATAACGCTTCTAATTATACAATTCGTAAAGCCAGTCGTAGTGACAGTTTATCTACGTTAGAGGCCGCTGCGATGATGCTTAAAGCTATTGATGATAAGCAGGATGTTGCCCCTTTGACTAATGCTTTACATGCCATGGTTGAGCAGAGATTAGCTTCAATGCCACCAGAGGTTAGGGCGCGATATCGTTAGGCTAAATGTGCTTTGCGAGTATGACGAGCTTAGATATGTGGTTTTGTGATTTAGACCAGCTATTACTGAAAGAAATCTCGTTGTAATCACGCTAATTTTTCTACAAATGCGTTCTAATGTATTCGTCGTCAATTGGCGATAGAGTGGCTGCGCCGAGCACTAGCTTTTGCAGGGAGCGACACTGAATAACCTTTATTCGGCGTGCTTGGCGCAGCTGCTTTGATATAATTAATAAATTGACTCAAGTTTGGCTTCGCAATAGTTTGCGTGGCTAAGCACTTCAGTTGCAAAACGCTGTGCTGAGGTAGGCTTGCCAAAATAAAAACCTTGGCCTTTTCCTTTGCCCATAGATAGCAGTGTGTCTCTTTGGTGTTGGTTTTCAATACCTTCAACAATAAAATCAATTTTAAGGGTTTGCGCCAATTGGATCATAGCTTGGCATAGGCTTTTTCCTTGCAGGCTATCAAACTGTTGCACAAAACCTCGATCAATTTTAAGGGTATCAATTGGCAGGCTAGCGAGCTTGCTCAAAGATGATAGCTCTGAACCAAAATCATCAATAGCGATATTGATCCCCATGGTTTTTAGTTGACCAAGTACTTTACTTATCAATGCCGGTCGTCTGATTAATGCGCTTTCGGTGATCTCGATAATCAAGGCTTCAGCAGCTAGACCTGTACGTTCAAGGGTATCTTGTACCATGTGAATAAAGTCAGGATGCTCGAGTTGTGAACCCGAAATATTGACACTGATCTTGAGTTGAGGGTTACATGACTTATGCCACTCAACCATTTGCATACAGGCTTGTTCCAATGCCCATTGGCCCACGCTGATCATTGAGTCAGTTTCTTCAAGTAGCGGTAAAAAATTATGGGCTTCAAGCATTTCGCCATTGCTACGTTGCCAACGCAGTAGCGCTTCAACACCTACAGTTTGATTAGACTCAAGCTCCACCACACTTTGATACACCAAGCTAAACTGCCTTAGGCTTTGAGCATGGCGTAAGTCGTTAAGCATATGCAGTTTCTTTTCTGCTGCTTGGCGAATTTTGGCGTTATAAAAACGAATATGACTAGGGCTATTTTTTGCCGAATACATTGCCGTATCCGCCATACTTAATAGTTGGTTTGGCTCATCGCTTTGTTGCGGAAACAGGGAAATACCGATACTGGTGCCGAGATAAAACTTCTGGCCATTAATCTCGAACGGTGCTTCAAATAGTGATAGTACTAATTCAGAAAAAGCTTCAATTTCTTGTTTATTTTGGCAACGAGGTAGCACCAAAGTGAACTCATCGCCGCCAAGACGGGCTATTTCAGCATTTTCAATGCAACACGTTTCTAAGCGAGCTGCAACTAATTGTAATACCTTGTCACCGGTGGCATGGCCAAAACTATCGTTAATGTTTTTAAAGCCGTTAAGGTCTAAAAACATCAATGCCCCCATCAATTCAGGAGAGTGCTTAATGTTAGCAATGGCGCCATTGAGAATTTTTATTAGGTTAAATCGATTCGGTAGCCCAGTTAACTTGTCGTACATAGCTTGCTGAGTCAGCTTAGCTTCGAGTGCTTTTTTCTCGCTTATGTCGCTAAATAAATTGACGTAAAACACCTGTTCATCAGCATAGATCCGTCGGCAGCTTTGCCATGCTGGAAAAGTGGAACCATCGGAGCGGGCTTTCCATACTTCACCTTGCCAGCTTCGTCTGTAGGTAGAAGGAGAGCGGGAGTTATTCAGCTCAAGCTTTATATCAGCTGGTGTTTTGCCAAGTAAATTATCAGCGCTATAACCACAAATGCGGCACATTGCCTTGTTAACCGCCAAAATACGAAAGTTTTCGTCGGTGATGTAAACTGCTTCCGCGCTATCTTCAAGGGTAATTGACATTAGCTCTTTAGGTAAGGTCTCAAAACCATTACCAATGCTGACTCTGTTGCGTTTACGTCTATCCATAGGCTGGAAAGAAACGAGCAACACAGGTTCATCATCTAATTGAGCAGGGTATAACGACAGTACAGTAGGCAGCTCTTTACCTTGTTGACTCATGTGTAACCAGCTAAATGAGATAGGCTCACCCTTGATGGCTTTTTTTAGCATTTGTTGACCGTACTCAACACTACTTTTGCCTGATGATTGAATGCGAGGTGAAAAATCAAACGGAGTAGCATGTAGGAAGTTTTGCTCTTGGCTCTCAAAATAGTTCAGTGCAGAGGAGTTAGCCGCAACAAAGTGCTGACCTTGAATAATGGCTAGTGCAGTGGTGTCTGCTGAATTTTGCCAAAGCTTGAGTTGCTCAACTAATGTGGGGTCCGTAGCGGTAACACGGGAGTACAATTTGGACCACATTAATACGCTCATACTCGGTTCCCTTTTGGCATGACATTGTTCAAGGTCAAATGCTGTAGACGGTAAAAATTATTTATTCTGATGTAATTTCAGGTACTCAGTGTCAAAAATACAGTTATTTGACGCTTTGTACAATTAAGATGTAACAAAATTGAATCTAGGAAACATTTACGCTAAAAAAAGTGATAGTTTTCGCAATCTTAACAGAAGTTAATATTGTTGGGGTTCATGGTTCAACTATTGAGCTGCAAGTGAATTTGTTAGAATACCGCTTGGGCAAGTTGCTTATAAAAAGGATTGAAGCTGCTATGACAACATTTGGACGAATGGTTCGACTGATCTTTGTAATAACATTAGCTTGTTATGGGGTTGCGAATGCGAGTGAACCTGAACGAGTTAGCGCTAATTCGGTAGTAAAGCAGGCGGATGATATCAAACATAAAGTTGAGCAAGAGCAATTACAAAAAGCGCGTGATGCAACAAAGCAAACCCAAGTCCGTGAGCAAAAAGTGCTAAAACGTCAAGAGTCGGCAGAGTGGCAAACCGAGCAAAGGTTGAAAGCTCAACAGCAATTTAAGCAGCGTGAATCACGCGAGCAAAAATATTTACGCGAAGCCCGAGAAGCCGCGTCAAAAGATCGTAAAATCCCTACACCGTAAATTAAGATTTTATTTTTAGCTATTTCAGGAAGCCCCTTTGAGTAATTGTCCGTTGTGCCAACAGCCTAAGCTGCAACTTTTTCATCAAGACAAATTTCGTCAATATATGCGCTGTGAAAACTGCGCTTTAGTGAGTGTACCAAATGAGTTTTTGCTCAGCGCAGCTGCTGAAAAAGCGATTTATGATCAGCATGAGAATGATGCCAATGACTTAGGTTATCGCAAGTTCTTGTCGCGGGCGTTAGATCCTGTACTTGCACGGATCGATAGCAATGCTAAAGGTTTAGATTTTGGTTGTGGCCCGGGGCCAACCATTAGCGTAATGGCTGCTGAGCAAGGTATTGCGATGAGCAATTACGACCTGTATTACTTTAATCAGCCGCAACTGCTGGCTAAGCAGTATGACTTTGTCACAATGACAGAAGTGATTGAGCATGTGGCGGATGCTAAAGCGCTGTTAGCAAAGCTCGACAGCCTGCTAAAGCCGGGAGCGTTACTGTTGATCATGACTAAACGTGTCACAGATGTGGTGGCATTTAGCCGATGGCATTACAAGAATGATT
Organism: Shewanella fidelis ATCC BAA-318; assembly: GCF_000518605.1. Classification (GTDB taxonomy): domain Bacteria; phylum Pseudomonadota; class Gammaproteobacteria; order Enterobacterales; family Shewanellaceae; genus Shewanella; species Shewanella fidelis. The sequence continues at coordinate 164,852 of NZ_KI912462.1, read as the reverse complement.
TAACCCATATCAATTTTTATGCGACGGAGACATTTGAGTGGATCGCCGAACACTATGGCTGGGAGCTCGAAGTATTGGGTAATGATGTTGTGTTATTTACTAAGTGCTAAAACTATTTAGCGCTGTCGCCGTATAACCTTAGCTTGCTATAGTCAGTAGCAAGATATGAACAAAGGAATGAGCAGTATGAAGGCAAGAGGATCAGTACTTATCTACGGCATGTTGTTGTGCTTGAGTATTTCTGTATCAACCAGTGCGTGGGCAGCAGAGGCTATCTCGTTTTTAACTAAGACAGAAGCGGCTGCAGTGTTAACCCAAGAGGATGAGTTTGTACGCGGTATTAGCTCTTTTGATATGGCGTCGCGGATGAAGCGTGCAGATCTACCAAGCAAAAGCGAATATTTAGCCTTTGTAGCAACGCAAACCTTAGATTGGACAGATGCTGACAAAGCAGCGGTTAATCAAGCTTATTTGCAGATCTTGCCACAGTTAACGGCATTAAAAGTTGAGCTACCTAAGCCCATTGAGCTAATCAAAACCACAGGTTTAGAGGAGGGCGGCGCAGCTTATACTCGCGGCCAAGCGATTATTTTACAGCAAAAGCAGCTAAACAATGCCAAGGGCTTACCGGGGTTAATCGCCCATGAGTTACTGCATATATATTCTCGGCATAATCCTGAGATTAAGCAAAAATTATATCAAGCGATAGGCTTTTATCCGCTGGGAGAAATCAGTTTCCCAACTGCGCTAGGCTCACAAAAAATTACCAACCCTGATGCACCAATTAATGACTTTGGCATCAGAGTCAATTACCAAGGTAAGGCAGTTTGGACAGTGCCTATTCTGTATTCAGAAGCGCAATATAACCTAGAAAAAGGCGGTGAGTTTTTCGATTATCTAGAGTTTAAGTTTGTGATCGTTGGCGACTCAGAGCAGGCTAGCACGAATATCTACGATGCTGATAAGCCGCAAATTGTTAAAGTGTCAGAGCTGAAGGGCTTCTTTAAGCAAATTGGCCGTAACACTAACTATATTATTCACCCAGAAGAGATCATTGCTGAGAACTTCTCATTTTTAATGACCGGTGAAACCGAGCTGAAATCGCCCCATATACTGCATAAAATTGAGCAGGTGTTTCTTAGTCAATAAAACAGCCACTATAAATGAGTGGCCGTTTGCTATTTGGTTGTGCTAGTTAAATGCTGTAATACAATTTTTTGGATTAGCTCAGTGTTCATCTGTTCATCGTCTCCCAGCACAAAACCATATTGAGCTAAACCCGATTGTGGTTCGAGTTCTTGTTGGTTTTTCAAGGTGACAGCAATACTGAGCATTTCCTCTTCTAGTGCGATATTGAGCTGAAACTGACTATCAATAATCAAATCACTTCTGGCTGCTGCGACAAATGCGCCGCCTTTAATCGAGATATCTTTTAGGTGGCCGCTGGCTATAGATTCGTTTGAGTCGACAGCGGTGAGATTAGCCTCTATATGAATGGGCACGCGTGAGTGTTGTCTTAGTGCAACAGTTTGCAGTTCACGAGGGTAGGTTACTATCAGCCAGCGTCCTGTAGTACTCAAAACTTGCTGAATGGAACTTCTAAAGGCCAAGATGTTGGCATCTTGTTCATCGCTATTTACCACCCGAATAATCACAGTTTGTCGTTCTCTGATAAATGCACTGGCATTCTGCCAAGATTTATCATGTCCGACAGATAAAATCACTGCACGACCGGGATCGATACCGATTAAGCGGCTGCGTAGCCGTATGGTTTGGGTTGGCGTAAGTAGCTGCAAGTGAACTTCGGTATTGCAGCTAAGCGAGTCTAATGTTTTGAAGTCCTCTTCTGTTGGCATAAAGCGGCCTAACTTTCGGTGAATTAGGGTTCGAAACTAGCATAAAGCTGCGCTTAATTAAAATTCATTTAGCGATTTGTTACGGCATGTTTACCTTAAGTTACAAATATTTGTGCTGTTAATTTGATTTTCGACCTGATTTGCTTTTTGATGGACGCTGATTTCATAGTGAGATCTCACTAACGATAGATGTCGCACTAGCTTGTTATCGAGTTTTGCACCATGCAAAAGTTGATAACTAGCTAGTGCTCAAACAAGGAGCGAATAATGAAGCGCTATACCAAGGCATTGCTGATGTCGCTTGGCTTGCTAATGGCAACGCCGATGGCTCACGCCACTAAAGCTGAAGATATTCAAAGTTTTACTTTAGATAACGGCATGAAAATTATGGTGTTAGAAGACAGTTCTATCCCCAATGCCAATATGTACTTATTTTGGAAAGTCGGCTCACGCAACGAGGTTCCAGGGATCACCGGGATTTCGCATTTTTTTGAGCATATGATGTTTAATGGCGCTAAGAAATACGGCCCAAAAATGTTTGATCGCACCATGGAAGCTGCTGGCGGCGCTAACAATGCTTACACCACAGAAAATTTAACGGTTTATACCGATTGGTTCCCCGCCAATGCGATTGAAACCATCTTTGATCTTGAAGCGGACCGCATTGAAAACCTAGATATTAATGAACAGATGGTTGAAAGCGAGCGTGGTGTTGTAGCCTCAGAGCGTTTAACTGGATTGGAAAATTCAAACTGGCGGGTGATCCAAGAGGAGCTTAAAGGCGCAGCCTTTAGAGCGCATCCTTACAGTTGGTCGGTGATTGGTCATGAATCAGATATTGCCGCTTGGACCTTAGAAGACTTAACCCAATACCATAAAACTTACTATGCGCCCAATAATGCTGTTGTCGTGATAGCGGGTGATGTAAAGCTGGCAGAAGTAAAAAAGTTAGCTGATAAGTACTTTGCGCCAATTCCTGCGCAAGCGCCACCAAGAGAGGTTAAAACCGTTGAGCCGCTGCAAAAAGGTGAGCGCCGCGTATTTGTGCAAAAAGCCTCGGTGAGCACGCCAAATGTGATGTTGGGTTATCACGTACCAGCAACCTCTAACAGTGACTATTACGCACTGGATCTGTTGTCATCAATCCTCACCACGGGTAATAGCTCGCGCATGTATCAAGGGCTGGTCGACAAGCAAGTGGCAATTCAAGTGGATACCTACATGCCAATGTCGTTTGATCCGAACCTGTTTTACGTTATGGGCGTAGCTAATCCTGGAGTGACGGCAGCAGAGTTAGAAGGAGCAATGCTTGCCGAAATTAAGCGAATCGCCGAAGAGGGCGTGACTGAGACAGAGCTTGAAAAAGTCAAAAACATCAAGCTAATGGGCTTTTATCGCACCATGGAAACCATCAATGGTAAAGCCAATACTATTGGTACATACGAGCTGTTTTTTGGCAGTTACGACAAGTTGTTTAATGCGCCAGAGCAATATAACAAGGTCACACCTGCGGATATTCAGCGCGTAGCACAAACTTATCTAAAACGTTCAAATCGTACCGTTGCAGTGCTGGCTGCAGAAGAGGAGGCTGACCAATGAAAACATTTGATTCATCTAAAGGTGGGCTGACATTACTGCACCCTAAACAGTTACTAACCGCGGTGGCTATAGCTGGCGCATTAACGCTTGCTGGTTGTGCAACAACACCTGTCGCAACAACTGTTGATACCGGTAGCTTCAGTGTGCCGGCCTACCAGCAAGTCACGCTGGCAAATGGTTTAACTGTGTATTTAATGCCGCAGCGTGAAGTGCCGTTAATTACGGTGAATGCGACAGTGCGAGCGGGGGCGGTCAACGACACCACATCGGGCGTGGCAGAGCTAACTGCGGCGGGGCTTATGCTAGGTGCTGGCGGTAAGACTAAGTTGGAAATCGAACAAGAGGTCGATTTTTTAGGGGCGAGTTTAAACAGTGGTGCAGGTAAAGAAGGCAGCTATATAAGTAGTGATTTTATGGCTAAAGATAGCGATAAAATGCTACCACTGATTAAAGATATTTTAGTGGCACCAGACTTTGATGCGAGTGAATTCGATAAGCTGCGTCAACGAGAAATCGCTGGATTATCACAAGCGAAAGAGAGCCCGCGGGCGGTAATTAATCGCTACTATGATAAATTGGTATTTGGTGAGCATCCGTATGGCAATGCCACTTCAGGTAACCGTGACTCGTTATCTGAGCTAACAGTGAATCAATTACGCGCATTTCATAAGAGTTTTTACCAGCCATCAAATACGGCCATCAGTGTAGTGGGTGACTTTGATCCTGCCGAAATGCAGGCTAAGTTAGCAAGTTTGTTTGCTGACTGGCAAGACACTGAACCTGCAGCACTCATCGACCTGTCAACAGGCTTACCAACACTAGATGAAGCTGATGTATTGCTCGTAGATAAGCCTGATGCCATTGAAACCACGTTTTTAATTGGCGGCATGGGGATTAGCCGTGACAACCCTGATTTTGTCGGCCTTAGCGTGATTAATACAGTGTTAGGAGGCCGTTTTACCTCATGGCTTAATGACGAGCTACGTGTTAATGCTGGCCTAACCTATGGCGCGCGTTCAGGCTTTAGTGCTTATTCGGCGTCAGGTACCTTCAAAATCAGTACTTTTACTCAAACGGCTACCACTAAAGAGACCATCGACTTAGCCTTAAAAACCTATGCCAGACTGTGGGAGAAAGGCTTAGATCAAGCGACCCTTGATTCAGCCAAAGCCTATGTAAAAGGTCAGTTCCCACCTAAGTATGAAACCAGTGGTCAGCTCGCGGGTTTAATGTCTGATATGTACTTATATGGCTTTGACGATGCCTTTATTAATGAGTTTCAAGCTAAGGTTGACGGCTTAACGTTAGCAGAGTCTAAACGTTTGATTGACACTTACTTCCCGCAGAAAAACCTGCAGTTTGTGATTATTGGTAATGCAGCGAAAATTGCACCAATTGCCAAAGAGCACGGCAAGGTAAAACAAGTCAATATGACTGATGTTGGTTTTGGTGGTTAACACTGAAATATAGTGATTACCCACAGCAAAAAGCCGCGATTATCGCGGCTTTTTTGTGTCTGGAACACTTATGCCAAAAGCCCATGGACGGATAGCTTTTGGCGTTGTGTCTGGAACACTTATGCCAAAAGCCCATGGACGGATAGCTTTTGGCGTTGTGTCTGGAACACTTATGCCAAAAGCCCATGGATGGATAGCTTTTGGCGTTGTGTTTGCAACGCTTTAAATACCAGCGTAATCGAGCTGGCGCCAAGCCTCATAGCTAATAATGGCTACCGCATTCGATAGGTTCAGGCTGCGGCTGGTGGACATCATAGGAATACGCAGACGCTGCTCGGTTGGAATTGAATCAATAATGTCAGCAGGCAAACCACGACTTTCAGGGCCAAATAGCAGAACATCGTCTTGCTTAAAGGTTAGCTCTGAGTGTGGGCGGCTACCTTTAGTTGTACAAGCCATAATGCGTTTACCCGCCATAGCTTCAAGAAATGCCTCGAAGTTTTTGTGGTGGGTGACATTGGCTAAATCGGCATAGTCTAAACCGGCGCGGCGTAACTTTTTATCTTCTAAATCAAAGCCTAGTGGCTCAATAAGATGTAGATGACAGCCATTGTTGGCAATTAAACGGATAATATTACCGGTATTTGGAGCGATTTCCGGTTCGTAAAGCGCGATATGAAACATGCTAGCCTACCTAAAAATTGGTGAGCCGAGATTATACGGTAAAAACGCCAATGCGGAAAATAGCGCGGGGTTGTCAGCTACCTTAAGATATTAGCCGTTGTGTCAGTAAGGCGTGAAGCGTCTCGTGATTATGGAGTTTGCTAATATACCGCATCGATAATTAGGTCTATATTGCAGTTAATCGATACACACTGTTATTAGGCCATTTATGGATCTCGTCAAGCTCTCTCGGATCAGCATGAAACACTTGATCACCTTGCATGTAATGCTCGATACCCTGAGTGTTACAGCCAGTGCAGAGCGTTTATGTTTAAGCCCTTCATCGGTGAGCAAAACCTTAAGCCAGCTAAGGCTTAGTTTAGACGACGAGCTATTTTATCGTCATGGAAACAGGCTAGTTGCCACGCCAATGGCGCGTAGACTTGGTCCAAGTGTGCATCAGATCATTAACGATATGAACCAGTTGGTCACTCAAGAAGCGTTTAATCCCGCGCAATATGAAGGGCGTTTTTCGTTAGCGATGCGTGAAAGTACCTTTGAGCTATTAGCTGCAAAATTTTGTGCTCATGTGTTTAATCAAGCGCCCAATATTCGCTTAGATATCGTGGCAAAAGACAGTGTCGGTTTTGAGGGGCTAATTAAAGGTAATTTAGACTTTATAGTGTTACCCCATGACAGAAGTCAGCCACCGATTTTACGCCATGAATTGGTGTGGCAGACCATTATTAACGATGAGATGGTGTGCTTGATGCATCCGGCGCATCCGTTAGTTAATAAAGCGCAGCTAACTATGCATGATTATCTTAGCTACAGTCATATAGGCATTAGCGATACCGACTTAAACACGCCGTTTTTTGAACTGCAACTTGCGCAGCAGCAATTAAACCGTGCGGTGCCGATTTCTGTAGCTGACTTTGGTAGTGCGGCGCTCTTGTGTCACCATAGCGAATTACTATTTACCTGTTCTCGGCGTTGGGCGGAAGGCGCTTTGCAGGCTCAAGGCTTAGTGGTGAAGCCTTTACCGCTGGATTACGGTGAGGTGGCTTATAGCTTGGTGTGGCACAAACAAAGTATTAATGATCCTGCGCATCGATGGCTGTACGAACAACTACTTGAGTTTACTCAAGCTGAGTTTAAATCAGTTTAGTTTGGTTGCTAATTTTACTGTGATAGCTGCAATGTTAGCTGATGCAATATTAGTGGATTATGTTGTATTGGTTTGCTCTGGTATTCAACATCAGGATTATTCGTTTTAGAGCGAATGTTAATCAATATTTAAATCTGTAAAATAAAAGTGTTGACGTGCGTCACATTTTTTTGCTAGTTTGAACTCAGCGGTTTAGGTCGGAGTGTTCAACGATATAACGAGGACTCAATCGACTGGGAGTTCGACATTAGCTAGCTCCGCTGGCTGGGCCGGATTCGACAGAGCTGAGGCATTGCTATTAGAAGCTTCGACCGGACTACTTTTCAATCCGACTCTTGCGTACATTATCGGATACCCATTAAGTTACTTACGAGTAACTTTGAAAGTCTAAGTAGTTGAGTTTTATCTTAGGCAGTAAAACAAAAAAGCATCCCATTGGGATGCTTTTTTTTGCTTTGCAGTTTGGGTTGATGGTTAGACTCTGTCTAACCATTCATATTGTGGCTTTGCCACTTATCAGGCTGCGCCTGAACTTGAGTAATCAAACTTCGTTTGATAAAGGTCGTGAGCTTCCTGCTCACACTCGGCCAAGAGGGGATCAACAGCAATCCCCTCTTGGATCTCCCCTGCCGCCCCCGACGAAGTTGTTGATCCTCAGTCATTTTCGAAAATCGCTATCGCCTCAGAATCGCCATCCATGGCTCTACTAAGGCTACCTCGTCATCCATGACTCGCTCACGCGATTTATCTTCAATGACCTCGGTAACTCCGATGGGGAATCGGTGTTCCCTGTGAGTCTTATGCGAATCTAAGTCTTTTGCTCTTTGTTGAGAACGCAATAGGTGAAACTTTTCTGCTTTTCTAACCCAGTGTAGATGCGGCTTAGGCCTTCGAAAACATGGATGTTTTCGCAGAGCGGTCAGGGATGACGTAAAGCGTGCCTAAGAAGTATCTACACATACGCCGGCTGCAAGCCATTGGAACCACCAATGTTGGAAGTTAGTTTGAAGATTCAAATAACGAACAACCCAAAGGTTCAGCGCTTTAGATTTTTGCCACTCAAAAAATACGCCATAAGCTAAAAGTTACGCTGTTCCAACCTAGTGTAGATGCGGCCGTGACCGTCCATGACATGGACGTCATGGCCGAGCTTCCATGGATGGACTAGTAGCGTGTCACGGCAGCGTCTACACATACGCCGGCTGCAGGCCATTGGAACCACCAATGCTGGAAGTTGGTTTGAAGATTCAAGTGATGAAGAATCTAAAGGTTCACTGCTGTAGATTCTACCTAGCGTTAACGCGTTGGCTAGAACCGCGTATCAAAACGCTGGCTGCAAGCCATTGGAACCACCAATGCTGGAAGTTGGTTTGATGCTTCAAAAGAAACTGAGCAATGCAAGGTTCTATCTTTGATTGCCCTAATGCGTTGGCTAGAACCGCGTATCAAAACGCCGGCTGCAAGCCATTGGAACCACTGATGTTGGAAGATACAGCAAATACTACCTATGAACACGCAACCCAAAGGTTCAGCGCTTGAACCTAAAGCGCCTACACTCGGCGGGCAAGAACGCCTACAAATAAACATTGGGTAATATAAGATTAGCCACACCACGTTCAGTTAGCCGTGCTGCTAACGTTTGCATCTGCTGTTCAGTGCAAGACTCCCAAAGACGGGCTTCTCCGGTGACTCCATGTTGCTGAAACGCATTAAGCTTGACTCTAACACTGGCTGGTAGCTGTTTTAAGTAAGCCGCCACTGCATCGATTTCGCTATCAAAATCACTCACTCCAGGGATATGCAATAAGCGGATCTCATACAGCTTATCTTGCTCTGCCAATAACTTTAGACTGGCAAATACCCTGTGGTTATCGCGGTTAGTGATGTAACGGTGCGTTTGCTGTTGCCATGACTTTAAATCAATCATGGCGCCATCTAAGTAAGGCATCACTTGCTGCCAAGCGTTTGTGGCTAAGTAGCCGTTGCTGTCAATCATACAGCTTAAATGGCTTAAATCGTCGCTGCTTTTTATGGCTTGAAATAGTTCAATAATAAACGGCAGTTGCAGCGTTGCTTCGCCGCCGCTAACCGTTATACCGTTGATAAAAAACACTTGCTTGCGAATAAGTGCTAGCACTTGCGGCACGCTGTATTGGCGAGTCTTAGGGCTAGATTGCTTAGGGCAGATGGATAAACAGGTATCGCATTGAGTACAGAGTTCACTGTGCCACTCAACTTTAGGTTTCCCCTGAGCATTGTGAGTCAGTGACAACGCGTTTGCTGGGCAGCTAGCCACACAATCACCACAACTGTCACACATATCTATGGTGTAAGGGTTGTGGCAGTTTTTACAGTTAAAGTTACACCCTTGCATAAAGATCACTAAGCGACTGCCGGGACCATCAACACAAGAGAAGTTAATGATGTTGTTAACTGTGGCTACTCTGCCCATCAATATTACCTAGGATTACTTGCTATGCGCTGGCGTTAGTTCGTGGGCGACCACTCTTGGTTGACGCGCTAAAATATTGGTATTTTGCGCGGCATCGGCACCTAAGCTGGTGGTGTTAGTACGCGAGCCTTGCTCTTTATAGCGAGCAATATCCGACAATTTGACCATATAACCGGTTACTCGAACTAAATCGTTAGTCGCGACGTTAGCACTAAATTCGCGGAAACCTAGCTTGAGTGCGCCCTTACATAGCTGCATCATGGCTTGTGGATTGGCCTTAACGGTCTCATCGATAGTCAGAATATCGCTAATGCCAGAGGTGTAATATTGGTGATGCTCGGCCAATGCTTGAATATGAGTAATTGGATTGGGTTCGGTACCGTAAGGAATACGCACGCCTGGGGTCACATCCCTATCTGTATTCATGCCACCTTGTGAGTGCAATAGTGCGCGGCCGTTATACCCGAATTTTACTGGTGTCGATTTAACGATGGCATCGAGTGCTTTAGAGATTTGATGTCCGAGTTCGTTGGCAGCAGCATTATGCCCATAATGGTTACTTGGTTTATCTAAGCTGTCTTCGTTAAAGTCTGGTGTGCCTTGTAAAATATTAACGGCTTCAGCCATGCCGTAGATACCAAACATAGGTGCAAAGCGTGACTCTTCGATAAGGCCTTCTTGCACTAAAAAGCTATTAAAGAAGTTTGATTCTTGGTGTAAGAATGTGGCGCGAGCATCGATTAATTCAAAAGTCAGCTGGCAATAGTGTGGCAATACATTGGTAAAAAAGTCACCTATGCTGCTGGCTTGTAGCGCCACTTCTTTTAAATTCAGGCGGACTAAAGTGTTAGCGCCACCGGCTAACGGCAGTGAGTTATAACAGCTGACAATACCAAAACCTTGCTGATCAAATGTGCTGGCGTGAATAGGGTAGTTGGCGATGTGTGGCTTACTACATTCACAAATATTGCTGGCGGCAATCTGCAGCAGCTCATCTGGAGTGACGGCGGGATCGTACATAAAGGTTAGGTTTGGCGCGATCTGCTTGAGTTCAGCATCGATGCGCAAAATGGTACGGCAAACGATGTTGTCTGTCGGACCGATGTTTACGTGCATAAAGGCATCAGGCAAGGTGCGATCTAACATGATCCAAAACAGCTTAAGCTTACGATAAATCGTGTCGTCATCTAAGCCTTGGCAATAGGGCAATAGCACATCATCAAGCTGGCCTAAGTAAACTGGGATATTGGTGACCGATGGCACGTGATGGTAAATGATAGTCAACGCATTAAGTGCTTCATCAAGATCTTGTGCTGGAGCTAACTCTAAGTATTCAGAGCCGTTTTTCAAGTATTTGGCATAGTCGGGCAACACATAACGTGGCTTAAATGGTGCGTGGCCTTCAAACATGTCGCAAATAGCCCCTTGTGCCATTGCTTGCTTTACTGCAGCAGAGATCGCGACATAAGGTATAGATGCTTCGGCTTCTAAGGCGAGTAAACCAGATTTTTGTTTTGGTGATAATAGAGGGTTACGGCTAATTTCAGCGAATCGCGCTTGCGGTGTCATGGTGCAATATCCACAAAGATGTTTTGCTGAGATTTTACTGCTTAGAGATTGAATTCAGATAGTGAAAAACTGCTAAATAGTGATTTCCAATATGGAAATCGCCAGCGTGAGATCGCAACTTTGTCGATCTTGTGGCAAGTGGCAGTGAGTGACAGAGAGGAGCAGGCTAACCAAGGCGTTAGCCTGCCTATTAAGCTTAGAAGAAGCCGAGTGGATTAACGTCGTAGCTGATTAATAGGTTTTTGGTGTTTTGATAATGATCTAGCATCATCTTGTGGGTTTCGCGGCCGATCCCTGACTTTTTATAACCGCCAAATGCTGCGTGAGCAGGATAGGCATGATAACAGTTAATCCACACGCGGCCAGCTTGTATGCCACGTCCCATACGTTGGGCAGTATTCATGTCACGGGTCCACACGCCCGCGCCTAAGCCATATTCAGTATCGTTAGCTATCGCTAAGGCTTCGGCCTCATCTTTAAAGGTGGTCACTGAGATCACTGGGCCAAAAATTTCTTCTTGGAAGATGCGCATGTCATTAGTGCCTTTTAGAATGGTAGGGCTAATATAAAACCCTTGGCTGTGTTCGCCACTTAGCTGACATAAATCGCCGCCTAGTAGCACTTCTGCCCCCTCATCTTTACCTATCTGCAAATAGCTTAAGATCTTATCAAACTGCTCCTGCGAGGCTTGTGCGCCAACCTGAGTGTCGGTATCGAGCGGGTTGCTCTGTTTGATGGTTTTGCTGCGCTCAATCACCTTAGCGATAAACTTATCGTAAATGCCTTCGTGGATCAGTACTCGTGAAGGGCAAGTGCAAACTTCACCTTGATTGAAAAAGGCCAGTAGCATGCCTTCAACGGCTTTATCTAGATATTCATCTTCATGATCCATGACGTCAGCAAAGTAAATATTAGGGGATTTACCGCCAAGCTCAACGGTAGATGGGATAAGTGAGTCGGCGGCGCATTTTAAAATATGATGACCGACTTCAGTTGAGCCAGTAAATGCCAGTTTGGCAATGCGACTGCTAGTTGCTAAAGCTTGACCTGCTTCTGCGCCAAAGCCGTTAACCACATTGAGCACACCTTTTGGTAATAGGTCCTCAATAAGCTCAAGCATGACCATCAGTGACGCTGGAGTTTGCTCAGCAGGCTTTAACACAATGCAGTTACCGGCTGCGAGTGCTGGCGCTATTTTCCAGGCTGCCATCAATAGTGGAAAGTTCCATGGAATTATTTGCCCAACAACCCCAAGAGGCTCAGGGAAGTGATAGCTTACCGTATTGGCGTCAATATCTGCGGCACTGCCTTCTTGGGCGCGAATACAGCCGGCAAAATAGCGGAAATGATCGACAACTAAGGGGAGATCTGCGGCGAGAGTTTCGCGCACGGCTTTGCCGTTATCCCAAGTTTCAGCTATGGCTAAGCTTTCGATGTTTTGCTCGATGCGATCGGCAATGCGTAGCAAGATATTAGCGCGTTCAGTCACTGCGGTTTTACCCCAAGTGTCTTTGACGGCATGGGCGGCATCCAGTGCTAATTCAATGTCGTGATTATCTGAGCGCGGGACTTGGCAGAATACTTGGCCGTCCACCGGTGAGCTGTTGTCAAAATAGAGGCCGTTTACGGGTTTAACCCACTCACCACCAATGAAATTTTGGTACTGTGACTTGAAGTTAACCTTTGCGCCGGGTGTGCCTGGCTTGTTATAAATCATACTTATCTTCCTTGTACGTTTTTTGTTCGACAACTCAGTGTAGTCTATAAAAGAGCGGCTGCTGTATAGGAATAAAGTCGACTAGCGATAGGTTAATTATTTAGTCTAATCTGGTAGAGCAAGATCATTTGCTTGGCTTATTTCTTATGTATGCATGTGACGCATTGCTTTAATGCAAAATATGCACTTCATTCATGGTTATTTATAGCCTATGCTTTTGTCATCAGTTTAAATAGGAACTTGTTATGTTTAACGCACTGGTTTTAACCCAAGAAGAAAAGCTAACTATCGCTAACGTTTGCCAAATTGCAGAAACCGATCTGCCTGAAGGCGAAGTCTTAGTTGATGTGGCTTGCTCATCACTTAACTATAAAGATGGTTTAGCGGTAACGGGTGTTGGCAAAATTATTCGTAATTTCCCTATGGTTCCGGGGATCGATTTTGCAGGCACTGTACTTGAGTCGAGTGATGCGCGTTATAAAGCTGGCGATAAGGTGATTCTGACTGGTTGGGGCGTAGGTGAAAACCATTGGGGTGGCCTTGCTGAAAAAGCCCGCGTTAAAGCAGATTGGTTAGTGCCTATGCCAAGTAATTGTGACGCTGCTAAAGCGATGCAAATTGGTACTGCTGGCTTAACCGCTATGCTATGTGTACAAGCTTTACAAAATGCCGGCATTAAGCCTGCTGATGGTGATATTTTAGTGACCGGCGCCAGTGGTGGTGTTGGCTCAGTTGCGGTGACCTTGCTAGCGCAGTTAGGTTATCGTGTTGTAGCAAGCTCTGGTCGTGTGGCACAAAACAGTGCACTACTAACTAAGTTAGGTGCAAGTGAAGTGATTGACCGTAGCGAGCTTGAAGGCGATGCTCGTCCACTTGAAAAGCAGCGTTGGGCAGGTGTGGTTGATACGGTTGGTAATAAAGTATTGGCAAGTGCATTGGCACAAATGAACTACGGCGGTGCGGCGGCAATCTGTGGATTAGCGGGTGGTTTTGCACTGCCAACAACGGTTATGCCATTTATCTTGCGTGGCGTGAATCTACTGGGTGTTGACTCAGTTGCTTGTCCATTTGAAAAGCGCCAAGCGGCATGGCAAGCGGTACTTAACTTATTACCTGAAAGTTATTTTGAAGATGCTTGTGAGACTATCGCACTTGAACAAGTGCCTGAATATGCACAGCGTATTATTAAAGGCCAAGTGACAGGTCGAGTATTAGTTCAGCTTTAAGTTGCAATCAATCAAACTAAAGCCCAGCAAATTGCTGGGCTTTTTTGTACGCGGCAGAGCAAGGCTAACTGTTTTGTGGTGTCTGTGAAAGGATTGTTTGGGTGGCACTGGCTATCTGTTGGCGTAACCATTTTTGTGCCTTGTCTTGTTCACAGCGTGAATGCCAAAACAGGTTGTAATCTAAACTTTGTAGCTTAAACGGCAGTGGTTTTACCTTGAGGCGGTGGCGCTCGGCGGCGATGGCTGCCATGCCCTCTGGTACGGTAATAATTAGCGGATTAACCGATTGCAGCGCTAACGCTGTATCTAAATGTGGTGTCCTTAACAGTTCAGTACGTGGCGGGTACTGACTGATAGCGTCATCGAGCAATGCTTTGACTCCATCACTAATTGCAATCGTGGCATGGGGGTAATGCAGGTAATCTTCAAGGCTAATGTCACTATCGGCCAACGGGTGATTGGGCGAAACTAAACAGCTCACGCCTACTTTGCCAAGAAAGGTGTGTTGCAGATTTCCTGTTTGACCAATTGCACGGCAAATCGCCATGTCTGCGCCTTTTACGCTTAGCTGGGCTTGCAGCTCTTTTTGCTGCACTGGCACAATTTCGAGGCGTATATTGGGTGCTTGCTGATAAATATTCGGCAAAATAAACGGAATAAGTGCTTGCATGGCATAGTCTGTGGCAGCGATAGAAAACTGCTGCTGACACTCCTGCGGCACAAAAGCTTTAGGTGTCAGTAATTCTATTAACTGCCCGGTGGGTTGGCGCAACTGTTGGTAGCACTCGAGTGCAAAAGAGGTGGGTACTAACTGCTGGCCAACACGAGAAAATAACGGGTCGTCGAGCATTTCCCTCAGGCGCGCAAGAATACGGCTGGTGGCCGACTGACTTAAATGCAGGCGTTTAGCAGCTAAAGTGACACTGCGCTCTTCAACCAAAATTTGCAGTGCGATAAGCAGGCTGAGATCTTGGCGGTAAATCTCTTCTAATTCCATATTGGTTACTTTTGAGTATTGGGCATGATTGCTATAGCAGATTTATCAGCGATAGCTTAATGATGACACATAGTTGTAAGCCCGAAAACAATCAATTTCAGATGTCGATAAAGGCTTTTTGTTTACAAGTCAGTTACTTTTTGCTGTAGGCATTCGGTATGGCGATTAAGCTTGGGGCAACAGAAATATACCACTTAAAAAATAATGCAAATAAAATCGCGCAAACTCAGTAATAACGCGGACTTTTTGTTTGATTGCTTGCACTTGATTGGTATTTGGAATGAGTTCCAAAATACCTCTAAAGTAATAAAAAAACCAAACGTTAGATCTAGGTTAAACTTCGCAGATGTTGTTTTATTGTATATAGCAAATCCTTGTTGAACTCCCGTTTTGGAACTCATTCCAGTCTTATTATTCTTGCGTCTAATAAAAACTAACTAGGGTGATGACAGATGAGTAATAAAGATCTGCTAGGACGCCGCAATTTCATTAAAGGATTCGGAGCTGCAGCAGGCGTAGCAATGGCTGCACCAGCATTGGCCGTATCAGAGAAAGCGGATGGCGTTAAATGGGACAAAGAAGTAGAAGTCCTAATTATCGGTTCAGGTTTTGCGGGCTTAGCGGCTGCTATTGAAGCAACGCGTAAAGGCGCAAAAGATGTTCATATTTTTGAAAAGATGTCTTACTTTGGCGGTAACTCTGCCATTAACGGTGGTCTGTTCGCAGCACCGGGTACACCAATGCAAAAGCAAGAAGGTGTTAAAGATTCAGTAGAAATTATGGTTGCCGACCAGCTAGCTTCTGGCCGTGGTATTGCAGACGAAGCGCTACTTCGCCACGTTGCAGAGCACGCTGTAGAAGCACTACAGATGACTTTAGATGCAGGTTCTGAATATCACCCTTACCTACAGCAGTTAGGTGGCCACTCAGTAGCACGTACTTATCAAACGACAGTAAGCTGTGGTGCTGGTATTACTCAGCCGCTATTACACGAGTGCCGCAAGCTGGGGGTTCATACTCATAACCGTTCAAAGTTTGAAGGTTTCTTAGTGGGCGACAAAGGCGAAGTGCTTGGCGTTAAAATGCGTGACAACTACCACTTCGGTGAAGATCAGCCAGGTAAAGTGAGCAATATCCGCGCTAAACGTGGTGTGATTATGGCTACTGGTGGTTTTGCACAAAACGTTGATTTACGTATGGCGCAAGACCCTACATTAACTGCTGAAGTAGGTTGTACTAACGCACCTGGCGCAACGGGTGAAGGTATGTACGAAATGTTCCGTCTAGGTGCAGTACCTGTTCACTTAGCACACATCCAGTCAGGCCCATGGGCATCACCAGATGAAGGTGGTTTTGGTTATGTGTCTAACTACTCAATCTACAACTTCCCACATTCAGTTGCGATTGACCGTTTAACCGGTAAGCGCTTCATGAATGAAATCGCTGACCGTAAGACTCGTGCTGATGCAGAGTTGAACTGTCGTGATGCTAAGGGTAATGCGCTACCTCCAATCCTAATCACTAGCTATGAAGATTCGAAGAAGCATCCAAACACTAAGAAAGTACTTAAGTACAACGTAGGTTGGAAGTTTGATTCAATTGAAGAGCTTGCTAAACACTTTGATGTGCCATTAGCACCGCTTAAGCAACAAATTGCTGAGTATAACGACTACGTTAAGACACAAAATGACCCTCAATTCGGTAAGAACATGACTGAAGCTAAGGGCAAATATATTAAAGCGCCATTTACCGTTGTGCGCTTATGGCCAAAAGTTCACTACTGCCAAGGTGGTGTGCAAATCAACACTAAAGCTGAAGTGAAAGATAGCTTTACCGGTCAAGCCATTCCTGGTTTATACGCAGCCGGCGAAGTGTGTGGTGGTATTCATGGTGTGAGCCGTTTGGGTAGTTGCTCAATTCCTGAATGCATGGTGATGGGTATGACTGCTGCTCGCAGCATGATGAAAGCCTAAGTCAGCAGATAATTTAAGAGGAATGAGTGATGAGTAAACTAACAACGGTATTAGCGCTAACTTTTGGTTGCCTACTAACTTTGTCTGCGCAAGCTGTGGAAATCCGTGACCACCACAAAGAAGTGATCGGTAAAGATTGTAAAACATGTCATGACAATGGCATCAAGCAATTCCCGTCAGATCAAGCTTGTTTGCAGTGTCATGATGTTGATGACTTAGCAGAGCAAACAGCACGTAGTGAAGAAGATAAGTGGCAGAATCCACATAACAACTTGCACTATGGTAAAGAGCTTCCTTGCCAAGAATGTCATAGCGAACATGGCACTAAGAAGCCTTTATGTAGTAACTGTCATACATTTAAATACGACAAGCATAAAGAATAAACCCGGTGTTTATTAAAAGGTAATAAGTAAACTTCATCTCTTTACTATTACTTTGTATTATCCCTGCAATAAAAAAGACCACTTCGGTGGTCTTTTTTATTGGCAGTTTTAAATTGAATTTATTTGTTGATGCTTATCTCAAAATAAATGCAGTTGTGAAATAGATTTTATATCTTGAATTTATATTGACTTGGTTTTTACTTTGGAACTTTAAGTGTGATGATGAGTGCACTTTTATATTAACTGTGATCTAGTGTTCTCAAGCTTTAATTAATGCTAAATAACGTGATAGTAAAGTGCTATTTGTTAATTATGATGCTTTTTTATGTAACTGTGATCGGTTCGTCGTTATCAATCTATAAACATGGCTTGGTTATATTTTTGGAACTAGTTCCATATATATTATTTAACTCGATGATGAGTTTTAAAATATAACAAAATGGGTTTTAGATATGAAATATACAATATTACTAAGCAGCTTATTATTATCAAATGGTTTAGTGGCTGGAGAGATCCCAGACTTTTTAGATAAAAACGATATTAATGATGCGCAATTTCAGTGTTTAGGTGAATCACCAACTTATAGCGCAAAAGATCAAAAGTATATTGATATTTTGTGGGATGAAACCCTGACTTATTTACGTGCCTATGCAGAAGCATTAACCAATGATCAAAACAGTGGCTGCTTAAACTCTGATACTGCAATGGTAGATTCTACTGAAGGTGGTCAACACATGTGTGTGATGGATCGCCGTGACATGAAACTGATGGTTAAAAACATCTACCAAGTGATCAATAACGCAGATGAAGCTAAGAAATGTTTTGGTGCCCGTGAAGATGTTAGTTGGATTTATAACCCGGGTGGAGAATTAACTGAAAACTCACCTGTCGCTCAGCATTTTAAGCGTACGACTTTCACTGAGTTCTTCGATGAAAAAGTCACAGATAAACAAGTAAAGCAATACGGCAAAAGCTTCACTAACAACTTCTACAAGATGGTGACGGGTGATGAAGTTAAAATGCCAGCTGTCTTCCCATATGACATTAGCGCTAACTCGCTACCAAACCTATGGGCTGCCGCAGGTTGGTTCCCTATGTATGCAGAAGAAAGTAAGCGTAACGATAAGAACTTTAACAACATTCGCGGCGGCTATGCTTATGCCGAAATCTTTGGTCACTGGGGCTTATTACGTATTGATGAGATCAATGGTGAAAAAGTGGGTGCTGAAGTCGGTATGACAGTACAGGCTGTGGATACCCTATATCCTTTCCATAACCATGCGATTTCTGAAATGTACTACAACATGCGTATTCCTGCATGTACTAACCAATTCAAAACCATGGCTGTTCGTGAAGATTCACCACTAGTTAAAACGGTGAAAGAAGACGATAAAGTGCGCCGCGTGCAGTTTGATGAAGGGCAGCATAACTCACAAACCATGTGGTTATCGGGTAGTGCTGAGCAAGACTCATTGATCTATTTCCACCAAAACACAATCCACGCTTTTGATGTAGATGGTAGCTGTGAAGCTAAGCCTGAAGAGCGTGCAATTGTATCTGTTTGGGCGCGCAGCAACGCTCATGATAAGCGCAATGACTATGGTACTACCTTGCTATGTGAGTCTGCCGCAAATCCAGGCACACCTGCTAAGCGCGGTGAAGTGATTCAATGCGATTTAACAAAAGTTAAATGGTAATCGCTTGATGGGTATGGGTGGTAGGTGCTCCCCCGCCACCCACGCCACGGAAGTTTGAGTTATTTAATCAAGGTGTTTCGCTAGAGGTATACAATGAGTAAGTTACGTAGTTTGTCTGTGGTTTGTGCAGCGCTCATGAGTCATGCTGCTTACGCTGTGCCTGATTTTATTGATGAAAAGACGGTTGAGAATGCTGAGTTTAGTTGTATTAACGCGCCGGTGAAATATAGCGCGGCTGAACAAAAGCATATCGATGTGTTATGGCAAGAAACATTAAAATATGTAGAGGGTTACGCAGTAGCATTAACCTCTTCCGATAGTGAGCAATGCCAGAGCTCGGCGTTAGCTATGACCGAAACTAACCGTCCCGGGTTAACTGGTCCAACTTATCAATGCATTATGGATAACCGCGACATGCAAGTCATGGTTAAACATATTTACGCAGTCTTGAATAATCCTGATAAAGCTAAGCAATGTTTTTCTGCTAAGAAAGATAGTACCTCTTTGCTCAGCCCTAGTGAAACCATGACTCAAGGTTCGGCGGTTGCTCGCTGGATTAACCGACCTGAAATGAAGGATTACTTTGCTAATTTATCAGATAAAGCCCTTAACAAAGCGGGTATTGAGTTTGCTGATAACTTTGCAGAGATGATCACTGGCAGTGATATTCAAATGCCGGCTAACTTTCCATTTGATATCAGCGCTAATGCCTTACCTAACTTATGGGCAAGTGTTGGCTGGGCACCTATGTATTCTAAAGAGGATCATCGATCGCTAACAGCCGGAGAATCGGCTTTCCGTGCCGGTTATGCCTATGCCGAAGTGATGGGCAAATGGGGGCTATTACAAATAGATAAGATTAATGGTGAAGAAGTCGGTGCTGAAATTGGTATGACGGTACAGCGTATGGATTCTTTTTATCCTTATCACTTCCATATTGCGCAAGAGATTTACCACACAATTCGTGAACCAGCTTGTTTAAATAGTACTAAACAACTTATTTTAAAAGAGAATAATCCTGCTCTAAAAGTCCTTGAGCGAACAAGTGAATATACCAAGTTAAATTATAATGGTCAGGATATTAAAGATATTGATCATTATTTTGTGTCAACAACCACAGAGAAAGATCCGCTTATTTATATTCCAACTAATTCAATACACGCTTTTGATTTAAAAGAACACTGTGAAGCTGAACCTAAAAAATCAGCTCATGTCGCAATTTGGGCTCGAAGTGTGACACCGAATTATGGTGGAACTACATTATGTGAGCTGCAAGATAAATCGTTAGATAAAAGTAATATTAATAATAAAAATGCCAATGTTGACTGTAAGCCAGTTAAATACAAATTCTAAAAAGTAAACCAGATCACATTCTAACTTTAAATCATTCTTGAATATTTGAGATGTTTTTGGCTGCTTTGAAAATAGTCTAAGTGATCATTTAAATAATAAATTAGGGATTATTATGAAAAAATCAATTGTTAACTTAGCAATTTCCAGTGCGTTATTATCTATGATGGCAGCTCCAGCTATTGCAGATGATTTGAAAATTGGCGGCTCAGTGAGAGCTAACTATAGCTACATAGACTATTCTGATGAGTCAAAAGATAATGCTGGTGACTTTGATTTTAATTTAGTCTCTATTAAGGTTTCTGATAAGTGGAATGATATTGGCGTTGCCGCTGAATACCGTTTTATGAAAGGCTATGACTATTTAAAGTATGGTTACGGTTATTGGGAAGCTAGCGACGATTTAGTGGTTAACCTGGGCGCAATTAGTAAGCCTTTTGGTAATAAGAATTATGCCTCGCACAACTGGTGGTACAGCTTAAACTACTATCTTGGTTTTGAAGATGATTATGGTGTAGGTGCCAGTGTTAACTACAGCAAAGGTGCATCGTTAACCGAAGTGGCCTTTATTAAAGGCGCTGTTTATGGCGGTACAGATCATCGTGACTTTGCTGGTACTGTTGCGCAGGGTGAAATTAATGGTACCCAATATAATAACGAAGAGAAAAATACTCTTGCTGCGCGTCAAAGCTATACCATAGCTGATGGTGACCTTACTGCGGTTTTAGGAGCGTCAGTTGAATATGGGCAACTATACAACACTGTGGCGGGTGAAAACGGTGATACCTTAAACTACGCTGCTCATATCGATTTGAATTATGACGGCTGGGGATTTCAGGCGCAGTATTTAGCCTTTGATTATGATCAGTACGATGATGGTCAGATAGATCCAAATAAGATTGGTATGGGCATGCTTGATGGCTTCTTTGAAGTGGCGAGTAAAGGCAATATTTATACCGCTAACTTATCTAAGAAATTTAACACCTCTTGGGGCAGTTACACCCTTTATAATGACTTCAGCATGGTGCAGCCAGATGTTGAAGAGTTTGATGATTCACTATTGAACACCACGGGTGTATCAATCTCTTACGGCCCGCTATTTGTTTACGTTGATTACTATATGGCGAAGAACGTAGTGTGGTTAGGGGGCAATAGCCTAGGTTTGGCTCAGGAAAATGATGACTGGGATCAGCGCTTCAATATTAACCTTGCTTATTACTTCTAAGCCCAAATACTAGCGATAAAAATGCCAGCATGTTTGCTGGCATTTTTTATTGTTATATCAATTAGTATTAATAGCCATATTCGCTGTGCAGACTCACTTCGCCTAGCTCTAATACGTTTGCTTTAATCAGGTTAATTAGCTGATTGGTCGCTTCTGTCTGCGTATCAGGATTGAGGTACAGCGACTCATTAAAGGCCGGTAATGGCGGAATGTTATGTTCAATCGGATCGATGATCTGCATCTTATCATTGATGCGGAACTCGGCAATTGGCGCAATCACTAAATCATTTTCAACCGCCATACACATAGCCGTTGGTGACGGTGTTGATAACAGTACACTCATTGGGCGCATGGAGATTTGGTGATTAGCAAATACTTGGGCGCGAATTGGGCAGTTTTCTGGATACAGCGCCATAGGCACAGTTTCACGTTTGTGGGCACTGCCACCTTTGGCGGCAACCCAATGAAAACGGCGTTCAAACAACAGTTCGCCATGTCCTGCTGCTGGGGTTTGCCAGTGAGTCGCGACAATCACATCAAACTCGCCATTATGTAAACGCTTATATAGGTTACCACTGACATCGGTATCTATGACTAACTCAATACAGGTAAATTCACGAATAAACTCTAATAAGAAGCTACCGAGATAACGGTTGATGTAGTCAGTTGGTACACCTAGGCGTATGACTTCACGGTTTTGACATTCTTTTAACTCGTCAATAGCTTGTGAGCTGAGTTGTAGCATCTTGTATGCGTAGTTAAGTAGGGTTTTTCCTGGCTCGGTTAATGTCACGCCTTTGTTATCTCGTAATAACAAAGGTTGGCCAACACTCTCCTCTAACTTCTTGATTTGTAGACTGATAGTTGACTGGGTGCGACAGAGCTTCTCAGCTGCTTTGGATAGGTTTCCGCATTCAACTACCGCGATAAAGCTTTCTAATAGTTCAATTTTTAGCATGAGATATTGAATTTATTCATAGTGCTATCAGTATTACTCAATATCTGCTTGCCACCTAGGGTGCTATTTTATGAATGTGAACTAAATTTCAATTGATTGTTGGATTTGTGAAGAGGTCGACATGAGTAACTGGCAGCAAAGAGAAAGCTATTTAACGGATATTGCTGAACGCTGTTTGCGTGGTCATAAAAGTTTTGATTTACGGCGTTCGCATCTGGTCGAAGCAAGTCAGATCTCCAAAGGCACTATCTACAATCACTTCCCAACCGAAGCTGACTTAGTTGTGGCTGTTGCCACAGCCCATTATAAGAAGCGTCTTGAACGGGCTTACTTTGATCAATCGCTCTACCCAGATGGTTTAACCCGCTTTTTAATGCATCATTGCTGGGGCTTACGTGATGACTTGCTTTATGATCGCTTTATTATTTCACGGGTAATGCCTAACCCTGAGTTACTTGCTCAAGTAACCGATGAGAACCGTATGGCATTTGAACAAATTTATGGTGCTTATATTCAATGGAATAACGAGCTTATTAAAGCGGTTGGGGTGGTTGAAGGCTTTGATCGTGCAGAATTAGTGGCTAACTATTTACGTGGTGCACAAATTAACTGTGATGATGCGGGTAAGCACTATAACGATGCCAGTATGTACTATCAGTTTAGTTATGCATTATCACAATTAATGGGCCACTCAGATAAGCGAATCCCAACTCAGCGTGCTTATGTTAGCTGGCTTGCCAGTCAAGAGGACGCGGCAAACGCAGCTTAGGTGATTGTTACTGTAACGGCAGGCTAATGGTAATTTTTAGGCCTGTCGGACGGTTGTTGTTAGCGACAATTTTACCTTGGTGAGCCTGTATGGCCGCTTTGGCAATGGCAAGTCCTAAGCCCCAGCCGCCAGATTCACGCTCGCGCGCTGTTTGTGGTCGATAAAAAGGCTTAAAAATCGCTTCGAGATCGGCTTCATTCTCTATGCCCGGGCCGTCGTCAATGATCTCTATCTGCACACTGTCAGCTAATTTTATTGCCTGAATAGAGACTTGGCTTTCAGCGTATCGAATTGCATTGCGTAGCAAGTTTTCTACTGCACGACATAAAGGTCGCGGATACAGTGGCAAAATAATCGATTCATCGATATCAATATGCAGCTGTTTTTGCTGTTGTTGGGCTTCAAACTCAGCGTCATCGAGCACTTGGCTTAAGGTTTCCGCTAGTTCTAAACTTGGCTTGTTATCATTAGCATTGAGCTTAACCCTAGACAGTTCTAACAG
The DNA here is from genome assembly GCF_000518605.1 of Shewanella fidelis ATCC BAA-318. Lineage (GTDB taxonomy): Bacteria > Pseudomonadota > Gammaproteobacteria > Enterobacterales > Shewanellaceae > Shewanella > Shewanella fidelis. The sequence goes on along the minus strand of NZ_KI912462.1, from coordinate 141,291 downwards.
TTCGGCAATCATCTGTTCCAGTTGATCGGCTTCATATTCAATCCGCTCTGTTTCAGGGGTTGCGTGACCCTTTTTACGGCTTAATGCTAATGACAGTTTTAGTCGAGTCAGTGGGGTACGCAGTTCATGGGAAATATCGCTAATCAGTCGTTGCTGGCTCTTAACCATATCTTCTACCGAATCAGCCATGCCGTTAAAGGCTTGAGCTAATTGGCCAATTTCGTCATTGCGCTTCACTGTTGCCATATCGACTCGGCTACTTAAATCTCCATCCGCTAGGGCATCGGCACTGCGTTTTAATGAGCGCAGAGGTTTACCTAAATGCCATGCAAATAAGCCACACAATAAGCCTGATAGCAGAATGGCGATGCTGAGTGTTAACAGCTTATTGTCGATAAAAAAGAAGAACCAAGGTCGCGGATGATGCTCTGGTAAGCGGCCAAATAAACTGTAATTTTTACCGTTTGCAGTAAAGTTATAAGGGCCGAATATCAGCTCATCTCTAAATTGGTGTTTAATTGGTTCACCGGCTTCATCTGCCAGCAACATAAAGCGTCTTAATGAGCGTGACGATTTATGGCTATTGAGCACTTTACCGTATTCATCAACTAAGTAAATGCGCGCTGGTCGGCCTTTAAACTCTTTAAATCGACTCCAATGTTTGAGCTTGTCAGAGTCTAAAATTTGCGGATTTTGGCTGATCCGTTTGGCGCTTTTTGCTAATAAGCGCTCAAGTGGTTCAGGGATCGCAGATTGATCGTGGTTTTGCTGCATCAATGGCAGTAGGCCAATTAATGCAATGATCAACGAACTACAGAGCCAAAAGCCCAGTAGCAGCTTAACAAATATGTTGTTTGGGGTTTTTCTTAGTTGCATCTAAGGTAACCAAATATAGCCTTTACCACGGATGGTTTTTACCCTTGGGCGTCCATCACTGCGCTCAGGCATCTTCTTACGTAAATTAGACAAGTGCATATCTAAGCTACGATCAAAAGGCATCAGTTTCTTGCCGAGTACTTTTTCGCTTAACTCTTCTTTTGTCGCTAATTCACCGGCATTTTTAACCAGCTCAAACAGTAAGCTGAACTCAGTTCCTGTCAGAATGATCAGTTGATCTTGGCAATGAACCTCTTGTCGACCTGGATCTAAATTGATATCGCCGTATTGATGAGTTGGCTGGGGCGTTTCGGTTGCTTGCACATGGGTACGACGAATAATCGCACGGATGCGAGCCACGAGTTCGCGATCATTAAATGGTTTAGGTAAGTAGTCGTCTGCACCAATTTCTAAGCCAACCACACGGTCAATTTCATCACCACGTGCAGTGAGCATCAGTACCGGCGTTTGTTTCTTACTGCGTAATGCTCGCAGTACTTCAAAGCCATTGAGTTTAGGTAGCATAACATCGAGTAAAATAAGGTCGAATGCTTGCTCGAGCGCAAGATCTAGCCCTGACTGGCCATCGTGGGCTAATGTCAGTTGAAAACCTTCTAACTCTAGTAGCTGTGCAAGCAGCTCAGATAGACCTAAGTCATCATCTATCAATAATATACGGCTCATATATACCCTTTCTACTGATTGGTATTATTACTCTTACTAAGGCGAGTATACCTTGTTTGATGTCAATTGCAGTTAAGGAGTGTAATGCTACGTAAAGATTCGGTTGTCTGGCATACACGGCCAATATTTAAACTGCTTTACAGAGCTTTACGCTAAATAAACCCTAGCTTACATTGGACTGGCTACACTTGTAACCGTCAAAACAAGCTTAGCAGGGCTAGGCACATTTAATTGAGGCTACCAAGATGAAAAAGAACACACTTAAAGCAGGCTTGCTTGCCGTTGTTGCCAGTACTGCACTATTAACTGCTGGCGTTCACGCTGGTGACGATAACTATGGTTCACGTGATGGCAAGCAAGGGTACCATCATATGAAAGGTAAGCATGGCGGTCACCATGACTTACGTAAGATGTTCCGTGGCTTAGATCTAACGGACGAGCAGAAAACAGAAATGAAAGCGCTATTTACTGCTTACCGTGATGAAATGAAGCAAAACCGTCCTTCTAAAGAGGAACGTGCGGCACAAAAAGCACAAATGCTAGAGTTCATCACTACTACTAACTTTAGTGAAGATGCAGTAAGACAAGCATTAGCAGCAAAGCAAGAAGCGCGTCAGCAAAAAGCGGTTGATATGTTAAAGCTGCAAAATCAAGCTTATCAATTGCTCACTCCAGAGCAGCAAGAAAAGTTTCAAAAGCGTTTTGCTAAGCACCATAAAAGATAAGGGCTAAGCTGACTTAATAGGATTTTTCTATTAAGTCGATTGGTCGTTACTTGAGGGAAATCACCCGATTTTTACTCAAGTTGTTATAAACTTAAGATCTGTGCTTCCCTTACTTTATTTAGTAAACAGATTTTATGAATGACACTTCCCAATACGATTTTTGGGTTAAGCTGGCAAGCCGCGCTGCGGTTGTGACAGCCTTAACCCTTATTATCATCAAACTTGCTGCTTGGATGTATTCTGGCTCTGCGAGTATGTTGGCGTCGTTAACTGACTCCTTCGCCGATGCTTTAGCTTCTATTGTTAACTTTATTGCGATTCGCTATGCGATTGTGCCTGCAGATAATGACCATAGATACGGTCACGGCAAAGCAGAACCCTTGGCCGCGTTAGCGCAATCTGCGTTTATCTTAGGCTCGGCTTTCTTATTATTTTTCCACGGTAGCGAGCGTTTAATTAATCCAGTTGAAGTGAAGCACGCCACTTTAGGTGTGGTGGTCTCTGCGATTGCTATTGTGCTGACATTTGCCTTAGTGATGTTGCAAAAACGCGCTCTCGCAGCGACATCAAGTACCGTAGTTGAAGCAGATTCATTGCATTATAAATCGGACCTATTTTTAAATGCTGCGGTGCTGCTTGCGTTAGTGCTAGCGCAATATGGCTGGTGGTGGGCAGATGGTTTATTTGCACTATTAATTGCGCTCTATATTGGTCAGCAAGCGATAGGCTTAGCTTATCGGTCGGTGCAATCGTTACTGGATAGAGAACTAGATGACGAGACTCGGGCTAAAATCACTGAGATTGCAGAGCAAGATCCGCAGGTAAAAGGTATTCATGATTTACGTACACGAGAGTCAGGTAAAACCATGTTTATCCAGTTCCATTTAGAGCTTGATGGTGACTTGAGTTTGCATCAAGCGCATAAGATAGCGGTTGCGACTTCCGAAAGGGTTAGAGCGGAGTTTACGGACGCCGAAGTGATTATTCACCAAGACCCAGTGTAATACTAATCAGTACAAAAAAGGATATCCACTGGATATCCTTTTTGCATTTTAATCCATCTCAAGCTCTTTGAGTTTACGGGTTAAGGTATTACGTCCCCAGCCTAAACGTTTAGCAGCCTCTTGTTTATGGCCGTTAGTATGTTTAAGGGCTGTTTCTAATAAAATACGCTCAAATGCCGGCTGTACTTCGGTGAGTAAATCGCTGTTTCCCTCGGTTAAGCGTTGGTCGATAAACAGTCTTAGGGCATCTTGCCAGTCATTGCTATCAGTAGCTTTGCTGTTAACTTTAGGCTCTTGCAGTAACTCAGGCGGCAAATCCAGTGGCAAGATCTCTTGGCCTGAGGCCATTACTGTTAGCCAGCGACAGGTGTTTTCAAGCTGACGAACGTTGCCCGGCCATGGTAGTTGCGATAATTTGTTGGCGGTTTCTTTGGTGAGTACTTTGGGCTCAACTGCGATCTCTTTAGCTGCAATCATTAAAAAGTGGCGTGCTAGCTGTGGAATATCTTCGCGGCGCTGCGATAGCGGTGGCAAGTGTACTCGGATAACGTTGAGGCGGTGAAATAGATCTTCACGAAAATCGCCATCATGTACCAGTTGCTCTAGATCTTGATGAGTTGCAGCAATAATACGTACATCGACCTGAACTGGTGAGTGGCCGCCGACGCGGTAAAACTGACCATCAGCCAATACCCTTAATAGGCGAGTTTGTACATCAAGTGGCATATCGCCTATTTCATCTAAAAATAGCGTCCCACCATTGGCTTGCTCGAAGCGGCCTTGACGTACACTCGCAGCTCCTGTGAATGCCCCCTTTTCATGGCCAAACAGTTCTGACTCAATCAGATCTTTAGGGATCGCAGCCATGTTAATAGCGATAAATGGTTTGTCTTTACGAGGGCTATGCTTATGCAGTGCGCTAGCGACTAACTCTTTACCTGTACCTGACTGGCCATTAATCAATACACTGATTGATGAGCGCGACAGACGACCAATGGCGCGAAACACCTCTTGCATCGCTGGGGCTTCACCAATGATCTCTGGAGTAGCAACCAGAGGTTCGCTTACAGTTGCACTGGATGATTGTTCTTTGGCGTGAGTCAGCGCTCGCTCAACGAGAGAGATAGCTTCGTCGATATCGAACGGCTTAGGCAAATACTCAAATGCCCCTGCTTGGTAGGCACTGACTGCACTATCAAGATCTGAGTGGGCGGTCATGATGATCACAGGAATATGCGGGTAGTGATTTTGCAGCCGTTCTAGCAAAGTGAGGCCATCAGTGCCCGGCATACGAATATCCGACACGATTACCTGTGGCTGCGCCATTTCTAGGGCTTCCCATAATGACTCAGCTGCCGCAAAACTAGCGCAGCTAAATTTGGCACTTTGTAGTGCTCTTTCTAATACCCAACGGATCGAGCTATCGTCGTCGAGGATCCAAACTTGTTCAGTCATTGAGTGTATTCCTCTTATTAACTATTGATGGGTAAGGTAATGGTAAATTCGGTATGGCCGACAGTTGAGTCGCATTCAATGCGGCCGCCATGGAGTCTGGCAAAGTTATGCGCAATTGATAAGCCAAGCCCTGAGCCTTGCTCACGGCTGGTCACCATAGGATAAAACAGGGTGTCCATTAGCTCTGGAGCAATACCGGGGCCATCGTCAATCACTGATAACATCAATACTAATTTGTGGCGTTTAGTACCGATAGTGATTTGATGTTGGGTGCGGGTTTTTAAACGAATGTTACCGCCAACAGGCTCAAGAGCTTGAATGGCGTTTTGCACAATATTTAAAATCGCTTGCTGTAATTGGTCGGGATCCATCTCAATATCTGGGATCGAGGGGTCGTAATCTTGGGTTAATAAGATATTGGCTGGCAAGGTAACATTGACCAGTTTGACCACTTTTTGGATCACTTCATGGATATTGTACAAGCTATGTTGTGTCGGCTTCTGTGGCCCAAGTAAACGATCCACCAAACTACGCAAACGGTCAGCTTGTTCGATAATAAGATCGGTAAATTCGTTCAGCTCAGGCTCTTTTAGCTCACGTGACAATAATTGCGCTGCGCCGCGCAGCCCCCCGAGTGGGTTTTTGATCTCGTGGGCTAGATTGCGCACTAAATATTGTGCTGCTTGCTGCTGAGCATCTTGAGTTAATTGCTGATGAATGCGCCGTTGTTGATCGACTTGGCGCAGCTCAATCAGGGCGAGGTTTTGTTCGTTTTCCAGCGGGGTCAAAGTGACATCGACTGTGTGTTGTTGGCCGTCGATGGTAACTAAGGGGACAGTATTGATGCTTAGGCCTTGTCCATCACGAATGGCCGCTTTGAGCACCTGCGGCTCTACGCCAAGTAACTGGTAATATTCAGGTAAAGATTGTTCGGTTAAGCGGCTGCTGCCAACGCCAAACAGCTGCTCAGTGGCGGCATTAACATAGAGTAATTCAAGCTCTTCATTAATCACCAGCACCGCTGTTACCAGATGGTTGAGCAGTAAATTTGTATCCATCAGTTACTCCGAAAAATGCGTATGCACCAGTTTGGGCAGTTAAGTTGCTTGCACTATTATGGTGCACCAAGTTGGTGCAAGCTGCAACTAGACATCATCGGAATGTAGACTGAATCAAGATAATCCTAAGTTTATCTATTTATAGGGTTTTATTAGTTAGTTCTTGGCTGTGGTCTAATAAATTTAGGTTGATTCAAATTTGTCCGATGCAGAAATATCTTTCTGGTCGGAGTTGATGCAATTTTTTTGCCGCTCTTATCAAAAACTTTAACGACAAAGCTATGTTCACCGCGATCGATATTGGTAAGTTTGAACAAACCTATGGTTTGCATACTCCCCATCTGTTTGCCATCCATAAAAAGACCGAGTTGGTGAGTAGAGGCTAATTGTGGACTAATGTTAGTGATAATGGTGATGTCGCCTTCATTATTGCGAATGGTCTCTTCTTCAGTCGGAGAGACAATACTCATTTTATAGTCGATGCTTTTGACTGCGGGTTCACTCGGGGCACTGGGGAGTGCTGTGACTTCGGGTAATTTGATATTATTTTGGGTGTTTTCTTTAAACTCAACAACTTCTGCGTCTTTTATCGGTTCATCTGAAAAGTGCACTTTGCCGTTTTCATCGACCCATTTATACACGGTTGCATGCGCAAACATTGTGCTCAGCAATAGCAGTAGTATTAAAGCGATACGCATTGTGACATCCTATGTTACAGAGTTGTAATTATCAGAGATTAGCGCTTTTTCTCTTAGAAATCATGAAATTTATAGGGATAAGTTAGAGAAAAAAGAATGGAGCAGCAATCCTTGCTATCTTTAAATGATAAAATAGCGATTAATCAGATTTAGTTATTCAACATATTGATAAGACAAAGGCGGAATAGAAAGCATGACACAATATGCAAGAGTAAAGGGTTTTACCTTAATCGAACTTGTCGTTGTGATTATTGTATTAGGCATATTAGCTGTGGTGGCCTTACCTAAGTTTATTGACCTTAGAACCGATGCCGATGTTGCTGTGCTTAAAGGTATGCAGGCGAGTATTAAGTCGGCGCGAGATTTGGTTGCGGCGCAAATCGAATTGCGGCCAGAGAATCTTAATAATGCACAAAGCCGCTTTACCTTAGAAAATGGACAGAATATCCGGGTGCGAGGCTATTACCCTGATGGGCGCTGGAATAACACCTTTTCACGTATAGTCGATTTTGATTCGGTAACCTATATTACCTCTAATAACTGTACCGAGAATAATTCAGATACGGTTTGGTGTGCACGAAATCGCGGTTTAGGTTGGTTTACCAGTCGAGGCTTAACGACTGCCACTGTTGGAAGAGGATTTGTGATCTTCCCACGTGGTAATAATCTTAATAACGATCAATGCTATTTGTATTACTTTACCCCCAATGACAACAATGTGACCCAAAAGGGAGTATTACCTATTGTTGGTTTAGATTTGTCTGAATGTGGTGGGTAACGATAGTTAATAGTTAGGGATAGTGTGATGCAAAAATATATTCTGGGTGGTTGCTTGGTTTTACTTGCAGCGTGTCAAACGACAGAGCCAACCACAGAGACTGATATGGATTCAAAGGTGAGCTCGCAACAAGCCGTTGTATCCCCAAGTTTTGATTGTAATAAAGCGCAGGGACAAGTTGAAACACTAATTTGCAACGACGCTGAGTTGGCAGCGTTAGATCGAAAAATGGCTGAGATCTATCAACAAGCGGTGGTTAACATTCCAGCCGCTGAGCAACCTAAAGCGATGCAGCGAGGTTGGATAAAAGGTCGTAATGATTGCTGGAAGTCACAAGATGTACGTCAGTGTGTGTTAGCTAATTATCAAAGTCGGATGATTGAATTACAAATTAGCGGTGGTTTGTTACAGGCGCCGGTCAATGTGGTTTTCGAATGTGGTGAGCGTCCGTCAATAACGGCAGCGATTTATACCCAATTAGATCCTGTGACTGGTGTATTTAGCTTTGCTGAGCAGCAAATATTAGCAACCAATGTTCGTAGTGGTAGTGGTGCAAAATACCAAGGGCGTAATTTTGAGTTTTGGGAGCATCAAGGTGAAGCGAGCGTGCAATATTTAGGTGATAGTTATCAGTGTCAGCTAAAGCGGTAGCCTATAAAAAGCAGCCAATGGGCTGCTTTTTTGTCGCCGAGATTAGCTTTTATCGTACTCTTGCTCTAATTGTGTGGCCTTGACGCTATTGTCATGCTTACTTAGTTGTTCAGCATAAGCGGCAATATGTGGGTACTTTTGTACTTCTCCACTTTGACTGAGTAGCTCAACAATAAACGACATCATGATATCTGCGCCAGTCAGTTTATCGGCGACAAGGTAGCGCTTACCTTCAAGTGACTGATTCACATAGCTGAGAACTTTTTCTGTCTCTATGGCTGCATAACCTTCTAAGAAGTTAGTTTGACAACCATCTTTAGCGACAAACATTCTTAATAGTAACGGCAAGATGGCCGAGCTTTCAGAAAAATGCAGCCACTGCAGATATTCAACGTACTCTGCAGTGCCTTTTTCTGGCGCTAAAACACCTGCTGCATGAGTGTCGATTAAATACTCTGTAATGGCACCAGATTCGGCGATCACTTGTTGGTTATATTCAATCACAGGTGACTTACCCAGCGGGTGAATCGCTTTTAGCTCTGGCGGCGCTAAAAAGGTTTGACTATCACGTTGATAGGCTTTGATTTGATAATCTAAGCCTAGCTCTTCCAATAACCAGATTATACGCTTTGAGCGCGACTTATTAAGGTGATGTAGGGTGATCATTGATAATTCCTTGTCGTTGCTTAATTTTGTTTCGCATGTTGTTTAGCTAAGTTGCTTGATGAGCTCATTAGCAACGGCTGCAGAAGATGCAGGGTTTTGCCCGGTAATAAGTTTGCCGTCGACAACAAGATAACTACTCCAGTCTTCGCCTTTACTGAAATGAGCACCATTTTGTTGCAGCATATCTTCGACTAGAAATGGCACGATATCGGTGAGCTGTACTGCCGCTTCTTCGCTGTTGCTAAAGCCAGTAACTTGCTTACCTGCGACGAGAGGTGTGCCATCAGCATTATTGACGTTTTTCAGTACGCCAGGAGCGTGACAAACAAGACCTACAGGTTTATTGGCTTGATGGAAAGCTTGGATCAGTGCAATTGAATCTGCGTCATTGGTTAAGTCCCAAAGCGGACCATGACCACCCGGATAGAAAATCGCGTCGTAATCGTTAGGGTTGATATCGGCCAACACTAAGGTAGTAGCGAGTTGCTGTTTGGCTTTAGGGTCTTGATTAAAGCGTTCGGTTGCCGTGGTTTGAAAGTCTGCTTGTTCACTACTTGGGTCAAGCGGTGGTTGCCCGCCTGCAGGTGAAGCTAAAGTCACCTCAAAGCCTTGGTCTTTGAAACAGTAAAAAGGACTGGCAAACTCTTCTAACCAGAATCCGGTTTTCAAACCAGTATCGCCAAGTTTGTCGTGTGAAGTCAGTATCATTAGTACATGCATATTGTTGTCCTTTTTATCTGTTGGTTTGCTAACTAACAGCCGTTACAGCACTGTTAGTCAACTGAGGTCTCATATTGGTTGTTAACTATTACTAAGGGTTTATAGGTTACGTTCTAAGATTTGGCGACTCATGGCTAAATCTACATCTTGCTTTTCACCTAGCGCTGTCATGCCGTGAGCTTCCAGCTGAGCAATGATGGTGTCGATACTGCTACTGTCTAAACCATAGTCTGATAAACGAGTTTGCACCCCCATTTGCTCAAAGAACTGGCGGGTTTTGTCAATCACTTGGTCGATGATTTCATCTTTAGTTCCTTGAGTTATTGCCCATACGCGGTTGGCGTACTGCAGCAGTTTTTGTTGCTTACCTTGGCGGCGAACATCGAGTAACCCCGGCAATACCATGGCAAGTGTGCGCGCGTGATCAACATCGTAAAGAGCGGTGATCTCATGACCAATCATATGGGTAGCCCAGTCGTGTGGTACGCCTTTACCTATCACGCCACTCAGTGCCATAGTTGCTACCCACATCAAGTTAGCGCGTACGTCGTAGTCTTGTGGTTCGCTGAGTGCTTTAGGGCCTAACTCGACTAAGGTTTGTAATAACCCCTCTGCAAAGCGGTCTTGTACTGGCGCATTGACTGGATATGTTAAGTACTGCTCTGTGATATGTACGAAAGCATCTACCACGCCGTTGGCAACTTGACGCTCTGGTAAGGTAAAGGTTTTGCTTGGATCTAATACTGAGAACTTAGGGAAGACATGGTTGCTCATAAAAGACAGTTTAGCTTGTAGCTCTTTGCGGGTGACCACGCTGGCACTATTCATCTCAGACCCTGTGGCAGGTAAAGTCAACACTGTGCCAAATGGCATAGCTTGAGTGACCTTGGCGCCCCAGCTTAAAAGAATGTCCCAAGGTTCGCCGTCAAACAGTGCTGCGGCAGCTACAAACTTAGTGCCATCAATGACTGAGCCACCACCAACAGCAAGTAAGAAATCAATATTTTGCTGTTTAACTACTTCGACAGCTAGCATTAGGGTTTCGTAGGTTGGGTTGGCTTCAATACCACCAAACTCAACAACTTCACGCTGTTTTAGTGCTGTTTTCACTTCATCAAGTGTGCCGGTACGACGTGCGCTGTTACCGCCAAATAGCACTAATACTTTTGCGTTTTGCGGCACGAGTGTATCTAACTCGGCAATTTTGCCTTCACCAAAGCTGATGTGGGTTGGGTTGTAGAAATCGAAGCTATACATAATCTTGTCCTATTTGCCGACTAACATCGAGTCGAATAATCTGTTGCGTAAACTTAAGTAGACCAGTCGTCTAGTAAACAGTTAAAAAATACCCGCCTAAGCGGTAGAGACTTAGACGGGAGAGATAAACTTTGTGCTATTTCATCGCTGAAATAGGCTGCGCCAGTAGTGATTTAGTCATAGCTAAAGCGCGCTCAAGCACTGCAGGATCGCGAGCGAGCTTATTACGCAAACTCGCACCTAGCCACAGTTGATACAGCATTTCGGCGGTATTTTGCGGATGAACCTGTGGTATTGAGCCATCTGTAATACCGGCTTCTATAGCCTCTGCGATACGTGCAATAACAGCGGTAGAGCCCTTATTTAGGGCGATACGCATGGCTTCTGACAGATCAGCAACTTCAGCACTGAGTTTTACCACTAAGCACTTTTGATCATTACACTCACTGGTTTGGGTACTTTGCCAATGTAACCAGTAACTCATTAATCTGTCGTGGGCATTGCCTTGTTTTGCTGCAAACAGCTGGTCGATAATTGCCAGATAACTATCAAAGAAGCTGTTAATAATCTCTTCGCCAAACTGCTCTTTTGATTTGAAGTAGTGATAAAAAGAACCTTTGGGAACATCAGCAAACTTTAAAATTTGCGCTAGGCCAACATGGGTAAACCCTTTGCTCGAAATCAGGTTATAACCCGAGTCAATAATATGCTGACGAGTTTGTTGGGGATCGGTTTTAATACTCTTATTCATCACTGCAGCTTAAATATTATTAGACCGGTCGTCTAGTTTGTGTTGTTACATGCTTATTGCTAAATGGAATAAGCAGCAAGCTGCGGAGTGGTACCAATTAGTACAAGAAATTGATCTACTCAGAGCGATTAAATCTTTATCTTAATGGGTACTATACCAATCAGTACAAGAATTTGATCAACTCAGAGCGGTTTTTGGCAAACTAATTCAAGGCGAATAGCTGCAATAATGGTGATTCCCTTATAAAGCTAATCAACGCAGAAGTAGGCAGCCAAAAACGCTCCAGAATGGCGAGTTTTAGCGATTCTGATGCTGTGTTAACGAGCTTAACCGTAGAATAACTATGCTCTTCACTCGTTGCCTTGCCTCAAAACCGCTAAACTCTCGCTGAGTGACTAAATGTTTATACTGATTGGTATTATACTGGCTGTAGTGGCAAGGTATTACGGGAGAAGTTTTGTTTTAACACTACGGTTGATTCAATACCGGCGATGCAATTTAAGCTACCGAGTGATTTTTTAACAAAGCTTTCGTAGCTGAGTAAGTCGCTAGCAACAATTTTGAGCAAATAGTCGTGTGCACCTGTCACTACTGAGCATTCCATTACTTGTTCTAAGTTCTCCATGCTTTCTTCAAATAAGATAGCGTGTTGATCTGAGTTCTCTTTTAATCTTACAAATGCATATACCACCACATTTAAACCCACTTCTTTTGGGTCAATCTGTGCTGCATAACCACTGATCACTCCTGATTGTTCGAGCTTTCTTACGCGGCGTAAACAAGGGGTGTCAGACATATTGAGCTTTGCAGCTAACTCACTAATTGCGATACGGCCTTGGCGCTGCAGAATTGCCAGTATGTTGCGATCTTTATTGTCCATTGTGGGGTTCTTTTTCTATCTTGGTGGTAATCAATATTAACAAGTCCTTTTATAGTGGATTTCGATCTTAAATGAAAGTTTTTAGAGCTAGATTGCCGATTTAAACCGAACAGATGCTGTTAGGCTAATTAAATGAATTCTGTACTCGAATAATAACAAGGATCAGAAAATGACACGCAATACCCAAGCATTCGATCATTGGATCCGTACTCGCTTTGTTGAGCTTAATAGTCAATTAGAAGTTTTGTACGCCCAGCAACAAGATAGAGCCAATGTGGTCGGTATAGGTGATGAATTAAAGTTGCAGCTTGAGCATGAAGGTAGAGAGTTAATTGTTAGCTTATTGGCTGAGGGGAATACTGATGAAGGCTTTGATCATGCTTTTGATTTGTTAGGTAATGTCGGTTTATATATGGCCGCTTGTCGCAGGCATGAAATTACCGAGCCCTCTAGAGAGACCACTTCACCATTAGTTGAGGCGTCGGCCTTAGCTATGCATATTGGCGCTTCCATTGGTGTCACCCCTCGATTTGCTACTGCTCACTTGACTACCCATAACCGTGCCAAGCAAGGCGTATACAAGCGTTTTACCAATTTAGATGCCGAGAAACTGTTTGTCGACTACAACACCAAGGGGATTTTAGCCTATAAACGTGCCGCTGATGCGTTACTTAAAATCCAGCCTTTAGGGATAGATCACCCTATAGCGTACGATTTGCTGCTGGTTGCAAAGCGCGCTTTACGTGATGTGATCGATTCAAACAAGGTGTTGTTTCAGCAGCTAGATGCGGATGATTTTTTCTATTGTGTCAGGCCGTATTACAAACCTTATCGCGTGGGCAGCCAAGTGTACCGTGGCGCTAATGCTGGTGATTTTGCCGGGATTAACGTGATTGATATGCTGCTTGGGTTATGTGCGGCCAATGAGCCTGAGTATTCGCAGATGTTAGTCGATAAGTTCTTATATATGATGCCAGAAGATCAAAGCATATTAAGGGATTGCATGCGCCGTAATAGCTTTATGGATGAGCTACTAAATATGACTCATCTTAACCATCAAAGCTGGTATCAACAAAACGTAAAACTGTTTTTGGAAGTGTGCAAACTACATGGCGAAACTGCGATTCAACATCACAACCAACTCGTGACTAAATACATTGCCAAGCCATCAATTAAGTTACAGCAACCGCATCTTGAAAAAGTGACCGCTAGCGGGCCACCTTTGCCGGTACTACTTAACTCATTAGAACAATTAAGAGATAGAAGAGCTGCAAGAAAGCGTGATGATATTAATACACGCTTTGCCGATGTTGCGACGCTAAAAGCCAGCTTAGAGGTATGTTGATATGGGATCGTTTAAGCAAGATTTTGTGTTAACCACTGATAGTTATTTACTTAGCCACTCGGTAGGTCGGCCATTAGTTACGACTCAGCAGCATTTTAACGAGCAGTTTTTTATACCGTGGCAACATTCAGCTAGTGAGCCTTGGCCTGAATGGCTAAAGGTGATTGATGGCTTTAATGCAAGTTTAGCGCGTTTGTTTAATGCTGAAGCAAATGAGTTTTGCCCGCAGGTTAATCTTTCGAGCGCACTGACAAAGTTAGTGATGTCTCTGCCGCAATTGCAGCAGTCTAATACCGTTGTGTTGATGAGTGAAATAGACTTTCCAAGTATGGGCTTTGTTTTACAAAAAGCGCTGCCAGATAGCTGTGAATTGCGCTTCATCCCTAAAGACTTAGACATGACTGATGCGGCAGTTTGGCAAACCTATATTAGCGATGATGTTGATTTGGTATTTGTGAGCCATGTTTACTCCAATACAGGCCAACAAGCTCCCTTAGCTGACATTGTGGCTGCGGCAAAGTCTAAGCAAGCGCTAACGGTGATTGATGTCGCGCAGTCGGCAGGAATTATTCCTATTGATCTACAGCAGTTACAGCCAGACTTTTTAATTGGTTCTTGTGTTAAATGGCTTTGTGGTGGGCCCGGCGCGGCATATTTGTGGGTTAATTCAATACATATCGACAGTTGTCAGCCAATTGATGTCGGCTGGTTTAGTCATGAAAACCCATTTGAATTTGATATCCATGATTTTCGTTACCACCCTAGCGCGCTGAGGTTTTGGGGAGGGACGCCTGCAATTGCCCCCTATGCGATAGCTGCACATAGCATCGACTACTTCGCTAATATTGGTAGTCAGCATTTGCGTGAGCATAACCAAAATCTAGTTAATTTATTGCATCAACATTTTGGAGATATAGTGGTATCACCATCATTAGCGAGTAAGTGTAGTGGTACAGCCATTTTAAATTTTGGAGCACAACAGCAAAGTGTTTTAAGCGCATTGAAGTTAGCGAACGTGAGTATTGATGTGCGTAGTCAAGGGATCCGAGTATCACCACATATCTATAATGATGCTGAAGATATTAATAGACTGATCACTGCGGTAGAGCATAGTTAAAACGAAAGCAGCAGGCGCTAGGCCTGCTGCTAAATTATCTGTTTACTTGATTAAGGCTGTACGGCTCTTAGGTAAGTTTTGCGGTAATCATATTTTTGATTAATTTGGTTAAGCTCGCCGATTGATAGCTTAGTTAGCAAGGTATCGCCTTTATCGTTAGTCACAAACTTTTTTGCTGTGCGATTTACAAAGTCAACAACATAAACACTGCTGTTCTCAAGCTCTGTTGCAGTTTGCAGCGCTGCTTGGCTTGAGCAATCATTACATTTAGCAATCGGATCCATTGCCGCAACACTTGCGCTTGAAAGTAGTAATCCGGCGGTCAATAACGCTGCTTGGCTAAGTGATTTTGTCATATTGGTATCCTTTTTTATCAAATGGTGATCTTTGTCACGTTTTTAATCTAGTTTATATTTTAGGCAGAGTCCAGTGTTTTTTGTTATTAAGTTGTTGTTTAATAGTGTTTTATTTAGCTTTAACTAATTTAGGCGGGTGATTGTGAGGTCGAGTTATCGGCGTCGATAAGGCGCGTTGACTCGCTTGATTAAGCATCAACTTTGGTCGATAGTAAGATGAACAGGCACTTGTTACTGAAGGGATTTTAATGAAGATACTCATGCTGTTAATTAGCCTATGTAGTTTTGCTGCTTCAGGGATGGATTGGAAAATTCAATCACTTGCAGCGGATACTTCATTTCGGGGCAGCGCGGTGTCAGATGGTATTGTTTGGGTAACAGGCAGCAAAAGTCAGGTATATATTTCTAAAGATGCGGGTCAGTCTTGGCAAGACGTGTCTGTTAAAGGGCTACCGTTCATTGATCTGCGTGATATTGAGGTATTTGACGCTAATACAGCGATTGTGATGGGCGCCGGTGCTGGTGGCTTATCTAAGCTTTACATTACTTATAATCAGGGTCTTAGCTGGCAACTGTTATTTGATAACCCTGATGAACTTGGTTTTTTTAATTCAATCGCCTTTTGGGATCGTAATAACGGCTTATTATTAGGCGATCCTGTCGACGGTAGCTTTGTCATATTACGTACCACAGATGGCGGCCAAACGTGGCGGCGTATCGCTCAAGCTGAGTTACCTGAAATGCTCGATAAAGAGGTCGCTTTTGCCGCCAGTGGCAACACCTTAGTGGTAGGGAAACCTGGTCGAGCATGGTTTACCTCTGGCGGGTTCAGTAGCTCTGCATATAGCAGCGCGGATAGTGGTGAGCACTGGCGTCGCCGGCCTGTGGCGCTTTATGACGATACCCAAACAGCAGGAGGGTATGGCTTAGCTTTTAACACCTTAGGCGATCTATTTGTGTTTGGTGGTGATTACCAACAACGTGACAAACATGATGCCAACATGGTGTACCGCAAAGGCTACGTATGGCATAAGCCGCCTGGCACTACCCCCGGCTTGCGCACAGCAATGGCCTGTTACCAAGAAATCTGTATTGCTACGGGTAAGCTATCGACGGATATATCTCATGACCATGGTTATAGCTGGAAGCCATTGTTGATCAATGGTGAATCACAGGGCTTTTTTACGCTCGCAATCGAGGACAATACCTTAGTTGCGGCCGGACATAATGGCCGCGTCGCTGTGTATCAGTTTTAATGCTAAGCCCTAAGCCCTAAGCCCTAAGCCCTAAGCGCTTTGTAATACCAGGTACATAATTAATGCCCCGATGCAGCCACCAATAAAAGTAGTACATAGGAGTAAAATCCAGTGCTGATATGGCGACGTGGCTTGTATTTGTGGATCTGTTGGCTCTGGGAGTATTAATAGCCGTTTTTGCTCTACACCAAATACGGCACATAAACCCAATAGTGTGTCGTTCGATGCACTACCTTGTTTCTCGACTCGTTGCACTGTGCGTAGGCTGATAGCGCAGGCGTCTGCTAAGTGTTGCTGAGTCCAACCTTTTTCTTGCCTTAGTGCCTTAATTGCAACCGGGTTAACTTCCATACCTGACTCCGCTAGCTCCTTTGTAAACTGGTAACATATATCTGTTTACCCGAAAAAATAATGGGTCAGAAAAGCGCACAATCCGCCAAACACTAATCCTGCTATAAAGCAGAGAATGATTTGCTTGTAACCTGCCTTATTATTTTTGTCTAGAAAGGCTTTAGTCTCGGTGGCAATATGTTGTCCGTTGCGATATAAACTGCACTCAACACCTCCCTTAAGTAGGCTTGTAACTTCAAACCTCACTTCATAGTTATTGTCTTGATGACGAAACTTATGACTGCTGCGCATACCTAAATTGCGTTTATCACTAACGACTTCATCATTAAGGTAGACTGTTTCTTTGCCCGAGTAGCCAGAGCCGTGGGCGGTGATGCGTAGCTCCTGATCATTAAAGTAATACCAGTAGCCATTGTTGATTGTCACATGCTGCATTTGACTATCCATTTTGTGGTGTTTGATTGAGCGTTCCATACTGTTGCCTCGTTATGTTGACAGTTGCGGTTAACGAGAGCAAGTGCAGCATAAATAGCCGAGCTATACTGCGCCATGGATATGACAGGCATAAAAAAGGCATATGACACTTCGAGTGTCATATTTTTAATTTGTTGATTTATATTGTTTTTTATTGCTGTAATAAAAAAGCCCTAAACATCACTGTTTAGGGCTTTAAAGCTAACCGCACAGGCGTTTAGCTGGTCAGTAGAGAGGATTACAAGCTGTAGTAAAGCTCGAATTCTACTGGGTGAGTTGTTTGGTTGATGCGCTCAACATCTACAGACTTAAGAGCGATATAAGAATCGATAAAGTCGTTAGTGAAAACGTCACCACGAGTTAAGAACTCACGGTCAGCATCTAGGCACTCAAGTGCATTTTCTAGTGAAGTTGCAACTGTTGGGATTTCAGCTGCTTCTTCAGCAGGAAGATCGTATAGATCTTTATCCATTGCCTCACCTGGGTGGATCTTGTTTTGGATACCGTCAAGGCCCGCCATTAGCATTGCAGAGAACGCTAAGTATGGGTTCGCAACTGGGTCACCAAAACGAATTTCGATGCGACGTGCTTTAGCGCTTGGTACCACTGGGATACGAATAGAAGCAGAGCGGTTAGCTGCAGAGTATGCAAGCATTACTGGCGCTTCAAAGTGCGGTACAAGACGCTTGTATGAGTTAGTTGATGGGTTAGCAAATGCGTTAATTGCGCGAGCGTGCTTAATGATACCACCAATGTAGAATAGTGCTGTTTCGCTTAGCCCGCCGTACTTGTCACCAGCAAATAGGTTAACACCGTCTTTTGCTAGAGACTGATGTACGTGCATGCCGCTACCGTTGTCACCAACGATTGGCTTAGGCATAAATGTCGCAGTCTTGTTGTAAGCATGAGCAACGTTATGAACAACATACTTAAGTACCTGAACTTCGTCAGCCTTAAGTGTTAGTGTGTTAAAGCGAGTTGCGATTTCGTTTTGACCTGCTGTCGCCACTTCATGGTGATGTGCTTCTACTACTTGGCCCATCTCTTCTAGTACTAAACACATCGCACTACGGATATCTTGTGAAGAGTCAACTGGTGCTACTGGGAAGTAACCGCCTTTTACGCCTGGACGGTGACCTTTGTTGCCATCTTCGTAGCTAGTTGCTGAGTTCCATGCTGCTTCTTCAGCATCAACTTTGTAGAAACAACCAGACATGTCTGCGCTGTACTTAACATCATCAAATAGGAAGAACTCTGGCTCTGGACCAATCAATACAGTGTCAGCAATACCTGTTGAACGTAGGTAGTCTTCAGCTTTCTTAGCAATAGAACGAGGGTCACGGTTGTAACCTGTCATTGTGCCAGGGTTTAGAATGTCACAACGGATGTTAGCTGTAGTTTCGGCAGTGAAAGGGTCAAGTACAAAGCTATCTGGATCAGGCATCAATACCATGTCTGATTCGTTAATGCCTTTCCAACCTTTAATTGAAGAGCCATCGAACATTTTACCGTCTTCGAAGAAGTCAGCATCAACTTGATGAGTAGGAATTGAAACGTGTTGTTCTTTACCAATGGTATCGGTAAAACGTAGATCAACAAACTTAACTTCTAGTTCTTTTAGTTGTTGTAAAACTGATTCTGCTGACATTCTCAAATCTCCGAGTAGGGCAAAGGGTTGTCCCTTTGTTTTATCTTTCAATATTTAGCGCTTAACGCGAATCTGTCATTAGTAAAGCTAGAGTCGTGCCAAACTTGTAACTATCTGAATAATATGTGTTTGGTGTTTTGTGGGGGGCAATAGATAAATCAGGGTGCACTGTTTTGGTGCGCGTTATGGATCTTTATGGTGCGCGCGCCAATACGGTGCAGTTGCAGATACTATGGTTTTATCTAGGTGCCAAGCCGACTAGTGAGAATAGCGAAGGGGGATGTAATTTTATAGGGTGTAAGTCAAGGAAATCGCATTGAATTTTTAATAACACTTATTGAAATTAAAGACAGTGTCTAGTTACGCCACTTTGGCATCAAAAATGGGTATTAAAATCGGTTTAACTTGGGTGGAGCGGAAAATTAAAATGACGAGCACTAAATAGTGTCACATAGCCAAATTACAATAAAAGTGTATAAAAATCGGACGTTAAGGCGAAAAAAACCGATGCAAAAGAGTTATTTTTAACGATTGGTTAAAAATAATCCTGTGAGATAACGCCGAGCTAGAGTAGAATGTCACGCTTTTTATTGCAACTACTATACTAAACTGGTTTTAGTGAGCTGCAAATCCCCCCTATTTATATACCGATGGTAAGAGGTTTAGCCGTGTTAGAGAATTTACGTAACATCGCCATTATTGCACACGTTGACCATGGTAAGACTACCTTGGTTGATAAGTTGCTGGCGCAGTCAGGAACCCTTGAGTCTCGAGGAGAAGCCGCTGAGCGGGTGATGGATTCAAATGATCTTGAAAAAGAACGTGGTATCACGATTCTGGCCAAGAACACTGCCATCAAGTGGAACGATTACCGTATCAACATCGTTGATACTCCAGGCCACGCCGACTTTGGTGGTGAGGTAGAACGTGTTCTATCTATGGTTGACTGTGTATTGCTACTTGTTGACGCTGTTGATGGTCCAATGCCACAAACTCGCTTCGTAACTAAGAAAGCATTCGCTCAAGGCCTAAAGCCAATCGTTGTTATCAACAAGATTGACCGTCCAGGCGCTCGCCCTGATTGGGTTATCGACCAAGTATTCGATCTATTCGACAACTTAGGTGCGACTGATGAGCAGCTAGACTTCCCAATCGTTTATGCTTCTGCACTAAACGGTTTTGCTTCTCTAGATCCAGACGAAGTTAGCGAAGATATGACTCCGCTATTCGAAACGATCATTGAAAAAGTTTCTTCACCAGATGCTGACGCTGAAGGTGATTTCCAGATGCAAATTTCGCAGCTGGACTACAACTCATACGTAGGTGTTATCGGTGTTGGTCGTATCAAGCGTGGTAGCGTTAAGACTAACCAGCAAGTGACTATCATCGATGCTGAAGGTAAGAAGCGTAACGGTAAAGTTGGCCAAGTATTAGGTTACATGGGTCTAGACCGTCACGAAGTTACTGAAGCAAATGCTGGTGACATCGTTGCGATTACAGGTCTTGGTCAGTTACAGATCTCTGATACTATTTGTGCTACTACAACTGTTGAAGCACTACCGCCATTGTCTGTTGACGAACCAACACTAACAATGACTTTCCAAGTAAACACTTCTCCGTTCGCGGGTAAAGAAGGTAAGTACGTAACTTCACGTAACATCCTTGAGCGTTTACAACAAGAACTAGTACACAACGTTGCGCTACGTGTTGAAGAAACAGATAGCCCAGATCGTTTCCGCGTATCGGGTCGTGGTGAGCTTCACCTATCTATCTTGATCGAAAACATGCGTCGTGAAGGTTACGAGCTAGCTGTTTCTCGTCCAGAAGTTATCGTTAAAGAGATTGACGGTGTTAAATGTGAGCCTTTCGAAACGTTAACAGTTGACGTTGAAGAAGAGCACCAAGGCGCTGTGATTGAAAAGCTAGGTATCCGTAAGGGTGACATGAAAGACATGCAGTTAGATGGTAAGGGTCGTGTACGTATCGACTTTATCATTCCTAGCCGTGGTCTAATCGGTTTCCAAACTGAATTCATGACAGCGACTTCTGGTACTGGTCTAATTTACCACTCATTTGACCACTATGGTCCATTCAAAGGTGGTGAAATTGGTCAACGTCAAAACGGTGTGTTGATCTCTAACGCAACGGGTAAGGCACTGACTTTCGCACTATTCGGTCTACAAGATCGTGGTCGTCTAATGATTGGTCACGCTGCAGAAGTTTATGAAGGCCAAGTTATTGGTATTCATGCTCGTGCAAACGACCTAACAGTTAACTGTTTGAAAGGTAAGCAGCTAACTAACATGCGTGCGTCTGGTACTGACGAAGCTCAAGTACTAACTCCGCATATCCAGATGACACTTGAGCAAGCGCTAGAGTTCATCGATGATGACGAGTTAGTAGAAGTAACGCCAGAGAGCATTCGTGTTCGTAAGCGTCACCTAACTGAAAACGATCGTAAGCGCGCTGGTCGTGCTGCGAAAGATGCAGGTTAATACTCTTTAGCTTCTAAGCTGAAAGTTATAATCTAAAAGCCCTGAGCATGTATGTGCTCGGGGCTTTTTGTTGTAATACATTTAGTCAGCTTATCAGAGGCTGGCAGGGAGTTAACAGCATAGTTAAACCTTAAGCTCCCAATAACTGCAAAATAGCTCACAAGCTGATTAAGTTTGAGAATACTAATTTAGTCTAGTTGCTATAATCGGCAAAATTTCAGATAGCTGATAATCACATTGGCTATCTAGCCCTATTAATTTATATCGCTAACAAAAGTAAAGGTAGTGACCAATGAAGCGGATCTTATCCATTCAATCTCATGTGGTATTTGGCTGTGCGGGTAATAGCAGCGCCGTATTCCCAATGCGTCGTTTAGGAATGGAAGTTTGGCCGATTAATACAGTGCAGTTTTCAAATCATACTCAATATGCACAAGGTTGGAGCGGCATGATTATGCCAGTAGGGCAGATCACTGATTTGGTGCAAGGCTTAGATAATATCGGAGAGTTGCAACATTGTGATGCACTATTAAGCGGCTATTTAGGTAGTGCAGAGCAGGGCGGTGAGATTGCTGCAGCGGTTAACAAAATGAAAGCGCTTAATCCTAAGGCTATCTACTTTTGCGATCCCGTTATGGGGCACCCTGAAAAGGGCTGTATTGTGTCACCGGGCGTGCAAGAGTTTCTAAAGACTCAAGCTTTGGCTGTTGCCGATATTATTGCGCCTAACTTGTTAGAGCTAGAAACCTTAACAGACACAGAGCTGCACAACCTAGAGCAAGTAATTAAGGCTTGTCAGAGTTTGTTAGCACAAGGGCTGCAGATGGTTGTGGTTAAGCACCTTGCAAAAGCTGCAACCAGCAAAGAGCAGTTTGAGATGTTGCTGGTCACTCAAGATGGCAATTATTTAGTGTCGCGACCATTGTATGAATTTGCAAAACAACCAGTGGGTGTAGGTGATTTGATCAGCGGCTTGATGTTAGCCAACTTACAGGCTGGTTATGATGCTGTAGAGGCATTTGAACGCACCAATGCGTCAGTTGACGCAGTATTGCTAGAAACCTTTAATCAAGGCGCTTATGAGCTGCAGCTTATTCGTGCTCAAGATGCAATTGCAGCACCTGAGATAAAAGCACGCGCATTAAAGGTGTAGTTAAAAATCTTTATACTAATTGGTATAAGCCTTAGTTTCTAAAGCCCTGAGCCACAACTCAGGGCTTTTGTTTTTAATCGCTAGCGAGCTGGTTAATACGGCGCACCGCCCGTTGACTTTGCTGGTGTTGGTTTGTGACTCATGTCGACCAATTTACGCCATAACCACTCAAGCGGTCCTTGATTAAACCGGCGTAAGTAAAGGTGGGCAAGCAGCAGTTGTAGCACTGAAAACGCAATTGCTATAGCTACGTAACCTGGTCTATCAAGGCTTAATACTAACGTTGGCGCCAAGTATCTAAATAGCAATACCATCACAATGGACTGCAGGATATATAGGCTAAATGCTAAGCGTCCAACTCGTTGAAATGGAGCGAGAATATTGCTGTTGTTTTGGCATATTTTAACCACGAAGTGAATATAAACCAGCGCAGTAGGCAGTGCGCTAATCAATACTATTGCAGGGCTTAAGCTTTGTAAAAGTGGCGAACCCGCTAGGGTAAATATGCTATCTACAGTTGATAGCAATAGTGCTACAACAACCAGTAATAACAATGGTTTACGATCAAAACCCAATTCAAATACGC
Source organism: Shewanella fidelis ATCC BAA-318 (assembly GCF_000518605.1). Classification (GTDB taxonomy): domain Bacteria; phylum Pseudomonadota; class Gammaproteobacteria; order Enterobacterales; family Shewanellaceae; genus Shewanella; species Shewanella fidelis. The sequence continues at coordinate 118,307 of NZ_KI912462.1, read as the reverse complement.
CAGTACGGTATAGGTACACTCCTAATAGCATCAACCCTGCCATATACCACATACTTGAGAGTGGAGTGCTAATAGCGATAGCCAAAAATAGGCTAAATTGCTCAATCAGCTGCTCTGTGTAGCCTCCGCTCCAAATTTGCTGGTGAGCAAGGGCTTCAACACTGCCTCTTTCGAGTAGCGGCTCATTTAAGAGTGCGGCGATGATAAACATGCTGCCAAAGCCAATGAGTAAAAATAATCGTGCTTTATTGAGCATTGGCTGTAGTGGCTGCTTGATATAACAGAGCGCCACGAGTCCAGCCAGACCATAGGTAAATAAGATATCGCCAAACCAGATGAAAATGCCATGTAATAGGCCAAAAAGTGTCAACCATTTGAGCCTAGATCTCACCTTATTGGCTTGGTTTTCATCAATAACTTTATCAATTTGAATCGCGAGCCCTACGCCAAATAGGATTGAGAATAGGGTTAAAAATCGCGCTTCTAAGAAAAAGCTATTAAAGATATCAATAAGATTATCGTACCAAGGGATCACAGCATGATTGGTGTAGCCTAGGTAGCCATTACCGAAATAGTAAATATTGAGAAACAAAATACCTAATACAGCTATGCCGCGGATAGCATCAAGGTTGGCATTGCGTCCATTCTGGGGGGAGTGTGTTGGTGTCGACGATTCCATGTAGACCTAAATACAATTCAATTTCAGCACAGAGTAACAATTCATATGGCAAAGGTACACCGCGTAGGCAGCGCTTTACATTCTGTTATACCAATTAGTATTAGTGCTTTGGCTGATAAGCAAAGTGCGCCTTATGCGCACTTTGTGTTTTAGCATTGTATTGTTAATTAATGACCAATTTTGTCTAAATGCTGGATTAAATACATTCTTGCTTCAACTGGTGTTTCGCTATGCCAGAATCCGCCTAAATAAGCGACTAGTGGCAATAAGAACATGATTGTTAGTAGCATAATGGTGAGCCCACGTGCTGAAAGTTGCCAGCCGTTACGAGTTTTAAACTGTAAGGCTTCATTCTTAGGGCAAGCAGAAATACAGCGCATACAAGCTTGGCATTCGTCTGAGCGAACATTTATCTGTTGGTGTACTTTTATGCTGGCTGGGCAGGCTCGCGTACATTTGTCGCAACTCATGCCTTTTGCGTCAATCAAACAGTGCTCGGTATTGCGGCGGATTTTAAACGGGCTTAAAAAACTCACTAAGCCTAATAACGCACCATAGGGGCAGATATAGCGGCAAAAGCCTTGGCGACGCCAAGCTGCCAAACCGAGAATGATGGCAAAACAGATAATGGTGACGAGCCCTGGAGTGACAAAAAACAGCGCCATTTTTAGATCGGCAATTTGATGATAATTACTGTTTAAATAACCTGGAATGCTCATAGTTGGCATGCTGATAATGATATACAGCAGTGCTAGCAGTAGTAGGTATTTCAGCATACGCAGTGGCCAGTCAAGCCAAGCGGGTGGCGCTAGCTCTTGTTTGATGACGCGCTTACGTAGCTTATAAAGGTATTCTCCAGCTAACCCTAATGGACAAGCCCAGCCACAAAAGGCGCGCTTACATAGCAGGCCCGTCAGCAAAACAGCGCTGAGCATCACAGCCGCAGCGGGATGATGTTTATCCCAAATACCTAAACTAACAATCGCTTTTAATTCGATGCCGCCAGCGATAGGTAAGAACGCATCGCCAACATCGGGACGCATTAACCACGGAGTGATCCCTGATTTTAATAAAGCAGCATTCACCGCAAACTGAACGCCAACGATAAGCATGGATAACGCCAGTAAGTGCTGCACACCTTCACGTAAGTTGTTAGCTCGGCTTTGTCCCTGAATTAATTCTGGGCGCAACTTAGCGGCTAAGCCAGCTCCTACGGCGGCGATAGCTAAGGCGACAATCAGTGGCCAATATAGGCTAGATATCACTGCGGCGGTTAATAATCCGCCAGAAATTAACGCCCCCCATTTTTTGCCGCTCCAATACAGCAAGCTAACACTGTAGGTGAGTGCGAGTGCGAGAGTTAATGATTCGATGAAGCTCATAAATGTATCAGTTCAATGATGATTGATACCATTGTGAAACTTTTTTTAGACAGAAGTTCTTAAATGCTAATTAGCTTGTGCAGAAGATCAGAATTTTACTAATGGAATAGTAAAAATGCGGTGACGGCTCACAAGTTTGGCTCCTAAGCTGAATCGCTTAGGAACCGCACTTTAGTTAATGCTTATTTGTTTTCTAATGAAGCGATAAACTTGTTGGATTCATCAATAGACTTGTTCATCTCTTTGATTAAGCCGGAAATGTCAGTCTGTAGGCTGGCAAACTCACCTTTAATCGCGCCGATAGCTTGTGCGTTTAGGTTGTGCTTTAGATACAGCATATTGTCTTTCATTGCTGTTAACACTGGCTCCATTTTGCTTTCAGCACGGCGCATGCTTTTCACCAGTTGAGTGTAAGAGCGGCGAGTTTCTTTTAGTTTAGATTCACTGTTGCGACGAAGACTCGCTTTGCTTATTTCGCCTATTTCAGACTGCCATTCGTCAAACAGCGCTTCAGCGACATCTTCAACTTTGTCGATACGGCTTGTCACATCATCAGCGGCATCTTGGGCAGATTCGTATTCATCTTTAGCCTTGTTGTATGCGCTTTCAAGATCGCCACCGTCATGGTTGAGCAGCGCCTGCATCTCTTCTAATGCAGAGCTAAATTGCTGTTGCGCTTCCTCTTGAGATTCTTTGGCATCTTCAACTCGGTCAACCATTATGTCACGCTTATGGTAGCCCACTTTCTCCATCGCACCGTAGTAGGCACTTTGACAGCCACCAAGTAGCAAACTAGTACTCAATATCGCCGTGGTAATTAATTTTTTCATCGTTAGTTATTCCCCAAATTGAGTGAGTTACTATGAGCGGAATTTCGCTGCATCGATAATACTCCATAGATGAGCAATAGCACCTATGATAGCCGGAACAATTAGCCACCACAGTGCGTAACCAACAACAGCGACGATACAGAAAACTAAGGCGGCAAGAATACGTCCTTGAACTAATTGTCCAAGCCCTGGGAAGAAAAAGCTCGCAATAGCGGCAATAACATTGCCTGCAGATCCTTGTTGTGACATCAATTCAATCCTTATGCTTGTAAAGAGAAGGTTATAAGCTTTATTGTACCAATATAGGCATTTATAAGACTAACTTTAACAGAATCAAGAGTAACAAGTGAAAAATAACATGGTGATGAATCAGCTTCGTTCTTTTTTGTTGAGTATTTGGGCTTTTGCCCTGCATCTACTCAGCCGTTTTAAAGAGGATCAAGTCAATATTAAAGCGGGGCATTTGGCCTATGTGACCTTGCTGTCTTTGGTGCCAATTGTCGCCGTTATGTTTTCTATGTTGTCAGCCTTTCCAGTATTTTCCGGTATTCGTGAAAAGCTTGAAGCTTTTGTGTATGACAACTTCTTGCCTGCCGCAGGCGACACAGTGCAGATTTACATTAACGAGTTTGTTGCCAATGCTTCTAAGGGCACTAGCGTAGGTATTGCGGCACTTATGGTGGTGGCGTTAATGCTGATCTCGGCAATCGATAAGGCGCTTAACAGTATATGGCGTACTAAAGAAAAGCGCCAAGCAGCGGTGTCGTTTTCAATGTATTGGATGGTATTAACTTTAGGTCCGGTATTAGTCGGTGCAAGTTTGGTTGCGACGTCGTATTTAGTGTCGTTAAAGCTATTTAGTGATGGTGAGCTTTCTGGTGTAGTGCCGTTATTAATTGAGCGTTTGCCGATGTTGTTCTCGGTTGCGGCTTTTTTACTACTTTACATGGTGGTGCCTATTAAAAAGGTTAAGTTTCTGCACGCTTTACTCGGTGCATTAGTGGCAGCCATGTTATTTGAGTTAGGTAAGAAAGGCTTTGCTTTTTATGTGACGCAATTTCCTAGTTACGAAGCCATTTATGGCGCATTAGCAACTATTCCGATTTTATTTGTCTGGGTATATGTTTCTTGGGTGATAGTGCTTGTTGGCGCAGAGATCACCGCCGGGCTGCCTGAGTACCTGCATGAGTGTAAGTTAATCCGTGAGAAAGCCGTAGCTGCTAAAGAGGTCGAGGTGGATGGCATTACTCGAGCCGCAGAGAGCCCAGCGGAAAAAGTGGCGCAAGGCTCAGGAGGTGAGGATATTAGCTCTCATGATGTAACACCGAGCGGTAAAAGTGAGGCAAGCAAAGGCTAGTGCCGACTTCTCAAGCAAAACTCATTCGTCAAAACTGGCTTAATGTCGGCCAAGGGCACCAGATTTATGTGGCTCAATACGGCAATCCAGACGGCATCCCGATCCTTTATTTGCACGGTGGTCCAGGTGCGGGATGTTCGATTGCCGATCTAGCATTATTTGATCTTTCAATTTACCACGTCATTTTACTCGATCAGCGTGGGGCTGGGCGTTCTCGTCCACGTGGTGAGCTTAAGCATAATACTTTACAGCATTTACTCAGTGATATTGAGTCGGTTAGATGTTGGCTCAATATTTCACGCTGGATGCTTGCAGGTGGTTCATTTGGTGCAACATTAGCGCTTATCTACTCTGCATATTACCCAAGTCGAGTGCTATCACAGGTGTTATGGGGGCTGTTTATTCCTAGTGATGATGGTATTGCAGCTCTTTATGGTCAGTCCGTTGCCGCCAGTGTATTTAAAAAGCACTACCAGCAATTTACAGGTCGCTGTGATGCTGATGTTGATTTAGTCCAATTGTTTGCGGAGTACCGAGCAGGATTAAATCATCAATGTGCTGATATACGGCAAGAGTTTGCTATGCGTTGGCAACGTTGGGAGATGACGTTAGCCTATCCGTGTCATATGTTTAAAAGTAGAAATACCGCGTTCAGTCAGTCTTTAGCAAGCATTGAGCTTTATTATGTAGCTAACAACTACTTTGGTGCATTTGCAAAGCTGTCTCAACAAACGCCGCTGATCCAATGTCGAACCCACATTTTACAAGGTGAGTTTGATTGGGTTTGTCCAATGAAATTGCTAAAAAATTTTTTGCAACAACAGCAAACCCCATTGCTGACAGTGACCGAGATTAAAGGTGGGTATCATGCTTTAGCCGATGCTAAGATGGCCAAAGCGGTAATAAACGCCATACGGGAAATGGCCAAACAATAAACAAGGAAACATAGATTCTATGAAAAAACTTATTCTTGCAGGCTTAGTCATGAGTCTAGGTGCTTGTACTGCTACAGATAATACCGCCAACAATGAGACTAGCGTGTTGGCGCCTGAAAGTGTTGAGCTAGGTGGCTTGTCTAATGAAGATGCGACAACTAAGTTACTTGAGGCCCTATTAAGTAAAAACTATTTAGCTTCTAGAGCCGGCCCAAATGGGGTTGCAGTAAACTTTGATAATAGCCAGTTCATTCTGCAGCCGAGCATTAACCCCGATGGTATCGATCGCATTATGATGAACCGTTTCTATGCGATTCACCCTAAGTATGTTGGCAGCAAAGAGATGCTGTTTATGATCGGCACGCTTAATCAGAAGCTGAACTTTGCTAAGTTTGTTGTACGCGATAACGGTGCTGTGATCCAAGTACAAGGTGCAGCAACTTTTGTTGATACTATTAGCATGGAAGAGATCCGTCGCTTTATATTGTGGATTGACGAAGGCTTACGCCAAGTCGGACAGTCGATGCCTGAAGGTGCTGAAGATGTGATTAAGCCTATTCCGGTGATGCAGAATATTCAGTCGACTTAAAGAAGGTCCTAGGTCTTAGGAAGAGCTAAGAAAGGTCCTAGGAAGGGCTAAGAAAAGTCCTAGGTCCTAGGTCCTCGAAGCGAAGCGTCCTAGAACCTAGAACCTAGAACCTAGAACCTAGTTTTAAAGCGAAGCTTTCGTCTTCGCTTTTTCATTTTCTATTTATTTTTTTATCGGAGAGTATTGTACGTGATTGCCTTGATCCAACGTGTAAGTGAAGCAAAAGTAGTGGTTGAAGGGGAAACTATCGGCGAGATCGGCAAAGGGCTATTAGTATTGCTGGGGGTTGAGCAAGGTGATGATATCGAGAAGATGCAAAAGCTTGCGACTAAGGTAATGAGTTACCGCGTATTTTCTGATGAAAATGGCAAGATGAACCTTAATCTTGAGCAAGCGGGTGGCAGTTTATTAGTGGTATCACAATTCACTTTAGCTGCTGATACTAGCCGCGGTTTACGTCCAAGTTTTTCTGGCGCAGGTACGCCAGATCAAGCTCGCGAGCTGTATAACGCATTTGTTGATTTCTGTCAGTCAAAAGGCGTGAATACTCAAACAGGCCAATTTGCCGCAGATATGAAAGTCTCTCTATTAAATGATGGCCCAGTAACCTTTAACTTGCAGGTGTAGCGCTAGTTGCCTATATCGGCAATGGCATCAAACGAGTTAGTAGTCAAAGGAAGTGGGCATGACATCACAGCTGAAAACCTTGCTTGAACAACTACAGCAGACATGGCATCAGACCATACCTGTGAGTGAATTTATGCAGATTACCCCTTTGGCATTTGATGCAGAAGGCTTCAGCGTAACTGCACCACTCGCTCCTAATATCAACCTGCATAACACTATGTTTGCTGGCAGTATTTATACTTTGATGACACTGACAGGTTGGGGCATGTTATGGCTGCAACAGCAGTTAGCTGGTGTCGATGGTGACATTGTATTAGCAGATGCTAGCGTGCGCTATCTTGCCCCTATTGATAACAAGCCTATTGCTAAGGTGCGTTGGCCAGAGGCTGATTTAACTAAGTTGACCCAAGGGCGTCGAGTGAAACTCGGTTTAGAGGTTGAGCTTTATTGCCAAGATAAACTCTGTGCGAGCTTTTCAGGGCTTTATGTCAGCGTACCTAAAAGCTAGACTCAAATATTAAAAAGCCTCCCAAGTGGAGGCTTTTTAATTAATCCTGCCAGCGCTTAAAGATGAGTGAAGTATTGATACCGCCAAAGGCGAAGTTATTACTCATCACGTAATCAGTTTCAAGCAAACGGATCTCATCTTTGATGTAATCTAGCTCCCCACACTCAGGATCTATCTCTGTTAGGTTTAGGGTTGGTGCGAACCAGCCTTCATTCATCATCTCTATGCTGAACCACGCCTCTAACGCGCCACAAGCACCGAGAGTGTGTCCGGTATAGCTCTTAATTGACGAGATTGGCTGTGCTGAGCCAAAGACGGCGTTAGTCGCTTGAGTTTCGGCGATATCACCACGATCAGTGGCCGTGCCATGGGCATTAATATAACCAATCTTATCAGGGGTTATCGCTGCATCTTTTAAGGCTAAGCGAATGGCCACTTCCATGGTTTCGCTATTGGGTTGAGTTACATGTAAGCCGTCAGCATTGGTACCAAAGCCGACGATTTCAGCGTAGATTTTTGCGCCGCGAGCTTGAGCATGCTCCAGCTCTTCCAGCACTAAGGTGCAGGCACCTTCCCCAATCACTAAACCATCGCGGCCTTTATCAAATGGGCGTGGCGTTTCATTCGGCGCATCGTTTTGTGTGCTGGTGGCAAACAAGGTATCGAACACAACCGCTTCGGTTGGGCACAGTTCTTCACCACCGCCAGCAAGCATTAAATCTTGCTGGCCATACTTAATCGCTTCATAGGCATAACCTATGCCTTGGCTACCCGATGTACAGGCACTGCTGGTGGTGTGTACTCGGCCTTTTAGTCCAAAGAATACCCCAACATTGACTGCTGTTGTGTGCGCCATCATACGGATGTAACTGGTTGCAGTAACCCCAGACATATCACCGTCTTTGAGCATATCGCCAAAGGCGATAATCGGGTCGGTACTGCCGGTTGAAGAGCCATAAGCTATCCCCATAGCACCAGAAGTCACAACAGGGTCATTAAGTAAGTTGGCATCAATTAGCGCCAGTTCGCTAGCGCGAGTCGCCATAATAGAGACACGACCCATGGAGCGAATTTTTTTTCGTTTATAATGACTCGGTACTTCAAAGTCGGTCACTGGCGCCGCTAAACGAGTATGTAGATCGGCAAACCTATCCCATTCATCTATGCGTACGACACAGTTCTTTTGGGCTTTTAGGCTGGCAGCTATGCTTGGCCAGTCGTGGCCTAAGGCCGAGATCCCGCCAATACCTGTGATCACTACGCGGCGCGGCAATGATGCCTGACTCATACCATGCCTCCGTTTACCGAAATGACTTGGCGAGTAATATAGGCTGCGTCGTCAGACATTAAGTAGTTGGCCAGTCCGGCAATCTCTGCGGGCTTACCCATGCGGCGCATAGGCACTAAGGTGTTGACCATATCTTTAGGAATGTCGCTGACCATATCCGTTTCAATTAAGCCCGGTGCAATGCAGTTGACAGTGATCTTTCGCTTAGCTAGCTCTAATGATAGGGCTTTGGTTGCACCAATAATACCTGCTTTTGAGGCACTGTAGTTGACTTGACCACGGTTACCCGCAATCCCTGAGACTGACGCAAGAGTGATAATACGGCCACCTTGGCGTGACTGCACCATAGGCATAACTGTCGGATGAATAACATTGTAAAAACCATCAAGATTGGTGTGCACGACACTGTCCCATTCGGTTTCAGTCATCGCCGGAAAAGCGGTGTCAGCATTAATACCGGCATTGAGTACCACACCGTAGTATGCGCCGTGTTGCGCGATATCTTGTTCAATGGCCTGTTTGACAGCGGCTCTGTCACCAATATCAAATTGTAAACAGCTGACCTGAACACCTAACAGCTCTAGCTCTGCTCGAGTGGCATTTGCCGCATCTTGGTTACTGTGAAAATGCATGGCGATATCATGCCCCGAGGCCGCAAGTTTAAGGGCGATAGCTTTACCTATGCCTCGGCTTGAACCTGTGATTAATACTCTTTTTGTCATCTTATTGCTCCCTGCGTAATCGTCAGCTGTGGTTATTATATTGGCTCGACTACGGTGTAAAACTATTGAGTTGCGTCAGCGATATAGGCTTGGGTGTCTTGTGGTTGAAACACGTTAACGTTTGCTTCGGCTACCACAACTTGATTGTGCAAAATTTGGCAGTCAAAAACGGCCAAACCGCTGTCTTCTTGATATAAGCGTGTGACTCGGGTTTGATAGCTTTGACCTGCTGCAAAATGGCTAATATGCATCTGCAGTTTGCGGCTACCGAGTAAAAAGCCAACCCGAATAATGTCGTTGCGCATATGGGCTTCAACACCTGCTAATGCCGCTATGCTTTGTGCCATATATTCAATGCCTACATAATTAGGCACGCCATTTAGCTTGTTATCAAAATAGGGGCTGCTGGCACTGATATCCGTTTGTGTCAGCAAGGTATCTTCGCCATGGGCTAATAGCTTGCTTATTAAAATCATCGGCTCGCGGTGGGGAATAAAGTCAGCGACATCTTGCTCGGCAAGTGCTTTGGCATTAAACATCTTAAGCTCTCTCTTTTGCGTCACAAGGGACTGTTAAGCGACTAAATATCACACTGGCATTGCTGCCGCCAAATGCAAATGAATTGCTCATCACATGCTGAATTTTAGCCTGTGTATTGGCGCTTACCAGCGCTAAGCTCGGGTTATCAGGATCCGCTTGTTGATCCCAAACCTGCGGCGGCAAATATTGTGGCTTATTGTAATCACTCAGTAGCAGATAGCAAAATGCTGCTTCAATCGCACCGGCAGCACCCAACGTATGGCCTGTTAATGGTTTAGTCGAGCTACAAGCTGGTAAGTGCGATTGAAATACTTGCTGCACCGCTCGGCTCTCCATTGCGTCATTCTTAGGTGTCGCGGTGCCGTGTAAATTGAGGTAATCAATTTGCTCGGGGCGAAGATTAGCCATCTCTAGTGCAGCTTGCATGGCGGCTATAGCGCCTTGCCCTTCAGGATGTGGTGCTGAGATATGGTGAGCATCGCTAGACTCTCCTATGCCACTGAAGAGGATATGATTGTCTGCCGTTGCTCTTTCAAGAGTAAACAGTGCGCCGCCTTCACCAATATTGATGCCATCACGGTTGACGCTAAAGGGTTGGCAGTGGCCGTTAGAGATAGATTCTAATGAGTAAAAACCATTTAAGGTGAGTTTACACAGAGTATCAACCCCGCCAACAATCACCATGTCACAGATGTTCGCATCAATTAAGCGTTGGCCACTGGCAAACACTTTGGCGCTTGAAGAACAAGCGGTGGATACCGTGTAGCAAGGGCCATTTAGCTCGAAGTAAGCTTGCAAGAACTGACTGGTATCACCGAGCTCTTGCTTGGCGTAATCATAATCTTCTGGGAATTGGCCATCTGCTTGCAGTTGCGCTAATGCCTGCTCGCCAGTGGCAATACCTGAGGTACTAGTGCCGAGGATAATACCAATACGATGGCTGCCATATTGAGCTTTCGCCGTCATAATTGCCGCTTCAATTTGCTGAGCAATCAGCAAGGTGAGCTGATTGTTGCGGGTATCAAAGCGTTTAAGTCTGCTCGGTATTTTAGGTAGCGGGCTATCGACTTGGCCGACAAGTACAGAACGATCAAAAAGCAGATCGTCACGCCAATGCATACCCTCGGTGCTGCCAGCAACTAAGTTGTCGCGCACAGATTGCGGTGTTTGCCCTAATGGCGTGCATAAACCAAGATGGGTGATTGCGATAGCTGTTGCGGAGTTCACTGTTATTACCACCAATTAGGGTTAAAGAGGGCTAATATTTAGCTGAAAATTAGCCGCTGGAATATTAAGTTCAACCTCGGCTTGCCACGGCGTTAAATCACTATAGCGGATAGTGATTAGTGCTTGCTGATTATCGGCTTGATAATTGGGGTTACTTTTAGCAAAAAATACCCCTCGACACAAAGCGGTATCACACTGATAGCGAGTTATTGTAGCGCCTTGTAAGTACTGGTTAACACTATTATCCGGCCAGTAAATGAGCTGCATTATCGCCAGCAAATATTCCGCCTTGAATTGCTCCCCCAACAGTTGGCTTTGCTCACTAATCAGATTGTGGCCATCGTAGTTAAGGGTAAATAGTGCTTGCCCAAGCGGCGCAAGGCCAACTAAGGTCAGTTGCTGCTGGTTAAGCTCTAACTGAGTCAGTAGCTCATGTTGGCTAGCTTGGGTATTAATGCTGGCTTTTTGCATTGCACTAATGGTTTGTTGAGCTGAGCCTAGCACTTGCTGATTAATAGGTGCAAGACAGTAGCTGACCTCGGGCGCGAGTGTTACACAGGTTTGCCGCGTTAGGGTTTGGCTACAGCCAGATAACAGCAATAACGCTATCAAAAAACATAAACCAATACTTAACTGCGGCATAGCTCTACTACCATATCTAAACGGCGTTTTGATTCACTAACAAATGGATTGTTGTCATCCCAAGCATAGCCTGCGAGGATGGAGCAAATCATCTGTTTAACCTTAGGATCGGGGTCGTCAAAGAAGATAGCATCTTGAAAGCGGCAGTCATACCAAGCTTCAACGTATGTTCTAAAGGTATCTACACCTTTCATTAAGGGGGCTGCGTACTCTTGATCCCAGTCAACTTGATGGCCATCGAGCTGCTTAATGAGTGCTTTTGTTGCCATAGAGGCTGACTGCATGGCAATGGTAACACCTGATGAAAATACCGGATCTAAAAACTCACCGGCATTGCCCAGCAAGGCAAACTTATCGGTTGCTAAGGTGCTGACATTGGCTGAATAGCCTTTCAATAAAGCCGACTGGTTGATTAACTCTGCATTTGCTAGCAATTGTTTTAAGCCTGGCTCTTGGTTAATCATGGTTGTGAGTACTTGATTTAAATCGCAGTCATCTGTGGTTAAGCCTTCAAGTTGCTCGGCTTTACCTACGACACCGACTGAGCAGCGCCCGTCACTGAATGGGATCAACCAGTACCAAATATCTTGGTTGTCAGGATGGACGCTGATCAAAATCTTGTTACGGTCAAAGTTTTTATCAGTGATATTGTCTCTAATATGATTAAACACCGCGCTGCGGCTTGGCAGGCTTGATGGCTTTTCAAGATCTAACAACCTTGGTAGCACTCGACCAAAGCCGCTGGCATCGAGAACAAACTGGGCGTTGACGATTTGCTGTTGGCCTTGCTCATTTATCAATACCAGTTTTGGCTCAGCCTGCAGCTCTATTGACTCAACACTGTGACCGTAGCGAATGTCTACGCCCTGTTTTTGCGCTTCATCTGCAAGTAGTTTGTCAAAGTTGGCGCGCTCAACTTGAAAAGTGGTGCCCGGTCCAGAGGTAAACTTATCGGTAAAATCAAATTGGGTGTATTTGTCTCGGTACTTAAATGCAGCGCCGTTTTTAAATTGGAAGCCGGCTTGTTCAACCGCAGCGAGCATATTGGCTTGTTCAATGACTGTCATACAACAAGGCAGCAAGCTTTCACCAATCGAAAAACGCGGAAAGTGTTGCTTTTCAAGTACCACTACCCGCTTACCTTGGGCGTGTAACAGACTTGCCGCAATACTGCCGGAAGGGCCTGCGCCAATAATGGCGACATCAACATTGAGGCTAGGAGCATAATCGTGCTGAACAGCGTTATCAGTCGACATTAACGGACTTCCTTGTAAAGTTTTGAATGAAAGGCGCAAGTAAAAAGGTAAAACTAATGCCCAGCAATAGAGTTAAGCCAAAGGCATTGATGGCCGGAGTTTGGCTAAATGCCAATAAGCCAAAGGCTAACAGTGTTGAGATGGCAGACATAGACACCGCCAACATCACGCCGCGAGTTTGTTGCTTAGATTCGGCAAAAAATAGACTGTAATCAACACCAATACCAAATACCAAAATGAGTGCTAAGGCATGAAATAGGGTTAACGGCGCAGCAAGTAAACCTAAACAGGCAAGGGTGAACAGTGCAGCTAAAGCTGGCACAGCAATCACGATGGCGGCGAGTTTTTTACCAAACCGGACGCTAAAAATCAGGCCCGCGGCGATAAGTGCGATAACAAGAAAGGCTAAAGTAAGCTGACGATAATGCCCCATCACTTCAGATATGTCTGCGACCTTGTCAACCAGTTGGACATGATCATTGTCCTCAAAGAGAGCGGCAAACTTATCTAAGTTGGTGATACCGCCAAGCAGAACGATAGCGCCATACTCACTTGAGCCTGAGGTATGTTCAGGCATTAACCATAAGGGCTTAAAGCCTGCTCCTGCTTGATGATTTAAGAAACTGCCGGCATTGATAAACTGATTTTTCGCCGCGAGGTAGTCGTTGACGAGTTCAGCTTTAAGCTCGTGTTCTAAACCCAGCTGAGTCAGGATCTCATCTAAATGTTCAATATAGATTTCACTCTGTAACTGATAGTTTTGCGCTTGGCTTGCATGGCTTGGAAGGAAGCGACTCAGACTTAAATGGTTGCCAATCAGTTTGTTTTGCTCTGCCTGCTGTAAAACCGGTTCAAGCAGTTCAAGTTGCTGCTTAACTTGTTCTTCTGTTGTGCCACTAACTAACAGAAATTGGTTATCTGTGCCGCCGCTTAATAGTTGGCGTAGCTGGTCTTCTTCTGCTTGAATATCTGTTGGCGTATGTTGTAGTTGTCTTATATCGTCATCGCTACTGAGTCGGAATAATCCGGTAACAATAAACACAATTGCGGCAGTGGTAAGTAATAGCTTGCTTAATAAGTGTGTGGGAGTAAATCTCGCGAGTATGAATGTTTGATAGCGCTGGGCTAGTTCGAGCGCTCGGCTAGCATCCCGCAATGGACTTGCGGCAATAACGGGGTAGGCGAGTAACAAGGTGAGATACGCCCCAATCAAGCCCGCAGCACAAAATACCGCTACCTGCTGCATCCCGGGAAACGGCGCTAACCCTAAGGCACCATAGGCAATAATACTACTCAGTAGCGCCAAACTTACCGCGGTGAAAATCTGCCGAATAACGCTATCGCTGCTCGCTTGTGGTTCATTTAAGCGTTCGCAGTAGTAGTGAAAGCAGTAGTCGATTGAGATCCCAATTAGGCTAGTACCAAACACTAACGTGAGTAGATGCAGTTCGCCAAAAATAACGCTGGTGGCAACCACAGCGAATAGCATGCTGCTACTGACTGTTATTACGGCGATAGTCAGTGGCATCACCGAGCGAAATGCCAGCCAGACTAAGCCAATGACACCAATTAACGACAACAGACCAATGCTAGAGACTTCTTGCTTGGCGTTTTCAGTTGCCGCAGCAGCATGAAATAGCGCCCCAGCTTTAATCATTTCAATATGCTGATTTTGAGAGTGTACAGCGTTAAAGGCCTTTTCAAGGGCGGTTAATTGTTGCTGTTGAGCGTTGGGATTAAAGGCACTGTCTCGACCTTTTGCCATTACGATAGCAGCATACCGCTGCGCTTGATTATCAGTCGTAGGTTGAATGGTGGCAATCAATAGCCCTTGTTTAACTGTAAGTTGCTGCGCGGGCACTAAGCTGAGTAAAACCTCAGGGTATAGCAGCAAGGGATCGCGGCTAATCAAGTCACTACTGGCATAACTAAACGCGTTATACAGTTTTTCTAAAGCCGCTTGGCTCAGCAGTTGCCAATCACCTTGCTGTAATAACTGGCGTTGCTCTTTGGTGAGCAGTTGAAACCTATGCTGAAAGTAATAGTGGTTAAGCGCATCGGCTTGCGCTATATCTGCGCTACTTATGTTGCTAAAAGCGTTGCTGTTGGAGTCTGATATATTATCGTTCTGTCGAAGCGCGCTCATTGCCAGTTGCGCAGCGTCAATGGCTGCTTGTTCATTGTCACTGATAAACCCAAGATAAATACGATTAGCTAGTTGCAGCTCAACTTGTGCCATTGCCCGCTGGGTTAACGGGCTTTCGCTTACCTTAGGTAGCATTGCCAAAATATCACTTTGCACTCGGGCACCACTTTGCCACGCTAGCCAGCCAGACAGCGCAGCGGTAGCCAGTAACACTAGCCAAATGACGGCTCTGATCTTGGCGGTGCTAGGATTTAAGTAATGATGCAAAGGCTGCTGCATTGGGATCAGTTCACCTCAGGAGAAAAGCGAGCAATATCGCTACTGCTAAGAGGAGACTCGTCGACCGCAGTGAAGGTAATTTGGCTGCGATCACCATTGCCACTGAATAGCACTAAACTGTGGATCTGCTGCTTTCCGCTGAGTACTAATTGTGGCATCGCCTTTTGTACCATAGCATCAAGAGGTTTTAGACCAAGTTGCCATTGTGCTGACGCTTGCTGGCTGGGAGCGCTCTGCTTATCAGTGCTTGGCATTAGCAAGCTAAGCTCAAAGTGTTGTTTTAGTGCGTTAATATCGCCGCTTAATAGGGAATTAAGCAGTGTCGGCATGATATCGCTCATCATATTAGCGCCGGCTTGCAGGGCATGATTAACACTAATTTTGCCATTGCTGTCGATTTGGATTAGCTTTTTATCTTTTAATATCAATGTGCTAGAGAAAGGTTTGTTCTGTTGCCAAATCACGCCAATGTTGTTAGCAAATAGGAACTCGCCACTACTGATTAGGGGCTTTTTCAGCACTTTCAGGTAACGGGCTTGAGTAAATTTCCCTTTCGCTTGTGGGCTCGGTGACAAGCTTTGGCTTAAGGCGAGTAGCTCAGCATCAGTTGCAGGTTTAGCAAAAAGCTTTTGATAATCAACTGTTACCTCATTAGGCGACACAGCCTCAGCGGCATAGCTTGGGGTCAATAAGGTAGTGATGATTAAACCGCTAACAAGCAGGCTGCAGCTTAATATGGTAAACAGCAGAGATCTGATCACAATGCATTCTGCTCCTGAGCCGGTGTTGGTAACAGGTGGGCAATTTTTTGCATGAATACTTGTGGCGTTACTAAGCAAAGCTCTTGATTTTGCATATCAACAGCCGCTTGAATGGTATGACCCTTTGTGATGCGTTTACCGGTTTGCGCATCAAGCACTTGGTAATTGATTTTAAGACGGTTTTCCCACTCAACCAGTGCAGCTTTAACCAGTACTTTTTGCTCAAAAGTGCTTGATTGAACATACTTAATTTGCACATCAACAATTGGCCAGCTATAGCCAGAAGCTTGCATTGCTCGATAGCCATACTCGATTTTATCTAGCAGTTTACAGCGCACTAATTCAAAGTAGCGTAAGTAGTTACCATGCCAAGTGATCCCCATCGAATCGACATCGTGAAACGGAATTTCAACTTCCATTTCTGCGTGTAAAATGCCTTTCATTAGCTGATACCTCGATTGAAACCATGATGAACTTGCGTGCTGCACACCCAGTTACTATGCAAACAGTTACCATGCCAACAGTTATCACCCATCGAATCGACATCGTGGAACGGAATTTCGACTTCCATTTCTGCGTGTAAAATGCCTTTCATTCGCAATGTCCTTATTCTTTTCCGCACACTTCCCAGTAACCGTGTTGGATTTTGTCTACAGTTGCACGCAGTGTTTGCTCTAATGGTCTATCTTCGGTCAACAGTTCAAAATCAGCTTCAACTTGGGCAAGAGTCACGGCCAAAGAGTGGGTGAGCGAGCTGGCTTCAAGTTCTTGTTGCATGATCCGCAGACGAATACCTTGCGACATCGCCAATAGTGCCGCCGCAGCAACTTGCTCAGTTAGTTGCAATACCCGCATACAATCCCGAGCTGAAATCGTACCCATGCTGACTTTGTCTTGGTTATGGCATTCTGTAGAGCGTGAGAACACACTGGCGGGCATAGTATTTTTTAGCGCTTCGGCCGTCCATGCAGAGACACCAATTTGTACGGCTTTAAAGCCGTGGTTAATTGCTTTGCGCTCGCCGGTTGCTGCCGATAAGTTAGCAGGTAAGCCGTTATTGAATTTTTGATCCATGACCAACGCCATCTGACGATCGATAAGATCAGCAATATTGGCGACGGCGTTTTTCATTGCATCCATAGCAAAGGCAATATGCCCGCCATAGAAATGACCACCATGCAGGACATGCTCACCTTCACCATCAACAATGGGATTGTCGTTAGCACTGTTAAGTTCAGTTTCTATGAACTGACGCATAAAGGGCAGCGCATCTTGTAATACGCCAATTACATGTGGTGCACAGCGAATAGAATATCTATCTTGTAGTCGATCAGAGTTGCGCGGATGAACATGATGATTCAAGTCTTCACGGATCCAAGCTGCAATTTGGTTTTGCCCTGGATGTGGCTTAGCGGCAAACAAAATATCATCAAAATGGTTAGAGTTACCTTTTAAGGTAAGCGATGCCATGGCGGTAATACGGCTCGCTAAGCGCGCTATATATTGGGCTCTATCGTAGGCTAAGCAGGCTAGGGCAGTCATTACCGCAGTGCCATTCATTAAGGCTAAGCCCTCTTTTGGACGCAGTTTTAATGGCGTTATGTTTAGCTCTTGATAGACTTCGCTTGTTGGGCGGCGCAGACCTTGATAGATCACATCTCGTTCACCTACGAGCACTGCTGCAAGGTAAGACAGTGGGGTTAAGTCGCCACTTGCGCCTACTGAGCCTTCTTCTGGGATCACCGGAGTAATATCAAGGTTAAGTAGCGTCTCAATGCGCTGTAATAGCTCGTAGCTAACTCCTGACTTACCAATGGCTAACGAGCTTAAGCGGCAAGCCATAACAGCACGAGCTTGCATTGGTGAGAGTATTTCACCCATGCCGCAGCCGTGAAAGCGAGTTAAATGCAACGGTAGTTCATGCACCAAATCTAGGCCCACAGTTACTGTGCAAGAGTCACCGTAGCCTGTTGTTACGCCGTAGACCACACCTTCCTCTTGTAACAGGCTATCAATGAATTGTGCGCCTTTTTGAATATAGCTGCGATACTCAGCAGTTTGGTTGAGCTGAGCTTTTGCGCCTTTGGCAATGGCAACGACATCTTCGAGAGATAGGCTGTTATAACCAAATGTTACCGCTGGTAGTTGAGGCGTAGTGTCTTGGATCATTTGCTTGCTTGTCCTTTGCTATTGCAGCTATTACTGCAATCACTAGTGTTGGCGTTTGTGCGCTGAGTTTGCTCATCTTTACGCCAAAAATCATAAAAATTAAACCATTGCAGCGGTTCGCTTAATGCGTGCTGCGCTAAGCGAGTACTAAACTCTGTTACTGCTTGTTCGATGCGCTGTGCACGACCCGCTCTAGGGCCTTTTAAGGTGTCGGCAAAGTGCTCTAAATGCACATGGTAGCGGCCGTTTTGGCGTAGGCAGAACATGGTATATACCGGACAGTCTAGTAGTCCTGCCAAAATAAATGGACCTTGTGGAAACGGCGCTGGCTCACCAAGAAAGTCTTGATAAACAACGCGACCTGCTGTTTGCGATGAGGTGCGATCACCGGCAATGACAACGAGCTCACCATTATCAACTTTTTGCTGTAGTAGCATGGAGGTGCTTGGCCCGAGCTCGGTAACTTGTATTAGATTAAGTGCACTGTCGGGGTTGAGCTGCTTGAGCACACGGTTAAAATTTTCGGCGTTCTCGGTCAACACCATTACATTGACCTTAACTTTACGCTGATGGATTGAAATTGCCCGACACAGCTCTAAGTTACCTAAATGCGACACCAGCAACACGGCACCATTGCCTGCGGCTAGCTCATTAGCCAGCATCTCTCGGTTGGGAAAATCCACTTGATCCAGCTTAATGCGATCGCACCAAGCATCGATTCTATCGAGAGCGGCGTTACCAAAGGCAAAAAAGTGTTTAAGGCTGTCATACCAACTGACAGGATTATTTAGTTGCGGATGATTGGGTTGTTGCTGCTGAACATGAGTCAAAAACTGCTTTGATGCAGCCCTTGCAGTGCTGCCAGTGATAAAAAAGTACACAATCACTGGGTACATAATTGCACGACATAACCAGTGACCACCAAGGCGGTAACTGTCGGCAATGAGCTTGATGCCCCAATAGCTGCCACGCTCGCTCATGTTCGACCAATGCTTGTTTTTATTTGAGGCGACAAAGAGTTGTTTGACTTTGTTGAGCAGTCGCTTTGGTTGGCGTGATAACATGCCGAAAAACAATTTACTGTGCATTAATGATATGCGCACATTGTCTTTAAGACCTTGGAAGTGACTAACGCCATCTTCAGGATAAATGACTCGGGTCGGCAGGTGAATAATTGTCACCCCTTGCCAGTATAGCCGCACTAAGACTTCGATATCGAAATCCATGCGCTCACCCAGTGAATGGCTTAAAAATAGCTTCTCTGTGGCTGCAAGCGGATAGATCCGAAAGCCACACATGGAATCTTTAATGTCAAAACTTAGGGTTTCTATCCACACCCAAAAATGAGTGATATAACGGCCATACAAGCGGCCTTTAGGCACTGACTCATCGTATTGTGGTAGCCCTGAAATTAGGGCTTCAGGCGCAGATTTTGCCCGCTCAATCATAGCGGGAATATCATCTAAGTCATGCTGACCATCGGCATCGACTTGCAGCGCATGAGTAAAACCGTCGGCGTAGGCTCTGCGCAAGCCTGTCATCACCGCCGCTCCTTTGCCGCGATTGTATGGGTGATGGATAAGCGTCACCCAGTCATATTTCTCTGCGAGTTTGATAAGCAAAAAGCGTGTTTCATCATCGCTACCGTCATTAACTAAGTAACAAGGTAACTGATAATCAGCAAGGGCTTCTAGCGTGCGCTCAATTGCACCGCGATGATTATAGTTTGGTACGACTAAAGCTAAACGCATTAATTATTTACCGCAGTGGCTGAGACATCTGAATTAAGCGCGATCCGCCCAGAAGCAAAGCGCTTGTCACCTTCGCTATAAGCAAAAGTGAGCTTTTGCTTGGCAGGGTTATGGCTAATGACGAGTTCAACTTGAGTACCCGGCAACATAAGCTGTTGAAACTTTAGTACCTCTAGAGTCGCTACATTGACGTTATAGCCAAAATGGTTGCAGCCAAGCTTAATTGCCCAATCGAGTTGCGTGACCCCAGGTAACACTGGTTGCTCGGGAAAATGACCATTGAAATAGTTAAGATCCGCTGCGATATCAAGACGCCAAGTTGCGCTATCATCTGTGCTTGCGAAACTGATAATGGTTGGCAGGGTAGATGTAATCATTTGCTTTTAAACTTATCGATATCAAACAGGGCTAACATATTAGCCTGTACTCGCTTACCTTGTTGATCAACGGGTAGCTCATCAGGGTAGCGCCAGCGTCTTGGTAATGTGACACGCTCAAACTGGCTCAGTAGGTGATTTTTGAACTGATTGTTCATTGCCAATTTACCATGGGCTTCAAGTTGTTCGACGCCAGCAGGCGTAAGCTCAATTGCAGCGCCAAGCTGAGTTCTTGGTTGTTCAAGCATGACTAATGCCGCTTTCGATACCCAAGGGTGGCTCTCTAATAATGATTCCATCTGCACCAGCGATAGGCGTTTCTCTTCGACCTTGATAATGCGATCTAAGCGGCCTTGCAGGCTAAATTTACCATCATTATGTAGCTCAATTTTGTCATCACATTTTAGCCAAGCATTGTCGGGTAGGTAAGGTGATTTGAGCATGAGCGCGCCATCAGACTCGGCTTGGGCTATTTCTATAGAGTCAAAGGTTTGCCAATGAGCATTGTCGGTGTGCTGACGACGATAAGCGATACCGCCGGTTTCGGTGCTACCAAATACTTCTATAGGTGGCTGGCCATAACAGTTAGCTACCGCTTTTGATGCCGCATAACTTAGCGGGCCGCCAGAGCTAAATACTAAGCTTGGCGCACGCAGTTGTTTTTCATTGTCGAGTGCATCAGGTAGCCGAGATAGTTGTGCTGGGCTGCTGATCAGGCACAGATTGGGAAACAGGTTAGCGTAGTAGCTTAAGGTTTCTGGGTATTCAACTAAGTCGCTTAAAAATGGACGACTTGCCGCTAACGGCCAGAGGATCTTAAATAGCAGTCCGTATATGTGCTGGTGTGACACCGTTGATATTACGCTGCAATGAGGTAAGTGCTGAGCAAAAGTGTGCTCAAGTACACTGACCTCGGCATCGAGCTGCTCGATGCTTTTTACGACACGTTTGGGTTTGCCGCTGCTACCAGAGGTGAATAGCACCAGCTTGCCGTAGCTTTGTACTTGCGGCCAACTGCTCGCTGGTGGATTGAGCTCTTTGTCGAGGCGGATAAAAGCTTTGCCTTCGCAGATTGGCATATTGGCCATAACTGCATCGTATTCATGGGTCAGTTCACTTAATGTGCCTGCTTGGGCATTGGCTGGCAAAATCACCTGTTTACCAGCAAGCAAACCAGCACAAAGGCCGACAGCAAATAGGTCACTGCTATCACTACAAAGTAACCAACGCTGCTCTTCTGCGGCAAGTAACTGTTGATGTAGTTGATTCACTTGGGCACAAAAAGCCGAACCAGTGACAATATCATGGTGATTAAAGCTAATCAGTTGCTGCGCTGTAGGGCCTTGGTTTAACCAAGCTTTCAGTAAATTCGTCATGACTTTTTTAACCAAAATGTTCGATATAACCATTCGCCACCAAGTAGCGAGCCAATAAGCAGATAGGCGATCAAGCCGTTGTATAAGGTCCAAGTTTCCAGGCTAGTATACAGAGCCGTATATAGTGCCATTGCCCCATTAAAAATAAACAAGCCACACCATAACAAGGTTACCCGGTTTAGATAGCCAATCGCTGCATCGGGTAGCTCAGGCTCTTTGAGTCTAGCAAGCCTTTCAATCATGCTCGGTCCACGCTTTAACGAGTAGCCAAACAAGCTCAGCATGGTCAGGTTAATCACCACTGGGTACAACAGTAACCAGTCATGCTGTTTAGCAATAAAACTACCTGCTGTGAGGCTAATACCAACAATGATTGGTAGCAATAGGGCTTTTACTTGCTGCTGTTGTAGTAACAGCCTAACAACCAATACACCACATAAGACGAGGGCGATGCTGCCTGCTGGCAAATAGTTCAGCCCAAAATAGACCGCTAACGGATAAGCGATAACGATTGTGGCAGTCACTATTTGCAAAAACAGCCGCATTACTCTTTTACTAAGCCTTCAATCGCAGTAACCACATCGTTGACAGTTCTTACTGCCTTAAACTCTTCTGGCTTGATTTTTTTGCCGGTCATTTGTTGCAGCTTAATCACTAAGTCAACCGCATCAATACTGTCTAAATCAAGCTCTTGATAAAGTGATGCTTCAAGCGTGATATCGTCAGCATCAATTTCAAATTCGTCGACAAGAATTTGGGTGAGCATGTCTAGGATCTGTTCACGAGTTTGCATACTTCCTCCTAGGCTCGTTGTGACTCGATAAAGCTGACTAGGCTAGCAACACTGTAAAAGTGCTGTTTGGTTGCATCAGAGTTCGCTTCGATTTTGATATCAAACTGCTTTTTAATTGCTAAACCTAGTTCTAGTGCGTCAATTGAGTCGAGCCCTAGACCCTCACCAAATAGTGGGGCTTCAGAGTCGATGTCATCAATGCTGACGTCTTCAAGGTCAAGGCAGTCGATGATCAGTTGTTTAATTTCGTTATCTAAGCTCATAAGTATCTATCTAATTGTTGTTTATAGTAGTTTTCTAGGTCGCGTGTCATTTGTCGCGCCATTTTTGCATCGCCACCTGCGGCAGCATCATAACGCAAATATTCAAAGGTTTCGCCAATTTCAATATCAATTCCAATAGTGCGTCGCGGAAGTTGATACCATTTTTGCTGCTTACTAAAGCCAACGGTATTGGTTTTTAAAAACACTGGCAATAGATCGCTTTGCGTGCGCAGGGTGATATTGGCTGCACCTCTGGCGAATGGGTTTATTTTCTCACCAATAACGGTGCGAGTCCCTTCAGGGAAAATAATGAGGTTGGTGCCGCGTGCAAGTACCGATTTACAGTCTTCAAGTAGCAGTTCTGCACCGCGGTTAGGAATATAACCGGCACATGAAACAACGCCGCGTAAGAATGGATTCCGCCACAGACCTTGTTTGACAATACAGCCCGCGTTTGGCATTAAGCTTATCAATACCACCACATCAATTAAGGTCGGATGGTTAGCGGTAACGATCATGCCTTTGGCGTTACTGAGACGGCTTATATCTTGATACTTCACGCTAATCAGGCCAACCCAACTCATCATGCGTACAAAGCCCTTAAACATGATGTGCACTGCCAGCTGAACGCGTTCAATGCGTTGTTGGCGGGTACCGGGCCAGAATCGTAAAATTGGTAATATGGTTAGCGAGCTCAATAGCCCACCTAAACCGAACGACATATAACACAGAGTGCCACCTATCCAGCGCGGCAGATAAGCGATGCCGGTCAGTTTTTTGGCTCGAGGTTGCCGAAATTGCATGGTTTTTTCTACTGTGGCTTTAGTCACAATTTAGCTCCCAGTGCCAGCCAGAAAGTCGCCCAGTTAGTGGCTCGTTAGCGGCTAAGCTAGCGAGCAGTTGGCCGTAGTGCAACTCGGTTACTTCAGTTTGAGTTTGAGCACTGAGCTTGAGGGTTGCGACTTTGTCTTGGTTTACATCCGCTGGTGCAAGTACAAATGCAATGGCGATAGGCCATTCTGGTTGTGAGGCAAATTGGCTATATACCTGCGGTACGGGCTCGTCGGCATAGACTAATAGTAGTGGCTCTGGATTGCTATGCAGTTGCGCATAGGCCTCAATAAAGGCTTGGGAAAATGTATTGCTACCAGCGGCAATGGAAGTAGATGCGGCGCGGTTACCATTGAATATGCTGAATATACCACTGGCCGTATTATGTACTGATTGACTAAAGCCGGTTGGTGATAATGCTTCACCTTCGACAATGTTGTTGAGCAGGTCGATAGTGCGATTAATTTCACCGTGTTGTGATGCAAAAATGCTGCGGCATTGCGGTTTTGGTGCGCATTGATGCACGGCTTCAAGAACAATTTTTGTGAGTTTACTTAGACGTCTACGCTGCATTGCTGGCACATGTGCCAATTTGGGAGCAGCGGAACTTGGCGCTGCATCTTCTGTGGCTTCGCTTTGCCAGTGTAGCCAATCAGCGGCTTGTTGATATTGTGGCGACCATGCGCCCCATGAAAGAATGCTGAACTTCAAATGCACTGCCTCAGATACGAATATCCTTTCGTATTGACCTGATTTGTAATAAATCACTTGGCGTTGAAACTTTCTGGCGTCTCTAGCCAAAGTAAATGGTAATGGCAGCTATTCTACATCATTAAACGTGACGGTAATAAGCTCTTTTGCGATACGATTGATACTAATAGGTAGCTATAAGGTTAAATACTGTGGCTTTCTAGGCGTAATTCCTTACGCCTAGATAGTCTAATGAGTTATTAATTTAGCTGCTGTTGCAGGCGGCGAAGTGCTGCTTTTACTTTGCGGGCATTTTCTGGGCCCATACGCACCATCAGTTTTTGTGCATTCGGCAGTGCTTCAAGCTTAGGATCAACAAATTGATAGTTAACACTTACACCATCTAGTTCAATTGGTTGCTCGATAATTGGTGCATCTAACATCACATCAATAGCTTGTTGCATACGCTCATCGAAAGTTGTTTGGCTGTAGCCTAGCTCTGCGAAAGCTTCATTGAGTAGCGGTGTAACCTGTTTGTAAGTTTTAGCTAACTCCTCATCATTAAGGCTTGCCAAAAAGTCAGCGTAAAGATCATATCTATGATAGCTGTCAGGATCGATATAGGTCTTGTTGGCAATATCAGATGCCGTAAAACTCGTACTCGGTGATTTCAGTGGGCTGACTTTGCGCGCTAGCTCACCTTGGGCCAGATTATCGACAAATACTACGAATTGACGGATAACATTATCTTCAATTAGCAGTGGTTCAATTGCCATACCATCAGCAACTGCTGTAACTTGCTTTTGTACATATGCGTCACTATCACTCAGCGCTGGCAGTGGTTCAGGCTCAGGTGTTGGCTCAACTTCAGGAAGTTGTACTGGTTCTGGTATCACTTCAACAACCTCAGGCTCTGGCACAGCTTCGGTTTCAAGTGGCTGTTCTGGCACAGGATCTGGAATGACGACTGGTGCAATAATTTGCGGTTCGGCGGGCTTTTCATTACCGCTAAGATAGTAGTAGCCGCCTGCTGATAGTGCCACAACGGCGATAATCGCGATAATCGCTAGGCCATTGGTACTTGAACCTTTTTCTTGTGGAGAAATTCTATCTTCTTGACTGAGTTGCATGTTAACTCCTCTGCGCCTTCGCAGTGATACGACCTAATAATAAAATACAGTTTCAATCCATTTTGCAAAAATACAACAGATTGTCTATAGGCTTCAGCTGTATTAAGTATATTTAATTTCAAAAGCTTACAAAATTAGCATGTTACGCTTGTACAAATTGTTCTCTGTCGCCAAGCCAGCGTTGAATAATAGCATCTACGCTATCAGGTGCTTGTTGCATGACATGCACTGCGAGTTTTTGAACATGGGGAATAAGTGCTTGATCGCGCATAAGATCGGCAATTTTCATATCGGCGATACCAGTTTGCTTAGTGCCAAGTACTTCGCCGGGTCCACGGATCTCTAAATCTTGCTGGGCAATAACAAAGCCATCATTACTTTGTCTAAGCACCCCTAAACGCTTGGTGGCTGTTGCTGAAAGTGGCGCCTTATAAAGCAGTACACAGTGGCTAGCTACTGCGCCACGACCAACTCGGCCGCGCAGCTGATGTAACTGAGCTAGGCCTAAGCGTTCAGGGTTTTCAATAATCATAAGGCTGGCATTAGGTACATCCACGCCAACTTCAATTACGGTAGTTGCAACCAGTAAATTGAGCTCACCCGCTTTAAAATTGGCCATAATCTGTTGCTTTTCAGCTGGTTTCATCCGCCCATGCACTAAGCCAATTTTTAGTTCTGGTAGGGCTAGCTTTAGTTCCTCTGCAGTATCTTCTGCAGCTTGGCACTCAAGGGCTTCAGATTCTTCAATTAAAGTGCATACCCAATAGGCTTGGCGTTTGTCGTTAATTGCAGCTTGTCTGACACGTTCAATCACATCATCACGACGTTGGTCGGCAATTGCTACGGTTGTAACTGGAGTTCTGCCCGGCGGCAGTTCATCGATAATGGAAGTATCTAAGTCGGCATACGCGGTCATCGCCAGTGTACGCGGGATAGGGGTTGCCGTCATGATCAACTGATGTGGATGAAAGCCTTGGCTAATCCCTTTTTCACGCAAGCCTAGGCGTTGATGCACGCCAAACCTGTGCTGTTCATCGATAATTATCAGCGCCAGTTTATTAAATACGACTTGTTGTTGAAAAATCGCATGAGTACCTATCACGATATGGGCATCGCCGGACTCAATATCAGCTAATGACTGGGCTCTAGCCTTGCCTTTTAGTTTGCCTGCTAACCAACCGACCTTTAAGCCTAGAGGCTCAAACCAAGCTGCGAAGTTAATTGCATGCTGTTCGGCTAATAGTTCAGTTGGTGCCATCATGGCAACTTGATAGCCGCTCTCTATGGCTTGCAGCGCAGCTAAAGCGGCCACTAAGGTTTTGCCTGAGCCGACATCACCTTGCACAAGGCGCATCATAGGCTCGGCTTTTTCAAGATCACGGCCAATATCGGCAACCACTCGCTGCTGTGCACCTGTTGGCTTAAACGGCAGTGAAGCTAAAAAAGGATTAAGTAATTGTCCTGTTGCCGCCATGCTGACTGCATGGTCACGATTACTGCGTTGGCGCAGGCGCAGCATACTTAAGTTATGGGCGAGTAACTCTTCTTGGATTAAGCGTTGCTGCGCAGGATGAGTACCTTGCTCTAACTCAAATAGTGAAACCTGGTTAGTCGGACGGTGCAAAATTTGCAGCGCTTGCTTGAGATCTAAATTATTTGGTTGCAGGTGAGGTGGTAGCAACTCTTGTAAGCCGCCCTCTTCGAGCATAGCTAGGGCTTGATCGGTTAGCTTGATCCAGCTTGCTTGTTTTAGCCCTTCAGTGGTTGGGTAAACTGGCGTGAGGGTGTCACTTAGTTGTAGATCTTCACCGGGAGCAATCAATTTATATTCAGGATGAATGATCTCCGAGTTGTGTTTGCCGCGACGGATTTCACCGTAAGCACGAATGGTCATGCCTATCTCTAGCCCGTTACGCTGAGCAACTGAAAAATTGAAAAAGCGTAGGGTTAAACTGCCACTGTCGTCGCGCACATTACAGGTAAGCATGCGCTTGCGGCCTTGAATAATTTGACTTGATTGAATAACGGCTTCAATGGTGCCGTAACTGCCGGGATAAAGTGAGGCAATAGGGTAGACTTGAGTACGATCCTCATAGCGCAGCGGCAGATGAAACAACAGATCTTGCACTGTTGTTATACTCAGCTTAGCTAATCTCTCGGCCATCTTTTTAGCGACGCCTTTGAGAGCTGTAATCGGGACAAGGTCGAGTCTTTGCAAAAGGTTAGCGCTCAAACACTGTAAATTTATACATATATTATCAGAGTTATAGCTTTACGCAAATTTGATCATTGGCGATTATCACACTGATTACTATTACTCTGGCTGATATTACAACCAGCCCTTTTGTCTGGCGATTCTGGCGGCATCAATGCGATTACTCGCGTGTAGTTTGCTCATTGCTTCGCTTAAATAGTTTCTTAAGGTACCTTCAGCGATAAATAAGCTGGCTGCGATTTCGGCGGTGCTTTTGCCTTCAGCTGCAAGCCTAAGGGCACGGCGCTCTTTATCATTGAGTGGATCTTGCTCGCCTATTGCCATAATCGCAAGCTCTGGATCGATAACACGTTTACCGGCCATTACCTGATGAATTGCATCAATTAAGGTGTCAGAAGGGGCATCTTTTAGCAAGAAACCACCGACACCGGATTCTATCGCGCGTTTGATGTAACCTGCGCGGCCAAAGGTGGTGACAATGACAATTTTTAATTCAGGTTTATGCTGCTGGCACCAGCATGCCAGCTCTAAACCTGTGCTTCCTGGCATCTCTATGTCTGTGAGTAATAAATCAAAATCTTGCTGTTGCAGTAGCGATAGTGCTTCATCGCCATCGGCGGCTTGAATCACTTCAAACTCACCGCTCAAGCTCAGTAATGCACTTAATGCGCCTCTGACCATGGCTTGATCTTCGGCTAATAGAATCTTCATGTTAGCGATATCCCTTGCTTCAATCAGTGTTGATTATTGCTGTGGCAATGTAATTGTAAATTGGCAGTGCTGATTTAAATCCCAAGTCAGCGAGCCTTTAAATTGTTGTAAACGTTCTTGAATGCCTTTTAAACCATTACCTTGAACTATCGATTTGGGCTGACCATTATCAGTCACTTGGACAATGGTGCCATGCTCATTTTGGCTAAAGCTTAACCTGCATTCTTGGGCTTGGCTATGACGGATCACATTGTTGCATAGCTCAGTTAGGCTCAAGATCACCTGAGTTTCGAGGTCGTTGTTGAGAGTCGGGATATCTCCATCTAACTCGACGTTTAAACCTTTATCTCGTAAGGTTTGGCACAAGTTAGTCACACTAGCTGTAAGCCCTTTGTGTTTATAACCTGATACGGTTTGGCGTATTTGGCTAAGGCTGTCACGGGCAATGCTATTGAGCTCACTGAGTTGCAGTTGTGCCTGCTCAATATTATTTTTAGCTAATAGCTTTTCAGCCAGTTCGGCTTTGAGAGAAATCGATGACAAGCTATGCCCCATAATGTCGTGCAGATCGCGAGCAATGCGCTCGCGCTCAAGCATAGTGGCTAGCTGACGAATTTCTTGCTGGCTTTTCTGTTGTTTGTGTTTGTTTTCAATACGTGTGCGCTCAACAACACCAAATAGGCTTACGCCTATAACTAATGCCGCGCCATAAATAACCCAATAATAATGGTCGAAGTTAAGTCCTTGATTGAGCAAAAACAGCGTGGTGATCAGAGCTAATATACACAACATGGCTTTGCGTAAAGGGTAAAAAAAACCAATAAAAAAACCGGCAAAGGTAAATAGCGATAACGAGCCAGTATTGAGAGGTGTGGCGATGATGGCAATTGCTATCATGGCTAATATCGGTAAGTGAGCGCGACTGCTCGTGCTGCGATAAGCCCAAAAATAGCAATAAATAAAAGGTACTAACGCCGCTAAACTCAGGCCAATTTGCCATACAGGCATGTCGATAATGAAATAGGGAATAAAATAAAAAACCAGATTGATGAGATAAACCCAGGCAAACTTGTCTTCTGATTTGCATGTTGAGTTGATGCTGTCTTGTGACATGGTTAATTCCTTTTAGTTGGAGAGCGCTTAGCAATGAATGCTTAGCGATCTGTACCTCGCAATCAGCACTCTCCGTTGTGACTTGTTTAAGCGAATCGCTTAATAAGTTTCTGCTGGTGACTACCTTTTGGCACTTTGCTCGACTGGCTGACCATTTTGCTTAAGTAAAAACTGTGCCCAAGCGTAGTCTGACTCAACTGCTAAAGCTTGCTGCCAATCGGCGAGTGCACCATCAATATCGCCTAAGTTTTGTTTTGCTAGGCCGCGCCATGTATATGCTTCTGCATGTCCCCAGCAGATGTTATCGCAAGGATTGGCATAAAGTTCAATAGCTTGCCCCGCTAAGTCTGCTACGCGCTGCATGCTGCCACCGTACATTGCTGGCGTATTAAAAGCACTGATAGCCTGTACAAGCGCAACTCTAGGGTTGGTTGCATCAAGTTGTTTAGCTTGTTCAATTGCACGTTCAGCTTTCGGCCCATAAACAGCAGCTTTACTGTTGTCTAAGGCGATGAGCATGCCATATACCGCTGAAAGTAGTGCCTGATTGTCGGCATTACTGCTAGAAGCGGTAAGGTTTTCTAAGCTTGCTTTGGCATCTTGTAACGCGCTCACGGCGAGTTGAGGTTGACCTACAATATTGGCGGTTATGGCTAAGCGATAATTTGCATAAGCTTGGCTGTAATCGCTATCTTGTTGGCTATAGCTTTTAAGCGTGTTCACATCCATCTGATTGGCTGCGGCATCGATATTGTCAATACTGTCGGCATTGGCAAGCTGACTTGTTAGTGCTGACGATAGAGCGAGTGAAGTAGTGAGTAGTAGTGTTTTCATATCAATCTCCATTTGAGTGTAATACCGGCTTTATTGCGGTTGGTATTGTTGGCTACGGCTCTAGTATTGGAGATTGCGAATAATAAATGCAGACACAAACGTCATGACTTTAAGGTGACATTTGTCATTTTCAACTAAAGGTCTGTTTATGTTGATTAAGGATAAAAAAATGGCCTAAAGCACATTCGCTTTAGGCCATTTCCATCTTAGTCTTTGCGTATCAGTTAAGGTTTAAACTTGTGCCACCAAGTAGCCAACATACGCCAGGTAACCTAGCACTAGCAGAGCAGCTTCACGGCGACCAATACGTAATCCTGTATAGGCAAACGGCAATAAGATCACGGCAAAAGCAATCATTGCGCTCCAATCTAGGTTGCTGATCTCTCCGCCAATAATTGGGTGGATAAGCGCTGTGACACCCAAAATACCTAAAATATTGAATAGGTTTGAGCCAACAACGTTACCAATCGCAATATCGCTTTCGCCTTTTAATGCGGCAACAATAGATGTCACTAGCTCTGGCATACTGGTTCCGATAGCCACGATAGTTAGACCGATAATCACTTCGCTGATCCCGAAAGATTTCGCCATAGCGACAGCGCCATCAACAAACAAAATACCACCGCCCACTAACATGCTGATACCGACAATGATAAACAGCACAGATAACAACGGGTTTTGCTTAGTATCTTCAATATCATCGTCTGTTTGTTTTTCAGCGGTGAAGTAGCTGAACATCAGATAAGCAATGAGTAATGCCGTTAAAATTGCACCATCCCAAAAGCTTAGATCGCCATCGAGTAACAAGCTCCAAAACAACAGTGATGCAGCAATCATAATCGGAATATCACGACGCACCATTTGTGATTCAATTTTGATCGGGCGGATCAATGCCGTTAAACCTAGGATTAGGCCAATGTTGGCAATGTTAGAGCCGATCACGTTACCTAAGGCGATGCCACTATTACCTGCAATTGCAGACTTCACACTGACTGCAAGTTCAGGGGCACTGGTACCAAAGGCAACAATGGTTAAACCGATAATAAGTGGTGTAAGTCCTAATCTTAGGGCTATTTGGCTTGCTCCTCTTACTAAGGCTTCTGCGCCTAGTGTAAGAATCAAAAAGCCGCCGAGTATCGACATAAAAATTAGCATGGTTAACTCTATAAATTGGATTTCGCTGAAAGGATGGCAAGAATAGTTTCTTTCACAAATTGCGCAATCAAAAACTGGTTTCTAATGCATTAAATTTAGTTAATTGATGATTATTTGTCAGATATAAATACGGCACACGTTAAAGTGTGCCGTTATAACAACTGAGTCGCGCTAATTTATATTAGATTTCATCTTCCCAGCATACTTTGCCACCGCGAATACCATCCACTTTTTCACTAAAGTTCTTCTCTAGCACATGACGCTTAATTTTAAGTGTTGGTGTTAATACATCATTTTCCACATCCCATGGCTCGCTAACAATAACAATCGCGTCAACGGTTTCATGGGACTCTAAATGTGGGTTAACGGCATCGACAGTGTCCTTTAATGATGCACGCACTTCTTCTCTAGGTTGCAATGCCGCGCCTTCTGATAGTTGCACTAGGGCAATAGGGTGCGGTAAACCTGAACCGATAACGCAGATCATCTCGACATGAGGGTCTTGAGCCAACTTGCGCTCAATTGGTACTGGTGCAACGTACTTACCTTTAGCTGTTTTGAAGTTATCTTTTACTCGGCCTGTAATGCTAACGTTGCCTTGCTCGTCAATCGAGCATAAGTCGCCAGTATGGAAGAAGCCGTCTTCATCGAAGCATTTAGCGCTTTCCTCCTCTTGCTTATAATAGCCCTGCATTAACCCCGGACTTTTAACGAGTAGCTCACCAACATCTGATTGCTTGATTTCACAGCCTTCAACGGCGCGGCCAACAGAGCCAATCTTTTTCACATCAAATGGATGGTTGATAATTGAATAAGCACAGTTCTCTGTCATACCCCAAGCTTCTGAGATATCGAGACCTATCTTGTGATACCACTCAACTAGCGATGGTGGAATTGGCGCTGAGCCAGAGCCTAGCAAGTGACAATGCTCTAAACCTAAGCCTTGGTGGATCTTACGTTTTACGATGCCACTAATAATAGGTACTTTGAGTAAGAAATTGAGTTTGCTGTAACCAATTTTGTCGATGATATTTTTTTGGAACAGACTCCATAGGCGCGGAACGGAGAAGAATACCGTAGGCCTTGCACGCTGCACGTCGGCAACAAAGCTATCTAAGCTCTCGACAAATGCAACGCTGCTACCTGAATAGAATGATGAGCCTTGAATCGCTACACGCTCAGTAATATGCGCCAGTGGCAAGTATGAAAGTAATCTGTCTTCAACAGTCGTTTTTAAATCGCGCACAACTGCAGTACAGGTCCATGCATAGCTAGCAAAGTTTTGAATTGCGCCTTTGGGTTTGCCTGTTGAGCCAGAGGTGTAGATGATGGTCATCACCTGCTGGGCAGTCGGCAGTGGTGCATCAATTAATGGCTGCCCCATATTGAGCATCTTATCCCAGTGATACTGTGACGGCATGGTGTCGTATGGCATCGCTATGCGCAGAATATCACCGCCTACGCCGGCTTCTTGATCTGCCCAATAATCGAGTTTGCCAATAAATATCGCTTTGGCTTCACTATGCTCTAACGTGTAGCGAATAGTGTCGGCATTGGCAGTTGGGTAGATTGGCACGCTGATATAACCGCCATGCATCAAGGCTAAGTCTGTAATAAACCATTCGGCACAATTTTTAGAAAGTACGGCAACTTTGTCGCCAGGGTTGAGGCCAAGGTGTCTTAATGCGCCAGCAATTTGCTGCATTTTAGTTTGTACTTCACGCCAAGTGAACGTTTTGTATTGACCATCAATTGGCTGCTTTAGATAAACTTGATCGCCTTGTTTTTCAACCCAATGTTCAAGCATCTCAATTGGTGTTTTCATAGAAGATTCCATCGCATTTCCATATTGATTTTGTTGATTCCAATTCAGCTTATTACTTTTAAGTTGTTTTAATCGTTCGTTTAATAAGCTGGTTTTATCTTGAGTATGGCGAAAAATGTGATCTAAGACAAACTTTTTCAAACGGGTGTTACATTTTTGTGGATATGTAAAAGCAGATGATTGAGCAGAGGAGGCAAGTAAGCTTGAAAGTATTCCCAGCACTGCAAGCGTGAGTGCTGGGTGAGAAATCGTTATTCCTCGTCAGACGGCGCGCGCATTTTTTGCCACCAATCTTCATCGGCAACGATTTGGCCTTGATCATCAACTCTTGGATAAGGCAATTTCTTACGGCGACATGCTTTGGCGTATATAGGGTGGCCCTGTTCGAACAATTTAGTTTGGCAGTAGGCATCATCTAGCTTACGTTTGCCGTACATTCCTGCTTCAGTGCGTTGGCGTTGCGCTTCATACATGATGAGCGCCGAGGCAACAGACACATTTAGTGACTGCACCATACCTATCATAGGGATAATGATATG
Organism: Shewanella fidelis ATCC BAA-318; assembly: GCF_000518605.1. Lineage (GTDB taxonomy): Bacteria > Pseudomonadota > Gammaproteobacteria > Enterobacterales > Shewanellaceae > Shewanella > Shewanella fidelis. The sequence continues at coordinate 84,767 of NZ_KI912462.1, read as the reverse complement.
TTGATCGGCGCTCGCGATGCCTTCAGGGCTAACACCATCACGTTCGTTACCCATAATAATCACTGTGGGTTTGGTGTAATCAATCTCACGAAAATCAACCGCAGTGTCTGAAAAGGTGGTGGCTAAAATTTGCATGTCTTTGGTACGAAATTCCGCTACAGCCTCTGCCATAGTGTGGTGCACGCGAGTCTTAACCCATTGCTGGCTACCTGAGGCTGTGTTGCCCGATACCCGCATTTCAAGATCAGACCATACCGCGTGTACTTCATGAATACCTGCAGCGTCAGCAGTACGCAATACCGCGGCAATATTATTACCTTTGTGTACAGTGTCTAAGCAAACGGTAAGATCAGGTTGGCGATTATCAAGCATCTGATTGATGCGGGCGAAACGTTCAGGACTCATGCTAGGCTTCTATTGTGTACGGTTAATCGGTTAGTCACTAAATAGTAAAATGGGCGCCTTGGCGCCCGTTTTCTGGAGTCATTGCAGCGTTAGATCTCCATCACTCCATCCATTTCAACTTGCGAGTCTTTCGGTAACTGTTTAACACCGATAGCTGCGCGAGCTGGGTAAGGCTGTTCAAAGTAACGCCCCATCACTTCGTTGACGGTGGCAAAGTTACTTAGATCTGTCATAAAGATATTAAGCTTGACGATATCGCTTAGAGAACCGCCTGCAGCTTCACAAACTGCTGTAAGGTTTTCAAAGACTTGTACTACTTGCGCCTCAAACTCATCACTGACAATTTCCATTGTCTCAGCAACAAGTGGGATTTGGCCCGATAAATAAACCGTACTACCCACTTTTACTGCTTGCGAGTAGGTGCCAATAGCTTGTGGTGCTTTGGCGGTAGCGATAATGATTTTCTCTGCCATAATCTTTCCTTGTGATTACTGAGTACAAATTTGAGTGTGTTAGCGATTCCTAGATGTTCGTAATACTTCTGGTAATACCCTGATGCGGCGCATTACGTTAGCTAAGTGAATACGGTCGCGTACAGAAATACGTAAGTTGATCAGGAATACCCGTCCATCACGCTCTTCTGTAGTCAAGTTATGAATATTTGAGCCTTCTGCTGCGACAATCGAAGTGATTTTGGCAAGCGCGCCTTGGTGATTAACAATCTCCACGCGTAGGTTGGCTTGATACTCAACGCCTTCAGCACTGTCCCATTGCACAGGAATATACTTATCTGGTTCGCCTTGATAGCCGCGTATATTGGCACAGCTTTCCATGTGTACCACTAGGCCTTTACCTGGGCTGACATGGGCAATAACCGCATCACCCGGAATTGGGCGACAGCAATTAGCGAAGGTTACCAACATACCTTCAGCACCACGAATAGGCATGGTGTGAGTTTCTTTGTGCTCTTCAGCCTCGACTTGATCACCACGCAAACGCTGAGCAATAACAATGCTCATAGCATTGCCTAAACCTATATCGGCAAGCAGTGAATCAAGGCTGTCATGCTTAGTATCTTTAACGACTTTTTCAATCTGTTCAGCTGACAGGCTATCTAGCTTAGTTTCACCAAGAGCGTGATTGAGTAAGCGTTTGCCTAATAAAATGGCATCATCTTCTTTTAAGCTCTTCAGTAGCTGGCGGATTTTAGCGCGGGCTTTACCTGTCACGACAAAGTTAAGCCAAGCTGCATTTGGACGTGCGCCATTTGCGGTAATGATCTCAACGGTTTGGCCGGAGATCAGTGGCTGACTAAGCGGATAAGCTTGACGATTTACTTTAGCGCCAACGCAGGTGTTACCCACGTCGGTATGCACTTCATAAGCAAAATCGACAGGTGTTGCCCCTACTGGAAGCTCTAAAATGCGGCCTTCAGGGGTGAACACGTAAATCTCTTCAGGGAAGAGTTCAGTCTTAAAGTTTTCAACAAATTCAAAAGAGGTGCTAGCGCTTTGCTGAAGTTCGAGCAAGCTTTGCATCCACTTACGGGCACGAACTTGGGTGGTCGTGCCTTGCTCGGCTGAGCTGCCTTTTTTGTACAGCCAGTGAGCCGCGACCCCTTTATCCGCCATCTGATCCATATCTTCGGTACGGATCTGGATCTCAACTGGCACGCCGTGAGGTCCAAAAAGTGAAGTATGTAATGACTGATAGCCGTTGGCTTTAGGGATAGCGATATAATCTTTAAATCGGCCTGGATGCGGCTTATAAAGGCCATGCATTGCACCCATTACGCGATAGCAAGTATCGATAGAGTCAACGATGACTCGGAAGGCATAGATATCCATGACTTCTTGGAATTGCAGCTCTTTATTACGCATCTTATTGTAGATGGAATAAAGGTTCTTTTCGCGGCCTTTAACTGCGCCTTCTAGACCTGTGTCTTCGAGGCGGGTTTTAATTGCAGCTTCAATACTTTGAATTAGCTCTTTACGATTACCACGGGCAGCTTTAACGACCTCTTTGAGTACGCGATATCGCATTGGATAATAGGCATGAAAACCTAAATCCTCTAACTCGCTCTTAATATTATGAATACCAAGACGGTTGGCAATAGGAGCGTAGATCTCAAGGGTTTCTCGGGCAATACGACGACGCTTATCTGGACGTAGAGCACCTAAGGTACGCATGTTGTGGGTTCTATCGGCAAGCTTGATTAAGATGACGCGAATATCTTGGGTCATCGCCATCATCATTTTGCGGAAGTTTTCTGCCTGAGCTTCTTTCTTATCGCGGAATTTGAGCTTATCGAGCTTAGAAACACCTTCAACCAATTCAGCAATAGACTCGCCAAATAGCTCGGCTAGTTCTTCTTTGGTAACAGGGGTATCTTCGATAGTGTCGTGCAAGAGTGCGGCCATAAGCGTCTCATGATCGAGACGCATATCGGCCAGGATGCGGGCAACCGCAACCGGATGGGTAATATAAGGTTCGCCACTCGTGCGCATCTGACCTTCATGGGCATCACGCGCCACCTGATAGGCCTGCTTGAGTAATTCTACCTGCTCAGATTCTAAATAACCTGAAGCAGACTCCTTGAGACCTTCAAACAGATACAAGTGACAGCACTCCTTATATAGCGTTGCGGCCTTCAGCGATGGCAGCAACAGCAGCGATTTCAGCTGCTTCACGTTCACGAACTGTTTGGCGCTCATCAGCATCCAAAGTATCAGCTGTGACTAAACCTAGTTCGATTTCGCGCAGGGCGATAACCGTTGGCTTGTCGTTCTCTTCTTCAACCATAGGGTCTTTACCCTGAACAGCGATTTGGCGAGCACGACGCGCTGCAACCAGAATCATGTCAAAACGGTTGCCGATTTGGTTTACGGCATCTTCTACAGTTACGCGAGCCATGTTTGGAAACTCCAGTGTTTAATCGATTGAAAAAAATGACGCAAAATTGTACATGAAGACAGTTAGCCTGCCAACAGATCTTTAATCATATCATTCTGCGTATGAATTTGGCTAGCAGAGGTTAATCTTTGACTGCGAATGATCGCTAAAAGATCGGCCAATGCTTTGTCGAAATCATCATTTACTATAACGAAGTCATACTCATTGTAGTGTGACATTTCTGAAACTGCTTGTGCCATGCGGCCAGCAATGACTTCAGCGCTATCTTGTCCGCGGCCAGTAAGGCGGCGTTCAAGCTCGGCTTTCGATGGTGGCAAAATAAATACACCAATCGACTCTGGCATTAGTTTTTTCACTTGCTGTGCACCTTGCCAGTCGATATCTAAAAATACGTCGATGCCTTTAGCTAGCGTCTGCTCGATAGTGACTCGAGAGGTGCCATAATAGTTACCGAATACTTCAGCCCACTCAAAAAATGCATTTTCAGCAATCAAGCGTTTAAATTCATCTTGATTAACGAAATGATAGTGTTGACCGTTCTCTTCACCCGGGCGAGGTTGCCTTGTGGTGTGCGAAACTGAAACTTGCTTATCTAACGGTTGATCCCTTAATAGGGCTGAAATAAGCGATGATTTACCTGCGCCACTTGGCGCCGAGACGATAAATAGGTTTCCGCGAGCGGTCATTAGCTGCTATATCCGATGTGTGCACGGGATTAAACATTTAGAGGTTTAAGTCCATGCGGGTAAAAGATTAAGCGAGCCATTATACAGCCTAGGGTGATATTTGTGCTAGTCGCAGATGAATTTATTACGCATTTTAGTGGCGGTTTTCCCCTGTGTGACTTTGAAAAGCTTGCGTAGTCTGAAGCAAGTTTATTGCCTGAAAGCACTGACATTGAATGCTAAATTCGGTAGGCTAACCGATTCGATTTTGTGCTTTCGCCTGAGCATAAATAGCCTATTGTTACTTAAGTCAGTGACATTATCGGCTCAGTATAAGAATTTTTAGGGTGGTTATTGTATGCAAATGAAGTCGCTTTTGTGTGTTAAAGGTTTAGATAATAGCCAGCGTTTTGCAACGATTAGTGGTCTGATTTATTTAGCGTTATTTATATCTGTAGCGCTTGTCGGGCCAACGGGATTACTGTACGTACCTGGGTTAATACTGGCGCCAATTTTGGCGTTAACCAGTTTGCGCCGTTTACGTGATGCAGGCAAACCTGCACAACTAGCACTAGTGGCTATGGCACCTTTTATATTTGTCATTGTTACGTTAGTGCATGTTCATAGCATGATGTTGCTATTAACTTTTATGGTGTTAGCGGTTTTTGCTATCGGTTATTTGGCTATGCTACCAGCTGCTCGAAACCTTGATTATGTTCAAGGTTACTCTGGTCCTGTTGAGATGGGTGACGCAGCGCGGCCTGTTCGCTCACAAGGTGGTCGTGCGCGAGTTGAACCAACACTGGGCGGCATCGCGCCGAGTGAGGGAAGAGAAGAGTCAATTCCAACTAGCGTTGAAACTGAATATCAGCAGCAGGTGAAAGCGGAGAGTTATCAGTCTTATACAGATCAAGATAGTACTCGGAATCGGAGTAGAACGGCGCAATCTCAACTAGCATCAATTCAACAGTTTATTGAAGCAAATCGCAAAGCGGTAATAATTGCTGCAGGCAGTGTTGTGGGGTGTTTGTTATTGATAAGCCTATGGACATTGCTCCCGAGCTCAGAGACCCATAATGAAAGCGTCAATGTGGTTGATGAGACTGAAGTCGCCGAGCCAAAAGTTGAGCGGATCTCAACCGCTATGCCAGATGGTTTTAGCTTAGCACTTGAAGAAGATGTGCTGATTATGCGCTGGCTAGGAGAAAGCGGAACGCCGGAAAATTTGTGGTCGTTAGCCACAGCAAAAGGCGATAAAACCTGTTCTCGTTTACGCTTTAATAATGGCACAGAGTATCGACCTATGGTTGTGGATTTGCTAGCAGATACTGGTACTGAGGCGCGTTTTTCACCGTTGGATACAGAGGCGATAGTGGTAGATATGGCGCGCAGGGGCAATGTCAGTCTTTGTGGCTATAACTTTAGCCTAAAGGGCAGTCAGGCTGCATTAGGTAAGACGGCAGAGTTTAGAGCATTTTTATAATAACGGCAGCACAATAACAGTTGTTTGCGATTAGCGCTGGATATTGAAAAGCAGAGTCTTTAAACTCGCTCGCCTTATTTAGCGTGTCGGCTAACGCCATACCAGAGAGACAAATTTAATCATGAATAGCTGCAAGCAACAATTGACCTTAGTGATTTTAGCTGCCGGTTTAGGCAGCCGTTTTGGTGGTGATAAACAGCTTGCTGAGCTTGGGCCTAATGGCGAAACCATGTTGGAGCTCTCTTTAAAGAGTGCTTATAAGGCTGGATTTACTAAAGCTGTGTTAGTTATTCGTCCCGAGTTAGCGCCATTGTTAGATAAAGCACTACAGGATAAGTTTGATGATGACTTTAAGATTGAGTATTGCTTGCAGTCCATTGATGACTTACCTGAAGCTGCGAGAGCGCATGCCGATCTAACGCAGCGACAAAAACCTTGGGGAACTGCACATGCGTTGTGGAGTGCACGCCACCATGTGAATGAGCCTATGGCGGTAATCAACGCCGATGACTTCTATGGTGACAGTGCCTTTAGCTTGTTGGTGCAAGGCTTATCGGTTGCTAATGATGACTGGATGATGGTTGGCTACCCAATAGGGTTAACCTTGTCTGAAAATGGTGGTGTAAACCGCGGTGTTTGCCAAGTGGTTGACGGTAAACTTGTTGATGTGGCTGAGTGGCTTGAGATCCGTCAAGACGCATCAGGCTTAACTGGTGTGCTCAACGAAGAAAGATCGACCATTGATGACAATGCAGTGGTCTCTATGACTTGCTGGGGTTTTAAAGCTGATATTTTTACGGTGATAGAACAAGAGTTTTGTGAGTTTATAAAGCTTAATGGCAAGCAGGCGAAAACAGAGTGTTATTTGCCGAGCGTGGTGCAAGCCCGCATAGATAAAAGCTTACAGAGTAAATCAAGCTGGGGCGTTAACGTTAGTGTGGCGCAAGAGTCCTGGTATGGGGTGACTTACCCTGAAGATGTGCAGTGGGTTAAATTAAAATTACAACAAGCGGTTAACGCTAGATAGCCGCGTATGTCGTTTAACTAAAGATGTTAATTAATGCTTTGCAGGGAAATGCTAGAAAGACTGGATAGCAAAGTGATTTAAAAAATAGCTGGAGTGTTGGGTGATTGATTTTATAAGACAACATGTTTTGTCACATTTTGGTGTTGATGCCGGTAGCGCCAAAGTATCCCCGTTGGGGAATGGCCACATTAACTATACCTTTTTAGTTCGTGGAAATGAGCGTGATTTTGTATTGCAAAAAATTAATACAGATGTATTTAAAACACCTAATGCTCTAGTAAATAATGCGTATAAAATTAGCCAGCATTTGCAAAATAAAGTCGCTGAAAGTGCTTATGGTTTGCAAGTTGTTTCACCCGAAGCTATTGCGAATGGAGACCTATTTGTTGATCTTGGTGAGCAAGGTTTTTGGCGCGGAATGAATTATCTGCCGTACAGTCATAGTATTGATGTAGTCGGTTGTGAGGCTGATGCTGAGATGGCGGCAAAAGCTTTTGGTCACTTCTCTGGCGCGTTAATTGAACTTGACGCTGATCAGATTGAAGATGTGATCCCTAACTTCCATCATTTGCCGGGGCGAATAGAGTTACTTCAACAGGCAATCAGTGTTGATAGTCAAAACCGAGTTGAAGGTTGTCAGCAGTGGATTGACTTTGTATTGGCGCAGCAAGGCTTGTTACAAGAACTTGCACAAGTTGAAGCTAAACTGCCGCGTCGCATTTGTCATAATGATACTAAAATCAATAACATGCTTTTTGATAAGCGTGATATGTCGAGTCTAGCTATTATCGATTTAGATACCTGCATGAAAGGCTATCTCATGTATGACTTTGGCGATATGGTACGCACCTTCTGTAGTCCTGAAGAGGAAGATTCCACAGCACTGGATAAAGTGCAGGTTAGAGAGTCTATCTTCGGTGCTATTTGTAAAGGATATTTGAGTGAGCTTGGTGATGTGTTATCTGATGATGAACGCAAGAGCTTATGGCTAGGGGCCAGAGTGATGTGTTTGATGATTGGTGTTAGGTTCTTAACCGATCATTTAAACGGCGATGTGTACTTTCAGATTCACCATCAAGGTCATAACCTAGAGCGAGCTGCGAACCAGTTTACTATGTATCAGAGCTTGTTGAATCAACAAGAAACATTGAGCGCCTATTTAAACTAGGTATTTACAACATAATCGTTAGGAATAAGCCGAGCAGTTTGACCAATAGGTTGATATTGGCTCGGCTTATTTATTTGCTGCACACTGAAATCATGGCGCAGGGCTGGTTTGAGTAAATCAGCAAACATCTCTACTTGCTGGTTGGCTGGGTTTAACCACGCATCGAGCACCTCATCGTTTTGCGGCAAAATCATTGGACTGGCTTTGCTGTGGTAAGGCATTAAGTCCGGATGAGGCGGGTTAGTGATAATAGAGCAAGATGTGATGGTTTCACCGGTTTTTGGGTGCTGCCAGTCACGAAATAAACCACCAAATACAATTGCAGAGTTGTCAGCAATAAAGTCATGGTAATAGGTTTGTTTACCTTTCTTTTCTGTTTCGCCAAAACCGCTAGCAATGACTAAGCAGCGACTTTCTCTAAAGGCGTTAAAACCTGCGCTATTTGGTGTATTTAGTTTGTCAGATCGAGTGTTAAATGAGGTATAGCGACTGGGTTTAAAACCTTCATAAAGGGTATCGAGTAACAACCACCATGTCGCAGTTTGTAAGTGGCGCTCACCATCTATTTCCCGCACAATGCTGATGTCGTTCGTTGGCATTTTAAAGCGGCCAAACAGCATTTCTTGCTGATTGTTAATCCGCAAGTCTTCCATCAAGGCTTGTACAAACATGTCATCAATAATATTGAGTCGGCCACACATGGGAGCTACGGTTATAAAGGTGCAACACTTTACTTAGTATGAAGTTAATTAAATAAAAAAACTAGCGATCCCAATACACCCGCGAGACTTTCACCAGCAATACAACCAGCGGCTAATGCAATTAAAAATCGCTTTGACCAGCGTGGGGCTAATTTGCGTAGAATCCAAGCTAATAAAGCACCAATAGATAACATCATGCTCACTTGTGCTGGTAAGATAAATGCTAAGCCTACAGCGGACATGCTCGGTAAATAAGGGTGCCATTTGGGGGGGATGAGCAACAACAGCAACTCATTTATTGTTGCTACGACTATGCCTATAAACATGGCATATCTGGCAGATTGGGGGATGGCCTCAAGTCCTTGAGTTAAGGCTTGGGCTATTGCCGTCCAAGCTGCGACTCCTGGTGCGGGCCATTGTTCAGTCATTAACTGCTCCGCTGGATTTGGGATCAGCAATATAAACACCGCAGCACTGGTTAGACAGCCAACTAAAATCCCCATCGCTTGGGCAAACATTTGCTGGCGAGGGTTAGTGCCTAACAGTTGTCCTGCTTTAAAGTCATTCAGTAGATCTGTGGCTTGACCCGCAGCGCCGCTAGCAACGTTAGCAGTCATTAGGTTGGTGGTTAAGTTTCCTGGACTAATTACCGAGAAGCTTAATTGTGATAACTTGCCTAGTGCTCCAATGGGAGGAATTCCTGTTTCGCCAACCACTTGTGCGGCCACAATGGCAAAAATAAATGCTAATGGTACTGCCAGTATTGCTGCAAACAAGCTAATCCCAAATAAGTAAACTTGTAAGCCAATTAAAACGGGGGTTAATAAGGCCAGTAGTAAACACTCTTGCCAGCCCCACATTAACTTCAGCTTAGTTTTATTTTGCGATTTAAATAACGATATTGTGGTGGTCGTTATTGCAGAGGCTAGCATCATCGCCACTCCCGGCCATACTAACCAGTCGATTAAGTAGCTGAACCATTGGCTATCAACGGGCCCAGGTTTTTCCCAACCTTGGCTTACAATATAGGGACCCACAGCCAGCCATGCGATGAGAGAGCCCAAGAATAAACTTAGGGCAGATTTAGTACCTATAATGGCACCAAAAGCGAGTAACATATATGAGGGATCAATAATAAAGCCTAAATTCTTGGCACTAATGCTGCTACCAGCAACAGCTCCTTGTCCGGGAATTGAAAAGCCCAGAGGAATTTTATAGCTCACTGGAATAAAAAAGCGATGCATTATGGTGACAGCCATTGCAGACAGTAAGGCAATCGTCTTGTGCTGAGCGACTCGAGCTCCACTAAACATATCGTTGATAACTTCAGCTGTTGCTATACCGGCAGGAAAGCGTAAACGCTCATTATGCAACATGGCAGGTCTGATGGCTGATGCCACGCAAATCCCGAGTAAGCTAATGCTTACCATCCAAACGACCATGGGCCAGTAATCAAAAGTAGATTGACTAATTATCATATAAGCAGGGATGGCTGATACGAGTCCTGCTGATACTGTGCCTCCTGCAGCAGAAGCCGCTGTTTGTTGGATATTGGCTTCCCGAGGCTCCCAAGCGCGAATGGGGGTTGCAGCGCTTATACCCCGCCAAATAATAAAGCCTAATAGTGATGATAGAACAGACATGTTTATAGACCAGCCAATTCGAAGGCCCATATACAGGTTACACATAACCAGCAAGCTGCCAAGAGCCATGCCGGTGATAATGGCACGTACAGATAATGCTTGCTGACTTACGCTATTAATTTTCGTCACCATACTGTAAAAAAGTAGACTTTAATTTCGTTTAAATATTTTTGTGGCTATAGCAAGTGCTGCACTTTTACGCTTATTAATCATAATGGTAATGTATATTTAGTTATACTTCTAAGGAGCAGATCTCATTTGAAGTGGTTATGATAAAGTTGCCTAAATAGCACCGATCTTCATCACTATTTCGCTTTTCAATGCAGTTTAAATTAATCCCTTTTGGTACATTATCAGGTATAGGTTAATTAGGGCTTTTACGATTAATGATGAGACAGGATAGAGAAGCTAAGTTGCTCGACATCGCTAGAGAATTGATTCTTGAGGATGGGATGGTGTCGTTTAAGTTTACAGATATTGCGAAACGTGCAGAGATATCTCGAGCTACCCTATATAAATACTTCTCAGGTAAAGAAGATGTATTAGTTAGCTTATTTGTACACGATGCAGGTAACACGCGGCAAATGCTGGTGGATATATTAAATTATGAGCAGCTTAATGATCGAGAAAAACTGCTTACTGCTATGTTAGCGCCTGTCTCTATATCTTCTAGTACAAAGAACACTTTAGGTATTGCATTTTTGAGCGCTAACCCTGGAATATACTCTTTTGCTGGTGAAAAACAGCAACAACAATTAGAACAGATCCTAGAGCAACTCAGAGTTATCCATACCCAGTTCTGGATGATGCCGGTAAAAAATGGTTCACTGATTGCGGAGAAAGAGCAGATTACACAAGTTATGGCTGCGGTTTATCCTTATCAGCGAGGTTGTGTGCTTATCCCGCAGAGTATCATGAATATCGGGGGGCAGATCCGCAGGCCGCTTTATGATGTGTATGAAAACTTGATTAAGTATACCGATAATCTTCAATGGCAATCAGGTCACATTGATACTGACTATGAAAAGATATTAAAGGCAATTGGTAAGTTTGAACGTAACTGCATGATTGCTAGTTAATAGCATTTTTAGTTCACAATATTAGCTAAGCATATTGCGTGGCTTTATTTGTACGGTGGCTTTATTTAATAATGGGATTAGTCCAGGATAGGATTTCGCCGCGACTTTAATGATATACAGAGCGATATTCTGAGTCGGACTTCTATCGGCAGGTATTTGCGCGGCACAAAAGGCGAGCGCAATCAAACACTGGGCTAGCTCATCGTTTTCTTCAGGCTGTTCGATGGCGCAAGTGGCAATATAGTTGCAAACAGTCGTTAAAGAGACATATCTAAATATCCCCGTAATATTAAGTTGTTCACTGATAAATGATTCTAGTTTTGATGACAGTGAGACAACTTTTAACTGTCGTTGAATTAAGTTCATAGCTACCTCCACTAGCGTGTTTCAATAATAGAAATTATGTCAGATATTCTCTTGTGTATACAGGTGTGTTTGATTGAGATTTGATCTGGGTATGATTTTTTACTAATTGGTATTAGTTATTTGTTGGGACGCAAACATCTAGGTAAGAAAAAGCCCAGCTCAAGCTGGGCTTTATTGCCTTTGTTAGCAACTAGTTGTTATTGATTAACGATTGTCGCCAGTGTACTTGTAGAATTCAAGACCAGCTTCATCACCAAGGTTACAATAGCTCGTTGTACCAAAGTAAAGCTCTCCACCAACTTTAGAATAGTTACGGATACCGTTGTTACAAGTGTTACCGAAACCATATTTGTCTACGATAGTTGCAGGGTTTTGACTATCTTCAAACACTGCTAACCAGCCGCCACGACCAGCTAGATCATCATCTTGGTTTTGTTCTTTTACTGCATTATACAAAAAGTATGCAGGATTGTTTTGTACGACACGCTCTTCACCAGCCATGCCGCCATCGGTTGGGATTGGATTTAAAAGCTTAGACATAATTAAGGCTTGTTTATGTGCCTCTTCTGGACTCATACCGTCGGCTATAAATTGAGCGTACATTTCATCATAAATACCTTTTTCAGTTTCCTGGCCAATCTGAGCCGCGATATCATTTGGATTAATAACCTCTGTACCTAAAGCTACTTTATTATGGCTATCAGGATGCTTATAACCCTCAATACCATTTTCGAAGATATCGTAAAGACCTGCTGTTGCATTCCAAGTACCCAAGAATAGCTTGCCGTCATGCTCTGTCATGGTGAAAGCATAAACTAGGCCTTCATGGCCAAAGCCTTCTTTACCAAATAGTGGCTTTTGCCCCATTTTGTTTGGCTGCATTTCAAAATGGTAACCATCTTTACCATCATCAACAAACACCCAGTCTTCTTCATTACCATATAAGAGTTCAACATCATCGACACTACCATCTACGATATCCTCAGTCTTTATTCGGAACAGAGAAAGGGCGCGCCAAGTCTTCATCATAAACTCATCATGCTTAGCTATCGTTAGCTCGTCTTGCTGTTGAATACTATTTTTTAGTTCACATAGTGAGCCTTCTTCAATTGGAGTGCCGTCGTCATTGAAGCCAACTGTTACGCAGTGTTTCTTTATCAGATGATCGTAAGCGCCTGATGTACCTTGATGATATGAACCAAAGTACAAGTAACCGTCATAAAAAGCTTGTGCAGCAAGTTTCGAACCATGGGCGGCAGTTGTATCGGGATCGTATTGATCGTACTTAAAGAAATCTTTGTAACTTGCCTTGTTTTCTGCTGTAAAGCCTGAGTCCGGCATTTTACTTGTATATGGTTTGGCTGCTGCACTGCCAGTAGGGTTGTACCAGCTAGACATGACTAGACGGTTGTCGCCATCTTTGTCTTGGAATATGTCGACGTCACCAACAACCCCATAATCCAGGAAGCTGTCATCAGAAACAATGTCAAAGCCGTTGCCTAGAGACCCGCCTTTTAGCGGTTCATCTGGTGTACCAACCCAGCGCAACATTTGGTTTTTAGCCACACCAGCTTGTCCGCCTGATTGATCTGGACCACCAAACCAATACATACCTTCACTGCCATCTTTATGTTCAACTGTGATAAAGCGACGAACGGTGTCATAGGTAAATTCAGCGTAACCTAAGTATTCCATCTCTGCTTCGTTAAAGACGAATAGACGGTTGTAACCAATTTTTGGAGAGTCGCCTTTATTGACCATGTCTGGATCTGGTGTGGTTAGATAGCCCATGACGAAAACAAGACCCTGTGACTGACCGTTACCTCGGAAGCTAAATGGGTAGCGAGTTTGGTCGTCCTCTAGAACAAGATCGCCACTTTCATCAAGTAACCAGCCATCTTCGTCAACTAATTTAGGATCTGTACCTTCAGGTGCTTTAACAGCATTCTTAATACCGATTTCATGACCATGGAAGTCCATCATATCGGCCCAGTACTGCTCACCATTTTTAACAGTCTTGTCATTAAGGTGAATGTTTTCACCTGTTGCTGGATCAAATACAAATGCTTGTGCATCTGGCATTTGGCCAGTAGGTGCCATAAGCTGACAAGCTTGACGCTCGGTTTCATAGTTCATCAATGCCATTGGCATAGCCATAGATACCATAGGCCAGTAACAATAAACCGAGGTAGCAGCGCCATACCAAATTTTAGTTTCAGTTGCTGTACTAGCTAAAACATACTGGGAGTTAATCCATGGTTCTGCGCCATTTGGCATCGGGCGGCCTGCATTATATTCCTGATAGTTTAGCTCGTTACGTTCATCGTGTAGCCCAAACCAAGCACCATCAGGTGTGGCTTTATAAGCTCGCTCAAATGTGACTTCAAGCGGAGCAGCTGGAACAGGTACTTCAATTTCTACCGTTTCTTCATCGCTACTACAAGCAGTCATGCCAAGGGTAAGTGCTGTGGTGATAGATACAGCGAGTAGTTTTCTCATCATAGTCATCATATTTACCTTTTTATTTAGTGAGTAGCTGACGTTGGAGCTCGGCTACTCACGGATCTTGATTTGATTAAAGTTGTCTTAAAGCTGGTTACACTTCATTGGGGTTAAGTACGCTGCCGTTGGTGTCACCTGTTGGACGAGTACAAGGTGAACTACGGATCAACAAATTCGGTTGAGTGATGTTTGAATTTGGCAGTGGCGCAATATGACCAACGCCGGGAGCACCACCATATCTTGCTTGCAGTTCTGCGACTGTGCCGCAATCGAGTGCACGCTGAGAGCAAGACTGCACGCAAAAAGGTTTAAGCCCGAATTCAAGGCGTTCGAAGCAGCCATCGCACTTAGTCATCTTGCCGCGGTTAGTATCGAGCTGTGGCGCATCGTAGGGACAAGCCTCTGCACAACTTGAGCAACCAATACAGATATCATCATGGATAGCGACAATACCGTTGGCTTTTTTGTGCATGGCACCTGTTGGGCAAGCACTAGTGCACGCTGGTTTTTCACAGTGGTTACAACTCACTGAGGCGTAATAGGCAAATGAGCTTTGCTCCATGGTGCCATCGCCATTTTGGCTAAAGGTGCCACCACCGTATTCATAAACACGACGAAAGTTGCGGTCTATAGATAAGCCGCGGCCATCTTTACAAGACACCTGACAGCCTTTACAGCCATTACAGCGAGATGCATCAAAGTAAAACGCAAAAGCTTTATTTTCATTAGCTTGAGTCATAATTAAGCTCCTTATGCTTTAGTGATGCGAACGCGCACAGTGTTCATTGGATTACCTTTGGCGAGTGGAGTCGCTTTTTGGCGAGTTAAGGTGTTAGCACAACCGCCAACATCTTTGCCTGCGAGCTCTTTATGCCAAGCACCTTGGCCTATTGCGACGACACCCATAGCGATTCTTGGAGTTACTTTTGCCGCAACTTGAATGGTGCCGCGTGGGCTGGTTACATCCAGCATCTCTCCAGAAATAATGCCGAGAGTATTGGCGTCATAGGGATTAACCCAAATTGCATCTTCATAGACTTTGCGCAGTGTTGGGCAGTTGTGGAATGTTGAGTGAGCACGGCCTTTAGTGTGATAGTTCACCAGTTGCAGTGGGTAGCCGTCATCGTCTGATTCAAAGCTTTCCCAAGTCGGCACGTATTTAGGGATAGCCGATAGGCCACCTGTTGCGCCATATGCTTCGGTATCTTTTTCCCAGCCTTCGGCTGATGCCATCCATGCAATTCGTGGCGAGTAAGTTTCGACTAACTTAGACGGAGTGCTTAGCCCTGGTTTATCAGGCTTGCTGAACTCTTTTTCCATTCCAATTGCTGGCTCATCAAACGGGTGAATATAGACATAACCTGTCTTTTCATGACCTTCTAATGGAGGGAGCGTTGTATCGCCTAACACGCCATTGATCGCTTCATCTAGGAATGTTTTAGTCAGTGCTTCTTGAGTTCTGCCTTTGGTTGCATAGCCACTTAAACCAAGCTTGTCCGCTAGCATTACCATAAATTCGAACATTGGCTTACTTTCACCAATAGGCTTAATGCTTGGCACTGTTAGTACGGTTGCGTTATCAGAGGCAATGAGATCCCAGCGCTCTGTCCAAGTGGTATCGGGTAAAACAATATCTGCCCACTGCGCAGTTGGTGTCATTTGCGTGTCGATAACCACATGCATATCAAGCCCAGGTTCTTCTGGTTGTCCAGGTGAGCTTGGCTCGATGCTTAAAATCCGTTTTACTTCGTTAATATCGCCGTGCTGGTTTACTGTGTTGCCTGCGACTGTCATCAAGAATTTGATATTGGTGCCGTAAGTTTCATCGTTACTCGGATCTTTAATATCAAACTTTAGACCTCGAACCCCATCACTGCGGTTAGTCATTTCAAAGCCGCGCTCCATGGCTTCATAGGTTTTATAGGTTGGTATTTTGGCTTTAATCACAGTCGCTGGCGCTGTACCACCTAAAAAGCCTGGGAAGGTAGGGTCGGACCAAGCAGCCATTGGAATAGGAGCTGCACCAGGGCCAGCCGACGCCACCATTGGTAAGTCACCGTTGTTAGTGCCTCGACGACCAACTGCATTAAGCAGTACTGGTAATGTGTAAATCATCCGCATTACCTGCTCGCCTTGCGCTGAGCGTTGAACCCCTTGTCCTGAGCAAATAAATGGTGCACTTGCTGATAGTAGATCTTGCGCTACTTGGCGGATTTTATGAGCTGGAATTCCACATATTGGTGCAGCCCACTCGGGAGTTTTAGCATGTGTGTTAGCACCATTTTCATCGGCAAACTTACCTAAACCGAGTATGTAGTCTTTTAGGTTCTCTTCTGGATGGATGTAATCTTTATAGCCATAGTTGTCATCACTTGGGCTTAGATTTGCTGAGTATTCAGTTAATGTCTCAGCCGTTAGACCAAGAATGAATGACTCAGCAAACTGACGTTTTTCGACATGGCTGCCGTCAATGTAATAGGCGGTGAGGATTTCATGAAATAGCGCTTCAATGAACGCGCCATCTGTCATCGGGCGAATGCCAATCCAGTCATCTTCACGGCCTAAACAAGTGTCGGTATAACGCGGGTCAATATAGACAAACTTGAGGTCATTTTGCTCTAGAGTTTGAATAAAGTGGTGACCTTCACCACCGCCAGTCATAAACATTTCAACTGGGTTGTAACCAAATGATAAAACGTAGTCAGAGTACTTCATCTCAGTTACAGACGAAGAGCCCGTGCCTTGACCATAGGCAAAGTTTTTGGTGCCTTCACCAAAGGTGTAAGCGATAGCCATCTCTTTCATGCTAGCGCTATAGTAGCCATACGTTTTTTGGAAGCCGCCAAGCATATTCATTAGGCGCACATGGGGGCCCATGATTGGGTAAGAACTATGGGCAGCGCCTGAGCCATTGCCTAGCATAACAGCACGGTTACCACAGGTATCAATAGTGCTACGTAGCGACTGAGCAACCTCATTCGCAGCTTGTTCCCAACTGATCTCTTCAAACTGTCCAGAACCACGTGGACCTGTGCGTTTTAGTGGTTTAGTTAAGCGCTCAGGAGAATACACAAGCTCTTTAAGCATCAAGCCTTTAGCACACGCTTTATTGTGAATACGGCCGGTATTGAAGTTATCGTCACCTTCTGAATGTGGTTCGACACGAATAATTTTGCCATCTTTAGTAATGACTTTGAGCGGACACCAGGCCCAGCAGTTACTTTGACACTGTGCCCAAGCATGGCTTTCACCAGCGATTGGATCAGTGATAGGTTGCTCGATTGGCTTAGCAGGATCTGCTGAGTCAGAGCTACAACCTGTAACCGTTGCTACTGCGGCTGATGCTGCACTGACTTTGAGAAAGTCGCGACGTTTCATAATTGTCCCTTACAGCTTAATTGTGAAAAATGCACCGATCTTGTGGTCGGTATAATTCTGATTGAGATCAGCAATGGAATTGATGCTCTCAATCGGTTGATTGGCGTAATTCGTGTCGTAGTGGCGCTCGTAGGTGTAAGCCAGGCGAGTCGAGAAACGCGCATTGATGCGGTAATCCATATGGACTTCAGCAAGGTGTTGGTATTGGTAGTAGTCACCCATTTCGATGCTATCGACAGAGGTGTCACTGCCAGAAAACGAGAAGGTATAACTGCTGCCGACAGAGATATCGTCATTAATTTGGTATTGCTCTAGGCCAAATCCAAAGTAGCTAAACTCATCGGCAATCTCAGTGTTGTGCAACTCGAGACTGTCGATTGTTTGTGTACCTGCGTAGGCATTTAGAACTAACTGGTCATTGAAACGGTAGAAGCCGTCGAGATTGACTAGTACTTCATCAGACTTTTTCAGTGCAGAGCTATTTGAGTAGTCATCGCTGGCTAAAATAACCTTTAGGTTAGCGCCATAGTTGTTGCGGCTGTAGCCAAGACCAAGCTCAGTGCTGAGGCGGTCTCTGTCTGCTAAGTAGTATTTTTCGAAAATATCATCGCCAATACGATAATCTGAGCCGGTACGCTCACCGGTGGTGAACTTAATGTGGGAGTTAAACGCGCTTAGGCGATAATCCACACGAGCAAATAGCTCATTTTCTTGGGTTTCTTCACGGTCGCTATCGTTGCGAGTGCGGTCGTTCTGTTCAAAGCCAGCGCTAAACTTAGCACTGCCTAAACGGTAGCTTGCATCGAACCCATATTGAGTTTTACTGGTATCGATAGGCGTATTAATCGCATCGAAAAACGGGTAAGAACCACTGACATTATCGCGGTTGCTATAGCGATAAAAGCCATTGAGTTTAATTCCTGCAAAGCGAGAACTGATACGAGCGTTATAATCTAAGGTTTCAACTTCGCCATCAAAATTGGCGATAGGCACTAATGAGTTTTCTTGCTCAATGGCATCGTCTTGGATCATTTTTCCCGAGGCCGCGCTCACACTCAGGCGGGTGGTGCCGAAGTTAAGGCCACCTTTTACGCTGGCTTGCTGGGCACTGTTGTCAGCATCAACACCTGCGTTATCGGTAAAGTCAGAATTAAATGCGGCAACACCTAGGTTCCAAAAGTCACCGTGCAGCTGTACACCTGCATTCATCACCTGAGTGGTGTGGTCGATGGTTTCTAAGTAGTTAGTAGGCTTAGGGTCAACGACAGAGCTAATGCGCTGGCCTTGCTTATCTTCACTGCTTGCCTTTACAAAGGCTGTGATTAACTGGTTTTGGTATTTGGCGCCAGCACTTAACTGTTTGCGCTCCGCACCAATATCGTTGTCATCTAAGTTCCAGCGGTCGACATAAGCCAGCTCCAAGGCAAAGTCGCCATAGTAAGCCGCAGCCTTTAAGTAACCATTATCAGCACCAGCATTGTTAGCATCGACACTGAAGTGTTCACTGCGGATATCAGCATTGGCACCGTATTGGCTATCTAAGTGGGTGCTTTGCTCTGTCATTACGCCAAGGCTATTGCTGTGTTCATTAGCAACGCAGCGTTTACAGGCGTAGTCTTTTTCTATATCTAGCGGCACTGAAAAGTTTGCCGCGGTAGCGTTAACTGAGAGAACAGCGAGTGCTACTAAAGTGAGTTTAGTTTTCATCATCAGTTCCTATTTCTCAAACAAGTGGCCAGAAGGGTGGTTAGAACCGTGAATTTTGCTATGGCAATTCATGCACGATTGACCTTGAGTGAAGCCGTCTAAGTTATTGTGAACATCACCTGGATGGCCGGCTTGGCTATGGCAGCTTTGGCATAGTTGGGGCGCGCGGCTGTTAAGTAAGTTGTCATTTACCGAACCATGGGGGTTATGGCAGGTGGTACAGTCTTCAACAACAGGCGAGTGCTCCCATAGCGTAGGACCACGCTTTTCGGCGTGACAGCTGTAACAGGTGTCATTTACTGCTAGTGGGGCTTCTTGATGCGGGTTGTGGCAATCACTACAGGCTAAGTTTTCTAAGTGAGTAGAGCGTTTGAATTTGGCAGACTCTTGTTGCATATGGCAATTTGAACACTGAGCTTGAGGTTGCTTGACTGCCAACTCTGCTTGGTGAATGTTGTGACAATCGCTACAGGCTTGGTCATGAAACGGAGTGTGCTCTTGAGTATGGCAAGACTCACAAACACTGTTACGGCCTTCTACTGAGATCTCGTTGCCGAAAGTCAGCATGGGTTCATTCTTTCCGCGGTGTTTGCCTTGAGGGCCATGGCAAGCTTCACACTGCAGACCAGCCATAGGGTCTTTATTAGTATCACCGTGTGGCGTATTAAAAATTGCCATCACAGATTGAGACTTTTTATGACATGCAATACAGGTGTCAGCACCTTTGTTTGAGTATTTTGCCTCGGTGAATTTATTAACCAATACCTGCTCTAAGGGAGTACTTGCTTGGTTAGCGCTTACGCTAGGCGTAATAAAGAGTGAGCTAGCGGTAAAAGCTATTAACACTCCGATTTTTAGTAAGATTCTCATCATCTATCCCACACTTATCATTTCGAAAGAAACGCAATTAAATATCTTTAGTACTTATTTCGAGGTAATTGTAGAGACAGGTGTTTACTTTTTGAGTGATCTAGATCGCAATAGGTATACAGTTGTGTAATTTGCTGTCTTGTTATTTGAGGTTGGTCAAAAATTAGCTTGTAATCGTGATCTTAAATAAGTGCTTATTAGCAGCTATCAGGCTTGCAGATAAAATAATGGTGATTTGAGTCGAAATTTTAAGTGTTTAGAGGCGTTGATCTCATATGACAGCTTTAGCATATCGCAAGGTTGACAGGTGTAAACTTTGTTGCATATGATTTATCTCGTTTGCAATCAGACCTGCATACACCTTACCAATAGGGTGGTTAGAACCATGAGGCTAAATTAAGCGAGATATTTTGCATTTACTTTAAGTGCACTCATGGTTCTTTTCTTTTAAGCCTATCGCTTACAAAGCATAGGTGGTGTGATTATCAGACAGTGTTTGAGTTTGCCTTAAAATAGCGTGGTGATTAGAAATCTCTAGGATATGTAGTTATGAGCACTATGGAGAGTGTCATTGCTAGCTAGAATGCTTCGTATAATTAACAATATAGAATAAAAAAATGCCAGTAAGCTTAGCTTACTGGCATTGTTATTTTAGTCACTCAGTTGAACGAGCTTAAAGCGATTGATTAATTTACACGATATTTAGCAATTAACTCTTCGTCTAGCTCGATGCCTAAACCAGGTTTGTCACACACAGCAACATAGCCGTTGTCGAACTGCAGCTGGTTTTTCACTAAGCTAGTGAACAGTGGGCTGCTGCTTTGTGAGAACTCCATTAGCGTGCCGTGTTCACAAGCTGCTAAGAAGTGCACTGACGCATGCAACAAAATACCTGTGCTGAAACCGTGTGGGATCAATTGAGTACCGTTCATTTGCGCGATATCGTAGATCTTCTTCATTTCAGAAATACCACCACAACGAGTGATGTCTGGCTGCACAATATCGGCATTCGACTTAGTGATGAACTCTTGGAACTCGTAACGAGTTGTTAGTGATTCACCGCCAGCGATCTTTTGTGATACTTGGCGTGATAGCTTCTCATAGCTGATCAAGCTGTCTGCCAATACCGGCTCTTCAATCCAGTTGAGGTTAAACGCTTCTAGGCGTTTTGCCATCATGGCTGAATGACCACAGGTGTGCCATTTAGAGGCTAGGTCGATCTGCACTTCCATCTCTGGACCTGCTGCTTCACGTACCGCTTTAACGATAGCGTAATCTGTGTCTGGGTCATCGCCCATCACGCCGCCGCCAAACTTAATGCTAGTAAAACCTTGGTCTTTTAAGCCCTGTACAATCGCTACGTTATCTTCAGGCTTATCAGCCGGAATGAAAGTACCGTAACAACGGATCTTTTCACGGTACTTACCGCCTAGTAGCGTGTGTACAGGCACACCGTAGAACTGACCTGCGATATCCCACAGAGCGATGTCGATGGCACTAATGGCGTGAATACCTGCACCGCGACGACCCATGTAGTTAGAGCCCCAGTACATCTTGTTCCACAGACGCTCAATTTCTAGCGCGTTTTCACCGATCAACAGACGCTTAAGGCCGTTGCAGTAAAAGTTAGTTTGTGGCGCTTCGATACAAGCTTGAACCACTAGTGGGCTAGAGTCAGCTTCGCCAACACCCACAATACCTTTATCAGTGTGTACCTTAACGATGACGGCGTCTTCACCCCATTCACAGTCAGCATCCATTGCTGGAACGCGTAGGTGGATCACTTCAATATCGGTAATTTTTAACATGATTTATTTCTCAGCACAGTCATCAAACTTGTGGTTTGACAGGAATTTCTTTAAACCGAACATACATAGCATTAGTACGATGACAAATGGCGCAGCTGTTAGGGTTACAGCAGTTTTCAATGTATCTAAAGAGGCATTGATATACAGCATTGCTAGCGGTAATAAACTTAGCATTACACACCAGAACACACGTAGTTCACGGCTTGGATCTTGGCCTTGTTTTAGGTTCTTAGTACTTACTGCAGCTACGGTGAATGCAGTCGCATCTAAGTGAGAAGCAAGGAACAACATCATTAGTACGAAATAGAATACTGACAAGATGGTACCAAACGGTAGGTTAGCAATAAGCTGAGCTACAGCTATGTCACCAGTTGCAGTGTTTAGCAATGCAGGTGCGTTCACCACGCCGTCAACCATAGCGTCAACAGAGTAACCTGTTAGTGCACCAAAGAAGAACCAACAACCTGCGCAACCACCGGCGATAAGACCTAAAACCACCTGACGAATTGAGCGACCTTTAGAGATACGAGTAACGAAGATAGCTACCGCAGGCGTATACGTGAACCAGTATAACCAGTAGAACACTGTCCAATCTTTGTTGAAGGTGCCGCCATTAGTCGCGTCAGTAAATAGGCTCATCTCAACGAAGTTGCTTAAAGTTAGACCGAGTGAGTTAACAAAGAAGTCAACAATAAAACCTGTGTCGCCAAGCACGAGTACGATAAGTGCAAACACAAAACACATACCACATGCTGCGTGAGCGATTTTTTGTAGACCTTCAGCAATACCAATGTAAGAGCTTAGGGTAAAGGTTAGGGTGATCAGTGCTAGCAGGATGGTCTTCATCATGAAGGTATTTTCCATGCCAAACAGTTCTGCAAAACCAGTCGATACCGTGTTAACGGTAACGGTTGTGGTTAAGATAAGACCGCCAAACGTTGCGAATAGGAAGATAAGATCTAACGTGCGACCTAAAACACGGCTAGCAGTGCTGTCTTCTTTCATACCAAGAATAGACACCATTAACGATGATAGGTTAAGACCTTTAGCACGGTTAACATGGAAGTGGTACGCCATTGCGATAGACGCCAAACCATAGATAGCCCAAGGCGTAATGCCCCAGTGGAACATCACGTACGACAAGCTAGTGCGTAGCGCTTCGTTACTTTGTGCTTCGATGTTTAGACCAATACCATTGTAGTAGTAAGCCCATTCCATAAACGCCCAGTACATGGTCGCTGAACCAAGACCTGCACAGATAAACATGAACAACCAGCTCATGTTGCTGTATTCAGGTGCGCCAGCACCAAGTTTGATAGTGCCGTAACGGCTTGCAGCGATGTACAACATGGTACATACAGAAGCAAAAGCAAATAGCTGGATGAATGAACCAAAGGTATTGGTTAGTGCAGCAAAGGCTGTTTTGCCTGCAGCTTGTACTTGATCAGGGTTAAACACCAACATCAATACAACAGCAAATACAACGGCCAAACTGACCGAGATCAGCAGTTTGTCGTTTTGAACTTTTTCATTTTGCCCTTTATTGTTTTGAGCTGGGGATTGCTGGGGCGCAGTTGGTTCTGCTGCCGGTGCCGCTGTTATATCTGTCACGACTACATCCTTACTAAAGTGGTCGTGCAATTTACATCTTGGGGTAAACCGCACGGGTAATTTTATTCGGGCGGATTTTCGGCCAGATATGCAGAAAGTGACAACAATAAAAACTTATTTAGCTATTAGCAAACGTAATACTAAGAGCTAGATCACTTAGGTACTTTTAGCTGCGTGATTGCGGAAACATTAATCGATATGTAGTTATTTATCGCGCGAGGTTGAGGGGCTGTGTTAGCTGTTAACAGCTTGTTTGGTGTACAGATGAAATAGTGAGGCATGCGTCGCCTTTTGTTGGCCGAAAAACCGAGTTAAAGCAGTTTGCCAAGATTAATTTAAATAGCAGCAGTCAACTCATTAGCTGCTGTTATGAGTAAAACAGATAGCACTTAAAATGGATGCTGTATCACATTTCGTAATATGTGGCGTGGTAAGCGTGCGCAAAATGTTCATTTGCAGATTGCGTAATCAATAAAAATCGATAAATTGTCGGATTGTCCTACAATTTGATTTGAGCCAATATGAAGAAAGCCATTCAACTCGACCCAAGCGACAACGTAGCCACTTTGCTGGTTGATGCTGTTAAGGGAGACGAGATAGAAATCATCTCCGCCAATAACCAAGTGATTGATAGCGTTCGCTGCCTACAAGCTATTAGTTTTGGTAATAAGGTTGCGCTGAGTGATATTGCTGACAAACAGCTTATTACTAAAGCAAGTTATCCAATTGGTTTAGCGATTATGCCAATTCCTCGCGGCGAGCTAGTGCATGTGCAAAATGTGCGTAGCCAACGCCTCGATATTCCAGACAATATCATTGAAGAAATTATTAAACAGATGCGGATTGAACAAGCATGATGAACACGTTTATGGGATTTGGTCGCGCTGACGGCAGCGTAGGTATTCGTAATCATGTATTGATTATGGCCGTTGATGAATGCTGTGAGGGCATTGCCCGTGCTATTGCTGACAGTATTGATAATGGCATAGTGGTCACCAACTACAACACCTGTATGTATGGCGGCAACGAAGAGATGATCAACACCATGATCCACACGGGTAATAACCCCAATGTGGCAGGTGTGTTGGTGCTGGCTATGGGCTGTGGCAGTATCGATCCTGAAATTGTAGCAGCGCCAATTCGCACAACGGGCCGCGCTGCATTTTCACTGGTATGTATGAAGCAACAAGGTACTCGCGCTACTATTAACCAAGGTAAAGCGTTAGCACAAGAGCTACAGCAAGCCGCCAATGCAGCGCCGCGAGTAGAAACGCCGATTTCAGATCTCGTTATTGGTGTGAAGTGTGGCGGGTCAGATACCAGTTCGGGTATTGCCTCTAACCCAAGTGTTGGCCGCGCGGTCGATACACTAGTGGATTTGGGCGCGACTGCTATTGCCGGTGAACTGATTGAGCTGGTGGGCTGCGAAGCGATTTTACGTCAGCGCGCAGTATCGCCAGAAGTAGCCGATAAACTAGAGCGCTTAATCCATGAAGAAGAAGCACGCTGGCATGTCGATGGTGCAGAAGTAGAAACCATGAGTATTGGTAACAGTGTTGGTGGATTAACAACGTTAGAAGAAAAGTCGTTTGGTGCATTGAGCAAAACCGGTACTCGGCCAATTCAAGGTGTGTTGCAGATAAACCACCTAATACATGAAAAACCAACTCAGCCAGGATTCTACCTATCAGAAGCCACTCACTTATGTGGTAGCGCAGGTATGCACTTTGCCGCTTTGGGCGCGCATCTGATTTTATGGACAACTGGCGGCGCAGGCTTTAATAACCCTATCGTGCCGGTGATCCGTGTGAGCGGTAACCAATATTTACTAAATGAAGATATAGATATTGACGCTTCTGGTATCATGCGCGCCGAAGAAGGTGTAGAAAGTGTAGCTGAACGCATCGTTGCTAAAGTTAGCCAAGTTGCCCAAGGGCAACAAACCAATATTGAAGAGTTTGGTTATAGCTACTGTAGCCTTTATCAAAAAGATCAGCGCTTAGAAACTGTACTCCGTTTTAAGCCTAATTGTTAATGCTAGCCATGAGATAACTGTGGCGAGTTAAGCAACGCCCCTATATAAATAGCACTATAGGGGCTTACCAAACGCAGGATGTTATGAATACCACTCAAGTTAGTTCAACAGGTGCCCGCTTACCGCAGTTATCTTGGTTTATGGCATTCAAAGCGGTGGCCGATAAACAAAGCTTTACCGAGGCTAGCCGCGAGCTGTGTTTAACACAATCGGCCATTAGTCAACAGGTTGCTAAGCTTGAGGCCGTGTTGCGTACTAAGCTATTTTATCGGGGTGGTAGACAGATCCAGCTGACAGAAGACGGCCAGCGTTTACTGCGGCAAATTAACCAACCTATCCAAGAATTAATGGGCGTGGTTGACGGTTTCCACAACGATGCTGATCACTATACACTGCACATTGAAATGGAGCCGGTATTTAGCCGGCAAGTGATCAGCAAGTTACTGCCTAAGTTTCTAGCCAAATACCCTAAGTTACTAGTCGGTCAAATGCTGACCACCAATCACTTTGATTTTTTACCGCAAACCGAATTGGCTATTAAGTGGGGCGACGGTGAATGGGAAGGCTTTGATTCGCAATTTCTATGTAGCTTAGATTACGTGCCAGTTTGTTCGCCTGAGTATTTAAAGCGCAAACCGTTAACTGTACCGGCAGACTTAGCCAATGCCAGTATTATTCATGACCGCGATAACTTCGACTGGCGTTACTGGCTTGACTACTATCCAGTGGCAAAGTTAGAGCTGCAAAAGTGCCATTATGCCAGTGAAAGCCAAGTGGTTATGTCGCTTGCGATGAGCGGGCTTGGTGTGGCTGTGTGTGCCTACCAGCAGATCCAAGAGGAACTGGCAGATGGGCGTTTGGTGATGCCGTTTCCAGAGTTAAAAGTGCGCCATCAGCGCGCGTATTATATTCTAACTCGCAAAAATAAAGCCTTATCACCCCATGCCATTAACTTTATGGAGTTTGTGCGCCAAGCGGTATTGGATTAACCCGACATTAGTCGAGTTTAATTCAATTGTTGAATTATTTACCATGATAACTACTCACGATTTGAGCCAGCAGTAACCAACATGAAAATCACCAAAGAAAGTGTAGAGTCACAAGCCATTCGCTATTTGCGTAGCCACATATTGGAAGGCCATATCAAGTTAGGCGCAAAGCTGGTGGAAAGTGCCTTAGCCAAAGAGCTAGAGCTATCGCGCAGCACAGTGCGCATGGCTTTAAATTCATTGGTCAACGACGGATTAGTGATCCAAAAGCCCTATTCAGGCTGGCAAGTGGTAGAGGTAAACGAGCAAGACTTGTGGGAGCTATACCACATGCGTTTAGCACTAGAAGGTGAGGCCGCAGCTATGGCCGCTAAGTGGGCCAGTAGTGATGATAAGCGCCGTTTAGCTGACTTTTTCCAAGAATACCAATTGCTGTGTTTACAACATGGTGACGATACTCGTCGTATTAGTGAGATGGACTGGCAGTTACATCTGCTGATAGTTGAGATCTGCGGCAGTGCGCGCATGCTCAATCAATACAAGCAAATACTTTACCCATTGCAGGCGTATATTGCGCTAACACATCAAGATTATGACTTATCAGATAGCGCTTCTAGCCATCAGGCTTTAGTGCAAGCGATCTGTTCAGGTAATGCTGTTATGGCAGCAGAACAAGCAAGGGATAATATTACCCCAATGTTCCGCAGCGCTGCAGTGCAAACCAATTAGCATAGAATATTAGCCATCTTTAAGCTGGCTAATCGCTAAAGTTAAGCTTTACAAAAACAAACAGGCCCATTTGGCAACTCGCCAAATGGGCCTGTTTTTTAGTTAGCGTATGTCATGAGCGGATTAAACAAAGCTCATAAACAAGCCCGCAATCGTTGCCGCCATTAGGTTAGACAAGATACCAGCGAACAGTGCTTTTAAGCCAAGTGATGCAATTTCAGAGCGACGCTCAGGCACCAAACCACCAATACCAGCAATCGCAATCGCTACCGTACCTAAGTTAGCAAAGCCACACAGTGCGAATGATAGGATCACTTGAGTGCGCTCAGACATCGGCAAGCCAGTTGATTCAACAATCATGTCACCCGTTAGGTAAGGTGCTAGATTGATATAAGCAAAGAACTCGTTGATGACAATCTTTTGGCCGATGAAAGAACCCGCTAATAGTGCTTCATCCCAAGCTACACCCATCAACCAAGCAATAGGCGCAAACAGATAACCTAAAATCATTTGTAGGCTAAGGCCATCAATACCAAACCAGTTACCAATGCCACCCAACATACCGTTCATTAATGCCACTAAGCTGACAAAAGCAAACAGCATAGCGCCTACAGCCATGGCGAGAGATAAACCGTTCATGGTACCGGTTGTTGCCGCATCAATAATGTTAGCTGGTGGATTTTCTTCAACGACCGCTAAGCTTTCATCTTCTACTTTTTCAGTTTGTGGGATCAACAATTTAGCGAACAATAGACCACCTGGCGCCGCCATAAATGAGGCTGCTAACAGGTACTCCATCTTAATGCCGAGCTGAGCGTAACCCGCTAGCATAGTGCCGGCAATTGACGCTAAACCACCACACATTACTGCAAACAATTCTGCACGGGTCATTTTTGGCATATAAGGCTTAATTAACAGCGGCGCTTCAGTCACACCTAAGAAGATGTTAGCGCTAGCAGACATAGACTCTGCCTTGCTGGTATTAAGGATTTTTTGCAGAGCACCACCCACAATGCGCACCACCCATTGCATAATGCCTAGGTAATAAAGCACCGCAGAAATGGCCGAGAAAAACACAATAATTGGCAGTACTTTAAATGCAAGTACAAAGCCGCCAGAGCCAAATAACTCATACATCTTGTCGCTAACCAGGCCGCCGAACATAAACGACATACCTTGGTTGCTGTAACCAATCACGGTTGAAACTGCTTCTGCCATATTAAAAATAACGGCTTGGCCAAACGACGAGTAGATGACGAACGCACCCATGACTAATTGCAGTAAAAATGCCATACCCACAGTGCGGTAGTTAATGGCTTTACGGTTTTCAGAGGCCAAAAACGCCACGGCAAGAATGGCGATGATGCCAACAATACTGATTAAAATTTGCATTGAATTTGTCTATTACTATCTAAGTTGATGAAAGGAGAAAGCGAGTTTTCTCCCCCAATGGATAAAACAACCTATAAACACTTTTTAGTGCGAATAAGCATCAAATTAACGTTTTAAAAGCGAGCGAAAGCGGGCGGGAATAGCAGTGTTATTCCCGTCTCTTATTCGTTTTTTACTGGTTTTAAAAGGTCTTAATTAATGCCTTAATGACATCAAGCACATAAACCTGACAGTCAATAGCCGTTTGTGGCTCAAACTCTTGTTTATGTTGGTCGGTATTAGACAGTACGCGAATACTCACAAAAGGCAGCTTGTAAGCTTCGGCAACTTGCGCAGCCGCAGAGGTTTCCATCTCTTCAACTGAGGTACCCATGGTTTCGTGGAACCAGTTAATACGGTCAACTTCGCGGTTCCATTCATCACAGCTACCAATTCTTCCTACAACCACTTTGCCATGGCTGTAACTGCTGGCTTGCGACAGGGCAACTTCAACAAGCTTAGGGTCAGCTTTAAAGTGATTGTGCTCAACCACCACACCGTTTTCACGCAGGTACATTGGCATATCGAAGTTCTGCCAAGTCGTAGGGTGGATGCCTTGGCCTTTTTCTACGAACTCGATTTTGTAAGCGCCCATGTTAAAGCTGGTTTCACCAATGACGATATCAGAGCGGTAAAGCTTAGGATCGTGGCCACCAGAGGTGCCCTGATTGATGATAGCTCTTGGCTGGAAGTGCTCAATACCAAGGGTGGTAGATGCGGCGGCGTTAGCCAAACCAATCTCGGTGCGCGACACCACAACTGGGTAGCCATCTAATAGGCCTTGCCAGAATGTCCACGAACCAAATGTTTTTTGTTGTACATCGTTTAGGGCGGCAACGAGGGTCTCGACTTCAACGTCCATCGCGCCTTGAACTAAGATAGGTTTTAGCATTTTTGAGGGTAACTTTTCATTGTGTGACTGGGTAGAGTTTACGTGTTCAGGGTCTAACTTTTCAGCTTTTGGCTGCTCGCAAGTTGGCATGACAAATAACTTCAAATGGAAAGTGCGCGGATGGTAGCAACGAGATTTGGGCTAAACAACGAAATGAAAAGTAAAATACTTGTTGCGGTTTCGGTGGCCTAAAAAGTGCACAATTCTTGACGATTATCGCTAAATTTATGCTGTTGTTACTACTTGTTTTGTAAGGATATTTCAAAACCTGCTTATTTGTTGAACTTGTAGAGTGTGGCAATGATTTTAAATTAGAAAACAGTGTTTAAAAAAACAGGCTAGTTGGTGGGGGCTATTGGAGTTGATTAGAGAGGAGTGGCGTACTTTTACTTTGAGAAAGAGCCACTCGATTAATAGTTGGGAACTGGGCTTATGGTTCGATACCTATCAGCCGACAGCTAGTTTAGCTGTGTCATGCCACATATATGCTGGCATAGCTTGTTTTAGCTTCCATGTAATATTCATTGGTTGAGAGCCTTCATACTTAACAAAGTCTACGGGCCCAAAATTAACAAACCCCATGGTCTTCCCATATTCATCTTTAGCTTGTTCTCTAACAAATAAGATAAATGTCTTGTTATTTTCTTGCTGGTTTATATAGCCCAAGCCCTTGCCTGAAGTTGGCTTGGCGCTGTTTTGGGTTTGCCAGTGAAATAGCGTCGGACTAATTGCGTAGTCATGGTACATGGTCGTTGCAGAAAACTGCTTTTCACATTTATCCAAGGTAACAAACAGCAGTTCTGTATTCGCTCCCGCAATATTAAGTACACCTTCTCTACTGGATGATTTCTTGTTAAATGTACTATCGCCAAACGCCACTAATATATGTTCCTTGGGATAACGTACATGCATCTTCAATGGCGAATTATCCACTACTTCATTGCTAACTGCAGGCATTTTAAATTCTTGTGTCGCTAAGCGTTCAATAAGCAGTGAAATAACCTCATTAAGCTCGTCTTGTAGTTTCTTATGTTTTAGCGCAAGTAAACTCTGCTCAATGGTATCAAATCCGGCTTGCTTACCCGTTTTATCCCAAAAGTCATAATGACACATGGTTGAGTGAAGCAGATTGTGTTGCTCATCTTTTGGCATGACACTGGTTTGAGTCGGTAGTGAGAAGTTACATTCACACAAAGCTTGTATGAACCGTAAATAAGAGATGGAAGTACAACTTAATAAGCGATTGTTGATTGCACGATAGTAAGCGGCATAAATGTCTAACTGGTTCTGTTGTACTTCCTCACCGCGGCTTGTTTCTACAAGTGCTCGCCAACCACCAAACTTACCTACTTTTACTTTATAGATATTCTCTAATGACAAGTCAGGATAGATATGTAGAAAGTTTGCTAGCGTAAGAGGTAAATCTGTCACGTTGGGGTAGTTTGAAATTAAGCCCAGCAGTCTGTTTTTGTTTAAGGTTGCTAGCGATATGTTCCTTAAGATTATTTGCTGCGTTTTTTCTTGCAGCTCTATTCGGCAGCCTAAAGGTAAATGTGGAAACCCTTGTTTGATCTCCTTTGAAATAGATTGGTTGGTTTTGCCGATAAGCGCTCTAAACTTATGCGAAAAGTCATACTCAGGACGAGAGTTACCAACGAAATCAATGACGGTGCAGCACTCTTTATCTTTAGTCAGTCGTAAGCCGCGACCTAATTGTTGAAGAAAGATAGTCAGACTTTCTGTTGGTCTTAAAAATAGCAAAGTATCTAGCTCTGGAATATCTACACCTTCGTTGAATATATCAACCACAAACAAAACGTTAATTTCTTTTGATTTTAAACGTTGCAGCTGAATGTCTCGTTCTTTTAAATTGTCACTGGTGAGTACGCCGCAAGGGATATTGCTTAAAGTAAATTTTTGCGCCATGAAGTTAGCGTGATCTTTACTGACGCAAAACGCCAATGCGCGCATCTGTGATATGTCAGTGACAATTTCTTCTAAGCTTTGCAGTATTCGCAAAACCCTTTGGTCATTGTGAGTGTAGAGCTTAGTTAGCTCGGCGATATCATAACGGCCTTTTGCCCATGAAATCTTTGTCAGATCGGTATCATCATCAACTGCAAAGTATTGGAACGGTGATAAATGACGCTGATTAATCGCTTCTGGTAATCTGATTTCAGCAGCAATGACGTTACAAAAGTCTTTAAGAATATCTGCGCCATCATGGCGCTCTGGTGTGGCTGTTAAACCGAGTAAAACTTGTGGCGTAAAGTGTTTTAGAATAGCTCGATAGCTGTTTGCAGCTATGTGATGGACTTCATCAATAACAATGTAATCAAAGTAATCTTTAGTTAATTGAATCGTCGCAAGTTGATTGTTTAAGCTTTGGATTGATGCGAATAACTGATTAAACTTTTGTGGTTTGTTTTGTCCTACGAGTAACTCACCAAACTGATTACTTTTTAAAACGCCGCGATATGCACTTCTCGCTTGTTTTAAAATTTCCTCTCTATGAGCTAAAAATAAAAACTTAACCTCTGGGTTTGCTGCATAAAACTCCGCAAAATCGAAAGCTGAGATAATAGTCTTGCCTGTGCCAGTTGCTGCGACAACAAGATTTCGATATCTACCATGAAGCTCTCGTTCTACTTTTAGTTTGTCTAAGATCGCTCGCTGATGTGAGTGAGGTTTGATATCAAAATAAAAGCTATGTGCGGATGTATCGTAAGTGTCTCTGGCTTCTTGCAAGGCGTTAACTAAGCGCTTTTTGCTTTGAGCCTTACCATCAAAATATTCGAAGTCGGGTGATTCCCAGTAGGTTTCAAATGTACTGAGAGATTTTTCAATAATATGTGGGATCTCTTGCGAGGTGATCTTTAAGTTCCACTCTAGGCCACTGGTTAAAGCTGAATGCGACAGGTTGGATGACCCGATATAACCAGTGTGAAAGCTCGAATTACGCATAAATAGATAGGACTTTGCGTGTAAGCGTTCCCTGTTGGTGTTATAGCTCAGCTTCACCTCGGTATTTGGCAAAGATGCTAAGAATTCAACAGCTTTGGCATCTGTCGCTCCCATATAGGAGGTAGTGATAATCTTTAGCTGTTTACCGCTGCGAGTAAACTCCTCTAGTTCTTTTTTAAAGATCCTGATCCCTGCCCATTTAATGAATGAGACCAGCCAATAGATTTTATCGGAAGATTGGATTTCTCGTTTTATTTCAGTTTCAAGAGATAAGCCTGCATTGCTCCCACAAAACAACTCGCTCTGAGTGAGTCCTGTTAGCGGCATGATGCCTTCAATGTACTTTGGCAAATCTGACGATATGGGATTTTTCTTATCGAGCAATGCGGTCAGGATTTTGCCTTGGCTATCAATCAGGTTTTCACTGATTAGTTCACTATCGCCAATGTTAGCACTAAGCCATTCAATGACTTTATTGGCTAAACTGATTTGCTCAAAAACACGATCATTGCCATTAGGCACAGAGTCGATTGCTATTTCGATTATTCGAGTTAAAAAGCGAGAGAGCCAAGAGGCCGCTTCACCATTTTCTAATGAACGTTCGCCAACATAGAAAGCTTTTCGATCTAATTTCTGTTCGACTAACTGAGTTATCAGTTGCTCGTATATGCCGGTTTGGTTCATAAAAAGTGCTTTAATTATTTTAAGTTAACTAAGAATAACCGAATTGATTAACAGAAATAAGTAGTGATGTTCAAACATGTTATTTGTGCTTGAAATCCAGATTTGCAGCCAACAAAAAGCCCTGCATTTAGCTGGGCTTTGTATCTTTTACGATTTGTCTTTTAAAGCGACTAATCCAAATGCAGAAAACTTACTCTACGTTCTGGATCTGCTCGCGCATTTGCTCGATGAGCACTTTTAGCTCTACCGCTGCGGCAGTCACTTCGGCGCTGATTGACTTCGACGCTAAGGTGTTTGACTCACGGTTAAACTCTTGCATCATAAAGTCTAGACGGCGGCCTTGTGCGCCACCTTTCTTAAGAATACGGCGGGTTTCTGCTACGTGAGCGTCAAGACGGTCCATCTCTTCGGCAACATCCATCTTCTGCGCTAGCAATACCATCTCTTGCTCCATACGAGCTGGGTCAAGTTCACCGGTGATTTCTGCTAAACGATTTGGTCAAGGCGGGTTTGTAGCATGGTGTTGATATTAGCGTTGTTACGTCGCTATAGCTCAATGTGCTTCATTTCTTCAACCTGAGTTAGGTAGTATTCACATCGTGCTTGAATGGTTGCTTTGTACGCTTCAACATACTCGGATTCTGCATCCGTAAGCTGCCCAGCTTGTTTTGCCGCTTTATCTAGGTTATCGATAATTGCTTTCGCCAGTTGCTTGAGGGTTAATTCAAGTATGTTTTGCTTAATTCCACATTCTTCAGCAAATGTCATTAATTGGTAGGCGTGGATCTTGTCAGCCTCGAACTCATCGCCAATAGCCATAGCAAGCTCTTGATCAAAATCAGGGTACATCTGCACGTTGACTAGATCGTACCATGGGGTCGGTTCAAGCCCATTAGCAGTGACATAGAATGAATAGTTTTTGCCATGCGAGTCTGCATTGCAGACGAGTAAGTTAAAGATTGTCCAACGAAGCATGTCAAACTTGGCTTGTGCAGGGTTAGCACAGTGCTCAGCGATGCTAAACAGTTTTTCTAGGCTTACTCCTTCACGGATATCTCGTACGTCACGACCACTACCAAGATGTCGTTCATATTTTCTTGCGACGGAAAATCCCAGAGCCTGACATGCGTCGATCTGGTGTCGACGCATTACAATATGGCGCTCAGGGTCGTACATGCGATCGAAGCGGGTGACGGATAATGCTTTGTATTTTCCTATTGGCATTATTTCTACTTGGGCCACCTGCATACCAATGAGGCCGGCAAGAGTCATGGTTATAAATTCATTGAGTACGAGGTACTGTTGACTGTTTTTTTCAAATTTAATGATGTGGGTTGAACAGAGCTGACCTTCACCAAATCCGTATTCTGTGTCGGTGTGGAATAGGTTTATTTTTGATTGAACCCCTGCAACTGAAAGACGTGGTTTTCCGTCCCAGACTTCCATTGGCCAATGTTCTGGGTCTTCGATTCGCTTGATAAGGTCTTCTTTGCTAATCGGGTTAAAAGACGTTACTGGTGGTTTGATGTTTTCAGGCAGATACAATATTGCACCAGAGGTATCGAACCCAATGCCTTTAATCAAAGCAAATGTATTACTTTTGGTAATACCTAGGGCTTCAATAAGGTGATCAAGCCCTTTATTTTCGGGTAGTAGATTGGTGAGGTAAATAGATATTTGCGAACTGCTAGCTTGCCCGTTAAGTGGGAGCTTTGGTGAAATAGCAAAACCATTTTGCTGCCAAGCTTTAGTATATTCAATAGAAAATTGTTCAGTGTCTATGTCAAAACTAATCGCCCCAATAATCTTGCCTCTAAAGTGCATCTCTAAGGTGTGAAAGTTAGAACCACTCATTGCTGTCCCCTAAGTTGTTTTCGCTGTTAGGAGTATCGACGGTCAGTTTTATACCAAGGCCACTGAGGATTTTGATGATAGTTGAAAAGTATACATCTTCACCTTTTTCTACTCTGATCAAGGTCTTCTTGGTAACACCACAAAATGATGCGGCGACTTCCTGCGTCATGTTAGCGGCCTTTCGGCGGTCTTTGATTAATTTGCCTAAGGTGCTTGGATCTAGTTGAGTGACCATGATGTTGCCAGTAAAAGTGTACTTATGGTTACTTTAGTGCTTTGTATGTCATGAATCAAGATTAAAGTGTAACAACCTACACTATTACCGTGAGTGACAACGATTTTACTTAAAAGTGCATGATCGTACACATTTAGATAATGTGTGCGGTTGTGCTCTTTAAAAGGGTTGCAAGATACACTTTTTGATGTGCAGTTTGAAAAGCAGTAAAAGCTCAGTAGTTGAGTGACTTTCCTGTACATATAAGGGATTCGATTTTGGATGGTTTAAAGGATAGAGCAAAGCGACTGATGGCTGAGTAATTAGAGGTTAACGTTCCAGTCAAAGAGCCTAATTTTCTCCATAAGGGCAAACAAAAGCCCAGCGATAAACTGGGCTTAAAACACTAACTTGAATCGATAGAGGTTTACTCTACGTTCTGAATTTGCTCGCGCATTTGCTCGATAAGTACTTTTAGCTCTACCGCTGCAGCAGTCACTTCGGCGCTGATTGACTTAGACGCTAAGGTGTTTGACTCACGGTTAAACTCTTGCATCATAAAGTCTAGACGGCGGCCTTGTGCGCCACCTTTCTTTAGAATGCGGCGGGTTTCTGCTACGTGAGCGTCAAGACGGTCCATCTCTTCGGCAACATCCATCTTCTGCGCTAGCAGTACCATCTCTTGCTCCATACGAGCTGGGTCAAGTTCACCGGTGATTTCTGCTAAACGGTTAGTTAGCTTATCACGCTGCCACTGCATCACTTGTGGCATGTGCTCACGCACGATAGCAACTTGCTCAACAATTTGGTCAAGGCGGGTTTGTAGCATGGTGTTGATTGCATCACCTTCGCGGCCACGGGCTTCGATAAATTGATCGATTGCCGAATCAAACGCCACTAGTAACTCTTTGCCAAGCGCGTCCATGTCTTGCTCTGAGCCTGACATTACGCCCGGCCAGCGTAGTACGTCAACCACGTTTAGCTCACCTTGACCTGCTTCATTTTTTACCCAGTTAGCAGCATTGATGATCTGCTTGGCTAGGTCTTGGTTTAGTTGCAGTTGGTTATCGCTCTTTTCGGCTAAGTCGTAGCGTAGATTTACTTCAACTTTACCGCGGTTAAGGCGTTTACGTAGACGATCTCTAAGAACAGGCTCCAAGCTGCGGAAATGTTCTGGTAGGCGCAGGTAGGTTTCTAGGTAGCGCTGGTTAACTGAACGGATTTCCCAAGAGGCTGTGCCCCAATCTGCTTTGTGCTCAATGCGAGCGTAGGCTGTCATGCTTTGGATCATTGATGATTTCCAGTGTGATTCGTCTAAGTGAGTTGTGATTATATACTCAAACAAATTCAAGGTGCATTTAATTTGCTCACGTAGCGCTATTGATGCGCTAACAGTGCGCGGCTTTTGGGCTCTATTGTTGTTATTGCACGCTTATACGCTAACTAAAAGGCTGTTTTCGGCTCAGTTGACTGATTCAGATAGCATAGTGGCGCACATATCCCTATAATATGCACCCAAATTACCCATGCCCTTAAATACAGGAATTCATCATGCGCCCAAGCAACAGAACTCCAGCACAGTCTCGCCCTGTGACTATTACTCGCCAGTTTACTGCTCATGCCGAAGGTTCGGTTTTAGTTGAGTTTGGTGACACCAAAGTACTGTGTACTGCAAGTTTTGAAGAAGGCGTACCGCGTTTCCTTAAAGGCCAAGGCCAAGGTTGGGTTACTGCTGAATATGGCATGTTGCCACGTTCGACTCATAGCCGTATGCAGCGTGAAGCCGCTCGCGGTAAGCAGTCTGGTCGTACCCAAGAGATCCAACGTCTTATCGGCCGTTCACTACGCGCTGCGGTAGACATGAAGCTACTAGGCGAAAACACGATTGTTATTGATTGTGACGTGATCCAAGCGGACGGTGGTACTCGTACTGCTGCGATTACTGGCGCATGTGTTGCGTTAGTTGATGCACTAAATTGGGCACGTGGTAAAGGTATTTTAAAGACTAACCCACTTAAGTTCCTAATTGCTGCGGTCAGTGTTGGTATTTATAAAGGCGAGCCAATCTGCGACTTAGAGTACGTAGAAGACAGCGCTGCTGAAACTGATATGAATGTGGTAATGACTGAAACCGGTAAGATCATTGAGATCCAAGGTACAGCAGAGGGCGAGCCATTTAGCCATGAAGAGCTAATGAGCCTGCTTGAGTTAGCTAAGCACGGTATTCGTGAAATCGTCGATACACAGAAAGCGGCGTTAAGCTAATTATTGTTTTTGTTATTAGGGCCCTACGGGGTCCTTTTTGTAAGTGAAGTAAAATTAAAAAATACCAATAATACTAATTAGTAGATTGAGTATTACCCCTACATTTTTAAGGAGAGATTGTGAAAGCCTATCAACGTGAGTTTATTGAATTTGCCCTAGAGCGTCAGGTACTTCGATTTGGCGAATTTACGTTAAAGTCAGGCCGCACTAGCCCTTATTTCTTTAACGCTGGCCTATTTAACACTGGCCGCGATTTAGCGCGTCTAGGTCGTTTCTATGCTGCGGCGCTTGTTGACTCAGGTATGGAGTATGACTTGCTATTTGGTCCTGCATACAAGGGGATTCCAATTGCAACCACGACTGCGGTAGCTCTGTGCGATCACCACGATATCGATATGCCTTACTGCTTTAACCGTAAAGAGAAGAAAGACCACGGTGAAGGTGGCAGCCTAGTAGGTAGCGATCTACAAGGTCGTGTAATGCTAGTTGATGACGTGATCACTGCAGGTACAGCGATTCGTGAATCAATGGAGATCATCGAAGCGCACAAGGCTGCATTAGCGGGTGTATTGATTGCGCTGGATCGCCAAGAGAAGGGCAAGGGCGAGTTGTCTGCAATTCAAGAAGTCGAGCGTGACTTTGGTTGTGACATCGTGTCTATCATCAAGCTTGAAGACTTGATCAACTACCTATCTGACAAGCCGGGTATGGAAGCGCAACTAGCATCTGTTAGTGCTTACCGCGATCAGTACGGGATTTAAAACGGAACGCTGCGCTCACGGATAACGGAACGCTGCGCTCACGGATAACGGAACGCAGTGCTTACGGATGACGGAACGCTGCGCTTACGGATAACG
>NZ_KI912462.1:0-46407 GCF_000518605.1 Shewanella fidelis ATCC BAA-318 | reverse complement strand
GCTTACGGATAACGGAACGCTGCGCTCACGGATGACGGAACGCTGCGCTTACGGATGACGGAACGCTGAGCTCACGGATAACGGAGCGCTACGCTTACATAAAAGATAAATGCCGCGATTACAGTTAAATGTAAGCGCGGCATTTTTTATGATTTTTACCGTAAGACCGAAGGCCGTTCCGTTATCTGTTAACGAGCCTGCGAGTGTTCCGTTTTCGGTTTTTCATCTTGGTGTTTTAATCTTTTAGGACCTCGAAGCGAAGCGTCCTAGAACCTTCTTTTACCTTAGTTACTTAAGAATTCAGCCCTTGTCGCTGGATTCGATTTAAAGATCCCGCCTAGAGCCGTGGTAGTGGTTGAACTGGTTGAGTCCATTACACCGCGTGATTTGACGCAGTAATGCACGGCGTCCATCTTAACTGCCACATCTTTAGTTCCAAGTAGCGCTTGTAAGGCAACGAGCACTTGCTGAGTTAAACGCTCTTGCACCTGTGGGCGCTGAGCAAAGAAGCGCACAATACGGTTAATTTTAGACAGACCGATAATGTTCTTACGTGGCAGGTAAGCCACTCTTGCTACACCATCAATAGTCACTAAGTGGTGCTCACAGGTACTGGTTAAACTGATGTCGTTAACCTTTACCATTTCATCAAAGCCCATCTTGTTCTCGATGACGGTGATTTTTGGAAAGTTAGCGTAGTCTAAGCCAGAGAAGATTTCATCGACGTACATTTTGGCGATACGACGCGGAGTGTCCGCTAGGCTATCGTCGCTCAAATCTAATGACATTAAGGTTAAGATCTCACGCATATGCTGTTCAATCTTTTGTTTACGCACTTCTGCGCTTAGCTCATTAGGTAGCATTGGCGTTTCAAGGCCGCGCTCGATAAGTGCAGACTTTACGATTTGAGCAGATTCACTGAGGATTGCATCTTTTGCTGTCATAAGTTCCTCCTTCACCATAAAGAATGAGTGGTGATATTCGTATCCTGTGTACTAGTGCCGTTGGTCTCGCATAAGGGGCATAGTGCCTGATAAAAGCCAAAATGATAGCGCTAGCTATTGGCGTTGTACTTAGCGAGGACGGGAGGATACCGCTATTTGCTGTAAATATACACCGAAAACCGCTATGAACATAAAAAAACCGACTAAACTAGTCGGTTTTTTGGGTTAATACAGAAAATAACTCAAAAACAAGTTAGCTGGGCAGCGATAGTGGCACTTTTGAAAGCAAAGTATGTTTGCTCCAAATGGCTCTACTATCGCTCAGCTGCATTGCTCTTAATGGTTATAGTTTTAGGTTTTCATTTAGAAAGCCTAGCATCTCATTGTAGTATTTGGCTCTATGAGCATCATCGTAAAAGCCATGACCTTCATCATCCATTACTAGCTTTTTAAATGGATACTTGTGTTTTTGTAATGCTTCTTCAAGAGCCTCAAATTGTTCGATTGGTGCGCGTTCATCCTCTCCGCCATGAACTAACATAATGTTTGCTTTAAGCTTGTCGATATTATGGGTTGGCGACATGGCTTTTAGTACAGCTTCATCTTCGCCTAGGACTTCTTTAAGATAACGCTTACCGGCTTTACGGCCTTGAACATCACCTTTATCAAACATTAATTGCAGATCGTACACGCCAGCAAAACCTAGGGCACATTTAAATAAGTCAGGCTCGATTGTGGCACTTTGAATGGCGGAGTAGCCACCAAAGCTGCCGCCGACAATGCATATACGGTCTTTGTCGGCAATGCCTTGGTCGATAACATATTTGGTGGCATCAATTATGTCGTATTGAATTTCAGTGCCCCATTTTTGGTGGCCTGCATTTTCAAAGGCTGTGCCATAGCCACCAGAACCTCTAAAGTTAACTTGCAGTACAGCTGCGCCTTGGCTCGCAATCATCTGATTTTGTGAGTCAAACCCCCACCAATCTCTTGGGCCGTGTGGACCGCCGTGCGGGTTAACGACTAAAGGTAAGTCCTTTGCTTCTTTGCCATGGGGCAGAGTTAGATATCCATGGATCTTTAAACCGTCTCGGCTGGTAAAGCTAATCGGTTTAATCTCGGCCATCTTATTTGAGTCAATCCAGCTCTTTTGCGATACAAGAAACTCTAGGTTTAATTTTTCTGTATCGAAAAGGTAATACTTGCCAGGAGTTCTATCGTTAAAGGCTTTAATGATCATTTTTTTTGCATCGACTGTTTGGCTCACCAAATGAATTTGGTACCCAGGTAGTGCGCCTAATAATTGTTTAACGTATGTTGCCGATGGATCTTTAGGAGCTACAAACTCATATTCTGGGTAGCCATTTTCATATTCAACGGCATAAAGCTTTTTCGTGGTTTGGTTTATCCAAACATTGCTTGGATTGACGACTTTATCTTGGCTTACAAGTTTTTTATCGCCAGTTTTAATGTTGATTAGATAAACACCTGACGGCTTACCAGACTCGTTAGCGGTGACATAAACACTGTTTTCATCGTCACTAAATGCGATTGGGGTCATTGCATCTAAATTGAGGTTTAATTTGTCAGTATTTACCCATTCGCGGTCTTCTCGGTAGAAAAGTTCTGTGTTTACGTAGTCACGAGTACCACTGACAAAGCGCACATTACCATCGTGGTCTGTTAGAAAGTTAGCGTAAGGGATAGGCGCGCCAGCTACCTTTCTGCGTTTACCTTTATAAACATCAACGCGATAAACTTTCTGGGTGTTCTCTGCCATGTTACTTCCGCCGTTACCCCAAGGTAGTGCTTGCACTAGCATAAAGCGATCGTCTTCAGGCATAGGATCTAAAATATAGGCGGTTGCTCTAATTGCGGTGTTTCTCTTAATATTTGAGCCTACTTGTTGCCCACCTTGATAACCAAATAGGTATGTCTCTTTA
Source organism: Shewanella fidelis ATCC BAA-318 (assembly GCF_000518605.1). Classification (GTDB taxonomy): domain Bacteria; phylum Pseudomonadota; class Gammaproteobacteria; order Enterobacterales; family Shewanellaceae; genus Shewanella; species Shewanella fidelis. The sequence goes on along the minus strand of NZ_KI912462.1, from coordinate 43,520 downwards.
GAGCCATCAGCGTTTACCGCCATCAGTTCACCATAGTAAAGCGGGTGATCGCTCCAGCCTTTCAGATATTCTTTTTGTAGCACGACTCGTTCATCGTTGACCCATTCATAGTGGCCGACTTGGGCATTGCCATCGAAAAAGACCACATGAACAGCTTTTTTAGTGGCAGCATCTAAAATCAATAGCATGTTTTTGCCATCTTTACTGGTGATGGTGCTTAAATAGTCACCAGCAGGAGATATTTTAACTTGGGAGAACTCCGCTGAGCGGCTGAATAGATGTGCTGCGGTATCTGTTTTTGCAGATGCACTGCAGCTTAGCCAAGTAAGAAATACTAGGCCAATAGCTTTGATGAGTTTCATACAACTTCCTTGTGGAAACAATTGTTAGAGTATTGTGATGTTGGAAATGTAAGTTAAAAGTTGTAGTGAGGCAATAGCAGAGGAGTAAAACGGCAGCACATATGAAGTGCTGCCATTTTTAGAGAAGTATTAGCTTTGTAGCAGTTGTTGCTGGATGAAAGTCCACTGTTCGTTAAAGTGTTTAGTTGGCTTTAACTTAAATTCGCTGCGAACAAACTGGGCGATTCGACCTTCAGCAACAGCCAATAGTAGGTTGGCTAATACCGCTTCATCTAAATTGAACGCTTTACCTTCGCGTAGGCTTTTTTCGCGTAAAATTTGCTTTAGATGAGTTTCAATCTTGGCAAATAATTGGCTAATGCGGCTGCGTAGACGCTCGTTTTCACCCAGCAGTGCATCGCCGTTAAGTACCCGTGAAATCCCTGGATTGCGCTCGGCAAATACTAGCAATAGTTGCAGTAATTGCTGGCAGCGCTTCATGGTGTCTTTTTCTTCATCCATGATCAGGTTTATACGCGATAATAGCGACTCTTCGATAAATTCGATAAGGCCTTCAAACATGCGCGCTTTGCTCGGAAAGTGGCGATAAAGCGCCGCTTCTGATACGCCGACTTCAGCGGCAAGTTTGGCGGTGGTGATCCTTTGTCCTGGACTGGTTTCTAGCATAGTCGCTAAGCACTGTAGGATATGCTCACGACGGTTTATTTTTGGGCTTGCAGCCATTTATCTGTCCTTCACTCGATTACTACTGAGCGAGACGGCAAGGAAACGTTGCTCCATGCTATCCATTAAAAATGATTCCGCGATAGTCGCTTAAATCGGTTATTTGGTTCCTGAGTGGCCAAATCCACCTTGACCGCGATCCGACTGATTAAACTCATCGACCAGTTTAAATTCAGCTTGAACCACAGGCACAAAAACCAGTTGCGCGAGTCTGTCACCAATTTCGATTGTAAATGGCTCGCTACCACGGTTCCAACACGACACCATGAGTGGGCCTTGATAATCAGAGTCAATCAGGCCGACGAGATTGCCCAGCACAATACCGTGCTTATGACCAAGGCCTGAACGCGGCAGAATCACAGCGGCTAAGCTTGGATCTGCAACGTGAATGGCTATTCCAGTTGGAATTAACACTGTTTCACCCGGATTTATGGTGAGTGCTGTGTCGGTAATCGCACGTAAATCCATACCGGCGCTGCCCGTTGTGGCATAAGCAGGCAGTGGAAATTCAGTACCGATCCGTGAATCGAGGATTTTTAATTCGATTGGTGTTTTCATCAGTTGTTTATTTTATTCGCGATTAAAGTAAGCAATTGCTTAGCGAGTGTGTCTTTATCAACAGCGGGTAATTCAGTACTACCATCGCTCCAAAACACGCTTAATGCATTGGTGTCACTGTTAAAGCCAATATCTGTATTTGATACATCGTTAGCGGCAATCATATCGAGTTTTTTACGGCTCAGCTTGCCACGAGCATATTGTTCTACGTCATTGGTTTCTGCAGCAAATCCAACCGTAAATGGTCGGTTAGCATGGCTAGCAACGCTGGCTAAGATATCAGGATTTCGAACTAGCGCAAGTTGCATCTGCTCGGCTGATTTTTTTATTTTACTTTCGGCCACTTCAGCAATGCGATAATCGGCAACCGCGGCGCAACCGATAAATATTTGGTGACTCTCAACCTGTGGCATTACCGCATCTAGCATATCTTGAGCTGACTCGACGTTAATACGATTGACGCCTGTAGGGGTTGCAAGGTTTACAGGTCCGGCAACTAGCGTAACGTTTGCACCCATTGCCGCAGCAGCTTTGGCTAATGCAAATCCCATTTTGCCCGAGCTATGGTTAGAAATATAACGCACAGGATCAATCGCTTCTCGAGTCGGTCCTGCGGTGAGTAACAGCGACATGCCTTGCAGTAATTGTGGGCCGAAAAACTCAACCGCTTTTTCAGCAATCGCGACAGGCTCAAGCATTCTGCCAGGGCCGACTTCACCGCAAGCTTGTGAGCCTGAATCTGGGCCCCAAATATGCAAGCCGCGCTGGCTCACTTGCTTTAGGTTGGCTTGAGTTGCGCTATTGCGATACATCTGTTGATTCATCGCAGGGCACAGCACAACGGGGGCTTCAGTTGCTAGGCATGTAGTGGTAATAAGCTCATCGGCCATGCCAGCATTAATGCGAGCGATAAGGTTGGCTGTTGCAGGTGCAACTATAACTAAATCAGCCCAGCGTGCCAGTTCGATGTGGCCCATAGATGCTTCGGCTGTTGGGTCAAGTAGGTCTGTAGCAACGGGGTAACCAGATAGGGCTTGCAAAGTTAGCGGGGTAATAAATTCCTGCGCACTTTGACTCATTACAACGCGTACATCAGCGCCGCGCTCTTTTAATTTACGCACTAAGTCAGCTGATTTATAAGCAGCGATACCGCCGCCAATACCCAATAGTACTTTTTTGTTAGTGAGACCCATACTTAAACTCTATGTTGATAATCACGTTGCTGGCAAACCACAAGTTGCACAGCAGAAGTTGGCTTAAGATATCACAAACCACCAAAGGGTGATGCACAAGTTCCAAAAATCTAGACCATACTCATAGATAACAAACAACAAGGAGGTTGTGATGGCAATAAAGGATTGGCCTGAGGGCGAAGCGCCGCGAGAAAAGTTATTGAGTCACGGTGTAAAGCAGTTATCAGATGCAGAGTTACTGGCGGTGCTACTTAGAGTCGGCTTAAAGGGCTTAAGTGCTGTAGAGCTGGCAAAGATGATGATCAATAAGTTTGGCGGCCTTAGAAGCTTGTTTAGCGCGTCAGAGCGGCAGGTTTGTCAACTAGATGGCGTTGGGCCAGTAAAGTACGCTCAAATGCAGGCGGCGATTGAATTAGGCGCTCGAATTTCGAGAGAAAAGCTGCAAAGAGGAAAAATTTTATCTGATCCTGATTTAACTCGGGACTATTTAATGAGACAATTGTCTGATCGTGCCTATGAAGTGTTCGCTATTTTATTGTTAGATAGCCAGCATAGAGTGATTCAATTTGTTGAATTATTTAGAGGTACAATAAATTCAGCATCAGTTTATCCACGTGAAGTGGTGAGTCTGGTACTTGAAAAAAAGGCTGCGGCTGTGATCGTGTGTCACAATCATCCTTCTGGAATTGCAGAACCAAGTTCAGCCGATAGACGAATTACTGAGCGATTGAAACAAGCCCTGCAAACTATTGATGTTTCCTTACTGGATCACATGGTTGTGGGCGATCGAGAGATAGTTTCTTTCGCTGAAAGGGGATGGATGGATAAATCTATTCCTTGATCTTTGATTTTAGATCCTGTATAAAATGCGCCCTCTGTTGTGTGCCTCAGGCGACGGCCGTGTTCGAGGTGCATTAATGCTCGAGCGTTAAATATTGTTTTGGAGAGATTGACATGTCAAGAGTATGCCAAGTAACTGGCAAGCGACCAATGGTTGGTAACAACCGTTCGCACGCGAAGAATGCTACGCGTCGTCGTTTTTTACCTAACCTACAGAACCACCGTTTCTGGTTAGAAGACGAGAAGCGTTTCGTACAGCTACGTGTATCTACTAAAGGTATGCGTATCATCGATAAGAAAGGTATTGAAGTTGTTGTTGCAGAACTTCGTGCCCGCGGCGAGAAGGTGTAATAAATCATGGCTAAAGCTAAAGGTAACCGTGAGAAGATCAAGCTAGTTTCTAGCGCTAACACTGGTCACTTCTACACGACTGAAAAAAACAAGCGTAACATGCCTGAAAAAATGGAAATCAAGAAATTTGATCCAGTAGTACGTCAGCACGTTATGTACAAAGAAGCTAAAATCAAGTAATAACTTGTTTAAGCATCTTGGAAAAAGCCTCTATTTATAGAGGCTTTTTTTTGCCTGCAGTTTGTGTTTTCTTCATTTAAAAATAGGTTCGTTAGACGTACCGCTCATTCCTTCTGCGTAATTTGCATATCTATTTTTTTTAACACTTTTATCTCGCAATATTTTGATTTGAACTTATCTAGTTATTCCAAGCTTTAATTGGCTTTGTATAAGCCATTATTAGATGTGTTCTGATAATAAATAAATTGCAGCATGTGATAATTAATGCTTTTTAAATGAATTTTAATTCAGTAGTATTTAGGCGTAACGGGATCGTAAGGTCTATTTAGCTCTCTAACTATGGTTAAGGTGATTTTAGCGTGCGCACAACTGAACTTGTTGATGGATTTCGTCATTCTGCTTCCTATGTTAATGCCCATCGGGGTAAAACCTTTGTCGTTATGTTGGGCGGCGAAGCGTTAGCGCAACAGCAGTTTCGCGCCATCATTAACGATATAGCTTTATTGCATAGTCTAGGGATTAACATTGTTCTAGTGCACGGTGCTCGGCCGCAAATTGATGAGGCGTTAGCACAGCAGAGTCTGCCAGCTGAATATTACAATGGTGTGAGGATCACTGAAGAAGATGCTTTAAAAGTGATTAAGCAGGTTGTGGGCGCGCTGCAATTAGATATTACTGCACGTTTGTCGATGAGTTTGAGCAATACCCCAATGCAAGGCACCCAGATCAATGTGGTAAGTGGTAACTTTGTGATTGCCCAGCCACTCGGGGTTGAAGATGGTGTTGATTACTGCTTAAGCGGCAGAGTGCGCCGAGTTGATAGCCAAGGCCTTAAGCGTCAGCTTGATAGTGGCGGTATTGTATTATTAGGGCCTGTAGCAGCCTCTGTGACAGGTGAGAGTTTTAACTTAACCGCAGAAGAGGTCGCGACTCAAATAGCTGTTAAGCTTAAAGCCGACAAGATGATAGGTTTTAGTTCGCAAAAAGGTATTTTGGATGAAACGGGTCAGGTGATTGCTGAGCTAATGCCAACTGATGCACAAAAGATCCTCAACGCGTTGCCAGAGGACAGTACAGTTTGTGTTGGCACTAAAGCATTTTTACAAGCGAGTATTGATGCTTGCCGTAATGGTGTTAGTCGCTGTCATTTTGTTAGTTACCTTGATGATGGCGCCTTGCTACAAGAGCTATTCTCGCGAGACGGGATAGGTACTCAGATTGTAACCGAAAGTGCTGAGCGATTACGCCGTGCATCTATTCGCGATATTGGCGGCATTTTAGATTTGATCCGCCCATTAGAGCAAAAAGGTATTTTGGTCAGACGTTCTCGTGAGCAGCTTGAGATGGAGATTGAGCAGTTTATGCTGATTGAGCGAGACAGCTTAGTGATTGGCTGTGCTGCCTTCTATCCATTTGAAGAAGACAACGCTGGTGAGTTTGCTTGTTTGGTAGTGCACCCTGAATACCGTGATGCAGACAGAGGTAGTTTGTTGCTACAAAACATCATTGGTCAGGCGCGTGTGCGCGGTTATACCCGTTTATTTGCCCTGACAACCCGCAGTATCCATTGGTTTCTTGAGCATGGCTTTAACATGGTTGAGGTGGATGAACTGCCTGAAAAGAAAAAACAGTTGTATAACTATCAACGTAAATCAAAAATTTTAGCGTTAGATCTATAGCTAAACTAGGTTGTTGACATATTATGTCTTCATGCAACAATAGCAGCTAATTTTTACCATTTAAAGGTACTGCTATGGTTGAGGAATACCTGCTTGCTCCGCTGACGTCTACAGGTCATTGGAGCTTTATTGTGTTACTAGGCATTCTTATTGGCTTAGGGGTTTTTATCTATTTCAAGCAGATGCCTAAAGTGAGTAAGGCGGTGGCAATAGGAGTGTTGCTGCCTATGGTGTTGGCGTTTAGCTGGATGTTTTACAAGGTTAATGACGCTAAGTTAATTATCAGCAGTGACACTGTCAGCTTAGATGTACCTTTTTATGGTTTTACTATACCGCTATCTGAAGTTGACCTAGCTAAGGCTGAGCGAATCGACTTTAGCCAAACCCCAGCGTTAAAGCCTGATCTTAGGGCTAATGGTGTGGGAATGCCGGGTTTTCAGTTAGGTTGGTTTAGGCTTGCTAATGGACAAAAGGCATTTGTGGCAACCACAACGACAGATAATCTAGTCTTATTGCCTACAACGCGTAATTACCCGTTAATTTTGAGTTTAGAAAGTCCTGAAAAGTTGATAAACATAAATTAAATGAAAAAGCGAACCACTTGGTTCGCTTTTTCGTTGTATCTGTCAGCTATTTTTTGGCTTTACGCTTATAGAGCATATCTAAGGTAAACAAAAATAATGCTGCCCAGATAAAGGCAAAGGTAATGCCTTTTTCTGCATCAAAAGGCTCGTTAAATAAAGCCACAGCCAAAATAAACATGATACTTGGGCCGATATACTGGAAGAAGCCCAGCATTGAAAATGGAATGCGCACAGCTGCTGACGCAAAACATAGCAGTGGTACTGTGGTAATAATCCCCGCTGCGACGAGTAACAAATTGTGCTGCAGATCATTGGCCAGTAGATGAGTCAATGAGTCGCCAGTATTGGTAAAAAGGTAGATTAAGGCAACTGGCAGTAAAATTGCTGTTTCAACGAGTAGACCTGTTTTGGCATCGATATTAACCTTTTTACGTAGCAAACCGTAAAACGCAAACGAACAGGCAAGCCCAAGCGATACTAATGGAATTGAGCCAAACGAGATCAACTGGATCATCACTCCTGTCGCCGCTAATGCGACGGCTGCCCACTGCAGCTTACGTAGGCGTTCCCCCAAAAATATCATCGCTAAACTCACGTTGACCAACGGGTTAATAAAATAGCCTAAGCTGGCATCTAGCATATGATCGTTATTCACTGCCCAAATAAATAGTAGCCAGTTACCTGCAATGAGCACAGAAGTTAAACATAACACGGCAAGCTGGCGTGGCTGTTTGAGCAAATTACGTAAACGTGCAAAGCCACCAAATAGTGCAATCAATACAGTGACAAACACAAATGACCAGATCACTCGATGTAGCAAGATCTCTGCTGCGGGCACGCTCTCTAGCAGCTTAAAATAAAGCGGGGCAAATCCCCAAAGGGTATAGGCGCAAACGGCATAGACTATGCCTTTACGGTATTCAATTTCTTGCATCGGAATTGTGCTAAATAGGAAAGTAGGCGCAGATTGTAGTCCCGCAGCGAGCGAGACTCAAGCCGGACCAGCGCAATAATTGGCGTGATTGCTGTTATTAGAAAGTGACACTAAGGCAACTTTTAATGCCAGTTTAGTTAGTGATAAATAGTGTGTTGCTGAACTAATCTAGCCAACCATATAAGTGCCTGTACCAAAAGCAATATGATCGCCTTTTTCATTGTGAAGCTCCATACGAGAAACCGATACACGGTTGCCGGCACGGATCACCGTACCAGTGCCTGTAAATATTTCGCCACGCCCGGGGCGTAAATAGTCCACACGCAGGTCAATTGTGCCTAAGGTTTTTATTCGCTGCTCTAGTTCTTCAATGCTCCAATCATCGCGGCTAGCAACAAGGCCTGAGAATGCAGTAAGGCCGCCGACCACATCGAGCACAGTGGCAGTTACGCCACCATGGAGTATTTGTTGATGGATATTGCCAATGAGTTCAGGTTTCATCTTTACTTCAATCTCAACACCTTGCATATCATAGCGCTTGATATCCATGCCTAGAAGATTGTGAAATGGTATATGTTGGTCAAAAATTTCAGCTACTTTGCGCAGGGTTTGTTGTTGAACTATCTGACTCATTTGGCATCCCTATGTTGATTATTTATCCTATTAGAGTATTTAATCTATCGCTTATGGATGGCGCGGTGCAAGCTTAAAATTTATTCACTAGCACCAAACTTAAGAGACAATCGCGCCAGCCTACATTAGAATAGTCGGCCTTATTTTTAACACAGGTTCACTATGGATCAGGCGGCGCTCGAGACTCCAGTCGATCAATTATCTTCTACCCTGCAGTCGGTATTTGGTTACCGTACATTTAGAGAGGGGCAGCGAGAGGTTATTGAGCAGATCTGTGCGGGGCAAGATTGCTTAGTTATCATGCCAACAGGTGGTGGTAAGAGCCTGTGTTATCAATTGCCTGCATTAGTATTACCAGGCCTTACGGTGGTGGTATCACCGCTGATCTCGTTAATGAAAGATCAGGTCGACAGCTTGATTCAAACCGGTGTCGCAGCCGCTTATTTAAACTCGTCGCAACCGCGTGAAGAAAGCTTACAAGTGCTGCAAAAGATGCGTTATGGCGAGCTTAAATTACTTTACGTATCGCCAGAGCGTTTGCTGCAGGCTAGTTTTATTGATCGCCTGCATGAACTTAATGTGTCGTTATTTGCTATTGATGAAGCGCACTGTATTTCACAGTGGGGCCACGATTTTAGACCAGAATATGCGGCGTTAGGGCGATTACGCCAGCAGTTTCCTTATGTGCCGATAATGGCATTAACCGCAACAGCGGATAAAGCTACTCGAGCAGATATTTGTGAGCGATTAACCATCACTCCTCATTCATTACTTACTAGCTTTGATAGACCGAATATTCGTTACACTGTTGCTGAAAAGCTCAATGCGGCTAATCAGTTACGTCAGTTTATTGCGGCGCAAAATGGCAGCAGTGGCATTGTATATTGTAGTAGTCGTCGCCGAGTCGATGAAGTGGCCGAGCGCTTGCGCTTGCAAGGCTACCAAGCCGAAGCATATCACGCGGGGAAAACCCAGGAAGAACGGGCCGACGTACAAGATAGATTCTTAAAAGATCAGCTCGATATAGTGGTGGCTACGGTCGCTTTTGGTATGGGGATTAATAAATCTAACGTGCGCTACGTGGTGCACTACGACATTCCCAAAAGTGTTGAAGCTTATTATCAAGAAACCGGCCGTGCAGGTCGTGACGGTTTAGACTCAGAAGCTCTGATGTTGTTTGATCCTGCTGACATTGGCCGAGTACGTCATCTGATTGAACAGTCTGAGCCGGGGCCACAGCAGCAGGTTGAGTTTCATAAGCTTAATACCATGGCAGCCTTTGCTGAAGCACAGACTTGTCGCCGCCAAGTGCTGCTGCACTACTTTGATGAGCCAGCAAACAAGGCTTGTGGTAACTGCGACATTTGCCTCGATCCACCCAAGAAGTATAACGGTATCCAAGATGCACAAAAGGTGCTGTCTTGTATTTACCGTATGGGTCAGCGCTTTGGTATTAACCACCTTATTGAAGTGCTGCGTGGTTCTAAGTCGGCAACGGTAATTGAACGTGGCCATGACAAACTCTCCACTTGGGGGATCGGAAAAGAAAAGAGCCACGAGCATTGGCTTAGTGTGATTCGCCAGTTAATTCATTTAGGTTTGGCTAATCAAGATATTACTCGTGGATCTTCAGTAACACTAAATCCATCAGCACGAGCAGTGCTTAAAGGTGAGGTGGAATTATTATTGGCAGAGCCGAGAATAGTGATTCAAACGACTAAGCGTCGCAGTAGTAACCCAAGGGCGCCGCTTAATTATGATCGTAAGTTGTTTGCAAGACTTAAACTATTACGTCGCACGCTGGCAGAAGAGTTGGATGTGCCACCTTATCTTGTCTTTAACGACGCTACATTGGCTGAAATGGCGGCTATTTTGCCGACCAGCCCAGGTGAAATGTTAGCGGTTAATGGTGTTGGTGAACGTAAACTCGAACGTTTTGGTGGCGAGTTCTTGGATGAGATCGCCGATTACTTAGCGGAAAGCTAAATTTCACCTTCATGGCTTGGATGGTTTAGTTTTGCTTGTCTTAATTGGCTGACGTTAGCTCGCTTGATCATTGATTGCAAATTATCAAACTGCTGCATACAAGCCAGTCCTATATGCACTTTGCTGCTATTTTGCCATAGGGCAACGGTATCCGATAATTGGTTGATAACATGAATTGCACCAGATTCGGTTGTGTGCGGTAACATAATTAATAGCTGCTGCTCCGACTGTAAAAACAGCAAATCATGCTCTCGTAATTTAGTCTGTAATTGCTCAATCATAATTGGCACATCACATGTTTGAATTTCACTCGGGTTGAGTACCAGTAATGACAATGGATAGTTGGCATGTTTACTTACGGTTAGCATGTCCTCTAATCGTTGTTTTCCGCTCGCAATGGGCTTAATGACGGGGAGCTCTTTATTATTGCTTTGTTTTTTGGGTGTTTGTCTGTGATACCAAGCAATAAACATAATTAAGCTAAATAAGATAAATAAGATTGGAATAAACGGGCTAGGCAGTAATTGACTTGGCATAATCGCCGCATTATTGCTTTGTTTAGTAACAGATACTTGTTGTTGTCGGCTCAGATCTGACTTTATGTGTGATAGCCAAATACTATGAATAAATGCTGTATTGCTCTGAGCCGCATCAAATTGCTTAAGTTGGTAATCATAGGCTGTTTCAAAGTCCTTCTTATCAGCAAAGTATTCAGCCAGGATCGCATAACAAAGCTGTAAGTCGGTATATCGCTGTTTTATTTTGGCTAGCTCAATAGCTTGCTCGATATGTTCTAGCCCGGCTTCTTGACTCCCCTGTGCGAGCTTTACCTGACCTAATAGACGCAATGCAGCCATCATTTCATTGCTATGAGACTGCTTTTTCAATGTATTCAAACTTAGGCTCAACAGTTGTTCTGCGCTACTGTATTTACCGCTGGAATAGTCGATAAATGCGATCTCTTTATAGGCTATCGCAAGTTCTAGCGGACTGCCGAGTTCAGCCAGTTTAGTTCTCGCTTGTTGGATATACTTATCTCTCAAAGCCGGCCGTTGACTTATTTGCGCCAAGTTGGCTGCATCGATCAATAGGCTTAAGGCTACTTTACCTTCGCTATCTTTATGTTTAAGTGCTTTATCAAGAAATGCAAAAGCTTGTTGTTGCTCGTTGTCTGCCATTAGCTGTTTAGCCATTGATGCTTTTAGGTAAACAAGCGGAGGTTGCAGCCATTGTTGTTGCTGCTTGTCGATTAGCGGAAATAGATCCAGCGCAAGTCTAAGATCTTCGATAGCGGTATTATCATGCAGCACTTTTGCGTCGAGTTGACTACGTAACCACAAGCCATTGATTAAGGCCTGTGGTTGCTCAAGCTCACGAGATAGGGCTATTGAAGTATGGAGCAATGGTAAAGCTTGCTGATAATTACCAAAATTCACAAAGGCACTGGCCATGCAATTGAGGAAGTAAGGCCGTGCTTCATCTAACTGTAATTGTTTTGCTTTGGCTTCATTTAATCTTGCTAAATTGATTGCAGCGGCGTTTTCACCAAGTTGCAAAAAAGCTTCACACTTAAGGCTATTAAGTCTGAGTTTTGAGATTTTAGGAGCTGGATGGCTATCTAACTTTTTTTCGAGAAGATAGATACTATCTAGCGCGGAAGTCGGGTATTGAAAAACGGTTTGATTTAGTTGGTTGAACTGGTCTTGCGTTAATGAATACGCAGGCGAAAGCCACAGCAACAAGCTGGCAGCCAGTATACGAAAATCCATTTTAGAACGCTCCAGGGGTGATCCTTATCCGCTACTTCTTGATTGAGCGAGCATTATAGCCAATATAAATAAAATATGCATAAAAAAGCTAGTCGCGCGAAAATATTGCGGCAGGCTAATGTTTTGAAGTGAATAAAACAATTTTAAGTTAAATAAGGTTGTTTTTGTGCAATTAAAAGTCAATATAATTGTTTTTATGAGCGATAATTCACCTGAAAATTACTGAAGTAAGCGAATTCATGGTTGACATAGATGCTTTGGCAAGTTAAAAATTAACCGTCCTCACAGTGTTGTGTGGAATAATTATTTATCTGGACTGAATAAAAGTGAATAAGCCAAACAGTGCATTACTAGAACTCCAAACTCTCATTCTCGCAGGATCTGCGCGGAGGATTTAGTGCTACACGCTTTTTTACAAGCCGGCATAAACAGACCCCGCGAAGATAGCGGGGTTTTTTATATCTAACAACTAGCAACGTGAACGCATAACTGAACAGTGATGTTTGATGGAGAAAGTAGATGTCTAACCGAGTGATTATATTTGACACCACCCTACGTGATGGTGAACAAGCATTAGCAGCAAGTTTAACGGTTAAAGAAAAACTTCAAATTGCACTCGCGCTAGAGCGTTTAGGTGTTGATGTAATGGAAGTCGGTTTTCCTGTGTCATCTCCTGGAGACTTTGAGTCGGTACAAACTATTGCGCGTACGGTTAAAAATAGCCGCGTGTGTGCACTATCGCGTGCGCTAGAAAAGGACATTGATGCTGCTGCACAGGCATTGTCTGTGGCTGAACAGTTCCGTATTCATACTTTCATTTCAACTTCGACTATTCATGTTGAAAGCAAGCTAAAGCGCTCATTTGATCAAGTGCTTGATATGGCCGTTGGAGCGGTGAAGTATGCTCGCCGTTTTACCGATGACGTGGAGTTTTCTTGTGAAGATGCCGGCCGCACCCCGATTGATAATCTTTGTCGTATGGTAGAGGAAGCGATTAAAGCCGGCGCTCGTACCATTAATATTCCTGATACCGTGGGTTACACAGTACCAAGTGAGTTTGGCGGCATTATTCAAACCTTATTCAACCGTGTGCCTAATATCGACCAAGCGGTAATTTCGGTGCATTGCCATGATGACTTAGGTTTGTCAGTGGCTAACTCTATTACTGCTGTTCAGCATGGCGCACGACAAATTGAGTGCACCGTTAATGGTATTGGTGAGCGTGCAGGTAACTGTTCATTAGAAGAGATCGCCATGATCTTGTCGACCCGTAAAGGCGAGTTAGGCTTAGAGACTGGTATTAACGCTAAAGAGATCCACCGTACTTCTAGCCTAGTAAGTCAGCTTTGTAATATGCCAGTTCAAGCTAACAAAGCCATTGTCGGTGCTAACGCTTTTACTCACTCATCGGGGATCCACCAAGATGGCATGCTAAAGGCACAAAATACTTATGAGATCATGACGCCAGAGAGCATTGGTCTTAATCGAAACAACTTAAATATGACCTCACGCTCAGGTCGCCATGTGATTAAGCACCGTATGACAGAGCTTGGTTATGGCGAACAAGATTACGACATGGATATTTTGTATGAAGAGTTTTTGGCTTTAGCTGATAAAAAAGGTCAGGTATTTGATTACGATTTAGAAGCACTTGCCTTTATGGAGGCACAGGCAGAAACGGATGATCATTATAAGCTACAGCAATTAGTGGTGCACTCAGACTCAACCGAAGGTAGTGCCACTGCGACGGTGAAAGTGATCATCGACGGTGAGGTTATTACTGAAGCGGCAACGGGTAATGGTCCCGTAGATGCAGCGTATAAAGCGGTTGCGCGTGCAACAGGCTGCGAAATTAATATCACCAGTTACCAATTGAGTGCTAAAGGCGAAGGGCAAAATGCCTTGGGGCAGGTCGATATTACTGCCAAATATCGTGAGCAGAATTTTCATGGTTTGGGCTTGGCAACGGATGTTGTTGAGGCATCGGCTAAAGCACTAATCCATGTGATGAATTTAACTTGGCGAGCCGACAAGGTAGCCGATTGTAAAGAGCGTATCCAGCAAACGAAGCAAGCATTGGGCAGCGTGTAAATTCATCGATAAACGACAAAATTTAAGTTTAAAAATACAGGAGTTAGCTGAAGTATGAGTTATCAGATTGCAGTACTGGCTGGAGATGGTATTGGGCCGGAAGTGATGGCTGAAGCACGTAAAGTGTTAAAGGCAACTGAAGAGCGATTTGCGTTATCGATTGAGTATAGTGAATATGATGTCGGCGGTGCAGCCATTGATAAGCATGGTTGCCCGTTACCTGATGCCACACTTAAAGGTTGTGAAGCGTCTGATGCAATTTTATTTGGCTCAGTTGGTGGCCCAAAGTGGGAACATTTAGCGCCAAACGATCAGCCTGAACGGGGGGCATTACTGCCGCTTCGAGGTCACTTTGAGCTGTTTTGTAACATGCGCCCAGCCAAGTTACACGCAGGCCTCGAACATATGTCGCCACTGCGTAGTGATATCTCATCTCGGGGCTTTGACGTGCTTTGCGTTCGTGAGCTAACTAGCGGTATTTATTTTGGTAAACCTAAAGGCCGCCAAGGTGAAGGCGAAGATGAACAAGCTTTCGATACGATGCGCTATAGCCGCAAAGAGATCCGCCGTATTGCTAAAATCGCCTTTGAAACAGCACAAGGTCGTCGCAAAAAAGTTACTTCGGTAGATAAAGCAAATGTATTGGCTTGCTCGGTGCTTTGGCGTGAGGTGGTTGAAGATGTGGCCAAAGATTTCCCAGATGTTGAGCTTGAGCACATCTATATCGACAATGCGACTATGCAGTTACTGCGCCGTCCAGATGAATTTGATGTCATGCTGTGTTCCAACTTATTTGGCGACATCATCTCAGATGAGATTGCCATGCTAACTGGCTCAATGGGCTTACTGTCTTCTATCAGCATGAATAGTTCTGGTTTTGGTTTATATGAACCTGCTGGCGGCAGTGCCCCAGATATTGCTGGCCAAGGCATTGCTAACCCTGTGGCGCAGATCTTATCGGCAGCACTGTTATTACGTCATAGTCTAAAGCAAGAACAAGCAGCAACGGCAATTGAAGCGGCCGTTGGTAAAGCATTGAGTGACGGTTACCTAACCGGTGAGTTATTGGCAAGTGATCAGCGCCATCAGGCGAAATCAACCAGTGAAATGGGTGATTACATCGCGCAACTTATCCGAGAAGGAGTATAAAACATGGCTAAGACCTTGTATGAAAAAGTGTGGGACAGCCATGTTGTTGTGGCGCCAGAAGGTGAAGCGCCCATCATTTATGTCGATAGACATTTAGTTCATGAGGTGACATCACCACAAGCCTTTAGTGGGATAGAAGTGGCTGGGCGCCGTTTGCGTGCAGCAGACAAAACCTTTGCGACTATGGATCACAACACATCTACCACCAGTGCTAGCTTAGAGGCACTTAGTCCAATGGCACGTACTCAGGTGGAAACACTTGAGCGTAACTGTAAAGAGTTTGGTGTGCGCCTTTATGATATTCATCATAAAAACCAAGGTATTGTACATGTTATGGGGCCTGAGCTTGGTATTACTTTGCCGGGAACTGTGATTGTATGTGGTGACTCACACACAGCGACTCATGGTGCATTTGGTGCCTTGGCTTTTGGTATTGGGACTTCAGAGGTTGAGCATGTAATGGCAACCCAAACTTTGCGTCAGCTAAAAGCCAAAACCATGAAAATTGAAGTTCGTGGCCATGTTGCGCCGGGGATCACCGCAAAAGATATTGTATTGGCGATTATCGGTAAAATTGGTATGGATGGCGGTACCGGCTATGTGGTTGAGTTTTGTGGGGAAGCGATTGAAGCTCTGACAATGGAAGGGCGGATGACAGTGTGTAATATGGCGATTGAAATGGGTGCTAAAGCAGGCATGATTGCGCCAGATGCGACTACCGCAGAGTACTTGAAAGGCCGTGAGTTTGCACCGAAAGGTGACAACTGGCAGCAAGCATTAGCTGCTTGGCAGCAGCTTAAAACAGATGAAGATGCTGTATTTGATGCATCGATCGTGTTGGATGCTAAAGACATTGCGCCGCAACTCACTTGGGGAACCAACCCAGGTCAAGTGGTAGCGATTGACCAGCAGGTGCCTAATCCTGAAAACGAGCCTAACTCAACGGTCCGTTCGAGCATTGAAAGTGCGCTGCAATATGTGGACTTAACGGCTGGTACATTAATGACGGACGTGAGTATTAATAAGGTGTTTATCGGCTCATGTACTAATTCACGTATTGAAGATCTACGTGCGGCAGCACATCATGCCAAGGGCCGTAAAGTCGCGGCTGGTGTGAAGGCAATTGTAGTCCCGGGTTCAGGTTTAGTGAAAGAGCAGGCGGAGGCCGAAGGTTTAGATAAGATCTTCACTGACGCGGGCTTCGAATGGCGTTTACCGGGCTGCTCTATGTGCTTAGCAATGAATGATGACAAGTTAGAAGCTGGCGACAGATGTGCATCAACCAGTAACCGTAACTTTGAGGGCCGTCAAGGTCGCGGTAGCCGTACTCATTTAGTCAGTCCTGCAATGGCAGCAGCGGCGGCTGTTGCTGGTCATTTTGTTGATATTCGTAAGCCATATTAGGAGTATAAAATGCAACCATTTACTAAACACACAGGGCTTGCGGTAATTTTAGATAGTGCCAATGTTGATACCGACCAAATTATTCCTAAGCAATTTTTGTCTAAGGTTACACGTGACGGGTTTGGGGTGCATCTTTTTCATGACTGGCGCTACTTAGATGATGCCGGTGATCAACCTAACCCAAGCTTTAATTTGAATAAGCCGCGTTATCAGGGCGCGTCAATTTTGTTGTCTCAAGAAAACTTCGGCTGTGGTTCGAGCCGAGAGCATGCACCTTGGGCATTGGCTGACTTTGGCTTAAGAGTGATTATTGCCCCGAGTTTTGCAGATATCTTTTATGGCAACTCAATCAATAATGGTTTGCTGCCTGTTAGGTTGACTGATGCCGAAGTGAAGCAATTGATGTCTGAGGTTGATGCTAAAGAGGGCGCAGAGATTGAAGTTGATCTTGAATCGTTAACAGTGACCTCTCCTTCTGGAGCGGTATTCCATTTTGAGATAGCCGCCTCAGCCCGGCACAATCTGTTAAACGGCCTAGATGCAATTGGCTTGACGCTGTCACATGCCGATACAATTGCTAAATACGAGGCGCAAATTCCAGCATGGAGAGCATAGCGCGAGTTAAATTTAAGCTGGAAAAATAGCGTACACTTGTACCAGCGTTAGGATTTGAGTAAGCCGCCTAGATTTATTTCTAGGCGGCTTTTGTTTTTGCTTAACGTGGGCGTCTATCTATTTATCTGAATTTAATGACTTTTCGTTTTGTTATTTGTCGTTGCTAGTCAGTGAGTTATTTCTGCTAGTGATTTGTGCTGCATTTTGATGAATAAAAAGCAGTACAGGTGTTTTTGGGTTTTTATCTGGTTATGTTGTTGTTTTTGTATGTATTTATGCTTTGTTTTTATTTTGGGTTTTTATTGTTCAGCGACGAAGTTGCTGACTTTGTACCTCGTGTTTACATAGTGAAATGTGATCTCATCCAGTTTTAAGCTGTTTTTAATTATTTTGGGTAGTGTTTTATGCTGTTTTATATAAAGTACTTGAAAAGATATTCTGCAATTGTAAAATCGCCGCCATTAAAAAGTGGAGTTATTACTCTACTTATTGTTAACACAACTGAGATCACCGATGAAAAAGCGTTTAATTACTCTTGCTGTGAGTACAGCAATGTTGGGAGCTGCTACACAAGTTCAAGCAGCAGGTTTTCAATTAGCTGAATACTCGGCAACAGGTTTAGGCCGTGCTTATGCTGGTGAAGCTGCAATGGCTGATAACGCGGCTGCACAGTTCCGTAATCCAGCGATGCTAACTTATCTAGAAGGCACACAAGTTTCTACAGGTGCAATTTTGGTTATGCCTAACATCGATATCAATGGCGAAGTGACTTACATTGATGGTGTTAACTCTACGTCTGCAAAAGATATCGCTGGTGATGCAGTGGTACCTAACTTCTATGTATCACACCAATTAAATGAACAGTGGTATTTAGGCCTAGCGTTAGGCAGCAACTTTGGTATGGCGACAGAGCTAGATGATAGTTTCCGTGGCACTCAGTTTGGTAATGAAGCATCAGTAACCACTGTTGAAATCAACCCTAACATTGCTTATCGCATTAATGAGCAGTTCAGCGTTGGTGCAGGTGTACGATTTGTCTTAGGTGAAGGCAGTATTGGTGCTAAGAGTTCTGCAGATACAATGATCCCATTATCAGATTTGGGAATTAACCAAGGTATACCTGTTGCTAAAGGCACTACCCTTAAATATATGGAAGGCGATGACACTTCTTGGGGTTGGCAGCTTGGTGCTGCTTGGCAGATTAACGCCAATAACAGAATTGGTGTGAATTACCGTTCAGAAGTTAAGCAAACTCTTTCTGGTGAAGCAAACGGTGTAGCGTTTAACCTTTATGATCCAGAAGTAATTGGTGCGGCAGTTGGTTCTATTATGGCTGGTCAGACGCCAGAGCTTGCACCAGAGAAGAAATATGCTGGTTCGATGGACCTAACACTTCCTGCAACTGCTGAGATTGCTTCTTTCCATCAGCTAACAGATAAGCTGGCTCTTCATGCAAGCGTTAACTGGACTGATTGGAGTTCATTTGAAAAGCTAGAAGCCTATATCCCAGAATTAACTAATCCAACACAGTTGGTTAAACAGGAAAATTGGGAAGACAGTTACCGTTTTGCTGTGGGTACGACTTATCAGTTAAATGAAAAGATGTCTTTGCGTGGTGGTGTTGCTTACGACATGTCTGCGGTTTCTGATGCTAACCGTACACTGACTATTCCTGAAATGGATCGTTTATGGCTAAGTGTTGGTATGGGTTACGCTTTCAGCGAAAACTTCGACATGGACTTAGGCTTTACTTACATTTTTGCTGACGAGTCACCAGTTGTTGAGCCGCGTCCAGGTATAGAATCGGATAAATCATCAGCACTATTTGGTGGTACGTTCTCTGGTACGACTAGCGGTAACATTGCGTTACTTGGTGTTCAAGCAACTTACCGCTTCTAAGTTATTCTTCTAACGTTAGAGTCATCTTTCGTTACTCGAAAAGCCTCGCATTTGCGGGGCTTTTTTTTACCTAAAATAAAGCACTATCAAGTTGGCCTGTAGCACTGTTTTCATGGTAAAAAAGATGAGGGCAGCACAATATGTGATGGCCTGAGCATTTAAGATATTAATGGTTGTAGATAGCAGAATATAAAAGAGGTTTACCATGAAACCCCAAATTTGGTTATTTGCGCTCAGCGCAGCATGTTTTAGCTTGGTATCACAGGCCAATACCACAGAGGTTGAGTCTACACTAGCTTTAGCTTCTGAAGCTGTTAATGAGCCTGAATCTGTAACTGTGGTCAGACAGTTTATTCAAGGGTTTAATGAGCATAGCGTTGAGCAGATGCTTAAATACACAACTGCTAATATTCATTGGTCCAATGTTGCGGCAATGAAGATGGATATTCAGACATCGAGCCAAAATGAGTTAGGTGCAGCAATGACTGATTACTTTGCGAGCCTGAATGATGCTAAAGCAACATTAAGGCGAATTACCGTCACCGGAAATTACGTCAGTACAGTAGAAGAGGTGCAATGGAGCCATGATGGTGAAAAAAGTAGCCAGTGCAGTTTAGGTGTTTATCAGCTCAATGGCGATAAAATTAATGCCGTATGGTATTACCCTGCTCACGCTTGTGATGAGCAAGTCTGGCGAGATGCTGTTAATCTAGATATTGTGCCGCCGGAAATAGGCGTGCTGAAACAAACACGGCAATAATAAGGAAAATATCAGTGTCAAAGAAGTACATCATCGCATTAGATCAAGGGACTACCAGTTCTCGGGCAATTGTATTTGATCAAAACACCAATATGGTTGCTAGTTCGCAGCGTGAGTTTAGTCAGATGTACCCTAAACCTGGTTGGGTTGAACATGATGCAATGGAGATCTGGGCTTCGCAAAGCTCTACCTTAATCGAAGTTCTGGCGCGTGCAGATATCCACAGTGAAGATGTGGCTGCGATAGGGATCACTAATCAGCGTGAAACCACGGTAATTTGGGATAAGGTCACAGGTAAGCCGGTGTATAACGCGATTGTTTGGCAGTGTCGCCGTAGCACAGATATTTGTGAACAATTAAAAGCACAAGGTCTTGAAGACTATGTCAAACAAGCTACGGGTTTACTACTCGATCCATACTTCTCTGGCACAAAGATAAAGTGGATATTAGATAACGTTGATGGCGTAAGAGAGCGGGCTGAAAAGGGCGAGTTGTTATTTGGCACCATAGATACTTGGCTAGTTTGGAAGCTGACAGAAGGTAAAGTCCATGTTACCGATCCAACCAATGCATCTCGGACCATGTTGTTTAATATTCATAGCCAAACTTGGGATAAAAAACTGCTAGAAGCGTTAAATATTCCTGCATCGCTGCTGCCTGAGGTTAAGCCGTCATCAGCAGTATATGGTCATACACGTATTGCGGGGGAAGGTAGCAATATTGCGATTGCTGGCATGGCTGGCGATCAACAAGCTGCGCTATTTGGTCAACTGTGTATCGAAGAAGGTATGGCCAAGAATACATATGGAACGGGTTGTTTCTTGTTGATGAATACAGGCTTAGAAGCGGTGCAGTCAAAACATGGTTTACTCACTACTATTGCTATTGGTGCTGATGGTGAAGTCAATTATGCACTTGAAGGCTCGGTGTTTATGGGCGGTGCAACAGTGCAGTGGCTTAGAGATGAACTCGGCCTTATTCGAGATGCCCAAGATACTGAATACTTCGCCTCAAAAGTGGCAGATACTAATGGCGTTTACTTAATTCCGGCATTTGTAGGTTTGGGGGCTCCTTATTGGGATCCTGATGCACGCGGAGCACTGGTTGGTTTAACCCGTGGCGCAAATCGCAATCATATTATTCGTGCCGCGCTAGAAGCCATTGCGTATCAAAGCCGAGACTTATTAGACGCAATGGCCAAAGATAGCGCTGTGAAGTTAAAACAGATTAAAGTTGATGGCGGTGCAGTGGCTAACGACTTCTTAATGCAGTTTCAAGCCGACATTACCAACGTGGAAGTACAACGACCTGAGCTTACAGAAACCACGGCAATGGGCGCGGCATTTCTAGCGGGCTTGGCGGTGGGCTTTTGGCAATCAACCGATGAGCTGAAGCTTAAAGCCGGCGTTGAACGTAGCTTTATGCCACAAATTAGCAGCGAAGAGCGAGATAGTTTGTATCGTGGCTGGCAACAAGCTGTGGCGCGTATTAGATAGCGATTATCTGAGCACAAACTTACTACTCACACATTGATATCAATTCTAGTGTGGGTGGATTCGGGTGTTACAGTTTCAGGCTCTTCCGATGCTGTTGCTTGTTGTCTTTTACGCCTATCTGTTTCAGGCGCCTTTCTTCTTTCAAGGTGAGGGGGAAGTGGTGACGCTGAGTCTTGTTGCTGGCGTCTATCCTTTTTTGCGCCTCGCCGCTCTAGATGTTCTGCAAGTGCTGTGTTTTGTAAATCTGGGTTATCGTTAGTTGCCGCTGCACTCGCACTGACCTGTTTAACTTTGCGCTTGGCTTTTACCTTAGCGATAACGGGCTTAGCCAACATGGCGTAAATGCTATCAATGCTCATGCTCTCCCCCTTTAATTACCATTCTTGTGATGACTATCTAGTTTATCGGCCACGTTTGGTGAATATTTAATCGGTTATGTGTATTTGGCTTTAGCTTTCGCTATTTTTTGGGTTAATTATGATTAATGCAAAGGCCTAAAACAGGGCTCTTTAGCACGCTCAACAAACTAAATGTATAAGCAATAAAGTTGATTTGCCGGGTTAAAAATGACGACGATATCCACATTATTGGTCTTAAGCATAATATTCACTGCAGTTTTGTGACTGTTTTTACAGCTTTTTAGTCAGTAATTGGTCGCAGAGCCCCACATAAATCCACGTTAACCCGTTTCATTAAATGTTAGCAGCTAATTAGCTGCTAACCCGCTTGGTTGCTGGATTTTAAATAAGCGCCTTTCCTTGACAAGTCTTGCGTTCTATCCCTAAACTTAGCTGTTGTGGGGAAATGTGGATATTTGTGGATCATTTATAGAACGGCAGGGATGACAATACGGTGTTTTCTGGGGCAAGCGCTATTAATCTTGATACCAAAGGACGGATCGCGATACCAAAGCGATACCGTGAGCTGCTGAGCGCCTGTCATAATAACCAACTTGTAGTGACTGTAGATATCCAATCAGCGTGTTTGCTCTTGTATCCCATTCAAGAGTGGCAACAGATAGCCGCTAAATTAGCGACACTTTCCGATACACAACCTACCGAACGAGCAATGAAACGATTGTTGCTCGGCTATGCCCACGAATGCGAATTAGATGGTAACGGCCGCATGCTATTACCAACGCCATTACGTCAGTATGCCAACTTAGATAAACGTGTGATGCTGGTTGGTCAGCTCAATAAGTTTGAGTTATGGGATGAAGCAGCGTGGCAACAACAGATTGAACAGAGTCGAACTGCGATTCTTAATGAAGATTTGGCTGCTAACGAGCGGTTAGCAGATTTTTCACTGTAAGCAGTGATACTTAAAAATAGAAGACAACCATGACACAAGAATTTGAACATCTATCAGTACTGTTAACAGAAACGGTAGCTGGCTTAAACATTAAACCAGATGGCATCTATATTGATGGCACATTTGGTCGTGGTGGTCACTCGCGCAAGGTGCTTGAACAGCTAGGACCTGATGGTCGACTCATTGCAATCGATAGAGATCCGCAAGCCATTGCTGCTGCTGCGCAGTTTAAAGATGATAGCCGTTTTCAAATTGTTCATGGCGGTTTTGGGCAGTTAGCTGATTATGTTGAAGAGCTTGGCCTAAAGGGCAAGATTGATGGGGTGTTATTAGATTTTGGTGTGTCGTCGCCACAGTTAGACGATGCTGAGCGTGGCTTTAGTTTTCTACGTGATGGTCCATTAGACATGCGTATGGATAACTCGCAAGGACAAACTGCCGCACAGTGGATTGCTCGTGCTGAAATTGAAGATATGGCATGGGTATTTAAAACCTATGGTGAAGAAAAGAACGCGCGTCATATTGCCCGTTGTATTGCAGCAGATCGTGAAAAAACACCATTTTTACGTACCACTGAGCTAGCTGATCTGATTGCGCGGATTACTAAAAATAAAGAGCGTAACAAGCATCCAGCGACTCGTGTATTCCAAGCTATCCGTATCTATATCAATAGTGAGCTTGAGCAAATTGACCAAGCACTTGAAGGTGCGCTAACGGTATTAGCACCGGAAGGTCGTTTATCAGTAATTAGTTTCCATTCCCTGGAAGATCGCATGGTTAAGCGCTTTATCCGTCGCAATAGCCAAGGTGAAAGCGTGCCTCATGGTTTACCGATTACAGAAGCTGAAATCAATAAATCACGTAAATTAAAAGGGGTAGGCAAAGCCATTAAACCGTCTGCTGAAGAGATTGAGCGCAATGCTAGAGCGCGCAGCTCGGTATTACGTGTTGCTGAGCGCTTACCTTATGACGTAGAAGCGATTTAGAGGTCAACTTGAGTAAGTCGCAATTGAATTTAACTCGCATTGTGCTGCAAGACCTTTGGCACAACAAATGGGTGATGTTACTTGCACTACTCGTGGTGCTAAATGCAATTGCGGTGGTATACACCAGCCATGAAGGGCGCAAGTATACCAGCCAGTGGGATCAGTTATTACAAGAGAGAGATCGGCTAGATATTGAATGGCGCAATTTGTTACTTGAAGAGCAGTCACGTTCAGAGCATAGCCGAATAACCAGGATAGCGACGAAGGAGCTTAATATGAATCGTCCGCTACCCAAAAATGAGATTGTTGTAAGGGTGCCATGAGTAAACAGGCTAAACGTAAACAAAAACCACAGCTAATCCAATGGCGTTTATACGTCGTTGTGGGATTTGTTTGCCTGATGTTTACCAGCTTGATTGGGCGGGCGGCTTATATTCAGATTATTGAGCCTGAAAAGTTACGTCATGAAAGTGATATGCGAACTTTGCGCACGACGAGCCGTGAAGTGCAGCGTGGCTTAATCACAGATCGTAACGGTGAAATGCTGGCTGTGAGTGTACCTGTTAAAGCAGTCTATGCTGATCCTAAAGTGGTGCACGATAAAAATGGCTTTGCAGATATGCGTCGTTGGCAGGCGCTAGCCGATGTATTGCACGAGCCAAAAGAAGATATTCTCAAGCGAGTTCAATCTAACCCGCGTAAACGCTTTACCTATCTTAAGCGTCAAGTAACCCCTGCTGTTGCTGATTACATTAAGCAGTTAAAGCTGCCGGGGGTGTATTTAAAGCCTGAATCGCGTCGTTATTACCCTACAGGTGAAATTTCAGCGCAACTGGTGGGGATCACCAATATCGATGATAAAGGTATTGAGGGGATCGAAAACACCTATGACGACTGGTTAACTGGCACACCAAGTAAACAAAAGGTACGTAAGTCCCGTGATGGTCATGTTGTTGAACGACTTGATATGGTGCAAGAGGGGGAGAGCCCGAACGATCTTGTACTGAGTATCGATCAGCGGATCCAGCAGCTTGCTTATCGTGAGCTGAAAAAGGCGACAGAGGCAAACCAAGCCACTTCGGGGTCTATTGTGGTGCTTGATGTACACACAGGTGAAGTGCTTGCTATGGCTAATACGCCATCTTATAACCCCAATTCCCGTGAAAATTTGCAAGGCTTCCGTATGCGTAACCGTGCATTAACGGATTCTTATGAGCCGGGTTCAACTATCAAGCCATTTGTGGTTGCAGCAGCGCTTGAAGCGGGCACGATTAAAGTCGATGACATCATTAAGACTAATCCTGGGCGCATGCGTATTGGCGGTAAAATTGTGCGCGATGGTCGCAATTATGGTGATTTATCCCTAAGCGGTATTTTGGTGCATTCGAGTAACGTGGGGATGACTAAAATTGCCCTTTCTATGCCAGTGCAAGAGTTACTTGGCGCCTATCAAACCATGGGGTTAGGCAATTATTCAGGTATTAATTTAGAAGGTGAAAGTGCCGGACTTATTCATGATCGTCGCAGATGGTCTGAATTTGAACGCGCGACCTTATCTTTTGGCTACGGCTTAATGGCTACGCCGTTGCAGCTAGCCAGAATGTATTCAATTTTAGGCAACAAAGGTGTGCTTTATCCGGTTTCAATTTTAAAGCTTAAGCAAGAGCCTGAAGGCACACAGGTGTTATCACCAGAAGTAGCGCAGAGTGTTATGGAGATGCTGGTGGGAGTAACCGAAAAAGGTGGCACCGCGCTAAAAGCGCATATTGAAGGTTACCCAGTTGCAGGTAAAACAGGTACAGCACGTAAAGCGGTTGCTGGTGGTTATGGTGAGGATTACGTTGCCCTGTTTGCTGGGGTTGCGCCAGTGCATAACCCGAAACTGGCGATTGCTGTGGTCGTGAATGAGCCTAAGGGTGATCGCTACTATGGTGGTGATATTGCCGCGCCAGTTTTTGCTGCTGTGATGTCCGGTGCCTTACAGATGCTTAACGTCGAGCCGATTTCAAAGCGTGAAAAAGTACGCCTCGCTGCCAATTCTAGGAGTGTAGAATGATGCTAATACGCGATTTATTGGCGCCATGGTTCCATTATTCGGGAGCTGAGCGCTTCCAAAACTTAACATTAGATAGTAGAGCGGTTGAGTCTGGCGATGTGTTTGTCGCAATTCCGGGGTACCAAGCTGATGGCCGCAAATTTATCGGTGCGGCCTTTGAACGCGGTGCGATAGCAGCTTTAGTGCACACCGATTCGCCTGAAGAGCATGGTAAAACGGTTAATGATGCAGGCTTACAGATCCTGTTTTTTCAGCTAAACCGTCAGATTTCAGCTGTAGCTGCGCAGGCATACCCATTATCAACCAAGCGTCCGCAAATCATAGGGGTTACTGGTACTAACGGTAAAACCTCCATTACTCAGTTGGTGGCGCAACTGCAGTTACTGCAAGCTAAACAAACTGCCGTAATGGGCACTTTAGGTAACGGTTTATGGGGCCAGCTTGTAGATAGCGGCAATACCACAGCCGATCCTATTACTTTAATCAAACAGCTGCAGCAATTTGAACAGGCAGGCGCCGATACTTGTGCAATGGAAGTATCTAGTCACGGTTTAGTGCAAGGTAGAGTGGAGGCGGTTCCTTTTGATGTGGCTGTCTTTACCAATTTAAGCCGTGACCATCTTGATTACCACCACACAATGCAAGCTTATGGCGCAGCGAAAAAGCGCTTGTTTCAGTTTGCCAGTCTACGTGCAGGTTTAATTAATGCCGATGATGCTGTTGGTCAAGAGTGGCTTACAGAGTTGGCTTCAGACAAGTTGTTAGCTTACAGCGTAAAAGGCAACGCTCCTGCAGATATATATGCCAAAGATTGCCACTTTCATGATGGCGGCGTGCGTTGCACTTTAGTGTGGCCACAAGGGGAGGCACAGCTTAACTCGCCATTATTAGGCGACTTTAACTTAGCTAACTTAATTGCTGCAATTGGCGCACTTTACTTGCTTGGTGAAGATATGTTGCGGTTAGTAGAACTAGCAGCATTGCTTGAGCCAGTCCCTGGGCGTATGGAGCGCTTTACCACTGCAAATGATGTCACGCTGGTGGTGGATTATGCCCATACTCCAGATGCAATTGAGCAAGCACTAAAAGCATTAAGAGTTCATTGTCGTGGTGAGCTTTGGTGTCTATTTGGCTGTGGTGGCGATAGAGACACAGGTAAACGGCCTATGATGGCTGCCAGCGCTGAACAGTTTGCTGATAAGGTGATGGTGACCAGTGATAATAGCCGTAGTGAAGATCCCCAAGCCATTATTAATGACATTTTGACAGGTCTTAGACGCCCGCAAGATGCTTTAACCCAAGTTGATCGTAAGTTGGCTATCCAAACGATTGTCGCAGAGGCAAAGCCTGGCGATATGGTGTTGTTAGCTGGAAAAGGTCATGAAACTTATCAAGAAGTGAACGGTGTAAAATTGGATTACGATGAAAGAGCCTTCACCAAAGCAATTGCGGAAGGTGATTTATGATAAAGGTTTCTTTAGCTGAATTGACGACCCACCTTAATGGCAAATTAGTTGGTGAGAGCGTTGAAATAGACTGCGTTTCTAGTGACAGTCGAGCGGTTAATAATAAGACTTTATTTGTGGCGTTAAAAGGTGAGAACTTTGATGGCCATAATTTTGCGCAAGCAGCAGTTGATGCGGGGGCCAATGCGTTATTAGTCGAACGAGAACTGCCTATTAAGGTCAGTCAAATCATCGTTGAAAATAGCCAAAAGGCAATGGGTGAGATCGGCGCTTATGTGCGTGAAAAGGTTGCGCCAATTTGTATTGCATTGACTGGCTCTAATGGCAAAACCAGTGTTAAAGAGATGATCGCAACGATTTTGTCGCAAAAGCATCAAGTGTTGTTTACGGCAGGTAATTTTAATAACGAAATTGGTGTACCGCTGACATTATTGCGCTTACAACAAGGCGATGAGTTTGGTGTGTTTGAGTTAGGTGCGAACCATGCTGGTGAAATTGATTACACCTCAAGCTTAGTGAAGCCGAGTGTGGCTATGGTTAACAATGTAGCCTCAGCTCACCTTGAGGGCTTTGGCTCACTGGCAGGTGTGGCAAAAGCCAAGTCAGAGATCTTTAACCATGTAGCAGCCAATGGTACGGCAGTGATTAATGCCGATGATGGCTTTGCTGATGTCATGCTCAAGGCTTCTAGTCACCTTAAGCAGCTTCGTTTTGGTGTGCAAACTGACGTGTTAACTAATTTAGATGTGTTTGCTACAGATTTAGTTGCAGATGCTTATGGCCGCTATGGTTTTAATTTGTGTACGCCAACTCAGCGTGTTGCGGTAAACCTGCCACTGGCAGGACGCCATCAAGTATCGAATGCCTTAGCAGCAACCAGCATGTGTTTAGCACTTGGATTGCCTTTAGTTGATATTTGTCAGGGTCTTAGTCTATTACAGCCTGTCAAAGGGCGTATGTTACCAAGTCAGCTTGGGCGAGTATCTGTTATTGATGATAGTTATAACGCAAACCCGGCTTCGGTGGGGGCTGCTATTGACTGGCTTCAAGAAATTAAAGGAAATCGCTGTTTAGTACTGGGCGATTTAGGCGAATTAGGCGACAATGCCGCCCTTTTGCATCGTCAGCTTGGTGAATTAGCTAAAACAAAAGGCATAAATGCACTGTTTTGTGTCGGTTCATTGAGTGAAGGTGCTAGTCACGCTTTTGGCTCTAAACATTACCATGATATTGATGAATTAGTTGCAGGGCTTATTCACTATATTAACGGTTTACCAGCTGAGGTTACAGTGCTGGTAAAAGGTTCTCGCAGTGCGAGAATGGAACGAGTAGTTGAAGCTTTAACAATGGCCTTTGGTCGCGGGGAGTTTGTTTAATGCTGGTTTACCTGGCTGAGTATTTAACCCAATTTTACAGCGGGTTTAACGTATTTTCATATGTGACGTTTCGGGCCATTTTAGGCTTGATGACGGCGATGGTATTGAGCCTTTGGTTAGGACCAAAGATGATTGAGCGTTTGCAGCTAATGCAAATTGGTCAAGTGGTGCGTAATGACGGCCCGGAGTCTCATTTTAGTAAGCGTGGTACGCCTACTATGGGGGGGATACTCATTCTAGCCGGTGTATTTGTGAGTGTATTGCTATGGGGCGATCTTGGCAGCCGTTACGTTTGGGTGGTGCTATTTGTTCTCGGCAGTTTTGGCTTAATTGGCTTTATAGATGACTACCGTAAAGTCGTACGTAAAGATACCAAAGGCTTAATCGCGCGCTGGAAGTATTTTTGGCAATCTGCTGCGGCATTAGCAATCGCTGTTTATCTGTATGCGTCGGCGCAAAACCCTGGTGAAACTCAATTAGTCGTGCCTTTCTTTAAAGATATTATGCCGCAGCTTGGTGCTTTCTTTATTGTGTTAGTGTACTTCACTATTGTCGGTTCAAGTAATGCTGTAAATCTAACTGATGGTTTAGATGGTTTAGCGATTATGCCTACTGTGATGGTAGCTGCTGCATTTGCGCTAATTGCTTACCTTTCAGGCCATGTACAGTTTGCAAACTATTTGCACATACCATACTTGCCGGGTTCTGGTGAGTTAGTGATAGTGTGTACCGCAATTGTTGGTGCCGGTTTAGGTTTTTTGTGGTTTAACACATACCCAGCGCAAGTATTTATGGGTGATGTTGGCTCATTAGCGTTAGGTGCGGCGCTAGGCGCGATTGCTGTATTGGTTCGCCAAGAGATTTTGCTAGTAATTATGGGCGGTGTTTTTGTAATGGAAACCGTGTCGGTGATCTTGCAAGTTGGCTCATATAAGCTCCGTGGACAACGTATCTTCCGTATGGCGCCTATTCATCATCACTATGAGTTGAAAGGTTGGCCTGAGCCGCGAGTGATTGTACGTTTTTGGATTATTTCACTGTTTTTAGTTCTACTTGGACTAGCTACATTGAAGCTTAGATAAGCTTCCGAATTAATTACATTAAACAGATATTAACTGAATTGAAATAGGTCTGATATGGCGCAGCAGTATTCACACATAGTATTAGGTTTAGGTGCAACAGGCTTGTCTGTTGTGCGTTACCTGTGTGGACAAGGTATCACCCCATTGGTGATGGATAGCCGAGCTGCGCCTCCTGGTGCAGACGTATTGGCAGCTGAATTCCCGCAAGTTCAATTAGTGGCAGGCGGGTTTGATTGTCGTTATCTCGTTCAGGCTGAGCAAATCGTTATTAGTCCGGGTATTGCATGTGAAACTCCTGAAGTGAGAGTCGCATTCGATATGGGAATTGAAGTGATTGGTGATGTTGAACTCTTTGCTAGGGAAGTCAGTAAAACAGACGCCAAAGTGATTGGTATTACAGGCTCTAATGGTAAAACCACGGTAACGACCTTAGTGGGCGAAATCGCTGAGGCAAGCGGTTGTTCATATGCTGTTGGCGGTAATATCGGAGTGCCAGCGTTAGATCTATTACTTGAGCCAAAAGATCTTTATATTCTTGAGCTTTCTAGTTTTCAGTTAGAAACCACTCATAGCCTGCAATGCGCTATCGCGACTTGTTTGAATGTGAGTGAAGATCATATGGACCGCTATAACGATATAGAGTCTTACCGCCAAGCTAAGTTAAAGCTCTACGAGCAGACCAAGATGGTGCTGTTTAATCGTGAAGACCCACTGACGATACCTAACCATCCAACTAACCAAAATAGCTTTGGTTTAGATGTTCCTAACGATGATGCGTGGGGAATCGCAGGTGGTATGTTGGTTTTGGGTAGCAGCCCTATAATGCCTGTTGCAGATGTAGCCTTAGTGGGTAGCCATAATCATGCGAATGTGTTGGCGGCTATGGCATTAACAACAGCAGTTGGCATAGCACGTGAACATCAAGTTGCCGTAGCTAAAGTATTTAACGGCTTAGCCCATCGTTGTGAGACTGTCGCTGAAGTCGATGGTGTCACTTATATCAATGATTCTAAAGCAACCAATGTTGGCGCAACCGTTGCTGCTATTGATGGTTTGAGTGATCACTTAGGTGAGCTGATTCTTATTGCGGGTGGCGATAGCAAGGGCGCGGACTTAGCGAACCTAGAACCAGTGCTAGAGAAAGTTAGCCAGCTAATTACCTTAGGTCGAGATGGAGACAAAATTGCCGCATTGAAGCCTGATGCAATTAAGGTTGCAACTATGGCTGAAGCTGTGGCTGCTGCACGTGAAATTGCGACACCGGGAGATATTGTTATTTTATCTCCAGCTTGTGCCAGTTTAGATATGTATCCGAATTATATGGCTCGTGGTGAAGAGTTCCGTAGCTTGGTTGTTGCGCTCGATGCTCAGTAAGATCAAGCAGTTGAACCTATTTGGTGAGCGCTTTAAATGGCCCTTGGCAAATTTGTTTAATGATGACATCACGCCGACTAAGCATCTTTACGATAGGTCGTTATTGTTTGCTGTGTTGGCGCTTATTAGCTTTGGCTTTGTGATGGTGATGTCTGCATCAATGCCAGAAGCGCAAACATTGACGGGTAACCCGTTTCATTTTGTGTGGCGTCACGGTGCTTATCTTATCGGTTGCGTGTTGATTGCAGCCGTAGTGCTGCAGATTGAGATGCGACATTGGCAGAATTTTAGTCCTTTACTGCTGCTCGTTGTTGGCTTGATGTTAGTGGCTGTGTTGCTGGTAGGTACCACCGTAAATGGCGCTACGCGTTGGTTATCAATAGGGCCAATTCGTATTCAAGTTGCAGAAATCGCAAAGTTTGCTTTTGCGATATATATGGCGGGATATTTAGTTAGACGCCATCAAGAGATTAGAGAAAACGCCAAAGGTTTTTATAAGCCTATTGCAGTATTTGCAGCTTATGCGGTGTTAATTTTAGCCCAGCCTGACTTAGGCACAGTGGTCGTACTTTTTGTTGGTACTGTGGGTTTACTGTTTTTAGCTGGTGCGCGCTTATTTGATTTCTTTGCTTTGATATTGGCGGGGATTTTAGCATTTGTGGCTTTGGTGTTATTTGAACCATACCGAATGCGCCGAGTTACCTCGTTTTTAGATCCTTGGCAGGATCCATTTGGTAGTGGTTATCAGCTAACTCAATCACTAATGGCCTATGGCCGAGGTGATTGGTTTGGTCAAGGCTTGGGAAACAGCATTCAGAAGTTAGAGTATTTGCCTGAAGCGCATACCGACTTTATCTTTGCCGTTATTGGTGAAGAACTTGGATTTATCGGCATTATCGCAGTGTTGGCTGTGTTGCTCTTTGTGGCATTGAGAGCGATTAAGCTAGGTAATATGTGCTTGGTTTTGGAAAGAGCATTTGAAGGTTACCTCGCTTATGGCATAGGGATTTGGATCTGTTTTCAAACTGTGGTCAACGTCGGCGCCAGTATTGGTATGCTGCCAACTAAAGGATTGACCCTGCCATTTATTAGCTATGGCGGCAGTAGCTTATGGGTGATGACGGCAGCTGTCATGATGCTGATCCGTATTGATTATGAGCGACGCTTAAGTGTTATTCAGGCCGTTGATGGCCGTGCAGGAAAATAATGAGTAAAACCATGACTAAGCAAACTGAAGAAAAGCGCATTTTAATCATGGCCGGTGGAACTGGCGGTCATGTTTTTCCTGCGCTAGCAGTTGCAAAATATTTAAGTCAGCAAGGCTGGAAGGTCCGTTGGTTAGGGACCGCTGAGCGTATGGAAGCTCGATTGGTTCCGCAACATGGCTTTGATATCGATTTTATTGATATTAAAGGCGTACGTGGCAACGGGATTATACGCAAGTTAGCTGCACCTTTTAAGATCTTACGTTCGATCATGCAGGCGCGTGCAGTTATTAAGAGTTTTAAGCCGGATGTTGTCATGGGCATGGGCGGTTTTGCTAGCGGGCCAGGTGGTGTAGCCGCAAAGTTATGCGGTATTCCCTTGGTGCTACATGAGCAAAATGCGATCCCCGGTATGACCAATCGATTGTTGTCCAAAATCGCAGCAGAAGTCTTATGTGCCTTTGAGGGTACTTTTACCGATGTAAAAGCGGAAACTGTTGGTAATCCAATTCGAAAAGAACTCATTGCTTTGGGAGAACAGCGCAAGCCAGTTTGTGATGATGACTCACTTAAGGTGCTCGTTGTGGGTGGTAGCCTAGGCGCTAAAATTTTTAATGATGTAATGCCAAGCGTGCTTGAAGGAGTGAGTAAAACTCATTCAATGACGGTTTGGCATCAAGTTGGTCGCGATAATTTGGCAGCGGTCAAAGCGGAGTATCAACGTTTAGGCCAAGATGGCAGCGTCAGTGTTGCAGAATTTATTGACGATATGGAAGCAGCTTATCGTTGGGCGGATGTCGTGGTTTGCCGCTCAGGTGCATTAACTGTATCAGAGCTTGCTGCAGTTGGTTTGCCTAGTTTATTGGTGCCATACCCACATGCAGTAGATGATCACCAGACTAAAAATGCCAAAGTGTTAGTTAATGCTGGGGCGGCTTTCTTGTTGCCACAGCCAATAGTTGATACCAGCAAGCTGATGACCAAGTTGTCGATGTTGGCATCTGATAAACAAGAATTATGTAATATGGGCCAACGTGCTCGAGACGTAGCAATTTTAGACGCAACTCAGCGAGTTGCTAACGTCTGTATTCGATTAGCTGAGAAGGGTTGAAATGAGTAACGCAGCAGAAAAGCATTCACAGCTAAGATCGATGATCCCTGAAATGCGCCGAGTCAAACATATCTATTTCGTTGGCATTGGCGGTGCAGGTATGGGTGGCATTGCAGAAGTATTGGTTAATGAAGGCTACAAGTTGAGTGGCTCTGATATCGCAGAGAGCACGGTAACCCAAAGGTTGACTCAACTTGGTGCAACCATCTATATCGGCCATGATGCAAGTCAGGTAAAAGATGCCGATGTGGTGGTGGTTTCTACTGCTATCAGCGCGAATAACCCCGAGTTAGTTGCAGCAAAGGAGTTGAGAATTCCTATTGTTCGTCGCGCCGAAATGTTAGCGGAGTTGATGCGTTATCGTCATGGCGTTGCAGTGGCAGGCACTCACGGTAAAACCACTACGACCAGTTTAATCGCCAGTGTATATGGTCAAGCCGATCGTGATCCGACCTTTGTAATAGGCGGCTTACTCAATAGTGCTGGAACAAATGCACGTTTAGGCCATAGCCGCTACTTAATCGCAGAAGCGGATGAGAGTGACGCAAGCTTTTTGCACTTGCAACCAATGGTGAGTGTGGTGACAAACATTGAAGCTGATCATATGGACACCTACGAAGGTGATCTTGAAAAGCTAAAAACAACCTTTGTCGACTTTTTACATAACTTGCCATTTTACGGTGTTGCAGTTGTTTGTATTGATGATCCTATTGTACGGGAATTATTGCCGCGTATTGGGCGCCGAGTAGTAACTTATGGCTTTAGTGAAGATGCGGACGTGCGAGCAGTTAGCTTTAAGCAAACGGGTTATAGCTGTGAATTTACAGTGCGTCGTTCAGGTGTTGATGATCTAGAACTGTCAGTTAACTTGCCTGGTGAACATAACGTGCTTAATGCCCTCGCAGCAATCGCTGTTGCGACAGAAGATGAGATCGCGGATGAAGCAATCGTTAAAGCGTTAGCTGAGTTCCAAGGTATTGGGCGTCGTTTCCAGCAAATTGGTGAATTTAGCACAGGCAAAGGTGAAATTAAGTTGGTCGATGATTATGGCCATCACCCAAGTGAAGTTGCTGCCACCATTAAAGCTGCAAGACTTGGCTGGCCAGAGCGTCGCTTAGTAATGATTTATCAACCGCACCGTTATAGTCGAACTCGTGACTTATACGAAGACTTTGTTGAAGTGCTATCGCAAGTTGACTGTTTGTTGATGTTAGATGTGTATTCGGCAGGTGAAGCCGCAATTCCGGGAGCAGATAGTCGAGCACTGTGTCGTTCTATTCGTGTGCGCGGTCAAGTTGAACCGGTATTTGTTGCAGATAGCGAGCAGCTAGAAGCGATATTGCCAGAGATATTACAAGATGGCGATTTACTACTAACTCAAGGTGCAGGCAACATTGGTTTGTTGTCAAAAAGTTTAGCCGAGTCAAATCTTGGCTTTGATGCTAAAAATGATACAAAAAATGTGTAATTTAGAATCAGATAGCTTAATTTACACATCAAATTTTGACGCTTGGAATAAGGCCTATATAATGGCCGATTTTCCGGGTTTGCGGTTGCAAAAGGAAGCCTAAAGGTGTCTTGGCGCGAGAAAGGTCAGCGTGTTCGAGTGTTGCTTTTACAAGCCGATTGGTACTTGTGCTTCGGTGTGGTGTTTTTGCTGTGTGTGTTAGTCGGATTTGCCATGGCAGCGATGAAGCTTAATAACGTACTCAACGACGCTGATGCTTTGCCGATTGAGGCTGTTGCAGTTAAAGGTGAGCGCTTATATACCGAAGACAGTGAAATTCAGCTGGCACTGCAAGACTTGATGGAAAGAAGCTTTTTTTCTGCAGACGTGAACCAAGTGCAAGATGCACTAGAGGCTTTACCATGGGTCTATCAAGCTTCGGTAAGGCGGGAATGGCCAGCCAAATTAAAGATATATTTGGTGGAGCAAAAGCCTGTCGCTCACTGGAATGGTGATGCTTGGCTCAATATTTATGGCGAAGTATTTGATGCTCCAGTAAAAGAAGGTATACCTAATCTACCGTTTTTGACTGGGCCAGAAGCACAAGGTAAGTCAGTGCTGACTACTTACCAGCAGCTTGGCGAACTATTAAGAATTAATGGCTTTAACTTACAAAGTTTGAGCCTAAGTCCACGGCATGCTTGGCATGCTGAGCTCAATAATGGCATTAAGTTAGAGCTTGGCAGAGAAGACAAGATGGCAAGGATACAAAGATTTATCCACGTTTACCCGCAACTTGAACAACAAGGTAAGCAGGTAGCAACCGTGGATTTGCGCTACGACACAGGTTTGGCCGTAGGTTGGGATGATGCACAAAAGAGAGCCGTTAATTAATGACCAAGAATCTAGATAGAAATCTGATTGTGGGATTGGACATAGGGACGTCAAAAGTCGCTGTGATCATAGGTGAAGTGTTGCCGGACGGTGAGATCAGTATTGTCGGCCTAGGTAACCATCCTTCAAGAGGCATGGATAAAGGCGGCGTAAACGACCTCGACTCTATTGTACGTAGTGTACAGCGAGCACTCGATCAAGCTGAACTCATGGCTGATTGCCAAGTGTCTTCGGTTTACTTGAGCATTTCAGGTAAACATATCGAATGCCAAAATGAAAATGGCATGGTGTCGATTAACGATGAAGAAGTGACTCAAGAAGACGTTGATAACGTTATTCATACAGCACGCTCAGTGAAAATACCAACAGAGCGTCGTATTTTGCATGTGTTACCGCAAGAGTACGCAATTGATGTACAAGATGGGATTAAAAGTCCTATCGGCATGTCTGGCATGCGTATGGAAGCTAAGGTGCATATTGTTACCTGTGCCAATGATATGGCGAAGAACATTACTAAGAGTGTCGAGCGCTGTGGTTTAAAAGTTGATGACCTCGTGTTTTCAGCAATAGCGTCGGCTGACTCAGTGCTGACTGATGATGAGAAAGATCTAGGTGTTTGTTTAGTTGATATGGGCGGTGGTACCACTGATATCGCTGTATACACTAATGGCGCGTTGCGACATTGTGCTGTGGTTCCTGTTGCAGGTAACCAAGTGACCAATGATATTGCTAAGATTTTCCGCACACCTCTGTCTCATGCTGAGCAGATCAAAGTGCAGCATGCTAGCGCTCGCAGCTCAATGGTTAGCCGTGAAGAGAGTATCGAAGTGCCGTCAGTGGGTGGTCGTCCATCTCGAAGTATGTCACGTCATACCTTAGCTGAAGTAGTAGAGCCAAGATACCAAGAGCTATTTGAGCTTATTTTAAAACAGTTACAAGAAAGCGGTTTAGAAGACCAGATTGCTGCTGGCATCGTTATTACTGGCGGTACAGCTTCAATCGAAGGTGCAGTTGATATTGCCGAGGCAACATTCGGTATGCCAGTAAGAATGGCGCAACCGCTACCAGTTAAAGGTTTACATGAATATGTGGATCAACCTATTTACTCTACCGGAGTTGGGTTGCTTCATTATGGGGCGCGCAGAGTGATCGAACGTCAGTTCGAACGTCCTGAACGTCAAGGGGTTACCAGTGTTTGGAATCGGGTCCAAAGCTGGTTTAAAGGTGAGTTTTAGTTAATAACGCAGGCAGAACGGAGAAAAGACCATGTTTGAGATCATGGATAGTCATACAGACGAAGCGGTGATTAAGGTCATCGGTGTCGGTGGCGGCGGTGGTAATGCTGTCGAGCATATGGTTAAACACAACATCGAAGGTGTTGAGTTTGTAGCAACAAATACTGACGCACAAGCGCTGCGCAAGTCTGCTGCATCAACCACAATTCAATTAGGTCGTGACGTGACTAAAGGTTTGGGCGCTGGTGCAAACCCTGAGATTGGTCGTTTAGCGGCAGAAGAAGATAAAGAAAGCATTCGTAATGCGATTAAAGGTTCAGATATGATCTTTATCGCTGCGGGTATGGGCGGCGGTACAGGTACCGGTGCGGCTCCAGTTGTTGCAGAGATCGCTCGCGAAGAAGGTATTCTAACCGTTGCAGTTGTGACTAAGCCTTTCCCATTCGAAGGCAAAAAGCGCATGACGTTTGCCGATCAAGGTATTGAACAGTTAGCGAAGCATGTTGATTCGTTAATCACGATTCCAAACGAAAAGTTACTTAAAGTACTAGGTCGTGGCACATCTTTATTAGATGCATTTGCTGCAGCTAACAACGTATTACTTGGTGCTGTGCAAGGTATTGCCGAACTAATTACTCGTCCAGGTCTAATCAACGTCGACTTTGCTGACGTGAAAACGGTTATGTCTGAAATGGGTAATGCCATGATGGGCACAGGCGTTGCTAGCGGCGAAGATCGCGCTGAAGAGGCGGCAGAAGCTGCTGTTGCTAGCCCGCTACTAGAAGATATTGATCTAGCTGGCGCACGCGGCGTACTTGTTAATATTACAGCTGGCATGGACATGAGTATCGAAGAGTTCGAGACTGTAGGTAACCATGTTAAAGCTTACGCTTCAGACAACGCGACAGTTGTTGTGGGTGCAGTAATTGACCCTGAAATGTCAGATGAGCTACGTGTAACAGTAGTGGCGACGGGCATAGGTGCTGAAAAGAAACCTGATATTCAGCTTGTTTCAAAGCCAGCTCCACGTCCAGAACCTATCGTTCCTGTAGAGACTCGCCAAGAGACTTTTGTTGCTGAAGATACGGTTGCTCCAACTGTGTCGCACGGTAATACTGCACCAGCAGTGCAACCGCAAGTTGCAACACCAGTAAGCGAGAAGAAGAACGAACTTGACTATTTAGACATTCCAGCATTTTTGCGTAAGCAAGCTGATTAAATTCAGTGTTAATAAATAGTTAATAGCTTTGGGGCGATACTAATATATTGTCTAAAAGCTGCGTGAATTTTGGTTAATTTGCAAAGATATGCTAGGATATCCGACCAGCATCGCTCGCTCACGCTTAAAAAGTGAGTGAAAGCTGCTTTTTTGTTGAGATAATTAACGGGTAAATACATGATTTTTCAAAGAACTGTCAAAGATATGGTTAAGACTACTGGTGTTGGATTGCATTCCGGCAACAAGGTGACTTTGATCATTAAGCCCGCGCCAGTTAACACAGGTATTAAGTTAGTGCGTACCGATCTGACACCAGCTGTTGAGATTCCAGCAGTCGCGGATCAAGTACGTGAAACGACTATGTGTACCGCATTAGTTAACGATGATGGTGTTCGTATCTCAACAATTGAACACCTATTTGCAGCGTTGGCTGGATTAGGAATCGATAACGCTATTATCGAAGTCGATGCACCTGAAATTCCAATTATGGATGGTAGTGCTAGTCCTTTTGTATTCCTACTGCAATCAGTAGGTATCCAAGAGCAAAGCGCTGCTAAAAAGTATATAAAGATCACTAAACCAATTCGCGTTGAAGACGGTGATAAGTGGGCAGAGTTGAAGCCATTTAAAGGCTTCCGTGTT
Source organism: Shewanella fidelis ATCC BAA-318 (assembly GCF_000518605.1). GTDB lineage: Bacteria > Pseudomonadota > Gammaproteobacteria > Enterobacterales > Shewanellaceae > Shewanella > Shewanella fidelis. The sequence goes on along the minus strand of NZ_KI912462.1, from coordinate 4,910 downwards.
AATTTCGCAATTGACTTTAACCACCCTGAAATCGCTCGTAGTCAACAACATATGGTTATGGATTTTTCATCGTCAGCTTTTGTAAAAGATATCAGCCGTGCTAGAACGTTTGGTTTTATGCGAGATATCGAGTACCTAAGAGCTAATAATCTTGCATTAGGCGGCAGCATGGAAAATGCTGTTGTACTTGACGAATATCGCGTCCTCAACCCCGATGGCCTGCGTTATGAGGACGAGTTCGTTAAGCATAAAATTCTTGATGCATTTGGTGATTTGTACGTTGCTGGTCACGCAATTGTTGGTGAATTTTGCGCATATAAGACAGGACATGCGCTTAACAATCAACTAGTGCGTGCCATGCTTGCACAACAAGACGCATGGGAAATAGTGAGCTTTGAAAAAGAAGCTGATGCACCAGTTAGCTTCTCTGTACCAGCTGGTGCAGTGTTCGCTTAATCGCGATTAAGATTGCCTTGAACGGCTGGCTAATGCAGCCAGCCGTTTTAGTTTTAGCGCTAATGTCCCTTCTGTATGCTCTGCTAATGCTTCGATGTGAGCGGCAGCATTTTCACTAATCAGGTTGTGAGCGGCTTTGGGTTTTGTTTGATACATTAACAAGCTTGGGTTGACTTTAACCTCGATTGCGGTAAGCATGGGGAGCGTTTCGGCTTGTAGTAATTGTAGTATTTTGGGTTTTTGGAAGTTTATTCTTGCCGCCCAAGCAGCCGTTGTTGTTTCAATAACCAAGATCCCTTGACGTAAATTAGCAACCTTGAGTTGCTCTGTCACTGGACCAGTTAGCACTTGTTTCACGTATTGATCTAAGTGTAATAACAGTTCTGATTTTTCAGCTAAATGAGGCATAGTGCCTTGCTGATGCAGTAACTGGCTGAGATCCTGAGGGGGCTTTTTCATATGATAATAAAATGGCTTAATTAGGCTATGAGTGTAACAGTTTTTATTCAAGGTCGAAATGGTGCCACCCGCTGGCAACCAGGAAAGCGTTGGCTGCTTTTACCTATCTTGCTGATTGCAGCAGGAACAGGTTTATATCAGCATAATGCTAAGCAACTTATACAGCAACAAGCTAATGTCGATAATGAGCGCGTAGCGCGTGAAGCACAAAAAGAGGAATTAATTGCATTAAAAAATGCAACTGAGACTCAGCTTTCGATGTTGGTAGCCCATGTTGCGCGTATGCAAGCTAAACTCACGCGTTTAGAGGCATTAGGCCAGCAAGTTGCAGTAAATAATCAACTAGAAGATCAATTTGATTTCTCTTCAGAAGTCGGTGTGGGTGGTATCAGTGAACTAGGTACTAACATCGAACTCGATCAGCTTATTGCCGATATGGATGAGCTGGTATCACGAATAGATAATAATAATGTTCAGCTTTCACTACTTGAAACAGTAGCATCTAATCTCCATATAGATGAAGAACGTTATATATCTGGGCGACCAATTCAGAAAGGTTGGTTATCATCGCCTTATGGTTTACGTAATGATCCTTTTAATGGCAAACGTACGATGCATAAAGGTATCGACTTTGCTGGAAAAGAGGGCTCCGGTGTTATCGCGACCGCAGGTGGCGTGGTGACATGGGCGGACAAGATGTTTGGTTATGGTAATTTAGTAGAAATTGATCATGGAAATGGTCTTAGTACTCGCTACGGTCATAATAAAGCTTTGTCAGTAAATGTGGGTGATGTGGTCGCTAAAGGCGATATAATCGCTATTATGGGGAGTACAGGGCGCTCAACAGGGCCTCATGTACACTATGAAGTGTTGCGCGGTGGACAACAGATAGATCCGCAAAAATATGTCTACCGCAAGGCAGGTTAATCGTAAAATCGGCTTTCAGGCTCTAAAAGGGACTTGGCCAACAACATAGAAGTGGTTCAGATGTTTGGTAAATTACTGACAAAAGTATTTGGTAGTCGCAACGATCGTACTCTTAAAGCATTTGGTAAAGTGGTTAATAAAATTAACGCACTAGAAGCTGAGTATGAAAAACTATCAGATGAAGAATTAAAAGCAAAAACAGCCCACTTCCGCGAGCGTTTAGACGGTGGTGAATCATTAGAAGGTGTTTTACCAGAAGCTTTTGCAACGGTACGTGAAGCATCAAAGCGCGTGTTTGAAATGCGTCACTTTGATGTCCAACTTATTGGCGGCATGATTTTGGATAGTAACCGTATTGCAGAAATGCGTACAGGTGAAGGTAAAACGTTAACGGCAACTCTGCCTGCTTATCTAAATGGTCTAACAGGTAAAGGCGTACACGTTATTACCGTGAACGATTACCTTGCAGCTCGTGATGCTGAAAATAACCGTCCTCTATTCGAATTCCTTGGTTTAACCGTTGGTATTAACGTTGCTGGTCTTGGACAAGTAGAAAAGAAAGCGGCTTACGACGCAGATATCACCTATGGTACCAACAATGAGTTTGGTTTCGATTACCTACGAGACAATATGGCGTTTTCGCCAAGCGAACGCGTTCAACGTCCACTTCATTACGCCCTAATTGACGAAGTTGACTCAATCCTTATTGATGAGGCGCGTACACCGTTAATTATTTCTGGTGCAGCTGAAGATAGCTCTGAGCTATACATCAAGATCAACACACTGATCCCTAATCTAGTCGCTCAAGAGAAAGAAGACACAGAAGAGTTTATTGGTGAAGGTGACTATTCTGTTGATGAAAAGTCAAAGCAAGTTCACATGACTGAGCGCGGTCAAGAGAAAGTGGAAGTGCTATTGACTGAGCGCGGCATGTTAGCTGAAGGCGACTCGCTATATTCAGCTGCTAATATCTCATTACTGCATCATGTAAATGCTGCACTTCGTGCACACACGTTATTCGAGAAAGATGTAGATTACATCGTTCAAGATAATGAAGTGATCATCGTTGATGAACACACTGGTCGTACTATGCCAGGTCGTCGTTGGTCAGAAGGTTTACACCAAGCGGTAGAAGCTAAAGAAGGTGTTCATATTCAAAATGAAAACCAAACATTAGCGTCAATTACATTCCAGAACTTCTTCCGTCAGTATGAAAAACTTGCCGGTATGACGGGTACAGCTGACACCGAAGCATTCGAATTCCAGCATATTTATGGTCTAGATACTGTTGTTGTACCGACTAACCGCCCAATGATCCGTCAAGATCATGCTGATTTAGTCTATCTAACAGCTGAAGAGAAGTATGCGGCTATCGTGAAAGATATCGTAGGTTGTCGTGAGCGTGGCCAACCTGTATTGGTTGGTACAGTTTCGATTGAACAATCAGAGTTACTGCATAGCCTATTAAAGAAAGAAAAGATCCCACATGAGATCTTGAATGCTAAGTTCCATGAGCGCGAAGCAGACATCGTAGCGCAAGCAGGCCGCACTGGTGCGGTAACGGTTGCAACTAACATGGCTGGCCGTGGTACAGATATCGTGCTTGGCGGTAACTGGAACATGGAAATCGAAGCCTTAGGCAACGCTACCGACGAGCAGAAAGCCAAAATTAAGGCGGATTGGAAGATCCGTCATGATGAAGTGGTTGCTGCCGGCGGTTTGCATATTCTTGGTACTGAGCGTCACGAATCTCGCCGTATTGACAATCAGCTACGTGGTCGTTCAGGTCGTCAAGGTGATGCTGGTTCATCACGTTTCTATTTATCGATGGAAGATAGCTTAATGCGTATCTTCGCTTCAGACCGTGTTTCATCAATGATGAAGAAGTTAGGTATGGAGCAAGGTGAAGCGATTGAGCACCCATGGGTGTCACGTGCAATTGAAAATGCACAACGTAAAGTTGAAGCACGTAACTTTGATATTCGTAAGCAGTTACTTGAGTTTGATGATGTTGCTAACGATCAACGTCAGGTTGTTTACGCCCAACGTAACGAACTTATGGATGCAGATAGCATTCAAGACACCATTACTAACATCCAAGAAGATGTGGTTAATGGCTTAATCGACCAATACATTCCTCGTCAATCAGTCGAAGAACTATGGGACGTTGAGGGGTTAGAGAAACGCCTTCAACAAGAATACGCAATGAACCTTCCTGTTCAAGAATGGTTGGATAAGGAAGACGACTTACACGAAGAAACATTACGTGAGCGTATTGTTGAAACTTGGGTAAATGCTTATAAAGCCAAAGAAGAGATGGTGGGTGAGCAAGTTCTACGTCAGTTTGAAAAGGCAGTTATGCTGCAAACGCTAGACGGTTTATGGAAAGAGCACTTATCTGCGATGGATCATTTGCGACAAGGTATTCATTTACGTGGTTACGCGCAAAAGAATCCAAAGCAAGAGTATAAGCGTGAATCATTTGAGCTATTCCAACAAATGCTTGAATCTCTAAAGCATGATGTAATTAGTGTTCTGTCTAAAGTACAAGTACAGGCACAATCTGATGTAGAAGAGATGGAAGAGCGTCGTCGTCAAGAAGATGCCAAGATCCGTCGTGATTACCAACATGCTGAAGCTGAAGCACTAGTCGGTGCAGAAGAGGCAGCGGCATTAGCGGCAACACAACCTGTTGTTCGAGATGGCGAGAAAGTTGGCCGTAACGATCCATGTCCGTGTGGTTCAGGTAAGAAGTATAAGCAATGCCACGGTAAGCTAAGCTAGAACACTAGAACACTAGAACATTCAGTTAAAGCTAATCGTTCAGAGATATTGAAAAAGGGTGACTCGCAGAGTCACCCTTTTTTATTGCTTGTACACTAGCTGATGCAATCTCAATTAAAGTCTATTAAAACGGCGTTTATAGCCACTTTTGTGGATAAGTCTGGGGGTATGTAGTGTGTATGATGTGCTTATAATATCTTTTTGAAAAAACATGATTTTTCTTTCAAAAAGCGCTTGCACTGAGATCAAAACTCCCTATAATGCGCATCCACTGACACGGCACA
>NZ_JADX01000014.1 GCF_000518605.1 Shewanella fidelis ATCC BAA-318 | reverse complement strand
GCTATCGCCGTACTCACCCACAAACATTAAGATGAAAGCCTCTGCAGCAATGCAGAGGCTTTTTTCGTTTTGTAATATTTAATAATCTAGTCGTGACGTCGAGGACTTTTACAAAAAATAGTCCGCCCCAGCTACGCTACGCGTTGGTAAGCCTACAGCTATTAAGGTACTCAGCTACTGCATTGATATGAAATTCTTTTATTGAAAATAGGCTAGAGATTGCAGTGCAGTCTTATCCGATGTGTCTAAAGGTGTGTGTTTAATAAATGCCATCATGGGTTAGCAATATCGTAGAGTCTTTCGAGGCGCAGCTATAGTCGTTTTCACAGGTTTTAGTAATGTTTCTGAGTACTGTTTTATAAAGTCACTTCCTGCTTGTTTGCCCTCTTGGTAATCTGCTTGCAGGGCTAGTTTTTTACTGCCGATTAGTTTGCTTTTCAAGCTCTGCTTAGGGAAGATTTGAATAATTTCGACGTCATCAGGCGGTGAATCAATAAATCGTAATGCGTCACGATAAGCATATTCATGGTGTATAAAAAATTCCAGCGCCTTAGGGCACTGTCCTTCTGAACAAACCCAAGACTTTAATCGGTTGGCCCAAGGTGTATTTGCAGCGTACTGTCTGGGTAAAGTTCTCAGCACAACAATTTTTCTTGCTCCTCTTCTATAGGCTTCTTCTACAGGTAAAGGTGCAGATAAGCCACCATCAACTTGAAAGTCGTCGTTAATTTTTACACCTTCTTTATAGAGCAAGGGCAGTGCGCTCGATGCCTTGAGTAAGGTTAACCAGTTCCCTCTATTTGGGCTAAAAAAGCTAGCCTGATAGTTAGAGCTATTCGTCGTTGAGATTAATAGTTGTCGATGCTTTAGCTGTATAAGCCCTTTTTGTAGATCGAGTTGGTGCGAGGCGGTGCTGTTAGTCGGATCTGTGCCAACTTGGTCAAAATACCAATCTAAGTCGACAGTGCTTTGACCTTTAAATGGTCGGCTTAAACTAAAAAATTTTGGTGAACTCGAAAACTCAGTAATCGAGCGATGAGCAAAACCTTTTTGTCCTGTAATATAGCTCGATAAGTTTTGCGCGCCTGCAGAGGTACCAATCAATAGCTTGAAAGGATTGAATTGATGTTCTAACCAAGCATCCAAAATCCCTGCGGTAAAAATTCCACGTTGACCACCACCTTCAGCAACTAATGCGGTTTGTGCTATTGGGGTATCGCTTATAAACCCTTTAATGTACGGTGTTTGTACAGTGAAATTTGACGGCATAAGTTGCTTGTTTGATAGTGAAATTGAATACCGATAATCTATGCCTTCTAACGCAACTTGTATAATTGATTAAACCAATTGATGAGATAGAGAAACTCCATAAGTATCGCCTAAGTAACAAAAAGGAGCCGTTAGGCTCCTTTTTAAATCATAATGGGTATCCGTTTGCGGATTGGTGATAAATTCTTATGCTGCTAGGGAGAAGAAAATACCTGCGATAGCTGCACTCATTAGGTTTGAACAGGTTGCAGCAATTACGGTTTTTAAACCGTATTTTGCGATAAAGTCAGTTCTTGAAGGGCAAAGCGTACCAAGTCCACCAATTAAAATACCCATAGAGGCAAGGTTAGCAAACCCACAAAGTGCAAAGCTAATAATGACTTTACTCTTTTCTTGTAGCACTTGTAGGCCTGCTGCAGTGACTTCCGCATTATCTTTAAGGTATGGTGCTAAGTCGCTATATGCAACAAACTCGTTAACGATAAGTTTTTTACCAATCATTGAACCTGCAATGGCCATATCAGCAACCGGTACGCCGAGTAGGAAAGCAAGCGGGGCAAAGATCCAGCCCAATATGCCTTCAAGCGAAAGCTGCATACCAACGAGATCGCCGACGCTGCCAAGTAGGTTATTGGCAAGCGTGACTAAACCGATCATTGCAATTAGCATTGCACCAATAGCTGCAGCTAGTTTCAATCCACTGGCTGCTCCTTCACCCGCTGCAGCAAGCACGTTAACAGGTGGCTTGTCATCAAACTGGATTTTGCTATCCATGGTGTAGGTTGGTGCTGAAGTTTCCGGCAAAATAAGTTTAGCGAATAAAACACCACCAGGAGCTGCCATAAATGACGCGGCTAGTAGGTATTCCATGTCGACACCCATCATAGCGTAGCCGGCTAACACGGTACCTGAAACTGACGCCATACCACCACACATCACAGCAAAAAACTCTGAGTCGCTCATTTTTGCCATGTATGGCTTAATGACTAATGGGGCTTCACTTTGACCAACAAAAATGTTTGATACAGCAGACATAGATTCTGGCTGCGAGGTGCCAAGTAATTTAGCCATACCGCCACCAATGATGCGGATGATAAATTGCATAATGCCGAGGTAGTATAAAACGGCAATTAAGGCAGAGAAAAATACCACGAGTGGCAGTACGTTAAGTGCGAAAACAAAGCCAATACCTTCAACTGAGAAGTTAACTAAGTTACCGAACAAAAAGCGAATACCGGCTTTACCGCTATCAAGTACAACGTGTACACCGTGTGACATCGATTCTAAAGCTTGGCGACCGACAGGTACATAAAGTACGAACGCGCCAATAAGTACTTGTAGACCTAATGCTGCGCCGACGGTACGCAAATTGATTGAGCGGCGACTCACTGAGCAAGCGACACCAATGCCCAGTAGCACTAGCATGCCGACAAATCCCATGAACATCATTGTGGTAGCCCCTTATTTCTTAACATTGATAACGAAAGCGTTAATTAGCTTTAAGAAATCGCTTTCTGCTAGCTTGGCGCATTTTAGTGTTTGTTCATGTGATAGCTTCACATCACCTAGTCCTTCAGCCATGTTGGTGATGGCACAAATCGCAAGAACGGGCAAACCACAGTGTGCCGCTGAAATCACCTCTGGTACAACTGACATGCCTACTACATCGCCGCCAATAATTTGCATCATGCGGATCTCGGCAGCGGTTTCGAAACATGGGCCTGGGTAAGAAACAAATACCCCTTCATTTACAGCGATACCTTCACGTTGAGCAATTGATAGGGCTTGTTCACGCAGATCTTTATCGTAAGCGTTAGCTAGGCTAAAGAAGCGCGGGCCGTATTTATCGTCATTTGGTCCAGTCATAGGTGTGCTTGGCATAGTGTTGATGTGGTCAGAGAACACAACGAGTGAACCCACGTCAATGCGCTCTGGACGAAGTGAGCCTGCAGCATTAGTTACTAGCAACATTTCACAACCAAGTGTTTTGAAAGTACGCACCGGAGTCGTCATTACTTTCATTGACTCGTGCTCATAGAAATGTCCGCGGCCTTTCATACATGCTACTGGTACGCCGTTTAGGTAACCAAGAACAAGTTCACCACTGTGGCCTTCAACAGTGCTTACTGGAAAACCGTCTAATTCTTGATAACCAATACTAACTTTATCTTCTAGTTCGTCAGCCAACACTCCTAGGCCTGAACCTAAGATCATTGCAATTTGCGGTTTAAAGCCGGGCTTGTATTTTTCTATGGTAGCAACAGCATTTGGGACAGGGTCGTACAGAGACATTAATATATTCCTAAGGTGGACTTTGTTATTGGTCTCACGATATTCCTAAGCCAATTTGATTAAAATCGCTAAAAATAACGCTATTGTGCTGTTTTTCAGTACGTTTGTGATCTTTAAAGCGAGTACTCATAGAACTGATAATTAAAACATCAACTAATGCAGTATTCTGATTACGGCACAATCAAAAGTGATTAATGGCACAAAAATATTGGACGCTAAATTTGTGAACAAACACCAAACTGTAAGTGCGTTAGATCTCAAAACTCTGTATTGGGCGGAGCGAATTAGTATGAAAATGCTGCGCTACTTTTATGTTGCGAGTCACTGTCAAAGCTTGACTCAAGCGGCTGAGCAATTACACATTTCTAAGTCGCCGCTCAGTGCACAAATGCGCGAGCTTGAGACTGTCTTAGGTGTAGTGTTATTCAATCGCGAACAAAGAAGTATTCAGCTTACAGAGGCGGGATTTTTACTTCGGGAACAATGCCAGTCTATTTTTAACGTGATGGAAAGCTCTATCAATCAAGTGACTCAGTATGCGCGTCATAGCCAAGGGGTGTTGCGACTTGGCATCGTTAGTTCGGTGTTTTGGGCGGGGTTCGGCCATGCATGTCAGCAGTTGAAACAACAATTTCCTAAAATCCAGTTTGAGTTTATTGAGCAATCACCACAGCAACAAAAGGTGGCCTTATTTAATAACGAGATTGATATTGGTTTTGTTCGTTATGCTGATACGTTAGATATTGCCCCATTAGAATCATGCAACTTGTATTGCGAACCTATGTGTGTTGCATTATCGGATAAGCATCCATTAAGTAAACACAAGCAGTTATGTTTGACTGAATTGGCTAAAGAGCACTTTGTCATGATGAGTCAAAAAAACTCTGCTTCAGCGCAGTTAGTGGTTAACCATTGTATTAAAGCCGGTTTTATACCTAACTTAGTACAAGAGGTGGTTGAGCCTATGACATTGATGAATGTCATTGAAAGCCGAGAAGGGATCTCGATTGTACCGCAAAGTTTTAGCCGTCAAAATTGGCAGCATATTCGGTTCGTTGCGTTAAAGCAGCAAATTAATGCTCATATTTGCGCCGTGTATAACCCTCAAAAAATAACGTCAGAAAAGCAGTCACTTATTCAGTCGATTCATCTTTTTATGAATAGTCAAAACCTTAAAGTTATAGAGTAACTATGTTTCCATAAAAGTTAAAAGCCTGCATATAGCAGGCTTTTTAAAGGCTGTTAATTATTTAAACTAATTGCTATTAATCCGCTCTTTAAAGGCTTTGCGGGTTTCTTCGTCTGCTTGTTGATACCAAAAGTCGAGCATTTGGCCAACATTAATTTGCTGGTTAACTGTAGCTTGAGAAGTGCTCTGCTGCTGACTACTAGCGGGAGTAGTACCACTTGCTGCAGCTATCGTTGGAGCGGCGATCATAGCACTGCTTACGCCAGCTGACCCTTTAAGCTGTAGCGAAGCACTTTGAGCGGTTAAATTATAGGCCGCCATCTCTTGCTGGTAATCTCGACCTAGCTGTAAGCCGTCTTTTATTAGCTTACCTTGTTCAAAGTGAACGTTTTGCTCATTGCTATCAATTAACGTTAGCTGGGGCGCTTTATTAAAGTTATCTGCGGCACCGTTTGAACGGATCCTTGGCAATGTAAGGCTAAGTTGGCTGTTCTGCTCGTCGAATTTGATAATAATGATATCAGACTTAAATTGGGTTTGAGTGCCATGTTGTTGATAGCGGCCAATATAGCGAAATGCGATCTGATTGGTACCATTCTCGAGTTTGAGAGTGTCATTGCCGCTACTCTCATTGCCGTTAACTAACACAAGATCTAGATTTGAGGGCAAATCTAGGGTTACCTCTGCAACAGCATTGGTATTAAAAAGTAATACAGAACAACATAAGGCAATTAAATAACGGTTCATTAGGGATCCTAACTAAGAGTAATGATCTCTTTTATAGCAGAATGATGCCAAATTTGCATGACGAGATGCTGATATTGCCAAGCAGTATGCAAATGCTTGGAGCTCGATAACAGTTTATTAAGCGATTTATGAGTATAATCAGTACAAATGCTAATGAGGGAACTTGAGTGCTAACTAAAATACTGATTACTGTGCTGGTTATTGTTGTTGCTATGCTTTATATCCGAAGACCTAAAGAGCAGAGCCAAAGCACTAGGGTTAACACCAAAGATCTGGCAAACAACATTAAGCTAAAAGTTGCAGGTTATATTTTAATTGCTTTATCACTGACTGCGACCGCAGCATATTGGTATTGGGACTGGAGTGATGGCCGTAAGGTTGTAAGTGTAACGATAGTGTCACCGGCAAGTGATGAGTCGGTTGTGTATCAAGTACGAAAAAAAGATATCACTAGCAATGAAATAACAACCATTAACGGTATTCGTATAAGATTGTCGAACCAAGAGCGAATTATCGTAGCAAACCCTGTAAATGAATAATCTTTAGGCATATTTTTCTGGATAGCCCTTTGCAGACTCGCGTTATAGGGTAGAATAGCCCACGTTTTTTTGTTTACCGTTTGCATTATGCGTTTAAAAGGAGGAGCTATGATTACAGCCTATGCCTATGAGAATCGTAAGATCACGATTTTTGAGTTGAGCATTAAGGATACAATCCCTCCCAGTATCATTTGGCTTGATCTCTATAAGCCAGATGAACAGGAACGTGAATGGTTAAGTCGTTTTTCTGTTGAAGACGTACCAGATGAAGAAGATATCAACGAAATTGAAGCATCTGCGCGTTTTTATCAAAATAACGATGGTCTGCACATTAACTCGTTATTTCCGCAACGTGCAGGCCAAGACGTTAAAGGCGTTAACGTGTCTTTTAATTTACGTAAGAATTTCTTACTGACAATCCGAGATGAAGATGTTGGTTTAATACGTCTGTTACGTAATTACCTGCGACTTGGAAAAATTGAGGCAACAACGCCAGAATCGCTATTGTTGGAGCTATTTAACCTAAAAGTTGAATACTTATCCGATCTCATTGAAGACGTTTATACTGTTCTTGAAAATGTCAGTGAGGAAGTATTTAAAAATGAAGAACTCGATAATGTCTTTAAGCTGATCACCCGTCAAGAAGACTCAAATGGCAAGATCCGTTTAAGTCTGCTAGATACTCAACGTTCACTGCGTTTTATGCAACGATATTATCGTACCCAGTTGTCCGATGAGGAGCTTAAAGATCTAAGAGAAATGCTGTCAGATATTGAGTCCTTGATGCCACATAGTCAGTTTATTTTTGATAAGTTAAACTTTTTACTTGATGCGGCAATGGGCTTCAGTGGGCTACAGCAAAATAAGATCATTAAGATATTCTCGGTTGCGGCTGTGGTGTTTCTGCCACCGACTGTGATTGCCAGCGCTTATGGGATGAACTTTGTCAATATGCCTGAGCTTGATTGGCGCTTTGGTTATCCAATGGCTATCGCCATGATGTTTGGCAGTGCCGCTGGTACTTATCTATTCTTTAAGCGCAAAGGCTGGCTGTAATCCGCATTAACCTAGTTTGTTACCTAAGGGAACAACTTTAGCTTTATTAGAAAAAAACTGCTCTGGCTGGTTGTAAACTTGATTGAGTATGGCCAGCTTTTGAAACATTAAGCTACTAACTAGTTGGCAGCGTTGATTTGGGCTATCGCATAAAGCTAAGCGTTTTTCTAAGTCATGCAGTAAACAGTTGAGGTTGGCTTGATTAGTTTGACTCGCATCATTAATGACTTCTTGGCTTAATTTTTTTTGTAATGCATCGAGCTTATCTGGGGCATTCTTTGCTAGCCATAATAGTCTATCAAAATCTGGAAGTTCAGTCATAAGCACTGCCTGTAACATTAATGTTATATATTAACGTTAGTTAGTGGTGCTTAATTCAGCAAGAAATAGCAGTTAATTGCTTATCATTTTTTAGTGATGAACCTGCTACTGCTTGCTATCAAGGTTATCTTTCCGAGCCTAAGAAATAGCTGACTTTTTCTCTTGGGTTGAGGTATTTCAATATTTTCTCTGGCAGAGCGGCTACAGGCAAACATCTAACAATATTTAAGTTTTCAGCTGCAAGGTCAATAATTGGCGCTTGTTCTTTTGGCACGCTTGGATCATAGACGAGTACTCTAGGAAGTAATAGCTGACTCAAATTAACCGACATGACCATAGCAAATTGGCCTGAATTTAATTCGACAACGCTACCCGGTGGATAAACCCCTAATATTTTTACTAAGCGATTAATTACCGTTTGATTAAGCTGCTCTTTATAGTTTTTGTAAAGGAAGCCGAGCGCTGAGTAGGGAGTACGCGCTTTCTTGCTCCGATCTGAGTGGCACAAGTTGTCATAGGTATTGATGACACAAACCAGCTGGCTTAGTTTATCAAGATCAGCTTCTTTTAAGCCATTGGGGCTACCAGAACCATCTAAAAATTCATGATGATTTAACACGATAGGTAGGGCTTCTTTCGGAAAGTTATCCGCGCCATTAAGTAGCTTTACGCCCATTAATGGGTGCTGATTAAAAAAGTTCTGCTCTGCATTTGTCAGTGGTGTGGCTTTGCGTAATAGTTGAGTGGGTATATTAAGCTTGCCAATATCATGAAATAAAGCCCCCATGCCAATCCATTCAATCTCTTTGCGACTCCAGCTAAGCTCTTTAGCAACTAACATTGAAAGGACCGCAACATTGATAGAGTGGTAATAGATACTTTCGTCATTTTTGGCATCTGACATTAGGTGTAAAACGAGTTTGTCTTCGGTAAGAAGTTGATTACACACACCGTGAACTAATTCTTTGGCCTCATTAACGGCGTCAAGGGGACGATTGCGTAGTTTATTTATCAGATTACGCATCATAGCGACGTTGCGAACAAAGTCTTTCTCGGTTTTTTGCAGATGACGTCTTAGCGCCTGTTGGGCTTCAATACTCTTGGCTTTTTGCTGATGCAGTTCATTGGAAATTTGTTGCAAGTTGTTATCAATAATAGCGGCGTTATTTGCAGCAGCTTTAGCGGACAGCGGTGGTGCATCACTACGATCCTCTCTAACATAAACGAATTTTATGCCAAGATTTTTTATGATCTCTATTTGAGCTTGCTGCTTGATTTTAAACGTATTAAAAACGAAAGGATGATCTTTCCAGGCGATAGGTAAACGTACAAAATTACCAACTTGAAGCTGTGTTACTGCAACTTTACAACTATTTGTCATGAGTATTATTTTAAATCTTTGCTGATTTGCTATTCTAACTCAAGTTATATAATTTACAATTACTTAACTGTAAATTATAGATAAATAGAGAGCCCAATAAATGGATTTTATAGAAGTATATCCCAATGCACTTCCGAATGAATTTTGTGATGAATTAGTACGCCAATTTGATAATCATTCAGGTGTGCAAGCTGGTCGTACTGGTGGTGGGGTAGATACATCTAAGAAGGTCAGCTTAGATTTAATGCTTGATGCTCACCCGGATCTGGCAGTGATGAAAAATCGTTTATTGGGTTATACATTAGCGAATGTAACAAGATACTTTGATAAGTATTCGCTCGCATTAATGGGGGCGGTAGCGGTAAATGTTGCTGGCGAGAATGGTGAATCAATCACCTTAACGCCTGATAATTATCAAAAGTACGGTAAAAACAGAGCTGAAGCCTTGGTTAAATACCTGTATCGAAGTGGCACTATTAATATTCAAAAGTACCCTAAAGCAAAAGGCGGCTATCCCCATTGGCATTCAGAGCAGTTTCCGCAACAGGGGCATAATGAAGCGTTGCACAGAGTCGTGCTTTATATGTTTTATTTAAATGACGTGGAAGAGGGCGGCGAAACTGAGTTCTATTATCAGAATAAGCGGGTAAAGCCGAAAAAGGGCACTATGGTTATTGCGCCTGCTGGGTTCACCCATTCTCATCGAGGCAATATGCCCAAGAGTCACGACAAATATATCGCAACGTCTTGGATCATGTTTAATCGCGCTGAGCAGTTATATGCCGCAGTTAAATAGGAATAGAAATCCTAAAGCATGCCCCTTCGAGTTCAGAGGTTTCAATGCTTAAACGGCCGCCATAACTGATGACGATTTCATTACAAACAGCAAGGCCGATCCCTTGCCCAGGTTTTTGGGTGTCCGCGCGTACCCCTCGTTGAATGATATTTTGTCTAATACTCTCTTCAACACCCGGGCCGTCGTCTTCAACGAGCAATTCAAATTCACCGGCATCATTGTAATAGGAAGACACTTTCACTGTGCTGATACATAGTTTGAATGCATTCTCCATTAAATTTCCACACAGTTCCATTAAGTCGCCTTTGTCACCGGGAAACACATGTTCTGCTGGAATTGCTGACTCAAATTTTACCTGTTTATCACGATAGACTTTAAACAACATTTGCGAAAGTTGTTCAACTAAAGGGCCAATTTGTGTCTGCTCTTGCTTAAGTCCTTTACGGCCTAGCATGGCACGTTTTAATTGGTATTTTACCAATTGATCCATTTGGCTAACTTGTTCCATGATTTTTTCACTGCAAGCCTCTTTATCTAAGGATGAGTCATCAGTGATGGCATGCACCGCTGCCAGTCGGGTTTTAAGGCTATGAGCGAGATCATTCATCGCGTTTTGGTAACGCTGCTGCTGCGCGCTTGACTGCACAAGCAGTTGGTTGAGTGCTTGAGTGACGCCTTCAAGTTCAACTGGGTAGCCATCGGATAAGGATTTAGATTTACCACTGTTTACAGACTGCAACTCATTGCGTAATCGTACTAAGGGGCGCATTCCCCAGTAGGCAGCACTGATAAGCAACACTAGTGCGAGGGCTAATACAAACGCTAAGCGGATATAGGTTAAGCGACTGAACTTACTGTATTCTTCTTCGAGTTTTTCAGCGTCTTTTAATACCAGTAGATTGTATTTATTGGCGGCAATCTCAAGGGACAGCAAATAAACGAAATAACCTTTAGAGTCGGCAAGCGAAAGATAATAGGGGGGAGAGCTATTTCTGATCTCGTTAAAACGTTCACAGGTGTCAAACAGTCCACGATCAACGGCGAGTGACGAGGTCCATACTTGATTAAATGTACTGTCACAACTGGCAATAATATAACGCTGTTTTGCGCTATTATCTTCAAGCCATTCATCACTGTTGTCGGGTATTAAGTCGTGCTCTCTTAACTCAGCAGCAACTTTAGGGATTTCAGCAATTAGCTGTGCAGTTTCTTCATTATAACTATTTTGCGCATGCAGAATATTGACCATCCAGGCCAAGCCAAAACCCACTAAGGCGATAATTGATAAGGAGGTAAGAAACATCCGCGTGAGCAGACGTTTCTTTGGTTTGAATTTTAACTGCATGGTAAGTTGAACTTATACCCTTGGCCACGGATGGTAGCGATTGGGTTTTCAAGGCCGTCTTTAGTTAACTTTTTACGTAGTCGGCTAACCATCACTTCAATGGTATTGGGATCGCCTTCTTTGTCGCCATATATGACATCGAGCAAACGTTGCTTAGCTACAACTTCATGGCAATGTCGCATTAAATATTCCAAGATTAAATATTCAAATGCAGTCACTTCCATTGGCTGATCATTTAATGTCACTTGTTTAGCTGCGAGATCTATCTCTAACGGGCCACTGGTTATCTGTGGTTTGACAAATCCTGCACTGCGACGGACTAATGCATCAAGACGTGCAACTAGCTCTTCTTTTTGAAATGGTTTAACTAAATAGTCATCAGCGCCGGCATTTAGGCCTTCAACTTTATCTTGCCAGTTAACTCTAGCAGTTAGGATAAGTACTGGCGCTTTAAGACCACTGTCACGCAAGCTTTGAATAAGGCTAATGCCATCTTGATCGGGTAATCCTAAATCAACGATAGCAACATCAATAGGGTAGTTGGTGGCTTGATAAAATCCTTCTTTAGCTGTTAATGCAACTTGAACTTGGTTACCTAACTCACTTAATTGAACTTTTAAGTGGTGAGATAAAATTGGATCATCTTCAACAACCAGTATTCGCATAATCTAAATATCCTTGAATTCGATACAGTTCAGTTTACGCAGAATTACGACGACTGCAACTATGTATGTGATGAATAAAGAGTTTACGCCTTATAAACTTAACAACTGCTGAACTAGGATATTCACCTCTTTTTTGTGTAGGTTTTGGCCTTAAAAGTGAGAGTTTTGTCTATAAAACGCGGTCGTTTACGATCTTCACGTTATTTTATGTGGTGAACACTGGGTTTGTTGCTGAATTTTCGTTAAGGTTAAGTAAAATTTATTTTTCATTTTTAAGGATGACAATATGTCGCTCAAGATGCGATGTGCCGTATTACTAGCCCTGTTAAGCTCGCCTACGGTAATGGCACAGACGTTTACTTTTACCGCTATTCCAGACGAAGATGAGACTCAGCTTCGTACTCGGTTTGAGAAGGTCGCACAATATCTTGAGCAGCAATTAGGCATAGATGTTAAGTATATTCCGGTTAAGTCTTATTCTGCAGCTGTCACGGCGTTTAGAAATAATCAAGTTCAACTGGCCTGGTTTGGTGGTTTGTCAGGGGTACAAGCTCGGCGTTTAGTTCCAGATTCCCAAGCGATAGCGCAGGGCTACGAAGATCAGTTTTTTAAAAGCTATTTTATTGCGCATTCATCAACAGAGATTGTGCCGAGTGATAGTTTTCCCAATATAAATGGTTATACATTTACTTTTGGTGCAAAAAATTCCACCTCCGGTCGACTTATGCCGCAATTCTTTATTGAGCGTAATTTAGGTAAAAATACTAAAGAAGTGTTTAAAAGGATTGGTTACTCAGGGGATCACAGTCGCACTATAGCGCAAGTTCAGGCTGGTGTTTATCAAGTCGGTGCAGTTAATTATAAGGTCTGGGAAAGCGCATTAGCTAACGGTAGAGTCGATTTAAACAAAGTGAATGTTATCTGGGAAAGTCCCGCCTATCCAGACTATCAATGGACCATTAGAGGCGACGTTAACGCTAATTTTGGTAAAGGCTTTTCTGAAAAAGTCACTCAAGCCTTGCTAGGAATGACAGATACAGAGCTGCTTAGCAGTTTCCCTCGACAGTCTTTTGTGCCCGCAGATAACAGTGATTATGAGCCCATTGAAGATGTCGCTAAAGCAATAGGTTTGATCGATTAACTCATGCTTACAATTGAACATGTACTTGTAGAGTTTGGCGGTAAAGTAGCGTTAGACATCGATAGTTTAACGATAAAAGAGGGAGAAAAAATAGCGATAGTTGGGCGTTCAGGTAGTGGTAAAACAACGCTTATTCATCATATCTATGATGTGTTGCGATCTAAAGCGGCATTGTGCTCGCAGCGACAAGGCTTGGTTGAAAACCTGAGTGTATTTCATAATATCTATATGGGGGAACTGCAGCGACACCATTGGTTATACAATCTAGTTAACTTAGTTTATCCACTACCAAGCAACCGTTATAAAGTGAGTGAGCTTACTACTGCTCTAGAGCTTGAGTGCCCAATGACTCAAGTTGTTGCCAATCTGTCAGGTGGCCAGCGTCAGCGTGTAGCTTTAGGGCGAGCGCTTTATCAAAAACAGCAGGTCTTTATTGGTGATGAACCCTTTTCTGCGCTCGATCCTACAATGGGAAGACGCTTGTTAAGGTATGTCTTTAATCAACATTCAACTGTAATCATGGCACTGCATGATACCAGTATGGCATTAGCGTGTTTCGACCGCGTTATTGGTTTGCACCAAGGTAAGAGACAGTTTGATGTTTATGTCCACGACATTTGCGTTGATGCTCATCAAGATCAGCTCCAAGCACTTTATGAAATGAGTCGTTGATTTGTCAGCTGATCGTAAGCGTTTCACTCGCCCATTTGCCTTTGTTGGCTATTGGCAAAAAGTAAGCTGTTCTTTATTACTGATTGCAGGCATCTGTTTTTTGTTCGCAGATACAGAAATCATTGCACTAGATCCTTGGCATGAATTGGTTTTGATAGCAAAAGGCTTTGTATCGCCTGACTTTTTTGCTACGGAATATTTAATCAATGCCCTATGGCAAACTGTCGGATTTGCGCTTCTAGGTGTCAGTTTGGCGCTATGTATTGGTGCACCACTGTCGCTTATTTATCACAAGCCGTTTATCGCCTGTATATGTGCCTTTACTCGCTCAATTCATGAGCTGTTCTGGGCGCTGTTGTTTTTACAAATTTTTGGTCTGTCACCACTAACTGGCATTTTGGCTATTGGGCTACCTTATGGTGCCACATTTGCTCGAGTATTTAGTGATATTTTACAGTAAGCGCCTATGACCACATCGCAAACCTTTGCCTGTAACACCGATCGAATTAGTCGCTATATATATGGGCGCTTAGCCCATGTATTGGTGCCAATCAGCGCTTATATACGATACCGTTTTGAATGTGGTTTGAAGAGCAGTGCTGTATTGGGGTTTGTAGGTATGCCAACCTTAGGCTTTTATTTAGAAACTGCTTTTAGGCAAGGGCATTATCATCAAGCAGCAGCATTGTTAATATTGTTTATTAGCCTAATTGGCACTATTCATTATTGGTGCCGATTAAAGCTATTACCTGTTTATTGGGTGATTGCAGTATGGAGCTTACCGGTTGTGCCTGAGGTTGATGGTACGCTTATTTGGCGTTTTATTAGTCATGATATTTTACCTCCTATGTTGCAGACTGGTGGCGTAGACGGCGAGGGAATATCAGGCGCTTGGTTGTTTGAGTTAGCGACTTGGCTGAAGCCTATATTATATGAGCAGGCTTTACCCGGCATGTATGCAACCTTGCTATTGGCTGTTGCCGCTCTAGGAATGACCTATACGATTGCTCTGGTTGCTAGCACTATGTGTCATCGCGCATTTGCGGGCTTATTTGTCGGGTATTGTAGTCGCTTTATGGTGCTGATCTGTCGTTCAGTGCCAGAGTATATTTTTGCGTTTGTTTTTCTGCTTTTACTTGGTCCGTCTATGTTGCCTGCGATGCTCGCTGATCGCTTATTTGCTCACTCGCCAATCAGATAAGTTACCCACAGCAGATAACTTTAATCAACGCATAGACAGCTATGCTTTTGAGGTATTACCAGCAGTTTATCCCAATATGATGGCGTTACTGTTTTATCGCTTTGAAGTGATCTTAAGAGAAACTGCGATATTGGGTATGTTAGGAGTGGCAACACTGGGATTTTATATTGATAGTAATTTTGCTGAAATCCGCTATAACGGCGCAATTGTGCTGTTGTTAGTGACCGCGTTAATTAACATATTGGTCGATATCGCAAGTAGGAGACTATTGCACGGGAAACATAAGCAGTTAGCTAGGTGCTGTTAATGATAGTGCGTGGTTATCGCACAGTATATAAATTGCGAATTTAACTAAAGGTTTAATATCGCTCAATATCACAACTATTTACTGAGCGATATTTTAGTATGTGCTTAACTGAAGAACTTACGTTGGTTACGTTTTTCAATAATACCGTTGCCGCACCAAGCTGCTAACAGTGTAAACGCAATTACCGCAGTCATAATGGCACTTAGTCGATACCAAGGTGCATCAGCAGCGATACGCATTTGAATGTATTCAAATGCGCTGAGTCCCCATACCAATATTGCTGATATAACTAAGCCTAACTGTAAAATTCGAGTTGCCCAGGTTGATTTGATAAGAAGCAATAACGGGCTTAAGGCAAATGCGATACAGGCTTCATTGTGGCCAAAACGTAAAAAGTGTGCCCCAATTAGAACATAGGCTAAAAATATAATAAGTACTCGCCACCACATTAGCTTTTACCTCTGGCTACAGAAATCAGATTAGAAGTAACAAGCTTACTTTAAAGCATAAGCGGTATTCTATAGGTGGCTTCACAGAAACGCATAAAGCTGCTGCAATAGCAGCATAACGTCATTTTACCGGTATTACTCTTCCTCCAATAACATTGCGTGTTTTATTTCATCACTGCTAAAGCCTTTGCGGCATAAATAGGCATAAGCTTTTGACTTTTCTTTAAAGTCACTTAAGTCATAACGCTTTTTATCGAGCTCAGCTTTACAGCTTGCGTAAAAGTCGACTTGTTCAGATAAGCTCAATTGATAAACAATTTGCTCAAAATCGCTTACATCTATTAGCCGTTGTTTTAGTTCTTGTAAGATTAAGCTTCCGCCTTTGCCTTTTTTATATAGCTTAATAATTTCAACGGCCAAGTCAGCTTTTTCAGCTTTGATTGCTAGTTTACTGCGCAAGGTATCTTTGGCGGGGTGTTGCTCAATCGCATAATTGATTTCGGCGCGATTAAAGCCTTTATTTGTCATTTGACTAAAGACTTTTTCTGCTGTGGTGTTATTAAAGTGCTCAAACTTATTTAATAAGCGATTGCTTGCCATTTGATAGCTATCAATATGTTGTTCGCTCATGACTTTTTCTAGCGCATCGGTAATGTCTACTTCGCTTATTCCGCGTTGCAGTAGTTTACGTTTTATGGCGCCAACGCCAATATCGTTGCCAAAACTAAGTTGGCAAAAACGTTGTGCAAATTCGATGTTACTTTTTAAATAGCCACTTTCTAACAGCCGGCAAATAACCGTATCAATCCATTGGCTATTGGTGGTTTTCCGCTCGAGCTTACTGCGGAGCTCGCTGATGGTAAAATCTTGCTGGCTAAGGTGCCAATAGGCACTATTAAACACATTATCGAGAGATTTTGCTTGGCGAAGTGGTGGCTGTGACATAAAAGTATCTTAACTTAATAGTGAGCAATTCTAGTGTAACACCCTCAATGGTAGCTGGGTATTTGTCACAGCACGCTATTACGGGTTAATGAACGCAACATATTGCTTGATATTGCACTTTGGGGAATAGTTTTCAACTCGTTATGTGTCCTGTAATTATTGTAGATAAGTGCTGATAACACTATTGATAATCACTAATGCGACTAACACAAAGATTAGGCCAGTTAATAAATTGATTAGCGGACTAGCTTGCTTCATTTTGAGTTGAATACTGGGTTTAGATAATACAATTGCGATAAAACTAAACCAAATAAAGGATAAACTAAACAGCAAAGCAGCGGCCAAGCTCTTGGTGATTAAATTGACTTGAGGCGTGATCAAGGTTGAAAAGAGCGTAATAAAAAACACTAAGGCTTTTGGGTTTAATATGTTGGTATATAGGCCTTGCATAAAGCCTTGAGAAACAGTTAAGCCTTTGCTTACTGAAGTTTGCTCTACAGTGAACTTGTCTTGCCAGTGCTGCTTTGCAGCTCTTAATGCACCTAAGCCCATCCAAGCTAAGTAACTTGCGCCTGTAAGTTGCACCAGCGTAAATAACACTTCAGAGCTTTTAATGATTAAGCTAACCCCGGTTAAACTGAGGAGTGTGTGGCCTAAAATTGCAATAGCAATACCCAGTGCAGCTGCAATCGCTGTCGCGCGGGATTCTTGTGTGGCGATGCGCACCACTAGTGCGAAGTCGGGGCCTGGGCTTGCTAGCGCTACTATGTGCACTAATGCCAGTGAAATGAGTATCTGAAAATCCATTGATGCTCTGCAGTAATTATTGATGGGCGGAACTGTTGACGATAAATCGCGTATTTAAGATTTAAATCGTAAATTAGCACGAATAGCGTTAATCAGCTCGTGAATATTGATAAAAATTCACCCATAATAGATGTCGATTTATAACTATGGCCAGCGGAGAGCAAATAGTGAAAGGACAGATCTTAAGGGAAATGAAGGTGCTTAAGGCAATTGACCCAGCTTTTGAGGTTCAAAGGCGAGTTGCATTTATCAAGTCTAAGCTTAAGCAATCAAATACTCGTTCTTTAGTTTTGGGGATTAGTGGTGGTGTTGATTCTTCATTAGCGGGGCGTTTATGCCAGTTAGCTGTAGACGAAATAAATACAAACCTTGAGGCAGACGCTTCTAATTACCAGTTTATTGCTGTGCGTCTGCCATACAATGTGCAAAAAGATGAAGATGAAGCGCAAATGGCTTGTCAATTTATCCAGCCGTCAAAGCAAGTTACTGTTAATGTTAAGCAAGGTGTAGATGGTGTGCATGCTGAAACACTTAGCGCGGTCGAAGCTGCCGGTATTGCTTTACCTGATGTGGATAAAATTGATTTCGTTAAAGGTAATGTAAAAGCGCGCATGCGTATGGTTGCACAGTATGAGATCGCGGGGCTTGTCGCTGGCTTAGTTGTCGGTACCGATCATAGCGCAGAAAATATCACCGGTTTTTATACGAAATGGGGTGATGGTGCTTGTGATCTAGCGCCACTATTTGGCTTGAATAAGCGTCAAGTACGTCAATTAGCTGCTTATCTCGGTGCACCTGAACGATTGGTTGTTAAAGCACCTACTGCAGATTTAGAAGAGGCCAAGCCACAATTAGAAGATGAAGTGGCGTTAGGGTTAACTTACGATCAAATCGATGACTTTCTTGAAGGAAAAGAGGTGAGTGACTTTGTTAACGATAAGCTCATAGGTATTTATCGGGCAACTCAACATAAGCGTGAAGCGATCCCAACAATTTATGATTAGTCGTTGCGTTTGAGTTGCAAGTTATACCGGTATTTAGAAAGGCGCGTAGGCGCCTTTTTTAGAGCGATAGTAAGATTGGCTTATGAGTTATACCAATTGGTATTATAGTAGCGCAGGCAGATCCAAGTAACGACGCAAATTATCAATATGCTGGTTAGGAAATTGTCGATAGTCAAAGTATGGGCATAGGTAGAGGTTAGAATGCAGACGGCTTATAAACTCTTCAGAGCCTTTAAGCTCGGTCATATCGAGCATATTAAGCTCCAGCTTATGCGCGCTTTGCTGCCCACAAACAAAATGATGTATTGCATTGGTCATTAAGTTTGTTGCTCCTATGACGAGACACTCATTTTGTTTGAGTAGCTGAGTGTCACGGTAGTTGCGCCAGTTTGTATCGAGAACTGACAACTTTGCCATTATGGTGAGGATTTTACGCCAATGGTTGCCGTTTGCAGCGATTAAGCTGGCAGTAGCATCAAATGAGTCATATTGCCAGTTTGAGGGGATTTGTGGTGGCGTGGGCAAATAGAAGCAATGACTTGCATCTTGATTACCTATGACAAGCATATTTTGGCTCATTGATATTGACCTATTTTAAATTAGTTTTCAGTTGGTTCTCGTTTTATAACGACTGCTTTACCAGTTAGTATCAATATTCTGCTGATTAAGGATGAATAGCAAAACATATGAAATCTATTATTATCGGTTCAACAAAACATCTTGCTTTTGCTGTATTTTATTCATTGATTGGTACAAGTATTGCGCTCGTAGCAATGGCAGTTTGGTACTTAAACTCTCGTCCTGACTTGTCGATCTGGCATACTACCGATTTACAATCTGAGTATCGTGCCTCTTCCGATGTTAGCAGTTTTGATGAATACCTAAAACTTGAGGAAAAGTTATTTGCTGAATTAGATAATAAAGTGTATCAAAAGCTACTTGAACCGGAGTCTTTTGATGTACTTAATCGGTATGTAAAGGGCAGTTATTCGTCACCGACTCATTGGCCGCAAGATTGGAACCGTAGTTTCGAATGGCCCAACAAAAATGCCGATTTTGGCGTCCTATTATTACATGGTATGTCAGATTCCCCTTATGCCATGTCCCACTTTGCAAAACATTTTAAAGATAAAGCACATGTTTTGGCGTTAAGGCTGCCAGGCCATGGCACAGTTCCATCGGCATTGACCCATATGCGTTGGCAAGATTTAGCTGCTGCGGTGAATATTGCAACTCAAGATCTACAACAGTCACTTGCTGGTAAGCCACTCTATGTTATCGGCTACTCTACTGGTGCGGCGCTAGCATTAAACCATGAACTTGAGCGAATTGCTGCCAATGACCAACCTGCGTATTCTGCAATGGTGTTGCTCTCTCCGGCAATAGGTTTGTCACCCGTTGCTGCGGGAGCTAAGTGGCAATCAATACTTGGGTATGCGCTTGGTTTAGACAAGTTAAGCTGGAATAGTATTCAACCTGAGTATGATCCATTTAAATATGGCTCTTTTGCGGTTAATGCGGGAGATGTAGTGTATCAATTGTCTATAAATAATTTGAGCTTAATAAAGATGTTGGGTGAAAATAAGCTCAAAGAACTGCCCCCGATTTTGACCTTTCAATCATTGACTGATGATACGGTTGATACTGCTGCAGTGGTTAATGAACTCTATTTAAAGTTACCAAATGCAGGCCATGAACTGGTTTTATTTGATATTAATCGAACTAAAGTGAATATGAGCTTGATGAATAGTGATCCGTTAATGCCTTATACAGATATGATGCAACAGGGAGGTTTTGAATTTACATTTACGCTTGTGGAAAACCAAGCTACTGATACCCGAAAGGTACAAGCTCGCACCTTAAATAATCGTCAACTGCAGCCTCTAAATCTACAATGGCCTAAACAAGTATATTCGCTTTCCCATGTGGCGCTGCCTTTTCCGCAATTAGATCCCTTGTATGGGCCTATTGCAGATGTTAACCGTAGTCATATTCAAATAGGACTTGGTGCATCAAAGGGAGAACGCGGTGTGATAACTGTGCCTGCAAGTGAGATGATGCGTCAAAAATGGAATCCCTTTTATCCCTATATGCTAGAGAAAATAGATAATACTTTTACTCCTTAGACTGTTGTGGCTACTCATTGGCTAAGGTAGTAAACACTAGCTTGTTACGGCCTGAATGCTTAGCTTGGTATAAATTGATGTCGGCTTGCTTTACCCAGTCTTCTAGGGACGCACTGAAGGTTCCGTTACCTAAAACAGCTCCTATGCTGGTGGTCACGGTGAATTGATGATTGTCTTCTTTATTGTCGATCACAATTTTGGCAAGCCTTTGCCTGAAGTTGTCTAAATGTTCTTCAATTTTTAATGCATTACATAATGGCATAATCAATAAAAACTCTTCGCCGCCATAGCGTACAACTATGTCAGAGTTACGCTTAAACTCTCGTTTTAATTGCTCGGCTACCACTTTTAAGGTGAGATCACCACTGTGATGGCCATAGGTGTCATTAATAAATTTGAACTTATCAAGATCGAGCAGCGCGATAGCAATGACCTCATCTGTACGTTGGCAAAGTTCTTGTATTTCAGTGAATTTATTTTCTGCATAACGGCGATTATACAGGCCTGTTAACGAGTCTTTTTCTGCTAAGGCCTTAAGGCGATTATTAGCGTGTTCTAGCTCTACAGTTCTGAGAGCTACTTTTTCTTCAAGTTCTAATTGATAACCAATTAGCTGACTTTTACTTTGTTGTAACCGTTTGAATAATGAATAAATCTCTTTTGGAGACTCGTTATCCACCGCATAATCTTTATCACTATTTGCTGATTTGGTACTGAACTTATTAGCGATATTTTCCAATGGTAAGGTAAGGCGTGCGCTAATTACCCGGGACAAATAGAGTGCGATAAGTAGTGAAGCAATCAAAATTGCAAACGTTGCCACATACATATTTTCTACTAATTCAACCAGTGGTCTAAAAGGGTTCAGAATGAGGAGTTTCCAGCCATTATTTAATGTTACGCTAGCATACACATATTCGGGTGCCACACTATTGTTTGGATCGAGGTTTATCATAGGAAACGGCGTGATGTACTTGTCACTTGGCTCAGAATAAGTAAATTCGGTTAACGTCGTTAACTGCAAGCTCTCCGATGCATAGATAACTCGATTATTGTTATCGATGAGCAGCATGGTTTGATGTTGGTTGTGGTTATCTATTTCATCAATCAATTTGAATTGGTTTAAATCCAGTGATCCCTCAATGATCCCTCTAGGACTATGCCTGTTATCAGGGTGATAAAGCGGAGCACTGATAGCAACAATTGGATCGCGACCAAAGCCTTTACCCAAAAATAGCGGCGATATGAATGTACGTTGATTAATAAACGCCTCTATAAAATAGTCTCGCTCAGCGATATTAAGAGGCACTTGAGAATTGCGCTTAGTTATTAATGACGCAGGGCTGGCCGCAACAATGTTTGCTTGTTTATCTGCCAGCAGCATAGTAATAAATCCCGGATAGTTACTATGCAACTGAGTCAACAGGGTTTGTTCATCAGTGGCGCTATGCTGATTTAAACTCAACCACTGTGCCGCGTTATGAATAGCTTGGGTATGCATATCAATATAGGCTTGCGTAGAGGCTGCAAGGTTATCAGCAGAGTTTTTTATATTGGCATAAAGTAAATTCTGTTGACGCTCGATAAATTGATTATTAAACATCAATGCCGCAAGCAGTAATGCAACGGTAATGACTAAAGAAAAAGTATAAGTTAGCTGCGCATTAAAGGTGCGTCGCTGTTGGTCTTTAACTTTATTCTTAAAGTGCCAAAACGTAGGAGTCAGTATGATAAGTAAGGAACCCATACTGGTATATAGCAAGCCATTTATCCCCTGTTTTAGGCTGATAAAAGCAATATGGCCGCTAGGTAACTCTGTAAATTGTGAAAGGTACAGATAAAACAATGGCATACCTAGAATTAGCCAAAAGCCAAAGTTGGCGTATAGCGCATAAATATCGCGCCGTCTTGCCAAGGCAAGGCATATTGCTTCTACGCCAAACAAAAAGTAAACATGGAAGCTATCCCAAGCAATCATCAGGCCACTAACGGCAATCATTGCAGTATAAAACGCATACCAAGGGCCAAGTAAGATTGCTGAAATAACATAAGCAACATTACCAAGGATTAACTGAACGTTGGCGAAAAGGTGAATAGGGTAAAGATTTATAGTGAAACCTATTAGCCCTAAAACGGTGGCAAAGATAACTTTATTATTTTTGATTTTATCCAAAAGTGCTGCCTATTTTTTACTGCAGTTGGAGAGTGGCTTCTATGCAAAAAAGCATCATTTACAATCTATTAACTTTAAGGCTGGATAGCAACAATTATTGACGTAAAAAAACATTCTGCGCCAGAAATCATTAGATTTATATCTGATGTTTTCACAATGATTTTATTGAGCATTATTTTAGATCCTTTGAAAAATAAAATAGCTCAATTGAGTATATGTCTGACCTTGCTCACAACCTTGAAAACTCATCGTGATGTTGTTCAGCATTTGTTCAACTAGAGATTGAAATTTAAGTTTCAATTAAGTTTAATTCATATCATGTTAGACATGGCTCAAGAATCATTAACTTATTAATTTTTCAAACAGCTTTAACAATAAAGGCCTTAATAGCTTTGTTAAAAAAGCATTAAGCGCAATAACTCCGATATTAAGGAATGCATATGAAATATTTAACTTTGGTTGCAGCACTTGCGTTTTCAGCATCTGCTATGGCAGTAAACTGTACTGATTGTCACGAGACTATCAACGTTGAAGAGCACACAGAAATGGAAGCAACCATTGCTACTTGTAATGATTGTCATGATATGGCAAGTGCTCATGAACTAGACAAAGAAGTTCACACTCCAGATCTAACAATCAAAGAATGTGCTGATTGTCACGAATAATATCGTTGTAATAAAAAAGCACTGCTTAGGCAGTGCTTTTTTGTTTTCTCTGAACTGAACTTTTAAAATTTGGTCGGGATAACAGGATTTGAACCTGTGATCTCTTGTCCCCCAGACAAGCGCCTTACCGGGCTAGGCCATATCCCGAATTAAATACAAACAGCTTACAGATAATCGCTATCATTTCGTTATCGAAGTGGTATAACTTTATATGCTTAATGAATATAAAGTCGACGCCCCTCACGCATCACTTCAACTAGTTCTGGTGCACTGAGCTTCTTTTTTAAGCGCTTACTATATTTATCATCGTAAATACGATATTTGCCATGACGGTCAATGACAGTGATCTCAGACGCTTGATAAATGGCAAAAATTCGATGGTCGCCAACATATACCCATGTTTTATCACTTGGCTGCATTAAACTTTGATCTGAGCTGTAATCAGAAGCTGGATTGGTGCAACCTAGTGCTTGGGTCATAATTGCTGGTACTAAACCATTATGAGTCGTGCGGTAATTGATCTGTTTACCTTTATCTTCATCTGGCCAATGGATGATCATCGGCACATGCACACTCGCTGGAGAAAGGTTGACGCTAGCTTCATTGGTGTTACTGGTAAACACTTTACCGCTAACACCTGTAATCACGACTAAAGTGTTTTCAGGCAGAGCTGAAACAACTTGCTCTATTTGTTGATCTACAAAGTGCAGAGACTGCCTATATTGGTTAAATAGTACTTTTTCAGCAGGCTTTAGTTTAGTGGCAGACTGGACGGTTTTTATGCCTAAAAAGCCAATCGGAGTATCGTAGCTTTCTGGTGACTTTAAGTTAAGTAAGCTAAACCAAGGCGCTGTTGTGGCTTGGGTCCACTGTTTCCAGTTAGCAATTGACTGCAGATCTGATTTGGCGTAACTATCAGTGTGTTTTGCGTCCACGCGCTTGAAGTCGTTATAAATAGCTTGTGGCACCGCTGCTGTGTCTTGTGTTGTGAACAAGCCTAATTGATAGCCTTGTTGCAATAGCTCTTGGGTCATGACAGGGCTTTCGAAATGTAAATCGACCGCATTGGAGTAACTGCCTTGTAGCCCATAAAGCAAACTAAACATACCACTGTTAAACTGATTACCACCGCTTAAGTGTTGGGTAAAGTTCATGTTTTGCTTAGCGTAGTTAGCCAAAAAAGGCATGGTTGATTTATCAACTAAGTCGGCTCTTAAACTTTCTACCGCAATCACGAGAATATTAGGTTGATTATCAGCAGTGCACTGCATCGCAGATAATGGGTATTTGAGACTGGATTTAGGTGGCGTTTTATTTTTATTGCTCTGACTGCCTTCTATGCCATAGCTCTCCATTAAACTTTTTGCCGTTGCTGGGTAGGATAATGGATAGGCATCGTCGAAATGAGTAATTTCGGTCACATCTGCGGCATCACCCCAAATATGTACTAAATGACTTGCAACAAAGCAAGCACCAACAACAGCTACGACCTTGTTGCCAATATTGAGTTTGCGGATCTTCTCTATACGTTTCCACAGGAAATTAGCCAAAGTTAGCTCTATCGCTAAAATAGCAATAGGTGTAATGATGTATGAGGTTCCGCGTAAAAGGGCGTTTAAATCAGCCCAGGCGAGATCAAATACAAATGGGCTCAAATGCAGACCGTAGTCGTCATAAATGACGGTGTCGTAGAGTAATATACAGAGACTGAGTGTTGCGACTACTGCAGCGTAACCCCGCAAAATCTTGGAGTAGGGCAGGATTAAGGTAATAGGAAAGATAAGCACCAAATAGACCATAAAAGCTAAAAAGCTAAAATGACCTATAGTGCTTATGACTAAGTAACCCCAGCCAATAAATGATTCAGGTAAACCTATGGTATCGAGGTATCGGTAACCGACAATAATGGCTAATAGACCATTAATAAAGGCAAACCAATGTCCCCAGCTTACTAAGCGTGAAACGCGATCACGTCCAATCTGTTTTTGTCGCTCGACCATGTTGATCCATTTATTGTTGAGGCGAGTAGAAGGTTAACCCCTAAGTTTAACCTTTACTGATGTAAACCAAATATCGTTGTATCTTAGTTAGGTTTTACTGATTGTGACAAGGCCTTAGCAAATTGCTCTGTGACAACTTGACGTGCTTCAGCAGGCACTTTGTTTTGCAATAAGTGAGTTACGCAGTTACCGAGTGCCATTAAGCTTAAGTCGGTTGGAGACTGATGCTTATCTAGCACAGCAAGTAATTCAGCGATAATAGACTCAACTTGAGCATTAGAGTATTTAGATTGAATAGCCATAATTAAAAAGGTTCACTTTAAATCTTGATTAACGGCATATAATAACGGATTTTATCAAGAAGCTCCGCACTTTTATCGTACTTTTTGACGATTCAAGTCGTAAACTTCACTTCTGTTGTTTGCTATCGCAATGTCAGTTTAAGTCCGCATGCTATTTACACTGTTTTAATCACTTGCAGCTTTGTGGCGAGCTTGCAGCTAATCGATCTGTTTTCATCGCTCGTTACGTGTTTTTTCCATCTAAAGCACAACAACAAATATGGATTTATTGCGGCTCTGTGGTTATGATATTGACCACTTAGCAGCAGGCGAAAAAATCACTAAAGCCTGTATCTATATCACTATTGTAAACACTAAAGAGCGTCGATAACGTGTAGCGCTCCTTGCCAAATTTTATTGAGGCTCAATGAGTATTAACGTCGAACAAGCCATTATCCATTCGATTATTCAAGATGGTGAAGGCCAACTAAGTTGCCGATTACGTCCGCAACCATTGCTTAACAGTCAAGCTGTTGAGGCGATGCTAGAAGAGTTGCATCAAACCTATACGACTAAAGCGGGTAAAGGTTTTGGTCATTTTGGTATTAGCGGCGAAGACGGTGAAGCGAACACTAAGTTTGAAGAAGCGTTAAAAACATACCGCAGCGGCGAACTTGGCTTTGTTGAGTTTTCAGGTATTGCAGGAAAGTTATTGCAAGAAGAGCTGGCTAAATACGATTTTAGTACCGGAGGCTTCTTACTGTTATCTTGCTACACCTATATGACTAGCGATTACTTGTTCGTGTCATTGCTAAATGCTAAATCGTCAATGACAGTCCTTGATGATATGGAGTTATCGCAAAATACTCACTTAGATCTTAACAACGTTCAGCTCGCTGCGCGTATCGACTTAACTGAGTGGCAAGCCGAGCCTGAATCAAAGAAATATATCTCTTTTATTCGTGGGCGTGCAGGCCGTAAAGTTGCTGATTTCTTTTTGGATTTCATGGGATGTGTTGAAGGGGTTAATACTAAAGCTCAAAATAAGTCATTGATGAATGCTGTTGAAGACTTTGTTGGTAATAGCGAGTTGACCAAAGATGAGCGTCAACAAGCTCGTGAGCGCGTATTTGATTACTGTACTGAGCGTTGTGACGAAGGTGCCTCAATCCAAATAAAAGATTTAGCAGATGAACTTGCTGATCAAGGTATGGATTCTTTTTATGATTTTGCCCAAAGCGGCTCTTACGATTTAGCAGAAGAGTTTCCTGGTGATAAGCCTACCTTGCGCCAACTTAAGAAGTTCTCTGGCACTGGTGGGGGCGTAACCTTAAGTTTTGATGGTCAGCATTTAGGTGAGCGTGTTATTTACGATCCTGTATCAGACACGATTATTATTAAAGGTGTTCCAGCTAACTTAAAAGATCAGCTTGATCGTCGCCTAAAAGGTGAGTAGTCGTCATTTTTGAATGCCGATGATATGTTATAAATTAAAACCGAGCCTAGTGCTCGGTTTTTGTTTTTTACTCGCCGCTGTTACAACGACATTTATCCAGCACTCAATGTTAAAAAAGTCGAATGTTGCTTCGGTTCAATGTAAGCTACTGCAATAGTGTAACGGGGCGATTTCTCGCCTTTAAGATGATTCATCCTGCGGCCACTGCTGTATGGACTAAGACAGGTAGACTGTTTTTCTACCTAGGAGCGAAAATGCAACTGTTTGTTAAAGATTTGACCGTAATAGATTTTTCTTATTTATGCCCGATTAGAGGTATGGTTGGAGAAAGCTGGATTGTTGATGTGCTGCTTGATGGCGGTCTTGATGAACAAAATATGGTTTTAGATTTTGCCAAAGTAAAACGTACCATTAAACATACTATTGATGATGTTGCCGATCATCGTTTGCTGATCCCTACAGCCTTTAGTGGTGTGCGCTGGCAACAACAAGCCGATAGAGTATGGATGGATTTCTCAAGCCAAAAAGGTGATATTCACTTAGCCTGTCCATCACAAGCATTTGCATTGATCCCAAGTGAAATTATTGATTTTGAAAGTGTGAATAAGTTTTTACAACAAGCACTTAAAGAAGTGCTGCCGGATAATGTGGAAGCAATTTCACTTACATTAAGAAATGAAATTCACTCAGGTCCTTATTATCACTATAGCCACGGTTTGAAAAAGCATGATGGTAATTGCCAGCGAATCGCTCATGGTCACCGTAGCCCTGTGACGGTATTTGAAAATGGTGTAGCAGCACCTAAATGGGATGAATATTGGGCTAAGCGTTGGCAAGATATTTATTTAGCAACAGTCGAAGATCAGGTTTCAGTAACAACATTGGCGCTTTCTGCGCAAACAGCTATCGACGACGAAACTCATTTTGGTTTTCACTATCAAGCACCACAAGGTGATTTCCAGCTTGCTATGCCAAAAGCACTTTGTGATATTTTGCCGCAGGATACTACGGTAGAGCTGTTAGCTGACTATATGGCGCAAACGTTATCAGATAAACAGCCTGACAGCGATTTCAAAGTTATCGCCTATGAAGGTGTCGGTAAGGGAGCTATTGCAAGCCGCAGTGCACAATAGTCTTTAACAAGTTGCTTAATCATTATGGCGTTAAGCAGGGTTACTATTAATAAAGCAATAAGGAGTCGCTTTGAGACCAATAGTACAGATTATATTAACCGGTGTACTTTCCAGTATGGCAATGCACGCTAATGCTGCAGTTGAATTAAATGGCGAATTGTCTCAAGGCGCTCTGATCAGAGCAAAAGTTCAGCCTGGTACTCAAGTGTTTCTCAACGATCAAGCCATAAAGGTTAATCCACAAGGTCAGTTTGTGTTTGGATTTGCACGTGACGCCCAAAGCGAACAGATGTTGAAGCTGGTTTATCCCGATGGTTTGACCGAGCTTAAGCCGTTAAAAATTAACACTCGCGAGTATAAGATCCAAAATATTACCGGGATCAGTAAAAAAATTATGCAGCCGGATCCTAAAGCGCAAGCTAGGGCGGCACAAGATTCAAAACAGGTAAAGCAAGCACGCTCTCAGTTTACTGCTAGTGATGCGTTTACTCAGCAATTTATATGGCCGTTGACTGGCAGAATATCGGGAGTATACGGTAGTCAGCGTATTTATAACGGTAAGCCGGGTACACCACATTATGGTGTTGATATTGCAGCAAAAACTGGCACTGTTGTTGTGGCTCCGGCTGATGGTGTCATTTCGCTTTCTGTGCCGGATATGTTTTATTCTGGCGGCACTATGATTATTGACCACGGTTACGGTGTTAGCTCAAGCTTTTTACATTTAAGTAAGTTGTATGTGCAGCCGGGCCAGCTTGTGAAACAGGGCGATAAAGTCGCTGAAGTCGGCTCTACGGGTCGCTCAACTGGGCCACATCTTGATTGGCGAATTAACTGGTATCAAGTTCGCTTAGATCCTGAGACGGTTGTGCCATCCATGAAAAGTGTTGTCGCCAAACAGTAAGCGCAATAAAAAAGCAGTCATTAGACTGCTTTTTGATTTTTTGATGCATGAAGCGATTACTTATAACGATTCTTCCATTTAAACAGTACTGAATACTTCCAAAGGGTATTAATAAGAAAATATCCCAACACTGCAAATACAACTGCTAGCACGATACAGCCTAATAAAAATGGTGGGCCTATAGTTTCAAGGGATGCTTGAACCCAATGCCAGCTGGCTTCGAAGTTAAACGCTTGTGGCTCATGGCCTAGTATTGTCGCTCCGAGCAAGTAGGCGATATAAAACATAAAGGGCATAGTAATTGGATTGGTGATCCACACTAATGCCACCGCCAGTGGTAGATTAACATTAAACAGTATTGCTAATGCGGCAGCGAGTACCATTTGAAAGGGCATGGGGATCCATGCAACAAATAAGCCTACGGCAAATGCACCAGGGGCTGAGTGACGGTTTAGCGTCCATAAATTGGGCTTTAAAAGTAGATCTCCAAACATGCGCAGGTGTTTATGTTCGCGCAATGTTTCAGGTTTTGGCATAAATTTTTCAATAAATTTTTTTGGCATAACTTCTATTTGCTGTCTTAACTTAATGCACTATGAATAGATTTATGTGCGGCTACTGCATCACCATTGTATCTACAATGTTCTGGCCATCCTTGGTTAGTCTATACATCCTACCTTTTTTAATCGTAGTGGTTATTACAGCCTGTCGGCGGTTTCCATTTATCGCCGGAAGCCTATTAGCTATAGGCTGGAGTAGTGTTTTTTATTCATTATTAATGAGCTGGAACATTAGCGAACCAAGTAAAACACTTAAGATCGAGGGCGAGATAGTATCATTAGTTAGCTCAAATCGCGACTGGATTAGTGCTGATCTCGTCCTTTTAGGGGCAAATTCATCACACATGCCTGCTGCGAAACTGCGGTTATTCTGGAAACTGCCCCCGCTAGTCAGCGTTGGTCAACGATGGCAATTAACGATAAAGCCAAAACCCATTACCAGCATTTTGAATCAAGGCGGCTTTAATCAACAAAGATACTTTCTTGCTCAACATATTGTAGCCAAGGGAACGGTAATTAGTGGTCAGCTGATCGCAAATAACCCATCTTATCGTTCGAGATTAATAGCAAAACTCAAACCTGTGCTGGAGTCATATGCTAGTGGTGATCTGCTACTTGCATTGGTTGCTGGTGATAAATCTTTAATCAGTGATAGCCGCTGGCAACAACTTCGGGTCAGTGGAGCCGGCCACCTGTTTGCAATTTCCGGACTGCACTTATCGGTTGTATCTGCTTGGTTACTTTTGTTGGCAAGAACGGCACTTTATCGGATTTTGCCCGTTAATAGTCGGCGTAACTGGGCTATATGTTTGCTTATCTCTGCTGTTGGGGCTGTTTGTTATGCGTATTTGGCGGGCTTTTCTGTTTCAACTCAACGGGCATTGATAATGTTGCTTGGCTTTATTCTTTTTAGTGTATTAAGCCGCCATTCATCGAGTTGGGAGCGATTGTTATATGCACTGTTTATCATCTTATTGCTGGATCCTTTTTGCGTATTAAGTGCAAGTTTCTGGCTTTCTTTTACTGCGCTGGCCATCATCTTATTAACCTTATCTCGGTTTGCCAAGTTGGATACTGGTTTATCGATATCAACCAATCAAACACAACAGAGTACGGCAGAATCGACAAAGGGTAAGCAGCGATTAAGAGAAAAAGTTTATAACGGCATCAAGATGTTTTGGGCGCTGCAATGGCGATTAATTGTTGCACTTGGGGTAATTCAAGCGATCTTCTTTGCGGGAACTTCAGTTGTTAGTGTCGTTGTCAATATGCTGTTAGTGCCTTGGTTTAGTTTCATATTGATCCCATTGAGCTTATTTTCGCTGATCTGTTTTATGTTTTTTAACTTATTTGGCTTGAGTGTTACTTCAGTTTTTGATTTGGCTGCACTGTTAATGGAACCGGTACTCTGGATTTTATCGATAACTGGCGACTTTGGTTATTCGTGGTTGGTGTTATCTGATGATCTGATTGCTGCAGCGATCATCGCCTGCATTGGTTGTTTTTTGCTGATTAATAGTAAAAGTACTCAGTGGCGGCTAGTACTATCTGTGATGTTGTTGCCTTTATTATTTCATATCGGGATGACATTATTTTCGCCACAGCTCAACAAACGTTGGCAAGTTCACGTATTGGACGTTGGCCAAGGACTATCGGTAGTGATAGAGCAAAACAAGCGTGCAATTGTTTATGATACCGGGGCTCGTTATGGACGAGATTTCAGTTATGCAGCGCGTGTGTTAGAGCCATTTTTAATCAGCAAAGGTATTCGCCAGTTAGACTTTTTGATCCTTAGTCATAGCGATAATGATCATGCTGGTGGCGCCAATTACATTGTTGATAGGTACCCTGATGTAAAGGTTATTGCTGACTTTCATTTTCAGCGAATGAACAGCTCGCTAGACTGGCAAAGCACTTCTACTACCAAGTTCTTAATTAATGATTGCCGGCCAAAACAAGTTAAATGGCAGTCACTTAGTCTTGATTTTATTGCACCTAAAGAGCCTAGTAAGGGGAATAACGGTTCTTGTGTTCTGCGTGTTAGCAGTACGGAACATAGCTTATTGCTGACAGGGGATATTGAAAAGCCAGTAGAGCAGGCGTTAGTTGCTACTATCGAGCCTAAATGGTTACAAAGTTCGGTATTGATAGCACCTCATCATGGTAGTAATACCTCTTCCAGTGCTGAGTTTATAGATGCAGTCATGCCTCAGGTAGCGGTGTTTGCTGCAGGCTTTAATAATCGCTACGGCTTTCCAAGGGAAGAAGTCGTTGATCGATATCGGCAGCGCGAGATAGAGATGGTCACAACAGGTATAGACGGGCAGGTAAGTATCTTATTTAATCAGCGAACGATGAAATTGAATACATATCGTACGGATTTTGCCCCATTTTGGTATAACCGAGTGTTTAGGTTTGGTCAGATGCAAAATCCAGAGTAGAATGCTTCTTTTGCCAATATGTTAATTTCTCAATGACAACATCTTCTAAAAGTGAAGTTTGGACTGTATTTAAGCGTTTACTTGGTTATTTAAAGCCACTTAAAGCAGTGCTTGCTTTAGCCATTTTCGGCCTAGCTATGTATGCCCTTGTAGATGCAACCTTTATCGCGGTGATTAAACCCTTTATTGATGAAGGCTTTGGTGGTCAGGCTGGACAAGCAGCCCAAGCAACGGGTGGATTTGGCAGTATCGATTTTGGTACTGGAGCCGGTTTCAATTCCGATAATGATGTCTTGCTTATCGCTCCTTTAGTCGTTATCGGCTTATTTTCATTGCGCGGTTTGGCCAATTTCCTATCGACTTATTGCATCTCTTATATGAGTGCGCGGGTGATAATGGACATGCGTCAAGAAGTTTTTGAACATTACCTGACACTGCCCGTTAGCTATATGGATAAAGAAAATACCGGTAATCTTATTTCCCGGGTGACCTATGACACTGAACAGATCGCCCGAGCGTCAGGTAGCGCATTGATTACTATTGTTCGCGATAGTATTACTGTGATCGGCATGATAACGATCATGTTTTACTTTTCTTGGAAATTGTCTTTAGTCATTTTAGTCGTTGGCCCGATTATTGGCTTAGTGATCACTGTCGTGAGTCGTCGTTTCCGTAAAGTATCCAAGCAAATTCAAACTGCCATGGGCGGGGTTACTGCTGCGACAGAACAAATGATCAAAGGCCATAAGAATGTGTTGTCTTTTGGTGGTCAACAGACTGAAGCCGAGCGCTTCGCTAAAGTAAACAATCAAAATCGCTATCAAACAATGAAGCTTGCGACAGCACAAGCAATCAGCCAGCCTTTGGTTATGATTATTGGCTCGTTTGCTTTAGCTTTTGTGCTCTATGCTGCCAGCTTAGATAGCATGAAAGATGAGCTCACTGCCGGTACTTTTGCAACAATTTTGGCTGCAATGCTAGCTATGTTGCAACCTATTAAAAACTTGACCCGGGTGAACGCTGAATTTCAGCGCGGTATTGCTGCTTGTACAACGGTCTTTGAATTACTTGATACAGAACCAGAAAGTGACAAAGGAACCTATGAAGTTGAGCGAGTAAAAGGTGACTTAGCATTCAATCAAGTTGACTTTAGCTACCCAGGTCAAGAGAAACTGGCATTAAATGGGATCGACTTTAAGGTTGAGCAAGGTCAAACTCTGGCTTTAGTTGGCCGCTCAGGCTCCGGCAAGTCCACGATTGCGAGCTTAGTTACACGTTTTTATACTGGCTTAAGTGCAGGTGAAATTACCCTTGATGGCCATAATATTGATGACTTCAAACTTACAAATTTGCGTAGTCAGGTGGCTTTAGTATCTCAACAGGTCACCTTATTTAATGACTCTATTGCCAATAATATTGCTTATGCTTATCCAGGTGTAGCAACGAGAGAGCAGATCATCGAAGCGGCTACGTTAGCGCATGCTATGGAGTTTATCGAGCCTTTACCTGAAGGCTTAGATACCCAAATTGGTGAGAATGGCGTAAACCTTTCTGGCGGGCAAAGACAACGTATTGCTATTGCTAGAGCGATTTTACGTAATGCACCTGTGCTTATTCTTGATGAAGCAACTTCTGCGCTTGATACCGAGTCTGAAAAAGCGATTCAGCAAGGTCTTGATAACTTACGTCAGAACCGTACCTCCGTGGTCATTGCTCACCGCTTGTCAACGATTGAAAGCGCCGACCAAATCTTGGTTGTTGATCAAGGCAAGATTGTTGAGCGCGGAAATCATGCGACATTATTGGCGCAAGGCGGCGTATACGCGAATCTATATCAGATGCAGTTTGGAAGCTAAATGCAGGCTTGGGTTAATAAATTATGGTATCAAGGTCATCCACTGAGATTTTTGCTTTGGCCTTTGTCATTGCTGTTTGCGGTTATTACAGGTGTAAGACGCCAGCTTTTTAAGTTTGGACTAAAACAAGCGACTAAGTTGCCTGTACCTGTGATTATTGTTGGTAATATAACTGTAGGTGGTAGTGGTAAAACACCAATGGTGATTTATCTTATTGAGCTACTGCGCAAGCAAGGGTTTAAGCCAGGTGTAATTAGTCGTGGTTATGGTGTTGATATCGAAGGCGTTCGCGCGGTAAGACCTGGCGACTTAGCTATGAATGTTGGCGATGAACCAGCAATGATAGTTGCACGTACCCAAGTCCCTATGGTTGTTGGCGCAAAACGTGTCGATGCGGCTCAAAAATTATTATCTGATTTTGATGTAGACATTATTATTAGTGATGATGGATTACAACATTATCAACTCGTGCGAGATATCGAGCTAGTTATATTGGATGGTGAGCGTGGTCTTGGTAATGGCATGTTATTGCCTGCAGGGCCACTACGTGAAGGTGCATGGCGTTTACAGAGTGTCGATCAAGTGATCGTTAATGGCGTAAGTAATAGCACTACAGCAACTTTTGCCAATGAGCAAAGCATGCAGCTTCAACCCACTAAGTGGCTGCCGGTCTCTACAACAAGTGAAGCCTGTGCGCCAACGGTTAATGATGCTTTAGTCGCCATGGCTGGCATTGGTAACCCACAGCGTTTTTTTAATTCATTGATAGAGCAGGGTTATCAAGTTAGTCAAACACAGGCATTTGATGATCACAGTCGCTACAGCGAGAGCGTATTAGATGAGCTAGCAAGTGGTCGTTTGTTAGTGATGACAGAAAAAGATGCGGTGAAATGTCGCGATTTTGCAAAAGATAACTGGTGGTATCTCGCAGTTGATGCGAAGCTATCTTCCTCATTTGATAAACAACTATTGGCGAAAATTAATAAGCTAGTAGCAGATAAGTAAAGGCATTCAAAATGGCATTTGATAAAAAATTACTCGAAATCGTTGCGTGTCCAGTGTGTAAAGGCAAACTTGAATACAACAAAGAAGCACAGCAGCTGATCTGTAAGGCTGACAAATTGGCTTATCCTATCAATGATGGCATTCCAGTTTTATTAGAAAACAAAGCAGAGCCTTTGGCTGAATAGTTTTGTTGCATTAAAAAAGCGCCGTAAGGCGCTTTTTTAATGGGAGAATTCCTAGCGAATTAATTCAATTGCTTTGACTTGTAGTGTTGCCTCTCCGCCATGTTTATCTGTCATGCTAGGGGTTAAGTAGAGAGCGTTGATCTCATTAAGTACTATGCCATGGTCTACCGAACTTTTAGGAGTCCAGTCTGGGCGTGCAAAATCATTGAAATCGACTTCGACGGTATGCCAATCACTGCTTGCTGGAAGTTTTGTTTGGTAGTGAGCATAAGTCTTATCACCGTCTTTACCGTAATGTGATTGCGATAGTTTTATCAGTAGTGGGATATCACATTTATAGGTAAGGCTGATCTTTTTTGTACCTGCTAAAGTCGCCGCTTCAGGCGTGTAAATAACCTCAACCCAAGAATTCCGTTCAGCATCCACTCTAGGTATACGTTTAAAGTTTACCCATACTCCTTCGTTGGTGATCATTTGATTACGAAATGTGGCTGTACTGCCGTAAGGATCTGTAGCATAACTCCATTGAGAAGGAATTAGTGGTGCAGTTTGGACTGTAGCTAGGCTTGTTGGAGTGTTTAATAGTGACGCAGTGGTTAAGCCAACCAATATAAATTTCACAAACGGGTTCATGATTATCCTTATCATAGAATTACAATGCTTTTTAAGTGTGCCAGAAGCGGATTAAAGCAAGGTTAATTGAAATTAGGATAACAAATTTCTATTTCAATATTGTCTTATTTTATAAACAGTTATTTTTATTACTTCCTATTCAACGGTCCACGTTACTGTATAATTTATGCAGACTAACACGAAAAAAAAGACCAAAACCAGTAAAGGTTTTGGTCTTATGTGTAAGTGAGCTGACTAAGCCGCAGATGACTTGAAAGCGATGCTCATAGTGATACTTACCGCTGTGTTAAAAAACTCGAGCGTTAGGCATTATTCATCCAAGGTAATAGTTTTCTTGAAATTTTATCTGCTTGGCCTAAACGTACCGCACTGTTATAACGCATTCTGTAAAGTGCTTGATAACAGAGTGGTACTAGATACAAGCTGGTCACCGTAGAGAAGGTTAGTCCACCGATAATAGCAATGGCCATCGGTGAGTATGAAGGCCCACCGCCACCAAGTTGAGTATCTCCCATCGCGAGTGGAACTAAACCTAACACTGTGGTGCCAACCGTCATTAATACCGGACGTAATCGGGTATAGCATACAGCACTAATTGCATCGGAAAGCTCATCTAATGTCGGTGACATTTGATTAATTTGATCCACCAGAACAATGCCGTTGTTCACCACTATGCCCATTAAGATCAAAATACCTATCATTGCCATGATAGACATGGGGGTACCAGTAAATAGTAATGCCCAAAACACGCCTGTTATCGAAAATAAAATTGAAGTAATAATCGCTGTTGGTAGCAAAAGCGATTCAAAAAGTGCTGCCATTACGATATAAATCATGGCAATCGCTAAGATCATGTTAGTCGCCATGACGGCTTCGTCTTCATCCTGCTTCTGAAAACCGCCGCGCAGTGTATAACCATATCCTGCTGGAAAGTTAACGCTATCCATGACTTGAGTGATTTTCTCTTGTGCCTGCTCTGTTGTAAGTTCATCTAAATTGGCACCAATTGAAAGAGCGGTTTGTCTATCGTAATGCCTGATGGTGTCAAAGCGTGGTAAGATCTCTACTTTAGCTAAGCTAGATAGAGTATAAACGCGGTTATCGATGCGGATCACAGGCAACTGCTTTAGTCGCTCTAACGATAAACGCCATTGTTGTTCATATGCCATCTCTATGCGCAATTCACCACTCGGATCATGCCGAAATGAGCGCAGTGGAGTACCGCGCAGTGCCATTGAAATACTTGAGGCGACTTCATTGAGCTTAAGATCTAACCTAGCAGCCATTTGACGATCAATACGGATCACCACCTCTTGTTGAGCACCACTCAGCTCGGAACGCACATCGGTTAAACCTTCAATACTACTTAATAGCGGAACAACTTGCTGACTGATGCGAATAAGTTCAGAGGTTGAGCGACCTGTGAGTGATACCCGCACACCGTTATTCTCACCGCCCCAACCAAACTGTGGCTTGGCTATAGCAAATTTAGGAAAGCCTTCACGTATGGTTTTTTTCAGTGCTTTCATATCGACATCAAGATCTTCTTTTAAAATTAGCGTCGATTGGCCGCGATCTGCAGAGAAATAGCTGTAAACGGAGTCGATATGGAACTTTTCTTTATTTGCATAGAGATAGGTTTCCATTTTAGTAATCATAGCTTCTGT
Organism: Shewanella fidelis ATCC BAA-318; assembly: GCF_000518605.1. Lineage (GTDB taxonomy): Bacteria > Pseudomonadota > Gammaproteobacteria > Enterobacterales > Shewanellaceae > Shewanella > Shewanella fidelis. The sequence goes on along the minus strand of NZ_JADX01000014.1, from coordinate 184,377 downwards.
TACATTTAAACTATGCCGTCCCTCTACTTGATAGTTGATATACAAACGGTTATTACCTTCGCCATCAGATTGATCTTGGCTTACCATGCTAAGTGGTAATGCGGTTGATGCTAGAATTATTAAGGCAAATACACCTGATAGCCTTGGGTGAGCTAAAATCCAATCAAGGCTTTTTTGGTAACGGGTTTGTAAGCGACTTGACCTAGTTTTAGATTTGGCTGAAAAGTTTAACTTGCTTAACATTAATGGCAGCAGCGTTTTGGCGACCAATAATGAAGCTGCTAACGAAATACAAATAGCGATTGCTACATGCTCTAAGAAAATAGTTAGCTCGACTTTAACGCCAAAGATATTGGGTAAAAACACTATGGCAGTGGTAAGCGTACCGGCAAGTACAGCAAGGGATACCTTATCGACGCCACGTAAAATCGCGCTGCTTTTGATGGCTTGAGCTACGTTAGCGCCTGTAGTTTCAGCTTGCTTTTCTTGTAGCACACTTTCGGTAACAACAACTGCATTATCAATAAGCATACCAACGGCGAGCAGTAAGCCCATCATAGATAAAATATTGAGGCTGTAACCTAAAAAATACATCGCCGCGAGTGTCATACAAATTGCGATAGGCACAGATGACACGATAACTAATGTCATTTTTAGATCACGCAGAAATAGGTATAAAACCACAAACGAGAGTAAGGCACCAATTAAGCCTGCCGCAAGCAAATCACGTAATGATGACGTCACACCATAGGCTTGATCTTCCATAACAAACAGTTTGATACCATCAAATTGTGAGTTTTGTTTCGCTTCATCGATAACCTTCATTACCCGCTTAGATACATCGACCAGATTGGCACCAGACTCCTTAAATACATCAAGGCCAACTGCGTAATTTTGATCTAGATGGCGTCCATCTAAGCGTTCGGGCAGTGAAAAGCTGACATCTGCAATATCACCCAAAGTCAGACCTTGAGCGATGACAATCGCATTAATATCATCTAAATTTCTAAATTCGCCCTTTGGTGAAACTTGATAAACACGTGATTGAGTTTTAAGTACACCAGCATTAATGACGAAGTTTTGCTGTTGCAGTCGATTGTTCAATGCTTGCACCGAAATATTACTCGCAGCAAGTTTGTCTGCGTTGATGCGAATTTCGATTTGTTTCTGCTCGACGCCATATAAAGTGACTTGCGATACACCTTGCACGCGTTCAAGGGGCTTTTTCAGTTGCTTATCAAGTAAGTCAAATGCACTTGAAAGCTCTCGGTCACTGGATATTCGTAAATTAAGTACTGGCATGTCAGCAGTACTAAACTGACGAATAAATACCCGTTCAACATCTCTCGGTAACAAATGACGCACGGCATCGACTTTTTCACGGGCTTCTAAGCTTTTGGTTGCTACGTTTTGGCCCCATTTCATTCTCAAATCAATCTCAGCGCCGTTTTGAGAAGAGCTTGAGCGCATCTCCTCAATTCCGCTCATTGTTGCTAATGACTCCTCTAATATATTGGTGATATCGCGTTCAACCTCTGCAGGCGTCGAGCCTTTATAAGGTACTTCGACAATGACTTGCGGTATGTCGATCCCTGGGAACATTTCAAGAGGTAATAACCTACTTGAAGCGAGACCAAATAACAGTATTGCCACAAAAAACATGGTAGTTGTAACCGGTCTGGCTAAGGCAAAGCGGGTGATATTCATGCTTGGCCTCCTGTAAGTGTTGGGCTATGGTCAGGATCGGTTAGCTCGTTATTTGTGAGGTTTAACTCGTTATCAAATTTTTTTCGATCAAAAACGGCATACAGTACTGGAATAACAACTAAGGTGAGTACGGTCGAGAGGCATAAACCAAAGATAACCGTAATCGCCATTGGTGCACGAACCTCACTGCCATCACCAAGACCAAATGCCATTGGCGATAGTCCAAGAGCTGTCGTCATTGTGGTCATAATAATCGGACGCAAGCGTGATTTCGCAGCGTTTGATATTGCAGTTATTTTTTCTTCACCACTTTGACGTAGTTGGTTAATTCTATCGACAAGAACAATGGCATTATTTACTACAATGCCAGCCAACATAATAAGGCCGATAAACACAACGACACTCAAATGAGTTTGGGTGATGAACAAGCCGAAAATACTGCCGCCCACAGCCATTGGTACAGCAATAAGAATAAGTAGCGGATGCAACAATGACTCAAATTGACTGGCCATAACTAAGTAAACTAAGAATACCGCTAATACTAAGGCTATCTGCAGTGATTTAAATGAATGTTCCATCTCTTCATTTTGGCCGCCAAAACGAGTTTGAATTGACGTCGGTAGAGTCTGTTGAGCTAAAATTTCACGGGCAGTCATTACCGCATCACTGAGATCGCCATAGGCTAAATTAGCAGAGACAATAGCAACTCGTTGCTGGCTAATACGGTTGATAGCAGATGGGCCTAGTTTTAAACTGACATCAGCAACAGCGCTTAATGAGATGGGATGACTACTATTCGGGTTAATGATCATCGCATCGATATCGCTAATTTGATCACGCTCGTCCAGATCACTGCGTACTAAAATGTCAATCTTACGATCACGTACTGTGTACTGACTGGCAACTGTGCCGCCAATACGTTGTGCAATACGATTAGCAACCATAGGCGCGTCCATTCCGAGGGCAGCCAGGCGCTGATGGTCAAACCGTATACTTAGCTCTGGTTGGCCGTCACGTAAACTGGTGTTGATATCGGCAAAGCGGTCTGAATCACCTAGAGCGTTAACTAGGTTGTCCGCGGTTTGTTTTAATTGATCTAAGTCATAACCTATCAGCTCAATTTCTAATGGTGTTTTAAAGCTAAATAGCTCAGGGTGCTGCACTTTTGCTTCCAGCTCAGGTATACGCATTGCGGTTGTTCTGAGCTTATCGGCAACGGCATCAAAAGCATCTGGATCACTAAGAACAACTTGTAAACGTCCCCAGTTTTCACCACCGCGAGAGGTATCTGAGGTCATTAAACCGCCGCTACCAGCTTGGCTATAAGCATGTTTTACATCAGCTCTATCTTTTATTGATAGCGCTAATTTACGTAAGACTCGGTCTGTTTGGGTAACTTCAGTTCCTGGAGGCAGTAAAATCTCCACATAAAACTCACCTTGGTTCATAGGTGGAATTAGCTCCATACCAAGGCGTGGAACAAGTAACGCTGCACTGGCGGTAACAGTTAGCGCCATTACTAAAGTGAGCGTCCTAAATCTTAACGCCGCAGCTAGTAGCTTATGGTACAAGTTTTCTACGACACGATAACACCAGTTAAAGGCTGCGCTTATTGGGCGCATGACAAGTCCTATTAACCAAGAAACGCAGCGAGTGACAATCAAGGTTAATGTGAGTAGGGCACTTGGCAGGTAATTGAATAATAATACAAATGGGAATGAAAACACGGTTGCACTATAGTGCTTCAATTTAGCCATTTTAGTTGTAGGCTTAGGTTTTGCAGCTTTTTCAAGTAATGGTGGCAAAGCTTTAAAGCCTTCGCGAGAAGCCAGCATTGGAATAGTCGTTAACGCCACAAGTAATGAGGCAAGTAGGGCAAAGGTGACAGTTAATGCTTGATCTGAAAATAGCGCACCGGCAACACCATCGACAAATACTAACGGAATAAAGACTGCTAGTGTGGTTAAGGTTGAAGCAAAGATAGCCCCTGCAACTTCTTTTGTACCAGTGACTGCAGCATCAAGTCGATTCATTCCTAGTGTTTTACAGCGATCGATGTTTTCAAGTACAACAATGGCATTATCAACCAAGAGTCCCACGGCTAAGGCTATTCCGCCAAGTGACATAATATTGAGACTGATATCCGCAAAATACATCATATTGAAGGTGGCAATAACCGAAAATGGAATAGAGATAGAAATAATCAGAGTGGGAATAATATCTCTTAAGAATAGGTAGATAACTAACATTGCAAGTAAACTACCAATGAGAGCGGCACTGGTTACTTCTTTTACGGCACTTTCAATAAATTCAGACTGATCGTAAATAACGCTTAACTCGCCTTTAGCATTGCTTGCGTTTAATTTATTGAGTTCGCTGGTCACTTTACGTGCAACCGCAACAGTGTTGGCGTCACCTTCTTTATAAATTGCCAGTTCAATTGATTCTTTATCGCCAATTCGAGTGACGTCATTACGCTCTTTAAATGCATCAACAATCGTTGCTACTTCAAACAGGCGCACTAATGTTTGCTCATCCCGATAGATCACGATTTGGCCAAGCTCATCAAGTGAGTTGAATTGGTTAAGAGTACGCACTAAATACTCTTTGTCGCCTTGAATCACTTTACCCGCAGAGAGGTTAATGTTTTCTTCAGCGATACGATTACGAATAAGCTCGGCGCTTAAATTTAGTTGGGTGAGTTTTTGCTGATTTAATTGAATGTGTACTTCTTGCTGCAAACCACCAGAAAGACGGACTGCCGCAACTCCAGTTAACGATTCTAATTGGCGTTTAAGTTCTTCTTCTGCGTAGGTACGCATCTGCTTAAGTTGAGTTTGACTCATCTCGCCATTAGCGCTATCAGCAACCGGCGCGGCAAGTGCTAAGCGTACAATAGGATCAAGGTTAGGATTAAAGCGCAGTAGCAGCGGCTTTTTAACATCAAGTGGTAGTTCAATGGTATCGAGCTTTTCTCGTACATCGAGACTTGCCATGTCCATGTCTGTGCCCCATTCAAATTCAAGTACCACATCAGACATACCTGAACGTGAAATTGAGCTTATTTTTCTTAAGCCTTTTACAATTCCGGCAGCTTCTTCAATGGGTTTAGACACTAACTGCTCAACTTCAACTGGCGCCGCGCCGACATATTGTGTTCGAATGGTAATTGTAGGGTAGCTTAAGTCCGGTAACAGTTTTACAGCAAGGCGAGAGAACCCCACCATGCCAAACAGAATTACCGCAAACATAAACATCCAAACTGTAACAGGCCGGTTGACCGCTGTTTTTATAATAGACATATCGTGCTCCGCAGTTTGTAAACTATTTAGCTGACGCTAATTCTGTAGAATTGATTACTTCAACTAAAGATTGGTCTTTAAGGTTTTGCTGACCACGAATTACAATCTGCTCACCAGGCTCGATACCGCTAACGACTTCAACAGTATCGGCTTCGCGATAACCAAGTGACACACTGCGGCGATTGGCGTTTTCACCATCAATGACATATAAGGCGTATTCGTTATCTTGATTCACTAATGCGTTATAAGGCACAGTGATAACATTGGTGTGAGTGTCATATTTAAGCTCAACTCGGGTAAACATCCCAGCTTTTAGTGTGGCATTTTTATTAGGAACAGAAAGTGTCACTTTGAAAGTGCCGCTTTGTGCGTCGACAATCGGGCTGATCCGCAGCACAGTGGCATGCGTGGTTTGCTCTGTGTGTTTATTCGCATAAATCTCAGCATCTTGGCCTAATCGTAAATGTTGTAATTGCTGTTCTGGTAAGTGGACGATGCCATAGAGCTCGTCTTGATTGACCACGTAAAAAAGCTCATCAAACTCTTTTGCCATGTTGCCTGATTTCACAAAGCGAGTGGCTATAACGCCGTCGATTGGTGAGCGGATCATGCTTTCTTGAACATAAAGAGCGGCTAAGTCACGCTTAGCGATTGCTGCTTGCAAGTTGTATTCAAGCTTTGCCATTGAGTCGGCACTGAAAAACTCTTTATTGTTTATTTTCTTTAGGCGATTAAGCTCCTGCTCGATAATTTCCACTTCTGCTTGAGATCTATCTAAATCAAATTTTTGTCTTTTTGAATCAATAATGGCAAGTAACTGGCCTTTTTTTACTCTATCGCCTTCTTCGACTTGTAGCGACTCAATTAATCCGGCAACACGAGTAACGACTTTTGCTTCTTGAGGAGCTTCTAGGGTGGCGGTTGTACTGTAGAAAGAAGATACATCACCTTGCACTACGGTAGTGGTTTCCACCGGTACAGCGTACTTTTCTTCCTCCTTTTGTTGCTCTTCGTTACCACCACAGCCAGTCAATAACGTAGCAGTTAATAGTAGGGGGAGAATAATAGTGTTTTTATTTAACGCTTCCATGTAAGCAGACCTTAATCTAATTGTTCCAATGGCAGTGATAAAGCACAATGTGTGCCATGTATTAAACTTTATGTTTATCAGTAGCTTACGAATCTTGTGCGCAACATTTAAAATGTGTTTAGTTAATATGTAGCGAAAATGTACATATGTTGGCTTTTTTAACGAATGTTACATTTGGTATTACAGCTGATTGAGCAAATTGAGATTGCTATAAGGCGGGTGAGAAGGGGAGACTATTATTAAAGTAGAAATATTTTCATGATAGTGCATTAAAAAAGGCACTCAATGAGTGCCTTTTGAACATGCTATAAATGCGTTTTGAGTGACGAATTCAATCCGCAAATAGTTAGTATTTTAATTAATCACGTTTATCAAGCTCAACAAAATCACGCTTAGCATCACCAGTGTATAGCTGGCGAGGACGACTGATCTTGTGACCTGGTTGATCTAGCATCTCTTTCCAGTGTGCAATCCAACCAACTGTACGCGCAAGCGCGAATAGTACGGTGAACATGCTTGTTGGAATACCAATCGCTTTCATGATGATCCCTGAGTAGAAATCAACGTTTGGATAAAGCTTCTTAGATACGAAATACTCGTCTTCCAGTGCTATGCGCTCAAGTTCCATTGCCACATCTAACAGTGGATCATTAACCTTAAGTTCAGCAAGCACTTCATGACATGTTTCACGCATGACTTTAGCGCGAGGATCAAAGTTCTTGTAAACACGGTGACCAAAGCCCATTAGACGGAAAGGATCTTCTTTATCCTTGGCACGTGCGATGAACTCAGGAATACGGTCAACAGTGCCGATCTCTTCAAGCATATTCAAGCATGCTTCGTTAGCACCACCGTGTGCAGGACCCCATAATGACGCAATACCCGCTGCAATACATGCAAATGGGTTCGCCCCTGAAGAACCTGCTAAACGTACAGTAGAGGTTGAAGCGTTTTGCTCGTGATCTGCGTGCAGAATAAAGATGCGATCCATTGCACGCTCAACGATTGGGTTAACCTTGTATTCTTCACAAGGTACGCCAAACATCATGCTTAGGAAGTTGCCTGCGTAGCTGAGTTCATTACGTGGGTAAACAAACGGTTGGCCGATTGAATACTTGTAACACATAGCGGCGATCGTCGGCATCTTAGACACTAAACGGAATGCAGCAATTTCACGATGGCGTTCATCGTTCACATCCAAAGAGTCTTGGTAAAATGCAGAAAGTGCACCAGTTACACCACATAACATGGCCATTGGGTGAGCATCACGTCTGAAACCTCTGAAGAAGGCTGCAAGTTGCTCATTCACCATAGTGTGTGTTTTTACAGTATGCTCAAATGTTTGGTACTGAGCTTTATTTGGCAATTCTCCGTAAAGAAGCAAATAACATAAATCTAAATAGTCAGACTCTACTGCCAATTGTTCGATTGGGTAACCACGATGAAGCAGTACGCCTTTTTCACCGTCGATATAGGTAATCGCTGATTCACAGGATGCGGTCGCAAGAAATCCTGGATCAAAAGTAAAGTGACCTTTGCTACCTAGTTTACTGATATCAATTACATCAAAGCCTGCCGTACCCTCTTTAATAGGCAGCTCGATTGATTCATTCCCTGGTAGTTCTAACTTGGCTATATTGTCAGCCATACCCCATTCTCCTTACTTCATTCTTATTGAGTGCGGCTTATCAAACGACATTACTTTACAGTGAATCTAGATCACATTTCAATTTAAATAAGCGTTTAAATTAATTAGACCATGGTCTTATTTTTGTCTAAGCGCCTGTACCAGTGGGGATTGGCTATATTTTTTTACCAAAAAAACAAAATTTGCATAATGTGATGTTTGTATTTGACATTTCACCCACGTATACTTGCCGCAGCTCAGAAGAGCTGCACACATTAGCGATAAGTTATCACTTTTTTACGTGCTTAATTAGTGGTTGCTAAATCTGTTAAATGTTTGTTTCAAGTTTTCTTTTGTGAAAGTTTCAAACCGTGAGAACGATCACTGTTTGGAATTTGAGCAAAAGCGGTTCGTATAACAAAAATTAGCTCAATTGAGCAGAGTGAGCAGAACGTGAAAAAGCAAAGACCTGTCCATTTAGATCTGCAGACCATACGCTTCCCTGCAACTGCGATTGCGTCCATTCTTCATCGTGTTTCGGGCGTCATCATGCTGTTTGCCGTTGGAATTCTTATTTGGTTGCTTAATGAATCATTAGCATCACCTGAGAGTTTCGTAGGCGTTCAATCTCTTTTTGATAACTTCGTCGTTAAGTTCATCATCTGGGGAATTCTTACCGCGCTGGGTTATCACTTGATTGTGGGTATTCGCCACTTAGTGATGGACGCTGGCTACTGGGAAGAACTTTCTTCTGGTGTTGCTTCGGCTAAAGTCGCTATTGCATTAGCAGTAGTGTTTTCAATCATTGCGGGGATTTGGGTATGGTAACTAACGCAGCAAGTCTTGGTCGCAGCGGTGTCCATGACTTTATACTTATACGTGCAAGTGCAGTAGTCCTAGCCTGTTACACCATCTTTTTGGTTGGGTTTATTGCATGTAGCTCTCCACTAACCTATGACGCTTGGCATGGCTTATTTAGCGCATTGCCAATGAAAATCTTTACCCTACTTGCGCTAGTCGCAGTGTTGGTACATGCCTGGATCGGTATTTGGCAAGTATTAACAGATTATGTAAAGAGTGTTTCTCTACGTGGTGTACTTCAGTTTGTTTTTGTCGTAGCAGCCTTCAGTTATTTGGCAGCAGGCATTTTGATAGTGTGGGGTGTTTAAGTGGCTATTCCAGTTCGCGAATTTGACGCGGTTGTGATCGGTGCTGGTGGCGCCGGTATGCGAGCCGCTCTACAGATCTCTAAAGAAGGTAAGAGCTGTGCGCTTTTATCAAAAGTATTCCCAACTCGTTCTCATACTGTATCTGCACAGGGTGGTATTACTGTTGCACTGGGTAATGCCCACGAAGATCACTGGGAACAGCACATGTACGATACCGTAAAAGGTTCTGATTTTATCGGAGACCAAGAAGCGATTGAGTTCATGTGTAAGACTGGCCCTGAAGCGGTTATCGAACTTGAGCATATGGGTCTACCATTCTCACGTTTCGAAAACGGCAAAATCTACCAACGTCCATTTGGTGGTCAGTCTAAAAACTTTGGTGGTGAGCAAGCGGCTCGTACAGCGGCAGCTGCTGACCGTACTGGTCATGCATTACTGCACTGCCTATATCAACAAAACGTTAAACATAAGACTGAAGTCTTTTCTGAGTGGTATGCACTCGACTTAGTCAAGAATGAAGACGGTGTAATTGTTGGCTGTACTGCAATTGAAATTGAAACCGGTGAAATCGTTTACTTCAAAGCTAAAGCAACAATTTTAGCTACCGGTGGTGCAGGGCGAATTTACGCGTCAACCACAAATGCTCATATTAACACTGGTGATGGTGTTGGTATGGCGATGCGTGCTGGCGTGCAGATGCAAGACATGGAAATGTGGCAGTTCCACCCAACGGGTATTGCTGGCGCTGGTGTACTTGTAACTGAAGGTTGTCGTGGTGAAGGTGGTTACCTGCTAAACAAAGACGGCGAGCGTTTTATGGAGCGTTACGCACCTAACGCAAAAGATTTGGCATCACGTGACGTGGTAGCACGTTCAATGATGACAGAAATCCGCGAAGGTCGTGGTCTTGATGGTCCATTAGGTCCGCACTGTCTACTTAAGCTAGATCACTTGGGTAAAGAAACACTAGAAGCACGCTTACCAGGTGTTTGTGAGCTATCGCGTACATTCGCACATATTGATCCTGCTGATGGTCCAATTCCTGTTTTACCAACATGTCACTACATGATGGGTGGCTTGCCAGCAAAAGTAAGTGGCCAAGTTATTCGTCAAAATAGTGATGGCAGCGAAGAAGATGTGACTGGTCTATTTGCAGTTGGTGAAATTGCGTGCGTTTCGGTACACGGAGCTAACCGACTGGGTGGTAACTCATTGTTAGATCTTGTAGTATTTGGTCGAGCAGCGGGTCAACACTTAGGTAAAGCGTTAGACGAAACACCAACGCCAAAAGATGCTTCTCAAGCTGAAATTGACGCATCACTAACACGTTTGAATCGTTGGGAAAGTAACAAAGATGGCGAAGATCCTGCGGTGATCCGTAAAGATTTACAACTTTGTATGCAGCTGAACTTCTCTGTATTTAGAAGTGGTGATGCGATGGCTGAAGGCCTGAAAGAGCTTAAAGTGATTCGTGAGCGTTTAGCCAATGCTAAGCTTTCTGACAACTCAACTGAATTTAATACTCAACGTATTGAGTGCTTAGAGTTAGATAACTTGATGGCTACAGCGATTGCAACGGCAACTGCTGCTAATTTCCGCACAGAAAGTCGCGGCGCACATTCTCGTGAAGACTATTTAGACCGAGATGATGATAACTGGTTATGTCACAGTATTTATGACCCAGTAACCGAGCTTATGTCAAAGCGTGATGTCAACATGGAGCCAAAACTTCGTGATGCATTCCCGCCAATTAAGCGTACCTACTAAGGAGAAGACCCGATGAAATTGGAATTTGCAGTTTATCGCTACAATCCTGATGTAGACACTAAGCCATACATGAAGGATTACAGCGTAGAAGTTCAAGAAGGTACCGATATGATGGTCCTTGATGCACTTTTAAAGCTAAAAGAACAAGATCCGACACTGGCGTTTAGACGCTCATGCCGTGAAGGTGTATGTGGAAGTGACGGTATCAACATGAATGGTAAAAACGGTCTAGCGTGTATCACGCCTGTTTCTACCTTCAAGGGTAAAAAAATCGAGATCCGTCCGCTGCCAGGTATGCCAGTCGTGCGTGATTTGATTGTTGATTTGACCCAGTTCTACACCCAGTATGAAAAGATTAAGCCTTATTTGATTAACGATGATAAAACGCCGGCGCGTGAGCATTTGCAATCTCCAGAGGAACGTGAACATCTAGATGGGCTTTATGAGTGCATCATGTGTGCATGTTGTTCTACGGCATGTCCTTCGTTCTGGTGGAACCCTGATAAGTTCATCGGCCCAAGTGGTTTGTTGCACGCATACCGTTTCTTGATTGATAGCCGTGATACGGCAACAGAGGAACGTTTATCAGGTCTTGATGATGCGTACAGCGTATTCCGTTGTCACGGCATCATGAACTGTGTTGACGTTTGTCCTAAAGGGCTTAATCCAACTAAAGCAATTGGACACATTAAGTCTATGTTGCTACAGAGAGCCGTTTAAATGCAGTACCAAGAGCCGATATTGATATAGCTCTATATGAGTCACTTTCTTATGTGGAGAGTGACTCTTTTTGTGTCAAGGAAGACAAATATAAATAAGATCTGGAACTCTAGGGGCTACAGAGATTACAGACATTAGAGATGACTCGAACCGTCTGTATTAATGACTTTGGCTAAGCACGTGTATACAGTTTGAAAGGAATAGAAATGCACCAAGGCATCATGAAAGCCTGGCTCGAATCGTCACACCTTAATGGCGCAAATTCGACCTATGTAGAAGAGATGTATGAAGCCTATCAAGTCGACCCGCAGTCAGTAACAGAAGACTGGCGTGTCGTGTTTGATAACCTCCCTCTAGTTAACGGTACGTCAAAAGATGTACCTGAAGCTGCCCACTCTAAAGTACGTGACTATTTCCGCAGTCTTGCATTAGAAGGACGTCAAAAAGGTTCACCTAAGGTGACCGATCATGAAGTCGATGCAAAACAGGTTAAAGTCCTACAGCTGATCAACGCGCACCGTTTCCGTGGTCATCAGAATGCCAATTTAGATCCGCTTGACATATGGAAGCGAGATAAGGTTTCTGAGTTAGACCCAGCATTTCATGGCTTAGATAGCGATGATATGCAGCGCCAGTTTAATACGGGATCGTTCGCTCATGGTGGTGAAACCATGAAGCTTGAAGATCTGGTTAAAGCACTAAAAACGACTTATTGTGGTTCTATTGGTGCCGAGTATATGCATATTACCGATACTGATGAAAAGCGTTGGATCCAGCAACGTCTTGAGCCATCTCTCGGTGCGGCAAATTACTCTAAAGCAGATAAAACCCGAATTCTCGAAGGTCTTAACGCCGCAGAAGGTATGGAAAAATACCTAGGTGCTAAGTTCCCTGGTGCAAAACGCTTCTCACTTGAAGGCGGCGATGCACTTGTTCCTATGATGCGTGAAATCATCTACCGTGCAGGTGATGCTGGTACCAAAGAAGTGGTTATTGGTATGGCACACCGCGGCCGCTTAAACGTATTAGTTAACATTCTTGGTAAGAAGCCTTCTGAGTTATTTGATGAGTTTGCTGGTAAGCACAGCGATATTAACGGTAGTGGTGATGTTAAGTATCACCAAGGTTTCTCATCTGATTTTGAAACGCCAGGTGGTAATGTTCACCTAGCGCTTGCCTTTAACCCATCTCATTTAGAGATTGTTAACCCAGTAGTCATGGGATCTGTGCGTGCGCGTTTAGACCGTCGTGGTTGTGATACTGGCCGCCAAGTGATGCCTATTACCATTCATGGTGACTCGGCGATTACCGGTCAGGGCATTGTGCAAGAAACCTTTAACATGTCACAAACTCGTGCTTTTAGAGTCGGTGGCAGTATCCGCATCGTAGTCAACAACCAAGTTGGTTTTACCACTAACTTAACTGAAGACGTTCGCTCGACTGAGTACTGTACTGATATCGCGAAAATGGTGCAGGCACCGATTTTCCACGTTAATGCAGATGATCCTGAGGCGGTAGCCTTTGTTGCACAACTTGCTGTTGATTACCGCAATGAGTTCAAGCGTGATGTGGTGATTGATTTAGTTTGTTATCGCCGTCATGGCCATAACGAAGCTGATGAGCCGAGTGCTACTCAGCCTCTTATGTATGCAAAAATTAAGAAGCACCCAACACCAAGAAAGATCTACGCAGACCGCTTAATCGCTGAAAACACCTTAGGTAGTGACGAGGTTACTGCTATGGTGAACGATTACCGTGATGCGCTAGATGGTGGTGACTGTGTGGTTAAAGAGTGGCGTCCAATGACGTTGCATTCTGTTGACTGGAGTCCATACATTGGTGCTGAGTGGGATGACAGTTACGATGCTAAGTTACCGATTGACCGTGTTAAGCATTTAGCTGAAAAAATTAGTTATGTGCCTGAAAGCCACAAGTTGCAATCACGTGTAGCTAAGATCTATAAAGATCGTTTAGCCATGGCCTCTGGTGAGAAGCTGCTTGATTGGGGCTTTGCTGAAACCTTAGCCTATGCGTCTATTCTTGAAGATAACAAGCGCATTCGTATTACAGGTCAAGACTCTGGTCGTGGTACTTTCTTCCATCGTCACGCGGTGCTGCATAATCAAAATGATGCTACTGCGTATATGCCACTGCGTAATATCGCTGATGAGCAAGGGCCAATCGATATTACTGACTCAGTGTTATCTGAAGCATCAGTATTGGCGTTTGAATATGGTTACGCAACCGCTGAACCTGTAGGTCTTACTTTGTGGGAAGCGCAGTTTGGTGACTTTGCTAACTGTGCACAAGTGGTAATCGATCAGTTCCTATCATCTGGCGAGCAAAAGTGGGGCCGTCTATGTGGTCTTACAATGTTGCTACCTCATGGTTATGAAGGTCAGGGACCTGAGCACTCAAGCGCACGTCTAGAACGTTTCTTACAGCTTTGTGCTAACCATAATATGCAAGTTTGTGTGCCATCTACACCGGCACAGGTTTACCATATGCTGCGCCGTCAGGTGGTACGCCCTATGCGTCGTCCTTTGGTGGTTATGTCACCTAAGTCATTGCTGCGTCATCCATTAGCCGTTTCTAGTATGGAAGAACTTGCTGAAGGTTCATTCCAGAACATTATCGGCGAAATTGATGAATTAAATGCAAGTAAAGTCGATAGAGTCGTATTTTGTAGCGGAAAGGTTTACTTTGAGCTCCTAGAGCGCCGCCGTAAAGAAGGCTTAGAAAATGTGGCACTGATCCGTGTAGAACAGCTTTACCCGTTCCCACACGAAGAAGCAGCAGCAGCGCTTGCTGAATATAGCCATGTTAAAGATTTCGTTTGGTGTCAAGAAGAGCCACAAAACCAAGGTGCTTGGTATTGTAGTCAACACCATTTCTGGAGCGTCATTCCTGCAGGAGCTCAATTGAGTTATGCCGGTCGTGAAGCCTCAGCTGCGCCAGCATGCGGTTACCCTGCATTGCACGCTCAGCAACAAGAATCATTAATCAACAGTGCATTAAAGCTGTAGTAATAGAACATTATATAAGAAGGATCGTAATCCATGAGTATCGAAATTAAGGTACCCGTACTGCCAGAATCTGTTGCTGATGCAACTATTGCGACTTGGCATGTTCAAGCTGGCGAGCAAGTTTCTCGTGATCAAATCCTTGTTGATATTGAAACTGATAAAGTGGTTTTAGAAGTTGTTGCACCAGAAGATGGTCAAATTTCTGAATTTCTAGCGGAAGAAGGTGACACTGTTCTTGGTGAAGCCGTTATCGCAAGTTTTGTTGCGGGCGCAGTTGCAGGTCAAGAAGTGACTAAAGCGCAAGCAGAAGCTTCAGCGCCAGTTGCCGAAGCAACAGATGAGTCTAATGATGCACTAAGCCCGTCAGTACGTCGTTTAATAGCTGAACACAATGTTGATGCAAGTGCTGTTAAAGGCACTGGTGTTGGCGGACGTATTACTAAAGAAGATGTTGAAGCGTTTGTGAAAAACAAGCCAGCAGCATCTGCGCCTGCGGCTGCGACTCCAGCAGCGGTTGCGCCACTTGCTGAGCGTAGCGAAAAGCGTGTACCTATGACACGTCTACGCAAAACAATTGCTAACCGTCTACTTGAAGCGAAAAACTCAACGGCCATGCTAACTACGTTTAACGAAGTTAACATGAAGCCTATTATGGATATTCGTAAGCAATATCAAGAGATTTTCGAAAAGCGCCACGGCATTCGCTTAGGTTTCATGTCTTTCTATGTGAAAGCGGTAACTGAAGCATTGAAGCGTTTCCCTGAAGTTAACGCGTCAATTGATGGTGACGATATTGTTTACCATAACTATTTTGATGTGAGCATTGCGGTATCGACTCCTCGTGGTCTTGTGACACCTGTGTTACGTGACACTGATAAGATGAGCCTTGCTGACATCGAACGTGCTGTTCGCGAACTCGCAATTAAAGGTCGCGACGGCAAACTTACCGTTGATGATATGACTGGCGGTAACTTCACCGTGACTAACGGTGGTGTATTTGGCTCGCTAATGTCGACGCCAATTTTGAACCTGCCACAAAGTGCAATCTTAGGCATGCATGCCATTAAAGATCGCCCAATGGCAGTAAATGGTCAGGTTGAAATCCTGCCTATGATGTACCTAGCGCTTTCTTACGACCACCGTATTGTTGATGGTCGTGAATCAGTTGGTTACTTGGTGGCTATTAAAGACTTCCTAGAAGATCCAACTCGTTTGTTACTTGACCTATAGGCCAAGAACAAACAATACCCTCGTGCAGGCCCATTTGGGCCTGTTGAAATACACAAGAAGTATAATGGATAGATCATCATGAATTTGCATGAATATCAGGCAAAATCTCTATTTGCCGAATATGGTTTACCAGTGTCAGAAGGTTTTGCATGTGATACTGCCCAAGAAGCAGTAGAAGCAGCGGGCCATATTGGCGGTGATATGTGGGTTGTTAAGTGTCAAGTACACGCTGGCGGCCGTGGTAAAGCAGGTGGCGTTAAAGTCACTGGAGATAAAGAAGAGATCCGCGCATTCGCTGAACATTGGTTAGGTAAGAACCTTGTTACTTATCAAACTGATGAGAAAGGTCAGCCAGTTGCTAAAATCTTAGTAGAAAGCTGCACTGACATTGCAAATGAATTGTACTTAGGTGCAGTTGTAGACCGTGCTACACGTCGCGTTGTGTTCATGGCGTCTACTGAAGGTGGTGTGGAAATCGAGACTGTGGCTGAAGAAACGCCAGAGCTAATCCACAAAGCGATTATCGATCCGCTAACCGGTCCACAGCCATACCAAGCACGTGATCTTGGCTTTAAGTTGGGCCTAAACCCAACTCAAATGAAGCAATTCACTAAAGTCTTTATGGGCTTAGCGAAAATGTTTGAAGATCATGATTTCGCACTATTAGAAATTAACCCGCTTGTGATCACTGACGAAGGCAACATCCACTGTCTTGATGGCAAGATTGGTATCGATGGTAACGCGTTATTCCGTCAACCAAAAATCCGTGAAATGCACGATCCATCACAAGATGATGCACGTGAAGCACATGCTGCTAAGTTCGAGCTTAACTATGTTGCACTAGACGGCAACGTTGGCTGCATGGTTAACGGTGCTGGCCTAGCGATGGGTACGATGGATATCGTAAACCTACACGGTGGCAAGCCTGCGAACTTCTTGGATGTAGGCGGCGGAGCGACTAAAGAGCGTGTTGCTGAAGCATTTAAGATCATCCTATCTGACGATAACGTTAAAGCGGTTCTTGTGAACATCTTTGGTGGTATCGTACGTTGTGACATGATTGCTGAAGGCATCATTGGCGCAGTTAAAGAAGTGGGTGTTGAAGTGCCTGTAGTTGTGCGTCTTGAAGGTACTAACGCTGACCTAGGTCGCGATGTATTAGCAAGCTCAGGTCTTGACATTATTGCTGCAGAGTCACTAACAGACGCTGCTGTTAAAGTTGTAGCTGCTGCGGAGGGCAAATAATGTCTGTATTAATTAACAAAGATACTAAAGTTATCTGTCAAGGTTTCACCGGCGGTCAAGGTACATTTCACTCTGAGCAAGCTATTGCTTACGGTACTCAGATGGTTGGTGGTGTATCTCCAGGAAAAGGTGGTCAAACTCACCTTGGATTGCCAGTGTTTAACACTGTTAAAGATGCGGTAGAAGTGACTGGCGCTACAGCTTCAGTTATCTACGTACCGGCACCTTTCTGTAAAGATGCAATTCTAGAAGCAATCGACGGCGGTATTGAGCTAATCGTTTGTATTACTGAAGGGATCCCAACGCTAGATATGCTTCAAGTTAAAGTTAAACTTGAAGAAACTGGCGTTCGCATGATTGGTCCGAACTGCCCAGGTGTTATCACTCCTGGCGAGTGTAAGATTGGTATCATGCCTGGTCACATTCATAAGCCTGGTAAAGTGGGTATTGTGTCGCGCTCTGGTACATTAACCTACGAAGCGGTTAAGCAAACAACTGACGAAGGTTTTGGCCAGTCTACTTGTGTAGGTATTGGTGGTGATCCTATCCCTGGTACTAACTTCATCGACGTATTGGAAATGTTCCAAAACGATCCACTAACAGAAGCAATCGTAATGATTGGTGAAATTGGTGGCACTGCGGAAGAAGAAGCTGCTGAATACATCAAAGCGAACGTAACTAAGCCTGTAGTTTCATACATTGCTGGTGTTACTGCACCTGAAGGCAAGCGTATGGGCCATGCTGGCGCGATTATCGCTGGTGGTAAGGGTACTGCAGAAGATAAGTTTGCGGCTCTTGAAGCGGCAGGCGTAACTACTGTACGTTCACTTGCAGATATCGGTAGTGCTCTACGTACAAAAACAGGTTGGTAATTAATTAACCTCGTTAAAAGGCGCCAATGGCGCCTTTTTTATTGGTTTTTTGAAAGCGATGATTACATAAAGATTTGTTCGCTCAGCGAGGCAATCTTTATACTAACTTAGAGCGTAAACATCGAGGGTTTGCTGGTTATTTTTAGAGTTTAATTTCACACTTACTCTGCTAACTAGAACGAATGGCGATAAATACACCTAATTTAAGCCAAATAATGGCGTAGTTTTAACAATCTGTTATACCTAATTTATCTATAGGGAACTTGTAGGTAGTTTTTATGTCGATGGTTAGCGCGAAAGAGTTTTCAGATTGGTTAAGATTAAGATTTGGCGATATGAATGAAGGTGTCGCACTTACGCGTAAAGATATTAACCAGTTAACAGGACGTCAGAACTTTTCTTCTGAGTTTGTAAACGATATTCATTTTGAGCTGATGCGCCATAACCTGGCGTTCGTCACTGACACATCTCGTGAGCATTTCTACTTAGTGCCGATTAACAAACAGTGTTGGCGAGATCGTTTAGAACAACAGTTTGAAAAGGAGATCTTCTGTAACGTCATACCGTTAAATATTTCCAGTAAGTAGTTAGCCGAAAGTGACAAGGCTTGTAGTCGCAATAAATTAACGAGAGCGCTTTATTTTACTTTTTTATGTTCGTTGTTAGCTGTTAGTTTAGCTCGCTTCATAGAGTTGAGTTTGTTTAATTTACTCACAAATCCCCGTTGTATTTTGTCCTCTCATAACACGGTTTCGATCCTTCACTTAGTTAAATTCGTTTTAACCATATGTCCACGGTAATTGACTCTGTTATCATCCGCCTGCAAATAATTCACTAAAATGCTAGGGTTAAAGTTGATGTCTACGCTGTCGATTATTGTTCCATTACTGTTTATGGCCAGCTTAGGCTACTTTGTAACGGCTAAAGGACCTTTTAGAAAAGAGCACATCGGCGGGATCAGTTTGTTTACTTTCTACCTATCGATTCCTGCATTCTTGTTTTGCAATATGTACAACGCTGATTTAGTAAAAAGCTTTGCACTAGAGAGCCTTTTAGCATTCTATCTACCAGTATTGGCGATATTCGCTATTGGTAGTGGATTGTATTATTGGTCAAAGGACAATGGAGCTTCTGCTAGGTCGCCGATGTTTGGATTATCTTGTAGTTACTCCAACACTATTCTTGTTGGCTTACCCTTGATTGTAGGGGCGTTAGGCGAAGGAGTAATGGGGAATGTTTTCGCCATTATTACATTCCACAGTGCCTTGTTGTTCGCAATGACCTTTTTATTGAGCGCTCGGTTTGGGACAACTGCTCATGGTCTCAGGAATAGTCTAAAAGGGATTGTGGTTAATCCAATAGTGTTAAGTATAACTCTAGGGTTGATATTGAATTTATTTAATGTGCCCTTAAATGATGAGTTATTTAGCGCGCTGAGTTTACTTAGCCAACCCGCGTTAGCGTGTGCCTTGTTTGTTCTTGGGGCTAACTTAAGTTTTTATAAAATCACTAACGACTGGCATTTTGCATTGGTTGCCACCTCAATCAAACTTATCTTATTGCCGCTATGTGTTTATGTTACTGGCCATTATCTATTGGATTTAGCCTCGACTGAACTTGCAATAGTTGTGTTACTGAGCGCTTCGCCGTTAGGGGTTAACGCTTATCTTATTGCCATGCAGGTGCAAGCGCTACAGCCAGTAGTCGCCAGCACAGTGGTGCTTTCAACGTTATTATCAACCTTGACCATGAGTATATGGTTAACTATCTTGCTTTAGCTTGTACGCTTAGGTTTGTTTGTTAGAGCATGTTTAGTTAAACGGATGCAGATCTAGAGCAGTTGGTATTATATTTGTTTACGGGGTCTTGAAAGCTCTGCTGGTGACAGTATATATACATCTTCTGAATAGAAATCGTCAGCTTGTGCCAAATGCCACCAGGTGTTCCATGGCCCGGCTAGTTTAGTGCCATTGATTAGCTCATTTTTTTGTATAGGCTCAATTAGACTACCAACCGACATGAGCAGTCCGTATGGAGTTCGACGTTTTAGCATATGTGGTTGTAGTTTTTCCGGTGAATCTAACCCCATACTGCCAACTAATTCGAAAAAGCTTTTTAGGGTGTTTTGGTGGTAGTTTTTAACCCGCTCACTTTTAGCGATAACATTAAGTGCTTTGCTGCGAGCAGGATCTTGAGTGGCGATGCCAGTAGGACATAGATTGGTATTACAATGACGTGATTGAATACAGCCTAGAGAAAGCATCATGGTTCTTGCAGCATTGACAGTATCTGCTCCCATCGCAATTTTGGCTAGTAGATCAAAACTTGAAGCCGTTTTACCAGAAGCAATAATTTTTATTTTATCGCGAAGGCCTGCGCCAGTTAAGGCATTATGTACAAAGTACACTCCCTCTAAGCACATCATGCCAAGGCGATTGGTAAATTCTACTGGTGCTGCACCTGTACCGCCTTCTGCACCATCAACCGTGATAAAGTCAGGGGTAATGCCTGTTTCAATCATGGCTTTACATAAGCCTAAAAACTCAACAGGATTACCTACACATAGCTTAAATCCCACCGGTTTACCGCCACTTAATTCTCTGAGCCTTTTTACAAAATTGAGTAACGCTTTTGGGGTGGTACACTCAGGGTTTACTGCTGGCGAAACACAATCTCTATCTCTAGGGATATGCCGAATTGCAGCGATCTCCTCGGTAATTTTAGCAGCCGGCAGTACACCTCCATGACCTGGCTTTGCTCCTTGAGAGAGCTTAATTTCAATCATTTTGATTTGTGGCCGTGTCGCCATAGCTTTGAAAGTATCAGGGTTAAAGTTACCTGCGTCATCTCTACAACCAAATAAACCAGAGCCAATTTGCCAAACGATGTCGCCTTGGTGCTTTAAATGATATGGACTCACGCCGCCTTCACCTGTGTTGTGATAGCAGTCTGCTTTCTTGGCGCCTAGGTTAAGCGATTCAATGGCATTAGCACTGAGCGAGCCAAAACTCATTGCTGAAATATTAAAGTAGCAAGCTTTGTAGGGGTGTTTACAGTCGGGTCCCCCGATCTCTATCCGTTTTGCTGTATCGTTAACTTTTTTAGGGTGTAAGGATTGCCATAGGCTGAGGTAATTATCTTCTAAGAGGTTTTGCTGTGTACCAAAAGCGATAGTGTCTCTAACATTTTTAGATCTTTGGTAAACTAACGAACGCTGCTCGCGGTTAAAAGGCGTTTCTTCGGTATCATTTGCAATAAAGTATTGTTGAATTTCGACACGATAGGACTCGAGGAAATAACGCAGATATGCAACCACTGGATAAAGTCTATTTAGTGTGTGACGGCTATGAAACATATCGAAATAGCCAACAACTGTATAAGTTAAGGTCATCAACAAAACGATATGCGACAACGTATTGCTACTGTTTAGCATATAGTTGATAGCAAGTACGTTGCCTAAAGTGGCAATCAACCAATAGACCTTTTGCATAATTGTCATATTGCAATCCTTTGTTACTGACTTTTAGTTTGCTTTATTGAACGCTATTGTTAACGTTTAAGCAAACTTGTTTTAATACTTTCTAAACTAAGCAAAATGTGAGTATATTAGATGGATAAGCAGTGAAGAAAGCAAATGGAGGGGATTGTGATTATCACTGAGACGGATAGGTTGATCCTAAGGCATTTTGAGGCAAAAGATACCAAGGCAATTTTTTTATTGAACAGTATTCCAGAGATATTAACTTATATTCCTGGAGAGCCAATGACATCCTTGTCTCAAGCAGAGCAAATTTTTGAAAATGTAATCACTAAAAACTACCAAGAGCGCGGGTATGGGCGTTGGGCTGTAGAGCATAAAGCTGATGGTAAAGTGATCGGTTTTTGTGGACCAACATTTATCACAGAGTTTAATGAAGTTGAACTTGGTTATCGCTATTTACCGCAGTATTGGGGGCAGGGGATTGGTTTTGAAGCTGGAGCTGCTGCATTAGATTGTTTTAAAGATTATGACATCCATGAGGCTATCGCACTTATTTTGTTAGGCAATAAAGGTTCAGAGGGCGTTGCCAGAAAAGTCGGCATGAAAGAGCGCAACAGAGCGAAATTTATGGGCCATAAAGTGAATGTGTTTCATAAGCAACTTTAAGGTCAGTGTTGCATAAAAAAACCAGCCATAGGGCTGGTTTTTTTATGCTTGGCTGCTGTTTTACGCGTCGCCGTGATCACACTCATCGTTAGTACATACACCATATAAATATAAGCTGTGGTTTGTTAGCTTAATATTATGTTTCATCGCGATTTCGTCTTGACGACGTTCAATGACTTCGTCAGAAAACTCAATAACTTTACCGCATGATAGGCAAACTAAATGGTCATGGTGATGCTGGGAGGAAAGTTCAAAAACAGCTTTGCCGCTTTCAAAATGGTGACGGGTGACAATACCTGCATCATCAAATTGGTTTAACACACGGTATACAGTAGCAAGACCAATCTCTTCACCCATGTCGAGTAACTTCTTATAGAGGTCCTCAGCACTAATGTGTTGATTCTCTGGCGCTTGCATCAATTCTAAAATTTTGACTCGTGGTAAGGTCACTTTCAAACCCGCTTTCTTTAGCGCTTGATTTCCATCTGTCATTATTGATCTCTTGATTGCAGAACGATTAGCCATAAGTTAATCAGTTCATTTGTGGGTATTCAAACCATTATATGTGTACAAAATGAAAACTTAAACCTTTGATCTAGCAATAAAGCGTCTTTACCAAAGAAAAACTATTAACTAGATATAAAACAAGCAATTTAAGCATACTTTTTGTATTGTTATTGCCTGTTTATACTAACGCCTAATGTTGTCTCGAGCTACAAAAAGGCAGAATAACAATAAAGAGCAATAAAAAGGACTGTAGATGTACCAGCAGATTGTCGTTTTAACCGGAGCAGGGATCTCAGCCGAGTCTGGATTACGTACCTTTAGAGATCAAGATGGGCTGTGGGAAGAGCATAAAATTGAGGATGTGGCGACGCCCGAAGGTTATGCCCGCGATCCGTTACTTGTAGAGCGTTTTTATAACGATAGATGGCAGCAATTCCATAATGGCGCGATTGAGCCTAATGCGGGTCATATGGCTTTAGCAAAACTTGAGAAAGAGTTTATAGGTGAACTGTTGGTTGTGACGCAAAATATTGATGACTTGCATGAAAGGGCTGGTTCACAACGGCTTCTACATATGCATGGTGAGCTTTCAAAAGGTCGTTGTCCGCGTTCGCAGCAAACGTTTTTATTAACAGAACCTTTTGGACCAAAACATACTTGTACCTGCTGTATTCCTGCCCAGCGTTTGCGGCCGCACGTTGTATGGTTTGGTGAGATGCCATTTGGTTTAGATAGAATTCAACATGCGCTCGATAGCTGTGATTTATTTATTGCTATTGGTACATCTGGCACGGTTTATCCGGCGGCAGGTTTTGTTGATACGGCTAATCATCATGGTGCGCAAACGGTAGAGATTAACTTGGTCGAAGCAGACCGCCATAGCCAATTTCAATATCACCTTCAAGGCAAGGCCAGTGAAATAGTGCCAAAGCTAGTTGAGGATATTCTGCAAGGAAAGATCCTGAGTAACTAACTGTTTGCCACTATTAACGTATTTTAGGAATAGAAACTGATGACAAAAAAAACTGATTTCCAAGGTTTAGCGATAATTATGCGTGGCCTTCCGGGAAGTGGTAAGAGTTACTGGGTGGACGAGTATATAAAATCATTGCCAAAATCTGCTGCTCATGAGCAAGTAAAAGTCTGCTCAACAGATGAGTTTTTTTATCAAGAAGGGCAGTACCGTTTTAATCCTAAGCAGCTATCTAAATATCACCAACTGAACTTAACACGCTTTATTCATGCAATCGCCAATAAAGTGCCTGTGGTTATTTGTGATAACACAAATATGGCGCAGTGGGAGTTTGAGGGGTACTGTAAAGCAGCAAAAGCAGAGGGCTATCAAGTACAAATTCAGCAGGTGGGCGAACCGCAAAATAAAGAGCATCAACTATTGTGTGCCGATCGCAATAAACACCGGGTACCGTTAGCAAGTATTAGCCGTATGGCACGGGCATTCGAGGTTATTTGAAGTGGTTAGCCGATGTTGCTTATGTCTATGACAAAAGTTCAATACTCAATGTGCTAATAAAAAAGCCTGTAGATTTTCATCTACAGGCTTTTTGTTAAAGAATGAAACTCTAAAGAGCCATAATTAAATTAATAATTACTTCTTAGCTTCAGCAGCTTTTCTTTCTTTAACTTGAGCGATAACTTTCTCAGAAACGCTGTTTGGACACTGTGCGTAGTGAGCGAATTCCATAGAGAATTGGCCACGACCTGAAGTCATAGTACGTAGTGAACCGATGTAACCGAACATTTCTGAAAGCGGTACGTCAGCCTTAATACGAACACCAGTTACACCAGCGTTTTGGTCTTTGATCATACCACGACGACGGTTAAGGTCACCAATTACGTCACCTACGTTGTCTTCTGGGCTGAATACGTCAACGTTCATGATAGGCTCAAGAAGTTCTGCACCAGCTTTTGGCATAGATTGACGGAATGCGCCTTTTGCAGCGATTTCGAACGCGATAGCTGACGAGTCAACTGCGTGGAAAGCACCGTCAGTTAGTTCTAGCTCAACGTCTAGCACTGGGAAGCCTGCAACTGTACCAGTCTTCATCATGCTTTCGAAGCCTTTCTCAACTGCTGGCCAGAATTCCTTAGGAACGTTACCACCAACAACAGAAGACTTGAACGTGAAGCCAGTGTTAGCTTCGCCTGGACGGATAACATAGTCGATCTTACCGAACTGACCAGAACCACCAGATTGCTTCTTGTGAGTGTAGCTATCAGCGATTTCACGTGTGATAGTTTCACGGTAAGCAACTTGAGGCTCACCTACAATTAGCTCAACGCCGTAAGTACGCTTAAGGATGTCTACCTTAATGTCTAGGTGAAGTTCACCCATACCTTTAAGGATAGTTTCGCCTGAGTCTTCGTCAGTTTCTACGCGGAATGATGGATCTTCAGCGATCATCTTACCGATAGCGATACCCATCTTCTCTGAACCACCTTTATCTTTTGGTGCTACAGCGATAGAGATTACTGGCTCTGGGAATACCATTGCTTCAAGAGTACAAGGGTGCTTAACATCACATAAAGTGTGACCAGTTTGTACGTTCTTCATACCAACGATCGCGATGATGTCACCAGCTTGTGCGTAATCAAGTTCGTTACGCTCGTCAGCTTGCATTTCACACATACGGCCGATACGTTCAGTCTTACCAGTAGCACTGTTAAGAATCGTGTCGCCTTTACGTAGCTGACCTGAGTAGATACGTACGAATGTTAGTGCACCGAAACGGTCATCCATAATCTTGAATGCTAGTGCTTTTAGTGGCTCGTCTACAGATACTAGAGCGTGCTCACCAGTTTCGTTACCTTCTTCGTCAGTTAGAGGCTGTGGATCAACTTCTACTGGATCTGGTAGGTAATCAACAACTGCGTCAAGAAGTAGCTGCATACCTTTGTTCTTGAATGCAGAACCACAGTATGTTGGGAAGAAAGTCATGTTACGAGTACCAGCACGGATACAACGCTTAATGTCTTCCATAGATGGCTCTTCACCTTCCATGTAAGCTTCCATTAGGTCGTCGTCCATCTCAACTGCAGACTCGATTAGTTGTTCACGGTATTCTTCAACCATGTCAACCATGTCAGCTGGAACGTCTTCGATTCTGTAGTTTTCAGCTTCGCCAGTCTCGTCCCATACCCATGCTTTACGAGTAAGTAGATCTACAACACCAGTAAATTCGTCTTCGATACCGATTGGTAGAACCATTACTAGAGCGTTAGCAGCTAGTACGTCTTTAGTTTGCTTAACAACACGTAAGAAGTCAGCACCCATACGGTCTAACTTGTTTACGAAGATGATACGAGCAACGCGTGAATCGTTAGCATAGCGCCAGTTAGTTTCTGATTGTGGCTCAACACCACCAGAACCACAGAATACACCAATACCACCGTCAAGAACTTTAAGAGAACGGTATACTTCTACTGTAAAGTCAACGTGGCCAGGGGTGTCGATAACGTTGAAACGGTGATCGTTCCAAAAACAACTAACAGCAGCAGACTGAATGGTAATACCACGCTCAGCTTCCTGTTCCATGAAGTCAGTTGTTGATTCGCCGTCATGGGTTTCACCAGATTTATGGATCTTACCGGTAAGCTTTAGGATACGCTCAGTTGTAGTAGTCTTACCCGCGTCAACGTGAGCAAAGATACCAATGTTTCTGTACTTTGATAAATCAGTCATTTTTCTACTCTATTGGAGTTACGTTCTAAAATTCCGCGCAAGTATAGCAATACTTTTCAATTTATTTTATTCATTTTTATCATTCAGGGCTAAATTAAACGAAATATCATAAAAAAATCACATTTTATAGCCAAAAATGAGGATGATAATCCATTGATAAACACAGATTGGCTGAGGGCTGGCAGTTTTTTGCGCTAAAAATTGAGCAAATGTTGTTGTGATCGAATTTATTTTCGCTTTGTTGCGACTTCGTCTGTTCACAGACGGGTCATTTTGGCTAGGATGATGTTGGATTCGATCGTTTCAGCTGTGTGTTGATTAGCTAGCTACCCAATGACGTCAGAGTTTGTCATTGGGTCGTGATAAAGTTGCGTTAACAATAGCTAGCGTTTACAGAGGAACCCTTTAACCGTGGCTAATAAACTCACCTGTTGCATTGGGGAGTTCGGTCTGTTTAGCCACTATTTTCATTGCGGTGGTTAGTTTGCTCAAGTCGGTAGAGCTAATACAATAAGGTGGCATGATATAGATAAGGTTGGAGAAAGGTCTTATCCATACACCTAAATCAACAAACTGTTGTTGCAGCTGAGCAGTATCAAGTGTGTTACTCATTTCTAATACGCCAACACCGCCTAAAACTCTTACA
The DNA here is from genome assembly GCF_000518605.1 of Shewanella fidelis ATCC BAA-318. Taxonomy (GTDB): domain Bacteria; phylum Pseudomonadota; class Gammaproteobacteria; order Enterobacterales; family Shewanellaceae; genus Shewanella; species Shewanella fidelis. The sequence goes on along the minus strand of NZ_JADX01000014.1, from coordinate 157,622 downwards.
TCCACGACATTCGGATAATCAGCAGCTTCTGCCAACTCTTGTTTAAGCTGAGCTTCAATCGCGCCAATTTGCTGTTGCCAATGATTTTCCTTGATGAGTTCTAAGCTTGCAACTGCAGCTGCGCAGGCTAGCGGATTACCCATAAAGGTTGGACCGTGCATAAATACTCCAGCAGGGGAGCCACTAACACCTTGAGCGACTTCGTCTGTACACATGGTTGCCGCTAAAGAAATATAGCCACCAGTTAGTGCTTTTCCTAAACATAAGATATCGGCTTCGATTGCGCTATGTTCATAGGCAAACAGTTTACCTGTTCTGCCAAACCCGGTGGCAATCTCATCGAGTATAAGTAACACATTATACTTGTCGCAAAGTTGTCGTAGGGCAGCTAAATAATCTGGATGATAAAAACGCATTCCGCCAGCGCCTTGCATAATTGGCTCAACAAGTAACGCCGCGATATGTTGGTGGTTATCTGCAAATATAGCGCTGATCTCATCCAGTTCCTGTGGATTAAACGCTTGATTGAATTTTGATTGAGGCGCTGGAGCAAACAGCTGTTTAGTGACAAGTTCGCCAAACATGGTATGCATGCCACCTTCAGGATCACAGACGCTCATTGCTGCAAAAGTATCGCCATGATAGCCATTTTTGATAGTAAGGATTTTCTGTTTACTAGGTAGGCTTCTGCCTTGCCAATATTGCAATGCCATTTTCATGGCGACTTCGACTGCGATAGAACCTGAATCAGCTAAGAATACTTTGGTTAACTTTGGACTGGTCATATCCACTAGCAAACGGGCTAGTTCAACAGCTGGACGATGAGTAATACCGCCAAACATGACATGACTTAGTTGCGCTGTCTGCTGCTGCATTGCAGCTACAATTTTTGGGTGACTATAACCGTGAATACACGCCCACCAAGAACTGGTGCCATCAATCAACTTTTTACCGTTTTCGAGTTGCAGTTCTACTCCATTAGCAGCTATTACTCCATAGGCGGGCAAAGCATTGGTCATGGATGTATAAGGGTGCCACAAATGATCTTTATCAAATTGAAGGTCGATACTGTTTGTCGTAGACTGATGATGTGTGTTCATATATTAACCACTAGTAAACCTTTTAAATAGGATGACATTGACAGGTTAAGGGTTGCAGGTATGCTAAGCAAGAAAAATATTGAAGATTTCAACTCGCTTTTTATCTGTAGTTGTTTGTTTTTTAATAATAAACATACAGCAAGTTTAAATGGTAATGTTTACCTTTAACAACATCGTCTCGAGTGATTTGAATAAACAGTGGAGCATAAGGGAACAAAATGTCAGAAGTACAACTTAGAAATGATTGGAAACGTGAAGAGATTGAAGCGCTTTTTGCTTTGCCAATGAATGATCTTTTATTCCAAGCCCACACTATTCACCGCCAAGAATTTGATCCAAATGAGGTGCAAATAAGTCGCCTATTGTCGATTAAAACCGGTGCATGTCCTGAAGACTGCAAATATTGCCCTCAAAGTGCGCGCTATGATACTGGTCTTGAGAAAGAACGATTATTAGCGATGGAAACCGTTTTAACAGAAGCGCGCAGTGCTAAAGCGGCAGGTGCTTCTCGATTTTGTATGGGCGCAGCTTGGCGTAACCCCAAAGAGCGTGATATGCCATATTTAAAGACCATGGTTGAAGAAGTCAAAGCGCTTGGTATGGAAACTTGTATGACGTTAGGCATGTTGTCAGCAGAGCAGGCTAACACGCTGGCAGAGGCGGGTTTAGACTACTATAACCATAACTTAGATACCTCTCCTGAATACTATGGTGATGTGATCACAACGCGTACCTATCAAAATCGTTTAGACACCTTAAGCAATGTGCGAGCATCAGGCATGAAAGTATGTTCAGGTGGTATCGTGGGAATGGGCGAGAAGGCGACCGATCGTGCCGGCTTAATTCAGCAATTGGCCAATCTCGACAAACACCCAGATTCAGTACCTATCAACATGTTAGTTAAAGTTGAAGGCACACCGTTTGAAAAGTTAGATGATTTAGATCCGCTGGAATTTGTACGTACTATTGCGGTTGCACGGATCACTATGCCTAAATCACGAGTGCGTTTATCGGCGGGTCGTGAAAACATGACCGAAGAGTTGCAAGCTATGTGCTTTTTTGCCGGCGCCAACTCTATCTTCTATGGCTGTAAGTTACTGACCACGCCGAACCCTGAAGAAAATGATGATATGGCCTTATTTAGAAAGTTAGGCTTGCACCCTGAGCAAGGTATTGCAGCGACTAAAGAGCAAGATCAAGCAATGCTTGCCAAAGCGGCGGCTCAGCAAGATAAAAAGCAATCAGCTTTTTACGATGCGGCAGCGTTATAAACGAACTAATAATATCGCGCTTTTAAATAGCATTAACCCAATAATACATACGCTTACGTTTTACGCATTGTTAAGGCGTAAGCACCTTTCGCTGTTAAACTGAGCATAATCAATGTCAGAGAGTTCCAACCAGTTCCAAGCAACCGAAACGCTTGCCACGCGCATTGTCGACCGCAACCTTGCCTTGAAACAACAAGGTTTATTAAGGCAACGTATCAAGTTAGTGTTAGATCCAAATCAAAGCAATTACTTTGAAGTTGATGCCTTACCTTATGTTAATTTTAGTAGTAATGATTATTTGGGGTTAGCGACTTCAAATGAATTAACTGAGGCCCTGTATCAAGGGGCCAAAGATTATGGGGTGGGCAGTACAGCATCGTCACTGGTTGTTGGCTATACGCAGGCTCATGCAAAACTTGAACAAGCATTGTGTGATGTCACTGGTCATGAGGCTGCGCTGTTGTTTTGTTCGGGTTTTAGTGCCAATAACGCATTAATGAAAACCTTATTTGAAGCTAATGATCTGGTTGTCGCTGATAAACTCATTCATGCCTCAGTGATTGATGGTGTTCAAGATAGTGGCGCCAAACTTAAACGTTTTAGTCACAACGATGTCGAGAGCGCTAAATCTTACTTTGAGCGATTTAGACCAACGGCATTAATCACTGAAAGTGTATTCAGTATGGATGGTGATATTGCGCCACTCGTTGAACTATCAGCCCTTTGCCAACAACATGGTGCATGGTTAATTGTTGATGATGCCCATGGCTTTGGTGTTATTGGTGAAGATGGCTTTGGTGCAACACGGCTAAATGCAGATATCAAAATCGATGCCCAATTAGTTACTTTCGGTAAAGCGCTTGGTGGTCAAGGCGCTGCAATTCTTGGTAGCCAAGCCTTGATTGATTTTTTAGTCGCTAACGCTCGGCATTATATCTACTCGACAGCACTGTCACCAGCAAGTGCTGCTGCAGCTTACACTGCTTTAACAGTAATTGAAAAGCAGCCTGAATTGAGGGCTAAACTTGATGAAAATATTGATTATTTTCGTAAGCAGTGCCAAGAAAACAATATTGAGTTAACCGGTTCAACAACGGCGATTCAGCCTATTATTTTAGGTGACAGTGCAAAAACAATGGCTGTTGCAAAGCGATTAAAAGAACATGGTTTCTGGTTGGGGGCTATTAGGCCACCTACCGTACCGCAAGGTGGTGCAAGACTAAGATTGACACTTAATGCTAATCATTGTCAGCAAGATATTTCAGCGTTAGTGAACGTACTCGCAGATATTCTAAATAACGATTAATTAATGATAAGACCTTAGCAGAGCAGGATCCAAAGCAGTGAAAAAAGGATCAAATGGACTAAAGCAGCTGGTGGCAACGAATTTTTCTGCCGCTGCTAATAATTACCATAGTTACGATGTGTTGCAGCAGGAGTCGGCTAAACGTTTACTTGCGCAAATGTCTGCTTGTGAACATTTGCTAGACATTGGAGCGGGGCCAGGTACTTGCTTTGGCCATATTGAAGGCTTAAAGCAAGTGACAAGTTTGGACATCGCACCAGGCATGTTGCGTCAACTCTCCACTAACTTTCCCAGTTACCTTGCAGTTTGCGGTGACGCTCAAAACCTGCCTTTAGCTGCTGCAAGTGTAGATGGGATCTACTCTAATGTGGCTTTACAATGGTGTGACAACTTAGGGCTTGCAATCGCTGAGGCTAATAGGGTGTTAAAGGTTACAGGCGAACTAAATGTAAGCATAGTGTCTCAGGACAGTTTGTTTCAACTGAGGGAGCTTGGCTTTAAAATCAATCAGTTTATTGCGCCATCTAAAATACAAGCTTGTTTCGATGATGAGCATTGGGATATTGAATTGTGCGATACCCAAGCGATAACGGTTCACTTTGATGATCTAAAAGCTATGTTACAGTCAATTAAAGGCGTTGGTGCTGGCATCGTGATTCGAACGAGTTCAACTAATTTGCCTCAAGTCACATTGAGAGGACGCAAAGATTGGCAAGCGTTGCAAGCTAAGGCAGAGTTAAACCGAGCCCCAGAGGGCCTTCCCCTAACATATAACATTAGCTTTATTAAGGCGCGTAAAAAGCGCTAGTCGTTTTGCGTCTTGGAGATAACATGACTTTTTTTGTAACCGGTACCGATACAGACTGCGGTAAAACGCTGATTTCATCTGCTTTATTAACAGCAGCGAAAGGGGAGACCTTAGGCTTTAAACCTATAGCCTCAGGTTGCGCTGTAACTGAGAATGGTTTGCGCAATAGCGATGCCCTAACACTAATAGAGGCTTCAACAATTAAGCTGCCTTATGAAGATATTAATCCCTATGCTTTTGAACCTGCTATCGCTCCGCATATTGCGGCGGCAGACAAGGGGGTTGATTTGTTGCCAAATCGCATAGCTGCACAATTAAAAATGGCTGAGTATGTAGGTGCAGACTTTTGTGTAATTGAAGGTGCTGGTGGATGGCGTCTACCACTTAGCCAAGGTCACTTTTTATCTGAGGTGGTGCAATCAATGCAGTTACCAGTGATCTTGGTTGTTGGCATGAAATTGGGCTGCCTAAATCATGCATTACTTACCGCTGAAGCCATTAGAGCTGATGGTTTAAATATTGCAGGTTGGATCGCTAATCAAGTGGATCCTGACATGGCTAATCAACAAGAAAACTTGGCGTTCCTAAAAGACACGTTAAAAGCACCTTTTATAGGTTATGTTCCGTATTTAGCAGAACCCTCTGCTTCGGCGGTTGCTGAATATCTAGATCTTACTCAGTTGTCTTAACGACTGTTGTTGCTAAGTTTACTAGTTGCCAGCGTGAAAAGTTTCTCTTGATAACGGCTAACACAGTTATCAAGAGAACGGTTATCTACTCGAATTGGCTGCAGTGATCATGTTTGCGTGTTTAACATATCCCATTGTTAAAAAAGATTAATCGACGACACATAGAATAAAAGCTTAAAGCGGATTATTTTAATCTTAGATTAATGAACTCCCCCTAGAATTTGCCCATCTGATATAAAGTGGTGAGAAGTCGTCTACTATTGAAGCGACCAGAGATAATTTTTACTCTCTGCCCTTGAATTCTTGTATTGCAGACATATTATGTCTTTAAGAGAGTACATATCAGGTACTTTGTATCCAACAGGAGCTTAAATGAAGCGTATATTTTTATTGATTGCTACTAACATGGCGATCTTATTAGTGGCATCAATTGTGATGTCTATTCTTGGTGTTAACACCTCAACAATGGGCGGACTGCTTGTATTCGCAGCCATCTTTGGTTTCGGTGGTGCATTTATTAGTTTAGCTATTTCAAAGTGGATGGCTAAAAAGACCATGGGATGTGAAGTTATCACGACTCCACGTGATAATACTGAACGTTGGTTAGTTGAGACTGTTGCTCGTCAAGCAGAGCAAGCTGGGATCAAAATGCCTGAGGTCGCAATTTATCAATCTCCAGAGCTTAATGCTTTTGCAACAGGACCAAGTAAAGACAACTCTTTGGTAGCTGTAAGTAGCGGTTTGCTATACGGCATGAGCCAAGATGAAATTGAAGCAGTACTTGCTCACGAAGTTAGTCACGTTGCTAACGGTGATATGGTAACCCTAACCTTGATCCAAGGTGTGGTAAACACATTCGTTATCTTCGCTGCCCGTGTGGTTGCCGGTATTATTAATAACTTTGTTGCCAGCAATGACGAAGAGGGTGAAGGCCTAGGCATGTTTGCTTATATGGCAGTAGTGTTTGTGCTAGATATGTTATTTGGTATTTTGGCGTCAATTATTGTTGCTTACTTCTCACGTATTCGAGAGTTCCGTGCTGACGAAGGTGCGGCGCGCTTAGCTGGCAAAGAGAAGATGATTGCAGCATTAGAAAGATTACGCAGTGGCCCAGAGGCTGGCGCTATGCCAGCATCTATGTCTGCACTAGGCATCACTGGTAAGAAATCTATGGCTGAATTAATGATGAGCCACCCGCCATTAGAAAAGCGAATTGCAGCGTTACGCGCTCGCTAATTTAGTATTTTTTAAATTAAGCGGTTTAAGCTGATAAAGCTTAAACCGCTTTTTTATTGCTCAAATTCAATTAGATAATTAGTGAAAATGCGCAAATTCCAAGGGGGAATTTGATTGAGCGCACGTTTTAGCAAAATTCACAATGATATGATCTTGCAGCTAAATTAGTTGCGGATTAGATAATGCTTAGCTAAATTAATCTAAGTCGTGCTAAAAAAATACAGTCGCAAGATGAAAACACCCTGACATATAAGTTTTCACTATGTGATTATTAAATGAGGATACAATTGTGAGCAATAAACTACTAAGCGTAATTTTTGGTGCGGCTTTTGCTGCGCTAGCATTATCTCCTTCAGTTTTCGCTGAAGGTCAAGAACTTGCTGAAATGCATGCAGAAATGGATGGCTGTGAGGCGTGTCACGCTGACGGTTCGCCATCTGCTGATGGTGAATACGAATTTGAACAGTGCCAAGCTTGTCACGGTACATTAGCTGAAATGGATGCGGTTCACCAACCACATGATGGCATGCTAATGTGTGCAGACTGTCATGCGCCACATGAAATGAACGTAGGTGATAAGCCAACATGTGACAGCTGTCATGATGATGGCCGTACTGCAGAGTCTATACTTAAGTAATTTTGAATTTATTCAAAACTCTAAATTGAGCCAGCTGAACAGCTGGCTTTTTTGTGACTGAAATTCGTCAATATATCAAATCGTTAGTATTACTGAACTTTGAGTTATACCAATTAGTTTAAAGATTTGGTCGCTCAGCGAGAATTTAGCGGCTCTGAGACAAGGCAACGAGTGAAGAGCATAGTTGAACTAGGTTCAAGCTTCCTCTTTATTATCAAGAGTCGCTGTATCAGCGCCGCTAAAACTCGCCATTCTGGAGCGTTTTTGGCTGCCTACTTCTTCGTTGAATAACTTCACAAGGGAGCACCATTCTTTCAATTATTCGCCTTGAATTAGTTCGCCAAAAACGCTCTGAGTAGATCAACTTCTTATACTAATTGGTATTAACGCTCGATATTAATATTTTTGTATGTGCGGCATTAACCAATTATTTTGTTATATCTTTCGATATCAAGCAGCCTGTTGCCTTATTTGGTTCGTTTATGTAGTGGTGTATTTAACATTGTTATTTGTATAAAAACACCGCCGCCCCCACTTTTTTATGATTAAACCTCAATGTCTGCAAAAAATACCGATTCGTGGGCTTTTATGTGCACCGTCAGTGCATACAAATGCACTTAAATTGGGCAGCTATTGATTCCTGCCATGAGTCGTTAACCCTTTATATTGTCTTTTCACCATTAAAACAGTTGTTTAATTTTTGGCTTGTTATTTGCTTATCTCTTATAAGACTTTCATAGAGGGACGCGTAAATGCCAAGCTGTAGAACTACTTGTGCTTACTGTGGTGTAGGCTGCGGGATCGAGATCCATCGCAGGAGATCAGAGGAAATAGAAAACAAAGATTCTATTAGTCAATCGGATAAGTTTACTGAAAAGCCCGATTTGTCATCAACTAACGAGGACTATGTGAAGTATATCGAGCTAGATGGCGACACATCACATTCCGCTAATTTAGGATACTTATGCGCTAAAGGTATGAGCTTGCTTGAAGGGATCAATTTCCCCAATAAACTGCTTTATCCGCGATTAAATAAAAGACAAAGTCCATACGGCTATGATAAGACTGCGGCTGAGACTAATGCTGTACCAGCTAATATTAGTAAAACAGTTGGCTGGCAAGAGGCTATCGATAAAATAGCCTCAAAGTTTAACAGTATTATTAAGCAGCATGGAAGCAATTCAATAGCATTTTACCTATCGGGACAAATGCTTACTGAGGATTACTACGTTGCAAATAAACTCGCTAAAGGGTTTTTAGGCTGCTCAAATATCGATACTAATTCACGTTTGTGTATGTCCTCTGCGGTTACAGCACATACTCGCGCTTTCGGAGAAGATGTTGTCCCAGGTTGTTATCAGGATTTTGAATTAGCTGACGTTATCGTTCTTGTTGGGGCTAATACAGCTTGGACACATCCGGTATTGTTTAAACGAATTCTTGCGGCCAGAGCTAAGACGGGAGCAAAGTTAGTTGTTGTTGACCCGCGTAAAACAGCAACTGCGTCTTATGCAGATCTGCATCTACAACTGTTACCGGGGTCCGATCTCGCTCTATTTAATGGACTATTTTGTGCAATTAGTAACTCAAATCGGAAAAATATTGATTACATTCATAGTCATACTCAAGGGTTTTCCGATGCAGTTAACGCAGCAAATTCATGTAACTCTCTTAAGGAAGTAGCTGCGCAAACTGGGTTAACAGTTGAGGATATTAACTGCTTCTATCAATTCTATACTGTGACTGCTCCTCAGGCTTTGGCGTCGAATAAAGTTGTAACTGCTAGTGGACAAGGGGTGAATCAATCTCTCACAGGGACAGACACTTGCAATGCCATAATTAACTGTCACTTGGCGATGGGTGATATAGGTCAACCAGGTTGTGGACCTTTTTCATTAACTGGTCAGCCAAATGCCATGGGCGGACGTGAAGTCGGTGGCATGGCGACCCAACTTGCAGCCCATATGGGATTTACTTTACAGGAACGAGGGTTGCTCAGTGAGTTTTGGCAAACAGAGTCTGTAGTGAAAAGCAAAGGGCTCACCGCGACAGAGATCTTCAGTAAGATGGCATTGGGGGAAATCAAAGCCATATGGATCATGGGGACTAATCCATTGGTATCATTACCCGATACCGCCATAGTTAAGCGCGGACTTAAACGCTGTGAATTTGTTGTAATGTCGGATATTACAGCTGAAACAGATACTGCCAAATATGCAGATCTACTCTTACCTGCTCAAGGTTGGTCTGAAAAATCGGGCACAGTGACCAATAGTGAACGCACAATTAGCCGCCAACGTCGTTTTGTTCTTCCCCAAGGAGAGTCAAAAGCAGATTGGTGGGCCATTTGCGAAGTTGCTAAGGCGCTTGGATTCAAACAAGGTTTTAATTTTACCGATAGTCATCAGATTTTTGCAGAGCACGCAATGCTTACTGATAAAGTGGTTCGTCATTTTCCTAATAAGCGATTTACCCTAGCTGGGCTGAGTGATATAAGCGAACAGGATTACAATGACCTAGAACCTATTCAGTGGCCAATACACAAAAATAGCGAGCTAACGAGTAGCTTGGTAAATCATAGTAGAGTAAAAGTTAAATCTGAACAGCAAACAAATAGACTCCTTGAGCAAAAAGCTCGAAATCCGACCAAATATTTGTCGCAACAGAGGCTGTATCAAGAAGGGCGCTTTTCAACGAACGATGGTTTGGCAAACTTCATAGCAACTCCTTTTTTAACACAAGTAGAGCATCAAGAGTCACCTCAGAATAGCGTCAGGCTTAACTCAGGCAGAGCGAGAGACCAATGGCACACTATGACGCGAACCGGTCATATTCCCAGCTTATCGGCGAGTGATTATCAACCTGAGATCTTGCTTAATCCTTTAACCTTGACCCAATTGCAGATGGCTTCAGGCGATCTCGTTAAGCTTACTGGGATTAACTTAAAAAAAACCATGCTGGTAAGGGCCGTTGCTGATAAATCAATTTTACCGGGTGCAGGTTTTTGTACTATGCATTGGTCAACTCAATTTAGTAAAAGCGCCGGTGTAAACCAACTATTGCAAAGCAATATAGACCCTTTGTCATTGCAACCCGGCTTTAAACACCAACGGGTAAAGCTTGAGAGCTATCCAGTCGTGCTTCAAGGGACCATTTGGGGCGCGTCCGCTGTCGATCTCACAGGTCTTAGCTGGTGCGTAAAACAAACAATTAATCAAGGTGTTTGCTATCATTTTGCAGCACAAAGTACTGAAATTAATAATAAAGCGTTTTGCAGTAAAGTTGGTATTTCAAACACTGCTGTGCAAACTTTGGAATGGCAGTTTTCAGGTTGTACGATCCAGTGCTCAATCCAGCAAGGCATAGTGATTGGTATATGTATCACTGATAGTAAAGAAGTCAAAGTTGATGTTAATGCTGTGCAAGCCTTGCTTAATCAATGCGTTGATAATAAATGGCTAAACAAATTATCTAGGCTTATTCAAGCAGGTGGTAGTAGGTTAATTTGTGCTTGTAATGGCATCACTGAAACTGCAATCTCAGCCAATATGCTTGAGACAATACAAAGTGCTAACCGTGAGCTGCTAGAAGTTAACCAATTGGTCAATAATGCTAAGCAGGCACTGGGTTGTAGCGCGGCGTGTGGCAGCTGTCTTAATCAAGTCACTGAGCTAGCTAGAGCAGCGCTAAGCGCTGCGAATATGACGACGCAAGAGGTGGCATGATGCAGGGAATCGAATTTATTAAGCAGATGTTGCTCAAGTCTCTGAGCAGTATAAAACCCAAACTGTCAGAAATGGTTGATGAGTTTAGTAGACAACAATTGACCACGTCTCCATTTAGCATACAGCTCAACACTAATAACTTTTTTTTGCTTAGGAAAATTGCTGTTAAAAATACTAATAAAAAGGCAAAGATTCAGCAGCTAAAACAACTTGTTTTACAGTGCCTTAAGAGAACTGAGCGGAATAAAACCTTCAACAAACAGCGTCAAACTGTACAAATTGTAGGAGCTGGTTGTGGTGAAATTGAGTTACTTACTTTAAAAGCGGTGCAGGTCATTACACAGGCGGATGTGATCGTGTATGACAATCTAGTATGTGCAGAGATTCTACAGTTGGCTGCAACACATTGTCGACTTATCTACATGGGTAAGCGATTCGCTCAAAAAAGTAGTACTCAAGATGAGATTAATCAAAGCCTTTATCAATTAGCTATCACGGGAGTAAAAGTGGTACGACTTAAAGGCGGTGACCCTAATGTTTTTGGTCGCGGAAGTGAAGAAGCGCTGTTTTTAGCTAAACGGGGGGTTAAGAGTGAGTTTATCGCTGGGATCACCGCGGCTTTAGGTTGCGCAGCAAGTAGTGGCATCCCACTGACTCATAGAAAAGTTGCTCGAAGTGTCACTTTTGTCACAGGCCAGAGATGCAATGATCAAAGAGAGCAATCTGTTATAGATGAATGGCAAGGCTTACTTTCAGCAAATAGTACTTTAGCCTTCTATATGGGTAAAGAGAAGGCATTAGAAATTGCAACGCGATTAATGTTAGCTGGTGCAGACGGTAGATTACCTGTTGCTTTTATTACCAATGGTGCAAGGCAAAAACAGACAATTAGTTTTAGTCGTGTTGATCAAATGGCGCAAGCTGCACTGAACATCAAGCAAGCAGGGCCGACACTCATTATTGTGGGTGAAGTGGTCACTATTGGTGCTGAGCTTGAACATTGTTTGGCGTTTTGTTCACAATCGGTTGCCGCTAATGAGGGTGTATATGGATAAGCCAGATTTAAGTTGGGGATCAACAGGCAAGTTATCTATGGGACACATTGGTAACTGCAAACTTAACGAGCAGATTGATAAGGCCGGCTATATAAAACTTATCAAAGCGCTGGGACGAGGCAAAAAGGGTTCGCGAAGCTTAACCGTTAATGAAAGTTTTCAACTACTACATGGGTTTAAGCTTGGTGTTGCTTCTGAGGCTCAATTAAGTACAGCGCTTATGTTAATGCGAGTTCGTGGTGAAAGCGCCGAAGAGGTCACCGGAGTTACACTCGCGCTGAAGCAAAGCGTTGATCCGCAGTGGTTATCGCTAAATACAACCATTGATTGGCCCTGCTATGCAGGTAAACGTGATCAGCTACCATATATGCTCTTTTGCGCCAAAGCTTTAGCAAAACAAGGTGAGCGAATACTTATCCATGGTGACAACCGCATATTGCGTCATCGTCATCATGTGGGCGATGTTATTAAAGCGTTAGGTATCGTTGAGGTCAACTCAGCCGCAGAAGCTAAGTCTATATTAGACCGAGATGGGGTGTGTTATGTCAATGCAGATAAACTCAGTGTATTTGCCGATATCTTTAAGGACCTTCATCAGCAATTGGGGTTAAGGAGCCTCTACCAAACAGCAATACGTTGCGTGAACCCTACTAATGCTCAATTGGGTATACGCAGTTATTTTCACCGTGGTTTAGCATCGCAGCATATTAAGATAGCGCAGCTTTTGGCGCAGTATGAGCCTGAGTCAAGAGTGTTAATTTTTAAAGGCTATCAAGGCGAAGCCGAAATAAACCCAAGATGCAGCACTAAGTTGTATATATTTCCGTGGGAGAACGATCATTGCCAATCTGTTGACGTCAGCGGCGTGGATCAAGTGTTAATCATCAATCAACCAGCAGGTTTAGATATGCTGCAAGGCGATAAGTTACTAGACAAACACTTGTCTGCAAATTGGTTAACAATCTTGAAAGGTTGCAATACCCTGTATTTACCTACCAAAGTAGTTAATAGCGACCTTGAGAAAGAAAGTGTTATTGATAAAAATGAGCGCATGCGTGTAAAGGCGATTATTGAAAGTACGCTAACCGCACTAAACTTGCTAATAAAACCATCGCTCTCTCTGAGTGATGCCCGTACACAAGCTGAGTATATAACCAAGCAGAGCCTTCCTCATTTAATTAGAGATATTAGCAACCCAGAGCTAATAAACTGCCCAGATCAGCTAAACCGTCTTGAAAAGATAAATAATACTGACAATAAAAGTCGCTTTGTTTCCAAGGAATATAAAAGATTAAGCAGTGATAATAAGCAAGAGGAGCCTGCAGATGCGCATTATTAGTTTTACGGAAGGGCAGCAAGCTAAGTCAACGTATCGCAATCAATGTTATATGAGTGAATTACATAAAGCGGGGCATCAAATGCTGAGGGTATCGAGTTTATTCGAATGTGAACGTATACATTTTGCAGCAAAATCGGACTTACTGTTGTTAACCCTTAAAACAATCACTGAGGGCCATTTAGCGTTTATTGCTCGCTTAATGCATTTTTCGCCGGTGAGTTTGATAGTTTGTACTGAGAAGGTCAATGAAAATCAACTAACTGGCTTGCTACGTTGTGGGCGCATAACATATATACCCCAAACATTATGCGCTAGTCGCATCAATGCTGTGATAGAACTCGCATTGCTGCGCTTTAAAATGGCAAATCACACACTGGCTAAAATCGCGCAACTCGAGCAGAAATTGGTTACTGAGCAAAGTATTTACCAAGCTAAAAGTAAATTGCAATCAGTTGGGCTTAATGAGCAGCAAGCGCATAGACAATTGCAGCGATATGCTATGCAGCAGGGGAGCACTCTCGCAGCTGTGGCAAAAGAGTTGTGTAAATAATTGTGCACTGTCGATGCTCTATAGTGATCCAAATAAGTGCAAGTAAAACTGTTTGTTACCTGAGTAGAAAAGCCATGAAGAGATACAAAAAATATTAACTCTTTTAAAACAGTAGTTTGTATGGTTTGTAGTTGGGGTGTTTAAGCTGGCGCAGGCCTTGCAAAAGATTAAGTGATGCGCTCTTATCTGCATGAACACAAGTAGTGCTGAAGTAGTGATATTAAAACGATTTTAAATTAACTGGCTGTATAAGCGTTTATAAAAATGTAATGAGTTTCGGGCAAAGGCGCCATCTTCTATAGAGAAGTGGCGCCTTTTTGTTTGCCTTAAAGGGTTAACACAGGAGCATGATATGAAACAAAAAAAACAGAAATTACTCGTAGTGGGTAACGGCATGGTCGGCCATTACTTTATTGAGCAACTGTGTCAGCAACAAATGAGTCAGTATTACGATATTCAAGTGTTAGGCGAAGAGCAAATAGCAGCGTACGACCGCGTTCAACTATCAAAATACTTTGAATCGGGGAATGCGAATAGTTTGATGTTAACCAGCCAAGCTGAGTATAAAAAGCAAGGTGTCAATTTGCATTTAGGCCAAAAAGCAATGGCGATTGATACTGCTAGTAAACAGGTTGTCACTGAGCAAGGACGGATGAGTTACGACAAACTTGTACTAGCCACAGGCTCATACCCATTTGTGCCACCTATTGATGGTAATGATAGGGCTGATTGTTTGGTGTATCGGACTATTGACGATCTAAAGGCCATTGAGCAATCGGCTAAGCGCTCTCGTTCTGGGGTTGTAGTTGGCGGCGGACTGCTTGGGCTTGAGGCTGCTAATGCGCTGAAATCCTTAGGAGTTGATACTCATGTTGTAGAATTTGCGCCTCAGTTAATGTCTGTGCAGCTTAATGATCACGGCGGCGAGCTGTTAAAACAGAAAATTGAGGCACTTGGTGTGGGTGTTCATCTAAACAAAGCTACAACTGCAATCATTGATGGTGAGAATGCACGTCATCGTATGATCTTTAGTGATGGGAGTTTTCTTGAGACAGATATGTTGGTGTTTTCTGCGGGGATCCGTCCCCAAGATAGCCTCGCGAGAAAAGCCGGTATTGAGGTTGGGGAGCGAGGTGGCATTGTCATTGATGATAATTGCCAAACTTCAATTACCGATATTTTTGCTATTGGTGAATGTGCTTTATGGCAGCAAAAAATATTCGGTTTAGTGGCTCCTGGCTACCAAATGGCAGATGTCGTTGTATCGCAAATCACAGCAGACTACCTCAATAATACGCCAAGTCAGTTTAAAGGCGCAGATATGAGTACCAAGCTTAAACTACTGGGAGTTGATGTGGCTTCCATCGGTGAAAGTCGCGGTTTCGAAGATGCGCAATATGTAGAGTTGTTTGATAGGCAGGGAGGGATCTACAAAAAACTCTGGCTTGATGAAGCTGGCGAATATTTAAAAGGAGCAGTATTGGTTGGTAATGTTGATGAATATGCCAGTTTATTAAACGTATATTTAGCTGCAGAGCCTCTGGACGCTCCAGCAGCGACATTGCTGCTGGCAGACAATTCAGAACCTATTAGTCTAAAAGACAATGCCATCGTATGTTCCTGTCATCAAGTTACCAAGTCAGCTATCTGCGAACAAGTACAAGGAGGAAAGCAAAGCTTAACGGAAATTAAAGCTTGTACTAAAGCCGCTTCAGGATGTGGTGGCTGCTCAGCAGTGGTTGAACAAATTATCGATGAGGCTCTGACTGAACAAGGTATAGCAACAGAGCAGGGTATATGTTGCCACTTTGAGCATGATAGGCAAGGCTTGTTCCATCTGTGCCAAGTTGAAGGCATTAAAGATTTTAACACGCTTTATAGGCAACATGCTAAAGCAGGGGCATCAACTTTAGCGCTTGGTTGTGAGATCTGTAAGCCATTAGCAGCATCTATTTTTGCCACATTAGAAAATGATTATGTGCTTTCAGAGCAGCATGTGGCGCTTCAAGATACCAACGATGCTTATTTAGGTAATTTGCAAAAAGATGGCAGCTACTCGGTTGTACCACGAATTGCCGGTGGTGAGATCACACCTGATAAATTGATAGCGATAGGTGAAATCGCTAAAAAATTTGACCTTTACACCAAAATCACAGGTGGCCAAAGAATAGATATGTTTGGTGCGCAATTGTCTGAGCTACCTCAAATATGGCGACAGTTGATTGCCGCTGGATTTGAAACCGGTCATGCCTATGGAAAATCCCTACGTACGGTAAAATCTTGTGTTGGCGATACTTGGTGTCGTTATGGTGTACAAGATTCAGTTAGCTTAGCCATAGCTTTAGAAAATCGTTATAAGGGCCTACGTGCCCCCCACAAAATTAAAATGGCCGTATCAGGATGTACGCGAGAATGTGCAGAAGCTCAAAGTAAAGATATTGGTGTGATTGCATCAGAAAACGGCTGGAACCTTTATGTTTGTGGTAACGGTGGCATGCGACCTCGTCATGGCGACCTGTTTGCGACTGACTTATCGACAGCGCAGTTGGTCAGTTATATCGACAGGATCTTAATGTTTTATTCAAAAACAGCTGGGAGATTACAGCGCACTTCTGTATGGATGGAGTCATTATCCGGTGGCCTCGAATATCTGCAATCAGTGATTATCGATGATGAACTTGGACTCGCAGTAGAACTTGAAACCCAGATGAAAAAGGTGGTGGCCAGCTATCAGTGTGAGTGGCAGACCAGTTTAAATGATAAACATTTCCTTAGTCGGTTCGATGAGTTTGTCAATCCTCAAGATGCGCCTGCACACAGTCAAAGCTCTTACCAATATCTGCGCGAACAGAAATTTCCAATGCAGTCAGAGGTGCAAACATTCTCTGCGGTGACTCAGTCAGCAAGTAGGGCTGGAGATATAACCGTGTCTATAATCGAAGAACAGGAGGTCATAGTATGAGTTGGGTAACATTATGTGAAGAAGCAGCTCTGCCAAGTCATAGAGGCATAGCTGCATGGGCCTCAGGGAAAGCGATAGCCTTGTTTAATTTGGGCGAGAAAGGCATATTCGCACTTGATAATATAGATCCTGCAACAGGTGTAAGCGTTTTATCCAGAGGATTAATTTGTGAGTTTGATAATCAAATGTATGTGTCTTCCCCAATTCATAAACAGCATTATGATTTGCGAACTGGGCAGTGCTTAGAAAGCGCTGTACTGAGCGTTAACTGCTATGAGGTAAAAAAACTGCAAGGAAAAATTTTAGCCAAAATCACATCAGCGCCTACAAGTAGAGAACAGAAGTCAAGCCATAGGGGGGAGGGGTAAATGAGTAGTCAAAAATTTAATCTCTTTAGTTTTAGTGGCAAGATGAAAGTGATGCATTTAAGTTGGATGGCATTTTTTATCACCTTTGTAGTGTGGTTTAACGCAGCGCCACTTATAAGTGTTATTGCCGACAGTGTTGGCCTTACTAACTCGCAAATTAAGACTCTACTTATTTTAAATGTTGCGCTGACTATTCCTGCGCGAGTTATCATAGGTATGGTTACTGATCGCTTTGGTCCCAGAAGAGTATATTCATTATTGCTGGGGTTATGCTCCATTCCTTGTTTTATGTTTGCATTAGGCACTAGCTTCGAACAGCTTGCCTTAGCGCGGTTTTTTATTGGCTTTATTGGTGCTGGTTTTGTGATCGGGATCCGTATGGTCAGTGAATGGTTTCCAGCTAAGGAGTTAGGCGTTGCTGAAGGAATATATGGTGGTTGGGGCAACTTTGGCTCTGCTGCTGCGGCTTTTACCTTACCCGCGGTAGCGCTTGCATTTGGTGGGCAAGATGGTTGGCGATATGCTATTGGCTTAACAGGTTTGATGAGCTTAATTTTTGCTTTTGTCTATTACTTTAATGTGACCGATACACCTAAAGGCTCAACCTATTTTACACCTAAGAAAGCTGGAGCTATGGAAGTCAGTAGTAAAGGTGATTTTTTCCTGCTGGTGGTGATGAAACTGCCTATGTATGCCACCTTAGGTTTACTGGCTTGGAAGCTCTCTCCTGCGGGGGTTGCTATGCTTTCAGATAACATGGTTAATGGCATCTATCTGTTATTATTTGCTATTTTAGCGGCAGATCTGCTACAAACATTTAATGTAAACAAACAGGTATTTACTGGTCAAGTACCAAAGTTTGAACGCTATCAGTTTAAACAGGTGGCAGTACTAAACGTACTCTATTTTTCAACCTTTGGTTCTGAACTCGCAATTGTGTCAATGCTTCCTCTGTATTTTGCCGAAACATTTGAATTAGGTATGGCACAAGCGGGCATGGTGGCATCCTCTTATGCCTTTATGAACCTAATGTCTCGTCCTGGCGGCGGTTGGTTAAGTGATCGTTTTGGCCGCAAATCAACACTGCTTATATTAACCGCAGGGCTTGCATTAGGTTATTTTGGTGTTGCGCAAATAGACAGTAGCTGGGGATTACCTTTTGCTATTGCCATGGTAATGCTTTGCTCTTTTTTTGTGCAAAGTGGCGAAGGCGCCGTGTTTGCTGCTGTGCCGCTAATTAAGCGACGCCTTACAGGCCAAATAGCAGGTATGACTGGTGCATACGGTAATGTGGGCGCAGTGTTTTTCCTTACCGTTTACTCCATGGTATCTACTCAAACTTTTTTCTATGTTATCGCAGCTAGCGCTGTATTCGGTTTCTGTTCACTGTTCTTTATGGCTGAGCCTAAAGGCCATATTGCAGAAGTTAGTGATGATGGAGAAGTGACATTAATTAGTGTGAGTTAAGAGGATGGCTAATACGCAATTGTCTGGCGAGGTAACTCGCCTTTGTGCAAGCACAGAGGTTACGTCAGTCATCCTAAATCAGTCATCTGTTGATAGTGAACAGCACTGCTTTCCTTTTGCAACGGAAGCAAAGCTGTGCTTATCAGCTGGTCAGTTTTCAGATAAAGGGGCTAAAGCGCAAAATGAAGACGCGATTGGGATCCGTATTCCTAACGGCCATTTGCTGACAACCAAAGGGGCAGTATCTGCAATTAGTGATGGGGTTAGTCTAGCGGAAAAAGGTGCTGCGGCCTCAGCAATAAGTGTGAGTAATTTTCTAGCCGATTATTATTCAACTCCTGCCCTATGGTCAGTTAAGAAATCGAGTTCAAAAGTACTTACAGCATTAAACCGTTGGCTTTACGGGCTTGGTCAAGATTACAGAGATGCAAGGCGTGGCTATGTATGTACTTTTAGTGCGCTAGTGTTTAAATCCTGTCATTTACATATGTTGCATATTGGTGATTCACGGATCTACCGCTACCGAGAAGGGCAACTTCAAAGGCTTTCTTATGATCATGTCAGTCTCGTAGGGCATGGCAATAAATATTTAGCGAGAGCATTAGGATTAGATCTAAATATTGATGTGGATTATCAATCTATTGCGCTAGGGGTTAATGATATTTATCTATTAATGACTGATGGTGTACATGATGTTTTAGACGATATCAATATTAAAGGCATAATTGAAGCTCGTTTAGTTAACGATAAAAGAGCATTTACTGACGCCGATTGTGAGGAGCTGAGTCAACAGCTTGTAGAGTCGGCAATCAATAACGGCTCGATAGATAACGTTAGTTGCCAATGTATTAGTGTTAATGCGTTACCTGAACTAAGCATCGATGATCTGCACGGTAGCCTTACTCAAATGCCGTTTCCACCAGCATTAAGTGTAGGTATGAAACTTGACGGTTACACCATCTTGAAAACTATCTATCAAAGTCAACGTAGCCAAGTTTACCTTATTGAGGATATGCAAGGTCAGCTTGCAAGTATGAAAACCCCATCACTTAACTATCAAGATGATCCTGCTTATATCGAGCGTTTTATACTGGAAAGCTGGATTGGCGAGCGGATCCGAAGCCCGCAGGTTATTGCAATTCGCGATATAGGCAAGACGAAAACAGCGTTGTATTACTTAACAGAATACATAGAAGGGATGACTCTAAAACAGTGGATACGGAAAAATCCTAAGCCTGATCCCAAAACTGTACTAAGGATTTTGACTCAGATAGAAGCAGGCGTGAGGGCATTTCACAGAAGGGATACTCTGCATCAAGATCTCAAACCAGAAAATGTATTAATTGATGGTGATGAGCAAGTCAAAATCATTGACTTTGGAGCTTGTTTTATAAAAGGAGTTGCTGAAATTAGCTCCCCTGTGGGAGGGGAACAAGTTCTTGGTACTGCAGACTATTCAGCACCTGAAGTAATGTTGCGTTACAAGGGAAGTCATCAAGCTGATCTTTATTCTCTGGCTGTGATCGCATTTGAGATGCTTACAGGAGAATTACCATTTAAAGCAAAACAAGCAGGGTGCAAAAAGTTAGAGGATTTTTATAAACTACAATATACACCGAGCTATGAGCTTAATCCTTTGGTGCCAATCTGGATGGATTACGCAATCAGAAAGTCATTAAACATAGATGCCAGTAAAAGGCATTCTGATACGAGTGAATGGCTTTATGATATGAGAACGCCAGAACAACAGTGGCATCAAGCGAACCAAACTAGACCTTTGATAGCAAGGCGGCCACTATTGTTCTGGCAGAGCCTAAGTAGCATATTTTTACTGGTGATTTTATTGTTAGTCATGTTTTAATATTACTTAAGTTAATGCTTTAAAAGCGTGTTCTGTTTATTGTAGGCTTTAATCTTCGATAGACATCGCAGATTAACAACTATCTATGCCTAGTCATCATAATAGTGCTAGACAGTGATAGTTTTAGTTGTGAGCTAGGGCAATAGATTTATACAAAGGAATGTTTTATGCGACTGGTGTTTTTTTTACCATTATTGATTCTGTTACATGGATGCAAGGCAACAACAGACACAAATTACTCCACGCCAATACTACCCAAATTAGACTATGTTGCAGCGACGTCTAAGCAGACTATTCCGACACCAGAGGATTTTTATCGTTTAAGTCCTGAGCAAATAATTGCATTGCAAGAATTTCTTCAACAAGAGCATGTGGCTAACTTAGCTAATTATAAGCAAGCTATGTTGTACATAAAAAAGCGGTTAGTTAATTTTAATTATCAAGGTAAAAATTATTTCGCAAGTCAGTCGCTTGTCGATAATGGCGGTAACTGCATGGCACTAGCCATGTTAACGTTTGCGATTGCTAATGAACTGCAAGTGGAGCTGCGTTTTCAGGTTATGCATACCATGCCAGTATTGCTTGATATTTCTGATAACGTCGCAGTGACATCCGATCACGTTCGAACATTTATGTATGAAACGGTTGAAAATCAGAACGAAGCCCTGTTTGGTAGGAACAGAGTCAAAATTGATTACTTTCCTGATAAATACGATCGTGGTGGGAAAATAATAGATCAAGATGAGTTTTTTGCGATGTTTTATCGAAATCTAGCCGCAGATGCAATATTTGAGGGAAAACTGGATTACGCTTATCGATTATTAAATAAGAGCTTAAGTATGGCGCCAGCTTATGAACCGGCTATTAATATGCAGGCAGTTGTTTTAAGAAAGTTAGGTGAGCTGGAGTTAGCTGAAAAACTGTATCGTTACGGATTAGAAGTGGCGGATAATAAAATTTACTTGTTAAGTAATTATCACTTTTTGCTTCGTTTACAAGGAAGAACAGAACAAGCTAACCTTATTAAACAACAACTGTTGAAGCTTGATGAGCAAAGTCCTTACGCATGGTATTTGCAAGCTGTAGATGCGATGTCACAGCAAGACTATCAAAGTGCTAAGATATACCTTAATAAATTCTTGAAAAACACCTCTTATTTCCATAGAGCTTATTACGATTTAGCACAGGTACACTTTCAATTAGGCGAACCTCAACAAGCGAAAAAAGCTATTTCGTTAGCTCTTACGCACTCATCGTCTAGTGAAGATAAAGACGTTTATTTAGCTAAGCTAAATTGGCTTACATCTTTGCAATGATAAAAGCTGGCTCTTATATTCGCATTTGTCTGTGAGCGAAGGACCTTTGTTAAGTTCCTTTGCCCATTTGCGATTTATCAAATAATACCGAGCATTACTTTATATTCTGATATTCATCCATGTAATACTTAGGGTTCACGACTAGTAGTTTAGTCTTATTTTATTCCGCTAAATAACCTTAATGATGCACAGCCTTTCATACTCAGGTCTGATGAAGCAGAGATTAATTACCTACATAATGACCGCGTTATCTCAATTTGCTCGAGTTAAGGTTGATCGTCGCGTAATGAATTACCTCAAGGTTTATAAAGAATTAAGCTCTGTTTGCAGTATTTTGCTTATTAGTAGCGTTATCGCAACAGGCTTACTGACATCTATAGCGACACAAGCGACTGAAGACCTTAGTCAAGTCGATGAGTTAAGTGGCTTTAATAATCAGGCTTCCATCTTGCAAAATGGCAGTGATCTAAACGGTCGAGTTAGTCAGCAAGGGGGATCGAATACAGCAATCTTAAGCCAAAGTGGTGTGGCTACTCAGATAAATGTAGATCAGGTCGGTGGTCGTAACTTTGTTCTAGCGCATCAAAATGGCGCTGAAGTCGAAGCTGACATATTGCAAAATGGCTTTAATAACGTGCTTATCTCTTCTCAACAAGGTGCTTTTTTGAGCTTAGACTTAAATCAGCAAGGTAATGACAACCGAGCATCGGTTTTACAAATTGGTGAGCAAAGTGAGGTAACTATTTATCAAAATGGTACAGGGCATGCAGTGTCTGTTATCCAATATGGGCAAAACCGATCAGCTCAGATAACTCAAGGATACGTCACGAATTAGGAGAACATAAATCCAATATTTGTTTTAGGTATGTTACGCGTATGTATTACACTGTAACGCACATGGATGGTAAAAGGTACACGGAGGCAATTTATGTTTAAAGTTACACATTGGGTGGTCGTCACTCGTTCACATCTCTTTTCAGATCTCCTTAATACGCGATGGCCGCAAGAGTTTTTGGTTAAATTACACAGTGTTTCACCTGAACATTTTAATGGAGATTTACTGGAAAGCCGCATTACTATCATTCTTATTGATTTAGCAAGTGTTGATGTACAAACAGCCTACCAAATCCAGCGCAAAATTGAGAAAGGAAGCAATGTAGCGCGAGTCGTATTTCTCCATTTTCCACAACAAGTTGATGTCAGCTTTTTAATACAAGCGTCAGTAACTGCTGGGGTGTTTTATTCAGATGCATCACTTGAGCAGATTGGTGAGGGGATGGTTGAAATCGTTAAAGGTAAGGTGATTATTCCTCAGGATTTGATCGAATCTAGCAACGCTAAAGATGCTGTTACCGATGATGTAGAAACACTCACTATTCGTGAACGAGAAGTGTTGCAGGTACTAAGAAGCGGTAGCACTAATATTGATATCGCTAATCAGCTATTTGTTAGTGAAAGTACTATCAAAACGCATCTTTATCGAGCGTTTAGAAAGATAGGTGTATCTAGCCGAGGCCAAGCAATCGCTTGGGCGCAAACTAATTTGCACGAAGTGACGCAATGAGTCGTTGGCCGTTAGGTTTACTGCTTTGTTGCTCCAGTCTTTATGCCCAAGAGATAACGCTTAATAAGTCGTTAACAGTAAACAGCACTAGTGATAAGCCGCCTAGAGTAGAGACAGACTTGATTGATGGCTTGATCCTTAATCGTGCAATGACTCGCTTTGGACATAGGTTTTATCGCCAATTTGTTGCAGATTATCGGGATATTGGTGGTGTAACTCGCCATTCAGGCTTAACGATAGTAGAGCAAGCAACTGCTCGTAGCGGCAGTAAAATCAGTATTTTACTGAATAGGAAACCCGTTTATATCACGGTTGTATCACCAGCTAGTCGTAATATTGATGAACAAGCAATGTCGGCAGCAAAGTACGTAAACCAAAAATTGAAGCAACAGCAGAAGCAAGCGAGTTGGACAAAGTTTCTCGATCCAGATCTTGCTGCAGATGAGTTTTAACAAGGAATGTCCATGAAAAAAATCTCAATAATGGTTATTAGCGGGGGATTTTGGCTTGTAGCTAACAGCGCCCAAGCGACTCAGTTAATTTATACCCCGGTCAATCCCAATTTTGGCGGCAGCTACTTAAATGGCTCTTACTTGTTATCTAACGCCTCTGCACAGAATAAGCATACTGGAGGCTCGAGTTATGTGCCGCCAACAGCATTAGAGCGTCTAGCTAGCTCATTAGAATCAAGACTAATGAGTCAGCTTTTTAATGATGCGGCTAATGGTGGAGAAGGTTACCTGAAAACCGATGACTTTGAGATTCAAGTCGTTAATGAAGATGGTGCACTCTTAGTACATATTACCGATGTGCTTACTGGAGAGACGACGATTATTGAAGTTGGTGGATTGGTAGATAGCAGTACGGGAGCAGGTTAACAATGAGAAAGCTAATTCCACTATTGATGATATGTTGTTTGAGCGCTTGCACTGCCAAAAGTGAACTAGAGCAAATCGAGCCTTCAACGAGTTTAATGCCAAAAAGTGACACCTATTATGACTTAATTGGTTTACCTAGTCCTCAGGGGAGTATGGTCGCTGCTGTTTACGATTTTCGTGATCAAACAGGTCAATATAAACCTATTCCATCAAGTAATTTTTCAACGGCCGTACCGCAAAGTGGTACAGCATTTTTAGCGCAGGCATTAAACGATTCCAGTTGGTTTATTCCGGTTGAGCGTGAAGGATTGCAAAACTTATTAACTGAAAGGAAAATTTTGCGTGCAGGGCTTAAAGGTGATGCTAATAGTCTGAGTCAGTTAAATTCTGCACAAATATTGATGGAAGGCGGTATTGTTGCCTACGATACCAATGTGCGTACAGGTGGAGCCGGTGCCAGGTATTTAGGTATCGGTGCATCAAGCCAGTTTAGAGTGGATAGTGTTACGGTGAATTTGAGGGCAGTTGATATTCGTACTGGTCGATTACTAAGCAGTGTGACAACAACGAAGTCAGTATTATCTAAAGAGCTAACAGCTGGAGTGTTTAAGTTTATTGATGCACAAGAACTGCTCGAATCAGAAGTCGGCTATACATCAAATGAGCCTGTTAGTTTATGTGTGGCACAAGCAATTGAAAGTGCGGTTGTTCATATGATTGCTGATGGTATTTGGAAGCGTGCTTGGAATCTTGCTGACGCGCAAGCAGGATTAAATAACCCTGTGTTACAGAAATATTGGTTAGAGGCTCACTCTCCCGAGCGAGTTCAAGCGCGGATTGACCAAGGGTAATAATGAGTAAGTCGATTAAAAGGGCATTTATGCCCTTTTTTAATGTTGGAAATAAATTTACGCGGCTTGCTACCTCTTTGTCTATACATGTGTACATTTGTGGTTTATACTCTTTCACATCTTAATAGTGATAAGAGGTGGCAAATGAAATTGATAACGGGTTTGACTTTTCTAGGAAGGTTTTTTTTTGCTAATTGTTTAGTTTTAACCAGCACGGTTAGCCTTTTAGCTGTTAGCTCTTTTCCTGTTGAAGCTGCGACAATTGGCTGTGATCGTGCTGGTGGGATCAAGTGCCAAAAAATCAGAAAACCCTATAAAAAGACTCAGGTCATTGTTGTGCCTAAACATCACCATCATTATCACGCTTACCGCTCTCCATTAGTGACCGCATTAGGCATAGCGATTGTTTTGGATGCGGCGGGGAATGCAGTCACTGAAAACGGTAACCAAGTTGTCGTATTAGGAGAGGGCAATGAAGTTAAAAATGTATATGAAAAAGATGGTGTGGTTTACTTAATTAAAGAGTTAGGTTAATGGTCAACAGGCAATTAGAGCTTAGCGAGCAATTACCATTAATAGCTAAAGCATTGACCAGTTTAGCCTTGTTAATGTGTATCGCAGGTTTAGTTTTTGTGCTTAAAAGTCAGGGCTCTGAGCTCAGTATCATGACCATGATCGCCTCGGTTATTATTGCCTCAACAATATATCTGTTTAATTTGCTGTTGGTTGGTATAAGTGAAAAACTGCTAATGCTTACGGAGTCTATTCCATCTAGGCCGGTAACTCAGACGCCGATCGCCTCTTGTATGCAAAAGAAGGCTATCAATTTTGGCTTATGTAGCTTCTGTAATCAGTTTGAAACGAAGAACACGCTATCGGGTCGCTATGTTTGCTCAGATTGTTATAAAGTGTTTTTGGCTGTAAGGGCACAGAGTACAGAGTCGAATGTGACGCGATTTAAGCGGTTAAGTAAGGTGGGCTAATCTATACTAAAAAGAGCCATGTATTTGGCTCTTTTATATTTAGCTAGTAGCGGATCGAACACCGAAAGTTATCGGCTCATTTCACGCTCTTTATTCAAGAATTCGTAACCACTTTTTAAGAAGTTAAACCTATCATCCTCAGGTAGTGAGCGAACTTGTGTGAGCATGAGTGAGAATGCTGAATCAATCATTAATCGATCTGATAGCTTTAAATAGCGATAGACAACAGGTCTTAAAACGACCGAAAAGTCACCGGTTAAATCATCAAATCGTTTGTCTTCAATGGCTTGAGTATTACTCACTAACTCACGCATACACAAAGCTGCGAGTAGTGCATTTTTATCACTAAACGATTGATACTGTGCTGCACGGGAGTAGCCTGCTTTTTTATGTACATCTGACATATTTAGAGCAATCATACCCTTTTCTTTTACGAGTTCTGTTGCAGCATCAAGTAGAGCGGATTCTTTTTCGGTAAGCATAGTCAAATTCCAACATATTTTTGAACATTAGATGCGCTAATCAAATTAAAGTCAACCACATTGTATATACATCTGTTTAATCTGTGTACAACTTGTTACTTTACAGCGTTTGACGAAATGATATTCGAGCATCGCCATAGAGGCATTTTAGCGTATACTATGCTTAGTTATTTCCTTTTGAGGGCAAAAAAATGGCCGAAGAAACCATATTTAGTAAAATTATTCGACGTGAAATTCCAGCAGATATTTTATATCAAGATGAACTTGTTACCGCGTTTAGAGATATAACCCCTAAGGCACCAACACACATTCTTATTATTCCAAATCATTTAATTCCGACAGCTAATGACATTAAAGCATCTGATGAGAAAGCCCTTGGTCGTATGATGTCTGTTGCTGCAAAACTCGCCCAAGAGGCTGGGATAGCAGAAGATGGCTATCGCCTGATCATGAACTGCAACAAGCATGGTGGGCAAGAGGTATTCCATATTCATATGCATTTAGTGGGCGGCCATCATTTAGGCCCAATGTTGAGCCCTAGTGCATGAATATCGGCGATGAAAAAGACGCGCTGACTCAAATGGCGAGTCGATTCGTTGACCAGCTGACTCAGTGTCGCAAGTTGAAACTTGAAGTACTTGAAGGCAGTGGCAACCATGTTTTAATGGAGCTGCCTTACGATAAACAACTTGTTGGTTACCCAGATACCGGAGTGATCCATGGTGGAGTGATCACCACCTTAATGGATACAGCGAGTGGTTGTGCGGTTGTTTGCTCTATTTTTGATAAGTTTGGCTTACTTGAGATCTCACCAACATTAGATTTACGCGTTGACTATATGAAGCCAGCAGAACCCCATAAACCTGTTTATGGTTTTGCCCAGTGCTATAAATTATCCTCGAGTGTCGCATTTACGCGAGCGATTGCTTACCAAGATTCAATTGATGATCCCATTGCTCATGCTGTTGGTTCGTTTATGCGCATCAGCCCTGAGATGGTAGGTGAGGAGTTTAGACAAGCTCTAATGGGGGGAAGTAATGAATAGTGGATCTTGCCTTACAGATGAAAGCATAAAACTCGACGTTAAAGGTATCGTAAAAAAGGCGACAGAACTTAATGATTTCGGCCATCTTTTAGAGCATGTACCTTATGCCAAGTTTATAGGCATGGGAGTTGAGCGCTTTGGTGATGAGCTAGTATTTAAGTTACCAGCGAAAGACGACAATATAGGTAACCCTATTTTGCCCGCTTTGCATGGTGGTGTAATTGCAGGCTTTATGGAAATGTCGGCAATTGTGCAGCTTATGGTATTTATGCAAACCACTAAAGTACCAAAAGTTGTCGATTTTTCAATTGATTACTTAAGAGCTGGCTACCATAAAGACAGTTTTGCCGAGTGTAAAATCACCCGACAAGGTCGCAGAGTTGCCAATGTGAGCATTAATTGTTGGCAAACAAATCGTAAGCATTTAATTGCCACAGCGAGAGCGCACTTCTTGATCGATTGATTTAATGCTAACTTATATAAACTCATACTGGGTATTGCAGCAAAGGGGCTTGAAATGAAAAAAATACTGATAGGATTATTGGTCGCATCTGTTGTTGCGGCTTGTGCGCCACATACTGCTGGAGTCATGGCTGACTCTAATGGTCAAGTGCGCGTAGATAACAATAGTTTTGCCAGAGAAGTTCAAGTTGCCAATATTATGGCTAGACCTGAAGCTGGTTTTTTACGTGGTACCGGCACCATTATTAGTCAAGTTTCAACTGATCTGCGACTCCAGTATAAATTTACTTGGTTCGATGTTAGTGGCATGACAATAGACGATGAAGGTGTGAGTTGGAAATCGGTTAAGCTACATGGCAAGCAGCAACTACAAGTAAGTGCAGTTGCGCCCAATGCCAATGCAGCCCGTTTTGAGCTATATGTAAGAAAAGCATTTTCAAATTAATCCAGCATATTTGCTCTACTATGTAATGATTAATACGCTTGTTAAAAAAACGTCAGTCAAACTGGCGTTTTTTTATGCATAGAGTACGTAAAGATTAAGAACTCTGTCATCGAGTTGTAAAATTCATGTATAATCGCGCTCGCCAAGGGGTGTTAAAGTCTATCAATCAAAAGTTTGATTTGTCGGCTTGACTGAGATGTTGCAAAACGAACCCTTTGAACCTGATCCGGCTAATACCGGCGTAGGAATGGGCCACAATGTCATTTCCCGATCGCTTCTTTATGTTGCCGGATCTCAAAAATTTACTTTGAGGTCCTATGTTTAACTATAAATCTTATTCACCTGTTGCGCTGGCTGTTATTGCGGCTGTCTCTGCTCCCAATGCATTTGCACAATCGAGTACACCATTAAATGATGAAATCGAAGTCATGGTGGTTACTTCCGATTTTCGCGGTTCAGCCTTAGAAAAAATGCCGTCAAGCGTGACGGTTATTGATCAGCAGCAAATTGAAGACCAAGGTGCACAGCACTTTGAAGACATTCTCAATACCATAGCTAACTTTAACTGGTCTGGTGGTAGTTCGCGGCCTAAATATTTTCAGATCCGTGGTGTCGGAGAACAAGAGGAATATCAAGGGGCACCTAACTCTTCTGTTGGCTTTGTGGTAGATGACATCGATCTATCTGGTTTAGGTATGGCATCAAGTATGTATGACTTACAGCAAGTTGAAGTACTAAGAGGCCCGCAAGGAACCCGATATGGTGCGAATGCGCTCGCAGGGCTTATCTACTTAAAAAGTAATGATCCGACCGATGTATTTGAACATGGCGCTGAAGTCTCATTCGGCGACGATAACTTAAAAACCTTTAGTGGTTTTAGTTCGGGACCTGTCACCGGTTCGGGTAACTTGCTGTATCGAGTGTCGCTACAACAGCATCAACAAGATGGTTATCGAGACAATCTATATCTTGGGCGCAGTGATACTAATAACCGTGATGAGTTTACTGGTCGCGCAAAATTGCGTTGGTACGCCACGGATGATTTAGAGATAGATTTAACCGTGCTGCATGCCAATTATGACAACGGCTATGATGTTTGGACTTTAGATAATAACGGTTTCGATACCTTAACTGATGCACCGGGTGAAGATAAGCAAAAAACCACAGGTTCATCGCTTAAGTTTACCTATACTGGTGCCGATTCATTCCAAGTAACATCGTTGACGTCATTTGCGCAATCAGATACCCGCCATAACTATGATGGTGACTGGGCAAACCCTGATTATTGGGGCAGTCGAGACTGTGATGGTGCGCCTTGCGAGTATGAATATAACTGGGATAAGCAGGGCGAAAGAAAAACCATTACTCAAGAATTTAGATTATCTTCAACTGAAGCGGGACGGATCTTCGCTGACAGTACTGATTGGTTAGTCGGTATTTATGGTATGGATCTGCAAGAAGATAACCATACTGTGGATAGCTACAGCCAATTGACTGCAGAGTATCGGGCGAAAAACTATGCGTTATTTGGCCAGTTAGATTCTGATCTAGGTGCTAACTATGCACTATCTGTTGGCTTGCGCGTAGAGCGTCGTGACAGTGACTACAGCGACTCAGCCGGCGATGCATTCGAACCAAGTGAAACCATGTGGGGCGGTCATATTGCCCTAAGCAAAGCGTTAAGCGATGAACATGAGTCTTATATTCGCGTTGCTCGTGGTTACAAGGCAGGTGGTTTTAATATGTCGCTACCAGTAGAACTTGCCGATAAAAAAGAATATGACACTGAGATCCTTTATAACTACGAAATTGGCCTTAAATCGACTTGGCTAGATGGTGCTGCGAATACTAATCTAGCGATTTTCTTTATGGATAGACAAGATCAACAAGTCGCAGCATCGCAACAGTCAACAGTGCCAGGTGAAGAAGGTAACTTTATTCTGTTTACCGAAAATGCCGGTAGTTCGCATAACTATGGCGCAGAGCTTGATGGCAATTGGTACGCCACTGATAACTTACAGCTTTACGGCAGTGTTGGTTGGTTAGAGACAGCTTACGGTGACTACCAATATGAAGATAAGTATGGTGGCATTGTTGACCTTTCCGGTCGAGAGCTTGCTCATTCGCCTAACTTTACCTTTAGTTTAGGTGCCACTTATCGCAGCGATAACGGCTGGTTTGCCAATGTTAACGCCAGCGGTAAGAGTGACTTTTATTACTCAGATAGTAACGAGTCTAAATCAGATGCTTACCATATATTTAATGCCAAAATTGGCTATGAAGCTGATATCTGGTCGGCCTACCTTTGGGGACGTAATTTATTTGATGAACAGTATGGCGTCCGCGGCTTCTACTTTGGTAATGAGCCGGATCTAGACTGGGCTGATAAGCAGTACATTCGCTATGGTGATCCGCGTCAAATTGGTGTCACGTTTAACGTTAAGTTTTTATAAATAGATAACTTTTTTACACAATTATTTGTTCTCCGGTGTTATTAAACACTATTTTTTATGCCACCTGAAAGTGGCTGAGGTTTACTATGAAATTAACAGCAGAGATCAGTTGTTATCCTTTACAAGATAACTACCTAGATCCAATTAAATGGTTTATTGCTCGTGTTGATAGCTATGACAATATTCAACGTGTCACCAATGCCATGGCGACTCAGGTTGTTGGCGAATATAGCGATGTAATGTCAATGCTGGCAACTGAGATGCAAGCTGCTCATGAAAAGTTCGGTAAAGCAGTTTTTGTATGTAAGTTTATTGGTGGTGAGCTGAATTTAAGCCATAGCGAATAAATACGATATCAAAGCATGGCCACTCTGCTTTAAGCCTTATTCTGGTATGCATAGTGGCCACTTTTAGTTTAGTGGTTAATTGGCCTAAGCTTTAGGTTAAACACAAGGCGTTGCTTATGTCCGAGTTTTGGTTATCGATAGTCAATAGCATCACAACAGCTCTAGGTGAGGCACAAGCGCTTACTGCTTGGGAGGCCGTAGCGGTCTTATTGGCTATAGCCTATTTAGTTTTTGCAATGAAAGGTAGCATTTGGTGTTGGCCTGCTGCATTTATTAGCACTGCGATATACACGGTTTTGTTTTGGAATGTTGCACTATTAATGGAGTCGCTGCTTAATGTCTACTATATGGCAATGGCTATATACGGTTATTGGATGTGGACACGAGGTGGCAAAGAACATGAGGGGGTGAATATTGTCTCTTGGAGTGCAATGACTCACCTTAAGATCATTGTGATTACAGGATTAATCGCGTTAGCGATTGGTCATTTTATGGCAACCCAAACCCATGCATCACTGCCGTATTTAGATGCTGCAACCACTTGTTTTGCCGTAATGACGACCTATTTGGTCGCAAAAAAAGTGTTAGAAAACTGGTTTTATTGGTTCGTGATTGATGCAGTTTCAATCTATTTATATGTTAGTAAGGGCTTAATGTTAACAGCTGTGTTATTTGTGCTTTATCTTGGTATGGTAGTGTTTGGCTATTATATGTGGCGCAATAAAATGGAAGATCAGCAATCACTACAAAATAATAGTTTATCCTCGGAGTTGCCTAATTGAGTGGCACAGGATCCCGAGCATTGCTAGCGAGTTACTTAAGGCAAGCACAGCTAACGCAATTGAGCGAGATAGCGCCGCTAAACAATGGCTTAAGTAATCAAAATTTCTATGTACGCGGCACTCATCCAAGCCATGAAGGCGAAGGGCAGTGGGTGCTGAGGGTTAACAGCTGGGCAAGCTCACAAATTTGTGACCGCAATGCTGAAGTTGCGAATTGGCAAGTCGCCGCTGCGGCAGGTTTAGCACCGAAAATGGTTTATATTAGTCCATGCAACCAATTTTATGTCAGCCAGTTTTATCCGCAGCCACAAATGGATTGGAGTATATTTAGCGCTGAAAATGCTGCTGACTTCGTGGGGTTAAAAGACCAAGGTATCGCAGCTCAACAACCTAAACCGCAAGGTCAACATGCGTTAATGCTAGATTGCTCAGCAGAACGTTTGCTACTCACGCTTTTAAATGGTTTATCTAAGTTACCAGAGCCTGACAACAAGATGTCTGTTGACAAGCAGTGGCGTACTTATCTTCAACGACTTCAAGCAATGCAGGTAAAAATTGTCAACGGGGCAAGTCACGTACATGATGCTGTTATTTGCCATACTCAGAGAGTGGCTAACAATGTCTCAATACAAAAGCGGCAATTATCTTTACTCAAAAGTTGGCAACAGGTCTATGAACAGCTGAACGCTAAATCAGTACAGGTTGAACATATGCTGCAGCGCTTAAATAGCTGCCTGATCCGTCAGCAATATAGTCATAGAGATCTTAATCCATTTAATATTTTGCTGGTGGACAATAAACTCAACTGTATTGACTTTGAATATGCTTGTAGCTCTCATCCTCTATGTGATTTGGCTGCGGTGTTAGCGAGTCATTCGTTGTCAAAAATTCAGTGTCAGTGGCTTATTCAGCAGTATTTAACCAGCAATGTGAATCTTAATCATCTTGCGCTTCATTGTGTCGATGCGGCAGTGGATCTGTATTGGGTATTTGCTGTTTGTTGGGCACTACAAATGGTATTTGATCACTTAGTTAATGAGCAGGGCGTTAATATTAATACGGATAAGCTAAATTCTGCTGAAGAATACTTAGCCTGTGCGCAGCGATATTTAACGCTGATAAGTCAGGCTTAACAACTTGAATTGGCATCTAGCTATAGCATTTCAAACAAGCCGCTTTTAGCGGCTTTGTTTGATATCCCACAATATATAAACTGAAATCTAACCCTTATATCAATCAAGATATCTATTTTATCGTCATTTGACATGTTGTTGGCTGTCAATTGCTGCGTTGATTAACCGCACATTGGGGCAAGCATTCTTTCGTTTATTCGCCTTCGCCCAAAAATGCTCTGAGTCGATCATTACAACAATTTGTATCTGTGCGCTTTATTTGTACTGTTCTATGCTAGGTTAAGAAGCAGATAAAATAGTAAATCTCTGGAGGGCTAATGAGAAAACTCGTAATAGCCATTTTGTTGATATTTGGTCTGGTAGCGTGTTCAACAAAAATGAGTTACTACTTTTTAGATTGGGCGATTGAGTGGAAACTCGAACAATATGTGACACTAAACTCCGAGCAGCAAGTGCTGTTTGATGATGCTTTGCAGCAGTTTTTGCTTTGGCATAGAAGTGAAGAACTGCCGAGATATGAACAACAACTGGCTAAGTTATCCTCGGCACTACAACAGCAATCGATGACGCCTGCCGTTTGGGCTGAGCATGTAGATGAAGCAAAAAAACACTGGTCACGTACTTTTGATTATTTATTGCCTTCACTATTACCAATTGTCGCTTCATTCTCCGATGAACAAGTCGCTGAAGTGATTGCCCAACTAAAAACTGATGAGCAAGAGCTAAATGAAAAATATCTAGGAAAAACTCAGGCTGAACTAGTTGAAATGGCTGACGAGCGCATTAATAAACGGATAAAAAAGTGGCTTGGGACTTTGTCTAAAGAGCAAAAAGAGGCAATTCATCAATACAATTTAGCGCGAGGCTCGACACTCGATATGTGGTTAGAGTATCGACATGAATGGACCCGTCTCTTGGTGCAGGCTCTTAAGAACAGACAAAATGAAAAGGCACTTTCCCATAGCCTCACCGTGTTACTAACTGAGCCAGATAAACTGCGTTCAAAGGCTTATAAACAGGCGCTAGATGACAACACAGCGCAATTTGGTCAGCTACTGATATTATTAAATGAACAGGCGAGTACCAAGCAAAAGCGATACTTTTTAAACAAAATGGCTGCGTTACAACAAGATTTAATCGAGCTGAGTGAAGATAGTGAGTAATCTAAATTTTGTTTTAATGCAATAAACTATGGCTTACCTAGGTCTTTCTTTTCAAGGTACTTGTCACTGACTCAGATAAACACAGCAGATGGATTGCTATCTTTGGTCTGAGTTTTCAAGCAAAGAGGGAGCGAGATGCAACTAGTTAAACTTTATCAGCAGTTTTTGAATGGACTTAAGGTCATAGAGGGGCTTGCACCGTTAGCACTTAGGTTATATTTAGCGCCGGTACTGATGCAAGCTGGATATAATAAACTGTCAAACTTCAGTGATACTGCGGCATGGTTTGGTAATCCAGATTGGGGCCTAGGCTTACCATTTCCTGAACTGATGGTAGCACTTGCCGCTGGCACAGAGTTTTTCGGTGGCGCATTGCTGATCATAGGTTTAGGTACACGTCTGGTAGCGATACCACTGGCGTTCACTATGTTTGTTGCTGCTTTTAGCGTACATATTCAAAATGGCTGGTTGGCAATTGCCGATCCAAGCTCTTGGTTAGCCAATGAACAGGTACTGGCCTCTGCTGAGAAACTAGCAAAAGCCAAAGAGATCTTACAAATACATGGCAACTATGAGTGGTTAACGAGTTCGGGTAATTTGGTGATTTTAA
The DNA here is from genome assembly GCF_000518605.1 of Shewanella fidelis ATCC BAA-318. Taxonomy (GTDB): domain Bacteria; phylum Pseudomonadota; class Gammaproteobacteria; order Enterobacterales; family Shewanellaceae; genus Shewanella; species Shewanella fidelis. The sequence goes on along the minus strand of NZ_JADX01000014.1, from coordinate 122,734 downwards.
ACAATGGTATTGAGTTTGCGATAACCTACTTATTTATGTTGTTAGCGCTTATTTTTGTCGGTGGAGGTCGCTATACCAGTGTCGATTATTATATTGCTAAGCGCAATGGTCTCACAAGTTAACTAAGTTATTTGTTGATAATATTAAATTTGATTAAATCCCACTAAATAGGTGGGATTTTTTTTGTGCACTTGATATTCTGACGGCGTACGTGAGTAATTCTTTTTTCGTAACATGTTTATTAAGGACAATCAGTTGGACGCATTAGAATTATTATTGACTCGACAATCGACTCCTCGGCTCACCAACCCAGCGCCCTCAAAGCAGCAGTTGCAACACATAGTTGATGCTGCGACCCGCGCGCCGGATCATGCTGGCTTAACTCCTTGGGAGTTTATTATTGCTGAGGGGGAAGGCTTGTCACGTTTAGGGCAAATTTTTGTCGATGCAGTAAAGCAAAAAGGCGCAGATCCTGATTTTATTACTAAAGTGAGTAACATGCCGCTGCGAGCGCCAATGGTGATCACCGTTGTTGCTAAAGTACAACCCCACCCAAAGGTTCCTGCAATCGAACAACATTTAGCTGCTGGCTGTGCGGTGATGGCCATGCAACAAGCGGCATTTGCACAAGGCCTAGGCGGAATTTGGCGCACTGGTGATCTGGCCTTTGATGGTAATGTTCATCAAGCGTTGGGTTTAACCGAGCATGATCAAATAGTTGGCTTTCTGTATTTAGGTACACCAGTTGTTAACGCACCAACAAAAAACCTTAAAGATGGTATGAGCTTCGCTCGCTATTTATAACAAATTCTTGTTTAAGTTAGCTTAGAGTATGTATTGTCAAAGCTAGTTAATAACAAAGATAAAATAAGCTAGTTAAAATCTAATTAGACCAGCATTAGACAGGAGGTTGTGTTGAAAGTAGAACAAAAAGACGCCAACTTAGTTGGCGAACATATCGTACTTGAGCCGCTGACCCTAGAACATCAAGCCGCATTAAGTATTGCTGTCGCAGATGGAAACTTATGGGAGCTATGGTACACCAAGGTGCCACACCCTGATGATATGAAAGCCTATATCATGACGGCGATGGAAGCCGAAGCGCGAGGTGAAGCACTTGCATTTGCCGTGCGCTGTCGTCACTCCGGAGAGGTGATTGGTAGCACTCGAATTTGTCGTTGGCAGCAACAGCATCGACGTTTAGAGGTAGGCTATACCTGGTATGCTAAAAGTGCGCAGCGCACCGCGGTAAACACTGAAGCTAAGCTACTCATCTTAAGTTATGCCTTTGAAACTTTGGATGTCATGGCTGTTGAGTTTAGAACTCATATTCAAAACCAAGCCTCGCGAGAAGCGTTATGCCGAATAGGTGCTACTCAAGACGGCATTTTACGTAATCATCAAATTCTTAAAAATGGCACCATTAGAGACACGGTTGTCTATTCAATAATTGACACAGAATGGCCTGACGTTAAGCAAGGGCTAAAGCAGAAGCTTGCCAGCTACCAAGAGGCAGTGCAATAACCCTATTAGTTGAGCTGCAGTGTTTACTGTAGCTCTATACTAAAGGGAACCTTGGTTTTTTTAGGGATGTTGTTAACGCTGACTTTTATATTTGCTAAGCGTTTGAATAGTAAATTCATAAAGCCCGCACAATCTTGATATTCAGAGAGAACTAAAGTAGAAAGAGATAATAGCAACAAAATTACAGGAGTTGATTAAATGCTTGCTAAGAAAAAACTCGTAGTAATGGTACTGAGTGTCAGTACTTTGTCTTTCAACAGCTTTGCTGGCGAGGCGGAAGAAGCGTTTACCAAGGAACTTGCTGAATGTGCAGCATATTACCAAATTGCTTCTGATGCTATTTCAGCAATGAATGCACCGCAAATGCAAGCTGTAGGAGAGCGTTTAAAGCAATCTGGTCAGCAAGCAGTCGAAATTGCTTCAAAGTATCAAACTGAAGCGCAAGTCTCAGCAGCCGTTAGTCAAGCTTTAGAACAACATAAAGCGTCTATGCCTAACAGTAACGCCCTTGGACCGTTAATGGGTAAATATAAAGAAAAATGTAAAACCATTATCGCGCAACCAGAAAAGCGTCTTGATTACTGGACAATGGCGACAATGTAATATTGTGTGCGGTTTTTAAACCGAAGTAGTTTGTGTAATAGAATGAATATAAAAGCAGCCTCTTTAGCTGCTTTTATATTTATTGATTTAAGTTTTTTTGACTATCCTCACGCTGTAACGGCTAGTATTAAATCTCTTTGTAATAATCTGCCTAATTGCCCTGTCTACTACTCTGCTGTCGCAGAGTTCAATGAGGGCTTGTTTATGCTTATCTTGGTTTGTGCTAGTGCTTTATACCAATTAGTATAAGAAGTTGATCTACTCAGAGCGCTTTTGGCAAACTAATTCAAGGCGAATAATTGAAAGAATGGTTGTTCCCTTGTGAAGTTATTCAACGCAGAAGTAGGCAGCCAAAAACGCTCCAGAATGGCGAGTTTTAGCGGCTCTGATCCTGCGTTAACAAGCTTGAACGTAGAATCACTATGCTCTTCACTCGTTGCCTTGTCTCAGTGCCGCTAAACTCTCGCTGAGCGACCAAATCTTTGTACTAATTGGTATTAGGCAAGCTTCAGATGTGCATTCCGGATACAAAAGCGTAGGCATAATTTTCTCACTGCTGTTGATAAATAGGAGATAGGTGATGAACTTTTACTTGCTGATTGCAGGCTGTATAGCGTTAGTGGCAAGCATTGTCCACTTAACATACGCTCGGAAGCAGTATTTAGTGACCATGATGCAAGCTGATTTTGACCCCATCGCAAAAGTCGTTTTGCGTTGTGCTTTTCATTATGTTTCGGTGTTTTTGTTGCTATCTACTTTTGTATTATTTGCCTGCGCCTTTGCCGCAATCGCTGAAATGCAAAGTTTCGGTATGCTGATTTTTATAGGATTGAATTTTGGTTTATTTGCAATCTGGCAGCTTTATATTGTTTTTATCAGTGATGCCTGGGTTTCATTTAAACGTTTATTCCATTGGCTATTGTTTGCACTGATTGCCGTTTTTACTGCATTGGGTTTACTCGCTGGCGGAATTTGACTTAGGTTTTTAATCAACACTCAATCAAGCTATGCCAGTATTCATGGATTGAAAAGTGAATTATATTCATTTAGTTAATAGGTTGTTTTTTATGTAAGTTAGCGTTAGCTTGTGTTGCAGATGTTAATTCAAATACGGCTAAAATACAGAGCAACTCATACTTATTAGCTGTAGTTAGTTATAAAAATAATAAACCCCAAAGCTATTTAACTGCAGACTTAAGTCAAGCGTATATAGCGATTCAAATGGAACTGAACAAGCATAGCAAGGAGCTGCAATGTCATACCTTATTCTCAACCTTAATCCCCATGCTGACATGATAACGTCAACAACTCGCCCTTAATTGAAAAGTGTTTAAGTAACATGTTTTAAAATTTGCTGTCTAATACATTAGTATTACGAATATTTACAAAATTTTGCAGAGCAGTTGCTAAACCGTCTTGTTCTTAGCGTTATGATATCGCTATCTGTCTTGGCGAGGGGTTAGTAACCCTTTAGCTATTTGAGCCTTTGCTATATGAGTCCGTTATGATCACAGTCCATGAATTAGCCAAAGAATATCCAATGGGTGATAGTTGCGTAAAAGCCCTCAACGGAGTGAGCTTTACGATTGCCAGAAATGAGTTTGTTGCCATTATGGGGCCTTCCGGTTCAGGCAAATCAACGTTAATGAATATTATTGGCTGCTTAGATAAGCCGACTTCAGGCAGTTATTGCCTCAATGAACAACAGGTCGCAGAATTAGATGATGATGCATTATCTGCTGTTCGCAATAAAGAGATTGGCTTTGTGTTTCAAAGTTTTCATCTGTTGCCGCGGTTATCAGCTTTGCAGAATGTATTGTTGCCACTGCGATATTCAGCTGAGCCTAATCAAGATCCTGCCTACGCCCATGAATTATTAGATCGGGTCGGTTTAGGCTCTCGACATGATCATCGTCCGAACCAATTATCAGGTGGTCAAAGGCAACGGGTTGCGATTGCGCGCTCGTTAGTTAATCGCCCAGCGATTCTACTCGCCGACGAACCTACAGGTGCGCTAGACAGTAAGACTTCAGTAGAGATCATGGCGCTGTTTACTGAGTTACATAAAGCAGGTCAAACCATCATTTTAGTGACCCATGAAGAAGAGGTCGCCGCTTATGCTCAACGAATTATTCGTATGCGTGATGGCGATATTGTTGAAATAGAAGAGCGAGGTGAGAATGCGGCTTAATTTAAGGTCTACTTCGCCAGTATTGCTTTCGTTATCTTTGGCTTCACTGGTTAGTGCGATAACGCCGTCATTTGCAGCAGCGACAGAGCAAGTTGCAACAGCCCCAATACAACATTTAACAGCAGATAAGCCTGTGTTAATGCCACTGTTGCTCACTGGGCAAGTCGCATCTGTTGTATCACAAACCTTTCTGGTTCCTAAGGCTGGTGATGCTTGGCGTTATCAGATCCAATGGATGATCCCCGAAGGCACGTTAGTCAAGCCAGAGCAAGTTGTGGTTATTTTCGATAAAAGTGAGATTGACAACCGTATTGAGCAATTAGAAGGCACACTTTTACGGGTGACCGCGCAAGAACAAAGCCAATCTATTGAGTTAAATGCCCAACTGTTACAAGCAAAATTTGACCTTAAACAAGCCAAGCTTGAGTTAGAGAAAGCGCAGTTAGATGCAGCCATTCCGGCGGAGTTTATTGCTGCTAAAGACTATGCCGATAATCAATTCGAGCAGTTAAAAGCCGCTTCAGAATTGACTAAGAAACAACAAGCTTTATCTGAGGTTGAAGACAAAACAGTAGCAACGCTTGCGCAATTAGCGATTGATAAAAAACGTGCTCAGTTAGAGCTCACTCAAGCGTTATCAGGGATTGAGCAGTTAGAGTTACGAGCAGAAATTGCTGGTCCGGTTTTATATGGTCGTGATCCTTGGAGCGATAAAAAGTATTCGGTCGGAGATAATATCCAAATTGGACGACAGGTCGCTAATATTCCGGCGCTGAACGATTTAGAAGTGGTCGCTTGGGTTAATGAAGTCGATGTAGATCGGCTGACAATTGGTGAACCAGTACATTTACGGCTTGACTCACAAGCGGATATTCAACTCAGTGGCAGTATCGAAGATATAAGCCGTCAAGCGCGTAAGCAGCCTGCATGGGGAGATAGTAACTGGTTTAAAGTTTCGATTAAGTTTGAAAATAATCAGCAAGTTGAAATTATTCCCGGCATGAGTGTGCTTGTTGAAACCGAGGGCCATTCATCATGAATAAATTAACCATCATCGCCTGCAGTATCACATTAATGCTCACTGGATGTTCTGATAAGGCGTTGACAAAAGTTGAGTCAGGGATCCTTGAACAGCAAATTGAGGTCACGGGAGAATTGGTTTCAGCCAATACTACTAGCCTAAAGCCGCCAGCTTTACGTAGAGTTTGGCAGTATCAAGTCAAAATGTTAGCTCCTGAGGGCGTTGAAGTAAAAAAGGGTGATAAAGTGGCACAGCTCGATACATCAACCTTAACCCAAAGGCTCGCAGGGAAGTCCGCTAATTTAGCGACCACAATCCAAGATATTGAAACTTCAAAACTGCGCAATGCCAAAAAGTTACAAGAGCTAAAACTTGAGCTAGCTGAAGCGAAAATGACTCAGGAAAAAAGCCAGATGAAGGTCGATATTTCTGATGAAACAGTATCTGTTATAGATCAGCAAAAATACCTGCGTGATGCGGTCATTGCTAAAGATAGAGTGAAGTTAATTAATCAAAAAATTGATTTGGAGATCCGCAGCGCTGAGCAACGAATGAAAATGCTAGCTGGTGATCAGCAAAAGTTTGCTGCTGAAGTGGCAGCGTTAAAAAAAGGTATTAAGTCATTAACCCTTATCGCACCGCGTGATGGCATGGTGGTTTATGGTAACGACCAACAAGGTAATAAGTTAGCGGAAGGGCAGAATATTTTTGTTGGTGACTCAGTACTCAGCATACCTGATCTGCAGCATATGCAAGTCAACATGACGATTCCCGAAGTTGAAGCTGGCCGAGTCAAGGTGGGGCAAGCGCTAAAGATCCGTTTAGATGCTAACCCAGATAAAACCTTTAATGGCAAAATCACCGAGTTGGGAGCAGTATTTCGTATTAAAAATCAAGATGTTCCTTTAGTTATTTTTGATGCGGTAGCCAGTATTGACCAAGTCGATACTGAGTTGATGCGCCCAGGTATGACAGCAAAGATTAGCATTGATATCGCAAACCAAACGCCCGAGCTGCTACTGTCGTTAGATGCAGTACATTACGATAGAGGCAAAGCATATGTGCTAAAGCCCGGATTATTTAGTGATAGCAAGCATTCTGTTGTCTTAGGGGCTATGGGCAAAGAGCAGGCTGTAATTAGCTCGGGTTTAGCGGTCGGAGATGAGGTGCTGTTACCATGATGAATTTGTTTAAGTTTTATCGTCGCAGACAGAGTTCAAGCTATGTTGCTAGCACTAAGCTTGGCTCACCCTCATGGCTGTTATCTCGCTCATGGCTGTTTGCTTGTGCAATATTGTTGATGACGGCCTGCAGTGATCCTTCGAGTGATGGCGTGCTGACAATCGATGTCAATCGTTCTGACTTTAAAGTTGATATACCGGCAACAGGTGAACTAGAGGCCAGTAATTCCACCACAGTCAATGTACCTATGGGTTTACGAGGACCACAGTCGCTTGCATGGATAATGGATAACTTTAGTAGCGTAAAGGCTGGCGATGTCGTTGCTAGAATGGACGGTACCCGTGAAAGCTTTCGTTTAGAAATGGAAGAGCTAGATTACGATAGGCTTGGTTTAGACAGTCAGATCCAGTCACAAAAAGACAAAACCATTGATAAGACCTTGAATACCGATACTAAGTTGACTGCCGAAGAGCAAGAGCTTGCTGACAGGTTTTTCAGTGAAGATGAGCGGGTGTATACCAAGATTGATATTATCGATCAGATGCGTAACCAAGATTATCTTGAAGCTAAAATGGACTTCTATGGCTGGGGGCTAGATCAACATGGGTCTCAAGCTGCTGCGGAGCAAGAGCTTATTAAGCTTAAGCAGCAGGGTCATAAAGCGAAAATAAACCGTTATTCAAGTAACCTCAAACAGATGGAGATAGTCGCACCTCACGATGGCTTATTTGTCGCTCAGCCTGGTTGGAACGGTGCGTTACCCGTTGCTGGCGATATGATGTGGTCTGGCATGGCTATCGGCTTATTACCAGATACTTCAAAGATGCAGGCAAAATTATATGTGCTTGAGTCTGAGGCATTGGGCTTAGCTGTAGGAAAGCCGGTAACGCTTTATCTTGATGCTTATCCAGAGCTTGCACTTACAGGTGAGCTTATCCAACTTGATGCGTTAGCTAAAGCCAAACAGCAAGATAGCCCAGTTAATTACTTTCAAATTACCGTCAGCTTAGATAAAACCATGGTTGACATTATGCAGCCGGGACGACAAGTGAACGCCATGGTGCACGCACTTGATCTACATGATGTTATTACAGTGCCAAATCAAGCATTGTTTCAAAAGTCGGGCGAGTATTGGGTATATTTAAAAACCTCCGCAGGTTTTAAAAAACAAAACGTTAAATTAGGTAATCGTAGTCTTAATCGTACCGTTATTACTGAAGGGTTACAGCAAGGCGACACCATAGCATTAACTACACCGCCTAAAAGGAATCGTGTATGACCAGAAACACCAAGGCTGTGGACTTAAGCCAAGCAATTGCGCAGAAGACTAATACTCAACAATCTAAGCGAACGATAGGGGTGTACTGGGAAGGAATTAAGCAGGCTTTTGATGAGATGCGTCATCATAAGTTACGTACCTCACTTACCTTACTAGGAATGATTTTTGGTGTAGGGGCGGTTATTGCTATGCTCAGTGTGGGTGAAGGCGCAGAGCGAGAAGCATTGAAGATGATTGAGTCTATGGGGGTTAAAAACCTAGTGGTCAACGATCGCCCTGCAGATGGAGAGGCGTTAAAGTCAATTCGAGAACATAGTATTGGCTTGAGTCTCAGGGATATTGAAAGTGCTCGCGATACTTTACCGTTTGTTGAAAACTGGAGCGCAGAGAAAAACGTTAAAGTGTTTAGCTTGTTTAGTTTAAAAGGGCGCAGTGATGCACAAGTTGTCGGAGTGACGCCAAGTTATTTCGAGTTGAGCTCTTTACCCTTAGGTGAGGGGCGCACATTACTTGATAGCGATGAACTTTATTATCAGCAAGTTGCCGTGCTAGGCCCTGAGGCTGCTAGAAGTTTGTTTCCCCAAGGTGGCGCAATTAATAGCTTGATTAAAGTTAACCATCAATGGTTTACCGTTGTGGGTGTGTTATCTGAAAAAGAGGGCAGTAAATCAACTATTCAAGGAGTTAAACTGGGGGGCGAACGCAACCAAGTATTTATTCCACTGACTACAGCGCTAAAGAAAATGCAGTTTGCTAGTTTGGAGAGTGAGTTAGATGCATTTAAATTGGCACTTGCAGATGGTGTAGAGCCGTCGTTGGCTGCGAAAAGTTTACAGCATTTGCTTAACCGCCGTCATGGCGGTGAAAAAGACTTCGATGTCGTAGTCCCCGCGGATTTACTGGCTCAGCATCAAAAGACACAACAGATCTTTAATATTGTTATGGCCTGTGTTGCGGGTATTTCTCTCTTGGTGGGGGGCATTGGCATTATGAATATCATGCTCGCTACCATATTAGAGCGTACAGGCGAAATTGGCCTACTGAGAGCGTTAGGCGCAAAACGTAAAGATATAGCACGTCAGTTTTTAATTGAGAGTATCGCTATTTCGGCAACGGGAGGCATTATCGGTATTGGCGTCGGATTATTGCTGGCGTTAGTGATTTCATCAGCTGCCGGTTGGCCAGTCGCTTGGTCACCGTTTGCGATTTTATTGTCACTTGGTGTTTGCATGACAATCGGCGTAGGTTTTGGCTTATACCCAGCAAATAAAGCAGCTAAGTTAGATCCGATAATCGCTTTGCAGCGAGATTGATTTGTCAATTATCGCTATCGTATAGCCAGAGTAACCCGCAACCTTGTTGCGGGTTATTTTTTTCGGCAACAGTTTGATTGTTTTGGTAGTGCAGTTTTACTCATAATAGTTAAAAAAATCAGCAGTTGGCGATAAACTAAGCTATTGTATTGGAAGCATTCGCGCAGAAGTTATTGATTGCTATCTGCATAAAACAAGCAAGGAGCCAGTTGTTGCAAAGAAAGATCACTAAACAGAATAACTTTTACTATATGACAGCAGCGCTTGTGGTTCTGCTGCTCAGTGCATCGTTAGTAAAATCTGTCGCAGATGGCATGCTTGAAACATTTCTAGAAGGGACAATTGCAGCGACCTTTTTAGTTTGCGTGGTCAGTCTCGGGATCGATAAAAGTTGGAAGCGCTTTATGCAGGCACTCATAGTGATCTGGTTGATTGCAGCAGTGCTTAAACGCTACACAGATATTGCCCATATTGACCTATTAATGCTTGGGCTGATGTTTGCCTTTTTTTGGGGTACCTTCAGATCCATTGCAAGGCAGATTTTGTTTTCAGGTTCGGTCAATGGTAACAAAATCGTTGGTTCTATAGCTTTATTTCTATTACTAGGATTGATGTGGGCATTGGTGTATCTGCTTATTTTGGCACTTTCTCCTAATGCTTTTAGCGGAATAGAACAGAGTGCATGGGGGCAGAATTTTTCGCAAATGGCGTATTTTAGTTTTGTCACCCTGACAACCCTTGGTTATGGTGATATCAGCCCCAATACGCCTTTCGCTCAAGTCGCAGTTTATATGGAGGCAATTGCCGGTGTATTTTATATGGCAATTGTCGTTGCAAGTTTGGTGAGCGCAGGACTGGCTCAAAAGGAAACCCAATAGGAAGAGTACTATGGAAAACCCGATGCAACATAATCAAAGCAAATTGTTCATCAATAATATGATGGAGTCGGCGATACGAATTGGCTTACTTTTTATACTGGTTGTGTGGACGTTTGATATTATTAAGCCATTTGTTATTCCTGTGCTGTGGGGAGCGATTATTGCGGTTGCGCTAATGCCTATGACACAAAAACTTGAGCGAGCGTTGAAAGGCCGGCGAGGATTGGCTGCAACCATACTCGCTTTTGCTGGGATCACTTTGCTAATCGCACCGTTTTGGATTGTTACCAGTTCAATATTTGAAGGTATCTCGCACTCCATTGAAGTACTTCAATCGGGTGAGGTAGATATTCCCGGCCCCACTCAGAAAATCGCCGATATCCCGCTAGTCGGTGGACAGTTATATGAAGTGTGGGCGCTGTTTGCCACCAATCTTGAAAAAGCCGTTATGCATTTTCTGCCACAAATTAAATCAGCAGTGACAGCTTCAGCAGCAATGCTTGGCAGTAGTTTAGGCACCTTGGTGATGTTTATTATTTCTCTGGCTATAGCCGGTGGCTTTATGGCCCACGCTGAAAAGTCCGCTGCCGCAGTTAAAACAGTTGCTGTAAAGGTTGCGGGTAGCCATGGTGAAGAGTGGGCGAGCTTAACCGCTGCAACCATTCGTAGCGTATTACTCGGTGTTGTTGGTGTGGCATTTATTCAGTCGATCTTGATCGGTTCTGCGTTATTTACTTTTAGCATTCCTGCTGCAGGGTTATTTACCTTTATTATTTTTATTCTAGGGATCGCTCAGTTACCACCGTTAATCGTAGTATTACCGCTGATTTTTTATGTGTTTTCAACTCATGACTCCACACCTGCCACTATTTTTACCGTTTGGGTATTGGTGGCAGGTGTGTCTGATAGTGTGTTAAAGCCAATGTTGATGGGGCGCGGCGTTGATGTGCCTATGCCGGTTATTCTTATCGGTGCCATTGGTGGCATGCTGACGGCTGGGATCATAGGGCTTTTCCTTGGCGCAGTTGTTTTGGCAATTTGGTACGAGTTATTCATGACTTGGTTGAAAACTGAAGAGCAACAAAATGCAAAGGTAGAGCAAGGGGCTGAAGATAACTTAGCCAGTGTGCCAGTAGAAGACTAATTACAGATAAAACCATATTGTGGCGCGTAAACGAAAAGGGTACCTAGTGTATCCTTTTGCGTTTTAGGTGACGTTCACAATTGAATTCAGCTTGCAACAATCGAGTTGGGGGGATTATAGGTATTATTTGCCTTTGTTCGTAGCACGCTAGCAGGTACTATTAGGATAATTCGCTGTAATATGCTGATAGTTAACGGATGTAACCTGTGAAAAATTTAAAATCGACAGTATTACGCTGGTTTGAGCAAGGACTGATAACTGAAGATTGTTTACCTAAAGCACTAGAAACGGCGCAAGAGTCACAAACCAATATTGCAACGGCTAACCAATGGTCTGCGCTGATAAGCTTATTACTCAATTGGCTCGGAGGATTACTACTCGGCTCTGGTATTGTGTTTTTTGTCGCAGCCAATTGGCAAACCATGGGAGCGTTTGCACGTTTTGCCTTGGTAGAAATCCTACTGCTGTGTTCTATAACCGCTTATGTCATTGTGCGTCGTCGAGCGATACGCGCAGGAGATCATCATGGTTTTGGGTTTACCTCGGCTAATGCAATATTACTTATATCGGCATTAATTATTGGTAGTTTGTTAGCCTTGGTTGGTCAAACCTATCAAACTGGAGCAGATCCTTGGCAGTTGTTTGCTATTTGGTCACTGTTTATTTTGCCGCTGGCATTTGTGTCTGGTAATGAGTTGTTATGGTTGCTGCTGGCAGGATTAGTTAACTTAGCGCTAGTGCTGTACTTTCAAACTTTTCCAGGTTCGATGGAGCTGTTGTTTGGCTCATCGACTATGGTGGCCGTGTTATTTGCGCTTAACCTCTGTTTACATCTCGCTTGTTGCCTGCTTAACGGTCGATTTTTTACAACAGACTTAGTATTGAAAGCCAGATTTAATCTACCGCTATTGCAGCAACTGACCATATTAGCTGCGCTCGCTGCCATTACCATGTTGTCAATAGAAGCACTGTTTGATGAAGCTACAGGCTTGTGGCTTATTGTTTATACAGCATTAATCTGTCTGGGTTATTTGCTTTATAACTATAAACTAAAAGATATTTTCCCTCTTGCAATTGGTGGCTACAGCTTAGTGACAGTGGTTAATTGCCTATTTATTCGAGTGGCTGTGGAGAGTAGTGATTTAGTTTCCATGTTCTTTTTGGTTGGGTTCAGCATTATAGGTTCCACAACGGGTATAACGCTGTGGCTTAAGCAGCGTCATAAAGTCTTCAGTAAAGGAGCGCAAGCATCATGCTAAATACGCTTTTGCAAGGACGATTTAGTCAGCCAGAACAGCAAGCTGAAGCCGCGCTATGGACTAAGTTAGCTAATGATGAACTTATTAACATAGAGCGGCAGAGCAGTGTTTTAGCTACAGAGTCAAAAGTGAATGTGGAAAGGTATGAGCCCTCAGCAACTATTGAGACTGAGGTGAAAAGCCCTTGGTATATCCAATTTATGCAGTCAGTGGGGGCTTGGATTGCATCATTGTTTATTTTGGGGTTTACCATTACCTTCTTTGGTCTTGTATATGACGAACTGGATACAGGCTTTGCGTTTGTCATAGGTGTTATTTATAACCTGATAGCGATAATGATTTACCGCACTAATGTGCATTCACAGTTGTTTGCTAATCAACTGGCATTATCTATTAATTTGTGTGGCTTAATGTCTTTAGCTTACGGTTTAACCGCGTGGTTTGAGCCCAATACCGGTGTTTATTGGCATTTTTGTGTGGCGCTAATACTCTTTATCAATTGGCTTGTCATTGAGCATTATAGCCATCAAGTCATTGTCAGCTTCTTGTTATTAGTCTGTGGTGCCGCGATTGCTTATGAACTGGATTGGCTTGAGTTTGTTGCGCCAGTTCTTTGCGTTGCCTACAGTGCAATATGGCTTAACTTAGGCAAATTTAACCGCCACTTTGCAAAATTGCATGGGTTAGGTTACATGCTAGCCGTATGCTTAGTGCTAGTGCAAATTCCGCTGTTAATGCAACACAGTGATTTTGAGCGGATCAGTGAATTAACTACTGTGTCGTCCAATTCAAATATCATCGCTGTTGTTTCTGCTTTATTGATTGCCGGAGTTGTGATCTACCATATTCTTAAATCCCTTGAGATCCCATTCTTGAGCAAACAAGGCCTTTTTTGCTTAATAGCGCTGGCGCTAGTGGCATTATTGTCTATTGAAATGAAGGGGTTACTAACTGCATTGTTAATCTTAATTGTCGGATTTTATGTGGCAGAAAAACTGTTGTTTACCTTAGGAGTTATCGGGGTTTTTAGCTTCATCAGTTGGTATTATTACAGCTTACAACAGCCTTTGTTAGACAAGTCTATAGGGTTAGTTGCCCTAGGCGTGGTGTTATTGTTGGTAAAATGGGCGCTAACAAAAATGCCCCACAACAATGAAAAAACTGTGTAAATGGTGCACAAGAACTCTTCAGAACTAGGTAACAGTATGACCAAGCGCAATATTAAAAACAGTAAGCTAACCGTTATGTGGCCAATTTACCTTGTTGTCGCCACAGTGTTAGTTCTGCTGGTGTTGGTTAATTGGGATATTTTTCAGAAAGAGCAGCATTTAGCCAATGGCAAGGTTGTGCGGTTAACCTTGGCTCCGATAGACCCGCGGTCGTTAATGCAAGGGGACTATATGGTGCTGAACTACGCAATAGCCGCTGATATTTCAAAGCTAATGCAAAGCAATAATAAGGCGGGTTTTATAAAGGTAAGCCTTGATAATAATCAAGTGGCGAGCTTAGTTGCAGTTGATGATAAACCTGCTTCAAATACCTCAATTGATAATAATGAATTCATTAAGATCCAGTACCGACTGCGTAATAACAGGATAAAGTTTGCCAGCAATGCATTTTTCTTCGAAGAGGGGCAGGCTGAACGTTTTGAATGGGCTAAATACGGCGAGTTTAGGGTTAATGAGCAAGGTGAATTATTACTCGACGCCTTGCTCGATAGAGATTTTAATAAGCTTTAATCTATCACTTGTTTAAGGGCCTGTTTTAGCTGTAACTCATTAAACCTGCAATAAACATCAGCAGTAATGCAATTAAACTCACAGCAAAAGCAATACTGCGCATTAGTTTTATATTGAAATAGTAAAATAGCATATGGCTGGCTCGGCCGATAAAATACGCCATTGCTGCATTATTTAACCAAGTTGGATTGGCATTAGAGAGTATGGCGAATGTCACCAGTAATAATAAAATACCAACGCTTTCATTACTATTAGCCAGTGTTCGATTTGCTCTAAACAGCAGTTGCTGATGATCTTGCGCAATGGCAAACCCTGGAGTGTGCTTAGCTTTAATCCCTAATATATCAACGATAACCAGTTGCAACCAAAATAAAATTCCGCTTAACCCGAGTACTAATACGGTAATTTTGTAGGGCTCGATAAACTCCATGTAACATTATCCTTCTATTGTTATGTTTTGTGTTTTTGCAGCTCTTGGTTGACGTAGTCTTTGTTAGTCATTCAACATATTCTAATGTAACGCAAAAGTGAACGGGTTCATGCTGCTTATCAACTATTTACTTCACGCATTAATTGATAGGTGCCTAGTGCGTAGCAGCTGCCGATTATTAGGCAAATTAGCGAGGATATAATCATAAAATCCATGTTACTTGCTAGTTCTGCCATATAAGGTGAGTCTGCCAGTATAACAACAGGAATAGCTAATAAGCCTCGGGCTAGAAATATTAAGCTTATGATAGTTAATACAGATTTGGTAAAGGGCAGTTTGGCAATGAGTTTTGCGCCAGAGAATGCATATAAACTCCATAAAGCCAGAATACAAGCGATGACGAATGTTACCATTGCAGGGTAAGATGAACCTTGTTCTTGCATTGTCGCCATTTGTTCGCCTGCGCCAAAGAAACGATACCAGTTGCCACCTCCAACTATAATCATCAGGTGAGTGACTGAGGCTAATGCGGTGCATGTCCCTGCGACGGTAAGTAATTTCACGGTTCTCTCCTTTGAACTGATTTGAGCGATGTTTCATGTTAATGCTAGAAAGTTAAGCTGCTCTCTAACGAATTGAACTTACGCATTAATGATTGCTATGACATTATCTTTTTTAATAATTCAGATGAAACCTGATAGTTATATTGCCGCGCGATTTTTTGTGAGAAAAATAGTTGTGGTAATTCGAAAATGGCAATGGCAATCAGTAAATACCCTGCATAGTAGAAACCCAGACATAGGCCGATAATTGCTATGATTAAACAGCTGAGCTCAATGGCGAATAAACGATATTTTTTTAAGTAGAGATGATGAAAACCGCCTAAAAATAACCAGTTTAGAGAGGCATAAGTATCAGGATCTTTAAGCTGAGCCGCTTGCTGTCGGTAATAGTTTTTTCTCTGTTCAGTGGTTAAGGCGTTGACTCGGCTTCGCAATTGCTCTTCTTGGTCTTCTAATTCATCCCATGGCTGTAAGTACTGCACTAAGGCACCTCGTCAAATATTTTGTGGCAAAGATCAGGCTGATTACAGCGCTTAATACGCGATAATCCAAGTTGCCAGCCCTTAAGCGCACCATATTTTATAATGCACTGCTTGGTATATTCTGAGCAGGTAGGCTCGAAATTACACTCAATATTTAATAGCTTCTTTGAACCACCACTAGCTTGGTAGCGGTGGATCAGTTTGAGGGATATTTGCTTAAACAAACTTATCGCCCAAGGGTCAGTATGACAGCTTCGCGTTTCCAAAATAGCATGAAGCGCTTTTGCTCTAATACTTGGAAAACAACCTGCCAACCGTCTTGAGCGTACTTATTCATTTCGGCTTCGATTTTTTGGATTGGTAGGCCGCTAGCACCAAGAAAAATCGTGCCACAGCCACCTTCAACAATATGAACAACTTTGTATTCTGTATATTTTGTCATTATTAATCAACTAGATAAGAAAATGGCGATAATAGCTGAGTCTAGCTAGGGTTTCAATAGCTGGGTAGGACTGTGGTGATAGCGAAACCGTGAGTCATGTTGGCAGTCCAAATCGATACAGCTGCCAACATGACTAAAATGGAGCGTGAGTGTTAAAAGCAGATAAAATCGGCTTACTTTTTAACCCAGTTGCCCGATCTGTTTTGAATATAGTGGCCTTTCTTGGTCGCTTGGATCGCTTTTTCGGCTGCGAGTTTCGCGACGTCGCTGACAGAGATCTGATTCTTGTTGGCGATCTTTTCATAATGGGATTTGCGTTTGGCATTGACCGAGCTTACCACTGCTTTGGCTTCAGCAGAGTTTTTAACGACACCAAGGTAACCATTAATTTGCTCGCCAACTAAGCCCTGTGCTTTGGCGTCCTGTAAAGATATCGCAAAGGCATTAAAGCTAAGTAATAGGCTGGCAATAAGCACAACTAGTTTTGACTTCATGGGGGGTCTCCTATTATTCCTTTGCTTAAAAGAGTTCGTCATCGGCCAACAGTTGATCGAGTTCTTTGTCGACTTTGATTTTTATTTCATGCTCAATTTTAACATTGAGGTTGATGACTATCGGCTTGTCTGGTGGCTCAATTTTAACCGTTGGACTGCAACCCACCAACGCATAGAGCGCTAACATGACACTGAGTAGTGTTTTAGGACGATGCAATGTTTTCATTGGCTTATCCTTTCCTTATTTGACTGAACCATATTGGTATCCGTTAATTTATAAAGAGATAAAAGGGCTAATACAAGCCGTTATTGGTTTTTAATTAGTTTATTGCGCGTTCGATTTGATTTTGTAAATTATCGCCGATTTGTAAGCTTCTCAGTAACTGTAACATGTTCTCTTCTTGAGAATAGTTAAAGTGGATAGGGCGTTCAATGCCGCGACTTTTTCCCTTTACGTTGACCTTAAGTATGGCATCTCCAAGGGGATCCATATCAAAGGTGCTCGACAGTTGTGAATAGTTAAGGTGTTCCAGTGCAGAAAAAGCGAACTCTAAATAGGGTTGGCTTTGACGCATTTGCTCAACAGCAGGGTTATTACCGATAGCAATTAAGCCTCCTGGGGCGCGAGCTGCTAGTTGACCGCCGCTAACACTGGCCTTGCCATTTTCTATACGTACAGGCAAAACCCCATCAAAAATACCACTTGCTGCAATACCAACTTGTGGTTGGATTGCAAGTAGTTGATCGAGATCGATCTGTTGTAGTACAAAATATGCGGAGGAGGGTTGTTTCAGATTTAACTGAAACTGAGGGATCAATAATTGACCTCCTAGTAAATCTCCTTTTGCTGTTAATGCTACAGATGCCTGTTTCACACCAAGTAAATGTTTAGCTAAAGCCAGGTTATTACTGTTTTTCGATGGCTCATTATTTGACTCGCTTTCTAATTCAGCCGCATATGAGCCACTTTCAAACTTTACAGCTGCTACAGCACCAATATCTGTGATTAACACGCCAGGGTTAAATGCTTGCAGTGATAGATTAATATTGTCGCAGTTAAAAACACTTTTACGTTGTTTGTGGTGATCTTGCTGCCAGTTAAATTGGCATTGAGTGCTCATGTTACCGCCTTCAAACGGCAGGTTATTTACACTTCCGCTGATCTCTTGCACCTGCGGCGCTAAACTTGCGTTAAATGCGAGATTTTGGCTTTGTTGTAATTGATAGTGCAAAGCAACCTCTGCGTTACCATCGATCTCAAGAGCATCAGGTAAACTATCTGTTTGGCTTAAGAAAGCCAAGATAGGTGCAAACTCGCTATTAAATTGCCAGTCACCGTTAAGGCTGAAATGTTTTAAGTTACTAGGCTGGAGGGCGAGGCCATGTTGGCTAGTTAAGCTTAAATCGTTGATTTGCCATAGTTCATCAGTATGAATTTGTTGTTGGTCCAAACGCAAGCTTTGTGAGAGCTTAATTGAGTTAAATTCAGCGAGCTTTTGTTTTGAATGGCGTCTCTTAGCAAATTGTTTATTTTGGTTACTTTTGGTTTCGGGGCGGTTGTAGCCAGCTTTATCGAGCTTAATATCTGCTACGTCGATACTTAATTGGTTGCTCAGCTTATGTGAGAGTAACTGTTGTGCAAGCGATATACGCGCTTGAGTGTGTTGCTGTTTAGCTTTCTGAATAGGGTTTGACGTAATGTCGCTGCTTGCTGAGTTAAATGCTAGCTGCATCAGTTTGTGTAGCTCAAGTTTCGCGTTGGCGATACTCAGTTCATATTGTTGCTCAAGCTCATTGTGGGTTAGCAATTTAGCATTTAGGTCAGTTAACTTATAACTTAATTTAGGTAAAGTCAGTGTACTGTGATTAATAGTTTCAGCTTTATCAGCTAGTTTTAATTGATAGTTAATCGCTGAATTGAGAGTTAATTGAGTCTGGGCAATGTGTAGCTTGGTTTTTATTGCGTCTTCTGGTTCATTTTGTGTTCGCTTACCTTGAGTGGTTAACTGTGTGAGTAAGATCCCTTTTGTTATTTGCTCTGCACCTTTAGCAAGGCTAATCGTGAACTGAGGAGCCGTCGCTGATTGGTTAAACGCCAAACTGCCGCCAAGGCTAACGGTCGAGTTATCAAAACTGATTTGGTAGGGGAGTTGCTTAAGCGTTGGCCACAAATTGTTGAGGATTAATGTTTGCTCATGGTTTGCGCTAAATAGCCAATCAGCATCGAGTTGGAAACTTGATTCTGTGTTGTTTGCTGCCAAAGTTATCGCTTCTAAGGCCATTTCTGCTTGAAGTTTACTGTGTTTAAGGCTGAGCGATAGCGACGGTGCCATTAGCGTATTTTCTGCAAAGCGATAAGTTAAACCTTTAGATAAACTGAGCACAAATTCTGGATGCATTGTTTGGCGAGCTAGCTCTGTTTTGCTAGTTAAACGCAACTGTTGATACAACTGGCTGAACCCTTGGGCAAGTGGCTTGTCATTGAGTTTTTTGAGGAGCTTTTGTAGCTGAGCATCACTCTCAACCGATAGCGGCAGCGTAAAAGCAGACAAAGTGAGTGTGGGTTCAGTAATATGGCCTGATATATCGATGCTTATATCTGTGTGCTTATTTTCTTTGTCAGGATCAAGACTTATTGGTTTTAGCACAGCGTGTGCAAAATTTTCCAATACTATACTGGTTTGGCTAAAATTGTGCTGTGAGCTAATTTGCGCTGTTTTTAGATCCAAGCTTAATGTCGAATTGAGAATGGCATTAATCTGAATATGTTTGTTATCTATTGCTTCAGCAAGCTGATATAGCGGTGCTAGTAGGCTTTGGCCTGAAGCCGCTACAGCGCTATTGTTGTGTAATAGCACCTGCTCATTTGCTGCAAGTTGTCGAATAAAAGAGTGTAATAAGCCGATATCTAAGCTGCTGTGTGTACGCCACTTAGTGTCACTTAGCTCTGCTGCTAATGTCAGTAGCGGCTTCTGATTAACATTAATCTGGCTATTAAGTTGGCCAAATTTATTTAAACTGAGGTTTTGTAGATCCACTGTCAGTCTATCAGGCTCAACGCCTTTAAGGGTAATACGGGTGTGATTAAGCTTAAGCTCGGGCAGAGAATCAAAATCAAGACCAACAGCAGGCCCCGTAGCATTAGACGATGACTCTGAAAGCCATAACGCATCAGGTGCCAGCTCAACCTCGACATTATCAACAGATAAAGCCTTTACATCGCTGACCTTCATCATCCAAGGTTTTGTGTCTTTGGCAAAGCTTAAATCGACATTTGTTAGGGTGATGTCAGTGTCATCAACCTTGAGTTTTATGTTTGAAATATGCCATTGATTTAAGCTTTTGGGCCGAAAAGCGAGCTGTGAGACTTGCGTGTTATAGTTAGCTAAATAGTGGTTAGCAAGGTCAAGAGCGATCTTTTGGTAGAACTTCAGCGTTATCCCCAACACGATAGCAATCATTAATCCACAGCTAACCAAAGCGATGATTAGGTATCGACTCGCTTGTTGCCGCCAAGATTTTTGTTTCGCCTGTTGCACTGGCAAGATCCCATCTGTTGTTTGCTAAAACTTAGCTTTGTTGCTGTATGCCATTGAAGTGGAAATTTGTAACTGGCTGCTCCTGAGTATAGTCACTTGATTCTAACACCTTAAATCAGCAACAAAACACATTAATTTACGGGTTTTGCTTTGTTTGTGATGACTGAGAGTCGCTGACGATAGCTGATAAAATGTGATGTAGTTCGAATAAAAGGACGCAGATTGCAAGTTTGACTGATACAAGTTGAACCATTTGTTACTGATTTGCTCAACAAAGAGCGTGACGGATCCGTTTCGTTGTTCTTTTGGCTAAAAAACTTTGTAGGTTACAGATTTAGTCAGCAGTATTGACAAATATGAGGTTAACTTTGAGAAATCTTGCGTGGTTGTTAATTTTTGTTCCTGCTGTTTGCAGCTGCTTATTGGTGTTAATGGCAATTTTTCATTATTTGCATGTGATAGAGAGTGCAGACTTGCTAGTCAATATGATGTTTGCATTGTTAGGGTTAAATTTAGTGGCGGGTGTAGCCATAGCAATAAGAACTTCAGGAAATTTGCCTTACCTTTTATTTGGTAATCTATTGTTCTTTATTATTTTTGTATTTTCTATCGCGACTGTGAATACTCATAATTGTGAGCATCATAGTGATACAACACCTCAATTTAGCGGTCCAATGCTAGGAGAGCAGTTGGATATCAATTGACTTGGTGAGCCATCAATATGAGTGGAAAAGAGGGGCAAATTAACTTAAATGGTCAGCAGTGAACAAATGACACTGCTGACCAAGTTAACATTATCAGTTATCTACTGATTAAGCTCACTAGGAGCTTACTTCCAACGAATGTGGGTTGTTAAAGTGTGGCTTTCGTTTGGCGCTAAAACAACGTTATCTTCAAGTACATTTGCAGCTTCTAAGCAAACCATAGTGAGATAATCATCGCTGTTAAATCGTGACAAACGAGTTGATTTGTCAATCCAAGGATTCCAAAGTACAGCGCTACTGCTATGTTCGCGCTTAACCTCAATGATGCCATTGGGTGTATGCAACTGTTGAACTTCTGCTAACTCGGTATATACACGGTCAGTTTCTTTGATGAAATCAACGTCATCTTGCTGTTGTGGGAAAGGTCCCTCACCAAACTCAATATATTTAGCTCCGCTAAAGCCTGTAGCCTTTAATTGATGGATATCTTCAATAGGGAAATAGGTATGTAATGCTTGAGTGAGGCTTACTTCATAATCGCTGTGATTGGTATTAACTAGGCTGACGCTTAAGGTATCGCTTAGTGTCATTAACACTGCGACTTCAGTATCGTGGGGCCAGTACTGTTTATCTTCTTCGCTAATGTTAAGGCTAAACTTTAGATCAACAACTTGATCGTGCATTTTCACTGATTCTAGTGACCAAATACGAGTACGGGCAAAACCATGTTGAGGAAAGTCTGGATTGTCGGACATACCAAACCAAGGCCAACAGACCGGGATCCCGCCTCGAATTCCGTTTCCAGGTTGATAATCATCTGCACTTGAAACCCACAGTAGTGGCTTTTGACCTACAGGTTCAAAATAATCAATTTGTGCACCTTGAAGAAAAATTCGAGCTTTACACAAAGGGGTATTTACATCGACGTAGTCTAATCCATTTTCGTGTTTTTTGGTTGTGACCGAACCCATGAGGTGTTGTCCTTTCAAAGCGTTATCATCATTTAGTTCGCTTAGCTTACCCCGTTTTTTTAAGCGCGATAAGCATTCTTTTACACGTATTTGCGGTAATGCTGTTCTGTTGAGCAAACAAAAGCTAATTAGCAAGATAAAACGAGCTTAATGCTGCCAACTGAGTGATTTAGCGTCTAATTACGCGACTGAATAATTGGCTGAGATCCGTTTTCGGGGGAAGTGAGTGAGCTCTGCATTCGTGGCGGTGGCTGCGAGTTCGCGGGAACACTCATTAACGAGACAAAAAGTAGCTGTGTTTTTGTACAAATTTGGTTATGTTGGTTAAAAGCTGGTCAGAGCACCGACCATTAATTATAAGAAACGATAAAAAAGGGATGTTTTATGCCTATCTACCAAGCGCCAATGCAAGACTATCAGTTTATTTTGCAAGAGTTACTGAATATTTATCAAAAGCCCGAACTGCAAGGGTTTGAAGAGATTGACCCTGAGTTAATTGATGCCGTACTTCAAGGTGTAGCTGATTTTAGCACTGAGATTATGTTACCAATAAATGGTAGTGGCGATGTTGAGGGCTGCCGATTAGAAAATGGTCAGGTTGTTACGCCGCAAGGCTTTAAAGATGCTTATCAACAGTACATTGATAACGGTTGGCCAACTCTCACCTGTGATCCTGAGTATGGGGGGCAAGGACTTCCTGAAGTTGTTGGCGTGTTTGCGACTGAGATGAAGACTGCAACCAATATGGCTTTTGCTATGTATCCAGGCTTAACTCATGGTGCTTACGCTGCTATTCATGCTCATGGTAATGATGCGCTAAAAGCGAAATATTTAGAAAAGTTAGTTAGTGGTGAGTGGACTGGCACCATGAACCTTACAGAGTCTCATGCAGGAACGGATTTGGCGCTATTGCGGACAAAAGCCACTCCTGTTGCTGATGATAAGTATGCGATTAGTGGTGAGAAGATTTTTATCTCCTCTGGTGATCATAATCTTACCGACAATATTGTTCATTTGGTGCTAGCAAGGCTTCCAGATGCGCCAAAAGGGGTGAAAGGGATCTCTCTGTTTGTGGTGCCTAAATTGCTCATCAATGACGACGGTACCTTAGGCGAGCCAAATAATGTCAGTGCCGCAAGTCTTGAGCATAAGATGGGGATCCACGGTAATTCAACATGTGTGATGAACTTTGATGCAGCTATCGGTGAGCTGGTGGGGGAACCTCACCAAGGCTTACGCGCGATGTTTACCATGATGAATCAAGCAAGGTTAGGTGTTGGTTTACAAGGCTTAGGCGTGTCTGAGATTGCTTATCAAAATGCGTTAGCTTATGCCAAAGATCGTGTGCAGGGGCGGGCATTAAGTGGCGTAAAACAGCCAGAGCAAGCGGCTGACTCCATATTAGTCCATGGTGATGTGCGACGAATGTTGTTATCGCAAAAAGCATTTAATCAAGGTTGCCGTGCATTAATGGGCCAGCAAGCTTTGTGGCTTGATGAGGCTGAGCGACATAGTGACCCTTTACAAGCGAAATCCGCCGCGCAATTAGCTGCCTTATTTACACCTGTTGTAAAAGGTTTTGTTACAGAGCTCGGTTTTAAAGCTTGCGTAGATGCGCAACAAGTCTTCGGTGGTCACGGTTATATTCATGAGTGGGGCATGGAGCAGTTTGTGCGTGATAGTCGAATCGCGATGATTTATGAAGGAACCAATGGCGTACAAGCTTTAGATCTTGTTGGGCGAAAACTACTGGCAGATAAAGGCGAAACCCTTAAGCTATGGTCTGAATTAGTTAAAAATTTGATCGCAGCTAATAGTCAGCAAACTGCCATGAAACCTTACATTACAGGTTTAATGAGTGCCGCTGCTGATCTGGAAAAAGCAACCAACTATATCGTGACTCAGGCAGCGAGAAATCCTGATGTGATTGGCGCAGCTTCTATGGCTTATTTGCAAATTTCGGGGATCACTGCGCTAGCTTGGATGTGGACTCGAATGGCGGAAAAAGCGCTACAGCGCTTAGATGAAGGCGCTAAAAATAGTGCTTTTTACCATGATAAACTGGCAACGGCTAAGTTTTTTATGGGTTATTGGGCGGTGCAAACAACAAGCTTAGTTAAGCAAATAGAGCTAGCCAGCGAAGATATTATTGAGTTTGCTGATAGCGCTTTTTAGTCATTCAGCGGGTTGTAATAGAACCACAGTATAATTAAGTGTCGAAATCTAGCTGCAACAGTTACTGTAAATAAACGGCCAATATAGCGTCTAGCGTAAATTTGATTACGATAGGCGCTTTTTATTGCCTTGATAAATGGGTTAGACAAGGAGGGGACAACTGAGCTAACCTTGGCGCACCCTATGCCAATCAGTATTAGAGCTTGCTCTAATCAGAGCTTTTCACTCGGTGCCTCTAAACCACTATATTTTCGCAGTGCGGGTTAATGTTTTTGTTGATTGGTATTATGTATCGCTCTTTCACTTAGGGCGGTATTTACAAAAATAAACAGCGATTGCTGTATTCATTTAATTAGGATAGACATGCAGTATAAATGGGTACTTTTTGACGCTGATGAGACCTTGTTTCATTTTGATGCTTTTCAAGGCTTACAGCTGATGTTTTCTCGATTTGATGTTGATTTTACCCTGCAAGATTTTGCTCACTACCAAGCGGTTAATCAACCGCTTTGGGTTGACTATCAAGATGGAAAGTTGACCGCGCAAGAACTACAAAATATTCGTTTTACCGAATGGGCAGACAAACTAACAGTTTCAACTCAAACGCTTAATAGCGGCTTTTTAAGCGCTATGGCGGACATTTGTCAACTGCTCCCCGGGGCACAAGAACTGATTGATTCGCTAACAGGGCGAGTGAATATGGGGATCATTACCAACGGCTTTACAGAGTTGCAAAACGTGCGTTTGGAAAAAGTGGGCTTAGCCAACCGGTTTTCGCCGTTAGTGATCTCAGAAGAGGTGGGAATTGCCAAGCCCGATGTCGGAATTTTTAATCATGCGTTATCTATGATGGGTGATCCTGAGAGAAGCTCGGTATTAATGGTGGGAGATAACCCGCATTCGGATATCTTAGGCGGCATTAATGCCGGTATTCATACCTGCTGGCTTAATAGTCATGGTGCTGAAAAGCCCCATGACATTACGCCAGATTACCAAGTGAGTAGCCTGTGTGAGTTACGCCAGATATTAGCGGCTTAAATGTGAACTGCGGTTTATATTTCACGCTGCTTTTCAAAGTGAAGTAAACGGTTATTGGCAGGCATAGGGTGATCTGTGATCAACACTATGCCCTGCTGATTGGCTAAATCAATAATCCACTCTATATCGCGAATAGCGCTTTGATTATTTTGCTCATATAACCATAAATCGAAGTTACGATTGCTATCGCTGGTGTATTGGCCATTATAGTTAAACGGACCATAGATACACAGTTGCCCGTGTAGCGCCAAATGCTCGCCGATTCCTTTAAAAAAGTCCTCAACCATAGCTTTAGACATAATGTGTAAGGTATTTGCACTAAAGATGCCGTCAATAATCGGTTTTCCGAGCGCTTTAACCGGCCATGGTTGGCTAACATCGAGGGTAAGCGGTGGACGTAAGTTTGGGCTTGGCTCTTCGGCTAGCCAAGCATTGATACCCGCATGGTAAGCGCTTTGATCAGTGGTTTGCCAAATTAAATGGGGCATCAATTTGGCAAAATGCACCGCATGTTGGCCGGTGCCACTGCCTATTTCTATGACTTGGGTAGCTTGACTAAAACAAGGCTCTATCACTGCCGCAATGGCTGATTTATTATTTTCACAAGATTGAGAATAGGGAAGAGTGCTCACATTCATGACTTTTTTATCTGATGGTAACTATTGTTTTACCGCGTCTGAAACTGAAATTCAATCATTATGAATGGCTACTCGTTTGTGTGAGCAGCACATACTGATAAGCTAAGGCGATAATAAAAACAGAGGGCTATGAATGACTAAAACAGAAAAGAAAATTGATAAATTAATTTGTAGCGCGTTAACCATTGTATGTGAGCGAGCAAAACTGCAGGATAGCGGTTTTAGTTGGTTAACCCACCAGGTCGATTTTGCATAAGTATCTAGTAGCCTAGTTATCCGGTTTATGTTTGACTCTCCTGCAGCCTTGAATCGTGCCCTTGTCGATAGACATAAGCTCATAAAACTAACTGAGCAAGTATTAAATCAGCATGATATTAAACTGGCACAACCCAATAAGCAGTGCCGTTTCGAAGTGGAATAGAATGGTTGTAGATAATGGCTTTGAAACATTTGCACACCAAATTGAATACCTATAGTTAACTTTAACTAGTCTACAATAGTGCTATTGTCCTCAAAGCATTATTGACAAGGAATGGCTTAACGATGGAACCTAATAGGACTTCAGTTAAAGAGATTGAGCTAGACGCCGAGCTTGCTGAACTCGTTTCAGAGCTAAACCGAAAGCGGCTCAAGTTATTTATGTTTGTAATTGGTATTTTGGCGGGGTTGACAGCAGGGTTTTACGGCGCGCGTTGGCTTTATCAGTTGTTAATTCCAGCAGCTTAGTCATTTTCTTATAAAAAAGGTACGTCATTGACGTACCTTTTTTGCTAAATCGTGCTGATAGCTTACTTAGCTAATAGCCCACGACTGCGAAGCAATGGGTCTATGCCTGCTTCTTTACCACGGAATTGCTTGTAAAGCAGCATAGGATCTTCACTGCCACCTTGAGATAGGATGTTATCTCTAAACGCATCAGCGGTCGCTTTATCGAAAATTCCATTTTCTTTAAAGGCTTCAAAGGCATCAGCGCCTAAAATATCAGACCAGATGTAGCTGTAATAACCCGCTGAGTATCCACCAGCAAAAATATGCGAGAAGTAGGTACTACGGTAGCGCGGTGCAATTTCAGCAATTAATCCCATCTTGTTTAGAGACTCGGCTTCAAATTTTGCCGCATCTTTTGGCATAAAGTCAGTCACAGTGTGCCAGTCTAAATCAAGCTTTGTTGCTGCCATGTACTCAACAGTTGCGAAGCCTTGGTTGAACTTGCTTGCTGCTTGGATCTTTTCAACTAGCTCTTGTGGGATCACTTCGCCTGTTTTGTAATGTTTAGCAAACTGGGCCAGTACTTCAGGCTGAGTCATCCAGTTTTCCATTACTTGTGATGGGAACTCTACATAATCACGTGGTACCGACGTACCGGCTTGTGAGCGATATTGAACATCTGAAAGCATGCCATGTAGTGCGTGACCAAATTCATGGAATAGCGTGCTTGCTTCATCAAAGGTTAGCAGTGCTGGCTCATCGCCGGCTGGACGAGGGTAGTTAAGCACGTTAACAATAATTGGTTTAGATTCTACACCGTTCATGTTGTACTGCTGACGGTAAGAGTTCATCCATGCCCCACCACGCTTGCTGTCACGCACAAAATAATCGCCCATAAAGATAGCCATTAGCTCGCCGTCTTTGTCATACACTTCCCAAGTACGTACTTCATCATTGTATTTAGGTAGATCGGTACGCTCTTTTAATGTAATGCCGAATAAACGGTTTGCGGTGTAGAACACACCTTGCAAAGTGTTTTCAAGCGAGAAGTATGGGCGAGTTTGTTGTTCATTGAAGCTGTATTTTGCTACACGGATTTTATCTGAGTAGTACCACCAGTCCCAACCAGCTAGCTTAAAATCACCGCCTTCTGCGTCGATAAGGGCTTGCATGTCAGCAACTTCTGCTTCTGCTTGTGCTAATGCGGCAGGCCAGATTTTGTTTAGTAAGGTATAAACATTTTCAGGCGTTTTAGCTGTTCGCTCTTCTAGAACAAAATGAGCATGGGTTTTGTAACCCATTAACTGCGCGCGTTCAGCACGCAGCGCGGCCATTTTGGCTAGGATCTTTTTGTTGTCGTTAGCGTTATCATTATTGCCACGCTCGATATAACCTTTATATAGTTTCTCACGTAGTTCGCGGTTATCTGCGTAGGTTAAGAAAGGCGTAATCGATGGGCGAGAAGTGGTAAATACCCATTTGCCGTCATGGCCGCGTTTTGTTGCTGTTTGTGCAGCAGTTGCGATAACGTCATCTGGCAAGCCAGATAGGTCTGCTGGGTTATCAATAACTAGCTCAAACGCATTGGTTTCAGCTAATAGGTTGTCGCCAAATTCTAGGCTTAATTTACCTATCTGCTCATTTAGCGCACGCAGCTTAGTTTTATCTGCGTCATTTAGGTTTGCGCCACCACGAGTAAATGATTTATATGTATCTTCAAGTAATTTTGCTTGAGCCACATTAAGATTCAGTGAATCACGCTGCTGGTAAACGGCTTTAACTTTTTGAAATAAAGCATCGTTTAATAGCACATCATCACTGGCAGCTGACAACATAGGTGAAACTTGCTTTGAAATTGCTTGAAGTTGCTCGTTAGTGTCAGCACCAGTTAGGTTATAAAAAACACTGGCTACTTTAGTCGTTAGTTCGCCAGAGAACTCCATCGCTTCGATAGTGTTGGCAAATGTTGGTGCAGCAGGGTTATCGATAATTGCTTGTATTTCAGCCTTATGCTGGGCAATACCAGCTTTAAAAGCAGGTAGGTAGTGCTCTGGTTTGATTTTATCGAAATCAGGGATCCCGAGGTAAGTATCGTATGGCTTGAAAAATGGGTTGCTTGCGTTGTTTTCAATAATTTGAGCTGCAACGACGTTTGGTGCTTCTTGGGTCGTTGTCGTAGTGTTCGACGCGCTACATGCCGTTAGTGCTAATGCTAGCGCAACTGCAGACACAACTGGTTTGAGGGTTAATCCCTTCATATTTATATCCCCGACTTTAACTTGTTTTAAAAATCGCCTTTTAAATTACGTAGACGTTAACTTCTTTAAATATCACGGTTAAAGGTGTGAGATCTATTGTAAATACGCAAACTTTGTAACAAAGCGTTCAATTAGCTATTTTTTGCACGTTTTCTAGCGTTATTTATGGCAAACTGCCGTTTTAAAACATAATAATAACAATTGGAAAAGCCATGACATTATCTCGCATATTGCGCACTTCTTGTGTTGTTACAACTCTGCTAGCAAGTTCTTTTATTAGCCAAGCCAATGAGGTTTCTCTTCGCTCAGATCAGGTTGCTAATTATGCAGTAGATACATACTCAGCAGCTATGGTCGATAATTTAGCCAAGTTGGTGGCTTTTAATACGGAAGCCATTGATGGATTAACCCCTGACACAAACCCGCAGTTTATTGGCTTTAAAAACCAGCTCAAACGTTTAAGCCAGGAGCTAGGTTTAGATTTTGTTGATCATGGCTACGTATTATTAATCAGTCTTGGTGACAGTGAAGATAAACTTGGAGTGATTACACACGGTGACGTGCAACCAGCAGATCCAAAATTTTGGCAGAAAAGTCCCTATGAGCTTGATAGTGTATCTGAGCCGGGAAAACTTATTGGTCGTGGCACGGAAGATGATAAAGGCGCTATCGTCACAGCGATGTTTGCTATGAAAGCCATAAAAGATCAACAAATAGCGCTCGATAAGCGTATCGAGTTAATGGTTTATATGGCAGAGGAGTCGGACTGGCAGCCACTTAGAGAGTTCTTAAAAGAGTTTACTCCTGCCGATATCAATATCACGATTGATGCAGAATATCCTGTGGTTACTGCCGAAAAGGGTTGGAGCCAGATAGCGTTCACTTTAGCTAAGGATCCCGTAAATAGTGCGGGTAACTCACCGCAACTTATCGATTTCCAAGGTGGTTCATTCGCAAGCCAAGTACCACAAGAGGCGAGTGCTGTTATTAATCATGTTAATAATGACCTGTTAACTGCTTTGAAAGCAAAGGCTGCAACGCAAACTCAAATGGCTTATCAATTTGAGCAGAGCGCTGAAAAGCTAACAATCTACGCTAATGGTAAGTCTGCTCACTCTTCTACACCGGAAGATGGTGTCAATGCCGTAACGCATTTAGCTGAGCTGTTATCTATCCATAAGTGGCCACAATCAACCGCCGCATCAGCGCAGCAATTTATTGCTGATATGGTGGGATTAGGGCTGTATGCAGAGCAATTTGGAGATATTGCCTATAAAGACGATTTTATGGGGCATATGACCCTTGCGGCAACGATAGTTAAACAAGGTGAGCAGGGGACAGATATCACCCTAAACCTCAGACGCCCTAAAGGCAAAGATAAAGAGCTACTTGAACAGCAAGCTCAAGCAGCAATTAAACAGTGGCAAGCAACAAACCAAGTCAATATTAGTAACCTAAAAACGTATTGGGGCGAGCCTATGGTTATGGAAGATGCACCGCACTTAGCAACGCTGCTAGATGTATTTGAGCATTACACCGGAATTGAAAACCCACAACCGGTTGCAATTGGCGGTTCGACCAATAGTAAGTTATTCCCTAATGCGCTTAGTTTTGGCCCCGCAATGCCGGGCGTTGAGTATACCGGACACAGCGAGTATGAATTTATTACTTATAAGCAATTTATGCTTAATTTGAAAATGTATACTGCCGCTTTTATCGAATTAGCAGCTAAGTAATCAATTAAAAACAAGTCTCTATCATGTTTGGTCATAACATCTGCTGGCGGTGTGTTTTACATTTTTGATTAAGCTGTTGCCGTAGTGTGATCTAAGCCGGTATTTACTCGATATTAGGCATTGATTTCGTGATAGTTATCAATGCCTTGACATGACGGATTTGTCAGAATAACCGCTGATTTTCATCAGCGGGAACGCAACTTCTATGCGCAATAACCAACCTGTAACTCAAATCGAGAAAACCTTAACCGGCAACTGTATATTACTGTCAACGACGGATTTAAACGGTAACATTAAATACGCCAATGAAGGGTTTATTAATATTAGTGGTTATAGTTTTGGTGAGCTGCAAAACCAACCTCATAACCTAGTGCGCCACCCAGATATGCCTGAAGCCGCTTTTGGCTCACTTTGGGATAGGGTAAAACAGGGGAAACCTTGGGTTGGTATCGTTAAAAACCGCACTAAATCCGGCGACCATTATTGGGTTAACGCTTATATTGCACCTGTATATGAAAATGGCAAAATTCACGAATACCAATCGGTAAGGCGCAAAGCAACGCCTGAACAAATTGAGCGGGCGCAAACCATTTACAAAGCGGTAAATGAAGGCAAACAGCCACGAGCACTCAAAAAGCCAATCTTGGGCTTTAGCGCTAAATTGTACGCTTGGACGCTGGGATCTGTTTTGGCTACGGTAATGCTAGCCCAATATTCACCAATATTAGCAGCAGTAGTGATGTGTGCAGCTGCGGGTTTAGGCTTAAACATATTACTTAAGCCATTCACTAAGTTAGTGGCACAAGCTCAGGCTGTTGTTAGCGATCCATTAGCGACAGGCGTGTTTACTGGCCGTCAAGATGAGATTGGCAAGGTGAGTTTTGCGTTGCAATTCTTATTAACTGAAACAGGCGGTGTGGTTGGGCGTATGGCGGATTCTGCGGGTTCTATTGAAATGTTAAGTGCCAGCTTAAATGACACAATTGCCAACACCCGCCAGCGTGCAGATAGCCAAAGCCAGCAAACGAGCCAAGCTGCGACAGCGATGGAAGAGATGAGCGCAAGCTTTAGCGAAGTGAGTCAGAATATTCACAGTGCGGCGCAAGAAATGTCAGCCAGTAATGTCTCTGCACAACAAGGTCATGACTTGCTTGAACGTGTTATAGACTCAATTAACCAATTAAAAGATGAAGTGGGTAATTTTGCTAGTGTAGTGGCATCGATTGAGCAAGATAGCCAAGATATTAATAAAGTATTAGAAGTGATCCGCGGCATTGCTGAGCAAACAAATTTGTTGGCTTTAAATGCGGCAATTGAAGCTGCAAGGGCTGGTGAATCTGGCCGCGGTTTTGCAGTTGTCGCAGATGAAGTTCGTCAACTCTCCAGCCGAACCAGCGAATCGACATCGCACATTGAAGCGATAGTCAGCAAGTTCCGTGATAGTACTGCGATGGCGACCAAAGCGATGGAAGCCGGGCAACATAAAGCCGCGCTGTCTGTTGATTTAGCCAAGCAAGTAGATGAGTCTTTTGAAGCGCTGCGGGCATCGATTGTCAAAATGAATGTCATGAGTGACGAAAACGCATGTGCAATGACGCAACAAACAACGGTTGCAACTGAAATTAGCCAATCCATTCAAGTGATAAGTGAGTTATCGCTTGAGAGTTTAGAGCAAACTAGAAATGCGGCTGAACGTGGTGAGCAAGTTTTACGACTATCAGCTAAGACAAATCATTTATCACAGCAGTTCTGGGAGCAGAGCGTACAAAGAAAGATCTAGTTAAATAGGATTTTGAAGTTGGCTACAAGCGCCAATAAGCTTTCTTTTACAGCCCTAATAAAGTGATTATCCTCTTAAAGTGCGACCGTTTGTTTAGAATACACAGTTAATAACTAATCAGACGGACGTGCTGCTTTAGCAATAAACATGTCATTAGAGTCAGAGTTATTTTGATCAGGTTTGCTAATGACTGCTATTGAAGGATAGTCGCTACAAGGTTTTATGATCGTTTATCTTGAGCGTCGTTACTCAGATAAGCTGCTTCACTTTGACAGAGTCAATTCCTCCATACTTACATCATGATTAGCACTAATTAGTGCTATCGTGAGACATGCTGCATCTATTTTAGCATTTGGTTGTATATATATTTTGCTAATCTAAAACCGTACCGATAGCTGTACAAGTTAACAGCGCAATGACTATTGCTAACGCTTCTGCTCGTTGGTTATTGTTATGCTGGAACGATAATAGATATATAAGCCAAGTGATCCTACTCGTAACGTGCATGAGCACTGCAAATAGTTGATGTTCAACAAGGGGTAGTTTTCAATAAGCCTCTCGCTTGATGAAGCGAATTCAACTTATCTATTTTACTTGGTATATTTTATACGATATATTCAAACTGTTAATTATTTTTGAATAAAAGGTAGTGCAATGGAAACAAGTAGTACAGATTGGCGATATACGGTGATGCCGGCGGTGTTTACATGGTTAAAAGAGTCTGCATCCGGTGCCCTCGAAATTGATCTCGTTGCGACACAAAAATACGCTGCAGATATTTTAAGAGTTCAAGGTAAAGGTGGAACTCGAATGGGCGGCCTTGTTGGCTCCGGTACTCTAGGGGAAAACAGCTACCTGAGTTCTGAGCAGCGCCTTTCATTACTTAAGGCATTGTCTGAAGTCGCTAAGGAATTTAACGTTCCATTGATCAGCGGCGCTGCTGCTGAGACTAAAGAAGAGCTTGCTAAAATAGTTAAAGAGTTAGCCACCGTTGGCGTTGATACTGTCATGGTTATGCCACCAAAAACCAAGCAAGCGCCTTCAGATGAAGAAATGTATGCTTACTATGCGCTCTCTGCTGCAGCAGCAAGTGAGGCGGGCGTCACTATCATGCCTTATAACAATCCTGATGCAGCTGGTTATCACGCACTTTCAACAGATCTGCTTAGAAAATTAGCAGCACTTCCAGAAGTCACTGCACTTAAAATATCAACTACAGATGTGTCAGTTATTGAAACCTTGATGTTAGAAAACCAAGAATCAAAGATCTTGGCTGGTGTAGATACGGTAACTGTACATGCAGGTCTTGCTGGTGCATGTGGTGGCATCACAGGTGTTGGTTGTATATTCCCGAAAGCTAGCGTAACCATGCAAGAATACGTTAATAATGGCGACTGGGCAGAAGCTAATAAAATTTCTCAAGCAATGAACTCAATCTCATACCTTGATGCTCAACCATTGCTGCTAGAATACCTTAAGTTTGCTTTTGGTATTCACCACAATGATGAAGCCGGTGGATTGCGTACACTTGGCAAGCAATTAAATCAGCAACAAATTGATGATGTTCGCGCAAGATATATATTGGCAAAGCAAAGGCTTGAAGCCTTGGGTTTAGCAGAGTAACCCAGTTTTAAATGTCATAAAAAAGCTCCGTTTTACGGAGCTTTTTCGTACTAAGCGATAGCGCTACTGCTAGTTGTAGGCTTCTAAGCACTCAACAATTAAGTCAACGAAACCTTGTCTATCAAGTTTGCATAACACTTGGGTGTTGTGCGGATTGTTGGTTAATTGGTAACGGTCAACTACCGTCATGCCTTGAGTATACTCGCCCTTAGTTTCTACGCCGACCCAGCAATCATAAGAGCTGAATAGTTCTGGCTTTAGTAACCAAGCTATGGTGCATGGATCGTGCAGTGGTGCACCTTCAAAGCCCCATTTTGGATCTCTATGGTAGATCATAAAGAAGTCCAATAATTCGGCAACGCACTTAGCTACTGGGTTTGGAATAACTCGAATACGTTCAATATCTTCATCCATTATTTGGGCTTGATGGGTAATATCAAGACCACACATGGTGATTGGGATCCCCGATTTATAAACAATATCAGCGGCCTCTGGGTCGACAAAAATATTGAATTCTGCAGCGGGAGTCCAGTTACCTGCTTCGGCTGCACCGCCCATTAGTACAATGCGCTCAACTTTGCAGTGAAGTTCTGGGTAGGTCGATAGAAATAGTGCAATGTTCGTCAGTGGACCAGATGGCACCAAAGTTACCGGCTCATCACTTTCACGCACTTTTTGAGCCATTAATTCAATACCTGATATAGCTAATGGTTCAAAAGCTGGATCGGGCAGTTTCGGGCCATCTAAGCCGCTTTCACCGTGTACGTTGTCAGCAATAATCAATTCACGTGCGAGTGGTTTAGGTGCACCGGCTGCAACGGGGATGTCATGGCGCTCCAACAAGGTTAAAATTCGTAGCGCATTGTTTAGGGTTTTATCTGGGGTTTGGTTGCCGGCGCTAGTCGTGACAGCCAATGGCTTTAGTGCTTTGCTACTCATGGCTAAAATCAATGAAATAGCGTCATCATGACCTGGATCGCAATCAAGAATAATCGGTTTAGCTGTTGTAAGTGTTGTAGGGCTCATTGTTTCTCCGCATAGTCGCGTTTATCGATTGCAGAACATCCTAGATTTTTATGGCTAATAAAACTGTGACTTAGCGTTTGATTTGTGTGTGGGCTAACGTAATTGCTTATATAGTAGCTTGCTTAGTGTTATATAAATAAGCCCTTACTTTATAAGGGCTTTCGTACTATATCTTAGGTGCATTTAGAGCAAATCACTTTAATAGCCCAGTGTTTGACTACCCGCACGGCGGGGGTCGCTAGCACCAAATATTCCTTGCTCGGTCACCATAATTGACTGAGTCGAACCAATCGCATTATTGACTTTAACCTCATGACCTTTTGCTTTAAGCAAGGATTGGGTGTCACGGTTAAGCGTATGTTCGACACGCAATAGATCGGGTAGCCATTGATGATGAATTCTCGGTGCATTGGTCGCTTCGGCAATATTTAAATTATGGTCAATCACGTTCATGATGATCTGCATCGTTGTGGTGATAATTCGTGAGCCGCCAGGACTGCCAGTGATGATATAAGGCTTACCATCTTGCATTACAATTGTTGGGCTCATCGAGCTTAACGGGCGTTTGTGAGCTTCTACCGCATTGGCCTCACCACCAACCAAGCCATAACCGTTTGGCGTGCCTGGTTTAGCTGAAAAGTCATCCATTTCATTATTGAGTAAAATTCCGGTTCCTTTAGCGACAAGCCCTGAGCCGTAACTGAAGTTTAGGGTATAGGTGTTGGATACAGCGTTGCCCCATTTGTCTACCACTGAGTAGTGGGTGGTTTGATTACTCTCATAGGGGGCGATTTTGCCGGGCTTGATTTCACTACTTGGCGTCGCTTTATCAATGGCGATCTGTTTGGCCAGTTGTTTAGCGTAATCTTTGCTAATGAGTGCTTTTACTGGCACATCATAAAAGTCCGGATCACCTAAATATTCACTGCGATCGGCATAGGCACGCTTCATTGCCTCTGTCATTAAGTGCAATGTGGCGGCGGTATTATGCCCAAGCTCATCGATAGGGTAAGTTTCTAGCATATTGAGCATTTCAATAATATGAATGCCGCCAGAAGAGGGCGGCGGCATTGAAACGACTTGATAACCGCGATATTCACCAACCACAGGTTCACGTTCAACGACCTTGTAGTTTTTTAAATCCGCTAAGGTCATATTGCCACCGGCTGCATCAATTGCAGCAACAATTTTTTCTGCTGTTTCACCTTGATAAAAGCCTTTGCTGCCATATTTAGCTATGAGTGATAATGAATGCGCAAGTTCAGGTTGCTTTAAAATTTCACCGGTTTGGTAATTAGTGCCATCGGCTTTATAAAAGATTTCAGCAGAGCTTGGCCACTGTGCAATGCGCCGCTTTAATCCTGAAAGTGATGCTTGTAGATCAGGTGTAACAGCAATACCATTTTGAGCCATATCGATAGCAGCTTGAGTGACCTGTTTCATGGTCATGGTGCCGTATTTCTCTAAGGCCAACTCCATCCCCATTACCGTTCCTGGTACGCCAACTGCTAGGCCATGTTCACGGCTTAATTTTTTTACCGGTTCGCCATCTTCACCGATAAATATGTCACGGTGTGCTGCACTTGGTGCCATTTCTCGATAATCAATCGCAATCGTTTTGTTGGGCTTTGCTAGGTGAACCAGCATAAAACCACCACCGCCGATATTGCCAGCTCTTGGCAAAGTAACCGCGAGGCTAAAACCTACCGCTACTGCAGCATCAACTGCATTACCGCCTTGCTTAAGTATTTCGACTCCCGCTTGAGTTGCAAGTGCTTCTTGGCTAGAAACCATGCCATGCTTTGCCCATACAGGCTGCGCGGTCGCCATATGGCTATAAATTGATGGTTCTTTAGCTTGAACGAATGAGCTGCTCGCAACCGTCAGTGGCATAACCACTGCGACTGCTAAAGCGAGTGACTTAAATGAGTAAGTTTTAAATAATGATTGGCGGTATGCATTAGGTTTGGCAAGCCTAGGTGTAATGGCGCTCATGTAGGGTCCTTGCTATTGTTTGAGGTCAAAATAGTTTCAAGCTAACAGTGGTTATCTTTATTGTTATAATCTGAGGTCAATCACTATATTGTTGTTAATTAAATGGGTAACTAGCCACAGATAAACGCAATGTGACGCTTATTCGCGCTAAATGCAAGCCTCGCTAGGGGCTGTACGGGTTAAATTTTGGCACGGTTAGCCTTAGGTCGAATAAACCTAAAAATTAAATAACAAAAAAATATACCAATAATTGTTAGCTTTTAAGGAAGAGTATTTGACTAAAATGGATAGTAAACAAACAGGGTTAGAGCAACCAAATGAAGAGGGGGTTAAGAAAAACTGTAATCCGACTTATGAGGTTGAACTTGTTGATGCCATCGTAAAAGTTCCCGCTGATAGCTGGAATAACTTAATGGCTGATGACAATCCATTTAATAGTCATCAATATCTATTGGCACTTGAAAGCAGTGATTGTGTTTGCAGCAAAACAGGCTGGACGCCGCTGCACCTGCTAGTTAAAGAGACTGGAGATAAGGCCAATATTGTTGCCGTCATGCCGCTCTATATTAAAGCGCATTCTTACGGTGAGTATGTATTTGATTGGGCATGGGCGGATGCTTATGAACGCCAGCAATTAACCTATTACCCTAAATTGTTATCTGCAATTCCGTTCACTCCCACCGCAGGCAAGCGTTTAGGTATAACAACAGATAAAACTGAGCAAGAAAGGCAACAAATCTACCATCTAGTTGCTGATACGCTTAATCAATGTTTAGTAGAATATGGTTTTTCAAGTTGGCATTGCCTATTTTTGCCTGAAGCTCAGTTTAAGCACTTTTCTCAAACCCAAAGTCTACAGCGAGTTGGTACACAGTTTCATTGGTTTAACCGTAACTATGCTGATTTTGATAGTTTTTTAGCAGCATTAAGTTCCAGAAAGCGTAAAGAAATTAAAAAAGAGCGCGCAAAAGTACGAGCTGCTGATTTACATTTTGAATTTATTGAAGGCGCAGAGATCACCGCTGAGTTATGGTTACAGTTTTTCGCTTGTTACCAGCAAACCTATGCAAAACGCTCCGGTCACTATGGTTATCTCAATTTAGATTTTTTCAAAAGCTTAAGTAGCACATTAGCCGATAACGTCATTTTACTTGTTGTAAGAGACAGTGAAGAGCAGTTTATTGCGTCGGCGCTTTATTTTAAATCTCGTAGCCACTTATATGGACGTTATTGGGGAGCCTTGACTGATGTTGACGGTTTGCATTTTGAGGCATGCTATTACCAAGGTATTGAATACTGCATTAATCATGGTTTACAGGTGTTTGATGCTGGGGCACAGGGGGAGCACAAGGTGTCTCGTGGTTTTGAACCTGTAGCGACTTTTTCCAATCATGAGATCGCTCATCTGGAATTTAGACAAGCGATCCACAGCTTTACGCTACAAGAAGCGAATAATATCAAAATTTATATGCAGCAGCTTAAACAAAAGCTACCGTATAAGTCAGTAGACTAGCAAACAAAAGGTGAGTGTTGCCTCAGCCTTTTGGAGGTTACTCTATATTTTACTGACTTAGCTGTTGTTGGATTGACGCTGAAAGTTTGTAGATCCACTTATTATAATTACGGTGAATATTGCCATTGTTATAATCTAAGTTAGTACTGTCTACGTAATTGATATTGTAAAACTTATCATCATAAGTGATTTTTACGTGGGCTTTGTGGGAACGCACAGTAATATAAGCATCAATGGTATTTTTATCGGCAACGACAGCTGTCCAACCTTTTGCTTTACAGCCTCTAATAATGGCTTGTTCTGTACTTATAGCGCTGTTAGTAACGATAGGTTCATTATTTAAATTGACGATAGCGGTTGACGTACAACCCGATAAGTAAAGTGCGCCAACAAATAGCATTACTAATTTAATTAACTTCATTAAATTCACCTTTTTATATAAATAAGCGCTGATTAACTTAGCGCTAGCCAAATACCCACAAAGATCATTAAGCTGCCAGCGATACGGTTCATCCATTTGATATTATCGCCGCGGCTTAAAAAGATCCGTAAACTTTTACCTCCGGCAGCATACGCCATCATGCTGATTAATTCAGTAAATAAAATAATGCTCACCAGTGCCATAAGTTGCGGCGCCACTTCACGTTGGACATTGATAAACGGTGGTAGCAGCGACACCATAAATGCCCAGCCCTTTGGGTTAGCAATTGCGGTCAAAAAACCTTGGCTGACAAGCTCAATATTACTTACATTCGGTGTTTGTTGGCCTTCAATAATCGCCATTTTACCTTTAGAACGCCACATATTGACGCCAATATAGACTAAGTAGATCCCGCCCAGCCATTTTAGTATTGAGAATACGTCTGGATAGTTGAGCATGACGCTTGCAACGCCCATCACTGCGGCTATTGCAACTAGCGCAACGCCAACCAACTCACCAAGCATCATCCATAAGGTTCTACGAAAACCAATACTCATCCCTAGCGTCATAGCAAGGGTCATGCACATCCCTGGAGTGATAGAAACAAAAAAGAATGTAGGCAAAAAAACCGCAAGTAAGGTGATATCTGGCATGTTGAGAGCTGTGCTTATGTTATATGGCCGCTGAAAGGGGCACAGTGTAGAGAAAAACCTTGTTTGAGGATAGCCGAATAAACATAAAAACCCGCAAAAGCGGGTCTTTAGTATTTGATTGCTACGTAATGAGCTAAACGTTGGGTTTACAGTACACCACGTCGCTGCTGATCACGTTCAATCGATTCAAATAGCGCAGTGAAATTACCTTCACCAAAACCTAAGTTGTTTTTGCGTTGAATGATCTCAATGAAAATTGGACCAAATAGGTTTTTAGTAAAGATCTGCAGCAAATATCCTTCTTCATCACCGTCTACCAAGATCTGGTGGTGCTTGATGCGTTCACGATCTTCAGTCACTTGTGGTAACTTGTCAAAAATGGTGTCGTAATACTCTGGAATGATATCAAGAGTTTGAATTGACGAACCTTCCATCGCATCCAGTGATGCAACAATATCACGACTTCTAAATGCCAAATGCTGAACACCTGGGCCATCATATTCACGTAAATACTCGTCAATCTGATTTTTATCGTTGCCTTTGCCTTCGTTAATCGGGATGCAGAAGCTACCATCTGGTGAACGCAGGGCGTATGAGATAAGCGCTGTTTGTGTGCCTTTAATGTCAAAGTAGCGCACTTCAGTAAAGCCAAAGATATCTTTATAAAAGTTTGACCAATACTCCATAGTGCCTTTGTAGACATTGTTGGTTAAATGGTCGACTTCCATAAAGCCTTTTTCTTGAGTGATGATCTGTTCTTCTAAATCTTCAAAATCGGTTGCATAGATATTATCGGTTTCGCCAAACGTATCGATAAAGTAAATTAGGCTATCACCAATACCGTAAATGGCCGGGTAAGGCAGATCTTTTACGTCGTCGTCCGCTGGCTTAGCGCCACGAGCAACAGCCCCTTCAAATGCAAACTGTGCGTCTTCTACACGCCAGCCCATAGAGCAGATTGCTGGGCCATGGCTTTTAGCAAATTCCGCTGAAAACCCTTTGCGCTCAGTATTTAATAAGAAATTAATATCGTTTTGCTTGTAGTACAAAATTTCTTTAGATTTTGATTTTTTTAGCAATGAAAAACCGAAATCAATAAATACCTGATGCATATAATCTTGTTCAGGTGTAGCAAACTCAGTAAATTCAATACCAAGTAAGCCTAGTGGGTTTTGTTCGCTTGCCATTGTTATATCCTCTGTCAATTTGATCCTACTAACCAGTCATTCTGCGATGACCTGATCCTGAAATTAAAAGCGATTAGTCTTCAATCCAAGAGCGGTTGTAGTCGTTACTCATGCAATGCTTTACATGTTCGGTCAGCTGCAATGGTGCGAAGGTATCGACCATCACTGCATATTCATAGGTTTCAGTTTTACCGATTGAGGCTTCAGTTCGCCCTGGTTGTGGCCCGTGAGGTACACCTTTTTGATGTAAAGTCATGTAGCCTGCTTCAATGCCGGTACGGCTCATAAAGTCGCCATCAACGTAATACAAGACTTCATCACTATCGATATTGTTATGGCAGTAAGGCGCAGGTATAGACTCTGGGTGGAAGTCATAAGGGCGTGGCACAAAGTTACAAATAACAAAGTTGTGCGCGGTAAAGACCAGATGATCCGATGGTGGCAAGTGGATTTTACCCACCTTAGGGGCATATTCTTGGATGTTAAATGCCCATGGGTAAACACAGCCATCCCAGCCAACTAAATCAAAAGGGTGCCATTCAAGTAACGTTTGTTGGTATTTATCACCAAACTTACATACTAGTGGAAACTCGCCTTGTTCGACAATTGCGTCTTGTAGTTCCGGAGTTCGAATATCACGCTCACAATAAGGCGCAGACTCAAGCATTTGGCCATATTCGTTACGGAAATGCTTAGGCACTTCAACCATGCTAGCAGACTCAATTACAAATAACCGAACATCACTGTAGTCATCGAATTTGAGCTGATAAGTTGTGCCGCGGGGAATGATTAAGTAATCCCATTTGTTAACTGCTAATGCCCCGTATTCGCTATAAAGTGTGCCTTGTCCTTCATGTACAAATAGTACTTCATCGGCATAGGCGTTACGGTAGAATTCTGATGTATCTTCAGTGACTTTTGCTGTGTACATGGCAACGTCATTATTAAAGAAAATCTTATTGCGACTATTAAAAAAGTTACCGTTACTATCTGCCTTTTTAGTATCAAGTTTGTAGTTCTGTACTAAAGAGTCTTGCCAGACTTCGCCATTTGACAGGCTATAAGGGCTGACATCTAGCGCTTTAGTCGGCATGTTATGGTGATACTTATTAGAATAAATATTGGAAAATCCGTGAGTTGAAAATAACTCTTCGCGATAGAGCTCACCATTGTCTTTTTTAAATGTGATATGTCGCTTTGTCGGAATACTTCCTTGCTTCACATAAAATGGCATATTCGCTTTCCTTGGTACTTTTAAGTACGCGTAATTCAATGTAAATGTGATCTAGATTCAATTTAGTTGCTTAAATAAACAAAAAAAAGAATAATAATTGCTATGACTCCATCTAATTTTTTGATGGTAATCTCTGCTTTACGTTAAGGATGTGTGATGCGGATAGATGTAGATGCATTTAAAGTACTGCAAGTTTTAGTTGAAGAGGGCAGTTTTGCCAAGGCTGCAGAGCGATTGCACAAAGCGCAGTCAGCGGTGAGCTACCAAGTTAAAAAACTTGAGCAACACTTAGGTGTAAACCTTTTTTGTCGCGATCAGTATCGGGCAGAGTTGACTCCTGAAGGTAAAGTCATCTTGGCTGAAGGGCAGAGGTTACTGCAATACCTTGCAAACATAGAACATTTAGCCAGCAAGTTTGGTGATGGTTGGGAGCCCAAACTTGAATTGGTGATTGATGATGCGTTGCCTATGAAGCCAATTATGCGCGCGTTAAAACGACTAACAGAGCTAGAAATTCCCACTAAGGTTCAACTTAATATGGAGTTTTTGGGCGGTGTTCAGGAAAGATTTGAACGTGATAATGCAGATTTAATGCTAGTCAAAGATTACCGAACTGGACCAAGTTACCGGCCGCAAGCGCTGCCGGAGATCACAAGTGTACTGGTAGTTGCAGCTACTCATCCCTTAGCTACTGCAACCGAGTTAAGTTTATTTGAACTTCAACAGCATGTTGAATTAACAATTGAAGATTCATCAGTTAATAAGCATTATCGTGATGAAATGCAATTTGGTGGTGATAAGGTATTTTACCTGTCAGGCTTTGTAATGAAGAAAAATGCTCTGCTGATGGGGTTAGGGTTTGGCTGGATGCCTGACTTTTTGATTGAGTCTGAGTTGGCAAGTGGTGAGTTAGTTGAAGTCGATTTTACCGGCGGCAGTCGCTACAGCTTTACGCCGCAGTTAGTTTCAACAATGGAGCGCCCATTAGGGCGAGCAGGGCAACTATTTACAGATTTAATTATTGAAGAATTTGCTGCCGAGTTAAAAGCTAAGCAAGCACTCGCCGAATAAATCGAGTTCTTTTACTGAATAGGCAGGGGATTGCAATCGCAATTTGCATCGATAAATGCAAGGTTGCTGCTTTATCTTATTGGTTAAAATGTACTGTATCTGTCGTTATTTTATTGCCAAACATTTCACTCCATCTATTTAAATTTGTTTTCTCCTACCGCATTTGCTTCGATAACGAAGTAAAAAACTTTGACTTGCCAATTAAAATAAGAGTTATTTTTCAAGGGGATAATTATTTTTCTCCATGAATCATTGCGCAATATGTTACAACTTTAATCGTTAAGTTTATGTTCAGTTTACCTTTATTAGACTAGGACCAATCAAATTTTGGTACGTGCTATGCAAATAGTTAATTTAACTCGCAACTTGCAAAGTTAACTCGTAAGTATTGAAGTCAGCGGAGGTTCAACATGAACAAATTAATTGCTAACGGTTACTCTAGTCAGTTATACGCTAACTATGCGGCTGACTTAAAATTGGCTAATCATCAAGTGTCTGATCTTCGCTTACAAGAGTTTGTTGTTGATATTGAGCAGTGTGGTTTGATGTTAACGCAATTCAACTGGGATGATTGGTATCAAAATAGTCATTTGATAGAGCGACCGGAATATATAGCTGACGCTAGTTTATATGAATGTCGCTTATTACTGACTGCAA
The DNA here is from genome assembly GCF_000518605.1 of Shewanella fidelis ATCC BAA-318. Taxonomy (GTDB): domain Bacteria; phylum Pseudomonadota; class Gammaproteobacteria; order Enterobacterales; family Shewanellaceae; genus Shewanella; species Shewanella fidelis. Next base: position 79,263 of record NZ_JADX01000014.1, on the reverse strand, counting down.
TGGCGAGAATTGATCGTTTTAGTCCAGGTATATTGTCTAACATGCGGCGTAAAGGTGTACTCATAGCCATTGTAGAGCGCTTGCAAGCCTTGCATTACAGAAAGGTTGGTTAACTTCCTTCGAAACCTGTCAAAAGCAAAATAAAAGAGCTGCATAATTGCAGCTCTTTTTAGTAATGGATATTTGCTTTATTTATCGAATGGAACAGGACGAGGCGTGTTCTTGTTCGATGGCGGCAAAATTGGTAACACGATTTGCGGTTGTTCACCAGTCAATGAGTTTAAGAAGGCTACCATCTCTTTCACTTCTTTATCAGTTAGTTTTTGTCCTAACTGAATATCAGCCATAGTATTCACAGCTTCTTCAAGTTCCCAAACGCTACCATCGTGGAAGTACGGATAGGTAAGTTCAATATTACGCAGTGTTGGTACTTTAAATACAAACTTATCGGCTTCTTTACCGGTCACTGCTTTTCGACCTTCCGCAGGGTTATTGGTGTGGAATGGTTTAACAAGACCCATCTTCATATACATGGTGCCACCAACAGCTGGACCATTATGGCAACTTACACAACCTTTATCTTTAAATAGCTGATAACCCGCTTTGGCTTGATCAGAGATAGCTGACTTGTCACCTTGTAGGTAAAGATCAAATGGTGCATTTGGTGTCACTAAGGTTTTTTCAAATTCAGCAATAGCGTCAGTGATCATATCAATGTTGATATCTTTTGAATTATACACTTGAGCAAAACGTGCTTGATAAGCAGGCATTGAACGCACCGTGTCTACAGCAAGATCATGAGTAAAGCCCATCTCTTTTGGATTAGCAATTGGGCCTGCTGCTTGTTCTTTCAGATCTTTGGCACGACCATCCCAGAATTGAGCTAAACCGTACTCAGCGTTAAGCACTGTCGGTGAGTTAATTGGACCTTGTTGCCAATTATGACCGATAGACGTAGGTAGTGCGTCTACACCACCGGTTGAAATGTTGTGGCAAGAGTTACAAGAAATAAAGCCTGATTTCGACAGTCTTGGCTCGAAAAATAGCATCTTACCAAGCTCTACTTTTTCAGGATTAGTAATAACGGCCGCAGGAATGATTTCGATCGGTTCGTTAGACGCGTTCGCACCAATTGATAGGGTAGAAAGTAGCGCAATGGAGATTACATTAAGCTTATTCATAATAGCCTCAACTAAACATTACATTTTATAGGGTTAAATCAATAAGCAGATAATAATGAGGATTCTAAAAATAAGATAACGCTTTGTTTCGATTAGGACTATCGTGGATTTGGATTAATTAATTGCGAGCTGTGTCGCAGACTTTATACCTAATGGTAGGTAGGGTGACATGAGTATTCGGTAATTGAGTTTGTTATCGACGATTTATCCGATAAAAAAGCGATTGAGCGCTAAAGTCAGTTGTCGAGTTTCGAGACTTTTGGCTTCAATTCAGAAATGCTGAATCGCTATTTACCGCTTAAGCGGCGTAATAAAAGCTTCCTATCTAACCAACGTGCAGTTTTACTTAAATATGCTTGGCTTTTCTTTAACCAGCGACGTGCCCACGTATACTCTAGGCTTAGAATTGCTAAACCAATAGGTAATAATAACCATGCCGGCCCGGGCAGAATAATCAGTGCAGCTCCAGCTAGAGTGAGAAGGCCACCTACTATGGTGATTAACGCTTTTTTGATCATGATATTACTCCTGCCAAAGTTAGTTTATCTTTTATTGAAGCTGAGCTTTAAGCCATTGTAGATAATCCAAGCTGGATCACGAGGTATTAATTGTAACAACTATTTATCCAGTTGGAATTAACCACTGTATAAAGCCAATATTTTGGCGTTATTACAAGGTTTGACTAAAATCTTTGATAGGATTTATCTAAGGCTTGTTGGGTAATATGAATTTAAATCAAAGCGATTTCAGCGGAAAAACAAAGGTTAAGTTGGCTGACGCTTGGTATAACCCAGCGTGTTTACTGGTTTCTATTCGAACAAGGAAAGCGATTTTAGGCTTATTTCTTATGCTTCCTAGCTGTTTTGCTAGCGCAGAGACTTTATATTTAACCTCATTGCATTGGCCACCATTCGCAAGCGAGCAACTTAAGCAACAGGGAGCATGTATTGCTATGGCTAAAGCAGCACTAAAGGCTGTTGGTCATACGCTTGAAGTTGATTTTTATCCTTGGAGCAGAGCGGTAAGAATGGCTTCACGCAATGACGCTAAATACCTGGGGTATCTTCCTGAATACAGTTACCCTACTGACAAATTTGTATTCTCAGAACCTATGGCGTATAGCGGGCTTGGGCTGGTAGAGCGTAAATCTCATCCAATAAGTTGGGTAAATATAAAAGATTTAAATCAGTATACACTCGGCGTTGTGCAAGACTACGTTAATACCGAAGAGCTGGATGCGATGATAAAGCAGGGGAGTCAGCCTGTTGAGGTGGTTGCTTCAGATCTTCATAATATTAATAAGGTTTTGACAGGTCGAATTGATGCGGCCATTATCGATGAAAATGTATTAAAGTATATTTTGTCTCAGCCAGATCTGCAGACGGTAAAGCATAAACTGCAACTTAATAAGAAGTTATTAACTAACCAAGGGCTATATATTGCCTTTAAAAATAATCAGCAAGGTCATGTGTGGCGTGAACGCTTTAATCAAGGGTTAACTCAAATTAATGTGCAAGCGATATTAGCTGAACATGTAGATTAATTTTGTCACTTTTTTGTCCCAAATATGCCGTAATCTTAAGCTATCCTCAAATTTCCATTTGATGATCTGTTGATGATTAATGAATAGTGACTCCTTCGAGTTAGATAGGTTAAACCATCTTATCGCTTGTTATCCGCAACTACGTTCGCAAACTCTTGCTGAGGTTGAATATAAGGGAAACTTGTATCCGCTTATTCGAGCCGAACTGGGTAGCAGTGAGCCTTCAGTGCCGACAGTGGTGTTTGTTGGTGGTGTTCATGGGGTTGAAAGAATAGGTTGTCAGGTTCAACTCGCATTTATGGCAAGTTTATTAGCTCGACTTGAATGGGATAGCTCATTACAGCTGTTACTATCAAAGGTGCGCCTCTCCTTTGTACCAGTAGTAAACCCTGTTGGCTTACTGAGAGGTACTCGATGCAATGGGCAAGGGGTAGATTTAATGCGTAACGCCCCCATTACTTCGACAGATAAAGTGGCCTTGTTAGTTGGTGGACACAGGCTATCGGCCAAATTACCTTGGTATCGTGGAAAATTTGCAATGGAGCGTGAAACTAAAGCCTTGATTGATTATGTGAGTTCACTGCTTACAACTAGCTCTAGTGTTATTGTGCTTGATGCACATTCTGGATTTGGTTTATCGGATCACCTTTGGTTTCCTTTTGCTTACCGACAAACTGCTATGGAGCAAGTAGGGCGTGTTTACCGACTAAAACAACTTTTTGAGGCTAGCTTTCCCCATCATAATCACTACCGCTTTTCTCCTCAGAGCCTGATTTACCAGACCCACGGTGATATTTGGGATTATGTGACTTCAAAGCAACATACGACACCTTTTATAGCACTCACTTTAGAGATGGGCTCATGGAGTTGGGTAAAGAAAAATCCTCGCCAACTTTTTAATTTTGCTGGTCTATTTAACCCACAAAAACCGCATCGCTATCATCGCACACTACGTAAACACACCGTGTTTATGCAGTTTTTAGTGGATTTAGCTGCAAGCCGTACTTTAGAAAACCTAACGGATAAACAGTTAAGTAAATTAGATAGGCTTGCCAATCAGCTATGGTATGAATAGTAAACGCATCTGCGAGAAATTGAGTGTGAGGGGCTTATGGCTGCAATAGTGATGTACCGTGGTTTAATGCGCGACAAACGTCATTGGGAAGGTTTTCAGGATCACTTACAAAATAAGCTCAGTGGACGTCATCAAGTATACGCCTTTGATACTTTAGGTAATGGGGAGCTTAATAAAGAGGAAAGCCCGTTGCAAATAGGGGGGTATCTACCGACATTGGCAGAGCAACTGTCACAAATTGAACAGAAGCAGATCTACCTCTTAGGTTTATCTATGGGAGGGATGCTGATCCTTGAGTTAGCGGCTTGGTTACAACTTGGTAAAAATGATATTGACCTACAGGTTGCAAAAGGACAAGGGTCGTCTTTTCAGGCTGATAAGCTTAAATTGACCCAAGATAAAGCTAAAGTGTTAGCCTTGCTAGCAGATAAACAGTTTTGTGGTATAGCAGTCATTAACGCCAGCGCTGCAAACTTATCACCTTGGTATGCAAGGTTTCAGCTTAAGCAGCTTTTAACAGCATTTTCTCAGCGTTTAAAAGGTCACTATGTTGCTCATCAGCCGAAGGCGATAGCCCAAGTGGAAAACAGTGGCATAATGGAAAATGCCCACGAGGATCGCTTAAAGGGTACAAAACAGCAGGCAATAAAGCCTTTAAATACCATAGAGGCAACTGTGTTAGCAGTCACCTCAACCAAGTACCGACAAAGCGGTGAGCTTATTGCTCGCTGGAGTGAATATCGTAAAGCCTATAGCACATGTCTGCGAAATGGCATCAGACAGCTCATTGCTTGTAATCGGTTTAACGCCCAAGCAATTAATTTACCGTTAACCGTATTGAATGGCTTAGATGATAAGTTAGTCAACCCCAGTTGTAGTATGGCTTTAGCGTCATACTATAATGCGCCTCTGCAAACCTTTGAACAGGCCGGGCATGATCTGAGCTTGGATAGTGCAGAAGCACTAGCTGAAATGTTGATTAACCTGTGGCAATTATGAAAAAGAAACTGGTTTACCCTATGCGTAAGTCAGATAAATTTAAAAAGTTCAGCGATAAAAAATAGCCCCATCAGGGGCTAAATTTTTTAATTTATATTAAGTTTATGCTCTCGCGACAACCGTTTGGCCAATTGGGGTTAAGCTTAGAACCGCAAGTTTTAAATGCTGCACCGCAAAAGGTATACCGATAATGGTTATTGCACAGGCAAACGCATGGGCAATATGACCGATGGCTAACCAAACGCCAAATAACAAAAACCAAATAATATTACCGACTAAACCAAAGCTTCCTGTGCCAATATCCTCGTTGCCAGTCAGGGTTCTTCGGTTTACAGAGTCTTGACCAAAAGGCCAAAATGCCATTTCGCCAATCACAAAACAAGCTCGACCAAATGGGATCCCTATGATGCTAATAAAGCAGAGTAGCCCAGCTAACCACCATGCTAACCCCATTACAAAACCACCAAGAATAAACCAAGCAATATTAAATATTAAACGTAGCACTGCCATTTAAGGCTCCTTATTCAATCGCTCCTGAGTTGAGCTTAATTCTAAACAAGCGATTTTCGTGCCAAGTTAGAAATGGCTGATTTCTGGGTTATACAGCCATTTTTTATGCTCTCTATTTGCAACAAGATAAATGCCGGTAGCAAATTTGACTAATTATTAGCAATTTTACTCAAATCATTACAAATAAAAATGGTAGCGCATTAGCTTCATAAATAGCGGGCTTTTAACCTAGACTGAAGCATTGGTGATTTTATGGTTAGTCATACAATATCAATGACTATCACTCGTTAAAGTTGAGCCTAATTTTATGGCGATTGGTATTAGCGAAACCAGCTTAAGAGAGCGGATAATGACAAGTTCTTTGGTTTTGCTCACATCTTGCTGATTTCGGTTATTGGGTTATCGGTTTACAATATATTGATTCAATGTGCAGTTTTGCATTTAACACGACAACTGTTAACACTCACAGCGCTAAGAGCAAGGGCAATGATGTCATTATGCTGTAGTTGATGAAGTACTAACAATCGATCAAGTGAGCCCACAAGTGTTTGCCGATACCCCAATAGACAGTATTGTATTTAATGAGCAGCAAGTTTTTGTTAAGCGTGATGATTTACTGAGTAAAGAGTTTTCCGGTAATAAAGCACGTAAATTTGCCTATTTTTTAGAAAATGATTTTCCGGGAAAAACGGGTCTAGTTGGACACGGCTCTCCGGTAGCCAACTCTTTATATTCAATGTCGGCACTAGCAAAGTTAAAAGGTGTTAGCTTAGATTTTTATGTCGACCATATTGCTGAGCAGGTATTGCAATCGACTACGGGCAACTATGCTGAATCTATAGCTAATGGCGCTAATGTGATTGATGTTTCTAAATGCGAAGATCGTGATGATTTAAGTGTCATTGATTACATTCAACAAAAAGTATTGCCAGACAATGAGCACTTGTTGTTTGTGCCTGAAGGGGGACGTTGTGAATACGCAAGATTTGGCGTACATAAATTAGCGCAAGAGATCATTGATTGGTCACAACAACAATCATTACCTGTGGTGCAAGTGTTTCTACCCTCTGGCACAGGCACAACCGCAGTATTTTTAAGCGAATATTTAACTTTACACAGTGATAATATCAAAGTCTTTACCTGCGCTTGTGTTGGTGGTAACGATTATCTGCAACTACAGTTTGATGAGTTGCTTGCTGACAGAAGTTTGCATCCAACCATTGTTGATTTAGGCAAAAAATATCATTTCGGTAAGCTATATAAGTCATTCTATGACATGTACAACCAACTCTTAGCTAGCGGCATTGAGTTTGAATTATTGTACGATCCATTAGGCTGGATGTGTGTTGAAAAGTTAATTCAGCAAAACGCGATGATGCCAAATAACAGCAGTAGTTCAGCAGCGACAATTCTCTATATTCACCAAGGTGGCTTGTTGGGAAATGAAACTATGCTGCCACGCTATCAGCGAAAGTATGGTTAAGCTAACAGGTTTAATGAGCTTGTTGGGGGAAGTTTAAATTCCATTTGGTTAGGCTTGGTACCGTATAAAGGTGAAGCCTAACTCAAATGAATGTGACTAAATAGCTGAGTAGATGTGTCAGTCCTATTCGTTTGCCTATGAGGGCAAACTTTCGATACGAGTGAGAGGAGGTGTATCGAAGAGTCAGTAACGTGTTATTTGTTCTAGCTTATTTATTACTAGAGATTAACCATTTCATAAAATTTAGCGCTTCAATACGCTTAGAAAAGGTCTGTTTGTTTTTACCTTGGCTATCGGTAAATGCAATTGAGGTCTTGTTGACTGAAATTGAATCTACTGGAAAGTTTACGGTAATTTCTTGTCCATTTACTAGGTATGACATATGGCCACACTCCTTCTATATTAAGCTATCTAAATTAGATAGTGTCTTTTAACAATAAGATATCCTTAGCATTTTTGCGAAAGATGAATTTTAAGTTCTAGTTGAGACTACTCATCTTTTGTTGCCGTTACAAGTAGCTTGTATTAAATAATGTATGCAAATATGTTTGCTATGTCGCAAAAATAATACAAATATCAACTGCTATGCAGTAAAGCATAGACATGTGACAGTAGCATGACTGGCAGAAAGATGATTTTCCTGTTGAGATAACGCTTATGTGGGGATCAAACGACGAATCGTGGATTTTACAAAAAGGCGGTGACTTCTATCTAAAAGGGTCTATCTTAAAAACTGGGCGAATTATATCCAAATTCAGAGAGTAGTCAAGCTAATACTTTCTTAAACCTATTTCTACTTTATTTTTGTTAACAACAAGTTAAAGCTTGCTAGAATGAAACTAATCGCAGGAACGCAATTATGTATTTAAGTATGGAGCTTTTATGCTACGAATAATTCTAGTGCTTATTGGTTTTTTTTGTTTGCCGATTGCATTTTGGGCAAACGGTACCAGTGCACTTTCAGTTGCACAAAATTCGCAACAAACTGATAAGCAGGCCAATGTCGTGGTGAAAGATGAGACTTATGCTTATAAAGATAGTCTTTTCAGAGATACACCTAGAGGATCTTTAGCTGGGTTATTTGAAGCGGCGTTTGAACACGACTATCAAAAGGCCGCTAAATATTTAGATCTACGTTATCTACCTGATGATATGGATGCTGAATTTGGGCCAAAATATGCGAAACAGCTCATCGCGATTATTGAACGTAATATCTGGGTTAACTTGCAAGAGATTAATGATACACCTGATGGTTTGCAGGGGGATCTACTCCCTAGTTATCGTGATGCATTTGGCCGAGTAGAAGTAAAAGGCAGCGAAATAACATTACTATTGCAAAAAGTGCCAAATAAACAGCTCGGCTCTATTTGGAAAGTATCTAACGCAACAGTTGCAAAAGTCCCACTGCTATACAGCGAGTTGGGTTACGGTCCAGTTGTTGAGTGGTTTGTAAAACACATTCCTGAAGGGCATCTTTTTAAGTTAAACCTGTGGGAATGGGCGTTACTGGTATGCTATTTCTTATTGGCGATGTTAGTTGTGATCCCAATAACTTGGATAGCGAAAAAGCTCATTTTGCGTGGTGACTATCAATATAAAGACGATGTCGCTCATCTTGTTGTCGGCCCTTTTCGCTTTCTTGTAGCATTGTTGCTGGTAAGAGCATGGATGGCACATACAACGCTATCTGCCAATGTCATTGCAGTGGTTAACACAGGTGCATTACTGGTTATTGCCGTTGTCTGGTTTATATGGTCGTTCACCGATGTCATTCAAAATAGTTTACGTTTGCGCTGGATAAATCAAGGTAATAGCCAAAGTGCGTCATTACTTAGGCCGCTGGCTAACTTTATTAGAGTTATTCTAGTGGCGTTGACAGTGCTGATTTGGTTAGAGCATTTAGGCTTTAATGCATCGACCATTTTAGCAGGGCTTGGGATTGGAGGGATTGCAGTTGCACTAGCATCAAAGCAGTCGATTGAAAACTTCATCGGTACACTTACTCTCTATTCATCAGCACCAATTAAGGTTGGTAATGTGGGGCGTTTTGGCAGCATTACCGGTACTGTAGAGGAGATTGGTTTACGCTGTACACGTATTCGCACCATAGATCGTAGCGTCATTAATGTGCCCAATGCACGTTTATCTGAAATGGACATTGAAAATATCTCAGAGCGGGAAAAAATTCGTCTTAAAACGGATATTAGGCTCGATTATCAAACGACTACAGAACAAATTCACGCCATTATTGCAGACATTAGAGCGCTGCTTGAGCAACATGAAAAAGTTGAAGAGTCCCCCTTAAGAGTCACATTTAAAGGGTTTGGCTTGTATGGACTGCAGCTTAATGTTTTCGCGTATATCGGCACCACTGATTTCGCTGAGTTTCAGTTGGTTTCCGAAGAGTTGCATTTTGGCATAATGAATGTTGTAACCAAACATGGTTCGAGGATTGTGCCTGTGGTACCAGTTGCTGCCGCGCAGTCGTAATTTAAGCTGATATTATCTAAAAATAACAAAGGCCGCATGTGCGGCCTTTTGCTAATGAATAGCAGGTCCGATATTAGTAAATTAGCTCACCAATAGGGTTTAAGATTTTACTAATGCCTTTAGTAAAGTGCAGCGGCGCATCGACGACGGTATAACATAGGCAGCCATTGATGGTTTTTGGCGAATGCTGGTGGTTTGCATCGAGTTCAATGAAGTCACCCGGCACATACTGACTAAATTCATCTTCAAAATTACCTTCTAGTAATAAGGTTATTTCTCGGCCTGTATGGCTGTGCTCAGGGATCTCTCCATCTGCATCTATATGTAATAAGCTAGCGCGGCTATTGTTTTCGTCAGCATTCAAACGCATTCTGCTTATCTTGCCGAAACCACTCCAGTTATGATTTACCTGATTAGTCAAAGCTCGCGGTAGTGCATACTGAGTGCCCTTTACCTCAACGATCGTACGCTGAGACTCAGTTGCCTCGACAGGGGCTAGTTGCGTGATCTGCTTAAGCATGTCGCTGAAATCAATATTAGCTATGCTAAGATTACCAAGCGTTGCGACGTTCTCAGTTTGAATATCATCATTAGACTGTTCGCCTAGATGTTGCTCGGCTTGCGCTGCAGTGTATTGCTTGAGCTTATCACGACAAACAGAGCATAGCTCACAATGCGCAGATACAGCGGTAGCTAAGCCTAAATGTAGCTGTCCATTTGCGTGCTGTTTAAGCATTTCGTCCTTTGGATGGAATTTAATCATAATGTTTCTCCAAAATGCTTCTAAGTTTTACAAGACCTAACCTAAGTCGAGATTTAATCGTACCTAAAGGGACGCTGAGTTTGGTTGATAATTCTTGTTGGCTTAGTTCCTGTAAATAGATCCCTTTAACAACTTGCCGCTGTAATGGTGGCAGCGCATCTACGTGCTTAAGCATTTTCGCTGTGAGTATGTGATCTTCTTGCTCTTCAGCTTGTGGCGACTCAAAGACTGGCCAAATGTCATCACCAAATGTGTCTTCTTTATTGTGCTGTACTTTGCGCAACATGTCGAAACAACGGTTGCGCATAATGGTAAATACCCAGGTAGTGACCGAGCCTTTGTCCGCGTCAAACAGATGTGCTTTGGTCCAAACCGTTGTCATGGTCTCTTGCACCAGATCCATGGCTAAGCCTTGGCTTGAGAGCTTCTGATTACCAAAATTTAAAATTTTAGGCGCAAAATAGCTAAAAAGCTCAGCGTAGGCTTGCTTATCACGTTGGTTCGCAACCTTGACTAGTTGTTCTTTTAACTCTGTTAAAAGCTGAGTTGATTTTGAGTCATCCATAGTTTGCTTATTTTGCCTGACATAAGCTTTATCATAACGACTTTGGTGACTTTGTGATTGAATATTTTGCATTATTCTCACTCTGTTTCCTAAAGTGTGGGCACTGCACGTTAGATTTAATAGGACTTTACGATAAAGAGATTGAATTGGATCAATTTAACTTACTATTTTTTTGGTAGGTAAATTTTGCTGTTCTAAGTCTGCGACAAGGCTCGCCGCTGACATTTATGAATGTACTGCCTTGAAAGTATATGTTGAGGCGAGCTACTTGAGCACGTCATTAAGCATGGCAAGGGTTGGTATAGGATCTTTAGCTGACATACAGTGCTGCTTTTCACTTGGACTGATTGGCAAGATCTCAATCCAACGCTGACATACCCAAGAAAGATCCATGAAGTTATCGAGCTTATATTGGCTGATATGCTCTGGGTACTCCTTTAAAAGATCTTGCAATATTTGAGTGTATTTTTGTTGGTGCGCTTCAATAGGTAATGTTTGCCACGCGGGGAGCGCGGAAACGTTACCGCGTTTTAGGCCGTCTTTCTCTATAGTGTATGTGCCGAGTTCAAACCTATCGATACCGACGATGGTGATCCCTAGAAGGCCATCGTCTAGGGTTTCAAAGTCGATAATGTTGCAACGTGTACCTATAGGAAGCAGGGTCTTATTGTCTTCGTCTAACATACATGCACCGAAGCCTAGACCATTTTTTAATGATTCCTTCACTAAGCGCTGGTACCTAGGCTCAAAGATCCGTAATTTGGAATAACCGTTTGGTAAGATACACATTTGTAGTGGAAACAAGGGTAAATTCATAATGCTCTACTGTTATTCATATGCTAAGACTATTTACGTGAACGAGTGATATGACGATCATCTTTTTCAATAATTTTTTATCGCCATACAGCAAATGGGATTTGTTGTAAGTAAAAGGCTTATACGTAGAATTAAACTGATGTTTTGTGCGTTAGGTACATGATTTATGAGCCAAAAAGCTATACTCTATGCTGAGAATAATTAAGATGCTAAATATCAAATAGTCGTTATTTGATATGTTATAGCTGTTACTAGGATTTCAATACGAGGGAACACAATGACTCAAATGTTAGCAAGTGTTGACCAGCGAACCCAACTCGTTGGTGAGAATAGACTCGAGTTATTGTTGTTTCGGATAAGTGTTAGCCAGCTTTTTGCGATTAATGTTTTTAAAGTGAAAGAAGTCGTAAAAGTTCCTCCACTCAGTGCTATGCCCGGCAGTCACAGTAGCATTATTGGGGTGGCTAATTTACGTGGCCAGTCTATTCCTGTGATTGATCTTCGTAAGGCAATTGGCTTTAGACCGTCAACCATCCATCCAGAAAGTAATCTTATCGTGACTGAATACAATCGTTCTGTTCAAGGTTTTTTAGTAGATAAGGTTGAGCATATTGTAAACCTAACTTGGGGGGATATCATGCCGCCGCCTAAGACGGTAGGTCGCGATAATTACTTAACGGCTATTACTCGTATTGAATACCAAGATAAACAGGAATTAGTGTCGATCATTGATGTTGAAAAAGTCTTAGCCGAAATTATTCATTACGATATCCGTTTATCTGAAGGTGTGTTAGATGAGCAATTACTGCCGCATATGCATGGTCGTAAAGTGCTTATTGCTGATGACTCTGCGACGGCGAGAAGGCAAGTTCGTGAAACACTAGAACAGCTTGGATTAGAAGTTATTGAGGTGTCAGATGGTTTGTTAGCCTTAAATCAGCTAAAACGATGGTGTGATGAAGGCAAAGTGATAACCGATCATATTTTAATGTTGATAACCGATGCAGAAATGCCTGAAATGGATGGCTATAAGCTTACCTATGAAGTCCGTAACGATAAGCGCATGCAAGATCTGTTTATCACGCTTAATACATCGTTAAGTGGTAGCTTTAATAACGCAATGGTTGAAAAGGTGGGCTGTAACCGTTTTATCTCAAAATTCCAACCAGACTTATTAGTGGAAGTTGTTCAAGAGCGACTTAAACAGATACTAATGGCGCAAGCTTAACGAGCAGTTTATGTGCTACGCTGCGAGCAAATGACTAGCTCATTTGCTCAGCAGCTAAATCTTGTAACACTTGCTTTTTCATCTCAGGTACAGCGGCAATATTAATTTGGGCTACTCGCACAGCAAAGCCGAAATGTTGCTTGCCAACGATGGCAATAATATCTTCTAAAAAGCGTTTATCCAACGTTTGTTGTTTAGCATAAAAACCAATTGCTTGACTGACTGAACGATAATTTACGCCGTCGAAGCTAAAGTGTGCATCATAACCATAATCTTCAACTAGTATGCCGTTTAGGCTTAAAGGCCACCCCTTGTAATTAACTCTATCGCGGGCGATTTCATACATCATCCAAGCGCTCTTTTTAAAGCCACCAAAGATTTTGTCGTCATCCTCGAAACCGGACTCTTCGAGTTCTTGTTGAGTCCAATTAACACCTATGGCTAAGTGCTTTTCGTATATCCGCATCAATTCATCTTTAACCGCCATTTTGCAATCCCAAATGGAGGTTAACCTATGCACCTTTGCAAGTTTTAAGCATTCTTTACAACAAGGAACACTTAATGAAGAGTGGGGTGTGTAGGTTTGTTTTATATAGCTAAACTGCTGATTACTTGGCTCACCACAAAACCAGCATGTGTGTCGGTGTGCAAAGGGAATGTCAATTAAAGGTGCCTGATCTTGCATAATCAATACTCCTTGCTAGATTCGCCACAGATAAAAATAAAGCGCACAACGGTTAGATTGTACGCTTAGATATTTTTTGAGCTTAACAATCAAGGTTATCTGGCTTGATTACTCTTGTTCAATATCAACCAAAGACGTTGCTAAAACAATTGGGTCGACTTCTTGGCAATCTTGATCAGCAATCCAATCAATACCAATCAACACACCATCGTCATTTAAATCGCTAACCCAAAACTCAAGGAACTCTTCTAACGTGATCGCAACAGCTGAGTAAGCTTGCCATTCATCAGTGCAGTGGCTTTTGGCTTGAGCTTCTTCTGACCATAAAGGCATAACGTCTGTTGCTTCATATTCTGAAGAATCACAGACAACCCAGCCTTCGCCGGTTTCATCTTGCAGACCCCAAACCACTTGGGACAGTTTTACGTTTTTGATGAAACTTTCTAATGCAGGAGTCATTTCAGTCATGATAAATCTCTTGTTTGGTTAGACATTTTACTGCCATATATACAGGGTAATAGTCTGCTACTGGCTTGGATATTTAGCAAGTCATTTAACAATTTTATCTTATGGGAAAATGGCGAAACTGTGGCAAATTGAGCGTGATTGTTCGTAATTCACGCGGTTGCAACACAAAGGTTGTTTTATTGCAATCTTTTAGCGCAATTAGACTATATTATGCAGCTAATCTAGTATGATATTTTACATGCTTGTTAGTTAACCTTGCGCTTAATGTGTTTATAACGCAATGTGTCGATATAAAGTTAACTAAGTTTAAGGTCGGTTTAATTCAAGCAAGTCACTTTATACGTTACAGTCATTCATTTTGGGAGTCTTCTATTGTTTAAATCAATCCCCCTGGCTACAGCGCTTATTCTTTCTAGCTCATCAGTATTTGCTGCGGAGCAACCAAATTGGGCAAGCTGTGTTGTTGAATTACAGCAAAAGGCAAAAAATGAAGGGTTATCGCAACAGACGATAGACTCAACATTAGCTAATGTAAAATATGTGCCTCGAGTCATTGAGCTCGATAATAAACAACCAGAATTTAGTCAATCATTTGAGAACTACTTTACTAAACGGGTTACTGACTGGCGCGTAGCTCAAGGTCGTAAGTTGTATAAAGAGCATAAAGTGCTGCTCGATAAGCTAGCAAAGCAATACGGCGTACCGCCACAATATTTACTCGCATTCTGGGGCTTAGAGACCAATTTTGGTTCTTATAAAGGTAAAATGCCGGTATTAGATTCATTGGCAACGCTTGCTTGTGATCCGCGGCGTAGCAGCTATTTTACTCAAGAGTTAATGCAAGCATTAAAGTTGAAAGAGCGCTATAGCTTTGCTACATCAGACATGGTGGGCTCTTGGGCGGGAGCGATGGGGCACACCCAATTTATGCCCTCAGCATATGCCAAATATGCGGTTGATGGTGACGGTGACGGTAAAGCAGACTTATGGAACAGTACTGAAGATGCGTTAACTTCAGCGGCTCATTTTTTACAAAACCTAGGCTGGAAACGCAATGAACGCTGGGGAAGGGAGGTGACGCTTCCAAAAGACTTTTCTTATGAATACCTAGGAAAGGCGCAGGCGCAACCATTAACCCGTTGGGCTGAGCTAGGTATAACCCAAACCAGTGGTTCGCCTTTAAGCACGCCGGATATGCAAGCTGCACTGTATTTGCCGTCAGGGCATACTGGCCCGGCATTTTTAGGCTACGATAACTTTGATGTGATTATGCGTTGGAATCGGTCGACATTTTACGCAATAGCGGTCGGTCATCTAGCAGATAGAATTAATGGTGGCGTGGCATTGAAAGTGGCGCCACCTGAAATGCCAAGTTTAAGTCGCGCACGCGTCAAAGAGTTACAGATCCAGTTAAATGATCGTGGTTATGATGTTGGAAAGCCCGATGGGATTTTGGGAGCGAATTCGGTTAAAGGTTTGCAGGCGTATCAGCGTTCTCAAGGCTTAGTCGCGGATGGTTACCCTGATGAAGCAACGTTTAAGTCTCTCGGTGTAAAATAGCTAGCTGGCCGATACAGATTTATACCGTTTCTCTACGTGTCAAATAGCTCAATTGAGCCTAAAGTCAAAGATAAAAAAGGTGTGTTCTATTGAGCGCACCTTTTTCGTTATTAGCTTTAAATTTAGTAAGGGCTAGAATGAAACAGAGCCGAGATAAAACTAGAGGCTTTTAATCACTTTTGTTAAGCTGCGGCCACTGTATATGAGTTAAGGAATACCATGAGTATTAAAAAAGATTCGGTTGTGCAATTTAACTACACATTGCGTGACGAGAAAGGTGAAGTATTAGAAACTAATGAAGGCTTAGATCCTATCGCATATTTGCATGGCCACAGCAATATGATGCCTGGTGTTGAAGATGCACTAGAAGGTAAAGAGGTTGGTGCTAAGTTTTCAGTGACTTTACCGGCTAGCGAAACTTATGGTGAACGTAACGAAGATGCGGAGCAGCGTGTTTCAGTGAAGCATCTGCAAGGCGCGAGCGTATGGAAGCCAGGTATGCGTGCTTTGATTAATACAGACCAAGGTCAGCGTCAGGTGACAGTATTAAAAGTGGGTAAATTTATGGCTACAGTGGATATTAATCACCCGCTAGCGGGTCGTGAGCTTACGTTCGATCTAGAAGTCATGGACGTTCGTGAAGCAACGAGTGAAGAGATTGCCCATGGTCATGCTCATGGCAAAGGTGGTCACCAGCACTAAGCTGGAATAACGGATCTGTTTAAGCCCAACTCTTGTTGGGCTTTTTTAATATATAGCAATTGGTATAAGTTAGAGAAAATAATAAAAGATGATAATTCAATTTTCAGTAGGTAAATTGATTTTAAGTCCGTATGAAGTACAAGCTCGTTTGGATAATGGCTGTCAACTTTACGCAATGGTAGATGACATTAAGTTTCACGACGATGCCTTGATGCTCGTCGCTGATGCGGGAGCAGTGCGCTGGAATATCAAACTGGATTCAAGTGAACAGTTGCAAGAAATAAAGCACGAACTTGGGATTAGTTAACCTCGACTATAAACAGCTCTGAGCTTCACATGTGGTGGGATTACCCCACAAGCACTGATATCATTGCCATTATAAATATACTAACTAAAAAGAGTTTTTAATGTCTGAAACAAAACTTGAACGTATCACAATTGAGCCAAGTGCTACAGCTAAAGCCTGCGTTATCTGGCTACATGGTTTAGGCGATTCGGGCGCAGGCTTTGCGCCAGTAGTACCTGCGTTAGGCCTAGGTAACAATCATGGGATCCGTTTCGTTTTCCCCCACGCACCAGAGCAAGCAGTGACGATTAATGGCGGCTATGTGATGCGAGCTTGGTACGATATAAAAAGCATGGATCTACATGATCGCGCAGATATGGCCGGAGTAAAACAAAGTGAGCAACAAGTTCTGGCGTTGATCGAAGAACAAATTAACGATGGCATACCAAGCGAAAATATTGTGTTAGCAGGTTTTAGTCAAGGCGGGGTCATGAGCTTATTCACTGCATTAAGATTGCCGAAAAAGCTTGCAGGTATTATGGCACTATCTTGTTACTTACCTAGTGGTGACACTTTGCCTGAAGGGCTTTCTGATGTAAATAAAACCACACCTATATTACAGCATCACGGCATTGATGATGAGGTTGTTCCTTTAAATGCAGGTGCCGTTGCTCATGATTTACTGCTAAATGCAGGTTTTGACACGCACTGGCAAACTTACCCTATGGGGCATAGTGTGTTACCAGAGCAGTTGCGGGATATTTCGGTTTGGTTACAAACTGTTTTTGCCCATGTAAAGTAGCTTGTTGTTGCAACTATTTTTATTATAACAAGTGCGATTTTACTAAATTGCACTTGTTCTCTATAAAAGATAATGACTGTTAAAATCCTTTTCAGGCTAACCGTTTGGATTGTCATGTATTTATCCCATAAAGTCGAAATATAGATAGCCTTTTAGTTTATCACCACAAACCAGCTCTCCACCTTGTTCTATATCGTGAACAAATAAATGTGAAAATTGTTTATAAAAGAGTCGGTTAGATCACGTGATGTAATAAATGTGACACAGTTTACCCCTAAGCTTTGCTAGTATGTCCGCTGACTTAAAGCATAAATGCTTGAGCAAGATAACTAGAAATACAAAAACAAATAATCAAGGGGTTGATTGTAATGAAAAAGACTTTGTTAAAAGGACTCGTTGCTACAGCAGTTTTGGGCGCACTAACGGCCTGTGGTAGTGACAATGACGATAACCATAGCTACGTATCTAAAGCCTGTGCCGATGCTGGTGAAGCTTGTACAATCTTTACGGTAATTCATACGAACGACAACCATGGTCGCTTCTGGCATAACAAAGATGGCGAATACGGTATGGCTGCGCGTAAAACCGCAATTGATACTATTCGTGATGAAGTCGAGCGTGCTGGTGGTGATTCGATTTTACTTTCTGGCGGTGATATCAACACTGGTGTTCCTGAGTCTGATATGCAAGATGCTGTACCAGATTTTATTGGTATGGGTTTATTGGGTTACGATGCGATGGCTGTGGGTAACCATGAGTTTGACAACCCGTTAACTGTTCTTGATATGCAAGCTAACATTGCTAAATTCCCAATGTTAGCGGCTAACATCTATAAAAAAGACAGTGAAGGTAATCCAACTGAAGAGCGTTATTTTGAGCCATACCGAGTGTTCGAAATCAATGGTCTACAGGTTGCGATTATCGGCTTTACTACAGTTGACACACCAAAAGTTGTGAGCCCTGACAACGTGGCAAGCCTGCACTTTACTGATCCTAAAGTTGAGCTGCAAAATGTAATGGCTGAAATTGAAGCCAATGAAGAAGTTGACATGGTGTTTGCACTGACACACATGGGCCACTACGCAAACGGTCAGCATGGTACTGAGGCGCCTGGTGATGTTAAACTTGCTCGCTCGCTAGAGGGAACAAAGTTTGATGGTAAGCTACAAGCTATCATTGGCGGTCATTCACAAAACCCAGTTTGTATGGAAGGTGATGGCTACGCAGACTTCAAACCAGGCGATGAATGTAAGCCTGATCAGCAAAACGGTACTTACATTATGCAAGCTCATGAATGGGGCAAGTATGTAGGCCGTGCTGACTTTGAATACATCAATGGTGAGCTATCGTTAGCGAGCTACAAGTTAATCCCAATCAACCTTAAAGAAGAAAATGAAAATGAAGAACTTGTTTTCATTACTGAAGAGATCGAACAAGACCAATTAGTTGTTGATGCTTTGCAGCACTACCAAGATCTAGGTCAAGAGCTACTTGATGTGGATATTTCAAGCACAGACGGTAAACTTGAAGGTGATCGTAATGTGGTACGCGCACAGCAAACCAACCTAGGCCAGTTACTCACTCGCGCCTATGCTGATTGGGTTACAGCTAACTTTGAGCCAACAGTTGACTTTGGTGTGATGAACTCAGGTGGTATTCGTGATTCTATCGCGGAAGGGACTATTTCATACCGTGATGTATTAACCGTACAGCCATTTGCTAACGATGTTGCATTTGTAACCATGACAGGCGCTGAAGTTCAAGATTATCTAGCAAATGTTGCGGTTAAAACTGGTGGTGGTATGCCTCAGCTATATCCAATGGAAATGAATGTGACTTGTGATGCTGTGGAAATTAATCCAGATGCAACATCTGCAGATATCGTTCAAATCGCTTCTCTTGGTGGCCGCGAATTTAAGCTAGATGATAACTACACTTTCTCATTGATTAACTTCAGTGCTAAAGGTGGCGATGATTATCCAGTCGTGACTGCACACGCTAACTATATTGACACTCAACGTAGCGACGCTTCAGTACTTCGTGAATATTTCGAAAAGAACCCAACTATTAAGGTTGCTGATTACGCACCGGCTAATGGCGGTCATCCGAAATTCTTCCGTGGTGGTGCTGAAGTTGACAGCTGTGCTAAGCCAGCTAATTAGTCAATCTGAACAATCTTAACAGGCTAACCTTTATCTAAAGAGTAGGTTATCTACAAGATTATAAAGTTCGATAAATCCAGTGCTTACCTTTGTAAGTACTGGATTTTTTTATTTATTGGTGTTTCACTCTACAAGAAGTCGTTGTATAGATTGGTATTGTTTAATAAAAAACAAATTTTTTTATTTATTCCCTTGAAAAGCAATTACACCATCCGCATATAGTTATTAAGGTCGCTCAATGAGGGCCTGACAACAATGCTGAATACTGCGCCTACGGGGCATTATTTAGATGGAAAGCGTCAACTGACGCTTGATTATCGGTGCGACATAGGTCGGCCAAATACAATTAATATATTGCTTAATACAAGGATATACCCATGAGAAATTACGACTTAACTCCACTATACCGCAGCGCAATTGGTTTTGACCGTTTAGCACAACTTGCTGAGCATGCGGCGTCTAATAAAGGTAACTCAGGTTACCCTCCGTATAATATCGAATTAATTAATGAACATCGCTACCGTATTACCATGGCTGTAGCTGGCTTTTCGATGGAAGAGCTCGATATTACCAGTGAAGGTGATAAGTTATTAGTAAAGGGCATTAAAGCGGAAGAGAAAGAAGAGCGTAAATATCTTTACCAAGGTATTGCTGAGCGCGGCTTTGAGAGAACCTTCCAGTTAGCAGATTATGTTACCGTTATCGGTGCTAACCTAGAAAATGGTTTATTGAATATCGATCTTAAGCGTGAGATCCCTGAGGCGATGAAACCAAGAAAAATTGAAATTGGTAATGCGCGCCTAATTGATGGTGAATAAGACCAGCATTAATACGATATTCAATCATTAATAGCTAAGAATTGAAAAGGGAGCCTTATGGCTCCCTTTTACTATCTGGCTAATCCATTAAAACTTAAGCTTTCATGGCTTTTTCACCGCGGGCTAGGCCAACCACTCCTGAACGGGAAATCTCAACTACTTTAGTAAAATCAGCGAGTGCTGCAATACAAGCATCAAGTTTGTCACTGGTGCCAATAAGCTGCACTGTATAGAGTTTTTGGGTAACATCTACAATTTGACCGCGGAAGATATCAGCCAAGCGCTTAACCTCTTCGCGATTTTCACCTTGTGCTTTTACCTTTATCAGCGCTAATTCACGTTCAACATGAGCAGACTCGGTAATATTAGATACTTTAAGGACATCGATGAGCTTATGTAGCTGTTTTTCGATTTGTTCTAATACATATTCATCTGCATTAACTGTAATGGTTAAGCGAGACAGTGTTTTATCTTCAGTTGGCGCAACGGTTAAGGTTTCGATGTTATAACCACGTTGGGAAAATAGCCCTACAACTCGTGAAAGTGCGCCGGGTTGGTTTTCAAGTAATACCGAAATAATACGACGCATTAGCTTTTCTCCGTTTTGCTGAGCCACATTTCATTCATCGCACCGCCGCGGATCTGCATCGGGTGCACGTGCTCTGTTTCATCAACATGGATGTCCATAAATACCAGTCTATCTTTCATGCTCAAGGCTTTTTGAAGACCTTCTTCTAGCTCAGCAGGATTACTAATCGTCATACCTATATGGCCGTAGGCTTCAGAGATCTTGGCAAAATCTGGCACAGAATCCATATAAGATTGTGAATGACGTCCTGCGTAAATCATATCTTGCCACTGTTTAACCATGCCTAAGAAGTGATTATTAAGATTGATAATAATCACTGGAATATCGTATTGCAGTGCCGTTGAAAGCTCCTGAATATTCATTTGGATAGAACCATCGCCCGTGACACAAATAACAGTCTCTTCAGGCATAGCTAGTTTTACCCCTAAGGCGGCAGGTAAACCAAATCCCATGGTGCCCAGACCGCCAGAGTTTATCCAGCGGCGGGGTTTATTAAACGGATAATAAAGTGCGGCAAACATTTGGTGTTGGCCAACATCTGAGGCAACATAAGCATCACCGTTGGTGAGTTTATGAACCGCTTCAATGACTTGCTGCGGTTTAATTTTTTTATCATTGGTTGAATATTTTAGACTATCTACTGCACGCCAAGTGGCGATATCACTCCACCATTGGTCATTGGCTGCAGGATCATTAATTGTGTAATCATTGGCTTCAATTTGTGCCAGCATATCATCGAGGATTTTCTCTGCAGAGCCCACGATTGGAATATCAACGCGGATGGTTTTTGAGATAGATGACGGGTCAATATCGATATGCAGGATTTTTGCATTTGGGCAGTACTTTTCAACATTATTGGTGGTACGGTCATCGAACCGAACACCAATACCAAAAATTAAGTCACTGTTATGCATAGTCATGTTGGCTTCATAGCAGCCGTGCATACCTAACATACCGACGCTGTTTTTATGGGTACCCGGAAATGCACCTAAGCCCATTAGTGTACTAACCACTGGAATTTGCAATTTTTCAGATAACGCTAAAATCTGGGCATCACAGCCAGAAATTACTGCGCCACCACCAACATAAAGCACCGGCTTTTTAGCATTCAACAATGCTTGCAAACCACGTCGAATTTGGCCTTTATGGCCTGACGTTGTTGGATTGTAAGAGCGCATGCTAATGTCTTCTGGGTACTGGTAATCATATAGCACGGCAGGATTCATGCAATCTTTCGGAATATCGATGACAACTGGACCAGGGCGGCCACTTGAGGCGATATAAAATGCTTTTTTTAAGATAGCAGGAATATCTCTAGGATCTGTGACTAAAAAACTATGTTTAACCACTGGTCGCGAAATACCGATCATATCGCACTCTTGGAATGCATCATTACCGATAAGGCTGCTTGGCACCTGACCTGAGATCACTACTAAAGGAATCGAATCCATATAGGCGGTCGCAATACCTGTGATGGTATTGGTTGCACCAGGGCCTGAGGTAACGAGTACAACACCAACTTCGCCTGTTGCACGGGCATAGCCATCAGCCATATGCACGGCGGCTTGTTCATGGCGAACTAGGATATGTTCAATGTTGGATTTTTCGTGTAGGGCGTCGTAGATATCCAGCACGGAGCCGCCTGGATAACCGAAAATATGTTTTACACCTTCATCAATAAGAGAACGGACAACCATACTGGCGCCTGATAGCTTCTCCATAGTATTTCCTCATAAGTTACCGCGACGTATGCAGTATCTTGATACAGCGACGGTAATCGCTCTAAAAATTAAGCTAAGACGGTAATCTTCGCTCACGAAATGCCAGAATAATCTTGGGAAAAGTTATCTTTTACAAAATATTGTTCGGCAAACACTCAAACTGAATGTATTTTCATCATATAAAAACCGAGCCTGATTTCAAGAGCTTTAGAGCAAAAACTGTTCTGAATGAAGAATTTTCATTATTGACTAGCAAATAGTCCATAAAAACAACACTGTGTGCATAAAATGAGTTAAAGATGCTTATAGGCTAAATCTAGAGTGTTGCATTGTAGATAACCAGATGAGGAGAAATGGTGGGGGGAGTTAAAGAAATCCTGGTCAATTCTAAAGCTAAATAAAGGGGAAGGGATGCGATTGTTAATCATCCCAAGCCCTAGTCATTTTAGTTTTCTTCGCCGCAGTTTGCGGGTTGGTGACGACAAAAGAATTGGCATAAACCTACCAATATTACTGCAGCTAGCATTAAGGCTGAAAAGGGCACAGCGGTACCAGTGTAAAACAATGCCAATAAAGGACCAGCTAACGCGCCAAAACCAAAGCGCAGAGTACCAATGACCGCCGTGGCTGTGCCGGTTTCTTTTTGAAATTTCATTAGTACGATGGCATCGGCGTTAACAGACATGACACCTAAACAAGCCATTAGCGGCAGAAGCATAGCAACAGTAAATTGATAATTTAAGTCGAGTAGGTTTACTGCTAATAGGCCAATACCAGCAATAGAGCCAAAGAATGTTGCCATTTTTAGCATGCGTTTTGAGCCATAACGACCAACAATTCTGCTATTGATAACATTTGCCACCATTAAGGCACCGACGTTAGTACTAAATAAAATTGCAAACAATGACTTATCTAATTGAAACACTTCCATATAGACAAATGGAGAGGCGGTTAAATAACAAAAGAAAGCAAACGAGGTGAGTACGCCACTGGCTAAATTCAGTTTTACCCCCTTTTTGGTCAATACTGTTGCATAAGCGCCAAAAAAGCTTTGAGTGCTGCGATTACTTTTGTCTTTATCGCTGGGCATTTTTAACTTAAGACTCACTAACAGCAATAGAGTCAGTGCATAGAAAGCTAAGATAAAGAAAATAAGGTGCCAGTCACCTAACTCTAAGATCAAACTCCCAATGCTAGGGGCGATAAGAGGCGCTAACATCATGATTAAACTAACATAAGACATCCCTTTGGCAGTGTTTTCACCATAGAGCTCTTTGATATAGCCGGGAACCACAACGGTTGCTGCAGCACCGATAAATGCTTGCACAAACCGCAATGCTAAAAAGCTCTCGATACTGGTGACAAATGCTAAGCCTAGGCTTGAAAGCATGAAGCCGAAAAGACCGATAATGACGAGTTTTTTACGGCCAAATCTATCAGCAAGCGGGCCAAAACATAACATGCCAATAGCGTAACCAGCTAAATAAAGACTCAAGGATTGCTGCACTAACGTGATATCAGTATCAAAGCTGACTGCTAATGTTGCCATAGCAGGCAAATACATATCTATGGCGAGTGGTGTGATAGCAATAATTGCTGAAAGCATTGGGATCAACAAGGCTAAACTAGCGCCAAAAGGGTATTTTTGATTAGTTTTCACTGATGGATTATTCAACGTTACCTCAATGTAGTGAGTCTAAAAGAGCATTTTTGTTAGCTATTTATGTGTTAATTCGGAATGAATCGGGTTATCTGAAATTTTATTCGCCAGCCTCAATAGAGTGGCTTTTCGGTGTTAACGCTATGGGTGGTTATATTGTTGGTTAAATGTATTAAGCCGATAAAGGCGGCATACATAATACTGCTAATTGCACGGTTCCATAGTAGCGTTTTAAACTAGATTTTCAATCATAAGCGAGCACTTTTTAACAGCAAAAAAGCATCAATTTGTAAGTAAATAAATTTGGCGATTATTAATCCTATCCTGTCACCTAAATGTCTTGTTGTTGTCATCTTACTGTCGTTAATTCGCCATAGGTTGGTGGGCGCGAAAATCACCGGCTTTCCAGTATCTTAAAAATAAGATGATTTAGCCCGTATTTAATAAGGGAATAATAATGAACAAGCAATTTAAATTAGTACCGTTATTTGTTGGTGCATGTTGGTTAACTGCGTGCGCTGATGATGGTGACAATGGCGCTGCAGGTAAAGATGGCAGTAATTCACTTGTCGCGATTTCATCACTTGCTATTGGTCATGAACAATGCCCTTTAGGCGGAAAAATGATTGTTACAGGGGTTGATATCAATGCCAATGGAAGTTTGGATGACAATGAAATTGACGCAGCGCAAACTCAGTACCTTTGTAACCAAGCCAAAAATAAGTTAACTGCGCAATTAATTGGTCGTTTCCAAAGTGGCATTTACGGTTTAAGTGCTGCTGAGATTGTCGATTTTCACGCTAAATCACAACGTATATTTGTGGTTAATGCTCAAAGTGGCAAAGTGGATGTGTTAGACGGTTCTAGTTTGCTGATTGACGATGTAGTAACAGGCTCCGGAGCATTAGCGTTAAACAATATCAATAAATTACATGAAGTTGACGTGAGTGGTTATCTTGGTCTTGAAAGATTAGGTGGTGTTAACAGCATAAGCATTTACCAAGATTTACTTGCAGTGGCTATTGAACGTGGTGATGTCGCGGGAAATAGTAAGCAGGGCAACGGATATGTCGCATTCTATCAATTAGATAACAGTGGTGAGGCAACGTTTATCAGTCATGCTGAGGTTGGTGCCTTGCCTGATAATGTGGTGTTTAACCGTGATGGCAGCCTTCTGCTGGTTGCTAATGAAGGAGAGCCAAACTCGGCCTATGATGTTGATCCAGAAGGTAGCATATCAGTTATTGAAATAGTTGATGGTGTTCCAGCAACTCAGGCTATTTTAATTGATTTCAAAGAGTTTAATCTTGGTGCCTCGCGTGAGGCTGAATTGAGCCCGATGATCAAGCTTAATGGCCCTGGGGCAACGGTTGCGCAAGATCTTGAGCCCGAGTACATCGCTGTGAGTGAAGATAGTCGCAAAGCCTTTGTCTCATTACAGGAAAACAATGCCATTGCAGTCATTAATCTAGTTGATAAGCGTATTGAACAACTATTGCCCCTAGGGCTTAAACACTATGGGTTAGAAACGAATAAAATTGATGCTAGTGATAAAGACGGCCGAGTTAACTTTGTCGCGTATCAAGGTGTTTACGGCATGTATCAGCCAGACACGATTCAAAGTTATCAGTGGCAAGGCGCTAATTTTATTGTGACTGCCAATGAAGGTGATGCACGAGACTATGCTGGTTTTTCTGAAGAAGCTCGGGCTGATGATTTAGCTTTAGATCCGATGCATCCTCAGCTTGCTGCTGCACAAGATAAAACTCAACTAGGTCGATTAAAAGTGACCACAAGCTTAGGGGATACAGATAATGACGGTGATTTCGATCAGATCGTGAGTTACGGTGCGCGCTCGTTTTCAATCTGGGATGGTAACGGTAATCAAGTGTTTGACTCTGGATCGGATTTTTCGCGTATAACTGCAGCGATTTTAGGCGATAACTTTAATAACAATAATGATGAAAACAAAGGCGATAGTCGAAGTGATGATAAAGCGGGTGAGCCAGAGGCGTTGGCCATCGGGCAAATCGGTGATGTGACTTATGCCTTTATCGGACTTGAACGTAATGGTGGCTTTATGATCTATGATATCAGCAACCCCTTTGATGTGAGTTTTGTGGATTACATTGTGAACCGTGATTTTAACGCTGACTTTGAGATAAACACAGATAATGGTGAGGTTACAGGTGACGCAAGCCTAGCGGGGGATTTAGGACCCGAAGGGATGAAGTTTGTTGCAGCGAGTGACAGTCCAACAGGTGAGCCAATATTGATTATTGGTAATGAGGTGAGTGGTACTACAAGCGTCTATGCATTAGGCCTTTAATACCAATCAGTGCTCATTAAAATAAAACAATAAAAAACTCCGTTATGTTAGTAACGGAGTTTTTTATTGATTAAGTTCATGAGCCTTTTTTGATTAGCGTTCGCTATTTATAAAGGCATCATTAATCGAGTTTAGAAACCGCGAGGTAATTGTCCTTTACCTGCCAGCTTTTCACGCCATAGCTCTTTAGGTGTTTTACCACCGTTTTTAGCTGCTGGCTTATCTGTTTTAACCGCTTTTTTAGCAGGCGCTTTCTTAGCGGCAGGTTTCGCTGCTGCTTTTTTCTCTGTTTTAGCTTCAACAGGTGCAGTTGCACCACCAACTTCGGCTAACATCGCTTCTAAATCACTAAAGCGTAAAGATTTACCGCCATCGATTTTGTACCAGCTACCTTTCTGTTCAATTTTAACAGCTTGGCCATCACGGGCAGTCAACGCAGCCTCAAGTGAGCTGATAACTTCTTCTTTGGTCAGTTTAGACATAATAATAACCTGTTTATTTTTGTGTGTACTTGAAGGTTTATACCGATTTTATCGTTTAAAGTACTGTAAAGTCCAATTTTAGCCGTATTTGGCTGTATTTCTATGATGTTTTTGGCATTTCTTGTTAAAAGCTGCTCTAAAAACACACAGATTGACAACTCTTCAAAGACTCGAACAGCTAAAGCCTTAACTGTCTATTTATACTAACAATAGGTTAAAATAGATTTTTTGCTATTTTTGGCGGATTTATGACGCGGACTGAACTGAGCCAATATTTGGCAGATTTTTTACAGGTATCAAATTTTAAAGATTATGCTCCTAACGGTTTACAAGTTGAAGGTAGCTCAGAGATCAACACTATTGTGACTGGCGTAACCGCCTGTCAGGCATTAATCGATGCCGCCATTGAACTGAATGCCGACGCTATTTTAGTTCATCACGGCTTTTTCTGGAAAAGTGAGCCGGAAATCATTGTTGGTATGAAACAAAAGCGCATTAAGGCGTTATTGGTTAATGACATAAACCTGATGGGCTATCACTTGCCACTCGATGCTCACCCTGTGGTTGGTAACAATGCACAACTTGCGAAAGTGCTTAATATTGTTGAAGCCGAAGTGATTGAAGGGGTGGCGCAAGGATTAATTTGGCGTGGTAAATTGGCAGAGCCTATAACAGCAAGTGCATTCAATGAGCATATATCGCAAAAGCTAAATCGTCGCTGTCAGCATTTAGGCGATGAAAATGCACTGGTTTCAAGCGTTGCATGGTGTACTGGTGGAGCGCAGGATTACATTGATATTGCTGCTAATATGGGAATTGATGCCTTTATTAGCGGTGAAGTCTCTGAGCGAACCTATCATTTAGCGGTAGAGCAAGGGATCCAGTACTACGCTGCCGGTCATCACGCGACAGAACTTTATGGTATTCAAGCTTTAGGCGAGCACTTAGCTGATAAGTTTGGCTTAACGCATCACTTTGTTGATATCGTGAATCCGGTTTAGGGATTTGCTAGAGGTTACCTAATCTAATAAAAAAGCCGCTAAATAGCGGCTTTTTGGTTAATGGGATAAGTATAAAAGCTTATTTAACTTTCATACCAGGCTGAGCGCCTTCATGTGGCTCCATGATCCAAAGATCTTTTCCGCCAGGGCCTGCTGCAAGTACCATGCCTTCTGATACACCAAAGCGCATTTGACGTGGTGCAAGGTTAGCTACCATAACAGTTAACTTGCCTTCTAGATCTTCAGGAGCGTAAGCAGACTTAATACCAGCGAATACTTGTTTGGTTTCACCGCCTAAATCTAACTCAAGACGTAAAAGCTTATTGGCTTCTTTAACGTGTTCAGCTTTAGCAATACGTGCGATGCGTAGATCG
The DNA here is from genome assembly GCF_000518605.1 of Shewanella fidelis ATCC BAA-318. Classification (GTDB taxonomy): domain Bacteria; phylum Pseudomonadota; class Gammaproteobacteria; order Enterobacterales; family Shewanellaceae; genus Shewanella; species Shewanella fidelis. Next base: position 50,971 of record NZ_JADX01000014.1, on the reverse strand, counting down.
ATTTTAGCGAAATCATCAAAGCTAATTTCATCGCTAATTGGATCTTGCTCTAACGGAGATTTAACTTCTGCTTTTACTTCAGGTTCAGCTGCAACTTGTAAGTTTTCAGTTGAAGCTTCAATAATCGCTTCGATGCTCTTCATTTCTACACGTTGCATTAACGCCTTGAATTTAGCAATTTCATGGCCAGCTAAGTCAGTATCAAGATTGTCCCACTTAAGTTCCATCTGTAAGAAGGCTTCTACATCTTGTGCAAGCTTAGGTAACACAGGCTTTAAGTAAGTCACTAGAATGCGGAATAGGTTAAGTGCATTACTACAAACTTGATGCGCTTGTTCTTGCTTGTCATCTTCTTTAATTAATTGCCATGGAGCTGAATCGGCTACATAGGCATTAGCAATGTCGGCTAATGTCATAACTTCACGCATGGCTTTACCGTATTCACGGGTTTCGTAGAAGTTTGCAATCGTGTCTTGTTTTGCTAAAAAGCTGTCAGTTAAGCTGGTATCTGTAATTTTTGCTAACTTACCGTCAAAACGTTTACTGATAAAGCCTGCGGTACGCGATGCTAAGTTGACTAGCTTACCGACTAAATCAGAGTTTACTCGTTGCGCAAAATCTTCAAGGTTTAGATCTAAATCGTCAATTCTGCTGCTTAGTTTAGCGGCATAGTAGTAACGTAGATATTCAGGATCTAAGTTATCTAGGTAGGTACGTGCCTTGATGAAAGTACCTTTAGACTTCGACATTTTAGCACCGTTTACTGTGACATAGCCGTGAGCATATACGCTAGTTGGCTTACGTAGACCGGCACCATCAAGCATTGCAGGCCAGAATAGGCTGTGGAAGTAAACGATATCTTTACCGATGAAGTGATAAACTTCTGCGGTTGAATCTTTGCTCCAGTAATCGTCGAAGTTGAGATCATCACGCTTGTCACATAGATTTTTGAATGAACCCATATAACCGATAGGTGCATCTAACCATACATAAAAGAATTTGCCCGGTGCATCTGGTATTTCAAAACCAAAATAAGGGGCATCACGTGAAATATCCCACTGCTGTAGGCCTTGTTCAAACCATTCACCTAGTTTGTTAGCCATTTCTTGCTGCAGTGAACCTGAGTTTATCCACTCTTTCAACATGCCTTCAAATGCAGGCAGGTCAAAGAAGAAGTGCTCAGTGTCTTTCATTACTGGCGTAGCACCTGAAACGGCAGACTTAGGGTTGATAAGATCTGTTGTGCTGTAAGTAGCGCCACAGTTATCACAGTTATCACCGTATTGATCTTCAGACTTACAGCGAGGACAAGTGCCTTTTACAAAGCGGTCCGGCAAAAACATCGACTTTTCAGGGTCGAATAGCTGCGAAATGGTCTTGGTTTTGATGTAACCGCTATCACGTAGCTTGACATAAATATCGCTAGCTAATTGACGGTTTTCTTCACTATGAGTGCTGTGAAAGTTATCAAATTGGATATTGAAGTCTGCAAAATCTTGCTCATGTTCTTTTTGAACTTGAGCGATCATCTCTTCTGGAGTTATCCCCAATTGTTGCGCTTTAAGCATGATCGGCGTGCCGTGAGCATCGTCAGCACAGATATAATGACATTCGTGACCACGAAGCTTCTGAAAGCGTGACCAGATATCGGTTTGAATGTACTCAAGCATATGACCTAAGTGGATCGGACCATTAGCATATGGAAGGGCACTTGTGACTAAGATTTTACGTTGTGAATTTGCCATCTTTTCTCAAAATCGCTGGGAACCAAATTGGAATGGCATAGATACTAACCGATCCTCCGCATAGTTTCATCAAAAGCTCGCACAAGTGGACTAAATCTAGACTAATGTTTGCCAGAATATCTGGTACAATTGCGCAAATCTTATTTAGGGGGTCAGCATTTTGTCTTCAACACATCCAAATTATCATCTCGATGATGCTTTACTTAGCCAAGTTTTGGCGATTCTCGATACTTTTCAAGACACATATTTAAACAAGAGTCTGCTAAGTGCTGGTATGGTTACCAAACTTGCTATCGAAGGCAAGCGACTGCAGCTAGGCTTATGTTACTCATACCCGTGTCAAACTCAGTACCGTGATATCGTAATGGCAGTGACTAAAGAATTAGCCACTTTGGATGCAATCGATGAAGTAGAGTGCGAAATCGATTTTCAACCAGAAACGGTTTCAGCGATTAGCGCAGTTGAACCATTACCAAATATTAAGCAAGTAATTGCGGTTGCTTCAGGTAAAGGTGGTGTGGGTAAATCAACTACAGCGGTTAACCTAGCCTTAGCCCTAGCGGCGGAAGGCGCCAGTGTTGGCATATTAGATGCGGACATCTATGGCCCATCGATTCCTATGATGTTAGGTGTTGAAGATTTCAAACCTGTATCACCCGATGGCAAAATGATGACGTTTGCGCCTGCACACGGCATAGCAGCGCAATCAATTGGCTTTATGCTAGATGGCGATCAAGCCGCAGTATGGCGTGGCCCTATGGCTGCAGGAGCTTTAGTACAGTTATTAACTGAAACAGAGTGGCCTGAATTAGATTACTTAGTTATCGATATGCCACCGGGAACCGGTGACATTCAATTGACTTTGTCACAAAAAGTACCAGTTAGTGGTGCAGTGATTGTGACAACGCCGCAAGATATTGCTTTAGCTGACGCCAAAAAAGGCGTGAGCATGTTCCAAAAAGTGAACATTCCAGTTTTGGGTATTGTTGAGAACATGAGTTTCCATCTTTGTCCTGAATGTGGTCACAAAGATCACCCATTCGGTGCCGAAGGTGGTCAAAAAATGGCAACTCGCTACAATGTTCCGCTGCTAGGACAACTACCGCTACAACTTAATATTCGTGAAGATGTTGATAAGGGCGCGCCTACAGTTGTGGCTGATGAGTCTAGTCAAGTCGCTGGTATTTATCGTGAAATCGCTAGAAAGGTCGGGGCACAGCTTGCGTTATGTCAAGCACAGCCTAAAGTATCAATTAGCATGTCTGATGACGAATAAGGTCTATTTTAAATGAATTCTAAAGATTGTGTTGTAATTGGTATTGCTGGTGCGTCGGCGTCAGGTAAAAGTTTAATCGCTAAAACGATTTACGAAGAGCTTTGTCGTGACCTAGGTACAGATCAAATTGGTGTGATTGCCGAAGATGCTTATTACCGTGACCAAGGCCATTTGTCGATGGATCAGCGTGTGCTGACAAACTACGATCATCCAAAAGCATTGGATCATGAGCTGTTATGTAGCCATTTACGTGAGTTAAAAGCTGGTAACGCCGTTGATGTGCCTGTCTATAGCTACAAAGAGCATACACGTACTGATGAAACAGTTAGCCTTACCCCTAAAAAAGTGATTATCTTGGAAGGTATCTTGTTATTGACAGATCCTGCTCTTCGTAAAGAGATGGATGCATCAGTATTTATGGATACGCCGTTAGATATCTGTTTTATGCGTCGTCTTGCTCGCGATGTAGCAGAGCGAGGAAGAACAATGGAATCAGTAATGCAGCAGTATACTGAAACCGTTCGCCCTATGTTCTTGCAGTTTATTGAACCATCAAAGCAATACGCTGATATCATCGTACCACGCGGTGGTAAAAACCGAATCGCAACTGATATCTTAAAAGCGCGTATTCAGCACTTACTTGCTAAATAAACCTGTTTCGCTTTTTAAAGGGCGGCTGTTGCAAGCCGCCCAGTTTTTGTGAAGCGTGGTTTTTCGGTAAGTTTGTTGAGCGAGCATCTGCATATAACTTTTGTCAGTTTTTGAGTTGCTTATTAAAAGGATCAAGGTAGTTAATGTCACAAGTGTGGGTAAATGGACAACCCGATGGTAATGTTAACCCGTTAGATCGGGGCTTAGCTTATGGTGATGGTTTGTTTGCAACTATGCGGGTAAGCCAAGGCAAGATCCTTTTTTTGGCCGCTCATCTAGATCGTCTTACCCAAGGTGCGTTTCGATTGGGCATTAACTGGTTGCCGTCTAACGCCCTTAAACTTCAGTTATCCTCTCTAGCTCAAGCTAATCCCAATGCATGTATTAAATTATTGATTACTCGCGGTGCTGGTGGTCGCGGTTATGGTGTTGATTTTTCAAGAGATAATCTGGCGTTATTGCCGCAAAAACATGTTTCAAGCGTCAGTTCTGAAGCCGCCTGCCATTTGCCAAAAGTGTGTGAAATTGTCTCGGTTTCTGCAGTGCCGGCGCAATACGCAATCTGGCAACAACAGGGGATTTGCTTAGCGCTATCTGACATAAAGCTTGGTAAGCAAGCAAAACTTGCGGGTATAAAACACTGCAACCGCTTAGAACAAGTGTTGATAAAATCTGCTAGCTTACCCAAGGGCGCCCAAGATTGGCTGGTATTGGATTGTGACGATAATATTGTCGAATCATCAATGGCTAACCTGTTTTTTGTGATAGATAAAACCATCATGACGCCACGGATTAGTTTTGCCGGAGTTGCGGGTATGATGCGGGAACAAGTTATCTATCAACTGCTTAATTTGGGATATAAAGTTGAGGTTTCTGATCTTCATTACGATATGTTGAATAAAGCTCAACATGTTTTTTTAACCAATAGCCTATTTGGGCTGATTGACGTACTGGCAATTGGTAATCGACAATTTAGCCGTACTCCTTTGACATCTACTGTAAGAGAACAGCTCAGTCTGACATTATGAAAAAAGCAATAATAGGATTGTTCGCGACATTATTTACACTTTTAACCCTTGCAGCAGTTGCTGGCTATTGGGGTTATCAAACGCTGCTGACTTATGCGGATACACCGATAAAGATCACTCAAGCTCAAGAGCTAGATGTAAAGCGCGGCACCAACTTTAATCAGTTCATTAGCTTGTTAGAGAGTGAGCAGCTAATTGAAGACGGCTGGAAGCTTAAATGGTTAGTACGGATAAAACCTGAGCTTGCGGGAATTCGCTCTGGTCTTTATGAACTAGAGCCTACTGATACGCTAAACAGTTTGCTCGCGAAAGTGATAAGTGGCAAAGAAAAGTCATTTGCAGTCACACTTTTAGAAGGACAAACCGTAAAAGAGTGGCAGCTTGTACTGGAACAACAACCTAGACTCACACTGAGCGAAGATATTTTTGCTCAGGTTCTTCGTGAAAACGGTGATGAATCAGGCTTACCGGAAGGTAAGTTTTTCCCCGATACCTACCATTATATTGCAGGTAGTAGTGAACGAGCTTTGCTGAATAAAAGCTACAAAAAGATGCAGCTTGAGTTAGATAAAGCGTGGCAAGGTAGGCAACAAGGTTTACCGTTAAAATCGGCTTATGAATTATTGATCTTAGCTTCTATTATCGAAAAAGAGACAGGCAAAGCCAGTGAACGGCCGTGGATTGCTGCAGTATTTATCAATCGCTTACGTAAAGGCATGCGATTACAAACCGATCCAACCGTGATTTACGGTATGGGTGATAGGTATAAGGGCAATATCACCCGTAAAGATCTGCGAGAAACAACCGCATTTAATACATATAGAATTAATGGCTTACCGCCTACACCTATTGCTGCACCAAGTCTTGCGGCATTACAGGCTGCAGCACATCCAGCTGATGTGGATTATTTTTATTTTGTTTCACGAAATGATGGCAGCCATGTTTTTTCAAAAACACTAAACGAACATAACCGTGCAGTGAATAAATATCAGAGAAATCGATGAATACGAATACACCAAGTAACGGCAAATTTATTGTTATTGAAGGGCTCGAAGGCGCAGGTAAATCGAGTGCAATCGCTTTGGTAAGAGACTTCATTGAAAAACATACAGGTAAAGCACCTGTTTGTACTCGAGAGCCCGGTGGTACGCCGCTAGCTGAACAGATGCGTGATTTAGTTAAAGTTGCACATGAAAGCGATCCACTGTGTGATGAAGCTGAATGTTTACTGTTTTATGCAGCAAGAGCTCAGTTAGTTGCCAATGTTATTAAGCCTGCTTTGGCTAAAGGTGATTGGGTCTTAGGTGACAGGCACAATTTATCTTCATTGGCATATCAAGGTGGCGGTCGCGGACTGATGCCTTTGGTATCAGCGATAAGTGATGCAACGCTAAAAGGGTTTAAACCAGACTTAACCCTATATTTAGATATCGAGCCAAAATTGGGCCTTGAACGCGCCGCTCGCCGCGGTGAACTAGACAGAATTGAAAACCAAGAAATAGCGTTTTTTAATCGTACGCGAGCGACTTTTCTTGAATTCGCAGATGCTGATGATTCGATTAAAATTGTAGATGCTAGCCAAACAATGGCAGAGGTTCATAAAGATATCATCGCCTTACTTCAAGAACTAAGTTGGTAGTTGCAAGATGTTACCATGGTTACAAGATCCCATAGCAGCCTTTAGTAGTCAGTTAAGCATCAATAGGGTAGGTCATGCTTACCTAATTGGTATGGAGCAGGGTTACGGTGGCGAAGAGCTAACGCTAGCGCTTGCTAAAGCGGCTTTATGCAGTCAAGTTGGTCACAGTGGCAGTTGTGGCTTTTGTAAACCATGTCAGCTAATAGAAGCAAATAGTCACCCAGATCTTTATCGTATTGAGGCTGACGGCGCTCAAATTAAAGTCGATCAGATCCGCGATTTGTGCCAAAAGCTTGCCACCACTTCCCAGCAAGGTGGCCGCCGAGTTGCGATAATCTTAAATGCGGAGCGCTTAAATCAAGCTTCAGCTAATGCGTTACTCAAAACCTTAGAAGAGCCTGGCAAAGAGACGATTTTGTTGTTGCAAGCTAACTCACCGAGTCGGTTGTTAGCGACGATTAGCAGTCGCTGCCAACGCTTAGCCATTAATATTCCTGAACGAGCTGAAGTAAAACGCTGGCTAAAGCAAAAACTAGCGATCACTGAAGATGTTTCTTGGTGTTTACCGGTCGTGGGTGGCCCATTAGCGATTGTAGAGGCGGTTGAAACTGGCCGAGATAAAAGTTTGCTTGATTACAGGCAGGCTTGGTTGCAAAGTTTGTCGTCAGGGCATCTGTGTGATAGCTTAGCCAATGTAAGCGAAAAGCAAGTTTCTGATGCTCTTAAAGTTTTATATCTTGTTTTGCACCGAGTGTTAGTAAAAAAGCAGGATTTAGATCCGCTTAAAAGGGTAAGCCTAGTCACTCTTGCTGCCAAAGTAATGCAGTTGGAAAACCGTTTATCTGTAATGCCAAATGTTAATACATTGGCATTATTTGAAGGGTTAACCCTTGAATATAATCAGTTAATGAGTCAATAAAACCCTATGCCAAATCTTGTTGTTAAATTTGAATCTTTACAGCAGCTTTATCGTGCTTATATGCCTTTTATTAAACCAATAGGTATGTTTGTTGCGACTGCTGATAGCTTCACATTAGGGCAAGAGGTAAGGGTTTCATATCAACTACCTGCAATGAATCAAATTTATGATTTTAGTGGCAAGGTCGTGTGGATTAACCCAGTAGGCGCGTCAGGCGGTCGACCTGCTGGTGTCGGAGTAAAGATTTTGACTGAAGCAGATTTTCACAAACATCATATTGAAAAGCTGCTTTCCAGTGAGCTTGCCTCTGCAGATTTGACCTCAACTATGTAGCTGGGTAGACTTGCTGTCCTTTTTGTTGTTTGTTGGGTTTTTAACGTGCTTATCGATTCACACTGTCATTTAGATCGCCTTAAAATCGCGCCAGATCAGGCGTCTCTTCAAGAAATTATCAATGCTGCCAAAGCACGGGATATTGCCTATTTTCTTTGTGTTAATGTTCGTCAGCAAGGCTTTGTAGAAATGAAGCAGAAAATGGCAGCGTTTGATGAAGTCTTTCTATCGGCAGGTGTGCATCCGCTTGATGTTCAAGATGGTTTGAATATTGAAGAGGTGGAACAGTTTGCACGTGATGAAAAAGTCATTGCTATCGGTGAGACTGGCCTTGATTACTTCTATGCTAATGAAACTAAATCGCTGCAACAACAGTGCTTTGAACAGCAGATTGATCTAGCAGTTAAAGTGAATAAGCCGCTAATTATTCATACCCGTGATGCGCGTGAAGATACGATTAACTTTCTTAAGCAGGGTAATGCTGATAGCGTTGGTGGTGTGCTTCATTGTTTTACTGAGAGTTGGGAAATGGCGAAGCAAGCGTTAGATCTTGGTTTCTATATCTCAGTTTCAGGCATTGTTACTTTTAAGAATGCTGCAGAATTAAGAACAGTTATTAGAAAAGTACCAAAGGATCGACTTTTAGTCGAAACAGATTCACCGTATTTAGCACCAGTACCGCATCGAGGTAAAGAAAATCAACCCGCTTTTGTGCGTGATGTTGCTGAGTTCGTAGCAGAGTTACGCGGCGAGAAATACCCAGATCTTGCAGATTACACCACTGAAAACTTCTTCAATTTATTTAAAGATGCTGCACGATTAGCTGGACGTTAATTTCTTAGCAAATCCCAGACAAAAAAAGACCCAAAACTATTCCAATTGTTCTGGGTCTAGGGGAATGGCTCACAAGGAGCCGTGCGCTACTGTTGATACCACTTAGGTAAAACTCTCCGATGAACTGCCTATCTAGCTTTTTAATGTGGTTAACATTACGGGCAGTTCAATCTCAAAACCGATGCTATACAGTGTAGACTAGCTTTTTAAGTTTTGACGGGTTATTTTTTAGCTCAAGGGGGCTAAATGTAACTATTTGTGTTTCCTTAGTGGCAAAGTGACTAATACAGAGCGATCTTATCTTTAACTAAGTCTCTGGGAAGATTGTTTTTTAATTTATTACCTAGGTGCTTAGCAACACCAAGCGGCGCATTTGCGTAAGCTACAATGACTTCTCCTTGAGGCTTCACTTTTTCAGTCAAGCTGATATCTCTGCCCATCAGGAACTCTTTTGCTTGTTCATCGGTAAGGTTAATCATATTAGGCGATGACAGCGCTAAAATCGCTTCGTGGCGAACTTTGTAGCCTTTCTTTAACGCATCGGCCAGTTTAAGTCCTATACGCTGAAAACGCATTTTGCCGATTAACGGAGTCATGGCTTTCGGAAATAGCCAATACTCTAAATCACGCTCCATAATCTCGGCATGCTTTGGTAATGTAATACCGAAAGTCTCTTTGAAATAGCTTTTTAACTCTGCGGCCTGTTTAGGCTTAGCCTCGGAGAATGGGAAGTTTTTCTGTTTTCTAGGCTCTTCAACTTGGCGCTCAACTGAAGTTAGTTTTTTGATTTTTGCGACAAAAAAACCTTCGCTGTCATAAATTTGTGGCCAAACATGTAAAAATCCTTCTTCAGTACAAGCCTTTTCAGCATGACGAAAAAGTTTGTTCAACGATGTAAACTCAACTGCATCGCCAAACACAGTTTTTAGGTGATGACAAACATCTTGGTTTTCTTGTCGACTTAACGCGCAGGTGGAGTAAACCAATTGGCCACCCACTTTTAACGCTAGAAATGCTGACTCAATTAGTGCCTTTTGCGTATCAACTATGCCTTTGTTTTCGTTATTATCCCAATTCTTAAGCGCGTCAGGATCTTTACGAATAGTACCTTCACCGCTGCATGGTGCATCCAATAATATTGAATCGAATGTTTCATAAAGGTACTCGCCGAATACACGGGCATCAAAATGGGTTAAAGCGCAGTTAGCGACGCCCATTCTAGCAACATTGGCATGCAATACTTTCACTCGGCTGGCTGAGTACTCATTCGCAACCAATAAGCCTTGGTTATCCATTAAAGCTGCTATCTGAGTGGTTTTTGACCCAGGCGCAGATGCCATATCAAGTACACGAAGGTTTGCATTGATATCTGCGTGCTCTCCATCAAATAAAGCGGTTGGAGGCAGCATTGAGCTAGCTTCTTGTATGTAAAACAAACCTTGTAGATGTTCAATAGTGTTACCTAGCTGAATATCTACACTATTACTAACCCAAAAGCCTTCAGCACACCAAGGGATTGGATCAAATTGCCAGCCTTTGGTTGTCATCAATTCGATGAAACTGTCGACGCTAATTTTGAGGGTATTGACTCTAATCGATAATCGTAAAGGTTTATTGCTATAGGCAATAAAGTCATCCATCGATAAGTGTGTTGGAAGTTCGCGTTCGATACTGTCGAGAAAATTCTGATTAAAATGAGCCATATGTTGGAGATAATGCGGTAAAGTACTGAGATTATAACAGAGTTAATGAGATAAATTGCGTGCTAAATAAGATCTGGTTTAGCTTTTTTGCGGTAGCCTTGTTGGCTATCGTTTTACAGCTTTTGACAGGGCAAACCCAAGTGTTATCCCAAAGCGTTGATGGGATTTTTTCCAGTGCCAAGCTTGCCGCTGAAATCGCCTTGGGTTTAGTCGGAGTGCTGTCGCTGTGGATGGGCTTGATGCGTGTCGGCGAAAAGGCCGGTGTTGTGGCGATGTTTTCAAAACTATTTGAACCATTACTGTCAAAGTTAATGCCTGAAGTACCGCGGGGACATGCGGCATATGGCAGTGTGACCATGAACCTTACTGCTAATATGCTGGGGCTAGATAATGCTGCTACGCCCCTTGGCTTGAAAGCGATGCAAGATCTACAAACATTAAACCCCAACAAGCAGGTGGCGACGAACGCGCAGATCTTATTTTTAGTTCTTAATACCTCGTCAATAACATTAGTGCCAGTTACGGTGTTTTTATATCGTGCTCAACAAGGTGCAGCTGCACCAGCAGATATCTTTCTACCTATATTACTCGCGACCACGGCCTCGACATTAGCGGGTCTAACTATGGTTGCTTTGGTACAGCGTCTGTCGTTATTCAATACTGTGGTATTGGCTTATGCCGGGGTGATCTTATCGTCGATTATCGGCTTGGTTTTTTACTTAAGTACATTGACGGTTACTGCAATAGGTGAGGTGAGTACAGTCCTTGGCAATGGTATTTTGCTGTTGCTTATATTTAGTTTTGTATTGGTCGCAGGCATAAGAAAAGTTGCGGTATATGATGAATTTATCGAAGGAGCTAAAGAGGGATTTAGTCAATCAATAAAGTTAATACCTTACTTGTTAGCTATGCTACTCGCAATTGCCTTATTACGCGCTTCGGGTGCATTAGATTATTTACTTCAGCTCATTGCAGGTATGGTTGCTTTTGCCGGTGGCGATGTACGTTTTGTCGATGCAATGCCTACAGCAATAATGAAACCTTTTAGCGGATCAGGTGCGCGAGCTATGATGCTAGAAACGATGCAGCATTATGGCGTGGACTCTTTTGCTGGCCGCTTAGCTGCTATTTTGCAGGGCAGTACAGAAACGACCTTTTATGTGTTAGCCGTGTACTTTGGTGCTGTAGGGATCCGTAATGGACGGCATGCTTTAGCCTGTGGTTTGTTTGCCGATTTAGCGGGGATTATTGCGGCAATTTTAGTGTGTTATCAATTTTATGGTTAATTCTAATCAAATAAAAAAGCGAGGCATTTAGCCTCGCTTTTTAATCCAAGATTATTTATAGCTCTTGCTTAGGCGCCCAATTTAACCACTCTGGCTCGAGGTTTTTATTGAGCGGGAACGTTTGCTCATTTGTGATCTGGTTTGCCGAAGAGGTTGGCATTTCTGTCGCAACGCCTATGCCGCCAGCTAGAATAGTCTCAAGAGAGCCTGTTTCAATTTGGGCGCCAGAAAACAAGCCGACATCAACTTTCACACCAGATAAATCCCAGAATACACTCGTGCTATTCACGAGATGTTTGTATTTATTTTCGATGTGAGCTTGCATAATTACGCCAGTACCTTGAGGCGAAAGCTCATAGCTATCGACTTGGCCGATTTTTACACCTCTAAAGAAGATTGCTGTGCCCGCTTTTACAGAGCCCAAGGTATTGTTACTTAGGTTAAATACCAAGGCATTATCGATATTATGGAATGCTGAAGCGATTGCAGCTGTAAATGAGCTAGCTTTCGCGCTGCTGCTACCTGGAAATACCTCAATATATGGTCCTGTTAAAATGGTTTCTGGCGCCGTGATCCCGGCCAAAGAAATATTGGCATCTACAATTGAATAAGAGGCATCTTGTTGCGTAAAGCTGGCTGCATACTCACCGTAAAGATAAGCTGTAACCGTTAATTCCTTTAAATTTGGGGTTAATGTAACAGTTTCAACTTCACCCACTTTATGGCCAAGGTAACGGATTGGCGCTTTTGCCGCCAATCTCGCGCTCGCAGGTACGCTGAGGGTGATAATTTGTGCCTGACTTAGGGCTAAAAATTGATTGTCGTATAGGTTTTTACCATTGCTGACTCTGTCTGCGTCTAAAAGGCCTAGGCTAATGCCGCCCTTTAACGCTCCCATTAACGGTGCGACATCAACCTCGACACCACTTAAGCTAGCATTAATTGCAAGAGCGCTATTTCGCCAAAAGACAGTGCGCTCTGTTAATAAGCTTGCGAATGCCTTTTCTATAGCTAGGTCAATGGCGAAATTGTTGTCATTTGCTTGCCAGTTAACTTGTGTGACTTCACCTATCTGCATTTTTTTATAATAAACAGGTGAACCGGGGCTGAGGTCAGCCGCATCTTGGTGAATAAGACGTTTACTGATCAGCCCTTGCTGGTGGAAAAATGCACTTGCATCATCAGCGCTTGCAAAAACGTTTAGATTATCTCCTTCTTTTGCTAACGCTTTATCTGTGCCTCTCACTAAAGTTAATGCGCCATTTGTAAGTGTGTTTAGATCTCCAGTACTGACTTTCACACCCTCAATACTGGCATCAAGTTCAAATGCTGATTCGGTAACAAAGTAGCTATTGCTACTTACTAGCTCGACAAAATCTGCATCGATCTCTGCTTGATACACTACTTTGTTGAAGTCGTCAGAGAGCTGGCTAGATAGCACTTGGCCTATTTTTATCTTTTTATAGCGGATCTCAGCTCCCGAACTGACGCCCGGATTGGAGTTGGCGCTTAAAGTTAACAGGCGCTTTTTATTGTTAGTGGACTCTGGTGCATGCTGCAGCAATGGATAACTGCTTCTGGCTGCGCCGGTTCCAGGGATAAAATTAATCACACTGCCAGTTATTAACCTTTCAGGATGCTTTATGCCAGATAATGAGATATCGGCACCTTCTAACCAAAAATGCGCGCTATCAGTTAACAATTCTTGATAGAGGTTATTAATTTTTGCTGAAAGTATTATGCCGTCATCACTTAATCGTTTGTTTACAACCTGACCTATTTGAATACCGCGATAAACGATAGATGTGTTATTTGAAACAGATTCACTGCCATCACCTATTAGATTAAAGCTGATCCCACCAAGAGCTTCTTCTTCGTTTTCAAACAAGGTAAATTCATGGTTATTTTGCGCAATAGATGAATGGCTATTGGAACTAAAACTAATTCCGCCAGCTAAAATTGATGCTAGGCTTTCGCTGTTTACTTTAATTCCTGAAAATGAAGCATCAACGCTGATCCCTGATACATTCCAAAACTGTGAGTCGACTTTTACCAGTTCTGCATACTGCTGCTGTACGAAAGCGGTGACTAAAATGTCATCGGTACCTTCTAAATGGTAACCAACCACTTGGCCAACAGGAATTTGGCGATAGAAGATCGGTGAGCCTACATCAAGTGAACCCAATTTGTCTGATTTGATATGAACAATTAGACCTTCTACACCAGGGGTGATGACAGGTGCTTTTGTCTCAGCTTCAAAGTAGGAGCGTGAGTCACCTTCACCTGGCAATATGCTGATATAATTTCCAGAAAAAAGGGTGTCTAGCCCTTCAACGCCGGTGATAGTTGCTTTAGGTTTTACTAACCAAAATTTTGTACCATCGTTAATAAAAGGCGCTGAACGGTAATCCATAAGCACTTTAACATCAACACCTTGTAGCGTGTCATCGATACTCATATCGACAACTTTACCTACAGTAAGTCCTTGATATTTTACTAATGTTTTACCTATATCCATACCTGTAGCACTTGGAAAGTGGATAGTGACCTCAATACCCGACTCTCTAATGCTTTTTATTCCAAGCCAGGCTCCTAGTGCAAGTGCAATAATAGGCAGTAACCAAATCGGTGAGAATAATTTTTTCTTTACGATTTTAGGTGTTTGTACTTGAGTCATCTTTTGCTTCCAATCTGTCCCAGAGTAAACGGGTATCTATGACTTTTGCAGCAAGCTGCGTGAGTAAAATAACCAGTGCGAATGCTGTTGCAGCTGGTGCTGGTTTGGCATCTAACAATTGCCCCATATTAACGACTGCTACGGTAAGTGAAATGACAAACAGGTCGAGCATAGACCAGCGGCCAATCCACTCGATGACGTGGAAACCTGTCATCAATTTCTTTTTGGATATGGGTAATTTAAAAGTGATTGCTGATAAGTAGATGGATAAGCCTACAATTTTTAAAATAGGCACTAAAATACTGGCAGTAAAAAGAATGATCGCAATAGGGATCATATCTGTCTTCACTAAATGAGCAATACCCGAGAAAATGGTGTCCTGAGTGACACGCCCTTGATTGGTCAAGGTTGTAATAGGGTAGATATTGGCTGGGAATAATAAAATAGCGGCAGTAATTAACAGTGCCCAGCTTTTTTGAATACTCGCGTAATCACGCACAATCAGTGGTGCATCACAGCGGCTGCAATGTTCAGATTTACAACAAGTGACTTTATGGCACGTTGGACATAGGGTGAGCCCAATATCCTTACCTAAAGTTGCAGTCTCGTTATTATTGCTCATCGAGAAAACTCCACATATGCTCCAGATCGTATTCGCGCATTAGAAATAAGGTCATGATGAACAGCATGGTGAAACAAAATGTGCCGAAGCCAAAAGAAACTGTGGCGAAGTCTGCGAGGTTAAATGCTGCTACTAAAAAACTAATCACATAGATTTCGAGCATTGTAAGTTGGGTAAGCAAACCTTGCAGCTTTAACAGTTGTTTTAATACCTTTTTTAGGACTAAAGACTTTAGTCCATATTTGATAATCAATATTTGGCTTAAAATAGACAACAGTAGAAAGCCGGGAGCAATAACTGCAGAAATTAACACAGCAAAGCCGACCACCCAGTAACCTTGATTATAAACAGCAAGCGCACCATCAATGACCGTGGTGGTTCGCAAGCTACCAAGAAACTCTAACGCTAATACTGGATAGAGGTTTGCAGGCGCAAAAAAGAAAATTGCTGTTAAGCAAAGTGCAAGCATGCCGTTTATTGAACAATATGGCGTATCGTAAATAGGCGTGTGACAACGCGGACATAAGGCTCGCACCCCAGTTGGTAAGGCACGCTTCCTGATGACTAAGTCACAAGACCGACATAAACTGATACTATGATCTATTGCTTCCATTCCCACCCGTTATCACTCAAATAGACGTAAGCCGTCCTCTAGAGACTCAATAATCTTATGACAATGCAGCTATGCAATTGAAAATATTGAGTCATTAATCAAAGAAGTTTATCAGAAATCCAAGAAAACTTGCATAAGAACTTCAATCTATGAGACTCTTTACTGTATATAAAAACAGTGTGGGGTTGGATATGGCCGTTGTAACGCAATTTGTAGTGGTGAGAGAAGGGGTTGAAAAGATGACTTTTACATCGAAAAAGGAAGCTGACGCCTACGATAAGATGCTTGATGTCGCAGACAACCTCATGCCTTTTTTAAGTAAAAGCGAACTTGAGTTAACAGAGGCTGATGTAGAAAAGCTAAGCTTTTATTTAGCGCAGAATAAAGATGATCTTCAAGTATTGTTAAAAGGTGGCAGTCTTGAAAAAAAAGCCCCAGCGAAGAAAGCGCCGAAAAAAGCTGATACAAAAGAAGCAAAAGACGCATAATAAAGCACTTGATCCCAAACTAGCGTTTATTGTTAGAATGCAAACTTAACACGATAGTGCTATTTAAACGGTTAGGGATAAGCATAGTGAAAGATTTTTACGATACACTAAATCGTCAAGTGCAGGCTCTATTTGACGGTGAAGATGATGTTATTGCTGCATTAGCTAATTTTTCAGCGTTACTTAACGATAACCTAGAAGATATAAACTGGGTCGGTTTTTACCTAGTGAAAAATGATCAATTGGTGTTGGGACCTTTCCAAGGTAAAGTGGCTTGCACTCGTATAGCTATAGGTAAAGGTGTTTGCGGTACAGCAGTTGCGAATGATGCTAGTCAAAGAGTTGATGATGTTCATCAGTTTGCGGGGCATATTGCTTGTGATAGTGCGAGTAATTCAGAACTTGTGGTGCCGTTAAAACAAAATGGAACCATTATTGGTGTGTTAGATATTGATAGTCCTTTGTTATCAAGATTCACTGAAAATGATCAACAGGGCGTAGAAACTCTGGTTAAAAGTCTCGAAATTTGCCTATTTGGTTAATCTGCGAGCAATTATCGTGAATTGTAGGTCGCAATCATTTGAAGCCTCTCTATAATAAGCGGTTTGAGTAATAGAAAAACCAAGCTCAATTTATTCGCTGAACGAATGGTTGGAGTTTATTATTTCTAATTGCTAAGGTAGGTTTGGTTTTAGAGTGTAAAAACAAATGTTAATCAATATTCATTTGTGTTTTATTCCATGATCAGACGAATATAAACGACACGGATACTGATACAAGCGATTTGCTTGTCGGTTGTGTCCCTTTTTTTAAACTGTGGAAGTAAAGATGGAATCAACAGAAAAGTTGACCGATACCAACGCTATTCTTGCGTATTTGTACGAAACATTTCCTTTATGCTTTATAGCTGAAGGTGAAACTAAGCCATTAAAAATCGGTTTATTTCAAGATTTAGCGGAAAGGTTAGCTGATGATTCTAAAGTCAGTAAAACTCAGCTCAGAATCGCGCTAAGAAGATACACTAGCAGCTGGCGTTACCTTAAGTGCGTTAAAGCGGGTGCACAGCGTATTGACTTAGATGGCAATGAATGTGGTGAGCTAGAGCAAGAGCATGTTGACCATGCAGCAGCTACACTTAAAGAAAGCCAAGAAAAAGCAAAGGCTAAAAGAGTAGCGCAGGCAAAAAATGCGAATCCAGCTAAAGCTGCGAAGAAGCCGGTTAAAAAGCCTGTAGCAAAACGTCCAAAGCCTGCTCAAGCTAACAAACCTGCTAAAGAAGCAGTTGTGGCTG
Organism: Shewanella fidelis ATCC BAA-318; assembly: GCF_000518605.1. Lineage (GTDB taxonomy): Bacteria > Pseudomonadota > Gammaproteobacteria > Enterobacterales > Shewanellaceae > Shewanella > Shewanella fidelis. The sequence goes on along the minus strand of NZ_JADX01000014.1, from coordinate 33,866 downwards.
AAAACTTAACACCTGCAGTTTTAACAGAGCTTAAAGCAAATCAACGTGTTAATGTTAAGTTAGGTAAGGCACCTGTTGCAGGTGTGATTGTGGACATTAAGAAAGAAGATGTTCAAGTTCAGTTAGACTCTGGCTTAACAATTAAAGTTAGAGCAGAACACATACTGCTGTAATGGCTTAAAAGCACCTAAAGGAGTAACTTGTTGATGCGAAAACTTTCTCTGGCTGTATCCATTGCTGGTATTTTTGTCGGATTCTCGGCGTGGGCAGTGAGCCCAACAATTCAATTCAGCGAGTTGCCCGCTCTTAAGCAGGAACCGCAACATAAAGTCGCCAGTAAACGTGTTACTGGACTCTTCACTCGCTCGCATTACCATAGGTTTGAGATGGATGATGCGTTCTCTGAGCAGGTATTCAACCGTTATTTAAAGCAGCTAGATTTCCGTAAAAATGTATTACTTCAGTCAGATATTGACAGCTTTAAAGCTTATTCGACTGAATTTGATGATATGTTAAAAAGCGGTAATTTAACTCAAGCTTATGCGATGTTTGAGCTAGTGCAAAAACGTCGTTATGAGCGATTTGCTTATGCGTTGTCCTTACTTGATGAAGAGATGGCCTTTGATGTGCCTGGCGACAAATATGAATACGATCGTGAAGATGCAAGCTGGCCAAAATCCGAAGCTGAATTAAATGAACTTTGGCGCCAACGTGTAAAATACGATGCACTAAATCTGTCCCTAACGGGTAAGAACTGGGAAGAGATAGTTGAGGTTTTACAAAAGCGCTATAACAATGCGATTAAGCGTTTAAGTCAAACTCATAGTGAAGATGTATTCCAAGGCGTGATGAATGCCTTTGCTCGCACAGTTGAGCCTCATACTAGCTACTTGTCTCCAAGAAACGCAGAGCGTTTCCAGATGGAAATGAACTTGAGCTTGGAAGGTATTGGCGCTGTGTTACAAGTTGATGATGACTATACCGTTATTAAAAGCTTGGTAGCTGGAGGCCCTGCGGCATCTAGCGAAAAACTGTCTCCTGAAGACCGAATCGTTGGTGTTGGTCAAGAAGGCGAAAAGATTGTTGATGTCATTGGTTGGCGTTTAGACGATGTTGTTGAGTTAATTAAAGGTCCGAAGGGCAGTAAAGTCGTGCTAGAGATCCTACCTAAAAAAGGTGGAACCAGTGCGAAAACATTTGAACTAACCATTGTCCGGGATAAGATTCGCTTAGAAGATCGCGCAGCGACATCTAAAGTTATTGAACCTTTAGAAGGGCCTTATGCCAACCGTAAGGTTGGTGTGATTCAAATACCTGGCTTCTATATGGACTTGTCTAAGGACGTGTCCAAAGAATTAGCAGAGCTGAAGCAAGCTAAAGTTGAAGGCATTATTATTGACCTTCGCGGCAATGGTGGCGGTGCGTTAACTGAGGCTACATTGTTAACAGGCCTGTTTATCGAGCAGGGACCTGTTGTACAAATACGTGACGCTAACGGCCGTGTTACTCAAAATCGTGATAATGATGGTCGCGTCACCTACGATGGCCCATTAACGGTTATGGTTGATCGTTACAGTGCCTCTGCATCTGAGATTTTTGCTGCAGCACTGCAAGATTATGACCGAGCATTGATTGTTGGTGAATCGACTTTCGGTAAAGGTACTGTACAACAACACAAGAGCTTAGGCCGGATCTACGATATGTATGAAAAGCCTATTGGACATGTGCAATATACCATTGCTAAGTTCTACCGTATCAATGGCGGCAGTACCCAGCTCAAAGGTGTAACGCCTGATATTCCATTCCCAAGCGCATTAGAGCCTGGGGAATACGGCGAAGCTGAAGAAGAAAACGCATTACCTTGGGATAAAGTACCAGTTGCTCAATATGGCACTCTAGGTGAAATTTATCCTCAGCTGATCGCTAACCTAGATACTAAGCATAAAGATCGCATTAAGTCTGATGTTGAGTTTGGCTATATCTTTGATGATATCGCTGAGTTCAAAAAGAACCACGATGATAAAACTGTCTCTTTGGTCAAAAGTGAGCGTCTAGCTGAGCGTGATGAAAATGATCAGAAACAGCTAGATAGAGCCAACGATAGACTTGTACGAGAAGGGCAAGATAAAGTTGAGTCACTCGACGATATCCCTGATGACTTAGAAGTTGCTGATGCATTCTTAGATGAAACGGCACTGATCACTCTGGATTTGGTCGACATTGAAAAGTTGGCCAAAAACCAACAAAAATAATTACAACTGAAAAAACGCGCGTTAAGCGCGTTTTTTTTAATAAAAAAACTAGATAAGTACATTTACCCCTCTGTGATTACACTCCTTTTTAGTTTTTTCCTATGCTTTGCCTTAGACAATTCAAGCGAACGATAGGAATTGATTTAAAAGGTTGAAGGGAAGTGTCGCTTAGTTTATTTGCCATAATAACGAGGGTAGTTCATGTCCCAGCCACAAGCTAAATTCCTAAAAGATTACCAAGCACCCGATTTTCATATTAGCCATATAAATCTCGACTTTTCGTTAGCGGGTAAAGAAACAAAGATTGTTGCTACAAGCAAAGTTAAGCGTCAAGGACAACATAAAGCGCCTTTAATTCTGGTGGGTGATGATATTGTTTTGCAAGCTCTACTGATCAATGGTTCACCTGCTAGTTATACAGAAAGAACCGGTGAGCTTGTCATTGACACTGAGCTTGATGAGTTTGAATTGCAAATCTCATCTAGCCTAGATCCTGAAGCGAATACTAGTCTCGAAGGCTTGTATATGTCTGACGGAGCTTATTGTACTCAATGTGAAGCTGAGGGCTTTCGTCGGATCACCTATTTCTTAGATCGCCCTGACGTACTCGCAATCTATACGGTACGTATCACAGCCGATAAGCAAGCGTTCCCATACCTTCTCAGTAACGGCAACCTAGTAGAAGCAGGTGAGCTAGACGGTGGCCTACATTTCGCGCAATGGCATGATCCATTCCCAAAACCGGCTTATCTATTTGCTTTAGTTGCTGGTGATTTTGACCTATTGGAAGATAAGTTTACGACTTGCAGTAACAGAAAGGTTAAACTGCAAGTGTTTGTAGATAAAGGAAATTTACATAAAGCGCATCATGCTATGGCATCACTTAAAAAATCGATGGCATGGGATGAGAGTCGCTTTAATTTAGAGTATGACTTAGATGTTTATATGATTGTCGCGGTTGATTTTTTCAATATGGGAGCGATGGAAAATAAAGGTCTCAACGTTTTCAATACTAAGTTTGTATTGGCAGATAAAGACTCTGCGACAGATGATGATTATCATGGTATCGAATCAGTTGTTGGGCATGAATATTTTCACAACTGGACAGGTAACCGAGTGACTTGCCGAGACTGGTTCCAGCTAAGTTTAAAAGAAGGGCTAACGGTATTTAGAGATCAAGAGTTTAGCTCTGATTTAGGATCTCGGGCGGTAAACCGTATTCATGCTATTAAGGTGATGAAAAATCAACAGTTCGCCGAAGATTCAGGTCCGATGGCGCATCCGATCCGTCCGGAATCGGTTATCGAGATGAATAACTTCTATACGGTTACTGTTTACAATAAAGGTGCTGAAGTGATCCGGATGATGCACACCTTATTGGGAGAAACGAGTTTCCAGAAAGGGATGGCACTTTATTTTGAGCGTCACGACGGCCAAGCGGTTACTTGTGATGACTTTGTCGCGGCGATGCAAGATGCGAGCGGCGTCGATCTGACTCAATTTAAACGTTGGTATAGTCAAGCAGGCACCCCGCAAGTTGATGTAACCGAGGAGTTTAATTCTCAAACAAGCACTTACACTCTGACGCTAGGGCAATCTATTCCAGCAACCCCTGACGGTTCAGCTAAATTGCCACTGCATATACCGTTTGATATTGAACTCATTGATATTGACGGCCAGTCGATTGTTAATAAGGTGCTCGATTTCACTGAAGCAAAACAAGTATTCGAATTCAAAGGCTTAACGCAAAAACCTGTTGCTTCATTACTGCAAGATTTCTCTGCTCCGGTGAAATTATGCTTTGATTATTCGGTTGAGCAACTCGTACATATTATGCGTTACGCCAGCAGCGAAGTGGCTAAATGGGAAGCGTCAGTTGCGTTATTTAGTCAGTCAGTTTGGCAAAACGTTGAGCGCTTGCAATCGCAACAAGCGATGTTTATTGATCCAAGGATAATCGATGCGTTTAAAGGCGTACTACTTGCCGAAGATCTAGATAAAGCACTAATGGCTGAGATTTTAACTATGCCAAGTGCAGGCTCATTAATTGAACAAACACAAGCTGTAGATTTGGACAATTTAGCCCTTGCTCGCGAGTTTGTGGTTGGAGAAATTGCATGTCAATGTGAAGATGAGCTAGCTGCAACAGTAAGAGCGCTTACAGGTGTTGATGATGCAGCAACTCGTTCGCTAAAAAATATTGGTTTATACCTATTAGTTAAAGTTGATAATAGCTATAGCAGCTTGGCTAGCGAACAATTTGACCAAGCAAGCAATATGACAGATAGCTTAGCTGCATTAACAGCATTGAATGCAGAACCTTCGGCGATGCGCGAGCAGTTGATGACACAGTTTGAGCAAAAGTGGCTTAAAACACCTTTAGTGATGGACAAATGGTTTGCCTTGCACGCAACCTTAAATCATTCCTGCTGTATTGAGACGCTTAAGTCGTTATTTGAGCATGAAGCATTTAGTTTCAATAATCCGAATAGAGTACGTTCGTTAATCGGTGTATTTGCAGCGATGAATACGTTTGAGTTCCACAGAAAAGATGGCGCTGGTTATCAGTTTTTGGCCGATGCAATCATTAAACTCAATACGCTTAATCCGCAGGTCGCGGCTAGGATCATTACGCCATTAATTCAATTTAAAAAGTTCGACCAGCAGCGTCAGTCATTGATGATTAGTCAACTGAAACGAATTTTGCAAGTTGATGGTTTATCAAAAGATCTTTATGAGAAAGTGACTAAAGCTTTGGCTTAGAGCTGTTGTTATAAAATATTATTGCGCCTCAACTGTTGCTTTAGTTGAGGCGTATTTTTTAATAGGAGTGAATGATGGTGTCGGTTCAAAGCAGACAATTTCAATTTCCACTAAATATCAGTTATCAAGAGTTTTTACCTTATTATCGTGGTGAAGTTAATAAGGTAGAAGTCGTCGATAGCAAAGGACAAACGTTATGGGTAAATGCAAAGCATTTTCGACCTTTTTTAACATCTAATGGCATCCGAGCTTATTTTTGTATGACCATTGATGGACAAGGAAATTTAATTAGCCTTAAAAAATATTAGAGTAATTACTTCAAACATACGATTACTTTAAACAAAGTTAACCTCTCCTGCAGTGCACTCGTAAGGCTTTGTAAAATAACTATATATAGTTATTCATTAATTGATCAATAGCTTTAGCCGTTTCTGATTTAAATACACTGCCAACTAGTGAATTTAAAAATCATTCTAAGTCGCGAAATCTTTTAAATATTTTCTATGTTTCATCCTTGCTCACTTCGTGTAAATGCTGTAACAATGGTGTTACCTGTACGCTAACAGCATGTTGGTTATCAATTCCTATAACAAAAGAATCCAGCAGGTTACGGAGAATCGCTAAATGAAAAAGGTTAAAAACGGCTTTAACAAGTCTACGCTCGCTTTGGGGATCGTCGCTGCGCTTGGCTTTGGTATGACAAATCAAGCTAGCGCAGTTTCTTTCAATTGGGGGGAAGTAGAAGGTACATTCGACTCGACTTGGACTGCTGGTGCAAGTTGGCGCGTTGAGAAGAGAGACTGGGATAATCAAATTGGTAAGGTGAATCACCCTCAATTTGATTGGTCTGGTTATTCTGCATTTGGAGATACAAAATATAGCTCAACTGAAATTTGGGCCCAGCCTGGTTCATATTCAAGTAATGGTGACTTAAGTAACTTACTTTATTCACAAGGCGATACAACCTCAGAAATCGTTAAAGGTTTACACGAGTTATCATTGAAATACCAAAACTTTGGCTTATTTGCCCGAGGTATGTATTTTTATGATAGAAAGCTTAACGATGGGGATTTCGGCTTCAATGATCCGCTAACAGGCAAGGAGTTTGATCCTTGTGAAGATAGCAAAGCATCAGAAGTTCAATGTAAAGACATTCGCTTACTCGATGCGTTTGTATATGCAGATTTTGATTTTAATGACGGCGCCAACCCATTATCAATCCGTGTCGGTAATCAAGTGGTCTCGTGGGGTGAAAGCACATTAATTGCTCACGGTATCGGTGTGATTAACCCTGTAGACTTGAACATTCTAAATGCTCCTGGTGCTGAACTTAAAGAAGCCTTTAGGCCGCAAGGGATGGTTTGGGCCTCGCTAGGTGTAACCGATAATTTATCTGTAGAAGGTTTTTATCAATATGATTGGGAGCCTGTTTGGGTACCAACTCCAGGGTCAATTTTTTCGACTAACGACTTTGCAGGTTACGGTGGTTATAACCAAAACGCGCAGTTAGGTTTCAACGCAAACCCAGATATGAACTTAGACTTCCTAATGTCAGAATATAATACCCTAGTAGGTATGGTTGGTTCTGGCCAAGTAGATTCCGCAACCTTAGCAAGTTTGGCGCTAGCATATCCAACAAAAGCGACGTTAGTTGAAGATCCCGCAGAAGCGAGTGATGACGGTCAATGGGGTGTGAAACTTGGCTATTATTCTCCAGAGTTAGGTGAAACGGAGTTTGGTCTGTACTACATGAACTACCATAGCCGCCGACCTCTGATCAGTGGTACCACTGCAAACTTCACTCAAGAAGCTATCGGGCGTGACTTACAACGTTTAGGCGGCAAAGCACAATCTGGTGAGATGATGACTCGCGAAGATCTGCTTGCGCTAGAAACCTTTTCAAAAGCACAGATTGTTTATCCTGAAGATATTCAGCTGATGGGCTTTAGTTTTAATACTCTGTTTGGTGACACATCTGTTGCTGGTGAAATCGCTCACCGCTTGGATGAGCCGCTGCAAATTGATGATGTTGAGTTACTATTTGCCGCAATGCCACAACAGCTTGCTAACGCAGGTTTACGTCCTGACTTAGACGGTATTTCTCAAGTCCAGAATTATGGCCCAGGTCAATATGCTGAAGGCTTTATTCGTTTAGATACCACTCAAGCACAAACCACTTTTACCCACTTGTTTGGACCAACACTTGGTACAGATAACTTAACCATGCTTGCCGAAATTGGCGGTGTTTGGATCCACGACATGCCAAGCCATGATGAGCTGCGTTTGAATGGCCCTGGTACAGCACGTTCTGGCGGGAATCCTGATATGCCGGGCATAATCGAAGCCTTGCACAATGGCCCTGAGACTAATCCATTCCCTACTGATTTTGCTTGGGGTTATCGTTTAGTTGCAAAAGCGGATTACAACAACGTTTGGGGCGGGATCAATATCGCACCGCGAGTGATTTTCTCCCACGATGTTAACGGTATTACGCCGGATCCAATGTTCCTATTCACTGAAGGTAAGAAGTCTGTTGCGCTTGGAGTTAACTTTGATTATCAAAGCCGCTGGGGAGCAGATATTTCATATAACACCTTCTTTGGTGGGGTAGGAACAACTAACGCTATGGCTGATCGAGACTACGTTTCGTTCAACATTAAGTATTCAATCTAAATCACAAGGACAATAACAATGAATAAACTTGCGATATTGCCTGTAGCAGTGATGTTTGCGATCAGTACACCAACTGTAATGGCAAAAGTTTCTGAAGCAGATGCGGCTAAATTAGGCACCGAATTGACGCCATTAGGTGGCGAAAAAGCGGGAAATGCTGATGGCTCTATTCCTGCATGGGACGGCGGCATAACAAAGCCAGTCGCTGGTTACAGTAAAGGCATGCATCACCCAGACCCATTTCCGAATGATAAAATCGAATTTACGATTACTAATGCTAATAAAGACCAATATAAGCAGTATCTATCACCGGGACAGATGAAGCTGTTTGAACTTTATCCAGAGACATTCAAAATGAATGTGTATCAGACTCGTCGTTCTGCGTCGGTACCGCAGTTTGTCTATGACGCAACTAAAGACAATGCTACGCGTGCAGAGCTTATTGATGGCGGTAACGGCATTAAAGGCGCATCAATTGGTATTCCATTTCCTATCCCAGAGAATGGTTTGGAAGTGATATGGAATCACGTGCTGCGTTTTCGTGGCGTAGATATTAAAACCTCACGTAGCCAAGCGGCACCAACTGCTGGCGGTAGCTATACACTCGTTGAAACCGCAGAAGAGATCCGTTTCCAATACTCTCGCCCTGAGATGACGCTAGATAAGTTATCAAAAGAAAATACCTTGTTTTTCTTTAAACAAGTTGTGACTCAGCCTGCACGCTTAGCAGGTACAGCACTGCTTGTAAAAGAAACCATGGATCAAGAAAAATTACCTCGTCAAGCATGGACATATAACACAGGTCAGCGCCGCGTACGTAAAGCGCCAAACGTCGCATTTGACACGCCGGGTACAGTATCTGACGGTTTAAGGACCACTGATGATTTCGATATGTTTAATGGCTCACCAGTACGTTACAACTGGGAGTTAGTCGGTAAGCAAGAGCTGTATATTCCATATAATGATTATAAACTGCATTCTGACAAACTCGATTATGAGCAAATTATCACTCCAGGCCATATCAACCCTGAATATGTACGTTACGAAAAACACCGTGTTTGGGTTGTAAAAGCAACCTTAAAAGATGGCATGCGCCATATTTATAAGGCACGTACTTTCTACATAGATGAGGATTCATGGCAGGTATCAGTTGCGGATCTTTACGATAACCGTGATGAACTATACCGTGTAGCGATTGCGCATGGTCTTAACTACTACGAAGTGCCAACTCAGTGGAGCACGTTAGAAGTATTCCATGACCTACAGTCGCGTCGTTATATTGCTATGGGGCTTGATAATGAAGGTCGTATGTATGATTTCGATGCCAAGTTAAGTGAAGCTAACTTCACTCCTGCAGCGTTACGCCGAGCTGGTATCCGTTAATCCACCGCGCTAAGAGGGGCGTTTGCCCCTCTCAATTTTAAAGGAAGTTTGTATGTCGTTTCGCATGCTTCGATTTATCTCAATAGTGAGTGTTTTTAGCCTTTTTCATTCAGTTCCTGTATTGGCTCAAGAGAAAAATTTAAAACAACAAATTCAACCTCTTGCTGCAAACTCTCTTATTTTAGATATCGCAAATAATCAACAAACCATGGTCGCAGTTGGTGAACGAGGCCACGCTTTTGTTTTCAATAAAACGTGGCAGCAGGTTAACACGCCTACTGATGCGCTTTTAACCAAAGTCTTCTTTATCTCACCGTTAAAAGGTTGGGCTGTGGGTCATGATGCAACCATTTTGCATACCGCAGATGGCGGACAATCTTGGCAGTTGCAGATGCAATCAGCTGAAATTGAAAAACCATTTTTAGATGTATTGTTTTTTAATGAGCAAGAAGGTGTGGCTGTAGGCGCTTACGGTCTATTTTATCGAACGTTAGATGGTGGTAACACTTGGAATAGTGAATATCATCAAGAACTGTTATTTGAAGAAGATGTGGCTTATCTAGAAGAGCTTAAAGCTGAAGATGAAGCGCTTTATCTTTCAGAACGCAGCACACTATTACCTCATTTTAACCGTATTATCCCGGTAACCAATAATACCTTACTTATGGTTGGCGAATTGGGACTTGTCGCGACCTCACTCGATAAAGGCCATACCTGGTTGAAGCAGGATTTTTTATATGAAGGTTCATTGTTTAACGCTGCCGTGATAGAGAGTACCGCGTTTGTTATGGGCTTACGAGGTAATGTATTTGTTTCTGACCTGAAATTGACTGAGTGGTCTAAGGTTAATTTACCAGTAAACTCAACGATTAACGCTGGCTTGCGTTTAGGCGAACGGACATTACGAGCTGTGGGCAATGGAGGTGTAATCATTGACATTACCACCACGGGAGAAAGTCAATTAGTGGAGCAGCGACAAGGTGAAAACTTAGTTGCGATTGCCGAAGACTCAGAGGGAAACATTTGGGTAGCGGGCAATAAAGGTCTCATCAAATTAGAACAAAAATAATAGGGCCTTACTATGTTAGATAAATTAGTTAATGGATTCGAATCTTATCTATTTCGTCATAGAGCATTTGTCATATTTCTATTTACCCTAGCGACGATATTTTTAGGTTTACAAGCAAGTAATCTAAAAATGGATGCTGCATTTGTTAAAAACATTCCGCTGAACCACAGCTACATGCAAACGTACTTGAAACACCAAAAACAGTTTGGTGGTGCGAATAGTATTATGGTGGCAGTGGAAGATACCAGCGGCAATATCTTTAACGCCAATTTTTTTGATACCTTAAAGAATGTCCATGATCAGTTATTTTTCATTCCCGGAGTAGACCGCGCTCAGGTGAAATCGCTGTTTTCACCGTCGACGCGTTTTACAGAGGTCGTTGAAGATGGTTTTGCTGGAGGACCTGTGATCCCGGCAGATTTTTCAACCACAGAATATGGTTTAAAAGTCGTACAAGGCAATATTGAGAAAGCAGGGATTGTTGGACGTTTAATTGCTGAAGATTACTCGGCTGCAATGGTCAGTGCCCAGTTGATGGATTTTGATCCACAAACGGGTGAAGCACTTGATACCCTCGCTTTTGCTGCGCAACTCGAAGAACAACTTCGTGAGCAATATGAAACCGATGCCATAAAAATACATATTATTGGTTTCGCCAAAATGGCTGGTGATGTCGCAGATGGCGCTAAAGGTGTATTGTTGTTTTTCCTTATCGCTATTCTTGTCACGGCGGTGATGGTTTACTTTTTCTCAAAATCTGTCGCATTAACAATTTTACCACTGGTTTGTAGTTTAGTTGCGGTTATCTGGCAATTAGGTTTGCTGACAGTTGTTGGATTTGGCTTAGATCCAATGTCTATTCTGATCCCGTTTTTAGTGTTTGCTATCGGGGTGAGTCATAGCGTGCAAATGATCAATGCGGTCAGACGCCGAGTTACGGATGGTCAAACAACCAAAGCAGCGGCGGCATTGGCTTTTAGAAGTTTGTTAATTCCCGGTGGAGTGGCACTTTTGTCTGACACCATCGGCTTTATGACTTTATTAGCGATTGATATTGGTATTATTCGTGAGTTGGCTATTTCTGCCTCTTTAGGTGTGGCGGTTATTATTTTAACCAACTTGATGTTATTACCGCTGTTGATCTCGTACACCAAAGTAAGCCCAAATCATGAGCAGCAACCTGCGGCCAACCCGATTTGGCTTAAGCTGTCGAAATTTGCCACCCTCAAGTACGCGGTCTGGGTCTTAGCTATTACAGCTGTACTTTATGCTGTAGGGCTGCAACAAGCGAACAAGATGAAGGTTGGTGACTTACAGGGTGGGGCACCCGCACTGCATTTAGATTCACGTTACAACCAAGATACCTTTTTTATCACCGATAAGTTTTCAATTACTACAGATGTAATGACGGTAATAGTTGAAGCATTTCCTGAGGCCTGTACTTATCACTCAGTATTAACTCAAATTGATGAGTTTGAGTGGTTGGTAGGTAACACTCCGGGAGTTGAGTCAACTGCCAGCTTAGCATCGGTTGCAAAAAGGGTTAATGCAGGCTTTAACGAAGGAAATCCAAAGTGGAGCGTGTTGCCTAGAACTACTGCCAGCTTAGTACAGGCGGTAGGTCAGGTGCCAACGACTTCAGGGTTACTCAACAGCGATTGTTCTGTGATGCCGGTTTACTTGTTCCTTGAGGATCATAAAGCTGAAACTATTGAGCCGGTGATAGCAAAAGTAAACGAGCTAAAACTTAAAATGGATAATGAACAAATCCAGTTTAAGTTGGCTTCAGGCCCGGTTGGTGTGATGGCTGCGACCAATGAAGCGGTGGCAGAAGCTCAGCTTCCAATGATGCTATATGTATATGGTGCGGTATTTATACTTTGTTTGATCAGCTTCCGTTCATTGAGAGCAACGATTGCCGTTATTCTGCCGTTATATGTCGTTTCGACTTTGGCTCAAGCACTGATGACTCAATTGGATATTGGTCTTGCGGTGAGCACACTGCCGGTGATCGCGTTAGGAGTGGGGATTGGCGTTGACTACGGGATCTATATCTTATCTACCATGGCTGTTCGATTGCGTGATGGTATGCCTGTTCAACAAGCTTATTATGAAGCACTAGTTGAGCGCGGTAGTGCGGTGATCTTTACCGGATTAACTTTAGCAATAGGAGTGAGTACTTGGTTCTTCTCTGCGTTAAAGTTTCAAATGGATATGGGAATATTGCTAACATTTATGTTTTTGGTAAATATGTTGGGAGCAATAATTATCTTACCAGCAATTGCAGCGCTGTTTTGGCGGCAGCCCAAGTAATATCAGCATAAGAGGAGCCTTGGCTCCTCTTTTTTTATGCATAAAAACACGTAATAGGCGATTGTTCTCGCAAATTTGTGAAATTAATCGTTCAAAACACCGCCATAATGAGGATGTACCACTAAAATAGTTCTCGAAATGTTGCGAATTTAGTAATAGACTTCGGCTTATGACCTAGGTCACAAAAAAAGGCTCAGGTCGGTTTACGAAGCATCCATAAAAATTAAAAAGCGCTGCCATAGCCCCTAAGGAAATAGCAACATGGCCTTGAAAGATGCAATGCCTTCAGTACTGCTCGAAAATGTAGTCAACCTAATTCATGCAAAAGTACCTAATTCACAAGCAAAACAAGTAGAACAATTCGCAACCTGCCTATATGCGCATATGTCGAAAGATGACCTCAATGCGCGCAATGATAGCGATCTCTACGGCGCTGTGTTAAGTCAGTGGAATGCACTCAATAAGACCCTCGTCGGGGAAGGTCATATCAGAGTGTTTAACCCTAGTCAGTCAAAGCACGGCTGGCAATCTAGTCATTCAATTATCGAAATTATCCAGCCTGATATGCCGTTTTTAGTCGACTCCGTCGGCATGGCGCTTAATCGTCTTGGAATTACTGCACACATGATGTTGCATACTCCATTGGCTATTGAGCGTGAAAATGGCACTGTAACCCACATTAGCTATAGCTCTGATGAGCAATGTAATGTCGATAAAGTCGCTGTTTTTCTGATTGAAATTGACAGACAAAGCAGTGATGCAGATATTAAGACGCTAACCAAAGAAATTGAATCCGTTATTGCCGATGTTGCAGCTGCGGTGAATGATTGGGAAGCCATGTCGGCAAAGCTAAGTGATACCATTGCTGAACTTGATAGTCGTCCTTACCCAGGCACGAAAGAAGAGCTTGATGAAGCAAAGAATTTCCTGTCTTATCTAAATAACCATCATCTTACCTTACTTGGTTACCGCCGTTACGATTTACATAAAGTAGAAGGTGATTTAGAACTTGTTGCCGATAAGTCGACTAGTTTAGGTCTAATGACCAAGTCTGCAAAAAACACATCTGAATCTGGCTTATTACTGTCTAACTTTTCTGAAAGTGCCCGTAAAGAAGCGCTTGATAATAGCTTATTAGTGTTAACCAAAAGCAGTGAAAAAAGCCGGGTACACCGCCCAGCATACGTAGATTATATTGGTATTAAACGTTTTGATGAACAGGGCAATGTCGTTGGTGAAGACAGATTTATCGGTCTTTACGCATCAAACCTTTATAACCGTAGCCCTCGTGAAATTCCGCTGCTTGCGCAAAAAGTGCAACGTGTTTTGGATAATTCAGGTTTAGCGCCTCGCTCTCACGATTACAAAGCATTAATGCATATTCTTGAAACATTACCACGCGATGAGCTTATTCAAGCAAGTGTTGATCAGCTTGCGTCTATCGCCCATGGTGTCTTAGAGATGCAAGATCGCGACAAACTTAAATTGTTTGTTCGTAAAGACGGTTTTGGTCGTTTCTTCTCATGTTTAGTGTATGTATCAAAAGATCGTTATAACACTAAGTTACGTGAGGATACCCAACGCATTTTAGCGCAGCACTTTGGTAGCAGCGAAGACGTTGAGTTTACGACTTATTTCTCTGAATCAACTTTGGCGCGTACCCATTACATTATCAAAGTTGACAATAATAATATGGATGTCGATGTGGCAGCGATTGAGAATAATTTAACTGAAGCAGCTCGCTCTTGGGAAGACAAACTAGCGAGCGCAGTAATAAGCGCTCAAGGTGAAGAGCTCGGTAACAGCTTAATTAAGCGTTATGTTGATGCATTCCCTCGTAGCTACAAAGAAGATGTATTGCCTAACTCTGCGGTAGTGGATATTCAGCATCTTGAAGAATTAGATGATGACCATAAATTGGGCATGCTGTTTTATCAACCACAGGAAACAGCGTTAAACGACAACAAAGTGCGTTTAAAACTGTTCCATAAAGATGAGCCAATCCATCTGTCTGACGTACTACCTATGCTAGAAAACTTCGGTCTTCGTGTTATTAACGAAAGACCTTATGAAGTTAAGACGGTAGATGGCGCAACATATTGGATTTTAGACTTCTTGATGACAACGCAAAATGTTGCCACAGATGATCTTGCCGATAGCCAAGAGCGTTTCCAAACTGCACTATCACAAGTATGGAAAAAAGAGCTAGAAGACGATGGTTTTAACCGACTTGTGTTGGCTACCGGTCTAACAGGGCGTGAAGTATCAGTTTTACGTGCCTATGCTAAATATATGCGTCAAATCGACTCAACATTTAGCCAAGCTTACATTGAAGAAACCTTCTCAAGTTATCCGCAAATTGCTGATTTACTTGTGAAAATGTATATTCGTAAATTCAACCCTAAGTTGAAAACACGAACACTAAACAAGTTCATTGAGCAAATTGATCTGCGCTTAGAAGACGTATCAAGTCTTGATGACGACCGTATTATTCGACGTTACCTTGACTTAATTAATGCAACTAATCGTACTAACTTCTACCAAGTCTTAGAGTCAGGTTTACCTAAATCTTATATCTCGTTCAAGTTTGAGCCGAGCTTGATCCCTGAAATGCCTAAGCCGCTGCCAAAATACGAAATCTTTGTTTATTCACCGCGTGTTGAAGGTGTGCACCTTCGTGGTGGTAAAGTAGCTCGTGGTGGTCTACGTTGGTCAGATCGTCGTGAAGACTTCCGTACTGAAGTATTGGGTCTAGTAAAAGCTCAGCAAGTTAAAAATACGGTTATTGTACCAGTTGGCGCGAAAGGTGGCTTTGTTTGTAAGCAGCTTCCAACAGACGGTAACCGCGAAGCATTCTTTGCAGAAGGCCAAGAATGCTACCGATTATTTATTCGCGGTTTACTAGATATCAGTGACAACATTATTAATGGTGAGGTTGTTGCCCCAGACAATGTTGTTCGTCACGATGAAGATGATCCTTATTTGGTCGTTGCAGCTGATAAAGGCACTGCAACTTTCTCAGATATCGCTAACGAAATCGCCATTGAATATAACTTCTGGCTGGGTGATGCGTTTGCATCTGGCGGAAGTAACGGTTACGACCATAAGAAAATGGGAATTACAGCTCGTGGCGCATGGGAGTCAGTTAAACGTCACTTCCGTGAAATGGGCGTAAACTGCCAAACAACAGATTTTACCTGTTTGGCAATTGGCGACATGGCTGGTGACGTATTTGGTAACGGCATGCTGTTATCTAAGCACACACGCTTAGTTGCAGCCTTTAACCATATGCATATCTTTATTGATCCAAATCCAGATGCAGCGACAAGCTATGTCGAGCGTGAGCGCTTATTCGCACTGCCGCGTTCGAGCTGGGAAGATTACAATAAAGAGCTGATTTCAAAAGGTGGTGGCATATTCTTACGTTCTGCTAAGTCTATCCCGTTATCGGCTGAAATGAAGAAAATGCTCGGTAGCCAAAAAGCATCAATGACACCGTTAGAATTATTAAAAGAGCTACTTAAGATGCAAGTAGATCTTATCTGGAATGGTGGTATTGGTACTTACGTTAAAGCGACTAGCGAATCTCATGTTGAAGTGGGTGATCGTGCTAACGATGCGATCCGTGTTAATGGTAACGAAGTTCAAGCCAAGATCATCGGTGAGGGCGGTAACTTAGGTTGTACACAATTAGGTCGTATTGAATACTGTGCGAATGGCGGCCGTATGAATACCGACTTTGTTGACAACGTTGGTGGTGTAGATTGCTCTGACAACGAAGTTAACATTAAGATTTTGCTAAATGCCTTGGTTGCCGATGGTGAGTTAACTTTGAAGCAGCGTAACCGTCTGCTTGAAGAGATGACTGACGAAGTTAGCCGAATTGTCTTGCAAGATTGTAAAGACCAAACGCGTTCAATCTCGATTACTCAGGTGCGTGGTGCTGAGCAATTAAAAGAGCAAATTCGCTTTATTCATTATCTTGAGAAAGAAGGTAAGCTAGATAGAGCACTCGAGTTCTTGCCAAACGAAGACGAGCTTGCAGACCGTTTAGTAAACGGTAAATCGTTAACACGACCTGAACTCTCAGTGTTAGTTGCTTACGCTAAGATGATTTTAAAAGAGCAGTTAGTAACCCCAGAAATTACTGAAGACAGTTTCTTGAGTCAGTTGCTCGTTGAGTACTTCCCTAAGCAATTGCAAGAAAAGTATAGCGCCAACATGGCACAGCATCCGCTAAGAGGCGAGATTATCGCAACATCGTTAGCCAACGAATTAGTCAATGATATGGGACTTAATTTCGTGCAACGTATGCAAGATGAGACAGGTGCCTCAGTAGCGGAAGCTGCAATTTGTTATACTATGGCTCGCGAAGTGTTTGGTTTAGCTGATTTAACTAAATCTATAACAGATTTGAATGGCGTTATACCTGCTGTTGTACAATGTGAAATGTTGCACCAATTACGTCGCAACATTCGTCGTGCGAGTCGATGGTTCCTACGTCATCGTAATCGCAACTTGAATATCGAGCAAACGGTAGCCTTCTTTAAACCAGTCTTTGATGAATTAAAAGAAAGTGTTCATCAGTACATGGTGAGTGAAGAGGTTGAGGGTATTCGAGCTGAGTCGAACGCATTGATTAAAGAAGGTGTACCTGAAGACGTCGCTATGGTTGTAGCGAATGTCAGCACCTTGTTCTCAGCATTGGATATCGCTCAAATTTGTGAATCTGAGAGTAAGCCTGTTCCATTGGTTGCTGAAACCTACTTTAAACTAGGCGCAAGTGTAGATCTACACTGGTTCCTTGAACAAATTAGCGCGCAACCAGTTACGAACCACTGGCAAGCACTTGCTAGAGCAGCATTTAGAGAAGAGCTTGATTGGCAGCAAAGATCATTAAGTTCTGTTGTATTAAGAACTTGTACTGAAAGCTGCGATGCGAACAAGATCATCTCAGAATGGATTGAGTCTAATCAAAGTCTATTGGAACGTTGGTTCCATATGCTATCTGACTTTAAGACTTCGCAAAGCCATGAGTTTGCAAAGTTCTCTGTAGCCTTACGTGAACTTAACCTTTTGATCCTTCATTGTGAAGGACAAAAGTAATCTGATTTAAATCAGAAGCCCTGGCAATTGCCGGGGCTTTTTTCGGTCTAGGAGAAAACATGTTTTATAAAATCGCACAAAAGTTCATGTTTCAGATGGATCCAGAACTAGCGCATAATTTTGCTATGGGCAGTTTAAAGTCTACTGGTAATTCGCCTCTAAATTGCTTTTATGCGCAAAATATTAAGCCAGCCCCGGTGACTATGATGGGACTGACTTTTCCAAACCCTGTTGGTTTAGCAGCGGGTATGGATAAAGACGGTGAGTGTATCGACGCATTTCATGCAATGGGCTTTGGTCATATTGAAGTTGGTACAGTTACACCTCGTCCACAACCTGGTAATGATCAACCTCGTTGTTTCAGATTAAAGCCAGCTAAAGCGATTATTAATCGTATGGGCTTTAACAATAAAGGTGTCGACAACCTTGTTGCAAACTTAAAAGCAGTAAAATCTAATGCAATGGTTGGTGTTAACATCGGTAAGAATAAAGACACCCCCGTTGAACAAGGTAAGGAAGATTATTTGATCTGTATGGATAAAGTTTATCCATATGCTGCCTATATTGCGGTGAATATTTCTTCTCCAAACACACCTGGTTTACGTACTTTACAATACGGCGATCTTCTTGATGATCTATTAGGATCATTAAAAGCAAAACAAAAAGAACTTGCAGAGAAGCATGGAAAGTATGTACCTATTGCGTTAAAGATCGCACCAGACTTATCAACTGAAGAAATTGAAAAGATTGCAGAAGCACTAATTAAAAGTGAGTTTGATGCCGCGATTGCCACCAATACTACACTAACTCGAGATGGTGTGAGTGGTTTATTAAACGCTAATGAAGCCGGTGGGTTAAGTGGTAAGCCATTGAATTCATTGTCAACAGTTGTAATTAAACAACTAGCAGATTGCTTGAAAGGTAAAATTCCTATCATTGGTGTTGGTGGTATTAATGCTGCAGAAGATGCGTTAGATAAATTGGATGCAGGCGCTGAAATGGTACAAATTTATACTGGATTTATTTATCAAGGTCCAAAATTAATTAAAGACATTGTTGAAGCGTATCGTATTAAATAGTTAGTACCGATCGTAAAATAGTTATTTGATCGTTAAACGATCATTTAGATCAAATATAAGATCTAGATGATCGTTTTTTATTTAATAGGGATCAAATTAAAACCATTAAATTTATTTTGATATTGATGAAATAATCATCTATTATCCAATTATATTAAAATAAAGGTAAACGTTATGTTATTAATGCCAAAAAGGGATTGGCAGTGGGGATATAATGAGAAGCACCAAGTATTAAGTGTTTCGCTAGGGGATGACATGGAGTTTTTGTCACCTTATGGATTAAAGACCCTAATACCAGATGCCAAACAACCATTAGAGTTTAGTGTTGAACATGCTAAGTTTTATATTGACTTGGTAGACCGTTTATCTAAATCACTTTCATTAAATGATGCGCTAATTGTTCAAATTGCCCTCAATGCAACAGCTGCCCATTTTTTATTAAAACCTCAAATGCCAAAATCTTGGTTTTTTAACGTTTCCCATCAATGTGTATATAGTGAAGTGGGTAAATTGCTACAGTTAACAACCAATGAACACTCAGTATTAGCACTCGTGGTGGAATCTGGTTTACAAGCATCTTTAATGATGATTATGTCAGCAGAGTGCCGCTTAACTGACACAAAAAGCTTATTCCAGTTTGATACTATTAAGGTGATGAATGATAGGTTAGGTCCATTACCAGTTAAAATAAATCGGGTTAACGCTGCTTAGAGATAAGTGTTTTTTTGATTTGTAAGGCAAAGCCTGTAAGTTATTTTTACATTTGTCAGACTTTATTTGTTTGCTGTATTTAGTCGTAATAGTCATCTTATTCCAGATAATATTTGTAGCTTGTCATAGCGTTTAGTAACCGATTTCATTTCTATTGATAATTTATTCCTAAACTGCGTCTCACTTTTACTTTGCAAAAATATGCCAACCAGTAGTCTTATACTGATTGGCACTATGTTTATGACTAGCCAACAGGACAAGTGAATTCTGTAACTGAGTTGATAATCACTTCTTCAACTGGGATTTCACTATTACTGCCAGTATCAACAATATTAATTTGGTCGACTATTTCTATGCCTTCAACGACTTTACCGAAAACGGCATAGCCATAACTTGAGCTTGAAGCATCAAGCTGAGGGTTATCTAGCACATTAATGAAAAATTGCGATGTTGCAGAGTCCGGAGCTGTGGTGCGTGCCATCGCAATGGTTCCTCGCTCATTACTAATTCCTACATCAGCTTCGTTTACAATGGGTGTATTGCCCGGCTTAGCGACCATTCCTGTGGTAAATCCTCCACCCTGAATGACAAAATTGTAAGCAACGCGGTGAAAGAGGGTACTGTCGTAAAAACCACTATCGACGTAATCTTTAAAGTTTTTACCAGTGACTGGCATGTTGGTTAAATCGATAGCTAGGGTGATATCACCCATAGTCGTTGCCATTAAATAGCAAACGTCTGCTTGTAAATCGGGTACAACTTTGGGTGGGGTGATCTCACTGCTATTGTTATCACTACCACCACAGGCTGTAAGCCCTAATAAAAGAAAGGTGGGTACCAGTTTTTTCATTTTATTCTCACTATTATCTTTATAGTTCTGTTGCTGGATTGTTTTTTTGTTGTTGTGTTTTTTGTTTGCGCAAGTTTATCTAGCTAGCTTGTTAAATCAATGGATTAAAGGTGATAGTTACAAAGTGTCGCATTTTAAGAGTTTGTACTCTTTACTTGATTGTAAAGTGTCTGTTTTGTTTTGACGGCATAAGCTTAAGCGGTCAATTGATGAAATTGGCAAGGCTTAAGCTTTAATCAGGCGGGAAACATCGTATAAGTTTAGCTATGTGTAACAACATAAATTAACGGCATAGATAATCGCTTTGGTTTATGGTGATAGCTTGCAACTTATGCCAATGTTTAGAGATTTAAAACGATATTTTTCATCGATAGTCGGCATTAAGGTAGATTTAATTCTGCTTTAGCCAATAACTTTTATCTTTTAACGTCGCTAACAGGTATAATAGCCGACTAATTTTTACTGTGTGTCGATGAATATCAATGTTAAATTTTTTTGCTGCAGCTCCACGGGGCTACGAATACGCGTTATCTCTTGAACTTGCTGAGCTAGGTGCCACTGACATTAAAGAAAGTGTCGCTGGCGTGTACTTCACTGCACCATTAGAGCTGGGATACCGCATCACGCTTTGGTCTAGACTTGCTAGCAGAATTATTTACGTGATTTATCGAGGCCCATGTGAATCGCCTGAACAGCTATACAATGCTGCCTACGGTATTGACTGGCAAATGCAGTTCTCAAATCGCAGTACATTTAGCATTGATTTTCATGGCTTGGGTGGCTTTATTAAAAACACCCAATTTGGGGCGCTAAAAATCAAAGATGCGATTGTAGATCGTTTCCGTGATGATGATTTCAGTCGCCCAAATGTTGAACGTGTTGATGCTGATTTTAGAATCGATGCCCACTTTAGACGTGGTGAGATCACTATTGGATTTAATTTCTCTGGTCCAGCTCTACATAAGCGTGGTTACCGCTCTACAACAGGTGAAGCGCCATTAAAAGAAAACTTAGCAGCAAATATGCTGGTTCGTAGCGGCTGGCAGAAAACACCAACAGATCTACTAGATCCATTTTGTGGTAGTGGTACGATTTTGATTGAAGCGGCGATGATGGCCTGTGATATCGCACCGGGCATTCATCGTGAACGCTTCGGTTTTGAGCACTGGTTGCCGCACAATAAAAAAGTATGGCAAGAACTATTAACTGAAGCCGATGCGCGAGCATCTATTGGTAAGACTCGCTGCAAACTTAAGTTTTACGGTTCAGATATCGATTCACGTCTAGTGGCGTTGGCGAAACGTAATGCTGAAAACGCCGGCGTATTAGAGTTGATTGATTTCAGTGTATGTAATGCACTCAATGTTGAAGTGCCAGAAACTGCAGGCTTTTTAATTTCTAACCCACCGTACGGTGAGCGTTTAGGTAACGTCACTTCTTTGCTGCAGCTGTATTATCAATTAGGCGATAAGTTTAAAGCCGAATTTGGTGGTTGGAATATTGCTATTTTAAATAGTGATATTGAACTGTTATCTGCGTTAAAGCTTAAAGCTGATAAACAGATGAAGATGAATAACGGTGCATTAGAGTGTGCATTCAATCTTTATAAAGTACATGCCGAAAATACTCGCCGTATCGACCCTGCAAACATTAAGGTAGAAGGCGATGTGAGTGATATTGCTGTACCTTTTGCAAACCGGATTAAAAAGAACTTTAAGCAGTTAGAAAAGTGGGCTAAGAAAGAAGGCATCGACAGTTACCGATTATATGATGCAGATCTTCCTGAATATAATGTTGCAGTAGACAAGTATCTTGATTACGTAGTAATCCAAGAATATTCAGCGCCGTCGCAAATTCCAGAGGCGGTGACTAAACGTCGTTTAACTGATGTGCTTATTTCTTTACCAAGTGCAATTGGTATTGACCCAAACAATATTATTTTAAAGACTCGTGAGCGCAAGAAGGGCACCAATCAATACGAGAAAATTGCAGCAAATAAATTAGAGCTTATTACTACTGAATACGGTGCTAAGTTCAAGCTGAATCTTAAAGAGTATCTTGATACTGGTTTATTCCTTGATCACCGTCTAACTCGTAAGCTTGTGGGTGAAAAAGCTAAAGGCCGCAGTGTTTGTAACTTATTCTCTTACACGGGCTCTGCATCAGTGCATGCCGCACTTGGCGGTGCCACCTCTGTTACCACTGTTGATATGTCAAACACCTATATCGATTGGGCGAAAGAGAACTTTGCACTCAATGGATTGAACAGCAATAAATACCAGTTTGTACAAGCGAACTGTTTGCAGTGGATTAAACGCACTCATGATAAGTTTGATTTGATCTTTATTGATCCGCCAACTTTCTCTAACTCAAAGCGTATGGAAGATTCGTTTGATGTTCAGCGAGATCATGTGGATATGCTGACAGATATCTTTAAATTACTGAATCTTGGTGGAGAGATCGTTTTCTCTAACAATAAACGTAAATTTAAGATGGAAAAAGCCGAGCTTGAAGCTAGGGGCATGGCAGTTAAGAATATCGACAATCAAACTTTACCGCTTGATTACAAGCGTAACCCACATATTCATAACACTTGGTTAATTACACATGCCAAGTAATGCATCGATTATTCTCTATCACACAGATGCTTGTCATCTGTGTGAACTAGCTGCTGAGCTACTTGATACCGCAAAGGTATCTTATCGCATGATCGATATTTGTGATGATCAATCTCTGGTTGAAGAGTACGGCATTCGTATTCCAGTCGTTAAATTAGTTGCAGCTCAGACTGAACTTAATTGGCCATTTGATCTCGAAGCATTAGAACATTTTTTAGGAGCGTAAGTTGAGTCTCGTACGTATTAATAACGGCTCTTTAGCCTACGGTTACACCCCACTATTACAAAATGCTGATTTCACCATTGAAGCCGGTGAGCGGGTTTGTATTGTTGGCCGTAATGGCGCCGGTAAATCGAGCTTAATGAAAATATTAAGTGGCGATGTGTTGCTAGATGAAGGTGAATTTAACATCGCAACAGACGTCAAGGTCAGCCGTTTACAGCAAGACCCACCTAAGGCAGAGCAAGGTACTGTATACGCATACATTGCGGCAGGCTTGCAAGAAGTGGGTGAAAAGCTTGAGCGTTACCATCAATTGTCCCACGATTTAGCGACGGCCTCTGCTGATGACATGGAACGCATGCTTAAGCAGATGGAGCGACTACAAGAAGATATTGATCATCTAAATGGTTGGCAATTAGATACCCGTATCAATCAGAACTGTGAGTTGTTAGGGTTAGACGCCGATAAACCTCTGTCTGAGCTATCTGGTGGTTGGCAACGTAAAGTTGCATTGGCGCGCGCTTTAGTGAGCGAGCCAGATCTACTGTTGTTAGATGAACCGACAAACCACTTAGACATTGATACTATTGAGTGGCTTGAGCAGTTTTTACTTAGCTATCGTGGCGCGATTGTGTTCGTCAGCCACGACCGCGGCTTTATTCAACGTATGGCGACTCGAATCGTTGATTTAGACCGAGGTGTCGTCACTTCTTGGCCGGGGAACTATCAAGCGTATCTTGAAGGCAAAGCAGAGTGGTTACGTGTTGAAGCTGAACAAAATGCACACTTTGACAAGAAATTAGCTGAAGAAGAGGCGTGGATCCGCCAAGGAGTTAAGGCACGTCGTACCCGCAATGAAGGCCGCGTTCGTGCTCTGAAGGAGTTACGCGTAGAGCGGATGGCGCGCTTAAACCGTCAAGGCGGCGCAAAAATGGCGGTAGCTGATACCGAGCGTTCTGGTAAATTAGTTTTCGATATTGAGAACCTAGAATATAACTTGCCTGAAAAAAATCTGGTTAAGAATTTCAGTTCAACAGTTATTCGTGGTGACCGTATTGCGTTAATCGGTCCTAATGGCTGTGGTAAGTCAACACTAGTAAAACTCTTGATAGGCCAGTTAGAAGCGCAATCTGGCAGTGTTAAAGTAGGAACCAAGCTTGAAATTGCCTACTTTGATCAATATCGTGAAGCCTTAGATCCTGAGAAAACCGTTGAAGATAATGTCGGTGAAGGTAAGAAAACCGTTACAATTAACGGCCAAGATCGCCATATTTTAAGTTATTTACAGGACTTTTTATTCTCGCCTATGCGAGCAAGAACCCCAGTGAAAGCTTTGTCTGGTGGCGAAAAAAACCGTTTATTATTAGCGCGTTTGTTGCTAAGGCCTGCAAACCTGATTATTCTCGACGAACCAACTAACGATCTAGACATTGAGACGTTGGAGTTACTTGAGTCTTTGCTCACTGATTATAAAGGTACATTGTTACTTGTAAGCCATGATAGAGCATTTATTGATAATACTGTAACCAGTAGCTGGTGGTATACAGGCAATGGTGGCTGGAGTGAGTATGTTGGTGGCTATGAGGATGCGGTTTCTCAAGGTGCACGTTTTTATTCTGAGGAACAACAAGCTGCTAAGGTTGTCGAAGCACCTGTAGCAGAGGTAAAACCGGTAGCACAAGTCGCTGCAAAGAAGACTGAGAAAAAGCTGTCATATAAATTACAGCGTGAATTAGAAGCACTTCCTGCACTTATGGAGCAGTTAGAGCAAGAGCTGGAAGCGTTGCAAACGATTGTCAGCGCCCCTGACTTTTATAGTCAGGAACAAAAAATAGTGAATGAAAACTTGCAAGCGTTGTCCGATAAGGAAGCAGAGCTTGAAAGTTGCTTTGAGCGATGGGAAGAGCTCGAATCATTGAAGTAAGCTAAAATAAGAAATAGGAAGCGAGTTAATGAAGTTTAAGTTGGATAAAACCCTATCGTTAGTAGCTGTTGGCGTTATAAGCGTACTTCAAGGTGTCCATGCGGCGCCGGTATATGAAATTATCAATATTGATTTAGATACCTATGATCTAAACGGCACCATAGCGAATACTCGAAATGGTTATGGCATGGCGGTCAATAGTAATAATGAAGCTGTTGGCGTTGCTAAAGGTAAAAAGAAGCTGACCGTTTCAGAAGACGATGATGGCGTTATTGATATCGAAGATGGTGTGGCGGATTCTGAGACTATTACTTACTCCGTTAATTTGCCGATTATTGCCAATAACTTTACTTTTAATTCAATTGGTAATGCATGGCTCCCTACGTTTGAAAGCGTTAACGGCACAACCGCTCCGACCTTTCCTGAAGATGAAGATACGGTAAACTCGGTAGATACGTTTTTCTACGGTATTAACGACTCCGGCTTGAAAGTGGGGGCGATGACATCTGCCGAGAAAACGTTACCCTATGAAGGCAGTAGTGACACTCAAGAGTTTTGGTATTACCGTGATTACGAGCAACGTGGCTTTGTAAAGCAGGGCAGTGATGCTGAAATTGCATTATTACCTCCTTATACTGATTATGTATACAAAGAAGGCGAAGCTGAAGAGCAGACTATTTCTGTCGGCGGCGTTTCAAGTGCAACTGCTGTCAATCAGAATGGTTTAATTACTGGTTATGCGAGTACCGATATCAGCGAAAATAGCGGCAATATTATTAACTCATGTGTGGATAATAATAGTGAAACAGCGCCACAAGATATCTGTATTCAAGCGGCACAATTTCCAAATCAATACGGTTATAGCGACATTAAATATCAAATTCGTGGCTATGTTTGGCAATATGATGCAGGTGTGATCACGCCGACTATGTTACCGCTAGGCCTCGAAGTCACTAATGATTCAGTTTATAGCGCGCAAGGATTAGGGATCAATAATGAAGGCTCGGTAGCGGGTCGTTCTTATGTATATCGTGATAACAATAAAGATAGATTGTATTACGATGCTGCTTATTGGACTAAAGATGCTGCTACAGGTGAGTATAAGTATAACTGGGTCGATGTTGATGAAGCTCGTGATGTTTATTCATCAATTGCTTACGATATAAACGATAATGGGATCTTGGTTGGTAGCTACAACAAATATATCAATGGCTATCGTCGTGATAAGTTTTTCTACTTTGATACTAAAAATCCTGAAACACCGTTAGTTACACCAAACGATTTCTATAACAGTATTTCAGATTTAGGTAGCCGTGGTCGTGATATCAATAACCAAGGGCAAGTTGTTGGTTATATTGAAACGACTCACGATAAAGAAAAGCCGCGTCCAAAAGCGGGTTTCCTATATCAATTACCTAACTCAGAGTTCCCTGAAGGTGAATTTAAGAACCTTAATGATTTGCTAACTTGTGAGTCTAAAGGTTACGAGCAAAATGCAGAAGGTAACTGGCAGCGTAATGAAGTTGAAGTGACAGATGGTGATGGTAAGAAGCTAACTTACAAAAGCGATATTCTTATCGTTGAAGCGAATAGCATTAATGAAGATGGCACTATTGTTGGCACAGCCTTTATCCGTAAACCATCTTATAAGTTCGATGATGATGGTAACTTGGTGATTGGTGATGATGGTTTACCATTCTTCCAATTAAACGGTAACGGTGAGCCAGTGACATCTTACTTACCGCGTATGGTTGTATTGCAACCAGCAGGTGCTACAGCTGAAGCTTGTACTGTTGTCGATGAAGACGATAATAATGAGAATTATGTGCGTAAGGGCGCAGCGAGCTTCGCTTGGTTATTTGCTTTACCATTGTTATGGTTTAGACGTCGTATGAAGTAAAATTCAATACGAGAAAAATCGAGGCAAATGCCTCGATTTTTTTTGCAATAAATTTGTAAGACTTCTCAGTAGCTTAAAAAATAACCGCAAATAAGAGCCGTTTTGGGGATTGATCTCTACCAAAAAAAGTTTTATTTATGGGGTGAAGCGATAGCTTCTTTTGTTATCAAAGAGAGGATGCTTGCATGAAGAGACAAAAAAGAGATCGATTAGATAGAGCTTTTTCAAAAGGTTTCCAAGCGGGAATTGGAGGGCGATCGAAAGAGAACTGTCCTTACTCGACACTTGATTCAAAATCACATTGGCTTGGCGGTTGGCGCGAAGGCGTTGATGGACGAATAAGTGGCCTATTTAATAAATAATATGTTGCCATTACTGAAAGTCTTTTGATATTACAAGGAATGAGTTTCTCAGCATTTTTGCCCTCAATTAAGAGGGCATTTTATTGGCTATTCGTTGCTTATTAGAAGCTAGTAGTGTCAGTGAAAATACCTACTTTTAGATCTTTTGCACTGTAAATT
Source organism: Shewanella fidelis ATCC BAA-318 (assembly GCF_000518605.1). Lineage (GTDB taxonomy): Bacteria > Pseudomonadota > Gammaproteobacteria > Enterobacterales > Shewanellaceae > Shewanella > Shewanella fidelis. Next base: position 6,481 of record NZ_JADX01000014.1, on the reverse strand, counting down.
TCACGACCGTCAACTTCCATAGTCGCATCAGCAATACCCATAACTAGCTTACGATATACTTTGCGCTTAATTGTGAGCTTATAGGTAACTTTCTTAGCGTCAGGTAACACTTGGCCTGTAAATTTCACTTCGCCCACACCCAGGGCTCTGCCTTTACCTAAAGCACCTTCCCATCCTAAGAAGAAACCAACTAATTGCCACATAGCATCTAGGCCCAGGCAACCAGGCATAACCGGATCGCCTGCAAAGTGACAATCAAAGAACCATAGATCTGGGTTGATATCAAGTTCCGCAACAATTTCACCTTTGCCAAATTCACCACCGTCAGCATTAATTTTTAACACTCGGTCGATCATTAACATATTGTCTTTTGGTAGTCTTGGTGAATTTGGTTCAAATAGTTTGCCAAGTCCACAGGCAATAAGGTCTTCTTTAGTAAAACTGTTCGCGTAACTCATTATTATTCATACTCCAGCAATTTGAGCTGCCAAGGTTAGCGAACACGTGTACGCTAAACAACTCCGATCAGCTAGAAAATTTAAATTTATCCCGTAGTTTCTCAAAAAGGCTCATTTCCTCTTCTTGATAGCCAGCCAAATTTTCTAAACGAGATTGAACTAAACCGTATAAAGACTCATCGGGAAATTGATTATCTTCATCAGCCTTACCCGCTGGAAGCTGCATCAGTATTTCAACAGCTTCATCAATATGTTTAACCTGATATATAGAAAACAAGCCTTGCTCTACAGCATCAATAACATCTTGATGTAGGTTCAATTGTTGCATATTAGAGAAGGGGATTATGACACCTTGATTACCAGTTAAACCGCGGCGTTTACAAAGCTTAAAGAAACCTTCAATTTTTTCATTAACGCCGCCAATAGCTTGTACGTTGCCAAATTGGTCAATCGCTCCAGTAGCTGCAAGACTTTGATTAATTGGTTTTTCTGCTATTGCTGATATCAGGCAACAATATTCGGCAAGTGAGGCACTATCACCATCAATTTCTTGATAGGACTGTTCGAAAACAATATTGGCATTTAAATGAAGTGGTGCATCTTTACCAAAAATTCGATAAAGACAAGCCGAAAGAATCATCATGCCTTTTGCATGGATATTGCCTCCTAGCTCAGATTTTCGCTCAATGTCTGCCACTTCACCGTCACCGTAATGAACTGATGCAGTAATACGTGCAGGCTCGCCATAACTATACTCAGCGTTTTCAACAACGGTTAAACCATTAATCTGGCCAATGACTTCATCTTGAGTCGGTAAGTTGATAAATAGATCGTCAAAGTTCTGTTCAGACAATCTTTCAGAAGCATTGTGCCTTTGATTAAGCATTGCTATTGAATGAGTTAAAGCGTTCAATGTGATGAGAGAGTTACCACCATAGGCTTTAGCTTGAGCTAACAAATGTTCAATATTAGTTGCCATTAAACTCAGCCGCATTTGGTGGTCAGCAAGCTTTGAACAAAAGCGCAGTAATAGTACTAACGCATCACTTTCAAGCTGCAATTGATGCTCATCAAGAATACTTGCAAGCCAGTGGCAATAATCATTGATTGTATGCTCTGCCAAATCTACTTCGTTTACTAGCTCACCTAGTAAAGGAAAGTGTCGTGAAAAACTAGGCTCACCTAACCAGCAAGAACCATATTGGTGACTCGATCCTATCAGGACTATTTTGCAATTTAGTGGTAATTCTATAAAGCGCGAATGCACCTGATAACGTTGCTTATCAAGGATCTCTAATAGCAGATCCCAAAGGGCTTCTCTTTTCCATAAGGAATCGGCGCAAATAAATAGGTAATGACAGCTTGCCAGCAGGCCTGGTTTATATTCGTTGGTTTCAACATTATATTGGCCAACTAAGTCTGCTTTGCGAATGGTGCCAGATAAATATTGAAATTTATGCTGTTTTGCTGCTAGCAGAGTTTTGTCCGGATGTGCTTGTTGCCACACAGGACTATTGTGCTCATCAAGTTGTAAAACATGCTCTTTAAATACGCCGTGGGCTTCAATGAGAGACTCAATTATACGTTTACGATTGCAGCCAAAATACTCTGCAATAAACATATGTTGATTGTCTGTTTCGCTTAGCAGTGTAAATGCGTCGCAGCAGCGCTCTTGGGCTAACAAATTGGCACTGGCGTTAGCAATGAATGTATGTTCAGTAGCAAGTGTAAACTGAGGAGTAAGAGCTTGAGCTGGAATAACGTTTGAGTTCATAAAAGTGCATGGCTATTTTTAGTAGGCTGATCCTAGCACAGTTTTGCAAACTCTTTGATAGCTAACCTGCATTACAAAGTTGGAATAGGTTCTCATACAAGGATTGCGTTGATTATTGATTGTCTTTAGTTAAATTGATAGTCACGTAAATTTTTGATCTTTGTTATCGAAGGTAAAAGCTAAGCTGATAATTGTGGTAATTAACTCTAGTCAAATACTGTTTATGGTTATGGCACAGCCATTTTACCAAATGACCTAATCGCTTGTGCCAATAGTAATGACATCATATTTGGATAGATATTCAGCATAAGAGATGCTACAGGCCATTAATTTTGTTATATGGGTTTACATCATCACGAGAAACACATATATTTACCGGCCTCGGAGAGATGGCAGAGTGGTCGAATGCACCGGTCTTGAAAACCGGCATGGGTTTATAGCCCATCTAGGGTTCAAATCCCTATCTCTCCGCCATATTTAAAAAGGCAGCCTAACGGCTGCCTTTTTGCTTTTCTGAATTTAAAGCTATAATAAACAAACTGTTATATAAATTTTCATCTACTTGCTTTTGCTAAGTTTTTCTTTCTATCTTTGGTTATATGCGATAAATTAAGCGTTATAACACTTTTGATTCTGACCTTAGTTATTGCGTCAGGGTGAGACTTCTGAAAGGGAAAGCAGCTTTGATCTCTGTATATTTAGTTGATGACCACGAATTAGTAAGAACAGGGATCAGACGGATCCTCGAAGACGAGCGCGGTATAAAAGTGGTCGGCGAGGCCGGCGACGGTGAAACGGCTGTACAGTGGTGCCGTAAGAATGAAGCCGATGTTATTTTGATGGATATGAATATGCCCGGCATAGGTGGTTTAGAAGCCACGCGTAAGATCTTGCGGTTTCAGGCGCACGCTAAAATAATCGTGTTAACTATCCATACAGAAGATCCGTTTCCAACTAAAGTCATGCAAGCCGGTGCATCAGGCTATTTAACCAAAGGTGCAACTTCTCCAGAAGTGTTACAAGCTATTCGGCAGGTTGCTCATGGGCAACGCTATTTATCACCAGAGATTGCACAGCAGATGGCGCTCAGCCAGTTTAATCAATCTGAAGAGAACCCATTTAAATCGCTGTCTGAACGTGAGTTGCAAATTATGTTGATGATCACAAATGGTGAAAAAGTCAGTGAGATCTCAGAGCAATTGAACCTGAGTCCTAAAACAGTGAACAGTTATCGTTATCGACTATTTGCCAAGCTGGGGATCGGTGGTGACGTAGAGCTGACTCGCTTGGCGATTAGATATAAAATGTTAGATACAGGACAATTTTAACTTAAGGCCGCAAAGCTGTTATGCCAGATGCTTTTAATGCCGAAGAATTTTTAAAAACAGTGACTTCATCGGCCGGTGTATACCGGATGTATGATGAAAAAGGGACTGTAATTTATGTTGGCAAGGCGAAAGATCTAAAAAAGCGTCTTTCCTCTTATTTTCGTAAAAACTTGGCCAATGTAAAAACCCAAGCATTGGTTTCGCATATCGCCAATATAGATGTCACACTGACTCACAGTGAAACAGACGCACTCATTCTTGAAAACGATTACATCAAGCAATACATGCCCAAATACAATGTATTGCTTAGAGATGACAAATCGTATCCTTATATTTTACTCAGTAATCATAAACATCCACGCTTGGCTTATCATCGAGGCCCAAAGCGCGACAAGGGCCAATATTTTGGGCCTTACCCAAATGGTGGTGCGGTGCGCGAAAGTTTGCATTTAATGCAAAAGATTTTCCCCATTCGTCAATGTGAAGATTTGTACTATAAGTCTCGTTCTCGACCTTGTTTGCAGTATCAGATTGGTCGTTGCAGTGCGCCTTGTGTTGATAAAATCAGTACGGATGATTATCAAGAGCAAGTGCGTTTAGCTACGCTATTTTTGAAAGGTAAAAATAGCCAAGTGATGTCGGTACTCGTTGGGCAAATGGAACTTGCCGCTGCTGAGATGCGCTATGAACAAGCTGCGGCCTTTAGAGATCAAATCACCGCGTTAAGAAAGGTGTCTGAACAGCAAGAGGTATCTAATGCCTCAGGCGATATGGATGTTATTGGTGCTTACTATGCTTCCGGCGTTGCATGCTTTCATTTACTGTTTATTCGTGAAGGCAAAATATTCGGTAGCAGAAGTTATTATCCAAAGGTACCTGCTAACACAGAGGTGTCAGAAGTATTACGTTCTTTCATGTTGCAATTCTATTTAAACTCAGACAGCCAGCGTCTTACGCCAAAAGAGATTTTAATTAGTGAGCCGTTTGAAGAACAATTAGAACTTGCTGAAGCGATTCAAAGTGCGAAAAGCAAAAAGGTTGAAATCAAAACCAACGTTCGCGGAGAAAGAGCAAGTTTTTTACGCTTAGCATTAACCAATGCGACAAACGCGGTTAATACTAGACTTTCTCATAAGAATACTGTCGAGCAGCGTTTCTTATTGCTGGAAGAAGCCATTGAGGCTACTAATAGCATCAAACGTATGGAGTGTTTTGATATCAGCCATACCATGGGAGAAAGCACTGTCGCATCTTGTGTAGTGTTTAATCGTGAAGGACCAAGCAAGGCCGATTATCGGCGTTATAATATTGCCGGTATTACACCAGGTGATGATTATGCAGCGATGAAACAGGCTATCAGTCGTCGTTTCGACAAAATTACAGATAAAGGTAAAATTCCCGACATCTTGTTCATTGACGGCGGTATAGGTCAGTTACGTATTGCGCAGAAGATTGTCGATGAAAAATTTGTTGCATTAGATAATGCGCCTACACTTATCGGTGTAGCCAAAGGCGAGGGGCGAAAACCTGGCCTTGAAACACTTATCTATGGTGAGAATGAAGAGTCGTTCACTTTGCCTGCAGATTCAGGAGCCTTGCATCTGATCCAACATATTCGTGATGAATCGCATCGTTTTGCTATTACTGGCCATAGAAACAAACGCCAAAAGACACGCAATACGTCTTCACTTGAATCAATCGCCGGAGTTGGGCCTAAACGTCGTAAAGCGCTTTTACAATATCTAGGTGGTATTCAAGAAGTGAAGGGCGCAAGTGTGTCGGAATTGGTAAAAGTTCCCGGTATTAGCTTAGAAATGGCACAAACGATACATGATGCATTGCGAGGGTAACAAAATTAAGGCAAGATTGGCGCTGCTTTTGACTAATAGGTTCTACAATGCCGTTTAACATTCCTATTGCGTTAACATTATTCAGGTTATTACTGTTACCTGTTTTTGTTGTTCTTTTTTATATTCCAGAGCCTTGGTCTCCTTTTGCATCTGCATTTGTTTTTTGGTTAGCTGCAGTGACGGATGCCTTAGATGGATATGCCGCGAGAAAATTAAAACAATCTACTCGTTTTGGTGCCTTCCTCGACCCTGTAGCAGATAAGATCATGGTAACCACGGCATTAGTGTTGTTGGTTTCTGAATACAGTAATATTTGGCTAACTTTACCTGCGCTCATCATGATTGGTCGAGAGATCGTTATTTCTGCGCTCAGAGAGTGGATGGCTGAGATAGGTAAAAGGGGAGCGGTTGCAGTTTCTTGGATTGGTAAATATAAAACTGCCGCACAAATGATTGCAATCACAGGTTTGATTTGGCAACCCAATGAGTTTTTAACTTACGTCGCTTTTGGTTTGTTTTATGTAGCAGCCGTTTTAACTCTATGGTCTATGATGAGCTACATTCTTGCCGCGTGGAAAGATTTAACTGCTGAATAGCTGTTAAAAGCAACGAAAAGTTCGATTAGTGTGCAAACAGTCATTTATCGGTAATTATAGCGTTGACTCTTGGCATTTAATCGGTAGAATGCCATTCCGTAGTCAAGGGGAAGCAAGTTAAGCGTTAACCTGACTGGAAGATAAATTGAAAAGCGACATTAGCTCAGTTGGTAGAGCGATACCTTGCCAAGGTATAGGTCATCGGTTCGAACCCGATATGTCGCTCCAATTTAATCGAAATGGCGCGATGGCAGAATGGCTATGCTGCGGATTGCAAATCCGTCGATCTCGGTTCGACTCCGGGTCGCGCCTCCATAAACTTTAATGTTTATAGAATCAGAACAAGAATTTGGTGAGTTTAGTTTCTTCGATAAGAAACAAGCAGTATTGATACCGACAGTACGTATCATCAAAATCAAAGAGTTTGCCCGTGTGGTGGAATCGGTAGACACAAGGGATTTAAAATCCCTCGCTG
>NZ_KI912461.1:200209-228149 GCF_000518605.1 Shewanella fidelis ATCC BAA-318 | reverse complement strand
TGTGGAGTAGGGTGAAGCCCTTGTGCTTATCAAACGAAGTTTGATGCAAGGGGTGAACGCGGAGAGCTTGCTCGAAGCTGGCCATTTCCAGGCTTTAAATTAAGTGAAGAAGCCACCTACTCTTATATGATAAAAGCAGGTGGCTTTTTTGCGTTTGGGCGTTTGTAAAATACTGAACGCTAACTTATCTAGAATACAGCTACCCGTAAAGGTGACTGCTTCACTTAAGGTAGGTAGTAGGCGTAAATGCCATTCTTAGTGGTAAAGAGTCGACGTCGGTCGATAAATGTTCCTGACAATATCGACACTTCCGCCATTCTTGGCGGTCGCCCGCCGCTGAGCGGGACCTGAAACAGCATCCATGCGTTTCAGGCATTCGGCACATTCATGTGCCTTGCCTCCGGCTTCGAAGGCAAGCTTCTCCGCGTTCACTCTTCACTTAAAGCAGAGGGGCTGAATACTGCTTATTCAAAGCGTCTCACTTTCACCCCCATGTGTTCGCTGCGCGAACTAAGAGAGTGAGGCGAGGATGTGTCTATGAGCGTGAAAGTTTAGCGTAGTTGGACATTTTCAGGCTGCAAATTAAGTGAGAGAGTTCTTATCCTCAAATGCCATGGATGGGGGCAATGTCTTATGTAGTTTGGAACATACAAGATCATGCCGCTCGAAACGACTGTGAGCAAAGTTGAACGAGGTTCAAACTTTAAAATATCAGAGTTGGAGAACCACGCTATTTGGGAGTGCTTAGGGCGGCGTCTGTTACGTTGAGTAGTGTTGAATGGCAACTATCATTATTACAGCTATTAGGCTTGGGTAAGTTTGCTAAAAACCGCTTTGAGCAGATCAAGCCTTATGCGATTGGTATTACTTATCTTGTCTAACTGGTGTCAATGCAACTGCTTGGGGCTGAAGGCTAGGCTGGTCTATGGGGGCGTGGTTTAATTATATCTAGCTGTCATATCAAACAGTGAATTTTGTGGTTTATTCACAGTGCTAACATTGTACGTTTTATGGCGTGTTGAGCTCGTTTTGCTATAGATGTGTAGAAAGTTTCTATTAAACGCCTGAAAAAGCCGCAAACAGTGGCTTTAAAGCAAAAAAGTGCTTTACCTTTTGCCCAAGATTAAGCAAAATCTAACACATCAACAGGGGTATAGTTCCAATTGGTAGAACAGCGGTCTCCAAAACCGATGGTTGCGAGTTCGAGTCTTGCTACCCCTGCCAAATTCAGAAAAAGCCGAGCATTAGCTCGGCTTTTTCGTATCTGCAGTTTAGCCATGTTTTGCTCTAGTTTTTAGCGATAAATACAAAGGTTGCCTGAAAAAACTGCAGTTAGTCGTATGTTCTTCAAATAGTGCTTTACCTTTTAAGCCTGTTTAAGCATAATGCGTTCCAACAACAGGGGTGTAGTTCCAATTGGTAGAACAGCGGTCTCCAAAACCGATGGTTGCGGGTTCGAGTCCTGCCACCCCTGCCAAATTCAGAAAAAGCCGAGCAAATGCTCGGCTTTTTCGTATCTGTAATTTATCATTGGTTCACAGAGTTTATGTGATTGCAATATCAGCTATTTTAATCATACTTCTGTAGCTGTTATGCTTGCGATACTCCATTTTGCTTTTAAGTTTGCTTGAGTCGTCATGGAAAAGAATGCTTACCTCGATGCCATGGGCATTACTCGCTGGAAAAAGGCTACGCCTCAGGCTGATATTTTGACGATATTGGTTAATCCGTTACGCCTAAAAGAGGTTGATAGTCCTCTTTTTACTACTGTGCTTAAGTTCATTGGTGTTGATATTGCACAATGTCGGTTTGCAACACGAGCTGAGCCTTCTGCAAAGGTTATTTGGGATATGCGTGGCAAACAAGCTGTTGCTGGTGAAGAGTGCCTAGTTTCGGCACCTATTAACGAATTGGAAGCAAATGCAGATGCTAAGAGGGCGCTTTGGGGCTCTATGCAAGCTTATATGGCGCAAAAGGCTGGTAAATGAATACAGTGTTATTAACTGAGGCGATGGTACCTCAAATGGCGCTTGTCGCGGCTAAAGCCCATAGTCACCCTATGAGTGAGGCAACGATCAAGAGTTGTTTTGGGCATTTGTATGCTAGCTTCGGTGTTGTTGATGGTGATGCTTTGTATGGCTTTGCCATTTTGCATCAGATTTTTGAAGATGCGACTTTGATGGATATTTGTGTTGATCCCAATCATCAGGGAAAAGGTGTCGGCAAAGCATTATTAAATTCCGTTATCAATGCCGCGAAAGAGAAAGGTGCTGAGGTATTATTGTTAGAGGTAAGGCAATCAGGTACAGCTGCTCGAGCCTTATATGAAGCGGCCGGTTTTGCAACCACAGGGATCCGTAAAGGTTACTATAAGACTAGCGTCGGTAGTGAGGATGCTATATTGATGCAGCTGTCACTCTAAATAGCCGTGTCTCAGATATAAAAATAGCGCCATTGGGCGCTATTTTTGTTTCTGACTTGGTTATTTTACTTCTTTGCCTTGTGCTTGAAGATCTGCATGGTAACTAGAGCGTACCAATGGACCACAGGCTGCATGAGTAAAGCCGATGCTTTCTGCTAGCTCTTTTAGCTCATCAAACTCAGCTGGAGAAACATAGCGCTCAACAGGTAAGTGGAACTTTGATGGCTGTAGGTATTGACCTAATGTAAGCATCTCAACATCGTGCGCGCGTAGATCACGTAATACCTGAGCTATCTCTTCGTTGCTTTCGCCTAGACCCATCATCAACCCAGATTTAGTCGGCACATTTGGATGACGTGCTTTGAACTTCTTCAACAGATCAAGCGACCACTGGTAGTTAGCGCCCGGGCGTGCTTTACGATAATGCATCGGCGCAGTTTCTAAGTTGTGGTTAAATACATCTGGTGGCTCAGTGGCTAAAATGTCGAGTGCGGCATCGATGCGACCACGGAAGTCTGGCACTAAGATCTCAATCTTAATCTCAGGATTTAACAGGCGGATCTCGCGGATGCAATCGGCAAAATGCTGTGCACCACCGTCACGTAAATCATCACGGTCAACTGAAGTAATAACTACATACTTCAGTTTCATATCCTTAATTGTTTGGGCTAATTTCTTCGGCTCTTCTGCATCTGGTTTTAATGGGCGTCCATGGGCAACATCGCAGAATGGGCAGCGTCGGGTACAAATTGCACCTAAGATCATAAAGGTGGCAGTACCGTGGTTGAAGCACTCAGATAGATTAGGGCAAGACGCTTCTTCACAAACTGAGTGTAAACCGTTTTTACGTAATGCTTGCTTGATATCAGTGATACGCTGATTTGACGGTGGTAGCTTTACTCGCAGCCAATCAGGCTTTCTAAGCATGGTATCACGTTCAGATGGCACCACTTTTACAGGGATGCGTGAAACCTTATCGGCGTCTCTTAGTTTAACGCCAGGTTGTAATCTTTCAGGCCTATTCATATGACTCTGGTAATCCTTGGTGGTGAACTAGCTTATCTAAACCGAGTTCTTGGCTGAGAGTTTCAATTAGCTGCAGACCTGCGTCCTCGACGGTTTGCGGTCCACCTAGCTGCTTGCATTGGATCATTTCCATTCCTGCGTAACCACAAGGGTTAATGCGCTGAAAAGGCGACATATCCATATCGACATTAAGGGCCAATCCATGGAAAGAACATCCTTTACGGATCCGTAAGCCTAAGGATGCAATTTTGCGTTCTTCAACATACACACCTGGCGCATCAGCTTTTGCATAAGCTTCAATCTGATAGCGCTTAAGCATGTTGATAATGCTTTGCTCTATATGAGTGACAAGTTGACGTACACCCACTTTGAGACGTTTAATATCGAGGAGAGGGTAAACAACCAATTGTCCCGGCCCGTGATAAGTAACTTGGCCACCACGGTCAACCTGAATAACAGGAATGTCACCAGGATTTAGAATATGCTCACTCTTACCTGCTTGGCCTTGAGTGAATACGGGATTATGTTCAACAATCCAGATCTCGTCTTGACTGTTTTCATCGCGGTTATCTGTGTAGTGCTGCATAGCATGCCACACAGTTTCGTAATCTTGCTTACCTAAATTGCGAATGTGCAAAGCGTTGTCGTACAAGGGCAACCTCTCCCCTCAGATATTTGTGCGGGCTATTATACGCTGCAAAATGATAAATGTAATCCAGATCACATTTATCATTGATGAGTAATATTTACAGTACGCGTTTTACACCGTCAATTGCGGCGAATTGAGTGTAAAGTTGTTCAATATGATCTTTACTGGTTACAGTTACACGAATAGTAACTGAGTAGTAAGTGCCTTTGCTCGAGGCTTTAGTTGATGGTGCGTAATCTCCTGGCGCTAAGCTTTGTGCTACTGCAACAACTCGGTCAGCTAAAGTATCGCTGGCATCACCTACAATTTTAAATGGAAATGAATTAGGAAATTCCATTAACTCATCAAATTTAGTGTCTAACATTTTTGGCTCTCAACAATTTCAATTACAGTGATATGGTGGCAATTATACCTAATTCAAGGCCATTGCGCTTGTTTGATGATAACGGCTTTAGCTAAAGGGGGATTATCGCAATTAATATAAACATTTGAACGCCAGTTTAGTGCTCCTTTGGCTGGCTGATTACGATTAAGCAGAATTAAGGCACAAAAAAACCACCCTAAGGTGGTTTTTTAATGTGGGCTAGTGATTAACTAAACCAACCAGAGAACATTTGCTTGAAGTAATCCATTAGCTTACTGAACCAGCTGCCTTCATTGACTTCTTGTAAGGTTACTAGTGGGAATTGAGCAATATCCTTACCGTTTAGTTGGAAGTAGATGCGGCCCACGGTTTCGCCTTTAGCTATCGGTGCTTTAAGCTCTTTAGTTAGCTCAAAGTTGGCTTGTAGGTTTTTAGCTTGGCCACGACTGATAGTGATAGGCGTGTCAGTGGTGACACCCAAGTCTACCGTTTCACGATCACCGTACCAGATTTTTTGGGTTACGAAGGTGTCACCTGCAGAGTATGGTGTGACAGTTTCAAAGAAGCGGAAACCATAGTTAAGTAGCTTCTTGCTTTCTGCTTTACGTGCCGCTTCACTCTTAGTGCCCATAACGACTGAGATTAAGCGCATGCCATCTTTGGTTGCTGACGTCACAAGGTTAAAGCCAGCGCCTGAAGTATGGCCTGTTTTAATACCATCAACGTTTAAGCTTTTATCCCATAACAAGCCATTACGGTTATATTGCTTGATGCCGTTATAAGTGAAAGACTTTTCTTTGTATACTGCGTACTCATCAGGGACATCACGAATGATCGCCGCGCCGAGGATCGCCATATCATAAGCAGTGGTTTTGTGATTGTCAGAATCTAAACCATGGCTATTTTCAAAGTAGCTATCTTGCATGTTTAGCTGCTTTGCCCATGAATTCATTAGATCAACAAAACCGTCTTCAGTACCAGCGATGTGTTCAGCCATCGCAACGCAAGCATCGTTACCAGATTGAATGATGATGCCTTTATTTAAGTCTTCTACAGAAACTGTTTTGCCGACTTCAATAAACATTTTTGAAGAGTCAGGGAAGTTCTTCGACCAAGCATTTTTACTGATAGTGACTTCATCCGTAGGAGAGATGTTACCTACTTTGATCTCATGACCAATAACATAACTGGTCATCATTTTAGTCAAACTGGCCGGGTTTAAGCTTTCGTAAGCATTTTCTTCAGCAATGACTTGTCCTGTATTGTAGTCCATTAACACATAGGCTTTAGCTGCTACGGTTGGTGCATTTGGAGTAACTACAGGTGCCGCTTGTGCTGACAAAACTGAGACTGAGCTCGCAAGCAGAAGCGTTTTTAAAGGTTTATTGAGTAAATTCATATTAATAATGCACGTCTTAATAGTTTAGGTATGAAGAAAGTGTAATTCCTACGAGTATATCATTAGTCGACAACGGAATTCAGCGTTGGTTCATTAAACATGGTTCATTCAGTCAGCAGGTAACTGCTTGGGTAACCCTCTTTTTTTAACTTTTCCGTTAGCTTATTGGCGATAGTCGACTGAGATATCGGTCCAAGTTGTAATCGATATAGATTATCACCGGTTTTTACTCGGCTTTTTATTTGGTATTTTTGCTCAAGGCTAGTTGCTAAGCTTTCAATGCGTTGCTTGCTTGACGAGGCCACCACCTGAATAAAGTGCTGTTTTGTGCCTTTTAGCTCAGCAAGTGCCGCAGACTCAGGATCGGCAATATAGATGACCTCTAAGCTGACGTTAGCTGTGCCTGTTTTGAGCATATCGAGTCGATGCGCTGCTGCGTATGAGAGATCGATAATCCGATCTTCATGAAATGGGCCTCTATCGTTGACTCTTACTATCACTGTTTTGTCATTTTTAAGATTAGTGACTTTTACATAGCTAGGCAGCGGCAAAGTTTTGTGAGCCGCAGACATTGAGTACATATCATAGGTTTCACCGTTGGAGGTTAGATGGCCATGAAACTTAGCTCCATACCATGAGGCAATACCTTTCTCTGCGTAGCCTTCGCCTGTACTCATCACATTGTAGCTTTTACCCAAAACCGTATAGGTACTCTTATTTCCCCCACGGCTATAGGGTTCATATTTAGGGTGGGCATCTTCAACTTTGGTTACATCTGGTGCTGATGCTGGAGCCTTATCGTTGTCTAATTCATAGCGACCATTACTGGAACAGGCTGCTAGTGCGGTAATGATAACTAAAACGCTAAGGACTTTATTGAGTAACATATGCTTGCTTTAATTCCTGGCTAAACTGATAAACCGCCATCGCATACAGTGGGCTGCGATTATAGCGGGTGATAACGTAAAAATTCTTAAGGCCTAGCCAATATTCATCATGGTCTGCTTGTTCTAGTTTAACTAGCATTGCAGGCTGAGAAACATCTAAATCAATCGATTTAGCCAAAGATATCTCTGGCGATAAAATATCCGCGACTTTGTAATGTAAACGTTCGCCAGCCCATACCTTTAGGTTATCAGGTAAATCTTTATTCAAGGTTAATTGTAGAGTAACCGGTTGGTCTTTTTGCCAGCCATGCTGGTGAAAATAGTTTGCGACGCTACCAATAGCATCGGCTTTACTGTTTAGTAGATCGCGCTTACCGTCGTTATCAAAATCAACCGCGTAGTGGCGATAGCTAGAAGGAATAAATTGTCCAAATCCCATAGCACCAGCATATGAGCCTTTTAAACTGTTAATGTCGAGTTGTTCTTCTTTGACCAAAGATTGCAAATTAGCAAACTCGCTACGGAAAAACTTAGCCCGTGGCGGGTAGTGAAAACCTAAGGTGTATAGCGCATCTTTAACTGGGTAATTGCCCATATAGCCACCGTAATAGGTTTCAATACCAATAATTGCTACTATGATTTGCGGGTCGACATTGAACTCTTTTGCTGCTTTGGCAATTGTATCGGCATGCTCATTCCAGAAAGCTAAGCCTTTTTCTAGGCGTTTATCTGTCAAAAAAATTGGGTAATACTGGTGCCAAGGTTTGGCTTCCCATGGCTTGGTCATGGCATCGATTACAGCTTGGTTATATTCAGCATTGTCGATGAACTGAGTGATCTCTGCGGCATCAAAACCGTTTGCGATTTGGCTGTTAATAAATTCTGCTTTTAGCGCTTCGACTTCCGCATTGGTAGGAGCGGCAATGGCAGAGCTGGAGAGAATAGTAAAAGCTAAAGGTGTAACCAAGCGCTTTAAAAGAGTCATTTACAAGCTGTCCTTATTAAATGAATAGCATTGTGGTAAAAATATTGAAGGCGCCACAATGCTAATATTGTTTTGATTAGCTAATTGTTATCTATCAATAAAGCGTCGATGAGTATGGATACTCATTAAAATACCAAATCCAACCATTAGCGTTAGCATAGATGTACCACCATAGCTGATTAATGGCAACGGTACACCAACAACGGGTAAAAGCCCTGAAACCATACCGATATTAACAAAAATATAGACGAAGAAAGTTAGGGTGATACTACCGGCCAGTAAACGGGCAAAGCTCGTTTGTGCCCGTGAGGCAATGACGAGTCCACGCCCAATGATATAAAGATAAAGTGCTAGTAGCAGTAAAGCACCGATCAAGCCAAACTCTTCTCCGATTACGGCGAAGATAAAGTCGGTATGACGCTCAGGTAAAAATTCCAGTTGTGATTGAGTACCTTGCAGCCAACCTTTACCAAATAAGCCACCAGAGCCAATGGCTATTTTAGATTGAATAATATGATAGCCAGCACCAAGTGGATCTTTTTCAGGATCAAGCAAAGTGAGTACACGAGTGCGTTGATAGTCATGCATTAAAAAGAACCACAGCACGGGTAGCATAGCTAATACACTGCCAATGAAAGTACCTACAATTCGCCAGCTCATACCCGATAAAAACAGGACGAAAATACCCGATGCCGCAACCAAGATTGAAGTACCAAGATCCGGCTGTTTAGCAATTAATATGGTAGGTACCAATAAAATGACACCTGCACCTGCAAGATAGCGTTTTTTAGGTGGCAATGGGAATTTACTGATATACCACGCCATAGTAATAGGGAAGGCGAGTTTCATTAGTTCAGATGGTTGAAACTCCATAAAACCCAAGTTTAGCCAGCGCTGTGCCCCTTTATTGATCTCACCAAAAAAGTGCACGCCTATGAGTAATATAATGCCGGTTATATAAATCGGGAACGCCCAGCGTCTGAGCACTTCGGGGTTAATTTGCGCGACTGCAAACATCACCAAAAGCGACAAGCCCATGCGGAAAAGTTGTCGATCCATAAGCGCGAGATCTTCGCCGCCAGCAGAGTAAATGACAAATAGACCAAAGCCCATTAGGGTTAATAGGCCGAATAAAAGCGGCAGATCTATGTGTAAGCGCTGCCAGATATTTGGACGAGAATTGTGTGCGCTCATTTGGCTTTATTCCATGAATCTCTTAATAAATACTCATCGAGCAGTGCTCGGGCGACAGGGCCTGCATTCACGCCACCCCAACCGGCGTTTTCAAGCACAACAGCCAATACGATTTTAGGGTTTTCATAGGGGGCGTATGCAACAATTAAAGCGTTATCTCTAAGCCGCTCATCAATGTTGTCGGCATCGTACTCTTCATCTTGGGCAACACTAAATACCTGTGCCGTACCGGTTTTCATTGCGGCAGTGTAGAGGGCATCGGTAAAGCGAGACTTGTGTGCAGTATCGCGCATTGCTTCATTGATGATGTCCCAGTTCTTGGGATCCTTTAATTCGATTGGCGGCAATTCATCAGGTGGCGTATCGATTTTTGCGGTCTGATCTTGAATTGATTTCAAAAAATGGGGCACAAAGCGGCGACCGTTATTTGCCAGAATTGCGGTGGCATTTGCAAGTTGCAACGGCGTTGTGGTCCAGTAACCTTGACCAATACCCACAGAGATAGTATCACCTATGTACCAAGGCTGATTATAGCGTAAACGCTTCCAATCTTTAGATGGCATTATACCGGCAGATTCTTCAAAAATATCGACGCCGGTGCGCTCACCAAAGCCAAATGGCTGCATAAAGTTGGCGATAGAATCGACACCGGTTTTGTAAGCTAAATCGTAAAAGTAAGTATCGCAAGAGCTAACGATAGCGCTGTTTACATCAACCCAGCCGTGGCCCCAGCGTTTCCAGTCACGGTACTTTCGCTCGACCCCCGGGATTTGCCAAAAGCCAGGATCCCAAATACGGGTTTTAGCGGTAACGGTTTTGTTTTCTAGCCCAAGTAGGGCTAGGTGAGGTTTAACCGTAGACGCTGGCGCATATTGGCCTTGGGTTGCACGGTTAATCAGTGGCTTTGATTTTGAATTCAACAGCTCACTATAAGCCTTACTGCTAATGCCGTGAACAAATTGGTTAGGATCGTAAGTCGGACTAGAAACCAGTGCTAAAATGCCGCCATCTCTTGGATCGATAGCCACAATTGAACCACGGCGGCCATTGAGTAGCTCCATGGCTTTTTTCTGTAAGTTAAGATCTAAGGTCAGATAAATATCTTGCCCAGGAACAGGCGGCTCAGATTTTAGAATACGGATCGTACGGCCACGGTTATTGACCTCTTCTTCAAGGTGTCCGGGCTTGCCAAGTAACATACTCTCATAGAACTTCTCGATACCTTGCTTACCAATATCTTTGGTTGCAGCATAATTCGCCCAAAGGTTGTTACGCTCTAACGAGGTTTGGTCGCGGCTATTGATTTTGCCGACATAACCTAAAGCATGGGTCATTAAGCCATTGTATGGATAGTGTCGTTTCAGGCCTGCTTCAACAGAGATCCCAGGAAAGCGGTGCTGATTAACACTGAACTCGGCAACTTGCTCTTCAGTGAGTTTATTTTTAATTGTCAGCGGTTTGAAACGGCGATGGTATTTGAGTGCATCAAGCACACTTTGTTTTTCATCAGCTGATAGTTCAATGACTTGGCTAAGATCATCTAAAGTTTCAGTGACGTTTTTTACCTTTTCAGGCACCATTTCTAATGAGAAGAAAGGCTGGTTTTCCGCCAGCAACTGCCCATGACGGTCGTAGATCAGGCCGCGACTTGGCGCGATAGGAACAACACGAATACGGTTATCATTTGAGCGAGTTTCATAATCTTTAAAAGAGATAATTTGCAAATTATAAAGATTAACCAGTAGCAAGCTCAGCAGGATAAATACACATAAAAACGTAAACAGGGCGCGACTTTTAAATAGCGACGCTTCAGCCGCATGGTCGTTCATGGTTATGCGCTTTCTTGGGGACACTTACATTCTCTCCTGCTTAAAAAAGGGTGCCAAGCACATATCCTAATCCTGTTAAGGCCTGTTCAGTTTCTAATGATATCGATATTATTCTCTATGGTATGGATGATTGTTATTGATGCTCCAGCCACGATATAGGCTTTCAGCAACAATCACACGTACCAAAGGATGAGGCAGGGTTAATGCAGATAAGCACCAACTTTGAGCTGCGGCTTGTTTGCATTCCGGTGATAAACCTTCAGGGCCACCAATTAACAAACTAACATCACGGCCATCAAGTAGCCACTTATTCATTTGTTCTGCTAATTGCGGAGTAGTGAGGTTTTTTCCGGGTAGATCTAGACTAACGATGTGATTCCCTTTTGGGATCGCTGCCAACATTAACTCGCCCTCTTTTTGCAGAATGCGAGCTATATCGGCATTTTTACCACGTTTGCCAGCGGGGATTTCAACTAACTCCAGCGCCATATCTCGAGGAAAGCGGCGCTGATATTCTTTGAAACCAGTTTCAACCCAATCTGGCATGCGGGTTCCAACTGCGACTAACTGAATTTTCATTATTCAGGCTTTTCTGACCACAGCTTTTCAAGCTGGTAGAAGTCACGAGTTTGATCTTGCATTACGTGCATAATCACATCGCCTAGGTCAACAAGTACCCATTCGCTGCTTTCGCGACCTTCAACACCTAGAATCGTGATGTTGGCACGTTTAGCTTCAACCACTAGATTTTCAGCGATTGCTTTTACGTGTGTTTTTGAGTTACCGGTACATACCACCATAAAATCGGCGATATTTGATTTCTCAGATACGTCCATTACAACGACGTCTTTTGCTTTAAGGTCTTCAACCTTATCAATTACAAATTGCTTTAACTCTGCGCTTTCCACGCTGGTACCCCATTAATTTTAAAACAGCGCGATAGTATAGCAGTATTTCAGATCTAGATTAATAGTTCTGAATATAAATATCTGCGTTTTTAGTGGGGTTTATTTGCTTTGGGTAGATGAGGGCGCCTGGTAAAGCTGGTGTTGTTGGATGTACTCTTGTATCGATTTGGGCATGGTCGTTGTCGGAATATTACCCTGCTGCAGCTGTTGGCGTATTGCGGTAGAAGAGATATCTTGCTGGGTAACATCGAGTAAGAAAATCTCGCCAGTCCCTGCTGTGCTTGGCTTATCACTATTATGCAAATGATGTTTTAGTAGTGCTTGGATCGGTTCTTGGTCAGTCAATTGCCAGCCAGGACGTTTGCACACAGCGATATGACAAAGGCTAAATAGTTGTTGCCATTGATACCATTTATTCAAGCTCAGAAATGAGTCCATACCCATGATGAAATAAAATTCATACTCAGGAAAAAGCTGATTTAATTGGCTAAGGGTTTTTGCTGTATAAGAAGGTGTCTGTCGTTTGGCTTCGATATCGCACACTTTGAAACCCGCCAATTCATCACAAATGAGCTGTGCCATCGCCAATCTATCTTGAGTGCTGACGTGGGTTCCTTGTTTATGGGGCGGAATATGATTTGGCATCAGCCAAACTTCATCCAGCGCTAGTTGCTGTTTAACTTCTAGCGCCGGACTAATATGACCAAAGTGTATTGGGTCAAAGGTGCCACCTAAAATACCGATTTTCATCAGGTTAATTCAATGTGGCTAAGTTTGCGGTGAGCCTTGGGATCAAATAGCAAGCTAACATGGCTTAGGCCAGTCCAATCTTCAATGCCCTGTTGTTTAAGTTTAAGCTCGATAGCTGAGGACGCTGCCAGTAGACTTTCAATATGTTCAAGTTCAAGTCGATTTAGTGCAGTTTGATAGATAGGCTTACGCTTATCCCAAATACGCAGCTTACTCCACAGCCCTTGTATTGGCTGACGGTTGTTTTGTGCTGACTTTAACTGCATTAATACCCCAAGCTCTTTAAATAGCGACCATAAGATAATAGGCATAGCGACCCCCTCACTTTTTAGTTGTGACAGGATATGTTGCGCTTTATCTTGCTGATTATTGAGCATGGCATCAGTCAGTTGAAATACGCTAAAACGCGATTGATCTTCAAAGTACTGCTCTAACTGTTGGCAACTAATGGCATCATTTGGACTTAAGAGCTGTAACAGTTGTAATGCTTGATCGGCAGCGAGTAGATTACCTTCATACAAAGCAAACAGCATTTCTCGAGCATCACGTCCTACAGTTAAACCATAGTGATTGATGCGGCCATCTAACCAGCGTTGAAACTGTGCGCCTTCAGGTGTGGCACAAGGAACATATATTCCCTTAGCATCTAAGCTTTTAAACCATTTGCTTTTGGTTTGTTCACTCGCGAGCTTTGGACCTGACAAAATCAATAATACATCAGGATTATCCATCTGCATTAACGATTGCAGCATGGCGCTGCCATCAGTACCGGGTTTTGCTTGTGGTAACGTAAGCTCAATAATACGCCGGCTTGAAAACAAGCTCATTGCTTGCCATTGCTCATAAAGTTCGTTCCAGCTGAAACCAGTTTCTTGGCTTAACTGGATCTTCTCTTCAAACCCTTGGCGTTTGGCTTCTGCATGCAGTGCTGCACGGCTTTGCTCGCATAACCAAGGGTCATCGCCGAAAATAAGGCAACACTGAGGTAAAGGAGAAAGTTGGCGCACTAGCTGATCTGGGTAGACCCGCATTAATTAACCTCTGCTGCCGCCAGTGTTTGAATAATTCTGTCTGCTGCTTGAATGCGCATCTCTTTTAGCAACAGTTCCATTTCGCGACTCTTTGCTAATGCTGTACGAGGATCATCAAGGTAGTCACGGTGGATAGCGACATCAAACCGTTGTGACTCGGCTTCGGGAAGTTGCAGCGCAAAGTTTACTTGGTAAATAAGCTCATATTCCGCCACGTTACCGGTTGGGTAGATAGATAGCGTTGAGCGGTCAAGCGAATCATTAATGATACGTAGTGCTGGAATGTCGTCATTAGGGGAAACGACTGCAATACTGTTTAGACGAAGTCTTTCACGGACTAAACGTGTCAGCTCGCTATATTCGTCTTGGCTACTAAGGCTTAGGGTTTGTAGCTGCTCAGGGATTGAGTAGCTACCTTGTAACCTAAAGCCGCAACCAGCACTGAGCAAAACGCTCAGTGCTAAGGTTGCTAAAAATATGCGTTTAATTAGCATAGGCTTTATATTGTCTTCCTTGTATAAAAAGGATTAGTTAGCAACGATATTGAGCAGTTTGCCCGGTACGTAGATAACTTTACGAACTTCTTTACCTTCGGTGTGTTTGATCACGCCGTCTTCAGCCATACCAGCAGCTTCAACCTCTTCTTTGCTTGCATCTGCAGCAACAGTGATTTTAGCGCGTAGCTTGCCGTTAACTTGAACGATGATTAGCTTACTATCTTCAACCAAGGCTGATTCATCTACTTCAGGCCAAAGCACATCTTCGATTGCGCCTTGGTTACCTAGCTCATTCCAAAGCACAAAACATGTGTGCGGAATGATTGGGTAAAGTAAACGAATTACTGCGTTTAACGCTTCTTGCATTAACGCTTTATCTTGATCTGTTTCCGTTGGTGCTTTCTGCAGACGATTCATCAACTCCATGATTGACGCGATTGCAGTGTTGAACATCTGACGACGCTCAATATCATCACCCACTTTAGCAATGGTCTTGTGTAGCTCGCGGCGTAGCTCTTTCTGAGCTGCGTTAAGTGATTTTACATCAAGCTCTGCTGTTGGACCTGTTGCAATATGGTCATGTGCAGTTTTCCACAAACGCTTAATAAAGCGATGCGCACCTTCAACGCTCGACTCTTGCCACTCAAGGGTTAACTCTGGTGGTGCAGCAAACATCATAAATAGACGTACTGTATCAGCGCCGTACTTATCAACCATCTCTTGTGGGTCGATACCGTTGTTCTTAGACTTCGACATCTTGCTCATACCGGTATAAACCAGTTCATGGCCTTCGCTATCTACAGCTTTAACTGTGCGACCTTTAGCATCAGTTTCAAGTACAGTGACATCATTTGGAGCAACCCAAATACGTGCACCTTTCTCATTGGTGTAGTAATAAGCATCAGCCAATACCATACCTTGAGTCAGCAGACGTTTAGCTGGCTCATCTGAGTTCACTAGGCCTGTGTCACGCAGTAACTTGTGGAAGAAGCGGAAGTACAATAGGTGCATACAAGCATGCTCGATACCACCAATGTACTGATCAACTGGTAACCAGTAGTTTGCTTTTGCTGGATCAAGCATTTGATCTGCATCAGGGCTACAGTAACGCGCGTAGTACCAAGAAGATTCCATAAAGGTATCGAAAGTATCTGTTTCGCGGAATGCTTCTTGACCGTTAACTGTGGTCTTAGCCCACTCTTTATCAGACTTGATAGGGCTTTGGATACCATCCATAACCACATCTTCAGGCAGAATAACAGGTAATTGGTCTTCTGGTGTTGGCATTACAGTGCCATCAGCCAGCGTTACCATTGGGATAGGTGCACCCCAGTAACGTTGACGAGAAACACCCCAGTCACGTAAACGGAAGTTAACTTGGCGCTTACCTTTACCTTCTGCTGTTAGTTTGGCATCGATTGCATCAAATGCTGCTTGGAAGTCTAAACCGTCAAACTCTCCAGAGTTAAATAGCACGCCTTTTTCAGTGTATGCTTCTTCGCTGATATCAACATCACCATCAACAGGCTTAACAACCGCTTCGATGTTTAGACCGTACTTTTTAGCGAACTCGTAGTCACGTTGGTCATGAGCTGGAACAGACATTACCGCGCCAGTACCGTAGTTCATTAGTACGAAGTTACCAACCCAGATAGGTACTTCTTTACCTGTAATTGGGTGAATAGCATTTAAGCCTGTAGCAACGCCTTTTTTCTCCATAGCAGCCATAGCGGCTTCAGTGGTGTCAGCGTTTTTACATTCTTCAATAAACTCAACAAGAGCTGGATTGTTAGCAGCAGCTTGCTCAGCCAATGGATGAGCTGCTGCAATAGCAACATAAGTCACGCCCATAACAGTATCTGGACGAGTTGTGTAGATATCAAAGCTTTGATCGCTACCAGCTACCTGGAACGTCATTTCGATACCTTCGCTACGACCGATCCAGTTACGTTGCATGGTCTTAACTTGCTCAGGCCACTCTTCTAACTTGTCGATGTCGTTTAGTAGCTCTTCAGCGTAATCAGTGATTTTAATGAACCACTGTGGGATCTCTTTTTGTTCAACAGTTGTGTCACAGCGCCAGCAGCAGCCGTCAATAACCTGCTCGTTAGCAAGTACTGTTTCATCGTTAGGACACCAGTTCACTGAAGAGGTTTTCTTGTACACTAGGCCTTTTTCATAAAGCTTAGTGAAAAACCACTGTTCCCAGCGATAGTATTCTGGAGTACAAGTTGCGATTTCGCGCGACCAGTCATAACCGAAACCTAGCATTTTTAGCTGGTTCTTCATGTAGTCGATGTTTTCGTAAGTCCATGGCGCAGGTGCAGTCTTGTTTTTGATTGCAGCGTTTTCAGCAGGCAGACCGAAAGAGTCCCAACCGATAGGTTGCAGCACGTTTTTACCTTGCAAACGTTGGTAACGAGACACAACATCGCCTATGGTGTAGTTACGTACGTGACCCATGTGCAGTCGGCCTGATGGATACGGGAACATAGAAAGGCAGTAGTACTTTTCTTTGTTTGCGTCTTCGGTAACTTCAAATGTTTTGGTGTCTTGCCAGTGCTGTTGCACTTTAGCTTCAATTTCTGAAGGAGTATATTGCTCTTGCATCAATCTATTTCCGGCCATGCCGCCTATTGTTTGATCTAGCGCTATAACAGCGCGAGTTATATCGACATAGAATAAACTAGAAGTGAGTCATTAAAAAGGTTCGTTGAAGGAGTATTTACCATGAGTGACCAAAGTACCGCGCTACTTTCGCTTTACGAAGCCCTTATTGAGCATATAAAAACTCAATATAGAGATGATAACTCATTGACTGTAAAGAGTTTGTACAATCAAGTGCAGGCGAGTAGACAATATTTAGCGTTAAAGCAGCAAGCGAAGGAAGAAGAGCTTGCTTTAGTGGAACAATTTTTAAAACGTGACATCGCCAGTTTCTTACAAGAGCAAAATGCCTCCGATTTGAGTCATAGCCCAACTATGATCACTATGGAAAACACGTTATGGCATTGGCTAAGTGAAATAACAGATCGTAGCCAAGTGGAGTGGCATGAGGTTGCCCAAGACTTTAAACATCATGGTTATTATGAGAGTGGTGAGATAGTTGGACAGGGGACTATGGTGTGCACGGCCTGTGGTCATGAGTCTAAAATTGAATTTCCGGGGACATTGTCTGATTGCACTGAATGCGATAACAATGAATTTACCCGCGAAGCATTAGCGCCATAGTTGATTGAAGTAAAAGGCAAAATGGTAGTAGAGCTGCATGGTAAAACAGCCGTTATTTAAAGCGTAACGGCTGTAAGTTTTTGTTTAACATCCAGTATTTTCAGTGGAATATAAAGGTTGGCTATTAGCACTGGCCGCTTGAACATATTTAAAGTAACAAAGATCATCGATGACAGCGCCGTTATCATTGCTGTCATAGCCAATATAAAGCTCACCACGGCCTTGCTCTTGTACCGCAAACACATCGTCTAACTCCAGCCATTCGACTAAATCTTCATTGTCTAAATAGCCATATATCAAACGCGTATTGTAATTACCGTCACCGTTAATATCGATATCGGTAATATCGTCGCGGCTGCCATGAGGCCGCTTACTTAGGCTCGGCATTTGTGTTTTAGCGTATACCAATTTATTTGCGGTTTTGGCACTAGCCTGAATTTGTTCAATGACTTCACTTTTGGCGTCACTCGATAAGTTGATAAATTTTGGCGCAGCAGCCACGGCCAAAACAGCAACAATGATAATCACCACCACTAACTCAATGAGTGTGAATCCTTTCTGCCTGTTTGAATGTTGCAAAACTTGTTCCTGATTACTGCTAGGCCCGCGATTATAAAGCTTAAAATAAGTACTGGCCACTGCCCAAAGGTAGTAAAAAAGGTATGTCCTTTCATTAGCTTAATGTCGGCGACTAAAACACCTGCTTCAAATTGTGGTAGCTGCTTGGTGATATTACCTTGCTCATCAACTACTGCGGTGACACCATTATTGGTTGCACGAACCAGCGGTCGACCTAGCTCTACTGAGCGCATTTGGGCTATTTCCATATGTTGCAATGGGCCATTTGACGTACCAAACCATGCATCATTAGACACTGTCATTAACAGATCAGTATTATCGTTCATATTGGCGCGTAATTGTTCTGGAAAGGCAATTTCATAACAAATAGCAGGTGATAGCTGGTGGCCAACGGCGTTTAAATTGGCTTGAGTGAACTCACCGCGGTTAAATGAGGACATAGGTAAGTTGAAAAATGGCGCTAATGGTCGCAACAATGATTCTAACGGCACAAACTCACCAATCGGCAGTAAGTGGTGCTTTTTGAATTCATTGTTACCATCGCCTAGGTAATCAGGCTCGCTTTGCTGTTTATGATGATAATTGCCCAGTACGATAAGTGAGTTGTAGAAGGCATCACCATGGTTGCTAATAATACCGGTAATAATGGCGGTATCGTTTAGATTGGCCACTTTATTCGCGTTGTAGAGAAAATCCTTCACCATATATTCGGGAGCTGGAATGGCAGCTTCAGGCCAAATAATCAGGTCAGTATCTTGCAGTTGAGGCCGTGATAGATCCATGTATTTGAGCATGGTTGGCCATAAGGCATCAGGCTCCCACTTCATGCTCTGCGGGATATTGCCTTGCACTAATGCGACTTTGATTGTTTCACCATTAGGTTGAACTTGTGAGGTCATTGGTGCGATAAACGTTAGTGCAGCAAGTGCCGGCACAGCGATGACAAAACTTTGCCAGCGTTTAACTGCTAATAACGCAATAGCACCGGCAAGCATCGCGACAATAAAGCTTAAGCCTAAGGTACCAAACATTGAAGCGATAGGTCTAAGCGGTCCTTCAGTTTGACTGTATCCCGCCCATAACCAAGGAAAGCCAGTTAATATCCAACCTCGCATCCATTCTGTAGTGGTCCACAGTGCTGGAAACAGTAATAAATTGCGTAATAGTGATGTGTTGGGGGTTAACTTCTGTAGCAAACAACCCGCAAGAGCAGGGTAAAGAGCAAGATACAAGGCAAGCAGCGCCATTAATGCCATTGATGCGATAAGTGGCATACCACCGTACACATCCATGCTGACATGTACCCAACTTATACCGACAGAAAAGCAACCGAAGCCAAAGCTTAGCCAATAGCGGAATGCTTGTTTTGCGGTTAAGTCTGCACTTTGATGAACCACAAAAGCCATGGCAACTAGATACAGTGGCCAGATAGAGTAGGGAGCAAAAGAGAGCGCTGTAGTGGCGCCAGCCAAATAGGCTAGCACCATTTTCGAACGCGGATGATGGGCTAATGCCCGAAGTTTATTCAGCATACAGCCTCATCATTGGGTCGAGATAACGTTATTTAGTGATTAAGCTTCTGGCTCTTCACTTGTTTGGCTGTTATCTGGAAACTTGACTCTAAGTTGGATTAAGCGACGAGTGTCAGCATTAACCACTTTGAATTCGATATCTTGGATCATGACTTTCTCATCACGCTCTGGTAAATGACCAAATGCGTGCGACACCATGCCGCCAACCGTATCAAACTCTTCGTCACTAAACTCAGTACCGAATGCTTCGTTAAAGTCATCGATTGGAGTGAGTGCTTTGACCATGAATACTTGTTTGGCAATTTGCTTGATCTCAGTCTCTTCGGCAGAGTCGTGATCAAACTCATCTTCAATATCGCCTACGATCTCTTCAAGGATATCCTCAATCGTAACAAGGCCTGAAACCCCGCCATATTCATCGACAACAATTGCCATATGGTAGCGTTGAGAGCGGAATTCTTTCAGTAGAACGTCAACACGTTTACTTTCTGGAACAACAACAGCAGGGCGAATTACTTGACGTAACTCAAACGGCTTTTCATTGTTTTTGAAGCCATACTGAAGCAAGTCTTTCGCAAGCAAAATGCCTTCGATATGATCTTTGTCTTCATTGACTACAGGAAAACGGGAGTGTGCCGAACTGATCACGGTAGATAAAACTTCTTCTACAGTGTTATCAATCTGGATAGCTACTATCTGCGCACGTGGGATCATAATATCCCGTACACGTAGATCGGAAACTTCTAAAACACCTTTAATCATTTCGCGGGTGTCTTCGCTAATCACTTCACGCATTTCTGCGTCGTGAATTACGTCAACCAAGTCTTCGCGATTTTTTGGTTCGCCCTGGAACAACTGACTTACTTTCTCTAACCAGCCCCTCTTTTGGGCGTTAGTACTCGGTGGGATATCGTCACTCATAGTGTTTTCCTGACTCAAAATGAGTCAATTATTGCTCCTTATAAGGATTGTTATAACCAAGGCTTTCAATAAGTTGAGTCTCTAATGACTCCATCTCTTCAGCCTCGAGGTCTTCTATATGATCATACCCTAGCAGATGGAGGCAACCATGTACAACCATGTGTGCCCAATGTGCGATTAGGGGTTTATTTTGATCAATTGCTTCTTGCTCAACAACCGCCGCGCAAATCACTAAATCACCTAATAATGGTAGTTCAATGCCCGGTGGTGCTTCAAACGGGAAAGACAATACATTGGTTGGCTTGTCTTTACCACGATAAGTACTATTTAAGCTTTGGCTTTCTTCGACATCAACGATACGAATAGTCAATTCAGCCTCGTTCATTGTATCTCTGATTGCGGTTTTTACCCAAAGTTCCAAATCGGTCGTAGAAGGTAGTGTAAACCCTTCTACGGCAATTTGAACATCGAGATCGATAATCGGTTGATTATCACTCATGATTTACGGTTTCCTGTAGTTGGTATTGGCTATCTTTATTGCCTTTACCTGATTGTGCTTTTAAGTCGAATGCTTCATAAGCTTCAACAATACGCGCCACAACGGGGTGACGCACAACATCTTTTGCTTGGAAGAAATTAAAGCTAATTTCTTCGACTTCACCTAATACTTCTATTGAGTGGCGTAGCCCTGATTTTTGATGCTTTGGTAAGTCGATTTGGGTGATATCACCAGTGATCACCGCTCGAGAGTTAAAACCAATACGCGTCAGGAACATTTTCATCTGCTCAACTGTGGTGTTTTGACTCTCATCGAGAATAATAAATGCATCATTAAGGGTACGGCCACGCATATAAGCCAAGGGTGCAACTTCAATAACGTTGCGTTCAATTAAACGCTCAACTTTTTCAAAGCCCATCATTTCAAATAAGGCGTCGTAAAGCGGGCGTAAATATGGATCTACCTTCTGGCTCAGATCTCCCGGTAGAAAGCCCAGTTTCTCGCCAGCTTCAACAGCTGGTCGGGTTAATAGAATACGGCGAACTTCTTGGCGCTCTAATGCATCAACCGCGGCTGCTACTGCAAGGTAGGTTTTACCTGTACCAGCAGGCCCAATTCCAAAAGTAATATCGTGATTGACAATATTACGCACGTAGTCACTTTGGTTCGGGTTACGTGGTTTAATTACACCACGCTTGGTCTTTATATATAGCTCACTTTCATCACGTGGCGCTTCCATATCCAGCGCTACGGCCTCTTGAATCGCCATATGGACAGTATCCGGCTCTAAGTCAGGCGTGCTACCTCTTACAGGCTGAGTTTCGATATAAAGATCTTTTAGCAGGTTATTGGCGGTTAAGCAGTTTTTCGGTGAACCTACAATTTGAAAGTGATTATTACGGTAGCTAATTTCGACACCCACGCGGCGTTCCAATTGCTTAATATTGTCATCAAATGGGCCACAAAGCGATGCTAATCGGCGGCTGTCCGCAGGCTCTAAATACAGGTTGAGCGTGGTTAATTTATTTGACAAAAAATCACTCCATTATTCTAGATCAGGTTATTGTTATCTACTTGCTAGTTTACGAGCCAAGCTCAATAAATGCGAATGGTATTTTTACACAACAGAGAAGAAAAAAGCGGCACCTTCGGATGCCGCCTTTAGCGTGATTCTACATCGTGACTCAACCCGGTTAAGCTGGCTTATACTGGGTGACGCCTAAGTCGTCATCTTTCTTGTATTTAGCCATGATGTCTGATGGGCGCAAATCACGACGTAAGTCCATTTCATCCTCACCGCGGATAAATACGCCGCGTAACGAATTGGTGTAAACGTCAACGATTTCTACATCAACAAAACCGCCGATATGCTCAGGTGAAGCTTCAAAGTTAACCACACGGTTTGTTTCTGTACGACCGCGAAGTTCCATAGGATTTTTCACCGATGGGCCCTCAACCAAAATACGTTGCACAGTACCTAGCATTTGGCGGCTATAGCGCATAGCTTGCTGAGTAATGCGATCTTGTAAGATAGCAAGACGCTCTTTTTTCTCATCAAGGCTAACATCATCTGGTAGATCTGCTGCTGGCGTACCTGGACGTGCGCTATAGATGAAGCTAAAGCTATGGTCAAACTGAACGTCTTCAATCAGCTTCATGGTATCTGCGAAGTCTTGTTTAGATTCACCTGGGAAACCAATGATAAAGTCTGAACTGATTTGAATGTCAGGGCGCGCTTTACGTAGACGGCGAATAATCGACTTGTACTCGATTGCCATGTGGCCACGTTTCATTTGTGTCAAAATCAAGTCTGAGCCAGATTGTACTGGTAAGTGTAAGAAGCTTACTAGTTCAGGCGTGTCTTCATACACATCAATAATATCTTGAGTAAACTCAATTGGGTGGCTAGTTGTAAAGCGTAAACGGTCAATACCATCAATCGCTGCAACATAGCGTAGCAGTTCGGCAAAAGTACAAATGTCGTCATCGTGGGTTGCACCACGATAAGCATTAACGTTTTGGCCTAACAAGTTGACTTCACGTACACCTTGTTCTGCTAATTGTGCGATTTCTAAGATGATATCATCTAGTGGGCGGCTAACTTCTTCACCACGTGTATATGGTACTACGCAGAAAGAGCAGTATTTACTGCAGCCTTCCATGATAGATACGAAAGCACTTGGCCCTTCAGCGCGAGGCTCTGGTAAGCGGTCAAACTTTTCAATTTCAGGAAAGCTAACATCAATAACCGCTTTTTTACCGTCTTTGATTTGATCGATCATTTCAGGCAGACGGTGTAATGTTTGTGGGCCAAAAATAAGGTCAACGCACTGGGCGCGCTCTTTAATTGCTTTACCTTCTTGTGAAGCAACGCAACCACCAACACCAATGATAAGTTCTGGCTTTTTGTCTTTTAATGTTTTCCAGCGACCAAGCTGATGAAACACCTTTTCCTGTGCTTTTTCACGAATAGAACAAGTGTTTAGCAGCAGCACATCAGCTTCTTCAGCATCGTCTGTTAATGTGTAACCTTCGTATTCGTCAAGAAGATCAGCCATCTTTGAAGAGTCATACTCATTCATTTGACAGCCCCAAGTTTTAATATGGAGTTTTTTACTCATCAGTCTGTATCACTCTAGAAGCACCGAAAAAATAGCGCGACATTTTAACGCCTAAGTTAGCTTGTGGCTAGCATTTGGCCGTTAATAAAGTGAATTTATTCTGCGGCTTTTAATCTCCATGTACTGAGTATGGAATTAGTTGACTCCAGCGCAATTTCATCGTCATCAATGATAAAGCCTTGTGCTTTAGCCATTTGCAGACTGCTTTGTTTGGCTCGTAGAGGAATTTCTGCGCGCAGTTGTTGACTGAATGCTTGCAGGGTATCTTGGGTATATAGGTAGAGGGAGTACTCAAAAGGTGTGCGATAAACCACGTTAATGTGTTCGATGTCAGTATTAACGGGTTCTGCGTTGCTTGAAAAGGTTAGCGCTGATGTCAGCACTAATGCTGTTGTGGTAAGTATTTTCATTGCAGCCTCACTGGTTATGCATCGGGTTGAATTATTGGATAGCTTGAGTTTATGTAACGGTTGCAATGTTGTTCTGTTGCTTTGTAAGCAGTTGTGAGGAAAATGGGCTGCAGACACATTTGTACACGTAAGGCGTGCTTTAGACATTAATCGACATATTTAGTGGCGGTTTATTTACAAAACCTGCAATAGATAAGTTGTTGCACATCAAATAGTACAAACTTTCTTTTATAAAGCGATTATTCAAGGGAAATTTCAGTGTAAACTTGGGGCGAAGAATCGTTCAAGTGGCAGGAGATGCAACGCAGTGGAACAAACAGGAACCAATAGCAACTTATATGATGTCGTGGTAGTCGGTGGTGGCATGGTTGGTGCGGCGACAGCAATTGGCCTTGCTCAGTTAGGATTACAGGTTGTCGTTGTGGAAGCGTTTGCTCCACAAGCTTATGATAGCGAGCAAGCACTCGATCTACGCGTCTCTGCTATTAGTGCGGCGTCAGAAGCACTACTTGAACGTTTAGGAGCCTTATCTGGTCTTGATGATGTACGTAAGGTTGCTTATAAAGGACTAGAGACTTGGGAGCTTGAAGGCTGCATTACTCAATTTCACAGTGATCAAATTGGTTGCTCGCATTTAGGCCATATTGTTGAAAACCGCTTAATCCAATTGGCACTGTGGGGCCGAATGCAACAGTTGGATAATATTACCCTATTATGCCCAGCTAAAATTGCCACTTTAACAAGAGCGAACGAACAAGACTGCATTTATGTCACTTTAGACAACCAAGAGAGATTAAGCACTCGGTTGCTTGTTGGTGCAGATGGCGCTAATTCTATGGTTCGTCAGTGGGCGAATATTGGTATTAGTGGTTGGGATTATGCTCAGTCAGCGATGTTGATTAATATTGAAACAGCCTGCGCTGAGCAAGACGTAACTTGGCAACAGTTTACCCCGAGCGGCCCACGCTCTTTATTACCGCTGCCGGGTAATAATGCATCGTTAGTTTGGTACGATGATGCGAATAAAATAGCGCAGTTGACTCAATTAAATAATAAAGCGTTGCAAGCGCAAATTGATCAGCACTTTCCAAGTCGTTTAGATAGAGAGTTTAAGGTGGTTAATAAGGCGAGCTTTAAACTGACAAGGCGCCATGCACAAACCTATTATCGCGATAATTTAGTTATCCTCGGTGATGCCGCCCATACTATCAACCCACTAGCAGGGCAGGGAGTCAACTTAGGCTTTAAAGATGTTGATGCGTTAGTCAATACGATTGCTAAGCATCTTGAAGATGATAATGGCTGGTGGAAGACAGCTGTATTGGCCGAGTATCAAAAGGCTCGCTATCGCGATAACCAGCTAATGATGTCTACGATGGATCTGTTTTACGCCAGCTTTAGTAACGATATTTTGCCGCTTAAATTACTGCGTAACGGTGCGCTTAAATTGGCAAATATCGATACGCCGATTAAGAAGCAAGTTCTTAAGTACGCAATGGGCTTTTAATTTGATTGCGACTAGCTAAAAACCGAATGCATTGCGTTCGGTTTTTTTTAAGCTTTTTTGTTGGTTTGAATGCAATGAGTCTATGCGTTTTGGCTATCTAGTTTGACGCTGCAAATGATAAATTTGCGTATAATTTGTTGGCAGGCAATTTGAGTGCTAAAATGCCGCGTTTTTAATTTTGCTGCTTGGCGCTGAGCTGGCAGTAAAACGTAAGTTAGGCAATAACAGACTGGGTACTATGAGCAATATTAAACTGATTGTTGGGCTTGCAAATCCCGGCGCACAGTATGAACGAACTCGCCATAATGCGGGGGCGTGGTACGTAGAAGAACTCGCTAGAGTCTGTGGTGCCACATTAACATTAGACAGCAAATACTTTGGCATGACCGCAAGAGCGACCTTGCATGGCAAAGATGTACGTCTGTTAATTCCGACTACTTTTATGAACTTAAGTGGCAAGTCGGTTGGTGCATTAGCGAACTTTTTTCGCATCGCACCAGAAGAGATTTTAGTTGCACACGATGAGTTAGATATGGCTCCTGGTGTGGCAAAGTTTAAGTTGGGCGGTGGCCATGGTGGTCACAACGGTCTTAAAGATATCATTGCTAAGCTTGGTAATGATAAGGGCTTTTACCGTTTGCGTATTGGTATTGGTCACCCAGGCGATAAAAGCTTGGTGAGTAACTATGTACTAAGTAAAGCTTCCCCAACGGATCAAGAGCTGGTGAATGCTGCGGTAGATGAAGCCGTGCGCTCAACAGAAGTCTTGTTCAATCAGGATATGGCAAAGGCGATGCATAGACTGCATTCTTTTAAAGCTTAACAAGTGCTTGAAGCTTCGCTTCAAGTCATTCATTGATATAAAGGTAACAATATGGGTTTCAAATGCGGCATCGTAGGCCTGCCAAACGTTGGTAAATCAACACTTTTTAATGCACTAACTAAAGCTGGTATCGAAGCATCGAACTTCCCGTTCTGTACTATTGAGCCAAATACTGGTGTGGTTCCTGTACCGGATCCACGTCTAGATGCATTAGCTGAAATTGTTAAGCCAGAGCGTATTTTGGCGACAACAATGGAGTTTGTTGATATTGCAGGTCTTGTTGCAGGTGCTTCTAAAGGTGAAGGTTTAGGTAACAAGTTCCTAGCTAATATCCGTGAAACTGATGCAATTGGCCACGTTGTTCGTTGTTTTGAAGATGACAACATTGTTCACGTAGCAAACAAAGTTAGCCCTGCAAGTGATATTGAAGTGATTAACACTGAACTTGCACTTGCCGATTTAGACTCTTGTGAGCGTGCTATTACTCGTCAAGCTAAGCGTGCGAAAGGCGGTGATGCTGATGCTAAGTTTGAAGTTAGCGTGCTTGAAAAAATGCGCCCAGTGTTAGATGAAGGCAAAATGCTGCGTTCTATGGAGCTATCTAAAGAAGAGCTAGCTGCAGTAGGTTACCTAAATTTCTTAACTCTTAAGCCAACAATGTATATTGCTAACGTATCTGAAGACGGTTTTGAAAATAACCCGCATTTAGACACAGTGAAAGCAATTGCTGCTGAAGAGAACGCTGTTGTTGTTGCTGTATGTGCTGCAATTGAATCAGAACTTGCTGAAATGGATAGCGAAGATCGTGAAGAGTTCATGGCAGATCTTGGTTTAGAAGAGCCGGGTCTTGATCGCGTAATCCGTGCCGGCTATGACTTATTAAGTCTACAAACTTATTTCACCGCAGGTGTTAAAGAAGTGCGTGCTTGGACTGTACGTGTTGGCGCAAGCGCTCCGCAAGCAGCGGGTGTTATTCATACTGACTTCGAACGTGGCTTTATTCGTGCTCAAGTTATGTCTTATGAAGACTTCATTACTTATAAAGGTGAAGCCGGTGCTAAAGAAGCTGGTAAACTGCGTGTAGAAGGTAAAACCTACACAGTTAAAGATGGTGATGTAATGCACTTCTTATTTAACGTGTAACGATACGTTAAATGAAACGGCGACTAATATAGTCGCCGTTTTTGTTTGTGTCATATTAAGTGAGATTGGTTACCGAGCTATCATTGGACCAAGGTTGTGCAAGGTCGAACTTATACTAATTGGTATTAGTTAATTGATACATTTGCAGCCAGCATCAACGTGAATTGATGATCGTTAGTGCTTGATGACACGTACTAAGGATCATATAGAAGACGATATAATGGCAGTTTAAAAGTTGTTTTCCATAGATAAGGAGGCTTATTTTCAGCGTTTAAAATCACTGTTAAAGTTAATCTCAACAGTAAAAAACGCTAAATACCTCATTAAAATGGCCCTTTTTTGGATGACTGTTGCTCAGTTTGGTGAAGTTATCGCCGAACAATACGGTTTCGGTAAATTTGCAGAAAAAAGCAGTTGACCTGATTAACCCTAATAAGCATAATACGCCCCGTTCCCCAGACAGGGGGATGAAAAAGAAAGATGGCAATGTAGCTCAGCTGGTTAGAGCACAGCACTCATAATGCTGGGGTCGCAGGTTCAAGTCCCGCCATTGCTACCATCTTCTTTAGCTAACTTAGTTAGCGATAAATCTGCTCAGGATATAAAATTGAGTATCTTAATCTAGATGTAAAACAGATTGTTCAGTGCGGGAGTGGTGGAATTGGTAGACACGCCAGATTTAGGTTCTGGTGCCGTAAGGTGTGAGAGTTCAAGTCTCTCTTCCCGTACCATT
>NZ_KI912461.1:0-198789 GCF_000518605.1 Shewanella fidelis ATCC BAA-318 | reverse complement strand
ATTGGGGTATCGCCAAGCGGTAAGGCACCGGGTTTTGATCTCGGCATTCCCAGGTTCAAATCCTGGTACCCCAGCCATATAAGAAAAGCCCATCTTCGGATGGGCTTTTTTGCATCTGTCGTTCTCTCATTTTTAAACCGCGTTAGCAACCCTTGCTATTCTATTTTGTCTTCACTTTATAAGTTGATACTAATTGCTATAAGCGGTAAATTTTCTCGCTAAGTGATTGAAACGTTTGCTACCGTTATGGAATCAATAATGAAACTTCCCTTTATATTACATATACCGAATTCCCCACTTTCCGTTGAGCTACAGTTACTTTCGCCTTTGTCTGATGGACGTAATGCACTGCATTGGCAGCATGAACTTAGTGAATTGCGTAGTGAACATGATATTAGCCTAGCAGAGTTTTATAACGATAATGAGTTTGTGGTGGCAGCCACGACAGGCCAGATCTACAAAGGTAATGTTGAAGGTGAGCTGACTCTGTTTATCAGTTTGCAAGTGATGGGCATAGACGGTGGTAAAGGCTGGCTTGATAAAACAAGGCAAGAGTTTTGGTATGCCATTACAGCGCCAATGGATGACGAGCAAGGGGATCGACTTTATGGTTGGTCTTTAAGAGATTGGAGCCTTATTGGTGAGATGCAATTGCCAGAGTATCTCGACATTCAACAGCTACATCGCCGCAGTGACGGTAACTTTCTTTTCTATCATAAACGCAGCAGAGATTTGCATAAACGAAGCCAAGGTTTCTGGGTTATTAACCCTGTTACTGCAGAGGCTGAATACCACGCGCTCAACAGCCTCCCAGCAGCAGGCCGATTCAAAATTCGCAATATGCTTGCCCTGTGCCCTAAACGAGATCTCGCGTTGCTACCGTTTGTTGATGCCTTGCCATACAAAGAAAGTGATGGTGAGCTGCAACTGGGGTTTCAGTTACAACTTATCGATCTTAATAGCTTTAATACGCTATGGGTGAAAACACTTCGTTGGCTGGGCAACGATTCTGAGCAGATGCTTGATATAGATATACGTCAGACTCTAAAAGCGTATTTTGCTGATGAAGAGGTAGATGACGATGAGTTGGAAGATGCCCTTGAGGAGTGGGTTGATACCCTTAAAGGTATTCGATTTAGCGATAATGAAGATGCTTGCTGGCTGTGCTGGAGAGATGGCGTACTACGTAAGATTTATTTGAGTAATCGCCAGCAAGAACACCAATTAGCTGCTATGTCAGCGCTAGTGAAGCCGGTGCAATTAAATGAGTCTGCAGATTGGCCAAACCCACTTAATCAGGTTGCATTTCATCAATATGGTTATCATCTACAGAGCTTAAGCGAGCAGCAATTAGCAGTGATCAATTTTGATATTAAAGTGGTCGATATCAGCAAAGTTAAGCCTTGTGATAATGAATTTGAACAACTGGTGGTTGGTTATCAAGATGGCAAGCAAGCAGAATTAGCGATGTCTGAGGTATACAGAATGGCCTATACCGAGGAAGGGCTTAACGTTATTAATATCGACTATCTAGCTTTGCCCGAATGTTTGCTTGAGGGATTACAACAAATGCGGCAGCGCACGGCTTGTTTGGCTGAACATGTCAAAGGGAGTCGTCTTGAGTGGTTAATTGAAGACAGGGATGGTAGCAAACGCACTGAAGCGGAGTTTGCAGCGATGACTATTGAGTTACCGACGGCAGCAGAGCTGATGGCGCTGATGGTTGAAGATCTCTGTGACTATGGGGATGCTTGCTCTCTAAGAAGTAGCCAACATAAAGCCGCTTTATCAGATATTATTGCGGCCTTAGCAGAGTTTGATATCGCGCATTTACCTTTAGTTAGCCGCTATTTAAACACGATAGATCTTGGCCGATTCGGGGACTTTCATATTCAGCACACATTGCCTGTAATTCAGCAAAAGTACGGTCAAAGCCTGTTTTATAAGCTTAAATACAATAAGTTTATTAAGAGTCTACCGGCGCAATTGACTTATACCAATTAGTATAAAGATTTGGTCGCTCAGCGAGAATTTAGCGGCACTGAGACAAGGCAACGAGTGAAGAGCATAGTTGTTCTACGTTCGAGCTTGTTAACGCAGTATCAGCGCCGCTAAAACTCGCCATTCTGGAGCGTTTTTGGCTGCCTACTTCTTCGTTGAATAACTTCACAAGGGAGCAACCATTCTTTCAATTATTCGCCTTGAATTAGATTGCCAAAAACGCTCTGAGTAGATCAACTTCTTATACTGATTGGTATTAAATGATTAACTAAAGATAAGGCATAAAAAAACGCACTCTATGGAGTGCGTTTTTATTACTGCTTGTTTAGCTTAATTCATCAAGAATTAGTGCTTAAACATTGCAGAGATTGATTCTTCATTGCTTACACGGCGAATAGCTTCAGCCATAACGGTAGACATAGTTAATTGTGAAACCTTGTCTAGCGCAGCAATTTCAGGGCTCAATGGGATGGTATCTGTAACGATAACTTCGTCGATTACCGACTCAGCGATGTTTTTAGCAGCGTTACCAGAGAATACTGGGTGAGTAGCATAAGCAAATACGCGGTTTGCACCGTGCTCTTTTAATGCTTCAGCTGCTTTACATAATGTACCACCAGTGTCGATCATGTCATCAACGATGATACAGTCACGGCCTTGAACATCACCAATGATATGCATTACTTGCGCAACGTTTGCTTGCGGGCGACGCTTGTCAATAATTGCTAAATCAGAATCATCTAGTAGTTTAGCTACTGCACGAGCACGAACCACGCCACCGATGTCTGGAGAAACAACAACAGGGTTTTCTAGGTTCTTAGCTAACATGTCTTCTAGTAGTACAGGGCTACCAAAAACGTTATCAACAGGAACATCGAAGAAACCTTGAATTTGCTCAGCGTGTAGATCACAAGTCAATACGCGGTCAACACCAACGCTTGATAGGAAATCTGCTACAACTTTAGCTGTGATAGGTACACGAGCACTACGAACACGACGGTCCTGACGCGCGTAACCAAAGTAAGGAATAACTGCTGTAATACGACCAGCTGATGCACGACGAAGCGCGTCAACCATAACGATAAGTTCCATTAGGTTATCGTTAGTAGGAGCGCAAGTAGATTGAATGATGAACACATCCGCACCACGTACATTTTCATTAATTTGGACACTGATTTCGCCGTCACTGAAAACGCCTACCTCTGCGTCTCCAAGTTTACAAAATAGACGATCGGCTATCTTCTTAGCGAGACTAGGTGTAGCGTTACCGGCAAAAAGTTTAATGTCAGGCACTGTAGGAACCTCAGGCGTATGCTTCATGATTGTGGCTGGGAGAACGTTTCCCAGAAAGTGGTTAACGTTGAGCTAATCTCAACATTAACGGCGATTTATTTGCCCCTTTCGCAATGAAAGCTTTAGTCGATGCCGGCAGTTTAGCCAATACATCTTTAGCTTCATGCTCCTGTTCGAATTGACCAAAAACGCATGCTCCGGTTCCGGTCATTCTGGACGGCGCATATTCTAGCAGCCACTCCAAGGCTTTGGCAACTTGAGGGTGACGTTTTGCGACTAAAGCTTGGCAGTCATTTTTCCATGGGCTGTTCATTAATGAATCAAGGCTGACCTTTGGGGTATTTCTTGGTAAATCTGGGTCTTGGAAGATCTCGGCTGTAGATACGTGGACATCAGGAATAATGACCAAATACCAATGCTCGCTTGGTTCAACATTCTGTAGTTTTTCGCCAACACCTTCGGCAAATGCAGCAAAACCATTAATAAAAACAGGTACATCAGCACCTAAAGTTAAGCCAATTTCAGCAAGCTCACGGCTTGATAAACCGGTACCCCATAGCTTATTTAAGGCCACTAAAGTGGTTGCTGCATCAGACGAACCGCCACCAAGGCCACCGCCCATAGGTAGACGTTTATCTAACCAGATCTCTGCGCCTTGCTGACAATTTGTTCGATCTTGTAGGGATTTTGCGGCCTTGAGAATTAAGTTATCGCTGTCAGCAACAACGCCAGACATATTTGAGTGTAACTTAAGAGTTGGCTTATTTAATACTTTGAAATCTAAGTAATCGCAATGTTCAACAAACTGAAATAGTGTTTGCAGTTCATGGTAGCCATCTTCACGTCGAGCATTTACATGAAGAAATAAGTTCAGTTTAGCTGGGGCAGGCCAGCCCATTGACAGTTGCGTAGTCATAAAGAGTTCTCTGGGCTTGATATCGGTTTAATCAAGGCTTGGTTTTCTGGAGCAAGTGCTTGCCATTTATTAAGCTGTAATTTTAGGCGCAGATCGCCGCGGGTTAAATTAAGTAGTCTAGGTACATCAGCGCCACTTTGTTTTTGCCAGCTTTTAAACTCAACTTGCCACGGTGGTAATTGTTGTGAATTGACGAGTTTACTTGGCCGTTGTTGACTGTCACTACTGATGAGTTTATCGCCTGCGGTTAATTGTCCTGTTAGCCAAAGAGGTAAAGAGTCAATCGGAATTGACCAACCTGATACACGAGTAAGTAGTCGCTGAGCATTGGTATCTTGATAAGTTTCACCGTCTACACTCAAGGTGACAAGACCATCTTGGCTAGATAAAGATAATAAGGTAGTACCAAGCACAGTGGTAAGGGTTAACTCGTCTCTGTGGGGACTATGTAACCAATAAATATTGGTACTAAAGCGATCTTGCGAGGTTCTCACTGCGAGTTTACCTTGCATTTCCCACGCGCTAGCTTGCTGTACTTTGTTAACAGAGACGGGAATGAGGTTGTCTGGTATGGTAGTTGAGCAACCACTAATAAAAATAGTGCTTAGCATCACCCATAGATAAGTGTTTTTTGTGAACCGGCTCAAATTATTCATCTATTACTGATATAAAAGAGCCCTTATGATACGAGGGCTTGGATAAATTACCAATGCCCATATGCAAAAATAACCATATTGCACAATGCTTATTGGGCTTAAAGCGTGAAATATCTATGTGAAAATAGTTAAAAAAGTGATGCTAATTGAAAAAATGGGTAAGAACCGAGATTATTATTCGGTTTTGTTAAGCGTATTCTGTTTTTAACAAAATCAATTCAGTAGAATGGCAGCCATAAATGAGATGCCCAAGAGTCCAGAACGAGTCAAATGAGCCTTGTAGCAATCGGAATTAACCATAAAACGGCCACGGTCGACCTACGTGAGAAAGTTGCTTTCGCACCAGACAAAATTCATGATGCCATGAAAAGTCTTGCGGCTATTACTCCATCGGGCGAAGCCGTCATCATATCCACCTGTAACCGTACAGAACTTTACTGTAATAACAGTGAAGCCGCTGATGTGGTTGCGTGGCTGGAAGAATATCACCAACTCTCCCATGAAGCTGTTGAGCCTTGCTTGTACCAATATCAAGGTCAAGAAGCGGTCAAGCATTTGATGCGTGTATCTGCTGGTTTAGATTCGCTGATTTTGGGTGAACCACAAATTTTAGGCCAAGTTAAACAATCTTTTGTGAAAGCGAAAGAGGCTGGCAGTGTCGGTTCTACAATGGATAAGCTATTTCAAAATACCTTTTCCGTTGCTAAAAAAATTCGTACCGAAACTGAAATTGGCGCAGCTGCAGTATCGGTTGCATTCGCAGCTGTAAGCATGGCGAAGCATATTTTCTCATCACTGAGTACGACCCAGGTCTTATTGGTCGGTGCGGGTGAGACTATTGAGCTAGTTGCGCGTCACTTAAAAGATAACGGTGTGAGCACTATGGTGGTTGCAAACCGAACAATTTCACGTGCTGAAGCCATGTGTGAAGAGTTCGGTGCAACAGCAATTACACTAGAACAGATCCCAGATTTTCTCCCTAAGGCCGATATCGTGATATCCTCTACGGCTAGCCCGTTACCGATCCTCGGTAAAGGCATGGTAGAAAAAGCGCTTAAGCAACGTCGTCATCAACCTATGTTATTGGTTGATATAGCAGTTCCTCGAGATATTGAGGCTGAGGTTGCGGATTTAGATGATGCATTCCTCTATACCGTCGATGACCTGCAAAGCATTATTGAACAGAATATGGCCTCTCGAAGAGAAGCCGCCGAGCAAGCAGAATTAATTGCAGACGATCAAGCTCATCAGTTCATGGAATGGATCCGCTCATTGGAGTCGGTTGACAGTATTCGTGAATATCGCACCCAAAGTATGGCGATAAAAGATGAGTTGGTAGAGCGAGCGGTCAATAAATTGGCCCAAGGTGGTAACTGTGAGCAAGTCTTACTGGAACTTGCCAATAAGCTCACCAATAAGCTGATCCATGCGCCGACACAAGCGCTTACCGCTGCGAGTCGCCAAGGGGATTTGAATTCTCTTGGACAATTAAGAGCTGTGCTTGGACTAGATAAAGACTAAGGTTAGCGTTTAAATGAAGGACAGTGTGATTCGTAAGCTAGAAGGCTTACTTGAACGTAATGAAGAAGTATTGGCGTTACTGAGCGATGCTGAGGTAATTGCTGATCAGGAGCGTTTTCGCGCCTTGTCTAAAGAATACTCTCAATTAGAAGATGTAGTTAAAGCTTTCCAATCATATCAGCAAGCTGAAGAAGATCTTGAGTCAGCAAAAGAGATGATGGAAGAAGATGATCCAGATCTGAAAGAGATGGCTCAAGAAGAGTTCAAGGCGGCCAAGGCTGCCATTGCAACGCTAGAAGATGAATTACAAATTCTTCTGCTTCCAAAAGATCCTAATGATGACAATAACTGTTTCGTTGAGATCCGTGCTGGCGCGGGTGGTGATGAAGCAGCTATTTTCGCTGGTGATCTTTTCCGTATGTACAGTAAATACGCTGAAAGTAAGCGCTGGCAAATAGAAGTGATGAACACCAACGAAGGTGAACATGGCGGCTTTAAAGAAGTCATTGCAAAAATCAGTGGTGAAGGTGTTTACGGTAAGCTGAAGTTTGAATCAGGCGGTCACCGTGTCCAGCGTGTACCTGAGACAGAATCTCAAGGTCGTGTGCATACCTCTGCTTGTACAGTGATTGTGTTACCTGAAATTCCTGAAGCTGAAGCGATTGAGATTAACAAGGCTGACTTGAAAGTCGATACGTTCCGTGCATCGGGCGCGGGTGGTCAGCACGTGAACAAAACTGACTCAGCTATTCGTATTACCCATATTCCAACGGGTATTGTAGTTGAGTGTCAGGATCAACGTTCTCAGCATAAAAACCGTGCACAAGCTATGAGCGTACTGGCAGCTCGTATTCAAGCGGTTGAAGACGAGAAGCGCCGTAGCGCAGAAGAGAGTACTCGCCGTAACTTGGTAACCAGTGGTGACCGTTCTGAGCGTATTCGTACTTACAACTTCCCGCAAGGTCGTGTGAGTGAACACCGTATTAACTTGACGCTGTACCGCTTAGGTGAATTTATGGAAGGCGATATTGACGTAGTCATTGAGCCTCTGATCCAAGAAAACCAAGCGGATATGCTTGCAGCACTTGGTGAAGCGTAAATTTTAGCCTCCTCATACTGTGCTACAGATGAATAAGGATATTCCTTGCAACTAACTATCTCTGGGGCCCTTAAATGGGCCTCAACTCAGCTTGAAAGTATTTCA
Source organism: Shewanella fidelis ATCC BAA-318 (assembly GCF_000518605.1). Lineage (GTDB taxonomy): Bacteria > Pseudomonadota > Gammaproteobacteria > Enterobacterales > Shewanellaceae > Shewanella > Shewanella fidelis. The sequence continues at coordinate 191,198 of NZ_KI912461.1, read as the reverse complement.
GACTCTGCAGCATTAGATGCAGAGGTGATGCTATTGCACGTTATCAGTAAACCACGTAGCTATTTATACACTTGGCCTGAAAAAAGCTTAGAGCCTGAAGAGGTGTTTGAGTTTAAGCAAATGCTTGCTAAGCGATTACGGGGCAAGCCAATTGCGCATATTGTTGGCGAGCGAGAGTTTTGGTCACTGCCGTTCAAAGTCAATCCAACTACGCTTATTCCGCGTCCAGATACGGAAATTTTAGTTGAGACAGCTTTGAACTTGCCCTTGGCTGAAAATGCGAAAGTGCTGGATCTCGGTACCGGAACTGGTGCGATAGCGTTGTCACTTGCTCATGAGCGTAATGACTGGCAGGTGTGCGCCATTGATAAAGTGGAAGAGGCGGTCGCATTAGCTAAAGAGAATCGCAGCAACCTAAAGCTAGAACAGGTCGATGTATTTCAGAGTGACTGGTTTGATGCCGTTGAGTGTTACGACTTTAACTTAATTGTGTCTAATCCTCCTTATATTGATGAAGAAGATGAGCATCTATCCCAAGGTGATGTTCGCTTTGAGCCGCAAAGTGCGTTAACTGCGCCGTTAAGAGGGTTTGCAGATCTGTTCCATATTGCAGAGTGCGCCCGTGATTATTTAGCACCAGGTGGTTATTTGCTACTTGAGCACGGTTATCAGCAAGCAATAGAGTTGAGAGAGAAGTTAATCGAGCTAGGCTACGAAAATGTGGCAACGGTCAGAGATTTTGGTAGTAATGATCGCTGTACACTTGGCCGTTGGCCGCGTTAAACCTCAGTCATAGCAGGTCTAAAAGGCACTACATATAGTGCCTTTTTTATTGATTTTCTCGCGTCGAAAAAATTAATGCGGTTAAACTTTGTGCGGTTCTGCTACTTGTCATCGCCTGATATTGGTTATGGTTCAAGGTATGGGGTACACTAGCCGCCTTTATCAGCTAAAAGACCTTTATTTATGGACACTTTTTACAGTTTATATCCAGCGTTCAAACACATGCATATGACGCTCATTGCGACCAGCGTATTGTTTTTCTTAGTCCGCTTTGTGCTCCATATGCGTAAATCACCAGTGTTAGAAAAGAAAGCCATCAAGATAGCACCACATGTTATCGATACTTTCTTACTACTATCAGGTCTAATTTTATGCTTCCAAATTCAACAGTATCCTTTTGTTGATCCATGGTTGACTGAAAAGCTTGGCGCTGTGGTTGCTTATATTGCGTTAGCGACTATCGCATTAAAAGCAGATCGTAACGCGCTATTTAAAATATTCGCGGCCTTTGGTGCTATTGGCTGGATTGTTTACGCAGCTAAACTTGCGATTCTTAAGCAAGGAGTATTACTCGGTTAATGGCTGATTTAACCCATAACGATTCTATTCAACTGCCGGAAACTGCATTTGAAATAGCCGAGCATTTAGGCTTTTCTAAAGTGAAAAACGCCAATTGGGCGTGGCTAGAGCTAGCAGGCTCAGTATTGAGCTTTTATGTAGTCGATAGACATGAACGTTTGAATGGCCTATTTCGTTGGTTTTATAACGATCTAGGCTTTTGCGCTCGTGAAGACTATTACAGCGCAGCATCAGCAGATCTTGGTAAATGCATTACCTCAAGACAAGGTAATAGCACTACCTTAGCAACGGTGTTGATGCTGCTTGCTAAGCAGTTGGACTTGCAACTAGATCTACTGTTATTGCCGGGGCAAACCGTACTTTGCAGCCGCATTGATAATGAGGTTCGTTATTTCGAGCCATTAACCGGTAGCGAGCTTTCAAAGCATCAGTTACACGTATTTGTCCGCGGTGAGCTAGGTAATGCAGCTAAGTTCAAGCCAAGTTATTTAAAGCCAGCGAGCGTTAAACGTATTATCTCGCGAATGATCCACGAGATGAAAGCGGGCAGTATTGTGGCACATAACTTTGAACCAGCATTAGAGTGCTGTAATTTATTGCTGCAGTGGCATAGTAATGATTTAAATTTAAATCGTGAACGTGCATTTATCGCCCAACAACTCGGCTGTATTAGTGTTGCTGCGGCGGATTTAGCTCATTTTGTCGAGAACAGTCCGCATGATCCAGTGATTGAACTGGTGAAAATGCAATTAAAAGAACTTAAAGAGGAAGTTGAAACTTTCCATTAAGTCATACAATAGGGCCATTTAGGCCCTTTTGTGTTGATACGCCTGAATAAACTAGATTTGCTCAGGTGCGAAAGATCGCGCAGTGTTTTCAAACAAGCTTTCTAAACATTAGCAGCGCCATAAAAATAAAAAATAGCAAAACATAAAATTGAAGATTTGAAAATAATAATTAGGCAAACAATGCCAATTTCAAGGGGATAGATTTCATGAGTAGTAGCGATACAGTCACCACGGCGTTGGTGACTAATGACGCAACAGCGTTAGGTATTTTAGCTGTCGTGCTTGGTTTTGTATTTTATACCAGCAATAGCAGTAATGCATTTTGGAAGAAGTTTTACACATTCGTACCCGCTTTATTGATGTGTTACTTTTTGCCGTCGTTACTCAATACCTTCGACATTATCGACGGCAAAGCATCGCAGCTTTACTATGTGGCATCGCGCTACTTACTACCCGCTTGTTTAGTGTTATTGATTTTAAGTGTCGACTTAAAAGCGATTATGTCTTTAGGGCCTAAAGCGATTGTCATGTTCTTAACAGGTACCGTGGGAATTGTTATCGGTGGACCGATTGCCTTATTGATTGTCTCTGCAATTCACCCTGAGATTTTAGGCGTTACTGGTCCTGATGCGGTATGGCGTGGCATGACAACACTAGCGGGAAGCTGGATTGGTGGCGGCGCTAACCAAGCGGCAATGAAAGAGATTTATGAGGCTGGTGGTGACATTTTCTCAATTATGGTCACCGTTGATGTGATTGTGGCTAATATTTGGATGGCAGTACTGCTGTTTATGGCCTCAAAAGCTAAGCAAATAGATGCAAAAACTGGCGCAGATACTTCAGCACTAGAAGCACTAAAAGACAAGGTTGAGAAATACCATGCTGAAAATGCTCGTATTCCAAGCCTTAACGACTTTATGATGATTGCGGCGGTTGGTTTCGGTGTAACCGGTGTTGCACATATTGCCGCAGACTTTTTAGGACCATTTTTTGAAACTAACTATCCATGGACACGTGACTACAGCTTAACCTCGAATTTTTTCTGGTTGATTGTTACGGTAACCTCTATTGGTTTAGCGATGTCATTTACTCGAGTTCGCCACTTAGAAGCTGCGGGAGCATCAAAAGTCGCTTCAGCATTTTTATATATTTTAGTGGCAACCATTGGTTTGCATATGGATGTATCCAAACTCGCCGATACCGAAAACCTTTGGTACTTTGCCATTGGTATGATTTGGATGTTAGTACATGCTAGCTTTATGCTGATTGTGGCAAAATTGATTAAAGCACCGCTGTTTTATATGGCAGTGGGTAGCCAAGCTAACGTTGGTGGTGCGGCATCGGCTCCTGTAGTCGCTGCAGCCTTCCATCCGGCACTTGCACCTGTGGGTGTGCTTCTTGCGGTATTAGGCTATGCTTTAGGCACTTATATGGCATGGATTTGTGGCCAGATTTTACAAGCTGTGGCGAGTTAACGCGGCAGCGATTGTGTATTTGATTAATGCTGAGGCATAGGCCTTGGCTCATGAAGAGAGAAAAGATTGATGAGTAATAAAATCATTAGTTTAGGTTCGATTGAAATCGCTAACGATAAGCCTTTTGTACTGTTTGGCGGCATGAACGTACTTGAGTCACGCGACTTAGCGATGCAAATTGCTGAGACTTATGCTGAAGTGACGCAAAAGCTAGGGATCCCTTATGTGTTTAAGGCCTCTTTTGATAAGGCAAACCGCTCATCTGTTAACTCTTATCGTGGCCCAGGCATGGAAGCAGGCTTAAAGATTTTTGAAGAGATTAAGTCGACTTTCAACCTACCTATCATTACCGATGTGCATGAAGTACACCAGTGTGCGCCGGTAGCAGAGGTTGTTGATGTTATTCAATTACCAGCGTTCCTTGCTCGCCAAACTGATTTGGTGGTGGCGATGGCAAAGACTGGCGCCATCATTAATGTGAAAAAGCCACAGTTTTTAGCGCCACATGAAATGCGTCATATCATCACCAAGTTTAATGAAGCAGGTAATGATGAAATTATGCTGTGTGAGCGTGGCTCAAGCTTTGGTTACAATAACTTAGTTGTTGATATGCTTGGTATGGATGAAATGAAGCAAACCGGTTACCCGGTGATCTTCGATGCAACTCATGCGCTGCAACGCCCTGGTGGACGAAGCGATAGTGCTGGTGGACGCCGCGCTCAAGCAACTGAGCTTGCACGTAGCGGAATGGCGTTAGGTTTAGCTGGTTTGTTCATTGAAGCTCACCCAGATCCTGACAACGCTAAGTGCGATGGTCCATGTGCACTGCCATTGCATCAATTAGAGAACTACTTAACTCAAATGAAAGCGATTGATGATTTAGTTAAGTCGTTCGATCCAATCGACACTAGTAAGTAAGTGTAAAGTATTTTATTCTTCTAACTAGCGGTTAAAAGTTATAAAACCCTGTTTAATCACAGGGTTTTATTGTTTTTGTCGATACAATTTAAGTTTAAATACAGATTGGCCATTTATTCTAGTAGGTTATAAAAATACTCGGTATTAAGCCCCATTATGGCATTTACTGCCATTTGTTCCGTTTAATGTGAGACATAATAAAATAGGTTGAATGATGAAAGCAGATAAACAGGCGCTTGAAGATCAAGGGCCACAAGGGATGTTGGGTAAAGCGTTAGATAGCATTGAAAGAGTAGGTAATAAGTTACCGGATCCTGCAATGCTATTTTTGATTTTAATGTTTGCAGTGTGGGCGTTATCGGCACTGTTATCGGGCGTAAGCTTTGATGCTATAGATCCACGCACCAATTCACCGATTGTGGTGAATAATCTACTTAGTGCTGAGGCGCTAACTAACTTTTTAACGTCAATGGTCACCACGTTCACCGCATTTGCACCTTTAGGTGTGGTGCTGGTGGCTATGTTAGGTGTGGGGGTTGCTGAGCATTCCGGCTTTATTAACACGGCGTTAAAGCGCATGTTAAAAATTACCCCAGCTAAGTTTCTCACTCCTGCCGTTGTGTTAGTCGGTATTATCTCTCATACCGCCACAGATGCGGGCTATGTAGTGGTTATTCCTCTTGCTGGTGTGATCTTCTTTACTGTCGGTCGCCATCCATTAGCGGGTATTGCTGCTGCGTTTGCTGGTGTATCTGGTGGTTTCTGCGCTAACTTTATTCCTTCTGGTATTGACCCATTACTGCAAAGTTTTACTCAGGCAGCTGCACAAATTGTTGACCCTAATATTGAAGTTAACCCATTAAATAACTGGTTCTTCGCGGCATCATCTTGTATTCCTATCACGTTACTTATTTGGTATCTAACAGATAAAGTATTAGAGCCGCGTTTAAACCGTACTCATAAAGTTAACCGTGACGAGGTGGATCTTCCTGCAATGGAAGAGGAAAAGCCATCTGAAATTAAAGCGTTTCGTGTCGCAACGTTAGTGATGTTAGTTGCGATTGTTGCTTTCTTTTCACTGACAGTGCCAGAAACATCGACCCTTAGAGATACAGATGGCTCTTTAACGAGCTTTAAAGCGCCATTGATGCAAGCAATTGTGCCGCTGATCTTTATCTTCTTTATGTTGCCAGGCCTAGTATACGGCTATATGACAGGTGCTTTTAAGACTTCAGGCGATGTTGTTCAAGCCATGTCTAAGTCGATGAATGGTATGTCGCATTACATCGTTATGGCCTTTTTCTGTGCACAGTTTGTGGCAGCGTTTTCGGCATCTAACCTTGGTGCGCTGATTGCGGTTGAAGGTGCTGGTGGCCTTAAAGCACTTAACCTGCCGGCTGAAATTACCGTTGTTGGCATGATCATACTCGTGGGGTTTGTGAACCTATTTGTGGGGTCATCATCGGCGAAGTGGGCATTGATTGGTCCGGTTCTTGTGCCTATGTTGATGCAACTTAATATCAGCCCGGATCTATCACAAGCGGCATATCGTGTGGGCGACTCAAGCTCAAATATCATTACACCGCTGATGCCTTACTTCCCGCTGGTTGTTGTTTATTGTCAGCGTTATGTGAAGAATATTGGTATCGGTACACTGATTTCTATGATGCTGCCATTTAGTTTAGCGCTGCTATCTATTTGGAGTGTGTGGTTACTGGCTTATTGGGCGTTAGGTTTCCCATTAGGACTGGGTGCTAGTTACACTTACGGGCTGTAATTTATTTATAGCGTTTAAATCAAAAAGCCAAGTCAGAGATGATTTGGCTTTTTGTATTTTCAGTCGTTATTTTCAGTATTAATGAAATATTGCCAATAATGCAATTTGTGCTGGCATAATAACGTTTTTCTTACCTGGCAAATTAATCTCTATGACTTGGATATTTTTTACTTTTCTTGCAGCCTTTATGCAGGCGTGGCGCAATGCGTTTCAAAGTCAGCTAAGTAAAGAGGTTAATATTGCTGGCGTTACACTAGCTCGCTTTATCTGGGCAACGCCGATTGCAATGGCCTATTTGGTCGGACTTTATACGTGGCAGCCTGTAGGCTTACCTTTTATTACCCTCAAGTTTACTGCCTATGTGTTGGGGGCGTCGGCAATGCAAATTTTGGCAACGGCCTTAATGGTGAAACTGTTCAAAATGAAGAACTTTGCCGTTGGGGCAGGGCTTGCTAAGAGCGAAGCTATCGTTGCCGCGATTTTAGGTGTGGTGTTTTTTGGCACTGAGCTGTCACTCTTAGGTTGGCTAGGCGTACTTATCGGTGGTATTGCGGTATTTATGCTGAGCTGTAAAGGTGATGTTAAACAGCTTTCATTAGCAACGGTTTTTCTTGGGCTAGCGTGCGGTGCAGCCTTTGCGCTGACCTCTTTGTGGGTGCGCGAAGCAAGTTTAAACCTTGATTTACCTTTTCCTCACAGAGCTGCTTGGGTTCTGCTGTTTGTGATTGCGATTCAAACCACTATCTTGCTGATCTACTCAACTTTGGTAGACAAAACGACCCTTGAGGGGCTAATCCAAAGACCTAAACTGACGTTATTAACCAGTGCGACCAGTTGTATTGGCTCAATTGGCTGGTTTAGTGCTATGTCGTTACAAGCTGTGCCTTATGTGAAAACACTGGGTCAGGTAGAGGTGTTCTTTACCTTACTTATCGCAATGTTGTGGCTAAAAGATAAGGTAAAGATTAAAGATATGCTGGCACTCATTTTAATTGCTGTAGCTGCAATATTAGTTATGTGGAGTTAATGGTGTTTTGGCATCACTCGCTCACTTAACCAGATAGATATTTGCGCGCAAAATACACCTAAAGTAGCGCCAGCTAACAGATCGCCTAGAAAATGATAGTTTTGCCCTAATTGTCCCGCAACTGCTCCTAGCATAGCCACTAACCAAAGTGGGTAAAGCTTGGGCAAGCGCCACCAGAAAACACTGACAAGCGCGAAGGTAAATAGCGCATGACCTGATGGAAAAGAGTTGTAGGCTGCGCCCGCCATAAAAGGGTGGAATCCTTCAACCCCATGGGTTATCCACGATGGGTTACCGCCACTGTCTAATTGCAGCCAGGTTTCTGGCCAAGTTCTACCAAATATCCATTTAGCGCCAAGCCTTACAATGGTGGCACTTATCAAGGTGAAGATAAGGGCTAAGGCAAAGTGAGCCAGTTTCACTCGAAACTTAGCTATCAGGCAGCTCAAAATAACTAAGGCTGACAGAACTTCAAATAACACTGGCATTTGGCTTAAAGGCTTAAACAAAACACTGGCATTAATGTTGTGATGCATCCAAGTTGAAATGGAGCGATCCAGAAAAAGCACGCTGAAAACAACACAACAGGTTGCAGCTAGATAAAGCCAAGCACTGCTATGTAAAGTGAGTCTCTTATTGTTTCGAGAAGGCTTGCTAGCGTTGAGGGAGTTATTTAAATGATCCATAGATCCAAGTGTAATGCCTGAGCTTAAATGGAGTTTATGAGTTTCCTTGACTAACTACAATAGACAGCTTTGCTGCTGCAGCTTAACTAAGTTTACTAATTTTCTTAGAAATGTTTAGTAATGAGGTTGTGATTATTCTAGCTCCATCATCTTAGACAGGAGCTCAACATGAAAAAATCAATTATTGCGGCAACACTTGCGTTATCTTCTATATTTTCGGTTGGCGCTCAAGCAGAACTTATTCAGCATACAGATCAAATTGCTGAAGTGAAGTTTCAAGGTTCTAGTTATGAACTGGGTTTGCATGTTGGTGTCGTTGCCAAAGCACAAATTCTTGATGGTATTGAACGCTTCGATAATACCTTGGGAGTAATGTTACCCGGGCTTAATGTCATCTCACTATCAAAGTCTTTTGAGGCGCAGAGTATTTTTACAAAACTAAAGGCGAGTTCGCCAGATGCTGCTGCTTATATTCAAGGCTTATCTGAGTCATTAAATCGCTCACCTAATTTATTGTTAGCCGTTGGCATGTCAGATGAAGCCATTTTGGAGTCTCAGCGTTCTGGTGGCATGGGCTTCTTACAAGCTGAAAAGCCAGCTCATGATCCTGCGGCTCCGGCAAAGTGCACCGTACTTGGCATGTCAGATAAACAAGGTCGTGCTTGGGGGCAAGCAAACTTCGATTATATGGGAATTAACTATGAAGGTTTAATCGTACTTAACCATACTGATGTGGACGGTCAAACCAGAGTTATCCAAACTTGGGCAGGGCTTATTCCTTACGGCGGGATAGCCAAGGGCGGACAAGCTATTATGATGAATACGATGGCCGATGAGGGGACTGCTCGTGAAAAAGCCGGTGCTGAGATCTTAGTGGATAATGCCACACCTTCATATTACCTAAGTTGGGAAGCTTACAATATTGGCTCGCAGCAAGAGTTACTAGATATCTTTAACGCTCATCAACAGTACACTGCATTTTTCTCCTACACAGTGATTGATAGTAATGCAAAAGTAATGAATATTGAGAATAACTTTTCTGCAGCCAAAGGCGGCGTGGTTAACCATTCTTATGCTGACAAAATGGTACATGCCAATCACTCTTTGTATCAGCAGCAACCATTTGTTGATCAGGCATTTGCGGCAAAATCGCTGCCAAGACAAGCCGCTGCTGAATCGTTTTTAGATAAAGCGAGTATCGAAACAACAAAGGCTCAGACACAAGAGTTTGCTGAAACCTCAGTACTTTGGAAGGGGCGTGGAGAGATGATGGGAACCGTTACCTCAACTCGATTTGATATCAATGGTGATCACGTTGATATGTTTATAAAAACAGATATGGCGCACCCTGAGGTACATATTAAGAACTATTAGTTTATGGCGTAAACCACTTACTTGTAGCATTGAGTCAGAGGTTAGCTATCAAAGCAAAGATATTTATCTTTGCTTTGATATTTTCGCGGCTCTCATAGCAATTGCGATGCATACAGCCGCGCCTCCCCAAGTAATGGTTAATGCTAAAATCATCATCACAATTGCAGCTGTACTCATTTAATGCTCTCCTTTGTTTCTCGCTTTAGCGGATTTTATTCCTATATCGTCTTTACTGGGTTCACGCGAAACTAAGCTAATAAAAATTGCGATAAACAGCATCAGTGCAATTAAGCCCCAGCCGAGAAAGATCTGATCGGCGATAGGATAATCTTCATAACCGTTTCTTAGGGTATTGATCAGATTCTTGATTAAAATGACACTCAACATAATCGGCCCAATAAAGCGCAGGCATAGATTAAACCATTTTCCAACACTGAACTCGCTGCACTGGTTGGCATAATCTCGTATATCAGCAATCTTAAATAACCATGTAAGAACAATTAATTCGATAAGGCAACTTGTTAGCAAGGCGATGTTATTTATGAAGTAATCCACTAGATCTAAAAGCAGTAAACCGCCATTGGTTGAAAATGCCATTGAAATCGTAAAACCTATGCCGCATACCAGCAGAGCGGCTTTTTTGCGTGAGATTGCCAGTTTATCGATTACAGCCGCAACAACAGCTTCAATAATGGAGATATGTGAGCTGATACCCGCAACAACTAAAGCTAGAAAGAATAACGGCCCTAAAATATAGGGGATCGGCAGTAAGTTAATAGCTGCCGGGATAGTGACAAACGCTAGCCCCACGCCAGATGTCACCACATCGGTTATAGGTTTGGCTTGCTCTGCTGCCATATAGCCAAGCACCGCGAAAATCATAATGCCGCCTAAAATAGAAAAGCCGCAGTTAATCAATACCGTCATAAAAGCATTGTTATTGATATCTGACTTTTCAGGCAGGTAGCTAGAGTAGGCGAGCATAATGGCAAAACCGACGCTTAAGGTAAAAAAGATCTGTCCGTATGCGGCAGACCAAACCTTAACATCTAAGATCATGCTGAAATCGGGCCTAAATAGGTAATTAAGCCCATCGAGCGCGCCGGGGAGTAACACAATTCTGCCAATTAATAGCAGTACCATAATAAATAACAGCGGCATCATGATTTTGCTTGCCCGTTCAATGCCCGCCTTAACGCCGCTAAAAACGGCCAAAGAGGTCATTACCCAAGCAATCGCCATCGGAATTGCGATATGTAGTTGCAACGAACCTAACTTAGTGGGCGAATTGTCGCCAAGCTGCAAGTATTCGTTGAAAAAGAAGCTATTGGTATCAGTGCCCCAGCTTTGGCTGATTGAAAAGACAAAATATGAGATAGCCCAGCCGATAATTGCCACGTAGTAAATGGCGATAACAGCAGCGATAAATACTTGAAACCAGCCCAGCCATTCAAGCCTAAAGCCAAGTGACGCACCAAGTTTTCCAAATATACGAGGAGCAGCGCCGCGATGTTTGTGTCCTAGGCTAAATTCCATAATCATAAACGGGATGCCTGCGGTCAACATAGCAAATAGGTAGGGGATAAAAAAAGCACCACCGCCGTTTTCGTACGCCATATAGGGAAAGCGCCATATATTACCTAGCCCAATCGCCGAACCAACTGCGGCAAGAATAAAACCAGTCCTTGAGTTCCATTGCTCTCTTTGCATGAGCTCTGCCTTTTTGTCTAATTACAAAAATGTCACTACAGAACTAATTTTAGTCAGAATTATAAATTGCGTAGGATTAGTTTATGAATTAACAACCGTTTATGGCTTTGAAGATCTCACTGTATGCCTAGCCGTTATTGGAGCTTGGGCGGCTAAACTTATCGGTACTACAACAGATGAGTAGATTATCTTGCTATAACACTTGAAGACGTTACAGGTACTTTGCTTCAATCTGTTTAATTTGTTGTTGCAACGACAGAATAACGGGGGCTGCAAGCTGGTGGACGCTGGCTCTTTGCAGCACAAAACCATTAATTGCATCGATTTCTGTCTGCCTATGGTGATGCACATCCTGATGCATTGATGAGAAGTTATCCGCAGTCAATTCAATAACGAGATACACCCTTTGCAGTAGGGCATCTAGATCAAGTTCAATATTGTCCTGTTTAGCGACCGCTACTAACTCACTCACCGCATTGAAAATGAGTGGTTTATGTTCATCGGCAGCGAGCTCCCCGTTACGGCAATTAAAAATCGCGGTAAGTGGATTTATAGCAAGGTTAACAGCAAGTTTTTGCCACAGTAAGGGCAATATCTCGGCGAACCATTCACTTTGAGGAATAGCGTTTAATAATATCTGTTTAAGCTCTATCGACAGTGGCGGTAATTGCGCCAGCATTTCGCTGCTACCTAATTGAGTTAAACCTTTACCAGTTTGTTTGATATGCCACTTATCTAATTTTAATGCCCCTTGGGAGGTGGTACCTAAACTGACTCCCAGTCCTTTAAGCATAGGGATGATCTCTATGTGAGGTCCCATGCCGTTGTGTAGCAATAGAATATGCGCTTGAGATCCGAGCAGAGGTAAAATAGGCTCAAGAGCATCGCTGACTTGATAAGCTTTAACACAAACAATCAGCAGATCTACTTGATTAAGGTGCACCTGATAATCTGCTTTACCTATGAGCTTTGCTTCACGGCTAATGATTTGCTCATCAAGAGTTGTAAAATGCAGTGGTTGTATTGATGAGTTGGTATCTCGACTAATAAAACTGAGCTGACTTTGCGATTGCTGCGCGAGTTGATGATAAACAAGCTGACCAATTGCGCCAGCACCTAAAATACAGATTTTAGCAAAGGCCGTTTTTTGATTAGATAGTGTAGACATTATTCTGGATCAGAGTCGACAAGTTTAGCAGCTTTAAAGTAGCGCAGGTAAAGCCAGTGGCATATGTAAAACAATAATATTCCCAGCATATCAGCAACAAAGTCTGCAAATGAGGCACTTCGATAAGAAAGCTGAGATTGAACTAATTCAATAAATACCGCATAGCCCGCTAGGATGATGGCGAGTATATACCACTTAGGCTTAAAGGCGAGGTGGGTTAAATAAGACAACATAAAAAAGCTACCCATATGGCCAATTTTATCTAGGTTAGGGATCCCACTTGGATAGTAGTTTGGTTTAGAGAAAACCAAGTAGCTTACTAAAATTAGCGTTAGTGCTAGCGCCCACTTAAAAACTGCCTGTGTCTTTATCACGTCATCGTCATTTGAGTTATTTGCGTCAATCATAAGAAAAGCGTTAGCTAAAGTCACCTCTAAGCCGAGATTTCATCTGATTTTATGGTTAATTTACTTCAAGTTCATCTTCTCAATGCGTAAAATACGGCCACAGAAATTTTTTTAGGACCAAACTTATGCCTTCAATGGATATTGTTTCAGAAGTAAATGAAGTTGAGCTGCGTAACGCGGTTGATAATTCAGTTCGTGAATTGAAAGGGCGCTTTGACTTTCGTGGTAAAGAAGCCTCGATTGAATATAAAGACCATGTGGTTACTCTAACTGCTGAAGATGATTTTCAGGTTCGTCAGTTAGTTGATATTTTACGCATGCAGATGAGTAAGCGTAATGTTGACCCGAAATCAATGGATGTTGATGAGAAAGCGGTTCACAGCGGTAAAACTTTCTCTTTAAAGGTGAGATTTAAAGAAGGTATTGAAACCTTAGTAGCTAAAAAGCTAGTTAAGCTGATTAAAGACAGTAAGCTGAAAGTACAATCATCGATTCAAGGTGATTCAGTGCGAGTAACGGGTAAGAAGCGTGATGACTTACAAGCGGTTATGGCACTAGCTCGTGAGTCTGATCTTGGTCAACCATTCCAGTTTAATAACTTTAGAGACTAATCTTCCTTGGGGGATGTCTCAATGAGGGCTGCTGCGTTAGCAGCCCTTGTCATATGAATTAATCTTTTAGCTTATTAATCTCTTCACTCACTTCATAACCTTTATCGGTAATGATTTTCTCCAAAACCACTAAACGATGTTGAATGCTTTTCACTTCATCAATAAGCTTCATTTTGTCACTACTATCGATTTTTGCTTCAAGCTGCTTCATACGAAAGCGGTATTTAAAAAAGTCAGTACCAAAGATGGCAAACACGATAATTGCAACGATAATAATTTGACCGATATCCATATTCTTTCCTTTTACTAGTCCAAGTTAGTCATATTGTTAACATAGCTTAAGGCAAATAAAGTGCCAACATTAAAAGTCTTTAATTTCATGGCTTTATGGTTTTACCGCCAAGTTGAAATATCTAAAGTCACAAAAATTATCGATATTACTCACTTGTTGGTGAATTAAACCATTGCTCGATATCACTAACTTTATATTAGCTTTCGTACTCTTTGGCTTTATCTTGCTTAAGCAACTCATCTTGCTCGATTGACGCCGGATTAGGTGCATACTTTTGAACTAACATAATAAGTCCAAGAACCGGGAAGCCAATTAAACTGGCTGCAATAAAGAAGCTAACATAGTTATAGGCATCAATATAAGCACCAGAGAATCCAGCAACAAATTTAGGGAACAGCAGCATTATTGATGAAAGAAGAGCGTATTGGGTTGCACTGTAACCGCTACTAGTCAAGCTAGAGAGGTAAGCAATGAAGGCGGCTGTTGCAATGCCTGCACTGAAGTTATCTACCGAAATGGCAAAGGTTAAAAAACTAACGTTATAGCCGATCATAGCTTGGTAGGCGAATAGTAAGTTAGTCACTGCAACCAGCAGGGCGCCGAGAAATAGAATTTTCATCGTGCCATAACGGGCGATCAATAAGCCGCCTGCTCCAGCTCCGACGAGTGTCATAATTAAACCGTATACTTTACTTAGTGTGGCAATTTCAGTTTTTGAAAAGCCCATATCAACGTAAAACACGTTGGCCATAATGCCCATCACAATATCGGAAATTCGATAGCAAGAGATAAGCAATAAGATAAGAATTGCACTGCGGCCATATCGTTTAAAGAAGTCAATAAATGGCAGTACGCTGGCGGTATAAAGCCAAGATAGGCTCGCAGCAATAAAGGTTGGATATTTGGCGGCAAACTTATCTTTAAGTGCAGCTTCTTTTTCATCTGCATCCTTGGTTTCAACAGTAGGTTCACTGCTAAATAGGGTGGTCAGAATACCGATGAACATTAAGCCTGCCATGCTGATATAAGCTGTTTGCCACGAAACTAAGCTGTAAGCTTCGCTTTCAGGTTCTATCCAAGCCGCAATGGTAAGAGCACCCGCCGTAGCAACAATCATGGCTGTGCGATATCCCACTTGATAAGCCGCAGCAAGAGCGGCTTGCATTTTGACTGGCGCTGATTCGATACGAAAAGCATCGATAACAATATCTTGGGTAGCCGAGGCAAAGGCGACCATGAGTGCAAATAGCGCTAGCCTTTCAAGATCAACTAAGGGATCACTTTGGCTCATTCCAAGTATGGCTATCACCAATAACAGTTGGGCGAACATCATCCAGCCCCGTCGCCGCCCCAAAAGTCGGGTAAATATGGGCAGTGACATGCGATCAACTAATGGTGACCAAGCCCACTTAAAACCATAAGCTAGAGCAATCCAGCTAAAGTAACCGATGGCTGTACGATCAACACCCGCTTCTCTGAGCCAGAATGATAATGTTGAGAACACTAACATGAGCGGTAAGCCAGCTGAAAAACCGAGCAATAACAGGATAAGAACCCGTTTATGACAATAAATTGATGCAGCGTCTTTAAAACGCGAAAAGAAAGAATGCACGGGGGCGAACCACCTAAGGTAGAGAGATAACAATGAGTTCAGCTAGCTTACGTAGGACGGTGCCAGGGTTCAAGGGCACAATAATGTTTTTTATCTCAGGATAGTGATTACTGCCGTAGCGGTTACTACCTGCGCGAGATTTACTTCATTTTAAGTTAAGGCAATAAAAAGCCCAAACCTGAAAGGTTTGGGCTTTGTTAGAGTTTTTACACTCTGGTGTGATTAATGGTATGGCTTTTAAGGTCTGATCCCGATACAGCCTTGAGGAATTTGGCCACCAAGACTTAAATAGTCGCAGCAGTCGTCAACTTGCTTTCGCAAAAATTGATTTCCTCTAATAGCCCAACAAGGCCATTTATCAAAGGCATGTAGTAGGTGCCAAAACACTCGTTCCATATCTGTTTGCGCTTCACCCTGATGATTGTACATCTGCCATTCTTCAAGGGTGTCCCATAGGTACATCTGGATTTCATTGAAGTCGAGTTGATTGCTCAAAAATGCTTTTCCATAGAAAGCCAGCTGGGGCGCCTTACCATCAATGAACTCATCCGCTGTCATTGAGCCGCCTCCTTATTTTACAAAAATAAGTATAGACACATATTGCTAGTTGCTGCTCAAATTTTTTGGTTTATTACACTTTCATTACAAAATATTGTAAGGCTTAGCTTTATGTTAGCTAAGCCTTGGATTTATCTTTAAAGTGTCAAAAAATAAGATTAATCAACTGATTATATTGGACTAGTTACGAGGTAGTAGGGTCGCTTTTTTTAGTACGATATCGGTCACAGGAAAATCTGGCCATTCAATCGTGGTATTAAACTCGGTTGGAACTAAAGACATAGCTTGTAATACTTCCATCCCCGAGGTGACTTCACCAAAAACTGCATAACCCCAGCGGCGTGAAGAGGGGTCTAACTTTTCATTATCGACCACATTAAAATAGAATTGGCTGGTGGCTGTATGAGGTTCTGCTTCTCTTGCCATGGCAATCGTGCCGGTTAGGTTAGATAAACCGTTGCCTGATTCGTTGACGATAGGCGCAGAGGTTGGCCTTTCCTCTTTATTCAAGTCTAAGCCGCCACCTTGAACAACGAAATCTGCAATAACACGATGAAACAGCGTGTTGTCATAGTGGCCTTTAACTACATAGGTTAAAAAGTTATCAACGGTAATAGGGGCACGAGTTCTATCGAGCTCAACTACAATTTTGCCCATAGTGGTGTCTAACTCAACCTGAGGGTAAAGCGTGTCAGGCTGAATATCTACAGCGTGGCTAACTTGGCTTATAAGTAATAGGCCTAAAGGTGCAAGCGCTTTTAAAATCCAAGATTTCATTTGGTTCCCTTATTGTTAATTAAGCGGCGTTAACTACTGTTGAATAAACTGGTTTAATTCAGGATCGTTGATAATATCCTGAGTTAACTCACCAATTAGTTTATTGATTTCTAGCTCTAACGTCGCAAAATCTGCACTAAGTGGACCTTTTAATAAACCCTTTGCACGATAACGCTTTGTCAGCTCTTGATTGGTGTTCTTGGCTATGACGTTAATAATCACTTGGCTGTTAGCTTCGAATCCGAAGGTGCTTTCATTCACGTCGGTAAGTAATTGTTCCAGTTGAATTTGCATATGGTTTACAGCGCTTGGATCGATTCGATAGCCTGCTTGGGTAAATCCTTGTCTAAATACTTGATCCATTTGCACCCGTGGTGCTTCTGTTGGGCTAACTAAACGCGCTGCTTTGTCGCCGTCATTGAATCGCACAATAAAATTGGCTGAGCGAGTATCTATGGTTTCTATTGCGATCGGCAGTTCAGCTTCTGTTTGCACTGAAATCGCAGGAACTTCGGGGTTTAATGCAATGTGCGATGGGCCTTGGCTGGCGCAACCAACCATAACTAATGCGGTCGTTAGTATTAAAAGTAAAGATTTCATTATTATCATAAATTAGCAAAAAGTTGATGGCCTCAGCATACCAGAATAGCGTTGGTATTCCAGCGCTACACGGCTCTTTTTGTTATTGCTTTTTGATGCCCAAATTGGTTGTAGATTAACCATGATTACTTATTGTAGTATGGCGAAATTAATAGAGAGAGGCGCTAATTTAGTCATAAATTAGTTGTTTCATCGTTGTTCTATAACGCGTATTTAAAGGAGTTAATATGCGAATACTTTCTGTGTTGGTTGCAGGGTTATTAAGTTGTAACGCCATGGCTGTGCAAGGCGATCATATTATGGGCGCTAACGTTGGTTTTGGTCACCAAGATTTTGAGGGGAGTTCAAGTGACAGCTCAACGAGTGGTGATAATATGATGTACGACATTTATTATCGCTATATGTGGCAGGATAACTTCGGCGTTGAGGCGGGTTACCTTTCAGGAAGTGGCGGTATTGTTAGTGCGTTTGTGGGCATAATAGCCAAAGTGAATAACATTGAATATAACGGTTTTAGAACTGCACTCTATGGCGAATATATGTTGTCTCCGAGTAATCGTCTTTACGCAAAATTGGGGGCTAGCGCCAATGAGCTTAGCTACGATTTAGAAGCTAGCAATAATAACGTTAAGTCTATTAGTGATAGGGATGTTGACCTATTCAGTGCTGTAGGTTGGGGGATCCGCTTTAATTCGGGTTTAGGTATGAATATTGAGTATCAATATATTCCAATTCAACAACTGACTGTACAAAACTTGAGTATTGGTATGAGTTACCGTTTTTAGCCAGCTATTATCGCCCCGCATTTTTAAGATAGCGCAGTCTAATGCGCTATTTTTGGAGGTATTCTTCAATTCAGCTATTAATCTTCAGTTAGTGCATTTACAAATGCGCAACAAAAAGTGGGTGATTCACTTTTAACCTGCCTCAGTTCCAGTTAGAGTAAAAGGTCAAATAAGCGTTAAGGACCTAAGACTTATGTTAGCGAAAGCTGCTGATTGGACGCCACAAATATTGACCAGTGTACCTGCGCCGCAGCGATTAATTGATGAAGTTGGGCAACCTGTGTTTGGTCACTTCGATGGCCCAGTGGCTGAGCTTGGTGTAGAACACTTTAACTATCGCAACGAAATGGACAAGCCAGCATCGCGCTGGGCTAAGCATTTCGACTATAAGCAGTTTCAGTTTTTAAGCATAGTGACCCCGCATTATGTGATTGGCGTTGCTTTAGCAGATATCCGCTATGTAGGCAGCGCTTTCTGTTATTTATATGACATCAGTAGCAACCAGCTTATTGAAACGAGTTGGCTTAAGCCTTTAGGCCTGGGTTATCAAATGTCGGACTCGCCAATGCAGGGCTGTGCCAATATTAAAGGGACAAAAGGCAGTGTTACATTTGAGATTGAACAGGGGCTTTGGCGATTAAGATTAAACACTTTGGGTATTGAGGCTGATTTAACCCTGCAACCAGATGTGTTGAGTTTACCAATGGCCATGTGTAATCCAACCGGATATAGCGGCTGGACATATACCCAAAAGCATAATGGTTTAGCGCTAAAGGGGAGTTTGTTGATAAACCACGAGCCCCAGCCACTGCAACGTGCTTGTGCTGGTTATGACTTTAGTGCTGGCTTTATGCGGCGTGATACGAGCTGGCGCTGGGCAAGTATTAACTGTATTAGCGAACACGCAGTGCTAGGGCTTAACTTAGCTGCTGGCGTTAATGAAACTGGATGCAATGAGAATGCATTTTGGCATAACGGTGAACGTCACTTACTGGGGCCGGTGCATTTTCAATTTACTCGGCCTACATCGCAAAGTCAGTCAGCAGGTAAATGGCGAGTCTTTTCTGATAATGGGCAAGTGGAGCTCAGTTTTACCTCTAAAAACTGTCGTCAAGAGAAGCTTAACCTAGGCTTTTTAAAAAGTAATTTTAGGCAATATATAGGCTATTTCGACGGTTTTATTATTGATAACTTAGGTAATAAACACCAATTAAATCAAGTGCTAGGGCTAACAGAAGATCACTTTGCCCGCTGGTAGCGACAGATGCATGGTCGGCGTATTTGAGTGTTGGCGCCAGACTGATAAATAAAAGGATCATAGAAGATGGATTTTAATTCACTGATTGCCCACCCTGAAGTATTGCTCTTGGTGTTAGCGCCATTATTTTTCGTGTGTATTTTACTCGAATGGTACGTGGGTGATAGGCAGAACAAGTTACCGCTTAATGCTCGATATCATTTACCTGAAGTGCTATGTAACTTTGCGTTAGCAGGGATGCATCAGTTAACCGATATCCTGACAGGCTTATTGATAGCAAAGCTGTACTTAGTCTTTTTTGGTTGGCGATTATTTGATATTGAAATGAACGCAGTAACCTTTGTTGCGTTGATGATTGCGCAGGATTTTTGTTATTACTGGTTTCATCGTGCTAGCCATCGAGTGCGTTGGATGTGGGCTGCCCATGTTGCTCACCACAGCTCAGAGAATATGAATTTTAGTACCGCATTTCGTCAGAGTTTAATGTATCCATTAGCAGGTATGTGGTTATTTTGGCTGCCTTTGGTGATTATTGGCTTTGATCCTAACTGGGTGGTTTTTGTGGTGCTATTAAATTTAGGTCTACAGTTTTTTGTACATACTCAATCAATCAAGTCATTAGGGATCTTTGAGTGGGTATTAAACACACCTTCACACCATAGGGTGCACCATGGCCGTAATCCCCAATATATAGATAAAAACTACGCAGGAATTTTAATTATTTGGGATCGTTTGTTTGGCACCTTTGTCAAAGAGCGTGAAACGGTTGAATATGGAATTACTAAACCGATAAATAGCTTTAACCCGTTGGTGGTGACTTTCACTGAATGGCGCGATATGGGAGCTGAATTTTTAGCGCCAAATCGCAGTTGGAAGCAGCGATTTAGTGCGTTATTTGCACCGCCGCAAACAACTCAAGCAGTCAAGAAGGGAGCTGAACTGAGCAGTGTTAATAGTGAAGCTGTTAAAGACTAATTTGAGCCTGCCAATATAACTAGTGTCATATTGTGATAAGACAACCACTATGGCTTCACGGTAATATTTAACCGAGACTCAAAAGTGCTAAACAAGGATGAGGCGTGCCACAAATAGATTTTCAGCAACAAGATTTTAGCCAAGTATATTGTGCAGAGAACTTCAAAATTTGTTGCCGTGAACGAGTGGTTTATTTTGCTGAGCATAAGGTTGAAGTTAGGCCAAAAACCTTAGCGTTAATGCAATATTTAATTGAGTCAAAACGCGATATTTGCACTAAAACTGAACTGTTGGAAGCCATTTGGGATGATGTACATTGTGACGAGCAGGTACTGTTTCAAACGATAAGTGAAATTAGACGGATATTTGCACCACAAAAAGTCATCCAAACCTTTCCAAGAAAGGGCTATCGCTGGTGCGTCAATGTGACTCGTCAGGCGCTAGAACCGTCAGCCGTCCATGCTGACATCGGTGGTGTAACAACTTCTGACAGCTTTTTGTCTAATGATATTTGTCATCTTGGGGATGGGCATGCCCCCCTTGATACTAATAAGCATCCTTTAGCTGTTGAGCTGGTATTGCAGCACTATAAACTATTGTTAGCGCTGTTAGGCATCATAACGCTTTGCTATTTTCTGTTATTCAATACAACAACGTTTGATAAACAACGTGTTGCTGCAACGGGGACAGTGATTATTTTGCCTGTAAGTAATCAGGTTATTGGCAGAGATCATGCTTGGGTACCGTTAGGTGCAATGGATCAATTGATTGGTAATCTTAATAACCGTGGCAAAGTGATGAGTACCGAATACGTGCTGCCGCTGGTTGCCAAGTTATCACTGACTGCAAACTATAGTCACAATGATATTGCAACAATGTTTAAGCGCACTGGAGCAAACTTAATTGTTGAAACCCAACTCCACGGCAATGTTCGTGACTACCAACTTTCTTATCGACTTCATGTAAAGCAAGGTGAAACCGTTGGCGTGGTTTTTAGTACTAGCCTCGACGATGCGTTATTGCAACTTGCTGCAATCATCAATCGGCATTTAGGTGCAAGCGCGGCGGCGATCCGAGCTGATTTTCAAAGCGAGCTTAAAAACGAATTGGTGTTTCAAGCCATTGTTCTGTATAAGCAAGGTAAACTAAATGCCGCCCAAGCTATGCTTAGGAGTACGTTAGCGATAGAGCCTGATAATCACAGCGTGCGTTTATTACTCGCTCAGTGGTTGATGTTGGCGGGTAAAGAGTTGCAGGGTAGGGAGCTTTTATTCGAACAAACCAACCTGCTTCAACCGACAAGCCACTTGAGTGGGCGTTACGCCTATTGGCTTGCTTATAGTTACAGCCAAGAAAACTTCGGCGCAACACTCAAAGCACTCGAGCAGTCCATCAAGCAAAGCCAAGTTGATAATGACTTTTTGTATCTGGGATACGCCTACCAATTAAAAGCTGCACTTTATAGTGATCTCGCACAGCAAGCGAATATCAATCTTGCTGTGGCGGAAGATTCATTAAAGCAGGCGTTGGCTTTTCATCAAATGATTTTTTGCCCAATGGGAGTCAGTCAGGTAAAGCTAGCGCTAGCATCGCTTTATCAGCAGCAGGGAAAGCATGAATTATCATTAAGCTACTTAGAGGCTGCAAAAAAACAGATCCGTTTACACGAACTGACCATAAAAATATAGCCTCAGAGCAATTTAATCTCATCTTAGTTGTTAGCTTGGTATTTGTTTAATTTCTGAATTTTAAAGCTGTTTTATAAAATTTTAGAAAGTTTTGGTGGTAGTGGATAACGCACTGGTCAACAGTGAGTCATCACTTACTTTAACACTCTAAATTCTATGCTTAATCGATGGTTCCATTTTCGCGCTTTGATCAGCTTGGTTATTTTTGCCAGCATGTTTGTCATGTTTGCTTCGTCAATTTTCATGTTTGTCAAAAGTCATTATCCACCAGTGGCAACATTGCACACTATTGTTGGATTCGGGTTGTTGCTCGCTGCGTTTTGGCATTTGAAAAATAATTTTACGCCGTTAAAAAGTTACTTGCAGTTGCGCTTCTGGGGCAAAAAGTCCCGCTATAAATGGACCTTGCCGATGGCATTTTTATCGGTTGCGATATTAGCTGCTTTATCTTGGCTTGGTATTCAGCCAGTTAAACAGTTTTACCAGTGGGGTATGACGCTAAGGGCAACGGATCTGGGTTTTGAAAATCAAGAGCTGCGTTACCTTTTAGTCGATAATACTGCTGAAGGTTTAACTACGCCGCAGTTATCTATTGAGTTTAAAGCGGGCGTAGCTTTTCAGTGGCCGCAATATGCGATTTGGTTAGAAACATTAGAGGGGCAATTTGTTCAACCTATCTATGTAACACAAAAATTGGCTGAAAATAACTTTGCTAACCGGGTCTCCACTCGTGACAAGAATGCTGTATTTACCGATAACCCGTTTGAGCGGCCAGGGTTTACGATGGAGCAAGCGTTTGATTTAGTGGTGGAGCCGGAAACGCGTAATGATAGGTTTCGAAAAGAGTCTTTGCCGGTGTTTTTGCATAAGTTAGCAAGCAACAACCAGTCAGTAGAGGCAAACCAAATCAGTAAGTTGGTAGATGGCTACTCTGGCGCAACTATGATGAACAACTTTATTTATCGCGCGAGTGTCGAGCAGAAGCTGAGTGGTATTTATAGGTTACGTCTTGAGGTTAATCAATCATTCGACTTTAACCAATATTACGCGAGTGATCGTTTTCCTGAAGATGCGGTTTATTCTGGTAGCGGTTATTCAGCGCAGCCTTCGGTGATTTATGAAACTGAGATCAATTTCGATAAACCGAATGCGCTATTTGTAATGAAACTGATTGGACGTGGCCATCATTCTGGGCAAGATGGTGAGGTACATGCTGATCTTTCGGGAATGACTTCAGCGCTCCAGCTAGTTGATAGGGTGTTAGTTGAAGTTAAAGCGGCTAACACTGCTAGTTAGAATGTGTTTAAAAATTAAAAAGGTGAGCATAAGCTCACCTTTATTGGTTTAAGGCTGACTATTTTGACTTTGGTTTACCATAGAGTGAGCTTTGTGGGTGCGGCTCATCATTTGTTTGGTTTGCCGCACTTGGCGCTTGTGAATCAAACTCTTGCGCTTTTTTACTGATCTTTTGAGCCTGTAAAATAACAAACTTGCCGTTAGAGGCAACCGTGGTACAGTTTTTAAAAATACGCTTTAATTTAACGTGATAGGCTAAATGACGGTTACCTACAACATGCAGTATGCCGCCATTTTTTAAACGTCTAAAGGCGTCTAAAAACATCTGCCATGCAATATGGTCAGTAATTGCTTCGCCTTGATGGAAAGGCGGGTTACACAACACAAGATCTGGGCGGAAGCCCTCGCTCATATTAGTCAAACAGTCATCCCAGCCAAAAGTCGCTTGCTCACCCACAAGGGCTGGGTTATCAAGTTTATTTGCTTGCCAGTTAGCTCTTGCTGAGGCCACGGCCATCTCTGAATCATCGATGAAATGAATATAAGCTTCAGGAAAAACTTGTTTGGCGTGTAAGCCTAAAATGCCATTACCGCAACCTAAATCGACAATCGATTTAAAGTTACCTTTTGGCATATTATCGAGCATGATCCGCGCACCAATATCGAGCTTGTTCGCTGCAAACACATTGCTCAGATTACTGATCTCTAGATTAAACTCAGGTACAGACCAAGTTGTGGCTTTGGGCAGAGTACGTGGCTTGCCGTCAGCAACACAAGTGATCACACGGGTCTTTTTCCATGCAAGACTCGCATTGGCTGGCCCTAAATATTGGCCGATGGTCTCTAATAGCGATTTATTGATTGATTTAGCTTTAGCGCCAATAAGTACTTGAGTGCCAGCGGGCAACACTTGTGACAATCTACTTAGTTGGTGGCTAAAATAAGTCAGGTTTTTAGGCAACTTCATCAAGACGAGGCTAATACCTTGTGGCAACTCGTCACGGCTATTAACCCAAGTAATACTGTTGCTGTTTAGCTGATTACGCTCAATATTTTGTTGAGTACCGAGTAAACTGGTTTTGGCATCTGTCTCAATCGTCAGTGGCCAGCTAGCATTGATCGATAGTAATGCTGTAGTTAACGCACCGAAACTATCATTAATAACCGCGGTATTGGCTGGTGCTTGCTCAGTATCTAACAAATGTTTTATTAGGTGCTCATCGGCAGCATCCCATGCCTGCAGATTGGATTCTTGTCTGCTAGGGTAACGGAAAAGTTCGAGTTCAATACCCGATACAGAAAATTGTGTAGTCATATGCCAATCAGTACCAAATAAAATAGGGCGCATATTATCGCAGATTTATGATCTCAGGTATATGATGTCTAAGTATGCCGTTTATAGCTTTGTTTAGTGGAAGGTGAAGATGCAACAAGATGATTTTGATTTCGACCCGCCATCAGAAGCACAGCCAGCCACTCAAGGGCATGAGAGCCAATTGCAAAAGGCAAATACAAAGCCACGTCCACCTTATACCTTAATAAAAGGCTATTTAAATCTAGCTCAACAAGCAGCGCTACTTAAAGAAGTTGAGACTTATCCGTTAACCCGCCCCGAAGTATTTGTTTTTGGTAAGCATCATCCTATTCCACGCAGCCAAGTGTGGTTTGGCGATAAAGGCTGTGATTACGTCTATTCTGGCTTATTCATTGAAGCTCAACCTTGGCCGCATTATGCTCAAAAACTGCGTCTTAAACTCGAACGTGATTTTGGCTTGCAGTCAAATGGAGTATTAGTCAACCTCTATGCTAATGGCCATGAATCTATGGGCTGGCATAGTGATGATGAAAAGGAAATTAAATCTGGAACGGATATCGCTTCTGTGACGATTGGAGCAAGTCGTGATTTTTTCATTCGCCATAAGCAAACATTAGACAAGCAATGTTTGCATTTAGAAAGTGGCGATTTACTGATTATGCATTGGCCTATGCAAAGTGATTGGGAGCACTCATTACCAAAGCGGCTCAAGGTTGAACAACCTAGAGTGAATTACACTTTTAGGTGTTTAATCGCTAATTATCATCAG
This sequence comes from Shewanella fidelis ATCC BAA-318, assembly GCF_000518605.1. Classification (GTDB taxonomy): domain Bacteria; phylum Pseudomonadota; class Gammaproteobacteria; order Enterobacterales; family Shewanellaceae; genus Shewanella; species Shewanella fidelis. The sequence continues at coordinate 165,970 of NZ_KI912461.1, read as the reverse complement.
CATAATTAGCAGCCTAGCATGACTGATAGCAGCTTATTCAAATTTCATTACAGGGTCGTCAGTTGACCTTTAACATTGATAGCAGTACTCTGCCGCAATCGCATTTATGCCTTAATTCGAGAACATCTTTATGTCAGTAGCGCAGATCATTACCGAAAAACTTACCGCAGCACTATCACCATCGCACCTAGAAGTGATCAATGAAAGTCACAATCACCATGTACCACCAAATTCAGAGACTCACTTTAAAGTGATTATTGCTAGTAGTGAGTTTGAAGGTAAGCGACTTATTGGTCGTCATCGTGCGGTCAATGAAGCGTTAGCTGAAGAGTTTGCTCAAGGCTTACATGCCTTGTCTATGCACACTTATACACCGCAAGAATGGGCTGACGAAGCAAATGTACCAGACTCGCCAAAGTGTAAAGGCTAACTAACAAAAGTTAGCCCAGATAGTTAACTATCTAGTGATAACCTAAAGCCATAGCAAATTGCTGTGGCTTTTTTGTATGTGTCGTTGAGTAAGTCATACGCTGCAGTGTATAAGTCACTGGTCTGCTCATTTTATATGCCCCTTGGTTTGGCTGCTGTTTGAACGCAAATGTTATAAGAGCAGCTTTGATGAAAAAAGTTTGTGATAGTTATTGTTGACTATAGCGTTGGGCTAGGTAAGTATCATTTGCGGTACAAAGTCGGGGCTGTAAGATAAATAATAAAAGCGTCACAAGCGCGTTGAGCGTAGTGATTGTAAAAAAACTAGGTGAATTTGGAGAATTGCCATGCCGTTATTAGATAGTTTTACTGTTGACCATACTCGTATGAATGCGCCTGCTGTGCGTGTAGCTAAATCGATGGCGACACCTAAAGGCGATACCATCACTGTGTTTGACTTACGTTTTTGCGTACCCAACAAAGAGATCTTAAGTGAGCGTGGTATTCATACTTTAGAGCATCTTTTTGCAGGCTTTATGCGTGATCACTTAAACGGCGATGATGTGGAAATTATTGATATTTCACCTATGGGCTGCCGTACCGGTTTTTATATGAGCTTAATTGGTACGCCGAGTGAGTCAGTAGTTGCAGACGCTTGGTTAGCTGCTATGCAAGATGTATTAAAAGTGGCTGCGCAATCAGAGATCCCAGAGCTTAATGAATATCAGTGTGGTACTTATGAGATGCATTCATTAGATCAGGCCAAAGAGATTGCACGTAATATTATTGCCGCAGGGATTAATGTGAACCGCAATGATGACCTTAGCCTGAGCGAAGATATTTTAAAGGGGCTTTAAATTAGTTGGGTGTTTAAAATATACAAAAAAGCAGCGTTAGCTGCTTTTTTTGTATTTAAGACTCAATTATTGGATAAAGCTGACACTACCCTGACAAAGATGCAGCTCTGCTAATCCTTGCTACAAGCGGAAGGTTTGGTTTCTGTTTTACTTGCTCGCTCGCTTGCCACTCATTTACCACCTAATAAAGTTACATACCATTAACAATAAGGCATTTGGTTATTCGCTTATTTAGGGTTTAAGCATGTTTTTTGCTTTGAATAGCGGCTATTCAAAATAGCGATATGTGAGCTATTTTGCAGTGGCAAAACATAGCTTGCGGTGAGTTTTATTTGCTTTTTATTGCTTGTGATCTAGATCTCGCAAGCTCAATTAAGCAGCAGTTAGACAAAAGTGTAAATTTTATTATTAACAATAACTATAACAGTGTTATGAAAGCGTAAAAGTTAATTAACCTCTTTAAATGTATGGAGAATGTGGCCTGCAGCTATATTAATTGATTCTTAATATCTTCGTAGATTTAGGATGTTTGTTATAAAAATGCCTTCAAGCTTTTAAAACAGACACAATTTTCATGGCGAGTCGGTGATATTTGGGGTAAAATGCGCGCGACCAGCGTGATTTTGATCGCATTTTGGCGATAAATTAGCGCTAGCTCAACACGAATTAGAGGTTTGTTTAAAACTTGTGTGTTTAGCAGGAACGCGGCGCATTGTCTTTCCTTCATAACGTAGTGCTTGTGGATATGATTACAATAAAGAAAGGATTGGACCTGCCTATTGCAGGTGGGCCAGAGCAAGTTATCCATGATGGTAATGCCATCAAACATGTAGCTATTTTGGGTGAAGAGTATATTGGCTTACGTCCTACCATGAAAATTAAGGTGGGAGATAAAGTTAAAAAAGGTCAGGTTCTTTTTGAAGATAAGAAAAACCTAGGCGTGATATACACAGCTTCAGCCAGTGGCACAATTTCCGAAGTTAACCGGGGCGCTCAGCGTGTTCTGCAGTCTGTTGTTATAGAAGTAGAAGGGGATGAAAGCATCTCTTTTGCTAAATATGACGCCACTGCTATCGACACGTTAGAGTCACAGCAAGTACGTGACAACCTGATCCAATCAGGCTTGTGGACTGCTTTGCGTACGCGTCCTTTTAGTAAAGTACCTGGCGTTGATGCAACTGCCGCAGGTATTTTTGTCACCGCTATCGATACTCAACCACTGGCAGCAGATCCTGTTGTCGTGATTGCAGAGCATAAAGCTGATTTTGAAAATGGTTTAAAGCTACTTTCAAAGTTAACTGAAGGTAAGGTTTACCTTTGTAAAGCTGCTGGCGCAGATATTCCAGCTGCTAACGCTCAGGTTGAAGAGTTTGCTGGCCTGCACCCTGCGGGATTACCTGGCACGCACATTCATCACCTATTACCTGCTTCTGCAAACAGAACCGTTTGGCATATTAACTACCAAGACGTGATTGCGTTTGGTCAGTTATTTACAACGGGTGAGCTTTATACTCAGCGTGTTGTTGCTATTGCCGGTCCTAAAGCTGTTAAGCCACGCTTAGTGCGTACGCAAGTTGGTGCATCTATGGTGCAATTACTTGAAGGCGAAAAAGCAGAAGGGACTGTTCGTTCTATTTCTGGTTCTGTTTTAAACGGTCGCAACGCTATAGGCCCTCACGCTTATCTTGGCCGTTACCATAACCAAGTTAGCTTGCTTGAAGAAGGTACAGAAAAAGAGTTCTTTGGTTGGGCAATGCCTGGCGCCAATAAGTTCTCAATTACTCGTGCGTTCCTTGGGCACCTTTCATCTTCTCGTCTATTTAACATGACAACGAGTACCGGTGGTAGTGACCGTGCAATGGTGCCTATTGGCAACTATGAACGTGTGATGCCATTAGATATTCTGCCAACTATGTTACTGCGTGATCTGGTTTCAGGTGATTACGATGGTGCGGCAACGTTAGGCGCATTGGAGTTGGATGAAGAAGATTTGGCACTGTGTACTTTCGTATGTCCAGGTAAGTATGACTACGCGTCATATCTACGTGACTGCTTAGATACGATTCTGAGGGAAGGCTAATGGGCTTAAAACAGTTTTTCGAAAATATTGAGCCGCAATTTGAAAAAGGCGGTAAATATGAGAAGTTTTATGCGCTTTTTGAAGCAGCATATACTGTCTTTTATACCCCAGGTTATGTGAACAAGGGACGCACCCACGTTCGTGATAACTTGGACCTAAAGCGTATGATGATTACGGTTTGGGCATGTACATTCCCTGCAATGTTTATGGGTATGTTTAACGTCGGCTTACAAGCACAAGATGCATTGGCTGCAGGTTTTGCTGCTCCAGACACTTGGCAGGTCGCACTTTTCGGTATGTTTGGTACTGAACTTACTGCTGATTCGGGGGTTGCCGCATTAATGTGGTATGGTGCCTGTTGGTTCTTACCTATTTATGCCGTGACGTTCGTTGTTGGTGGTATATGGGAAGTACTTTTTGCATCAGTACGCGGACATGAAGTTAACGAAGGCTTCTTTGTTACCTCGATTCTTTTCGCATTAACACTGCCGGCAACGATTCCGCTATGGATGGTTGCACTTGGTATTACCTTCGGTGTAGTGGTTGCGAAAGAGATCTTTGGTGGTACAGGGCGTAACTTCTTAAACCCAGCACTGGCTGGCCGTGCATTCCTATTCTTCGCTTATCCGCTAAACATGTCTGGTGACACCACTTGGGTTGTTGCTGACGGTTTCTCTGGTGCAACAGCACTGAGCCAAGCGGCACAAGGCACTTTAGAATACGGTCTAACACAAGACTGGTGGAACGCATTCTTAGGTTTCATTCCTGGTTCTGTTGGTGAAGTGTCAACACTTGCTATCTTAATCGGTGGCGCGGTTATCATCTACACTCGTATCGCTTCATGGCGTATCGTGGGTGGTGTGATGGTCGGTATGATTGCCGTTTCTTACCTACTTAACTTTATCGGTAGTGATACTAACCCTATGTTTGCTATGCCTTGGTACTGGCACCTTGTTTTAGGTGGCTTTGCGTTCGGTATGATGTTTATGGCGACAGACCCTGTTTCGGCGTCTTTCACCAATAATGCAAAATGGGCCTACGGTATTCTTATCGGTGCTATGGCAGTATTCATTCGCGTTATCAACCCTGCGTTCCCAGAAGGCATGATGTTGGCTATCTTGTTCGCGAACCTATTTGCTCCATTATTTGACCATTTCGTGGTTCAGTCGAATATTAAGCGGAGGATTGCACGTGGCTAGTAATAAAGATTCTTTTGGTAAAACTCTGTTTGTCGTTGTTGGTTTATGTTTCATCTGCTCGATGTTTGTATCCACAGCAGCGGTATTGTTGAAGCCAACCCAACAAGAAAACAAGCTTCTTGATAAGCAAAAATACATTCTTGAAGCTGCTGGTCTTATCAATACTCGTGAAGGTAAAGTTGAAAAGGCTACCATTTTATCTACATACGATAAGTATGTTGAAGCTAAATTGGTTGACCTTAAAACCGGTGACTTTGTAGAAGGTGATGCGAATGCTTTTGATACTGAAAAAGCAGCGCGTACTCCAGCTACATCGTTTATCCCACAAAACGATATTGCATCTGTAAAGCGTGTTGCAAACAAAGCGGTTGTGTACTTAGTGCATGATGACAACAAACAACTACAAACAGTGATTATTCCTGTTAAAGGTTACGGTTTGTGGTCAACCATGTTTGCTTTCTTAGCGGTAGAACCTGACTTGAATACGATTCGTAGTTTGGTTTACTACAGCTTCACTGGCTCTGGTGAAACACCAGGTCTAGGTGGTGAAGTTCAAAACCCACAGTGGATCGCTAAGTGGACAGGTAAGAAGCTATATAACGACAAGGGTGAGCTTGCGATTAGCGTAACGAAAAACCCTGCAGTAGCGGCTTCTCCATACGGTGTTGATGCATTATCTGGTGCAACGCTTACTGGTAATGGTGTACAAAACTCACTTGAATTTTGGTTAGGTGAAGAAGGTTTTGCACGCTTTATCGAAAAGGCTCGCAATGGAGGGCTTAGCTAATGGCTGATGCTAAAGAACTTAAATCGGTTCTGATTGGACCTATTGTTAGCAATAACCCGATTGCTCTACAAATTCTGGGTGTATGTAGTGCCTTGGCTGTAACCAGTAAAATGGAAACAGCTTTGGTAATGACAATCGCACTTACTGCTGTATGTGCTTTGTCTAACCTATTTATCTCATTAATCCGTAATCACATTCCAAGCAGTGTTCGTATTATCGTACAGATGACGATTATTGCGTCTTTGGTAATTGTGGTTGACCAAGTATTGCAAGCTTACGCTTATGATGTCGCTAAGCAGTTGTCAGTATTCGTTGGTTTGATTATTACTAACTGTATCGTAATGGGCCGTGCAGAGGCTTATGCGATGAAGACTCCTCCTATGATGAGCTTCATGGATGGTATCGGTAACGGCTTAGGCTATGGTGCTATCTTGCTATCAGTTGGCTTCGTACGTGAGCTGTTTGGTAATGGTTCACTATTTGGCATTGAAATCTTAAGCAAGATTTCAGACGGTGGCTGGTACCAGCCTAATGGCCTATTGCTGCTTCCTCCAAGTGCGTTCTTCCTGATCGGTGCATTGATCTGGATTATTCGTGTGATGAAGCCTGAGCAAGTTGAAGCGAAAGGATAAGCATAATGGAACATTATATTAGTCTATTAATCCGTTCTGTTTTCATTGAAAACATGGCGCTATCCTTTTTCCTTGGTATGTGTACTTTCCTTGCAGTTTCAAAGAAAGTTAAAACAGCCATGGGTCTAGGTGTTGCGGTTATTGTAGTACTGGCAATTTCAGTACCTGTTAACCAAATTATCTATCAAGGTCTTCTTGCTCCAGGCGCGCTTGCTTGGGCTGGTGTACCTGATGCCGACTTAAGCTTCTTAAAATTCATTACCTTTATTGGTGTGATCGCAGCTTTAGTTCAAATCCTTGAAATGACATTAGATAAGTATTTCCCACCGCTATATAACGCGTTAGGGATTTTCCTACCACTTATCACTGTAAACTGTGCAATTTTCGGTGCGGTTTCATTCATGGTTGAACGTGATTACAACCTAGGCGAAAGCTTAGTGTTTGGTATTGGTTCTGGTATTGGCTGGGCGTTAGCACTTGTGCTGCTTGCTGGTATCCGTGAGAAGTTAAAATATGCAGATGTTCCTGATGGGCTTCGCGGTTTAGGTATTACCTTTGTAACTGCTGGTTTGATGGCTCTAGGTTTCATGTCGTTCTCTGGTGTGTCTCTGTAAAGAGGCACCTAAACGACGCATTAATTTGAACCTTTAAGGATAAGTTTATGGGTATTCTTGAATCTACTCCGATAGATGTTTATCTCGGTGTGAGTATGTTTACCGCAATCGTATTAGTGTTAGTGTTAGTGATTCTCTTCGCTAAGTCTAAGCTAGTTGCAAGCGGTGACGTCACTATCGGCATTAACGGTGATGCAGATAAAGCAATTAAAACTGCGGCTGGTGGCAAGCTACTAGGTGCGTTAGCTGAAAGCGGTATTTTCGTGTCATCAGCTTGTGGTGGCGGCGGTACTTGTGGTCAGTGTAAAGTACACGTGAAATCAGGTGGTGGTGATATTCTGCCTACTGAAATGGACCACATCAGTAAAGGTGAAGCCCGTGGCGGTTGTCGTTTATCTTGTCAGGTAAACGTAAAAACTGACATGGAGATTGAACTAGAAGAAGAGATCTTTGGTGTTAAGAAGTGGAAATGTGAAGTTATCTCTAACGATAACAAAGCCACTTTCATTAAAGAGCTAAAGCTTGGTATTCCAGATGGCGAATCAGTGCCTTTCCGTGCTGGTGGTTACATCCAGATCGAAGCGCCAGCTCACCACGTAAAATATGCAGATTTTGATGTACCTGCAGAATACCGTGGCGACTGGGAACACTTTGGCTTCTTTAACCTAGAGTCAAAAGTGGATGATGAAACAATCCGTGCATACTCCATGGCGAACTACCCTGAAGAAGAAGGGATCATCATGTTGAACGTACGTATTGCAACGCCTCCACCGCGCAATTTAAGCCTGCCTTGTGGTAAGATGTCTTCGTACATCTGGAGCTTAAAAGCGGGTGACAAGGTAACAATTTCAGGTCCATTTGGTGAGTTCTTCGCTAAAGAAACTGACGCTGAAATGGTATTTATCGGTGGTGGTGCTGGTATGGCACCTATGCGTTCACACATCTTCGACCAACTTAAGCGTCTTAAGTCTAAGCGTAAGATGAGCTTCTGGTACGGTGCACGTTCTAGTCGTGAAATGTTCTACGTAGAAGATTTCGATGGTCTAGCGGCAGATAATGACAACTTCCAATGGCATGTTGCGCTATCTGATCCACAGCCTGAAGATAACTGGGATGGATACACTGGCTTTATTCATAACGTATTGTACGAAAACTACTTACGTGACCATGAAGCACCAGAAGATTGTGAATACTACATGTGTGGCCCACCAATGATGAACGCTGCTGTTATAGGTATGCTTAAAGATCTTGGTGTCGAAGATGAAAACATCCTATTGGATGACTTCGGTGGCTAACCCTTCTCTTATTGGAGATCTAGGTCAATATGTTTAAGACCTTAGTAAATTGGCTGGCCCTTATTGGGTTAGCCTTTTTTATTTCAGCTTGTACTAAACAAGCTGAAGTGATTTCACTGTCTGGCAACACAATGGGCACGACTTATCACATTAAAGTCGTCCCTAACGAAAGAATGCCAGATGCCCAGTTACTGCAAGCAGAGATCGATTTAGCCTTAGAGCAGGTTAACGATCAAATGTCGACCTATCGACCAAACTCGGAGTTATCTAAATTTAACCAGATGACACGTAATGAAAAAGTCGAAGTGTCAGCCGATACTGCTAAGGTAATTGCTGAAGGATTAGCATTGTATAAAACAACCGATGGCGCGCTGGATATTACTTTAGGGCCATTAGTTAACTTATGGGGATTTGGGCCAGATAAACGGCCAACACAAGTACCAACCCAGCAAGAAATTGACACCGCTAGACTGCGAACAGGAATAGAATCGATTGTTTTAGAAGGTAATAAGCTTAGTAAGCTCAACCCTGATATTTACGTCGATCTATCTTCGATTGCAAAAGGTTTCGGTGTTGATAAAATAGCCGCCTTATTGGATAAATATCAACCTATGGGATATTTGGTCGAAATAGGTGGTGAGATCAGTCTACGCGGTACCAAGGCCGACGGTTCACTATGGCGAATTGCCATAGAAAAGCCGGATAACAGTGGTAATGGCATACAGCAAGTGATTTCGCCAAAGAATATGGCGATGGCGACATCGGGTGATTATCGTAATTATTACGAAGAAGATGGTAAACGTTTTTCTCACTTGATAGACCCGCGTACAGGATACCCAATTAATCATAGATTAGCGTCTGTAACAGTCTTGCATAAAGAGTCAATGATTGCAGATGGCTACGCTACCGCTATGATGGTTTTAGGCACGCAAGCGTCACTAGAGCTTGCTAATCGTGAGCATCTAGCGATAATGCTTATTGAAAAGCAAGATGATGGCTTTAAAGTTTTCTATAGTGAAGCTTTCAAACCTTTCGTTACTCAGTAGTTGGAGTCGAATATGAGCAATTTTATTGCAGCTTTTGTCGTATTAATCGGATTCTTTTTATTAATGTCGATAGGCTATTTAGTTAAGCGTAAAGCAGTGGCGGGTAGCTGCGGTGGCTTAGGGGCGCTAGGAATTGAAAAGGCATGCGACTGTGATGATCCATGTGATAAGCGTAAAGCCCGTATGGCAGAACAAGAACGCAAAGAAAAGTTAGCGCAAAACCGTATCATCTAACTTGGTTGTATTTGCGACATGAAGGCTCCTTTTTAGGAGCCTTTTTTATACCCTTTTCAACTAAGCTTAGTGCTTATTATTGCTTAAATAGCAGCCCTAACTATTCTATGATCCGCAGTCCTTTCATTTAGCTTATACATACCTTTGGTAATTCCTTAGTTTTAAAGTAGTAATCAGTTAGCTAATTAATCTTATGCTTATTAATAATTGTAGTAGAAATGAGAATGGTTATCTTTACTAAGCATTTGAAATATAAAGTTTATTTGAAATTGATGCTTTTTTGTTCTAGGTTATAAATATTGATATAGATCAATTTAACTAAGGACACAAAGATGAAAGGACAACCTAAGGTCATTAGTCAGCTTAATAAAGTGCTGACCAGCGAGCTTACTGCAATTAACCAATATTTTTTACACGCACGTATGTTCAAAAATTGGGGCTTAGGTGAGCTGAACGAAAAGGCCTACAAAAAATCCATTCAAGACATGAAGCATGCAGACAAGCTGATCGAACGTGTATTGTTTCTTGAAGGCTTACCAAATCTACAGCAACTCGATAAATTACGCATTGGTGAGCATAGCCAAGAGATGCTCGAGTGTGACAAGGTGATGCTCGAGGAGGAACTGGTTGTGCTGCGTGAAGCTATCGCTTTGTGTGAGAGTGAAGCCGACTATGTCAGCCGCGATATTTTAGAAGATCTGCTTGAAGATGAAGAAGAGCATCTTGATTGGTTAGAAGCCCAGTTAGAACTCATTTCGTTAACGGGTATGCAGAACTACTTACAATCGAAAATGGACTAACTGGAGGCAATTATGAAAGGTAATAAAGAAGTCATTGATACACTCAACAAATTGCTGACCGGTGAGCTATCAGCAATGGATCAGTATTTTGTTCATGGGCTAATGTACGAAGATTGGGGCCTCAATGAGCTGCACGAACGTATTTCCCATGAAAGTGACGACGAACGTGAACATGCCAAAAAGCTGGTGCAACGTATTTTGTTTCTTGAGGGAACACCTGACGTTGCCAGTCGTGAGCCATTAAATATCGGTAAAGACACCGAGCAGATGCTGAAAAATGATCTCGCTTATGAATATCAAGTCGCTGATAACCTACGCAGTGCAATCGCGCTGTGCGAGGCAAAGCAAGATTATGAAACCCGTGAGATCTTAGAAGTCCTACTTGAGGAGACTGAGTCTGATCATATGTACTGGCTTGAAAAGCAGTTAGGCCTGATAGACAAAGTTGGTTTAGCTAATTACTTGCAAAGCAAGATGTAGTTTTTTGGCTCTAATTCATTCACAAAAGGCGCTTAATGCGCCTTTTGACATTATAAGAGCACGCTGGCAAAAAATCCCTACCAGTTAAAAATTCTTGTCTATACTTTGAATATTGAAAAGGAGCCGATTCAATAGTCGCTGTACAGCAAGTATTCAGCTAGGCGGACCTATCCTATATAAGTCGTTTTAAATTGAGTCGAAATTTGATTGTTAGTGCTTAACTAGTGGACGTACTTTAGTTGACTGGTATCAGGGGGAGCATATGATTAATGTTGTTAAAGCCAATGCTGCTCGCCTGAGTCGAGAAAGCCAGTTTCAAGTGGATTTTTTACTAGAATGCATTGAGCGTTACGAGCAACAACAGGCAATGCTCCAGAGTAACAGTAAGCCTAGTGCGCAACCTGCCATTAATACCATCACACCTAGATCTGTGCTTACCCGTGAAGAGTTGACCATGCTAACAACCCTATTTTAACTGGGGTTACTACCCTAGATCTTGGCCTTTATCTTTATTTTAGAACTAAATATTTACATATTATTTGTCGCGCCTTAGTGGTAGCAACTTGAACTGATATTCCCTAAATGAATAGCCTATTATGTTGCTATAGCTTATAGGCGTAATGAATTTGGCTTAATATCGGTTGCGGGTTAACCATTATTACTACTCTCTCCAACTGTACTTTTACTAACCTTGGCCATTCTGGCTAGATTAACTACTTTAATCTGTACTCTTTTCTGTTAGATTTGTGAATATCTGATAACGAAACCTACTTAAAAAATATAACAAAGAGGGGAGTCAATGCAGTGGTTTAAACGTTCGTTGAGTATGCAGCTCGTTGTAACCATAGTCGGTGCACTTGCTGTGCTATTCACTGTGGTTGCCGTATTTCTGGTGAAAAATGAAAGTAGCAGCACACGCCAGCAAATTGATAACGATCTCACCAGTCTAGTCCAGTTAAAGTCTACTGAAGTACGTAGTTATTTTGAGGCCAAAGGCCAACTTATCCATGCAATATTTGCTGATCCTACCGTGGTGAACTGGTTCAGTCAGTACAATGCCCGCCTAAGTGACTTATCACGAGATAAAGACTATCCATTAGTGGTTGAGTATTTTAAACATTTTTCTGACAAAGATAGCGACATTAAGTCAGTGTTCTTTGGTTCTGCTAATACCTTTGAATATTTTGATTTAAACGGCCGCTACAACGATAGCGAATACTTCACTAATAAACGGCCATGGTGGCATGAAGCAATTGAAAAGAATGGCATGTTTGTTGGCGATCCCGCTGTAGATGCTAATGACGGCTCTATCTCAACAACGGTTAAAACCCTTGTCAAAGATAAATCAGGTCGTTTTATTGGTATCGGTGGTATGGATATTTTAATTGATACGATAGGTAGCGAACTGCTTGCGCCGATTAAATATCAAGGTGAGGGCCAAGCATTTTTAACCACAGATGCAGGTAAGTTAGTTTATTTCCCCGGTTTTTCAGATAAGTTTCCACCAGGTTCTGATGCTGCCAAAGTTGATAGCCAGTTTAGCGACTCAAGTGGATTTGCCCAGTTGAGCCGACAAATGCAGTCACAAGGCTCTGGTTTTGCAGAGGTTATATTTAAGGGGGAGCCACAGCGAGTCATCTTTATTGATGTGGGAGGAGAGTATCCTGAGCAGAAGTGGCATCTTGCCTTTATGTTGCCAGTGGAGGTAATTGAAGCGCCAGTATCAGAAGCTATTGTTAATTCTATCTTACTGTCAGTGCTGATAATGGCTCTAGTGGGAGTGACAGTTTGGGGGACTTTGTTACCGTTCAGAAAGCAGATTAATGAGCTGCTGGCAGCGATGGAGGATATTGCTGAAGGTGATAGTGATTTAGCCAAACGTATCGAAATGAACCGCGAAGATGAGCTAGGCAAACTCGGTGACGCCTTTAATCGTTTTGCTGCTAAAGTGCAGGGAATGTTACAAGAAACTCGAGAGTTAACCTTGCAAGTTGAGCAAGGGGTCGTTGCAGCGTCAGATGTGAGTACGCGGGCACTCGAGTCTGTAGCGCAGCAAAAGCAAGAGATTGCCTCGGTTGCTACCGCTGCCACGGAGATGGCGCATACCAGCCAAGAGATGGCTGCAAGTGCGCAAAGGGCGAGTGAATTTGCAGATCAAGCTCAGGCTCAGTCGAGTGAGGGCAGTGCTATTGTCGCGCAGGCAACTCAAGGTATGCAGTCACTTTCAGTGCAGGTGATTGAAGCAGCTAAAGTGGTCAAACAGCTTAGAAGCCGTTCTGAGCAAATTGGTGAAGTACTCAATGTTATTCGTGGTATTGCTGAGCAAACCAATTTGTTAGCACTAAACGCTGCCATTGAAGCTGCTAGGGCCGGTGAACAAGGTCGTGGTTTTGCGGTGGTAGCTGATGAAGTGAGAACATTAGCATCACGTACACAGGACTCAACGGCCAATATTCAAGAGATCATCCAAACACTTCAGCTTAATGCTAATGAGGCTGAGCAAGTTATGGAAGCGGGAGTAGAGCAGGCCAATATTGGTCAAGATCTTACAGCTAAAGTGGAAGTGGCATTAGGGGATATTACCGATGCGATTGAGGCGATTCAGCAACAGACCATTGAAATATCTGCAGCTGTTGGCCAGCAAGCCGTTGTGGCTGAAGAGGTTGCTTGCAATATTGAGAATGTACGCACGCTATCTGACGAATCACTCGCTGCGAGTGAAGCCTTGTCCCACAACTTTGATGAGTTTACTCAAGTGAGCAAGTCATTGGGTAATAATATTAAGCAGTTTAAAATCTAGCATTTAAGCTTTGTTTATTGAAAGGAGCCCTATGGCTCCTTTTTTATTTACCCCGAATAATTCGCGATTGCTCAATCGTTAAAATGCGCTTTTTATTGTGCACTGTATTTTTATACAGTATCATTATTGGCGGAGGAGATTGGCTTGCAAAAAATCATTCACGTTGACATGGATTGCTTTTACGCCGCAGTGGAAATGCGCGACTTTCCTGAACTGAGAGGAAAACCAATTGCTGTCGGTGGTCGTAGCGATCGCCGCGGAGTTATTAGTACCTGTAATTATGAAGCGAGGCAATTTGGTGTTCGCTCTGCAATGGCATCGGGTTATGCACTAAAGCTTTGTCCTAATTTAATTTTGGTTCCCGGTCGCATGCAAGTTTATAAAGAGGTTTCAAGTCAGATCCGTGCAGTGTTTGAACGCTATACTGACTTAATTGAGCCGCTGTCTTTAGATGAAGCCTATCTTGATGTTACTGATAGCCCACACTGTAAAGGCTCTGCAACCTTGATTGCACAAGCTATTCGCGCAGATATCTTGGCTGAAACAGGGCTTACGGCTTCTGCGGGGATCGCTCCAGTGAAGTTTTTAGCCAAGATAGCCTCCGATTTAAATAAACCCAACGGGCAGTATGTGATCCGTCCCGACATGATTGATGAGTTTGTAAAAACCTTACCACTGATAAAAATTCCGGGAGTAGGAAAGGTTACCGCTAAAAAGTTAGCCGATCTCGGCTTACACACTTGCAGTGATGTTCAAGCGTATCCACAGGCAAAGCTCATCGAGCGTTTTGGTAAATTTGGTGCAGTATTGATAGAGAGAGCAAAAGGTATAGATAAGCGCGGAATTTCACCTAATCGTGAACGAAAATCAGTGGGTGTAGAAACCACATTAGCTAAAGATATTCATACGCTAGAGCAGTGTCGTGCAGTGATGCCGCAACTGATCCAAGAGTTAGGCGCAAGAGTGAGTCGTGGTGCAAAAGATAGAATAATTAACAAGCAGGTCGTTAAGCTTAAATTTGAAGACTTTAAGCAAACCACCATTGAACATCGCAGTGATGAGATCTCGGTGAACCTATTTTATCAATTACTTGAACAAGCGATGGAAAGGCAACATGAGCGCGGTATTCGTTTACTTGGGGTATCGGTTGGTTTGGCATCGAATACAACAAATACAGCAAAAAGCGATTGTTATGATACCAGCCAACTGGATTTAGGTTTTTGAATTTGTCATAAAAAAGGCCACTTATTGCTAGGTAATTAGCTAAGTGGCCTTGCATTATGTTGCGTATTTAAACCTATGGTTAGTCTTTAGCTGGAGTACGTTCAAGTACAGCTAACAGCAGCTTCCAGTATTGACCTACAGTGGTAATATTTACTTTCTCATCAGGGCTATGCGGGTAACGAATCGTTGGGCCAATCGATACCATATCCATATCAGGATAAGGTTTCTTAAATAGGCCGCACTCAAGACCGGCATGGATCACCATGATAGTTGGTTCTTTGTTGTAAATCGCTTCGTAGGTTTCACGTACGCTTGCCATAACAGGTGAGCTGTTATCAGGTTTCCAACCAGGGTAAGCACCGCTAAATTCAACACCAGCGCCAGCAAGGTTAGCAAGCGAGCTTAAAACGCCTTCAACTTCACTGCGGCCAGAGTCAATCAAAGAACGAATAAGACACAGAATTTGCACACTGTCATTCTCAGTGCTAATCACGCCAACGTTCAGCGAGGTTTCGGTAACGCCCTCAACTTCATCGCTCATGCGAATAACGCCGTTAGGGCAGGCATTGAGTAGGTCAATTAAGATCTGCTGTGAGTCTTCACTCATCACTTGTTTTTCAGCTGGGATCTCATCGAGGGTTAACACTGTACCCGGATCAGCAATCGCCAGTTCTTCACGGACTAGCGCTTGGAACTCACTGATACGAGTTTGTAACAGGTTTAAATTCTCTGGCGGTAGCATAAAGTGAATAGCAGCTTCGCGTGGAATGGCATTACGCAGTGAACCACCAACAAATTGGGTTAGCTCGATAGCCAGTTCATCAGCGTGATCAAACAGGAAGCGCGCTAATAGCTTGTTTGCATTACCACGGCCCAAATGGATATTCACCCCAGAGTGACCGCCTTTTAAACCAGAAAGAGACAGCTTATAGCTGGCATTTGTTGGTTCTGGTGATTGCCATACCATAGGTACTGTTAGCTCAGCGTCAACACCGCCAGCACAGCCCATGTAAATCTCACCTTCTTGCTCTGAGTCGGTATTAATTAAAATCTCAGCTTCAAGCATGCCAGCTTCAAGACCAAAAGCACCTGTCATGCCTGCTTCTTCATCAATGGTTAGCAGTACTTCTAGTGGTCCGTGAGCAATGTCATCAGCCCCTAACACAGCAAGAGCTGATGCCATGCCAATGCCATTATCTGCACCTAAGGTTGTGCCTTTAGCTTTCACCCAGTCGCCATCGACATAGGCTTCAATTGGGTCTTTTTCAAAGTCATGTTCTTTATCGGCATTTTTTTGCGGCACCATGTCGATATGGGCTTGTAGTACCACAGTTTTGCAATGTTCCATGCCAGCGGTTGCGGGCTTTTTAATAATTAGGTTACCGACTTTATCTTCAACAACATCCAGTTGCTTATCTTTAGCCCAAGCTTGGATGTAGGCGCTTAGCGCTTGTTCATGTTTTGATGGGTGTGGAATGGCACAGATTTGTTCAAACCATTGCCAAAGAGCTTGCGGTTGTAATTGACTTAGAGTGGTCACGAGTAATCCCCTATTTTAATAAAAATGCGCAGCGGAATCTGTTCGAATAAATGCGCTTGAGGCTTGAAATTACCACAGTCTAACATAGTCTAACTGTGGTGCGGAGTCGTTTACTAAGGAGAGGTATTTGCTTTGTCAGCGTAAGTTTCCACTGTGATTATTAGTCAATAAAAACAGATTGGTAATCAAGGCGTATTCGGTGAATAATGCGTTAGCAAAAAGTTGTTTTGCCCTGCGCAGATGCAGGCACAATGACACAATATAATAGCAGCAAGAAAGGAAAGGTTATGGGGTCAGTACAGTTTGTTGATGTGCCAGAGCAAGATGCGATTTTTGAAGGCAATGGATGGGATGCGTTAGTTGTTGTGACCGCGGATGTCACATCGATCCAAGTCGATGAAGTGGCGATGTTGGCAAGTCATGGGCAGAAAGTCGATCAGCGAGTAGGTCAATCAGTTACCTTACTTTTTGCTCCGGGTATGGCTGGCGGTCGTTTGATTATCGCCCCAGTTAAACATGCGGATGATGACTATCAAGACGTACGGATCTTTGCTGATGCAGCGCGTGAAGGCATAAAAGTAGCTAAAGATGCAGGTGCAAAAAGACCGTTACTCCTTGTTGATGGAATTGAGCAACAGCGCTACCAACATGCTCAGCAGGTTGCTGCACTGGCATGTGGCCAAGCACTATGGCAAGCATTAGAACTAAGAGAGGCTGGAGGCGGCGCTGAACCATTAGAAGCGATAGGAATATTTGCAGGCAATACCGCGACAACCCTCACCGCAATTGAAGCTGGCCGAATACTCGCTCGTGACTTATGTGGCACTGAGCCTGAACGTATGTCAGCGCCAGCTTTTGCTGATTATTGCGTTGCAGCATTACAAGACTCTGGTCTGGCTATGAGTGTGGTTGAAGACAGAGACATTTTAGAGCGTGATTATCCATTATTGTGCGCGGTTGGCCGTTCATCTTTTGCAGTGTTAAGGCATCAGCCAAGAGTGGTTAAGCTTGAATACGTAGGTGAAGGCGATATTGAACAGACTTTCTTTTTCGCAGGCAAAGGCGTGGTATATGACACCGGTGGTGCAGATTTAAAAGTTGCTGGTGCTATGGCGGGCATGAGTCGTGATAAAGGTGGTGCTGCAGCTGTAGCAGGATTAATGAAGACCATTAGCCTATTAAAACCGAAAGGGATCAGAGTGGTTGCAGAGTTAGGTTTAGTGCGTAACAGCATAGGTAGCGAAGCGTTTGTTACCGACGAGATCATTACTAGCCATGCAGGAAAGCGTGTGCGGATTGGTAACACAGATGCAGAAGGCCGCTTAGTATTAGCAGACTTGCTTTCGCACTTACGACTAAAGGCTGCAATGGCAGTTAAGCCACAAATGTTTTCAGTTGCGACTCTGACCGGCCATGTGGTGCGTTGCTATGGCGGATATACTGCAGTAGTGGAAAACAGTGTTGCTAAACAAAACAATGTGGCCAATAACATGCAAGCATTGGCATCACTTTGGGGCGAACCAATAGAGGTGAGTCAATTGCGTCGCGACGACTTTAATAAAATCGTTGATCCATCTGCAGCGGCAGATATGCTGTCATCAAATAATGCTCCATCGTCAGTGACTGCGCGTGGCCACCAATATCCAGCAGCGTTCTTAATTGAAGCATCTGGTTTGAGTCAACATGGCTTGAATGCTAAAACGCCAATTGCTTATAGCCATATTGATATTGCAGGTAGTGCAACAGAAGGTCACCCACAATACGGTACGCCAACAGCGACCCCGTTAGTTGGTCTATTTGCTTATATGACGGCAGAGTAAATCACAGTCATACTGTAAAGCTGTGTCTTATGAAAAACCGCGACTGCTTCAGTGGCGGTTTTTTGTTGTCCATGCATCGCGAATTCAAGATGATCGAATAATATCTATAGCTAATACATTTTGTAATAAAATAACGTAAAAACGCCTTTTTTAAGTTTTTTAAAGAAAAAGCTTGTAATAAAACTACATTTATTTATAATTCTCTTCGTCGGGTAAGCAATGGTGCTTATCGGCACTTAGTCTATCCAGGAAGGATAATTCTCCAAGGAATCGAGCGACAAGTTGCCTCATTAAGTGAGTTTGGTTTAACCCCATCGACTGACTTAGTTTGAGATATTGATACAACTTTGCTTTGGAGCACAGGCTATGTCTTGTACAGGACAAACGACGATTTACTGGCAAAATACTTGGTTAGATTCAACTGTTTTGCGCGGCGGTTTATTCGCCATGACTTTTTAAGGCCTAACCTCCTTTTTAAGTGGTTTCATCATCCATCAACCTTTATCACATCCTTTGGGTGTGTTTAGACTCAAGTGGTATGTTGACTTTGTTGATATACCATTGATTAACGCTAGCGCGCTAACCGATTTCCTTTTTACTCTTTATTAGAGACGCTTGAAATATGTCTTGCCAGCTCTTTGAGCTGGTTTTTTTTTACCTAAATTTTAATGGTTGCTGACTGCTTATAGTGCGCAATATTCACTAAGCTCATTGAAAGAGTTTGTATTAATGCTAACCGATTTCCTTTTTACTCTTTATTAGAGACGCTTGAAACATGTCTTGCCAGCTGTTTGAGCTGGTTTTTTTTTGCCTAAATTTTAATGGTTGCTGATTGCTTATAGTGCCTAGTTTCGACCTCGTTCGTCGTAAGACTTTGAGAAGCCCAAATACATAGGTAGTCATAGTAAATGGCTAACTATAGTTTTATAGCTAACGAGCAAATGCGGGGATATTGATAACTAAGTTATTGTAGTATTCAAGCTCACTTTCTCTTTTTGACTCAACTATCTGGATGTGTGATAACTCTATAGCACTATCATATTCGATAAGCTTAGATACTACCTCTATGTTTTTTCCATTTTTGAAATAGTCACGAAGTGCGATATCAAGGGGATCCAGCCCGTTAACTCGGATTTCAGGACTAACTCCTTGATGAAGTAATAAATTGAGTATTGAAAGTTTAGATTTGTACATAACAGCGACATTGACAGAGTTGCCGAGCGATGGTTCAGAGTAGAAAATATCTAACCCGTAATTTTGAAGTTCAATAATTTTAGTAGACTGTCCTTTTATAACCAGCATAAAAATTGTATTACCCGGTAAGGTTGCGCCTTGATTAAGTAAATCAATAATTACTGGTAAAGGGGCATCTTGTTGCAGTGCATGGTATAAAATAATTTGAAGTACTTCAGGGGATACTTGCCGTATTGAGTTTATGAAATTCATTAACTCACCCACTCTTTCTTATTAATTAATTTATATATATCTTTACCTAGTTGAATTCCCTCATTAATTTCAGGGTGGTCACTGTGTCCGATATCTATAGCTTCACTAATTTTTCCTAGCAATATATTGTGGTTGTTTGATTTCGAAATAAACTGGTCTTCTGGTTGATATAATGTGTTTTTATTCTTTTCTCGCTCAATGATATTTACATCAAGATGCGGAGGCGGGGATACTTCTGAATCGCGATAAATAATTTTATTTACCAGTACGATAATACTCAATATGAGAACTATCACACTGATAAATATTAATTTTATGGCTTTAAGTTTTCTATTTTGCAAATGAATGATTCCTTTTCGTATTCTCCTGACTTGTACTATCTCGCTCTTAAAGCCAATATTGCTATTTGTTATCTACTTTAGTTTTTTAAATCCATTCTCGTCAGTCACACGTCCAACAACTATAGCTAAAAACATCCAGAATAATAGCTGCCAAAGGGCTGGTTGGTGTTCGATAACTCCAAGGAAGTAGAGTCCGTAAGTAGGAATAGCTATACATAAGAAAATTGCAAAACTACGGTAGGTTAGGCTTTTAGGAAGTTTAAAAAAATACTTTTGTAACATAGAAACTCCTTTGCTATTTATCTTGTAACCCCTTTTCATTACATAGTATCCATACTTTTTAAAGGGGTATTTAGGGTTGCACTATATTTGTAATGTGGCAAGCCTTTTTCTGGTGGCATATCAAAATAATTAATTGTCAGGCTCAAGAGAATAAATAGACTGTCATAGCTAATGGCATGCAGATTTGTTTATTCTTTATCTGAGACGCTTTGACCCGCTCTTAGCCGCATATTGAGTTTTTCACTAACACCTTCATTAATACTTCATCATTGCCGCTTTAGTTTGCAGATAGACTAAATGATTATTTTTGCTGCTTAGTTAAAAAAACGATGTTTATCGATAGACCTAAGCTGTTCGCCCCATGTAGCATTCACAGCCATTAGCTCATGTTTCTATTTTAACGCTATTAAAAATCGAGAGGCGGCATGCTGTTTTATTTTTTCGTGGTAATTATTTATGCCTTACCAGCGCTATTTACTTTATTGCACGACAAGATCTTTTATGGGCAAGCATGGACCAAAGGCGTTACCTGCAACCGTCTGCTAGCTTGTTATGGGATCTATATGCTTGGCTTAATGGGATATACCGTTTGGGAACCGATCGATTATTTCGTTAATAGCTATTCCTGTGGTTGGTATGATTCTGCTACTTGGTGCGGTGGTTATTGGTATTCACTGGTGCAAGGTATTGAGGATTGGTTAATGTGGGTATCACTGATTTGCGCTGGAATTGGGCAAATTATCTACATTCACTTCATCTCAAAAATAAAATAGCACTGCTGGGCATGCTTTTGTATTTTGGCGTTGAGCTTTATCGTATATCGGTTGGCTTAAAGTTCACTTTTATTAAAATAAGGATTGTTAATGGTGCTATTAAGTCGTTCGCCAGTAACACCACTGCGCAACTGTTACCTTGCTGCATCTGCGATTTATATACTTAGCTGGGCTTTCTGGCCTGTCGCTGTTCTGTGGCTGGTATTAACTGCTTGGATTTGGCGTTGTTGGCGTAAAGCGTCAAATGCACTGTGGCAGCAAGTGTATTGCAATATGTTGCAAGCTGTCGGTTTATATGTCGGTTTACATTTAGCGGCTTTTGGCGCAATAGTTATCGCCAGTAAGTTTAATTATGGCGGGCTTTCTTCTGCAGCTGGCGCTGAAAACTTTATGTACTTACTTAGCTTCGGTCTACTTGCAGTGCTTTTGCTAATTGTTGGCACTATATGGCCAATCGTCCGCCTTGTTAAAGGTCATCGTCGTTTTCTATCCAATCAGCAACCAAAGGAAACCCATTGTGAAGCGCATTAAGTTGTCTCAGGTTTCAATCCTAATGTGGTTTATGTTTATTATGTTTTCCTTTGCAGTGGGGCTCGCGTCTTATGTAGTGCATCAGTTTCATGCTTCTTTTAGTTGGCCGACAGCTAAGGGAATGGTGGTAGACAGTTGGATTATTGAGCGTTACCACGAAAGAAGCAGTGCTGACTCACATTATGAAGTGGGTATCGAGTATTTTTATGACGTTGATGGCGTCAGGTATCACAAAAACAAGAAGTCAGATATTACTGGTGCTATCCCTGGGTATTCGTTAGAAGAGGCGACAGCTTTGGTTACAGAGTTGCCAGCTGGCAAGGTTATTGCGGTGCATTACAAGCCTAGTGATCCTGATAACGCTGTGATTAAGCCAACTATGCATCTGTTTATGATTGTTGCTTTAATTATCTTCTCTTTGATTCTAATTCCTATTTGCTATGTGATGTATCTGCAGATGACAGCTAAAGCAGATAGTTACATTGTGCGTCATGTTTAGCTTAGCCTTTATAACCAATTGCTAGGTTTGAACAAGTAGTCACAATGTAATCATTACTCTTAATACTAGAACAATCATTTCGATGAAGTAGGTTAAAGCTAAAATCTATTAGTACCGACTTGTGTAAATCAAAAACAAACATGTGTTTGAAATTACTGGTCTCAGGCGTTAACCCTCCGTATAATCGCTGCGAAATGTACGCTCTGAACAACTTTTGTACATACTCTACATTGCTACCTTGTTGACCTAGCCGAATTGAGCGCTAAACAATGATTGTTTGCTAACTCGAAAAGTCTTGCTTAGGTTAGCAATGAATACACCCTACAAATCAATATAATAAAATCCAAGGGACTTAGTTCCATGTTAGAAAAACTATTTAAATTAAAACAAAATCAAACAACGCTTAAACAAGAGGTGGTTGCTGGTTTAACTACCTTTTTAACCATGGCGTATATCATCTTTGTTAATCCTATGATGTTAGCTGACGCTGGTATGGATCATGGGGCGGTTTTTGTTGCAACTTGTTTGGCGGCAGCAATTGGTTGCTTAGTTATGGGGTTGGTGGCGAATTATCCTATCGCATTAGCACCAGGTATGGGCTTGAATGCCTTTTTTACTTATACCGTAGTTGGTGAAATGGGGTACTCGTGGGAGACGGCACTTGGCGCGGTATTTTTGTCGGGCATATGCTTTTTAGTTTTGTCTTTGGTGCGTATTCGTGAGTGGATAGTCAATAGTATTCCTATGTCGCTTAGAGTGGGGATTGCTGCTGGTATTGGTTTGTTCTTAGCCCTGCTGGCTCTTAAAAGCGCAGGTATTGTTGTTGCTAACCCTGCAACCTTAGTCACTATGGGAGACATTACTGCATTTCCTGCATTAATGGCGACATTAGGCTTCTTTCTGATTATTGCTATGGTACATCATGGTATGAAGTCAGCAGTGGTCATTAGCATTTTAGCGATTACATTGCTTGGTGTTTTATTTGGTGATGTTCAGTATCAAGGCATGGTATCGGCGCCGCCGTCAGTTATGCCAACATTCATGAAAATGGATCTATCAAACGTACTCGAAGTCAGTATGTTGTCGGTAGTGTTTGCATTCTTATTTGTCGATCTATTCGATACCTCTGGCACCTTAGTCGCCGTCGCTCAGCGTGGTGGCTTTTTAGATGATAAAGGCCGACTACCGCGACTAAACCGTGCATTAACAGCAGACAGTACCGCAACGATTGCTGGTGCAATGCTTGGTACTTCAACAACAACTAGCTATGTAGAAAGTACTGCTGGTGTTAGCGCTGGTGGCCGTACTGGGTTAACAGCGGTTGTGGTTGGTTTATTGTTTATTGGTGCGCTATTTATTTCACCGCTTGCGGGGATGGTGCCTGCTTATGCGACTGCCGGCACTTTGTTTTATGTGGCCATTTTGATGATGTCCGGTTTAGTGCAAGTTGAATGGGAAGATATTACCGAGGCGGCTCCAGTGGTAGTGGTGTGTATTTTAATGCCATTGACTTTTTCCATTGCAACAGGAATCGCGATGGGGTTTATCTCTTACGCTGTAATAAAACTGATGAGCGGTCGTTATAAAGATTTAACTGCTGGGGTAGTTGTGCTTGCAGCCTTATTTATCGCTAAATTTATCTATGGATAGTCTCAGCTAACACTTGTCAGATTTTGTCGTAATTTGCCGTTTAGCTAACCAAGAGTAAAAGCCGCACCCTGTGTGGCTTTTGTGTTATATCTATTAAAAAATAGGGAGCAAAACTTAACGCTTGTGCAAATTCTTGCCTAAATAATATGAGATCTCGCTAATTTGGCAGTTTTTTTTAGTTTCTTTGTTGGTGCTTACTACCATTTCAAACCTATATTGGGTATAAGGATTTATTCAATATAATTTTGTTAGCAGACAATGAACTTAAGTGAGATTGGCTACCGTCGCGTAGTAGTAAAATTGGGAACAAGTGTACTGACATCTGGCAGCTTAAAGTTAGATAGAGCACACATGGTTGAATTGGCAAGACAAATGGCTTGCTTAATGAAAGCAGGCGTTGAAGTCGTATTGTGTACTTCAGGTGCAATTGCCGCAGGTAAAGAGCATTTAAGTTACCCCAAGCTCCCCGATACTATTGCAAGTAAACAGCTATTAGCTGCCGTAGGTCAAAGCCAGCTTATTCTTGCTTGGTCACAACTGTTTAGTATTTACGATCTGCATGTGGGTCAGTTATTGCTTACTCGCGCTGATCTGCACGATCGTGAGCGTTACCTTAATGCTCGAGACTCGTTAAACGCACTACTTAACAACGGTATTATTCCGATTATTAACGAGAACGATGCTGTTGCTACCGCTGAAATTAAGGTTGGTGATAACGATAACCTATCGGCTCGTGCTGCATTGCTTTGTGATGCTGACTTGTTGATTTTACTTACGGACCAAAAAGGCTTATTTGACGCCGACCCACGTAAAAACCCTGATGCTAAGTTGATTACTGAAGTTGAGAAAATCGACGATAGTCTGCGTATGCTTGCGGGCGGCGCGGTGTCAGGTCTTGGCACTGGCGGTATGGCAACTAAGTTAGAAGCTGCCGATATTGCTCGCCGTGCTGGAATTGAAGTGGTGATCGCGTCTGGCCATCATAAAGATGTGATTCAAAATGTAGTGTGTAAAAAGCCTGTAGGAACTCATTTTACAGCGCTTGAACATCCGTTAGAAAGCCGTAAACAGTGGATTTTAGCTGGGCCTAAGGCTCGTGGTCAGGTTGCGCTTGATAGTGGTGCAATTACTGCGGTAACCGAAAAAGGCCGTAGCTTACTTTCTAAGGGGATCACTAAAGTCACGGGTAAGTTCCTACGCGGTGATACCATTGAGCTAATTGATACTAATGGTAAGGTCTACGCTAAAGGTATGTCACGCTACAGCTCTGTAGATGTGGACAAGATAGCGGGTAAGCACTCTGACAATATTGAAGAAGTATTAGGTTACGATTACGGTGACGCTGTTGTGCATCGTAATGATATGGTGGTGTTGTCAGCTTAGCTCGGCATTGGCTTGTATTACAAATGATTTAAACTAGGCTCACTTTTTACTGATCTAGAGCAGTGAGCTTAGTTATTATTTTATATCTAGCTGTTGCGTCAAAAATCACTTTTGCATGAATTCAATATCTCCTAGGTTTGTTTGTCCGAACGACAGTTCGATGATGCATTAGTGTGTGACCGTTAACGAAAACGTGCATTAGTTATACTTAAAATGTCTTTTTGAATTTATATGCACTTTATTGTTCTGCGGTTGTTTTAGCGTTAGCTTAGTTATCAAGTTTCGGCATATCGCTGATGCTCAGTTAATGTAGATAAATAGTGGTTCAAGCTCCTGATATTATTAGCTTGGCTACGACTACGGTGATGCAATTATTCATCGTAACGATATGGTGGTGTTATGAATAACAATGAATATTTAACGGCGTTAGGCCAAAAAGCAAAACAAGCAAGTTATGCGCTAGCTGCATTATCGGGTCAGCAGAAAACTGCGCTATTACGCTGTATTGCAGCCAAGCTAACTGCGGCAAAAGCAGATATTGTCAATGCTAATCAGCAAGATGTGGCTAACGCAAAACAGAACGGTTTATCTGATGCGATGATTGACCGTTTACTGCTTGATGAAGCACGTTTAATGGGCGTGATCGGTGATATCGACAACGTCATTGGCCTAACCGATCCTGTGGGTAGCGAAATCGATAGCCGTTTACTAGACAATGGCTTACGTTTATCACGTCGCCGCGTGCCACTTGGCGTGATTGGGGTGATTTATGAAGCGCGCCCGAATGTGACTGTTGATATTGCCGTCTTAGCGTTAAAAACCGGTAATGCAGTGATTTTGCGTGGCGGTAAGGAAACGCTGGCATCAAATAAAGCGCTTTGTGAAGTGATCCGCTCAGCCATGGTTGAACAAGGCTTGCCTGCGGACTGCGTACAGTTAATTGATAACCCAGATAGAAGTTTAGTGTCCGGTTTATTAAAGCTTGATAAATATGTAGACATGATTGTGCCTCGTGGCGGACAAAATCTGCAACGCTTATGCGCTGAGCAAGCAACGATCCCAGTTATTTTAGGGGGGATCGGGATCTGTCATATCTATGTTGATGCTGAGGCTAACCTTGAAAAAGCCATCGCGGTGATTGAAAACGCCAAAGTGCAACGTCCAACAGTATGTAATGCATTAGACACGGTATTGATTAACCAAAATCACGCAGAGCAATTTATTCCGCTACTGGCAAAACATCTTGCTCAATTAGGTGTGAGTTTTTATGGCTGTGAGCAAACTCAAGATATACTTTCTGCTGCCGGAGTTGCAGTTAATGCTGCTAATGAAGAAACATATGCAACCGAGTGGTTATCGCTAACACTCGGCATAAAAGTTGTGGCAGATCTAGATGGCGCGGTTGAACATATCCGCACTTTCTCTAGTGGTCACTCAGAGTCTATTTTGACTGACAATATCCATACAGCTAGCGAGTTTATGAATGCGATTGATTCAGCTGCTGTTTACGTCAATGCGAGTACACGCTTTACCGATGGTGGTGAGTTTGGTTTAGGTGCTGAAGTTGCTGTAAGTACGCAAAAACTTCATGCTCGTGGGCCGATGGGCTTAGAAGCGCTAACCACTTATAAATGGTTAGCATGGGGTGATTACACCGTTCGTTAATCCTGTTGCTTCAGACAATAAAGCCGCGTAATGCGGCTTTTTTGTGGCAAAAAAACGGTGAGGATCAAGCTAGCCAGTGAGGAAGGGCCGGGAATATCGGACGGTCGTAACTAATGAGTTGGTGGAGATACAAGCCTAAGTAGATGACGGCCATGATGCTGGTATAGGTTTTTAATGGCGTAATGACTTCGCGCATTTGTAAAAAAAACTTATGCTGCACCGAGCTAGTAAAATAAAGTGATGGGATTAAGAAAAAGCAGTACAGACAAGCATAATACCAAGAGCTTGAACCTACTTGCTGTAGCTCATTGAGTAATATTATTACCGCACAAAGCATGCCGCAGATGCGGATGATATTGACCAGTTTAGGTTGCTTTAATCGTGAAAATGATTCCATAAATTTGCTATACATAACTAATATCCATTTGGTTACGTTAGATTTTTATACCGTGATTCAACTGAGTTTACAAATATAGATGAGTAATAAGTACTTAAGTTGTAGGAAAGTATAGATAATTATGCCGTGAAGGCTGAGCTGCATATGTGAAAAAGTCGGCTTAGTTATGCCGACTTTTTTGAATGTAAGTGTATGCGTTATGTTTAGACTAAATTAAACGGGCACGCGCTTTTTGGTTCTCCAGTTACCCACTTTTGGCAAAATCTGCTGTAGAGCCAATGCAAGCAGGATTAAGCCAAGGCCAATATAGGTCGATTTTTCGATGTTTTCTTGCAGTACCCAAGCAATAAAGCCTATCGACATAACGGGAGTGATAAATACTAACGTACTTATACTGGCTGTGCGTTCGGCCTTTTTTAACGCGATTAACCAAAGTACGAAAGTAACGCCCATTTCAAATAGCCCAACATAGACACCCGCTGCGAGTGCTTTTATATCCCAACTTGGTAAAGACTGCGTCATCAGTAGTGCGGTAACAATAAAAGGTAAGCCAACTAAAAAACTGAGTAATAGGCTAACCACAGGATCGCCCTTATCTTTAGTGTTCACTATCCAATAAAGTGACCAAAGCAGGGTGCTGGTGAGTGCTAATGCTACCCCCGCCATACTTTCAAATTGAAATCCGCTTAGGTTGCCTTTAGTGGCAATAAAAAATACCCCGCAATAGGCCACAAGTGCAGCGGTCATATCGCTTTTACGTAGTTTTTGTCCAAGTAATG
Organism: Shewanella fidelis ATCC BAA-318; assembly: GCF_000518605.1. Classification (GTDB taxonomy): domain Bacteria; phylum Pseudomonadota; class Gammaproteobacteria; order Enterobacterales; family Shewanellaceae; genus Shewanella; species Shewanella fidelis. The sequence continues at coordinate 138,387 of NZ_KI912461.1, read as the reverse complement.
GCACTGATAGCAGCGGCAATAAGATTGCCCAAGTGTAATTTAACGATAATGCCTGCTGCGCGGGTAACAGATCATAAGCTTTAAACAATACTAGGTAGTAAAGAAACGGGTTTAACAAACCTGTTTGCAAATAAAACCAAGGTTTAGCCAAAAATTGTTGCTTAATTAACGGCAACTTTCTTTGTGCTATCAGGATCGCCCCTAAGGTGACAATGGAGGTGGTAACAGCCACAAAAACCAGTTGCAGCGGTGTGTAGTGAGCCAGCGCTAATTTAAAGGCGGTAGCAACGGTAGACCACAAAAATATAGCGCCAATGCCAAAGGCATAAGCTTGATGGGATGATTTCAATGTGCACTTCTCTTACAGCGAGATAACAACTCAGCCTAATGCCAGTATGACCTTAGCAATGGGCTACCTCATAGATTGTATTCATTATACGTATTTGCAAGGTTTGGGCACAACGCGCGAGATCAAATTAATGCACACTTCAGATAATTTTTATCTTTGTCCCTTGTATTCATCTGAAACGTCCCAATATAGGGGGTAAGAGAAGATTTAGGGTGAAAAAAAGACTTGAAAAACATTCAGTCTGTCCCCACTTCATAAACCAGATAACAAATTTAGTTTTTAAAAAGTTTTTCGGAGGACTCCATGGGTAGAATTATTGGTATCGATTTAGGCACAACTAACTCTTGTGTTGCAGTATTAGATGGCGACAAAGCGCGCGTATTGGAGAATGCTGAAGGCGATCGTACTACACCCTCTATCATCGCATACACTGCTGATGAAACTTTAGTTGGTCAACCTGCAAAGCGTCAGGCGGTAACAAACCCAACTAACACATTATTTGCTATTAAGCGTCTAATCGGCCGTCGTTTTAAAGATGACGAAGTTCAACGTGACGTTAGCATTATGCCATTCAAAATTATCGGTGCTGACAACGGCGACGCTTGGGTAGAAGCTCAAGGTAAGAAAATGGCTCCACCACAAGTATCTGCAGAAATCTTGAAGAAGATGAAGAAAACTGCTGAAGACTACTTAGGTGAAGAAGTAACAGAAGCGGTTATTACTGTTCCTGCATACTTTAATGATTCACAGCGTCAAGCAACTAAAGATGCGGGTCGCATCGCAGGTCTTGAAGTTAAGCGTATTATCAACGAGCCAACAGCGGCTGCACTTGCTTACGGTATCGACAAGAAGCAAGGTGACAACATCGTTGCAGTATACGACTTAGGTGGTGGTACATTCGATATCTCTATCATCGAAATCGACAGCGTTGATGGCGAGCAAACTTTCGAAGTACTTGCAACTAACGGTGACACTCACTTAGGTGGTGAAGACTTTGACAACCGTTTAATCAACTACCTAGCTGACGAGTTCAAGAAAGAGCAATCTCTTGACCTACGTAACGATCCGCTAGCAATGCAACGTCTAAAAGAAGCTGCAGAGAAAGCGAAGATCGAACTTTCAAGCACAACACAAACTGAAGTTAACCTGCCATACATCACTGCTGATGCAACAGGTCCTAAGCACTTAGTTGTTAAAATCACTCGTGCAAAACTTGAGTCACTAGTTGAAGACTTGATCAAACGTTCTCTAGAGCCGCTAAAGATTGCTCTAGCTGATGCTGACCTTTCTGTTTCAGACGTTAACGAGGTAATCCTTGTTGGTGGTCAGACTCGTATGCCTAAAGTACGTGAAGAAGTATCTGCTTTCTTCGGTAAAGAGCTACGTCAAGACGTTAACCCAGACGAAGCGGTTGCTATCGGTGCTGCGGTTCAAGCGGGCGTACTATCTGGCGACGTTAAAGACGTATTGCTACTAGACGTTACTCCACTATCTCTAGGTATTGAGACTATGGGTAGCGTAATGACTAAGCTTATCGAGAAGAACACTACTATCCCGACTAAAGCTTCACAAACATTCTCGACTGCTGACGACAACCAAAGCGCTGTGACTATTCACGTACTTCAAGGTGAGCGTAAGCAATCAAGCGGTAACAAGTCTCTAGGTCAATTCAACCTAGAAGGTATTGAGCCTGCGCCACGTGGCATGCCACAAATCGAAGTTGCTTTCGACATCGATGCTGACGGTATCTTGCATGTATCTGCTACAGACAAGAAGACCGGTAAAGCACAAAACATCACTATTAAAGCCTCTTCAGGTCTAAGTGATGAAGAAGTTGAAGCTATGGTACGTGATGCTGAAGCACACGCTGACGAAGATGCTAAATTCGAAGAGCTAGTGACTGCTCGTAACCAAGCTGATGGCATGGTTCACGGTACTAAGAAGCAAATCGAAGAAGCGGGTGACGCATTACCAAGCGAAGACAAAGAAAAGATTGAAGCTGCAATGGCTAACGTTGAAACTGCCGTTAAAGGTAGCGACAAAGAAGCAATTGAAAAAGCAACTCAAGAGCTAATGGAAGCGTCTGCTAAATTAATGGAAATCGCTCAAGCTAAAGCGCAAGCACAACAAGGTCAACCTGAAGGTGAAGCAAAAGCTGCTAAGCCAGAAGATGACGTAGTTGACGCTGAGTTTGAAGAAGTTAAAGACGACAAAAAATAATGACGGGTAACTCCTAAATTATTGTAGCGGGCGTTACGAGGAAACTCTAACGCCCGTTTGTGCAACTTTAGCAAAGAAATAAAAAACTATGTCAAAGCGCGATTATTACGAAGTATTAGGTGTCGGACGTGACGCCAGCGAACGCGAAATTAAGAAAGCTTACAAGCGTTTAGCAATGAAATTCCACCCAGACCGTAATCCGGGTAACAAAGAAGCTGAAGCGAGCTTTAAAGAAGTTAAAGAAGCTTATGAAATTCTAACCGATGGCGACAAAAAAGCGGCCTATGATCAGTTTGGTCATGCTGGCGTTGATCCTAACCGCGGTGGCGGTGGATTCGGTGGCGGCGCTGATTTTGGCGATGTTTTCGGTGACGTATTTGGTGATATCTTCGGTGGCGGACGCCGCGGTGGCCAACGTCAAGCTGCGCGCGGTAGCGATCTGCGTTATAACCTTGAACTTTCTCTAGAAGAAGCGGTAAGAGGTTTAACTAAAGAGTTACGCATCCCAACACTTGCTGCTTGTGACGTGTGTGACGGCAGCGGTGCAAAGAAAGGCACTACGCCAACAACTTGTGGCACCTGTCACGGTCAAGGCCAAGTACAAATGCGCCAAGGTTTCTTCGCGGTGCAGCAGGCATGTCCAACCTGTCATGGCCGCGGCAAGATCATCAAAGATCCTTGTAACAAGTGTCATGGTGAAGGTCGTGTTGAAAAGAGCAAAACGCTTTCAGTTAAGATCCCAGCTGGTGTGGATACAGGCGATCGCATTCGTCTATCTGGCGAAGGTGAAGCGGGCGAGTATGGCGCACCTCCAGGCGATCTATACGTACAAGTTAGCGTGCGTGAACATGCTATTTTCCAACGTGATGGCAATAACCTTTATTGTGAAGTGCCTATCTCGTTCAGCAAGGCTGCTCTTGGTGGTGAGATTGAAGTGCCAACACTTGATGGCAAAGTCAATCTTAAGATCCCTGCTGAAACTCAAACAGGCCGTATGTTCCGTATGCGTGGTAAAGGCGTTAAGTCGGTACGCAGCCATGCAGTAGGTGATTTGCTTTGTAAGGTTGTGATGGAAACCCCGGTTAACCTTAATGAGCGTCAAAAAGAGTTATTACGTGAATTTGAAGAAACATTAACCGGCCAATCAAAGAAGCACAGCCCAAAAGCTGAAGGTTTCTTCGATGGTGTGAAGAAGTTCTTTCAAGATCTAAATAGCTAATATCGGTACCTTTCGGTATATAATTTAAGCCTCGCAATAGCGGGGCTTTTATTATACCAATTAGTATAAAGATTTAGTCGCCATTCTGGAGCGGTTTTGGCTGCCTACTTCTGCGTTGAATAACTTCACAAGGGAGTAACCATTCTTTCAGTTATTCGCCTTGAATTAGTTTGCCAAAATCGCTCTGAGTAGATCAACTTCTTATACTAATTGGTATTATTTATGGAAGAGAGCAAGATATGAAAGGAATACTATTACTGCTGAGTGCAGCGCTGTTGTTAACTGGCTGTGCCACAAATCAGTCACCGACAGGTCGCAGTCAAACATTGCTATTTTCATCCCAAGAGATGGCCCAGCTAGGTGAGTCCTCATTCACGCAAATCAAACAGCAAGAAACAATCAACCAAGATAAAGCGATTAATGCCTACGTTCAGTGTGTGGCTGACAGAGTGACGGCTGCTTTGCCGCAACAAAACTTGCCATGGGAAGTTGTTGTCTTCAAATCCGACCAAGTTAATGCGTTTGCGTTGCCGGGTGGTCATATAGGCGTGTATACCGGCTTACTTGATGTGGCGGTTAGCGCTGATCAGCTAGCAACCGTAATCGGTCATGAAATCGCCCATGTACTTGCCAACCACAGTAATGAACAAGTCTCTCGCGCACAGTTAACTGGCGCGGGTATGCAATTGGCTGACATTGCGCTTGGTGCTGGCGGTATTGCTGATAAAGATCTGTATATGGCGGCATTAGGCCTAGGTGTGCAGGTGGGTTACATACTTCCCTATGGCCGCAGCCAAGAGACAGAGGCCGATGTAATGGGGGTTGAGCTAATGGCAAGAGCGGGCTTTGATCCTGCAGCAAGCGTAGAACTATGGAAGAATATGGCAAAAGCCGGTGGAGAGCAGGGGCCTGAGTTACTTTCTACACATCCATCTCATGGTCAACGTATCGCTCAGTTGCAACAAATGCAGACAAAAGCGCAGCCCTTATATCAACAGAGCAGAGCAAGTGTGAAAAATATTTGCCAACGCCCAAAATAACGTCAGTTTTTAGGGCAATATCACAATAGATATGATAAAGTTGCGCGCGAAAATTCATTGAATAATTGAGAGTACAATCATTATGTCTGATAAGTTCAGTACAATTGAAGGTCAAGCAAGTTACGGTGTTGGTCGCCAACTAGGTGAGCAACTAGCGGCTAACTCGTTTGAAGGTATCGATATTTCTGCTGTTCAATTGGGTCTATCTGACGCATTCGAAGGTAAAGAAAGCGTTGTATCTATGCAAGATATGCAAATTGCATTCACTGAAATCAGCAAACGTATTCAGAAAGTACAAGAAGAAGCTGCTGCAGCTGCTTCTGAAGAAGGTGAAAAGTACCTAGCTGAAAACGGCGCCCGTGACGGTGTTGTAACGCTAGAGTCTGGTCTTCAGTACGAAATCATCACTGAAGGTAACGGTGACAAGCCTGGTTACGATTCTACTGTGCGTACTCACTACCACGGTACTTTCATTTCTGGTGATGTGTTTGATAGCTCTGTTACACGTGGCGAGCCAGCTGAGTTCCCAGTTTCTGGCGTTATCGCTGGTTGGACTGAAGCGCTACAACTAATGCCTGTTGGTTCTAAGTGGAGACTGTTTGTACCACAACACCTTGCATACGGTGAGCGTGGCGCTGGTGCTGCTATCCCACCTTACTCAACTTTAGTTTTCGAAGTTGAGCTATTAGATATTATCTAAGTTAGACAATAAGCCTAAGTTAATACTTAGGCTTTTTTTTGACATTTGCAGGGAGTAACAGAGATGAGTGAACGCGTAAGAGTGGCAATTACCGGTGGCAGCGGCCGCATGGGACGTACTCTTATTGAGGCAGCAAAACAAAATGAATTAATTTTGTTAGGTGCAGCGATTGAACGAGCGGGCTCAACGCTGATGGGCGTTGACGCAGGTGAGCTAGCTGGGGTTGGCGCGATGAACGTGGCGATTACTGACTCTCTCGATAAAGCGGTCGATGATTTCGATGTACTCATCGATTTTACCTCGCCAGAGGCTTCTGTTATTCACACAGACTGGTGTGCAAAGCACGGCAAGGCAATTGTTATTGGTACTACAGGCTTTAATCATGCTCAGAAAGAGCAGATTTCAGCATATGCCGACCAAGTACCTATTGTTATGGCACCGAATATGGCTGTTGGCGTAAATTTGATGTGGAAGCTACTTGAAGTTGCCGCAGAGGTTATGGGCCATTACAGCGATATTGAGATCATCGAAGGTCACCATAGATATAAAAAAGATGCACCATCGGGTACGGCATTAAAAATGGGCGAAGTGATTGCTGAAACCCTAGGCCGGGATCTAGAAAAATGTGCGGTTTATGGTCGTGAAGGTATTACCGGTGAGCGTGACAGAGAAACCATAGGTTTTGCGACTGTGCGTGCCGGTGACATTGTGGGTGAGCACACAGCCTTGTTTGCCGATATCGGTGAACGTTTGGAGATCACTCATAAAGCCTCAAGTCGAATGACCTTTGCTAATGGTGCAATGCGCGCGGCAACTTGGTTAGTCGATCAAGATGCCGGGCTTTATGATATGCAGCAAGTCTTAGGCTTGAAAGCATAATTATTTAAAACCGCTATTAGCGGTTTTTTTTTGCTAAAAAAATTTTTTGACAAATTTCTTATTTGTACTATGGACAGGTTGTTATTTTACATATAAAATCGGCGGAATTTGTCAAAATTTTGCATTTTAGCGAAAGTTGGTATTTTAAAAACACATAAAAAACAATTAATTTCAATGATTTGGCTCTTTCCGGAGGTCGCGTTGACAAAGTCTGCCTTACTCGTACTTGAAGATGGAACCATTTTTTCTGGCACTGCTATCGGTGCTGAAGGGATGTCTGTTGGTGAAGTTGTATTTAACACTTCAATGACTGGTTACCAAGAAATTTTGACTGATCCATCATATTCACGTCAAATGGTCACCCTCACTTATCCACATATTGGTAATACTGGTACCAATGAAGAAGATACAGAATCTGATTCTGTTCATGCTTGTGGCCTTATCATTAGAGACTTGCCATTAGTGGCAAGTAATTTTCGAAATCAGCAATCTTTAAGTGATTATTTGATCGCTAACAACGTTGTTGGTATTGCTGATATCGATACCCGTAAATTAACTCGTATCCTACGTGAAAAAGGCGCCCAAGCCGGTTGTATCATGGTTGGTGATTTAGATGAAGCTAAAGCGCTAGCTGCAGCTAAAGCCTTCCCTGGTCTTAAAGGCATGGATTTAGCTAAAGAAGTTACAACAAATGAAACCTACTCATGGCGCAGCGGCAGCTGGCGTTTAGTTGGCGGTTTGCCATCTGACACTCCTGAAGCTGAACTAAAGTATAAAGTGGTTGCTTACGACTATGGTGTTAAGCGCAACATCCTACGTATGTTAGTTGACCGCGGTTGTGACGTAACAGTAGTTCCAGCTCAAACTCCTGCTAGCGAAGTGCTAGCGATGAATCCTGATGGGGTTTTCCTATCAAACGGTCCTGGCGACCCAGAGCCATGTGATTATGCTATTGCGGCGATTCAAGAGATCTTAAAGACTGATATTCCAGTTTTTGGTATCTGTCTTGGTCACCAGCTACTGGCACTGGCTTCAGGTGCTAAAACACTGAAAATGAAGTTTGGTCACCATGGTGCTAACCATCCAGTGAGTAATATCGAGCAAGGTAATGTGATGATCACCAGCCAAAACCACGGTTTTGCTGCTGATGAAGCCTCACTACCAGCCAACATTAAGGTGACTCACAAGTCGCTATTTGATGGTTCATTGCAAGGTATTCACCTGACTGATAAGCCTGCATTTAGTTTCCAAGGTCACCCTGAGGCTAGCCCTGGACCACATGATGCCGCGCCATTATTTAATCATTTCATTGATTTGATTGAGTTGTACCGTAAAAACGCCAAGTAGTAACTTCATCCGGGAGAAGATTTAAGCAATGCCAAAACGTACAGATATAAAGAGTATTCTTATCCTAGGTGCTGGACCGATTGTAATTGGTCAAGCCTGTGAGTTTGACTACTCAGGCGCTCAAGCCTGTAAAGCCCTACGCGAAGAAGGTTACCGAGTTATTCTTGTTAACTCTAACCCTGCAACGATTATGACTGACCCTGAAATGGCCGATGCAACTTACATCGAGCCAATCCAGTGGGAAGTGGTACGCAACATTATTGCCAAAGAGCGTCCAGACGCAATTTTGCCAACAATGGGCGGCCAAACTGCACTTAACTGTGCTCTAGAGCTTGAAAGCCGCGGCGTACTAAAAGAGTTTAACGTTGATATGATTGGTGCAACCGCCGATGCAATCGACAAGGCTGAAGACCGTAGCCGTTTCGACAAAGCAATGAAGTCGATTGGTCTTGAGTGTCCGCGTGCGGGTATCGCCCACTCAATGGAAGATGCTTACAAGGTACTTGAGCAAGTTGGCTTCCCATGTATCATTCGTCCGTCTTTCACTATGGGTGGTAGCGGCGGTGGTATCGCTTACAACAAAGAAGAGTTTGAGGATATCTGTTCTCAAGGTCTTGAGCTATCGCCAACTAACGAACTGCTTATCGACGAATCTTTGATTGGTTGGAAAGAGTACGAGATGGAAGTGGTCCGTGACCGCAACGATAACTGTATTATCGTATGTTCTATCGAAAACTTTGACCCAATGGGCGTTCATACTGGTGACTCAATTACAGTTGCTCCAGCGCAAACACTAACAGACAAAGAATACCAGTTGATGCGTAATGCTTCGCTAGCTGTTCTGCGTGAAATTGGTGTTGAAACAGGTGGTTCAAACGTACAGTTTGGTATTAACCCGAAAGATGGCCGTATGGTTATCATCGAGATGAACCCACGTGTATCGCGCTCTTCTGCACTAGCATCGAAAGCAACCGGTTTCCCGATTGCTAAAATCGCAGCTAAGCTAGCGGTTGGTTTCACTCTTGATGAACTAAGCAACGACATTACTGGTGGTGCAACACCTGCATCGTTTGAACCAGCAATCGACTATGTGGTAACTAAGGTTCCACGCTTTAACTTCGAAAAATTTGCCGGTGCAAATGACCGCCTAACCACACAGATGAAATCTGTGGGTGAAGTGATGGCAATTGGTCGTACTTTCCAAGAGTCGCTACAAAAGGCACTACGTGGTCTTGAAGTTGGCAAACATGGCCTTTGTCCGCACATTGATTTGGCAGAACCTGAAGCTTTAACACGTATTCGTCACGAGTTAAAAGAACCAGGTGCAGACCGTATTTGGTACATTGCCGATGCATTCCGTGCAGGCCTTTCTGTGGAAGATGTGTTTGCGTTAACTAACATCGACCCTTGGTTCCTTGTGCAACTTGAAGACTTGTTAAAGAGCGAAGCACTGGTTGCTGAGCAAGGTCTAGCTGGTCTGAATGAACACACACTTCGCCAGTTAAAGCGTAAAGGTTTTGCCGATGCTCGTTTAGCGGCACTTGCTGGCGTGAGCGAAACTGAAGTGCGTAAACTACGCGCTCGCTTTGATATTCACCCTGTTTATAAGCGTGTAGATACTTGTGCGGCAGAGTTTTCAACTGATACCGCATACATGTACTCAACGTATGAAGAAGAGTGTGAAGCGAACCCATCTACTCGTGAAAAGATCATGGTATTAGGTGGCGGTCCAAACCGTATCGGTCAAGGTATCGAATTCGATTACTGCTGTGTACACGCGGCATTAGCGCTACGTGAAGACGGCTATGAAACTATCATGGTTAACTGTAACCCTGAAACAGTTTCTACCGACTACGACACATCAGATCGCTTGTACTTTGAGCCTGTAACTTTTGAAGATGTACTTGAAATTGTTCATATCGAAAAGCCAAAAGGCGTTATCGTGCAATACGGTGGTCAAACACCACTTAAACTGGCACGCGACCTAGAAGCTGCTGGTGTGCCAATTATTGGTACTAGCCCTGACGCGATTGACCGTGCTGAAGACCGTGAGCGTTTCCAGCAAGCGATTGAACGCTTAGGCATGAAACAGCCAGAAAACGATACTGTTACAACGGTTGAAGGTGCAGTTATTTCAGCAGAGCGTATCGGTTATCCGTTAGTTGTTCGTCCGTCATATGTACTCGGTGGCCGCGCAATGGAAATCGTTTATGACGAGCAAGATTTACGTCGTTACTTTAACGAAGCGGTAAGTGTATCTAATGCGTCTCCAGTGCTACTAGACCACTTCTTAGATAACGCAATTGAAATCGACATCGACGCAGTATGTGATGGTGAAACAGTCGTAATTGGCTCAATCATGGAGCATATCGAGCAAGCGGGTGTTCACTCTGGTGACTCGGGTTGTTCACTGCCTCCATACAGCCTAAGCCAAGACATTCAAGACCGCATGCGTGAGCAAGTGGGCAAACTTGCAATGGAACTTGGTGTTGTCGGTTTGATGAACGTGCAGTTTGCGGTGAAGGATAACGAGATCTATATGATTGAAGTTAACCCTCGTGCAGCGCGAACCGTACCATTTGTATCTAAAGCTACCGGTGTGCCATTAGCTAAGATCGCAGCGCGAGTGATGGCAGGCCAAAGCCTAAAATCACAGAACTTCACTGAAGAAGTTATTCCGCCATTCTACTCTGTAAAAGAAGTGGTATTGCCGTTTAACAAGTTCCCAGGTGTTGATCCACTATTAGGCCCTGAAATGCGCTCTACTGGTGAAGTCATGGGGGTAGGTGACACGTTTGCTGAAGCTTATGCGAAAGCACAGCTTGGTGCGACATCTGAAGTACCTAAGTCTGGTCGTGCATTATTGTCTGTACGTAACAGCGATAAAGCACGTGTTGCTGAGCTAGCTGCTAAGTTGATTGAACTGGGCTACCAAATTGATGCTACTCACGGTACAGCGGTTATCCTAGGTGAAGCGGGCATTAACCCACGTTTAGTTAATAAAGTGCATGAAGGTCGCCCACATATTCTTGACCGTATCAAGAATGGTGAGTACACCTACATTGTTAACACAACAGAAGGTCGTAAGGCGATTGAAGACTCACGTCAACTTCGTCGTGGTGCACTGCGTTACAAAGTGAACTACACAACGACACTAAACGCTGCATTTGCAACTTGTATGGCGCACTCTGCAGATGATCGTTCTAACGTGAATTCTGTTCAAGAGTTACATAAACGCATTAGTCAGTAATTAGCTAAGCTGTTGTTTAAAAGGCCGCTATAGCGGCCTTTTTTATTTTCTAAAATAAAATTTATCAGCCATAGCTAGCAACTCGGAGCAAGGTTGAGTAAGCTCTATGTTTAGAGTCCATGTTTTGGCTAGATTAGTTTCATATAGCGCGAGTGAATACGGATTTAAGTGCATCACTTGCCCCCAGCGTATACAATAACGCGATTCCACCAGATGATTTACCTCACTGATATTTTGATTCGGTGAGGCATGCTTTTGTTTTAAAGGAGACGAAAGAAACTTATGAGTACAGTTCCAATGACAGTTGTCGGTGCTGAACAGCTGCGTAAAGAATTAGATTATCTTAAATTTGAGCGTCGCCCACAAATTGCTGAAGCGATCGGTGAAGCGCGTGAACTTGGCGATTTAAAAGAAAATGCTGAGTATCATGCTGCACGTGAAGAGCAAGGTTTGTGTGAAGCACGCGTAAGAGACATCGAAGGTAAGCTTTCTCACGCTCAGATCATCGACGTGACCACTATGGCCAACAATGGCCGTGTTATCTTTGGCTCTACGGTTACCATTTTAAATCTGGACACAGACGAAGAAGTGACCTACCGCATCGTAGGCGAAGATGAAGCGAATATTAAAGAAAATTTGATTTCAGTTAGCTCTCCGATTGCTCGTGGACTAATTGGTAAAAACCTTGATGATGAGATCTCAATTGTGACGCCTGGTGGCACTAACGATTTTGAAATCATTAAAGTTGACTACATTTAATTGCTGCTGCGTTTAGGTGATGATAAAAAAACCGCTTGTTAGCGGTTTTTTTGTTTAAGTTGCTAAAAAAGCAATTTATCTATTGGTAACATTTATCTTCTAGGTTTAGTATAGCTTTTATTGTAAAGCAGGTTGAATAGGGCTCGAGTGCAGTTATTTTGGCGTTTTGGATTAGTTATGTTGTTCATAGGGGGATTTTTCCTTTCACCTATGCATGTAACTGCGTCTGAACAGAACCAAACTCAACAGCCAATTGCAGTCAGTACAGAGTTTCAACCTCTAGAGCATTATTCAAATGTTTTGTTGTCATCAGATCTCGCCCAAGTGGGGTTACCTGTGACGCTAAAAGAACACCCTGCCAAACAATCAAGTGGTAATGAATCTGAGTATATTCAGGCTGTTTCACAGCGTTTTATTAGCTTTTCACAACATGATCCGCAGCAGAGTCGGCCACAATATGAATTGGCGTTTGAGTTTTCATCACCACCTATCCCTTCGCTAGCTATCGGTTATCGAATCGATGTTAAACCTGCAGCAGATTGGGTATTGCACGTAAATAGTTGTGCATATCGACTTGCTGCTTGGAAAGAATCCAACCTGTTATATCGCTTCTCTCAAGCTCGAGCTTAGTCTCGATAAACCTAAGGGTTTATCTCATTTCATTTTTAAACAACACAGCTATCGAGAATGGTCTAGTTTCGGCTTTTTTATAAGCTTGGCTTTGAGTTTATGTTTTCGTAAACCATAAAACTATTGGCGTAGGTCATCGACGTTATGTGCACTCTGTTAGATAACATCTGTTAATCAGTGCATTAGCGTTGCGCCGCCATAGTTAAGCAGTTTGCGAGTTACCAGTTAATTAAAAGCGGGTAACACTCTGGCTAATAAACAAACTAGCACTCTCGGTATCGATCAATGAACTGCCATTAAATGCGGGAACCCCCGTATTATTTAGGTTGTTCACCATCGCGTATTCAGTGAAGAGCGAACTATGAGAGAGCAAAAACAAACCACTATTTTAAACCATTACTCAGCGTGGAAGTATGTGCTGTTAGTGGTCACTATTACCGTCATGTTATTTAGCGCATTACCCACATTTTTTGGCGAAGATGCTGCTGTGCAAATTGCCCCGGAAGCTGAACTTAATGTTAATCCGTTGGAGCTGCATCAGTTATTAATATCCCATGGCATAGATTTAAAACGAATTGATCAAAGCAATGGGCAAACAACGGTTATTCTTGCTGATAATGCTCAGCAGACACAGCTTAAAACCCTTCTAAGTCAGCAGGTAAAAGATCCTTCTAAATTGACATTAACCTTGGCTCCCGCAGCGCCAAACTGGTTGTTGTCTCTCGGGTTTAACCCAATAAAGCTTGGACTCGATCTACGTGGTGGAGTGCAGTTCTTACTAGATGTAGAGATCGAGCCTGTTTATAAACTGCATAATAATGCTTTTATCGAAGCGGTTAGACAATTTGTACGCCAAGACTCGTTATTTGGAGTGAGTGTAAAGCAGCAAGTTGATGGTCGGGTGCAGATCCAAACTGCAGATCTGACTCAGCGCGCGGCTATTCGTGAATTTATTAATAAGCAGTATCCGAATTGGCAAATATCTAATGCTGGCGATAAATCATTACAAGTGGCTTTATCAGAAGCAGAGAAGCTTAATATTCGTGATTTGACGGTAAAGCAAAATTTACAAATTATGCGCAGTCGCATTGAGCAACTTGGTATTACTGAAGCTGTGGTGCAGCGCCAAGGCGAGCACCGTATTCGCATTGAATTACCTGGTGTGCAAGATCCTGCCGCAGCCAAGTCAGTGATTGGTGCGACAGCCAGTTTAGCTTTTTATCAAGTTAAGCAGGCAGGTTCGGTTAATGCGCAAACGTTAAAAGATGAGCATGGACAAGCTGTTTATGTTGCCAGACGCCCAGTACTCGGTGGTGAGCACATTGTTGATGCCAGAGCGACGCTTGGTGAGATGGGGTTGCCTGAAGTCGTTATTCACCTTGATAGGGAAGGCGGCTCAATGATGTCGGATTTCTCTCGCGACAATATTGGTAAGCCAATGGCGACTTCGTACAGTGAATATAGCCGTGACGAAAACGGCCAGATCCGCCAGAGTACCGAGGTCATTAGTGTTGCCACGATCCAATCACAATTAGGTGACCGCTTTAGTATTACCGGAGCCGGCAATTATGCGCAGGCACAGGAGTTAGCGTTACTACTCAGAGCGGGCTCGATGACAGCGCCTGTCACCATAGTGGAAGAGCGCACAATTGGGCCGAGCTTAGGGGAAGAAAACATCACTAACGGTTTTTCAGCACTGGCATTAGGCATGGGCGTTACCCTGTTATTTATGGGGCTTTGGTATCGCCGCCTTGGATGGGTTGCCAACGTGGCACTTATGGCCAATATGATCCTAATTTTTGGGTTAATGGCATTAATTCCGGGGGCAGTTTTGACGTTGCCAGGTATTGCTGGGTTAGTACTTACTGTCGGTATGGCAGTTGATACTAACGTACTTATTTTTGAACGTATTAAAGATAAGTTAAAAGAGGGCAGAAGTTTTGCTCATGCGATTGATAGAGGATTTGATAGTGCGTTTTCAACCATTGTCGATGCTAACTTCACCACGATGATCACCGCAGTTGTACTTTACGCTATTGGCAATGGACCTATTCAAGGTTTTGCTTTGACCTTGGGGCTCGGTCTACTAACCAGTATGTTTACTGGAATATTTGCATCGAGAGCCCTTATCAACTGGGCTTATGGTCGTAACTTTAGTCGTAACGTGAAGGTGTAATATGAAATTTAATAATATGAGTAGTTTAGGTAAATTAACCAAGGCACGTTACCTTTCTAGTGTTTTCTCATTACTGATCATGCTGGCATCGGTTGCTATTATTGTGACGAATGGATTCAATTGGGGTCTTGATTTTACTGGTGGTATTGTTACTGAGGTTAAGTTAGATCCGAGTATTAAAGCTGCGCAAATAAGCCAAGTTTTGGGTCATGATTCCAAACAAGAAGTCAGTGTGATCTCAGCTGGAGAACCGGGTCGTTGGGTACTTAGATACGCTAAAGTTGATAGTGGCGCATCTGCAGATATTCAGTCTGTTTTAGCGCCACTAACTGATAATGTAGAAGTGCTTAATTCGAGTATCGTTGGTCCGCAAATCGGTCAAGAGTTAGCAGAGCAAGGTGGACTAGCGTTACTGGCTGCAATGTTGTGTATTTTAGGTTATTTGAGTTTTCGCTTTGAATGGCGTTTGGCTAGCGGGGCATTACTAGCACTATTTCACGATGTGATTTTTGTACTGGCGTTTTTCTCCTTAACGCAGATGGAGTTTAATTTAACCATTTTGGCGGCAGTATTGGCGATTTTAGGTTATTCACTGAATGACTCAATTGTGATTGCGGATAGGGTAAGGGAAGTGCTGATAGCAAAACCAAAGATGGCAATAGATGAGATTTGCAGTAGTGCAGTGAAGGCAACCTTTTCCCGCACTATGGTGACTAGTGGCACAACCCTGTTTACCGTAGCTGCGCTATGGATAATGGGAGGCACGCCGTTACAAGGTTTTTCAATCGCAATGTTCCTTGGCATTATGATTGGCACAATTTCATCGATTTCGGTTGGCACCTGTTTGCCTGAGTACTTAAAGGTAAGTGCTGAGCACTATAAAGTTGAGCCGATTAGCGACGCGCCTTAATTTATACAGCTAAAAGTCAAAAAAAGAGCCGCTGTGTAAACAGCGGCTCTTTTTATTTATCTTGCATTAATAACTTTATTGGCTAAAGCTATCTTTGCGAATTTACTTTGCTTTTGGCAAAGCAATTTTCATTTCTTCAGACTGACGGAACAGTACTAAAACGTGACCAATAAGCTGTACTTTTTCAGCTTGAGTTTCACGTACAATGGCGTCTACGATAGCGTTTTTAAGTTCTCTGTCACCAGAGGCTACTTTCACTTTAATCAATTCATGATAAGAAAGTGCATTATCAATTTCAGCCAGTACACCTTCAGTCAGGCCGTTGCCACCAAGCATCACTACAGGCTTGAGACCATGCGCTAAGCCTTTTAAGTGCTGTTTTTGTTTGGTTGTTAAGTTCATTTATACCAACTTTATGCTGAGTTACTGTTGAAAACCCGCTATTCTACCCTTATATAGTCTTTGTGTAACTCTCAATTTTGTTGCGGATTTTAAATGTCAGGAAAAAAACGAACGGCTAGCTCTTCTCGCTGGATGCAGGAACATTTCGACGATCACTATGTCAAACTGTCGCAAAAGCGCGGTTTGAGGTCGCGTGCGGCCTTTAAACTTGAAGAGATCCAAGAAAAAGATAAACTCATTCGTCCGGGGATGACAGTTGTCGATTTAGGGGCGGCGCCGGGTGGTTGGTCGCAAATCGCGGTGAAATTAGCGGGTGATAACGGTCAAGTTATTGCTTGTGATATCTTACCGATGGATCCTATTGTTGGTGTTGATTTCCTACAGGGTGATTTCCGCGAAGAAAAAGTACTTGATGCATTATTAACTCGAGTTGGTGATGATAAAGTAGATGTGGTGCTATCTGATATGGCACCTAATATGAGTGGTTCAGGTGGCGTTGACCAACCGCGTGCCATGTATTTAGTAGAGCTAGCATTAGATATGTGTCATCAAGTTTTGGCACCCAATGGCAGCTTTGCAGTTAAAGTCTTTCAGGGGGAGGGCTTTGATGAATACATGAAAGCGGTTAAAGAGGCGTTTAAAACAGTTAAAACACGTAAGCCCGATTCTTCACGACCACGTTCACGTGAAGTCTATCTTGTGGCGACGGGCTACAAGTTATAGTAATCTATCGTAAGTACTCTAACATTTGTTTTCGAAAGACTTTAAAAGAGGTCGAGTAATTTGAGTGACATGGCAAAAAATTTAATTCTCTGGGTTGTCATCGCTGTTGTGTTGATGTCAGTTTTTCAGGGCTATTCCCCCTCTTCATCAACTAAGGCGAAGATGGATTATTCAACCTTTTTGGACGATGTTCGCTCAGGGCAGATTAGTTCTGTTGAAGTAAAAAGCGATCAGCGCACTATTGAAGGTACCACACGTTCTGGTGAGAAATTTGTCACCATCATGCCGATGCCAGATCTTGATTTGATCAATGATCTTGACCGTAAAGGCATTATGATGAAAGGACAAGAAGCTGAAGAGTCGGGTTTCTTAACTCAAATCTTTATCTCTTGGTTCCCGATGCTATTGCTTATCGGTGTATGGATTTTCTTCATGCGTCAGATGCAAGGCGGTGGCGGTAAAGGCGCGATGTCGTTTGGTAAGAGTAAAGCCAAATTGATGAGCGAAGACCAAATTAAAACGACTTTTGGTGATGTTGCTGGTTGTGACGAAGCAAAAGAAGACGTTAAAGAGTTGGTTGATTACCTAAAAGAGCCGACAAAATTCCAAAAACTGGGTGGTCGAATTCCAACGGGTGTGCTTTTAGTTGGTCCTCCTGGTACGGGTAAGACTTTGCTTGCTAAGGCGATTGCCGGTGAAGCAAAAGTACCGTTCTTTACTATTTCAGGTTCTGATTTCGTAGAGATGTTCGTGGGTGTTGGTGCATCGCGTGTTCGTGACATGTTCGAGCAAGCTAAAAAATCTGCGCCTTGTATTATCTTTATTGATGAGATCGACGCTGTAGGTCGGCAACGTGGCGCTGGTGTAGGTGGTGGTCACGATGAGCGTGAGCAAACACTGAACCAAATGCTAGTTGAGATGGATGGTTTCGAAGGTAACGAAGGTATTATTGTTATCGCGGCGACTAACCGTCCGGACGTACTTGATGCTGCACTACTTCGTCCAGGTCGTTTTGACCGTCAAGTGGTTGTTGGTTTACCTGATGTACGTGGTCGTGAACAGATCCTTAAAGTACACATGCGTAAAGTGCCTTTAGCTGATGGCGTTAAAGCAAGCGTTATTGCCCGTGGTACACCAGGTTTCTCTGGTGCAGATCTTGCAAACCTTGTTAACGAAGCAGCCTTGTTTGCTGCGCGTAACAGCCGCCGTGTGGTTGGTATGGAAGAGTTTGAAAGCGCTAAAGATAAAATCATGATGGGTGCAGAGCGCCGCACTATGGTTATGTCTGAAGAAGAGAAAGAGATGACTGCTTACCATGAAGCGGGTCATGCCATCGTAGGTTGTTTAGTACCTGAGCACGACCCTGTGCATAAGGTGACTATTATTCCTCGTGGTCGTGCATTAGGCGTAACCTTCTTCTTACCTGAAGCGGATGCTATCAGCCAAAGTCGTCGTAAACTTGAGAGCCAAATCTCAGTTGCCTACGGCGGACGTATTGCTGAAGATTTGATCTACGGTAGTGAAAAGGTTTCTACTGGTGCGTCGCAAGATATTAAGTATGCAACTTCTATTGCACGTAACATGGTTACGCAATGGGGTTTCTCTGAAAAACTTGGTCCAGTACTTTACGCAGAAGATGAAAACGAAGTGTTCTTAGGACGTAGCATGGGTAAGTCTCAGCATATGTCTGACGACACTGCGCGTATTATCGATGCTGAAGTTAAGCAGTTAATTGATTCGAACTATGATCGTGCACATACATTCTTGACAGAGAATATGGATATTTTGCATGCCATGAAAGATGCGTTAATGAAGTATGAAACCATTGATGCGAATCAAATTGATGATCTAATGGCGCGCCGTGAAGTGCGTATGCCTGCTGAGTGGCAAAAAGATCAACAGTCTAACGACAACGACAGCAACAATGCTCAAGCGGTGAAGACCGAAGAGGTCAAGCAGGAAGAAAGCCAGCAAGCTAAAGAAGATAAGCCAGATGTCAGCGACGCTGACGAGTCTCCGGCTAAGTAAGCTTTAGGTTGATTTAAGAAAACCCCTTTTAGGGGTTTTCTTGTTTAGGGAACACTATTTTGTCGAAATTAATCTCAGGTAATTCAACACTCGATTTAAGTCGTCCAATTGTCATGGGGATCCTTAATGTGACCCCAGACTCTTTTTCTGATGGCGGTGAGTTTTCTTGTTTCGCAACAGCTTGTCAGCAAGCAGATTTAATGGTCGCACAAGGCGCGAAGATCATTGATATAGGTGGAGAATCTACGCGTCCCGGTGCTAAAGATGTCTCACTTGAAGATGAACTCAAGCGTGTGCTGCCGTTAATTGACTATGTCGCCAAAAATCATGATGTGTGGATTTCTATTGACACCAGTAAAGCTCAGGTGATGGCAGCTGCGGTGAATGCCGGAGCGCACCTGATTAATGATGTTAGGGCGCTGCAAGAACCAGATGCGCTTAAAACTGCGGCCAAGCTTAATGTGCCTGTATGTTTGATGCATATGCAGGGACAGCCTCGAACCATGCAGGATGCGCCTCAATATAGTGATATCATCAGCGATATTAGTCATTTTTTTCAAGATCGAATTGATGCCTGCCTAGCTGCGGGAATTAAGCGCGAGCATATTGTGCTTGATCCTGGTTTTGGTTTTGGTAAAACCTTAGCTCATAACTATGAGCTGCTTAACCGAATGAATGAGTTTGGCAAATTTAACCTACCCGTACTTGCAGGATTATCGCGTAAGAGTATGTTCGGTCAATTACTTGGACGTGAGGTATCACAAAGATTAAGTGCCACACTTACTGGTAATATGTTGGCAGTTCAAGCAGGTGCAAAGATCGTGCGCGTTCATGATGTGCAAGAAACCTGCGATATGATTGCGGTACTGCAAGCTACAGATAATTTTGAGCGCTTGGCCTAGTGCTTGGCTGATAGATTGGCAGAGATATGCTGTCTAGGCGCATATCTGCTTATTTATGTTTTATATTTTTAAGGAAGATCAACGGAGTTAGATCTACCTGTTTAGTTAAATTGGAGTTCAAGTGAAACAAAGACAATTTTTTGGTACCGATGGTATTCGCGGTAAAGTAGGCGCGGGTAAAATGACCCCTGAATTAGCGCTTAAACTTGGTTGGGCGGCTGGGCGAGTGTTGTCTCGCGCGGGCACGCATAAAGTGATTATCGGTAAAGACACTCGTATCTCAGGTTACCTATTTGAATCGGCATTAGAAGCGGGTCTATCGGCAGCAGGTCTAGATGTAATGCTAATTGGTCCTATGCCGACACCTGCTGTTGCTTACCTAACTCGCACCTTCCGCGCTGAAGCGGGGATTGTTATAAGTGCATCTCACAACCCTTATTACGATAACGGTATTAAGTTTTTTGCCAATGATGGCAGCAAATTAGATGATGATGTTGAGCTTGAAATTGAAGCTGAATTGGAAAAGCCACTGACTTGCGTCGAATCTCATTTATTGGGCAAGGTTAATCGTATTGATGATGCTGCAGGTCGCTATATCGAATATTGTAAAGGTCACTTCCCAGCAGAGCAAACGCTAAGCGGGCTTAAAATTGTGGTTGATTGCGCTCACGGAGCAACTTATCACATCGCTCCGAGTGTATTTAGAGAGCTTGGTGCTGAGGTGATTGCTATTGGTGACAAGCCAAATGGTTTAAACATCAACGATAAAGTTGGTGCGACTTCAATGGCAAAAATCTGTGAAACTGTACTGGCTGAAAATGCTGATCTTGGTATTGCGTTAGATGGTGACGGTGACCGTATTATGATGGTCAATCGACATGGGCGTGTTATTGATGGCGACGAAATTCTTTATATTTTAGCCGCAGATGCTCAAAAAAGTGGTGTATTACGAGGTGGCGTTGTAGGGACACAAATGTCAAACCTTGGTTTAGACCTAGCATTACAAGAGCTCAGTATTCCATTTGTGCGCTCCAAAGTGGGTGACCGCTATGTTATGGAGTTACTAAAAGAGCATGACTGGCGTATTGGTGGTGAAAACTCAGGTCATATCTTAAATCTTGATCATGGCACTACTGGAGATGGCATTGTCGCCGGTATTTTAGTGTTAGCTGCAATGCAGCGCCAAAATGCAACCCTTGAGCAACTAACAGAGAATATTACTATGTTGCCTCAAGTGCTTGTTAATGTGAGATTTGAAGGTGATAATGACCCGCTAACATCTGATAGCGTATTGGCTGCACAAGCTGAAGTAGAGCAAAAGCTTGGTGCCCGTGGCCGGGTCTTATTGCGCAAGTCGGGTACAGAGCCATTACTACGTGTAATGGTTGAAGGCGATGATCAAGCCGCGGTGACAGAATATGCTAACTATATTGCAGATGCGGTACGTAATTTAGTTTAGTTTTAGGTTGAACTACAAGCTGAGTGGCGTTGTTGCGATTAAATTAAAAACAAACTAATCATTAATCGTACAGCGCGCTTATTTGCAGCGTAAAAAATATGCGTTCACACCAAGATTATTAAAAATAACGCCTTTAGGTATTGTAACTTAACAAGTGGTTCGCTATTATTCACGCCGCTTTCAAAGGAGACAGTGATGGCACTTAGACGTCCGATGGTTGCTGGTAACTGGAAAATGAATGGCAGTGCTCAATTAGCACAAGAGCTTTTCAAAAAATTCGCTACCAAGCTACAAGATGATTCAGCGGAAGTGGTTTTGTGTCCACCTTCTATTTACTTAGAAAGTGTACGACAACTGCTAGATGAAAATAAAGAAGCCTTAAATGGTTGCTTAGTCAGAATGGGTACTCAAAATATAAGTCAACATGACTTTGGTGCTTATACTGGTGAAATATCTGGTCAGATGTTAAAAGATTCAGGATGTCGATATGTGATTATCGGTCATTCAGAACGTCGCCGTATGTACGGAGAGACGAGTGATATCGTAGCAGAGAAATTTGCTGCAGCTCAAAAGCACGGTTTAACACCAATTCTATGTGTTGGTGAGTCAGGTCCAGCTCGTGAAGCAAGACGCACTTTTGAAGTCATTGCTGAAGAACTAGATGTGGTCATTGAAAAAAATGGCACCATGGCTTTTGATAACGCTATTATCGCTTACGAGCCATTATGGGCAGTAGGGACAGGTAAGAGCGCTACGCCAGAGCAGGCTCAAGAAGTTCATGCGTTCATTCGCAAGCGCCTCTCTGAAGTATCTCCATTTATCGGAGAAAATATCAGGATTTTGTACGGTGGTAGCGTAACACCGAGTAATGCGGCAGACTTGTTTGCCCAGCCTGATGTAGACGGTGGATTGATTGGTGGTGTAAGCCTCAATGCTACCGAATTTCTCAGTTTATGTACGATAGCGATGAGCGCATAATATGTATGAAGTTCTAATGGTTGTTTACTTGTTGGTTGCGATTGGTCTAGTAGGCTTGATCTTAATCCAGCAAGGTAAAGGTGCTGACATGGGTGCTTCTTTTGGCGCCGGTGCATCAGGTACACTTTTTGGTTCATCAGGTTCTGGTAACTTTTTGACTCGTTCGACTGCTATTTTAGCCGTAGCGTTTTTTGCACTAAGTTTAACGATTGGTAACTTAAGCGCAAACCACACTAAAGCTGAAGGTGCTTGGGATGATTTAGGAAGTGAAGCAGCACAAGCTGTTGAACAAGTTCAGCAAGAAGCTGAAAAGTCAGAAGATAAAATTCCTGACTAATTCATAAGATGACTTATGATGGTATCAATCGAATCGATTGATACCGACTGTAAAACTGCTATTAACCTCAAACATAGTAGTTACCAAATACAGTCAAACCACGGTTTTATGCGGATGTGGTGGAATTGGTAGACACGCCATCTTGAGGGGGTGGTGAGCTATGCTCGTGAGGGTTCAAGTCCCTCCATCCGCACCAAATCTTTGGTTTTGCTAGCAAGCAAAATCGAGGATAATAAAGCGGCGAATAAGCCCTTTATTATTGCAAGTTGAGCGCTTTCTCAATATACTTGCACAAGTTGTCGCGGGGTGGAGCAGTTTGGTAGCTCGTCGGGCTCATAACCCGAAGGTCGTCGGTTCAAATCCGGCCCCCGCAACCAGCTTCCCAGTAAAGAAATTTTATTTCTATGCTGTTACAGGTTCTGGATATTTCAACCTCGTCATTACGGGGTTTTTTGTTATCTGGAACTTTTAAAACGGTCACATAGTGTGACGTGTACTGGGGCTATTAGGCCCTTTTTTGTTTTTCAGGGGGTAACCTTGGCTACATTAGAACGCAGACTGGTAGAGATGCTCAAAGCGCCAGTTGAAGCATTAGGCCATCAGCTTTGGGGTTTGGAGTACATTCAAGCAGGTAAGCACTCTACCTTGCGTCTATATATAGACAACGAAAAGGGCATCTTCATTGAAGATTGCGCAGAAGCAAGCCGCCAAGTCAGTGCTGTACTGGACGTTGAAGATCCTATTTCAACTGAGTACACATTAGAAGTTTCTTCTCCTGGTGTAGATAGACCTTTGTTTACTGCAGAGCAGTACCAAGCTTACATCGGTGAGACTGTAAAAGTACAACTAACGATGCCTGTTGCAGGTAGTCGTAATTTAAAAGGCACCGTTACCGGACTAGATGGGCAAATGCTTAATCTATCGGTAGATGGAAATGAACTTACCGTTGCACTGGATAATATCCGTAAAGGCAACTTAATCGCTAAGTTTTGATGAATTCAAGGTGAACGAGGCAAGACAATGAATAAAGAGATTCTGCTAGTCGCTGAGGCGGTTTCAAATGAAAAAGGTGTGCCGCGCGAAAAGATTTTCGAAGCGCTGGAAATCGCACTAGCCACAGCAACCAAGAAAAAATACGAAGGTGACATCGAAGTTCGTGTTGCTATTGATCGTAAGACTGGTGCTTATGAAACTTTCCGTCGTTGGATGGTAGTTGAAGATCAAGGCGTACCATTGGAAAACCCTTTCCGTGAGATCACGCTTGAAGCAGCAAAGTTTGAAGATCCTGAAGTTGAGTTAGGCGGATTTATTGAAGATCAGATCGAATCAGTAGCATTCGACCGCATCACTACTCAAACAGCTAAGCAAGTTATTGTACAAAAAGTACGTGAAGCTGAACGCGCGCAAATCGTTGACCAGTTCCGTGATCGTGAAGGCGAGTTGATTGTTGGTGTTGTTAAGAAGAGCAACCGTGAAAGCGTAGTTGTTGATCTTGGCAATAACGCTGATGGCGTACTTTACAAAGAAGATTTGATTTCACGTGAATCTTTCCGCCCAGGCGATCGTGTACGTGCGCTACTTTACTCTGTACGCCCTGAAGCACGTGGCGCACAGCTGTTCTTAACTCGTACTAAACCAGACATGCTAATCGAATTATTCCGTGTTGAAGTTCCTGAAATTCAAGACGAAATGATCGAGATCGTTGGTGCTGCTCGTGATCCAGGTTCACGCGCTAAGATTGCGGTTAAGTCTAACGACCGTCGTATCGATCCTATCGGTGCATGTGTTGGTATGCGTGGTGCTCGTGTTCAAGCTGTTTCTAACGAGCTTGGTGGCGAGCGCGTAGATATCGTACTTTGGGACGATAACCCAGCTCAATATGTTATCAACTGTATGGCACCTGCTGACGTTGCTTCAATCATTGTTGATGAAGATAACCACTCAATGGACATCGCTGTTGAAGCTGATAGCCTAGCGCAAGCGATTGGCCGTAACGGTCAAAACATTCGTTTAGCGACTCAACTTTCTGGTTGGGAACTAAATGTAATGACAGTTGACGACATGAAGGCTAAGCATCAGGCAGAGAGCGCTAAAGTGGTGAATCTATTCATCCAAGCACTTGATGTTGATGAAGAGTTTGCCCAAGTACTTTCTGATGAAGGCTTCACTTCATTAGAAGAAGTAGCTTACGTTCCTGAGTCAGAGCTACTAGAAATCGATGGATTCGACGAGGAAATCGTTGAGTCATTAAGAGAGCGCGCAAAAGCGGCGATCTCTACTCGTGCTCTTGCGACAGAAGAAGCCTTAGATGGTGCTGAACCAAGTGAAGACCTTCTTGCTTTAGAAGGTTTAGATAGACACTTGGCTTTCGTAATGGCAAGTAAAGGCGTAATTACGCTTGAAGATTTGGCCGAACAAGGCATTGATGATCTGATCGAAATTGAAGAATTGACAGAAGAAAAAGCAGGTGAGCTTATTATGGCTGCCCGTAATATCTGTTGGTTTGGCGAAGAAGCATAAGTCGATCAGCAGAGGGGAGTTTTAAATATGGCGGATACTACAGTAGAAAAACTAGCCACAGAAGTTGGGAAAAGTACTGAACGTTTAGTTGAGCAGTTTTCTCAGGCTGGTATTAAGAAGTCAGCAAGCGATACAGTTTCAGAAACTGAAAAGCAACAGTTGTTAGACTTCCTTAAGAAGCAACATGGTGGCGACGCAGCCCCACAAAAAATGACTCTTCAACGCAAATCAGTTTCAACATTGAGTGTTGCTGGAAGCGGTGGTCAGTCAAAAGACGTTAAGGTAGAAGTTCGTAAAAAGCGTACTTTTGTTAAGCGTGACGAGGCTGCTGAAGCAGAATTAGCTGCAGCTAAAGCTGCAGAAGAAGCAAAAGCAAAAGCGGAAGCTCAAGCCAAAGCTGAGGCAGAAGCAAAGGCGAAAGCTGAAGCAGAAGCAAAGGCAAAAGCTGAAGCAGAAGCAAAGGCAAAAGCTAAGGCAGAAGCCGAAGCTAAGGCAAAAGCAAAAGTGCATACAGAAAAAGCAGCTGAAACGGCTGAAGAAAAAGCAGCGAAAGCTGAAGAAGCTAAGTTATTAGCAGCGCAAGAAGCTGCTGCAAAAGCAAAAGCAGATGAAGAAGCAAAAGCGGCAGCTGAAGAAGCACGTCGTTTAGCTGAAGAAAATGAAAAGCGTTGGGCTGAAGAAGAGCAAGCGCGTAAAGAAGCTGAAAAGTCAGTTGACCATCATGTTACGACTTCATCTGAAGCGCGTGCAGCTGAAGACACTGCAGATGCTAACGCTGAAAAGCGCGGTCGCCGTTCTCGTAAACCTGCTGCAAAAGCGGGTAACGAAGCTAATACAGGTAATGTTGGTAAGGGTAAAGGTAAGCGTGCAGGTAAAGATAACCGCCGTGATAACCGTAACTCACGCAATGGCCGTAACAACCGTAGCGTAGCACCTGAGTCAATGGATCACGCTTTCACTAAGCCTGCTGCAGTTGTTAAAGCTGACGTAAGCATTGGTGAAACGGTTTCTGTAGCAGAACTTGCTTCTAAGATGTCTATCAAAGCGACTGAAATCATCAAGCAAATGATGAAGATGGGCTCTATGGTTACTATTAACCAAGTATTAGACCAAGAGACTGCACAGCTAGTTGCTGAAGAGATGGGTCATAAAGTGATCCTGACTCGTGAAAACGAGCTTGAGCATCAAGTACTTTCAGACCGTAACGGCGACGTTAAAGTGGAGCCTCGTGCACCAGTTGTTACTATTATGGGTCACGTTGACCACGGTAAGACATCGTTACTAGATTACATTCGTCGTGCAAAAGTTGCATCAGGCGAAGCGGGTGGTATTACCCAGCACATTGGTGCATATCACGTTGAAACTGAAAACGGTATGATCACCTTCTTAGATACTCCTGGTCACGCAGCGTTTACTGCAATGCGTGCTCGTGGTGCTAAGGCAACCGATATCGTTATTCTAGTTGTTGCGGCAGACGACGGTGTGATGCCACAAACAATCGAAGCTATCCAGCACGCTAAAGCGGGTGGTGTGCCTCTGATTGTTGCTGTTAACAAGATTGATAAGCCAGAAGCTGATCCTGACCGCGTTAAGTCTGAGCTTTCTCAGCATGGCGTAATGTCTGAAGATTGGGGCGGAAGCAACATGTTTGTTCACGTTTCAGCTAAGACAGGCCAAGGCATTGATGAATTACTAGAAGGCATTCTTCTAGAAGCAGAAGTTCTTGAGCTTCAAGCTGTTCGCGAAGGTATGGCTGCTGGTGTTGTAGTTGAATCTAAGCTAGATAAAGGCCGTGGTCCAGTTGCAACAGTACTTGTACAAGAAGGTACCTTAAAGCAGGGTGACATCGTTCTATGTGGTCTTGAGTACGGTAAAGTTCGTGCGATGAAAGATGAGAACGGTAAGTCAATCACTGAAGCGGGTCCATCTATCCCTGTTGAGATTTTAGGTCTATCAGGTGTACCTTCTGCTGGTGACGAAGCAACTGTTGTACGTGATGAGCGTAAAGCACGTGAAGTTGCACTTTACCGTCAAGGTAAGTTCCGTGATGTTAAGCTTGCACGTCAGCAGAAGTCTAAGCTTGAAAACATGTTCGCCAACATGGTTGAAGGTGAAGTTCAAGAGCTTAACTTGGTACTTAAAGCGGACGTTCAAGGTTCACTTGAAGCCATCGCAGACTCTTTAGATAAGCTATCTACAGACGAAGTTAAAGTTAATATTATTGCTCGCGGTGTGGGTGGATTAACTGAAACTGATGCGAGCCTAGCTGCTGCATCTAACGCTATCATGATCGGCTTTAACGTTCGTGCTGACGCACAGGCGCGTAAAGTGATTGAGAGCGAAAGCGTAGATCTACGTTACTACAGCATCATTTATCAATTAATTGATGAAGTACGTGATGCGATGGGCGGTATGCTTGCTCCTGAGTTTAAGCAAGAAATTATTGGTCTTGCAGAAGTTCGTGATGTGTTTAAGTCGCCTAAGATTGGTGCTATTGCAGGTTGTATGGTAACTGAAGGTACCATCAAGCGTAGCGCTCCAATCCGCGTACTACGTGATAACGTTGTTATTTACGAAGGTGAGCTAGAATCACTACGTCGCTTTAAAGATGACGTAAACGAAGTTCGTAATGGCATGGAATGTGGTATCGGTGTGAAGAACTATAATGACGTCAGAGTTGGCGATCAGATTGAAGTCTTCGAAACGGTAGAAATTGCACGTACCTTGTAATTTTCGATGATTTATAAGGGCGGCGTTAGCCGCCCTTAATATTTATGGCAAATATATTATGGCAAAAGAATTTAGTCGTACCCGCCGTATTGCACAGCAGCTTCAACAAGAACTAGCCGTTGTTTTACAGCGTGATATGAAAGACCCGCGTATCGGTTTTGTGACGGTTAACGACGTTGATGTTTCTCGCGATCTTAGTTATGCGAAAGTGTTCGTCACTTTCTTCGAAGAAGACCCAAAACTTGTTGAACAAAAAGTGGCAGCATTAGAATCTGCTGCTGGTTACATTCGTTCACTGGTTGCAGGCCGCATGAAGTTACGTGTAATGCCTGAACTACGTTTTATCTACGATAGTTCACTCGTTGAAGGTATGCGTATGTCTAACCTAGTTAGCCGCGTAATCAGCAATGATGAAGCAAAGCAAAAGCAGCATGGCGTAAACTCTGACGCTGCACAAGACGATACTAAGGAAGAGGGCGATAAGTAATGGCACGTCGTTCTCGCGGTCGTTTTATCGATGGTATTGTACTGTTAGATAAAGACACAGGTATGAGCTCAAACTTTGCATTGCAAAGAGTTAAACGCTTTTTTAATGCAAATAAGGCTGGTCATACCGGTGCTTTAGATCCGCTAGCTACGGGTATGTTACCTATTTGTCTAGGTGAGGCGACCAAGTTTTCTCAACACTTACTTGATGCTGATAAGCGTTATTTAGTGACGGCAAAGCTTGGCCAACGCACTGATACGAGTGATTCGGATGGTGAGATTGTTCAAACGAGAGAAATCAATTTCACTCAAGAACAATTGGAGCAAGCATTGGAGCACTTTCGTGGTGAAACCATGCAAGTCCCTTCTATGTACTCGGCGTTAAAGTATCAAGGTCAGCCTTTATATAAGTACGCTCGTGAAGGTATTGAGGTACCTCGTGAAGCGCGTCCTATCAATGTGTTTGAGCTTAACTTTATCAGCTTAGAAGGTGATGAGTTAACCCTTGATATTCATTGTTCAAAGGGGACTTATATCCGCACTATCACTGATGATTTAGGTGAAATGCTAGGTTGTGGCGCACATGTGATCATGTTACGTCGTACACAAGTTGCAGGCTACCCATACGATAGGATGGTGTCACTTGAGCAACTCGAGGAGCTAGTCGCTAAGGCTGAAGAAGCGTCTTTGCCTTTATCTGAAGTGTTAGACCCATTGTTGTTGCCGATGGATACAGCTGTTAGCGGCTTTAAAGAGGTTAACGTCTCTGATGAACTCGCAACCTATCTAATGAATGGTAACCCGGTACAAGTATCTAATTTACCTGTCGATGAGCTGGTGCGGATCACTATTGGTGAATCACGTCAGTTTGTTGGTATTGGCCAGATGAATGATGATGGCCAACTTGCACCTAAGCGTCTTATTGTTATTCGAGACACTCAAGATAAATAGCGGTTTTATTCCGACATTGATCTTGCTACCTAAAAGGTAAATAGGTAGAATGGCGCGCCTACTTTGGCTGAGTTAGTGATCGGCTGAAGATTTATTAATGTAATTTTGGAGATAGAAATGTCACTAAGTGTTGAAGCTAAGGCTCAAATCCTTGCTGAATTTGGTCGTTGTGAAAACGATACTGGTTCTACTGAAGTTCAAGTTGCTCTGTTAACTGCACAGATCAACCACCTACAAGGTCACTTCAAAGAGCACATCCACGATCACCACTCACGTCGTGGTCTACTACGTATGGTTAACACACGTCGTAAGCTTCTTGCATACCTTAAGCGTACTGAAGTTGTTCGCTACCAAGAGCTAATCAAGAAGTTAGGTCTACGTCGTTAATTTTAACGTCTGATCTATTAAAAGGAGGCCTAGCCTCCTTTTTTTGTATTTAAATTTTAACTATTTATCATTGACGGCAGCGTTGGCTGGCTCAAAGTACTTGTTTTCAAACTCTTGTTTCGCTAGCGGCTGGCTAAAATAGAAGCCTTGGCCTATCTGGCAGTCCTGATCCTGTAACCACTTCAATTGTTCTTGGGTTTCAATTCCTTCTGCGACAATACTTAGATTTAGCTGTTTGCCTAGCATTAAAATCGTCGATGCAATTGCACTATCGTCTGGCAGATCTGAGACAAAGCCGCGATCAATTTTCATTGTGGTGATGGGTAGCCTACGTAAATATGATAATGAGGAGTAGCCTGTACCAAAATCATCAACAGCGATACCAAAGCCCGCTGTTTTTAGTTGCTGCAGTTTTACTATTGCCGATTCAATATCGTCCATTAGCGATGTTTCGGTGATCTCTATTTCTAACAGTTTAGGATCGATTTGATAGCGAAGCGCCGCTTGCTTGATATCTGGTATTAAGCTTTGATCTTGAAATTGCTGACTGGAGACATTAATGGCGATGGGGAGTGCCTGGTTATAGTTGGCTTGCCAGTCGCGGATGGTTTTGCAACTTTGTTCTATCACCCAGCGTCCAATAGGAATGATGATCCCTGTTTCTTCAGCAATCGGAATAAAAGATACAGGGCTAACTAGTTGGCCATCTTTTTGCCAGCGGATCAGCGCTTCACAGCCAACAATTTCACTGGTATGGATATCGAGTTTTGGTTGAAAAAACAAAACAAACTCTTTATTGAGTAATGCTTCATGCAGTGAGGCTTCGGTCCTTAGTCTGACAGCTGCACGCTCAGTCATTTGTGATTTGAAAAATGCCCACTGGTTTGAACCTGCCGCTTTTGCGCTATACATCGCTATGTCAGCATGGCGGATCAAATCTTCCGCTCTTAATCCATCGTCGGGGTAGATAGCGATCCCAACTGAGGCTGCTGGGCGTACAGTATGTTCGTTGAGCTTCATTGGCGCATTGAGCTGCTTAAAGAGCTTATCGACAAACTCAGCTGCCATGGTTGGCGAATGTAGACCGTCAGCAAGTACAACAAACTCATCCCCTCCAAGCCTTGCTACCGTGCCAATAGAGCCTGCGGTTAATTCAAGTGAGCGGGAAACACGAATTAAAAACTGATCTCCCATCTCATGACCTAGCGAGTCATTTACGGTTTTAAATCTATCTAAATCGATAAACAACAAAACAAATTGCCTTTGTTGCTGTTTGGCACGCTGAATAGTGACGGCTATCGTTTCTAATAATAGGGCGCGGTTAGGTAGTCCGGTTAAAGGATCTCTGGTTGCCATTTTTCTTAATTTATTCTGCGTTCGCTCAAACTGAATAAGAATTTGATTGAGTTTGCTTGTCACTAATCCTAGTTCATCATTGCTATGGGCCGCATCAACAGGCAATCTATTTTTAGATGGAAACTCCGGATCAATGTTGTCGATAGCAGCGCTAATTCTGGCTATGGGTTGGGTTAAGAATCGGTGGAAAATGATAGACAGGAGTAAGGTGAGTAAAAATGCCCTAGCAAGGGTTGCCCACAAATTAAAACGCAAAGTAGAAAGTAGGGAATTGGTTAGTCCTAGGGTGTCGTAAGACACTATAAGCGTGCCGATCATCTCCTCATTGCCACTGTTATCAATATAAAAAGGCCGATAAAGCTCTCTCGAGATAAGTTTCAAATCACCGAATAATTGAGTACTTATATTTTGAAATATTTGTGCTTGTATAGGGAATGCGCCGTTATTGACTGAAACAAAGGGGGTGGAATCATCTAATTCCAAAATGGCTGATTGAACATGTTCAACTTTTAATAGTCCTTGAATAGTTTGTGCTGCAAGGATATCGTCTAGTGCCCAAATAGCATTGGTAGCTGGTTGTTCAACAGAATCAAGTAATTCGTGCTGATTAACTTTCAACTCATCTCTAGCTTCGCGAACAAGCAATAAAATCTCAACAATAAAGATAGCAACAGCAAAAAATAACGTTGCTGAGACGACTAAAATAGTCTGTTTCCATGTGAGGGATTTGAAACGCTCCTTCATCGAACCTTGTCCTTTATATCAATAGCTTAAGCTAAGCACCTCGAGTGCTAAAGACTTATAATTTGAATGCAATTAGGTTGATAGAATCACTTTAGAGAAAAGATTCCTGTTTGTCATCAATCATTCTCTTTAACTATTGAATAAACTTGCAGTATACTTACGCGCGTAATTAAGGTAATTAAATATTAAGGAATGGTTCACGTGAATCCAATCGTAAAGAGTTTTGAATATGGTCAACACACGGTCACATTAGAGACTGGTGTTATTGCGCGTCAAGCAGATGCAGCTGTTTTGGCAAGTATGGGTGATACAACAGTACTGGTTACTGTTGTTGGCAAGAAAGCTGAAGAGCCAGGCCGTGACTTTTTCCCGCTAACCGTTAATTACCAGGAAAAAACATACGCTGCAGGTAAAATCCCAGGTGGATTTTTCAAGCGTGAAGGTCGTCCATCTGAAGGCGAAACACTAACTGCACGTCTTATCGACCGTCCAATCCGTCCATTATTCCCGAATGGTTTCAAAAACGAAGTTCAGGTTATCATCACTGTAGTTTCTGTTGATCCAGAGATCAGCCCAGAAGTTATCTCTATGATCGGTACTTCTGCTGCACTATCTATTTCAGGTATTCCGTTCAATGGTCCACTAGGTTCAGCACGTGTTGGTTACGTTAATGGTGAATACATCCTTAACCCAACAGTGACTCAACTAGTTGATAGCCAACTTGAGCTTTCTGTTGCAGGTACTGAAAGTGCAGTACTAATGGTTGAGTCAGAAGCAAATGCACTTCCTGAAGAAGTGATGCTAGGCGCAGTTGTTTATGGTCATGAGCAACAGCAAGTTGTGATTGAAGCAATTAAAGAGCTTAAAGCTGAAGTTAACAAGCCTGAATGGGAGTGGACTGCACCAGTTCAAGACCAAGAACTTGTAGCAAAAGTTAAAGAGCTAGCTGAAGCAGGCCTAACTGAAGCTTACCAAATTGAAGTAAAACAAGACCGTTATGCACAAGTCGGTGTTGTTAAAGCTGCTGCGAAAGAAGCAATTTTAGCTGAAAATGCAGATGCTGATCTACGTGAAATCGACGGTCTACTAGGTAGCCTAGAGAAGAAAGTAGTTCGTAGCCGTATCATCGCTGGTAACCCACGTATCGATGGTCGTGAGCCAGATATGGTTCGTGCACTAAACGTGATGGCAGGTGTTCTTCCACGTACTCACGGTAGCTCGCTATTCACTCGTGGTGAAACTCAGGCACTAGTAACTTGTACTCTTGGTACAGAGCGTGATGCACAGAAGATTGATAGCATTATGGGCGAGCAAACTAGCCGCTTTATGCTTCATTACAACTTCCCTCCATACTCAGTTGGTGAAACTGGCATGGTTGGCTCACCAAAGCGTCGTGAAATTGGTCACGGTAAGCTAGCATGGCGTGGTATTAACGCTGTTATGCCTACAGCTGAAGAGTTCCCATACAGCGTTCGTGTTGTATCTGAAATCACTGAATCAAACGGTTCAAGCTCTATGGCGTCAGTGTGTGGTACTTCTCTAGCTCTTATGGACGCTGGTGTACCAATTAAGACTTCAGTTGCTGGTATTGCTATGGGTCTAGTTAAAGAAGGCGATGATTTCGTTGTTCTTTCTGACATTCTAGGTGATGAAGATCACTTAGGTGACATGGACTTTAAAGTTGCTGGTACTCGCGATGGTATTACTGCACTGCAGATGGATATCAAGATCGAAGGTATCACTAAAGAGATCATGCAGATTGCACTACAGCAAGCATACGGCGCTCGTGTTCATATTCTAAACGTAATGGATCAGGCTATCTCTGGTCACCGTGAAGAGATCTCTGACCACGCTCCACGTATTACTACGCTGAAGATCAACCCTGAAAAAATTCGTGATGTTATCGGTAAAGGTGGTGCAACTATTCGTGCACTTACTGAAGAAACAGGCACAACGATTGAACTTGAAGATGATGGTACTGTTAAGATTGCTTCTGCAAATGGTGAAGCAACTAAAGAAGCTATCCGTCGTATTGAAGAGATCACTGCAGAAGTTGAAGTGGGCTCAGTATACAACGGTAAAGTTGTACGTATCGTTGACTTCGGTGCATTCGTAACGATTCTTCCTGGTAAAGATGGTTTAGTACATATTTCGCAAATCGCTGAAGAGCGCGTAGCGAACGTGTCTGACTACCTAGAAGTGGGTCAAGAAGTTAAAGTTAAGGTAATGGAAGTTGACCGCCAAGGCCGTGTACGTCTTTCTATGAAAGAAGCTGCACCTAAAGCTGAAGCACCAGCTGCTGAGTAATTACTCGCACTTTAAATGAAAAGGAGGCCTTAGGCCTCCTTTTTTGTGCCTATAGTTTGCTAGTGTGCTGAATTAATCTACATTAAGTGGATTATTTTCAATTCCTTGATAGCAGTCGTGATTAGGGGTTGCTATGATTGGAGCTATTGGCGAACTCAAAAGGTTAAATGGATGAATCAAAAGATGCGAGCTGTCGTAGCTGTGGCTATGACGAGTGTAAGTATGCTGCTAACAGGATGTGTATCCACTCAGGCCGAAAGTGACAAACAAGCGTCGATAAAAGTTGCGCCTGTTTCGACCGATTATAAGCTAGAGATCACCTTAGCAAAGTTAAATGAAATTTTAGCGTCAGTTGAGTTAACGCCAGAGCAAAGAGCGCGTTTTCATTACGACCGAGGCGTGATTTATGACCGTGTTGGATTACGGATCCTTGGACGCATTGATTTTCATCAAGCCCTCAAGCTACAGCCCACCTTAGCAGATGCTTATAATTTTCTCGGTATTTATTACACCCAAGAGAGCGAGTTTGAGAGTGCTTATGAAGCATTTGATGCCGTTTTGGAGTTGTCTCCTGATTATGATTATGCGTTTTTAAATCGAGGTATCGCACTTTAT
Organism: Shewanella fidelis ATCC BAA-318; assembly: GCF_000518605.1. Taxonomy (GTDB): domain Bacteria; phylum Pseudomonadota; class Gammaproteobacteria; order Enterobacterales; family Shewanellaceae; genus Shewanella; species Shewanella fidelis. Next base: position 103,983 of record NZ_KI912461.1, on the reverse strand, counting down.
TACGGTGAACGCATCGAGCTTGCTGTTAATGATATGAGCGATTTCTATATGCGTGATCCATCAGATGGTTATCGTGCATTATGGTTATACCTAGCTGAAAGCGAAGTCGATGAACTTGCAGCTAAAGCAGAGTTGACAAAGCATAAAGCGAATTTGCCCGCTAATGCATGGGCGACAACCTTAGTTGATTATTATTTAGGTAATACAACTAAGGAACAAGTTTTCTCGCTTGCTAAAGAGGGCTTAAAGCACCCAGAAGAATATGCGGAACGTTTATGTGAAGCCTATTTTTATATGGCTAAAGTTGCCCAGAAGAATGGTGAAAACGCCCAAGCTGCAAATTACTTCAGACTGGCGCTAGCAACCAACATTTACGATTTTGTTGAGCATCGCTATGCAAGGTTAGAGCTTGCAAGAACTAACGAGTTATTGCAGCAGCCAAGCGTAAACTGAGCTTGAGACGACTGAATACCCATTAAAGCCCCATATCGGGGCTTTTTTATTGCCTAATTGGCACAAATAACTTTTACTGCCTAGTTTGGTAGCCAAAATTTAGGTGAGCGGCTATAATTGCGGCCTTTGTAAACTCCCAGAATTACAGGTAAACATGTCAGGCTATAAAGTTGAGGTCGACAAACGTCGCACTTTCGCCATCATCTCTCACCCAGATGCGGGTAAAACCACCATTACTGAAAAAGTACTTTTGTTCGGCAACGCTTTGCAAAAAGCGGGTACGGTAAAAGGCAAAAAGTCAGGTCAGCATGCCAAGTCTGACTGGATGGAGATGGAAAAAGACCGCGGGATCTCAATCACTACGTCTGTAATGCAGTTTCCTTATAACGATGCATTAGTTAACCTTCTCGATACGCCAGGCCACGAAGACTTCTCTGAAGATACTTATCGTACACTGACGGCGGTAGATTCGTGCTTGATGGTGATTGACTCAGCAAAAGGTGTTGAGCAACGTACTATCAAACTTATGGAAGTTACCCGCTTACGTGATACGCCAATCGTTACTTTCATGAACAAACTTGACCGTGATATTCGCGATCCAATCGAGTTAATGGATGAAGTAGAAGAAGTACTTAACATTGCCTGTGCGCCGATAACTTGGCCTATTGGTGCTGGTAAAGAATTTAAGGGTGTTTATCACATTTTACGTGATGAAGTGATTCTGTATCAAAGTGGTATGGGCCACACGATCCAAGATTCACGCATCATTAAAGGCTTAGATAATCCTGAGCTTGATGATGCTATTGGTAGCTATGCTGCTGATATTCGCGACGAGATGGAGCTAGTATTAGGTGCTTCTCACGAGTTTGATCACGCAGCATTCTTAAAAGGTGAGTTGACGCCTGTTTATTTTGGTACTGCATTGGGTAACTTTGGTGTTGACCATATCCTTGATGGTATTGTTGAGTGGGCACCAACACCGCAACCACGTGAAACTGAAGCGCGTGATGTTCAGCCTGAAGAAGAGAAGTTCAGTGGTTTTGTGTTCAAAATCCAAGCTAACATGGATCCTAAACACCGTGACCGCGTTGCATTTATGCGAATTTGTTCTGGTCGATATGAGCAGGGCATGAAGATGCACCATGTGCGCTTAGGTAAAGATGTTAACGTCAGTGATGCGCTAACCTTTATGGCGGGTGACCGTAACCGTGCTGAAGCTGCATATCCTGGCGACATTATTGGTTTGCATAACCACGGCACGATCAGAATTGGTGACACCTTCACTCAAGGTGAAAAAATCCGCTTTACCGGTGTGCCAAACTTTGCGCCTGAAATGTTCCGTCGCATTCGTCTAAAAGATCCATTAAAGCAAAAGCAACTGCTTAAAGGCTTAGTACAGTTATCTGAAGAAGGTGCTGTTCAGGTATTTAGACCACTAGACAGTAATGACTTAATTGTTGGTGCTGTTGGTGTGCTGCAGTTTGAAGTGGTTGTTGGACGCTTAAAGACTGAATATAAGGTTGAAGCAATTTACGAAGCGATTAGTGTTGCAACTGCACGTTGGGTTTATTGTGATGATCATAAGAAACTTGATGAGTTTACTCGTAAGTGCAGCCAAAACTTAGCACTAGATGGTGGTGATAACCTAACTTATATCGCACCAACTATGGTTAACCTAAACCTGTCGATGGAACGTTATCCAGATATTGAGTTTGCTAAGACTCGCGAAAACTAATTTGTAGCCGTAATAGGTCAATATTGACGACGATGACATCTGTAAAAATCCCAAGCTTTTGCTTGGGATTTTTTGTTTTACGCCCAGATTATCAATTTCTATAGGATGTAATAGGTAGAGTCGTTCAACTATGCTCTTCGCTCGTTGTGAGCTGCATGACCTTGTATGTTCCAGACGTACATAAGACATCCCCCTAGAGGGATGCCTCTAAAGCGTAAGGAACGCTTAATGGCATGGAAGTAAGATGCAGTGAATGTCATTAAAAATGATCTTGCCTTAGAGTCGCTATATTCTCGCTGAGTGACTAAATGTTTATATTGATTGGTATAACATCATATACTCAAGCATTCCGATTTCAGAAATACAGACAGTTAATAAAAAATGGTAAATGTCATCCAATTGATTAAATACTGCTGGCAACAATACATAGACTGGTGTGATCGCATGGGGCTTACACCTGATAATCGCCGAAGTTGTATGCCACGGTTAGCTGACCCAGAGTTGATTAAGCAAACTAAACTTGCTGACAAACGAGAGTCTACAGAGCGGTAAGCTAAAATGTCGAGTCTATGTCAAATAGTAGGTAGATAGTATGGATAGCAGGTTACAGTTGATAGATAGTCATGCCCATCTCGACTTCCCTGAGTTTGATACTGATAGGGCTGAGCTTATTGTAGAAATGCAGCAGGCGGGGATAAGCAACTTTATCGTGCCAGGTGTTTCTGCAACCCACTGGCAAAATCAACTTAAGGTTGTCGAGCAATTTAGTTGTTTTTTCGGATTGGGGATCCACCCTTGGTACAGTGATGCGCTAAATATAGTCAATCAGCTAGATTCTTTGCATGCGTTATTAGCGAGTCATAAAAAAAATAAGCAATCTCATTTAGTTGCAGTGGGTGAATGTGGCTTAGATAAATTACATAACAGTTATTTCGATACACAATTGAAAGTTTTTACCGCTCAAATTGAGTTTGCAATTGAATTTGATCTACCTCTCATTATTCACGCAGTAAAAGCTCACGAAGAAGTGTTAAAGCTATTAAAAGTATTGAATCCACAAAAGAAAGGGGTGATCCATGGCTTTTATGGTGGCCCTGAACTTGCCTCTAGATATGTTAATTTAGGGTATAAATTAGGGATTGGCGGCCTGTTACTCAATGATAATGCACCTAAATTGCAACAAACGGTTGCGCAATTGCCGTTAGATGCTTTCGTTTTGGAGACGGATTCACCTGCCATGGCACCGAAAAATAGTCAAAATTATCGTAATACACCGCTAATTTTGCCTAACATTCTTCAAAAAATAGCAAATTTACAAAAAAAATCTGCCGTTCTAATTTCAGAACAGATGTTCTCAAACGTAACGCAACTCTTTGACCTTTAATTTTTTTCTGGTTAAACAGATGTTTGTCGCATCATTTTTGTCAACAAAATCATCGAAATAAATCAGTAAAAACTTGATCAATACGACGCTTTTAGCGGGCTTGTCGGGTATAATCTGCTTCGTACAAAAATGTTGGTTAACAACAAAATTAAAAAGTATTAACAATAGGGTGATGGTTAATGGATATTTTAATGAGTTTAGTAGGGGTGGTCACCTTACTAGCGATAGCTTTCGGGTTATCGAATAACAGAAATGCAATTAACAAGCGTACAGTTTTTGGTGCCTTGGCAATTCAAGCCGCTTTTGGTGGATTTGTATTGTATGTACCAGTTGGTAAAGACATTCTAAAAAGTGTGTCTGACGCAGTATCTAGCGTTATTGGATACGCGCAAAATGGTATTAGTTTCTTATTCGGTGATTTAGCTAACTTCAAGGTTGGCTTTATTTTTGCCGTAAACGTACTGCCTGTTATTGTTTTCTTCTCTTCTTTAATTGCAGTTCTTTACTACTTAGGCATTATGCAGTGGATCATCCGCATTATTGGTGGTGGTTTACAAAAGGCACTTGGCACAAGTCGTACAGAGTCAATGTCTGCAACAGCAAACATCTTCGTTGGTCAAACTGAAGCACCATTAGTTGTTCGTCCATTTATTGCGACTATGACTAACTCTGAGCTATTTGCCATCATGGTAGGTGGTCTTGCATCTATCGCGGGTTCTGTATTAGCGGGTTACGCGCAGATGGGCGTACCAATTGAGTACTTAGTTGCGGCATCGTTCATGGCAGCACCTGGTGGTCTATTAATGGCTAAACTGATGCACCCTGAAACTGAAGAAGCTAAGAACGACATGAGCGACTTACCAGAAGATCCTGATAAGCCTGCTAACGTTCTAGACGCGGCGGCTGCAGGTGCATCGTCTGGTATGCACTTAGCACTAAACGTTGGTGCAATGCTATTAGCCTTCGTAGGTTTAATCGCTATGATCAACGGTATCATCGGTGGTGTAGGTGGTTGGTTCGGTATGGAAAATTTAACACTAGAATTGATTCTAGGTTATATCTTCATGCCACTTGCGTTCCTTATCGGTGTGCCTTGGAATGAAGCTTTGGTTGCTGGTTCTTTCATCGGTCAGAAGATTGTTGTTAACGAATTTGTTGCTTACTTAAACTTTGCTCCTTACCTAAAAGATCTTGCTGATGGCGGTATGGTTGTAGCAGAAACTGGCGTTGCGATGACAGATCGTACTAAAGCGATTATCTCATTTGCGCTATGTGGTTTCGCTAACCTATCTTCAATCGCGATTCTACTTGGTGGCCTTGGTGCTATGGCACCTACTCGTCGCCATGACTTAGCTAAGCTTGGTGTTCGTGCGGTAATCGCCGGCTCTTTAGCCAACCTAATGAGTGCGACATTAGCAGGTTTATTCCTAGCATTGTAATACTTAAAGAGATTGAGCCTTTTTAGGCTCAATCTCAGCTCTATTCAATACCTTTGACAGAGCTAACAGATTTAAGCAAACACACTCCTAGCTCACAGTATTTTGAGATGATCAATCACTATGATTAGGGATCTGTTTGACTAAAAAACAACAAAAAAGAAGGTTAGACAGTATATTCTGTCACAAAATCAGAAAGTTGTTTTAATGTTAAAATTGAGTGTTCGCATTTTTACATTAATCATGTTGAAGTTTGACGTAAATTAAGTAAAATGCGCGCCATAAAAAAGAAACGCTGACTCTTCATAAAGAAGGGCGCAAACCATAAATAAAATGGGGTTGATGATGAAAAACGTTAAAACTTTAGCACTAGCTGCTACTGCTGTTGCTGCAACAATGTCTGCACCTACATTCGCTGCTGACCGTTCTGATCTACGTGCTGGCGATTACGGCTGGATGCAGTTCAACGCAATGTACGCTGTTAACGAACTTCCACGTGATGGTTCTACTGACAATGGTCATGATTACTTAGAAATGGAATTCGGTGGCCGCGCTGGTATCGTTGACCTATACGGTTACGTTGATGTGTTCAACGTTACTAACCGTGACTACGGTGATAAGAACAACGGCGCGAGCAAAATGTTCATGAAGTTTGCTCCTCGTTTCTCTATCGATGCAATGACTGGTTGGGATCTGTCTGCTGGTCCTATCCAAGAAGTTTACATCTCAACTCTATTTAACTGGGGTGGCGGAGCTATCCGTGGTACTGACGTTAATGGCAACGAGACTAACGACGTAAACAATGCTTCAATCGGTATTGGTGCTGACGTAATGGTTCCATGGTTAGGTAAAACTGGCATGAACCTTTATTCTTACTATGACATGAATGCTAAAGAGTGGAACGGCTACCAATTCTCTATGAACTGGTTCAAGCCTGTTGTTAACTTTGACAATGGTTCATTCATCTCTTTCCAAGGTTATGTTGACTACCAGTTTGGTGCGGATGAAGTTAATGCATACGACGAGAACGGTGACTATGTAAACACTACAAACACTTCTCACGGTGGTGCTGCATACTTCGGTCTACACTGGCACTCAGAGAACTACGCACTTGGTTACGGCCTAAAAGCGTACAACGATGTTTACCTTCTTAAAGATGACGGTACATTCGGCCTAGAAACTACCGGTGTTGCACACTACTTCACAGCTACTTACAAGTTCTAAGCATCGCTTAAAACAGTGTAATTAGACGACAGAGCCGCGATATTCGCGGCTCTATCTTAAGCTGCAACTGCAATCATTTAATAATCAATTTAAGCGTTAAATTTTATTAATAATGTAACGTAAATAGGTTAGTTTTTACCTAAGCATCAGCTATATTAACTATGCAACTTTTAATACGCATATAAACGGCAACTTGCTTAGGTAAGCATTGACTGAACACCTGTTATAGGTGAACGAGTAACGCTAGTTACCAAGAATTTATTACGCGCTAAAATGGATTTTTCGCGGAAAGGTAGATTGAAATTGACAGTACTCTCCCTTCCCGGTCTTCATGGATTCAAGTCGTGACACTAGTGTCAGGATAGTTGGACTGTTTTAGTCCATAATGTTGGATACCTGAATAAGTATTTTTGTGTTTGGCGCTATTGGCGTCTTAAACATGTATTTCGGATATGTTCGAAGACCCGGCCCATAAATATAATCAAAAAAACAGCCAGTTCTAGGCATCGCCGTGCGACAAATTTCTGTTTTAAATTAATTGAATCTTTCTCGGAGAGCTATTATGAGCGATTTAAAAAAAGCAGCACAACAAGCCATTAACCTAATGGATCTGACTACGCTTAATGATGATGACACTGATCAAAAGGTGATCGACCTATGTCATAAAGCTAAGACTCCAGCAGGCGACACTGCTGCTATCTGCATTTACCCACGCTTTATCCCGATTGCACGTAAAACACTAAATGAAATTGGTGGCGATGATATTAAAATCGCAACTGTAACTAACTTCCCACACGGTAATGATGACATCGCTATTGCAGTGTTAGAAACCCGTGCTGCAGTGGCTTATGGTGCTGACGAAGTTGACGTTGTATTCCCATACCGCGCACTAATGGAAGGCAACGAAACAGTAGGTTTCGAGTTAGTAAAAGCCTGTAAAGAAGCATGTGGCGAAGATACTCTGCTTAAAGTGATTATTGAATCAGGTGTGTTAGCTGATCCTGCTCTTATCCGTAAAGCATCAGAGCTATCTATTGATGCTGGTGCAGATTTCATCAAGACTTCAACGGGTAAAGTTGCAGTAAATGCAACACTGGAAGCTGCTGAAATCATGATGACTGTGATTAGCGAAAAGAACCCTAAAGTTGGCTTTAAGCCAGCTGGCGGCGTAAAAGATGCAGAAGCTGCGGCTGAATTCTTAGGTGTTGCTGCTCGTTTATTAGGTGATGATTGGGCTACACCAGCAACATTCCGCTTTGGTGCATCAAGCTTATTAAATAACCTACTTCATACCTTAGAGCTAGCGGAAGCACCACAAGGTGCACAAGGTTACTAACCTTAACGCTTTAAGCTAGTTATTAAGTGTGATCTAAATCTAATTAGGTGTATCAAAAGTCCGTTAGTATGTAACAATATTACGGCTTTTGATTCCTTTTAGTGGAATGCTAACTGAAATCACTGATAAGTAGAAACTCAGTTACACTCTTGGAGGTAGTACATGTTTTTAGCTCAAGAAATTATTCGTAAAAAACGTAATGCAGAAGTGCTTTCAACAGAGGAGATCCAGTTCTTTGTTAAAGGCATTACCAACAATACGGTTTCAGAAGGTCAGATCGCAGCTTTAGGCATGGCGGTCTATTTCAACGACATGAACATGGATGAGCGTATTGCACTGACTACCGCAATGCGTGACTCTGGCACTGTGCTTAATTGGCAGTCATTGGATCTTGGTGGTCCAATCATTGATAAGCACTCAACTGGCGGTGTAGGGGATGTCATTAGCTTGATGTTAGGCCCAATGGCCGCAGCATGTGGTGGTTACGTACCTATGATCTCAGGCCGTGGTCTAGGTCATACTGGTGGTACACTGGATAAATTTGACGCCATCCCAGGTTACAACACCGAGCCAGATAGCGAACTTTTCCGTAAAGTGGTTAAAGAAGCCGGTGTGGCGATTATTGGTCAAACTGGCGACTTAGTTCCTGCCGATAAACGCTTTTATTCTATTCGCGATAATACCGCAACGGTTGAATCAATCTCTCTTATTACCGCTTCTATTCTTTCTAAAAAACTTGCAGCTGGACTCGATGCTTTAGCGATGGATGTCAAAGTAGGTACAGGTGCATTTATGCCTACTTATGAAGCATCTGAAGAGTTAGCCCGCAGTATTACAGCCGTAGCTAATGGGGCTGGTACCAAAACCACTGCATTACTCACTGATATGAACCAAGTTCTGGCATCCTGTGCCGGTAACGCTTTAGAAGTAAAAGAAGCGGTAGATTTCATGACCGGCGCTTACCGTAACCCTCGTCTTTATGAAGTCACTATGGGCTTATGTGCTGAGATGTTGGTGCTTGGTGGTCTGGCTGCCAATGAAGCTGACGCTCGCGCCAAACTTAATACCGTACTTGATAACGGTAAAGCCGCAGAAATATTTGGTCGTATGGTTGCAGGTCTAGGCGGTCCAGTAGACTTCGTCGAAAATTACAGTAAGTACCTGCCTGAAGCTCAAATTATTCGTCCAGTTTATGCTGATCAAACTGGCTTTGCATCAGCAATGGATACCCGTGAACTCGGCCTTGCGGTTGTCACTCTAGGTGGTGGACGTCGTAAACCTGGAGACGCACTGGATTACAGCGTAGGTTTATCTCAAGTTTGCGCACTTGGCGATGAAATCAATGGCGACAAACCAATTGCATTTATTCATGCCCAATCTGAAAGCGCCTTTGCTGAAGCGGAAGCAGCAGTGAAAAAAGCGATTCAAATTGGCAATACCAAACCAGAGCAAACTCCGGAAATATATCGTTATATCCGTGAGTCAGATCTGTAACGGAGCACAGTTAATGAAACGTACTATAATCATGATGCTAGACTCATTCGGCGTAGGTGCAGCGCACGACGCTGAAGCGTTTGGCGATACGGGTTCTAACACTTTTGGCCACATTGCTAAAGCATGTGCTGAAGGTAAAGCGAATGATGGCCGTGAAGGTCTGCTGAAGTTGCCAAACCTTGCGCGTTTGGGGCTTGGTCATGCTGCTAAAGAGAGCACTGGCGAGTTTCCAGCAGGCTTTGCTGATGATGTCGAAATCATCGGTGCTTATGGTTATGCTGATGAGTTAAGTTCAGGTAAAGATACACCGAGTGGACATTGGGAAATGGCGGGGGTGCCAGTGCTTTATGAGTGGGGTTATTTCAGTGATCTGACTAACTCATTCCCACAGGAACTTACCGATAAGATCTTGGCTCGTGCAGGATTAACAGAGTTTTTGGGTAACTGCCATTCATCAGGTACGGTTATTTTAGAAGAGCTTGGCGAGGAGCATATGCGCACCGGTAAGCCAATTTTCTATACCTCAGCAGATTCAGTGTTCCAGATTGCTTGTCATGAAGAGACTTTTGGTCTTGAGAAGCTATATGAGCTTTGCATCATTGCTCGTGAAGAGCTTGCTGATTATAACATTGGTCGCGTTATCGCTCGTCCGTTTGTTGGTACTTGTGCAACTGATTTTGAGCGTACGGGTAACCGTCGTGATTATGCGGTCGAGCCGCCAGCACCTACGGTACTTGATAAACTTAAAGCTGCCGGCGGTGAAGTAGTAAGTGTTGGTAAGATCGCTGACATTTATGCAAACTGCGGTATCACTAAAAAAGTGAAAGCGACTGGGCTAGAAGCATTATTTGATGCGACTTTAGAACAGGTAAAACAAGCTGGTGATAACACGATTGTGTTCACTAACTTTGTTGATTTTGACTCCCATTACGGCCACCGTCGTGACGTAGCGGGCTATGCACGTAGTCTAGAGTATTTTGACTCGCGTCTACCTGAGATTTTAGCGCTACTTGATGATGATGATTTACTGCTGTTAACCGCAGATCATGGTTGTGACCCAACATGGCCAGGCACTGATCATACTCGTGAGCGTGTCCCAGTACTTGCTTACGGCGCAGGTTTAGCTGCGGGTTCGTTAGGTTTACGCAATAGCTTTGCTGATATGGGCCAGTCTATTGCTAGCTACTTTAAGCTTGAGCCAATGGAATATGGCGAATCGTTTATTCGTTCATAAGTTAAGAATTTGAATTTGGCGGCTCAGTTAGAGCCGCTAGTATACAAGACTTAAGTTGTTTACAACTGTCTATAAATATAAATAGGGGTTATTCTGATGGCTACACCACACATTAATGCCGTAGACGGCGCATTTGCTGATACAGTTCTATTTCCAGGCGATCCACTACGCGCTAAGTACATTGCTGAAACGTTTCTAGAAAACGTTGAGCAAGTGACTGACGTTCGTAACATGCTAGGTTTCACTGGTACTTACAAAGGTGTTCGTATCTCTGTTATGGGTTCAGGCATGGGTATCCCATCTTGCTCAATCTACGCAACTGAATTGATCAAAGATTACGGCGTTAAAAACCTAATCCGCGTGGGTACTTGTGGCGCGATCAGCACTGACGTTAAAGTACGTGACGTTATCATCGGTATGGGCGCTTGTACTGATTCTCAAACTAACCGCTTACGTTTCAAAGGCCAAGACTTCGCAGCTATCTGTGATTACGGTCTATTAAGCGCAGTAGTGAAAGCTGCTGAAGCTAAAGGTACTAAGTACCGCGTAGGTAACGTATTCTCTGCAGATCTATTCTACACGCCAGATCCAACCATGTTTGACGTAATGGAAAAAATGGACGTATTAGGTGTTGAAATGGAAGCTGCTGGTCTATATGGCGTAGCTAAAGAGTTTGGTGCTAAAGCATTGTGTGTTGTGACTGTATCAGATCACATCCGTACTGGTGAAAAGACCACTTCTGATGAGCGTCAAACTACGTTCAACGAAATGATCGAAATGACACTAGAAGCTGCAATTACTCTGTAATCGCTACCGCTTTAGCCGCTTATGGCGGCAATATAAAAACGGACGCTTAGGCGTCCGTTTTTTTTATCTATTTTTTTAATCTTCAGCGTTACTATCTGCCGGTTTCACTTTGGTCTTAGCCTTCGTGGCTTTGTTAACGGGGGATTTTTTCGCCGCAGGTTTTTTAACGCTGGCTTTTTTGGCAGAGGTCGGCTTCACTTTTTCGCTGGCTGTTGACTCTGCACTGGCTTCAAGGCTTGCGGTCGGGTTAGGACTGCCCTCTGGGATATCGCTCTCGCTCGTCTTTGTGGCCCGTTTAGCCTTTTTCACAGCTGCTGGTGTAGCGGTTTTGGCTGAAGTCGACTTAGATTCCGTGGTTTTTGCAGCGGGCGCTTTAGTGGTAGTCGCTTTAGTTGCTTCGGTTTTTGCTGCTTTAGCTCTTGGCGCACGCTTGGTTTTAGGTTTAGCTGCTGATGCTTCAGGCTGCGGTTTTGTGTCAGTAGCACTAGCCTTAGCATGCGCTGGCTTAACCTTATAAATTGTATCTTGCTGCGCGTTAATTGCCGCTTCTGTCTCCACACTCGCTGCTACTTTTTCTGGTGTCACATTCGACGTTACTGCAGCTTTGGCGGTTATTTGGGCTTTATCTTCTGCAGCCAACTCAGTTTTATCAGAACTTACTTTTACTTGCTCGAGGTTTTTATCAGCATTTGCTACCTCAACAGGTTTAGCTTGATCCATCTGCTTTGCTGATGCTTGAGTCTTACCTTGTACAGCTAGTTTTTTCGCTTCTTTGGCGGCAGCTTTTTCTTTCTTCTTGGCAAGCAAGCGCCTCAACTTGACTCTGGCTTTACGTCGATCAAAGTCCGCACGCTTAAAAGACAGTGCTCGTGATAACAACATGCCGATCAAGCCTGCGATCAGCAACATCATCTGTTGCTGTTCCATGTTGATTTGGTGCGCTTCTTTTATTTCGTTAAAGAAGTATTTAGGCTCAAGTCGTACTTCAACATAACCTAAGTTTTTACCATCTTGAGACACGGCTTCAACATACGGGGGATATTGCTCTAGAATGGTATTGAGTTCTTCAGAACCAGGTTCTAAATCCTCATCTGTGACGCTTTGTGCAAAAGACAGCCGCACACCATCCTCGCTAAAGATACTGGCAGACATTACTTTTGGATCAAGTACTAATGCTTGAGCAAGCCATTGCAATTGCTCGTCATTTTCAAGCTGAAGCGCAGGGGCTGCACCATAAGCGGTCTGTTGCACGAGTAATCTTGCCATCTTTTCAGTTTGGGACTTTAGAAGCTGCTGTCCTTGTAGTAGGCTAGTTTCCCACAACTGGTCGAGACCGATGAATAATGCGATAGCAATCATGATCTGTATCAATCGGCTTATTCGATGGCTTTTTCTTAGGCCTTTTAAATAGAACACTGAAACCCTTAAAATATGTTGTGTACTGACTTAATCATAATTGATTCTGTCTGTACTCGGTAGCTGGAGAGTCATAACTAATGGAAAGTTCGAGTCAATCTGCTGTTTTTACTTGGTTAACCACCGAAAGTAGCATGTCTTTTATTGCAGGGAAACAAAGATTTTCTCGTCATAGTGAAACCGCGTATCCAGTCGATTTTTCACGTTATCGCGTGATATGTTTAGCAAAAGTTGATGGTGACCTAAGTCAACAAAATCAAGATATTCAAGCGTTATGTAACTGGCTTCTTGGACTCGGTGTGGATTTAAGTTTGACGCTTATTGAGCGTCAGTGCCAATTACTCTGTATCGAGCTATGTACAGCATCAGCCTTATCGACAGTGCAATTAGCACAATTAGATAGTTTGGCGACTATTGAGATGTTTGAAATATTAGCCGATGCGCCTGTTATCAATATCCCCGGTTTGTTAGTGATGGATATGGACTCAACTGCAATTGAGATTGAATGCATTGATGAACTTGCCGCTATGGCTGGGGTAGGCGCTGCGGTTGCCGAAGTGACAGAACTTGCTATGCAAGGTGAGCTTGATTTTGAGCAAAGCCTACGAGCACGAGTGGCTAAACTTGAAGGTGCTGATGCGCAAATTATTGATACTTTATGCGCTAAACTGCCACTTATGCCTGGCCTGAGTGAAATGATCGCAGAGCTTAAAAGTTATGGTTGGCGTACAGTCGTGGCTTCGGGAGGATTTACACCGTTTGTGGATCATCTTAAGCAGTTATTGTCACTTGATAGTGCTTTCGCGAATAAACTGGATATTGCTGAAGGTAAGCTGCTGGGAACTGTGTCGGGTCAAGTCGTTGATGCACAGTTTAAGGCCGACACTGTGGTTAATTGTGCACAACAATGGCAAATCGCGGCAGGGCAAAAAGTGGCTATTGGTGATGGTGCTAACGATATACCTATGATTGAAACCGCCGACTTTGGTATTGCTTATCATGCCAAGCCAAAATTAGCGCAAGCAGCTGATACCCAAATCGATAAACTAAATCTAAAAGTACTGCCTTATTTGTTTCAACTTAAATTACCCAAATAGTTATTAGATTGAGTTTTATTTCGCTAAGGCTATAGCAACCAAGCTGTTTAACTAAAAGCTCAGCATTGACTATGTTGAGCTTTTTGCCAAATTCGCTCTTAGTAGCTCAACTTCTTATACCAATTGCTATTGGGGCGAAAATGTTATAGATAATAAAAATTAGCATTTGTTCTAAAAGTTAACTATTGATCTGATTCATTTAGAAATTCAAATAGCCCAGCGTTTTAATCGGGCCTCGCCCTTACTTTATTAGAGTCTTTGCTCTTGTTTTTGCATTTAGAGTTCAGTAGCGTAATTAAAAAAAACAGAGAACTGAGCCTTGAACATTAAGCAAAAATCTTTCTATGTTCCCTACAAGCATGGTCATTTGCACTTAAGGCAAATCGTACCCGTGCAAGCGGATATGAATAAGCCTCCGATATTAATGCTACACGGCGCTATGTCTAACGGTCGGGTGTTTTATAGTGAGTCAGGCAAAGGCCTTGCTTGCTATTTGGCTGACGCGAACAACGTAGTGTATGTGCTTGATACACAAGGACGAGGGTTAAGTGAGCCTAAATTGGCGCGCGGATTTACAGCAGGCCAAGGCGAGGTGATCCGCGAGCAGTTACCCTTGATCCAGCAATATATTTTGTCGATGCATCCTAAGGCTAACAAAGTGCATTGGTGTGCTCATTCGTGGGGAGGCGTGTTGATGGCCAGTGCTATAGCCCGTTTTGAGCATTTGCAACAAAGCGTAGCCTCTTTAGTCACATTTGGGACTAAGCGTAGAATTGAGGTTAAGTCACTGCAAAAGTGGCTTACGGTTAATTTGTTCTGGAATAATCTTGCACCGTTAATCGCTTGGAAAAGTGGTTATTTGCCCGCAGATAAATTGAAGGTTGGCATGGATAACGAATCTCGCGCCTCCTTGAGGCAGACTATCGAGTGGGTGCGTGGGCAATGGGTTGATAGTGATGATGGCTTTGATTATGGTTCAGCAGCGAAGTTGGCTAGTTGGCCAAGATCTTGGTTTATTGCCGCTAAGGGGGACAAGGTGCTTGGTAACCCTGCTGATGTCGAGCGGATGATTAAAGAGTGCCACATGCAGCAGGTTGATTTTACCCTATTATCCAAAAAGCAGGGCTTTAAACACGATTATGATCACGGCGGAATGTTAACTCACAAAGATGCCGTTGAAGATCATTTTCCACGGGTAAAAAATTGGTATCGTAGTTTTGGGCACTAGTCTTTATTGTGCGCTAACAGTGGTGCCAATTTTACCAATTCGGCAAGGTTGCTGACGCCGAGTTTTGCCATCAGTTTTGACCTATGTACTTCTATCGTGCGGATCGCAACGCAGAGCTCATTTGCCATCTGTTTATTGGTGTTTCCAGCAATCACTAACTGAAAGATCTGCGCTTCACGTTCAGATAAGTTATTTATCAAGGCTTGGTTGCTAAGTTTCCAATGTTGGCGTGCACTATGCGCTAAGCCTTTGGCGATAGACTGCGCTAGTAGTTTGCCCTGCACCGGTTTTTGGAAGAAATCAAATGCCCCGTTTTTAAAGGCGTCGACTGCCATGGGAACATCACCATGGCCGGTTAGAAATATGACAGATAATGGGCTTTTGGCTTCAGAGAGTAATTGTTGTACTTGAGGCCCTGAGAGTCCCGGCATACGGGCATCTAAGATGACACAACCTGCTAGGCTTAAATCAACTGACGCAAGAAAGTTGTCGCCACTGTTATAACAGTTAAGTTGGTAGCCAAAGCCGTCCATTAAAAAGCTAATAGAGTCGATGATAGCCTCATCGTCATCAACTAAATACACTGGACCATTAATTTGCTGCTCCACAAAATCCTCTTTATTTTCGGCAATGCTTAAATGATAGATATCCCAGTTTGCTGTATTTAGCGAACTATTTTTCATAAAGCATGAATTGGGTCACGTAGGGAACTTAGCCGCCTAGCGTAAGCTATTGCTAATCAATCTGTATTCAATTTATAACAGGTGTCGGTGCAGGCGTTATATTTGATAACGCCTATATTTCACCGTGATTTAGTTGGCTTTTAATTGAGTGTTAAGTGAATGAAGTTGCCAAAAATTTTGCTTTGTATTTTTGTTTTATTATTTTCAACTAGCGCTTGGGCTAAACCTAAACAGTTTTATGTTGGTGTGCTGGCAAATTGGGGTCATCAACAAGCTGTTGAGCGTTGGACACCGATGATGCAATACCTTAATAAGCAAGTGCCCGGCGCCGAGTTTCATGTCTATCCTGGTAATTTTGAAGCACTAAACCTGGCGATGGAACTAGGGCAAATTCAGTTTATTATCACCAATCCAGGCCAATATTTATATTTATCTAATCAATATCCACTCTCATGGCTTGCAACCATGCGTTCAAAACGCCATAACGGCACCACCTCTGCCATTGGCTCGGCTATTATCGTTAGCGCTAATAGTGATTACCGCACCTTATATGACTTAAAAGGTAAGATAGTCGCAGCGAGTGATCCACACGCGCTAGGGGGATATCAAGCAACCGTGGGCCTCATGCATAGCTTGGGAATGGAGCCTACAACATTTTTTGGGCAAACTAAATTTTTAGGTTTTCCGCTAGATCCACTGCTTTACCAAGTGCGTGATGGCAATGTTGATGCTGCTATCACGCCATTATGTACGTTAGAGGACATGGTTGCTCGTGGGCTTATTCGGCGCACAGATTATCGTGTGTTAAATCCGAGCCGGCCAGAAGGGATAGAGTGTCAGTGCAGTACCAATCTGTATCCAAACTGGTCATTTGCTGCCACAGAAAGTGTTGATACCAATTTAACCAAAGCGATTACCCAAGCGTTATTAGAGTTAACTGCCGACAATCCTGCGGCAATTGCAGCACAACTTAAGGGCTGGACGTCGCCTATTAGTCAACTGGCGGTGATTAAGCTGTTTAAAGAGTTACACGTGGCTTCTCCCGAGCATAGCCGTTGGGATTCGGTTAAGCAGTGGCTTGAAGACAATCGTCACTGGGGGATTTTATCAGTACTTATTTTTATTATCGCAACTCTTTATCATTTATGGATTGAGTATCGATTTCACCAAAAAAGTAATTCACTTATTGAATCTGAGCGGCAGTTAAAGCAGCAAGCAATTGCCTTAGAAAGGCTACAAAGCGCCTCCATTGTCGGTGAAATCGGTGCAGGGCTTGCCCATGAGATTAATCAGCCGATAGCAGCGATTACCAGTTATAGCGAAGGCGGCATAATGCGCTTGCAAGGGCAAGAGCAAGCCGATGTACAAGCTTGTATTGAGCTACTGGAGAAAATTCATAAGCAGTCGACTCGTGCAGGCGAAGTTGTGCATCGAATAAGAGGACTACTAAAGCGCCGTGAGGCGGTGATGGTTGATGTTAATATTCTTACCTTAGTTGAAGAAAGTACCTCGTTACTGCGTTTAGAGTTGGCCAGGCGAGATATCCAAATTAGTACCCAAATTAACGGTGAGCCGTTTTTTATTACCGCCGATAGAGTAGGGTTACTGCAAGTTCTGATTAATCTAATTAAGAACAGTGTTGATGCCATTGCTGATTCAGATAATGCTCGCAGTGGCAAAATCAATATCGAACTCGATTTTAAAGAGCATCAGGTCAACATTTTTATTATTGATAATGGCCCCGGCCTTAGTATTGAACCTGATACCCTAATGGCCACTTTCTATACCACTAAAGTGGACGGGTTAGGCTTAGGTTTAGCAATTTGTAATGAAGTGATTAAAGAGCATGAGGGGCGATTCACGCTAGCTAATCGCGCTGACGATATAACGGGTTGTGTGGCAACATTGAGCCTTAGAAAGCGCGGTAGCGAGCAAGCAGTTGTTTAACGAAATCAGGCTGATGAGATAAGCCACCATATACAAATGTGCGCTATAGACTGTTGTCAGTCTAGCGCACATTTTGGCTTTTATTGGAGGCAAACCTACAAAAAAATCATCTTTTTTACGTAATGTGGTTTACCACAATTTACAGTATTTACTTGTTATGTTGGCGTAAAAATGAACTGTGAATTGCTTCACAAACCCACCTTCCACTCTGTCGGTATGTGGTTTACCACAATATTCAATCTCATCCTCCTCAATAACAATGATGAAAACCTTAGCAAATAGGTTGATTGCCAATCGCGATTAATCCAGTGCCCTACTTGCCGTTTTGCTAAGGATCATTGTCATTGGGAGATTTAACATGAAACTAGATCGGCGAACCTTCATTAAAGGGGCCGGAGCGGGTACAGCGACTTGCGCATTAGCAACGCTGCCAGGCTCTTTGGCTGCCCTTGGCCATTCTGAGCTGCAAGGCAGTGCAGAGTCTGTCGCAAGTATTTGTGAAATGTGCTCAACCCGCTGTCCTATCTCAGCACGCGTTGTTAACGGTAAAAACGTATCGATTCTAGGTAATGCGAATGCTAAATCATTTGGCGGTGCAGTATGCGCTCGTGGTGGTGCAGGCCATAGCCAGTTATATGACAAGCAACGTATTGTTAAGCCATTAAAGCGTGTTGGTGAACGCGGTGAAGGTAACTGGCAAGAGATTGAGTGGGATGAAGCGTACCGTACGATTGCAGAGAATCTGAATCGAATTAAAGCTGAGCACGGTGCACAAAGTGTGGCCTTTTCATCTAAGTCTGGTTCTTTGTCTGGTCATCTATTTCACTTAGCGAAAGCTTTTGGTAGCCCAAATACCTTTACCCATGCATCAACTTGTCCGGGAAGTTATGTCATCGCAGCTAAGGCGATGTTTGGTGGCAAAATAAAGCGTGATTTAAGCAATTCTAAGTACATCATCAACTTCGGTCATAACCTATACGAAGGCATTAACATGTCTGAGACCCGAGGCATGATGAATGCGCAGATGGAAAAAGGCGCCAAGCTAGTAGTGTTTGAACCACGTTTCTCAATTGTGGCAGATAAAGCCGATGAGTGGTACGCGATCAAACCGGGTACAGACGTAGCAGTTGCTTTAGCGATTTGCCATGTATTGATTAAAGACGATTTATACGACAAAGAGTTTGTTGCGCAATACGTCACAGGTTTTGACGAGTTCGCCAAAGAAGTAAACGCTTACACGCCAGAATGGGCAGAATCTGTCAGTGATGTGCCTGCTGAAGATATTCGCCGTATTACTCATGAATACGCCGCTGCAGCACCCCATGCGCTGGTGGATTTTGGTCACCGTTCATCGTTCACCACTGAAGAGTTTGAAATGCGCCGCGCACTTTATGCTGCCAACGTGTTGGTGGGCAATATTGAGCGTAAAGGTGGTTTGTACTTTGGTAAAAAGGCAGCTAGCTATAATAAATTTGCTGGAGACAAAGTTGCGCCGACCTTAGCTAAGCCGGGTGTAGATGGCATGCCTAAAATTGATGCTAAGCGTATCGATATGGTTGATGAGCAATACGCCATGACTTGGTCTTCTGGCGGTATTTATCAAACGATTCTCGACGCTACCCTTGATGCGGTGCCGTATCAGTTACGTGCTTGGGTTATGAGCCGTACAAATCCAATGCAAACCATGACAGACAGAGCTCGCATTGTGGAAACATTGCAAAAGCTTGATTTTGTGGTGGCTTGCGATATCTACATCAGTGAGTCTGCAGCTTATGCAGATATCTTCTTACCTGAATCAACTTACCTTGAGCGTGATGAAGAGATTGCCGATAAATCAGGTAAGAACCCTGCTTACTATGTACGTCAACGCGTAGTTGAAACCATTGGTGACACTAAACCAAGCTGGCAGATCTGGAAAGAACTTGCAGATGAGTTAGGCCAAGGTCAGTTTTTCCCATGGGAAAACATGGAAACCCTGCAACTTTTCCAAGTGCAACGTGACGTTAACTTACTGCGCCGTATCAAAGATGAAGGTTTTGTCAGTTTTGGTAAGCCGCTAATGTTACGCGAGCGCAGTATGGTTAGTGCCTTTGCAGCAAGCTATCCAAACGCTAAGCCCGTTGATGAAGATGGCACTTATGCTAGTCACTTAAGCTTCAAAACACCAAGTGGCAAGATTGAATTGAGTTCGGATAAAGTTGAAAAAATGGCACCGGGCCGCGGCGTGATCCGTTACCGCGAAGTGACCATGAAAAAAGCCGATGAGCTATTTTTCATTCAGGGTAAGGTGGCCGTACACACCAACTCAGCCACGCAAAACGTGCCTATGCTGGCAAATTTGATGTCAGATAACGCCCTGTGGATCCACCCGATTACAGCTGGGCTGTTAAACATCTCCAGTGGCGACAAGATCCGTATTTATAACGATACGGGTAGTGAAGAAGGCCATGCATTAGTGACCCCAGGTATTCGTCCTGACACGGTATTTGCTTATATGGGCTGTGGCTCAAAGAACAAAGAACTTGCTCGCGCCACTGGTAAAGGTGTGCATTGCGGTAACTTACTTCCACATGTGACTTCACCGGTGACAGGCATGAACCTGCACACTACCGGCGTTAAAGTTGCCAAGATTTAATCGGAGTTAATTATGACTAAGCGTTATGTTCTAGTGCACGACGAAAACAAGTGCATTGGCTGCCAAGCGTGTAACGTGGCTTGCCGCAGTGAAAACAATGTGCCTGAGTCGGTAACTCGTATTCAGGTGAGAATCGAGGGACCATATGGCAACTTCCCACACTTACATTTTAAATATAACCGCGTTTCCTGTGAGCAATGTGAAAATGCGCCGTGCGTCAAAGTATGTCCAACAGGTGCTGCTTATGTGAACGCTGATGGCATTGTTTCTATCAATGAGAAAAAGTGCGTAGGTTGTTTGTACTGTGTTGCTGCTTGCCCATACAAGGTCCGCTTTATTAACCCAGAGACTCGGGTGCCGGACAAGTGTGACTTCTGTAAAGAGACACGCTTAGCACGTGGCGAAGAGCCAGCTTGTGTTAGCGTTTGCCCAACCCAAGCTCTGACCTTTGGTGACGCCAACGACCTGAACTCTGAAGTGCGTAAAGTGTTAGATACTAAACCTCACTACCAACAAAAGGTAAACCTAGGTACAGAACCGAGAGTTTACCGTATTCCTAGCCGTAAAGGAGGGATCAAAGCATGAACAATATCTGGGGCTCAATGGAGCAATACGATCCGGTAGTATGGAACTGGATCATCGCAGTCTACTTGTTTATGGCGGGGTTATCAGCGGGTTCAATGCTGGTGGCTATTGGTCTGAAATGGTACAAGCAGAGTCGTGGCCAACCTACTGAAGGGCTACCTGTGATTAAAGCCGCAGCCATTATTGGCCCGGTAGCCATCAGCTTAGGTATGGCACTGTTGGTATTGGACTTAACCAAACCATTTGAGTTCTACCATATTTTGCTTAACTATAACCTGACCTCTGTTATGGCTTGGGGGGTAATTGCACTGCTTATCTATATCCCACTGGTGTTCGTATTCGCTGCACTCGTGTTTGAAAAGCAAGTACTGCAATATGCCCCTTGGTTAGCAGGCATCCTTAAAGTATGTCGCCAAGTCGAAAATAGCCTCAATAAGCTGATTTTCGCCCTCGGTCTAGGTGTTGGCGTTTACACAGGTTTCTTGCTTTCAGCTTTGATTAGCTACCCAATTTTGAACACCGCGGTATTACCAGCCCTGTTCTTGGCGTCGGCACTATCTGTTGGTTCAGCGGGTAACATCTTGGTTGCGACTCTGTTCTTTAGCAAAAAAGAGTCTGATTGTATCGAACAAGTGCACCGCATTGAGTATCCAGTAGCTTTTAACGAAGCACTATGTTTGGTGTTGTTGTTTGTTGGTCTTAACTTCTCAGGCCCTGCAGCTCAGGCGGCAACCGCAGCCATTACCACAGGCACTTGGGCAAGTGTATTTTGGATTGGTGTAGTTGGTTTAGGTTTGGTGGTACCAGTACTTGCAAGTACGTTAGCCCCGAAAGCCTGGCGTCACACTAAGGGCTTTTTGATAACGGTATCGTGTAGCACCATCATAGGTGTGTTAGCACTACGCCACTTCGTGGTATATGCCGGCCAAAGTTATATCAGCTAACCTAATCACTGTTAAGTCATCTTAATCATCAAGCGGCTCATCGAGCCGCTTTTTTGTTGTCACAGATAAGCGGTTTTGCGCAAACTCATTCAAGGCCAATAGTGGCAATAATGTTTAATACCAATCAGTACAAGAATTTGATCAACTCAGAGCGGTTTTTGGCAAACTAATTCAAGGCGAATAGCTGCAATAATGGTTATTCCCTTATAAAGCTAATCAACGCAGAATTAGGCAGCCAAAAACGCTCCAGAATGGCGAGTTTTAGCGATTCTGATGCCGTGTTAACGAGCTCGAACGTAGAACAACTATGCTCTTCACTCGTTGCGATCTGCATGGTCTTGTATGTTCCAGACATACATAAGACATTCCCTCCATCCATGGAGGTCAGATGCAGCGAATGTCATTAAAGCAGGAGCACTTAATGACCTTGCCTCAAAACCGCTAAACTCTCGCTGAGTGTCTAAATGTTTATACTGATTGGTATAAAAACTATTCATTGTCGAGTTTGGCCGTTAAAAACGCCCCTGAGTGGCGGCTTTAGTTGTCCTGATAATAAATAAAGAGGGCTTAGCTCCACTATGCTCTGGTCTCGTTACGAGCTATATAGGTTTTATGTTGCAGGCATATACAAGGGATATGAACCATTCAAGGAGGTCTGATGCGATGAATACGATTAAAGAACGACTATATGGGTATAGGAGTTATACTAATTGGTATTAAGGATGGTTGTAGGTGATGGTAGATGTGAAAAGCCCTGTTATTACAGGGCTTTATGTTTTTTTTAGTATTATTCAACCGGCTCTTTCATGATGTTTTGCGGCTTTACTAACACACTTTCTTGAATCATTTCGGCCACTATCGACTTTTTAGCGCGTCTTTTCTTAATAATAAAGCTACTTAGTAAACTCACAATGGCTATCGCTAAGGTGACGACTGGGGCAATAATCAATGCCATAGTGACAAACTTGGCGATATTTTCAGGTAGATAAGATAAGGCATAACCAAAGCCTAAAAGTAAACCGCTCCAACTGGCTGCACTTAACCACGCAAAGTAGTGGAAATGAGCGACGTTTTTAACATGTAAGCCCATCATTAATGGCAGTAATGGGCGTACAACAGGTATAAAGCGTGCGATAAATAATGCGAGTAAGCCATGCTGATTAAGCAGCTTATCTACGGTTACCATTCGCTTTTCGGGGACGGCATCTATCCAACGTTGGATTTTGGGTAAACGATGTAACCATCTACCTTGAATAAATGCTACCCAGCTACCTGTAGCGCCAGCAACAAGTAAGGCAAGAAATGCTAAGGGTAGGCTGATTATTCCTGCTGCAGCTAAACTTCCTGATAAAATCACCACGCTATCACAGGGCATAGGTGCTGCGGGTAAAAGGGCGCTTTCTAGCCAAATTAAGGTGAAAATACAAAGATAAATCATGGCGGCACTGCCAGGGCTTTGTAATAAAGCAAAATCTTGGTGCCAAAGAGCGGTAATAACTGAGACAAATGAATCTAGCATTGTCGGTGTTCCTAAATGGGCCTATATCTCAAGCCGTGTGCCTTACGCTCTATGGGATTGAGATGGCTACTTAACTGTCTTGCATGTTTTAGCATTTTATCGATAAAAAAGGCAGTGAGCTAGCCAATTTTATGCGTTATTTGCTGGTGTCAGCACTATACATCAGGATCTCAAAAGGCTAATTAACTATCGCCTTTCATTAATAAAAATACATCTTCAGTTCATCCGCTGTTAACCTGTGTTCATTTGATATTCAATTTGGCTGATATAAACGGTAAATGGCGGTTTTTTGTGCCGCTTTTTACAGCAAATAAAAACACCCATTAAAGCGAATTAATAAGCCGCTTAAATTGGTTGAATTGGCGTAAAATAAGTAGATGTCGATTTTCGAGTTACGCAGTTTTATCTGTGGCTCCTCACTTAAAGTAAGCAGTGTATGTCTTCAGTAAATAGAGGTTTAAAAGCGGTTGCTTTGCTTGAAGCTACCAAAGGGTTGATAACGGTCTTAGTTATTTTTGAACTGCATAAACTGGCTGGTGACAATATTCAGCAAGTTGTTGAGGCGTTAATTGCGCATTTACATCTCAATCCTGCAAATCATTTGGTTCAGGAGGTTGTAAGTAAAGCGGGTGAGGTTACAGCGGGGAATATCCAGTTAGTGATGTTCGGTGCTAGTCTCTATGCGCTGATCCGTTTTGTGGAAGCTTATGGTCTATGGCACAGCTTAGTTTGGACTGAATGGTTTGCACTACTTAGTGGCGCGATATATCTGCCTTTTGAGTTGTATGAACTATTCCATAAGCCGAATTTGCTGACAGCTGCTGTGTTGCTAATCAATTTGGTTGTCGTCGGTTTTATGTTGCGGGTAATAAAACATAAAACTGATTAATAAGTTATGGCGGAATTAAAATATCGAATGATTGGTGATTAAGTCATTAAGTATTAATGACTTAATCTGCTGTTACCCTAGTACTCACTCAACTGCAGTCGATGCATTATTCAGTAGTTGATGCTGCTCTGGGAACCTTAATAACACTTCAGCTGTGATATCTAGAAACTCACCAACACCAATGATATTCCAAAGTTGCTCTTCTAGCTTTTTGGTTTTGTGGGAGGCATGTTTAGTTAAGTAATCGCGTTCTCGCTGAATATAGTTTAAATCCGGTTTGCCGGTAGCTCCGCGATATACGCGCAAAGCAATAAACTCGCCCAACTCTTGGCTTTGATTAATAAAGTTCAGTTGTTGCTTGCGTTCAGGCAGTTCTGTCGCTGTGATACAGCGCAGCTTCATTTTGCCTTGTGATCCTCGAGATAGCTGGATAAAAACCTCAAAACACTGCAATGGATCTTGAGGTTTCATCGCACGAATTGGCGCAATGAAATCGCGTTTCAATTTATCTTCAAGCAATAAAGGGCTTAAATCATAGGCCAACGTATCATGGCGCTTAGATGCAAATAAGTTAGCAATATGATTCTGCTCCGTACCTATACCTAAGGTCGAGATAAAAGCGGACTTGGCAGTACGCTCTAGAAAATAAGGAACCGATGCAAGTTTACGTACTGCTATGTTTTTCATGCCATCAGCCAGTTCATTAAATTCATTATGGCCTTCAGTTAGTTGCTGTAACCTTTCTCTGTTCTGCTTAATTAACCGATTTAAAAACTCAACCCCCATATGAGGTGTATGCCCGACTTGGGCAACCAAATGCAGTGTTACTCCATTTTTACGTGTATGCAATAGGCGATAGGGCAACATCTCTAGTGATGTTTTACCCGCCAGTGTTTGTAACTTAGGAAAGCTTATTGCTATCGGCTCATCTTGATTAAATTCAACAGGTTCAGTTAACGTTAGTTTCATGCCACGGCTAGATATATCATCTGTTGCGGCGATGGCATTTAACTTACCTTGGTTAAGCAATACCGCAGTTTTAAAGGCAAAACGTGACTCATTACGCCGTTCATTAAATTGCAGTGAAATGAGCGTGATAGCGTGTTGAAGAACCTTAGTTTGGCCGAAGGCTTTTAGTTCATTAGCATTGGCTATATGTTCACTGTTTTTAAGTACTTGTTCCCAAATTTGATAGTGTTCATCCGCTGCCGCTCCAGTGGTGTCCATGAGTTGTAATACATGGCTAAATTTTGCTAGCTGAGCTTCAGTTTTAGGTGAGTAGCGGCTCTCGTCTCCCGGAAGAACACAAGCTTTATAAGATTGTTTATGGTCAATCTCGTGTTTGGTTACACGAAATATTCTAAAACTTGGTTTGGCTGCGGCAAAGCTTAAAAATAGCGCTAATAAGTTTTTAGCTTTCAGCTCCGCTAAGCTGGCAGTATAAAAATATTTGCCGCCTTGGGCGGTAAACACAAAGCTAAATAGTTGGCAATGGTCGCTATTGTCGTCAGACTCTAAGATTAATTTTATCCGCGCCGGCGTTAAAAACTCAGTTAGCTGGCTGATATCATCTTCATCTTTGAAATATTGGCAGATCCCTTGGTTATCACGGCTGAGTAGTTTGTGACTCAATTGATGTTGTTGCTCACCATCAGTATTGGTTACTTGCTCTAAAAACAGCGGCATATGAGGTAAATGAGGTAAGTAATAGCGCTCAAAACCTAGTCCCTTAGTGCTGACAAGTACATCGTTAACATTCACTTTGTAGCGGTACTTATAGCCTTTAATCAAGTTACTCAGCATCTCAGATAGCGCTTCAGAACCGGATATTCGTTTTAATCTTAACCAACTAAACTCTTGATTTTGTTCAATATCAACAATTTGGTAATCAACGCCTTGTTGCAGATCTTTATGGTAATATTCGTCACTGAGCTCAATCAGTTTCATCCGGACTGGCTGACTGGTTCTTAAGTGGTGCTTTACAGGCAGGCGCACTCGTGCGCCGCCAACGGAAAGATCAGCTGTAATACCTGTTAGTGTATGCTGGCCTTGAGTGACACTGATGCGCATGCTGTAATTCATGCGCTCTTCTGAGCGGGCAAAATAACTGCCTAGAACAACGCCCTTAGCGACAAAAGGTGAGCTTTCGCTAACATTAATACTGTTTAGCTGGTTAGATTTACGCTGTTTGAGAATGCGTTGTTTATGGCTATTGATTACTTGTTCATAAACCCCAAGGGTATATTCATCACGATATAGCGCAAGCGCTTCAGTAAAACACTCTTTTGCTGGCTGATCTAGATAATGGCGTTGTCCAGCGTATTGAAACTCTTCACATTCAAGTTCTGTTTTATTACGCAGATCTATGTTGCGTGTGCATATTGAAGCAATACGCGTCAGTTCCATTTTTAGTAGAAAGCGAGTTGAATTAGTTTCATCTGCGGTTAGTTGATCGAATAACTCTTGGAAGTTAGGTTCCATCAATAAAGGTTTTAACTGTTCAACTAAAGCTTTGTGCAGATCTAACGTCATTAAATACTTCTTTTTGGGTGCGAATAAGGCCAATGGCTGATAGGCTCAATGGCAATAACATAAAGGGGATGGTTTGTGCCCCGTGTATTATATAAGTATCGGCATATTTAGTCGTTACTTTACTGATTTATGCAATTTAGAAGCGGTTATGGCAAAAAATAAAACAGCGTTTGTATGTAATGAGTGTGGGCAAGACTTTCCGCGTTGGCAGGGGCAGTGCAGTGCCTGTAAAGAGTGGAACACCATTAGTGAACTTCAGATCTCAACAGCTAAGCCTGCGCGAGCTGCTGTTGCTGGTTATGCTGGCTCAGTTGGTGGTGGCTCTAAGAAACTTAACGAAATTGAAGAGTTTGAAGCAGAGAAAATGCTCACTGGGATTGGTGAGCTTGATCGCGTGTTATGCGGTGGCTTAACAACAGGATCGGTTAATATTATCTCTGGCGATCCTGGAGCGGGTAAAACAACGATTTTATCTGATTTGGTTTCGCGAATGTCGCAGTTGATGCCGTCACTTTACTGTACCGCTGAAGAATCTTTATCGCAGTTTAAAAACCGGGTTAATCGGCTTAAGCTTAATTGCAATGAAGACAACCTTTATTTAATGGCTGAAACCAGTGTTGAAGCCATAATTGCAGAGCTTGAAGATAAGAAAATTAAGTTTGCGGTGATTGACTCGATTCAAGCTGTGGTTACCGATTTAGCTAATGGTAGTCCGGGCTCTCCATCGCAAGTTAAGGGCAGTGCGCAAGCCTTAACTCAATACTGTAAGCAAAATAACGTGACCATGTTTCTCGTGGCTCATGTGAATAAAAACAATGAAACTGCGGGTCCACAAACCTTAATTCACATTGTCGACTGTTTAACCCATATTGAGTGTAACGATGGCCAAGTTCGTACACTGCGGGCAAACAAAAACCGCTTTGGTGATGTTGATACTGTCGGTATTTTTAAGATGACAGAACGGGGAATGATAAGTGTAGATAACCCGAGTGAAATTTTTCTTTCTGGTTCTACAACTGAATCTCCCGGTGCGGCCATTACCTGTATCCGTAAAGGTAATCGTAATTTGCTGCTTGAGATCCAGTGTTTGACGACAGAAACAGAGGCTGAATTTCCGCAACGTGTCTGTGTCGGCTTGAATATGAACCGGATTAAAATGTTGACTGGGATTTTACGCAAGCATACCAAAACCAAGATTTTCCATGACACCTATTTTAACTTGGTCGGTGGATTAAAAATCGATGAGTCTGAAACTTGTATCGATTTAGCGTTAGTTACCGCATTGCTCAGCAGCTTGAATGATTTTGTGGTGCCTAGAACCACTTGCATTATGGGGGAGTTGAGCCTCAATGGCGATGTGCGTCCAATTGATAGTGGTGTGCCTCGAGTTCGCGAGGCTATTCAGCATGGTTTTACTGAGATTTTTATCCCTTTTCGTAACTACCATAAATCAATGGAAGGCGCTGGAGCGAAAATCATTCCGGTGAAAACGATCCACGAGTTGCTTGAGTTGATTAATTAGGGGCTGTTAAACGAAAAAACACCGTAGTGAGCTGCGGTGTTTTTTGATGGTTAATCTGCGCTTGAAATACTAAATAGTCGTTCTAATTCTCTATCCAACAGTGAGGCATCACCAAGGTTGAGCTCAAGTAGTCGGCGCAGATGGCTAATACTTTCGACATCAATGTGTAAACAAGCTAAGCCGAGCAGCTGATTTTTTTTGTGCACAATACGCACTCGCATCTGCACACAAATATCAGAGTCGTGGATCATAAACTCAAGTGTGAGTTGATCTGGTGCTACGGGGAAATCACAAGGCTGCTTAACAAGCGCACCTTGGAGACTGATGTCTAAAAGCTGAGTCTGCCAGCGATTATTGCCACTAATCAGTTTTGCATCAGAGGTTAAGTTTAACCTTGAAAACTGTCGTCTCTCATCCATATCAATGCTACCTGTGACAGTACTTTATACTGCAGCAAGTTCCTTTGGTTTGTTTTTATATTGTCAATTGCGGCAATGATAAGCTAACTACTTGTGCTTATACAAATTTATGGTTAATAAAAAGTCATTATATTTACATCAACAAGCTGGTTTGGTGCTGTGATTGAGTGTTTTTACGGGTATTAAGCTGTAACTTAAAATGACAATAGTAATCACTTGGTAGGCGATGCCTGACCACGATAAAAGATATACTGACAAGGTCAAATTCAATAGATTACTCATTAGCATTGCGATACGTAACTCTGAGCCTTTGGCATAGAATAGTGCAAAACTCATTAATACGGCGCTGGCAACTGCGCACCACTCTGTCCAATGGTTTGCCCACAGTAATCCCTGTAAAAAAGCGAGGCTAGCAAATACTAAAGGTAAGTAAATTGAGCTGCGCTTAGCACGAGTTACCCGTTTACGACATATTGCAAAGCGCAGCATATTGAGTAATTGGTTAAATAGTCCCAGATTACTGCCTAATAAACCGAGGTGAATTGCAGTTAATCCTGACGCAATTAGGTTGCCGCTTAGAAGCTGTTGATCGCTTTTCTGTGCATTGGCCCACCATCCGATGGCCATCGACACAAAGCCTAATGCTTGTACCCAGAATAAACTTTGATGTGATAACTCGAACACTAAACCGCAAAACCTACTAGCTGACAAAAAAGGAGCGTTATTGTCTACTTTTTGCTCGGCCATACTGTGATCGATACCAAGTTGCGGGCTATTTATTAATCGCGGCTTGTTGCGCTTGTGACCTATATCACCAAACACTGGCCTTATCGGCATAAGGCTGGGAAAGGTAAATCGCTTTTGCAGGGGGGAATAGGCTAAATTGCTCATTGAAGATACTGCAGGTTTTATGGTTTTTTCTGATAAACTTGGCTTCAATCAAACCGTTTTTATCAAGGACCGCCAGCGTGTCATTTTCTTCACTTGCGTTAAGTGACAAACTTCTAAGTGTATTAGCCGAAAAAGGCTATCAGCAGCCAACGGCAATTCAAGCAGAGGCGATCCCTGCAATATTGGCTGGTAATGATCTTATGGCGAGTGCACAGACGGGTACCGGAAAAACCGCCGCTTTTACTTTGCCATTACTGCAGTTGTTACTTGAAAAGGCTGACCGAGAATCAAATAGACGACGAGCTTCAGTACTCGTGCTTACGCCAACCCGTGAGTTAGCGGTACAAGTTAATACCAATATTAGCCAGTATGCGGTGAATACCGACATAAATAGCTTAGTGATTTATGGCGGAGTGAGTATTGATGCGCAGGCCAGTAAACTTGCCGCGGGCGTTGATGTCATTGTGGCAACTCCTGGACGGTTACTGGATCATGTTCGACGTGGCTCACTCGATCTTACAACCATAGAGCATCTTGTGTTTGATGAAGCTGACCGTATGCTTGATATGGGGTTTATGGACGAGATAAGCGCTATTTTGAAACAGTTGCCAGCTAAGCGGCAAACCCTGTTATTTTCAGCAACCTTTAGCTCGGCGATCTATGATTTAAGCAAAAAATTACTGCAAAAGCCTATAAGAATTGAAGTTGATAAGGCTAACAGTGCTGCCCACAATGTTGAGCAAATTGTCTATGCGGTTGATAGCGAACGCAAGACAGCCTTGATTAGCCATCTGATAACTAAGCATGACTGGCATCAGGTATTGATTTTTAGCCGTAAAAAACAAACGGCTGATCAAATATGCCAACAGATGATAGCTGCTGGTATAGAGACTAAAGCGTTTCATGGCGACTTAGGTCAAGGTGCGCGTGAGCAGGTGCTGAATGATTTTAAACAAGGCAAGATTAAAGCATTAGTGGCAACAGATGTGGCTGCACGTGGTTTAGATATTGTTGAGCTTAAAGTGGTCGTTAATTATGAAATCCCATTTGTTGCTGAAGATTATGTGCATCGAATTGGCCGTACAGGCCGCGCCGGCAACACAGGTAAAGCAATTACTCTTTACAGCGAAGACGACGCCTTACTACTTGAAGAAGTTGAAATCGTACTAGATAAGCGCTTACCACAACAGTGGCTACCCGGCTTTGAGCCTGACTTAACTAAGATGGAACAGCCAAGCCGTAAAAATAGTAAAGCGGCGCAAAGACAAAGAGCTAAAAAACGAGCATTAGGTGGCAAAAAGCGCCGTTAAATTGTTAATGGTTACTGATTTAGCTGTGTCACACTTTGCAATTATCACTAAGATGCCCAGTAAATGGCTTTGCTGGGCATTTTTTTGTTGATACGAATCAAAAAAGATCTTAGTTGGCTATTTCCCAGCTGCTGATTGCTGTACACTCCGCGCCAACAAAGGCTGTGTTGGTAAGAGTAAATTTTACCAGGCATATTGCTCGCAGGTCACTGCCGCTTTTTTAAGTGTAAGTGGATCTCTCACCCAATCTATTGAATTGGGGCTCTACCTGCCATAGCCGAGTAACCAACTTACCTAAGTTGGTTTTACCCAATTTAAGAGATCAAAAGGTATAACAATTATGAAGTCTGATCAGACTCTAACAAGCGCTACAACTCCATCAGATTCAGCTCTGGATCGTTATTTCAATATTACCGCTCGCGGCAGTACGTTAAGGTGTGAAGTCATTGCAGGCTTGACGACGTTTCTTGCTATGGTCTATTCAGTGATCGTAGTGCCGAATATGTTAGGTGCTGCTGGTTTTGATACCGGAGCCGTATTCGTTGCGACCTGTTTAATTGCCGCTTTTGGCTCATTACTCATGGGCTTATGGGCAAACATGCCAATGGCAATTGGTTGTGCAATTTCTCTCACTGCGTTTACTGCATTTAGCATGGTGCTAGGTCAGGGGATCTCCATTCCGGTGACTTTAGGTGCTATCTTCCTAATGGGTATCGTGTTTACCTTAGTCAGTGTTACCGGTATTCGTCAGTGGGTGTTGGCTAATCTACCTAAAGGTATTGCTCACGGTACAGGTATTGGTATCGGCTTATTTTTATTATTGATTGCTACCAACAGCGTGAAGCTAATTGTGGCCAATGATACAGGCCTGCCAGTTGCACTCGGTGATATTCATAGTTTGCCAGTGATAGCGACCATTGTTGGTTTAGCTGCGACTATCGGCCTAGAGCGTCGCGGTGTGCCGGGTGGCATTTTATTAGTGATTATTGCGTTATCTGTATTTGGTTTAATATTTGATCCAAGTGTGACCTATCAGGGTTTCTTTGCATTACCAGATCTGATGTCTGATAAATCATTAATTGGTCAAATGGATATTATGGGGGCGCTAAATCCTGTTGTATTACCGATTGTACTCGCGCTAGTTATGACGGCAATTTTTGATGCCACAGGCACGATTCGTGCGGTAGCTGGTCAAGCCGAGTTGTTAGATGAGAAAGACAATATTGTTGGTGGTGGTAAAGCACTAACCTCTGACTCTGTTAGTAGCATTTTTGCGGGTGCAGTCGGCGGCGCACCAGCAGCAGTGTATATTGAATCTGCAGCGGGTACCGCAGCTGGTGGTAAAACAGGATTAACAGCAACAATCGTTGGTTTGCTGTTCCTACTGATGATGTTCCTTGCACCGTTAAGCTATCTGGTTCCTGCTTATGCAACAGCACCAGCCTTAATGTATGTTGGCCTATTGATGTTAAGTAATGTCACTAAGCTCGATTTTAATGACAAAGTCGATGCTATGGCTGGCTTAACTTGTGCGGTATTTATTATTCTGAGCTGTAATATCGTAACAGGTATTATGCTTGGCTTTGTAACGCTAGTGATTGGTCGTATTTGTAGCGGTGAATGGCGTTTAATCAAGCCGGGTGTGTTAGCGATTACTGTCGGGCTTGTGGTGTTTTACATGGGCGGTTGGGCGATTTAATTCTCAACTGACTACTCGAAATGCAACAAAATGCCAGCCTTAATGACTGGCATTTTTGTTTTCAGCTATAAACCCTTAAGTTCAGTTTTCGACATGCAACTCTGGTAAATGACAGTCTAAATAACGACTGCGTTTTTTCGGTTTGAGTTTGTGAGTATCAACTAACACTAAACCATCGATACAATCACCAAATTCGGGATCAATACCAAAATCGAGGAACTGTACGCCGCCCTGTGTACAGAGTTCGCCGTACTGTTTAAATAGTGCGGGTACGGCACTGTTCATGCTCGCCATGGTTTGTTTGAGTAGCTTAAAACCATGGTTATAATCTAGCCCGTCATATAGCTTAGTTAATTCTGCCTCACGACTTGGTGACAAACTATACGGGTTAAATGAGCTTGCTAGTAACTTTGGACAGGCGAACTGCGTTTTATAAAAATGGATGAGCTTTTCCTTCGCAGCTTCAGGGACGTTATCGCTTAATGATACCGGGCCAAACAGGTAACGATATTCAGGGTTACGGACTAAAAAGGCACCGATACCAAACCACAGGTAGTCTAAACTGCGTTTGCCCCAATACTTAGGTTGCACAAAGCTGCGCCCAAGCTCTAGCCCTTGCTCGAAATACGCTGCAAACTCCGGGTTATACTCGAACAAGCTTTGGCTATATAGTGCATTTTTTCCGTACTTCTGGTGGACTTGCTTGGCACCAGCAAAACGGTAAGAGCCGACAATATCGAGTGCTTCAGGGTCCCACAACACTAAGTGCAAATAATAGGCATCATATTGGTCGAGATCTCGACGTTTACCTGTGCCTTCACCCACAGCACGAAAGGCTATTTCGCGTAATCGACCTATCTCTCGCATAATCGGACTGCTTTCATTGTGGCGGTAAAGATAGATCTTTTTACTGTCTTGGGTTTCACCCAGTAACTCACACTGTTGTAGTGCGCCCTGTAGTTCACCACGAGATTCTGGATGAGCAATTGCATTTTGAGTTTTAAACAGCGGACTGCGGTTTTTACCTATGCGGTAAAGGTGATTCTTGAGCAGTTTTACCTTAGTTTTAAGCTGAAAGTCATTGCTGATTAGTGCTTCTTTGGGGATCAGTTCGCCTATGCGTATTGGCATGGTTTTTTGTGCTTGTTTAAACATCTCTTTGACAAGCAATAAGCTGGCAAGTGGTTTGTAGAGCATCGATGCGCCATAAAATGTCGCTGAGTTTTTAGCATCAGCGTACATAGGTAATAACGGTGCTTGGCAAGCTTTAGCTATTTTGACAAATCCTGAGTGCCAATGCAGATCGACAACGCCTTGCGGACGTAGCCTAGAGACTTCTCCTGAAGGGAAGATGAGAACTGCGCCCTCATTTTTTAAATGTTTGTGGATATTGTCTAAATGTTGTTTGGGAGTGCCGCCGGTCATATTGCGCACCGGCAGTAATATTGAATGTAGCGGCTCTAAGGCCATGAGTAGCTCATTGGCAACGACCTTGATGTCAGGTCTAACTTCACTGATGAGTTTGATCATGGCTAAAGCGTCTAGCGAGCCAATGGGGTGATTGGCATAGATAACCACTCGCCCTTCACTGGGGATATTCTCTACTTCGCTATTAGGGACTGAATAGTTAAAGTTGAAGCTCGCTAATACTTGCTCAACAAAATCGACGCCTTTTAAATAACTAAACTTACTGGCAATCTCATTACACTCTTTTTCATTAAGCAAGTAACGTAACATGGCTTTAGTCGGTGTTGATAGCCAAGGGGTTTGATTAATTTTAGGCAGGTTGTTTGCTACTACTTTGTCGACGGTAAATATCATAGTGATACCTAAATAATAAGTGTTCAGTATAGCGATTGCATTAGTTGACTAAGCAACATGCCGCTGAGCTGTCTGCTGGTTATTGTCAAATGAGAAAGATTTTATGAGTTGGGTAGTGGCGTTAATTTCATCCCACTTTAAAAGCTGAAACTCACCTTGCATGGATTCGGCAATCAAAGTGCAGTTTTCTACCCAGTCACCATCGTTGGCATAAAGGATGCCGTGTTTGTGTTCAAGCGCAGGTTGATGAATATGGCCACAAATAACCCCATCGACCTCTTTAATATTCGCATAACGGCTTACTGCAGCTTGGTAATCACTAATTGCTTGCTGTGCCTTGTTGATTTTTAGTTTTATATAGCTAGCTAACGACCAGTAGGGGTAACCCATTAAGCCACGCACTTGATGTAAGCAACGGTTTAGCCATAGCAAAAGATCATAAAGGTGATCGCCAAGTTTGGCGTAGGCTCGTCCTACGCAAACCTCGCCGTCAAATTGGTCACCATGCAACATCAGTATTTTGCGACCGCTAACACCGATATGGATATATTCGTTAGCGATAGACAGATCCCATAAATGAAAACCGCTATAGGGTTTGAGTGTTTCGTCATGATTACCGGGAAGGTAGACAATTTTGACTCCATTGCGTGCCATTTTAAGCAGTTGTTGTAGCACCTTGTTATGGGATTCTGGCCAATACACTCGGCGTTTTAAGGCCCATACATCAAGGATATCTCCCACTAAGTATAGAGAATCGGTATCGACCTGTTTTAACAGTTGTAGTAGATACTCAGCTTTACAGTCTTTACTGCCTAAGTGCACATCTGACAACCAAATGGCATGGTAACTTGGTTTTTTCTTTAATGTTGCTATCGGCGGTATAGCTTGGGAAGAGGTTGCACGTTTAGTATTTGTAGGCTTGATACTCATGGATGGGCCATTGCAATCCTGATTTGCAACTAGAGTAAAAGTAGAAATTGA
Organism: Shewanella fidelis ATCC BAA-318; assembly: GCF_000518605.1. Taxonomy (GTDB): domain Bacteria; phylum Pseudomonadota; class Gammaproteobacteria; order Enterobacterales; family Shewanellaceae; genus Shewanella; species Shewanella fidelis. The sequence continues at coordinate 68,762 of NZ_KI912461.1, read as the reverse complement.
CCCATTGATGAACAATTTATGGCGCGTTGATGACAGCGCGTGTAGTGATAAACGGGCAGGAATAAAAAAGGAGCGCAAGGCGCTCCTTTGATAATGTTACCTGTGTTTACACTTAGAAGATAAAGTGTGCAACCCCTGCGATAACTGGCAGAGTAACTAAGGTTCTTAGAATGAATACAACGAACAGTTCTAAGAAGTTAACTGGGATTTTACTACCAATCAGTAGCGCACCGACTTCACTCATGTAGATAAGCTGTGTTACAGATAAGGTTGCAATAATAAAGCGAGTCATATCAGATTCGATAGAGCTGGCTAAAATTGCAGGAATGAACATATCTGCAAAACCGACCATAATGGTTTTAGATGCAGCTGCAGCTTCAGGTACTTGTAATAGCTCAAGTAACGGAATAAACGGCATACCTAAATATTCAAAGATTGGGGTAAACTCAGCGATCATTAGCGCGATAGTACCGATACCCATAACGACTGGGATCACGCCAAAAATCATGTCGATAACGTTTTTCACGCCATCAACTAAAGTGTGTTTAATCCCGCCTGCATTTGAGGCTTTATTTAAGGCTTGATGCATACCCCAAGAGAATACGTTAAAGCCTGCAGGCACAACTTCATCGTCTGCATGACGTGGCGTTTCATCGACGTAGACATCTTTTTTCCACGATAGTGGTGGTAGCTTAGGTACGACAATTGCGGCGACAAAACCAGCTAAACACACGGTTAAGTAAAACGGCACAAATAGGTGCTCTAGCTTAACTTGAGAAATGACCACTAATGAGAAAGTAATTGAAACGGCAGAGAAAGTTGTACCAATAACCGCCGCTTCTCTTTGGGTATAAAAGCGTGCTTCATATTGTTTGCTGGTCATTAAAATGCCCACGCTACCGTCACCTAACCAAGACGCCATACAGTCAATAGCACTGCGGCCTGGAAGGTTAAAAATAGGGCGCATGACTTTAGTTAGCATTGCACCAAGCAGTTCTAGTAAGCCAAAGTTAAGCAGTAATGGCAGTAGCATTCCGGCAAATAAGAAAACCGAGAACAGTACGGGTAATAAATCGTTTAGTACGAGTGCGCCTGTACCACCAGAGCGAATGGCTTCAGGACCGAAACCAAAGTAGGTGAGTACGATAAAGATAGCACCAAGCACGCGAACCACAGCCCAGATAGGGCTGACGTTAAATAGTGAATTTAAAAAGTGCTGTTCAACAATAAACTTAGGCTTAATTGCCTTGGTTAGTAAGGTTGCGGTTGCGGTGAACACAACAATTGCAGTCACTATGCCAACAAGTACATCACTTAGTAGGCTTTGTAAGCCTTTAGAAATAATCGCGATAGGGATTGTCAGCGAGTCATTATAGTTAACTGGCAGCATAAACAACATAAGACCAATCAGAGATGGGACGATGAAGGTCAGTATTGTCTTGATACTGTGGGTTTGTTTTTCTTGCACTTTATTTACACCCTAAATAACAAAATTTGCTTAATGACTATAAACCAATGTTTATGCATAAACAGATAAATAATTGAATAACCATTCAATAGTTAGTCAATGATAGCCTCATCATCCAATTTTCTAAGTTAATGATGACTATTATTATGTAGTGTAATTCACTACCACTGAATAGTTATTAGTTCTTTATGATTACTTATATTGTATCGGAAGTTTGTAAAAAAGCACAAAACTTTTTTAGCGTTAATTCTTTTGAAAACATATGTTTGCAAATGTTAACTGCTGGTTGATTTGTTGTGGTTTGTCTTGGCCGTTATTGATAGAAACTAACGGCCGATGAGTGGTTTACAGAAGAATTAACTAAATGTTTTTCTCAGGGATTTTGCTTTTTCAGCATTAAACTTTAACTCTTTGACTGAGTCCTCAACTAAGGTTACAGCGCATAGGTTTTCACTTGAGGCTTGGCTAATTTGGCTAATATTTTGATTTATCTCACCAACCACGAGTGTTTGTTGTTCGGCAGCTACCGCATTTTGTAGGGCTAATTGCTGGATTTCCTTCATTGACTGATAGATAGCATCGACTTTTTGTGCGGAGATTTCTGCATCCTCGCTGCATAATAATGCCTGAGACTTGCTATGATCCATTTGTTGCGACCATTGGTTGAGCATGGTGAACATTTTATCAACGCTTTTGGATATTGAAGTGGTAGATTGTTGAGTACGGCTTGAAAGGGCTCTGACTTCATCCGCGACTACGGCAAAACCACGCCCTTGCTCTCCAGCTCTTGCAGCTTCAATTGCTGCATTAAGGGCAAGCAAGTTGGTTTGTTCGGCAATCGCATCAATTTCGGTCATCGCACTGGCCACTTCTTCTGCTTCTTTATTTAATAAATGAGCATTGGCTGCTGCATCGGCTACTGAGTTGGATAAGCTACTGATACTGATTGCATTTTTCTGCATTTTTTCACGACTGTCGTGACAGATCTGATAAGTGTCTTTGATACTATCTGATGTTGATTGCGTGTTTTTCGCCACTTCATTAATGGTCGCCCCCATCTCTTCAGTGGCACTGGCAATTTGCTCGATTTGTTGGTTTTCTATATCTAAGCCTACGTGAGTTTGCTCGGCAGCGGCAATAAGTTGACTGGCAATATCTTCAATATGTTCGGCGTTATCTTGTGAGCGTCCAAGCACGCCCTGAAGTTTGGCGTCTTTCATCATCAGTTGGAAATCTAATAAAGATGACGTATCTCGTCCGCAGTAAACAAAGCGGCTAATAGAGTCATATTCTTGCTTCATCTTCATTAATCTTGCCGGTACTCTAAAGGCTTCATCGTAAAATATGGCCAAATTCACGGCCATTAATACTATGCCCGCAATTATTACTCCCCATCCCCAGATTATGCCCGCAGCAACTAAGCCTGTGGTTGCAGAGAGTACTGACAGTATGCGTTTATTAGTTAAGCTAAGAGGGTCATCAACACGCTTGCCTTGGTTTAAACGCTGGTAAATAGCGCTCGCACGGCTGATGAGTTCAGGACTTGCTTTAACCCGTACAGACTGATAACCAATAAGTTGACCTTTATCAAAAAGTGGTGAGACAAAGGCATCAACCCAATAATAACGGCCATCTTTACAACGATTTTTGACCACTCCTCGCCATGATTGGCCCGAGGCTAGCTTACTCCACATCTCTTTAAATGCGGCTTTAGGCATATCTGGGTGACGAACCATATTGTGGTTATGGCCGATAAGTTCTTGTTCGCTAAAACCAGATATTTCGATAAAGCGTTGGTTGACGTAGGTGATCACCCCGCGTTTATCTGTGGTTGAGATCAGTTGGTCTTGGGTGTTTAGAACGACTTCCTGATCTATTATTTTTGCTCTTTTTATTGTCATTATTATTGATCCCTGTGACAGCATAAGCATTGCAATAATTTATCAATGCATTAACACACGGCATAGAGTATCCCATTAATACATTCGTTTGAAATGTTAGAGTTGATTTTTTCTCAGGAAATTCAATTACAAAACTTGTGGGAACTTTTTATCTTTATCTTTGGGGTTATTCACTAATTATTCTATGTTTTCTAGACTAGTGTTTAATTTTTATAACATTCATCTTGAAAGCAAGTTCTATAGGTTATAAAAATAGCACTAGTGTCATACTTGTGAGCGAGTGGTTGAGCTACTGATATTCAGGCTATTGGCTATTATTTCAACAACACGATCAAATGGAACTTATGCTGGTTGATAAACAAATAAAAGTGTCGAAGTTAGCGTTTAGATTTGGTGCCTTAGGGATTTTTGGTCAGCTACTTGGGCTTGCCTTGTCTATTGCGATGTTTGAACAGTTTGATGGTGCCGGGTTTAATTTTTTAAATCATACATTGAGCGAGCTGGGTAGCTACGGTCGCTTTCAATATGCTGTAGTCATGAATGGCGGATTGTTTTTTGGTGGTTTGTGTGTGGTACTGAGTTGTTTGCTGAGCATGCAGCTAACAGGTTCTCCTTGGCGTTTGTGCTTTTTTATTTGTTTTGGCTTGAGTTTTTTATCTTTGTCAGCCATGGGGTTATTTCCAGTTAATGTTTACCATTTACACATTATTGCTATTAAATATTTCTTTGTCTGCGGTTGCTTAAGCGCATTGTTTTATGGGGTCTATCTATTGCGAGTCCCTGCTAGTCAGCCTTCTTTTTTAACCAAAGTCATTACAGCCATGGCATTTGTTGTTATGGGCGCGTTTATTGTACTACCTTGGTTTGAGTTTGATCTGACAGAGGGGAATAGAGCATTTTATACTGAAATGTTAGTTGATCCGCTGCGGCCTGAAATATGGTGGCCTGCGATTTCTCAATGGGTTGGCTTGGCGACCTTTTTGCTATGGAGCGCATTAGTGATTAACAGCTTTAGCACTGAAAATCACTAATACTTGTTAGTAAAGTTTTCTATTCATTAGCTGTGATAGCTAGTTACTCGCTATTACTGAGGCGCAATTTGATTAAAGCCTGCAGCTTGATGCCAATATCCATTGCAAGTTAAGCTTTTATCTGATGTCGCTTGGCTCAAAATAGTCTCTGCAACTTCAATACTGCTGAGACTGTGAGGCGATACTCTAAAGTAATCTACACCGAGCGTTCTCATTTGCTCAACTTCAGCGGATAAGTCGATTAAGCTTGCTGATTGGGTTTGGATACCATTAAGCCTTAACAGTGGTTGCTCATCCATTGTTTGTGCAAGTAAACCTTTAGGGTGAGCTAAACAAGCAATTTGGCAGTCATCTTTTTGCAGCCCTTGTTGACGAGCGGTAAAACAGCGTGCCGAATGCGCTAACGGCAAATAGCCATGACCAAACACTTCAACCTCAAAAGGCGGAGGCGTTTCAGTTGCAATCACATGAGCAAGCCACTCCTTTGATAACTCAATAGGCATTACAAATCTTTGCATGCCCCATTGATGTAACTTTTTAAGGGTCGCAAAGTTATAGTTGTTCATACTGGGGCCGCAAACAAATGGCAGTTTCAACTCACGAGCAGCTTGTACCGCGCCCATGTCGTTAGCCTCTATAATGAACTCGCCATTGTCGACTTGCTTTTTTAGCTCGGTATATTCAGACGGTGACTCTAATAACGCTAAAGTTGACAGTACGACTTGTTTGCCAGCCGCTTTTAACATTTGCGCGATGGCAAAATAATCGGCAAATTTCAGTTGTCGACGACGACTGCAAACGGTTTCACCTAAGTAAACTAAAGGAATATTACTTTGAGCCACTTGCTGATAAAACTCGTTTACTTTTTGTTTTTCCCAGCAATATTGTAAAGGGCCTAGTGATGTTTTCATGGTTTGTCCTTATTGCCAGTTACGCTCGTAAGCACCAAGAGTGGTTGTTTGTCCCTCTGCAACTTTTGCTAACGCTTGCTGCCACGCTGGCTGAGTTTGATATTTTTCTGGTGCGGCCAGATAACTATCAATCGCTGCACGCCAAACTCTAGTTACCTGTTCGACATAGGCAGGGCTGCGTTGACGACCTTCAATTTTTAGTGAGACGACATTAGCTTTAGCGAGCTCAGGCAGCAGGCTTAAGGTATTTAAGCTAGTAGGCGACTCGAGAATGTGTTGCGGAGTATCATTATCTTCAGTGGTATAACGACCCTTACAAACAACCGGATAACCCATTTGCTCATCGAGACCAGACTTATCAATTAATACGTCATTAAGTAAGGTTAAACGGCTGCTGTTACTCTCTTGCCAACGCACATGTTTGGCAGGCGAGCAAGAGCCTCCTGTATTTGGTGACTGGCCGGTTACGTATGATGACAAATGGCAACGTCCTTCAGCCATGATACATAAGCTACCAAAGGCAAATACCTCTAAATCGACCGGAGTGACTTTAGCAAGATCGCGCACTTGCTTCATCGATAATACTCGCGGCAACACCGCGCGCTCGATATTAAACTCCTGCTTGTAGAGCGTTAGCGCCCCTAAATTGGTTGCACTTGCTTGCACCGATAGATGTAACGGCAGATGTGGATAACGACTGTGTGCATAATCGAGTAACGATAGATCGGCAACGATTAGGGCATCCACACCCGTATCGGCAGCAAGATCTATTGCTTGGTGCCAACGCTTTTCTTCCCCAGGCTTTGGAAATGTGTTGATGGTGAGAAATATTTTCTTGCCACACTTCTTAGTAAATTCGGCGGCTTGCTGGAGTTTCTTCGGGGTAAAATTTAATCCTGCAAACGACCGTGCGTTGGTATCGTCCTTAAGACCGAGGTAGACCGCATCAGCACCTGCATTGAGGGCGGTTTTTAATGATGCGAGATTGCCCGCGGGGCACAGTAATTCCATATGGATGCTCCAAAAATATTGAAACAGGAGTTTAAAAGGGAATGAAGATCATATTTTTGATGTAAAACAGGTTTGTGATCATAAAAGCTAGGTAAAATTCCTTTCTTTGCCACATTTTGGATACATTTTCACATGCAAGGTTTTTCTGTTAACAAATTAGCTCAACAAATACTCGAAATTGGGCCGAAAGCCATTGCTCGTCCTTTAGCCATTGTGCCTTTTGAGTTAAAAGCACAATTGTTAAAGCGTATTCTTTCTTTGCTATTGGCTGAGCAAGCAGCAGATGATGAGCTTGAGTTTTTTGACGGACGTTGGGTGGCAATTAATATTGAAGATTTAGGCTTAACATTTGAAGTGACCTATGACCGTGTATGGCAAATCAGGCCATTAGAAGCCTCTGAAGTCACCTTTACCGCTCAGTCAAAAGATTTGTTATTGATAGCAGCAGCAAAAGAAGATCCAGATAGTCTGTTTTTCCAGCGTAAGCTGTGCATTGAGGGAGACACTGAACTCGGTCTTGAAGTGAAAAATCTACTGTTGAGTGTTGAATTTGATGCCATGCCGGCAGGGCTTAAAATTGCGGTAGAAAAGTCTGCCTTAGCATTACAAACCTTACAAGCTAAGGCAGAACCTAAATTTGCATAAGGGCAAATATTTGATGCACCGTGTTATTCCACGGTGCATCCTTGTTTAAGCTTCTTGACTAAAGTCGACATCCACCTCAAAGCTCAAACGTTCATTGGTTAGCGGATGATTTAACACTAATTGCTGGGCATGCAAATGTAAGCGATTGGATTTTTGTCCATATAAATCATCACCAATAATTGGTAACGCCAGACCATCTTGATGTGCACAATGGACTCTAAGTTGATGAGTACGTCCTGTATGTGGGTAAAGATATAACAGCGTGGTACTTTCGCTGCGCTGTTTTACCTGCCAATAGGTATGGGCGTGTTTGCCGTGCTCAAAACACACAAGTTGCCTTGGTCTGTCATCAATATCACCACGCAGCGGTAGCTTGATCTCACCGCTTTGTTGTTTTACCACTCCAGCCACTTGCGCCACATAGCGTTTTTCAACAGTGCGTGCGATAAATTGCTTAGCTAGGGACTTGTTAGCTTCGCTTGTTAGCGCAATAACCATTAATCCAGAAGTCGACATATCGAGTCGATGGACAATTAATGGACCTGTCGCCTGTGGAAACATCGCCTTCATACGAGCATAAACTGAGTCTGTGACATTTTTACCGGGAACAGATAAGAATTCTGCAGGCTTATTGACAATCGCCATCACCTCATCTTGATAGATGATTTCCAATGACTTACCGGCAGCAGGGTTAGTTAGCAGCGGGTTGGCGTCCATCTCTATGCCTTTGAGCATATGGCTTAGAATTGGCTGACATTTACCTTGGCAAGAGCCGTAAAAGTTTTTATGTTGCCTGATCTCTGATTTGGGCGAAGCGCCCCACCAAAACTCAGCCATCGCAAGGGGCGTTAATCCTTGACTAAAAGCAAACTGTAGCAATTTAGGTGCGGCGCATTCACCCGCGCCCGCTGGTGGCTGCTGGGTTGGGCTATCTTTAAAGATTTCATTTAGATCTTTAAGTTCGCCAGCTTGGTTTAAAAATTGGTACTGGGCAAATAATTGCTGTTGTAGACTGTTAGATTGCTGAGCTCGCTCAGCTTTAATTGCAGCTATTTCAGCAAGTAAACTATCAAGCTGGTCCTTAACTACGTCGCATTGTTGTTGCCATTCAAGCTTAAGACTATTTAAGCGGAATTTTTCAGCAACGCTTTCTTTGCCAAGCATTATATTGAGCTCATCTATCTCGTTAGTACTGAGTTGCTGTGCGTGTGCTCGGCGCTGCTTGCGGATTTTGCGGTTTTCGATGATTTCTGCTCGCATTGCATCTAGCGCTGTATCTTGCTGCTGACGTAATGTTGCAAGCTTGGCTGTTAAGCGTTCAATATCCGGATTGGACTGCGCTGTTTGTAGCTTTGCGCTTAACTGATTAAGCGTTTGCATGCCAACATGGAAAAAGCTCTCTTGTGCCAACATATCGAACACTGGCGGTACAAATCCGTTAAGTAAGTTTTGCTCGGCGAGCTTGCCCGAAAATGCTGATAAGTAGCCCAGTTCGCCGTTTTGGTTGCGTACTAACAAGACACCAAACATTTTACCAATTACAGGCCCTGAGTCTTCGGCTAAACCAAAGTTGTGCTGCCAATCGGTTTGTGTACTTAGGTACTGCTGTAGTTCTTTTGCCGCAATTAAGCATAAAGGATGAGGCTCGTAGTAAAAAGGAAAGGTAAAGCGCTCAGGCAGCTGGTATTGATCGATAGCTGATTTGAAAGAGGTAAAACAGTGTTGAGCTGAATACATGGGCATTGGGTATCTTTGTTAGCTGTGTTGATAAGCGCTATTTTGGAGCGAACTTAGTGAGTATGCGGGCAATGAGATTTTACTCTCTCAAGCAAGGGAAGTCACCAGTAGGCTGCGGATGGCAAGGAGCTTGTTTTTACCATATAGCATAAGCAAAGCTTTGTATAACTGCATGCTTGTTTATACTAAGATAAGCTATGTATAGTAATGTTATGATTTATAAAGTTATTTAACTTTATTTAGCAAGAAGATTAACCGTTAAGGACTTATCATGGAACGACTAGGCTTACAGTTATTACTACTTGTGGCAGTGATTAATCCTGTTCAAGCAGAGCCTGATACATTTAATTCGCAGCTTGTACAGGCAGCAATGGCTAGAACCGAACATCAGATTCGTTATGATGGCAGTTATTTTCAACTCGATTATCCTAATGGTGATGTGCCAGCTAACATTGGTGTTTGTACCGATGTCATTATTCGAAGTTACCGTCAATTAGGAATCGATTTACAGGTGTTAGTGCATGAAGATATGCAGGGTAATTTTGCTCAATATCCTTCCAAAAGAATATGGGGACTGACGCGACCAGATAAGAATATCGATCATCGTAGAGTACCCAATTTACAAGCATTCTTTGCTCGTAATGGACAAGTATTAACTGTGAGTCATGATGTTAGTGACTATCAAGCTGGTGATATTGTCACTTGGATGCTTCCAGGAAATTTGCCGCATATTGGCATTTTAGTCGCGCAACAAGCGGATGATACACAGCGGCCATTAGTTGTACACAACATAGGAGCTGGACCGCAGCTTGAAGATGTGTTGTTTGAGTATTCATAATACCAATCAGTACAAGAATTTGATCAACTCAGAGCGGTTTTTGGCAAACTAATTCAAGGCGAATAGCTGCAATAATGGTGATTCCCTTATAAAGCTAATCAACGCAGAAGTAGGCAGCCAAAAACGCTCCAGAATGGCGAGTTTTAGCGATTCTGATGCAGTGTTAACGAGCTTGATCGTAGAACAACTATGCCCTTCACTCGTTGCCTTGCCTCAAAACCGCTAAACTCTCGCTGAGTGACTAAATGTTTATACTGATTGGTATAACAGGTCATTATCGTTATCAGCCCAGTTTAGGCGTTAAATAAAAATGGAGCCATTTAGGCTCCATTATATAGTTAGGCTTAGACCTGCTTACTCAACAGGTTTACCTGTGAGAATACGGTACTTAATCATTAACTCATCGTCAGATTCTTGGTGATCAGGGTCAACAGCAATACAATCGATAGGGCAGACCGAGATACAGGTTGGTTTTGCATAATGGCCAACACACTCAGTGCACAAAATAGGATCGATCTCATAGATCTCTTCACCCATAGTAATGGCCTGATTAGGGCACTCGGGCTCACACATGTCGCAGTTGATACAGCTGTCGTCGATTAATAATGCCATTGTGTTTATCTTAATCTCGGGAATAAAGGTCTATCGATGAAAGGCTCGATAAACGAGCCTATCTAAACTCAGTATAGTCAGTCGATACTATGCTGGAGTATCAGTTGCCTGATGCGGGTTACGAGTATCTTGTCCTTGCGGCAAGTTACGCAGTAATACTGCTTTATCTAGCTCAACACCAGCAGGCACATCTAAGAACACAAAGTGTCCAGAACCTAGACCAGCTTCGATACTTTCACCTTTACGGTTAATGATAGTCTCGAGTTTGATGGTTAAGTTACCTTGCGGTGTCATCACCTCAACACTGTCACCCAGTAGGAACTTGTTTTTCACTTCAACTTCAGCAAGGCCGGCGTCATTGCGTTTACCTGTGAACTCACCAACAAACTGCTGAGTATCGCTAACTGAATAGCCATAATCATAATTCTGGTATTCGTCATGTACGTGACGACGTAAGAAACCTTCGGTGTAACCGCGGTGAGCTAAACCTTCAAGGTTGTGCATTAGCGTGCGATCAAAATCTTTACCTGCAACAGCATCTTCAATCGCTTGACGATAAAGTTGCGCTGTGCGGGCAACGTAATAGAAAGACTTAGTACGGCCTTCAATTTTCAGTGAATCAACACCCATCTTAGTCAAGCGTTCTACGTGCTGGATAGCACGAAGATCTTTTGAGTTCATGATATATGTGCCATGCTCATCTTCAAACGCTGGCATATACTCACCAGGGCGGCCAGCTTCTTGCAACAGTACGATTTGATCTGATGGCTGACCTGCGCCTAATGTTGGTGTTTCAATCTGCACTTCTGGGTTAACTGCAACCACATCGCCAGACTCTGTTTGCTGGGCTTCATGTACGTCATATTTCCAACGGCAAGCGTTGGTGCAGGTACCTTGGTTAGGATCGCGCTTATTAATGTAGCCAGACAATAAACAACGACCTGAGTACGCCATACATAATGCGCCATGTACAAACACTTCAAGTTCGATATCTGGACAGCGTTGGCGGATCTCTTCAATTTCATCCAGTGATAACTCACGGGATAAGATGACACGTTTAATGCCTTGTGATTCCCAAAACTTTACAGATGCCCAGTTAATCGCATTGGCTTGAACTGATAAGTGAACTACTTGATCAGGAAAGGCTTCACGTACCATCATGATTAGACCTGGATCTGACATGATTAATGCATCTGGCTGCATTGCAACCACAGGCTCCATATCTTTGATGTAAGTCTTTAACTTAGCGTTATGTGGTGCAATGTTGCTAACCACATATAGCTTTTTATTAAGGCTATGGGCTTCCTTTATACCAGCAGCTAGGTTTTCCATTTTGAAGTCGTTATTACGTACGCGAAGACTATATCTTGGCTGGCCGGCATAAACAGCATCAGCGCCATAGGCAAAGGCGTAACGCATATTCTTTAATGTACCAGCAGGGGACAATAGCTCAGGTTTAAACATAATAGCTTCTCTGTTAACGGATAAGGATTCGACAATGGGTTACACATTACAAAATGTGCTTGCTCTTGCAAGAAAGTCAGCCGCATATAATAAGTGTCTTTGGGGCGACCAGAATCGTTTATTATAAGATATTGTGATCCAGATAACACTTTTTAGGCGCTTTTTAGACTTTATTGCCTCCTGTTTAAGTATTGATCCATTAATGTTATTTTGCATGCAGCTAAATCGAGCAAATGCTCGACATGAGCTGCTGCAGTTTAATACGCAATTAAAGGAGTAAAGATGTCTACAGAGCATCAAGTATTGGTCGGGTTGTTAAAGAAGTTGAAATCAGATGCTTTAGTTTTACCAACCTTGCCGGAAGTGGCGATGCGTGTGCAAGAAGTCGTAGCAGATAAAGATGCAAGTTTGAAAGATGTTGCCAATATTATCGGCCAAGATGCTGCCATTTCAGCGCGGGTTATCCGGATTGCTAATAGTGCGTTGTATAGTCGAGGGATCCCTGCTGATAATGTCAACGCAGCGATTAATCGCATTGGCTTAGTACAGATTAAATCCATTGTGACTTCAATCGCGATGGAGCAGCTTTTTATCTCAACTAATCAGATGGTTTGGGAAGTGATGGACGAGGTATGGAGTGCCTCTATTGATGTTACCGCTGCGGCATGCGCCATGTTGCAGCAATATAAAGCGCAAAACCCCAATACTCGACTAGACTTTGACACTATGACCCTTGCTGGGCTAGTGCATAATATTGGCGCGTTGCCGGTGCTTACTGAAGCGGAAGCGCAGCCTGATTTATGTGCCAATATAGCGCTTTTACGGACTTTAGTTAAGAAGCTTCAAGGGCCTATAGGGCGAGCGGTATTACAAAGTTGGCAATTCTCGCCGGATGTGATGGAAGTGGTGGAGCGTTGGGCCGATTTAACCTACACATCAACAGATGTGAGTTATTTAGATTTTATCCGTGCGGCTGCATTTTACACTGGCAAGTTACGAGCTGGCGCTGATTTTGACCAGCGGATGCAAGGTTTTATAGAGCGTGGGCTACCTGTTAGTAATGAGCAGCTTAATAGCGAAGAGTTTATTGAAGCTTATCAATCAATTAAAGAAAGTTATCTGTAGTTTATTTTCTCGACAAAGGTTTAATCTCGGTTATATTACTAAGTAGCGCAGTTTTAAGCTGCGCTTTTTAGCAGTGTAATTTTTAAATTTACTTAGGGATAAACCACTCTTTGGATAGTTTTTGGCTCGTCTTTATAAGCTGTTTATTACTTATTATCTTGTTAATAGTTGTATTGTTGCGCCATAAAAAACTGTCAAACGAACTTGATAACCTCTGCAACTCTTTAGCCAAAGATGGAGAGCAAAGCAGTCTTACTGGTGTCAATATATTAGTTAAGTTTGCCTTTATTAAGCAGCAAGTTGCAGAGCTGATAATTAAAGGTCGTCAAGTGGAGCAAGATAAGTTAACTGAGTTAGATAACCGCTTGAGTATGAAGCGTAAACTGGCACAACTTATGCCCTTAGATAAGGGCAGCCTAGTGTTACTCGATATCTATCGCTTTCGCTATGTTAACGACTTATTCGGCTTTAATTTTGGTGATGAGTTATTGAAGCAGATGGCTGCAAGAGTAAAAAGCTTGTCGCCTGATGGCTCGTTAATAGCCAGAATGAATGAAGATGAGTTCCTTATTTATTTTGAAAGTCCGATGCTCGCATCACAGCTACAGCAGTTAATAGACAAGTTACAATTACCTTATGATATTTTCGGCAGCATAATCACCACCCGGGTGCAAATGGGCCACTTAGCGCTAGAGCCTTTTCATAGTGACATTAGTACCATGCTACGTCGACTTGATTTAGCTCTTAAAAAAGCCAAGACCCATGATATTGCCTTGGCTGAGTATGTACTGGGTGATGATGTTGTGCAGCTGCGTGAAGTTTCTATTATCAATAGCTTAGCAAAAGCACTCCGTGATGGTGAGCTATACATGGTGTACCAGCCTAAGCAGAGTTTGCCACAAGGTAATTGTCAACAGGTTGAAGCGTTAATGCGTTGGCAACACCCTCAATTAGGCTCTATTTCTCCCGCAGAGTTTATTCCATTAGCCGAGTACTCCGGCATGATAGATATTGTAAGTCAATGGGCGCTAGATGAAGTATTTGCGCAGCAATCACTTTGGCAAAAGATGGACATAAGGCTTCAAGTTGCGGTTAATTTATCGAGCCAAGATTTACGTAACGCAGGGCTTATTACCGGGATCAAAGCAAGGTTAGAACAGTACGAACTTACAGCCGACTCATTGTCTATTGAAATTACAGAAAGTAAGTTAATGCAAGATTTAGACGGCGCAGTAGCAACGATTAACGAACTTAGAGGGTTAGGAGTTGATGTGGCTATTGATGATTTTGGTACCGGTCATTCTTCATTGGCTTATTTGAAATACTTGCCAGTAGATGAAGTAAAAATTGATAAGGCATTTTTAGATGGTTTGACTATAGATAGCAGAGCGCATCACATCATGGAGACCAGTATCCGATTGGCTAAAGGGTTAGGCTTTAAGGTGACGGTTGAAGGTGTAGAAACCTATGATGTCATGCAAGTGTTGTCGACAATGGGTGTTGATAAAATTCAGGGAGATATTTTTTCTAAACCGATAAAAGCACAAGAATTAGAAACCCGTTGGCATCAATTGAGTACAGCCAGCTACCAGTAACGTTAGTATTATTGGTAGTAGGCAACTAAGCCTGCTTTAAAGATTTCAGGCTTAGTTACATTCATATTAGTTACATTAAAATACGAGCAATGAACTTGCTATCCTAGCCTTTCTTTAGAATATTACCGGTTCAGAAAACGCCTCGCCTAAACGCGCAATAAGTTGCTGTGGCATAGGGCTTAATTGGCGTTTTTTATTCATGCAAACCATCTCTATTTGCGCGGTTACCGCAGGCTTTTTAGCATTCGGCCGCCAGATCTCTTGAAACCAAACCGTACGGTATTTACTCTCAAAATAGAAACGCGTACGCACATCGATAATATCGGCAAACTCCACACCGTCATGGCACTGCATATCAGTACGGTACACGGCAAAACCTAAATCATGTTCATCCCACAGACTCGCTAAACTATTGGCACCGATAACGTGTTCACGCGCTCGTTCAAAATATTTTAAAAAGTTTGGATGATAAACCACGCCTGAAAAATCAGTGTCTTCATAATAAATTTGTACGGGGAAGTGGTAATTCTTGCTGTATTGAATAGGTTTTGCTTCATTTGTTTTAGTGTTTATAAGGGATGATTGCGGCATGAGAATAGGGTTTGCTTTTTAAATGAGGTGAGTCGTTTCAATACAGTCTACCTTAATTCCTAGTAAAAAGAGATCGGCTCAGTGCTCCTGTTACCAACTAAATACAACATGAGTTATTGCTTAAGTCATTGATGAAAATTTTGTTGCAATTTTTTAAGGTAAGACTTTGAGTTTTGATGATTTATTCTCTATCTTTAGGTTAAGCTAAAGTACCCTTTAATGAAAAGGGGGGGATGATGCCGCTTGTTTAGTGGTTTCAGTTTTTCAACAAGGTTTATGACAAGGTGTTTTAGGCATAAATTGGCGCATAATTTAGTTACTCAAACATTGGCGAGTATCGTCTGCCATTTTCATAGCCTTGTTATTAAAAGTTATTTCTCAAGGAAGATTTGCGTCTAATGGAACAAGGTTTATTACTTTCTTTTATTCAGAATTCGGCATTACTACTGGCGATAGTGCTGATCTATGATGCATTGCCTCGGCGATATAAGCATAAGAAAGATGTGATGGCCCGTGTTGGAGTTGGACTACTTGTTGGAGGCATTACCATTGTCTTGATGCTGATGCCTTGGGAGTATAGTGAAGGGGTCTTTTTTGATTCACGAACAGTAATCCTCAGTATATGCGGTATTTTCTTTGGGGGGATAGCCACGTTTGTTGCCGTGGCAGTGAGTGCTGTATACCGGCTAGTTGAAGGCGGCGCAACGCTTGTGCCTGGGATTGGCGCTATCGTCACATCTGGTTTGCTGGGTTATGTATGGGGCCGTTACCGTAAAGGAAAACTGAGTGATGTTGGTTTTAGTGAGTTATTCTTTTTTGGACTGTTCTGTAACGCTATTATTTTGCTTTGGGGATTAAGCTTACCTGCGGAGTTCGCAATAACTCTTTTAAAACAAGTCACTATTCCATTCTTAGTTATTTTTCCTATCACTACAGCTTTGCTCGGGCTACTGCTATCTCGGCGTATTGAAATTAGACGAGATCAGAAAATCAAACTGCAAGATCACCTGTTATTTAAGTCTCATTTCCAGTCTGGAAATATGGGGATTGCGATCACCGATAAACAACATCAATGGATAAAGGTGAACCCCAACTTGTGTGAAATGCTCAACTATAGTGAATCCGAATTGTTGCAACTATCTTGGCCAGAGCTGATGCAAACTCAAGATTATTTCATTTTTAAGCATCACTTTAATCAGATGCTTGATGGCGAGATCAACGAGTTCGAATTGGATATTCGCTTAAAAGCAAAACATGACGTTATGGTATACACCCATATGACTGTTGCCTGCCAGCGCTCGCAAACCAAAGTGGATTTAGTGATAACCGGTTTACTCAATCGCACGACTCAAAAGCAGGCTGAACTTGAAAAGAATGCCAGCCAAGAACAACTTAGACTAGTTTTAGCAAGCAGCGCGCTGGGTTTTTGGGATTGGGATATTAGTAAAGATGAAATCGAGCGTAATGAGCACAGTGCAGCAATACTAGGCTGCGATTTAGACAGTTTAAATCGTAACCCTAAATTATGGGTAAATGCTATTCATACTGATGATCGTGTGACAGTGCTGAAATCGATAGATGCTCATCTCAATGGCGAGACTGAACAATATCGGGCCGAGTACCGGATTCAAAATCAGTCTGGCGACTACCTATGGCTGTTAGATACAGGCAAAGTGATGAGCCGAGATGAAAAAGGTCGGCCATTGCGGATGTGTGGGATCTATACCGATATTACTGAGCAAAAGCGCATCGAAGAGTCATTAACACTAGCGGCATCGGTTTACAATAACAGCAGCGAAGCGATGAGTGTGCAAGATGAGCAAGGCTTTATCATTAATATTAATGCGGCCTTTACTAATATTACTGGTTATAGCGAAGCCGAAGTTAAAAATAAAAATATCAGAGTGTTGCAATGTAACCGTAATAGCCGCAATGCATACCGGCAGATGAGTAATGCCGTTGAGGAATTAGGCTGTTGGCAAGGTGAAGTATGGTTGAGGCGCAAAAATGGCGAAGAGTTTGTTGTGTGGTTAACGCTAAATGCGCTGGTGGATGACAAAGGTAACTCTAAGCGCCGGGTGGCCTTATTCAGTGATATTACTGATAAAAAGCAAGCTGAACAGATTATCTGGAAGCAGGCTAATTACGACCCGCTGACAGGGTTACCTAATCGTCGTATGTTACTCGACTGCTTGTCGACGGAGATGATAAAAGCCGATAGTCGTGAGCAACATTTTGCATTGATGTTTTTAGATTTAGACTACTTTAAAGAGGTGAATGATACTTTAGGGCATGATATGGGCGATCGTTTGCTCTCTGAAGCCGCTAAACGGCTAAAAGCTTGTATTCGTGAAACTGATGTTGTGGCTCGCTTAGGCGGGGATGAGTTTACTGTCGTATTGTCTGGGATCACTGATATTAAAGGTGTCGATAAAGTCGCTAAACATATTTTAACCCGCCTTGCGGAGCCATTTAATCTTGGAGATGAAACCGCTTATATCAGTGCTAGTATCGGCATTACATTATACCCAGATGATGCTTCCACTATCGAAGGTATGTTAAAGCATGCTGATCAAGCTATGTACGCTGCTAAAGGCGAAGGGCGTAATCGGTTCCATTACTTTACGCCTTCAATGCAGCGTGATGCCAAGTATAGGATGCGCTTAATTCAAGATCTACGCCATGCCATAGCTGAGCAAGAGTTCGAGCTTTATTACCAGCCGATTGTTGGCTTACAACAAGATGAGTGTTTAAAGGTTGAAGCTTTGATCCGTTGGCGTCATCCAAAGCGTGGTTTGGTGTCACCGATTGAGTTTATATCGGTAGCAGAAGAAACGGGTCTTATTATTGATATTGGTAATTGGGTATTTCAGCAAGCGGCAAGGCAAAGTGCACTGTGGCGGGACCGCTTTGGCGTAGAAGTACAGATAAGTATCAACAAATCACCAGTTCAATTTCGTGATGAAGGGGAGTGCTTTGATACTTGGGTGTCGTTACTCAACAACCTAGCCCTGACCAATAATAGTATTTGTATCGAAATCACAGAAGGCTTATTACTTGACGGCAATGAAGCAATAGCGGCAACCCTTGAGCGGTATCGCGATGCGGGGATCCAAGTATCGTTAGATGATTTTGGTACAGGCTACTCATCATTGGCATATTTGAAGCGCTTTAAAATAGACTTTTTGAAAATTGATCAATCATTTACTCGAAACTTAGATAGCCAAAATAGTGATTTTACGTTGTGCGAAGCGATTATTGTGATGGCACATAAGTTAGGGATGAAAGTGATTGCTGAAGGGGTAGAAACTGAATATCAGCGCAAGGTATTAGCAGAAGCTGGCTGTGACTATGGTCAGGGCTATCTATTCTCGCGGCCTTTGCCTGTAGAAGAATTTGAACAGCGCTTCATTGAGACCGCTGTGATGCACAAAAACAGCGAAATAAGCGATGCTTGATTTTAACGATTCTTCAAAATGATATTGCCTTAGTATCGCTAGACTCTCGTCTAGCGATTAAATGTTTATACTGATTGGTATTATCTCGCGGTGTATTTTGCTAGACTCCGCGCTCACTTTTATTCCCTGTATTGATATCAGTATTGAGCCGACCATGAACTTTGATGCATTCGATTTACACCGCAAAATTTTAGATGCAGTTTCTGCGCGTGGATACCAGCAATTAACACAAGTGCAGTCGCAAGTGCTGCCGCTTGCTATGGCTGGTAAAGATATTATGGCTTGTGCACAAACCGGGACAGGTAAAACAGCTGCGTTTGCATTACCACTGCTTAATCGTTTAATTCAAGAGTATGGCTTTTTTGGTGCAGATGAAGCTGAGTTGACTCACCAATCAAGTTTAAAAGTGCTTGTACTTACGCCTACTCGTGAGTTAGCGATTCAGGTCGCCGAGAATATCACTGCTTATGCGCAGTTTTTGCCGTTAAAAACGGTTGCGGTATACGGCGGTTCAAACATGAACCCGCAGCGCAAAGCGGTGCAAGCTGGAGTTGATATTTTAGTTGCAACTCCGGGACGTCTGTTCGACTTGATTGGTCAGTTTGGCCTAGATCTATCTAATGTGACACACCTAGTGGTTGATGAAGCAGATCGCATGTTGGATTTAGGCTTTGTTCGCGATATTGAAAAAGTGAAGAAGCTGGTGGCAAAAAGTCATCAAACACTGTTTTTCTCAGCAACTTATAGCGATGCGGTTAAAACGCTAGCGGAGAAAATGCTTGTTAAACCTGAATGGATAAATGTCGCCACAGCTGCCACTGCAAGCCTGATCACTCAAGAAGTTTACCTTGTAGATACACGCCGTAAGGCTGAGCTATTGTCAGAACTTATTGGTCGCAATAATTGGCAACAAGTGTTGGTGTTTGTTAGCACCCGTGAAAGTGCCGAGCATTTACACACCGAGCTCAAACTCGATGGTGTTAAGAATGCGGTATTCCACGGTGAGAAAACCCAAGGTGCGCGTAACCGTGCATTGGAAGAATTCAAATCAGGTAAGCTACGGGTGATGGTTGCGACAGATGTTGCTGCTCGTGGTCTTGATATTGAAGCATTGCCGTTAGTTATTAACCTTGAGCTACCTTTTGCTGCTGAAGATTATGTACATCGTGTAGGTCGTACTGGCCGTGCAGGATTAGCAGGTCACGCTATATCATTTGTGTCACCACAAGATCGCGCCATGATGCAAGAAATCGAAGTGTTAATTGAGCAAACATTACCACGAATTACTATGGCAGGTTATGAAGAAGGCGCACCTTTACCTGCACGTTACCGTGACGTGGTGGCTAAACCTGTAAAAGAGAAAAGCCATAATAAACGTAAGTACCAAGATAAAAACCGTGGTGCTAAAAATGCTGTCGGTAAAAGTCATTTTCGTGGCGCAGCGTCAGGTAAAAGCAGTTATGGTCGTTCAAAAGATAAAGCTAAAAAATAGCTTTGCTGCGAACTAAATAGCGGATCTATCCATAGGGTAGGTTCGCTTTTTTTTATGAGTAATACAGTATTGTTCAGCGAGGTTTTTTGGCACACTCATTCAAGGTTAATAACGGCAAGTGGGAGTGACGCGTATACTAACGAGCCTAACCTATGTTTGTCAGTAGGTTATAAAAGCCAATCTTTTATAGGAGATAGAAAGTGAATAAACTATTGATTTTTATTATGACTTTCATGCTAATAAGTGTCGTTGGCTGTGGTGAGGATATTGAACCTTCTACAGCGGCCAAAAATACAGAAAGTCTTTGTCAGCAAGCTTGGTTTGAGCGAGTAGAACAGCAAATTTCCTCAGGTGATGGTCAAGGGCATGGTCCTGATCTTGGCTCGATAGAGTGGCGTTCAGTGGTAGAGTTCAAGTTAGGTATAAGAGGACAAGCTGGATTGCCAGAAAAAGATTCAGATTTATGGTGTGAATACATTAATAAGCACTTTATCGCTGTGCAATGACTACTGAAAGCGGTAGTAGGAGTGCGCAGGGCTTTATCGTAGCAATAGCGGGTGTTTTGACTGTGAAGCACGAGATAATAAATTTAAGGCCAACTTTTAACCACACATCTTTGATTACCTTCAATCTGCATTTAGAGCACGACTGAATATCCAGCGCTTAAAATACTTGTTTAAGCCACTATTCCTAGGGAGAGTCGTGACTTGTATGACTGTTACCGATTAGAATCTTGGGGCAATCCATAATAGAGTTGACCAAATGATTCAAAAACCGATCACAACAAATATTATTACGGGCTTTTTAGGCGTAGGAAAGACCTCTTTTATCAAAAGCTTATTAAAGAATAAGCCGCAAGGGGAAGTGTGGGCGGTACTGGTTAATGAATTTGGTGAGATAGGCCTTGATAGCGGCTTAATGGGCGACTCGCAAGAACAAGTGCAAATAAAGCAAGTTGCTGGTGGATGTATGTGCTGTGCTGCTGGCGTGCCAATGCAGGTAGCAATTAATCAGTTAATTGCTAAAGCGAAACCCGATCGTTTGCTGATTGAACCAACGGGGTTAGGGCATCCAAAAGAGGTGCTAAAGGTATTGACTCAGCCTCACTATCAACAGGTTTTATCTATGAAGGCGTGTGTGACTTTAGTTGACGCCAGAAAGCTTGATGATAGTCGCTATACCGAGCATGAGATTTTTAACCAACAATTACAGGTTGCTGATGTTGTGTTGGCAAGTAAATCTGATTGTTATGACGCGGGTGTTTTTAAAAAGCTAGCTGATTATGTTGCCAACTTTAAAAGTTTGAATAGCACCACTGACGGCGCTGCAACTAAGCCGCCAATGGTGCCTATTGCACAGTGGAGCACGAGTGCGTCAACTGAATTACATGCAAGTATGGGTAATTTACTTGAGTTACCTCATGTTAGTTTAAGTAATAAGGTTACTGCTATCCAAGCTATTGCAAAACCCAGTGTGCAGCAAGGCGAACCACAGTCAAATAATGTCACTCGTCCGCGTTTACTTGAGCCTAATCAGGGTTCACTATTTTTTAATTCGAATGCTTCAACTCAGCAAGAAGTATTACAAACCGTTGAATTCGATGAACGTGGGATAATGTTCCGCCATAAGCAAGCTGATGGCTTTTATAGCTGTGGATGGGTGTTTGACCCAAGCTACGAATTTGATTTTGATAAGCTGTTAGTTTTTATTAAAAGTAGCAAGGTTATGCGTCTAAAAGCTGTGATGATCACCGAAGAGGGGATTGCAGGTTTTAACTGTGTAGAGTCAGAGTTGTCGGTTATTGAACTTGATGATGCAATGGACTCACGCATAGAGCTGATTGCTATTAATGAAATCGATGCCAACGAGATTGAAGCTGAATTATTACAAATGAGTCAGCGTTTAGGTTATTAGCAGCGACAACCTATTGAATGGTGATTGAGCTAGCGAAGCTGATGACTTTAAATGATTAGCTGAAATACGTCATATATTGAGTGACACAATAATAACTAGAATAGAAGTTGAGAACACTATGACACAAGTCGTGCAACCCAAAGGTGAAGCTGAAGCAGCAACCAGTGAATCGCCAATGGTGAACGAGCCAATTAACAAACTATTTTGGCGTTATAGTATTCCAACAATTTTATCTATGTTGGTTACTGGCATATACGTCACTATTGACGGTATGTTTATTGGTCACTACCTCGGTGAAGTTGGTTTAGCGGGAATGATCTTGGCTTACCCGATTGCCGCGATTCTATATGCCATTGGTGCAACGCTAGGTATGGGGGGCGCGGCACTTGTGTCAATTCACCAAGGTCAAGGTGAGCCAAAGATTGCTCGCAAGATCTTAGGCAATACCTTTAGCTTATGTTTAATCTCCGGCGCTATCACTACCATACTGGGCTGCTATTTTTCCCGCGATATTTTGCTATTGTTAGGAGCTGAAGGTGAGGTTCTTAGCAGCGCTGATGACTACCTATTTTGGTACTTTGCGCTCGGCACATTTCCAATAGTATCTATGGCGTTCACTGCACTTTTACGTAACGACGGTCGTCCAGGTTTTGTTACCTTTGTGCTGATCTTGGGCGGTGTGCTTAATACGATTCTTGATTGGTTGCTTATTGTGGTTTTTCCATACGGTTTAATGGGCGCTGCAATTGCTACTATGATCTCCCAAGCTGTAACTGGTGCACTTTGTTTACAGCACTTCTTTTCAAGCCGAACAAAGCTAGGTATCAATTTTGAACAGATGAAGCTTAAGTGGGATCACTGCATCAATATTATTCGTGTCGGTATTCCAAGTTTTTTAATGAATATGTATCTGACAGTGGTACTGACATTACACAACGTGGCATTTTTAAAAGTCGGCACCTCTTTGCATGTTGCTGCCTATAGTGTGGTTAGCTATACCGAAGCTTTTTTCTATTTATTGTTTGAAGGTATTGCTTTTGGTGTGCAGCCGATTTTAAGTTTTAATGCCGGTGCTAAACGTTTCGATAGAGTGAAGCAAACCCTTAAAATGGCGTTTTCAGTTACATTAATCTGCGCAGCACTGGGGCTGGTATTTATCTACTCAGTACCGCAACTATTTGTGTATATTTTTGCTGGCGATAACAGCTTACTGACGCCGATTGCGACCGAGGGCATGCGTTGGTATTTTTGGGGATTACCGATGGAAGGCATGTTGCTGATCGGTGCATCTTTCTTCCAGGCAATTAATTATTCGAAAGAAGCATCTATTTTAACCGGTGCAAAACTGATCTTATTTAGTGCCATTTTGTATGTGTTTGCTTGGGCTTTCGGTGTCACAGGAGTGTGGATTTCACTTGCAACCTGTAGCACGATTTTAGTGGTGTGGATGGCATGGGTAATGAAACGAACCAATAGTAAGTTAATGGCGTAGACGGAAAGTTAACATGCCATATAAGAGACAAAATCATTTTGTGTCATCGCTAACGGTCGTTGATTTTCATAGGCTGTCATGGGAAAGTTGTCGGATAAAATTTGCACTGTTGATAGAAGAATAAGCATAACCAATAGCAACAGTACTAATTGATATATCGATGAAATAAGGATTTTTCATGTTTAACACTTCAATAAAATCTAAGCTATTTAACGCTGTTATATTAACGAGTGCAGTCACAGTCTCTGCCGCGACTTATGCGGTTGAATTTAATGAGGCTTATTCAGCCTACCAAGCAGCGGTTACTGATAAAAATAATGCAGATATCGAGCGCTACGCCATACAGTCTTATGAGTTAGGTAAGGAAAAGTTTGGTGCTGACAGTATTAATACCGGTAATTTGGCGCTAAATGCTGCCAATGCGCTTATTGCGAATATGCCTAAAAATAACTTTGATAAAGAGGTAAAACAGAAAGTAAAACTGCTACAACCGCAGGCATTTGAGCTTTACCAAGAGACATTAAAAATTTACCGTGAGCGTTATGGTGACGATGGCATCGAGCTTATTGATCCACTTTTGGGTTTAAGTGACGCCAGCAGTCAAAAATATGCGCGTGAATATCTCGATGACGCACTCGATATCGCTGAAGATTCTGAAAATGCAATGGTAATAGCTGATACTAAGATGGCTTATTTTGAGCGTTTAGTTAACTCGCGCTATTACACACGAAAAGTACGTAACTATGCGTTTGATGCCCATGAAATATACAGTGAGTTACTACCTGAAGATGCGATGAAGCGGGTACTCAATAGCTTTAGGGTAGCCAATGTACGTTTCGCCGAAAAAGATTATGATGAATCCGAAGCGCTATTTTTAGGTGTTATCAAACAATTTCAAAAGCTTGATTATAACCACCCCTATGAGTTGGCTGCCCATGCCAAGTTAGTACAGATTTATGAACTTGAAGGCGAAAGCGATAAGTCCACCCAGCATTGTATTGCCATTGGTAGCATGAAGCCTTGGCAGGACGATATTGAACCAACACCGCTATTTCGTAAAAATCCCGATTTCCCGATATCTTACGCTAAAGCGGGTAAGAGTGGCTCCGTTCAGCTGAGCTTTACTATAGATAAAATGGGTTTCGTGAAAAATGCTGTTGTTCTAGATACAGTTGGCGGGGCAAAGTTTGCCAAAGAATCACTATTGGCATTAAAGCAGTGGCGTTATGCGCCTAAGTTTGTTGATGGTAAAGCCGTTGAAGCCAAAGAGCTAAAGGTGCAGTTAGACTACTATATCGATAAAAGGTAAAGCTGGATCTAATACCAATTAGTACAAAGATTTGGTCGCTCAGCGAGAAGTTAGCGGCACTGAGACAAGGTCATTAAGTGCTCCTGCTTTAATGACATTCGCTGCATCCATGCAGCTCGTAACGAGTGAAGAGCATAGTAATTCTACGTTCAAGCTTCCTCTTTATTATCAAGAGTCGCAGTATCAGAGCCGCTAAAACTCGCCATTCTGGAGCGTTTTTGGCTGCCTACTTCTGCGTTGAATAACTTCACAAGGGAGCAACCATTCTTTCAGTTATTCGCCTTGAATTAGTTTGCCAAAAACGCTCTGAGTAGATCAACTTCTTATACTAATTGGTATAAGTGTGTATTGTTTTCTGTCACTGTATGAAAAGCCCTAATTAAAGTTAGGGCTTTTTTAATTCTTTTAATTAAATCAAATACACGTTGAGGCTACATGCGCCGTGGGCACCAACCACTAGTGCTTGTTCAATATCTGCGGTTTTTGATGGCCCAGCGATAAAGGTACCAAACTCACCAGGAGCTAAGGTTATACGGCTAGCTGCTTGATGCATATTGGCCACAATATTGTTTGCATCGACCACTAGAAATAGATTCTCACAGATAAATGGTGTGACGCGGTGGCCAAGATTTTTATTGTTGACCCAAATTGCGCCGTTCTCGGCAACCGCTAGATCTCCCGAGATCACCGCATAATCAATATCTTTTAGCTGGTGTGCTGTCTCAGTAACTTGGCGGTTAGCCTTAATACCATCAACCATAGAGATAATTTGCATGCCGTTAGCAATATGCTCATCAACTTGTGCTTGCAGTTTAGCTAAGCCGCCATCACGGTGCAAAGTGCCTGCAACTGTATTTAAGCTTGTTTCAAACTGACCAACTAAATCATCAATACGTGGACTGATGTTAATAACTGGCATAGCTTGCGGGGCAATAGCCGCGCTTTTTAGCGCGTTAAGAATATCGTGTTTACTAGACATAGTATTAACCTCTGTTTTTCTTAAACCAAGCTTCAAAGCTTGAGTTTGGTGCTATTGGTAATTCGCGGTACTTGCCCCATGCGCCAGAAAAAGGCTTCAATAAACTGCCTGGCAATATTTTTAGCGCTGTTCGAGCCATGCTCATCGAGCAATTTAGTGCTGTTTCGCTGGCCATAAATTTGCCAACTAACGGCATATAGCTGGCTTTACCGTATGGTAACTTACCCGCTTCGGCTTTTAGTCGGCGGTGATGATGAATGATTTTATCTAGCGGCACCTTGGTTGGGCATACATAAGAGCAACTACCACATAAAGTACAGGCCCACGGAATTGAGTTAGTGTCATCACTCTTCGCACCAACCGCAATGCCAATTGGGCCGGGGATGGTGTAGTTATAGCTATAACCACCAGAGCGGCGGTAAACCGGACAAGTATTTAGGCAGCCACCGCAGCGAATGCACTTTAGCGATTCTGCTAATATTTTGTCTTTGAGCATATCTGTACGGCCGTTATCGACAATAATCACATGCATCTCGCCGCCCTCTTGTGGGCCGCGATAAAAAGAACTGTAAGTGGTGACAGGCTGGCCAGTGGCATTTCTAGCAAGTGTGCGCAGCAGTACTGCAGCGCTATCAATATTTGGCACTATCTTGTCTATGCCCATCGAGTGTAGTTGTAGCTTAGGTAGGTTAGCGCCCATATCAGCGTTACCTTCGTTGGTGCACACAACCACCGCGCCTTTATCGGCAACCGCCATGTTTACCCCCGTCATAGCCGCATCGGCAGACAAGAATTGTTGACGCAGGTGAGCGCGGGCGGCACGAGTTAGATAGAGCGGATCAGAAGCACCAGCATCTGTGCCCAATTTGTCATGAAATAGTTCACCCACTTCCTCTTTTTTTAGGTGAATAGCAGGGACAACAATGTGCGATGGTGGCTGCTTAGCTAGCTGGATAATCCGTTCGCCTAAGTCAGTATCGATTACTTCAATGCCACGTTGTTCCAAATAGGGATTCATATGGCACTCTTCAGTGAGCATCGACTTAGATTTCACTAGCTTTTTGACATCATGTTTAGCAAGAATGTCGTGCACAATACGGTTGTGCTCGGCGCCGTCTTTGGCCCAGTGAACTTGAATATTGTTCTGTATGCAGTTTTGCTCAAATTCTTCGAGGTATTGCGCTAAATGGGTTAGTGTATGTAGCTTCATCTCTGAACCTATTTGGCGCAGTTGTTCCCATTCAGGTAAGCTACCCGCAGCGCGGTCACGCTTTTCTCTGAGCACCCAAAGTGCTTTAGAGTGCCAATCAACTCGGGCTTCATCTTGGCAAAATATCTCAGCTTTTTGAGCATGTATCGCAGGTGTTGAAGTAGACATATTAACTCCTAAAGCGCAGCGTTGATGATTTGAGCGATATGACGAGTTTCAATCGGCAGTTTCTGCCTTCTCACCATGCCATCAATATGCAGTAAGCAAGATGGGTCGAATCCAACGGCATAAGCTGCTCCGGTTTCTGCATGCGCTTGAGCTTTATCTTTGCCCATTTTGGCTGATACGGCACCTTCATCTAGGGCAAAAGTTCCACCAAAACCACAGCACTCATCGCGGCGTTCAGGATAAACAATTTCGATTTCTGGTATCGCAGCAAGCACGGCCTCAAATTTATTTGTTCGTGGTCCCATCTGCTCGCTAGGGGTTGCTAAGTCAAGCATGCGAATACCATGACAGCTCATTTGTAGGCTGATTTTGTGCGGAAAAGGTTTGTTAAATGCAGGGATTGGAGACACATCATGCAGAAACTCTGTGAGTTCGTACAACTTATCAATCACAGCTTGTGCTTCTGGGCTTGAGTCAAACTCATGAAAATTCTCTTTCGCGGCAACAAGACAAGAGGCGGCAGGACAGACGATAGCGTCGCACTCGACACCTTTAAATGCATTAAGCAGCTTTAAGGTGGTTTTTTTGGCTTCGTTGTAACAGCCGGAGTTAGTCATTGGTTGGCCACAACATGTTTGCCCTTTTGGCAGTATGACTTGGTGTCCGAGTTTTTCGAGTAGCTCTAAGGTTGCGATCCCAACCTCTGGCACCATTTGATTGACTAGACATGGAATGAAAAGTGCTATCTTCATTGTGTTTCTCTCATCTATTCGGGCTGACATTATTAGCGATCTCTTACTCTAGTTGTTGAGTATGAAAAGTAACCACAAAAAGTCCGGCTCGATGAGCAGACACTGGTTATTCGCTTTTATTTATTGTTCAAATATAGGCCGATAACCTTGTAAAAAGTAGTGCTAATTTAGTAAATAAGAACTATGATTTTTGCAAAAATGAAAATAGTTTATCTAACTGTATTTTAAGACTAATTTCTATTTGTAAGAGGGGCGGTGTACAAAAGTATCTAAAAGTGGGTAGCTAAAGAAGAGTGAGCAGAAGTGTCAATTCTGCTAAAGAAGGTTAGGGGCAAAACTTGCCCCTAACAGGATGTTGATGTGGTTATATTAAGTTGATTATCAACGAGTGCACTCTTCTAAAAGATAGGCAAGGTGACGATAAGAGATGCCACTATGCTGAGTTAAACCCACTTCGCACATGCGGTTGGCGTAATAGCCTTCGCTTACATCCACAGGAATGAGCTTTTTAATATTGCGCAGTGCGCTGGCATTAATCTCTGGTTTATATAAGCCTTTTTCTCCGGCATAACCACAGCAATCGATGCCCGCAGGGCGGACGACTTGGTTGCTACAGGCGTCGATAATGGCTTCCATTTTCGGTTCAATGTGCATTTTGCGAGCGCTGCAACCTAAATGCAGGGCTACAGCTGGCTTTTTATGATTAATGGTGAGTTTATTAAGCAGTTTGTCATGGATGAAATCCACCATATCAACAATTTCAACTTTATCTGTTAGTGATTTATCACCGGCCAACGTGCGGTAGGTACACGAAAGTGCATCGATAATCACAGGTAGTTTGCCACCTTGTGTCATGGCCGCTACTGCTTCAATTAACTCTTTACGTTTGCCATCGGCATTTTTAAAGTCACCTTTTGACTCCCACATTTGTCCGCAACATAAATCACGGGCTTTCTCTGGGGTGACAACGTTATAACCTGAGCGCTCGAGCAAGGTTACCACGACTTCTGGTAAGCTGCGGTTATCGGGATCTTTTGGCGTTGGACCAAAAGTACGGCCACCACAGGCTGGGAAATAAACCACAGTTTCTTGCCCTGGAATTGGTGCTCTAAGTGTCGGCAGTTTGCCACCTTTTGGAAAATCTGGATTCCAATAAGGCACTTCTTTACTGACTACTCGTCCGGCTTTCATTATTGCGCCAGTAATGGCGCTGCCAGTAATTTTGTGGATTGTACCAAGGGCGTTAAATCCAGTGCTAATAACTTGATTTACTGCGCCAAAATGTTTGGCTTGAAAATCTAGAACTTTCTGTTCCGTAGTGCTGATATACGGTGTTCTAAGTTTGCGTACGAGGTTGCCCATACTGTTATCAACCGGACAGGCGATAGTACAAAGCTGACAAGCCGCACAAGTGTCGATAACATCATATTTGGCGGCTGCGCGCATCTCACTCGCAGCTTGTTTATCACCAGACTGCTCTAGTCGCTCAATTTCACGCAAGGTGGCGATGCGCTGACGCGGTGACATATTCAGTGCGGATGTTGGACAGGTTTTCTCGCAAAAACCGCATTCAATACATTTATCGACTAAGTCATCGACGACAGGGCAGGGCTTGATATTTTTAACGTGAATTTGTTGATCGTCGTTAAGAATAACTCCTGGGTTTAATAATCCTTCAGGATCAAAGATCTGCTTAATTCGTTTCATTAAGGTATAAGCATCGCTACCCCATTCCATTTCAACAAATGGCGCGACAGCGCGGCCAGTACCATGTTCCGCCTTCATTGAGCCGTCGTACTTATTAATGACCATCTCGGCTACATCTTGCATAAAGGCATGGAAGCGCTCGATGTCAGCTTGCGAATTGAAGGTAGGTGTGATGATGAAATGGAAATTACCCGCGAGGGCATGGCCGTAGATCACCCCTTCAGGGTAATTATGCTTATGGAATAACTCGGTTAAATCATTGGCAGCGGCGGCTAAGTGTTCTAGCTCAAACGCCACATCTTCGATAATCACTGACGTGCCCTTAGGGCGCTCACCACCAATAATTGGGAACAAGCCTGAGCGCATTGCCCAGTATTGGCCAAACACTGCTGGGTCGTCACTGAAGCTAATTGGACGTTCTGTTTCAATGTGAGCAAGCTTTGCTATTACATCTTGTGTGTAACTGTCTAAGGTTGATTTATCATTGGCACGAGATTCAATCAGTAGAATAGATGCGCCTTGCGGTAATTCAGAAAGCCATAATGGCATGCCAGCTTTACCTGTGACGGCCTTAATTGACGCCCAGTCTAGTAACTCTGCCGCAGCAACGCTATCGCCAACGAGCGGTGGAATGGCTCTCGCTGCATCTTCCATATTGAAAAATACCGCCATGGCAGAAGCTTTAAAGCGTGCCTCGTCAACGGTGTGATAGGTCACTTCTTCAACAAAAGCGAGTGTACCTTCAGCGCCGACTATTAAATGGTTAATCAGCTCGAAGGGATCGCTAAAATCCACTAAGGCATTAAGGCTGTAGCCTGTGGTGTTTTTTATAGAGAATTTTTTGCGGATCCTTGCTGCAAGCGTGGTGTTATTAACTGTTAGCTGAGCAAGCTCTGAGAGATCTTGTAACAGTTGTGAGTGTGACTGGCTAAATGCCGCTTTTGATGTTTCACTGCCGGTGTCTAGCTCAGTACCGTCAGCAAACAGTAATTTTGCAGAGGCGATTGTTTGGTAGCTGTTTTGTGCTGTACCACAACACATACCTGAGGCATTGTTTGATACTATGCCGCCAATTTTAGCTGAGGCAAGTGTCGCAGGATCTGGACCAATCTTTTTATTTAATGGCTTTAATACGGCGTTGGCATCACTGCCAATTACGGCGGTGCCTAAGGTAATTTTACTGGCGTCATCATTAACGGTTAAAGTTCTAAAACCATCATGGCCAAGAATGAGTAAGATCCCTTCACCAATTGCTTGGCCTGAAAGGCTAGTACCTGCAGCGCGAAAAGTGACTGTCGCACCATAGGTGCGAGCGATAGCTAAGGTACGCTTGGCTTGTTCTAAGGTATCAGCGTGCACCACAATTTCAGGCACGATACGGAAATAACTGGCATCGGTTGACCAAGCAAAGCGACGCACAGGATCATTGGTAGCTGCGTTTTCACCGACTTGTTTACGTAAATCTCTTAATACTGCTTCATAATTAATCGACATTAACTTTTCTCACACACTTTATTTTGGGTGAATAAAGCCGCTGCTCATACGGCTTTTCGATATTATTATTTTGTTTTAAATTTATATTGCTGGGCTTGGGTGACTAAAAGCCACCCCAAAGCGCTGCAATCGTGCCTGCGACTAAAGCATAGCCTAATGCGACAGGCATGGTTTTACGGATGATCTCTGATTCTCGCCCAGCCATACCAACGACCGTTGCAGCGGCCACAACATTCATTACACACATCATGTTTCCTGCATTCGCGCCAATGCCTTGCATAGCCAAAATAAGGGCATGATTAGCGCCAATATTGTCGGCAACACTGTATTGCAGCCCAGAGAACATCATGTTGGAGAAGGTGGCTGAACCAGATAGGAAAGCACCAAATATGCCAACAATCGGTGAGACCCATGCCCAAACAGCCCCCATGCTGCTGGCTAGCGTATCGGCAAGAGCCACAGGCATAGAGGCTAAACCTGATGCGTTTTCGCCTGAGTTAAGGAAGATTTTTACCATGGGCACAGATGCGCCTAGGGAGATAATGGTTGGCACCATAGACTTACATGATACTGAGATAGACTCTTTTATTGCAGGCGACTTCATTTTAAATAGGAAGAAACCTAAAATACACACGAGTACGAAGAAGGCGCCTGGCGCATATAGAGTCGCAAAGCCAGCTTTTAGCTCAGTGCCAAGTAACCCTGTCCAGCTCAGATTAAAGCTAGATAACCAAGCTTTAAGTGGCGCAACGGTACGAGAAAGTACCAGTAGTGCCGCCATAATCAGGTAAGGTGCCCAAGCCGCAAGCTGAGAGAATTTCACTTCGGCATTTAACTCTTCACGTTTTTGACCATCATTTTCAGCAAAGTCATTCCATTGCTCTTTTGGTAACAAGTAACCTTTTTTAGCAACCGGAATAACCAGTGCCATACCGACAAGAGCACCAATTACTGATGGGAACTCAGGTCCGGCAAAGTAGTTAATTAACCAAGCAGGAACAGTAAACGCAAGGCCTGCAAATAGGGCAAATTTCCAAATAGCTAAGCCCTCTTTGAATGACTTATTACGGCCAAAAAAACCGGTGAGTATCGCTACCATAACCAATGGAATGAGGGTGCCAGTAAATAAATCTATGGTGATCATGTGCATGGCAATATATTGGGCAAAGTCAGCAAAACTGCCACCATGTTGAGCAATTTGCTCGGCCGCCATATTGCTGCCGCCTTGAGTTAACCCTTGCTCAATACCAAATAATACCGGTAGACCAATTGCGCCAAATGATACTGCGGTAGAGTCGGCAATAAGCGCCACAACCGCAGCGGCAATCGGTGGTACGCCGAGCAGTACTAGTAGTGGAGCGCCAATAGCAGCGGGGGTACCAAAGCCAGCAGAGCCTTCAATAAATGAGCCGAATAACCAACAGATGATAATGACTTGTACTCGAGCGTCACCACTAATATTGGTAAAACCTGCGCGAATGGTGTCCATGGCACCGGAGTATTTAAGGGTATTGAGCAGGAATACTGCGCCAAAAATAATCGTCAGTGGTGTTAACGCAGACAGTAGCCCTTCAACAACGGAGGCTGCGACAAAAGTGGTGTCCATCTGCCAGATAAATACCGCTGCAAGGCCGGTAAATACCATAGAAATGGGCATAGCTTTTGATGCAGGCATCCGCAGGAGGACGAGAAACAGCATTACGCTGATAATTGGAGTTAAGCTGGCGAGTAGTTGAATAAAGGTCATGCTTGCCTCGTTTATGTAAAATTTGCGTGCTTTCGTTTTGACTACCTAAACAGCTTTTATGTTGTCGTTATTATCGGCAGCGTGTGTACTAAACGGCATATTAGATTTAACAAAGATGATCTGGATCATATTGATACCCGATAGCAAGGGATAATGCCATTTGTGAGATCTGTCACAATTATCATTTCGCGACTTATGTGATCTCGATCGCGCTTTATCAAGTGCTAATTGTAGCTTGGGATAGGTTTTTACCAAAAAACGGCTAATTTCGTACAAAAAGCTAATGTTATGTAGCATGTTTGACGTGAAAAAGTGCCAATTTGATCTAAATGTTTCAGCTGTGATGAAAAACAAGCCTAAGAAGTGATATCTCATCCGTGACGTGCATCACGTTTGGTTTTGGTGGTACTAGGCCATCGATAGCAAGATTTTTAAATAAGTTACTGTTTTATGGTAAATACTACAGATTCTAGAGTAGCCATAGTGTGGGCGAGGTTTCTATGGCTCACTGAATGGTCTTATTGACAGTAAGTATGTTGCTAACAGGCAGCTGTTTGAAATTTACTTAATAAATGAGAATAAAAAAACGACAACAGCTGGCTGATGTCGGTTTTATGTATGCAACTTTACTCACTCGCGTATTATTCAAAAATCGGATTTTAAATATGCCAGTTAGCACTGAGTCAGAATAACTTACTGCCCCAGCCTAGCTTAGTACGCAATACGTGGAAATAATTATGACCTTTTGGATGGATCAGCCTTAAGGTTTCTTCGCTACGTTTAATGATGATTTCATCACCTGGTAATACAGAGAGATGCACGTGGCCGTCGCAGCTAACCTCTAGGTTATCACCATTATGTGGTGATACTTTGAGTTTAATGATACTGGCTGCATCGACAACAATAGGTCTGCAAGAAAGTGTATGCGGGAACATTGGCACTAAGATCATTGCTGCCAAATTAGGAGTCAATATTGCACCGCCAGCAGAAAGCGAGTAGGCGGTTGAACCGGTAGGGGTTGAAACAATCATACCGTCAGCTCGTTGGCTATACATGAATTTATCGTCAATATAGACTTCAAACTCAATCATATGGGCAATTTTACCCGGATGAAGTACCGCTTCGTTCACTGCGGTATTGCTTGATTTGAGCTCACCGTGGCGATGTACTTCAGCTTCGAGTAAGAAGCGCTGTTCAACTTCAAATTCACCGTCGAGCACTTTCGACAAAGCTTCTTCAAATGAATCTGGTGGTAGATCTGTTAAAAAACCTAGATTGCCTCGGTTTACACCAATTACACCAATATTGAATCTAGCAAGCACACGCGCAGCGCCCAACATATTACCGTCACCACCAACAACGATGGCTAAGTCGCATTGTTTGCCTATTTCAAGTAGTTCGACAGAATGGGCGAGAGGACCAAGCTCACCAGCCACTCGTTCTTCAACGAGTATTTTGTAACCTTGCATACTCAGCCAATGGTGCAATCTTTTTAAGGTCTGAGTCGTCCCTTTATGGTTAGGTTTACCGATGAGACCAATTGTGTGAAACGTATTGCTCATAATTTATGTTAGATCCAGCTTTAGGCCTTGAAACCTCAAATTTGATCCCCATAATATGCCCAGAGCATGCAGAAACAAAGCATTTTTAGCTGGAGCAAAAATGAGCAACGAAACAAATAAAGCACAAGATAACCAAGTTGAAGAGATCGTCGAAGGCGAATTGCTTAACGAGAATGGCGTAGAAGCCACTGATGAAGCGTCTTTGATGGATGAGCTAACTCAAGCTAATTTCCGTGTTGAAGAGCTAGAAAAAGCATTACAAGAAGCTGAAGCTAAAGTTGAAGCGCAAAAAGATTCTGTGATCCGTGCAGCGGCTGAAGTTGATAATATTCGTCGTCGTTCTGCAATGGATGTTGAGAAAGCGCATAAATTTGCGTTAGAAAAGTTTATCAACGAATTACTACCTGTTTTAGATAACATGGAGCGTGCACTGCAAGGTACAGATGCAGAAGCTGAAGCGACTAAAGCTATCTATGAAGGTGTTGAATTAACGGCGAAGAGTTTTGTTAGCGCGGTTGAGAAGTTTGGTTTAGTTCAAGTTGACCCACAAGGTGATGCATTTAACCCTGAATTGCACCAAGCAATCGGTATGCAGCCAAGTGCCGATTTCCCTGCAAACACAGTAATGATGGTGATGCAAAAGGGTTACACCTTGAATGAGCGTTTATTACGCCCTGCTATGGTCATGGTTTCACAAGGTTAATCGTGAACTTGTAACATCTGCCCATCTAAGCTGATGCTGAGCATGGGTTATAAAAAAGGACTGCCTAGGCAGTCCTTTTTAATTTAAGCAATAAAATCTTCAATTTGCTTTTGAATGCCTGCAGCATCTAAGCCTAGCTCACTGATGATTTCATCAGGTGCGCCATGTTTAATAAACTCATCAGGCAAGCCAATCAGTAATACCGGTTTTGGTATCTTAAGGGTTTGTAGTAACTCAAGTACACCTGAACCAGCACCGCCCATAATCGCGTTCTCTTCGACGGTCACTAACACATCGTGTTCGCTTGCTAGCTGCTTAACTAGCTCAGTATCAAGTGGCTTTACAAAGCGCATATCAGCAACTGTGGCATCGAGTGCTTCGGCAGCAACTAACGAGCTGGCTAAAGTGGTACCAAAGTTTAGAATCGCAATCTTGTTACCTTGACGTTTAATCAAGCCTTTACCAATTGGTAAGGCCGTCATGGTTTCGACTTGCTCTGCACCGGTGGCACTGCCACGTGGATATCGTACTGCGGTTGGGCCATCGTTATAGCAATAGCCGGTATAAAGCATTTGACGACACTCGTTTTCGTCAGATGGTGCCATAATCACCATATTAGGCACAGTGCGCATAAAGCTTAAATCGAATGCACCTTGGTGAGTCGGACCGTCAGCTCCCACAATACCACCACGGTCGATGGCGAATAGAACCGGAAGTCTTTGCAATGCAACGTCATGGATCAGCTGATCATAACCGCGTTGCAAGAAAGTGGAGTAGATAGCGACGACAGGCTTATAACCTTCACAGGCAAATCCTGCGCCTAATGTCACAGCGTGCTGCTCAGCAATGGCTGCGTCAAAGTACTGCTTAGGGAAGCGCTGAGAGAACTCAACCATGCCAGAGCCTTCGCGCATTGCAGGGGTAATACCGAGCAGTTTTTCATCTTTTTCGGCAACATCACATAACCACTTACCAAACACTTCAGAGAAAGTCGGGTCAGCAGGTTTTGCTGCAGGTTTTTCAAAGGTTGACGGATCAAACTTTGGTACAGCGTGCCAGCCAATAGGGTCTTTTTCTGCTGGCTCATAACCACGACCTTTTTTGGTCATGATATGCAGAATTTGTGGGCCGCTTAAATTGCGCATATTGCGCATAGTTTCAACGAGCGCATCGACATCATGGCCATCAATTGGGCCAATGTAATTAAAGCCAAGCTCTTCAAATAAGGTGCCAGGCACTACCATGCCTTTAAGGTGCTCTTCAGTGCGCTTAGCCATCTCTTTGATAACAGGCATACCTTTGAGCACTTTCTTGCTGTTCTCGCGGATAGTGGTATAGAAGCGGCCTGACATTAGCTGAGCTAAATGGTTGTTTAGTGCGCCAACGTTTTCAGAGATAGACATCTCATTATCGTTTAGCACCACTAACATATCATTATGTAAGTCGCCGGCATGGTTCATCGCTTCAAACACCATACCGCCAGTCATAGCACCATCACCAATAACGGCAACAACCTTACGACCAGCTTGCTCTTTTTCTGCAGCAACAGCCATAGCGAGTGCCGCACTGATAGAAGTACCAGAGTGACCAACGCTGAAAGTGTCATATTCACTTTCTTCGCGCCATGGGAATGGGTGCACACCGCCTTTTTGGCGAATAGTGTGCATTTTTTCACGGCGACCCGTTAATATTTTATGCGGATAGGCTTGATGCCCCACGTCCCAAACGAGTCGGTCAAATGGGGTGTTATAAACATAATGAAGGGCCACGGTCAGTTCCACCGTGCCAAGACCTGATGCAAAGTGACCGCTCGATTTACCCACAGACTTCAATAAGAAACCTCTAAGTTCATCTGCCAATTGTGGCAGAACGGCTTGAGGGAGCTGTCGTAGCTCATCTGGCGTATTAGCCTGTGCTAACACAGGAAATTGAGAAATATCAAAACTCATATTGAGATTCTTTGTCTCTTATTAAACTCTTCGCTCAATGATGTAACGGGCGAATTCTGCAATTAACTGGCTATTGTATGGTAATTTAGCCAGCGCTGATAGTGCGTCCTCAATCAAACTCGCTGCAGTTTGTTGGGCGCCTTCTAGTCCAAGCAACTTAGGATAGGTGCTTTTGTTTGAATCTGTATCTGAGCCTTGTGGTTTACCTAGCTCTTCTGTGCTTGCGATAATATCGAGCACATCATCTTGTACTTGAAAAGCCAAACCAATAGCGTCGGCGAAGTCGAGCAGCGCTTGTCGTTCTTGTTGATTAATTTTAGCGGCAATAATAGCAAACTCGACCGAACAACGAATAAGCGCACCGGTTTTTAGTTTGTGTAGCTTAATTAAGGTGTCTAATTCAATCTGCTTGTCGGTGGCATTTAGATCCATCGCTTGACCACCACACATACCACTATAACCAGAGGCTTTAGCTAAGGCTTTAACTAAGCTTAGGTTTTGTGATGGAGTGATATCTTCAATGGGCTCGCTGATAATTTCGAAAGCTAATGCTTGTAATGCATCGCCAGCTAAAATGGCGGTTGCTTCATTAAATGCAATATGTACTGTTGGTTGACCACGGCGCAGTGCGTCGTCATCCATAGCCGGTAAGTCATCGTGAATGAGTGAGTAGGCATGAATACATTCAACTGCAGCTGCACAGGAGTCTAGGGTGGAAAGTTTGACACCTAGCATGTCGCCAATAGCGTACACTAAAAACGGTCTTACACGCTTACCACCAATAAGCGCACCATGTTTCATGGCTGCTTTTAGGCTAGGCTCGATATCAGCTAGCGCATCAATACGTGTAGCGAGTAACTGATTAATTCGCTGCTGGTATTGTTTTAGTGACTCTTCTAACAATTACTCACCCTCAATATCATAAGGTTTGAGAGTGTCACCACCCTCTTGTTGCATAAGTACTGATACTTTTTGTTGTGCGTTTTCTAATTTATTTTGGCTATTGCGCACAAGTTTTATACCACGCTCAAATTGCTTCAGTGCATCATCGAGGGAAACGTCGCCGTGCTCTAAGTCGGTTACGATTTTTTCTAACTCGGAGAGTGAATCTTCAAAAGAGAGATTTTCTGGTTTTTTTGCCACGATATTCATTCCTAGAAATAAGCGGTACACAAAGTATATCAGCAGGGCACATGGGTCAAATGAAGCCGTTGACTATTTGCGCAAAAGCACGCTTTCAATATCAAATAGATCAAATCACTACATAAAGCATACGTCAAAATATGCTTTATCGATCAGTTGTACATCACAAGATAGTGATCATCATCTTGTCGATGGGCGACTATTTTAACGGAAACGCAAACGGATTTGCGGGAAAATATCACTCAAGAGATCTTTTATTTGGTCGTTATATAGTGTGAAACACAAAAATATGGCCTCCCTAAAGAGGTTTAGTGACATCTTACTTGCCGTAATGCAAAAGGCGTAATATTGTCGCTACTGAATTTATTCCAATCATCTTATCGGGCATTCGGAATTCGAGACTATCGATAAATTAAGTATTGATAGGTATTTGAGGAGCAGTTTTGGATTTAGCAACCTTAATCGGACTTATTGGCGCATTTGTCTTTATTATTATGGCGATGGTCAGTAGTGGTGGTATCGCCATTTTTATCAATGTGCCATCGATTTTAATTGTACTTATTGGCTCAATGTTCGTAGTGATGATGAAGTACAACCTGAAACAGTTTTTAGGTTCTGCCAAGATCGCAGCTAAAGCCTTTATGTTTAAAATTGATAAGCCTGAAGATCTTATTGAGCAATCTATCACTATGGCCGATGCGGCGCGCAAAGGCGGCTTTTTGGCATTGGAGGAAGCTGAGATCAGTAATAGCTTTATGCAAAAAGCGGTGGATATGTTGGTTGATGGCCACGATGGTGATGTTGTTCGTGATGCACTAGAAAAAGATATTGCTCTGACAGAAGAGCGTCACAAAACCGGCATCGGGATCTTTAAAGCGATTGGTGACGTTGCTCCCGCGATGGGAATGATTGGTACCTTGATTGGTCTTGTTGGCATGTTATCGAACATGGATGATCCAAAGTCAATTGGCCCAGCAATGGCCGTTGCATTATTAACCACCCTTTATGGCGCAGTTATAGCTAACATGGTGGCGTTACCTATTGCTGATAAATTGGCGTTACGTATGAGCGAAGAGATGCTTAACCGTAACCTAATTATGGATGCGGTACTGGCCATTCAAGATGGACAAAACCCACGAGTTATTGAAGGTTTCCTTAAAAATTATCTGAGTGAGAAAGCACGTAAAATAGATACCCTAGGCGGGGCGTAAGCGAATGGCTAAAAAGGTCAAATGCGACTGTCCTCCACCGGGGGCGCCAATGTGGCTGGCTACATTTGCTGACTTAATGTCACTGCTGATGTGCTTTTTCGTGCTACTGCTCGCGTTTTCAGAAATGGACGTGATGAAGTTTAAGCAGATCGCGGGCTCAATGAAATACGCTTTTGGGGTGCAAAATAAGGTTGAAGTTAAAGACATCCCCAAGGGCACATCTGTGATTGCGCTTGAGTTTAGGCCGGGCAGACCCGAGCCGACTCCTATTGAAGTGATTAATCAGCAAACTAATGAAATGACCGAACCTATGCTTGAGTTTCAAGAAGGTGATGACGC
Organism: Shewanella fidelis ATCC BAA-318; assembly: GCF_000518605.1. GTDB lineage: Bacteria > Pseudomonadota > Gammaproteobacteria > Enterobacterales > Shewanellaceae > Shewanella > Shewanella fidelis. Next base: position 29,204 of record NZ_KI912461.1, on the reverse strand, counting down.
TAGTGCTGGCGGTATTCAGCAGCAACGGGGTGAGCAGCGTGGTGGTCAAGCTTCGGCAACAGCTGTAGAGCCTAAAGAGGCTGAAGTAAGGGCTGAGTCTGCTGCTAAAGCGGAAACTGAATTAACTAAGACGCAGGCATCGGCGCAAGATAAAATTAATGAGCAAGTCAAAAAGATGGCTCAGGAGCTCAATAAAGAGATTGTTGATGGTGCGATTGAAATTGAATCGTTAGGACAACAAATTATTATTCGAATTCGTGAAAAGGGCGCATTTGCTTCCGGCTCAGGCTTTTTGCAACCAAGGTTTAAGCCTGTAGTGCGCCGAGTTGCAGAGTTACTCAAAGATGTGCCAGGTATTGTGACAGTATCAGGGCATACAGATAACTGGAATATCTCTAATGAACTTTATAGCTCAAATTGGGATCTTTCGAGTAAACGTGCAGTCGCTGTTGCCCATGAGCTAATTAAGGTGAAAGGCTTTGATCAGCAGCGAATGAAGGTAGTTGGCATGGCGTCATCGGATCCACTGGTGAAAAATGACTCAGCAGCTAACCGAGCACGCAATCGACGAGTTGAGATTGCCATAGAGCAAGGTAAAGCAAAAGAGTCTGATGAGATCCAAGTCAGTCAATAATCATTTTATCTGAACATTTAATGGCCCCTATGAAGTTATCTTAATAGGGGGTTTTTATTTTTATGGGTCTTAATAAGTGAGCGCAAACTACAATATTTACGCTTTTGTTGAGACAAACAGAGATTGCTTATACGCAATTGGCTTTCGATCTTGTTATAATCACTCAATTGCTGTTTAAACAACCCCTCGCGGAAGACCAATGAAATTTATCGTAAAACTGTTTCCTGAAATCATGATGAAAAGCAAGCCGGTAAGAATGCGCTTTACCAAAATGCTTGAAACCAACATTCGTAACGTACTGAAGAAAGTCGATGAGACCGCTAAAGTGCAGCGCCAGTGGGACAAAATCATGGTTATGGTGCCTGATGATAGACCTGATCTGGTTGAAGCGTTCGCAGAGCGTTTAGCATGTATTCCGGGGATTGCCCATGTACTGCAAGTTAATGTGAGCACCTTTACCTCGGTTGATGACATCTATAAGCAAACTTTAGCTGTGTATAAAGATCAGCTTGCGGGCAAGACCTTTTGTGTACGGGTGAAGCGTGCCGGCAAACATGACTTTAATTCAATTGAAGTTGAACGTTATGTAGGTGGTGGTTTAAACCAATTTACTGAAGCTGCAGGCGTTCGCCTAAAAGATCCTGATATGACGGTTCATCTGGAGATTGATAATGAACAACTGTATCTGATTGATAAGCGTATTGAAGGTTTGGGCGGCTTTCCTATGGCAACTCAAGAAGACGTGCTGTCGTTGATCTCTGGCGGCTTCGACTCAGGCGTATCAAGTTACCAGTTTATTAAACGTGGTTCGCGTACCCACTTCTGTTTCTTTAATCTTGGTGGTGATCAACACGAGATCGGCGTTAAACAAGTGGCTTATCACTTATGGCAAAAATACAGTGAGTCACATAAAGTTAAGTTTATTTCTGTTCCTTTTGATCCTGTGGTTAAAGAGATCCTAGAACGTGTTGATAACGGTCAAATGGGCGTAGTGCTTAAGCGTATGATGATGCGTGCTGCAGCGCGAGTAGCAGATAAAATGGGCATTCAAGCGCTAGTCACTGGTGAAGCAATGGGCCAAGTATCGAGTCAGACATTGACCAACCTGAATGTTATTGACCGTAGTACCGAGCAATTGATTTTACGTCCGCTTATCGCTATGGATAAGCAAGACATTATTAATTTAAGTCGCCAAATTGGTACTGAGGATTTCGCTAAATCGATTCCTGAATATTGTGGCGTGATTTCACAGAAGCCAACCGTTAAAGCGGTACTATCGAAAGTTGAAGCCGAGGAAGCTAAGTTCTCAGAAGATCTGCTTGATCGTGTAATTGCTAACGCTGAAATAATTGATATTAGGGAGATTGCTGCGCAGATGGATACTAAGATCACTGAAACTGAAACCGTAGATGCGATCAACTCTGGAGAGATCATCATTGATGTTCGTGCGCCAGAAGAGGAAGAGAAGTCGCCGCTTGAAGTTGCAGGCGTAGAGGTGAAAGCGATTCCGTTTTATAAGTTAGCGACTCAGTTCGCCGACTTAGACAAAGAAAAGAACTACCTGCTGTATTGTGATCGCGGCGTAATGAGCAAGCTGCAAGCGCTTTATCTGCAAGAGCAAGGTTACACTAATGTTAAGGTTTACCGCCCTTAATCGTGGTGACCAGCAACTGATTAGTTAAAGTATGACAAAGGCGACTTATAAAAGTCGCCTTTTTTGTATTCAACAGAGGTTTTGCCATAAGCATAAAAAAGCCACCTTGAAGGTGGCTTAAAAAAGGGAGAAGCACAATGAGCTTAGTCAGCGAGTAATACCTTAGCTGTTGCCTCTTCGTTCTTCTTTTGTTCGTCAATAGCCAGTATAGTATCTAGCTCTGCAGAGAGTTGCTCCTGCATTAATTCCATACTTTCTGCTAAGTTAGCAGTTAATGTTGCTTCAACATCTTTAGTGTTAATCTGGGTATCGTCAGCCATCGCTGATGCTGAGACAGAAAGAATAGCAAGAACAAATACTGATTTTAGGTTTAACATACGCGCTAGCCTCCAGGCTGAAAATCGGGTTGTTAGACATTCCCCAATTACGTCGTAGAGGTTGTCCAACTAGTGTCTGTTTGTTGGCGCAAATTTTGACCAAAAGGACTGGCCTTTACAAACGATAAAATGTAACAATAGCCATTAGAAAAACTAATAAAAAATCGGGATCTGTATCACTATGGCAAGACGATTACCTCCACTGAATGCGGTTAAAGCATTTGAGGCAGCAGCAAGGCATTTGAGCTTTACTCGAGCGGCTGAAGAACTGTTTGTTACCCAAGCTGCGGTGAGTCACCAAATTAAGGCTTTAGAAGAGTATCTCGGATTAAAATTATTCCGTCGTAAGAACCGTTCTTTATTGCTTACCGAAGAAGGCCAGAGCTACTTTCTCGATATTAAAGACATCTTTACTCAACTTGCTGATGCCACAGATAGATTGCTAGCAAGAAGCGCGATTGGATCGCTTACAGTGGCGACCTCGCCTAGCTTTGCTATTCAGTGGTTAGTGCCGAGACTTGCTAAGTTTAGTGAGAAAAACCCCGAGATTGACGTACGAATTAAAGCGGTTGATGACGAAGATGGGTCGTTAACGGATGATGTTGATGTCGCTATCTATTATGGCATGGGAAATTGGCAGGGGATGCGTGCCGATAAGCTAAGAAATGAAGTCTTAATTCCTGTATGTTCGCCGCTTTTACTCAATGGTCCAAAGCCGTTAGAAAAACCAAGTGATTTGCGAAATCACACCCTATTACATGACTCAAGCCGCCAAGATTGGCAAGCTTGGTTTAGGCAATGTGGAATTACTGATATTAATGTGAACCAAGGTCCAATATTTAGTCATTCCTCGCTTGTTCTACAAGCAGCCGCTCATGGTCAAGGTGTGGCGTTAGGCTACAGTGTGCTTGCAAGACCAGATATTAAAGCTGGTCGACTGGTTTGTCCGTTCCCTGAAGTTTTAGTCAGTAAAAATGCATATTACTTAGTGTGTCAGCAGAACCATGCTGAGATAGGTAAAGTTGCTGCTTTTCGTGAGTGGATGCTAGATATGTTTGAAGAGGAGACGCGCAGTGAGCTGCTTACAGGATAGCTTGAAGCAAGCTTATTTAGATGGCGAGTTAGCTGCTGCCGTCGCAGCATTGAAAGCAGATGACTTAGTGTTTGCTGCCGAGCAATTCGTGATAGATAAAGGCGAGGGCACTAATGAGTGTGACACCTTAATCGTGCTAACCCATGGCGCCGGTGCCAACATGCATCATGAGTTTATGCAAACAATGGCAAATGGCCTTGTTGCCAGCAATGTTGTGGTGGCACGTTTTAACTTTCCCTATATGCGCGCTAATGCCCTTGATGGGAAACGTCGGCCGCCAGATAGAGCGCCAAAGCTCATTGCTGATTATGCATTACAGCTGAGCGTCTTAAGCAAACAATTTCAACCTAAACGTATATTCCTTGTAGGTAAGTCTATGGGCGGTCGCATGTCTGCCATATTGGCTGAAACTATGCCAGTTGATGGGGTAATTTGTTTAGGTTATCCGTTTATTCCATTAAGCGGTGGCGAACCGCGTTTAGAGCCGATAGAGCGCTGTGCTGCTCCGGTTATGATAATCCAAGGGGAGCGCGATAAGTTTGGCCACAAAGGCTTAGTTGAGACTTGGCCGGCAATGGATAAAGTGCAACTGCATTGGTTAACTGATGGTGATCATAGTTTTAAACCAAGAAAGTCGTCAGGTGCCACATTAACCTCTAACCTAGAGCAGGCGATTGCGGTTGCTAAACAGTTTATGGGGATCTGATTGCTACAACTATTAATTTTAGAGGGGAGAGGTCAATGCGTAAGGGATTTTTGCTACTTGCAGCATTAAGCGGCTTTATTGCTGTTGCATTGGGGGCATTTGGGGCTCATGGGCTTAAAAATGTCGCGCCAGCGGAACTAATTGCGATTTTTAACTTAGGGGTCGAATACCAGTTTTACCATACCTTTGCCTTAATTGCGGTGGCTTTTGCTGGACATTGGATAAAGTCTAGATTGCTTGATTGGGCGGGCTATTTGTTTCTTGTTGGTATAGTACTGTTTTCTGGCTCGCTATATATGTACGCACTTATCGGTGCCAAATGGACAGGTCCAGTCACGCCAATGGGCGGTGTATGTTTCTTGCTTGGCTGGATTTTCATTGCACTGGCGGTGTGGAGAAATAGAGTTAAAGAACTAGACTAGGTACTTGTTAGCTGATAATTAAAAATTAGACAGTACACAGCTAAGCTTGAACAGTGTAAAATAGCGGACAACAACTTTGTTGGCCGCTTTTTTATATCAATTATTCATTGCACGAGCTTGGTGCTTTGAAGCATGTGTCAGAGATTTAGTCGCGACACTTTAATTGATACTATTTTTATCTTCAGGAAATTCAATGATAAACCTATTTTTATTTTGCCGTGCTGGTTATGAGAAAGATTGCGCAGCAGAGATCCAAGTGCGTGCGGCTGAGCTCGATATTGGTGGATTTGTAAAAACCAATAACAACGATGCTTATGTGATTTTTCAATGCTTCCAAGCTGGTGATGCAGAAGTTTTGGCGAAAAATATCAGCTTAGACTCTCTTATTTTTACCAGACAGATGTTTGCTGCAAAAGAGTTGCTAAAAGGTTTACCTGAGCAAGATAGAATTAGTCCAATTGTTGCTGCACTAGAGCAAGTCAATAAAGCAGGCGAGTTACGGGTGGAAACGCCTGATACTAACGAAGCAAAAGAGCTATCGAACTTTTGCCGCAAGTTCACTGTGCCGCTTCGTCAAGCATTGAAAAAGTCTGGCACGCTGCTTGAGAAAGAAAACCCTAAGCGTCCAATTATTCATGTTTGCTTTGTTGGCTCTGGACAAGCCTATGTTGGCTACTCATTGAGTAACAACAGTTCGCCATACTTTATGGGGATCCCAAGGCTGAAGATCCCAGCTGATGCGCCAAGCCGCTCAACGCTTAAATTGGATGAAGCCTTTATTCACTTTATTCCTAAAGACCAGCAGGAAACCCGTCTTAGCAGTGGTATGAAAGCGGTTGATTTAGGCGCTTGCCCTGGTGGTTGGACTTATCAATTAGTTCGTCGCGGTATGTTTGTTGCTGCGGTTGATAATGGACCTATGGATCAAGGTTTAATGGATACCGGACAAGTAAAGCACTATCAAGCTGATGGTTTCAGATTTGAGCCACCAAGAAAGAATATTACTTGGCTAGTTTGCGACATGATTGAAAAGCCATCACGTGTAGCAGAGCTTATTGAAGCATGGGCGATCAATGGTTGGTTTAAAGAAGCAATTTTTAACCTTAAACTACCGATGAAAGCACGTTACAAAGAAGTTTCAACCATTCTTGAAACTATGGCTGAGATCTTAAAAGAAAACGGCGTAGATGACTTCACTATGGCGGCTAAACATCTTTACCATGATCGTGATGAAGTAACTGTGCATCTTTGCTTGCGACCAACACAGCCTTGGTAACGACTATAGATTAATTGGTTACAGATAAAAAAAGACCCCATGTGAAAACATGGGGTCTTTTTGATTATCCAACTAAATTAACTCAGCCGGATAAGTGCGATTAAGATAAACGGTCGATCACAGCTTGAGTGAAGTCAGTTGTACCGTGAGTACCACCAAGATCGCGTGTAGTACGATCACCTTCTTCAATTACTGCGGTAATTGCATTGCGAATAAGCTCTGCTTTATCAGACATACCTAAGTATTCAAGCATCTGGATTGAAGCAAGTACCACAGATGTTGGGTTTGCTAAGTTCTTACCGGCAATATCAGGTGCGCTACCGTGTACAGCTTCAAAGATTGCTGCATCGCTACCAATATTGGCGCCAGGTGCCATACCTAGGCCGCCAACGAGACCTGCACATAGATCAGATAGGATGTCACCAAATAGGTTTGTGGTTACGATTACATCGAAGTTCTCTGGGTTCATTACCAGCTTCATGCATGTAGCGTCAACAATCATCTCTTCTGTAGTGATATCTGGGTAACGTTGACTGACTTCACGAGCAACTTTAAGGAATAAACCTGAAGTTGATTTCATGATGTTAGCTTTATGCACAATAGTGACCTTTTTACGGCCTTCTTTGCGAGCAAGCTCATAAGCAAAAGTCGTGATCTGCTCAGCGCCTTGACGAGTGATAATACTGGTCGCTTCAGCGGTTGCACCATCATCTGAAACAGTTTGACCTAAGCCTGAGTACATACCTTCAGTATTTTCACGTACAGTGATGATATCAATGTTGTCGTAACGTGCTTGTGTGCCTTTAAAAGACAGAACCGGACGTACGTTTGCGTATAGGCTGAATTGTTTACGTAGGCTTACGTTAATAGAGGTAAAGCCTTCACCAACAGGAGTTGTTAGTGGACCTTTCAGTGTAATGCGGTTTTTTTCGATAAGCTCTAGTGTGCGCTGTGGCAGAAGTTCGCCGTGTTTCTCTAGTGCTACTAGGCCAGCATCGGCAAACTCATATTCGAAATCACAACCGGCTTTATCAAGAATTTTTAATGCTGAGTCGATAATGCTTGGGCCAATCCCATCACCAGGGATAACGGTTATAGTTCTTTTTGTCATGGATAGTCCTACCAAGGTTAGGCGTTACTGCAATTGTCTAACCATGCCACTCGGCATGATAAGTAACTTTTTATATTTTCTTTTTATGCGAGGTATTTTAAACACTTTTAAACAATTTTCACAGCAAATAGTGAGCAATCTCACGTTTTTTTCTGTAGGGTATCTTGCATAAATAACCGCTTATGACGATGATTGTTCGCCAGAAGGTTAAAAAGTCTACTTTAGTCTAATAAAATTAATAATGAGGAAGACCTTGAAGTCACTACCAGTAAAGTCATTATTGCTATTCTCGACGAGTTTGTTATCAGCAAACTTATTTGCCGCGACCAATAGCATCACCCCCGACGATATTATGCGATTCGAGTCGCTAAATAAGCCTGTTATATCAGACAACGGTAAGATATTGGCCGTTGAAGTTGAGCCCGATCGTGGTGACAGCCATGGCTTTGTTAAGAGCTTAATTGCGAATAAACAGTTTAATGTTGCCGGTGGCACTAAGCCTAAAATAAGCCATGATGGGCGCTTTGTTGCTTTTATCGATGCCGTGCCGTTACTTGATTTAGAGAAAGCGAGTAAAAAAGCCAAAAAGAAATTAAAGTCAGGCTTGATATTGCTTGATACTAATACAGGGCTTGAAACCCGTTATGAACGAGTTAAGTCATTTGAATTTAATGAAACCGGCAGCCATTTAGCGATTTGGTTTGAAGCTGACGAAAAGAAAAAAGATGAAAAATCAGCCGATGAAGCTAAAAGTAGCAAAAGTGCTGTAAAAGTAGATGATTTTGACAAAGGAACATTAGTCGAGCTTGTTGACCTTAAAAGCAATAAATCAATTAAGTTTAATGATGTTACTGGCTTTAACTTCGATAAATCTGGACTGCATTTAGCGTTAGCAATAAATAATATCGAAGCAAATAAACATGAATTGCGTTTGGTCAAACTTGCTAATAACACAGCTAAGATAGTAAAGAGTTTTAAACAGCAACAGCTTGGCTCGCTTGCGTTAAGTCATGACGGTAAATATTTAGGCTTCACTTCTGGCAATGCTAATGAGCTGCCATATGGCCGTGAATATCAATTATCTTTATTGAACCTAGAAACAAACAAGCTGATTGCTGCGCCAACGTCAAAGGATTGGACCTTAAATCGTTACGCTGAACTGCGTTTCTCAGACGATAGCCAGCGATTATTCTTTGGTCGCGTACCGCAGGTTAGTCAGCAAATTGAATTGGCTAAAGTAGAGTCAAAGTCGGACTTATTTGATCAAGGTGTTATTACTGCTGGTCGTGAGCTAAGAATATGGCATGGCGACGACCCGCGTATTAAGCCTCATGAAGTTAAGCAATATAAGAAAGAACAAAAACGGACTTACTTAGCTGTATTACATGTTAACGGTAATAATTTAGTTCAGCTTGCCGATCTACAAGTACCTGATGTTGAGGTACAACAGCAAAAGCGTTATGTATTGGCAAGCTCTGATCTGCCTTATCGTAAGATGATCACTTGGGCTGGTTTTTACCGTGATTACTACCTTGTTGATTTAAATACAGGACGCAAAATTCCATTACTGACTCAGCAAAGTAGCGCTGATGATCCGGTATTATCGCCGGCTGAGAAGTATGTTGTTTACTATTTGCAGGGTAACGTTTTTCTTTATGAAATTGGTCAGGACAGACGCACTAACCTTACCAAAAGTTTAGCTGTGCCATTTGCAAATGAAGACCATGATTATCCGTCAAATGCCCCAGGTTATGGATTCGGACCTTGGATAGCGGATGATACAGGCTTACTGATTTATGACAAATTTGATATTTGGCAAGTCGATACCACGTCACATGACGCCTTTATGCTAACTGCAGGTAAGGGGCGTGAAGAGGGGATCCAATATCGAGTAACAGGCCTAGTTGAAGATAAAGATAAGCCAAGTGTTTTATCAAGCGGTCAAAAATTATTGGTGCAAGGCTACAATGACAAAACCAAAGGTGATGGATTTTATCAGGTACAGTTAGGCGTAGCGGGCGTTAGCTCATTCATGGATGGTGACTATAAGCTTAAAATGTTAGCTCGCAGTAAAGATGCCAACACCATCATTTACTCGAAAGAGCGCTATGATCAATTCCCAGATCTTTACAGTGCTGACTACGCAAGCCCACAAGACGCAACTCGCCAAACTGACTTAGACAAGCAGCGCGATAGTTTTAATTGGGCTCACTCTGAGTTAGTTCACTGGACTAATGGAGACGGGAAACAACTAGATGGCGTGTTAATTAAGCCAACTAATTATGTTGAAGGTCAACGTTATCCGGTACTGGTTTATTTTTATCGCTTTATGAGCGATAGATTGCATGCGTTCCCACAGATGAAAATCAACCATAGACCAAACTTTGCTTGGTTTGCTGATAATGGTTATGCCATCTTCCTGCCGGATATCCGCTTTGAGGTAGGTTACCCTGGTGACTCATCAGTACAAGCGTTAACTTCAGGTGTGCAGCACTTAATTGATATTGGTGTAGCAGATCCTGATGCAGTTGGTATTCAAGGTCACTCGTGGGGCGGCTATCAAACCGCATTTGCTGTGACCAAAACCAATATCTTTAAAGCCGCAGTGACCGGTGCGCCTGTATCGAACATGACCAGTGCTTATAGTGGTATTCGTCACGGTAGTGGATTAGCGCGTCAGTTCCAGTATGAAACGGGACAAAGTCGTATTGGTGAAAGCCTGTTTAAATCACCGCAAAAGTATATCGAGAACTCGCCAGTGTTTTATGTAGAGCGCATGAAAACGCCTATGATGATTATGTTTGGTGATAAAGACGATGCGGTGCCTTGGGAGCAAGGGGTTGAGCTTTATTTAGCAATGCGCAGAGCGGGTAAAGATGTGGTGTTTTTGCAGTATCAAGATGAACCACATCATTTAAAGAAATATCCAAATAAACTCGATTACAGCATTCGCATGATGGAGTACTTTGATCATTATCTGAAGGGTAAACCTGCACCAAAATGGTTAACTCAAGGCGAAGCTTATACTGAGTATAAGAAAGCCGAGTAGTCATCAGCTTTAGGTTAATTGATTGTTGATTACAAAGTGTCGAGCTAATAGCTCGGCATTTTTGTTTCATACTTGGCGATACTAAATGTTCGTAATTGGTATAAAACGCTGCATAATGAATAACTCGCTAGGAAATATAAGGAAGTGACAAATGGACGGAATATGGATGCATGTTGGAGCGGTATTTATGGGCTTTTTTGCCATTATGAATCCGATTGCCAATGTGCCTATCTTTTTGGGGTTAACCTCTGATTACGATGAGAAAACCACTCGTTTGATCGCTTTTAGGGCACTTATCATTGCCTTTTTGATCATTAGCTTATTTGCGATATCCGGTCAGTTTATATTTAACTTGTTTGGCATATCACTACCGGCTTTTAGAATTACCGGTGGACTATTGGTGTTTCTAATCGGTTTCCATATGCTGCAAGGTAATCAGTCAACTGTACACCATGATAAAGATAAACCAGACGATGACACCTTGGAAGCTAAGCTTAGTGTGGCAGTATCTCCGCTCGCTTTACCTATCCTTGCCGGTCCCGGCACTATCGCGACGGCAATGAATTACACCGCTGCTGGCGGAGTACCTGAGTTAATTAGCACTATCGGCTCATTCGGTGTCTTATGTGTGATTACTTATGTGTGTTTCATTTCTGGCGGTCGACTAGTGAGCTATTTAGGCACAGCTGCACTTGGCGCGATTACACGTATGATGGGGCTTATTTTGGCGGTAATTGGCACCCAAATGGCGGTAGAAGGGCTGCAAGGGGCGTTTAAGGTACTCAGTTAAGCATCTGCGAGTTTAGCTTTTTACACGCTGATAAAACGCTTCACTTCATCGAAGTGAAGTTCATAACAGCAGCGATGATAGTCACTGCTGTTACTGTTTAACTGCAACTTAAATTACTGGTTGCGATTAACTGTCAATATGGCTCTCAAGATACTGTTTATAACTGCTTTCGCCCCAAGCAATAAGCTTTCCTTGCTTGAAGAGTAAGGGAGTGCATTCCTCTTTTGAAGTTTCTCCATCTGATGTTTTATGGTGGGTTCGATAAAAAAGGATTTGCAAAGTATCGTTGTCAGACACTTTTGCCTCACTAAAGTCTGCTTTACCAAAGATCACCTTGATATCTTCGATTGGCTGGCCAATGCTGAGATCTGTCAACATTGCTTGATTGTATGCTTGCCTATCTTCCCAATCCATCTCATCTGGTGTTGGTTTATAGAACACCATGATCACAGCGACAAACGCAACATAGGTGATAAACAAACCAATAATCACTTTTGGGAGCCGAGATTTCATTGTTACATTATCCTTAACGCATTACTCATGGAGTCACGATACTACTAGAATGCGCTGGGGTAAATGTGATAAATGCAACTTTATGTTAACAACTGTTCGTTGGTTAACGTTTAGCTCGATACCCTAAACTGTTTTAGATTGACGTTTAGCGGAATTTCAACCTGCAATTGGACGAGTTTATAGCTTAATCTCGCCATCTGTTTACCAGCGACGAGTTTGTTGGCTTGCTTAGCACCGATTTTATCAATTGAATTATAAATGTTGGCAAGAGAGCGAAATATTTTTAGTAGCTCAACGGCTGATTTCGGCCCGATGCCCGGAACGCCGGGAATTTTATTGCCACTATCGCCTGCGAGTGCGAGGTAATCGATTAATTGGCTGCGCTCGATATGAAGCTTCTGCTCCATCTCTTCAATCGTTAAATAGTGCTGATTAAAGTGATCCCACTGTTTTATTGCGGGGTGGAGCAGCTGGCAAAAACCTTTATCGGTCGAGACTATGATAGCCTCACCATTGCTGTTTGCTAATTTGGTCGCTAACGTTGCAATGACATCGTCCGCTTCGGATTCAGCCTCGATAGAGTTAATTTTTTGCTCTGCTAAATAGGCTTTTAAACTTGGTAGTGTGTTAGCCAATGCTTCAGGCATCGGCTTGCGGCCTTTCTTGTAATCGTCAAATAAGGTTTTACGCCAAGAGATGGCATCGCCATCCCATACCATTGCTACATGTGTGGGTTGATGGAATTTTAGCAGTTTGCGGCAAGCGCCGTTAACACGTTCTTTTAAGCCGGAGACATCAGACTCATTTGGTTGTGCGGCGTGGATCCGCCGCACTAAGTTCATGCCATCGATAATGAGAAATTTATTCATCTTGCCGCTTTTTTGGGTTTATTTAATAACTTTATAGCAAGGAACATAAGCACTGCCTGGCAGCTTCATTCTTTGCTGGGTGACAAATGCTGACAGTAAATCATCCATAAGCGCCATGAGTTTAGGATCACCTTTGAGCTCAAATGGGCCATTTGCTTCAATAGCCTTAATGGTATCCATTTTTACGTTACCAGCAACAATACCGGAAAAGGCTTTACGTAAGTTAGCTGCAAGTTCTGCTTTATTGGCTTGAAAGTGCAGATCTAAGTTACTCATTACCTCATGAGTCGGCTCGAATGGTAATTGGAACTCAGGCTCAATTTTTAGCGACCATTGATACTGGTATGAGTCACCGTTTTCTTTACGGAACTTTTTAATATCAGCCATGGCTTGCTTTTGAATACGAGCAACTTTTACAGGATCATCAATAACAATTTGATATTTACTTTGTGCTTCTTTGCCTAATGTTGCACCGATAAACTCATCAATTTTTAAGAAGTAATCTTCACTTTCTTTAGGGCCTGTAAGCACTAATGGGAAAGGAATATCTTGGTTATCCTTATTGAGTAAAATCCCCAATAAATACAGTAGCTCTTCTGCTGTGCCAGCACCACCGGGAAAAATAATAATACCGTGACCAAGGCGTACAAAGGCTTCAAGGCGTTTTTCAATGTCCGGTAAGATCACCAATTCGTTGACTATCTGATTTGGTGGCTCGGCAGCAATAATACTTGGCTCAGTTAAACCGATATAGCGCGCATGATTGATCCGTTGTTTAGCGTGACCAATAGCCGCGCCTTTCATCGGTCCTTCCATCGCTCCTGGGCCGCAACCTGTACAGATATCAAGTTTGCGTAAGCCTAACTCGTAACCGACTTCGCGGGTGTATTGATATTCAGTTGTATTAATACTGTGGCCACCCCAGCAAACCACAATATTTGGATCAAGTAGCGGCATAGAACGCGCATTACGCAAGATATCAAATACCACGTTGGTGATGTGATTAGCGTTGGTTAGATTAATGTGTTTAAGGTTGTCATATTTATCGTTGATATAGACGATATCCCTAAGCACTGAAAAAAGGTGTTCTTGGATCCCTGCAATGATTTCACCATCAACAAAAGCTTCTTGTGGTGGGTTAGTGAGCTCTATTTTTATGCCGCGTTCTCGACGTAACACGTTAATGTTAAAATCACTGAATTGATTAAATAAGCCTTCAGCATTATCGCTTTGTAAACCTGATGCGAGAACGGCAAGTGAGCAACTGCGATAAAGTTGGTAAAGCTCACTCTTTGCGTTTTGTTTTAGACGATCAACTTCTAATTGGGATAATTGATCTAGGCTTCCGCGGGGACTAATTTTTACTATCATAGCAACTCCTTAAGCAGTGATAGACTGCTTGCCCACAAATGCATAACGGCAGTGAATACTACCTTGGAGCAAGTTTTAAAAGTCTACGATGACTCTATCTCTGCTTTCGTTTTTGGCTTTATATAGCGCAGCGTCAGCTCTGTCGAAGGTTTCTGTTATGAGCTCGTTTTCAATTATTTGCGCTGCGCCTATAGATACTGTAACTGTAATTCTCTGATTTTTAAACTTAAAGGGGATACTTTTTACTTTTTCTCTTACTCGATTAAGCAAAGGGAGGATATCGCTTTCAGCAATATTAGGTAGCAGGAGTACAAACTCTTCCCCGCCGTAACGGGCAACAAATTCAGATTCGCGTAATGAATTTTTTAATGCCATAGCAATGACTTGCAAGGTTTTATCACCAGTACTGTGGCCAAAACTATCGTTGATCGTTTTAAAGTGATCTATGTCAGCAACAGCGACCCATAATGGCTGCTTTGAACGCTGGAAATTACGGTACTCGATATCCATACGCTCTTCTAGGGCGCTACGGTTTGGCAGCTGTGTCAGTGAGTCGAGTAGATTCAGCTTTTGCTGTTCAAATAGCCTTTCTTTGTAAGAGTCAGTTTCTTTTGCAAGCTCTCTAAGTTCTTGGCGCAAAGCCTCTACTGACTGCTTTAATTGTGCTTGTTCTCTATTTTCGAGCAGTTCTTTACGGCCTAGCGCTTTACGCAGTGATGCAAGATGCCCGGTAATTTGGTGTTTTAACTCTTCGATATCATCCAGTTTAGTCACAGCCTCATCGACATTATCGACTTGGCCATTGATATCTCGGTTAAGCTGTTTAGCAACTTGAAAGCTTTTAATTGAATGGCTATAGGATTCGGTCACAACGTCTTGCACGTTGCTTAATGCATTATTTAAAACATACAAGAACTCTTGCGATGCTGTTTTTTCACGGGCAATGTTGTCAAGTAGCAGTCCAAGCACAATTTGATAAGCGTCAAGCAGATTGTTGAGCTCAAAATCTTCTGTTAACGAGCGTTTAATTTGTGAAACCTGTTCACGTTGCTCTTTCTTAAACTCTATTTCCGACAACATCTGTGCTAGCTCATGCGCTGCTTGACGGTGGCGGGGTAAGATCTCAAATTGCTCGCCTAAGTTTAATTGCTCTTTTAAGATTTCATCATAGAAGTTAACTATTTTTTCTACTTTGGGAATGTAATCCCAATAAGTATGGAAGGGTTTAGCTAGCTCTTTTTTAAAATAGCTTATCTCTAGTTTTAGCTTACTGGGTAATGATTGGATCCGCTGGATTTGCCCAACCATATTGTTTAAGGCTTGGCGACTATCTTCAAGTTGCAACATGATGCGAGCATATTGTTGCTTTAAAATCGTATCGGCTTCATTTAGTTCTGCTAACGAATCTTCAACCTGACTAAAGCTGGCTAACTTATGACGTAATTTAGCCAGTTTGTTATCAAGTTCTAAATTCTGTCCTTTGCAGGCGAGGCTAAGCTGTCCAATGAATTGCATAAGGATCTGCAGTTTCTCGTTTTGCGCTTCGTTCATCTCATCAATAGCTAGCCTTGCAGAATGAAGCTTCTGCTGCAGCATACGGACTTGAGATGTACTGATGGCTGCATCCTTCATGCTTTGATCTACCCCTATAAATAAAAATAAGCAGCTTTGCTAAATGGTTATCTTAACAGTAGTTTACTAAAAGAGAAATCAACATCAGCCTTGGTTTAGACCTATCAGTATCAACATTAGCCGATCTGGTAGAGTTTAGTGCTTCTAATGCCAATAAGTATAAGAATTTGAGTAGCTCAGAACGGTTTATAGCTGTTTACTTCAGTGTCGAATAAGATCACAAGGAAGCTGCATTGTTTCAGTAATTGCCTCTGAGTTAGTCTGCCAAAAAATACGCTAAGTAGCGTCACTCCTGCTCCACATCTACAGCAGGAGTGAGCATTTAGCTGGCTACTTTGTCATCGTTAATATCGATGTTTTGATGATTTTTCCATTTTGGCCATAGGATATCGTCTTTATTGCCATTGGTTTCGATCTTAACTATTCCCCGCACAATACTTTTTTCAATATTGAGATAGATAGGTTTGCTAAAGATGCCCGCTGAAGCAAAATTTAATGTTTTCATGGTGACGAAGTAATCTTGATTAAAGCCTAATGTTCTTGCGCCATAGAGCATCATTTGCAGGGTGGTAAAGTGTTGTGAAGCTGTCAGTTTAATAGCGGGATCGGCTAAAAGTGGTAGGTGTAAGATCCCCATATGTAGATTGGTTTGCCACTGATTTTTATCTAAGCTCTCTCTAAGTTGTGCCAGTAATTGCGGTGCAGCGATATTATTATCAAAACTCAATAAGAACATGCCCGGCCTGATAAGGTAACCTTGGCAATTTAAGCTACTTTTAAAGGCCAATAGCTGTCGTTTATGCATATTGGCACAACCTTCGTAACCTTGGTATAGGTCATCATTTACTTGGTCAGATAAGCAAATAAGCGCTAGCGTCTTAATTTGTGTTTGAGAAGCGTTATTGTAGTCATATTTAAAACTCAAAAAGTTAGGCAACTGGGTAAACGGCTCTAATAGTCGGGTTTGTTGTAACGTATCGTTGAGCTGGTTAGCTTTATTTTTGAGGCGCCACTGTTTAACGAGCAAAAGTCCTAATAAGCTCAATAAGAACATACAAATAAGGCTGGTTAAATGAGCAATATTGAGTTGTTCAGCTTTTTGCTGTAACTGCTTTTCCACTTGGCTTAGCTTTAGATTGAGCTTTTGTTGTTTTATTTTTGACTGCTTAAGATCCAGCTCATTTTCTGAAGGTGTCGCGACACTGCGAATCGAATTGAGTTTAAGCATATTTTTATACGCTTGCTCATATTTCCCTAAATGCTCTTGGGCTGTTGCTATGCGTTCTAGTGCTTCGCTTTGCTCTTTTGGCAACTGTTTGGCTTCTGCTATTCTTTCAGCCTTTGTGGCGTATTCTTCAACATCTCGCCAGTTACCTTTACTGGCACTGACTTCAGCGATAAGTAGATCGTTATAAACTAGGTAATGCTCGCTATTTTTTTTGGTAAAAATGGTGTTTGCGAGCTTAAGGTGTGAAAGTGAGTTATCAATGTCACCAATTTTAAAATAGACTTCACCAAGATTATGTTGGTTTAAGGCTAGGCCGGTTTCATTCCCAAGTCTTATCTCTATTTGTTGTGCATTAAGATAGTAATCGATGGCTTGGTACCACTGCTCTTGGTTGGCATAAATCATCGCAATAACGGTCATTGCTGATGATACGTAGTTGTCATTACCTAATAGAGTGAAAGACTCCACTGCATTATTGGCAGATGTTAATGCTTCATCCCATGACTCAATATCTCGATAAACTCTGGCAAGTTGTAATTCGATATGGGCATTTTGCGAGGGGTTATTTCCACCGCGGGAATATTTGATAGCAGCGGTGTAGTGGGATAGCGCTTTGCCAATTTGATTTTGCTTATAAAAAAACTTACCTAATACTGATTCCGCATGGGCAATTAAATAATCGTTTTCGATTTTTTGGGCTGTTGCGGATAGCTTTTGTAAATACTTCAGTGCGGTGTCAGTTTCGCGCATAATCATATGTATCACACTGATATGTTCATACAGGGTATAGAGTAATACTTGATCCGCGCTTTTACTTGACAGTTCTACAAGGGGAATAGCTTGTTGATAATATTCAATTGCCTGTTTGAAATCCTGTTGGCTGCGGCCAACATAGCGGCCTTTCAGCATGAGCAAGTAGCTCTTATCAAAATCGCTGTGACTGATATGTTCTAGTTGTTGGATTAAGTTATTGGCAACTAAATAACGGTCTTTACTTTTATCGGAAAGATCCATTTTAAGCCTTGCAGCTAATTGAATATTACGTTGTAGATCAGCTGCAGATAATAGGTGTCTTTTCGCAAATGCATTAAATTGCGCTAGGTCTGTAAACCCGGGCAGAGATGGGATCGTGTTTTCTATGTTTTGTGCCAGTACTTTGGGATTTTCACGAAATTGTATTTCTGCGAGTACGTCATCATTGGTGCTGGCACTTACCGTGTTACTTAACAGCGACAGGGTTAATGAAAAGAGTAGGGTGATGAAAATATGCATCAAAATGCCGTTCCTTGTACTTAATCGTTAGATTAAGTGACTATTTTGTAATTATATTGGCCTAATTAAGCCTAATGTTATATTTTTCTGGCCTAACGAAAACAATAATAACAGAAGGACGAGATAGTGAAACCTGTAGTTCCCTTTATCCTAACTTTTAGTGCTTTAGCTTGTTCTAACGCATTGGCCGATGTTAATTACGCAATTGACCTAACATCTCCTGAACATCATTTAGCTAAAGTAGAAGTTACCTTTCCTGAAACAACAGCTGATACTTTAGTGGTGAATTTACCTGTATGGCGTACGGGTAAATACCAAGTTTTACCTTTAGGTGATGCCGTTAGACGCTTTGTTGCAACCGATGAGAAGGGCCAAACATTACCTTGGTCAAGAACGGCAAGCGGCGAGTGGACGGTCAAGTTAAGCGAACCGAGTGCAGTAACGGTTAATTATCAACTTTATGCTAATAAACTGGGGCAACGGGTTAATCATATCGATGCTTCACATGCATTTCTTGATGCCAGTGGTACGTTTGTTTACAGCCCTGAATTTAGACAAGAGCCAATTAATGTTGCCTTGAAGGTTCCAAATAGTTGGAAGAGCTATTCAGGTATGCCAAGTGGAAGTAGTGAGCATACTTTTAAAGCTGATAATTATGACATCTTAGTTGACTCGCCTATTGAGACTGGTATTAGCCAGCACAGAAGTTTTACCGCTGATGGCCGCCAGTATGAATTGGTGGTCTGGGGTGAAGGTAATTATGACATTGAACAGATGGTTACTGATCTGACTAAGTTAAGTGGTCAGGCTGAAGTTATCTGGGATGATTACCCGTTTGAACGTTATGTTTATATGGTACATGCAACCAGCGGTGCTCGCGGTGCAACCGAGCATTTAAATTCGACAATTATCCAACGACCGCGTTTTAGTTATCGCGAGCGTGATGATTATTTAGGTTTTATTAAAACAGCTTCCCATGAGTTTATTCATACATGGAATGTTAAGGCATATAGACCGGAAGGCTTAGTGCCATATAACTACCAAGATGAAGAGATCACCGAGTTACTTTGGATAGCTGAAGGTTCAACCAGTTATTTCCAAAGCCAACTTTTGTTACGTGCAGGTGTGATGACGCCGAAAGAGTTTTTTGCCGACTTAGCTAAACGGATTGCGCAAAACCTGAAAACACCAGGTCGAGAAGTACAATCTATTGCTAGTGCAAGTGCTAACCAGTGGGCGAGTAGCGGCGGTGATTATGCGGTAAACCACAGTACTAATATTTATTCTGAAGGCTATTTAACATCGCTCGCGTTAGACTTCTCGTTAATTACAGACACCAAGCTGAAAGGTTCATATCGAGACGTTCACCGTAAACTTTATAACGAGCATAAGTTGCCTGCAGGTTTTACTATTGCTGATGTCAAAAAGATTTTAGAAGATGTGTCAGGAACAAGTTATGAAGATTGGTGGCAGCAATATGTTAATTCGCCAGTTAGCCTAGACTTCGATGGCATGTTGGCTAAAGCTGGTTTAGCGCTAACCTACGGTAAAAATGCCAAAACGGAGGCGTTTACAGGAGTGACCTTAAAGTCTGATTCTTTGGTGTTGTCTCATGTATTGCGTGATGGCCCAGCTTGGAATGCCGGTATTGTGCTTGCTGATGAGATAGTGGCTATTAATGGCTTAAAGGTAACCGCGAAAGGTTTTGCAGCCCGCATTAATGATTTTAAACCCGGTGATAGCATTACTGTCACCTTGTTTAGCAATGACAAGCTTAAAGACGTTGAGCTAAAGCTAGGTGAAAAGCAAACTGGTAAGTTAGCTATTAAGGGAGTTAACAAGCCGAGCCGAGCGCAAAAAGCATTTTTGAAAGCTTGGTTAGGGATTGACTGGCCATTTGATAAAAACGGTCAGTTTAAAGCGGCTGAATAATAAAAAAATAAGGCGCCGATAGGCGCCTTATTTATTAGAGTGATAATTTAAATCGAGTCTTCTAGACCGCCTAAAGCTTCAACAGTTGCATTAATTAATGCAATCAGTTCACTACTCATTAATGCAAAATCGGCGTCGAGTCTTGCCATAGGATCATCATTACCTAGGTCATCGTTGCCCGCTCTAAACTCTTCAGAGAACTTAAGACGTTTAATTGCCGCATCAGATTGTAGTAAGAATGCAATCGATTGGCCGAAGTGTAACGCAAGCTTATGCACTTGCTTGCCCACTTCAATATGAGCAAGTACTTCGTTTTCACTGAGATCTTGTTGTTTAAAGCGTACAATACCACCTTCATCTGAGTCGCTCTTAAGCTCAGCCTCATCTTGCATTTCGAAGGCCGCTGGGGTTTTGCCCTCTTTAAGCCATTCAGTAAGCTGAGTTTCAATTGGTGTTTTAAAGCTCATTGGAATAATAGGTAAGGTACCAATTGCTTTGCGCAATAGTGCCATTAACTCTTCAGATTTCGCTGCACTTGAGCTATCAACAAGTACCATTTGAATTTCAGGTAAAATTAACGCTCGAATTTGGCTACGACGAGAGAATGCTCTTGGTAGCAATGTCGTGGTGATCTCATCTTTTAGTGCATCTTTCTCTTTTTTAGCAAGCTTACGGTTCTCTTCAGCTTCAATTTGATTAACTTTTTCTTCAAGTGCTTCTTTAACAACTTGCGATGGCAGAATTTTTTCTTCTTTAGTGGCACAAATAAGGTGACGTTCACCAGCGGTATGAACCAAGGTTTCGCCGTGTTTACCCATAGCCTTAGAGAAGCCAAATTTACTAATATCTTGGCTTGAGCAAGGAGAGAAAGTGAAGTCTTCCAGTGATTTTTCTAATGACTCAGGGTCAACGGAGAAAGGCTTATTAAAGCGGTATACAGTTAGATTTTTAAACCACATAGATTTAGTGCTCAGTCAAAATTAAAGCCGCAGTGTAAGCCATTGTGGGGTTCGGGTAAACCGCCAAATAGATTGCCTAAATTGAATTGAAATGACATTTCATCAAAGTGTCATATTTCTATAGCTTATTCTCAAAGCCTTGATAGCACTAGGTTGTGGCATATTTGTCCCTCTGCTTCTAAGCGTTATCAACTTGATTCATGTTTTACTGAAATAAAAATGCAACATTCCATCTTCATTATGGCGCTCGTCCAAACCAATAACCAAGACGAATAACGTCAAAAGGATTAAATGATGAACGTTTTTTGTAAAACTCTGATCGCTTCTGCGCTAACTGCAGCAACTCTTTCTTCAGCTTACGCTGCCGATCCATTAACGGTATATGGCAAGCTAAATGTTACAGCACAGTCAAATGATGTGAATGATGAGTCAACGACAACAATTCAATCAAATGCTTCTCGTTTTGGTGTTAAGGGGGCGTTTGAACTAAGCAGTTCATTAGAAGCGTTTTACACTGTTGAATATGAAGTCGATACGGGTGATGAGTCGAAAGATAACTTTGAAGCACGTAATCAATTTGTAGGCCTAAGAGGTAACTTCGGTGCATTCTCTGTTGGTCGTAACGACACCATGCTTAAAGTATCACAAGGTAAAGTTGACCAGTTTAATGATTTATCAGGTGATTTGAAAAACCTATTTAAAGGTGAAAACCGCATCGAGCAAACAGCAACTTACATTACGCCGTCATTTAGTGGTTTTAAAGTGGGTGTAACATATGCTGCCGATGGCGCTGGTTCACAATACTCACAAGATGGTTTTAGTGTTGCCGCTATGTATGGTGACTCTGGTCTTAAAAAATCACCGATTTACGCTTCTGTTGCTTACGATTCAGACGTAAAGGGTTATGAAGTTGTGCGTGCAACGGTTCAAGGTAAAATTGCAGGACTTAAGCTAGGTGGTATGTATCAGCAGCAAGAAGCAACTTATGCATCAGATGGCACTGCTATCGTGGGTGCTGAAAGCAAAACAGGTTACTTGCTTAGCGCGGCATACCAAATAGATGCGATTGTGCTTAAAGCTCAGTTCCAAGATATGGAAGATAAAGGCGACTCTTGGTCTATTGGCGGTGATTACAAGTTAGGTAAACCAACTAAGCTATTTGCTTTTTACACTAGCCGTTCTTATGAAAACCTTGATAACGACGACAGCTACGTTGGTTTAGGACTTGAGCATAAGTTCTAAGCTCAACGCTAAGATATGTTAAAGGGGCTAATTAGCCCCTTTTTTGTGGCTAACCAATGGCGTGTTAAGCTGGCTATCAATCAAGGGGATAAGGCGTTGTTGCTAATATTAACCTTGAAGCTAAGTCATAAAATTAGTTATAGCTGCTAGGGCTGGCTGTGATAGCTTGATGATAGAATAAACTAATATTAAGGGCATTAAAGATATATATAAGCGACCAATAATAATTATGACAAAAATAGTTATTAATATGGCAAAATATCTTGGTGTTTCATATTAATGTCATAAAAGTGACCAATAATAGTATCGTAGAAATTCACTGATAGAAGATCGATTATGACTGCACGGATTTTGATAGTTGAAGATGAGTTAGCCATCCGCGAGATGTTGACTTTTGTTTTGGAGCAGCACGGTTATACCACAGTGGCTGCCGAGGATTATGACTCAGCATTAGATATGCTAACAGAGCCGTATCCAGATCTAGTATTGCTTGATTGGATGTTCCCTGGTGGCAGTGGCATTCAACTAGCTAAGCGCTTGCGTCAAGATGAATTTACTCGTCATATACCGATCATAATGTTGACTGCTCGTGGTGAAGAGGAAGATAAAGTCCGTGGGCTCGAAGTCGGGGCAGACGATTTTATTACTAAGCCGTTCTCGCCTAAAGAGCTAGTCGCTCGAATTAAAGCGGTTATGCGCCGCAGTGCACCAACATGTTTAGAAGATCCAATTGATGTACAAGGGCTGCAATTAGATCCTGTTAGTCATCGTGTAACTGTTGGCGACCAAGTGCTAGATATGGGACCGACAGAGTTTCGCTTACTGCACTTTTTTATGACTCACCAAGAGCGAGTGTATAGCCGCGAACAATTACTCGATAATGTGTGGGGGACTAATGTGTATGTTGAAGATCGTACTGTTGATGTGCATATCAGGCGTTTACGTAAAGCAGTTACTCATTCTGGACATGACAGATTGATTCAGACTGTTCGTGGCGCGGGCTATCGTTTTTCAACCAGACTTTAGTTTTACAAGTACAAGTATTTAATTGAGTTAGAGAGTAGAGCCTCATTGATGTTGTTTTAAAATAATGACACAGAGGCTCTTAATGTATGAGTGCTACAAGTTCATTTTCACTCTAAGCTGAGAGTGTAACAGAGGCGCTATACAAGCATTAGCAGGTTACAGATTAACGTTTGAGTGCTAACTTAATGAATAGTGTAAAAAATATGATTATTATTGCTCTCATATGCATGAGTTTGCTTTTACGCTATCTTGTGCCTATTCCTCCTATATGGTCGTGATATTGGTTTAATATGTTTGATTCATATTCTGGGTACCGCTTAGTTTCTCATTTAGCAATTTATTTAACACTTTGCTTAGCCGTTGGGCTATTACTCGGAGAAGTGTTGTGGATATTGCTATTTGGCTGTGTTTGTCTATTAGTTTGGCATTATCGTCAGCTTTCAAGGTTAAATTTTTGGCTCTGGCATGACCGTCGCTTAACGCCACCTAATGGCAAAGGCAGCTGGGAAGGGGTGTTTAACGGTATATATCGCTTACAAGGTAAAAACCGTAAACGCGTTTCGCAATTAGCTTTTTTGCTGGGGCGCTTTAGACAGGGCGCAGAAGCCTTACCCGATGCTGCCGTGGTGCTAGATTCAGAGCATAATATTCTGTGGTGTAATAAGCTCGCTCAGTTGCTATTAGGCTTTGTCTGGCCTCAAGATAACGGCCAACGTATTGATAATCTAATTCGCCATCCTGACTTTTCTGCTTATCTAAAAAATAATGAATATCAAGAACCACTGGAATTACCATCACCGCAATCAGATGGTCATATTCTTGAGATCCGGATTATGGGTTATGGTGCTGGGCAGTTATTGCTTATTGCCCGTGATATCACCAGAGTTAGGCAACTTGAAGGCATGCGAAAAGAGTTCGTCGCTAATGTGTCCCATGAGCTAAAAACCCCGTTAACTGTGCTACAAGGTTACTTGGAGATGATGCAGTCAATGGCTGAGCCTGATTCACCAAATTTACGTGCTATGGAGCAGATGCAGCAGCAAACGACACGTATGCGCTCTATGGTTGAGCAGTTATTGGCGTTGTCACGAATTGAAGATGCCAGTGATGTTAACTTAGAAACCAAAGTAAACATGTCACAAATGATGAACATTTTACGAGATGAGGCGCTTGCACTGGCGCAAGATCAATATGAGGTGACTTTCTATTGTGAGCCGGGCTTAGACGTTTATGGTAATGAGTTGCAGCTCAGAAGTGTGTGTTCAAACTTAATATCTAATGCTATTCGTTATACTGAGCCTGGCGGTAAAGTTGATATTAGTTGGCGCAAAATAGCTTCAGGTGGTTTGTTTAGCGTGAAAGATACTGGCGAGGGGATTGCGCCGCAACACATTGGTCGTTTAACGGAGCGCTTCTATCGAGTCGACAGCGCACGCTCAAGACAAAGTGGTGGCACAGGCCTTGGGCTGGCAATCACTAAGCATGCGTTGAATAATCATCAAAGTGAACTAAATATTGCCAGCCAACTGGGCAAGGGGAGTACTTTTAGCTTTGTTATTTCCCCGAACCTGATCGACTATAACCCTTAAGACGACATTAAGCGTTAAAATAAATTTCATATAAAAACAGGCTTTTGCCTGTTTTTTTATAAATAAGCTGAAATTAGTTAAGTTTGTCATCGAAGTGTCATTTATGAGTAATAGACTTGTCATCAAGCAAGTCAATACTGACAGCGTTTTAAGAAACCAAGATAGATAAACACTGGAGCAAAGAATGAAACTGAAACAACTTGTTGGCGCGGTAAGCTTTACTGCAGCGACTGTATTTTCTGCAGCATCAATGGCTGAAATCGACCAGTCTTTACCAACTTATGAAAAGACAAGTGGTGTGTCTGGTAACTTATCTTCTGTTGGCTCTGATACGCTGGCGAATATGATGACGTTATGGGCGGAAGATTTTAAGCAGCTTTATCCAAACGTAAATATCCAGATCCAAGCTGCAGGCTCTTCAACTGCGCCACCAGCTTTGACTGAAGGTACTTCTCAGTTCGGCCCAATGAGCCGCAAGATGAAGCCAAATGAAGTTGAAGCATTTGAAAAACATTATGGCTATCAGCCAACAGCAATTCGCGTTGCAATCGATGCACTAGCTGTTTTTGTTCATAAAGATAACCCAATTGAAGGGATGAGCATCGAGCAAATTGATGGCATCTTCTCTTCAACTGATAAATGTGGTGGCGGCGATATTACTCGCTGGGGTGAAGCAGGGTTAGATGGAAACTGGGCTGCTAAAGATATTCAGCTTTATGGTCGTAACTCTGTATCTGGAACTTACGGTTACTTTAAGAAAAAAGCACTTTGCAAAGGTGACTTTAAAGCGAACGTCAATGAGCAACCGGGTTCTGCATCTGTAGTTCAGTCAGTATCTCAGTCATTAAACGCGATTGGCTACTCAGGGATTGGTTATAAAACTGCGGGCGTTAAAGCGGTTGCAGTTTCTAAGAAGGGTACCAACTATGTTGCAGCAACAGCTGAAAATGCTGCAACAGGTAAATACCCGCTATCTCGTTACCTATATGTGTACGTAAACAAGCACCCGAACAAAGATTTAGCACCAATGGATCGTGAGTTCATTCGTTACGTGCTATCTAAGCAAGGTCAGCAAATTGTAGAAAAAGACGGATACGTAGCACTGCCACGTAGCGTAATTGCAAAAGATTTAGAAAAAGCAGGTATTCGCCTTTAAAGGGTAATACTTTGTCATTAAAAAGGCCTCAATAGAGGCCTTTTTAGTTAGTTATTTATTATTCGCTTTTAGTTGTTTTAACCACGCATCAAACTCGGCATCCATACTGGTGCCCCAGCTTGTTAGTAGTGCTTGATACCTTGGGTAATCACCGGTTCGAGTAAAGCCTAGCATAGTGTCAACTTTGTCTTTGTGCTGTTCAATCAAAAAGCGTACAGCTAAATATCCCCAGCGGTAGACTCTGTCTGTGCCGCCATTATGCTCATAACTGGTATTAAAAATTTCACTTAATGGATATTGAGTGCCATTGCCAATTAATGCGATAGCTTTAGGGTTGTTGTCACCTGCAGAGATATATTCTGCTATACCTTCACTCCACCAAACCGTGTGGGGATAGAGTGGTGCAGGTTTAGGGCAATACTCAGGACCAGAGTGTGAGTCGTGTAATGATAGGCAAAAATCGCCATAGAGATTAAAGCGTCCATCAAGATAATGTACATATTCATGGGCTAAGTTCCATACTTGGCCTTTTTTCTCATAGGCTACAAACTCTGCTTGGTTGCCTTCCTTCCAAGGTAATCCCTCTAAATACATGCCGCCGTTGTCACTAGGCACATCAAAGTGATTGGTTACATGCTCGACATAATCTTCTCTCGAGTGGTAAACATTAGCACGCATGCTGTGGTTATTATCATTAGCAACCGGTTTATTTAGGGTGCCGAACAGCTGGTGGAAGTTAGCCTCTTGTGTTTGCAGTAACTTACAAGCGGCATTGATTTGTGCTTTAGTTAAGGCTTGAGAGCGAATAACTATGGTATCGCTACAGGCGTGATTTTGGCTAAGGACATCCTCTATGCTGTTTTGCTGTGCTTGCGCATCGATAGAGGTTAATGAAACAAACGCCAGTGCTGTTATGCTGAATTGAGTTTTCATCTAGGGTTTCTCTAATTTATTATTTTGCATACAATATCCACAAGTGTTTCATTTCGCTCGGTTGAAGTCAAACTAGGCTTTTTTCCGCTCAAAAAATCGCGGTAAAATCTGACCCAAAACTTATTAATTATAAGGATGTACCATGTTGAAGCTGTGGGATAATAACCATGATTATCACTCGTTTGCTAATTCTGATCAGGTGAAAGTAACTCACTTGTCGTTATTGCTTGATGTCGATTTTGCTGCAAAGCAGTTAGTTGGCCAAGTTGAATTACAACTGGAGTTCATTGATAAGAAAACAACTGAACTGTGGTTAGATAGTCGAGATCTCCTTATCGAAGTTGTGTATGGCAATGGTGAGCAGCAACTTGAATATAGTATTGATAAACATGATGTAACTTTAGGTCAGCGCCTCAACATTCAATTATTACCAGCAACTCAATCAGTCACTATTCGCTATCGTACTTCGGTAAATGCTCAAGGGTTACAGTGGTTAACACCACAGCAAACCAGTGGTAAATCTTTACCATTTCTTTTTAGTCAATCGCAGCCAATTAACGCCCGTAGTTGGATCCCGCTGCAAGATACGCCGAAAGCACGGATAACTTTCGATGCTGTTATTACCGCGCCAAAAGGCATGCGAGTGGTGATGAGTGCATTGAATGATGCAGAGGTAGAGTTAACTGGTCAATTCACATTCTCTATGGAAAAACCGATGCCGACGCACCTGTTAGCGATCGCCGTTGGTGAGTTAGCATTCGCAAAGCTAGGGTCAAGAACAGGTGTTTATGCCGAGCCAGAGATTATAGACAGTGCCGCTATTGAGTTTGAAGACACTGAAAGCATGGTTGAAGTCGCAGAGTCTCTATTAGGGCCTTATCCGTGGGGGCGCTATGACATGATAGTACTGCCGCCAAGTTTTCCTTTTGGGGGAATGGAAAACCCAAGGCTTGCGTTTATGACGCCGACATTGATTGCAGGTGATAAGAGTTTAGTATCAACCGTAGCACATGAACTTGCGCATTCGTGGACCGGTAACTTGGTCAGCAATGCGACGTGGCGTGATCTTTGGCTTAATGAAGGTTTTACTACCTACTTTACCAATCGCATTGTTGAAGCTGTTTATGGCAAAGAGCAGGCTGAGCTAGAAGTGGTATTAGAACATGGTCGCTTATATGAGGCTATAGCGAGTACCGCGCTTACTGCGCAGACACTGCCAGCCAATATGCAGCAGCAAGATCCGAATGAAGCTTTTAACCGTTTTACTTATGATAAAGCCTCCATGTTTGTACATGATTTAGAACGACGCCTTGGTCGTGAAGCTTTCGATAAGTTTCTATTCCAATATGTGCAAAGATTTGCATTTGAAGCCATCACTACTGAAACGTTTGTGAGTTACGCCAAGCAGACATTGTTACTTGAGCATGCTGACAAGATCACTGAAGCAGAGTTACTTGAGTGGATATATGGTGAAGGGATGCCAAGCTGGTATGTAGAGCCAACATCTACCAGTTTAGATAAAGTGATTATGGCATTAAAAGCGTTTGATGATGGGGCATCGGCTGCGAGTCTAATGACGCAAGGTTGGCGAGTTCACCACTGGCAGTATTTTTTAACTCATTTGCCGCAGAAGTTATCTCATCAAGCACTGGTCGACTTAGATAATCAGTTTAACTTTACTCAATCAACTAATGCCGAAATCGCTTGCGATTGGTTTAGGGTCGCTATTCGTAATGAATATCAAGTGGTGCTCGAAGCTGTTGCGGCTTACTTAGTAAAAATTGGTCGTGGCAAGTTTGTTAAGCCACTTTATGCAGAGTTATTAAAAGCGGGCTTTGAAGTACAGGCTAAGCAAATCTATGCTAAAGCGCGTGAAGGCTATCACCCATCGATTGTGGTGATGCTAGATCAGCAGTTATTGCAGTAACAGAGAAGATAAAAAAATGGCAACCTAATCAGGTTGCCATAACAATTTAAAATAGAGATAAAGGGTTGCGCTAGCTGACAATTTATCTCTAAAGGTAAACCTAATTGGAGTACCAAGGGAATGATGATGAACAATGAAACTTAGCTAGTGTTAAGCAAGATACCTCAGTTTTGAAACCTCGTAGCCCGCTTAACCAGAATCGGTTCATATATTCAGAGTCGATAAATCTTAGTTAGTTCCCAACTTTAGTAAAAAAATCGAAATTTAATTTTATAAACTTAGTAACCGTCTGCTTTTAGTGGTTTTTATTAGGTGAAATTGTAAAGTCGTTGCGCTTATATCGATGGCTAAATCAGCATAAAAAAATGGCGACCTAATGAGGTCGCCATAAGAATGTGCAAATAGAGATAAATAGTTGCGCTAGCTAATAATTTATCTCCGAG
>NZ_JADX01000011.1 GCF_000518605.1 Shewanella fidelis ATCC BAA-318 | reverse complement strand
CCTATTGATAACGCTGCAGTAGCAAACTATTACTGCCCAATGCACCCTGAAGTAACCAGCCATGAGCCCGGTCGCTGCCCTGAGTGCAAAATGTTCTTGGTAAAAGAAGAGGAAGAGGAAACTGCTAATAATCAAGCACAAGCCCTTTCTGCTCACTCCACTGATGAACATGCAGGCCACAATCATGGCGTTCAATCAGCAAGCAGCGATACTGCGGATAGCATCTTAAGCCAACCTAAGCCGGAGCTCATGCCTACGGCTAAGAACACTGACGATGGCGGTGTCAAATACGTCTGCCCTATGCATCCACATGTGGTATCTGACGTACCAAGCTCTTGCCCAATCTGCGGCATGGATCTTGAAAAAGTGGTTGTTGGTGGTGCCGCCGAAGAAGTGGTTGTCGGCGTATCTGGGGGAATGCAACAAGCGCTAGGCATGCGCAGTGAACAAGTCAACAAAGGTACCTTATGGAAACTGGTCAAAACCATAGGCACGGTTGAGTACAATGAAAACAATATCGGCCACAATCACACCCGTGTTAACGGTTGGATCGAAACCTTAATGGTGCATAACGTCGGCCAACGGGTGAAAAAAGGCCAACTGCTTTATGAGCTGTACTCGCCAGAACTTATCAATGCACAAGACGACTACATGCAAGCCATGGACTATCTCAGCCAAGATAAAGGTCGGGGTAAAGATCTGCTGCGCAAAGCACGCTTGCGTCTAGAGTTATTAGGTGTCGACTCTGCCACCATCAAACAACTAGAGCGCACCGGCAAAACCATTTACCGAGTGCCTTTTTATGCTGAACAAGATGGCTTTGTCAGCAAGCTTACCGTACGTCATGGTATGTATGTGCAACCCGGCGACACCCTGTTTGAAATCGTCGATTTAACTAGTGTTTGGGTTATTGCTGACGTATTTGAAAATGAGCAAAGTTGGTTAGAAGTTGGTCGTCCCGTTGAAGTCACCTCTGCCGCTCAAGGCCTGTTTGATTTAGAGTCAAATATTGACTACATCTATCCGGAGCTCGATCCGGTAACCCGTGCCATGCGAGTGCGTATCAAACTTGATAACCCAGGTAAACTACTTAAGCCTGGCACCTTGGTCGATGTAAAACTGTTTGGCGGCCCTAAACGTGACGTGCTCTCAGTTCCAACTGAGGCGCTTATTTTAACCGGCCGCGAAAATCGCGTGGTTGTACAACGGGACAACAATCAGTTTGCCTCTGTACCTGTTAAAGTTGGCATGATAGCCCAAGGTAAAGCTGAAATTATTGAAGGCTTAAACCAAGGCGATAAAGTTATCGTATCGGGTCAGTTCCTACTGGATTCAGAAGCGAGTATCCAAGGCAGCTTACAACGCCTCAGCGGCAGTAACAGCAGTGATGATTCAAGCAACGATCCACACGCGCATCACTAAACGGAGGTCGTTATGTTAGCAAAAATTATTAGCGCCTCTATTAGACAGCGCGCTATGGTGTTAGTGCTCACTGCCGTGATCGCCCTAATCGGTTATCAGGCAATGCGCATGACGCCACTGGATGCATTACCCGATCTATCTGACGTACAAGTTATCGTTAAAACCTCTTATCCGGGGCAAGCGCCGCAACTTGTAGAAGATCAGATCACCTATCCACTATCAACGGCAATGCTCGCGGTTCCCGGTGCGAAAACCGTACGCGGCTTTTCGATGTTTGGTGACTCATACGTCTATATCATTTTTGAAGATGGTACCGATATATATTGGGCGCGTTCACGAGTTTTAGAGTACCTTTCGCAAACTCAAGGTCAGCTACCTGAAGGCGTCACCCCAACACTTGGGCCTGATGCTTCAGGTGTTGGTTGGGTATTCCAATATGCTTTAGTCGATCGTAAAGGCCAGCATGACTTAGCCCAGCTTCGTTCGCTACAAGACTGGTTCCTCAAGCTTGAACTGCAAAGTGTTTCAGGGGTGTCAGAGGTTGCCACAATCGGCGGCATGGAGCAGTCGTATCAGATCATTGTCGATCCCCACAAATTGGCACTGTACCAAATTGATTTGATGACGGTGAAAAATGCCCTAGATAACTCCAATAGCTCTACCGGCGGTTCAGTCATTGAGATGGCTGAAGCAGAATACATGATCACCTCAACGGGTTACCGGCAAACCTTAGCGGATTTTGAAGAGATCCCACTAGGTATAGTGTCTGAAGCTGGCACGCCAGTACTAATGAAAGATGTAGCACAGCTGCGCACAGGCCCTAGCGCACGCCGCGGTATCGCCGAGCTCAATGGCGAAGGTGAAGTCGTTGGTGGCATTGTGGTTATGCGCTACGGTGAAAACGCCCTTGCCACCATTAACAATGTAAAACAAAAACTAAGCGAAATCGAAAACGGCTTACCTGACGGTGTAGAGTTAGTGATCACTTACGATCGCTCGCAGCTGATCCTTAATTCTGTCGACAACCTCAAGCACAAGGTGCTTGAAGAGATGCTGGTTGTCGGCGTGATTTGTCTGATTTTCTTGCTGCATGCACGCTCGACACTCGTCGCGATTATCTCGCTACCGATCTCAATTTTAATCAGCTTTATTATCATGAACCTGATTGGGGTTAACGCAAACATCATGAGTTTGGGCGGGATTGCCATTGCCATAGGCGCAGTCGTCGATGCCGCAATTGTGATGGTAGAAAACACCCACAAACACTTGGAGCATTATCGTGAACAGCACAACGGCGCAACACCTACTGGAGAGGCGCACTGGGACTTAGTTCGTAAAGCATCGATTGAGGTGGGGCCGGCACTGTTTTTCAGTTTGCTGATTATCACCTTAAGTTTTGTACCCGTTTTTGCCCTAGAAGCACAAGAGGGACGGTTATTCCATCCTCTGGCCTACACTAAAACCTTTGCAATGGCAGCCAGTGCCATATTAGCAATCACCCTTATTCCGGTGTTATTAGGCTATTTTGTTCGTGGCAAAATCCCTGATGAACGTAAAAATCCAATCAGCCGTTTATTGATTGCTATTTATGAGCCGACACTACGCATGGTGCTGCGCTTCCCTAAAATCACTATCTTGTTGGCGATGGTGACGTTAGCAAGTGCTATATACCCTATGAGCAAAATGGGTAGTGAGTTTATGCCAGAGCTTGAAGAGGGGGACTTACTGTATATGCCAACGACGTTACCAAGCGTCAGTGCCGGTAAAGCCGCTGAGATTTTGCAGCAAACCGACAGGCTAATTAAGACTATTCCCGAGGTAAAACGGGTTTTCGGTAAGGTTGGTCGTGCGATGACCGCCACAGATCCGGCGCCGCTGACCATGCTCGAAACCACCATTATGCTTAATCCACGAGAGACTTGGCGTGAAGGTATGACGTTAGAGGGCATCATTGCCGAACTACAAAAAACGGTCAAAGTTCCGGGGATGACCAACGCTTGGGTGCAACCAATTAAAACCCGCATCGATATGCTGTCTACAGGCGTGCGCACGCCTGTGGGGATCAAAATATCCGGCTCAGATATCGATGAGTTACAACGCATTGGTACAGAAATAGAAGCTGTAGTCAGTAAACTCCCTGGAACGGCATCGGCATTTGCGCAGCGCACCTCTGGTGGGCGTTATATAGACATTGAGCCAGATCTTAAAAACGCAGCTCGTTATGGTATGACGCTGAAAGATATTCAAGACGTTGTGCAAATGGCGATAGGCGGCATGAAAGTTGGTCAATCGATTCAAGGGCAAGAACGCTACCCAATTAACATCCGTTATCCACGAGAACTGCGCGACAGCATCGAAAAGCTGGAAGACTTACCTGTGCTAACCAAAACCGGGAAATACTTACCTTTAGGGAATCTTGCGACCATCAGCATTAGCGACGGTGCCCCTATGCTCGCCAGTGAGAACGGTCGCCTGATCAGTTGGGTATTTGTCGATTTAAAAGATATCTCAATTGGGGAATACATCTCTACGGCAAGAGCAGCCCTTGATGAGCAAATAAACTTGCCACCACGCTATAGCTATACCTTTGCGGGTCAATATGAATATATGCAGCGGGTCGAAGCTAAGATGCAATTAGTGGTGCCTTTGATGTTAGCCGTGATTTTTATGCTACTAATGATGACTTTTAGCTCGTTCACGCAAGCCTCAGTTATCATGCTAAGCCTGCCATTTTCATTGGTCGGCAGTGCATGGTTATTGTTCTTGCTAGACTTCAACTTCTCGGTCGCGGTCTCGGTCGGAATGATCGCGCTGGCAGGAGTCGCCGCAGAGTTTGGCGTAGTCATGCAAGTTTACCTAAATAACAGCATCAAAGAGCGTAAAGAAACGGGTCAATACCATCAGCGCAGCGACTTAAAAGAGGCGCTGGTTCATGGCGCGGTTATGCGTATTCGCCCTAAAGCGATGACAGTTGCCACCATTTTCTTTGGCTTGCTGCCTATTATGTGGGGTAGCGGCACGGGTAACGAAGTGATGCAAAAAATTGCTGCACCTATGGTGGGAGGGATGGTCACAGCACCATTGCTGTCATTATTTGTGATCCCAGCTATTTACCTACTGATTTACGGTAGAAAGCTCAGCCAAGATAAGTAGGCCACTGCAAATAAAATGGGTAGCCAATTAGCTACCCATTTTTATCTACACGCCCATACGCAGCTCTATTATTGAAAACAAACCACCGTCGGGATCGTTAATCACAGCAAACCGCCCCACATTAGGTATGTCGGTTGGTGGCACGCACACCTTACCACCTAGCTCATTGACCTGCGCCGCTTTGGCGTCACAACTCTCCACAGTAAAATACAACATCCAATGCGCAGGCATATCACCCCACTCTTCAGTCATCGCCATCATGCCACCAACATCTTGGCTACCAACTTGCCATTCGGTATAGGTCATTCCTTGCATATCGCTATCGCGGTGCTGCCACCCTAATACATGGGAGTAAAATTGTTTAGCTTGTTGTGGTTGACGACAAGCTAGCTCTACCCAGCACATGGTGTGCGGCTCAGCAGCACGTTTGGCACCAATATGATTATTGGCCTGCCACAGCGCAAACCGAGCTCCTTCGGGATCTTTTATTACCGCCATACGCCCAGCCTCGCCCACCTCATGGGGGCCGATGATCACTGTGCCACCTGCGCCGGTAATATCCACCAATGCTACATCCAAGTTTTCTACAGCAAAATAGATCGTCCATTGGGTTGTTTCACCGTTTTGCGCCATCTCGTCGGGGATCTGATACATGGCTCCGATATCGTCATCAGCAATCGTCAGCATGCTATATGTGCCCTCAGGGATCGGCATATCGACAATATCCCAGCTAAATAAGCCTCGATAGAATGCTTTACTACTGGCGATATTCATTGAACCCAATTCCGCCCAACACGGCTGGCCTTGGAAGTACTGATCAACTTTCATCTCAATTACCTTTTAAACCATATTGCATTGAGTTAAGACCGAGATCGCCAAGCTGTCCAACCATAATCTTCAAATCGTAATAGCGCTTTATAAGACAACAACCATTATTGCAGCTATTCGCCTTGAATTCGTTTGCCCAAAATCGCGCAGAATAGTGCAAATTCTTATACTGTTCCGTATATAAGTAAGCAAAATAGCCACCCTGCAATCAAATACAAAAATAGCCCCAAAAGGGGCTATTTTTAAGCGGGCTCACTTGCAAGTTTGCTCGCACATTTACTGCAAACTAGATGCTGTAGAAGTAGTAGATTTGCGATTTCATTCGAATAACAATCCCGCGAATAACATCTAGGAATGCCAAGAACTCAATCGGCTTAGTGCCCGAGATCCACGCCAAACCTACCGACCCTACCGGAATGTCATAATCCGCAGACTCATTGAGCTTTAACCTAACAAAATGGTGCTTATTATTTAAGTTCTGCCCTGTGGTTTGTCGAACATTATCATCTATTGCTAACAGCCTACCTTGTGACTCCCCGGTAGCCTCTACAATTCCTTCAACCTCAGCACTAAACACTTTGCCAGGGTACACTGCGGAAGCAAACTCTGCTTGCTGGCCAACTTTAACGTTACGAATGGCCTGATGATTAACCCGCATCAACACATACTTTTCATTAGTGTACATTTGCATGCGTGGTGCCACCCCAACATACTGACCTTCTCGCATAATAAAGTTGGTTACATAGCCGTCTGCTGGTGCATATACCTTAGTGTTATCTAAGTTCCATTGTGCCTGCGCCACATTTTCATGTTCGCTATTTAAATCAGCCTGACGACTCTCTACCGCTAACCGCGATTTTTCAATATTCAGTAACGCGGTATGCTGCGCCATCTGCGCCTTTTCGATTTGCGTTACATAGGTGTTTACCTGTGCTTGAGCAAGATCAACCGCTGTTTGCTGCTCGTCCAACTGGCTTTTAGTTATGGTATCTGGCACGACACGGTTTTGTTCGATATAACGCGCTAACGTGGTTTGTTTCCACTTAAGATCTTTGTTAGCCGCATCAAGTTGATTATTGGTAATCGTTACATCTGCAACGGCGACTTCATGCTGCTTTTCAGCTAACTTAACGTCTTCGGTCGCCACAGATAAGCTCACCTCAGCGCTTTGCTGTGCCACTATCGCTTTGTTCAATGCTATTTGATAAGGCTCAGGATCTAAGTCATAAATCAACTGACCTTTGCTTACTTGCTGGTTAGGTTGAATATAAATATTGTCAACTTTACCTCTGATCTGTGAATTCGCCGGTCGCAACTGAATATGTGGTGACTGCACTAACGAGCCACCGGAAAGATCCATAGGAGTGTAGTTAAGCAGTCCAACCCAAACAAACATTAACCAACCGGTGCCACCTAAGTACGCAAAGGCTTTACTATAGGTATTCCACGGCATGCCTACTAAACGTAATAGGTAAATAAACAGTGCCCAAACTGCTAAGCCTTCAAGCATTATTAGTCTCCTCAGTAGCCGAAGCTTGGTTTACGTTGCTTTCTTTTTCACGCCAAACGTCTCTAATTCGCCGCAGTGCTTTTTCGCCATCAACAAAAGCCACCATTACAGCTATCACCCATACCCAATGCCATATAAAACCAATCCAAGTGAGCGCGGTGATCAGCCCTATTTGATGATGCTGCTCCTTATGCGCTTTATTGATTGGCATTTCATGGATCTTCCAAAAACCAAATGCCGCAGCAGCAACAGAAAGCACCATGACCACAGTGGCCACACCATGCAGAGCTGTGTCTACACTTGAATCCACGAACGGCATACTGAATAAACTCATAGGTTGCGACCTCGAAAATTACTATGGGGAGCGCTAGTCTGCCTTGAAGTTGATTTAGAACAAGAGCAAATACACTTATGTATCATATAGGCGTCATTTATGATTCAATTAGGTATGTTGAAATAGAGAGGAATTCGGCCTATGTTGCTCAATACTGCTTTTATACGTTCTTGCTATGTTGCACCTATTTTCGCAGGCATTGACGCGAAGTATGGCATTAGTATCGATGATCTCGAGATCCCTGAACTACTGATCCAAGACGGCATGATGCTCATTCCATTCACTGAAGTATCACAATGGTTTGAGCGAATCGAACAGCTAACTGGTGATGCTGATTTTATGGTGAAAATTGCACAGCATCTAACCTTGGCTAGATTAGAGATCCCAGGGAACTGGTTTTTAAGTGCTCCCGATTTAGCTATCTCTTTTAGACGGATTAATCATGGGGTCAATTGCTTTCAATCTGGAGCCAGTTACTATGCCCAGCAGTCAGGTAAAATTTTGAAGTGGTGTTACAGCAATGATTTTGCCATAGGTAAAGCACGCTCGCATGATTCGCTTAGAGTTGCATTTACCCTGTTTAACGCCATCAAACATTATGTTGGCAATGAACACAACCTACTCAAAGTCAGACTAAGCGGCGCGCCTATTCAGCAACAAGAAACCGAAAAGTTATTTGGCTGTCCAGTGGTATGGAACGCGCCTCAAACTGAGATCTGGCTGAGTATTGATGACTTATTGATGGCAACAGATGATTACACGTATGAACCTGAACCGCTAACAGCTTCAATACCGGCATCACAGCTAGAAAAGTTTTTAAATATTCCCCAGCCTACCGATACGCCCAAAGTACTCTACGAAATGGTGAACTATTCACGCTACTACGGATTACCAAACGTAGACAAAGTAGCTGCTCTATTTGGGATCTCACGACAACAGCTGCAAAGACGATTGCAAAAGCTCGGCTTCACCTTCACCTACCTTTCTGGGTATATTCTTTGTAATCAGGCGATTAAGTATATGCTGGAAGGGAAAAGCCTCGATGAAATCGCGCTGCTTTTAGGTTATAGCAATAGCCATAGCTTTAGTCGCTCGTTTACCCGTTTTCGCAGGCAAACCCCGACTCAATATCTTGCCAAGCTTAACCTTAAAAGCAAAAAGCCTCTTTTATAAGAGGCTTTTATCACAAACAGAACTGCAAACCTAACCGTAAACAGGCAGTATTTTTGCCATTGCGAGTAAATGGCAAGCGCCTGTTAGCAAACCAAACAAAATCACAATTGCAATTAATGGTGTACCGCCTGGCACTCTAAAACTATCGCTATTAGCAAACATCTGACGCGACTTATACGCCATCATAGCTGGTACGATTGCCGCCCAGATAGTCGCAGCTAATGCAGCAAAACCAATCGCAATTAAGAAGCCGTTAGGGAACAAAATCCCAAGCACTGTGGGTGGAATGAAAGTCACTGCAGCCGTTTTAAAACGACCAGAACGTGACTCATCAAAGCCAAATAGGTCAGCTAAGTAATCGAATAAACCTAAGGTAACCCCTAAGAACGATGAAGCAACGGCTAGGTTAGCAAATAGGGTCAACATGGTATTGAGCCATGAACTTGCCATCACATCAGACAAGGCACCCACTAACACGCCCATATTACCGCCCTGAGCAATAATATCGATAAATTGACTACGTGGGATATTGCCCATAGTTGCAACTAACCAGCAACTATAGATAACAAGAGCAATAAAAGTACCAATAAACAATGCCTTAATAATTGTCTTTGGCTCTTTACCGTAATACTTTACTAAACTCGGCACGTTACCGTGATAACCAAAACTTGCCAAGCCAAATGGCAAAGCAGCCAATAAATACGGTGCATAGCTTGGCTCACCATCAGGCATAAATAGCTTAGTGGTATCGATATCAATTAACAGATTACCGACAGCAAGGAAGAAAGTGATAATCATACCGCCAAGCATCACGGTAGTAATTCTATCTACCGCCTTAGTGCTAATCACCACAATGGCTGCAAGCACACCGGCAAACACTAAGCCTGCAATGCTCTGAGGTAGATTAATCCCTAAGCCTTCTAGACTGTGATTGACAATTGAGCCACCGCCACTGATATAAGCATAAGTCAAAATATACAGCACGAAGGTAATCGATAAGCCGTTCACTAAGCGCCAAAACTGACCTAATGTTTCTTTAGTTAACGTATCGAAACTAGCACCAGGCTCAAAATGTAAATTGGTTTCAAGCAGCATTAAGCCCGAAACCAACATACAAAACCAAATTGCAGCCAGCATTAGCATTGAATAACCAAACCACATACCAGCACCAACAACAGGCAACGAGAACATCCCCGCTCCCACAGTTGTACCAGCAATGATCATCGCACCGCCTAATAGCGACTTACCTGCAGCTTTGTTTTTCGCTGCATTCATATGATTTGCCATTAAGCTTTTTGCTCCGCATGAACACTATCGACGATAGTTTGTCTTACTGACGAGCGTAACAACAAGTTGGCTCTTTCTTTAATTCGTTTGATATCTGCACACCCTTCGCTATCAACTAGGTAACCTAGTTCTTTTAATTTAACACTCAGCGTAGCGTATAGCTTCTTGTCGTAAAACTCTGGTGCAGTAATACCGTGAAGCGCGCCCAATCTTTGCGCTAGACGGTGACTATCTTTCTCTAACTCTGAGCGTTCAATATTTGGATTAACTTCTAGCAAGTTAAACAAAATCGCATAACGCTGCATCGTTTCACTAATCGTGCCCGATAACAGTAATAATTGATTAATATTGTTATCAACAACTTCAAAGTGCTCAGCTTCAACCACTAAACCTTGAGCGACAAATATATCTAAGATCTTGCTAGTGTATTCGGCAGGATCATCTATCCCCATGAATAACTCTGCTTCAAGCAATGGATAAAAATCATTCACAATACTGATCACATCTTCACGACTGCAGCTTTCTTTGCGTAGTAAACAAGCCGCTATCAAAGATGGTAATACCATTAAGTGTATGATGTTATTGCGATAGTAAGTCATGGTGATGGCAATACTTGGATCGATAGAGATAATATCGCCTAATGGATCACTTTCAATCTGTAACTTTTTAAGCTCTAAACCTTGCGAAACTAAATCGTGGCCAGTCCCTTCTGGCACAGAAGTGTAACTGGTATAAGGCTGCTCTTTTAAAATGGTTAAGTACAGATCTAGCTGTTTATCAAGCTGAGTTCGCTCTAACGCATTTTGTTCTGATGCCAATAACACCATGCTAGTTAACGTTACAGAACTCACCGCCGCGGCATCGTTAATATTGGTCATAACCTTATTCGCAAGATTATTCACAACAGGTGTTAACCAGCTTGGCTTAGCGTCAGGTTCATTTGCCAACTCTTCGCGCCAATTTGGTGCTTGCTCATTAAGGAAACTATGCAGGGTGATTGGCTCACCAAAGTTAACATAACCTTGGCCAAAGTTACCCAACTTACGGATAGCACCAAATACTTGCCAAACAGACTCTTTCTTTTTCTTCTTACCACTTAGCTCTTTATGATAGGTCGCCACTTCCATTACGTGGTCGTAACCCAAATATACCGGTACTAAGGTGACTGGACGCTCAACACCGCGCAGAACACTGTTCAAGGTCATAGCTAACATACCCGTCTTCGGTGCTAACAAACGCCCGGTGCGAGAACGACCGCCTTCAGTGAAGTACTCCACTGAATAACCTTTGGTAAATAACTGATCTAAATATTCACGGAACACGGCTGTATAAAGTTTATTACCACCAAAACTACGACGAATAAAGAATGCACCGCCACGGCGGAATGCCGGGCCTGCAGGCCAGAAGTTAAGGTTAATCCCCGCCGCAATATGTGGCGGCACCATGCCTTGATAATAAAGAATGTAAGACAATAACAGGTAGTCCATGTGACTACGATGGCATGGAACATAAACAATTTCATGGCCGTCATGATGCAACTGTCTAATCTGCTCAGCACCTTTGATATTGATGCCTTTGTACAGTTTATTCCAAAGCCATGTTAAGAAACGCTCAGCAATACGCACTAAGCTATCAGAGTAATCGGCTGCGATTTCATCTAAGTACTCCATCGCTTTCGCGCGAGCTTCCGACTCAGAAATCTTCTTGCTTGCCGCTTCTTCTTTAATAGCCTTGGTAATAGAGTCAGATTTAAGTAACGAATGGAATAAAGCTTGGCGTTTAGGTAGCTGTGGTCCCGTCATCACCTTACGCTGACGCTGGAAATGCACTCTTGCGACACGAGCAAGTTTTTGCGCGATACGTTTATCAGTACCGTGCTCATCGGCCATATAGCGCAATGACACAGCATTAGAGAACTGTACAAAGTTATGACGACCTAAAAACAAAATCATCAAGCACTTACGTAACCAAGTTGGGTTTTGGCGCTCCAGTACTGCAGCGCGCATAGTGTCATCCTCTTTACCTGGAGTACGCCCCCAGTAAAGACTAACCGGCACCAATTGAATATCTAATTCGCGATTTTGCTTATGCACACTAAGTAAACGCTTGAAGCAATCAAGATAAGGCTCACCACCTTCGCGCTGACCAAATAACGGCTTGCTCCCCTCTAAACAAACAACTCTAGGTGCTTTAATACCATTAACTTCTAGATCTTCATAAGGACTCGGTAACCCTAGCTTAGTTGTCATTTCGCTTAATGCAGCAATGTCACTGACAGACTCAGTTTTCATTACGTAAGCTAGCGGTTTACTCGGATCAAGATTGAGATCCTCAAATGGATCGTGAGGCACCACAATCGTGTGCACTAATTTGCGCTGTATCCAGCGTAAAGATTTAAACCAAAGAGAGTCTTGTTTGGACATGTTTATATGCAATGTTAGTCGCTTCTAATAAGGCGCTAGAATACCAGAAATTTAAACGCTTTGCGCTATTCTATTGCAGCGAGCCACAATCATAGCTGTCTACATATAGAACAATAACTTACAGCGTTATAACGCGATAAATCTATTATTCACTAGGATTAAATTACCTTCATATCAGTTTAATCTTCAATATTAATCTCGACACTAATAAATTCAGATTTAACTTATATTTACAATATAGCTGGTTAATACTTGCACTCACAGAAATACTGTATATACTGACAGGTACTGTATAGAAAGACAGGGTTAACCATGAGACCACTTACACCACGCCAAGCTGAAATTTTAGAGCTAATTAAACGCAATATTGCTGACACTGGCATGCCACCTACCCGTGCCGAGATCGCAAGACGTTTAGGCTTTAAATCTGCCAACGCTGCCGAAGAGCACTTAAAAGCACTGGCTAAGAAAGGCTGTATTGAAATCATGCCGGGCACTTCTCGCGGTATAAAGTTAACCCAAGAAGAGACTGAAGAAGCCGAATTAGGTTTACCGCTTATTGGTCAAGTCGCCGCAGGTGAACCCATTTTGGCGCAAGAGCATGTTGAACAGCACTACCAAGTTGACCCAGCTATGTTCCGCCCTGCTGCTGACTTTCTATTGAGAGTTCGCGGTGACAGTATGAAGAACATCGGTATTCTTGAAGGTGACTTACTCGCCGTACACAAGGTTGAGCAAGCACGAAATGGACAAGTCGTTGTCGCCCGAGTTGAAGATGACGTTACCGTTAAGCGTTTTGAGAAAAAGGGTAATAAAGTTTTCTTACATGCAGAAAATGAAGATTACTCACCTATTGAGGTAGATCTCGCAAACCAGAGCCTAAGTATTGAAGGGCTAGCCGTAGGCGTGATCCGTAACGGAGATTGGCAATGAACAAACTAATTGGCACGAGCCCGCGTCACCCTGGACTTTGGCAAGATCTGCCATCGACTACCATGGCAAACAACACGATAAATGATATCACCACCATGAGCAGCCAAACTCAA
Source organism: Shewanella fidelis ATCC BAA-318 (assembly GCF_000518605.1). Classification (GTDB taxonomy): domain Bacteria; phylum Pseudomonadota; class Gammaproteobacteria; order Enterobacterales; family Shewanellaceae; genus Shewanella; species Shewanella fidelis. The sequence goes on along the minus strand of NZ_JADX01000011.1, from coordinate 258,561 downwards.
GGTCGTGACGAGCTAAAACAGATTAGCACTCAGTTGTCGCAGTTAAGTCAACAGGGGCGCTGGATCGTACTAATTAGCCCGCCTAATATCGGTTATAAGCAAATGCTTGCAGCAGCAGGTGTACGCATGGACAGAATTTTATTAGTCCATGCCAAAGACGAAGTAGAAACATTGTGGGCCATGGAAAAGGCACTGATGAGTGGTACTTCCAGTGCCGTTATCACTTGGACTTCAGCGTTAGATGCCCGTGATAGTAGACGCTTACAAATTGTCGCTAAAAGTGCTCGCGCTGCAGGAATAATTATTGAAAACACCACTGACAATAACCATGAAAATGTAAATGGTCACTTACCAAGCAGCGCAATTAACATACAGGATAATGCTTTTTCACAAGCGTCACTGTTTGGAGGCATTCACTAGTCATTATTAGTGGCTGTTATGCTAATTCATTCTTTCTAGTACAGAAATATTGCTATAAAAAAGCTCTCGCATGAGAGCTTTTTTATTTCCCCCTTTCGGCAAATCATTTGAAAAGTGATCTTGATCAATATTTAAACACCAAGTAGTGTTAGAGCTATAACAACGATATTTTGTTATATCCGAACGATTTAGTAGTCAGTCTTTATTGATGGGTAACTGTTACCTGTAACAGCTTATATAGACTGAAGTCGGCCTGATATATTTCAGCCGTAAGTGCCAATGTGGTGACACTAACCAGTAACCAATACTGAATAAACAATAGTCGATTCCGTAACTCAAATCGTTATCGAGAAATTGACATACCACTCGCGCACTTTGAAGTCATCGTTGCTTTTTTGGGAACTGAAGAGTTTACATAGAGCAGAGACTTACTGTGTGACTCTTCTTTGTCTTGTTGACAGAGGAGAAGTCTAGTGAAGCAATTGTTGTATTGTGTGCTGGTGTTATTATTTTCACCCGCGCTTGTTGCATCAGAGATGCCACTTAACATGACGCAAGGTGTGACTGATATTAGTGAGCAGGTTTATAACCTGCACATGATTATCTTGTACATCTGTTGTGCTATTGGTGTCGTCGTATTTGGCGTAATGATTTACGCCATGATTAACCATCGCAAATCCAAAGGCGCAGTCGCCGCCAATTTTCATGAAAGTACCAAAGTTGAGATCCTGTGGACGGTCGTGCCATTTCTTATTCTTATCGGTATGGCAATTCCTGCTACCAAGACCTTAATCGCAATGGAAGATCCAAGTAATGCGGATCTCACCATCAAGGTAACAGGCTCACAATGGAAGTGGCATTACAGCTATTTTGATAAAGACATTGAATTTTTCAGCCTACTGTCGACGCCTAGAGAGCAAATAGATGGCCAACAAGCTAAAGGCGAACACTATCTACTTGAGGTAGATAAACCACTGGTTTTGCCGATTAATCGTAAAGTACGCTTTTTAATGACATCTGATGATGTGATCCACTCTTGGTGGGTACCTGCATTTGCGGTTAAAAAAGATGCTAACCCCGGATTTATTAACGAAGCTTGGACTAAAATTGATAAGCCGGGTGTATACCGTGGCCAATGTGCGGAACTTTGCGGAAAAGACCATGGCTTTATGCCAATTGTGGTTGAAGCACTATCAGAAGAAGATTTTGATGCTTGGTTAGTTGCACAACAGTTAGAGGCAAGCAAAGCCGAAGCAGAAGCCCAAGCAGCACTATCAAAAACGCTCACCATGGATGAGCTAATGACTCAAGGTGAACAAGTGTATTTAGCCCGCTGCGCGGCTTGTCACCAACCTAATGGCGCAGGTCTACCAGGCGTATTCCCATCACTCATTGGCAGTCCATTAATTAAAGGGCCTGTCGCTGGCCATATTGATATTGTCGTTAACGGCAAGCCCGGTACTGCCATGCAGGCATTTTCACAACAGCTTACTGCAACTGAAATAGCAGCAGTAGTGACCTATGAGCGTAACGCTTGGGGTAATGACTCTGGTGATGCTGTACAAGCGGCAGATATCAACAGTAATGCCGCCTCAGACTCTGACGCTAATTCAAATAACAGTGCAGCCACCGATAACAGCACAAGCACAGCAACTACTTTGCCTGCAACGCTTCCTGCGACCGAGCAAACCGAAGCTGTCATCAAACCTGCCGTCGTATTAGATGACTTAACTATGGATGAATTAATGACCATGGGCGAGAAAGTCTATATGACCAGCTGCGCCGCTTGCCATCAGGCAACTGGAACCGGCTTACCACCAGCATTCCCTTCACTCGTTGGCAGCCCAATAATCAAAGGACCTGTGACCGATCACCTTGAGATGGTGATTAACGGTAAACCTGGCACTGCTATGCAGGCTTTTGGTCAACAGCTAACGCCACAAGAGATTGCAGCGGTGATTACCTTTGAGCGCAATGCTTGGGGCAATAACTCTGGCGATGCTGTACAAGCAACCGATGTTGATGGTCACGGAAAGTAGGGGGTTAACATGAGCACAATGACACAAGATCCATCTATCGCTCAAAATGACCATGATGACCATCATCATGGTGCGCCGAAAGGCCTAATGCGCTGGGTTTTAACCACTAACCATAAAGATATTGGTACGCTGTATTTATGGTTTAGTTTTATTATGTTTTTAACTGGTGGCGCCATGGCTATGGTGATCCGCGCCGAGTTATTTCAACCGGGATTACAACTTGTAGAGCCCAACTTTTTTAACCAAATGACCACAGTCCATGGCTTAATCATGGTATTTGGCGCTGTAATGCCGGCCTTTACCGGCTTAGCGAACTGGTTAATTCCTATGATGATTGGCGCACCAGATATGGCGCTACCACGTATGAATAACTGGAGCTTTTGGATTTTACCTTTTGCTTTTTCAATCTTACTAAGCTCACTGTTTATGGAAGGTGGCGGACCTAACTTTGGTTGGACCTTCTATGCGCCACTGTCGACAACCTATAGCCCTGATAGTACGGCTCTGTTTGTGTTTGCTGTCCACATTATGGGTATAAGCTCGATTATGGGGGCGATTAACGTTGTAGTGACTATCGTCAATATGCGCGCACCGGGCATGACATGGATGAAACTTCCGCTGTTTGTTTGGACTTGGCTGATTACCGCATTTTTATTAATTGCGGTAATGCCTGTGCTTGCGGGTGTAGTCACTATGGTGCTTACCGATAAGTACTTTGCCACCAGCTTCTTTGATGCAGCCGGTGGTGGTGATCCTGTGATGTTCCAGCATATTTTCTGGTTCTTCGGCCACCCTGAAGTCTACATTATGATTTTACCGTCATTCGGTATCATCTCTGCGATTGTACCGGCCTTTAGCCGAAAACCATTATTCGGCTATGCGTCAATGGTTTATGCCACAGCAAGTATCGCCATTTTATCCTTTCTAGTATGGGCTCACCATATGTTTACCACGGGGATGCCGGTATTTGCAGAGCTGTTCTTTATGTACTGCACCATGCTAATTGCCGTTCCAACTGGCGTTAAAGTCTTTAACTGGGTAGCAACCATGTGGCGTGGCTCAATTACCTTTGAAACCCCTATGCTATTTGCCGTGGCATTCATTATTTTATTTACCATAGGTGGCTTCTCCGGCTTGATGCTAGCGATTACTCCGGCTGATTTCCAATACCATGATACCTACTTTGTCGTGGCACATTTCCACTATGTATTAGTGAGTGGTGCTATCTTCTCGATTATGGCCGCAGCATACTACTGGCTGCCCAAATGGACAGGCCATATGTATAGCGAGACCCTTGGCCGCTGGCATTTTTGGTGTTCGGTAATTTCAGTCAATGTTCTATTCTTCCCGATGCATTTCCTTGGGCTTGCTGGTATGCCTAGACGTATACCTGACTATGCTATCCAATTTGCCGATGTAAACCAGATTGTCTCTATTGGCGGGTTTGCCTTTGGCTTATCACAACTGATTTTCTTAGCTGTGGTGATCAAATGTATTCGAGGTGGCGAAAAGGCACCGGACAAGCCTTGGGAAGGGGCTGAAGGTCTTGAATGGACAATTGCCAGTCCTGCGCCGTATCACTCATTTACAACACCACCTGAGGTGAAGTAAAGATGACTGAGCTTAAGCGCAAATCCAACAAACAACTGATCATACTGCTTTTCGCGAGCGCTGTAGGCATGTTCGGCTTTGGGTTTGCGCTTGTGCCTTTGTACGACGTACTTTGCGATGCTTTAGGGATCAATGGCAAAACCCAAAGCACTGCAAGTACCTATCAACCGGTAACTATAGACAAAAACAGAACCATTACAGTGGAGTTCTTATCGCAAGTTCAAAGCGATATGCCTTGGACGTTCACCCCACAAGTCAATACCATGCAAGTACACCCCGGTGAGCTAATCCGTACTCACTTTGTAGCAAGTAACTTGTCGGCAAACTACCTTGTGGGTCAAGCGATCCCTTCTGTATCACCGGGCCAAGGCGCGGCCTATTTTAATAAAACTGAATGCTTTTGTTTTAATCAGCAAGCGTTAAAGGCAAATGCCCAAGCAGATCTTCCACTGATATTTTTTGTGGATCCTGAATTACCGGATTCAATTTCAACCTTGACCCTCTCTTACACCCTCTTCAACATCACCGACAAAGGTTATGTCGAAAATGTTGCTGAGTAGGAGCTGCAAGATGATAAATGAATATAACCAACCAAATGATATAGACCTAAAAAGCTCTGTTGTTTTCACAAACGTTGGTGCGCAGGAGCGACAACATGACAACTGAAAATAAACATGAAAATTACTATGTACCCGAGCAAAGTGCGTGGCCAATAATAGGTGCTATTGGCCTGTTTCTAATTGCATTTGGTGCAGGCAGTTACGTTTCCGAACTCAATAGCCAACAAGGCAGCGGTGGCATCATTTTGCTCGCTGGTATTGCGGTGATTATCTTTATGATTTTCGGCTGGTTTAGAGCGGTTATTGCCGAATCGATGGCTGGGCTTTATTCCAAGCAGATGGACCGTTCGTTTAGGCAAGGCATGAGTTGGTTTATCTTTTCTGAGGTCATGTTCTTTGCGGCATTTTTCGGCGCACTATTTTATGCCCGTATGATTGCTGTGCCTTGGTTAGGTGGTGCATCAAATAATGCTATGACCAATGAAGTGCTATGGCCAACCTTTGAAGCTGTATGGCCACTGGTAACCACGCCCGATGGCACCACCACACAAGCAATGGGCTGGATGGGCTTACCGCTATATAACACACTGATCCTACTCACCTCCTCCGTGACGCTGCACTTTGCCCATGTCGGATTAGAAAAGAATAAGCGCAAAGCTCTCACAGTATGGTTGGGGCTAACAATTATACTGGGGATCGCCTTTTTAGCATTGCAGGTAGAAGAGTATATGCATGCTTACCAAGAGATGGGGCTCACCTTAGATGCGGGGATCTACGGCAATACCTTTTTCTTGTTAACCGGTTTTCACGGTATGCACGTTACTTTAGGCACCGTATTTTTAATTGTATTGTTTTTCAGAGTGTTAAAAGGTCACTTCACCCCAGAAAAACATTTTGCTTTTCAAGCTGGGGCTTGGTACTGGCATTTTGTTGATGTGGTATGGCTGTGTCTATTTATCTTTGTGTACGTGCTTTAAAAGCATCTCGCTAGTAGGGTCTGGAGTTAGGTGTAATGACTCCAGATCCAAGTGCAGCGACCAGTAATAACACCACCAGCACCGAAAATAGCACTCGACGACCTAAGTATTGACTCATTGGGGCATCACCTTGCCCTTTCACCATAATGAATAATGCACGCGCTAAATTAAATAGTATGAATAGCAGTAATAGTACTAAAACGACTTTAAAGATAAGCAAAACCGACATGGCGCTCCCTCGCGTTAAGATTAAACTTGCTTGGTTATTTATTGTACTTATTACTGTGATAGTGTTTTCCACTTTGGTCAAGCTAGGTTTTTGGCAACTTGAAAGAGCACAGTTCAAAGCCCAATGGCAACAAGAACTTAATAATAGGCAGTCTTCGTCGGTACTTAGTTACGATGAACTATTAAAGCTCGCTACTGATGAGCCTGCGACCGGCTTTAAATTACAGGTAATGGTAACCCCGCAATCAGAGCAAATATTTTTGCTCGATAATCAGATCTATAACGGTCAAGTTGGCTACCTTGCTTATCAAGCATTAACCGTAAATGAAAACACACCTTGGCTGTTGGTTGAGCTTGGCTTTATTGCCGCGAGTTTAGACCGCTCGCAGCTGCCTGAAGTACAAACAATAATGCAGCCACTGTTGCTACAAGGACGAGTCTACCAAAAGCAACTCAACCCCATGAGCTCTGAGTTAATGGCCGAAGAGGGCCAGCCTACACGCATACAAAACCTTAATTTGCCGCAACTAGCGCAACTAGTCGGTCAGCCTTTAGCACCTGCTGTATTACAACCAAACAATTTGAATAATCCCTACCCTCACCCTTGGCAGCCCATTCCATTGGCATCACAAAAACACCATGGCTACGCAGTGCAGTGGTTTTCAATGGCATTGGTATTTGCTGTCTTGATGGGTTATTTGGTATTGCGAAAGCTAAAAAAAACAGAAACAGAACATAGTCATAAGCCTATTGCCAACAATAGTGAGACACTGTAGGTTAGAAATTAAGCGACCTAGCCGTTCCGGGAAGCTCGATGTTAATCAATCATTTTGATGCATAGCAATCTCTATAAGTTAACCGTCAACAAAGTTGATGATTGAACGAAAAGAGATCCAAACAAGCAAGAGGAGCGGCAATGAACTCCCTACAAAGCAAAGGTAGAAAAAACCTGATCCTATTATTACTGGCATTTCTGCTACCAGTAATCGCTGCAAAATTAGTGCTTAGCTTTAATTTATATAATGGCGGGGTCACCAATAAAGGTCAGCTTTTAAATAGCCTCAGCTACACAACACTGGCCATGGCTAACCCTAAACCCCAAGAGTGGCAATTGGTGTATCAGCTTCCACAGCATTGTGATGCCACCTGTGAAGACAGGCTCTATATTTTGCAACAGAGTCATATTGCACTGGGTCGAAATCAAGATCGAGTTCACCCGATTGTTATGGTCAGTCAGCAAAGCGATGTTGCTGCCTTAGCCAATTTTGACTTTATCACTGCCACACCGTCGGCAGCGCTAAGTCAGCAACTTAACATGCAACAATTAGTGATTGTAGATCCCCTTGGTAGCCTTGTAATGAGCTATCCACAAACACATGATCATCAAGCGCAAATTATGCAAGGCAAAGCCTTAGTCGCTGATCTACGTAAACTGCTCAAGCTATCGCGAATAGGATAAGGAACACCTATTTATGCAGATAAATACCTTACTTAAAATCACCTTAGTCTTTACCTTATGCGTTATCTTAATGGGTGCCTATACGCGACTAGCAGATGCTGGACTTGGCTGCCCTGATTGGCCAGGCTGTTATGGCATGTTAAAAGTTCCCACTGCGGCACATGAACTAAATCAAGTTCAGCAAAGCTTTCCCGGTCATACCGTGGAAGCCGATAAAGCTTGGCTGGAGATGATCCACCGCTACATTGCCGGCACGCTCGGTTTGCTCGTGTTACTTATCTTAGTGCTTTGCCTCAAATCTCGTGATACCCCAAAAAAACTGCCGATATTTATTGCTGCGCTAATTATTTTCCAAGCCGCTTTAGGCATGTGGACGGTCACAATGAAATTGATGCCGATAATTGTGATGGCGCACCTATTAGGCGGCTTTGCACTATTTTCATTGTTATTACTGCTGTATTTACGTAATAAGCCACTTCGCATTCCCGGCGGCGATCCTCAAGCGCGTAAGCTCGCAGGATTGGCTGCTATTTGTATCTGTGTATTGCTATTGCAAATCATGTTAGGTGGCTGGACATCATCAAATTATGCCGCTCTAGCTTGTACAGCTTTACCTATTTGTGAAGGTAACTGGGTCGACAACCTCAGTTTTGCCGCTGCTTTTTCTCCCTTTCAAGGAGAACACGCCAGTTTCGAATTTGGCGTATTAGATTATTCAGCTCGAATGACCATTCATGTTGCTCACCGCATCGGTGCCATCGTTACCAGTGTCATGCTGTTATATCTCGCTTTCAAACTAATACGCACCGCAAATTCAAGCATTATGCGCAATGCTGCTTGGCTGCTTGTGCTTTTGGTCATACTGCAAGTCGCACTGGGGATCAGTAATGTTGTGATGCATTTACCGCTTGGTATTGCGGTATCCCATAACGGTGGTGCTGCTTTGCTGCTGCTGACTTTAGTATTTATTAACTACGCCTTGTGGCGTAAAGCATAAAGGGCAGAGCAATGACAATAACTAACGCCCAATTCTACGCGCAAAAAATGATGAGAGGTTTCAACTATGGCTAAACCAATCGCACTGTCTCAAACCGCTACAAGCTCTGGGTTTCAATGGCGCGCCTATTATGAAATGACTAAACCTAAAGTCGTTGCACTAATGTTGCTCACGGTTTTGGTCGGTATGTGTTTAGCCTTACCCGGTGCGGTACCGGTAACACCGCTTATTGCTGGTATGCTGGGGATCGGTATGATGGCAGGCTCTGCTGCCGCATTTAATCATCTAATAGATCGCCGCATCGATGGCTTAATGGCGCGTACTTACAACCGTCCACTGCCCAAAGGCCGGGTTTCGATAGTAAAAGCATTAACCTTTGCTTTTGCGCTTGGGATCTTAGGTTTTATCATTCTATACGCCTTAGTTAACCCACTCACCGCTTGGCTAACATTTGCCAGTTTAATTGGTTACGCGGTGATCTATACCGCTTACCTAAAACGCGCAACACCACAAAATATTGTGGTCGGCGGCCTAGCTGGTGCAATGCCCCCTTTACTAGGTTGGACGGCAGTTACAGGCGAGTTTCATGGCAACGCGCTACTGTTAGTCATCATTATTTTTGCTTGGACTCCACCGCACTTCTGGGCTCTAGCCATTCACCGTAAAACTGAGTATGCCAAGGTAGACATCCCTATGTTGCCAGTAACCCACGGTGTTGAATTCACTAAAACCTGTATTTTCCTCTATACCATTTTACTCGCTATTGCCTGCTTACTGCCGGTATTAGTCGGTATGTCTGGTCCGGTTTATTTAGTCGGCTCGACGCTATTAAGCGCCGCTTTTATTTATAAAGCATGGCAGCTTAAATTCCATGAAAAACCAGGCTTAGCTATGAACGTGTTTAAGTTCTCTATCTACCAACTAATGTTGCTATTTATGCTGCTATTAGTTGATCACTATCTTTAATCGGCACACGGCTGCTATGAGTTTAATCTTAGCTGGAATACAGGTTCATATAACAGAGGATGACAGATGAAATTCACTTGGATAATCGCAGCTATCCTACTCGTAGCAGCAGGCGCTTACGCCAGTATACAACTCAAACAACAACCATTAGCGCTACAAACCAGTTTTGAGTATCCAGCGCCTATTCCGCTGGCCCCGTTTAGTCTCATAGATCAACAAGGTAACCGTTTCAGTAATGAAGATTTAAAAGGAAAATGGAGCCTAATTTTTATCGGCTATACATCCTGCCCCGATGTATGTCCCACGACTATGGGTAAACTAACTTCAGCTTACACAAGCCTAAACCAAGAGTCTGATCTGCAGGTCATTTTCATGTCAGTTGATCCTGAGCGGGATAGCACTGCCAAATTAGACAGCTATATGAACTTCTTTAACCCTGAGTTTATCGCACTGACCGGAGAACATAAGCAACTGTTTCCTGTCACCCGTAGTTTGGGCTTTGTGTATGCCATGGTTGGCGAAGGACCAGATTACCAAGTAGATCATAGCGCTTCATTTGCTTTAGTGTCCCCTCAAGGTGAGAAGATCGCCATCATCAAACCTAAATCGCATAAGACAGGTCAACTACCACAAATAAAGAACAGTGAACTGATCCATGACGTTAACGCTATCATCGGCAAATATTCTGGTTAAAGCTTGCGACTAAAAAAAGCGCCTGAGGCGCTTTTTAGTCATTGTTTTATAGCATTTATATTATTCTGCTATCCATTGTCCGTTAGCTTTAGGCCGCACCCACGGCTGAGAAAACCAGTAATAACTACCTTTAGTTTTGCTCGGCGCGGTACAGTTATAACGTGAGCGTCCGGCAGGCAAATCTAGCTCAGCCTGAATACTAAATTGATTGTCACTAAGCCAGTTTGGTTTTTTAGCACCTTGACCTTGAATAAAGCACATTAGCTGTGAGGCGTTGATATCACTCATGTCTAAGGTCACTTTAATCTCTGGTCGCCACTCACCTTGTGCCAATTGTGGATTGCTATTAGTTTGGGCAATCACTGGCATATTCAAGCTGTGTAATTTCACTTTTAGGCTATTAAGATCAGCATACACACCGGCTACAGGAAACCGAGGTAGCGCCGTCAGTGGTGAGTACGGGCCTGCTGCACCCGACTGCTGGCCAAAGGCAACAAAACCATGTTTTGCAAGCATAGCTTCAATTTGCTGATTGTACTCACCATATGGATAAGCCAACATCTTCAAGTTTTGGCCTGTGGCTTTAGCGATCTCAGCTTCTGTACGTAAGATATTATCTTCGATTCGCGCTAACCATTGCGCCTCAGTTTCATTGCCTTCTTTGCGGATTAGATGTTCATGATTCCAGCTATGATTGGCAATTTCAGCGCCTTCATTTGATAAGGTCACTAACTGCTGCCAACTCATCATCTCTCCATAAGCCTTTTGAATTGGTTGCACCGAGACAAAAAGGGTGTAGGGAAAATTATATTGCTTTAAAATAGGGTGAGCAGTATTTGCGATACTGCGGTATCCATCATCAAACGTAATCGCGATTGTCTTCTGTGGCAGTGTCTTCTTTGCCTTAATAGACTCCACAACAGTTGAAAGTGGTACAACATTAAAGTTGTTATCCGCAAGGTACTGCATCTGCTCTTTAAACTGAGCAGGCGTCACGCTTGTTATTGCAGGCGTGCTATCCGAAACATGATGATATTGAAGGATCACCGCTGCGTGAGCCGAAAAACCTGTCAGCGCTAACAGCGCTAGCAACACGTTTTTAACCATAAATATTAGACCTCTAAAATGATTGCCTTATTGTTAAACCCACAAAAAAATCGTCAGTTACTCGCCCTCGCGCTACCGATGATTTTATCGAATATCACGGTACCGTTATTGGGGCTGGTTGACACTGCCGTCGTTGGACACCTTAGTAACGCTTATTATTTAGGCGGCGTGGCAGTTGGGTCAACGATTATAACCTTAATTTTGTGGTTGCTTGGATTTTTACGCATGGCAACCACCGGATTAGTCGCACAGGCCTATGGCGCTAACGACACGCAGCAACAATTTAAGCTATTAATCCAAGCAGCGAGTTTAGCATTAATGTTCGGTATTGCCGCGATTGCGCTGCAATTACCGATTTTAAACTTAGCCATGGCTATGTCTGATGCCAGCCTGGAAGTTGAACGTTATTGCCGTGAGTATTTCCAAGTCAGGATCTGGTCAACTCCCTTTGCCTTAATGAATTTGGTGATGCTTGGCTGGCTACTCGGTCGTCAGCAGCCCAAAGCAGCAATGTGGCAACTGATTATTGCTAACCTAGTTAATATTGTGCTCGATGTACTATTTGTACTGGTCTTAGGCTGGGGTGTTAAAGGCGCAGGCTTAGCCTCTGTTTTTGCTGATATCGCAGGCTTTTTAGTCGCGTTAACTATGGTACGCAGCCAACTAAATAAGCTAGGTGGTTTTAAGTTATTTACCTTAGTTAAACAGCTCTCATTGCAAAGCTACACCAAGTTAATCAGCCTAAATGCCGACATTTTTGTGCGTAGTCTATGCCTGCAATTATCGTTCGCCTTTATGACGTTCTACGGCGCTGGGCTTGGTGACAATACTGTCGCAGCCAATGCGGTATTGCTTAACTTGTTGATGTTAATTTCATACGCCCTCGATGGCATCGCCTATTATGCAGAAGCGGAAGTAGGCCGCGCTTATGGCCAAAGAAACAGCCAGCTAATGCAAGATTCAGTTACGCTTGCGTGGGCTTGGTCAGCGATTGCCGCCCTTGGATTCACCCTATTCTTTGCGATTGGGGGCTCACAAATCATAGCCATGCTCACCAGTATTAGTGAGGTTCAAGCCGTTGCCGAAGAGTACCTAATCTGGGTGATATTTATTCCATTACTTGCTTTTGGCTCATATCTATTTGATGGCGTATATATTGGTGCAGCTAAAGGTAAAGTGATGCGTAACAGCATGATTTTATCGACCTTCGGCGTGTTCTTCCCTGTATGGTATTTGCTGTCAGAGCAAGGCAACCTCGCCCTATGGGCAGCGATGAGCTGCTTTATGTTGGCTCGTAGCGCATCATTATCTTTGCACTACTGGTTTAGATTAAGGCTGACGCTTAATACCAATTAGTATAAGAAGTTGATCTACTCAGAGCGGTTTTGGCAATCTAATTCAAGGCGAATAACTGAAAGAATGGTTGCTCCCTTGTGAAGTTATTCAACGCAGAAGTAGGCAGCCAAAAACGCTCCAGAATGGCGATTAAATCTTTACACTCATTGGTATAACCCAAAAAAAACGCGACTCTAGGTCGCGTTTTTATTTGACTCAATCAAGCCAATTACTGGTAAGAGTGCTCACCATGTTGGTGCTCAGTCACGTCTTTAACGCCTGTTAGCTCACCAGGGAACATCTCTAATAGTTGCTTTTCGATACCATCTTTTAGGGTAACATCAACCATAGAACAACCGTTACAACCACCACCAAACTGCAGCACTGCAACACCATCTTCAGAGATCTCAACTAACATGATGTTACCACCATGACTTGCTAGTTGTGGGTTGATTTCAGACTGGATCACATACTCAATGCGCTCTGCTAGTGAAGCATCATCAGACACTTTACGCATTTTAGCATTAGGTGCTTTTAGGGTTAGCTGAGAACCGAGTTGATCAGTTACAAAGTCGATTGTCGCTTCTTCAAGGAAAGGAGCGCTCTTTTCGTCAACCATGGCACTAAAACCATTGAATTCTAATTCTGTGTCATCTGCTTCTACTGCATCTGGTGGGCAGTAAGACACGCCACACTCAGCTTGCGCAGTGCCAGGGCTGATAACAAATACTCGAATATGAGTTCCTTCAGGCTGATCTGATAACAATTTAACAAAATGCGCCTGAGCTGCTTCGGAAATGGTAATCATGAAAACATGCTCCGTCAGGGGTAAACCTGAGTGTTTTAGTAAGAATTAACCCTATAATACTCTTACTCAGCACTGCTTTGTAGCCCCTTAGGCTCACAGATCAATAATAAATCCCAAACTGATCACAGTTTTTTATCTTAACCTAGAGTGGTTTTGTCGCCGCTGAGCTGTTAATTTAACAACAATATTATAAATATAACGAAATATTCCATGCTTAGAATTGGTCTTGCTTTTTTATGCGCTTTTTTGATCTTGCCAGCTTTTTTCGCTGCAGCAAGTAAGACTCGGCTAACCGATAACCCTCTTTATGGCGTCACAACGACCAGCCCAGAAGCCTTTTTAGGATATCCACTCGGGGAGCGCCTTTTACGTCATGATCAAATCAATTATTACCTGAAACAAATCGCCAGCGAAAACCCTAGAGTATCACTTGAACAGACTGGTCAAAGCCACGAAGCGAGGCAACAATTAACCGCTGTTATCACCTCACGAAATAACCAAGCTAAGCTGGATCAGATCTTGGCGCAGCGTCAGCAAATTAAATATCAAGGCAAGCAACAAGGGCCTATGGTGATCTGGTTAGCCTATTCGATTCATGGTGATGAAAGTAGTGGTGCCCACAGCGCTATAAAACTCAGCCATAGGTTAGCCACCAGCGAAGAAAAATGGGTTAAAGAGTTACTCGATAACGCAGTAGTACTGATCACGCCAACCCAGAATCCAGATGGTTTTGACCGCTTCTCAACATGGACTAATGGCTACGCTGGCAAAATTCCTGTTAGCGATCCAAATCATAAAGAACATAAACAAGGCTGGCCAAGTGGCCGGAGTAATCACTATCTAGCAGATCTAAACCGTGATTGGCTGTTCTTACGCCACCCAGCATCCCAAGGCCGAGTGGCGCTTTTTCATCGCTGGCAGCCGCATTATGTTGGCGATTTTCACGAAATGGGCCATAATCAAACCTATTTCTTTCAGCCCGGTGTGCCTGAGCGTACTCATCCATTAACCTCGAGTGAAAATCAAAAGATCACCGCTAAACTGGCAGCTTATCATCAAGCCGAACTGGATAATAAAAAGCAACGCTACTTTAGCCGCCAGCTATTTGATGACTTCTTCTATGGTAAAGGCTCAACCTACCCTGATATAAATGGCGCAGTGGGCGTACTGTTTGAGCAAGCTAGCGCTCGCGGTCAACAACAAGACTCTGTCAACGGCCTAGTGACATTTCAAGAAGCTATCGATAACCAATACGCGACGTCGATTTCTAGTCTTAAAGGTGCGCTAGCATTGAAGTCTGAACTCGAAGCATATCAAGCAAATTTCTTCAAAAATAAACATCAACAAGCAGCGAAAAAGCAACCTCGCCAAGCAGGGCTTCTGGTCAGTGCCAATCACGACAGCGGCCGCATTAAAGCGCTAACCTCGCTGTTAACACAACACAAAATCGCCTACTACTACCTCACCCACACGCTCTCGCAAGGTGGGCTTGATTTTGAGGTAAACAATAGTATTTTCATTCCTAACAAGCAGGCACAATCATCGCTGCTGAAGGCGATGTTTGATAATAGAACCGATTTTATCGACCCTACCTTTTATGATATTTCCACTTGGAACCTAGAACATGCTTTTGGACTAACCCTAAGACGTAACGTCAAACTAGAGCTAAGCGTGTTAAGTCAAACTCAACCGACATTTGCCAACGAAAAACTGAATGATAGCGCGGTTGCTATATTGATTGACTGGCGACAAAGCCAAGCTACCCCATTACTACAGCAGTTACTTGATCGCGACATACTGGTTAAGTTTGCCGCTAAGCCATTTAGCATGCAGCTCAACAACAAAGATGTAGACTTTGTTGCCGGTAGCTTACAGATCCCATTAAAACAAGATAACTACCAAGCAAACGAGCTTGGCAATATAGTGAGTCAATTGGCAAGCGAGCACAAAGTGAAGCTCGTGGCGGTGAATACCAGCGCGGCAAGTAGCGGTATTGATCTCGGTAGCCCTGACTTTGAACTAATTAAACCGATCCGGCCGCTGCTCATTGGCGGTAAAGGCACTTCAACATCTGAGGTTGGTCAGCTTTGGTACTATCTCGATAACGTGCTAGGTGTTGCCACGACACTCGTTGATATCAACCAACTCCCATCAATCAACCTCAGCGATTACAGTCATGTGTTATTAGCCGATGGCCGTTACCAGACCTTAGATGAGCGTTTCGCTCGTAAACTCGGACAGTTTGCCAATGACGGTGGCGTGATTATCGCCCAAAAAGGCGCGCTAAACTGGCTAGACAAGTCGAACTTACTCAAGGCCAGTTTGCGTAGTGATCGCTTTTACAAACAATTATTTGATGCTGATGGACTGACTTTTGACGAGCGTTCAGCGTTTAAAGCAAAACAAGCCATAGGCGGTGCAATCGTAGAGTTAAAGCTAGATCCAACACATCCAATCAACTTTGGTCTCAATGGTGACAGGCTACCTATATTGAAAAACAAAGTCCTTGGCTTTGCCCAAAACGCTTCACCTTTTAGCATTGCAGCTAAGTATGCCTCGCAGCCATTATTAAGCGGTTATTTAGCGCAAGAGTACCAAAGTAGTTTTAGCAACTCGCCAGCGATTATTGTCGAATCACGCAACAAGGGCGCTATTGTAGCCTTAGCTGACAACCTATTGTTTAGAAATATCTGGTTAGGCAGTGAAAAACTCTATGCTAACGCGCTGTATTTTATTCCGGCGTTAAATTAGCCACAACCTGGTGCTTCGGCGCGAGCCAAGCACCACACTTGTACTTGAATATGCGCCGATGCAAACAGCTTAGCAATCTCATTAACGGTCGCGCCAGTGGTAACAACATCATCAACCAACGCCACTCGTTGCACGTTTATCTCCGTTGATAACTCAAATGCATTGTGCAAATTTTTGCGACGCCTTTTTCCTGATAATCCGGCCTGTGGCTCTGTCGCTCTTGTACGGTACAAGCAATCGTCTAGTAGTGGGATATTGAGTTTGCTAGATAATGCTTTGGCAATTAGCCATGCTTGATTAAAGCCGCGCTGCTGCAATCTTTGCTTATGCAACGGCACTGCAATCAAAGCTTGGGGTAACACCAAACACTCTTTGCTGACCAAGTCGTTTATTCGCACAATCAAAGCATCAACAAGCACATCAATCACGGCAAACTGAGTTTGATATTTTATCTGCCCAACCCAATGACCTAACCCCTGATGATAGCTACACGGGGCCACAACTTTTAGCTTATTACTCAACATGCACTTACCACAAAAAGCCATAGCTAATTGCAAGCTGCGCCCGCAGCCCAAACAAATATCGCCTTGATAAATAGACGCCTGCAAACAAACCGCACAAATACCGCGATTATCAGAACAGATATGTTGATGGCACATCAAACAGCGATTGGGTAACATAGCCGCCAGCCATCTATGCCAAGGTATTTTGTTAATAGGTGAAATCCTTTTCAACTCATTAGTTAACTTAGCGAGATCGATATGAATCTACAGCAGCTACACATTGAATCAATTGGCCAAGGGCCTGATCTCGTCTTGCTCCATGGTTGGGGAGTGAACAGCGCAGTGTTCTCTCCTTTAACAACTGCCTTAGCTGAGTATAGAGTGCACTTTGTCGATCTGCCGGGTTTTGGTTATAGCCAAGCTGTTGATGGCAACATTCACAACTGGCTAGCAGCCATTATGGAGCAAGTTCCAACCAAGGCAATTTGGACTGGCTGGTCGCTAGGTGGTTTAGTCGCAATGTTAGCAGCTGTGCACTACCCTGAGCGAGTGAGTGCACTGTGCACCATCGCCTCATCACCTTGCTTTATGGCTCGTGAAGACTGGCCGGGGATCCCCGCCGATGTGCTTGGGCAATTTGCCAGCCAATTAACTGAAGATCTCGATAAAACCGTAGAACGCTTTTTAGCGATCCAAGCAATGGGAAGCCAAACAGCAAAAGCTGACATAAAACACTTACGCGAGTTAGTACTCGCTCGCCCACGGGCGCAAGCAAACGCGCTAGCGCAAGGTTTAGACATGTTAGAAACCGTAGATTTACGCAGCCAAATTACCGAGATTAAACAACCGTGGTTAAGGGTTTGGGGAAAACTAGATGGTTTAGTTCCCCGTCGCGTGATTAAGGCTATGCCGCAACTTGAACACAGCCAAGACTTGTTAATGGCAAAAGCGTCACACGCACCGTTTATTAGCCATACTAGCGAATTTATCCAAGGTTATCTGCAATGGCTAACTACTCAAGCTAAAAGCGTCAACGCCAGCTAAGCTGAGCGATATTCAGCAGTAAAACAGCCACTAATACTTTATTCTCACACCCAAATTGATTAATATTTAAACACAAATAGCCATCACCAATAAAGGTGGATCAATAAAATGTTAGTGGTTACCAACTATCCTAATGTGCCGATTGCAACAACCAATGCTGCAACCGATTCTGCACGCACGGATAGCCAACAACGACCACCTATCATCCCACCTCAGCAAGCCACTAAAGGCCATGAAGAGCGCGCCTTTAATCCGCAACATGAGCGCACCGCTGAGCACACACAAACCCAAGCCAAATTACGCGAGTCGGTGCAACAGAAGCAGCAAGGTCAATCTCAACAAGAACAATCAGGGCAAGAGTCTAGCCAAGAGAAGCAAAAACAACAGCAGGCACTTAATTTAAAGCAGCTATTAAGCCAGCGTGCACCATTAAAGCGTAGCGATATAAAAATCGTTGGTCAGCCAAGTAGCACTCAGGATAAATCTGAAAGCCAGCACCCGATGCCGAACGAAACATTACAGTTCTACCAAGCCTTTGGCGCCCGCATACAAGCCTTTTATCTGCAGCGCACTGAGCCAAATAGTCAACCCGAACTGCTGATCACAGCATAAAAAAACCGACAATGAATGTCGGTTTTTTTATCGATAAATTGACTTATTTTTTCAACTTAGCGAACGCATCTGCAAATGCGTTGCCCATAGCAGCGTTAGCTGGCTGCTTAGGCTTATGGCTCTTTTGCTGCGGTCGCTGGTTAGTGCCTTTTGCATGTTGATTAGATTTATTATGACTTGGACGAGCTGCGGTTTTCACCGCTTCACCGGCTTTATCATCTAAGCGCATAGTTAAACCAATACGGCGGCGCTCTGCATCCACTTCCATGACTTTAACTTTAACGATATCGCCTGCCTTAACGATTTTATGCGGATCATCAATAAACTTGTCGGTCATTGAGGAAATATGCACTAAACCATCTTGATGCACACCAACGTCAACAAAGGCGCCAAAATTAGTCACATTAGTCACTACGCCTTCTAGGATCATATCTAGCTTAAGATCCTTAATCTCTTCAACGCCTTCTTTAAAGCTAGCAGTTTTAAACTCACCACGAGGATCGCGTCCCGGCTTATCAAGTTCAGCCAAAATATCGGTTACCGTTGGCAAACCAAATTCACGAGTGATGAAGTCGTTAGCATCGAGTGCTTTTAGTAACTCTGAGTTACCAATAATTTCAGCAACCGACACACCTTTAGCATTAGCAATCGATTCAACCAACGCATAAGCCTCAGGATGAACAGCAGAGCTATCTAATGGATTATCACCACCTGCAATACGCAAGAAGCCCGCAGCCTGCTCGTAAGCTTTAGGGCCTAAGCGAGCCACTTTCAGCAGCGCTTTACGATTATTAAAACGACCTTGTTCGTCACGATGAGCGACAATGTTACGTGCTAGGGTTTTGTTCAGTCCCGCGACTTGTGCCAGTAGCGCAGCCGATGCCATGTTCACATCCACACCCACACCGTTTACGCAGTCTTCAACCACTGCTTCTAGTGAGCTTGATAGTTGGCTTTGGCTTACATCATGTTGATACTGACCCACACCAATAGCTTTAGGCTCAATCTTCACCAGTTCTGCCAGTGGATCTTGCAAGCGGCGCGCAATCGACACTGCGCCACGGATCGATACATCAATATCTGGGAACTCTTCAGAGGCAAGCTCTGAAGCTGAGTAAACTGACGCACCTGCTTCACTAACCATAATTTTAGTCAGCTTTGGCAGCTCAGCTTTAACTTGGCTAATAAGATCCGCTGCCAGCTTGTCAGTTTCTCGGGATGCAGTGCCGTTACCAATAGCAATTAGCTCAACCTTATGCATTTTTGCTAGATTGGCTAAGGTTCTAACAGACTTATCCCACTGATTTTGCGGTGCATGAGGGAAAATAGTCGTGTGCGCCATTAACTTACCGGTATCGTTCACGATAGCTACTTTAACCCCAGTTCTTAAGCCAGGATCTAAGCCCATCGTTGCTTTAGCGCCTGCTGGGGCGGCCATTAGCAAGTCACCTAAATTACGTGCAAAAACCTTAATCGCTTCTTGCTCCGCAGTTTCACGCATACGCCCAAGGAACTCAGTTTCCATCTGCAGGGCAATTTTGACTTTCCAAGTTGCTGCAACCACCGTCTTTAGCCATGTATCGACATTGCTATCGGTTAAGGCGAGTTTAAAGTGGTCAATAATAATCACTTCACAGTAGCTCGCTTGTTTCGCATCTTGATGAGGATCTGCATTGATACTCAGGCTTAACATGCCTTCATTGCGGCCACGCAACATGGCCAATGCACGGTGCGAAGGCACTTTTACCAGCTTTTCAGTGTGTTCAAAATAGTCTCTAAATTTTGCGCCTTCTTTTTCTTTGCCCTTTACCATGCGGCTTTCAAGTACTGCATTTTGCTCGACTTGAGTACGGATTTTTTGCAGCAGTTCGGCGTCTTCAGCAAAGCGTTCCATCAAAATAAAACGCGCACCATCCAGTACCGCTTTGCTATCGGCAAAGCCTGCTGCAGCATTGATATACTCCGCAGCGGCCGTTTCACAATGAGCTTGGCGGTTTGCCAATAACCAATCCGCTAACGGCTCAATACCCGCTTCTATGGCGATTAGGCCTTTTGTGCGGCGCTTAGGCTTATAAGGTAAGTACAGATCTTCTAGGCGGGTTTTACTATCAGCAGCATTAATGGCTGCTCTCAGCTCAGGCGTCAATTTACTTTGAGCTTCAATGCTCGACAGAATCACATTACGGCGCTCATTTAGGTCGCGTAAATAGCTAAGACGACTGCTCAAAGTACGCAATTGCGCATCATCTAGGCCACCTGTGGCCTCTTTACGGTAGCGAGCAATAAAAGGTACTGTCGCACCATCATCGAGTAATGAAATCGTATCGGTAACTTGTTGCTGACGAACATTAAGTTCTGTCGCGATGAGCTGTGCAATATTTTGCATAAATAGAGGTCGAGCCTAGTTGATAAAGAGGAATTTGCCAAAGATACCACAGCACATGGCTTTGGTTAATGCTAATACTAAGACAATTATGCTATTTGCGCCGCTAAATAGCGGCGCCAATGTCACTGCCTTGGCAGCGTTGCTTAAAACCCTGATAAGAGATACGTTGGCATCGTTACTCAAACCCTTGATAAGAGATACGGTTGATATACCAAACTTGTTCGCCTGCTGGAGTCTTAATCACCGCTTCGTCGTCCACTTGCTTTTTCAGTAGACCACGCGCCATAGGTGAGTCAATTGAGATGTAATCTTTACGGCCGAATATCTCATCATAACCGACAATTTTAAACTGTAACTGCTCACCATTATCGTTTTCAATTTCCACCCAAGCACCAAAAAACACCTTACCTTCTTGTGCTGGCGAGTAGTCAACGACTTGAACGTTTTCGAGGGTTTTACGCAAATATCTAACTCTACGGTCGATTTCTCGCAATTTACGCTTATTAAAAGTGTAGTCAGCGTTCTCGCTTCTATCGCCTAAACTAGCAGCCCAGCTGACTATTTTAGTAATTTCAGGTCTGTGTTCACGCCAAAGGTAGTTGAGTTCTTTTTGCAGTTTTTCGAAACCTTCACGGGTAACGATAGCGGTTCTCATAGCGGCTACTTTCTCAATAAGGGTTACAGGAATTATCGGCATTCTAACCGAGACAGCAAGCCTAACTCTAGCCTATTAGCTGCCTATAGGCGACTGGCCACAATAATTGAGACAAGACACTGCTAATCATAGCTTAATTAGTAATATCGCCTCAATAATCGACAAAATCGCTATTTTGTTACAATTTTGCAAGCAAGCATGCTGCATAAAAAGCATTATAATTCATAACATTAAAACTATAGCATCCATTTATTCATGCTTAATTAGTGAACTAATTAAAATCTCACTAGTCATTTAATTGCCAAAGACGCTATATTAAGCAAGCACATAAGATTAATAACAAAGAAGCTAGGTAAGCGATAGTTAATCCGCATATCAATAGCGATAAGGGACCACAAGCATGGGACAAGAAACCTCAAAAATCCTCGTTGTCGACGATGACATGAGATTACGCGCATTATTAGAACGCTACTTGATGGAGCAAGGTTATCAAGTACGTAGCGCAGCCAATGCTGAACAGATGGACCGCCTATTAGAACGCGAGAACTTTCACTTACTGGTATTAGATCTGATGTTACCCGGCGAAGATGGCTTGTCTATTTGCCGTCGGTTACGCCAAGCTGGCAATCCAATTCCTATTGTGATGCTTACAGCCAAAGGTGATGAAGTAGATAGAATTATTGGTTTAGAGCTAGGCGCCGATGACTATTTGCCAAAGCCATTTAATCCACGAGAATTGTTAGCTCGGATTAAAGCCGTTATGCGTCGTCAGACTCCTGAAGTACCCGGTGCGCCAACTCAACAAGAAGAAGAGATCACCTTTGGTGAATTTTCATTAAACCTTGCTACTCGCGAGATGCATCATGGCGAAGAAAGTATTGCACTAACCAGTGGTGAATTTGCAGTACTGAAAGTATTGGTCAGTCACCCACGTGAGCCATTATCACGCGACAAACTGATGAACCTTGCTCGCGGCCGTGACTACTCAGCTTTAGAGCGCTCGATTGATGTGCAGGTGTCGCGCTTACGTCGACTGATCGAGAAAGATGCTGCGAATCCTCGCTATATCCAAACCGTATGGGGGCTTGGTTACGTGTTCGTGCCTGATGGTCAGTCACGTAAATAGTCTTATAAGCCGGTAACCGTGTCGTTAAACAGACGATGGTGGCAGCGTCTTCTGCCACGTAGCTCATTTAGCCAAACAGTCATGCTGATTGGCTGCTTACTGCTGACTAATCAGCTGGTTTCTTATATCTCTGTTGCGGTTTATTTCATTAAACCTAGCTATCAACAGATCAACCAACTCATCGCGCGCCAGGTTAAATTGCTATTTGTCGATGGCGTAGATATTGGCCGCGAGCACCTGACCATGGTTGATGCTCTCAATGCAAAAGTGCGTGACGACACCATGCATTTTTATAATCAAAAGCAAGCTCGTGAAGCTGGTATTGATCGCGCCACCTACTACAGTTTTTTGTCGTCTCAGATGTCTGAATATTTAGGCGGTCAAGCTGAGGTTCGTATTGCGCAAGGCGAGGAGTTTGAGATTTGGATCCGTCCGCCACAAGCGCCGTCTATTTGGATTAAAGTACCGTTAACTGGCCTAAATGAGAAAAATCTATCACCACTCACCCTCTATTTAATGGTGATTGGCGCGTTAAGTGTCGCAGGCGGTTGGTGGTTTGCTCGCCAACAAAATCGGCCTCTACGTCGATTGCAGAAAGCTGCAATTGCGGTGTCCCGCGGTGATTACCCTAAACCACTACCTTTAAGTGGCTCAACTGAGATTGTTGAGGTAACCAATACCTTCAATCAAATGTCTCATAGCATGAAACAACTCGAGCAAGATCGCGCCCTGTTGATGGCCGGGATCTCCCACGATCTGCGCACTCCGCTCACTCGGATCCGTTTAGCCTCAGAGATGATGGTTGAAGAAGATCAATACCTTAAAGATGGCATCGTCAATGATATCGAAGATATGGATGCCATTATTAATCAATTTATCTCGTATATTCGCCAAGACCAAGAAGGTAGCCGCGAACTAGCACAAATTAATGATCTCATTAAAGATGTGATTCAAGCAGAATCAAACCGCGAAGGCACAATTGACTCCGAGCTAAGCCAATGTCCTGCCATCCTGATGCAAGATATTGCCATTAAGCGCGTGTTGAGTAATCTGGTTGAGAACGCCTTCCGCTACGGGCAAGGCTGGGTAAAGATCAGCTCACAATTCAATGGTCAGTTTGTTGGTTTTAGCGTCGAAGACAATGGCCCGGGGATAAAAGAAGAGCAAATTCCAAAACTATTTCAGCCATTCACACAAGGTGATACTGCTAGAGGTAGCGTAGGTTCAGGCTTAGGTTTAGCTATCATTAAACGTATTATTGATAGGCATCAGGGTAAGGTTATTCTCACTAATCGCAACGAAGGTGGCCTGCATGCTCAAGTCTGGCTGCCAATTGAATAATGATTATAATTCACTGTTTCCTGTAATTTTTTTGTAACTCAAATGCCATATTCTAACGCCAAATAAAAACGACTGGCGTGCAATATGAAAATCTCCACTCTCTCTTTATCAGCCTCAGCACTGCTGTTATTCATTGCAGCATCACTTGCAGCTGTTGTCTTTTGGAGTACAGATAAACGTCAGTCTATTGAGCAGCAAACGCTACAATTACAGCAAATCCAAACCCAATTTTTAGTCGAGGTAAGACGTGATCTCGACAGTTATTTATCCAATGGTGATGCCGGTCAACTAGAACGTGCCAAACTCAATTTAATTGATATTCAGAATAAAATTGCCCAGCAGCAAGATTTAGATATTGCCGAACTGCAAACCACAATCGCGAACTTTATCGGCGACTTAGATAAAGATTATCGTGCAGCAGGCAAATTAGCAGGTAACCCACGGCAACTATTAGCTCACGCCGAGTCAGAGATGATAGATAACAATCGCCGCCTTGCTGAATATGCATTTCAAGGCCAGAGTGAGCAACCTTATCTAGCCGAACTATATTTAGCGCTCACCTCGCAACTACCACCGATTATTTATGAGCTTTCTCAAGTCACAGAAGGCTACTTAATTAGCAAAGAACAACGACTCAAATCTATTTTAGCCAGCCTTATTGGAGAACTTGAAGCTTGGCACGATAAACTTGATGCACTGGTGTTGATTGGCATATATGAAACCATTGAAGCCGATGAATTTGCTCTAGGTGATGATGAAGAAGAGCGTATTGAAGTCGGCGAAAACTATCGCAATGAACTACTCAGTTTAAGCAAACGCTATAACAAAGAGGTTGCCAATACTCACGCTCTTTTAATCGAAAACCAGCGTACACAACAAGCGTTAATTGAAGATGTTGCGGTAATTGAACAGCAATTGCTTGAACTCGGAAAGCAACAAGCTGCTCAAAATCAGCTACTCAAACAAGAATTGATGCTCGCCATCTATACCATGGTATCGATATTAATTATTTTTGCCATTGGCTACTTAGTGTTGCAACAACGACGAGTGATTAAGCCCCTAAAACATCTTAATACGGCTTTTTTAAAGCTAAGTGAGTCTAATAGCCGAGAACGCTTGACC
The DNA here is from genome assembly GCF_000518605.1 of Shewanella fidelis ATCC BAA-318. Classification (GTDB taxonomy): domain Bacteria; phylum Pseudomonadota; class Gammaproteobacteria; order Enterobacterales; family Shewanellaceae; genus Shewanella; species Shewanella fidelis. Next base: position 233,821 of record NZ_JADX01000011.1, on the reverse strand, counting down.
ATCCAACGCCGCTGCGAAACCGGGCAAATAGCCGGTCACTTCAATCAATTGCTACAGCGTTTTGAACAAGAAGATGAACAACAAAGACAGCAAATAGCTCAAGTATCGCAGTCACTGTCACAACTAGTTGAGCGCATCAGCCGTATCTCAGCCAGTACCGAACAGACCCAAAGCATTGTACTTACAGCGCAAAGCCAAACTGAGCATATTCGTGCCCTTGCAAAAGATGTTAGCCAAACAACAGAGCAAGTGGAAAAAACAGCTCAACAAACCATGGTGCAAATGCAGCAGAGCCAACAGGAGTCTCAGGCCGTACTCGATGCCACCGCAGAAACCCAAACTGCAGTGGAGCATTGCCATCAGTCACTAGCAAGTCTAACGACATCAGTTAGCGATGTATCACAAATAATTGATGTTATTGGTAATATTGCCGAGCAAACCAACTTACTTGCGCTTAATGCTGCAATTGAAGCTGCTCGAGCTGGCGAGCAAGGGCGTGGTTTTGCTGTAGTAGCCGAAGAGGTACGAAATCTATCTCAGCGCACACAGGTTTCACTTACTGAGATTATGCAAATCTTGAATCAACTGACCCAAGCGAATAATGATCTTGAGCAACGAGTACAAGGTATTGAAACCGCCACCCAAGCACAAAAGTCTCGCGCACAAAGCCTATGGCAAGTCGCGCAAAGTGTGCAAACACAAGCGAGTGAAATGGTACATACCGCTCAACAAGGTGCCAGCAGTACGCTTGAGCAAGTCACCCATTTAGATGACTTTGTCAGTGCAATGCAAAGCCTGAAAGAGCACGCTCAAGCATCGTCGTCTCAAAGTGACGTAATCGCTAAAGAGGTGCAACAAAGCGTAGAGAATATTGAAATAAGCTTGGGGATAAATAGTATTAAGTCAGCGTAAAGCCAGTGATACTAATCAGTATAAGAAAGGAGCTACATAGCTCCTTTTATCATTATCAGCAAATAGCTCTGCAATATCATGGTTAACCATACTATCTTTAATCCACTGAATGACTGAATCCTCGATAGTTTTTGCTTTGTTGAACTATTCGATTCGCTTGGTCATACGTTCAGTCACTATAAATTGGTAATTGAATTCCCGATAATCACAAACCACCATCCAATAGGTACTTTTAATTATCTAGCATAGTAGTCGCCGCGTACTCTTTTATAATCCACTCAACAATCTTCATAATACGGGCGTCTCTTTTTCTCGAAGACTTATATGCAATTGAATATGTCCATCCAGTGTAGCAATGCGGTAAATCTAACTTGATCAGGTTCCCAGAGTCGACTTCAACTTGTAATGTTTGCTCTAACCCAAGAACAATACCTTGCCCAAAAATAGCCGCCTGAACAGCTAACATATTATGGTTATAAATAAACTTCCGCTGTAAAGGGCCTACGCCCACTTTATTAAATCTAAACCACCCTTCCCAATCCACACCGTAGTCTTTATGTTTAGAATAAAGCAATGTTTGCTCATGGAAAGTTTCCAATGACACATTAGGATGTTTATCTAGGTAGTCTGGACTGCAATATGCTACGAGTTTTTCTTCAACTAATGGAATAATGGTATAACCATCTTGGCACTCACGAGTTATGATAAAAATATCCGCAAGCATGTCACTCATTTCTACATCATCTTGAAACATGCCCACATTGATGTTGAATTCTGGATGCAACTTTCTAAATTCAGCCATCTTTGGCACTAACCAGCGGGCTGCTAACGAGTTATAAGAGTGAACCCGAACCTCATTTGACATGTCAGGTACTAGGCTGGCGCAAACACTATTTAAGTCATAAAAAACAGGTGCTAACCTTTGACGCAGCTCAAGCCCAGATTCTGTTAACGTTATCTTTCCTGCATTACGGTGAAACAACTTTTCTAAGAAGTAATCCTCAAGCAACTTTATTTGTTGTGACACTGCGCTTTGAGTTATGCACAATTCATTCGCAGCAAGAGAGCAACTTTCTAATCTTGCACATGATTCGAAGACCTGTAATGCTCTTAATGGAATGTTATTATTCATAGTGTTATACGCAAAGTTTAAATATATGATTCGCCAGATTAGCACAGTGTTTTAAACTAAAAATGTAACTCTGAGCACATAAAAATAGGAATTACCTGCTGTTTATAAACTAGTTCATAATTATTCGAATAAGCTCACGAAACTGCCTATTTTGTGAGCATCAACTAACGTTGAATTACTTTGGTAATATTTAGATCTCTAGTAGATCTTGCTTAATTTCATCAAGAAACTCGTCAGCTTGATCAAACACACCTAACATTTTAATAAATCCGTGAATTACCCCTTCAAAACAATGATATTTCACTTTAACTCCAGCAGCTTTTAACTCTCGTGCGTAAAGAAAGCCGTCATCACATAAAGGATCGAATTCAGCGGTATAAATAAAAGTTGGCGGCAAATCTTTATGACTCTGTGCATTTAACGGAGAGCAATAGGGGTTTTGTGCATCAGCTTCACTGCGTAAATAATGCCCCCAGTAATACTTCATACTCGCCTGCTGCAATAGGTAACCTTCAGCGTGAGCAATGGACGATGGGGTCTGGCAACCATACTGCACTGCGGGGTAGACCAAAACCTGAAACGCTAATTGCGGCCCTTTTTCATCCCGTAACCTCAAGGTGACAGCCGCTGCAAGGTTTCCACCAGCACTGTCTCCCAAAATACCGATACGCTTTGGATCCAATCCCAGCAAGCTTGCATGCTCAAAGATCCATAATGTCGATGCATAGCAGTCATCCATTGGAATAGGGAACTTATGCTCAGGTGCCTTCTGGTAATTAATTGCTACCACAACAGAACCTGTGCGATTGGCAAGCGCACGACTAAAATGATCATTGGTCTCGATATTCGATACCACCCAACCACTACCATGAATAAAAATGATGGCAGGCTGCGGTTCATCATTAGCGCAGACTGTTGGACGATAAATTCGCACAGGAAGATCGGCTGTGGGGCCGGGAATAAAGCTATACTCAATCGCAGCAACGCTCTCAAGCACTCTATCTGCCCTGGCTTTAGTCAATTCATTCATATCGAGACGTCTTGATTCCGCCGGGGTCATATCTTCATAGGCCTTGGCACCGGATTCTCGTACTTGTTTTAAATACAGCGCGACTTTTGGATCTAACGGCATACCACTTTCCTTCTCTATCATCGCCCCTACGCGGGGACAACTGCTTAATATTGCAATCATGAAGTGTGCCGCCTGAGGCGCTAATCGGTTTAAGCGTTATCGGGATCGCATTCCCCCTAAACCTCGAGCCCCTATGACTCGCTCAGGCGGCATTGATTAATTGAATTATGCAGGCAGAGCCTTAGGTTGCACTTCAGTCACCCCTTTCAGCCTTGGCCTATTGGCTTTTGACCTAGTTAACGGCGTGACCAATTGCATTGTTTTTGCTGAACGCTGGGCTAAAATTTGATACTCCAGCGTATTGAGTCCTTTCCAGTGCAAATCCTGTTCGGTCACCTCACGCACCACTTTTGCGGGCTGGCCCATTAGCAGCTGTTTAGCCCCGCCTTGAAAGCCTGCTTTGACAAAACTCATGGCGGCGACAATGCTATCTTCACCAATGACCGCACCATCCATGACGACGGCATTCATCCCCACTAAAGCGTTACGCTTAATCACGCAGCCATGCAAAATCGCCCCATGACCAATATGGCCATCAGCCTCGACGACCGTATCCATGTCGCAGTAACCGTGCATGATGCAACCATCTTGAAGGTTACTCCCCCGCTGCAAGATCAAGCGGCCATAGTCACCACGCAATGAAGCATTGGGACCTATATACACTCCAGCTTCAACAATGACATCACCAATCAGTACTGCAGTTGGATGCACATAAGCAGTTGGATCGACCACGGGTACTAATCCTTCAAATTCATAGCAGGGCATAAACTGTTTCACTCTTCATAAATTCACACGGCTCTCTACTTAGCTGTTAGGTCTCTAACATTAAGACCTAACTGCTAAATACTGATGTAGTTAAGCTCTACACCTTTTCTAGACAGGAGGCAAAAGCCCCCTATACAGGCTTACTTCCACTCAACGAGACCAAAGTTTAGGTAGAAGGTATCGGGCTCCTTGGCATCCGCGACTCTAAAATGGACACAATTGTCGCTCCATTTCCAGATCTGAGTTTTGACTCTGCAGCCCGGATACAAGGATTTAGTCAGCCTAGTCTTAAAATGGGTAAGACGTTCAGGCTCACCGGGAAACATCGCCTGAATAACATGACGACAAGCCACGCCAGCGGTACTGACTCCATGTAGGTTTGGCTTAGGATGGCCAAACTCCTGCGCATATTCCCAATCCACATGTTGCGGATGATCATCGCCAGACAAACGGTAGATAAGTGCTTGGTTTAATGGAATGTCTTGCTCGATTTCAAAGTCAGGTTCACGGTCAGGGATTTCGACAATGTCTTGAGGCGCCTTGGGGCCGCCAAAACCACCGTCATATAAGGCGCAATCCCAGCTTTCGTTGGTAAACAGCTTAGTGCCCGCTTCATCGAAGGTTTCACCTATGTGTTGAGCCAAACAGCCTCTTCCCTCACCGCGATCAAACAGCCCTTTCAGCAGTACCTTAGTGGTCAACTTCCCTGGGTTAATCGGCAGCGGCTGATGGATATGCAGATCGAAGCCCCAATGCAAAGAGCCGCCCCAATTAAAGCCATAATCTATCGTCTTAGTCACCTCCGCATCGACGATTTGGGTTGCAGCAAAGATTGGCAATACTTTTAATTGCTTTTCATACACATAATCGAGATCGGTTTTACCGTCGCTTCCCGCGCCACAGCCCAGTGCAAACAGCATCACATCTCTAGCAGTATACTCATTAACGAATGGGCCATAGGTTTGCCCTTGCATCTCTAATTTCAACGCCATCTGTAAATCCTTCCATTACCGACAAACAATTAAAATAAAACCCGATATCTCATAGAAACATCAGGCTTTATCGAGCGTAAACAGCTTGAAACCTATCTACCTTTCCACACCGGATCGCGCTTTTCAGAGAAGGCTAATGGGCCCTCTAATGCGTCTTCAGAATGCAGAACTGATGGGTAATTCTTCAGGTCACCAGCACGAATATGGCGATAGCCCTCTTCCACTGAAAGCTCACTCGTTTCACGGTAGATCTCTTTGATCGCTGCAATCGCTAGTGGCGCACCTTGGGCAATCTGTTGTGCCAATTCACGGGCGCTCTCCATTAATTGCTCACTTTCAACCACACGATTTACCACGCCCCAGCGCAGTGCTTCTTCAGCGCCCATACCACGACCAGTCATCATCAATTCATTGACGATTGCAGGTGGTAACAATTTAGGAAGACGCAACATACCGCCACTATCAGGTACGATACCTAGCTTGGCTTCTGGCAGCGCAAAGCTGGCATTTTCAGAACAGACAATCATGTCGGCCGATAACGCTAGCTCAAATCCACCACCAAATGCGTAACCATTTACAGCTGCAATCACTGGCTTATCAAGATCAAAAATTTCGGTTAAGCCTGCAAATCCGCCAGGACCGAAATCCGCATCAGGAGCTTCGCCTTCTGCAGCCGCTTTTAAGTCCCAGCCTGCAGAGAAGAAGCGCTCACCGGCCCCCGTGATAATAGCCACTCGTAACTCAGGATCTTCACGGAACGCTAAGAAAACCTCACCCATTTCAAAACTTGTTTTTGCGTCAATTGCATTGGCCTTTGGTCTATCAAGAGTAATTTCTAAAATAGCGCCATTGCGGGTAACGTGTAATGATTCACTCATGCTAATACTCCAATATAGAGCCACTTCAGACTCATTTATTTAAAAGCTAATTAAGTTAACTTCACATCAGAAGTTTTTTTTGTACTTTGCAGGTACAGGTTCTTGGAAAAGATTTTTTTATTTCGATAAAAGATGGAACTTTAAATTTCGCCATATTTTCAGCACAGTACTGCAAAATTTGCTCGACACTTAAAGACACACCCTCATTAAATATGACAAATGCTTTAACTGCCTCATCGCGAATTAAATCTGGCACGCCAATAACGGCAGCATCGAGAATATAAGGATGGGACATTAAAACTTTTTCAATTTCGGAGCTGGAAATATTTTCACCGGAGCGCTTTATCATGTTTGTCTTTCTATCAACAAAGTAAAATAAACCACTTTCATCGACATAGGCTTTGTCACCGGTATAGAGCCAACCATCGGCACTTAACACTTCTTCAGTCGATTTTTGGTCTTGATAGTAGCCCTTCATGATCGTGCGACCGGGTACACCTTTCACCCAAAGATCGCCCACCACATTTGCAGCCAGTTCTTGGCCATTTTCATCGACAATTTTCGCTTCATAACCTAGGCCGGGGCGGCCTATTGACGGCCAGTGACGTTCCTCTGCTGGGCTATCACCAATCAGCCCCACTAAGGTTTCTGTCATGCCATATGAGTTAAACAATTGCACATTAAAGCGGGTTTCAAAATCCAACTTCTCTTGATCTGAAATATGCAAAAAAAACAGCATGTCACGCAGACAATGATCACGCTCAGTTGCCACTTTAGGCTGCAGCATTAAGGTGCGAACTATCATAGGCATACTGTGAGTAATCGTCGCTTTGTAATCACAGATCTGTTGCCAGAACTTACGTGCGCTGTATTTCTCTAGCATCACCAACTTAGCGCCAACGGTAAATGCTGCCATGGCGGCATTACATTGAAAGTCGATGTGAAAACTTGGCATCATGCTTAAGTAGGTATCATCGCTTCTCAGGCAGGTTTGCCACGCCGTGTAATAGCCTGCAAACTGCAAATTACAATGGGTGATCTCCACACCTTTTGGCCGCGATGTTGTGCCTGAGGTAAATAATATTTCGGCCACATCGTCACTACTAACGGTGACCTGTTTGACTAACTCAGCCGCTTGCTGACTCACAAGAATATCGAAGTTCATCGATTCCGATATCTCAGGGTTAATCGTTCTTGTAACCAAAATATTATTTATTGAGTTACCTACTTGCTGTTTCATCCTGCTATAAATAGCGAGAAACTCTTCTTCAATAACGACGGCTTTAACATCACACTTATTTATAATGAATAGGCTCTCATCAAATAAGTATTGGTTATTAATAGGCACAATAACTGCACCTATTTTGGCTAAACCAAACCAACAGAAAATAAACTGCGGACTGTTATATAACTGCACCGCAACTTTATCGCCTTTATTTATACCTAGACTCAAAAATAAGTTAGCGGTTCTATTAATTTCGTCGTTCAGTTGACTATAGGTAAACTCTTGGACATCGCCGGCAGCATCCTCATAAACCAACGCTGTGTTATTATTAAATTTACGAGCACGCTCATCCCACATGCATCTTAATGTTTTGCTTCCAACGATATCCATTCTTCTTGCCTCACTTACACTCAGATACTTTTGCTAAGCCTTTCTCGCTTAAGCTCTGTATTTGTTCTGCCGTGTAACCGATATCTTCCAAGATTGCAGCTGTGTCCATGCCATGCTTTGGCATACCACGCCAGATCTTGCCTGGATTGTTCTTAAACTTAGGCATCACGTTTGGACCTCTGTAGGTCTTACCGTCAATGTTCTTCCATTCAGTAATCGACTCACGCGCAATATACTGAGGATTGCTATCAAGCTCTGGGATGGTTAACACTTTTGCACAAGCGACATTTAGCTCGGCAAACCTTGCCAACACATCTTCGATGCTCTTATGTGCTAGGTATTCATCTAAGGCATCTTCAACCTGATAGCCGAATGGACACTCAATACGGTGAATTAACTGTGTACCAGCAGGGATCTCTTCGCCACCATACAGATGCATAATATTCATATCCTTGAACATCTCTTCGATCTGCATACCACCCACAAGCTCCATTACGATATAACCATCTTCACACTTATATAGACCGCAACCTGCGTAGTAAGGATCTTTACCTTTAGTCATACGTGGGCAAATTTCGCCGCCATTGAAGTGATCCATCATGAAATATTGACCCATACGCAACATCACTTCATACATAGCCACGTCGATACTTTCACCAACTCCGGTTTCACGTACACGATATAGTGCTGCGAGTGCAGAAGTGGTTGCCGTCATACCTGAGAAGTAGTCTGCTGTGTATGGAAAGGCTGGCATTGGCTGATCGATGTCGCCATTCTGAATTAGGTAACCACTGAATGCTTGAGCAATCGTGTTGTAGGCAGGTAAGTTGGTGTATTCATCTGTGCCATACTGACCAAAGCCAGATAAGTGAGCGATGACTAACTTCTTATTACGTTCCCAAAGCACTTCATCAGTGATCCCGCGACGAGCGAATGCAGGCCCTTTACTCGCTTCGATAAAAATGTCAGTAGTTTCCATTAACTTAAGGAATGCATCACGACCTTCATCCTTAAAAATATTAAGTGACAATGCATGAAGATTACGACGTGATAACTCTGGGTAGTTTGGCTGTACACGGATGGTATCCGCATAAGCAACGTTTTCGATCCAAATCACCTCAGCGCCCCATTCCGCAAGCATTTGTGCTGCAAATGGACCAGCAATTTCAATACCAGAAAACACCACTCTCAAACCAGAAAGAGGACCAAACGTAGGTGTGGACAATTTATTTGACATGATACCCATCTCTCTAAATATTCGAACAAAAATTCATCACGACAACAGCGTCGAGAAGATAGTCATAATTGGGATTTACCAAGCACTACAGTGATTAACGGCAACCCGCTGGGATTTAAGAAGCAGTGTCGATCTGCTTAAAATTAAAAAGAGGCTCTCAAATCCCAAGCTAGGTGCCGGCCAGACTAAGTACTCACTTACTCAGTACCTAGCCTGTTACCTATGCAATGTTTAGCGGTAACGCTTTAACACTTCACGACCTAAGGTCAGGATCTGCATTTCATCAGAACCACCTGAGACACGGTCTACTCGGATATCACGCCACATACGGCTGATACGGTGCTCACCCGCAATCGCATAACCACCTAGCACTTGCATCGCAGAATCAATGACTTCAAAACCTGCATTCGCGCAGTAGAACTTACACATTGCAGAGTCACCTGAAGTCATTGTGCCGTTATCACACTTCCAAGCCGCCTCATAAACCATGTTCTTCATGCTGTTAAGCTTGATAGCCATGTGTGCGAACTTGTCTTGGATTAACTGGAAGCGACCAATCGTTTCACCAAACTGAACACGTTGGTTAGCGTACTTAGCCGCATCTTCAAATGCGCAATACGCTGCACCATAGTTAGTTAAGGCCACAAGGAAACGCTCAGAGTCAAACTCCTCTTTAACGCGCATGAAACCGTTACCTTCAATACCAAACATGTCTGACTCCTCTAGCTCAAACTCGTCAAACTGAAGCTCACAGCAGCTATCCATTTTCAAGCCTAGCTTTGGTAACTTGCTCATCTTGATGCCTGGCTTAGACATATCGACAAACCACTCAGTGAAGATTGGTTTTTCAGAGTCAGCATCTTTAGCCATAACCACGATGTAAGGTGCACCTGCAGCACTGGTGATAAAACACTTACTACCAGTCAAATACACTTTGCCATCACGGCGCTTATAAGTGGTTAGCAAGCTACCCACATCAGAACCCGCACTAGGCTCAGTGATCGCTGAGTTCCACATTTGCTTACCTGTACCACGAAGTGCCATGATCTTATCGATCTGCTCTGGGCTACCGTGTCTTAGCATCGTAGTGATACCTGGTAATTGATATAGCACGTATGTTGGTGCGCCTAAGCGACCTAACTCTTCCCAAATCACGGCTAGCGTCACCATGCCTTCGTTGAATCCACCGTGCTCTTCAGGCAATAACAAGCTGTCGATGCCCATCTCGGCTAGCTCTTTAACGAAGCGCTCTGGGTACTGGCTATTCTCATCACACTCTGCGAAATAGCTTTCCCAGTTTTCTTTAGCCATTAAGTCACGGATACCAGCTACAAAAAGCTCTTGTTCGTCGGTTAATTTAAAATCCATTATTTTTTCCTCTCAATTTCAACTGTGGATCCCAGATGTGGCTAAGCCTTTGCTGCTTCAGGTTTCCAGTTATTTTTACGAGCATCTTTTAAGAAAGAGACGATGATCATGATATTGACGATAATCAGTGGAGCACCACCGGCAATAATTGCCGTTTGCAGCGGCTTCAAACCTCCAAGTGATAACAAAACAATACCGATAACCCCCACAAGCACAGACCAGCCGACACGAACCCAAACTGGTGGCTCGTTATCAGCGTCAGCACCTTTACAGGTAGACATAGCTAAGGTGTATGAACAGGCATTAACTAAAGTTACAGTGGCAAGGAAACATAGAATGAAGAAGCCCCACATTGTGATCGTGCTGAAAGGTAAAGCGGCCCATGTTTCGATAATCGCTCTCGCCGCACCATACTGTTCGATCAGCTGTGGCATATTGACAAGATTTTCGTTCATCAAACTCATAGTGTTACTACCTAGAATGGTCCATAGGAACCAGGTAGAAGCGGTTAAACCAGCCACCATCGTCAAACAAAGTTCACGCACAGTGCGGCCACGGGAGATTTTAGCTAAGAAGATACACATTTGAATGCCGTACACTACCCACCAAGCCCAGTAGAACACGGTCCAATCTTGTGGGAAGCTTCCTTCACTTACTGATGCTGTATAGAACAGCATACGAGGAAGTAGCTCGAGCATTACACCAATAGAATCAGTAAAATAATTGATAGTGAAGCTAGTTGCGCCGATTAGGAATACCCAAACCAGCATGATGATGCTCAAGTAACTACGTAAGTCACTAGCAATTTTGACACCTTTAGTTAGACCAAAAGCAACACAGATAGCGTTAAAAATAATCCATGCAGAGATGATAATAGTATCAACTTCTGGGGTACGCGGAATGCCGAATAGCCATTGAATACACTCAGTGACTAACGGAGTAGCCAAACCTAAACTGGTACCCATAGCAAGAATTAGCGCAACGACATAAACATTATCGATAAAGATACCGATGAAACCTTTATGGTGCTTACCTAACACAGGCTCTAAGGTGCCGCTTGGGCGAACCACGTCCATCTTCTTAACGAAAAGGAAGTAACCAAGTGCCACAGTAAAGAAGCCATAACCCATCCAAGGAAGTGGCCCCCAGTGGAATAAACTATATGCAAGCCCTAACTCTTTAGCTTGTACAGATAAGGGGGCAAGATCGAATGGCGGGTAAGTCACGTAGTAATAAACTTCTAGAGATCCCCAAAACAATACTGCTGCCGAGGTACAAGAGGCAAACATCAAAAAGATCCAACTTCCTGTGCTAAACTCGGGCTTTTCCTGACCTAAACGGTTGTTAGAATATGGCCCCCATGTCAACCAAGCCCAACCTGCTCCCATGAAAATCATATACCATTCAAATGCCCATCCCCATGTATGGGTCAAGTAATGAAATACTTCTTGAATTGCAACATTCGCCGCATCTAAGTCTCTTACTGTAAAGTAAGAAAGCAATACAACGGCGATTAATGAAGGAAAAAAGATAATCGGGTCAATAGTGACCTTTTTCTTTCCTGCTTTGGCATCTACATCCATCGTTTTATTGTTCATATTAATACTTCTCCCTCTCTATTCGAAGAGGATAATAGTTAAAGTTTTAAACTGAGTATTTATCGAATTACTTTATTACCTAGAAATAAAAGTCAAAAACAAATATAACCAAGCATTTAAACCAATCACCAAACAACAATTTTAATTACTTACAAGAACTAGAAACTTATAAACAATTAATAAAATTAAATTAGCCCGTTGATTTGCGTAAGAATCATGCCAGCCAGAATTTAGCTATACAGTGATCGTTATCACGTTCACTTGAAATAGAAATTTAACCACTTAAAAACGACAAAAAGTGAGTAATAAAAATAGAATTTAACTTATGAATAAAACTTGAAAAAATCTTATCAACCGATGCTGATACGCCCCTTCCAAAAACAACAACGAAACAATTTAAACATTACAAAACAACAAGATACAACCAAAAGAGGTTAAATGCAAAAGGCTAAATTAGAGCGCTGCAAAACAACAAAAACGTTTCTGAACAAGCTAAAAAAAGACTAAAAACTATAATTCTAATAAGCATATTAGAATTACTTAACTAGTATATTTAAGCTCTACTAATGAGATTATTAGAACTAGTAAACACACCATTAGCATATCTAATACCCACATTAAAAAATCTAAAAAAACGATTTCAAAAAGTATATTAGTGAAACTAATAGAGTTGTTAGAAAGACTAACTTCGGTCCACCTATAAGTGTGACGAACATAACATTAGCTTATTAATTTATCGCCATATAATTGGCTCAACTTAGAATGGTTACCAAGAGGATTCTTTAATATCCCCTTATGAAAGCTTAATTTAATGCTTATAAGCATTGTTAATTAAAACCCATTTTAACAGAACCCAAACTAATAATTAGTTATGACATTAATATTCTTATATTAGGTTTTTAAATACTTCGTATTTTAACGGGAGAAATAATGAAAATTATTACGTGTTATAAGTTAGTACCTGAAGAGCAAGATATCTCAATCGCCGCTAATGGTAGCTTAGATACCAATAAAGCCTCACTTAAAATTAACCCATTCGATCTCTGTGCAGTAGAAGCAGGTGTCCAACTTAAAAGCCTTTTAGGTGACAGTAATATCACTGCGATGAGCATTGGCGGTAAGGCCTTAGAAAACCCTAAATCACGAAAGGATATTCTTTCCCGTGGTCCAGATGACTTAACCGTTGTAGTAGATGAAAAATTTGAGCATCTGCTACCACATCAAACAGCACGTGTATTGATGGCAGCTGCACAAAAAAGTGGTTTTGATTTAATAATCTGTGGTGATGGTTCTGGAGATTTATATGCTCAGCAGGTTGGCTTACAGTTAGGTGAACTACTAGGTATCGCCAATATTAATGCAGTTAGTAAAATTATCGCGGCAGAGCAAGACAAGATCACTGTTGAGCGCTCGTTAGATGATGAAGTAGAAGTATTAGAAATTTCACTACCAGCCGTAATTTCTGTATCTGCAGATATTAATGAACCCACAATCCCATCAATGAAAACAATTCTAGCTGCAGCCAAAAAACCAGTTACTAGCTTAGGTGCCACAGACTTAGAACTAACAGAGTTTCCAGCATTAGTTGAGCTCACCTCAGTTATCGCACCAAAACAAAAAGCTCGCCAAAATTTCATCATAGATGGCGATGATGAGCAGCAGTTAACCGAATTCGCAGAACACTTACGTAAAGCACTTAACTAATTAAGGATAAATGATGAGCAAACTATCTAATATTTGGGTATTTAGCGATATCGCTTCCCGTTTACCTGAAATGATCGCAGCAGGTGCTGCACTAGGTGAAAAAGTATCTGCCTTTATCATTGGCACAGAATCAGAAATTACAGCCGCTTACACACTAGGCGCAACCAACGTGTATTACTTAGGTGAAAAAGACAGTCAAAAAATTACTGAAGACTATAGCCACACAATAGCACAAGTTATTGCAGCAAATAGCGAAAATAGTTTAGTTCTATTAGCTCCAACCAAACGTGGTAAAGCCCTTGCCAGTAAACTAGGTGTGCAATTACAAGCTGGTGTTGTTAACGATGTTACCGAAATCAACGTCGAAAACGGTGTACATGCTAAGCATATGGCCTACGGCGGGTTAGCTATAGCTGAAGAAAAAATCAACAGCCAAATAGCAATTATGACGTTGAGCAGTGGCCTATATGAAGCATTACCTGTTGATCCTAGCAGCACAGGTGAAGCAGTTAATGTCACCTTTGTAGAGCCAACAACAAGCATTACATGTGTTGAGCGCCGAGCTAAACAAGGTGAAAGTGTTGACTTAGGCAAAGCTAAGCGCGTTATCGGTGTAGGTAGTGGTATTGGTAGTCAAGAAAATCTTCAAGTCGCTAATGAGTTAGCTGCACTAATGGGGGCAGAGTTAGGTTGCTCTCGTCCAATAGCTGAAACTGAAAAGTGGATGGAACGCGAGCGCTACATCGGTGTATCGGGTGTAATGTTAAAGCCAGAAGTTTACTTAGCATTGGGTATTTCAGGTCAAATCCAACATATGGTTGGTGCCCTAGGTTCTCAGACAATTTTAGCCGTTAACAAAGATAAGAATGCGCCAATCTTCCAATATGCGGATTACGGTATTGTTGGTGATATCAACAAAGTCATGCCAGCGCTTATTAGCGCTTTAAAAGCTTAACTGAAAACTATTTATATCGTTATTTCAATCGCCTCCCTTTTCAAATAAGAGAGAGGCGACTAGCCAAATATATGTAGAGAGTGACGAGTATGTCAGAAGAATCATTTGACGCGATCATCGTAGGAGCTGGGCTTGCAGGCAGTGTTGCTGCATATGTTCTTGCGAAAGAAGGCGCAGACGTTCTAGTTATTGAACGTGGCAACTATGCTGGTAGCAAGAATATGACTGGAGGCCGTTTATATAGCCACAGTTTAGAAAGAATCATCCCTGGTTTTGCTAAAGAAGCGCCAATAGAAAGAAAGGTAACTAAAGAAAAAGTTACTTTTCTAACCGACGATACAGGCGTCACTCTCGACTACCACAACGGTCGAGAACAAACTGCAATTGAAGAGTCTTACACCCTATTAAGAGGCGACTTTGATCAATGGTTAATGGGCAAAGCTGAAGAAGTAGGCGCTCAATTTATCAGTGGCATTCGGGTTGATGAAATTTTAGTTCAAGACGGCAAAGTCATCGGCGTAAAAGCTGATGGTGATGAGCTAACAGCAAAGTCAGTGATTTTAGCTGAAGGCGTTAATCCGGTTCTTGGAGAACAACTAGGAATGGTAAAACGTGTTAAATCTGATGCTATGGCAGTTGGAGCAAAAGAGTTAATCGAACTACCAGAACAAGTTATTCGAGATCGTTTTAATCTTAATGAAGATGAAGGTTGTGCTTGGCTATTTGCAGGCTCTCCCGCCAACGGCTTAATGGGAGGAGGCTTCATTTATACTAACAAAAGCTCAGTTTCATTAGGTATCGTCTGTGGTTTACATGACATTGGCAGTTCAAATAAAACTGTACCGCAAATGCTTGAAGACTTTAAAAACCACGCCATGATCAAACCCCTTATCGAAGGTGGCAAGTTAATTGAATATTCAGGTCATGTAGTACCAGAAGCCGGTATTCATATGGTGCCGAAACTGGTTGATGATGGCGTATTAATTACTGGGGATGCTGCAGGTTTTTGTTTGAATATCGGTTACACCGTCCGCGGTATGGATCTAGCTATCGCCTCGGGTGAAGCAGCAGCAAAAGCTGTACTAGCTGCTCGCGACAAAAATGATTTCAGTGCCCAAGGTTTATCTTCCTATCAAACATTATTAGAAGATAGCTTCATCATGAAAGATCTCAATTTGTACAAAGAATTGCCTAAATTCATGGAAAACCCACGTATTTTTAATCAATACCCTAAGATGGTTGCTGACATCATGCAAAGTATGTTCACCGTGGACGGAAGTCCATCTCAGCCTATTAGAAAAACACTCATGAAGCACTGTAAAGAAGTCGGCTACATGAATCTAATTAAAGATGGATTTAAAGGAGTCACTTCAATATGAATAAAGTAGTTAATGTCGATGTAAAACTTGGAGCCAATAAGTTTCATGTGGATGAGGGGCATGCGCACATTATTCTAAAAGATAATCCAGATCTAAATGAATATCGAAAGCTTGTTAATGCATGTCCTGCTGGGCTTTATAAATTAGAAGATGATGGAACGATAAGGTTCGATTCAGCCGGATGTTTAGAATGTGGAACATGTAAATTTCTCTGCGGTGAAACCATTTTAGAAAAATGGGAGTATCCTAGAGGCACATTCGGTGTGGAATATCGATACGGATAAAAAACGTAATTAAAAAAATATACTCCAGGGTTGGAAAAATATTTTCACAACCCTTTTAGTCGTATTTTAAAATAATATTATTGTTGCCACTTCACAAATACAAAACCTTTATTAGAAAATATAAAAAAACACCATCCAAGTCACCTTTTTAATAATTTTACCGAGTACTATTTAATTCTAGATTACAAAATATACAAAACGGAGTTAACACCTCCCAATAATAAATAATAAATATTTAATAATATATTTGGTGGTAATTATCATGAAACCAAGAACCAACTTCGATGATATGGAGTTTACTCCGTTACACAAGAAAATAATGCTTTGGGGTAGTGGTGGACCTTTTTTAGATGGTTATGTATTAGTAATAATTGGACTAGCACTTCAACAATTAACCCCTGCCCTTGAGTTAGATGCACAATGGATCGGATTAGTTGGAGCCGCTACGCTAGCCGGACTCTTTATCGGCACAGCACTATTCGGTTATGTAGCAGATATATTCGGCAGAAAATTGATGTTCATGATAGATATCATTGCTATCGCAGTGCTCTCTTTTGCAACCATGTTCATCTCTTCACCAATTGAACTTGTCGTTATGCGTTTTTTAATCGGTATTGTCATTGGTGCGGATTATCCAATTGCAACATCAATGGTTGCCGAATTCTCGCCAACTAAAAAACGGGCCTATACAATGGGCTTTATTGCTGCAATGTGGTACGTCGGAGCTACAGCAGCAAACATGGTTGGCTACCTATTATATGATGTAGAAGATGGCTGGCGCTGGATGTTTGGCAGTGCATTAATTCCTTGTCTAGTCATCCTTCTTGGCAGGTTTCACCTTCCTGAATCACCAAGGTGGTTGCTCAAGAAAGGCCGAATAAAAGAATGCAAAGACACAATGGAAAAGTACTTTGGTCCTAATGTTGATATAGCGCATGAATCGGCAGAACAAACTAAATATAGCAAGCTTTTTGAGCCCGTTTATTTAAAACGAATTCTGTTCATTGGCTTTATTTGGACTTGCCAAGTTATTCCAATGTTTGCCATCTATACCTTTGGGCCGCAAATTATCGAGCTCTTAGGTTTTACTGACGGCAAGGATGCAGCCCTTGGCAATATAGTGATCAGTCTATTCTTCATGGCTGGCTGTATTCCAGCTATGTACTGGCTCAATTCTATTGGCCGCAGGCCCCTGCTCATTGGCAGTTTTGGCATCATGACTGCGTCTCTAGCACTCCTAGGGATAGTACCAGAGCCTAGCATTTGGTTAATTATTGGCGCTTTTGCTACATATGCCTTCTTTTCTGGCGGCCCAGGAATATTGCAATGGTTATATCCAAATGAACTATTTCCAACAGAGATCCGAGCATCAGCTGTCGGTGCAGTAATGTCATTCAGTCGAATTGGCACCATTATTTCAACCTATGCATTACCGATTTTCATGGCTAACTATGGTATTTCTCCAACATTATTAGTCGGTGCTGCGATTTCATTATTTGGTTTAGTTATCTCCGTATTTATGGCTCCAGAAACTAAAGGTTTAACTTTAGAGACAACAAGCTCAGCAGCCTTCAAAAGTAAAGGTATTGCAACGAACAACTAATAAATATTAAAAGGGGGGGGGTCAACCTCCCCCAAAAGCCAACTCCAAACTATTTATTAATTTTTATCTAAAGATCATCTTTAAAATTTAAGGAGTTAATATTTGAGCAAGCTAGTTTCAAATCCATGAAGTATTTTTAAAAAATAAAATATAAATAACTTACCTATATAAAAACGGGGATAAAATCATGAACACAAATAAAAAGTTCTACCTTTCATTAGTTGCAAGTGCACTAACATTAAGCACTTTTAATACCCTTGCTGCGGAGCAAGAGGATGGTATTAATATCCACGGTGGTGTACGTGTAAATTATGCGTATAAAGATTATAGCGAAAGCTCAAAAGATAAAGCTGGAGATTTTACCTTTGATATGGCGTCTTTGAGATTTGATGCAAAGCACGGAAATTGGGGATTAAAGTCTGACTACCGTTTTACAGCTGATACTAACTATATCAAATTTGGTTATGGTTATTACAACTTCAATCCAGATTGGCAGTTACAATTTGGTATAAACAAGGTGCCATTTGGCAACCTAGGATATATTTCAAATAGTTATTGGTTTGGATTGCCGTACTACTTAGGTTTCGAAGATGATCACGATATAGGTATAAAAGCTGTTTACGAACACAATGGCTGGCAAACTGATATGGCATTCTATAAAGGTGCTGAATATGGTCCTACAGAAAACAAACGTTATGCTGCAGACCTATACAGCGGAACAATTAACGGAACTGAATACCATAACGAAGAGACAAATCAAGTTAACTTGCGCCAAACCTATAAAATGGAACATCAGGGTGGCTCAACCACCTTTGGTGCTTCTATTGAAGCGGGACAGATTTACAACTCAAAAACTGGTAACAACGGCGACAGATATGCCTTTGCTGCACATTTAGATAGTACTTTCAATGGATGGAACCTACAGTTACAAGCAATGCAATATGAGTTCGATGCAGCCGATAGCGCAGATAGCAATAAAATTGGCGTGTCTGTGGTCAGCTGGCAATTTGAAGTGGCATCTAAAGGTCAAGTGTATAGTGCAAACATAGCCAAGACCCTTCCTACAGATTGGGGCAGTATCAAGTTTTATAATGACTTTGGCTTAATGACTCCTGATGTAGATGATGATAGCTACGATAATAGTATGCAAAATGTTTTAGGCGCAGCGATCAGTGCTGGTCCTACATACACACAAATTGACTTTATCATGGGTAAGAATATGACTTTCTCAACGGCTAACAACGACCATATAGGTCTACCGGAAGTTGGCGACGATTGGGATAAACGCTTCAATGTTAGCGTAGCTTATTATTTTTAATAACACCTCACCAATTTGTGGCGCTCATACTCCTACATGTCACCCATAAGAAGTTGATTTAGCAACGTAACTACAGCCTTCACCTAGTGAAGGCTTTTTTACCTATTTCAACCAGCACTATAATGTTGGCACTTTCAAGCTTATGACAGTTTTGTAAACTCAAAAAGACTTCCTTTCTGATTACGCTAAACAAGTACAATTCATTAGATTTCTCTAATTATATACCTAGGCATCGCTTAACTAAACATAAAGCTTTTAGAAAAATTAATTGATATAAAAATATCTGTTAGGTAAGCATATATAGTCAACGAAAGCCGTGTTTGTCTTCAAAATACAAAACACCCGATGAAGCTCATCGAGCATTTTAAACAGAAAAAAGTGCCAACCAATTTCAGGACTTGTCAAGGCTAACCAGATTTACAGTGACACAAGAATCGCTTCAGCAGTGCTCACTTCAAATGATTTTGGCGCTTCAATATTCAAAGTTGTCACGACACCATCATCCACGACCATTGCATAGCGTTGTGAACGCACGCCACCAAATGCTGCGGTATCCATCTCCAATCCTAACGCTTTGGTAAAGCTAGCATCACCATCAGCAAGCATCATCAATTCAGAAGCATTTTGCGCTTCACCCCATGCCTTCATTACAAATGCGTCATTCACTGACACACAAGCAATAAAATCAACACCTTTGGCTTTTAGCTGATCAGCAAATACCACGAAGCCGGGTAAGTGCGATTCAGAGCAAGTCGGAGTAAACGCACCCGGTACAGCGAATAAAACGCCTTTCTTTCCAGCAAATAACTCTGCGACATCATGGTTAACCATACCGTCTTTAGTCAATTGAGCGAGTGAGCCCTCAGGTAGTTTTTGGCCTTGCTTTATCATGAGCGTAATTCCTTTAGTTATAACTAGCATTTAACTCATCCTAGTTGAATTTATAGCAAACAAACACTGATAAAAAGCAAGGTTATATGTTGATATAGTATCGATGACTTATAAATAGCAGCACGAATGCTATTGCTATTTATTATCTATTATTTGGCTATCTAACTATATTATTAATATCAGGCAGGACTACTTGTTATATTTATATATTATCACCAACCTCTTTATTACCAGCGACTACATTACCAATGATTGAAACGACATCATCTCTTTGATATTGACAGTTAACATATTCAGTAAAAGATTTGAAAATGAACTCAATTAAGTAATTAGTCTCCTGAGAACCATAACGTGTCTTACTAATATATAAACGATAATTACACTCTATTTCATCGATTTCAGCAGGGCCTTTTAGAAGCGTTAACCCTGATAAGTCTTTTGGTAAAGAAACAGCTGAAGTATAAGTAATTGCATTACTATTGTGTAATGCACTAAAAATACTACTCACATATCCCATTCTGCCGACAAAATTCGGTTGCAGGTTATGCTGTTTAAGCACGCGTTCAATAAGTGAATTACCATTGTTATTCCAGCCAGCAAGATCATTCAAAATAACCGGATACATGGCGAGATCTTCTAAAGTAACCTTACCCTGAGCACATAATGGGTGCCCTTCTCTAACAACACATAATCTATGGCAAGGAGCAACTTCGACATCATATATCCCCTTGGTACCATTAGGCATAATATGAATACCAAAGTGAATTGCGCCTTTATCAAGATCTTTCATCGCATTTAAATACCAAGGTCTGGCACACAATGCCACCTTAGGTAAGGTTTTTTGCAGATCATTAAATAACTTAGCAAACCAACCACAGGCTGTATCATCAGCAACTAATGACAACTCTCGCTCAATCTGAGAAGGGGCAAAATCATTACCATGGATCAGTTCTTCTTCTACGCGATTGATAAGATCTCGAGCAAAGTGCCCTACTTGTAAACATCGCTCTGTTGGTTTTAACCCCTTTCCAGTACGCACAAACATATCATCTGCAAATATGCTGCGTAACCGCCGTAAGTGGTAACTTATCGTTGACTGGCTCATACCGAGTTCATCAGAAGCAACACATGCGTTACCGTGCTTAATTAGACTTACAATTAATTGCAAGTGAGCGATAGAAAGATCCTTTACACTTTCATTGCTATTCATCTAACTTCCTTGAGAACACATTAAGACAATTAATATTAATCGTTAGCATACAAGCGCAGAACCTTGGCTTGCGTTATCTCATAAGTTGTTCACATATATTGGAAAACTGGGATATAGAAAGAAGCTAACCTAGTTTTCTATATCCCATGATGTTAAAAGTTATAACCCGCTTCAAAAAGCAATTCGCCACCGCCGTTTAATGCTCCACCCCAACTTTTACGGTGTTTGTATAAAGTGCTGACAAAGAATTGAGAGTTAAAACGATAGTCGATACCAATAATTGCTTGATGGCCGTAAGAATCAAAACCAAATACCTCACGGTGCTCATCGCTTCTATCAAACTGCGCTTCATAATAGGCCTTGGCGAACCATTCAGAAGTCAAAGGATAGCCAAGCATAATCGTTGTCGCGCCACCAGATGCGCCATTAAAGGACTTACCTGTTGGTGAAAAACTGCCATATGCATACTGCATGCCTAACCCAATCGTCCCTTTTAGCTTCCCAAGCGAGACATCATAAGAACCACCTAAGTAAAAGTTTTGTTCCATCCAAGGTTTATTGGCACAAGTAAATGATTGCCCCCAAATATTGAATGGAGAGTCACCAAGGTTATAGTCCAGTTTTAACCAAGCTTTTGTCGTTGCACCGGCATCTACTCCCTGCTGATTTTCGGCGCTATCCAGTGGGTTCTCAAAACGTAGCCATCCTGTCATGCTGCCCCAATCAGCTATAGTGGTATGGCCCAAAATTAAATGGGCTTGGTCGTATAAATTTGGATTCTTATCCTCGGCATCGAGTAGGTACTCGTAACCAACAATAATATTATTCTGCTGAAAAAGTACTTCTGCATTGGCGGAGCCAATACTAGCGCTACCTAACATCACTAACGCCGCAATTGTTGAAAGTTTCATTGCTATTCCCCTAAAAATAGCGGGCCCATAAGGGCCCGAAATGTTTTCTATTACTGACCAAACTGGCTAGTTGGGTTAACAATAATTGCGCGGTAATGTGGTGAGTTTGGTTTATCTGACAGAACGTCAATCTCAACCTTCACTTTTTTATCGTCGTAACCAATTTCATTGATTCGACCAATCGTGCGCTCACCTGGCGTGTATAGGTGCACAGAGCCACCAAAACCAAACATAGTATTTTTATCTTCCATGTACTCTACGTTTGAAGTAATTGGGCTATACCAGTCATAGCCACGGTCTTTACCGTATTCCCATGTCTGCTGCACCGTCATATTTTTATCGTCGATCTTATACTCTACAAAGCGACTGTATTTCATTGATGGTAACGCTGGCTGCTCATGGCCACGTCCGTCACCATTATCTAAAACAGTTAAGTTACCAGTAGTGTTGTTTAGCCATGCAGTATGTTGGGTGTAAGTGAAATCAAAATCACCTTCACAGACGCCTTTTTCTGTACACTTAATTGCCTTACCATTTTTATCTACTGGCTTTAATAACTTCTTAGCTAATTGTTCATTCCAACCTTCAGATGGTGCAAGGATCCATTTAACTTCTTTATCTCGAGTAACCTTAACTACACCCTGATGACGTAGCGACAGAATAATAGAATCATCTTTTGGATCATATTCGATCGAGTTGATATGCGCCCAGTTTCGACCCGCTGCAATACCTGGAATGTCGCCATAAGGTGCGTTAATTTCCATTTCAGCAGTTTGTCCCATCTGGTCAATATCGACGTTCAAACATACTGCGCCCATGTCTAGGGCTTCTAGTAATGCATCACGATATGGATCTAGAATTTCGTTAAGATTCCATACATCAACCAAGTTACCTTGCTGGTCAATCTGTAGAATGTGGTCACGCACTGTATGTACGATATCACCTTGAGGGTTTTTATAGTTGGCCTTAGCGGCACGAACTAAGGAGTGACCATTAGGCATAATATTGTGCTCATGTGACGCATCAATATAGCCACGTGGTAAACGGCGCTGCTCAAAGTTGCCTAATAAATCAAACGTACCGTACTGTTGACCTTGAACGAAAGTGATCCGTCCTTCGCCATTATCATGTAGGCCCATTAAATAGCCGCGCTTGTTAGCATCAATACCCACGCCATCATAGACCGCGTCTTGATCTAACCACCAACGGATATCACCATTAGTATCTACAACGTAAGTCATAGGCGCGTTGTCAAAAGTAATTGACCCCATAGCAGGCGTTGACTCAAAAATACCTGCATCTTTACCCTTTTGCCCAGACCAATGTAAATCTGAACCTTGCTGGTTATAAGTATGGCTATTAACTAAATAAAGGCGGTTTTCAAAACCTTTGGCGACCTTTTTAACTTGTACCTCTTGCATAACGGTAACGTTACGGTTATCCATATATTCGTTGGTTATCGGGCCAGTTAAAACCTTATAGTCTTCTTTAATATTTTTGCCGTCTAATTTATATTTAACCGTCACTTCGTTGTTATAGTCAGCATATAAACCAAATAAAGGAATACCATCATGGGTATTTACTGTTTGCTGGCCAACAGGGTAACTAATATCGATGCCCTTTTTTCCCTTACCATGTACTGTAACCGTCACATCTGTTGGACGTTTACTGCCTAAATCCAATACTGCTGTTAATGGTGAATTACCATATGGGTTAACTAGAACAGCCCCTAATTGACCAGCCGCTGGAGCCGGTTTAAAGCCTGCAGCTTGTGAGTCAAACGCAACTGTTGATTGAAATAACGCAGCCATTACTGCAGCAGCTAAAATATGACGTTTCATCGCATCTCCAAATATATTTTATTTATTAAATTAATTAACGGGAACGAAAAAACAATAAACAACCAAAACCAATTTAATTGAGAATAAAATCACACTATTTATTTCAAATAACTATTCAATTAAAACAACGCAAACTAAAACATGAAAAACAAACCTTTTTGCAAAAAGTAAAAATCAGATATTTGATTATTAAAACACACACAACAAATTAAAAAGCATGATTTAGATATTTTAAATAACACCAATCTGAATATTTAAAATCGACAGAATAAACACAACCAACTTAAAAGTATCAAAACCATAATCAACGCCTAAAAATAAAGTGAGACAATGATCACGACTTCATTTTGATTTTTATAAATAGAATGCGCCATCAAAACAAAACACCCATTGGCATAAATCAATTACAAATAAATTATTTAGTCATCATTTAAAAATACTTATATTTTGGAGTTATCATGAAGAAGTCACTTATTGCTATCGCTGCTAGTTTATTTCTATCTTTTGGTGCAAATGCCGCTACAGAAGGAGTGGAATATCAAGTATTACCAGAAGCTGCACAATTTAACGCGCCAAACCAAGTGGTAAAGATCTACTCGATCAACTGCCCATTCTGCTACAAGTATGAAAAAGCGGGGATCCCAAACGAAAAACTATTACCTGCCGGTAGTTCGATAGACCAATACCACATCACCAGCAAACCACCGTTTGGTGTTGAAAAATCAACAGCATTAGCTATCGCCAAAGAAATCAAAGGCGACAAAGTTTTTAAGCAATTAAAAGACAAATACTACGACCAGTACCATGTTAAAAAAGTAAAGTTTAAAGACGCTGATTCGACTATCGCCTTCACGTTAGACACCTTAGGCATGAGCCGTGCTGAATTTGACAAATATGCTCAAGATCCAAAAGTAAAACAGCTTATGACCAAGTGGGATCAGGGTGTTGAAATTGCAAAAATTCAAGGTGTTCCAGCTATTACTGTTAACGGTAAATACCTAATCAACACTAAGTCAATCCGCTCTATGGATATGCTTAAAGAACTGATTGCTGAATTATCAGCTAAGTAAGGGATAATTATGTCAATTAAAAACTATTGGAGTCAGTTTAAAGCCGCTCCCGCTGACAACTTGATGACCATGCAGAATCAACGACCGATTTGGGTCGTTATGGTGGGAGCTGCTGCATTCCTTATTTTATCGGCAATTCTCTACTTCCAACTATTTCTGGCAATGGATCCTTGTGAGCTTTGTGTCTACATTCGATTCAGCCAATGCTGTATCGTTATTGCGGGTTTAATTATCTTAATCGATCCCAAAAATAACATACTTAAGTTCTTAGGCATCTTATTGGCATGGTACGCAATAATCCAAGGTTGGATGTGGTCATATGAATTAATGAAAATCCACGATGCGGCACACATGGTTGTAGATGAAACAATGGACTTCTTTGCTGCAGCTGGTGACGCAGCTGGCTCAGCTTGCTCAACAGACCCACGTTTCCCGCTAAATTTACCACTTGATGAATGGCTACCTTTTGAATTTGCTCCAACAGGTGGTTGTGGTGAAGACGACTGGACGCTGCTAGGTATGAATATGGCACACTACTGCATGATCGCTTACACCGTATTCATGGTCTGCTTAGCACCACTCACTTTTGGCTGGGTACGTTCATTAATCAAAAAGTAATGACTGTTTACTAAGTCGATATTGAAACAGGAAGTTAACTGCAACAGCTTAACTTCCTGTTTGTTTCTCACTCCACATCCACCTCACTGACTCTCACCGACTCAGCTCACATACTGCCTACCATAGTAAGTGCACAAAATGCTATTATTGGCATTAGCTAAACTTTATCGTTAACTCAACAAAACCCATTGCGAGTTAACGATTTAATCAATATAGTTGCGCACTTTTTAAGTCTCAGTTTAAGGTCGGATAATCATGTCATTGCCAAAAGATGAACTCCCTATCGATAACAGCCAACATCTAAGCGATTCAGAATATGAAGCGCCTGAGTTAGCCATGGTCGAAGTGAGCCAATCGGTTGAGCAGTTGACAAATGCTGAGGGTGAGGAACAGGCTGAACTATTCGACGAGATGCTCGAAGAAGCAGAGCCTGGCACCGTCGCGCTATTACTTGAATCTTTACCATTAGACGAGCGTTACGAACGCTGGTCGCAAGTTGATATCGATGAGCGAATTGCGGTACTAGATTTAATGCGCGCCGACCCGCGTAACGGCATTCTAAACGAGATGCCGGAAGCGGAACTTGATCAACTATTCTCGCAAATTTCGCCAGAAGACTTAATTGAGTGGAGTGACACTTTACCTGAAGCGATGACAGATCGTGCGCTGTCACAAATGGGTGAACGTCAACGTCAGCACTATGATCGTTACGATCAATACTCTGAAAATGAGATTGGCCGTTATGCCGAGCATCAATTTTTAGCACTGAATCTAAACTCTAGCGTATCGCAAGCCCAACGTTTCTTCCGTCGAATCAAGCTCGACTGTAATGATCATGTGTTTTTACTTGATGATGACGACAAGTACATAGGCAGCGTGCGTCGCCACGATGTGTTTCGTGCCGCACCAGAAAGCACCTTAGAAAGTTTGCTATGGGAAGACAGTCGTTCAATTTTAGCCGATGCAAGCCTAATCGAAGCCGCAGAGGCGATTGAACACAGTAATGAATTAGAAATTGCTGTTGTCGATGCTAACGGCATTATGATTGGCCGTATGACCCTACGTACTGCCACAGCCTTGGTACGGGAACACTACGAGTCACAATTAATGGCAACTGCAGGTATGGACGAGGACGACGATTTGTTCGCACCTATTACCGTAGGTGCTCGTCGCCGCGCAGTATGGCTAGGGATTAACTTACTGACAGCCTTTTTAGCCTCTGCAACCATAGGTTTGTTTGAAAACGTACTAGAAAAGGTGGTCGCACTGGCGGTATTAATGCCAATCGTTGCCTCAATGGGTGGCATTGCCGGTAGTCAGTCATTAACCTTGATGATCCGCGGTATGGCCATGGGACAGATCTCATCGGGTAACGTAATATCCTTACTTAAAAACGAGCTAGGCATAGGTATATTAAATGGCGTGCTGTGGGCTATCGTAATTGGTTTGATTGCTGGATGGTGGTTTAGCGATCCGATTATCGGCACAGTTATCGGCGCAGCTATTTTGATTAATATGGCTGTTGCGGCAATAGCCGGGGTGATGGTGCCGATGATTTTACAAAAAATGAATCAAGACGCAGCGCTATCAGGCTCAGTCATTCTTACCACTGTTACTGATGTTGTCGGCTTCTTCTGCTTCTTGGGCCTAGCCTCAATTTTGTATTTATACTAACAGTTGTATTTTCCGAGCATAAAAACCACAAAGCCTAGCTAAAAAGCCAGGCTTTTTAATTACTTACGCAAGCTAGGCTTGCAGCGCCTTCTCAATCAAAAGATCCACATAAGCTTTATGCGCTTTCGTCTGCTCATTCGCTTCCCAAGGTGTACTGCGTTCAACAATAGCTTGAAGTTGATATAAAGCAGCAGACTTATGAATATGCGAGTACGCCGACTCAAGCCCTATACCTGCAATATTTATTAATCTGTTCACATACTCAATCTGCAGATTTTGGCTCGTTGACTTAAGCGCTTGTGAATCGACGAAAATAGTAGAAGTCAGCTCGCTCAAATAAGTATTAAGGTCATATTTATTGCCATATAACTCGGTATCTGAGATACGTTGTAATACATTCTTATGAAGTAAATGATTCAATACTGACGATTGCATATTTAGCACCATTTGATGCGCTTTTGGGTCTTCATTTATTCCGCTGCTATCCCAGCCTCGACGTTGATGCTGCATATAACCATAAAGTGGCTCTATAGACATAAGAGCCTGCTCAGAGAACACATACTTAGCAAGTGCATTCATTGCTTGTTGCTGTTTTTCAACTGTGACAGGTGTATAAGGTGCACGAGTATTATCGCCAACAAAACTACGTTCCACATTCACCCCGCCGATTTGGCGTGAGATAATCACAGCCTGCTTTTTATAGTCACCGTAAAGGGCATTAACTGAAGTTAATAGCTGTTGATGGGACTCACCTTTGACTAATGCAGTTTTCTTGAGCTCTCCTAGGTTATGATTAATCAATGCCATTCGCTCCACTGCATAGGCAACCGGGTTAGAAGTCATATCTCCAGTCATACTCATTGGATCAATATGCGTTCCTGAACGCCTCATATCATCAGCATCATTGGCAAATGCTAATCCCTTGTCTCCGGATCGACTCAGTATTTTATCTAGTCGCTTTCTTTCTGCAGATTTATCTTTCAATCCTACTGAATAGCCATATTCAATTGCCCAGAAATCATAAGGGCCAAGTTCCGTCTGAAAATAATCTCCCTGTTCAACGCCAATAGGAGCTAAGTTGATCGGCGCATATTCCATGATTGAGCCCGTAAGTACACCTTGAGTAATTGATTTATTATGCACTTCCCGTTCATCCCATAGGCTTGATGCTTTCATGTTATGACTTAAGCCCAATGTATGCCCGATTTCATGCATAACCAGCATTTGCAATCCTTGTTCCAGCACTGCCTCTTGGGTCATATCTTCTAACGCAATAGACTGGGCTAATAGCTGTCCAAGCTGTAATTGATGTCCCAAACTACAGTTAAGATTAGACTGCTGTGCGCTTAAATCATTTGCATCATCTTGTAGGCTGTTAGCCCCTCCTTGACTATACATTTGCTGCTGCGCCCACGTGTTTCGCATAAATCGATATTCTAAAATCAGATCAGCTCCTAATATTTCGCCAGTAAAAGGATTTGATACAGCATCACCATAACCGTTGCTTAATGGTTCAGGAGATGACACCCAGCGTAATACATTGTAATTAATATCTCCTGCATCCCAATTTGCATCATCAGGCTGGACCCTCACTTGAATAGCATTTTTAAAACCGATTTTTTCAAACGCTTTATTCCAAGTTAATACTCCGTGTTTAATCGTATCGCGCCACTCATGGGGAGTCGTATTCTCAATCCACCACGTTATAGGCACTACCGGTTCAGATAGCGTCGCTGATGGATCTTTTTTCTGTAGATCCCAACGTACAATTACATCCTCATAGGGCGCCCAATCAGCCGAAGTTTTATTGTCGAATTGATGTTGAAAATATCCCACTCGAGCATCATCAAGGCGTGGTTCAAAATCAGTATTTGGCAGCTCAAAAAATGAATGTTGTATTGTTATCGAAGCAACTCGAGGATCTGTCAGAGCTTTTGAGCCTACCCCCCAAGGGTTATCATTATTAAAGGCATACTCAACAGTCACATCAATATTGTTATCGTAACCACGATTATTAACGATACGGGATTTTGTAATATCTAATTGCCCAAGCTTAAACTGCTTTGTATTTTCTTGAGCATCGGCAATAGGCCACGGTGATACTCGATGTAACGACTCACTTAAAAACAAATCATCAGCATTGACCAATAACTTGCCACTTTGCTCGCTTTGAATTTTCAAACTCGCAATCACTGGCTCACTAAGATTAGCCTCGCTAGAGCGCCGTAATGGACTACTTTCATCAAACACAAATCGGGAAGATTTAGCTATGATGTCGATACGATCGAAATAGCGTCTAAATTCAAGTAACTTTTCATCTCGCTTAAGACCTCTAAATTGCCAAATATCAGCTAAACCATCAATGGTATGAGCCGTATACAAAATAGGCTTATTCAATTGAGACTCTTTAACTAGCATAAATGTCTCACCTGTTTTTCTATCTTGATAGAAGTCAAAAAAGCCTTTGGACTCAGACTTATCAGCTAAGATCTGTTGCAAACTTTGCTGGCTCTCATCAACTTCAGCTATTGCTGAATAAACACATGTCATTGATAACACTACAGCTAAAGAAAGGCTGGATATTTTCATTTTCGTTCCTTTTTATTGATTATCATTATTTTTAATAAATATTATTTTCCCCTAAATTCAGGGTGCACAAGGTCCCTCTCCTTGAAGAAGAGTTTGAAATTTTTATAAAGTTAGATTTTTATTAATTAGCAGAAAGTGCTAATTATTGGCGACAGAAAACGATGCACTAAGCTAATAAACAAAAGCCAATATGTAACCTCAATGATTCATCTGTTAAAACAATTCGAACCACAAGTTGTACATTCGTTCCATTACATGACAAAAAATGAGAGCTATCGCACTTTATTGCTAAAGGGAGCTGACTGGGAAAATAAAATATAGAAGGTGAATAAGGGGATAACTGAATTAAACATTAGCGAAAAGCGATAAGGAGAAATGCCTAAACTTCATCAGCTATGACAATAACTTCTATGATGTGAGATTTAATTCACCTAGAACACCAACTGTTTGTCCATAACAGTCATTACGCAACTGATGGCTGACACTCCTGCGCTACCAATCTCAGCGGTACCCCCAGTTTAACTAGATGATTGAGGATATACCTGCCGCTCCAAGCACAACCACTTAGTGAAATGAGATTATTATCCACGCCAATCAGCTTTATATCACCATCAATGTATAAAACTGGAGGGCCAACATCGTCCTCTCCAGCCTGAACATCAGCGTGACTAATATAAGCAATTTCGGCGCATGATATGTTTCTTGAATCATGACCATTTATGCCGGGAGTTAATAACCAAAGCTGCTTTTTGGTAACACAAACCGCCTTAAACGTGCCAAATCTTACTTCGCTACAAAAAGTAAAAATGAACGCCAAACATGGCATTGCTAAAAAAACAAACATAATACACATCATAAAAACCACACCAAAGTCAGACATACCTTCAGTGCGAATCACAATATCACCAAATTTATTGCGATAACGGCCTACGGGAAACATAAATTTAAATAGATCAGGCAGCCAAAAAACGTATGCATATAAACCTGCGAGGCTCAATGGAAATACCTTTAATCCATCACGCCACGATTTTTTAGTCAGCGTGTAGCCAGGCGTTATGGATAGATACTGACTTAGCTGTTCAACCACAGCCTTTGCATCATCACCTTCGAATGGGTCCTCTTCAAGAGATATAGTGCCAACAAACTCAAGTTGCCGTTGTTTAACGTCGCTTTGTGCCAGATCCTCATCAACTGGCTGGGATATTATTTCAGCAGACGGATTAAGCAGATAAATATCAAACCTTTTTAGTAACAGACAGTTAGACTGCTTATTTTCGAGCAGTAAATACTGCTCAGCTAAGGGTAAAACAAGCTCATCTTGGCGCTGCAAGCGTTTGTACACCAACACAGATAAGCCAACTTGATAAGCCACAATTACCAGCATTAACGTGCTGATATTTGCCAAAGCATAGATATTGCTAGCTGCAGCGAGCAAGACGAAACAAGCAAATACCCATTTATCAAAGCCAGATATTTGCGCAGACTTTGATATCCGTAGCGCATCATCTTTAAGATAAATCTGTTGGCGTAACTTAGGCTTAAAAACAAAACTGATCGTGACATAAATCGTTGCTATAGCGGTTAGTACCAGTGAAATAGCCTGAGCATCATAAAAACACGCACCGAGTAACAAGATTAAACCAATCACTAACGAAGCTTTCTGGAACATGCTTCGCGTAAAGGGGGTGAGGACTTTGTCTTGAATACTGGTTGCTGGGTTCACTGTCTCTCCAATACTTATGCTATTGGCACTATGGTATCGATTAACCGACTCAAAAAGGCAGGTTCATCTTGGAAAAAGCTATTTTTCTTATGCTCTATCAGTGTCACCTGCGGCAATTTGGCGGTTAAAATCAGATTCATCAATTCTCGTTCTGGCGGATATTGATAAAAAAGCTTGCCCGTTACATAAGCATTATCTCGCTGCCATTCAGCGAACGATGTTGAAAATCCAGCCCCTGTTGGCACTCGAATTTGTGCAAATACCTCAGGGTCGACATAGCGAGCAAAGTTATAAAGGCCGTGTAATTCAAGTGCAAAACATTTTTCAAGTGCGCCATATACTCGGCTGCGGGCAAAGCCAAGACTAGCTTGCTGCAATGCCTCACTCGCCCGATTACTGTCACCTTGCATCAGCGCCACGAGAAAATTGATAACCGCAGCATCCAACACTGGCAGCTTCTTTTTCAAAAACTTTGCCGCTAAAGCTAATGCTTCTGTTTGCTTAGCACTATCTTGATAATACAGTGAAGTAATGAGGTTCAGCGCCGGGGCGTTGTAGTAGGGATACTTGCAAAATGGTAAGTCTGCTGGTGCAAATGACTGAATAATTTTGAAATCATTACAAGCAAAGGCCGCCACTATATCGTCATAAAAACTGCTGTGATCTGTGCCACCAGCAGTGATGGCACTCGATAATAGTCTTTGCCTTGTGGACTGAAAGATAACGTCATTGAGCATCTGACAATCCTGAGTGTTGAACGCTTGATAAAAACCAAATAATTCAACGGATGGCCCTTCTATACGTAAACATGTAGACAAAGCCTTTGGCAAAGTAGACTTATCTGACAAGCGCTTAGCTGAGTAATCTTGTTTACATTCGCTAGTATGGCTTTGCTGCAACTCCTCCCATGAACGGATGTAAGGATAAGTCTCAGAAAAACGTTGCAGGCGCTCTTCGGCGAGTTTGTTATAAAGAGTTAGATACTTTTGGGCGTTATCCATAATGATCTCAAGCAAGCAGAAACTTATGTGGATGCTGTGGCAAAATCAGCAGGGATAAAAGCGATGCCGCTAATACCGGCTCGTTCTAGAGCGAGTTTGACTCGCTCATTGACATAATAAACCAATTTGTAATTCGACAGAGTGAAGCAGTCATGAGTGATTGCGCTACGTGAAAACTTGTGTTTATCAAGCTTCTCAGCCGACACCTTAGCATAGCCACCAATCACCTCTTTAAAACGTTTGGCATTAGATGCCACAGGGTCAAGTAGATCATAATCTGCTATGCAATTCATAAATGCAAAACTGTGGTCAACCGTGTCTGCGTGCACCTCAACAGGCACAAACTGTAAACCACTAAACTGATTTTCTAAGAAGATTTGTTGCACTTGTTCGCTAGCCAACAAACCAATACCCAATTTTAAAAAATCAGACATTGCTCGGCCGGTATAAAAAGTATCAAGGCCAACAATTGGCGGCGTCTCAAATGATTTAGGCTCGGTGTGATAAAAATTAAGCTGCTGAGGCTGTTGTTCTGTGAAGCTCGCTTCGTCGGGTTCAAATACTGCGGATAGCAAATAATAATTCATAGACAGATATACTCAGCAACAACTACTGAACGAATGGTCTCTGATAATATTATATAAATCAATAGCATTTACTCAGAAAGCTGACAGTAGATTTACCATGGCAATACTGTTCTAAAACGACAAATTTTAAATAACAAAAAGCCACTTAATTTAATAAGTGGCTTATCAACAATAATGCGTACTTGTTTTATTAAGCTGTCATCGCAGCTTTTACGTAAACATCGAAACGGTTTTTCTTAGTGGCAATCACCATGCTTGGTTTAACTCCATCTAAGTCATCAGCATAATCAGGGCGCTTAACCACAACCCGCTTAGTGGCTAAAGCCATTGCAGGTGCGAGTAGACCATCAGCATCAAGATCTGCGCCTACTAACGATTGGAATACCCGCATCTCTTTTTTCACTAATGCAGACTTTTCACGGTGAGGATACATAGGATCTAAATACACCACATCCACTGCGATATTAGATGCTGCTGCGGCATCGGCCAACGAGTCAATGCTTGAGCCATGGAACAAGCTCATACGCTCGCGCATCCAACCACCAATTTCTGCATCTTCATAAGCACGGCGCAAGCCATCTTCTAATAGTGCAGCCACAATAGGATGACGTTCAACCATCAATACCTTACAACCAAGACTTGCCAGTACAAACGCATCACGGCCAAGCCCTGCCGTACCATCAACCACAGTCGGGCTTACGCCCTGTTTCAAACCGACAGCTTTAGCAATTGATTGACCTCGGCCACCACCAAATTTACGCCTATGAGCAACGGCACCGCTAACAAAGTCAACCGAAATACCTTTTAGCTTAGGTTCATCACGCTTGATAAGCGTCAGTACATTGTCTTCAAATATTAATTCAAATTCTGCATTGGTATCATAAACAAGCCCCCAGCGTTCGCAGGCGGATTCGATTGTTGGGTAATGACGGTTATAGAAAATGCTGGTCACAATTAAGCTCTAGTTAGAAATACTGACACGCAGATGATACCACTGCACATGGCGAAACCCTATCTACCACTTTAGCCTCAAACGAAGATTTCAGGGCTATTTTGCTTAAAATTGCACCTCAAAAATCCTCAAAAGCGCTCAAATCAACTGAAAATCACCTAAAAACCTTCAAGATAACTATAAATAGGTAGCTGTTCACATCCTAGCCGATCGGCTTAAGGCACACTTTTTGCGCCGTTGATAAATCAACAGGCTCTAAAAAGAATTAAGCAGGATAAAATGATGATGAACCCACAAACCTTTAATAAGAATCTGTGCTATGCCACGCTACTTGCTGCATGCTCAATCGGTATGACAGCCTGTTCCGGCGATGATGGTAAAGACGGTGAAGATGGCAAGCCTGGTGGAAACACCACTACCCAAGCCGAAGTACTCACGCTAACGCTGACCGACACTTCAATCACAGACAACATTCTGAGTATCGACTTTACCGCTGAAAACGAACTGGCGATCCCTGTAATCAAGATCGCCGCAATCAAAGTCAATGCTGCACAATTGCTGCCACAAATTGAAGGCGAGCGCTCACAATGGCAAAAACTGGCGAGTGAAACCTGTTCGCCAGCCAAGGGCTGCGCCGGCACTTTAGTTGATAATATGGATGGTAGTTACCGCTACACCATGCATGCGCCGTTAACCATGGGCGATATCAGCCACAATAGCGACTTCACTCAACGCGTGCTGTTTAGCGTATTAGCAACAGACAACCTACCAGCCACAGAAGTGATCACTGACTTCAACGTTGATGGTAGTGAAGTCACCGACAATCGCAGCATCATTGATGGTAGCTCATGCTTAAGCTGTCACGACGATATTGCGTCTATTAAGCATGGTGGTGCTAACATTGAAAACTGTGCTAGTTGCCACACTAGCAATAACATGGACAACCCAGAGATGGTTTGGCCGGTACTCGCTCACACCGCTCATATTGGTATTACGCCGCAAGCTTTGGGTAACTGTACTAGCTGTCACTCAAAAGAAGTGAGTGAAACTGAGCTACAAGCCAGCAACTGGAACTTAGTGCCAACACGTGAGACCTGTTCAAGCTGTCACGATATGACGACTAACCCAGTTTATGATCATAGCACTCAACCAGATAACGGTAACTGCTTAACCTGTCACTCGCCTGAAAACACTTATGATGTACACATGAGTAAATCAGAAAAAGCGGTTGAGGAAGATCAGCGTAATATCGTTAATATCAGCCTTGAAGAGGCCAAGTTAGTAGAACAAAATGGCCAACATTTCGCAGAGATCAGCTTTGCACTACTTGACCGTCAAGGTGAGCGTATTAGCGTTGCCAATAACAACCCTGCCGATGCTGACTGGATTAAAAACCTACAGTTATACGTAAACTGGGGAACCTCGGTCGACTTCACCACGAGCCGTGGTTACAGCATCTTTGTTAAGAGTAATAAGAAAGACATTACTCAAGACGGCAGTGGTAACACACCTGCAGGTGAGCGTGAACGTACACCGCTACATAGCTCACAAGACAATGTATTTACTTATCTAATGGGCCCTATCGTCACTCAAGATGCCATTTCTGGTGACTTAATTGATGACGCAGGCTTTATCACTAACCGCTTTATTTACTGTTTTGATGACGCACAAAATCTAGTGAGCTGTGATCAAGCAGGCCACACTAAGAACGCAGAAGCCAACAAGCGCTGGTTCTTCGATAAACATGGCCTCACTGATGCACCAGAAGCTAAGCGTCCAGTGATTGTCAGCAATAAAACCTGTGGTACTTGTCATGGTTATGATGAGTTTAACGATAACTCAGAGTTAGCTTGTCGCAACTGTCATAGCCGCAACACTGAGATCAACAAAGAGCTAGCTGATACGACTTGTTTCTCAGGCCATGATCATGACGAGCTAGGCGAACATATTCGTCCGTTCGCAGAGCGCGCCATGGTAGCTAAAGGTAAGCCAGGCTTCTTAAGCTCTACAGCCGATATCGTTGATCCTTGTTTGGCATGTCACAACCCGAACACACCGCCGACTCAGGCCATTCGTGAAATGCACACAAAACCAAGTGATTGGGATTATGTTGAGCAGTTAACAGTAAGCCACCCAGACCATAAAGTTTGGATGCACTCACTGCATACGAATCAACGTGCGACTCAAGATCGTGCCAATGGCGTACGTAACATTGAGTTCCCAGCAGATAAAGCTAACTGTTACCGCTGCCACGAGGGCGATACCTTTGGTGTTGACCGTCTAACAGCTGTGGGACGCCCATTAGCACTTGATTTGGACTACAACCCAGACTCACGTGCCCACCCTGCTACTGATATCACAGTTGACGCTTACACCTCACCGGTTTCAGCAACCTGCTACGCATGTCATGCTAAGCAAGAAGACGCTAACGGTAAGATGGTGATTAACAAAGCCGTACGTGCCCATATGGAGCAAAATGGTGGTCGTTTTGGTGTGTCAGCAAATGAGCTACAGGTTGAAGCTTGCGGCGTTTGTCACTCTATCGACAACCTAAAAGAGGTGCATAACCTATAAGGTTAAAGCCTAAAACAATTGATGTCCCTGCAAAAGATATCAAGCAGCCCAATGCTTAGCATTGGGCTGCAGCTTTTGTGGTTTTCACAGACTTATATGCATTAATTGATTTTCTCAATCAACTACAGGCTTGCGCTAGCTGGCAAGCAAGCGGCAAATCCTGAACTGGATCAAACTTTGTAGGCAAAAATTTCCTCAGCAATAAGCCTAAGAATATACTCAATTAGATATCTGTTTTATTAGAGAATAACCGTGCAACTAACGTCAACGCTAAGCTTAAACGTGGTTCAGCAACACCTTTTTGATGCTGAAGACTCGTCACGTATCGAACTCAGCTTCGCCGAGACCGCCGTGCTGCAATTGATGCTCAAGCACCAAGGTACGCTTATTACTCGAGAAGCCTTACTAGAGGCTGGCTGGCACGACCGAGTCGTATCAGCATCATCCTTACAACAGTGCATCAGCGTACTGCGCAAAAAACTGGCCAATTATCCTGAGGTAGAACTCAAAACCATTCCTCGCCACGGTTATGTGCTGCATCTAGAAAGCAAACACAATCAACCTAATTACTTTAAAAAACCAAAGGCCGCCTTGTTATTTACATTGGCAGTTATCGCATCGCTGCTCTTGCTGAGTTTCGCCTATATTAACCATAATCAAGCACCCTATAACGAAAGCTTAGTCACAAGCAGCCTTAGTAATGTTAGCGGCAATATTCGAGTGTTTACCCCAGCTGCTCAAGCTGAGCTTAGCACCGCTACCAATAAGCGCCTTAAAAACCAAATTAGTGATGAGCCAAACTGGCAAGCCCCATTCTCCAGCTTTAGCAGCTTTGCATTACTAACCGACAAGATGGACAGCTTTGCTATTTGCCCCAACTACCAACAAGGACAGTGCAGCGGCAAACAGCTAATTAATATCACTAGCGAAACCCAACATGGCAGTCAATTAGCGTTATCTGACTTTCTCACCACCAAAATCAGGATGGAGCAGAAAACCTATAACAAGCTAGATTTACCAGAACTAAAAGCGCATCAAGGCGACTTAAAAGAGCAGATTTATCATGGCGATCTGTACTTTGCGATTGATGATCACCGCCTCGTTCGCAGTGATATGCGAATTTCATTGGTTGATCTTGCACCTGATAACGGTATTTTCTACTTCGCCGCCTGTATTACCGATGAAGACTGTTACACCACACCTATTCGCTATGAAATCCGCGGTCAGTTCAAACGCACCACAGAAAAGTGGCAACAACGCACTGTAGAGCGCTTTGACGTCGAGGTGAGTAAAACCACTCTATCATCACCTAATGCCCTATCTGATACCGCGCAAATTATCTACCTTGCGCTGAGAAAGCAGCATTTAACCCAAGAACAGCTGAGTTTCTATCGAGTCTATCAAGACGATGGTACCGCTATTTGGCAACTGCCACTGGTTAACGACAACATAATGTGGATGCAGCGACAAACCCTAAAACTATAAGTTGGACAGCTAACCCCATATTTGGCGCTGCAATCTAAGCCATTTTAGCTGCAACGCTGCACTTCAACAGCGTTTGGGTATATAATCAGCGTTCTTCCCATCTTTGGTTTTAAACGCAATGTTAAGTTATCGTCACGGCTACCACGCTGGCAATTATGCCGACGTCCTCAAGCACGCAGTTTTACTACAAGTGCTTAAACTCATGCACAAAAAAGATAAGCCAATGGCTTATATCGACACCCATGCCGGTGCTGGCGGTTATGCATTAACTGATGAGTTTTCTAAAAAAACCGGTGAATACTTAGATGGTGTGGCGAAGCTGTGGGACAGAACCGATCTTCCTGAATCACTCGTGCAGTACATTGAAGATGTAAAACACTTCAACCAAGGCAAACAAGAGCTTGAGTTTTATCCGGGTTCACCTGCCTTTGTGGATATGAACATGCGTGAAAAAGACCGCATGGTATTGCATGAGTTACACGGCACTGATTATTTAACCCTTGAAGAACAATACACAGGCGATCGCTCTGTGCGTGTAATCAAAGGTGATGGTCTAAAAGGCTTAATTGCTGCCGTGCCTCCACTTGAGCGTCGTGGGGTGATTTTGATCGACCCAAGTTACGAGATAAAAACCGACTACCAAGATGTCGCCAAAGCCATAATCAAAGCCCACAAGCGTTTTGCTACTGGCGTATACATGCTGTGGTATCCGGTGGTTGACCGTGAGCAAACCGAAGGCATGCTTAAGCTGCTTGCTGAAAGTGGCATTAAAAACCAATTACGTATCGAGCAAGCTATCAAGCCGGATAGTAATGAATTTGGTATGACGGCAGCGGGTTTATGGATCATTAACCCACCTTGGCAACTAGACACTAGCGCCAAAGAGATGCTGGATTATTTAGAGCGTCGCCTAGGCCAAAGTGGTGGCAAAACGGTAGTTAAACAGGAAGTGCCGGAGTAAAAGATAGGTCCTAGGAAAGCAAAGAAAGGTCCTAGGTTCTAGGTTCTAGGGAAAGCAAAAGATGTAGAGCCGTTATCTTTACGCTTTTCCTAGCAGCCAACTTGTTGGCGACCTAGTAGGTGCGTAGCACCGTCCTATCAGTGAGCCTGCGAACGTCCTAGAAACGAGCTTGCGAGTGCCCTATCTCTTAGCTTTGCCTAGCAGCCAACTTGTTGGCGACCTAGTAGGTGCGTAGCACCGTCCTAGTAGTGAACCTGTGAACGTCCTAGAAACGAGCCTGCGAGTGCCCTATCTTTTAGCTTTTCCTAGCAGCCAACTTGTTGGCGACCTAGTAGGTGCGTAGCACCGTCCTAGCAGTGAGCCTGCGAACGTCCTAGAAACGAGCTTGCGAGTGCCCTGTCTTTTAGCTTTTCCTAGCAGCCAACTTGTTGGCGACCTAGTAGGTGCGTAGCACCGTCCTAGCAGTGAGCCTGCGAACGTCCTAGAAACGAGCTTGCGAGTGCCCTGTCTTTGCCCTATTGCAACACAGAATGTAGCTCATCAAATAACCAGTGCATCACTGGGCCGATTTGATTATCACGGCGGTTTACTACGCCCATTTCCACCAACAGCGGCTCAGTAATATATTCCGTCGATAGCACACAAAGATCGTCAATATACCAATCTGATTTAGCCACATGTTCAGGTACTAATGCCCAACCCACGCCTTGGAGTACGAGAGCAACTATGTAGTAATAACTATCTATATACCAATAGTTTGCCGACAAAGGTGGCGTTTGTGACTGGCCAGTAATATCGCAAATGGCTAACTGCCGATATTGCATCAACTGCTCTAAGGTCGGCGCAGGTGTTGCCGCCAGCGCATGGCTAGGCGCAACCACTAAGCTCTGCTTAAATTGCCCAATCGACATAAAGTCGAGCGAGTCAGGTAACGTATTAGCGGTGTGGAACATAATGCCAATATCAGCTCGTCCAGCATCAACCCAAGCTGCAATGTCTTCTTGTGAGCCATTAATAATCGTCAGTTTTAATAAAGGGAATTGCACTGAGCAACGCTGAAATAACGCCTCAAATGCGGTAACCGGAACCGCTTCATCCATGGCGACAGTCAGACTAATTTCCTCGCCAGCGGTCACGCTCATTGCTCGAGCGTTTAAGCGCTGGCACTGGGTAATAACCGACTGTGCCTCAATAAACATCTCTTCCCCCAGTTTGGTCAAAACCGGTAATTTTGCACTGCGATCAAATAGTTCAAAGCCTAAGTCCGCTTCTAAATTACTCACTGCAGTACTGATCCGCGACTGCGCCTTGCCCATCTTACGTGCCGCAGCAGAAAACGAACCTAGCTTAACCGAATAAACAAAGGCGTTTAACTCATCTAGTGTCCAGCTCATTATCAGTTTCTTGCTCCAGCAACCTATATTAAAAACAGATAGTAACTAACTTTATTCAATCTCAAATACAGAGTAACTTGGCAAACTTTATTGTTCAACCTTGATATACCTATGCTAGATCCAAACATCGAAACCACTCAAAATCAGTCAATCAGCCGCACATTCTGGCGTTATACCTTGCCAGCAATTGCAGCCATGCTAGTTAACGGCCTATACCAAATCGTTGACGGGATTTTTATTGGTCATTACATAGGTTTTGAGGGACTAGCAGCAATCAATATGGCTTGGCCAGTGATCTACTTCATGGTGGGTTTTGGCATCATGGTCGGCATGGGTAGCGGCAGCTTGTTGTCGATCCAGCGCGGCAAAGGTGACACCCGCGCAGCAGCAACTATTTTAACCAGTAGCTTAGTGTTAATGCTGCTATTAGCTGTAATTTCTACCACGATTTTGTCGCTATTTAGCAGCGACTTTCTCATGGCGCAAGGCGGAGCTGGCGCCACCTTAGTGATGGCACAAGATTATATTGGCGTATTTACATGGGGAGCCGCCATTACGGTTATAGCCTCGGCCGTTCCGTTACTGATCAGAAATGACGAAAGCCCTAATATGGCCACTGGTTTAATGGTACTAGGCGCATTGATTAATATTCTGCTCGACTACTTACTGATTGGCGTTTTTGAATTTGGTTTACTCGGCGCAGCCATTGCCACTATTAGCGCCCAAGCTGTTGTTTGTATTCTTGGTTTTACTTACTTCTGCTCTAAGTTAAGCAGCATTAATTGGTCGGCAAAATTCAGCTGGTTTAATGGCAGTTTTGCTAAGCAAATAATCCTACTTGGCTCATCTAGCTTGTTTATGTATCTATATACTAGCTTTGTATTCGCGCTACATAATCGCCTTTTCACTGAATACGGTACGCCACTTACGGTAGGCGCCTTTGCGATTGTCGGCTATTTAATGGTGCTGTATTACCTCGTTGCTGAAGGTATCGCCGAAGGTATGCAGCCGCCTGTGAGCTACTACTATGGCGCGGAACAGCATGAAAACATCAATAAAATGCTTAAGCTATCAGTTAAAGTCACCTTAATTGCTGGCACTAGCTGGGTATTACTGCTGAACCTATTACCTGAAACTATGGTGGGCTTATTTAACAATGATGACCCATTGTTAATCGCTACCGCCATCGAAGGCATTAAAATGCACTTATTTGCCATGCCGTTAGATGGATTTATTGCACTTTCATCTATCTATTTTATGGCCACCAACCAAGGTGTAAAAGCCTTAGTTATAGCTTGCGGCAACATGCTTATCCAACTGCCATTCTTAATGATTTTACCTAAGTTTTTAGGCGTGAATGGCGTATGGATGGCTATGCCACTTTCGAATATTGCACTTTGTTTAGTTGTGGTGCCTATGGTGTGGTTTGATATTCGATCACGCGCCAAAAAAGCAAATCAAACGCAAGCTGAATCGAACAAGCTGCGAGTTAAACAAACTGCTATCCCCGCATAAACCAAACTGAACTGTTAAGCGCTTAGCTACTGCGATAGCGCTTTAACAGGATCTGCACTCGCTCAACATAAGCCTGAGTTTCAGAGAAAGGTGGTACTCCCTTATATTGCTCGACTCTCGACGCCCCAGCATTGTAGGCCGCACATGCCAAGGCAATATCACCATCAAAACGTTTCAATAACTGTGCTAAATAACGACTACCTGCGGAAATGTTTTGTTGCGGGTGAAACACATCATTCACTCCTAGCTCTTTTGCCGTTTCAGGCATTAATTGCATCAACCCTTGAGCGCCCGCCTTAGATACTGCAGCGACTTTAAACGCTGACTCAGCATGAATGACTGCACGAATAAGCGCGGGTTCAAGCTGGTAGGTACTCGCAGCTAAGGCTATTTGTTCTTTATATAGTGAGGTAAACAACGGAATAGATTGCCAGTTAATCGTAGATTCTGGTTGGCAGGCGTAGCAGTCAAACAATAACACCTGATAATGACCTTGCTGCGGCGCATAATCGCTAAACACTAAACTGCCAGCTTGGTTGCGATAGTGGTATACCTTTTCGCCTTGCTCTTTAGGGGGCTTATCACTGGAAACTGCTGACTGAGAACGCACAACCGAACGCTGCAATTCTCCTTTATCAGCAGGCTTCGCCGCAAAATGAGGCTTACTCGTCTGACTCGCTACATTAGTAGATATAAGCAGTAAACTGAGTAACAAGTAATGCTTAATCATAAGCCAGTTGACTGCTCAAGTTGCAAGATATCGACAATAGCAAACAGCTGTTTCATCTCTTTATTTATCTGGCTAAACTCATATTCAAAGGTTGCTGCTTTAAATATTGATGCCATTTCAAAACGATCCTCTTTAGTGCCAAGCATGATCAGCAACTTATTACGATAAAATGCACACTGAATTTTATTGCCAAAGCTGGCAGACAACTCCTGTAAACGCTCCATAAAGCTCACGGTAAGCAAGTAACGCGCCTCTATTTGGTCAGTGGTAAACACATCAAACTGCTTTTCAAAAATAGGATCTTCCAGCTTTACTCTATCTAACCCCTTAAATGAATCCGATAGAAAATTCACTAAGCCACCTCGAGTTTTTACCACCACAGTATGACCTCGAAACGCTTTGTGACTACTTAACTCTATGATTAACCCTTTAAAAACACTAACAGTATCGGTCGACTTATCGCGCCTTACTTGCTTGGTCAGATGCAGTTCATTTAAGGCGATATCAACACCGTTATAGCTGCCCTGTACATAATCAGAAAAGCTTGCATCTTCATAGTAAGGCAACAATTTAGATGCCTTTAGCATCGACAAGCTCATTTTATGATCTGCGCTAAAAATAAAATCATCACCAAAATATTTAAAAATTAGCGGATAAATTTTTAGTTTTACATCTTGTTTGTAGCGCTTAACGGGATTGTATAACCACCATAAAAAAGGCAGTGCCAAAACCACAAGCCCTATTAAATAAACCATCAGAGGCTCAGATAGCCGTAAGTAAGGCATAAACATAAAAGCCAAACCTACAGTCGCAATATAAATAATACTACTGAGATACAAACGTTGACGGCAAGCCTTTAAGCTTGCGACTCTCGCGTTTTCAAACTTACTGGTTAGCGGTTGTAGGTGCTGTTGATAATATTGCTTAAATTGCGCGATTTCATTAGGGGCAGCCACAAGGTTATGACTATGACGAATAGCTTTAATTGGTGCACCAAACAAAAACGTTATCAGATTCATCCTGTGCCTGATCCCAAATAAGTAAGACTAAAACCCAGTGATATAAACTACCTGCTATTACTTTAGGTAATCAGCCGCATCGATTGAGGCTTTTGCGGTTTCATCTGCCTCATAAAATGGCATCACTTTAACTTTGGCCATTGATGCGATAATCGAACCTGGGAAGATCTCCACAGCAGTATTTAACTCAGACACTGCCGAGTTATAAAAACGACGCGCTGCAGATAGCTGGGCTTCAACCTCGTTATACGTTTGCATCGCCTGCAACATAGTGTTGTCTGACTTGAGCTCTGGATAGTTTTCAACGCTAACCATAAGTTGTGACATTTTTTGATTAAGCTTTTCAGAAACGTGCAGATGTTGCTTAACTGACTCGGGATCAACGTCATCGTAGCCTTTAGTTGCTAACGTTCTAAGCTCGGTAATTTCGCTAAGTAAAGCTTGCTCATGATCCATATATTTCTGAGCAATCTTAAGAATATTAGGTACAAGGTTTGAACGTTTTTTTAGTTGAACATCAATACCAGACAAGGCTTCGCGGCCAGTGTTACGTTTTTTAATTAAGCTCACATACCAAAGGTAGCCAATAATCGCTACTAAGGCTAATGTCAAAAATATCCCTTCCATTTACGCGTCCTATTATTGTTTTTGTCATGAAAAGCGTATCATTTTTGCCAGCAAAACCGCCGCAATGCAGAAATCAATTTCATTGTTGTTGCCATACTGTTACCTATTTACGTAACTAAATCCAGTTTATGTAATGGTTTCACCTTCAAACAAACACGTCATTTTTTAAGCACGCTTACAAAAAAGAA
Source organism: Shewanella fidelis ATCC BAA-318 (assembly GCF_000518605.1). Classification (GTDB taxonomy): domain Bacteria; phylum Pseudomonadota; class Gammaproteobacteria; order Enterobacterales; family Shewanellaceae; genus Shewanella; species Shewanella fidelis. The sequence continues at coordinate 189,389 of NZ_JADX01000011.1, read as the reverse complement.
TGGTCAAACAGGCTCTAAGACGATGTTCAAACGCACTTAATCCTCTCTTTTAAGCATTTTTTTAATTTAGCTAAACGAAAATAGAGAGCAATGCGTAAAATTTAACTTACAAATACAGTAATTTATTGAAAAATATAGATTATAGATAAAAACAAAACAGTGTTTTTTTGAGCAACTATTTAGTCATCATAGGCATTTATAGTCCATAACCATCATTTAAATGTAAATTTTCATCTACTTTAAATTAACTTTGACTTTACTTGGTTATTTATCTCTATTTCGCATTATTTTTAACATAAGCCTAAGAGTAATGAGGCTACATAGGATCGTGAGTTTATTCAGTATCAGTACAGCTTGAGTTAGCTATAGTTATCCCACTCCTAACGGACAAGCTATCCATTATCCCCTTCGGACTCATTCATGTGAGTCCTTTTTTTTATCTTAAATATAAGCAACTTATTATATTTAACCCCCAAGGAAACCAAACAAGCCCTGCGCTGCTTTTCCTCAACTAATCATTCAGCCTGAGTACAGCTTGCACTAGTTATAGTAATTGCAATCCCAACGGAAATTGTTAATCAATCCCCTTTAGACTCATCCTATATGAGTCTTTTTTTTGCCCCCTGTTTTACCTCGAAAATACCCGATGAATCGCCGCAAAACCTTACCCTACCTAACTGGCTATGCTTTTGTTATCCCTATACTAAATAACAGATTTTAAGGTTTAATTAATTTTATTTATCCATCATGCCACATTGGTGCAACAATAAATGCTCATTAGTAGCTACTCGTGCTACACATCAGTAGAATAATAAAAATAATAATTAATATTGAAGGAAGACCCTATGAGCTCCAATAATGGCGATAGCTTACCTTTGCCTAATGATGTCCCCTCGGACCCAAATAACCAACCTAGTGGTTGGTTTGTACGCTTCCTAAACGTCGTTGAAAGACTCGGAAATTTACTGCCTCACCCTATTACGCTATTTGCGATGTTTTGTGCCGCTGTTGTCGTTATCAGCGGTATTGCCGGTTATTTTGAATTAACTGTGGTCGACCCTCGCCCTGAAGGTGCTTCGGGCCGCAGCGCTGATGGCTTAATCCATGTAGTTAGCCTGATGAATGCTGAAGGTCTGCGAATGATTGTCTCCAACTTGGTGACTAACTTTACCGGCTTTACCCCATTAGGCACTGTGCTCGTTGCTCTTTTAGGTGTCGGTATCGCCGACCGCTCAGGGCTTTTATCCGCAGCAATGCGCTTGCTGGTTATGGGCGCTTCTAAGCGTTTAGTTACCTTAACCTTAGTGTTTGCCGGTATTGTCTCCAATACTGCATCAGAATTAGGTTATGTGGTACTTATCCCAATGGCTGCGATGATATTCCACTCTTTAGGCCGACACCCGCTTGCTGGCCTTGCAGCCGCTTTTGCCGGTGTATCTGGTGGATACAGTGCAAACTTGCTCTTAGGCACAGTCGATCCACTGCTATCAGGGATCACCGAAGCCGCAGCACAGATGATTGATCCTGATTACATCGTTGGCCCAGAAGTAAACTGGTACTTCATGTTTGTTTCTACGTTCTTGATTACTTTTTTAGGCGCCTTTGTCACTGAGAAAATTGTTGAGCCTAAGCTAGGAAAATATGACAGCAGTGAAGCTGCAATTGATCTTAGCGAACAAAAAATGGATACGGTTACAGCGCTAGAAAAGAAAGGCTTAAAGATTGCCGGTCTAGCTGTACTAGTGATGTCAGCCATACTGGCTCTCACTATTATTCCTGAAGGCGCACCACTTAGAAACCAAGAAACTGGCTTAGTGGCTGGCTCACCTTTCTTAAAAGGTATCGTAGCCTTTATCTTTATCTGCTTTGCGATCCCCGGCTTAGTTTATGGCCGCGTTGTTGGCACAATGAAGCGCGATATCGATGTAATTAATGCGATGTCTAGCAGTATGAGCAGCATGGGCATGTATATCGTACTGGTGTTCTTTGCCTCGCAGTTTGTCGCTTTCTTTAAATGGACTAACTTAGGTGCGGTATTGGCAGTGTCTGGTGCCGACGCACTCAATGCGGTTGGCTTAACTGGGCCGTTGGTATTCGTGCTGTTTATTATGATGTGTGGCTTTATCAACTTAATGTTAGGCAGTGCTTCTGCCCAGTGGGCCGTAACAGCGCCTATCTTTGTGCCTATGTTGATGCTAGTTGGTTACGCACCAGAAACTATTCAGGCGGCTTACCGAATTGGTGACTCAGTGACTAACCTGATCACCCCAATGATGAGCTACTTCGGACTCATTTTAGCGGTGGCATCGCAATATAAGAAGAATCTCGGTATCGGTACGCTAGTTGCCACTATGCTGCCATATTCAATCGTATTCTTTATCGGTTGGACCTGCTTCTTCTTCATCTGGGTATTTGTTTTTGGTTTACCTGTAGGCCCAGGGGCGGCAACCTACTACACGCCATAACCATTCGACTTTACTCAACTCAATATCGGAGACCTAGCTATTCGTAGCTAGGTCTTTTTTATCCCTCTCATACCTGTATCACCAAAGCGTGCTACCGATCACTATTGCGATTTAATAGGCGATCCTATTAAGGTTCAATTAATTTTACTTATCCATGATGCCTGCAGCTTCGAATAACTCGAAGTCGCATCTTAGCGCCAATCAAACGCTATTCCTGCCGTAGATATACCCAAAGCAATACCAAAATAATTAAAAAATAATAACAACATCTTGTAAGGAAAAACCATGAGCAGTAATAACGGAGATCACCTGCCGCAGTCAGGTGGTGCCTCTCTCGATCCTCAAGTCAGCGGTTGGTTTGTTCGTTTCCTCAATATCGTAGAAAAATTAGGAAACTTGCTGCCACATCCCATTACTCTTTTTGCCATTTTTTGTGCTGCTGTTGTCGTCATCAGCGGTATTGCCGGATATTTTGAATTAAGCGTCGTTGACCCTAGACCAGAGGGCGCAGCTGGACGTAGTAGCGATGGTATGATCCATGTCGTCAGCCTAATGAATGCTGAAGGTTTACGGATGATTGTCTCTAACTTAGTGACTAACTTTACCGGCTTTACCCCATTAGGCACTGTGCTTGTAGCCTTGCTAGGTGTTGGGATTGCTGAACGTTCAGGGCTATTATCAGCTGCAATGCGCTCACTGGTCATGGGTACATCAAAGCGTTTAGTAACGCTTACTATCGTATTCGCAGGTATCGTTTCCAATACCGCAGCGGAGCTTGGTTACGTAGTACTGATCCCAATGGCGGCGATGATTTTCCACTCACTAGGGCGACATCCTTTGGCGGGCTTAGCCGCTGCGTTTGCCGGGGTATCTGGTGGTTACAGTGCAAACCTGTTGTTAGGAACCGTCGATCCATTACTTTCAGGTATCACCGAAGCTGCTGCGCGCATGATAGATCCAGAGTATACCGTTGGTCCTGAGGCCAACTGGTACTTTATGTTTGCTTCTACTTTCATCATTACTTTTTTAGGTGCTTTTGTTACCGAAAAAATCGTTGAACCTAAGCTCGGGCAATATGATCCGAGTCAGGCAGCCAATGATCTCGGCGAAGCCAAAATGGAGCAAGTTAGCGCTATTGAAAAACGTGGCCTAAAAGCAGCGGGGATCGCCATAGTAATCATGTCGCTGTTGTTGGCATTGACTGTGGTACCTGAAGGTGCACCGCTCAGAGATCCAAAAACCGGATTAGTGTCTGGTTCACCGTTTTTAAAGGGCATTGTCGCCTTTATCTTTATCTGCTTCGCGATTCCGGGCTTAGTCTATGGCCGAATTGTTGGCACCATGAAACGTGATATCGACGTGATCAATGCTATGTCTCACAGTATGAGTAGCATGGGTATGTATATCGTGTTGGTATTTTTTGCCTCACAATTTGTGGCTTTCTTTACTTGGACTAACTTAGGCTCAGTATTTGCGGTTGCCGGCGCTGATGCACTACAAGCTATCGGCCTTACAGGCCCTCTTGTATTTGTCGTCTTTATTGCCATGTGTGGCTTTATTAACTTAATGCTAGGCAGTGCTTCTGCCCAGTGGGCAGTGACGGCACCGGTATTTGTCCCGATGTTAATGTTAGTGGGTTATGCACCTGAAACTATTCAGGCTGCATACCGAATTGGTGACTCGGTAACTAACCTTATCACCCCAATGATGAGTTACTTCGGCTTAATTTTAGCGGTAGCATCGCAATACAATAAAAACCTAGGTATTGGCACCTTAATCGCCACCATGTTGCCATACACGATTGTGTTCTTTATTGGTTGGACTAGCTTCTTCTTTATCTGGGTGTTTGGCTTTGGCTTACCTGTTGGCCCTGGTGCAGCAACCTATTACACGCCTTAACTCTTTTATTTACCAACAAAAGGCTTAGTAAATTGCTAAGCCTTTTTCCTGAATGCTTTTAGCCATACCTCACACTCATCCTAGGCGTTAGGGTCTATAATGAGCCAATCCTTATCGAATAAGATAATAGCTATAAAGCCATTATCTGTAGAGAAAGACCTCGCTATGAAACTATTTATCGCTTCCGATCTGCACGGCTCTGTTACAGCCACCCAAGCCATGTTAGCTCGCTTTGAAGCATCTAACGCTGATCACCTTATTCTGCTGGGCGACTTACTCAACCACGGCCCACGCAATGCCATTCCTGACGGTTATAACCCTGTCGAGACAGCTGAAGCCCTTAACGCTTATAGCAAGCAGATTATTGCAGTGCGTGGTAACTGCGATAGCGAAGTAGACCAAACACTGCTGCAGTTTCCTATTACTGCTAGTTACGCCCATGTATTGCTGCCACAGATGCGGTTATTTCTAACCCATGGTCATATTTATAACCCACAACAACTGCCACCACTACAAAGCAGCGATGCTCTGGTATTTGGTCACAGCCATATTCCTGTTGCTGAATATCGTGACGATATTTTGCTGTTTAACCCCGGCTCAACCACTATTCCACGTAATAATGGTCGCGCTTCATATGGCTTAATCACAGCAATTGAATGTCAGGTACGCGCATTAGACAATGATGAGCTATTACTCAGTTGCTCGATACGCCATACGATATAGGTTTAGGAAAGTTTAAAAATAGAGGCTAGGTTTTAGGTCCTAGGTCCTAGATCCTAGGACCTAGGTTCTAGTAGTTACGAGGCACCGTCCTATCCTTTAACAACAAAAAGCCCAGCATTTGCTGGGCTTTTTAATGTTTAGCACATTAGCGACTAAATTACTTATTCGCTTTTGCAGCTTTGGCTTCTGCCTTTGCAGCTTTCGCTGCATCTCGTTCGCGTTTACTGAACATACGTTCAACGATGACGAAGAAGATTGGGATAAAGAAGATCCCCATAAAGGTCGAGCTCATCATGCCACCAAGTACCGCAGTACCGATAGCGTTCTGGCTACCCGAACCTACACCACTACTGATAGCAAGTGGAACCACACCTAGACCGAATGCTAATGACGTCATAAGAATTGGACGTAAACGCACTCGAACCGCGTGTAGAGTTGCTTCAACAAGACCAGCCCCTTTCTCATAGAACTCTTTAGCGAATTCCACAATCAAGATAGCGTTCTTAGTCGCCAGACCCACTGTGGTTAGTAGACCTACTTGGAAGAACACGTCGTTTGGTAAACCACGACCATTCATCGCAATAAGTGCACCAATGATACCTAGCGGTACCACTAAGATAACCGCAAATGGCACTGACCAGCTCTCATAAAGCGCTGCTAGAACCAAGAATACCACTACGATTGACAAGGCATACAGCATAGGTGCTTGGTTACCAGATAGACGTTCTTCATAAGAAAGACCGTTCCACTCGATACCAAACCCTGGTGGTAATTTCTTAACCATAGCTTCGATGTCTTCCATCGCCGCACCGGTACTGTATCCAGGCGCAGTACCACCTTGAATATTCATTGCTGGTAATCCGCCGAAACGTTCTAGACGTGGCGAACCGTATTCCCAACTACCAGTAGCAAAGGCTGAGAATGGCACCATTTCGCCTTTGTCGTTACGCACATACCAAGAATCAAGATCTTCTGGTTGCATACGGTATTCAGCTTCACCTTGTACATAAACTTTCTTCACACGACCACGGTCGATAAAGTCGTTTACATAGCTGCCACCCCAAGCCGTACCAAGTACGCTATTAACTGCTTCAATATCAATGCCTAAGGCACGTAGTTTCGCGTGGTCGATATGAACTTGATACATTGGCGCATCTTCCTGACCATTAGGGCGTACGCCCACAAGGTTTGGATTTTGTGCAGCCATACCCAGTAACATGTTGCGCGCTTCAACTAGCTTGTCATGACCTTGGCCATTTTTATCCTGCAAGTAGAAGTCGAAACCGTTAGCTGTACCTAATTCGATAACAGCTGGCGGAACGAAAGCAAACACGAACGCTTCTTTCATTTGCATAAACATGCCCATGGCACGATTAGCAACTGACTGTACGTCTTGGCCAGGTTCGCTTCGTTCAGCCCAGTCTTTTAGACCAACGAAAGCAATACCCATGTTTTGACCATTACCCGCGAAACTAAAGCCCGATACGCTAAATACTGACTTAACGTTAGCAGCTTCATCGTTTAGGTAAAAATCAGTCACACGCTCAAGTACTTGTTTAGTTTCTTGCTGCGTCGAGTTAACCGGCAAAATAGCCTGAGTAAACAAGATACCTTGGTCTTCGTCTGGTAAGAATGCCGTTGGCATACGCATGAAGATCCAACCCACAGCAACCGTAATCGCTAGGTACACCATCATAGTGCGACCAGTACGCTTAATCATTGCTGCCACGCTAGCTTCGTAACGTGATGTTAGAGCGTCAAACTTACGGTTAAACCAACCAAAGAAACCGGTTTTTGCATGACTTTCGCCTTTTGCAATCGGCTTTAACATGGTCGCACAAAGTGCTGGTGTTAGAATAATCGCCACCATTACAGATAGCGCCATCGCTGACACAATCGTAATCGAGAACTGACGGTAAATAACACCGGTTGAACCAGACATAAATGCCATAGGAACAAATACCGCAGAAAGCGTTAAACCAATACCTACTAGCGCACCAGTGATTTGGTCCATCGACTTCTTGGTTGCCTCAACAGGGCTGAGGCCTTCCTCTTGCATAACACGTTCAACGTTCTCTACTACAACAATCGCGTCATCCACCAGAAGACCAATTGCCAGTACCATAGCAAACATGGTTAGCGTGTTAATTGAGAAGCCAGCTGCGGCCAAAATAGCAAATGTACCCAATAGCACCACAGGCACGGCAATCGTTGGAATTAACGTTGCGCGGAAGTTCTGTAAGAACAGGTACATGATCAAGAATACGAGAACAACAGCTTCAAGCAGTGTATGCACAACACCTTCAATTGATTTCTCAACGAACGGAGTAGTGTCGTATGGATAAACGACTTTCATGCCATCAGGGAAAAACGGCATTAGCTCTTCAATTTTAGCGCGTACGCCTTCAGCCGTAGCCAAAGCGTTTGCACCTGTCGCTAATTGAATACCAATACCCGCTGCAGGTTTGCCGTTGTAGAACGACTCAACTGCGTAGCTTTCAGCACCTAGCTGCACTCGAGCAACATCTTCTAGGAAAACTTTTGCACCAGAAGTGTCGGCTTTAATGATGATCTTTTTAAATTGTTCAGCTGTTTGTAGTCGGCTTTGTGCCGATACCGTTGCGTTTAGCTCTTGGCCTGCAAGCGATGGAGCACCACCTAACTGACCCGCCGACACCTGCGCATTTTGCTCACGAATCGAAGCAATAATGTCTTGGGTTGTCAGGTTATATTGTGTCAGTTTTAATGGATCTAGCCATATACGCATCGCATATTGCGCACCAAACAACTCAATAGTACCCACGCCAGGAACACGACTTAACGGATCCTGAATATTAGAGCCTACGTAATCGGCAATATCGTTTTTATCAAGTGAGCCATCTTCAGATACGAAGCCAGCAACCATCAAGAAACCTGCACTCGACTTACTAACGTTAACACCTTGCGCCTGAACTTCTTGCGGTAACAGTGGCATTGCAAGCTGTAACTTGTTCTGCACCTGTACCTGTGCGATGTCCGGGTCGGCTTCAGCATTAAAAGTTAAGGTAATTTGTGCATTACCAAAGCTATCACTGGTCGATGAAATGTAACGTAAGTGGTCAAGACCTGTCATACGTTGCTCAATAACCTGGGTTACTGAGTCTTCCATCGTCTTAGCCGAAGCACCAGGATAAACAGCACTGATCACCACAGAAGGCGGTGCAATACTTGGGTATTGAGATACTGGTAAGCCCACAATTGAGAGCACACCGGCCAGCATCACAATAATAGCGATCACCCATGCAAAAATAGGGCGATCGATAAAGAAACGTGCCATAACTCTGCCCTATTTCTGTTGTGTTTCTGGTTTCTTGTCAGCGACCAAAGGACCCGCCTTTACTGGTGCGCCTGGACGAATTTTTTGTAGGCCTTCAACAATTAGCTGATCGCCAACTTTTAAGCCATCAATAATGCGCCATTGGTTATCAATCACTTCTGCGGTTGTCACAATACGCGCTGCAACCTTGCCATCTTCAATCACCATAGCTACCGCTTCACCTTTAGTGTTACGAGTAATGGCTTTTTGTGGCACTAAAATCGCTTGTGGGTCAGTACCAGTATTGAGTACAGCACGTACGTACATACCAGGCAGTAACGTGCCATCAGGGTTAGGGAATTCTGCACGAATAATCACCGAACCTGTATTTTCATTTACTGTCACTTCAGCAAATTGCAGCACACCTGTATGACCATATGGCGTACCATCTTCAAGGATCAATTCAACATTAGCGTTATCAGCCGCTTCTAGTTGACCACGCTTAAGTTGCGTCTTAAGACGTAACATTTGCGCACTTGATTGAGCGATATCGATATTGATTGGATCTAGCTGTTGAATTGTCGCTAATGTTTGGCTTTGATTAGCAGTAACCAATGCGCCCGGAGTGACATCAGACTTACCAATACGGCCAGAGATAGGCGCAGTAACTTTAGTGTACTCAAGGTTGATTGATGCAGTGTTGATTGCCGCTTTTGCAACTGTCACGCGCGCCATTGCTTCTTTGTAAGCAGCATCAGCTTCATCATAATCTTGTTGACTAATAGAGTTCAGTTTTACTAGTTTGGCAAAACGTAACGCTTTGGCTTTCGCTGATACCAAGGCTGCTTCAGCACTGGTTAAATCAGCTTTAGCACTAACAAGTGCTGCTTCGTAAGTTGAAGGTTCAATCTGATAAAGCGACTGACCTTGCTCAACATTGCCACCTTCTGTAAAGCCACGAGTCATGATGATACCGCTAACCTGTGGGCGTACTTCGGCTTCTAGATATGCCTTACTACGACCTGGTAGCTCTACCAAAATTGACTGTGGTTTAGCAGCAATCGTTATCGCGCCAACTTCCATTGGTCCACGTTGCTGTGGTGCCTGTTCAGCTTTCTGCTCACAGCCACTTATCCATAACGCCACACTTAAAACAGAGGCAATTTTCACTATTTGCCGCATGAGAACTCCTAATAAAAGCCATCTACTCGGTAATCTTTTTTTTGAAAGCAGAAAGTGCCGTCAAACCCACCTTTGGAAGCATATTTTTTTGTCGAATATTTAACGCACCTTTATCTCACAATGGGCGCACGCCAACAAGAAAAATGCCTGTAAAAATTGTAAGCTAATGAAAATTTACGCACAAAATCAGTTATATATGTTTAAAAAATGTTAACACAGCCGGTTTCATTCAAAACATGTTAGCCTTGAGTTTATGCGCAACCTATTAAGATATAGCCTATTAACATTGACTTAGCATTACTTTAAAACCCGCTAAAAATGTTAATTACTATGGGGAGAAGCCATCTACCCCATGGGTTAAATCCTGTTATCACCCACACTACAAGCAAGTATTCGACTGATATCCGCAAGACTCCGGCCTGACTCTTGTTGCCAGTGATTAAACACATCTTGCACTTGCTGCAAACCTGCTTTCGAACTAAAACCATAATCAACGAGACCGTGCGCTTTGAGATAACCTTGCACGTCATTGGTTAATAAAAAGGTGTCTTTACCCATCGAACGTAAAAAGTAAGGGCCTGTATTACCACCAAGTCGGGTACCTTTACGTTTGAGTTCACCCCATAGTCCAGTGATATTGGCACTTGGCCAGTCGGCAATAAACTTAGCTAGACTGCCATGTTCACCAGCAATGTCATTTACCATATGGGCGTTATCATAAATCGCCATGGTTTTTTTCATATGGCGGATAAGCTTTGGATCACTGGCGCGATCCTGTAGCTGCTCAGGCGACAGCATCAGCACTTTGAATGGCTCGAAGCCAAAAAATGCCTTTTCATATTCAGGCCATTTCGCTTCAACAATCCGCCAAACAAAGCCGCTTTGAAAAACCTTTTTACTGATCTCTGAAAGTAATTGCGCATCGGTATACTGCAACAACTCTTTATCTGTTAGTCCCGTCGGTAGCAGGCTCTCTAATCCTTCAACTCCACCTTTACGTTGCGCCGCTCTAGCGTAAATCGCGTTAAATTTTTCAATTTGATTCATTGTATGTCTCGTTATTTAAACCATCTTTATTAGCGCTAAGCGATTGAAGCTAAGACTGATTACCCATTTAAATAATGTAAAGCCTCTAACACCGACAGTTGCTGGCATTGAGAGACCTCATGTTAGCGACTAGAGTTAGTATTAACTAATCAATTTACGAACCGATGTAAACTATGGATCTGTATTACCAACCACTGCTGCGGCAATCGCAAAAAGCCTTAATTGCTCTATACGAAAAGCAAGCAAGCTTCTACCCCCATGAGATAGATCTCAGCAACGCATTTAATCGACGCAACTTACAGCAGATCTCCAAGTCACTGCGTTTACCGTTATTACAAATACAAACCGGTGAATCGTTTGATGATGCCACGATTATTATTGAGTACTTAGATAGCTATATTAGTTCGGGCACGCAACTCATCCCTATCGACAAAACTCAAGCCTTGTATGTCAGGATATACGATAGACTCAGCGATAACGTATTAGATAAAGCGATTGACGCTTGGCTAGCATCGCAGTCCCAAGCAAATCAGTTACAAACAAAGCAACTGGAAAAAAACCTAGTTAACATTTTGACCGAGTTTGACCAGCGCTTGGCTGATAATCATTGGCTATGCGGTGACAGCTTTACCCTAGCTGACTGCGCCTTTATCCCCTGCCTCAAAGCACTGGAAAATAAACTGCATTTATTGGACTACCAGCACATTGGCCGCTACTGGATCCAATCGAAATTGAGAGGCTCGGTCAGCCAAGTCCTAGAAGAAATAGAGCTGACCTTAGTCACCAGCCAAAGCGAGCAACTCGCAATAACCTGAGTTAACTTGCAGATCTTAACGTCACCGGCTCGTTTGTTGATGGCGGCATATTTTGCTGTTTCTTCAATTGTAAAAACGCTTTCCACTTCACCACTTCTGCAGGTAATTCGGGGGCGGCTTGCTCAAAGCCCACCTCAGCTAGCATAGTCGGTATAGGGACTTGTTTGCGCTTACACACAAATACTCCTCGCACATGGGCAATACAGTGCAGACCACGGTCACTCACAAAGCGCTGCTCAATATAAAAATACTTTTCGTCCCAGCCCACCAACTTAGTTTCAATATCAAACTTAGCAAATGGCTTAATATCGCGAATATAAGTAAATTCAGCAGCATTGACGATAGGCATCCAACCTAGCTTAATAAAACGTTTCAAAAAGCCCATTTCCGCCATCATATAGGTACGGGCAAGATCCATAAAAGCTGGGTAGCGCGAGTTCGTTAAATGAAAGTTGATATCGCAATCACTAGGCAATGCACGATAGGTAATTTTACTTGTACCTAAAAAATCAATCTTATTGCAGTGACGAATACGCCACAGAAACAGCCACACCAACCTAAAGTACAGATTCATTGATAATACTACCTAGCGTCCTTGAAGAGATGCGAAAGGCTAACAAAGGTCATACCAGATCACAAGTGAGAAACAGATCCACCACAAAAGCCCTCTATTAGCTAAATAAAAAAGGCGCCTAAAGCGCCTTTTCAATATGGACTAACAGCATGTGTTAACCGGTAATGCCACTGTGTCGCAGTAGCGCATCAGTTTGCGGTTCACGACCACGGAAACGTTTGAACAGCTCCATCGGCTCTTCACTGCCACCCATTTCTAAGATGTTTTCTAAGAAACGCTGACCGGTTTCACGATTGAAAATGCCTTGCTCTTCAAACAGTGAGAACGCATCTGCAGATAATACCTCTGCCCACTTATAGCTGTAGTAGCCCGCAGCGTAGCCACCAGCAAAAATATGCGCAAAGCTGTGTTGGAAGCGATTAAAGTCAGCAGCTTTAATTACCGCAACTTGTGCTCGTACTTCATCTAGTTTTTGCTGAATTTCAGCGCCTTTAGCTGGGTCGTACTCTAAATGCATTCTGAAGTCGAATAGCGAAAACTCAAGTTGGCGCAGCATCATCATGCCTGACTGGAAGTTTTTCGCGGCTAGCATTTTATCTAGCATAGCTTTTGGTAACGGCTCGCCTGTTTCGTAATGACCAGAGATCTCCGCTAGTGCTTCTTCTTCGTAACACCAATTTTCCATAAACTGACTTGGTAACTCTACCGCATCCCATGGCACACCACTGATACCTGATACGCCGCCCACATCAATTTTAGTCAGCATGTGATGAATACCATGGCCAAACTCATGGAACAGAGTCGTCACTTCATCGTGAGTAAACAGTGCAGGCTTACCCGCTACTGGTGCGTTAAAGTTGCAAGTGAGATAAGCAACTGGATCTTGCATACCGTTTGCTGTCATCCGACGTGCACGGCAATCATCCATCCATGCGCCGCCGCGCTTACCTTCGCGCGCATATAAATCTAAGTAGAAACTCCCACGGTGCTCATTGTTGGCATCAGTGATATCAAAGAAGCGGACATCTTTGTGGTAAGTATCGAAGTCTTTGCGCTCAGTGACTGTTAAACCAAATAAGCGAGATACGGTATAAAATAGCCCTGATAACACTTTGTCTTCAGGGAAGTACGGACGCAAAATCTCTTGTGAGATCTCATATCTGTGATGCTTTAGTTTTTCGGCATAAAAACTCAAGTCCCAAGCCTCAAGTTCAGTCACACCACACTCTTTGGCTGCAAACTCAGTTAGCTCAGCAAGCTCAGTTTCACCTTGTGACTTAGAACGTGCTGCCAGCTCATTTAAGAAATCAAGTACTTGTGCTGGAGACTCGGCCATTTTAGTAGCCAATGATTTATCAGCATAGCTAGCAAACCCAAGCAGATTAGCCAACTCGTGGCGCACCGCAAGGATCTCATCCATTAATGGACCATTATCAAATTCACCAGCATTTGGACCTTGGTCTGATGCACGAGTAACGAATGCACGGTAACACTCCTCTCGCAGCTGGCGGTTTTCACTGTACGTCATCACAGGTAAATATGATGGGAAATCCAGTGTAAATAGCCATCCCTCTAGCTCTTTAGCCTCTGCCATCGCTTTGGCTGCCGCTACCGCAGACTCAGGCAAGCCCGCGAGCTCTGCCTCATCAGTAATTAATTTGGTCCACGCCTGCGTAGCGTCTAATAGCTGATTTGAAAAGTTACTGGTTAGCTCTGACATGCGCTTAACTAACTCGCCATAGCGTAGTTTGTCACTGTCACTTAACCCAATACCAGACAACTCAAAATCACGCAGACTATTTTCAATCAATTTTTTCTTGGCTTGAGAGTAGTTGGCGAACTCTGCAGACTCAGCAAGCGATTTATAGGCCTGATACAAGCCTTGGTGCTGACCAACAAACGTGCCGTATTCAGATAGCAGCGGTAAACACGCATCATGAGCTTGGCGCCACTCTTCGCTGCTAACGACTGAGTTCATGTGAGAAATTGGCGACCAGATCTTACCGAGCGCATCATCAACTTCTTCTAATGGTGCAACGAGGTTGTCCCAAGTAAATTCACCTTGATGCTTAAGCACCTCTTCGATTTTGGCGCGACAATTAGCGATACCTTGCTCAACAGCAGGCTGAATGTGTTCAGGTTGAATACTTGAAAAAGGGGGAAGCTTGTTGCTGTTTAACAAAGGATTGCTCATCGATGGTTCCTTAACATTCTATGTTGTTAGATAAAGAGATAGGGGCTAATTCGGCTTTATTCAATACGCGAGTGTAAATTCTTTACAATCAAAGCCCAGTTAGCAGCTCAAGCGCACCATTTCTATGATGGTAATCAAACTTTTTTAGTACAAACTTTATACAGCACGAGTATTGCAAAGCGTGTCGCAAACAAGAGTCGTTCTTATTTACATTTCTTTACTAAAAACTAGTATTACAAATGTAAATTTCCTTTCGCCAAAATCTCGAGCTAAACATGAATCACACTAGCCAATGTAGCGCCCTCATCGCGTTACTCTTAAGCACCTCAGCTTTTGCTGATGATGTGCCAAATATCGATGATTCTCATAACACTAAAGTTATTGAATCGCTCCCCGCAGACAATCACGATCAGTTGCAAACCCTTGTCGATCTGGGATGGGACTCTAAATATATTTCAGAAGGCCGTAATAACTTAGATAAAGGCGGCATCTATTGGGCTACCGCAGCCATCCAAAAGAATAATGTTAACCTGTATGCCACTGTGGGGCGTGGCGACAGTCAACATTATACTGAGTGGAACTTCGGTATCGAGTACGGTTTTAATCTAACGGAAAATCTAAGCGGCAGCGTGGGTTATCAGCGCCTTGAGTTTTATGGCGATGATCGCGCTCATGATAACGAACTATTTAGCAGCTTAGAGTACAGCGCAGTTGATTGGCTAGTGCCATCACTGAGTTACACATACTCTACTGAAGCCAATGGCTACTTTGTTGAGGTCAGTGTACACAGTAACTGGGAGCTAAACTCAGGCTTAACAGTTAGTCCTTATATTACGCAAGCATTTGACTTTAAATACGCCACAGAAGAACACGATGGCGCTAATCACTTTCAATTTGGTGTTGAAGCAGAGTATTTGTTGCCAAATAACTTAGTGTTGTCAGGCCACATAAGCCACACCATCGCCCAAGAAGATATCAAACTTGAAGCCCGCAACAACGGCGTTACCGACAATCTAGACCAAACATTTGCCGGTATTCACCTTAGCTGGAGCTTTTAATCGACTATAATTAATGGTCGACTACGGTGATCTTAAGCTAACGCTGATGAAAATATGAAGTAGTATCAAATACAACAGATAACACGGATTGTTATCTGCCACAGGAGGAACAAGGAATGTTGCATCCTAATTTTTGCCTAACCATCTGTCTCGCTCTCGTTTTAACCAGTCCTTATGGTTTTAGCAAAGAGCCACCCCAAGATACGTTACCGCTAGGTAGCATACTCGACGATAAAGGCCAGCCCTTAAGCCACAGTAACAAACCACATACCGATCTGCAGTTTTCATCCCCAAAAACCACGCGCTATCGCTCGTCAACTCAATTAAAAAGCAACAGTAAAAAACTGAAAGCTAAAAGCCGCAAGCAACAGCTTGCCAGCCGCAGCAGTGTTGCTAATAACCCCAGTTGCCGCTGGCTGCACAACCGTATGACCTCGTTAGAGCGCCAATTGCAGCAAGGTGTGAATGTGCGCAACTTGCACTATCAACAAGAACTAACAGTAAGACAAGGTGAATGGGAGTGCATGAAATGTGGCGCTGAAGGGCCAGCCCAAGCAGACCATGCAAATTGCCAATATCGACGTTAATGCTATCTGTGGTGCAAATTCCGCTATGCAGCATAAAGTGGCTTTATTAACTGCTAACCTGCATATCAGGGTTGAAGCTTGGTGATTTTATCCCCATCTATAAAACAGTGTTATCAAGCGCGATAGCCCGAAAAATACTCATTATTGATTGGGCTGGATGGATGAAAAAATTCCCTCTACAATGGCTTGTTCTTGAACTGGCTAAAGCCAAAACGTTATTTCGCCTTGGGCTGTTCGTCTTTTTACAGCAACCAACGTCTTAACCATAATTATCGCAATAAAGGCAGCCTTACTTTCAGCCTTGTTGCACAGTTCGTAACTTATTGGAGATACACATGGCTCAACATTTTGATTATATCTGTCTTGGCGCGGGTAGCGGCGGTATTGCATCAGCTAACAGAGCTGCCATGCGTGGTGCAAAAGTGTTACTCATTGAAGCAAAAGAGCTAGGTGGAACATGTGTCAACGTTGGCTGTGTGCCAAAAAAGGTCATGTGGTATGGCGCACAAGTCGCTGAAGCCATGCACCTATATGCCAAAGATTATGGTTTTGATGTAAGCGTAAATAAGTTTGACTGGAGCACGCTAGTTGCCAGCCGCGAAGCTTATATTGATCGCATTCATGGCGCATATGATCGCGGCCTAGAAAGTAATGGCGTCACACTCGTACGCGGTTACGGCCGTTTTGTTGATAGCCGTACAATAGAAGTTAACGGCGAGCACTATACTGCTGACAACATCTTGATTGCCACTGGCGGTGCAGCAACTATTCCAAATATTCCTGGTGCCGAGCACGGTATCGACTCCGACGGTTTCTTTGCCCTTGAGCAACAACCAAAGCGCGTTGCAGTTGTTGGCGCTGGCTATATTGCCGTTGAGGTAGCAGGTGTTCTGCAAGCACTTGGCAGCGACACTCACCTATTTGTGCGTAAACATGCCCCGCTACGTAATTTTGATCCAATGTTAAGCGAAGCACTCGTTGAATCTATGGCGATTGATGGGCCAACACTGCACACCAACAGCACCCCAGAGTCGGTCACTAAAAATGCTGACGGTAGCTTAACTTTAAAGATTGAAAACGGCGAAAGCTACGATGTTGATTGCCTGATCTGGGCCATTGGCCGTCATCCATCTACCGCTAACATTGGTCTTGAAAACACTAAGGTTGAGCTAGATGCAAAAGGCTATGTAATTACTGATGAGCAGCAAAATACGACTGATGCAGGCATCCACTGCGTTGGTGATATTATGGCGGGCGGCGTAGAACTAACTCCTGTTGCCGTTAAAGCGGGCCGTTTATTGTCGGAGCGTTTATTTAATGGCATGACAGACGCCAAGATGGATTACAGCTGTATTCCTACCGTAGTATTTAGCCACCCAGCTATTGGTACAATGGGCCTCACCGAACCTGAAGCTATTGCTCAATATGGCGAAGACAACATTACGGTTTATACATCAGGCTTTACCTCTATGTACACCGCAGTAACCGCTCACCGTCAAGCTTGTAAGATGAAGCTAGTCTGTGCCGGTGAAGAGCAAAAGGTTGTCGGTATTCATGGTATTGGTTATGGCATGGATGAAATCCTGCAAGGCTTTGGCGTAGCAATGAAGATGGGCGCGACCAAAGCTGATTTCGATGCTGTAGTGGCAATTCACCCAACCGGTGCTGAAGAGTTCGTCACCATGAGATAATCTACTGATTATTATAAAAAAGCCGCTAAATTAGCGGCTTTTTTGTGTTTAGGTTTTAAATAACTACCCGCAACTCAATTGCAGGTAGTTAAAGCATGATTAGCTAGGTGTATTCAACCTTGCTTGAATCGCAAGCTTCACCTCTTCTTGTGCCTGTAGCGCTTCCTCTTCTAGCTTTTCACGCATAAGCGCATCAAAGGCTACACGCGCTTGTTGTGCAAGCTCTGAGGCTGCAAGCTTAGCTTCCTTAGCTTTCATCGACTCTTCTGTTAGCTGGCGCAACTGTTCAAGGATCTCATCTGGCGCATCACCTAAATCAATACTTGACTCACCGCGTGCTAATGCCTCTTTGCGTAACTGCTTTTTCAGCATCCAAATAGCATCATTAGCTTCACGCTCAAGATCTGCCGCTTCAATAGCATTATCGCGAAGCTGTTCAAAACGTGCCAACGCCTGACCTTCTTTGCTCCAAGGATCGACATCCGGTAGATCAGAGATATTAATCACTGGATCAACATAGTCATCTTGATGTGATAAGTCTAACGTTGCCGCCTTAACGCCAGAAATCATCAGCATTACCGCAATAATCAATAACGGTAAACCACCGACAATCGCCGCTGTTTGCAGTGTTGCCAAGCCGCCCATAAACATTAATGCCGAAGGCATAAATGATAGGGTGAATGCCCAGAACAAACGGTTCCAACGCATTGGATCTTCTGTCACATTAGTTTGTACTACCGACGCTAAAATATAAGAGATAGAGTCGAAAGTCGTTGCAGTGAAAATTACACATAGCAAGGTAAACAGTGCGATGATTAGCGTGCTAAACGGCAGTTGCTCTAAAATTGCGAAGATTGCACGAGTTGCACCTTCAGCGTTAAGAATGCTGACGACATCTAATTGACCAGACAACTGCAGTGATAAACCATAGTTACCTAGGATGATGAAGTACATAGAACAACCCAGTGAGCCAAAGAATACTGCACCTGATACCATTTGCTTAATGGTTCTACCACGTGAAATACGCGCAACGAATAAGCCCATACTCGGTGCGAATACTAACCACCATGCCCAGTAGAAAATAGTCCAGTCTTGCGGGAAGTGAGTATCAGCAAACGTACCTAGACCACCAAAAGGCTCAGCCCAAGTCGCCATCACAAAGAAGTTAGACAACATACGGCCGATCGAATCTAAGCCAGTTTCCAACATGAAGATAGTTGGACCACACACCAATACAAACAGCAGTAAACCTAACGCACCCCAGAAGTTAATATTACTTAAAATCTTAATGCCTTTATCCATCCCCATGTAAGACGAGTAAGCAAAAATACCGGTACACACCATGAGCACTAGGATTTGACTACCTGTGGTTGCAGGAATACCAAATAGATAGCTAATACCTTCGTTAATTAAAGGTGCCGCTAAACCTAACGTAGTTGCTGCGCCGCCTAATAGACCAAAAATAAACAACACATCAATCACTTTGCCTAACTTACCAAAGCTGTTGGCTTCGCCAATAACAGGCATCAGTGCGGCTGAGACTTTAAGTACCGGCTGCTTACGTACATAGAAGAAGTAAGCAATTGGAATTGCAGGGATCATATAGATACACCAAGCAATCGGTCCCCAGTGGAACAAGCCATAAGTTGCAGCCCAACGTACCGCCTCTTCACTACCAGGCTCTAGCTGGAACGGCGGACTTTGATAGTAATAGGCCCACTCAATTGTTCCCCAGTACAAAATACTGGCCCCAATACCACCACAAAATAGCATTGCCGCCCAAGAGGCCAACGCAAATTCAGGTTTTTCATCAGGATCACCAAGTTTGATCTGACCGATATCAGAAAAAACAATGTAAATCATGAAGAAAAATGCTGCTAAACCTAAGCCTAAATATGCAAAGCCTAGTTTGTCCGTCATAAATGTTTTAGCAACGGCAATCCATTCAGCCCCTTCAGCTGGATATAACAATAATGGGATAACTACTGCACAAAGCAGTAGCAGCGCACCGAAAAATGTCGGCTTGTCGATAAGCTCGAAGTGTTTTTTCATTTTTATTATCCGCAACAACCTACAACAGATTTAATTAAGTGCACGCCACAGACTGCTCCCCATACTGAATAGCTCAGACGGGTTTTCTACCAAGAGAAAGAGTATGAATTATGTGTGTGAACGGTTTTTTTTGTGAGTCTTATAACACTCGAAAGTTATCCAGATTACGATTAATTTGGACTAAGGATAAAATAATGTTAATTCAACTTACTGTCGACAAAC
Organism: Shewanella fidelis ATCC BAA-318; assembly: GCF_000518605.1. Lineage (GTDB taxonomy): Bacteria > Pseudomonadota > Gammaproteobacteria > Enterobacterales > Shewanellaceae > Shewanella > Shewanella fidelis. The sequence continues at coordinate 169,585 of NZ_JADX01000011.1, read as the reverse complement.
TTATGTCGCGAATAAGCGCAATTTGTGACGTAGTTCTCATTAGATTTACACCACTAAAAACTTACTGAACAGCAAATAGTCAAATGTTAACAAAACCAGCCGCAATGGGACTCATAGACAGGTTAAAACAGGAGAAACCCAAAGAGAGCCTATAGAAAAGATATATAAACAAGCATTTCAAGCTAATATAGGCCGAACCTAATATAATTAACAATGTAATAATAAGGATGACGCAAGTTTAGAGCTTACTTATAGTGAAAGTAGAATTTAGCAATCAGTACTAATAATCTCAGCAGAAGTTGATGCCAATAAACCTTATACCAATCAGTATAAACATACAGTCACCTTGTACTGATTGGTATTAGCATCAACAATATCGACAACTTAGCGTTTCTTATATACCACGCAGAAATTACCACGCTTAGTACGGCATTTAGAACAGCGCTCGCAATCCACCTCCGCTAAGCTGCCCTCTTGCCAACGCTTGATTAACTGTGGTTCCGCCAATAAAGGACGTGACAAGGCAAAAAGCGCAATATTTGTGGTTTGCGCTAACTCTTCAATCGCACAGATGTCAGCAAGACCACCCACGGTAATAACGGGTAAATTAACTTCTTGGCTTACTACTGCGCCAAATTCTCTGAAGTACCCCTCACTTTGAATGGTATAACCATCAAATTGCTCACCAATCACAGTATTAGCATTACCGTGAATATTGCCGGAGATGATAATCGCATCAACCCCCACAAACTCTAACTTTTGACAGATCAGGCGAGTCTCAGCAAACGTTAAGCCACCGTCAAAAAATTCAGAAGCGGTAAGCTTAACTAAAATCGGATAGTCATTGCCTACAAGCTTGCGGATCTCTGCGTAGATCTCCAGCAAAAAGCGCATGCGGTTTTCAAGACTGCCGCCGTATTCATCTTGACGCTGATTGTAATATGGACTTAAAAATTGGTTAATTAGATAAGTATGTGCCGCATGGATCTCTACCCCATCAAAACCCGATAGTTGGGCACGATAGCTCGCCTTAGCAAAAGCCTGAACGATGTAATTAATCTCGTCCTTGGTCATTGCTTTGCCCATAGTTTGAGTCCCACGCTCAGCAATGGCACTTGGGGCAAAAATCACCCGCTCACCCACATTGTAAGTGGTCTTAGTGCCACCATATGCCAACTGCATCACTATCTTGCTATCGTAACCATGCACTAGTTCGGTTAGCTTTTGATACTCGGCAATAAAGGAGTCGTCATACATTCCCATCATGCCCGCGTTTGGCTTTTCTTCAGCGACAATATTGGCGTAGCCGGTAACAATCAACCCAACCTCACCTTTGGCAAGTTCTTCATACACTGAGTACAACTTGTCAGTCATATGACCTGTTTCAGTTGCCATATTTTCCCAAGTAGCGCTTCTTACAAAGCGGTTTTTTAGTGTCATGTTGCCAATACGGGCTGCTGAAAACAAAATGCTCACGTGTGATCCTCTTAAGTCATATTTACGCTTTGCCAATTGGCAAGACGTAGCAGGCGCGGCATATTACGCGCAAAACATAAGAATTTCCTTAAGCTAGATTAAGCTTTTGAGAATTGATGTGATTGTCGAGTTGCGAGCAGAACAAAACTAATCATTGAGCAATTGAACAATCAATTTGTATCTTGGTCTGCACTGTCGCTGCGTATATCGATAAATATTGTGCATTATTGCGGCAAACCTATTAACCACACAACAAACGTGTTAAATTTGCACCACATAAGGCAACCCTAATAAAACATTAATCACCCTGTTTTTTAACGCGCATTGATTTAACTACCATCTGGTTGCCCTATTTCAGGAGATTGAAGTCTGACTTTTGCATCGGCTTAGTTAGGCAACATAAATCTATACACTCAACGTATACGCTGCCAGGAGCCCTTATGATCCCCAGCACCTATATTGTCGTCCGAGCATTAACTCGAGCTTATCTTCAATCTCCCATCTTAATTGACCAGCAATCCCAATATCCAAACACTTATAAGCTCGCTATTTCTAAAGTGCAGCAACAAGAACTAAATCTTACAAACAACACTTAGCGTTACCGTATTAACTCGACCTCAAAAAGATAGCGGTAACCAGTTTACTCAACACAATTGAAACTTAAGGATAAATGATGACACGTTACTCACTTGCCGCTTGTATCGCCTTAGCGTTAGCTTCCAACGCGCAAGCAACTTCGGTTGATGAAGAGCTCGCAGCATTAAAGGCTCGAATCGAACAACTTGAAACAGAGCAACAACAAGCCAAGGAACAAGCAGCTAAAGATGAGCTGCAAGCGCAAGAGAGTAGCGTTAAATTTGGTGGTGCAGTTCGCACCAATTACGTTTATGAAGACTACAATGACGCCAATGCCGATCGTGGTGGCGACTTCGACTTTGATCTGTTTCGCATAGATGTTTCTGGTAACTATAAAGATCTAATCTTTTCAGCCCAGTATCGCTGGTTTGAGTACATGAATGTGGTTCAGCATGCTTGGGTTGGCTATAACTTTACCGAGCAACAGCAAGCCAAAATTGGTGTCACCCAAGTACCTTTTGGGCTACTCACTTACGCCTCAAATAACTATTTCTTCAGCTCAAACTTTTATCTTGGACTAGAAGACGACCACGACTTAGGCCTCAACTACACCTATAAAGGCGATAACAACCAGTTTGATTTTGCGTTCTATAAAAATGATGAACAAGGTGGTATCGATGGCTTTGTGTCAGATCGCACCGACCGTTACGCCTATGACGTTGTAGGTATTCGTTTAGACGGCGAAGATGCCTATGACGCCCCAAGTGACGGTTACGCAGCCGGCGAGGTCAATACCTTTAACGCTCGTTACGCCCACACCTTTGCATTTAACGACATTAGTGTAGAGCTAGGCGCATCACTGCAAGCAGGTCAGCTAGAGATAGAAAATGGCACAGATGGTGACAATGTAGCAGCAGCGATCCACAGCATGATTAATTATGATCGCTGGAACGTAAAACTACAGGTGACTGACTACAAATACGATGTAGACGGGATGGATGTTGATCGTATTGTCGTGGCTGCTTATCATTTTTATGACTCAATTCCTGCTGAAGCAACCACCTATATTGCCAACCTTGCCTACAGTTTACCGGTAGAAATTGGCCCTATTTCAAACCTAACTTTCTATAACGATTACTCGTTAGTGACCGACAAGCCTGCAGCAATGCCTGACACCTTTATGAACGTCACAGGAATGGCCATAAGCGCAGGCGGACTCTATACCTATGTCGACTTTGTGGTGGCAGAAAATCAACCCTTTATCGGCGGCACTATGGTAGGTGATGGCGACACCAACACCCGCTTTAATATCAACTTTGGTTATTACTTCTAACTGGAAAGTCTGGATATTCAGTAATAATAGACCGATTTATTTACCAGTAAACTGATCTAAAAATGTTAGCTAACACCATGATTTTAAAAGATGATGGTGTTAGCATTCATCCCCTAAACACAACTTGCGATGCCCAGTCACGTTCCGATAAGAGATAACAATAATGTGCCCTAAGATGTTGCGCCTTACCTTAGCCTTTAGCTTAATATCTACTCTGACTTTACCGGCCTTTGCCGCAGATGAATTATCAGGTACTTGGCAAGGAACCTTAGGTAAAAGCAAAATCCGGGTTTGCTTCAATGAGTACGGCACCGGCAGTTATTACTATCAGCGTTATTTAACTCCAATCAGACTTGAACAGGTCGATAACCACTGGCAAGAAGACAAACAGACTGGCTTCTGGCAGTTTGATAGTAGCAGTGAACAACAACTTATAGGCCGTTGGTTTAAGACTGAGCCAACTCAAAATCAGTCAGCTAAATCGTTAACCATTAAGCTCGAACGCCAAATCAGCCCTGATGGTATCAATGATTGCAGCAGCGATGCCTATAACCTGCCGCTAGAAACCAAGCCAACTGTTCGCCGTGGAAAGTGGCAGCAGTTTAACTATGCTGACGCAGAGCATGCCAGCGCTAACAAAACTAACGCCAGCCCACTAAGCTACCGCCAACTAACATATGGCGCAGAACTCGGCCTCGAGCTTAAAGGTGAACAAACAGGTATCCCAGCAATTAACCAGTGGCTCAAGCAAAAGCTGACTAGCAAACAACAATTTGCCGAGACTATTGAAACCCGCCGCAGAATGCTGGCGCAGATCGGTCAACCAATTGCAGACGAAACTGGAGCTGAAATTGACTTTATTAACCAACATTGGCTTAGCGTACGATTTTATCGCTGGGCAGCAGGTTATGGCGCTGGCGGTATAAGCCGCACCTATACCAGCTTTAATCTAAACGATGGTCAAGCATTCAACCCATGGCAATGGTTTAAACAAGGCGTTGCCCTTGATGAAATGCAGCATCAACTACCAGATGCACTGCGCGAAAAACTATTTGCCGATATGGAAGTGTATGAGGACTGTGACAACTCAGACGGCTCAGGCTATTTCTATCTCACCCTCAGCCCAAAAGGCATCGAGCTCTGGGAGACACCAAACGGCAGCGGCTGTGAAAACGAATTCACCCTCAGCCCCAAAGAGGCAATGCCGTTCGCTACTGAGTACGGTAAGAGTCAGATTAAGCTAATGGATTAATCTTCTATTGTTCACTCTGGTGCCTTAACCTTAAGGCACCTTTGAGTAAAAAATAAAATCAACGCTCCATGATTTCAATAGCTAGCGCTTATTCACCAAGCTCATCGTCTCATACTCAATCAAGAGTAAAAGATAAAAAACAAAGGGATTAGAAAACCAATAAGCACCAACAATCCTTTCCTTCCTCTGGGACTATGTTTACCCTTAACCATAAATAACGCAGATGTTGCCAAAAAAATTAGCATCAGCGCATAGGCATCTGAAAATATAACCCACGCCTGTTTAGCCTCATTTAAATGCAGTCTATTTAAGCTTTTAAATATAATTCGCTCTTCAATGTGTTCAAATTCAATAGCACCACTCATTAAATTAGCCGTTAAATTACTTCCATCATCTAAAAAAACTTTAAGTTCATTTTCACTCGACCAATAATTTGCTTTAATCCGCTGCTTAACATCAAAGCTATTCATCATAACGTCGACGATTGCTGTTTCGTTATTTAAACCAATTAAACTTGGAACTATATTTACTTTCCTTACAATACTGTAATTTGGATTCCAATCTCGCAGATGGTTAACTGCAATTCCTGATATCGCAAACACCAAGGTTAAGCCTATGCATAAATATCCAACATCTCGATGTAAACTCCGATTTAAACGATACCAATTAATTTTTGAACCAGTGTGTTTGGCTTTAAAACCTCTTGGATTAATCAAGAATTTTTACCCCAGTTGGCACCAATTGATAAAGTGTTAATGCCTCTGTTATCGACGCGGGATCAAACTCTTGCTGTTTGCGCTTTGCTAGCATAGCCAAATAACGCTTAGACTGTTCTAAATCTAAATTAATCGCGCTTAATAAGCCTGTTGCAATTGCTTTGCTGCCCTTGCTACTAATAGGAAAAACCATATCTCCATCACGCACTTTTATCCTCAGTTTCTCATACCTTGCATCTGAAGCTAACTCCATCCAGCAGCCCCTTTTCTCACATACGCTAATTATCGTTCCAGAGATAGTTACAGGCTGCTCAAGAAACGCTTCAGGTTGAGCCAATATTTTAGAAATAGGTACAAGTTGAGCCTCATTTACCTCATCACCAAACTGATACTCTTTAGCCTGAATATTTAAACTAAAAAACACAATAAATATTCCATAAATATATATCACAATTCCCTTCCTTATATATTGAGCAACAACCTAAATAACTAAATCTGGTATTGGTTACGTAAATAAAAAATAACTAAACATCAGTTTTGCAAACTAAATGTAAATGACTTGCATTCTCATTTGGGTGAAAGTAAATTGCAAGCGTTTTTTGAAGTTGAATAAAAAAGGATGTTTATGAATAAGCTTGCTAGTTTCTGTCTTATCCTGAGCGTAGTACCTTATAGCTATGCCGAGACAGTTGAAGTTAAACCAAAAGATAAAAACGAAAATGATCCCGAAGTCATCGTTGTTATTGGTACTAAATTAGATATGCAACAGCAAACTTTAGAAGTGCCAAGATCAATGACTGTGATCACCGATAAATATATTGAAGATACCCAAGCTCAAGAATTAACAGATGTTATTAAGCAAACACCCAGTATTAGTGTCTCTAATAATGATCGACCATTAATGGGGGAAATTCTTATTCGAGGCTTTGGTAATGAAAGAGTTAACTTGATTGTAGATGGTGTCAATTATCAACAATATAGCGATGGTAGCAGCACTAGCACTTATGTCAGCCCACTCGATTTAGACCCGAGTATCGTAAAAGCCGTTGAAGTCACTCGTGGTGCAGATGGTGTTACTCAAGGAAGTGGCGCCATTGGTGGCCAGATACGCGTTGTCTCAAAAGGAGGCTGGGATTATGGTGGAATCGGTTCAGGTGTATTAGTACGAGGCGGATATGGTGATGCTAAAAATGCCCATCATTATGGTGTCACCGCATTTCACTCAAATGACGACCTTGCCCTCGCCTTACACGTTAACAAACGTCATTTTGGCAATATAGAGATCAATAAAAAAGATGAGGATGGTTCAGATAGAGGCCAAACTGCCGAAATTAAAAATAATGGTGATACAGAAGATTTTCGCCTTAAGGCCAATTTAGACACAGACTACGGTCGGTTTGACAGTAACACTTTCTACACCGAATCTACAATTGAAGACCTCCCCTTTCGTAACCAATCTCGCTGGGATACTCATCCGATAAGTGAACAGGAAACAGCGAAAAGATTCAGCCAAACATTTAACCATCAATTCGATCCAAGTTCAGATTTTATCAACTTAAATAGCCGTTTTTACTATCAGCAATACAAAAAAGAGCGTCTTCAATCCGGTGATATTATTTTTCCTAACAAAACCTATAGTTTCGATAATATTGAAAACTTTACAGATGAAACCTACGGTCTATCACTTGAAAATAGCATAGTTAATGACTGGCAGAATGTGACGTCTGAATCCATTCTTTTTGCAAGCTGGGAGCAGCAGAAATTTGAGGATGACAATCACGATAATCTAGCGCAAAAAGACTCTCAGTTATATGGCAAAAGTCGAGGTGATACTTTTGCTGGCGGTGTGTTAAACAACAGTCATTGGCAAACATGGTTAAGTACTGAAGCAGGTGTCCGCTATGATCATTATCGTCGTAGCTCAGATAACTACAGTGAGTATGGCAACAATGAAGATGGCGAGTTTTCGCTAAATGCGGGAGTAACACTAAGACCCACACAATGGTTGCGATTATATGCTCGTTATAACCAAGGTTTTAGAGGTCCGAATATCCGCGAGTTATATAAGTCTGATAACTGGGCTTGCCATCGTCCAACTAAAAACTGCTACTTAGAACCTCAACCTGATTTAAAAGCTGAACGCAGTGAAAATGTTGAGATTGGCTTAGGTCTCATCTTTGAGGATATGACTTGGGGAGATAAGTTTGTTTTTAAGCTCAATGGATTCGATACAGAAGTAAAAGACTTCATCGACAGCGCACCTTTCATGTACAAGTTAGTTGATAACAAAAAGGTCTTCGCGACTCCAGAGCAAGCAACTCACAGAGATTACTCAAGTAAAAACATCAGTAAACTTTACTCTAAAGGTATTGAAGCTGAGTTAAGTTACCAGATTGCTAAGTTTGATCTATTTGCCAACTACAGCCGTGTCAGAATGGACGTACAGGGCGTACCTAACTTCTATTTAGGTACTATTTCAGATGAAACAGAGCCTTACGATCGTGCTCCACAAGATAAGATTAATTTAGGCTTTAGCTGGCAAGTTTTTGAAGAGCTACGCGTGTCTGGAGTATCAAGCTATGCAATGGACATGGATAGATTACCAGAATGGCAACTAGAGCGAGAAATGAACGTAGAAGGATATCAGCTACACAACTTATATCTAACCTATAACCCTCTCTATCTAGATGATCTGGATATCCGTTTCGGTATAGAAAACCTAACTGATGAGACCTACTCAGTTTGGCCCGATGATGACGGCGCAACATTACCGGGAAGAAACTACAAAGTTTCGCTGAACTACCAGTTCTAGCTCCAAAATACTGAAAGGGCAGTTATTTTTATAGCCGCCCTTTATTTCGTCTCACCTTATTATGCCAAGCCATTTATCGCGACCTAACATTAGAAGTTAAAAGGTAGTCCACGACCTTTATCAAGCACAGCTTGATTGCTTACCACCTTAAAGCGTTAAGTTCAGGCGTAGCCTGATAGAATTATCAAAAAAGTTTTATCGCTCCCACCGAGCAAGCGGTAACAAAAAAGGCTATGAACCTAAGCTCATAGCCTTAATCTATACCTGCTATATAGCAAATAGTTTATAACGAACTATTTAGCCAAGCACTGTTCTACAAGCGTTTGCCAGTACTTCATACCCGGAACTAAAATATTGTCGTTAAAGTCGTAAGTAGGCTTGTGTAGTGCCACGCTACCACAACCACAGCCAGCGCCGTTACCTACTAGGATGTAACAACCTGGTGCTTCTCGTAGCATAAATGAGAAGTCTTCACTGATAGTGAATGGCTGACAGCTGCCGTTAACTTTATCTTCGCCAACCACTGTCTGCGCCGCGCGGATAGCATATGCCGTTTCCGCTGGGGTGTTGATAGTTGATAAGAAGCTATTATTAAACTTATAAGTGTAATCCACACCTGCAGACATACATTGACCTGCTACAACACGTTCGATCGCTTTTTCAATCTTGTGTAGTGCAATATCAGTAAAGCTACGGGTATCACCTGTGATAGTCACTTTAGTTGGGATAACGTTAACAGTACCGTTTGTAGCAAACTCAGTTACAGAGATAACTGCAGTTTCGTCAATTGCGCTTAAGTTGCGCGATACGATAGTTTGAATCGCAGTCACGATTTGCGCGCCAACCACGATTGGGTCTGTTCCCATATGTGGCATAGCAGCATGACCACCAGTGGCTAGTACTTCGATTTCAAAGCTACTTTCACTTGCCATTACTGAGTGTGGGCGAGTCACAAAATGACCTGCTTCAATACCCGGTAAGTTGTGCATTGCGTACACAGCATCGATCTTCCAACGAGTGAATAGGCCGTCAGCGATCATCGCTTTAGCGCCTGTGCCACGCTCTTCATCTGGTTGGAAAATGAAGTAAACCGTACCGTCGAAGTTCTTAGTTTGTGCCAGCTCATGAGCAGCAGCCAATAGCATTGCCGTGTGGCCGTCGTGACCACAAGCGTGCATTGCGCCTTCGTTTACTGATGCGTAATCAAAGGTGTTTTCTTCATGAATATGTAGGGCATCCATATCGGCACGTAGACCAATTGAACGGTCGCTATCGCCACACTTTAAAATACCAACAACACCTGTGCCGCCAATGCCTGTGTGTACTTCAATACCAAACTCTTCTAGTTTGCTAGCAACAAACGCTGCGGTTTCATGCTCTTCGGTACCAAACTCTGGGTGCTGGTGAATGTGGTGACGCCATTCAATAACTTTCTGTTCGATATTCATATGCTTTTCTCTTATAACAACAAACCGGTGACTAGGTCACCGGTGATAAAAATTAACTTTATTCGCTAACTGAGTGGCTCAGTTATTGGCTGCGACATGGCTTTGGCGCAACAGGTAATTCAGCTTCAACCTCTTCCGCTTTTACCTTGTTCTTGTTACCAAGCTTCATGAAGGCAACCATCGAAGCAATAACCACAGCGATTGCAACTAAGCGCATTGGTGTTACCTGCTCACCTAGAGCAAATACCGCTAGGATGAATGAAGATAGTGGCATTAGGTTTAGCGCCATACCGGTACCGTCAACACCCACACGCTCCATACCGTAGATGTAAACTAAGTAGCTCATACCAGAGATACATACACCTAGTACTACAATACAAAGGATGCGTAGTGGCGAGCTAAATACGTTCAATGCAGAGCTAAAGTCAGCGCCAACAACGAACAGGTACAGACCAAAACCAAGTGAAGCGAACACGAACTGGTGGAACATAGTCGCAACTGAACCGTACTTGTCTGCTAGTTTTGCACGAGCGTAAGCCATAGTTGCAAAGCTTGCTGCTGAGCCTAAACAGATCAGGTGACCAATGTTGAAACCGTTAGTTTCAGACTGTGGGTCCATAACTAGAATCGCCACACCGATGAATGCACCTAGCGCACATAGCATCTGCATTGGAGTGAAACGCTCACCGTGACGTAGGAAACCAACACTCAAAATAAGGATTGGGATCAAACCTTGGATAACACCGTTTTCAGAAGCGGTAATGTAGTCCAAAGATAGGAATGATAAGAAGCTGAAAGCACCTTGACCAATGATACCGCAGCAAGCTGCCCAGAAGATATCATTACGGTTTGCCCAGTTTAGTTTGAAGTCCGCCTTCTTAGTCATCTTGCCAGTAGCAAGGCCAATATTGAAGATCAAACCTAGGGTAATAAATGCAACTGTATAACGTAACCAAACAAGTACTTGAGGATCCATCACCTCAAGAATTGGCGTACCAACGATCCACGGGATACCCCACAATAGACCTACGAAAATAGCAGCCAACCAACCTTTTTGTGTATTAGTCATTATTATATTTCCAACGATATTTAATCGGTCGTCAACAGCTTAAGCTGTTTGATTATTAAGTAGTTTGCCGTAGCCCGGGCACATTGCCACGTTGCCAGTCAAGTGCATTGCATGCCAGAACATTGCAGAGTTACTGCACACTACTGGGATACCAAATTTAGCTTCAATTTCTTCGATATAATCGAGTACACGTAAGTTAGTGCATGACATAAACACTAGCTCTGCGTCAGAATCTTTTAGCATCAGCTCTAGCGCGGCGAACATAGATTCTTTAGCCACTAAAGTGATGTCTGTATCGCGTTCGATACCTAATGAACCTAGCGTTACTACATCGAAATCCGCATCTGTTAGCTGCTGATACAGTGGGTAGTTAACACTGGTTGGGTAAGGAGAAAATACGGCGATCTTTTTTGCATTCATATGTTTGAATGCTGCTTTTGCCGCTGTCCATGGGTTAGTCGCAGGGATATCACCACGGTTTTTAGTCAGTAGTCCGGCAACTTTTTCTTCGCCGATAATGATTGAAGCTGATGTGCAACCAAATGCCATCACATCCATTGGCAGACCTGTTGCAATCAAATCAGACGCTTCAACGATGCCGTTGGCGATTTGATCAAGTGCTTCAGGAGTCATTTCGCTTGAGTAGTATACGCGCGAGCTAAATACGCCAGCTTGGGTGCCGAGTAACTTTGCCCAATCCATTTCTAGACTGTGGTCAGTACTTAATTGCACTAAACCAATGTGTACGCGGTTAATTCTTGGTGCCTGCTTGTGCTCAAGCGGCTGTTCAAACGATGTAAAGGCTTCAAAACTCATCATAATGAGATGCTCTTCAGTAATGATTTCCCCAGTCCCCTCCAGGGAAATCAATGGCTATTAAAATTATTTGATAATCAGTAGTTCTGGCTCAGCGCGCTTGCTTAACCACTCTGCACCGTTCTCGGTGATCACGATGTTTTCTTCGTGAACCATAGACTTACCTGGTGCGTAAACCATGCCTGGCTCTAGTGTCATCACCATGCCTGGTACGAGTAATGTATTGTCAGTCGCTGTGTTCGATGGACGCTCAGTAAGTTCCATACCTAAACCATGACCTAGACGACCCACGTCGTTACCTAGTGCACCGTTAGCTTCTAGTACTTTCCACATTGCGTTGTAGATGTCAGAAGTCGTGTTGCCTGGGCGAGCAGCTTCAAAACCAGCTGTAGTTGCGTCATAAGTTGCACGGTAAGCAGCTTTAGTTTGCTCACTTGCGTGGCCAAAGGCCCAGTTACGGTCGAAGTCTGAGAAGTAACCGTCACGTACCGCACCAGTGTCGATGATCAATACGTCGCCATCTTCGATTACACGGTCAGTTGGGCCCATGATGATGCTGTCGTAACCGTCTTGACCTGAACCTGCGATGATGTATGGACATTCATCTGCGCCTTCCATCAGCATGTCGATACCGAACTGCTTACAGATTTCACGCTCTGTCATACCCGCTTTGGCGTAACCAGGGATCTTGTCGAAGCCAACGTTAGTGATACGACAGATCTCGCGTACTTTTTCAATTTCAGCTTCAGACTTAACTTGGCGAAGCTCATGAATAGCCAGTGATACGTCAACGAATTCTTTGCTTACTAAAGTCGTTAACTGTAAGTAGTTAGCAACTGGCATACGTAGGTGTGATTCAATACCTAGCGTTGCACCTACACGGCCAAAGCGAGAAGGTAGGCTATTAAGCACGCTAGCCACGATGCTGATACCGTCGTCTTCAGGACGTGGTGAAGCCCAAGTATGGATATCTTCAACCCAAGTACCCGCCATACCGCTAGCACCAATTTCAGGAATAACCGCAATTGGCTTGCCTTCAGCAGGAAGAATTAGGAACCATGGACGAGTTGGGCTGTGCCAGAACTGAGTGTGGAAGCCAGAAAAGTAACGTACGTTAGGCTCGGTCGTTAATATAATGGCGTCTACTTCTAGCTCGCGCATCTTCTGCTGAGCTTTAGTTGCACGCATTTCAAATTCAGCTGTTGTAAATCCACGCTGCAATATGCTTTTCATTTTTCTCTCCACATCCCACAAACTGGCCTAGTTGCCAAAAGGTCACTAAAGTGACCGGAAAACTGTTTTAGTCAACTATCGTTAACTTGATGCGCATCATACTGTTTGCTGAATTTAAAAATGTGACACATATCTCATAGTCAAAATCTGTTAACTCCAGATGTGTCGGCAAACAAAAAAATCATGATCAAAGTCAAATATTTTAAACCATAGTTAAATTTAACTTGCTTAAAACCGTAAAAAAACGTCACATAGTTACATAAAGTTGATTCAAGGGTTGAATTACTAACCCAAAAAGTTGACAATAACGGCATCTATAGTTCACAAAAGTAATCTGAAATGATCAAAGCGGCAGAACAGGCATACAAAACGGAATTTACACCTAGAGATCGTGAGTTACTGCAAAGCTATTTCCATCTAGCTGATAGCATGGCTGATTTAATTGGTCCTCACTGTGAAGTCGTGATCCATTCATTAGAGAGCTTTGAACAGTCGGTAGTCAAAATCGTTAACGGCCACCATACCGGACGTAAAGTGGGCTCACCGATCACAGACTTAGGCTTAAAAATGCTGCGTCAGTATGAGCAAACGGGCGAAGTCACCCCAAAAAGTTATTTCAGTAATAACAAAGGTGGCGAAATGCTGAAATCGAGTACCTGCATATTACAGGGCGAGAACGGCAGACCCATTGGCATGTTCTGCGTCAACATGAACTTGTCATATCCGTTTCCTGAGATCATCAAGACCTTGATGCCTGATACATCACAGCATCACAGTTTTGATATGACAGAAAACTTCAGCGCATCGGCTGGAGATGTGGTTGAGCAAGCGCTCACCCACGCGATTGCGGAAGTTGAAGCTGATGACAGCGTTAACCTAAAAGGTCGCAATAAAGCTATTACTAAAGTGTTGTTTGATAACGGCATCTTTGAATTAAAAGAAGCAACTAACATAGTTGCTAACCATTTAAGTATTACCAAGCATGCGGTGTACAAGTACATCCGTGAATTTAAATCCTAATTATCAGAGATAACTAAGCTATGAAAACTGTAATCCATACTGAAAACGCTCCTGCTGCAATTGGTCCATACTCTCAAGCTCTTGCTTTCGACAAGCTAGTATTTACCTCTGGTCAGCTACCGCTAGACCCAGCAACTATGGCTTTCGTAGAAGGTGGTATTAAAGAGCAAGCTTTCCAATCTCTAAGCAACCTAAAAGCGGTACTAGAGCAAGCCGGCGCAGGTGTTGACACTGTACTTAAAACAACTTGTTTCCTAGCTGATATGGAAGACTTCGTTGCTTTCAACGAAGTGTACACTGAAGTATTCGGTACTGAAGCAGCTCCAGCTCGTTCATGTGTACAAGCTGCTCGTCTACCAAAAGACGCACTAGTTGAAGTGGAAGCGATCGCTTTCATCAAATAACTTAAATTTGGGTTATTAACGACCTGTTTAAGTCAATCTGCCTGTCCATTTATCCATAATGCGTAAATGGACAGCAGCTCTCCCCAGTTCAAAATATATAGTGGTTACTATGCTAAAGCTGACTCAAAATGATTTCTTTAACGGCGAGACTTCTGACCTTTTCACAGCTGAAGTTGCTGAAAAAACTCGTCAATTCCACCAGCAGATCGAAGCTTACCAGCCAACACCGCTGGTCTCTTTAGAGCAGCTTGCAGCGCGCTTAGGCGTTAAAGCTATTCTGGTGAAAGACGAATCGTACCGTTTCGGGCTAAATGCGTTCAAAGTACTTGGTGGTTCTTACGCATTAGGTAAGCAACTGGCTGAGCACCTAAATGTAGATATCAGTGAAATTGATATGAAAACCGTTGCCGCTAAACTAAGCGCGCCATTGGTTTTCGCTACTGCAACTGCTGGTAACCACGGTACTGGTGTAGCTTGGGCTGCACGTGAAATGGGCCAAAAAGCTGTTGTTTACATGCCAAAGGGCTCGTCTCAAGCAAGTGTCACTCGCATTCAAAACCTAGGTGCTGAGTGTATTGTTACTGATTGCAACTACGATGACACTGTACGTATTGCTAACCAAACTGCCACTGAAAACGGTTGGATGCTAGTACAAGATACAGCATGGGAAGGCTACGATAAGATCCCTACTTGGATCTCTCAAGGCTACATGACTATGGCTGTTGAAGCGCAAGAGCAAGTTGAGGCTATGGGTCTAAAACCGACTCACCTAATGCTTCAAGCTGGTGTTGGCGCAATGGCTGGCGGGATCTTGGGTTACTTCGCTGATAAAGTTGGCGCAAACAACTTCAAGACGATTATTGCTGAGCCTGCAAAAGCTGATTGTATCTACAACTCAGGTATCAAAGGTGAGATGGTTGCAGTAACTGGCGAGCTAAACTCTATCATGGCAGGTCTTGCATGTGGCGAGCCGAACCCTGTGACATGGCCAATCCTAAAACAGTGCAGCAGCTTCTTCGCATCAGTTGAAGATCAAGTGACCGCCACTGGTATGCGTATTCTTGGTAACCCACTAGCAGGCGACACTAAAGTTGTTAGCGGTGAGTCAGGTGCACTAAACCTAGGTCTACTATACATGCTAGCAAGCCGTGAAGAGTACAGTGAATACCGCACTCAACTAGGCTTAGACCAAGACTCTGTTATCATGCTATTCAGCACTGAAGGTGACACTAACCCTGACCGTTACCGTCAAATCGTTTGGGAAGGCATGCACAGCACTGCGCAATAAGTTTTAAATTTATCCCAAGCTAAAAAAGCCGCTATTTGAGCGGCTTTTTTGTTTTTAAAAGAAGGGACGGACTTCGTCCTGATAGGTCCTAGGACGTTCGCAAGCTCACTGCGAGGACGCCAACATATAAGATAGGGCACTCGCAAGCTCGTTTCTAGAACGGTGCTACGCACCTACTAGGACGCCAACAAGTTGGCTGCTAGGAAAAGCTAAAAGCACTTCAAAAGCAGAGCGTTCTGTCAGTGACGCAGTCACGCTCCCTAAGCCGCAGGCCGTCCTTTCTTTGCCCTATCTTATAACCTTCTTAATATTCAATTTTACTTACGCTAACTGTCAGTACTATTTAATTTATTAAATTATTAGCCAAGACTATAATTAACTGCCCAACTATAACCTTGTTAAAAACACCTATAAATGAGCAATCAAGCCAGCAACAACGCACCTAATAAAATCCAACTCGTAATATTTATTTTAGTAGGTATAACGTGTTTATTACCTATGGTGTCATCCCCTGTAGCACTGATTTTAGGCTTCACCCTTGCCAGTATTGGCTGGGCTCCCGAGCAAGTGCATTTAGCTGCACTTACCAAAAAGCTGCTAGCTTACTCAATTGTTGGTTTAGGTTTTGGGATCCAGTTCGACAGTGCACTTGCAATAAGCATTGCCAACCTACCGCTGATCTTAGGCTCGATTATTCTGACCCTAGTGCTAGGTTTTGCGCTAACTAAACTACTTAAACTCGAAACAAAAACAGGCCATTTAATTGCCTCTGGTACCGCAATTTGTGGTGGTAGCGCTATTGCTGCGGTTTCTCCAGCGATTAAAGCTAATAGCGAACAAACCGCTATTGCTTTAGCCACAGTATTTATTCTTAATTCAGTCGCTCTGTTTGTGTTTCCCGCCATTGGTCACGCATTATCAATGAGCCAACATGACTTTGGCGTATGGAGCGCGATTGCAATTCACGATACCTCATCGGTTGTTGGCGCTGCCTCTGCTTATGGCAACGAAGCACTGACAACCGCCACAACCGTAAAGCTGGCTAGAGCACTATGGATTATTCCAATTGCATTCATTAGTGCGATGTTGTTTAAAGGTGACAACAATAAAATAGCCATTCCTTACTTTATTGGCTTTTATTGCTTAGCCATTGCCATTGCCCATTTTTTCCCAGCAGGAGAGATCGCTTACAGTGCAATTTTCGAAGTCTCTAAACGCGTCTTGGTAGTCTGCTTATTCTTAATTGGTGCAGGCATTACTATTCAAAAGATGCGAGCCACAGGCCCTAAGCCTCTGGTGTTAGGTGTACTACTGTGGCTGGCTATTGGTGCCAGCTCATTGGCTTATATCTTAATTTAATAGCAAGCATCATTAGCAACGGCCAAATTAGCGGCGCTGTTTTTTAGTTAAATGGCGCCAAATAATTAGCGATAACAAGCAGCTAAACGCCCCTAAGTCGATAAGCGCTCGCGTTAAGCCACTCGTTAATAAAGAGGCGGCAATCAACACTGCACAACACAATAAAATTAGCCAGTTATTCAATGTCATCTCTCCTCTTAGTTCGGCTAAATAGATGACCATTATTGGTGCTAGCTGTCGATTACGCCAAGATCCTTTATTACTAATAAATAGCAATATCTGATAAGACTAGATGATTTGCTTATATGAGAAAGGTTTTTTAAATGGCTGCATAAGGGTCATTCGTAGGATCAGCATTCCAATCATACTCAGTCAGAGTCTGAATACGCTTAGCTTCTGCTGCACCGTGTAAATGTTTTACCCAAAACAACGCTGCATCGGTACCCGCTGATACCCCTGAGGACGTTAAAAACTTACCATCAAAGACCCAGCGTGCTTTAGCCTGCCACTGCGGGTTAGCATTCAAGGAAGTCACCCATTGAAACGCCATTTTGTTGGTGGTGGCTTTGCGCCCATTAAGCACCGACGTCATAGCTAGCAGTGCCGTCCCGGTGCACACAGTAAACACATTCTGACTACGAGCAACTTGCTCAACAAGCCATTGCCTTAATGGCAAATCATTAATCAAGGTGCGTGTTCCCATACCGCCAGGAATTAACAGCAAATCGCAGTCATAGGTATTCGTTGTAAGGCAGTCAGCTACCACTCGGGGACCTTGATAACTGCGTACAATTTCTGTTGCCGCTACCAGCTTAATCTCGGTATTTGGCATATGGCCGAGCATCTCGACCGGACCATGTAGATCTAAAGTTTCGTAATCATCAAATACCAGCGCTAAAATGCGGTACTTGCCACTGGTAAATGCTGCTGTGGAAGCTGAAACCTGTGAGTTAATATTGGCCTGTGCTAACGGGGTAATCGCACCTGCCGCCATTAACATTGAAGCCCCTTTAATAAACTGTCTACGCTGCATTTCTGTTATCCCCCATCAAATAAATATGAGGGTTTAGTCAGTCTATAGCGTTATTAATTCAATGATTATGCAGCGGAAATTCAACTCGTTCATCAAAAATAGAAGCAACGCAAATTATCAGCAATAGTGAGATCTACCCCCAGCAATAAAAGCGATTTAGAACTGAAAGTAAAAAACGCCCCAAAAGGCGTTTTAATAAAATGGAGTGGGATCTATCTCTAAACTACTTGGCGAGATCCCCTTTTCAATATTAAAAGAGGAGCGTTTTAAATCGACAATCTCAACCTTGGTATAGCAGCGTTTTTTTACTGAATAAAAGCACTTCACTTTAGGATGGAGTACATCACGGCCATTTGCCTCCCAGACAATACCGATGCGACCATCAGATAGCTGCACTAACGAGCCAACTGGATAGACACCGATACAGCGGATAAATTCATAAACCAATTTTTGATCGAGATGAAACGGTGTCAAACTGATTAAGATTTTAAATGCGGCAGCAGGACTCATGGCTTCTTTATAGCAGCGCGTTGCAGTTAAGGCGTCAAAGATATCCACAATACAGCTCATACGCCCATGCAAAGGGATCTCGTCGCCTTTTAAGCCACGCGGATAGCCATTACCATCAAGCTTCTCATGGTGCATCAAGCTTATATCTTTGCTGATCTGCGATAAGCCTTTGGTTTCTTCCATGATCTCAATGGCATAGGTTTGATGTAGCTTTACATGCTCGAACTCTTCTGGGGTTAACTTACTTGGCTTATTTAAAATCTTGCTATTAATTTTAATCTTGCCAATGTCATGCAATATTCCACCAATAGCCATTTGCCGCAGCATATCGGTATCGAAGTTTAAATAGCGGCCAAAGGTCACCAGCAAAAAAGCAACATTAATGGAGTGTTCAAGCAAATAAGCATCTTTGGAACGTAATGCTGAAACACATTTCAGTGCATCAGCATCTAACATCACCGATTCGATCATGTTATCAGCCAATACTTCAAACGGCTGAACTTCAACCGCTTTGCCCTCAAAGGTTTCAGACAACACTTTATGGATGAGATCTTTAGCTTCAAGCATCAAGGCTTTTGCTTGTTTTTGCCTAACAGCGCGATCAGCCACCACTTTTTTAGCAGCGGGCTTAGCAGCAACAACAGCTCGAGCCAAACCTAGCTCAGGAGCTGAGCGCTCACCATTGACCCAAACATGGGTAATGTGATTTTTGTGCAGCTTTAAAATCGCTTCAGCGCTACGAATTTGTCCAGCACTGGCAATATTGACCCTACTTTTATTACGGTCAATAGCCTGCACAAACATACCGACTTTTAATTCAGAAACAGCAATCTTTATTAAATGACTAGATTCAAGTGAATCACCCATTATCTCTGAGGTCCCCGGATGATTTAATCAAAAATACAGCAACATTAAGTCACTGTACCCGCCGTAGTTAGGTGATGTTTTGACTCAATTGAATATTGAGTCCATCTATTTTTTTCCTACGACAATTAAACCATTCTATTCTGGGATTTGTTAAATCACCAGAGACAAAGTTAATTTATCTACACCAATGCAAATAATAAGCGATGGAATTAATACAATATTAGGCTGCTTATGGTTAATAAGTTCAGTAGTCATTACCGCAAAGCACTTTGTTTGTGACACTGGAAGCTGTCTGGCTGCCAACGACGATACATGCAATTAAAACAAGATCTGCTGACATTATCGGTATGCTCATCTTCATCATCACTTAAAAATGTTGAGCAATCTGCAGCGGCTTCTCGCGCTGGTTGATAATCATCGACACCAAACTTAAATTGCCAAAGCTCATCCACAGCCACAAACCATTGTTGCATCATACTTAGCTCTTTCATTAGTAGGCCTTTAATTGTTGTTGGTTAGCGTTACGCCACTCACCAGATTCATTACTCACTAACAAAGCAAACTGATGCTGAATATACACAGCTTTTATCTTGCCTTTTAAATTCAATAGCTGTTCATGACTTAACACTTCACCACAGGTTGAAATAACCGTTTGCAAGCCTGTTTGCGCCAACACTTGAGCGACCGACAACTGAATCGTTTTGGAACCATCAAATTCAGCATCCAGTGTTAACTGGCCCTTCACTCGTCCATCTTGACCGCTTAAGCGTAAACCTAAGCCCGCTAACGCCCCTATAACTCCCTGACCGGTGCCGCCATGCTCAGATAAATCGACGCCCAGCTCTGCAGCCAACTTATATGCTTGCTCTTTGGTTTTAACGCCAATTTTTGACTGCTGACCAAAAGCAATTAACTGCTCGATATTGTAGTCTGAGGCGAGATCCAAAATGGCTAAGCCCGGATCGGATGCTGCTGCAGACTCTTGCTGCAAATGAGCAATACAGATGGCTTTAATTTCATTAAAGTCGAGATCCGTTTCAACTTGAAAGCACATGGCGCTGTTGTGCGAGGTATAAGGAATATCTGGGTGCACAAATAATTGATGTCGAGTGACAAATCGACGCACATCCTGTTGCCCATCTACATAGGATTTCGGTGCCAATTTTGCAGCTATCTCCTCCGCAATTTCCCCGGTTCCTTTGGTACCAATATCATCAGTGTCATCAATACAGATCAACCACGCTTTCATTTAAAACCCTTATTGTTATTAACTTAATAGCCACGTAACTCAACATGGCGAAGCTTGTTTGTTAAACGGTTACTCAGGCCTATTTGGCAGCAAGTCATGGGCATGTAAACGACTTAACACTGTTGGAATTAATAACGCTGCCGCTAAAGCAAACATGCCGCCCTGAATAAAGCTCAAACCAAACTCAGCCAGAGCGACTTGACCACTCATACCAATCAACAAATTACTTATCAGCCCTTTGCCAGCCCATGCCAGCGTACCGATTAGCGCTAATACAATGCTGCGCCAACGGAGGTTGAATACACCTGACATAAACAACAGCGCGAAATCCATAGCCATTGCAGGCAAGCCAAACTTGAGCAAAATCATCGGTCCGCCTTTGCCCACACTTAGCATCATGGCAACAAGGCCTGCTAGTAAGCCACAAACTGTCATCGCACCAACACGATTAACTACGCCGTAGCAAATAAGGTAGAAAAAGGTCATTAAAAACATCGAGTGACCACTTAAGCCAAGTTTAAGTCGCAACATACTTTTTAATACCACCAGCAAAGTGGCACAAAAACCAATAAATAACGCGTCTTGTAAATCGAATGGAGACTTCATTCTTCCTCTCTTGTTGCAGGCCAATGTGTTGGTTTAGCGACACTGCCAAAATGACGCAGCTTGGCCGCTTTAGCCATCTGCTTAGATAATTTTAGTAACTGAATAAGTACTGGCAGCACCACACAGTAAATTAGCTCTGGCCAGTTTTTAGGGTTACGCAATGCTTTGGGAGTGATATTGGCACCACGTAAGCACTGCATGGCATAAATCTCTTTCGTTTCCTGCAGCATATAAGGCAGCAAACCAATGGAAGCCGCTATCACAAACGCCCATTTAGTGGGTAGCCCCCAACTCAGCACCTCACCAATACGTTCAGGCTTTTGGGTCGCAGATAACCACCACCCCGGAAGCAGCGCCAAAAACACCCGTAACACCACGATTACCCCTTCCAATAATTGATTTTCACCATGAATGAGGTAATAAAGCGGTAAGGTAACCGCCAACTGCGCTAAACCGATCCGCAACAGTGCAGAGACTTTATTCTTCAGGTAAACACCGTGCAAAACGAGGATAGCGTCAATAACAATCAACCAGCCTAAGGCGCTATTAGGTAAGAAAAATGCGCCACTTGATAACACTAAACTAAGTAGCAGTGCTGCGGCGCAATAATGGCTTGCACTGAAGCGGAAATATGGCTGCCTAACGCCTTTGCGCTCTTTAGCCCACATTCGCTTGCTCAGTAATTTCAGCACCATCACGCAGATAGCCATTGTCGATAAACCAATATCGATCGACCTCTAAAAACGGCACGCTACGGTGGCTCGACAATAAGATACAGCTACCTTGTGATCGTAATTGTAATAACAGCTGCACCACTTTCACTACATGTTGTTTGTCTAAACCAGCAAAAGGATCATCAAGCAGCAATAGTTTTGGTCGTAAGCAAACCAATGAAGCTAGCGCAATAATATGCTGCTGACCGTAAGACAACTTATGCGGCGAACATTCGGCTAAATCTTGTAAGCCTAGCTCTGCAAGGATCTGCTCCGCCCGTGCTAACGGCAGCTTGAACCGCTTTAAACTAAACTGCAGCTCAGCAAGCACGGTTTGTTCAAACAACTGCCTGTTCGGACGCTGCATCAATAAGCCGAGATCTGCGCCATAAATTCCAAGTTGTGGTCGCTTATCAAGTACAGTGATCGGCAGGTGAGTAATGTTAGCCTGAATACCCGCTAAGGTTTTAAGCAGGCTACTTTTGCCAGCACCGTTATCCCCCACTAGGGCTACGATTTCTCCACTAGATAGCGCTAACGGTTGTAGACAGGAAAACAAGGGATCTTGGTCGACAAAACGGAATTGATGCGGCGCTAGCTTAGCCACCACTTTACTAGGACGATGATTAACTGAAGCGCTAATATTTAACACCGAGGCTGCGGAGTCAGCAATGGGGCGCTGCCCAGCCTTAAGTTTACCATTCTCTAATAGCCAAAAATGCTCAACCAAATCGACAAAGGCACTCGGGTTATGCTCAACCATCACAATGGCTACGCCCTCATCGAGTAGTGACTTTAATACACAATTAAGCTCTTTTACTCCGCTATCATCTAACTGTGCCCAAGGCTCATCAAGTAATAGCAGCGTTGGATTAAATACTAGTTGTGCCGCCATCATGAGGCGATATTTCTGCCCAAGAGACAACACCTCAACTGGTGTATCTAAACTGGTATACAAGCCAACTCTACGCAGTGAGTGCTGCACTTTCTCTACCATAAGATCAGCAGCAACGCCGAGGTTTTCTAATCCGAATGCGATCTCTGCACCGACATTTTGCCGTAGCACCTGCGCATTAGGATCTTGCATAACTAAGCCAATCAATAATGAAGGATCGCGATACACATCCCCTTCAAAAGGGCGAGATAACTGCCCCGACATTAAGTGCAGCAAGCTCGATTTTCCCGAGCCTGTTGCACCGTTAATGCAATGGCATTCACCTGCATTAATCACCAAAGTGAGATCGTCCAAGATCTCGCTTTGGTCTGAGCCATAGCCAAAATGAATCCCTTCTAATGCTATGAGTTTCATACGCTTCCTCGTATTCCTAGATTTGCCAGTTGATGCCGATAAATACTTGACGACCAGCCTGTGGAAGCGCTTCACTTTGGTCATAGTTTTCGTCAAGTAAATTGGTTGCACGTAGATACAGCTCTAACTTGTCATCCATTAGTGGCTGCACAATATTGATATCAACTAAGGTGTAATCGTCTAGCGATTGCTCAACAAGCTGAGTTGTACCAGCAACCTTATGCTGGGCGTAATACACCTGATCCATAATGCGCTCAACATTCAAGTTAATGCTGGTTGCAAATGGCAATGTGTAAGCTGCTTGGAAACGAACTTGATGCTTAGGACGGTATTCCAAAGTCTGCATATGCTCTTCAGCACTCTTGTCTTCGGTATCTAAATAGCTATAAGAAAGCGTCATAGATAGATCATCAAAGCTGTTGTTTTCTAGCTGTAAATCAACACCTTTAAACCCATAACGCCCCATATTCTGATACATGCCATCGAGATCTTTTGCGATATAGTCTTCAGCATCAGTGTAATAACCCGCAATATTCAGCTCGGTTGAATACCCTAATTGTTGCAGCAGCCCTAACTCATAATGTTCAGACGTTTCTGCTTGCAGCTCGGCATTACCTGTTGATTGTGCATAAAGATTACGCATAGATGGGAAACGCACTTTACGCGCCACGCCCATGTTAATACGGGTATCTTCTAATGGTTGCCAATAACCTGAAACCTGAGCTGAATAATCGTTTTCAGATTCCTTTACACGATCTTGGTCATGGAACGCACCACCAACTGTAACGCCGTAGTTATCCGCTTGATATTGATATTCAAGGGCTGCTGTATATAGCCACGATGAATCGTCAAACGTACCACCGCCGTTACCGCCGCCATTGCCACCGCCATTGCCACCGCCGTTACCGCCGCCGTTGCCACCGCCGTTACCACCGCCGTTACCACCGCCGTTGCCACCGCCGTTACCGCCGCCGTTGCCACCGCCGTTACCGCCGCCGTTACCGCCGCCGTTACCGCCGCCGTTGCCACCGCCGTTATCACCACCGTTGCCGCCGCCGTTACCACCGCCGTTACCATTGCCACTGAATGCACTAGCGTCGTTAGCCGTGACTGAATAAGATTCCCAACTTTGCTTTTCAGCAATTAACGCGCTGGTTAGGACACCTGCGTTATCTAAGTTAGCAATAAACTGTAAATTACCGCCCTGAACTGTAGAACGACCTTGTTGCTGGGCTTTAATAGCTTGATAGGATTTGTCTTTATATTGAGTCTCAAGTACATCACTTTGGTTGTGATAACCAAAACCACGTAACGTAAAGGTGTCGTTGAACTTATGCGCAACACCTAACTGAAATGTTTTAGATTCATAGTCATCAACTCGTTCAAACTTAACGCTGCCAGTGCCACGACCATCACGACTTGGCTTGCCCCAATCGCCATCGCGATAGCTCATGTTTGCCATTAGCTGAGTGTTGTCGCTAATCAAGTAACTGCCTTGAGCGTAAAAGTTGTTTAAGGTTTTATCGGCGTTTTCGCGTATATCACCTTGTTGGTACTCTGTGTCCTTATAATCGCTAGACATAGGCCAGCCATCGGTTTGCTGGCGCGAATAGTTAACAAGACCTTGCCACTTTTCACCGCTACCAGCGGCACTAATATCACCATTAAAGGTATTATCTTCAGCCGCCTCTAAGCGACCAGAAAGTGCAGGCGCATTATCACCACGTTTAGTAATAATATTGATCACACCGCCAGCGCCACCAGGACCATACAAGACTGATGATGGCCCTACAGAAACCTCTATAGATTCAATTTGTGCAGTTGGAATTAGACTTGGATCGAATTGACCATCTTCGGCATCATTAGCAGGAACGCCATTGATGAGGTAGATAACATGCCGTGCTTTAAAGCCTCGGATATCGACGCGTGGTGTACCTTGACCACCTGTACGAACGTAGATCCCAGGTACATTCTTTAGCACCTGATCTAAACTTTGCGCACCAGATGCCTTGATAGCTTCTTCATCAAGACTCCAATGAGTCGTCGCCGCTTCAGTCACTGAAGCGCGCTCACCGTGTACTACGATCACCTCAGCAACATCAAGAATTGGATCTCTGTCGATTTCATCCGCCTGAGCCTGATAAGCCAAGCTCATAGCCAGTGCCAAAGTAGAAACTCTGAGCACTTTTTGTTGTTTTTTCATCTGCCTTCATCATCCTAACGATATAATTGGCGCCATTTTCAAAAACCACGGCTATTCTCTCAAGCAGATAAAACCATAAAACAAACCTAGATCGACTAATTTTACGAACGGGTAAAGATAAAAAGGTTAATAAAGGACATTTTGACCTAATGCGCGTGAGCTTCGGACAAAAAGGGCATCCACCATCACACTGCGGTATTAAGACATAGATAGAAATGAAATTTAGTTCGCTAATTTAGCTACAGTTTTTAACTCAACATCATAATTTAGACGCAAACTAAATGTGAATTACTCAGGGGGAGCTCACATAGGCAGAGTGATCAACTTGACACTGTAAGTTCAGCCTATTACTTTGTGTTAAAGATTCTTATTACCAATGGGTAGTGAGTTTTCTAGGTTAGAGGTCGCTCCTCTAAACTGGCCCTAATGATATTTGTTTGGAGTACTTATTGACCATCCCCATGCTACCTCAAGCTATTAAGTCCTTAACCGACAAAATCAAATCTTTTACGCTTCAACCTAACAGTGATCCAATTGTGCAGTTGTCAGTGGCGGTTGCGCCTATCCCGGTTATCGCCTGGTTAGCAGCACAAACCACTTATCCTAGAGTGTATTGGAAGGGCCGCGATACCGAAGAAGAAGTTGCCGCAATCGGTTGTTGTAAAGACTTTTTCTTTGGTGACGATGTTGATGACATCGAGCTTTCGCACGAGTATCAAAAGCAACGAACCCTGACCAATAATCAAGATATTCGCTATTATGGCGGCGTTGCATTTGATCGCCGCAATGAGAGTTGGCAAGAATTCGGTAAAGCGCACTTTATCCTACCAAGAGTAGAACTACGCCGTAGTGGTGGTGAATTTAAGCTACTGGTAAACCTTAACTTTACTGAAAATGAATTCAGCATTGAGATCAATAATGCTTTATTGGCATTAGCCGCTCTCGATGCACCAAAACCATTAACACCACCGAATAAAGTCGCGTTAATGGGCCGCAGCGATCGACCAGATCGTTATCGCTGGGAAGAGCTAGTTAATCGTGTCACTCATCCTAAATTTATTGCTGACACCCCTAAGGTAGTGCTGTCTCGCCTAACACAACTTGAGATCAATGAAGAGGTTGATCCATGGATGCTGCTAGCTTGCTGGCAAGGCCGCAACCCAAACAGCTTCCAATTTGGTTTTCAATTTAGCCCTGACAGCGCCTTTATCTCTTGTACACCAGAGCGCTTATATCGTCGTCGCCAGCGTGAAGTCTTTACTGAAGCTTTAGCGGGCACAACGGTACGCGGTCTAAATCAAGAAGAAGATAAAGCCTTAGCGCAGGCGCTGCTTGATGACACAAAAAATAGTCATGAAAATCAGTTGGTTCGACAACACATAGTTAATGTACTCAATCCGCTGAGTAACTACGTTGGCGCAGAAGAAAGCCCGACTGTGTTTAAGCTGAGCCATATTCAGCACTTACATCGCTCGATCCGCGCTGAGTTAAAACCCGGCGTGAATGACTTCCAGTTAATCCAAGCGCTGCATCCAACTCCTGCTGTTGGTGGACTACCGAAAGAGTCTGCAATGAACTTTATTCGCCAACAAGAAGGCTATGTTCGTGGCTGGTATGCCGGTGCTTGTGGCTACTTCAATAAGTACGAAAGCGAGTTTGCTGTCGCTATTCGTAGCGCATTAATTGAACCAGGACGCATCAATCTATTTGCTGGTGCAGGTATTGTTGCCGGCTCTGAAGCTGACAAAGAGTGGACTGAACTTGAAAACAAGCTTAGAACCATTTTGTCGATTTTAACCGAGTTATAAGTAGCTAAATCAAAAGATTACCCTCAGCCTTTAGCACAAGTGGCGGTTTAACAGTACTAAGCCGTCACAATTTATCCTTGCTCAAATAAAAAACTGCTCTATAATTTGCCGCCCCCGACTCATGGGGCAAACTTCGTTATTAACCAAAAATTGCAAAATTATAGCGCTCGTCGCTATTGCGGGTTCCCTAACCCCGCCCGATTTAACTAAAAAGGCCACAAGATGTTGATGTTATCTCCTGCACAGCTACGCCGTGCATTGCTGCTTTTAGCGAGTTTTCATATTGCTATTATTTGTGCCAGCAACTACCTAGTACAACTTCCATTTCAAATTTTCGGCTTCCATACCACATGGGGCGCATTTAGCTTTCCTTTTGTGTACCTAGCCACCGATCTCACCGTGCGCATATTTGGTCAGCAAGCCGCCAGAAAAATCATCTTTCTAGCCATGCTACCCGCGCTAGTTATCTCCTATTTAATGGGGGTAGTATTCCATCAAGGTAGCTTCCAAGGCGCTGCTGCGCTGCTTGAATTTAATAGCTTTGTATTTCGCATCGCTTTTGCCAGCTTTGCTGCCTACCTTGTTGGCCAGCTCATGGATATTTTTGTATTTGCCAAGCTGAGAGCCACTAAATCTTGGTGGGTTGCTCCATCAGCTTCGACAATTGTCGGCAATCTCATCGACACTATCGTGTTCTTTGGCCTCGCGTTTTACGCTTCTACCGATGAATTTATGGCTGCACACTGGCCTGAAATCGCAGCGGTTGATTACGGCTTTAAACTGATTGTCAGTTTAGGTTTATTCTTACCTGCATATGGCCTACTACTAAAGTTCTTACAAGATAAGATCTTACAAAACAATAGCTCAGAAACCGCTTTCTAGCGCGATTTAGCGCTTAACAACAACTGGACTGACCTGTTATAATTTCGCCAATTCGTTCACCTTTCAGCCAATGGGTTGGTTGTATTAGTAGGGTGAACTGGCGAAGTTATTGAGACCAATACATGTACACCATCGAAATTGAAGCTGTAACTGAGTTTACTCCAGCAACCTTAGCGCAAGTTGAAAGCGTTTATCGCATTATTCCTGAATTTGAAAGCGGTTATAGCCGTGAAGAGATCAGCAAGCGCTTGCTTGCAGGCCCTGCACTGTTACTTATCGCTAAAGTTGAAGGTGAAGTTGCAGGCTTTAAGCTTGGCTATCAAACAGAAGAGCAAGTTTTCTATAGCTGGTTAGGTGGTGTTGCACCTGATTTCCGTGGTCTTGGCTTAGCAAAAAGCTTATTGGAATACCAAGAAAAATGGGCAAAAGAGCAAGGTTACCAACGCATTGACGTTAAAACCCGTAACTGCTTCCCTGCCATGTTAAACATGCTTATCAGCAGCCAATATCAAATCACAGCTATGATTAACGATGCGCACAATCATAGTCAAAATAAACTGCATCTGCAGAAGCAGGTATAAAATTATTTATTTGGCGCAACAGTAGCAAAGTAAATAATTCTAATAAAATGTGACAAAAGTGTAGATAACGCTTGCAAATCTAAATGAGAATGATTATTGTTAACACGCGTTCCAGAACTCGGAATAACGGATAAAGTTCTCATCATCTTTACCTGCATAGAGTTCTTTATGCCTTCGACTATTCTTAGCAGTCGAAGGCAATAGCACGACATTGCTCACACACTCTTTAAGTGGCCGGGATTTTTCCCGGCTTTTTTTTGCTTCAAATTTATTACCAATCAGTTGAACTGATTGGTGAAAGTAAACAAAACCAAGCTAATGACCTGATTAGTAAGATAAAAATTAAGTTTACATAAATTATGAAGATTTAATTGTGCATTATCCTTGCACAATTAAATGATAATGATTATTATTTACATGCGTTCCAGAACTCGCAGTTACTTCAAGGCATCTCATCTCCTTAAAGTTAGAGTTTTATTAAGCACGACATTGCTCACACACTCTTTGTGGCCGGGATATTATCCCGGCTATTTTTTTGCCTCGGTTTTAGTAATATTCACTGCCAGCAATAGACTCGCGCCTGTATTGGTATTAACTCTCTAGCTAATGGAGTTTAGTCTTTTGGCTTGTCGTTATGCTGGCCATTAAACTGCAGGCCTTCATAAGGCGTGTTGACTTGCTCCTCTATCGCCTTATGGTAAAGACCGATTGTAAATAAACTGCCTTTACCTACTGTGGAGCTGACCTCTATGGTGCCACCAATACGTTTGATAATGCCGTAGCTTAGCGAAAGGCCTAAGCCTGTGCCGTCTTTACGTGTAGTGTAGAACGGGTCGAAAATTCGATTAAGCTCAGCCTCAGGTATACCTTTACCTTCATCTTCAACCTCAATTTTAACCCCAACCGGATCGCCGCCCTGTACCCAGTCATAAGTACGGATCCAGATCTGACCTTTACCGTCCATCGCGTGGGCAGCGTTTACGACCAAGTTAATCAACACCTGCAGTAATTGCGGTCGGTTAACCTGAATAGGATAACTCGCATTAAGCTCTTGGTTGAGCACCACTTGCTGCTTTTGAATCGAATGGCGAACGAGCACCAACATCTCTTCGATAATTGGCGTGATCTGATGCATTTCCAGCGGCGCGTTAAACTCCCCCGGACGGCTATACTGCAATAAGCTACGGATAATAGTGCTAATGCGGCCAACTTGCTGGATCACTAACTCTATCTCTTCCTCAACATCGTCAGCTCTATCACCGAGTTCATACTTGAGCAGCTCCATATTGCCCAAGATCACTGCTGTTGGGTTGTTGATCTCATGAGCGATCCCCGCCGTTAACTCACCGAGTGCGGTCAACTTTTCGTTGATCACTAGCTGTTGACGGGTTTCATTTAACAGCGCCACGTTAGCCTGTAGCTCTTCTGTTTTCTCTTGCAAGCTACGAGTACGCTCTTCGACTTTAACTTCTAATTGCTCTGCAGCTGCCTGAATTTGGCTATTTCGGCGCTGCAGTAGATCCAACATACGATCAAACTGCTCTGCCAGATTCGACAACTCGTTGTCGCTGTCTAGTCCCAGTGAACCGATACGCAGATTACGTCCCGACTGTACCGCTTTTACCACGTGGTGAATTCGTTCAATCGGCTGTAATAAGCTGTAAGCACCACGATATACCAACCAACCCGACACCAGCAGCACTAACATCAAAATAGTGCCAAGCTCAATAATGTTGAGTAAGTAGTTATGAATAAAAGGAGATTCTGAAAAGCCAGTATAGATCATACCAATTCGCTTACCATTAATGTCTTCAAGTGGCGAATAAGCAGAAATAAACCAATCGTTAAACACAAAAGCACGGTCAACCCATAGCAAGCCTTGATTAAGCACTTTCTCACGCACTTCAGAGGAAACGAGGCTTCCTAACGCTCGCCCTTGCTCTGCCTCACCTTTAGGGAAAAAGTGCAAAGGCACGTTAGTGCTAATACGAATATTATCGAGGAAGATGGTCACGGTACCAATAGAGCGCTCAGGCAAGGTGCCTTTGTCGTAAACCAGATCGCGAATATGATCAACAATGCGGGTATCGCGGTTAAGCATAATGCCGCCGTCTAAATACCAAGCCACATTGCCATTTTCACCAACGACAGGCAATAAGCTGCGGCTTAATAAACCACGCTTTTCTTGGGTTTTACTGGGTTCATGCGCACGTTGGGTTTTGATGATATCGATTTTAGCCCGCTCAGCTAACGCAGGGTCAATCCTTGCGAGTCGACTAGAGTCAAGTACCATCAAACCAGAAAACGGCGCAGTCCCATCGATATGTGGCAACATCTGTCTAAGATCAGGATCCGATGCCGCTTCAGAAACACTCACAAGACGCAAAAAGTCTAAATCAAATTCTTGTTTCGCCTGTTCAAGCACGGGCCCTAACTTAGCCCGCTGCTCAAGCGGATTAAGCCCCAACTGACGAAACTCATTTTGAAACGGCCATGATGCCATCACTAATTCGAGCTGGCTTTCCTGATTGTCTTGTACAGTGATGAGCGTGCTATTCGCTACGGTCAAATCAGCTTTGACCTTCATAAATAGCTGCTTGCCGGTATAGCTAATATTCCAATAGATGGTAATAAACACCAAGCTGACCAAGGTGAGCAAAATGGGCAACAGGGTTAAAATCAAGATGCGATAACGCACCTTAGCTTGCATTTGCTGCCAGCTAACACCAAACAGATTGGAAAAAAACGACACCTAAACTCCCCTTAGCGCGGTAAAACTGATCCATAAACAAAGAGCAGGCTTGCCTGCTCTTTATTACGACTATTCAGCTTCGCCACCGAACCATTCTTTATATTTACGATCCAGTGTCTTACGTGACACTCCAAGATCCCTTGCTGCAGCGGACTTGTTGCCGCCATGCATATCCACCACTCGGGTGACATGGTCACGTTCAACATCTTTGAGCGCCCATTGTAATGGATAACCCGACTCCGCCGCCATTTCTGCTTTTGGCTGAACTTTCCAATACTCTGCCGGCGGCTTGCCTAATAGGATACAACGCTCAATCATATTTCGCAGCTCGCGTATGTTACCTGGCCACTCATGTTGTTGCAGCTTTAATAGATCTTCATGACTCCAAACCACTTCTTTTACCCCCAACTCCGCAGCGAGTTGGCAAGTAAAGTGATGGGTCAATTCAACGATATCTTCAGGACGTTCACGCAAAGGAGGAATAACAATATCAAGCACATTAAGGCGATAGAATAGATCGCGTCTAAAGTTACCAGCCTCAACTTCTTCTGATAGTTTACGGTTAGTCGCTGCTAATACCCGTACATCAATATTAATCTCTTTTTCACTGCCGACAGGACGAATTGTGCGCTGCTCAAGCACTCGCAGCAATGCGGTTTGCATCTTCAGTGGCATTTCACCAATTTCATCGAGGAAAATAGTACCACCAGAGGCAAAGCTAAAGAGCCCTTCACGGTTACCCTTTGCGCCAGTAAATGAGCCTGCTGAATGGCCGAATAACTCACTTTCAAGCAGTTCTGGCGCAATAGCACCACAGTTAACCGGCACAAATGGCCCTTGGCGACCGCTGAGAATATGCAGCTGACGCGCAACTAACTCTTTACCTGTACCTGACTCACCTTCGATCAGTACCACAGCGTTAGTCGGTGCGACACGTTCAATAACATGCTTAACCTCAGTCATCGCCTCGCTTTGACCGATAATGGTGGAAGATTGATTAAATGACACTTCGCGACGTAGCATCAAGTTTTCACGCTTAAGCAATCGACGCTCAATACAACGGTCAACCGCTTTCATCATCTGCTCTAGGTGGAATGGCTTCATAATAAAGTCAGACGCACCCGCACGTAGCGCTTTAATCGCCACATCCATATCGGCATAGCCTGTCATAAAGATGATGTCTGAGCGCCTTTCTTGATCATTAAGTGCTTCATGCCATTCAATACCCGAGCGGCCCGGCAAGCGAATATCAACAATTAACAGATCAAAGTGGCAGCGAGATCGCAGTTGTTCAGCGTCTTCAACACTTGAGGCGGTTTCAACCAATGCAAACTTTTTCGCCAAGGCTTTTTTCAAAAAGCTGCGCATGCCCGGCTCATCATCAACAATCAATACAGATACAGCAGAAGGAAGTGGCTTCATATTATTCATTCTCTGCCCCAGCTTGTCTGGCTAAGGGACATTTTGACTCATTATGTAAGCAGTCTAACATTGAACTAGTCTAAATAGGTCACTATGAACCATATAATCGCGACATTGGGACATAATGTCTGGGATTTTTCTGCTATCAATGCGACATAGATCACACCAAAGTTACAATTGTGAACTCAAATAATCTTATATAAGTATGGCATCAAACTTGCTTTTAAGGCGATGTATTCGATTTTATTCGGGCCCTCAGGTATCGAGACGCCTATTTTATTTTCCATAGGAGCACAAATGTTAAACCTTAAACGCGCTATTGGTCTTGCGGTTACCGCAGCACTATTCGTAGGTATGCCAGTTCACGCAACTGAAGTGATTAAGCTAGCAACCACTACAAGTACTGAAAACTCAGGCCTATTAAAAAACTTACTACCTAAGTTTGAAGAGGAATCTGGCTACAAAGTACAAGTTATCGCAACGGGTACTGGTAAGGCGTTAAAGCTAGCTCGTCAAGGTGACGTAGATGTTGTAATGACACATGCTCCAGGCGCTGAAGCAAAGTTCGTTGAAGAAGGTTATGGCCGTCTACCTCGTGGCATCATGGAAAATGATTTCGTTGTTCTTGGTCCTAAGAATGACCCAGCTAAAATCCGCTCTAGCAAAACTGCTGAAGAAGCATTTGCTAAAATCGCTAAATCAGGTGTGCCTTTCATTTCACGCGGTGACAACTCAGGCACCAACATGAAAGAATTGAACGTTTGGAAAAACGCTAACATCACTCCAGACTTCAAAGGCTACACTGCAGTTGGTCAAGGTATGGGCAAAACCCTACTAATGGCTAGCGAATTAGAAGCTTACACTCTATCTGACCGTGGTACTTTCGTTGCTTATTCAGGTAAAATAGACCTAGCTGTTGATTTCGATGGTGGCCCAGCACTAGCTAACCCTTACCAAATCATCCTAATCAGCGAAAGCAAGTACCCAACGCTAAATCACAAAGGCGCTAAAGCACTTAGTGATTGGCTGATCAGCGCTGAAGCGCAAGGCATGATCAACAACTACAAGGTTCAGGGAGAACAATTGTTCAAGGCAACTTATAGCGAATGAATGAAGGCTGGTTAGCCCTAATACAGCAGGCATTAAGCCTGCTGTTTTCATTGGACCCCGAAGTGTGGTCCATTATTTCCGTTTCTTTTGCAGTATCATTTGCGGCATTAGCGATCACGCTATTACCGTCAATGGTGTTGGGATTCCTGTTGGCCTTTACCCGTTTTCCTGGGCGCTGGCTGGTGACCAACCTTATCCAAACACTGCAATCAATTCCCACAGTGGTCATTGGTCTACTCGTATACCTACTGCTAACACGTATGGGACCGCTCGGCGACTTAAAATGGCTATTTACCCAAAAGGGGATGATATTGGGACAGATGCTTATCTGTGCACCAGTATTAGTTGCCATGAGTCAGGCCGCATTCACCAGTGTTGACCGCCGCGCATGGGAAACCTCACGCACTCTCGGCGCACCTAAACTCAGTGCTATTTGGGCCGTCTGCAGAGAGCTTAAAGTTCCACTATTATTAGCTATTGTGGCTGCATTTAGTCGAATTTTAACCGAGATTGGCTGCTCGATGATGGTGGGTGGCAACATTGCAGGGGTAACACGTAACATTCCAACCGCGATCGCTTTAGAAACCAGTAAAGGCGACTTTGCTCAAGCTATCGCACTTGGATTAGTGCTACTCGTTTTAGCGCTCATTTTGAACTTTGCTCTAGGTACACTAAGAGGCAAAGCTGAGCCAAGGAGTCATTAACCAAATGACCACTAACACAGCAAAAATTATCGCAAAAGATCTTGAGATGCGCTTTGAAGATAAGCACCTTTTTAGCGCCAGTAAGTTAGTGTTTGAACAAAACCGAGTCATTCACCTACAAGGTGATAACGGCTGCGGTAAAACCACGCTAATGAAACTGCTTGCTGGCTTTTATCAGCCAACCAAAGGCAAGATCTACGCCGAAGGCTTTGCCATCGCACCTTGGTGGCGCAGTAATTCAATAACCGGTAAAGCGCTTTACTTGCACCAGCACCCTTACCTATTTGAAGGTAGCGTGCTGTATAACCTCACTTATCCGCAACGGTTTTTAACCGCAGATAAAGCGCAACTACAAGCGCGCACCGAGCAAGCAATTGATAAGGCGCAGCTGCGCCACTTATTAAACCAAGCAGCCTCCAGCTTATCCGGCGGTGAAAAACAACGATTAGCCATTGCCAGAGCGTGGATCATTCAGCCTAAACTATTAATGTTAGATGAACCCACCTCCAACATGGATAAACATTCACAGCACTTAGTGCTGCAAATGATCACCGACTTAAAACAACAAGGCACGGGTATGCTAATTAGTAGCCACCAGACTTGTATGTTAACCAAAGTATGCGATCATGCATGGCTAGTGAGTGACAAAACCATCACCACAGACAATGTCAGCACGCTTAAAGATACTGAGCCGACTCAAGTTGAACTTGCTCCGGCTTTACAAGTATCGGCTGGATAATGACATAGACTATTTTTAGTAAAAATTATTAGGGTAATAGTAATGGCAGCACAAGTTGATGCGGTCATCCTTGCAGGTGGTATGGCTAGACGCATGGGTGGCAACGATAAAGGTTTAGTCGAGTTGCGAAATCAACCTATGATTAAACATGCGATAGATCGGATACAACCTCAAGTTAAGGAGATCCTGATCAACGCAAATCGTAATCAAAACCGTTATGCTGAGTTTGGTTTTAAAGTGTTCAGTGATCAAGACAGTGGCTATTTAGGTCCACTTGCTGGCATGATCACCGCAATGAGCGAAACAAACGCAGACTACTTATTGGTTGTTCCTTGCGATTGCCCACTGTTACCAACAGATTTAGTCGCTAGAATGCTAGCGAAATTAACGGCTGAAGATGCTGAACTTGCAGTGGCAAGTGACGGCGAACGCGAGCAACCTGTGGTTATGTTGCTTAAGCCAAGTTTACGCGCATCAATGAAAGCCTTTTTAGATGCCGGCGAGCGCAAAATCGACTTTTGGTATGCCAAACATCACTATGTTGTGGCGGAATTTGCCGATCAGCCAAATGCCTTTGTCAACGTAAACACACCAGAACAAAAACAGCTGCTTGGCGATGCCATAGCAAATGAAGAAAATCACTAGAGGTGTAAATGAGCATACCTTTTACTAATCCGTTACCTATCCCAGTTCTCGGATTCTGCGCCTACAGCGGCACAGGCAAGACCACATTATTAAAGCAATTAATCCCTGAGCTTAATCGCCGTGGTGTGCGACTCGCAGTCATTAAGCATGCTCATCATAACTTCGATGTCGATATTCCGGGTAAAGACAGCTACGAGATGCGCAAAGCCGGCGCTAAGCAGATGCTAGTTGCCTCTCACGTACGCTGGGCCTTGATGACCGAAGACGCCAAAGATGGCGATCCTGAACTGCCACATCTGCTCAAGCAAATTGAAGCAGACAAAGTCGACATCGTACTGGTAGAGGGTTTTAAAAAGCTCGAACTACCGAAAATTGAACTACACCGCGCCGCCCACGGCAAACCTTTCATCCACACCCACGATGACAACATCCAAGCTATTGCCTGCTGTGATGACACCGAATTACCAAGCGACTTACGCCGCTTAGACATCAACAACATCGAACAAATCGCTGATTACGTTGGTGAATACATTGCCGCATGGCAGCCTTGCCCTGTTGATCTACCTATGGCACCAACTTGTGGCTGTGAACTTGATACCAGCACTACGCTATCGGTTCGCCAAGGCATTGATAAGATCCTATCTTACGTTAAACCAATTAGCGCCAGCGAAGTAGTAGCCCTTGATGAGCTTGAAAATCGCGTACTGGCAAGCGATGCAATTTCGCCAGTTGATGTGCCACAACATACCAACTCCGCGATGGACGGTTATGCATTCAAACTAAGTGACAGCGCAGATGCATCATACAAAATGGTTGGTGAAGTCATGGCCGGTCATGCGTTTAACGGCACTCTGCAAGCAGGTGAAGCCGTGCGGATTATGACTGGTGCACCATTACCTGCAGGCGCTGATACAATTCAACTACGTGAGCTTGCCAATGAGCAAGATGGTGCCGTTAGCTTTGAAGGCGAGTTAAGTGTTGGACAACATATCCGTTTAGCCGGTGAAGATATTGCCCAAGGTGCCACAGCGCTAGCAGCTCACTCACGCCTGCACGCTGCCGAGCAAGGTTTATTAGCATCACTTGGTTTTGGCGAGCTACCTGTATTTAAGCGCCCTGTAGTCGCAGTATTCTCAACTGGCGATGAAGTGTGCCAACCGGGCGAGCCGTTAAAAACCAACTGTATTTTCGACTCTAACCGCTACACCATTAAATCAATGGCTAAAAAGCTGGGTTGTGAAGTCATCGACTTAGGCATTATTCAAGATTCTGAAGCCGCACTGGCACAAGCGTTAAAAGACGGTGCAGCACAGGCTGACATAGTGATCAGTTCAGGCGGCGTCTCAGTTGGCGATGCTGACTACATTAAGACCGTACTTGAACAAGTCGGCCAAATTAATTTCTGGCGCATCAACATGCGTCCGGGTCGCCCGTTAGCCTTTGGCCAAATCGACGATAGCTTATTCTTCGGTTTACCGGGTAATCCAGTAGCAGTAATGGTGTCGTTCCTGCAATTTGTGCAGCCAGCCATTCGCAAACTTGCCGGTGAACAAAACTGGAACCACACCTTAGTGCCAGCAATTACCGACAAACCGCTACGAAGCCGCACAGGCCGCACCGAGTTTACTCGCGGTGTGTACCACCTAGCGGCAGACGGCAAGTTACATGTAACCACAACCGGTGCTCAAGGCTCAGGGATGCTTAGCTCAATGGTAAAAGGAAACTGTCTCATCGTTATTGGCGAGAAAGATGATCAGTTAAACCCTGGTGACACAGTTTATATTCAACCTTTTGCCGACCTTCTATAGAGGTCATGTAGGTAGCTAGTATGAGTTTGATCGTTGACACTTTTGGTCGCACGGTAGAGTACCTGCGCCTTTCCGTCACTGACCGCTGCGATTTTCGTTGCGTATATTGCATGACAGAAGACCCGTGCTTTTTAGGCAAAGACCATGTGCTTAGCCTTGAAGAATTAGCGTGGGTCGCTCAAGCCTTTACCGAGTTAGGCGTAAAGAAAATTCGCCTAACCGGTGGTGAGCCACTGGTGCGTACCGACTGTGATCAATTGGTCAAACTACTGGGCAAACTACCCGGTCTTGAAGAGTTGTCGATGACTACCAACGGCTCGCGTTTAACCCGTTTTGCCGCAGAGATGCACGATTCAGGTTTAAATCGCCTCAATATTAGCCTCGACACCTTAAAGCCCGACTTATTCACCAGCCTAACCCGCAATGGTAAAGTCGATCGCGTGATTGCCGGCATCGATGCCGCTATCGCCGCAGGATTTAAGAAGATTAAGATCAACGCGGTAATTCTGCGTGGGCAAAACGACGATGAAGTATTAGATCTCATCGAATTTTGCCGCGACCGCGACCTAGACATCGCCTTTATCGAAGAGATGCCATTAGGCGTGATCGATGAGCGCAAACGCAGCCGTCATTGTAGCAGTAAAGAGATCCAAGACATCATCAGCGAGCGTTACCCGCTGCTTCCATCTGACCGTCGTACTGGCGGCCCAGCACGTTACTTCACCATGCCGGGCAGCGACATCCACGTTGGGTTTATCTCGCCCCACAGCAACAACTTCTGTCACGAATGCAACCGTGTTCGTGTCACGGTAGAAGGCAGATTGTTATTGTGTTTAGGCAATGAGAACTCAGTAGACTTAAAAGCGATCGTGCGCGAGCATCCCGGTGATATTGAACGCCTGAAAACCGCAATTTTGAATGGCATAAAACATAAACCGAAAGAACACCATTTTGACCCAAATGGGGAAACACAGATCTTGCGGTTTATGAACGCAACGGGTGGTTAACTGTTGCTTGAACAGTTTCTTCTTCGCTTGGTTTGCTGCGGTGGTTTCTGTTACCACAGTTGTTAACTGTTAGCTTGTGCTACATACACAAAACCCGACGCAAATGTCGGGTTTTTCGTAACGATTTGCTAAATAGTCTTAAAATAGCTTGCTGAAATTCGATAAGAACGGGCAAAACTGCTGTTTTGTCATTTTCAGCCAATTGTTAAAACACATTTATTCAGGTGTGTTGATTTTGCACCAAGCATTTTTACCTATCTTGAAGAAGCTCAACAGTGCTACGGTAACTGCACCAGTAACAACACCAACTGCAATATGGAAACTAGACGCTATGGCTGTAGCAATAATCGTAATGATTTGTTTAATCGTTATGCCAGCTTCTTTTCTTTCTTTAGAGTACTTTCTAGAACTAGTACACATATAGTCATAAATTTCAGCTTTTATTGCACTCCAAATACTTCCTCCTGAAGACTTAGGGGCAGAAGTGGGGACAATTAAACCCGTTTCTCTTTTTTCCCCAGTTAATGACAATCCGATTTGATCATATTCAGTTTCATCATCTGTATCTAATTTAATGAACTCAATAATTTTGTTTTTTTGGTACGC
Organism: Shewanella fidelis ATCC BAA-318; assembly: GCF_000518605.1. Taxonomy (GTDB): domain Bacteria; phylum Pseudomonadota; class Gammaproteobacteria; order Enterobacterales; family Shewanellaceae; genus Shewanella; species Shewanella fidelis. The sequence continues at coordinate 130,229 of NZ_JADX01000011.1, read as the reverse complement.
TGGAACAAGGTCGTTTACAGCATCAAATAACTCTTGATGTTCGAAAAGAAGATCAGACATTTAACCCCTCACTTTCCATTAATGCGCGAGCATAATTGATTGAAGTAGCATAAGATATGGTACTTTCTGTACCCAGAGCATGATTACCTATTTTTATATGCCCCCCCGAACCAGTAGGGCTAAATCTACCACTAATAATTCCAATAATTTGGCCTGATGCAATATCAATTAATGGCCCGCCACTATTTCCCTCATGTACCATTGCATCTAATTGAAATTGCTTTGTTCCATTAGTAGATTTCACTTTAGAGCTGATTATGCTCTGAGATACTTTCAAAGTATGTAGCCCTGCTTGACCAAATGGAAACCCTAAGTAACCTACGCTAGCACCAACTTGAACAGAGCTCTCATCTCCTATTAGATTGGGAGGAACTGAAACGGGTTGTGGGTGGGTTAATTTCAATAATGCGACATCGCTTTCTGGGTCAAACTGAGCCACGGTAACATCAAAAAAATTTACTCGCTCTAGAGTTAATTGATTAAATTCATTTAAAGGTTGAGGCGGAATTACTGCAAGTTTATCAGTCAAATTAATCGTGTGTGCGCACGTGATAATATATCCCTTACTGTGACATAGAAAACCACTGCCTATAAACTCAACTCCTTTTTCACCTGTTTTAACAATCATCATGCAACCACCACCGTGGTGCTGAGCTATCCCTTTTAGCATACGTTTCCCTTAGCTAGTGTTATAAAGCTTATTGAATTACAGCATTGACAACATCTTTATCCATACAACATTTATTATCAGTGTGCCTTTATTATTTCCCCAGCAGAATATAGACCATTGTTTTAAAAATTTATATCGGATTATTCAAGGCATTATTGATGCAGCTTTATATGTGCTTGATAAGGCATGACAGTAACTCAACTGTTGCGATTTCTGCCTCTAATATTGTCATTACTTTCGTCCAGAATTTTATGCAGCTAATTGCCTGCGGCAGGCGTATGTGCAGATACTTCTGAGGCTCGCTTGTCGTCATCCTTGACCGCTCAACGAAAACATCCATGTTTTCGACGGCCTCAGCCGCATCTACACTGGGTTTGAAAAGCACAACCTTTCAACTTCTGCGTTAGACCTATTAAAAGAAAAAGACAAAACAAAGACACAGCAAGACCAACAACGACTCAAAGGTTACAGAAAACACCAATTTCCCCATCGAGGTTGCCGAAATACGCAGATAACTCTTTACCTTCAAGAGTGCCGTAAAACCATCATGAATGATGGTTCAGGCTCAGGGGGACATGGCCGTTCTCTGGCATCCATGCCATCACGGCATTTGTGAATCCATTCGCATCAGATGTCCCATCTGAGCCGTTAGGCGATTTTTATTGGAGTATGAGGATAAACAACTTCGTCTGGAGCGCTGAGGGTTTATTCTTATGAAATCAAGAGCGGGGACAAGCGCTTTCCCCCTTGGCTCGGATGTGAGCGAAGCGCCACGACCTTTATCAAGCGCAGCTTGATTGCTGTTAACTTACGCAAAGAAGGCTATTTTTTCAAAAATAACCACATAGCACGATAGTGAATTGGCTTTAATGAACTTAATGTAAATTTAGGAGCTTCAATTAATAGCACTAGGATCGAATAATAATCGAATCAGGAGTTAACACTGAAGGGTTTGTAAGATTAAAAAATTTGTTAGCCCCCTACTTCAGCATAATTTGCTAAGAGGCTAAACCGTATCTACAGATACAAAAGGCTATGACTAATTATCGCTGAATAACGATATAGCATTCCCACATATCTATGGTTGGACATTTATCATCTTCATCGCCGCCTGTTGCAAAGCTAGGAGCCGCAACGAAAATAGAGAATATAGCAAACAAAGACGATAACTTTTTCAAATTCTTCATACTAAAAATCCTTTTTATAAATTCAACTAGACCATTAAATATGGCAAAAAAAACATAACATCGAAAAAACAACAATTCAACCCAGCACCAGCGTTACAACAGTAAATACACTCCCCATCGGAAGCGTTAGTGATTTATCCGTAGGTATGAGGATCAACAACTTCGTCTGGGGCGGCAGGGGTGATCCAAGAGGGGATTGCTGTTGATCCCCTCTTGCCCGGCTGTGGGATGGAATCCCACGACTTTAATTGTTAGACAACGTCTAACCCACCACCCCAAGCGGCAGCTTGAAATCAACCATTTGTGGTTAAACCATCTTGCAGATACACTTATAAAACAACCATTCACATAGCAATGACCCAAACAATGGCACTCTCACGAAAAAAGTGGAACAGCATCATCATCGTGGCATCAATACTGATGATCTCTGTACTGACTGTGATAGAAAAAAACAGTCAACAAACACCACTGCAAACCCAAGCTCTGTTTGATCACGCCGCGCCACTGTCACAACTGCAATACGGTGAACTCTGGCTGCAAAAAAGCCAATCTGGCTGGCGATGTAGCAGTGAAGTACTCAACTGCTTAGAATGGGCTAACGCGTGGCAACAAGTGCATATTTCAGCGCTCAGCGAAAAACCTGAAACCGCGGAAGAAGCGATCGAGCTGGTGATCCAAATCGATGATCTCGATGATGCACAGCTATGGATCCTGTTTAAACAACAAGGCTTATTAAAGTCTCCTTCAGGCAACTGGTATCAAGTACCGCCTAGCCTACGTGAAGGTTTAACGCCAATTATTCGCGCGCAAGTAAACTAATCTGCAAGCCAAAACGTAATAATTAATCGCAATCAATGCTAGCAACCACCGCTGAATAACAACAAGAGAGAGCATCAATGCCAGAACTCCCCGAAGTTGAAGTGACTCGCCAAGGTGTATCGCCTTTTCTTATTGATAATCAAGTCACCGACTTAATTGTACGTAACCCATCACTACGTTGGCCGGTCCCCGAAATAGCCAAGCAGATCGTCGGTCAGACAATACGTAATGTACGCCGCCGCGCGAAATACTTGCTGATTGATACTGATGCGGGCACCACTATTGTGCATTTAGGCATGTCTGGCAGCTTGCGTATCTTGCCCGCCACAACTCCGGTAGAAAAACATGATCATATTGATCTGGTGCTCGCTAGCGGCAAGGCTCTGCGCTTTAATGATCCAAGACGTTTTGGTGCTTGGCTATGGTGCGAACTACCTGAACAAGCTCACCCATTATTGGCCAAATTGGGCCCAGAGCCACTAACAGACGCATTTAACCCAGCTTACCTATTACAAAGTTTGGCCAATAAGAAAAAGGCTATCAAGCTGTGTTTAATGGACAATCACATCGTAGTGGGTGTCGGCAATATTTACGCTAATGAAGCGCTGTTTGCTGCAGGTATTCATCCGCAAGCAGAAGCTAGCAAAGTGGATGCCGAACGGATTGAAGTATTAGTTGCTGAAGTGAAGCAGATCCTCGCAGGTGCAATCAAACAAGGCGGCACGACCCTCAAAGATTTTACTAATGCTGAGGGTAAACCAGGTTACTTTGCGCAAAAGCTACATGTGTATGGCCGTGGCGGTGAGACCTGCACTCAATGTGGTCACCTGCTTAGTGAAATCAAGCTTGGGCAGCGGGCAACTGTATTTTGCAGCTTATGCCAGCAACGATAACTCATATATTAGCGAGGTTATTTATCCTCAATAACCTCGCTAATTTGCTCTCTTAACCGCGTCTTATAAAGATAAAAGGCGATAATAGAGGCGCAAATAAACAGGCTGATACTGATCAGCAAACTATTATTGTCTGACAGCCCAACTCCGGCACCAGCAAAGCTAAACACTAACATTTGCGGTAAAAAGCCTATCCCACTACCGGTAAAAAATCGCCACGCACTGATATGAGTCGACCCCGCTGCAAGATTAGTTAAAAAGTTACTGCTTAGCGGCAATATGCGGATCATAATCATCTTCAAAATCGTGCGCTGCACGATTAAGTTTTCTAAACGGGTCAATTTAGATTGAAAGCGCTTTTTTAAGCTGCTGCGAAACACAAATCTGGCAAAGTAAAAGGTAATGATGCAGCCCAAAAGTGCTGACAATGTACCAAGTAATGCGCCATTAACACCGCCTAATGCAAAGCCAAAAGCAAAAGCCATAAACTGCCTTGGGCCGCCAACACTGGTGTAAGCCGCACCGACTAGAAATAATACCACCAGCCCTTCATTACCTTGCTCTGCTAGATAATTCGCTAACCAATTAGTGTCGGTAAATGAGGCAAATACACCTTGCTTGAGTGCATAAAGTGCTAGACCCAGCACGGTAAGAATTGCCAATATTTTTGCAAAACGTTGCATATACAGTCCGCAATAAACCTCAAATGTATAAAAAAGCCAACGCTTTCACGTTGGCTTGTTATAGCAATTAAGCCCTAAATTTCTATTAGAAGCGGTACTCATAAGTACCAAAGACACTGGCATTAGTATCACTTGCTTGTACCTCAAATTCAGATTGAGATACGCTGCCGCCAATACTCATCATGCCGTACCATATAGGCATCCGATAACTTAGCTCTAGCATCAGCAAATCCTCTTTGAGCGGTTGCGGTGCCCAACCATGAGATGGACTTTTACCATCTTTGTTTAACTGCGCATAACGTAGCAACGAGGTAAAGCCTTTGCTATTGGCAAACTGGCCAATCAAGCCTAGTACATACACATTGGCGTCGCTGTCGTAAGTGCTACCTAAGGCTCGACCGTAGTAGCGAGAACCACTCTTGTAGGTTGAGTGCTCGTAGAAACAGTTGAAGGCGTTTTCATCCTCACCACAGAACACCATAGTATCTGTATATTCGAGGAACAACTTGTATTGCTGACCTTCTAAGTTAAAACGTGTATCTGCACCAAATAGCTTGCCGCAATCTGCGATATCCCAAGGTGCAGAGCCATTAGAATCTTCACAGGTTCTTTGGTAATACACGCCAAACGGTACGTCGTACCAAGTGTCGCTAAAACGAATATCATAACCAGCGATTTGGTTACCATAGTTAGAGCAACCTACTTCATCTGAATTATCTGCACGGCAATCTTTTTGCCCTGTGATAGATTTAAATGCACTATCCCAAGTACATTCTTGGCCATCGCCACAAAACTGCGTAGTCCACGACACCCCCATCTCTAATTGTTCAAATGGACGAATCGAACCACGGAAATTCCACAGTAGTGCATTAGGAGCGTAGCGCTCCTCTTCAAACATGCTAATTCCAGCAGTAAATGTCCACGGTCCCAACCAAGACAGCCAAGGTGTTTCAAACGCTGCAGCATTATTACGGCTCAACATTAACGATGGCATTGGACGCGCGTTATTTGACTTATGCAGTGTTGAGTCAAAGCTTGGTCCCCACCACTGCTCTATCGCGCCAAAGGTAAACATCCAGTTACCCAAAGCCATCGCAAGGTAAGAATCATCAAAACGAAACTCTTTGTCATCTGCAGGATCGTAATTAGCCGATGCAGAGATTTTGTAAGCAAAACGCTCACCTAGATACTCATAAGATGCACTCGCCTCGCCTTGTTCACGATAATCGGAGCCAAAATGCTGAAAACGTGCAGCGTCACTAGCCGCTGCTAGCTTTATGCTGGTATTACCGCGATTATTGACCGCATTACGGTAGTAATAATTCACCCGAGAAAATGCTTCAACTAAAGCGGGACTCAGCTGTGATGGCTCCGCTTTTGCTAAATCAGCGCCGATACCCGACCACATTAAAGGGTAAGTATTTACCGGCACCGTGATAACGCCAGCGTCTGCAAGCGCTTGAATATCGGCTCTTAAGTATATATCTGAGGTGTCAACCCATGGTGCTGCAACTGTTGCCCCAGAGCATACAACTGATAACGCTGTTAGGCATTTGATGGTTTTATTTTGAATACGCTTAAACATGAATAACTACTTAGCCTTAGTTGTTAGTGCATTAGCCACTTCAGCGTGGACAAATTGAGTCACATCGCCGCCATGCAGCGCAACCTCTTTGACTAAGGTTGAGGAGATAAATGAGTTTTCTTCTGCTGGAGTTAAAAATACGCTTTCCAGATCAGGACTTAAACGGCGATTCATATTTGCCAGTTGGAATTCGTATTCAAAATCTGAGACTGCGCGTAGTCCGCGCACTAACACGCTAGCGTTTTGCTGTTTAGCAAAATCCACTAATAAACCACTAAAGCCAACCACTTCAACGTTATCCAAATGGGCGGTAACGGTTTTTAACAGTTCAACCCGTTTGTCTAAGCTAAATCTTGGCTGCTTAGATGGGTTAGCGGCAATACCAATAATCACGTGCTCAAATAAATTAGCCGCACGCTCAATGAGATCGGTATGACCATTGGTCACAGGATCGAATGTACCGGGATATATTGCTCGCTTATGCACGTTAAGATCTGCCCTTATGATTTAGTGATTAGCTGTAACTAAACTCAATGCCCTGTCACAGGGCTTTTAAAGGCTATATCCTACTCGTTATGGGGGGAATTGTGAATGAAAAAGCAGTTTTACAGCGCATATAGTCGTTGATATTAACTAAGCCTTATACATCAACTAAACATACTGTCTATGTGCTGCTATCACTCGTTTTTCTTCAGCGCAGGCCAACTTAGTTCATTAGGTTGCTGCCATACATTAAGCTGAGCACTGACTGCAACTGCCGTAAAAGCTTCGCCCAGATCAGGCGCGACGGTATAGTCATAAGTTTGCCCTAGGTAGCTAAAATGCAGACTATAAGCGTGTAGATAGCCTCTGTCGGCAGTCGCACCACCATATAAGGTATCACCTAAGATTGGCGTGCCAATACTGGCCAGCGCCACTCGTAATTGGTGTGTTTTACCACTATGGGGTTTGAGTAAATATAAACGCTCACCTTCTCCGACTGAGTGTGAGAAGAACTGGGTTATTGCTGGATTATTTGTGCTGCGCAACAGTTTATGCATGCTACGGCGAGATTTAGCCATATCGCCAATCACCCAGCCCTGCTTCTTTTTAGGTTTGCCTTTGGCTAGCGCTAGATAGTACTTCTGCACAGCATGAGCCGCAAACATACGGGTAAATTCAGCCGCCGCTTGGCTCGATTTAGCCAAAATAATCAACCCAGAGGTCAAGGTGTCGAGTCGATGCACTGCATACAGCTTAATGCCTAAGTCCACTTCAGCCTGCGCCACTACACCTGCGCTGCCATCTTGGCTATGAAAATGAATATCGGCGGCTTTATTTATCACGATAAAATCGTGTTCATCAGCGATGACTTGATACATGGAGATCCTACATTAAACGAAGTTGGCTAAAGCAGTTAAAAAGTGATGGTCACTCTTAGGCCTGGGTAGGCGCTGCTAAGGGCGATTTTAGCATTATGTCGCGATAGAATCGCCTTCACCATCGACAAGCCTAGTCCGGTACCTTTATGGTGACGACTTGGATCGAGTCTAACTAAGCGTTCAAACACTTTTTCTCGCGACGACTCAGGGATCCCCGGGCCATTATCTTGAATAGATATCACGTTACGGTTTTGCGAAATACGGATCTCTGCCCCCTCGCCTGAATACTTGATTGCGTTATCAACCAAATTAAAAAGTGCTTGGAAAAGCAAATACTTATCGCCACTGACCTGAAACTCCTCACCTGTAGTTAAGGTAAGTGACTGACCATTAAACTCAGCCATCGCCTCAGCCATCTCAAACAGATCTTGGCTAATCGATACTAAGCTAACATCTTGAAGCTCTAAGGTTTGCTGGCCTTCTTCAATGCGTGTTAACGATAACATGGCATCGAATGTAGCAAGGCAATGATCTAACTCTTCAGTAATAATGGCGCAGCTTTCGGCTAGCTCCTCTTTAGGCTTACTCGGCAGTTGCTCTAGCCCTATGCGTAAATGCGACAGTGGCGTGCGTAGATCATGGGCAATGTTGTCAGTCACTCCACGTACCGCTGCTAAGTTTTGTTCGAGGGCATCAAGTACACCATTAAACTGCTTAGCCAGCATATCAAACTCATCTTGGCGCCAACTCACAGGTAAACGCGTGGAATATTGCCCTTGCTCAATCCTTTTACTTAAGCGGTTGTATTGCACTAAACGACGTAAAATAGCTTTAGAAAACAGGTAGCCCAAAGCTAAGGTTAATACTACCGTTAGCATTAACGCAGTGATCGCCGCATTGGTAAACTTATCAATTAAGGTGCCGAGTTGATCAACTCGAGTAGCAATCAACATTGGCCCGTATCGGGTCATCACCATGCCACCCGTCAAGATATGCAGTTTTTCAGGGCCGCCAGTAAAGACTGGAAACTCACGCCTTTCAGGCAACATAGGCATATCTTTGGGGATCATACTCAGTGAGCCGACCAAATCGAGGGAGTTGCGCCAAACGATTAACGCCACCTTAGGATCAGCACTTTTCACTTGCGTCGCAAAACTGCGTCTATCAAGGGTCAGCGCCATCTGTTGGTAGCGAGTCATTTCAGCGTCTAGATGCAAATCCAGCTGATATTCTTGTTCGTTTATCAGCTGGCGATACATACCTAGTAATAGCGTGCCAATAATGACAGTCACTAGGGCTGAGAAAATAATGGTAATGCGCCAAGCACTACTCTGGTAGGGCTTAATGCCCTTGGCGTAGCCGATATCCAGCACCTCGTACAGTTTCGATTAACTCGCCATGACCTAACTCTTCAAACTTACGTCTTAACTTAGCGATATGGACGTCAATCACATTGGTACGTGGGTCAAAATGATAGTCCCACACTGCTTCAAATAGCAATGTACGACTGATCACTTGGTTAACGTGTTCCATTAGATACTTCAGCAACTGAAACTCTTTCGGTTGCAATAAGATCTCTTGGCCATCAAGGGTGACTTTACGGGTCAATAGCTCAATAGTCAGTGGGCCGACGTTAAGATCAGTAATGGTTGGTTGCGACTCTCCACGCTGCATTAACTTCTCTGCGCGAACCAGCAATTCAGAGAATGCAAATGGCTTAGTCATATAGTCATCGCCACCTGCACGCAAACCTTTTACACGCTCATCCACATGGCTAAGCGCTGATAAGATTAATACAGGTGTTTGGCTGCCTGTAGCACGCAGTGCTGCTAACAATTTCAGCCCATCGAGCTGTGGCAACATACGATCTAAGATAATCAGATCGTATTTCATACTTGTCGCTAACAATAGACCTTGATGGCCATCGGTTGCGGTTTCAATATTGTGCCCTTGCTCAACAAATCCCTTTACGACATATTCGATGGTAGTCGCATCATCTTCAACCATGAGTATCTTCATGTTTTAATCCCATTTGAGCAGTGGTAGTAATTGTTTATTTTCGATATCAAAAGCCAGCTTGCGCTTGCCATCAACATCTAGGATCTCTAACTCTATATAGCTGATCCCTAAGTCGGTGTCGACTTCAGCTTTGACGATATGACCGTCAGTTTCTTGGTTAACCAGTGTCAGCATATCCGACAGCGATAAACCATTTTGTTGCAGCATTAACACACCCGTTAGCTCGTCGTTGTCGTCTTTTTTAAGACGACCGACTTCACGTTCGATTAAGCTGCCATCGATCGCTCGAAATTCATATTCAGTGATGGTGTTAGCTTGCGGATCGATCATCTTGAATTCGTAAACTAATTCGCCATCTTCGATTTCCGCTTCAAATTCAGAGATCACCCCTTGGTGCTTAGATTCGAGCTGTAACATCGTTTCTATTGGCATAGGATAGTCGCCAGTAGCAATGTATGAATACAGGCCTTGCCCGGCAAACGAACTACCAGAAACTAATAATAAACCAATTAGCCAGCGAGCCATGGCTCCTCCGAAAATAAAACGCTAAACCACTTTAAATTAAAGGATTATTCAGAAATTAGACGCATGCTGTCAATTTCTATTTCAATACCTTGCCACTCATCGTCTACTTCACCAACAAGTTTAACTTTTGAATCTGGTGAAACTTCGATATCGCGCCATAGTGCATTATCAATCTCAACTTCAACGTCACCGCTTTCATCACGGAAAAGGTATTTTTCATCACCTAAGCTTTGCACTAAATAACCCGTTAATTCCACTGGGGTGTCATCTTGTGCTTTAGCCGCTTCAGCAGCTGTTTTCACGTGACTTGCAGGGCCTGGACCGTTATATGCAGCCATTGCAGGTAAGGTTAAAACCGCAGACAAAATCAATAAACCAGTTAACTTTTTAGACATACAATAAAACTCCTCTCTAATATAGGAGCTCATTGTATGTGATGCTATGTAACATCTAGATGGAGCAAAGATTAAACTTTGATCATAAGCAAATATAAGCGAATTGACTTTATGGTTCCAAAATATGGATCAGTTCAGATTTTAGTGCCACCGTCGTTTCACTGCCCTCTACTAACTCTAGTTGCTGCGCTAAATGCAGCGGCACCTCTGCATGGATCTTATGCTCTACACCCACCACGCTTGCTAATACCCTAACGCTTTCGCCCATCACTAGCATTGAATCAACGGTAATATCGAGCTTATTGAAACTGCGACACAAGCGGCCTTTTTTAATTGAGTTAAAACGCACGCCTTGGTTTGGGATCACCCAACGCACTTTGGTACCAATATCTAAATTGTCAAAATAAGTGCTGGCAATGAGATGTTCACCAAATTTAAGCCAAGTGATCTGCCGCTCTTCTTCTTGGGCAATCACCTCAGCATCAAAAATATTACGTAGCCCCATCTGCTTCGCCACAGCTTCATCTCGTGGACGGGTGAGTACTTCACGCGGTCGGCCTTGCTGTAGCATCTTACCTTGGCTAATTAGAATCATACTGTCAGCCAGCAACAAGGCCTCATTTAAATCATGAGTGACCATAATAACTGGGATGGCCAATTGCTCTTTCAGCCGGGCCAGCTCTAGGTACAAGCGTTCGCGGGTTTCTCTATCTACCGCTGAAAACGGCTCATCAAGCAGTAATACTGAAGGCTCGCGAGCAAGCGCCCGTGCTAATGCCACTCGCTGCCGCTGTCCACCAGATAATTGCGCAGGCAGCCTATCAGGCAAGCCATGTAAATTAACGCGCTCAAGCCAGTCTTTGGCACGCGCTTCACGTTCGGCTTTAGGAATATGATCCAATGCGGCAACCACATTTTCCAATGCAGTCAGGTTAGGAAACAAACCAAAGTGCTGCGGTACATAACCTAGATGGCGCTGTTGTGGCGTCAGTTGCACCTTGTTATCGGCATTAAACCAAGGCTTGTCACCATAGCGGATCTCACCCTGTTCTGGTTGAGATAAACCAGCTATCATCCGCAATAACGTTGATTTACCACCGCCAGATGGACCAACAACCGCTAAGACTTCACCGGCTTTACACACAAACTCGGCATCAAGTTTAATCGGTTTAGCTTGCTGGATACGGCAATATAGATCAGCGACGGTTTGCGACATGCTGACCTCCAACACGGCGAGACAAACTTGTTGTCAGTGCAAGCACCGTCACCGCGAACAGCAGTAACACCAGCGACATATTACCGGCGCTAGCAAAGTCAAATGCCTGCACACTATCGTAAATAGAGATGGCAATGGTCTTGGTTTCGCCAGCGATATTACCGCCCATCATTAACACTACACCAAACTCGCCAAGTACATGGGAAAAACACAACACCATGGCTGTCAAAACACCCGGCCACACCATAGGTAGTTCGATTTTAAATAGCACTTTTAAGCGACTCATACCGCAACAAGCTGCTGCGTCACGTACATCTTCAGGCACTGCTTCAAATGCACGCTGGATCGGCTGAATCGCAAACGGAATATTCACTAAGATTGACGCAACCACTAAGCCGGAAAAATGAAACACTAATTGATGGCCAAGCAGTTGCTCTAGCGTGCGCCCAAGCCAAGATTCACTGCCTAATCCCACCAGCAGGTAATAACCTATTACTGTGGGAGGCAATACTAATGGCACCATGACCAGCGCTTCGACCCAAGACTTACCGCGAAAATGTCGATAAGCTAAAAAGCGCCCTGCAACAATGGCTAAAGGAATAAGAATAAGCACAGTGACTGTGCTCAATTTGATCGATAGCAGTAAGGCTTGCCAATCCATTAATGAGTCGCTCTCGCAAAGCCGTAATCGGCAAACACAGTCTGTGCAGCATCAGACTGCAAATAACTATAAAACAGTTTCGCAGTTTCACCCGCTTTTAGGGTTAATACCATACGCTGATCGAGCGGCGTATAATATTCTTGTGGAATTAGCACGTAGTTAGCACGTGCTTTAAATGGTTTCGCAACAGCCAATGACAAAGCAACCAAACCACCTTGCGTAGCGCCACTTACCGCAAACTGCGCCGCTTGTGACACGTTTTCGCCAAACACTAAATTAGCTTGAATATCTTGCCAAAGCCCGACTTTTTGTAGCACTTCTTTCGCACGCTCGCCATAAGGCGCATGCTCAGGATTGGCAATAGCAAAACGTTTCAGTTGCCCTGATGCTAGCAACTGTTTTACGCCGTTGAGCTCGCCATCAAGTGGTAAAGGTGACGACTTAGGTGCCGCTATCGCCAACTGACCTACCGCATAAATCACCCCGTCATCAGGGGTTTCATTGGCTTGGCTTAGTTGCTGGGTATAACGCTCATCTGCTGACAAAAACAGTTCAAATGGCGCACCGTTACGGATTTGCGCCACAAAATTGCCTGAAGAGCCATAAGAGATCCGTACTTTACGGCCTGTCTCTTGGGTAAATTGTTTAGCAATATCGTCAAGCGCAAACTTAATACTCGATGCCGCAGCAATAGCTGGAACATCTTGCGCCGCAAATAACACTTTACTGCACAGCAGTAACGGCAGTGCAAGCGCCAATACCATAGCCCTAAACTTCATTTAGCCCTTCTCCTAGCAATCAAAGCTTATTTTATGCTTTGTTATCCCACATTTTTGCCGCTTGCTCGTCTGCATCGCGAGCTTCAACCCAGTTTGCGCCTTTTTCGCCAGCTTCTAGCTTCCAAAATGGCGCTTTCGTTTTCAAAAAGTCGATTAAAAACTCACAAGCTGCAAAAGCCGCTTTGCGGTGGGCACTGGTAACACCAATAAATACGATCTGTTCACCCAGCGCCATAGCACCAACTCGGTGAATGATAGTGACATTGTTCAATGGCCAGCGTTCACGGGCTTGTGCTTCAATTTGATTCAGTACCGCTTCAGTCATACCTGGGTAATGCTCTAATGTCAGATCGGTAACCGCACTACCGTCATTAAAATCACGCACTTTACCCACGAATGTCACCACAGCGCCATCGCTGTTATCTTGACTAATTAGTTGATACTCATCGGGTACACTGAAGTCTGCAGTTTGAACACGGATCATATTAACCTCCGGTTACTGGCGGGAAAAATGCCACTTCATCACCATCAACGATGGGAGTATCCCACTGGCTAATCGTCTGGTTAACGGCAACCAATAATTTGTCAGATGCCATGACTTTCGCCCATTTATCGTCGGTTGCAGCTAAGGTTGCTCGCAATCCTTCAGCTGTTTGGGTGTTCTCACCCGCTTCAACCTTAACACCAGCAGTACCTAGCAATTCTCTAACTTGTGCAAAAAATAATACGTTAATCATAATGTTCTCTATACCTTAAAGTGCCCAGACTTACCGCCACGCTTCTCAACTAAACGTACTTGAGAAATCACCATATCTTTTTGTACCGCTTTACACATATCGTAAATCGTCAACGCTGCTGTAGAAGCTGCAGTTAATGCTTCCATTTCAACGCCAGTCTTACCAGAAAGCTTACAAAGACTGCGGATCCACACACGATTGTGCTCAGGTTGCGCTTCAAGCTCAACTTCCACTTTAGTCAGCATTAACGGATGACAAAGTGGAATTAAGTCCGAGGTTTTTTTAGCTGCTTGAATACCCGCAATACGTGCGGTAGCAAATACATCACCTTTATGATGGCTGCCGCTCATAATCATCTCTAAGGTTTCACTTGCCATTTCGATGTAGGCTTCTGCACGGGCTTCACGCTCGGTAACTGACTTATCGGTCACATCGACCATGTGTGCATTGCCGTCGGCATTAATATGGGTAAAAGCATTAGTCATTAGGGATACGCCTTTTGTAAAATTTAGTTCAAAGTAGCGTGTTATACGCTGCTGAGTAAGATCTATTCAGAGATTTTCTTCACGTGCATCACAAAGTTACAAGGACGATGTGTTGCATCCAGCTGCTCTTTTATTAACTTATTCCAACCGGTTTTACAGGCTCCGGTTGAGCCAGGTAAGCAGAAAATCGCTGTTTTATTAGCAAAGCCGCCTAGGGCACGGGATTGTACTGTTGAAGTACCAAGTTCGGTATAAGTAATATGGCGAAACAGTTCACCAAAGCCTTCAATCTCGCGATCAAATAATGGCTTAACCGCATCTGGGGTATTATCTCTGTCGGTAAAACCTGTACCACCAGTGGTAATAATGACCTGCACATCATTTGATGCAATCCATTGAGAAAGCACTGAGCGAATTTGATATTTATCGTCTTTAATAATTTGCCTATCAGCTAAGGTATGTCCAGCCTCAAGCAATGCTGTAGCTAAAAAAGCACCTGAGGTATCCGATGTAAAATCTCGGGTGTCTGATAAGGTTAAAACAGCAATATTTAGCGCCGTAAATTGGCTTTGAGTGCAGTGTCCCATTATGGTCTCTTATTTATCCGAATCATTGATAACTGAGTCTTAGCGACAATTATACGCAAGTTCTGACGCAACTTACGTTGCGTCAGATCAGCATTTAATTAGCCACCAATTGAGGCTAGGTGCTGTGTCACACCTGTAATGCCATCATGTAGGAAGTGAGTCTCTTTCTTCTGGGCTAATTGACCATGCAAACGCTCAATCAGCTCAGCTTGTTGATCAGATGACTGCAGCAAATCACGCAAGTCCACACCATTTTCAGTAAATAAACACAGGTGTAATTTACCTTTAGCAGAGACTCGCAATCGATTACAGCTGGCACAGAAGTTTTTCGCGTATGGCATGATAAGACCAATACGGCCTTGATAGTCTTGATGACTAAAGTTTTGTGCAGGACCGTCATCAGGCGCAGGAATATCAAACTGCCAACCAGCTTGCTCTAGCTGCTGCTTAATATCGTTACCCGCTAAATGATGCGCTTTAAAGTAATCGTGACCCAAGCCTGTTTCCATCAACTCAATAAAACGTAAGTCGATTGGCGTATGTTTAATCCAGTGCAGAAAACGCGGCAGATCTTTATCATTTAGCCCTTTCAGCAATACCGCATTGATTTTTACCCGCTCAAAACCCGCTTCTAATGCAGCATCAACCCCACGCATCACTTCATCGAACTTATTCTCACCAGTGATTTGATAGAACATTTTAGGATCTAAACTATCAACCGAGATATTAATCCGTCTTAGCCCTGCGTCATACCACTCTTGGGCATGCTTAGCTAAACGATAACCGTTTGTTGTTGTAGCAATGGTGTTGATTTTATCGTTGTCATTAACGATACGAATGATGTCGGTAAAGTCTTTACGCAACGAGGGCTCACCGCCAGTAATGCGGATTTTTTGCGTGCCCACTTGTGAAAACGCCGAAACTAAATTCTCAATCTCGTTAAGATCAAGAAACTTAGGCTTACCGTCTGGGCGGTAGCCATCAGGGAGGCAATAGGTGCATTTAAAGTTACATACGTCAGTCACTGACATACGTAGATAATGAAACCGTCGACCAAAATTGTCTTGTAGTTGGGACATGATCACCTTTCCAAGTAAGGGGAGGTGAGATCATTTCTTTTCCCACCCCGGTGGCGTTATTGCCACGGCTAAAAACCCGTATCTGTCTCGACGTAGGGTAAGAAGCTCGGAGAACCGTCAACCTTGATTATAGGCGTATTTCTGTGACAAACCATACCCTAGAGCCCACATTTGCTGTCAAAAAACGCCACATATAAAGTTTTTGTGACACTAATCACGCCATAAATTGCTTAAAATATCTGCATCACAAGTAGAGAAACGCTGTGACCTTACGCGATTTTCAGGTAAGGTGAAGCAAACAATAAAACACCCGTTTATGGTGAGATTGATTCAATCGACACTATTGTTAGCGGGGGAATAAGAAGGAAAGGTGATCTGATGGAACGCGAATCGATGGAATTCGATGTAGTAATCGTGGGTGCAGGCCCCTCTGGGTTAGCGGCTGCATGTCGTTTAATGCAAATATCTAAAGACAGTGGCCAAGAGCTGACAGTATGTGTTGTAGAGAAAGGCTCTGAAGTTGGCGCACATATTTTATCAGGTGCAGTGTTCGAGCCAAAAGTGCTTGATGAACTATTTGATGATTGGCGTGAAAAAGGTGCCCCGCTCAATACTGCGGTAACCCATGACGAAATCCATATGCTCAGCTCGGCAACCGACGCACGAGCCATGCCTAATGCCCTTGTTCCCAAAACCATGCACAACCACGGTAACTACATTATCAGTGTTGGTAACCTCTGCCGCTGGTTAGCTGAGCGTGCTGAAGAGCTTGGGGTTGAGGTGTTTCCAGGCTTCCCTGCAAGCGAGCTACTCTTTAACCCTGATGGTAGTGTTAAAGGTATTCAAATTGGTGATATGGGCGTGGGTGAAGATGGTCAACCCAAAGACGCTTACGAACCCGGTATGGAACTGCACGCTAAATATACTGTCTTTGGCGAAGGCTGCCGTGGCCACTTAGGTAAGCAACTGATTGAAAAATTCCACCTCGATAATGGCAAAACCGCGCAGCATTATGGCTTAGGCTTTAAAGAGATCTGGACCGTGCCTAGCGAGCAACATGAGCTAGGTAAAGTCGTGCACACTGGTGGCTGGCCATTAAATGATGGTGCTTCAGGTGGCGGCTTTATGTATCACCTTGAAGATAACCAAATTGCAGTGGGATTAATTGTCGACTTAAATTACAAAAATCCACACCTAAGCCCGTTTGATGAGTTCCAGCGCTTTAAGACTCACCCAGTGATTGCTAAAACGCTATCTGGGGGCGAGCGTATTGCCTACGGCGCGCGAGCCATCACTAAAGGCGGCCTAAACTCTTTACCTAAGATGACCTTCCCTGGCGGCATGATTATTGGCTGTGACGCTGGTACCCTTAACTTTGCCAAAATCAAAGGCACGCATACCGCAATGAAGAGCGGCATATTAGCTGCCGAAACTCTCGGACAAGCAATGCTTGCAGGAGTTGAGTCGGGTAAAGATCTTGATTGCCTACAAGACCGCTTTGATCAAAGCTGGCTAAAAGAAGAGTTATACGCTTCGCGCAATTTTGGCCCCGCCATGCATAAGTTTGGCACTTACTTGGGCGGCGCATTTAACTTTATCGACCAAAATTGGTTTGGTGGCAAACTGCCAATTACTTTGCGCGACGATCAACCGGACTACGCACAAATGGGTGAAGCCAGCGCCTACAATAAAATTGATTATCCGAAGCCAGATGGCAAATTGAGTTTCGATAAACTGTCTTCTGTATATCTGTCTAATACCTATCACGAAGAAGACCAGCTATGTCATTTACGCTTAAAAGACGCTCGGATCCCGATTGACGTTAACTTAGTCAAGTTCGATGAACCGGCACAACGATACTGCCCTGCAGGAGTCTATGAAGTCGTTGAAGAAGCAGGCGAGAAAAAGTTTGTTATCAATGGCCAAAACTGCATCCACTGTAAGACCTGTGACATTAAAGATCCAAGCCAAAATATCACTTGGGTAACACCAGAAGGCGGCGGTGGTCCAAACTACCCTAATATGTAGCTTTAGCAGAGCATTAGGCCAACCAGAGCAACAATACAAAGTAAACGCATACCAAAAGGTGTGCGTTTACTATTGCACCCAGCATAAAACATCGCCATAATCCGCATCTCTAATAAAAGCGTACAAATTTCAGACTGAAATTCAGATACCTACCTCTAACTCCTACAGTTTGTATCCATTTACTCGTCATTGATAGCACGAGCTAAATTTAGCTTGTGTACTTGCTGACAACTCTGCAATTAATAACTTCCAGCCCAATTATTTGGCTGAATAGGCAATCTAATTTTTATGAAATTGAATATGCTCACCATCAAACAAAAAATACTTCTATGCGTCACTATTGCGGTATTACTATCAACAGCGCTAGTTGGATTCCTCAGCCAGCAAAGTGCAAAGCAAGTTATTGAGCAACGTATGCTCAGCTCTGAAATGCCCAGTATGCTGGCGCAGATCCGCAATAAAATCGATCTGAATATCTCAACCTTAATGCACGCAGCCGAGCAACTAGCCAACAACCGCATGCTGTTACAATGGTTAGAAGATGGCCGCCCTGTAAGCCATGAAGATCTAGTGGTCAATTTATTAGGTGATGTAACACGCCAATATCAATTAGCTCAAGCATCCTTCGCTGATAGAGACACCGGTGCCTATTACACTCAAGAAGGCTTCTTACGCCTACTGTCACCAATGCAAGATAAATGGTTCTTTGATTATCGAAATAGTGGCCAAGAGAAAATGCTCAATGTATTCACAGAGCAAAATGGCGATGTAAAACTATTTATCAATTATCAGCAACCTAATGGTCGTGGTTTAGTAGGTCTGGCGAAATCTCTCGATGATATGGTGCAACTATTACGTTCTTTTAAAATTGAACAATCAGGCTTTGTATACCTAGTAGATAACAAAGGCCAAGTGCAGTTGCATCAAGATCCAAATCAGATGGGGCGTGAAAGCTTAAGCAGTTTATATCGCGGTGTGAATACCGCTGGATTAATGCAAAAAAACGATTTCAATTTGCTCAAAGCCGATATTAATGGTCAGTCGATGCTTATCGCGAGTAGTTACATAGCATCAATGGATTGGTATTTAATCGCACAAGTTCCTGAAAGCGAAATCTTCTCTCTATTGGAGGAATCTGCTTATAAGATTCTTATTTGGACAGCATTAATTGCAGCAACCTTCATTGGTCTTGCAAGTATAGTGGCTAGCTCTGTCAGCCGCCCAATAGCGCAAGTGGCTGACATGTTGCAAAACATAGGTGAAGGTGAAGGTGACTTGCGTCAACGCTTGCCCGTTGAAGGCGATGACGAGTTAGCCCAGCTTGCTAAGGGCTTTAATAGTTTTATCAGTAAGATCCAAGCATCTGTCATCGAAGTTGCAGAAGCAAGCGCACTGTTGAGTTCATCTGCTAATGATGTATCTCATCAAGCGCAGCGCACACTTGAAGATAGCCAATTACAAAAAGACCAAACCATTATGGTGGTCACCGCGATCAATGAAATGGGGGCTACTGTTAATGAAATCGCCAATAACGCAGCCCAAGCAGCCGACACGGCAAGAGCTGCAGATACTGACTCAAACAACGGACAAGTGGTGGTAACTCGAGCTAGAGAAACCATTAATCAACTGTCTAATGATGTTGAGCAAGTTGGTGAAGTGGTTGAATCATTAGCTATTCATACCAAATCAATCGAATCTATTTTAGATGTTATTCGTGCGGTATCTGAGCAAACTAACTTACTGGCGCTTAATGCCGCAATTGAAGCGGCCAGAGCTGGAGAAGCCGGTCGTGGTTTTGCCGTGGTTGCCGACGAAGTACGTAACCTTGCGTCTCGTACGGCCACCTCAACCAATGAAGTACAAGTGATGATAGACAAGCTACAAACAGAGGCAACACGAGCAGTCGAGGCAATGCAACAAAGTCGGACTCGCTCTGCAGCAGGAGTTGCCGCAGTAGATGAAGCCAGTTTATCCCTCACTGGTATCAGTGAACGTATTGGTTCAATTAGCGATATGAATATTCAGGTCGCAGCCGCAACTGAAGAACAGTCTACCGTAGTTGAAGATATCAATCGTAATATCAGTGATATCAATGATATTACTTTACGTACAGCGGATACTGCCGAAGATGCCGCGAAGGCTAGCCAAAGCTTGATCCAATTAGCCCATAGGCTCGACTCGTTGGTTGCAAGCTTTAAGGTTTAATGCCAAATCAATATTTCCCAGCCTACCTTGATTAACGGTAGGCTGGTGATACCAAGCACTTAGGCTACATCAGAGCCAGCTCTAGGTTTGATGAAGTTAATCGTTAACGGATACTGGTAGCTCTTACCTTCACTTGCTTTAATTATTGCGATAATGGTAAACACAATATCGGCAATCGCTAACAAGCCTAATAATATAAAACCAATACCAACAAACATTAAAATGGCACTAATAGACACATATATAAACAAACTGATTTTAAAGTTAAGGCAATTCCGACCACAACTTTCGACAAAGGGAAATTCATCACGCTTCATCAGCCATACAATTAACGGCCCTAAAATACTGCCAAAAGGCACTAAGTAACCAGAAAAGCTCGCGACCTGAACTAATATCCCCATATTTTTTTCATCTTGGGTCATCACTTCTTCTCCTTGAATCCATATCAAATCTTATTTTGCGGGCCGTATAAGCGCATTTGCCAGTCTTCAATAGCTTGATTTTCAATGCGCCGATTTAAACTATTCACCCAAACTGTCGCTAAGCCTTCACAGTTAGCTAAACGCTGATATTGCTCAGCATTAAACTCAGGCAAAAAGTAAATATGCATGGCTTCCGCCACACTGATATCGGTTAAACGTTGTTGCAATACCACCGAATCGTTTTGATAAATGGTGCCGGGAGTTAATACTCGATAAAACCAGCCACAACGACCACTTTGTTGCATCGCCAAGGCAAAGTCTTGATGACCAAATTGTAAGTTAAGCTTAAAACATGGCGAACGCGGCTGAGTAACCTGTAACACTACCTCACCGATATTAATAATATCGCCAATATGCACTTGAGTTTCATCTAAGCCTACCGTGCTGATGTTCTCCCCCATGGCCGGCACATCTTTAAAGCTTGCCATCAAATCCCAACGCCGATATTGACCATAATGCTCACGTGGAAAATGATGTAACACGCGATCTGCACCGCCATGATGCTTAGGGTCAGCTTGTGCATCGCCATCGACGCCAGCAATCGTTACCGTTAACGCTGTTGCCGCAGATTTGTGGTTAATACCCGACTTAACACCTGCTAGTTCTGTGATTAACTTACCTGAATAGAGACCTGATATTTTGTCCACTAAAGTTTGCATTGCCATCGAGCCCATTCTGTTTTGAAATGAGCTCTATGCTAACATTGCTGACAAGAGTTGATGTAAAAAATAACCACGATAAACCTATCATTCCAGCTAATAAGAAATAACCACTCGATCACGGCCCTGCTCTTTAGCTTGATACAATGCAATATCAACACGGTTAATGAGCTCTTCCGGCTTTTCCGAACGCCGATACTCTGCAACACCAGTACTGATCGTCACCTTAATTTGTCCACCATTAACACTCAGCTCACGCTGTGCTACCGAGGTCCTCAGTTTTTCAGCCAGTTCTGCCGCTTGACTAACATTGCACTCCGGCAACAAAATCAAAAACTCCTCTCCTCCCCAGCGGCATAATAGATCATTAGGGCCAAGCTGCCCGGCCAGCAAACGGCTTAATGTTTGAATAACCAGATCACCCACATTGTGACCGTGAGCATCATTAATCTTTTTAAAATGATCTATGTCCATTAACAGAACAGAAATGGGTGAGTCTTCAACCACAGATTGAGCAAGTGACTGAGTGAAGGTTTCTTCAAATGCCTGACGATTGGCAGCGCCTGTGAGCTTGTCTGTTGACGCCATGATCTCGAGCTTTCGCTGATACTTGCCTAATGTAAGATTGGCAATAATCAACAGCCCAAGCGTGACTAATAAGCTCAAGCCTATATTAATCCAGAACGTAGTTAACAGCTTTTTTTCACTACGAGCATCATCCTGTTCGACCACCAGATACCACTTAAATTCGGGTACAAGTCGACTATTCAGGTAAATGGTTTGCCCCAATTTTTGGTAGGAAAATGAACTGCTAGGACTGGTTAAAATACGCGTGGCTAACTTTTCTAACCCAGGAATATCTTGTAGGTTCAATTCACCCTGATACTGCTGACTGTGAAGAGTGATATTGCCTTGCCTATCGGTAAAATAAACATTGCGGTTATACCGTTGCTGGTAAAGATCGATAAGACGCTTAACACTTTCAACCGCCAGACCAACCCCTGTCACCCCGATAAACTTACCGTTAAAATCAAATACCTTATAGTTCACATAAATAACGGTACGATTTGGATCGGCACTATCGGAGTCAATATTCACTTCATAATGTTCAGAATTAGGTAGCGAACGCACCCGAAAATACCACGCATCATCTGGATTAATATCCTCAATCTGCTTCAACACACCACTAGAGTGATAGTAATTTCGAGTCGATTCGGAAACAAAAAAGCTGGTAACTGTATGGTACTTTTCTTGGATCTCTTTTAAATAACGGATCAGATCTTCAGGTGTTTGCTCTTGATTGATCGCCCAGTCTCGCACAAACGTATCTTGTGCCATCAATGAAGAGATAAAAATCGGCTGCAATAAGTCTTGCTGAATTTCAGAGTAAATATTATCGCTCGTTAATGGCAGATTGTTATCTTTAATCTGCTTACTCAGCGAATCATGAGCAACTTGATAACTAATACCACTTGTCACCGCAAAGGCAGCGAGTAACAGCAACGATAAAATCCAAATAAAACGCTTTTTATCATTAAACACTTTATCGCCCATATTTAGCCCTCACTCAACAACTTGCAATTACGACTTCAGCAACAAATGTTACATAAGTGTGAATGGTAACTGAAAAAGCTGAGATCCGCATGGAATTTTCACTCGCAGAAATCATAAAAAATGCCCTGTTAAATAACAGGGCAAAAGCAAGTGTATCAGGAAGGAGTTCGCTAAGATTTATCTAGCGCCTATAGTAAATAGCCTTTATGACAATCAAGTGAATCCATGATGACAAAACTAAGTTGCGTCAGCTAAATATTGCTTAAGCGCTTTTCCCGGAATTGAGCTATCACTCGCAACGGCAAACCCAGACCAAACTGCCGCCTCAGCCATTGCCTCAACAATCGCCAAATGGTTAACTAAGCCATGAATTAATCCTGCCGCATAAGCGTCACCCGCACCGGTAGTATCAACAACAGTACTTGGCTCTGCAGCAATATGAACAGATTCTGTGGCCGTATATAAAGTCGAACCATTCTCACCATCGGTAACGACAAAATATTTTAGATCTTCACCGGCTACCGATTTAGCAAATTGCCATTTATCATCACCACAACGGCCCTGCATATCTGATAAGGAAGCAATCAATACGTGGCACGGGCGTGGCCGTTGATCTTTAGCTAGTTGAGCCAGCACCCAACAGTGACTCATCGCGGTTTTGGCCCAACTTGCCGCCCCCTCTGTGGATGAGTTGATATATAACGCATCTACATTTTGCCAGTTCGGCGGCAATGGCAATTCAAATTGAGGCCGCTCGGGTCGAATAATGGTGCGTTCACCGTCTGGAGTCATCATTAACAACATCTCATTGGTATTTCCTGGACGACGTTGAATAAGACTACAGTTGATCCCTTGAGTGCTCGCTTCAGCAAGTAACCAATCCCCCACGTCATCACGACCAACTTGACTGACTAAAGAGACCTGATGACCAGCCCATACCAAACCTATCCCTGTGTTTGCTCCGCCACCACCTAGACGCTGGCCGCCATCTTGATAATGAAAACGTCCGCCCGCTTTTAGGGTCTGATTAAGGTTGAAAATACGATCGCAATTGAGGTTTGCTACCAGCAATATATTCGCCATGATAACTCGGTATGAGAAACGGTTAATTTGATAGTAAGAGATTTTAGAAATGCTGCCAAGTGACCTAAAGCTGATTAGTCAATTATCCTTGAAGCCGAAATCGAAGTGTTAATATGTAAGCTTTCTCTTAAGCTAATGTGAGTTCATTGCGATAGCAAATAACACTAGCCAGCACCTCTTTTTAGGTAAGTTGTTGAAAATAATCTTTAGAATTCAGAGCAATTCGCTGAATATCAACTATTCTTAGTTTAAACATTCCAATACAGCGCTACGCAGAGTTAAATTTGCGAAATAAGATATTGGCAATATCACTAAAAGTAGTAGTGAGACAGCAAGAGGGATAGTTGAATGGACTCAATTATTGGCTTCCATGAGCAAATGGAATTTGGGGAAACACCAGAAAAACAGCTAGCTCGTTATCGGGCATGCCTAAACGCTTTTGAGCAGATGCAATACAGTGATAACTATATATTGCAGATCAAAGAAGACATTAACAAACTCGAGAAGTTGATTGCATCACGTTCAGAGGTTGATAGCTAACCCTCTGAGTACAAGAGACTAGAGTATTGGGCTATTACATCACGCAATAGCCCAATCGCAATTACATGTCGCAGGCTTTTAGAGGCTTACGCAGCTGGGCACGTACATTGTCCATGCCTGAGTAGAACTCTTTCATCATTAATAATCCCATCATCTTGCCGTTATCGGTAATGATGAGATTGTCTGGATCAGTAGGATCATTCTTAATCGCACCAATCGCTTTCATCGACGTCATCTCTTTAAACAACGCAGTGTCTAGGTTTACACCAAAGGTTTCACGGAAGTATTTACGTGATAAACGACCAGAGAACATACCGAGAAGGAAACGATACTGCATCACTTCTTTACGGCCGTAGTTCTTCTGTTGATCAACCCCCATTTGACCATTAGCAATACGCTCTTGATATTTACGTAATGAGAACGTATTTACATAAAGTGTGTCATTCAAGAAACTAAATGAACCTGAACCTACACCTAGGTACTCATCAAAATCGATAACGTATTCGTCAAAACCTTCGTCATTAGCTTTACCAAAAGCCCATGCTGACAACTGGTTATATTGTCCATTTAAGCTATTCAAAATTTGGCGGTATTGACGCGCCATGTCGCCTTGGGGCGCAGCTAATTTACCTTTTACACTCTTGCGAGTTTGGTGAGTAATCATCAACGGGTAAGTTGTGATCTGGCGCGGATCTAACTTAGATGCCATATCCAAATCATGCTGGATCACTTCGTCAGTTTGGCCACGGAAGCCAAAAATCAAATCAACGTTGATAATTGGGAACAGCTCTTTAGCCGCCATAATTTTATCGAACGTTTGCTGGCCATTACCGAATTTCTCAATGCGATCTGTCATCGCAAGAATGTCGTCATTGAAGCTCTGTACACCAATCGACATGCGATCCACTAAGCCCTCAAGCTGCTTAAAGCCCGGACTATCTAAATGCTGAGGATCAGACTCACATGAGACTTCTTTAATACTTGGGAACAACTTTTTAGCATGCTCAATAGTACGAGCTAGCTCATCTTCCAATACTGTGGTGGTACCGCCACCAATGTACATAGACTCAAAGTCATAACCTAACGCTTTGACCATATCCATCTCTTTGCGCAAAGAGATGAAGTAAGCACGAGCTTTATCTTCTTTAAATAGGAAGCGATGGAAGGTACAGTAAGAACATAAGGTATGACAGAAAGGCACGTGCGCATACAGCATGTACTTTTTACCTTCGATTGGATTTGGCATCATTTCTGCCGAAATCGTATCGAGTCGTAAGTTACGATCCACATAAAACTGCATGACTTTTTCCATACCGCTAATCATCCAATCTGGCGTGGTGATATTAGCGTTATAAGGTTGAGCAGTATCAGGCAGAATAATTGACGACATATAAGTTCCTATAAAAGAATGCTAACTACAAAAGAATCGGAAACATTGGAATGCGATAGCAGTGTGCAAAATTAGCACTTTAAATAAGCACAAAACGTGATTAGGTTATAACTTAACGTTTCCTATCAAAGAAATGTATGCTTTTTTGTTAAGTAAGTCATACTTTAGCTGTTGCTTATAAAACATACAACAATCCTTAAGCTATATTGAATTACCTCAAGCAGTACGGCCTTCACGGTAGATAAAAAAACACCCCAACTATAACTAGTTGAGGTGTTTAGGTTTAAGCTACAAGAGTATTACTCTTTATACTTAAGGGTACCGTTCTCTTTGATCTCATCGAACCAAAGGTTGTGGTGCTGGCTTGCCCATGTTTCATCACAGTAACCTGAAACCATACACTCCATACCACCTTCTGACATAACCGTTGCCATGAAGATATGCACGATTGAGAAAGCAGTAATGATGATAGCAGCAACTGAGTGAAGCACTAGTGCGATTAAGCTTAGTGTGCGGCTAGGCTCGAACAAGTTCGGGAATAGCAACAACATACCAGATGCAGAAACCACTAGACCGAACACTGCGAATGCCCAGAACCATAGTTTCTCACCAGCGTTAGCAAAACCTGCATCCGGGTGTTTACCTTTGAATGGACCGAAGTTGATGTAACCACCAACAACCATCATCCACTTAAGGTCATACATCTTAGGCATCTGGTTTTTAGCCCAAAGTACTGACATTAGTGCCCAACCAATCATGAACGGGATCGCCATGATGTCGTGCACTTGCTTAGCACCGTTAACTAAACCAGCCCAGAAACCTTCACCGATGTACGGCTGGAAGAAGAAACGTCCAGCAAGCAACGTCAAGCCTGTTAAGATCAATAACAGACAAGGGATTGCACCTAGCCAGTGAATTGATACGTCAAACTTAGACCAACGGTAAACCAGCTTGCCTGAGAATCCACCGTGCAGCTTAGAAATGCCGTTCACTTTGATAAACAGTACAAAAATGATGATCATGCCGAAAAGCGCAGCCATCATTGCTGGAGCAAGGATATCACTACGTAAGTCAAGAACACGTAAGTCATACGTGTTGATTGCTTGCGCGTGGAATTCACTTGTTGAAGTTGTACGACCTTCTTCGCCCGCTTTTAGCTGAGCCCAGATTTGGCCGTTATTAACTTCAATAGTGTCACCCACTTTATCAGTAGCGTGGGCAAATACTGACACACTGAAAAACAGTGCAATTGCCACGCCTATGTGTTTTAACCATTTGTTCATAATACGTCCTCATTTACCACTGAGTAACTCAAACTAATGAGCCACTCAGGGTAGGCTAGAAATTAGTCAACCTAAGTTGATTAACCCCAAGCTGCGTTTTTAGAACCACGGTATGCAACACGCTCACGGAAGATTGAAGAAACAATCTCAGCATCACCCGCTAGTAGCGACTTAGTTGCACACAACTCAGCACACATAGGTAGTTTGCCTTCAGCAATACGGTTTGCACCGTACTTCTGACGCTCTGCCTCAGAGAAGTTCTCTTCTGGGCCACCGGCACAGAAAGTACACTTATCCATCTTACCGCGAGCACCGAATGCACCCTGTTTAGGGAACTGTGGCGCACCAAATGGGCAAGCGTATAGGCAGTAACCACAACCGATACACGTATCTTTGTCGTGAAGTACGATGCCATCTTCTGTCTTGTAGAAACAGTTTGCAGGACAAACAGCCATACAAGGCGCATCGTCACAGTGCATACATGCTACAGAGATAGATGCTTCGCCTTTAACACCGTCGTTGATTGTCACAACGCGACGACGTTGAATACCCCACTCTAGTGCAGAGTCGTTTTCGTTCTTACAAGCTGTGACACAACCGTTACACTCGATGCAGCGCTTGGTATCACATAAAAATTTCATTGTAGCCATTCTGGCATTTCTCCTAGCTAATACTGCAATTAGGCTTTAGCAACTTGACAAAGTGATGCTTTAGTTTCCTGCATCTGAGTCACAGGGTCATAACCATAGGTCAGTACCGTGTTACAAGACTCACCAACTACGTAAGGCTTAGTGCTAATTCCACCAGATTCTGGGTATTGCAGATCTTCACCGTGCATTACACCCGCAAAGTGATAAGGCATCCAAGTTACGCCAGGTGCAACACGTGGAGTGACCATAACCTTAATCTTAATGCGGCCGCCTTCAGCGCCTTCAACCCAAACGTCATCACCGTCACGTAGGCTGCGATCTGCAGCATCAGCTGGGTTCATTTCGATAAACATTTCTTGTTGAAGCTCAGCTAGCCATGGGCATGAACGAGATTCTTCACCACCACCTTCGTACTCAACCAAACGGCCAGAAGTTACGATTAGTGGATATTTCTTATCTAAGTTATCGCTAATAACCTTGTCTTGTAACGTCTTGTACAAGGTTGGTAGACGGTGCACTTGCATGTCGTTATGAGTTGGGTATTTCTCAATTAGATCACGACGAGAAGTGTAGATAGGCTCACGGTGAACCGGCACTTCGTCTGGGAAAGTCCAAACGCGACAACGTGCTTTAGCGTTACCATATGGCACCATGTTGTGTGCTAACGCAACACGCACGATACCGCCACCTAAGTCAGTTGCCCAAGTGCGGTTTTCAGCTAGTGCTTTTTCTTCTGCAGTTAGCTCATCCCACCAGCCAAGTTGCTTAAGCATCTTGTCATCGAATTGTGGGTAACCGTCTTGAATATCTGCACCAACAGAAGCTGAATCTTCAGCTAGGATGCTAACGCCTTCATGCTCAACACCGAAACGAGCACGGAAGTTACCACCACCTTGGTTAACGTTCATACCTGTGCGGTATAGAATTTGAGTACCTGGGTGCTTCTGCTCTGGTGTGCCCCAACATGGCCAAGGTAGACCGTAAGTCTCGCCCTTGTTTACGCCACCTGCAGCTTCTAGGGTTTCAGAAGAGAAATCGCCCCAGTTCATAGTGTGAGCACGGATACGCTCTGGGCTCCAACCTGTGTAACCTACTGAACGCATACCTTTAGTGTATTCGCGCATAATGTCATCAGGATCTGGCATGTTGCCGTTAACCTTGATGTGCTTAGTCCATGTGTCAGCAATGCCCACATGCTTAGCGATACGGTACATGATCTCTAGGTCGTTCTTAGAGTCAAATAGCGGCTCAACAACTTGTTGACGCCATTGTGCACTACGACCAGAGTTGTTTACTGAACCTTCACACTCATACTGAGTTGCAGCAGGTAGTAAGTAAACGCCATCTTGACGACGGTGCATAACACCCGCCATTGTTGGGTATGGGTCTACAACAACAACTGTTTCTAGCTTGTCCAATGCATCACGTACTTCCATCTGACGAGTTTCAGTGTTGATAGACTGACCCCAGAAGAATGCTAGACGTAAATTGTCTTTTTGAGCTAGCTTGTCTTTTGCCTCTAACACACCATCTTGCCAGCGTGAACATGGCATACCAGGAGTGGTCATTGGGCTGCGACCTAAGTAAGCTTTTTGGTCGAAACGTGCTTTTACTGACTCATATGGTAGATCCCATACGCGAGACCAGTGGTGCCATGCGCCTTCGCCAACGCCGTAGTAACCAGGTAGGTTGTCGAATAGCAGACCCATGTCCGTTGCGCCCTGAACGTTGTCGTGGCCACGGAAAATGTTAGTACCACCACCAGACACACCCATGTTACCTAGCACTAGCTGTAGGATTGAGTACATACGCGTGTTAGCGTTACCAACGTGGTGCTGAGTACCACCCATACACCAAATAACAGTACCTGGACGGTTAGTCGCCATTTGCTTAGCAGCTGCATAAACTGCATCGCGAGAAACACCTGTTACGTTTTCAACTTCTTCAGGAGTCCAACGCGCAGCTTCTTCACGGATCTTGTCCATGCCATAAGCACGAGTACGGATAAACTCTTTATCTTCCCAACCATTTTCAAAAATGTGCCACATTAGACCGTAAACCAAAGGAATATCGGTACCTGGACGTAATGGTAGGTGGATATCGGCGTGAGCCATAGTGCGAGAGAAACGTGGATCAGCAACAGTTAACGTCGCGCCGCGCTCTTTAGCGATTAAGATGTGCTGCATCGCAACTGGATGCGCCTCTGCTGGGTTTGCCCCAATCAGGAAGATATTTTTTGCGTTACGAATATCGTTGAAAGAGTTGGTTTGTGCACCGTAACCCCAAGTGTTCGCAACACCAGCAACTGTAGTTGAGTGACAAATACGCGCTGAATGGTCAACGTTGTTTGTGCCCCACATTGCCGCTAACTTACGGTACATGTATGCACCTTCGTTAGAGAATTTCGCACTACCCATGAAGTAAACTGAGTCAGGGCCTGATGTTTGATTGATCTCAAGCATCTTGTCGCCGATTTCAGATACCGCTTGTTCCCATGAAAGCTTCTTTCACTTACCGCCTTCAAGTTTCATTGGGTATTTAACACGCTTATAAGAATGCGTGTGGTAGCGTAAGCTCGCGCCTTTAGCACAATGGCCGCCAGAGTTGAATGGATGGTCGAATGCTGGCTCTTGACCAGTCCACACACCATTTTGCACTTCAGCATATAAACCACAACCTACCGCACAAGCACTACATACAGTACGCTTGATTTCAGTTGGTGCATCATGAGCAACTGTTTGCACTTTAGCTTCTGCTTTACGCATCATGCCAGTGCCTAATAAAGAGGCTGCTGCGATACCACCAGATGTGATACCTGCTTGCTTCATAAACTGACGACGGCTAATACCTAGAGTGTTTTTCTCTACAGTAGGTGCCGCGTTGGAATTGCGAGTTAACTTCATCGCTGTACTTCTCCTAGACTAGCCGCGTAAGCTATTGTAATAACTGCGAATATGTGCAGTTTCATGATAGCCATCTACATTTTTCGTGCTGACTTTCGTTTCACTTGCTTGAGCAACACTTACGCCAGTTGCGGCGATAGCGACACTTGCAGTGCCACCAATAGTTAATGCTTTCAGCAAAGATCGGCGGTTCAGATCAGGCTGTTGCTTTTTCATTTTCACTCCTAGTAGGAAGGAATAGTTTTGTTGATAAACACTTAAGATAGATCCATTGACGCTACGACTTGCAACGCGGGTTAAGCATTTGTTAAACAACCACTTAACTTTGTAAAAAGTGTATATTCGTTAGAGCTATCCCCAATATAGCCGGCGTAATATAAAGAATTTCAATGGCCAAAAAGTTGATCTACATCCGATTAAACTTCCAATTTTGAGCCAAACTCAAAAAAAGTGTTAACCAAAGCATGTTTTACATACCAAACTAACGCACAACCCCAAATAATTTCGGGATAAACCTATATCCAAACAATAAAAACAAACCAATAGTCAGCAACTTATACAAACTTAGATCAATAACACCAATAGTTAACACATGTCGCACTCAAGTCGCCATTACCTAGCAAAAAAAGTGTATATAGCTACATTTTGATGTAGGTTTGTTGTTTTTTGGTGATAAATAAACAGCAATTTATGTAGGAAAAATCTCAACCACCAGACTCTTAACAGCATTTAACGTTAGCGAACATGAGGCGGTTGCCAACGAGTTGAAATCGAGTATTGAGGCCTGTAATCGAAGAGGATGTAACTGAGTTATTAACGCTATTGGATCTAATACCAATTAATATAAGAAGTTGATCTACTCAGAGCGGTTTTGGAAAACTAATTCAAGGCGAATAATTGAAAGAATGGTTGCTCCCTTGTGAAGTTATTCAACGCAGAAGTAGCCAGCCAAAAACGCTCCAGAATGGCGAGTTTTAGCGGCTCTGATTACTGCGACTCTTGATAATAAAGAGGAAGCTTGAACCTAGTTCAACTATGCTCTGCACTTGTTGCCTTGCCTCAGTGCCGCTAAATTCTCGCTGAGCGACCAAATCTTTATACTAATTGGTATTGCCGTCATTAAGCGCTCTGAGCGCCATAGCGCTTTAATAACGGCGATAATGGTTATTCCCTTATAAAGCTAATCAACGCAGAAGTAGGCAGCCAAACGCTCCAGAATAGCGGGATTCGGCTAAAAAAATGCCCCGACTTAGTCGAGGCATTTCAAATCACTTAGCAAACAAGTATTACTCTTTATACTTAAGCGTACCGTTTGCTTTGATCTCATCAAACCATAGATTGTGGTGCTGGCTTGCCCATGTTTCATCACAGTAACCTGAAACCATACACTCCATACCACCTTCTGACATAATCGTTGCCATGAAGATATGCACGATTGAGAAAGCAGTGATCACAATTGCACTCACAGAGTGAAGCACTAGCGCGATTAAGCTTAGCGTGCGGCTAGGCTCGAACAAGTTCGGGAATAGCAGCAACATACCAGATGCAGAAATAACTAGACCGAACACTGCGAATGCCCAGAACCATAACTTCTCACCGGCGTTAGCAAAGCCAGCGTCAGGGTGCTTTTCGTTCCTTAGGCATCTGGTTTTTAGCCCAAAGTACTGACATTAGTGCCCAACCAATCATGAACGGGATCGCCATGACATCGTGCACTTGTTTAGCACCGTTAACTAAACCAGCCCAGAAACCTTCACCAATGTACGGCTGGAAGAAGAAACGTCCAGCAAGTAACGTCAAGCCTGTTAAGATCAACAACAGACAAGGGATTGCACCTAGCCAGTGAATTGATACGTCAAACTTAGACCAGCGATATACCAACTTACCTGAGAACCCACCGTGCAGCTTGGAAATACCGTTCACTTTAATAAACAGTACAAAAATAATGATCATCCCAAATAGGGCTGCCATTAATGCTGGCGCTAAAATGTCACTGCGCAGCTCAAGTACACGTAGGTCATAGGTGTTAATTGCTTGACCGTGGAATTCACTTTTTGACGTGGTATAGCCTTCTTCACCCGCTTTTAGCTGAGCCCAGATTTGGCCATTATTCACTTCATTAGTGTCACCCACTTTAGGGGCGTCGTGGGCAAATACTGACACACTGAAAAGCAGTGCAATTGCCACGCCTATGTGTTTTAACCATTTGTTCATAATACGTCCTCATTTACCACTGAGTAACTCAAGCTAATGAGCCACTCAGGGTAGGCTAGAAGTTAGTCAACCTAAGTTGATTAACCCCAAGCTGCGTTTTTAGAACCACGGTATGCAACACGCTCACGGAAGATGGCAGAAACAACTTCTGCGTCACCCGCTAGTAGCGCTTTAGTTGCACACAACTCAGCACACATAGGTAGCTTGCCTTCAGCAATACGGTTTGCACCGTACTTTTGACGCTCTGCATCAGAGAAGTTCTCTTCTGGGCCACCTGCACAGAAAGTACACTTATCCATCTTACCGCGAGCACCAAAAGCACCTGATTTAGGGAACTGTGGCGCACCAAATGGGCAAGCGTATAGGCAGTAACCACAACCGATACAAGTATCTTTGTCGTGAAGTACGATGCCGTCTTCTGTTTTGTAGAAACAGTTTGCTGGGCAAACAGCCATACAAGGTGCATCGCTACAGTGCATACATGCTACTGAGATAGATGCTTCGCCTTTAACACCGTCGTTGATTGTCACAACGCGACGACGTTGAATACCCCACTCTAGTGCAGAGTCGTTTTCGTTCTTACATGCTGTGACACAACCATTACACTCGATGCAGCGCTTGGTATCACATAAAAATTTCATTGTAGCCATTCTGGCAATTCTCCTAGCTAATTCAGCACTTAGGCTTTAGTGATCTGACAAAGCGAAGCTTTGGTTTCCTGCATCTGAGTCACAGGGTCATAACCATAAGTCAATGCAGTGTTAGCTGATTCACCAATAACGTAAGGAACCGTACCTTCTGGGTAGTTAGGTGCTAAGCTTTCGCCATGCATCTCACCCGCAAAGTGGTAAGGCATCCAAGTTACACCAGGCTTAACGCGAGGAGTGACCATTGCCTTAATCTTAATACGGCCACCTTCAGCACCTTCTAGCCATACTGTGTCACCGTCACGAATACCGCGATCTGCCGCATCAGCTGGGTTAATTTCAACAAACATCTCTTGTTGAAGTTCTGCTAGCCATGGGTTTGAACGCGACTCTTCACCACCACCTTCATACTCAACTAGACGACCAGAAGTAAGACCCAGTGGGTACTTATCTGTGTTGTCATTATCCTGAATAGTCTTGTACAACGTTGGTAGACGGTGAACTTGCATATCAGCGTATGTTGGGTACTTAGACACAAGATCACGACGTGGCGTGTATAGCGGCTCACGGTGAACAGGTACTTCGTCTGGGAAAGTCCAAACAATACAGCGTGCCTTAGCATTACCAAATGGAATACAACCGTGCTTCATTGCTACGCGTTGGATACCACCAGAGATGTCGGTCTTCCAGTTTTTGCCTTCTGCTTCTGCTTTTTCAGCCGCAGTTAGGTCATCCCACCAGCCTAGTTGCTTAAGCATGTCAGCTGTAAATTCTGGGTAACCATCTTGGATTTCAGCGCCTTTAGAGTAGCTACCTTCAGCAAGTAGGTTCTTACCTTTATACTCAACACCATAACGAGCACGGAAGTTACCACCGCCCTCAAGTACATGTTTGTGTGTGTTATAAAGGATTTGAGTACCTGGATGCTTCTGCTCTGGCGTACCCCAACATGGCCAAGGTAGACCATAAGTTTCACCTTTCGCAGGGCCACCAGCAGCTTCAAGAGTCTTGTTGCTAAATGTACCCCAGTTTTGGGTATGTAATTTCAAACGCTCAGGGCTTTGACCTGACATACCAATCGTCCACATACCGCGGTTGATTTCGCGAGTCACGTCTTCAATAACCAATAGGTCGTTGGCATCTTTAGCGATACGCTTAGTGTACTCATCAGCAAAACCAAGTTTTTGCGATAGACGGTACATGATCTCTAGGTCAGTCTTAGATTCAAATAGCGGTTGAATAACCTGCTCACGCCACTGCTGTGAACGACCAGAGTTCGATACAGAACCTTGGGTTTCAAACTGAGTTGCAGCTGGTAGCAAGTAAACGCCATTCTTACGACGGTGCATAACACCCGCCATTGTTGGGAATGGGTCCACAACAACGACTGTATCCATCTTATCTAGCGCATCACGCACATCGTTCTGACGGGTTTCAGTGTTCACTGATTGGCCCCAGAAGAATGCCATGCGAACACGGTCTTTCTGTGCTAGTTTTTCAGGTGTTTCAAGTACACCATCATGCCAACGAGAACAAGGAATACCAGGAGTATTCATTGGAATGCGGCCTAGGTAAGAGTTCTGATCGAAACGTCCCTTAACCCAGTCATAATCTAGATCCCAAACGTTACACCAGTGCTTCCAAGAACCTGTCTTAAGACCGTAGTAACCTGGTAGTGTATCGAACAATAGACCTAAGTCAGTTGCACCCTGTACGTTATCGTGACCACGGAAGATGTTAGTACCGCCACCAGATACACCCATGTTACCTAGGGCTAGCTGAAGGATACAGTAAGCACGAGTGTTAGCGTTACCCACGTGATGCTGAGTACCACCCATACACCAAACAACGGTACCTGGACGGTTTTCCGCCATTAACTTAGCCGCTTGATATACTTCTTCTTCGCTACAACCTGTGATGTTAGCAACTTCTTTTGGTGGGAACTTCTTCACTTCCTCACGGATAGTATCCATTTCGAATACACGTTGCTGGATAAATGTCTTATCTTCCCAACCGTTTTCGAAGATGTGCCAAAGCATACCGTAAATGAATGGAATATCAGTACCTGGACGTAGACCACAGTGCAGATCTGCATGAGCAGCTGTACGAGAGAAACGTGGATCAACAACGATGATTTTAGCGTTGTTTTTCTCTTTCGCGATCAAGATATGCTGCATTGCAACAGGATGCGCTTCAGCCGGGTTTGAACCGATGAAGAAGATTGCATTAGCATTTTGGATATCGTTGAAAGAGTTAGTTTGCGCACCATAACCCCAAGTGTTAGCAACACCGGCTACAGTGGTAGAGTGACAAATACGAGCTGAGTGGTCGACGTTGTTCGTGCCCCACATTGCTGCAAATTTACGGTACATGTAGCAGCCTTCGTTCGAGAACTTAGCGCTACCCATAAAGTAAACAGAGTCTGGACCTGATTCTTTACGAATGTTCTGCATTTGGTCGCCAACTTCGTTAAAAGCTTGCTCCCAAGATAGTTTTTTCCACTTGCCATCAACAAGCTTCATTGGGTACTTAAGACGCTTTTCGCCGTGACCATGTTCACGTAACGCAGCACCTTTAGCACAGTGGCCACCCGCGTTGAATGGGTGATCGAAAGCTGGCTCTTGACCTGTCCACACACCGTTTTGTACTTCAGCATATAGACCACAACCTACCGCACACGCACTACATACGGTACGTTTGATTTCAGTTGGCGCATCATGTGGGATATCTTTGGCTTCTGCGCGACGCATCATGCCTGTACCCAAGAAAGAAGCCGCTGCGATACCACCAGATGCGATACCTGCTTGCTTCATAAATTGACGGCGACTTAGACCTAGAGTTTGTTTCTCTACGGTTGGTGCCGCATTGGATTTGCGAGTTAACTTCATCGCTTAAATTCTCCTAAACTATCCGCGTAAGCTGTTGTAGTAGCTACGGATATGTGCAGTTTCATGATAGCCGTTGTCTTTGTTTGAACTGACTTTAGTTTCACTTGCTTGAGCAACACTTACGCCAGTAGCGGCGATAGCAACACTTGCGGTGCCACCAATGGTTAGTGCTTTCAGCAAAGATCTGCGGTTCAGATCAGGCTGTTGCTTGTTCATCTTTACTCCTGAAAGAAAGGAATACTCTAATTACAGAAAAATAAGATAAGTCTAATAATGCGACTATTTACGTTGCCAACACCCAGTTGTTAAACCAATGATCCACAATGTAAAATTTGTTTACTTATTAGAGGTATCCAACAAAATTGCCCGGCTAATATAAAGAAAATTACTTTAGGAAAAATTGATCTGAGTTAGGTTAAATTTCGACTTTTTGGGGAGGATCGGCCAAAGTGTTAACTGGCGCATATTTAAAAGCCAAAAATCTGTGTAGCAAATCAAAATTACACAGCAGAATAGACAGCTGACGCCATATTTAAATTTAACAAATACAAAACATTAAAGGATTTGCTGATATAAATGCTAATTATTAACATTTGGTATTGGTGAGGAACATTTTTTATACAAAATCCTATTTAAATATTATTTTCCTTAGGGCAACCCAAAATGCACAAGCACAAATTTGCTACCAAAAAACAACAACCTAGGGGACTTGGTGCTGAATATGCTGCCCATAATATTCATTTACAGACAGGAATATCGTCTTATACCTTTCCCTCGAGTAAACAACTGCTAAAAACAAAAATGCCCCGACTATATGTCGAGGCATTGTTATGATGAAACGCAAGCAAGGTTTAGTTTTTATAAACGATGCTGTTGCTATCTTTCATTTCATCGTACCAAACATTGTGATGCTGGATAGCCCAGTTCTCGTCACAATAGCCCGATACCATACACTCCATACCACCTTCACTCAGTACCGTTGCCATCCAAATGTGCACGATAGTAAACGCGATAATAATTACCGCACTAATTGAGTGAATGAGTAATGCAGCCATTGATGCTTCACGTGGTAGATCCAATCCCGGCAATACCAGCATTAGCCCAGATGCGGCAATAAATAGACCGAACAGGGTTAAGCTCCAAAACCATAGTTTTTCACCGGCGTTAGCAAAGCCACTATCAGGATGCTTACCTTTAAATGGACCAAAGTTGACATAACCACCAACTACAAGGAACCACTTAAGGTCATACATCTTAAACGTCTGCATTGGCATCCACTTAACCACAGATAACAGCCAAGACACGATAAATATCGGTCCAACCCAATCATGTATGGTCTTACTTCCATAAATCAGTGAAGCCCAGAGGCCTTCGCCAATGTACGGTTGCAATACGTGTTTACCTAGCATGATGTTCAGACCCGTGAATATTAGCGCCAAACATGAAGTCGCCATTACCCAGTGGATCCATAGATCTGCTTTGGTCCAACGTAGAACCATTTTTCCGGAAAAGCCCTTACTCAATTTAGAGGGGCCATTCACCAGATAAAAGAATAAGAATGCGGCAAACACACCGACAACAGTAATCCCCATTACTGGAGTTAAATACTGATTTCTTACTATTTCACCTTCATTACCAACGACGTTAATTAATACGCCCGTCTCAACGCCTTTGGCAACGGTGTAGCCAGACTCACCCGATTTAACCGCGCGCCAAAGATCGGCATCACTCGTTTTTCCAGCTTGTTGCTGACTCGATTGCTCATCCGCTGCCATTGCTGAAGCGCTTAGTCCCAACCCCATTGATAACACCAATGGAATAACCAGCATTGCAAACAGGCTGCGCAGTGACTTGATAAACATATTCACTCCTTTTTGGGGCTGAAACCAAGGTTTCAGCCCTATTCAGCCTGACTAACCAGTTGTTGGGGTATAGCCCCAAATGGTACCAGGTGCACCACGTGCTGCAGTACGCTCACGGTAGATATCAGATACCACACCCGCATCACCTGCCAGCAGCGCTTTAGTTGCACAAAGCTCTGCACACATAGGTAGTTTGCCTTCTGCAATACGGTTTGCACCATAAAGCTTGCGCTCTGCTTCAGAGAAGTCTGGCTCAGGACCACCTGCACAGAAAGTACATTTGTCCATTTTACCGCGACTACCAAATGCTGACTTTTTAGGGAACTGAGGCGCTCCGAAAGGACAAGCATAGAAGCAGTAACCACAGCCGATACAGGTTTCTTTGTTATGAAGAACGATGCCGTCTTCAGTACGATAGAAACAATCAGCCGGACAAACTGCCATACAAGGTGCGTCAGTACAGTGCATACATGCTACTGAGATTGACGCTTCGCCTGGCTCACCATCGTGTAGTGTAACCACACGACGACGCTGGATCCCCCAGCCAATAGCTGAGGCGTTTTCGTTTTTACATGCTGTGACGCAACCGTTACACTCGATGCAGCGCTTGGTGTCACATAAGAATTTCATGACTGCCATAATGGCTTATCTCCTCATCAAGTTAATTAGGCTTTGCTGACCTGACACAAGCTCACTTTCGTCTCTTGCATCTGTGTCACAACATCATAACCATAAGTCATTACAGTGTTGGCAGCTTCACCAATCACGTAAGGAACTGTGCCTTCTGGGTAGTTCTTCTCTAGGCTCTTACCTTCGAATACACCCGCGAAGTGATATGGCATGAAACATTCGCCCGGTACAACTCGTGGAATGACCATAGCCTTAACGGTGATTTTTGCACCTTCAGGACTATGAACGAACACGTCATCACCATCACGGATACCGCGATCTGCAGCATCTGCTGGGTTAATCTCGATAAACATCTCTTGCTGTAGCTCAGCAAGCCATGGATTCGAACGTGTTTCCTCACCACCACCTTCGTACTCAACCAAACGGCCAGTTGTAATGATTAATGGGAAGCCTTTACTGAAATCCTGATCCTGAATTGTTTTGTACAGGGTAGGAAGACGAGCAACCATACGATCTTCATAAGTTGGGTACTTAGCAACCAAATCACGACGCGGCGTATAGAGTGGCTCACGGTGTAATGGAATATCATCTGGGAAGTTCCACACGATACAACGCGCTTTCGCGTTACCGTAAGGAATACAGCCATGGTCAATCGCCACACGCTGAATACCGCCTGAGATATCTGTTTTCCAGTTCTTACCTTCTGCAGCAACTTTCTCTTCGGCAGTTAAGTCATCCCACCAACCAAGCTGCTTCAGCATCTTGTCGGTAAATTCTGGATAACCATCTTTGATTTCACTGCCCTTAGAGTAAGAACCTTCAGCCAAGATGTTGTTACCGTTATGCTCAACACCGTAACGTGCACGGAAGTTACCACCGCCGTATTTCACTTCTCGGCCTGTGCGATACAAGATCTGCGTACCCGGATGCTTCATCTCAGGTGTACCCCAACATGGCCAAGGTAAACCATAGGTTTCACCTTTAGCTGGGCCACCCGGTGCCTCTAGCGATTGAATATCGAATGTGCCCCAGTTTTCTTGGTGCATCTTCAAACGCTCAGGGCTTTGTCCTGTATAACCAATGGTCCACATACCTTTGTTGTACTCGCGAGTCATATCTTCAATTAATGGCTCATCACCATTAACTTGAATATGCTTACAGAACTCTTTTTCAAAGCCCCACTTCTTAGCAAGCTTGTACATGATCACATGGTCAGGCTTAGACTCGAATAGTGGTTCAATGACTTGTGAGCGCCACTGCAGTGAACGGTTAGAAGCTGAAACAGAACCGTAGGTTTCAAACTGAGTCGCCGCTGGCAGTAGATACACTCCATCAGTACGCTCATGCATGACACCAGCCATGGTTGGGAACGGATCCACTACCACTACTGTTTTCATTTTGTTCAGCGCTTCACGCACTTCACGACCACGGGTTTCAGTGTTAACTGATTGCCCCCAGAAGAACGCCATGTGAATGTTATCTTTCTGGGCAATCTTAGATTTGTCTTCAAGTACACCATCATGCCAACGCGAACATGGAATACCCGTCGAAGTCATAGGATCTTGGCCTAAACGTGGCTCCTGATCGAAGCGGCTCTTAACCCACTCATAATCAAGATCCCATACGTTACACCAATGCTTCCAAGAACCTGTCTTTAAGCCATAGTAGCCCGGTAGCGTATCGAACAATAGACCAAAGTCAGTCGCGCCCTGTACGTTATCGTGGCCACGGAAGATGTTAGTACCGCCACCAGATACACCCATGTTACCTAGGGCTAGCTGAAGGATACAGTACGCACGCGTGTTAGCATTACCGACGTGATGCTGAGTACCACCCATACACCAAACGATAGTGCCCGGCTTAGTTTCAGCTAATAGCTTAGCGACACGGTACATTTGCTCTTCTGATGCACCAACAATGTTGGCAACTTCAGCAGGCGGATACTTCTTCACCTCTTCACGGATACGTTCCATACCGTAAACACGTTGGTCGATAAAGGTTTGATCTTCCCAACCATTTTCGAAGATGTGCCAGAGCAAGCCATAAATGAAAGGAATATCCGTACCTGGACGAATATGCACGAACTCGTCAGACTTAGCTGCAGTTCGGGTGAAACGAGGATCGACAACGATAATTTTCGCGCCGCGCTCTTTACCTTCCAAAATATGTTGCATTGCAACTGGGTGAGCTTCACATGGGTTTGAGCCGATAAACATCATCGCTTTCGCGTTACGAATATCGTTGAAAGAGTTGGTTTGCGCACCATAGCCCCAAGTGTTAGCAACACCGGCTACAGTGGTAGAGTGACAAATACGTGCTGAGTGGTCGACGTTGTTCGTGCCCCACATCGCCGCAAATTTGCGGTACATATATGCTTGTTCGTTTGAAAACTTTGCACTACCCATGAAGAAGATCGAATCTGGACCCGACTCTTTACGAATATCTAGTGCTTGTTGACCCACTTCTTCAATCG
The DNA here is from genome assembly GCF_000518605.1 of Shewanella fidelis ATCC BAA-318. Taxonomy (GTDB): domain Bacteria; phylum Pseudomonadota; class Gammaproteobacteria; order Enterobacterales; family Shewanellaceae; genus Shewanella; species Shewanella fidelis. The sequence goes on along the minus strand of NZ_JADX01000011.1, from coordinate 88,997 downwards.
CTTGATCCCATGAAAGACGCTTCCACTTACCGCCTTCTAACTTCATTGGATACTTAAGACGCTTCTCACCGTGACCATGTTCACGCAATGCAGCACCTTTGGCACAATGGCCACCGGCATTGAATGGGTGATCAAACGCAGGTTCTTGACCTGTCCATACGCCATTTTGGACTTCGGCATAAATACCGCAGCCTACAGAACAGTGAGAACAGATAGTACGTTTGGTTTCAGTGGGGGTGTCGTGGGGAATATCTTTTGCTTCGGCTTTGCGCATCATTCCTGCGCCTAGCATCGATGCCGCTGCAATACCGCCTGTCGCGAGGCTCGCGGACTTGAGGAATTGGCGACGGTTTAAACCTAAAACTGCTTTGTTGCTTACTGCAGCTTGGTCTGTTTTGCGGGTTAATCGCATCACACTCTCCTTTAATTATTTACTGCGCAGTGTGTCGTAATAACTACGAACATGGTCAGACTCTTGGTAGCCGCTACCTTTTTTCGCAGTAGGTGCGACTTCAGGTTGTGCAGCAAGAGCTTGTCCACTTGCAGTTGCAACTGCGCTGGCCGCACCGCCGATTGCCAATGCCTTAAGCAGTTGACGACGGCCCATGTCGGAAGCTTGCTTCTTCATAGTGTCTCCTTAGATTTACTGAAATTAAGATAGAAAGTGATAATTCCGCTTTCTATCCAGTTCTTGTTGGGCGCTAAAATAGCGTCCCAGTTTTGTCTATGTCAGCTCAGACTGCGGTGATCAACCAACAACGACTGAACTGACATATATTCAAACCAAATACCAACAGCGACTAAGACGCTAACTCGTTGGTAGATGGCTCAATTTTTTCAACTTTCTCAGCTTCGCTGCCTGGGCAGTTAACTGGAATGTTTAAACTTAACTGCTCAAACTCTTTGGCTTCGATAATAAAAAACTCTTTTGCCAACTGAGCAACTGTCGCATAAAACGCGGCACTTGGTGCTTTTGCTAGGTTGTCGCAAAAGCGCTCAATCCAGCTACCAATATGGCGCTGATAGAAAGCAAGCTGACGGTAGCCAGGCGCTTCTAAAATAAGGGTGCCCATCACTTCACATAAAGCAGCAACATGGTCTTCCGGCTCTTTAACGTCTTCTTCACGCTCAAAGCCTAGTTGCATCAAGTCATTGCGCAGTAAAGCTAATGGTTTATCCATTAAAGAACCTGTCATAAACCAGCTACCGTAAGGTAGGATTTCACCACTACCCACGCCTAGGAATATGTTGAAATATTCGTCTTCAAGCTGCTCTTCACTAAATTGATCGGCGGCTAATTTTAAGCTCACCCACGCTTTAGTCATGCCACTGTCGTCATTGGCATCAATCTCCAAGCCTGAAAGAAACGCAAGTAGCTCTGGGCTTGGCTGACGACGCAGTAATGCAGCTAGCAACTGATAAATATCGGCTCTTAACTGATCGTTTTCTGAAACTTCTCTTACTAATTCGGTCATGGTTAAACTCTTATCGCAGTTGCTTTTCAGGATCTTGAAGAATGTCTTCAAACATGTCTTTTACTCGGCAGTCACCACACATTTTTAAACGGTCTGTGTTGGCACTGAAGGCACTGTGGGTTCCCACCACATCTAACATCCGCTTCACCATGGATTGCGTTGCGAACGGTGTGCCGCAAGTAATACATTCGAACGGGGCTTCCTCATGCAGGGTTTGACGCGCCTGACGCGCAGCTTTATCGAAATTAACCTGAGGCGTTAAGCTGATGACTTTCTCAGGACAGGCGGCTTCACATAAGCCACACTGCACGCAATCTTGCTCAACAAAATGCAATGCTGGGCGATCACCGCCATCAGTCAATGCCATCGTTGGACATGTCGCTACACACGACATACACAAGGTACAGTTATCGGTATTTACGCTAACTTGGCCGTATGGAATATTACTTTGTGATAAGCAAGTATCTACTGATGCCGCTTGCTCATTTAAATGGTCAATAGCGTTGTAAATGGTTTCACGCTTGGTCGTAGCCGCAAACTCTGCCGGCACTATCACTGGCCAGCTAGCACTGGTAATAAGTAGCTCAGAAAGCTCCTTAGCCCCCACTTCTGTTAAGTGCGCTTCAGTGATTAAGCTAATGCGCTGTGGTTGCCCCATCTCATCAAGAATGGCATTGGCAAGTGATAATTCACCTTGCAGCATTTGCGTTAATGTCGGTGCTGTGGCATCAGTTTGTAACACAAGGATTTGACGCGCGCCCCAAGCAAGCGCCGACATCCAATGATCCATGCTAGCAACAGTGATCTCTTCCAGCTCAACCGGGATAACCTCACCTGCGAGTGCTTCAGTCACTAGCTGTGCACCTTTGCCCATATCATGGAACAAAATCACAGGTGCCGTTTGCGCTTGCGAGCGGAAGCTAGTGACTAACTTTTGCAAATAAGTATGCATAGCTTGTGGTGTTGGCAAGTCGTAGCTAATTGCGCCTGTTGGGCAAGCGTTAGTACAGCTACCTGCACCGTGACAAAGATATGGATCGATTTCGATTTTCTTCTGTACGCTAGCAATTGCGTCTGCTGGGCAGAAGTTTAAACAGCGAGTACAACCCTCATTACCATTACGGTTGTGAGCACATAAGTCACTGTTTACTTTTACATAACGCGGCTTATCGAATGAACCGATCAGATCCGGTAGCTGCTCTAGTGCATCATCTAGCTTGGCTTGATCTTGGCCGACGTAGAAATAGCCAGGTGGCAACATTTCTAGGTTGATACAAGGACTCATGCTGAGATCGAGGATAAGGTCAAAGTGAGCTTTACGGATCGCTACAGTACTTAACTCAGCACTGCCACTTTCATGCTCGACTTTAACTTGGAACTGACCTAAGAAACCTTTGATTTCAATTAACTTGTTGTAATAACTTTCTACGTTTTCCGCAGCAGTCATTACTTTTTCAAGGTGTTCTTCATCTTGGCTAGTAATAGGTTCGTTGGCCAAAATCGCACACTTGCCCATGTTGGACAATTTGTCTGCAGCCAAACGTGCCAAATCCTCCGGACCGATAACCAAAACGTTACCTTCGGTGGTATAGCTGACGGTCGGCGGGATCAGGTTTTGAATCACCTGAGTTCCAGCAAGGACCTTTTGACGAACTTCTTTGAGTCCGACTTGTGTTTCACTATTGCTCACATTGCGTTCCTGAACAGTTCTTTGGCTGCTTCTGTATACGAGTATCGCTGTTCTCATCATGCCTATATTGGCATCAGCTTATTTTTACTCTCTAATACAGCAATTCACATACCAAATTTATGGAATTAAAAACACTCTATAGTGACGTTAAACAACTTTTCCAGTAGAGCTATCATCATTTTCTGGTCCATTTTGGGACAAGGCTTGTTGCTCACCGTCCAAAATGTCCGACACAGGCTCAACGTCATTAACAGATTCATTTTGCGTTGATTTTTCAGCCGCGATCATCTCATCTGATGCGTCTAATTCATCTTGCGGCAACGCCTCTTTATCTTCATCTTTGACCATATGACGGAAGACCTTCTTGGCGATTTCCGCCGACACATCAGCTGAGAGTAAAGGTTGATTGCTGTAATCAAGCGCATATTCAAGCAAGCCGTCGATTTCATTGTAATGTGGCTGCTTCCATAAGGCTTTTAACGCTGCAGATTTAGCGGCTGGGTCAACATTTGCTCCCATAAAGCTAGCAAAGCTACCCCCAACCTCGATTTTTTCAGGATCAGGTAAATCTTCAGCCGTTAATATTTTTTCACTAGGCGCGTCTGCAGAGCTGTTATCTGCGTCTTGCTGCGGATTTTGCGCTGCTAATTGCTCCGCTTCTGCCTGCTTTTGCGCAGCCAGTGCGAGCTCTTCAGCTTCCTTTTGTGCTGCGGCTTCTGCTGCAGCTACTTCCGCTTCACCTTTTTCTTCAACTTGCTGTTTACGCAAGTTCCAACGAGATAAGAAACCGCTCATAGGTGTTCTGCCGTATGGTCTGTACTAGGACCTTGATTTTTGCGACGGTTAACGTGCTTACGACGATGAGCACAGATCTCAACTTCACCATGGCGAGTGATAAAAGCTTCAATCCAGCAAGCAATCGCTTTTGGCATTGGGATATTAAGAACAGGGGTGTCAGCCTCTAAACATCCAGCTGCGACATTCTGGTCTGCCGATATTGCAGCAGGCTTCCAATCGCCTAACTCAGTTTCGTCACAAACGATGTATAGCATGGCGTTATCCATATCGAGATTGATACGATAGCTACCGCGCTCATCTTTATGCAGTTCAAGTAGGACTAGGTGGGCACCTTCAGGTGCGGCGTGCGTAGCAGGAAGCATTTGGTCGACTTCCCACTGTACTGAGGTCCATCTTCCGACTTGTTTCTCAATCTTTTTCAGAGAAACGTACATTGGCCATTGGCTTTCGGTATGTTGCATTCAGTCTCCGTCTTGCCTGAGGTGGTTGCCGCTTGAGCAGACCAGTTAAATTAATTCTCCTCCAGATTAAAGCAATATGTGTGCCATTAGCTAAAGCCAAAATAGTTTGAACTAGATCAAATATTATTCTCAAAGACTAGGACATTTTGTCTAAATAGCAATTAGTGATAGGACATAAAAGGGCGACTCAAGTGGCATAAATGTGATCTACTGCATAGTTTAACTCTCTATTCATTTAGGTATAGATATTGCTTAGATCCAGCAGCAACGCTTTCTTTAAACTGATGATGAGCCCTATGACTGCATACAAAAGCAATCCAAAATTGATTAAAACCAATACTGATGTTCCATTGACTATTGCAGTCACTGCAATCAATGAAAATGGCGAAAAAGTCGATAAATTCATTGCTTGTGAGCGCCCTTTAACGGTTTATCTCAACTGGCAACCCATTGTTACCTTAATGACACTAGGAGCTCGCGCTGAAGCACTATCGCTTGGGTACCTTAAGAATCAAGGGTTTATATCTGATATCAGCAAGTTGGAATCGGTAATTGTCGACTGGGATGTAAACTCTGCGGCAATTCTGACATCTGAAAAAATTGAAAATCTAGACGATAAGTTGTCTGAAAAAACCGTAACCACTGGCTGCGGTCAAGGTACTGTATACGGCGACTTTATGACCGGTCTCGATGATATCGATTTACCCAAGCCAGAGCTAAAGCAAAGCATGATCTATAGCTTGTTAAAAAACATCAATGCCTACAACGAAACTTATAAAAATGCCGGTGCTGTGCATGGTTGCGGTTTATGCCATCAAGATCAAATCATTGGTTTTGTTGAAGACGTTGGCCGTCACAATGCGGTAGATACCCTAGCCGGTGAAATGTGGTTAAATCAAGATAATGGCAACGATAAACTATTTTACACCACAGGTCGTCTAACCTCAGAGATGGTAATTAAGGTCGCCAAAATGGGGATCCCGGTTGTGCTATCGCGTAGTGGTGCTACCCAAATGGGCTTAGAGCTCGCTCAAAAGCTTGGGATCACTATGATTGCTCGCGCCAAAGGTCGCCATTTCTTGGTTTACAATGGTGCAGAGAATATTGAATTTGATGCACTTTCTTAAGCAATTAGCCTTTATCAATAGTATTACATGCGCAACAAGGACCAATAATGACTGAGCCTACTGACCTGATCTATATGAGTGCCAAACAGGTCTCTGAGTATCTAGATCTAAACGAGAAAAAAGTTTACTCAATGGCCAATGACCGCATTCTTCCGGCGACTAAGATCACTGGTAAATGGCTGTTTCCAAAAATCCTAATCGACAGATGGGTAATGGACTCTTGCCATAGTGGTATGCTGTCTGACCGTATGCATATTACTGGCAGTGATGACCCACTGTTGTCTATGTTAGTCGCACGCATGATGTCGCAAGTCGGTAAAAGCGAGCTCATTAGTTATAGCTCTACTGGCTCACGTCTCGGCCTTGACTTGCTTTCTCGCGGCTATGCCGATGTATGTACGTTACACTGGGGCAGCGTGGAAGAACGCAGCGTACGCCATCCAGCTCTGTTGCAAGGTTATGCGAACCATCAACAGTGGGTTATGGTGCATGGCTACACCCGTAAACAGGGCCTAATGATGCGCCCTGATATGCATCATCGCTGCCAAGAGTTAGACAAAGTGTCGCAACAGTCGTGGCGTTGGGTTGCCCGCCAAGCTGGTGCTGGTAGCCAGCAACATTTAGAGCAATGGCTAATGAAGCAAGGCGCTTCTTTTGAGGAGTTAAACTCTAATATTGTGGCTCAGAGTGAACGCGAACTTGCGGGTTATATTGCCCGTAATAACGCAGATATTGGTTTTGGTTGCCAATCAGTAGCACTTGAAAGTGGCTTAAGCTTTGTACCATTAGTCACTGAATCTTTTGACTTTGTGATGCCACAAGGGATCTACTTTAGACGCCAACTTCAACGACTATTTAACTTGCTTGCTGAGCCGCAAACCCAGCAACTCGCAGCGACACTTGGCGGTTATGACTTAACAGATTGTGGTAAGTTGTTATGGAATGGCAATTAACAGACTAATTGCCCGATATCGCGAATACCGCAGTTAAAACGGCTTACATGGAGTGCCTTGGTGAAACACTATTTGCCAATCACCTTGATATTGACGCCAAATTGAACTGCGCATAGAAAAGCTGGTGACATTGTCATCAGCTTTTTTTAATTTAGCTCGATACGTCACTTGGCACACCCCCTCGAGTAATTCTCTAACCGCAAATTGACTCGTTTCAATAGTTGGTGCGCGTTCATCAGGTAAGCGTGCTAAGACTTCCGCCTTACCAAAGCTACAGCCAGTTGCAGCAAACTCAATGAAGTCGTCACTAATTAAACGTGCTAACTCTGAATAATTGCTACGCACTTCAGGCTTTTGTAAGTGAAGCTCTAACTCTACTAGCAAGTTTTCCAGTTTAAAATTCACAATAGTGCCCAATGAGGAAAAGTAACACTCTTTTAGTCTAGAAGAGGATTGGGCATTTTTGAAATGAGATAAAAAGTTATTTAATTGATGAACTTGCCTAGCAATTCGCATCTCGATATTGCTGCCAAAGCAGTTGCTGCTCTTCAGTCAAAAAAGTCCAAGCCAATATGCGGGTGATCTTGTTACCTTGCTGCATTTCGATTTCGCGCACCTGTTTAGCCTTTACTTGGCTTAATAACGCCTTAGCTGGCTTAAGATTCTCTTTTTTGGACACTAAACTCGTAAACCACAAACATTGGCTAGCAAACTGTTGGCTTTCGTTAATCATCAACGTTAAAAATGCTTGCTCGCCGCCATCACACCATAACTCGGCTTTTTGACCACCAAAATTAAGTACTGTATCCGCAGCTGATTTAGCGGGTTCTTGCGGCAGCACTTTAGCTGTACCTCTCGCCCTTTGATTCGCAGCTAAATTTTGCAGTTTTCGGGAGGTTCCGGCACTCGCTTCAGCTAATGAGCTATGAAATGGTGGATTACACAAGGTCACGTCAAAGCGTTCATCTTGATTAATGATGCCAGCAAATATTTGTTTAGCGTTGGTTTGTAATCGTGCAGAAAATCTATCACTTAACGACGTATTCGCAGCCAAAATGCGCTCAGCATTAGCAATCGAAACGGGGTCAATATCACTGGCCACAAACTGCCAACCATAAGCGTTTATGCCTATCAGTGGATAAATCACGTTAGCACCAGTGCCAATATCTAATGCTCTAACTCGCGGACCTTTAGGCACACGTTTTTTATTGGTTTTCTTTACCGCGAGCAAATCAGCAATATAGTGAATGTAATCAGCACGGCCAGGAATTGGTGGACACAAAAAACCTGCAGGAATATCCCATTGTTCGACACCATAATGGTGCTTTAACAAGGCATTATTCAGTGCTTTCACCGCGTTAGGATTGGCAAAGTCTATCGATAAGTTGCCATAAGGGTTAGGCTTGACGAAAGATTTTAACGCTGGCAAACAAGCAATTAACGAGTCAAAGTCGTAACCGTTATTGTGCAGATTCCTCGGGTGTAAACCTTTACTTGGCGACGGCGTTGCCGCTTTTGCGCTGGTTGCTTGTTTATTGGCTAAACGTTTAGATGCCGCAGCCCTATTAGGCTTTTTTACTGAAGATTTAGATTGATGAGTCATGAGTTAATGCGTCGGCACCTAAAACGTGAGCAGGTACCTCACAGTACCCGCATGGAGTTTATGTTAATGGGTATTAATCATATAAATATTTAGTAAAGAGTAAATTAACCACTAGCGGCTCACCCGTTTCTTGCTCTAAAAGTAGATTTAACTTCTCAAAGCACTCACGGCGGATCTCTTCTTTACCGGTTAAGGATTTCACTTTGTCTTCGGTCTGGTTACCCAAGATCTCAACAATTGCAGCTCTTAGTAATGGGTCATGACGTTCAAGGCTAACTAGCTGTTCAGGCTTTTTAACCATAAGTTCAACACTGATCCGTACATAGCCTAACTTCTTTCGATTAGAAATGTAGTTAGTTACGATCTCAGGTTCAAAACCATAGTAGGCGTAATCTGCCAGCTCTTTTTTATCAGCGGCGCTGACATTAAAGCTACTACATAATGCAATCAGTAATACGGCGATTATTCTATTCATCTTCAAACTGAGCCCCTAGTTATATTTGATGTTGCTATTCCTTTACCTAATGCCAAGGATGGAGGTCATCACTGACAATAGCTACCTGCTGCGCCATGAGCGTGCTAGACTGCTTCGGTTTGCTGTATTGTACCGAGAATTAGATGACTGTGACTAGGTTAAGCTTTCCTTATGGTGAATCAATAGAATGGTTTTCACCAGAACAAATCACCAACTTACCCCAGCAGCCTTTTCAGGACTGGTTACTGAGCACCTGCAGTTTAACTAAAAAATTAAAAACGCAGTGCCAACATTTTGAAGTCAAAATCCTTGGTGAAGACACCTTAGCACCATTGGAACATGGCGTTACGCCGCAAAAAATGTGGATCAGAGAAGTACTGTTAATTTTAGATGGCACCCCATGGGTATTTGCGCGAACCTTAATTCCCGGTGACTTGCTTGCAAAAAAACAACAAGCATTTCTTGGCCTTGGGGTGAGACCTTTAGGTGAACTGCTATATTCAGCTGACGAATTTACCCCAGGAAAAATTGAAGTCGCTCATTTTGAGGCCTGCACTAAAATCGCTAAACTGGCTAAATCACTTAATCAAGAGGTTAACCAGCCGCTATGGGGACGTCGCCGTTATTTCCAGTATGAAACCGAGCAGCTAGTAGTAAGTGAAGTGTTCCTGCCCGCTGCACAACAAGCAATTGAAAAGTTAGTATAAAAAACGCCCATTTCGCTGGGCGTTGTTTTAACCAACTATGATTACAAGCCTGTGTGGCTAATATAATTTGCCACACCATCAAGAAACATCTGCACAGAGATCATCACTAACACCATGCCCATAAGGCGCTCTACAGCCGTTAATCCCTTCTCGCCCAAGACTTTAGTAAACAACTTGTAGAACAACAGAATAACCGCGCTAGCGCCCCAAGCTGAAATCAATGCAATGCTCCAGTCAAACATCCGCGAGCTATCGGTGTGCGCCAGTAAAATCAATGCCGCTAAAACCGAAGGGCCAGCCATTAATGGGATCGCCATCGGCACAATAAACGGTTCTTCACCAGCGGCGAGACCAACGACACCCCCCGGTTGTGGAAAGATCATACGAATTGCGATTAAAAATAAGATAATGCCGCCAGCAATGCTCACGGACTCAGTACGCAGATTCAAAAAGCTTAATATCGCTTCGCCCGCAAACAGAAATAACATCATGATCACCAGCGCTATGATGAGCTCTCTCACCAACACCATACGTCGCTTTTTCGGTTCTATATGACGCAATATCGAGGCAAAAATAGGCAAATTTCCCAACGGATCCATAATAAGAAATAACATGACTGCCGCTGAAAAAGTGTCCATAGTAATACCTGTCTATTTGCGATAACTGCAATATTCGATTGAATTTTACAGCTAAACTAACAAATGGACACCAAATTGCACCCTAAAAGTTCACAAATTTACTCATTTAGTCATGACTGAATATCAATGTAAATTCGATATTGCACTCTGCTAATTAGTAACAACACTGGTATACTATGGCGTTTTTTTCGCGCTGCCAGTTTAACTTTGGAATTCCATGCTGTATCTCTTAGCTAGTTGTATCGCACTCTTATTAGGTCCGCTGTTCTACCGATTCTTTTCGGAAGGCAACGGTCTGCAAAAAGGCCTAGACGGATTTATATTCGTATCACTGGGTGGTTTGGTGTTGCTGCATATTTTGCCAGAGTTACTCGAGCATGGTGGTTTTCTTGCCATTGTATTTGTACTTATTGGCATGTGGGGACCGACACTCAGTGAACGCCTATTTCATCGTTATTCAGAAGTTACCCATAACCTAACTCTATCCTTAGGTATTGGCGGTTTACTACTGCATACCATCACTGATGGTGGTGCAATGGTCTTGGCGCAGCAAGAAGGCAATTCTCCGCTATTAGCGTTGGGGATCATATTGCACCGACTTCCTGTGGGAGTCGCGATTTGGTGGCTACTTAAACCGCAAGTAGGCAGCCGCTGGGCAATGCTAGTATTGGCTGCGATGATGCTACTAACCGGATTTGGTTATTTCGCAGGCGAGCAGTTACTTACACACTTAAGCCTAGAAAATACTGTTTACTTACAAGCTTTTGTCACCGGTTCAATTTTACATGTGGTGCTACATCAGCCTCACGGTTCGCCGGATACCGATAAACAAGGTAAGTATGAATATCAAGCCGGTATTGGCAGCTTATTAGGCATTGTATTACTGGCACTACTATTGATGATGGATTCTGGCGGCCATGATCATCACCACCATAGCCATTCAACTGAGCACTTGCTCGATTGGATGCAAACCATAGCGCCAGTGCTACTTGTAGCTTATGCAGTCGCAAGCTTGCGTTTTTATTTTGGCTTAACCCCTCATAATCAACAGCTTAGCCATTTATGGCTACAACGCTTACTTGGGCCTGAAGCCATTGTCATTACAGGTTTACTGCTTGGGCCCATGTTTGCCCTGCTACAAGCCATTTCAGTATTAGCGATTGGCTGGCAACTCACTCGCTGCCAAGTAGAACCAACTGATCCCCATGAATATTTGCCCGACTCAGCATGGCGCTTTGGTTTCGCGCATCTAGTCGATCGCAGTGCACCATGGATTTTACTCAGCTTAGTATTGGCAAACTTAATTGGTCACCCTGCGGTGCCGCTATCCAGCCCGCTAGTACAAGTTATAGTGCTGCTTTTGGTATTCTTACCGATGCGTTTCTGTAATTTAGGAGCAGCGGTATTATCTTTGTCATTAGCCTATAGCGGCTGGACAACGACTGCCGTTATGCTGCCATTGATTGCTGCGCCAATATTCAATTTGGCGCAATTAAAACTGATGAATTGGAGCCAAAAAGCCAGCCTATTTGCATTGCTAATTGCATTACTTGGGGTAATCGAGCTCTTGCATCCAAAGTGGCAAGCCTTAGTGCATTTACCTGCAAACCTAAACAATATCTGCTTAATTATTGTGGCAATTTTATTCGCCACAAGTTTACTGCGATTAGGGCCACGTAAGTTCCTAAGTCGCTTAATGTTACTGAAAGCAAAGCCACATCATCATGATCATGACCACGGTCACTCTCATACTCATGACCAACATAAGCATGATGAGCATAAGCACCACCATTAACCACGGGTGGTAATGACTAGCGCTAGCTTTTCCAAGTCATGGGCATTAATCTAATTCCATGACTTGGTTTTGAGCTGCGTAATATGTGTATTCTTTTTGTCGCATTACAAACACACCCTAAATTCCCGCTTATTATCTGCGCCAACCGCGACGAATTTCATCACCGCCCTACCGAGCCAGCTCACCTTTGGCCGACTGAGAACCCAATACTAGCAGGTAAAGATTTACAAGCTGGCGGCACTTGGCTTGGAGTCAATCAACAAGGCAAGGTTGCAGGACTTACCAATATCCGCGCCCCAGAATTAAACCAAATTGATATGCAAAGCAGAGGAGAATTGGTCCTTAAAGCCCTCTCAGAGCAAGGCATTAATCAAGATTGGCTGCAGCGCTATAGTCAATTCTACAATCCATTTAATTTACTCTTTGGTGATGAACTGCAGTTACAGTGCTTTGATAGCCGTAAAAAGCAGTTGACGCATTTAAGTGCAGGCTTTCATGCTATTAGTAACGGGGCTCTTGATGAAATATGGCCGAAAATGGCTCGGGGCACCCAAGCAATAGAGCAACACATCAATAGTCATAGCACACCCGATGTTGATGCCTTGCTCAACATTATGACAGACAAAACTCAAGCGCCTGACAGCGAACTACCTACCACAGGTGTGAGTGTTGAATGGGAGCGACATTTATCATCGATTTATATTCAGCACCAAGAATATGGCACTCGCTCGACCAGCATTATCATGAAAGATCAGCAAGGTAAGCTGTATTTCACTGAAGTAAGATATGACGGTAAAGGCCGTAATTTAGGCCGAGATGAATTTGTTATCGAGCCTAAAAGTGAATAATGGCCATCAAGGCAATAAGATTGCTAACAAAAAATAATAGCAATCTTATTCCTGAATATGCGCTAATCCGAGGTGTGATCATGGGTGATCACCCAGCGATCATCAATCTTCTCAACTAATAAGGTAAACACGCCATTAGGGTTATCTTTCGCCCGTGCTAACGACCAACGCCCCACAACAATTGCGGCATAGTTGCTAAGCATTTTGGTTTCTTTAATGGTAAAAGTTAGCGTGCCTAAAGTGGCTTTATCTGGATAATGTTTTTTGTAAGCGGCTAAAGTTTCCTCCCAGCCATAGCGGAATTTACCGTTGGAAACAAAGCGCATTTTCTCGTTGTTCCAATAGCCTTGCATATAGGCATCTAAGTCACCACGATTCCATGCGGCTTCTTGCTCGGCCAAAATATTAGCAATTTCATCAGTGGGTACTGCATTGACATTAAAAGCTAAACATAACAATAAGACACTCATTGCTTTTTTAAACATTGCCACTCTCCAATCTGGCTTTATTACGTGTACTATACCGCAATTATCCATATGCCGTCTTGCCAGTAATCATAGCTAGCAATTGGCTAAAGCGGCAGAAAACAGTAATACTCACAGAAAAGGCCGGAAGGTTTTCACTATATGTTTCAATTATTTTGCAAAGGGCTGTTTAAGCTCATGGGCTGGAAGATTGTTGGCGAGCTCCCCAAAGATCGTCAGTTTATCGCCATTGTCGCCCCACACACCAGCAACTGGGATTTTATAATTGGTGTTATTGCTCGCGGCGTACTCGGCGTTAAAATTAACTTTTTAGGTAAACATCAGTTGTTTATACCACCTTGGGGTTGGTTCTTTAAAGCAATTGGTGGTACGCCGGTCGATCGGCGTAAAAGCAATAACTTGGTCGATGCTGTCGCGGAAATGTTTAAAACCAACCCTGATTTCAGCCTAGCGCTCGCACCAGAAGGCACCCGTAGCCCAGTTACTCGTTGGAAAACAGGCTTTTATCATATTGCCAATAAGGCTCAAGTCCCTGTCGTTGCAGTGGGCTTAGACTTTGGTAAGAAAACCATCGTCATTGCTGAAGGTATTACTCCTAGCGGTGATATTGTGCAAGATATGCAACCACTGGTTGAGTTTTATCGCTCGATTGAAGGTCGCCATCCAAAAACCATTCCTGATTTTAGTGCCTAACGTTATTGAGTTAATTGCCTAAATAATAACTGGCAGCTATAGTGCTGCCAATTATTCAAAATTGTATAAAATTATATGAGCTTCGATACTTGGCTGCTGTACCTATTTGCAATTTTACTGATTGCGGTCTCGCCCGGCACTATGGCTGTACTGTCTATGGGGCACGGTATTCATTACGGTAAAACTCGTAGTCTTGCCACCGCTTTAGGCAGCGTGTGCTCTGCATTGATTTTAATGATGGCGTCAGCCGCTGGCTTAGGCGCACTATTAAGTGCAACTGAGTATGGCTTCACCATATTAAAGTGGTGTGGTGCAGCTTACCTTTTATTTCTAGGTGTAAAATTACTGCTAACTAAAGGCGATGGTAAAGGCTTAGAGCTGAAAACCGCCGAGGGCAAAGGCGCACCAAAGCAACTATTCAAACAAGCTTTTTTGGTTGGTATTAGTAATCCCAAAGATCTGCTATTTTTTGCTGCACTGTTTCCGCAGTTTATCGATATCAGTGCGCCCCAAGGACCTCAATTAGCGATCTTGGCAGCCACTTGGGCGGTAGTCGATTTTAGTTTTGTCATGATCTACGCCTGCATGGCCAATGTCCTTGCACCAACCTTGAAGTCGAGCAATAAACTGCATTGGTTTGACCGCACCAGCGGTGGTGTATTTGTGGCCTTGGCAGCTATTTTAGTTTCTCGCGAAAACTAGCTTTCGATGAATTGAAATAGAAAAGCCAGCTTTCAAGCTGGCTTTTTACTGTAAGGCATTAATGTCTCAAACTACGTATATCTGCGCCTGTTGGGCCTTGATAAACACGCAGATCAAACTCCGGCAGTATCGCAAAGATATGGTCAAAAATATCCGCCTGGATCCCTTCGTAATACTCCCAACGGGTATCATTAGTAAAGATATACAGCTCAATGGGTACGCCAAGTTCTGTTGGTGCAAGTTGACGTACCATTAAGGTCATATCTTTGCGGATCTTTTCATGTTGAGTTAAATACTCTTGGATATACGCTCTAAAGGTGCCTAAGTTAGTTAAGTGGCGGCTGTTTACGTACATATCAGCATCTTCTACTTGGGCATTATAGGTAATGATTTCTGCCGACTTCGACGAAAAGTAATCTTTGAGGTGGTTAATCTTACTTAAACTACGCATATCGCTCTCAGTAAGAAAACGCACCGATTGGATATCGATTTGTACCGCCCGCTTAATACGACGACCACCCGATTCCGACATGCCGCGCCAGTTTCTAAACGAACCAGAAGTTAACGAATAAGCGGGTAACATAGTTAATGTCTGATCAAAGTTGCGTACTTTAACTGTGGTTAGCGACACTTCTTCGACCGTACCATTAGCGCCAAAGTTATCCATCTCAATCCAATCGCCCGGGCTCACCATACGGTTAGCAGCCAATTGGATCCCTGCAACAAAGCCTAAAATAGTGTCTCTAAATACCAACATCACCAAACCGGTAGCAACACCTAAACCACTTAGGAAATAGATAGGCGATTGGTCGGCGAGTACTGAAATAGAAATAATAATGGCAACAAAAAACATGAACAGTTTTGCCAGTTGCACAAAGCTTTTAATAGGTAAGCGGCGACTCACTAAATTGTAATCTGCAATCTCATTTGCAGCATCTAACGCGCTATATATCGCCCGTACAAATAGTACAACTATGGTCACATCAAGCAGACGATCACTTAAGCTACTCAGCACTTTATGGTCGTTTAATGCCAATGGCATTAAGATATTCAAAATCAGCACTGGCACCATCACTGCCATTTTCTCTAATACTTGATGGCGCATAAAAATGTCGTCCCAGTGTGCTTTCGAACGCTGGATCACTAAGTTCATCGTGGTAACCACACCACGCTTAACAAAGATATAAGCTGCTAACGCAATCACTAGACACGCTACCACCATAATCGCACTAGAAATGCCGTCAGAAGGCTGAGTATCTATTCCGATACTGGTTAACCAATGGGCAATTCCTGTTCGCAACTCTTGATCCAAAACCTTTCTCCTATTCGCACCACATGGCGTAACACACTGTATAAACTTCGCTTACATCAATCCAAACAGCTGCAAGCAATACAGTTACAACTCGCTCTTAATTAGGGCATTTTAGCACTGTTGGTTGACTGTAAACTAAAGATTCACAACAATCTATGCTCATATCTTCAGCAACCTAGCGAGACTCATGAACAAATTACTATTAGCAGGTGTATTTAGCTTAATGAGTCAGAGCGTCATGGCTAACGATTTTACATTTGAAGCTGACACTCAGCCCGCTCCGGTTATGGCTATAACTGTAGACTATATACCAGCAGCCGAAGATATGTATGGCGTCACGTTTGCCCCTCGACATTACGACCGAGACTACGCCAATTGGGGATATTACATTGGCTATGCTCAAAGCAAAAAAGAAGATGTATATGTAGAACCACCGGGAGAAGCTTATACACAAGACTCACTGTGGCGCTTTGGTATTAGCTACAGTCTTACCCGGGATTTAAGCCTTTATGGTGGCGCAACGGCTTATACTACTGAGTACTCCTCAACCACCAATATTGTGCCTTATGTCGTTGGCGCTGAACCGGTGTGGGAGACTGAAAAAGACACCACATGGGGAGCAGAGCTAGGTCTACGATATGTCATTGGTAAACATTTTGTTGTGGGTGCGGGTTATAACTCCGCGACAGAGTCTGCCGTGATCAGCATAGGCTACTCGATGTAACCAGCAATCCTGGCTACTTTTCATCATTCACAAAGCGCTTTTATACTGCTGTCAACGGCCTGTTAATTCAGGCTGTTCCACTCTGCTTTATTCACCTCAATAGCTGCTTATCTTCAATTAGCATGGATCACTACCAAACAATTATTACTATCTGGTAAAAATGATTTTCAATTTTAGCTAATTATCATTTCAAATGGAAAGAGTAAACTCTGCTTCATCGATAGAGCACAGCCCATTATAGCAAGTGCTTTTAATCAACTTTTTATTCTCAATCTATTCAATTTTTTTATTTAACAATTTGATTTTAAACTTTAAAAATTTAAGGAAATATTATGAGCAGCGTATTTTACATGCCTCCAATGACTCTTATGGGCCAAAACGCAATTCAATCTCTAGGTTCAGAACTAACAAGCAAAGAGCTAAGCAAAGCACTTATTGTTACCGACAGTGTGTTAGTTGAAATCGGCTTAATTAATCGTCTAACTGATGAGCTAAAAAGCCATAACATCGACTTTGCAATTTATGATGGCGTAAAACCAAACCCAACTGAAAAAAATATTGAAGATGGCCTTGCCATACTCACACAAGAAAACTGTGACTTTGTTATTTCATTTGGTGGTGGTTCTTCACATGATGCAGCTAAAGGTATCGCTTTGGTTGCTGCAAATGGTGGCCATATTCGTGACTACTCCAAAGGTGTTCATACATCTAAGAAGCCACAGTTACCACTGGTGACCATCAATACTACTGCAGGTACTGCGTCAGAAATGACTGTATTTGCCATCATCACTAACGAAGCTGATGAAACCAAATACCCAGTGGTTGATAAGCACTTTACTCCAATTATTGCGGTAAACGACTCAGAACTTATGGTCGCTATGCCTAAGTTTCTAACTGCTGCAACGGGTATGGACGCGTTAACCCACGCTGTTGAAGCTTATGTTTCTACTGCAGCCACACCGATAACAGATGCATCAGCTATTAAGGCTATTGAGTTAATCTCACAAAACTTAGCCACAGCAGTTGAAAATGGTGAAGATCGTCAGGCTCGTGATGCCATGCAATATGGTGAATACCTTGCAGGCATGGCGTTCTCTAATGCTTCACTCGGTTATGTACACTCTATGGCGCATCAACTAGGTGGTGTTTACGATTTAGTACACGGTTTATGTAACGCAATTCTTCTTCCAGAAGTATCACGTTTCAACGCAGTTGCAACACCTGCACGTTTTGTTGATATCGCTAAAGCCATGGGCGTAGATGTATCAAATATGACCCAAGAGCAAGCAATTGAAGCCGGTATTGCCGCTATCGAAGCACTTTCTCAACAGGTTGGCACAGCACAACGCCTAGCAGACTTAGGAGTAACAGAAGATAAGCTGGCATTTATGGCGCAAAACGCCCTAAACGATGCATGTTCTTTAACTAACCCACGTAAAGCAAGCCTTGAAGAAATCATCGACATCTTTAAAGCACGCTTATAAGCATTAGTCAGCACAATTAAATTATGTAGCAACATAAAAAGGGAAGATATCGTCTTCCCTTTTTTTATAAAAGTTAGCGATAAACTTTTATCCCATGCTATAAATTGTAAAACGACCAATTAGTATTAATTAAAATAATTAAACCCACGACAATATAACATTGCCCCTTCAGCCTGATACTCCCCAGCTTTAAAGGAAGTGAAAGGTGTATTACCATCATAATTATGCTGAGTGAAAAACGGATTATCTACATGCTGACATGAAATACTATAATCAGCAGCCTTTTTTGCCCCAATTATCAAATTAGTAATAACAAAACACACTTGCAGAATAATAACTGAAGCTATCGTCCATTTTAGTAAATTCATGCATCCCTTCTTTAGCAACTAGAACAGCTTAATACTTTAGATGTTTGATTTAAGCTACCACTGAAATTGACAGCCGAGTGTAATCGATAGCTCAGATATCAGCCACTGCCCAAAGCCGCGACTTAGCGAAAAGAGTGTTCTCCCCTTTTGCAGCAAACATTGGTTTATCTTTGCAAAAGTAGCAGCACATACTAAAACACTGCATATCACAATATTCTGAATCTAACAGGTATTAATCCAACCTTAGTTTGTCTATGCTAAGGCAATCAACTTAAACAGGTTAATGCTCATGTATAAAATGCTTCGCAACTATGCCTCAATCGCAATCTTAGTATTATCAGTCCCCGCTTTTGCCGATGAAGTGGCAAGAATTACCCTTGATAATGGTGCCAAAGTAAAACTCAATGACGATTTTACCTGGGAATACATAATCTTAGAAAGCCAAAGCCAACCAGATACAGCGGTTCCAGTGACCCTGCCAGCCACAGTCGGCACAGCAGCTTCAACAAGTGCTGCAGCAACTGAAGTCATCACTCCAGCCGTTAGTGCGGCCACAACAGAAACCCTAACCTCAAGTGCAATCGCGCAATCAGCATTACTTAAATCAACTGCAAAAAGCGGTGTCAAAGTGAGCTTTGCTAATAGTCAGTGGGATGATGATGGACGCTTAGGACTCACCTTCGAGCTTAGCAGTAATAGCCCTGAACACTACGTAATGGTTGAATTAGAGGTCAGCCTCTTTGCTGACTCTGGTGCACTAATCAAAAAAGAAGATATCAAAGTCTGGCAAGCCATTTTTAGAATGCCTGACACCTATTTACGCAGGGGACAAACCCGTGACAGCCGCGTATTTTGGATCGAAGGGATCGACAAATCCCAATGGACTAAACAGCTAATGAGCTTAAAAATAGGCGAAATGAAGTCACGTATGTAACTGCTTAAAAAAATTAACTCTTATTAAAGCCAGCAGAGGTTAGCCCTGCTGGCTTTTTTATTGCCTGCGATAACTCTAGCTAGCAATCGTTCATAACTAACCATATAGTAAACACTATTAATCACCGCCAAGGTAAACATATTCAAACTTATTAAACAGATATAAAATCTTACCATGCAACAAATTACACATAAGACAGCAAAAGATATTACACATTAATACAATAACAACAATATACAACAGAACCAACAAAACATTAGATAATATATTATACATATGACTATTGACGATTTTTAAAATAAAATTTACTGATAGGCTATTTTGAGACAGCGACATTTTTAGACTCAAAAAAGATCGACATATGCATCTGCATAAGGATCTGTTGTGGATTGGCATAAGCTACGGCCAAAAAAAAGAGCCCGCAGGCTCTTTGATTAAGTCGAAAGCCCAGTTTTACTAGGCTGAGGGCTTAGTCTGACAAGGCTGAAGGCTCTTTACTCATTGTCAGCTTATAGGCTTGGCAGAATATCTGCTGGCAGGTAAGCGTTGTAACTCGCAGTCAGCAGCAAGTCTGTTGCCGCTTCGATATCAGGGCCGAAGAAACGGTCCTTATCGTAGTAAGTGACTAGCTCACGTAGCTCAGCTTTAGCCTGCGCAACCGCTTTGCTTGGTTGCAGTGGTGCACGGAAATCTAGTCCTTGCGCGGCAGCTAATAGTTCAACCGCCAATACACCACGGGTATTTTCAGACATATCACGCAAACGGCGCGCCGCGAAGGTAGCCATAGACACATGATCTTCTTGGTTAGCCGATGTAGGTAAGCTGTCTACCGATGCAGGATGAGCGTAAGTTTTATTCTCAGAAGCCAATGCAGCAGCAGTTACCTGCGCAATCATAAAGCCTGAGTTTACTCCGCCATTTTCAACCAAGAATGGTGGCAGTTTAGATAGATTTGAGTCGATAAGCAGCGCAATACGACGCTCGGCAATAGAACCTAGCTCAGCAATCGCAATCGCCAAGTTATCAGCTGCCATAGCAACTGGCTCTGCATGGAAGTTACCGCCAGAGATAATGTCGCCAGTATCTTGGAACACTAATGGATTATCGGTTACGCCGTTAGCTTCAGTTTGTAGCACCTCTGCCGCGTGACGAATTTGAGTCAAACATGCACCCAGTACTTGTGGCTGACAGCGTAATGAGTAAGGATCTTGCACCTTTTCACAGTTAACGTGATCTAAACTGATCTCAGACTCATCACCGAGTAAATGACGGAACACAGCAGCGGAATCGATTTGACCTTTCTGACCGCGAGCCGCATGAATACGCGGGTCAAACGGGCTACGACTGCCCATTGCCGCTTCAACGCTCATAGCACCGATCACCGAGCTTGCTGCAAATAGATCTTCTGCGTTAAACAAGCCCTCAAGTGCTAGCGCCGTTGATGCTTGAGTACCGTTAAGTAAGGCTAAGCCTTCTTTTGCAGCTAACTCAATTGGCTTAAGCCCTGCGATTTGCAGACCTTCTGCCGCCGAGATAATCTCGCCTTGATAGCTCATCTCACCTTCGCCAAGCAGCGGCAAACACATGTGTGATAACGGCGCTAAGTCGCCCGATGCACCTACTGAACCTTTCTCTGGTACGCATGGGTAAACACCCGCGTTAACCAAGGCGATAAGGAAGTTGATCACCTCTAAACGAATGCCAGAGAAACCACGACTTAGCGAGTTGATCTTCAACACCATCATCAAACGCACAGTCGCGTCTTGCATGTATTGGCCAGTACCTGCTGCGTGCGACAGCACGATTGAGCGCTGCAACAGTTGCAGATCATCAGCGGCAATCTTAGTGTTTGCCAGTAAGCCAAAACCTGTGTTGATGCCGTAAACTGTGCGGCCTTCATCCAATACTTGCTGCACTAAGCCAGCGCTAGTATTGATGTCAGCAATTGCGCTTTCTGCTAGCTCTAGAGTAACTTTGCCGCGGCTAATATCACGGATTTGTGCAAGGGTTAAGGTACCCGGAGTTAATACTAAATGACTCATTTAAATGCCTCTTATTGTTATACTGCTCAATATGAGCGGCTTATAGCATTGGCAGGTCTAGACCCTGCTCTTTTGCACAATTCTTCGCGATATCGTAACCCGCATCAGCATGACGCATTACGCCAGTTGCAGGGTCGTTCCACAATACACGGCCTAAGCGCGCTGCCGCGTCATCTGTACCGTCAGCCACAATCACTACACCTGAGTGCTGACTAAAGCCCATACCTACACCACCGCCATGATGCAACGATACCCAAGTTGCACCACTTGCAGTATTAAGCAGGGCGTTCATTAATGGCCAATCTGATACTGCATCAGAACCATCGAGCATAGATTCAGTTTCACGGTTAGGGCTGGCAACAGAGCCAGAGTCTAAGTGGTCACGACCGATAACCACTGGCGCAGAAAGCTCGCCATTTTTAACCATTTCGTTAAAGGCTAACGCCAAACGTGCACGGTCTTTTAGGCCCACCCAACAGATCCGCGATGGTAAACCTTGGAAAGCAATACGCTCACGCGCCATATCCAACCAGTTATGTAGGTGCGGATTATCAGGAATAAGCTCTTTAACTTTAGCGTCTGTTTTATAGATATCTTCAGGATCGCCAGAAAGCGCAGCCCAGCGGAATGGACCAATACCTTCACAGAACAGTGGACGTACATAAGCTGGTACGAAGCCTGGGAAATCAAATGCGTTTTCAACGCCTTCTTCAAATGCCATTTGGCGAATGTTGTTACCGTAATCGGTTGTCGCCGCGCCAGCAGCTTGCAGCGCTAGCATCGCCTTAACTTGCACCGCCATTGACTGCTTAGCCGCCTTAACCACAGCCGCTTCGTCAGTTTTACGCATCTCGATAGCTTGTTCTAGCGTCCAACCTTGAGGGAGGTAACCGTTCAGAGGGTCATGCGCCGATGTTTGGTCAGTCACCACATCTGGCGTAATACCACGCTCCACCAGCTCAGCAAATACGTCGGCAGCATTGGCTAACAGGCCAACTGAAACTGGCTTGCCACTCTTATTGGCTGCGTCGATCATTGCGAGAGCTTCATCAAGAGATTTGGCTTTTTTATCGACGTAGCGAGTACGCAAACGGAAATCGATACGAGTTTCATCCACTTCACAAGTCAGTACAGAATAACCCGCCATAGTGCCTGCAAGTGGTTGCGCGCCACCCATGCCACCTAAGCCGCCAGTTAAGATCCACTTACCGCTAGCGTCACCATTAAAGTGCTGCTTAGCCATCGCTACAAATGTCTCGTAAGTGCCTTGAACAATGCCTTGCGAACCAATGTAGATCCAAGAACCGGCGGTCATCTGGCCATACATGGCCAAGCCTTTTTTATCTAACTCATTAAAGTGTTCCCAGTTGGCCCAATGTGGCACTAGGTTTGAGTTAGCAATGATCACTCGCGGTGCATTATTGTGGGTTTTAAATACCCCAACCGGCTTACCTGATTGCACCAATAGGGTTTCGTCATCTTCAAGGCGTTGTAATACTTCAACGATTTTGTCGTAGCATTCCCAATCTCGGGCTGCACGGCCAATACCACCGTAAACCACTAAGTCTTCAGGACGCTCAGCCACATCTGGGTGCAAGTTGTTCATCAACATGCGCAGCGGGGCTTCGGTCAACCAGCTTTTACAGCTAAGCTCAGTTCCTGTCGGCGCGATAATGCGGCGGCTCGGATCGTGTCTCTTATCCATCGGTACTACCTCGTTCAATTTGTTTTTATGTTTCTTATCTGCTTGTAAAGCTTTTATATTTACTGCTTTGCTCTATGAGCTGTGCACAACTGACGTTAGCTAAACGTCAGGTGACCACCTAATCTGAAGCGACTGCCTGGGTGCACAAGACGTGCAAAACTCACCACACCTTGGCGTGACCAAGTACGGCGGGTAATTTGTAAACAGGGCTCAACCGCGGCGATTTCAAGTAGTGCCAGCTGCGCTACATCTGCCATTTTGGCCTCAATGGTGTGCTTAGCTTCGGTAAGCGGCGCCACCATCGACAGGTATTCATGTGGAGTTTGCTTGGTAAAATCTTGCGCTAAATATTCAGGTACTAACTTTGGATTGACGAAGCGTTCCTCTAACTGCAGTGGTGTGCCTTGCTCACAATGCACTAATACCGACTGAAACACTTGGCTGCCCTCTTCAAGCCCCAGTGCAATGGCAATAGCCCCCGTTGCGACTGTTTGCGTCAGCAGCACTTGCTGCACGCTATAACCATGACCACGATCTTTTATCTCATCGGCAATATTACGAATTGCCATCATTGAGGACTGCGACTTTAAGCCTGCAACAAAAGTCCCCAAACCTTGAGAACGCTCTAGTACACCTGATTCAGTTAACTCAGTTAACGCACGGCGTGCCGTCATGCGGCTACAACTAAACAACTCAGCAAGTTGATTTTCTGATGGCACCCGGCTGTCTTCTGCCCACTCGCCAGACTCAATTTGCGCTAAAATATATTGCTTAATTTCTTCAAACTTTGGCTTCGCCATTGGCCATCCCGTTACCGCTAAACTTGTCACTGACTATTTACTTGCTTAAAAACTCGGCTACAATCCTAGCTTGTATATACAAGTAAATACAAGCTAGCTCACAAATTATTTTTAGTGTTAGTATTTGGCTGCCACAAAAAACAACTTAAAAGAGAACTGCATCATGTCGTGGGATCAAGTCTGGATAGATATCAATATAGCTACAATGTCGCCAAATATTTCAGAGCCTTACGGCGCAATTACTGACGCAGCTCTTGCGGTTAAAGACGGTAAAATCGCTTGGGTAGGTAAACGCAGTGAGCTACCTGAGTTTGATGTATTCGCCACACCAGTTTACAAAGGTAAAGGCGGTTGGATCACCCCAGGTCTTATTGATGCCCACACTCATTTAGTGTTTGCTGGCAATCGAGCTAATGAATTTGAACTACGCCTCAACGGTGCCAGTTATGAAGAGATAGCCCGCAGTGGCGGTGGCATTATTTCTACCGTCAACGCCTGTCGTGAAGCCGATGAAGCAGAATTATTTGAGCTTGGTCGTCAACGTCTAAACGCACTCGCTAAAGAAGGAGTTACCACGGTAGAAATCAAGTCAGGTTATGGCTTAGATATCGACACAGAGCTGAAGATTTTGCGGGTTGCCCGTGAACTAGGCAAGCATCACCATGTAGATGTAAAAACCACCTTCTTAGGCGCGCACGCAATTCCACCAGAATATAAACATGATAGTGACGCCTACGTCGACTTAGTCATCAACGAGATGTTACCTAAAGTGATTGCTGAAGATCTTGCCGATGCTGTGGATGTGTTTTGCGAAAATATCGCCTTTAACCTTGAGCAAACCGAACGTGTACTTGCAGCCGCTAAAGCCGCTGGTCTGCAAATCAAGCTGCATGCAGAGCAGTTATCTAACATGGGTGGTTCAGCACTGGCCGCCAAGCTAGGCGCCAAGTCAGTTGATCATATTGAATACTTAGATGAAGACGGCGTAAAAGCCCTCAGCGAAAGTGGCACCTGCGCCACGCTATTACCCGGCGCATTTTACTTTTTACGTGAAACTCAACACCCGCCTATCGATTTACTGCGCAAATACAAGGTGCCTATGGTGGTTGCCAGCGATTACAACCCCGGCTCATCGCCACTTTGCTCAAGCCTATTGATGCTCAATATGGCCTGTACCTTACTGCGTTTAACCCCAGAGGAAGCGCTAACAGGCATGACTAGTAATGCAGCTAAGGCTTTGGGTATTGAAGATAAGGTCGGCGTTATTGAGGTCGGCATGAGCGCCGATTTCTGCATGTGGAATATCAGCACACCAGCAGAGCTAGCATACACTTATGGTGTGGCCTCATGTGTGGATGTGGTGAAGAATGGTCACTTAGTACACCAGTAGTTGGCAATGCCTGAGCGATGAGGCATGTTCATCGTTTTGGGCATACTGTTTGGTCTCAGTGTTTACCTTTTTGGTGTGGCTTTGGGCAGCAATGTTGCGAATTACCTCAGAGGTAACTGTCTGCATCAGATGCAGCTAATTGCTTGCAGCAGGCGTATGTGCAGATACTTCTTAGGCACGCTTTACGTCATCCCTGACCGCTCTGCGATGGCATCCATGCCATCAAAGGCCTAAGCCGCATCTACACGGGGTTAGAAAAGCACAATCATTTAGCTATGGTGGCTTCAACCGTTTAAGCACAGCAGCTTAACTGTTTCTGCTTTTCGTATCTAATCACCTCTGTTGTGACTTTCTACATCTGATGCAGCCAATGACCTGCGGTCGGCGTATGTGCAGATACTTCTTAGGCACGCTTTACGTCATCCCTGACCGCTCTGCGATGGCATCCATGCCATCAAAGGCCTAAGCCGCATCTGCACTGGGTTAGAAAAGCACAATCATTTAGCTATGGTGCCTTAAATATCAAAAGGCAGTAATAGCTGCCCACCATTGCAACAGGAAGCACCTATTCCCCATCGAAGTTGCCGAGGTCATTGAAGTAAATCGCGTGAGCGAGGCATGGATGCCGAGATAGCCTCAGGTGAGCCAGGGATGGCGAATATGAGGCGATAGCGATTTTCGAAAATGACTGAGGATCAACAACTTCGTAGGGGCGGCTGGGGTGATGCAAGAGGGGGAAGCTGTTGTCCCCCTTTTGCCCGAGTGTGAGCTGGAAGCTCACGACCTTTATCAAGCGGAGCTTGATTAGCCGTAAATGTGGGATGGAATCCCACGACTTTGGTTGTTAGACGAAGTCTAACTATAGACTTCAGGCGTAGCCTGATAGCTCTATCAAAGTTTGAAAAATTAATCCTCAACTATGAGGGTTATACCCAACCATTGTATAATCAAAAAACACCAACTCTAACCCTCTGATAAATGTCTAAATACCTCTGCCAACTCGTTATCATTTTCTGCAGCATAATTGCGATAACACTCGCAAGCTCCGCCAATGCTAGTAGTGCATTAGACTTAAACGACTACGAAGACGATGTTGCAGCGCTGCTACTGGAATATCAGGGGCAAGACTCTTACTCAAGACCAATCGTGCCATCGGTTTTGGTGTATAAAGACACTGAACAAGCCTCCACTTATGTCGACTTTAAACGAGGTTTGATCTTAGTAGAAACCCGCACCAAAGCACAGCTTAAAGAGGCTGTGGTGCAGGTGCTATTAACCCAAATTGATCCAACTGTTATCGATGCACAAACCGCTGAAGACTTTGGCTTAATCAGTAAAAAGAAAAAACCATTTTTTTGGGGGCAAGTGCTCGATAGAGACGGGAAAGCCATTGAGTTTGAATGGCGTGCATCACGTTATGCCGATTACTTAGTCAGTAAGAGCAAACGCAGTAACTCGCGCTTTCAAGTGGCGATCCACATGGTGAAAGAGCACACTACCATTGCAGGTAATAAGTATATTAACTATGCCCGCAATGCCAGTCGCAAACATGGTATTAGCACAGATTTGATCATGGCGATTATCGAAACGGAGAGCTCGTTTAACCCATTGGCGCGCTCACGTTCCAATGCGCTAGGCTTGATGCAAATTAAGGCCAATACCGCTGGCCGCGATTATTTCAGTATCATTCAGGGCTATAAACACACACCTTCATCAGCATATCTTTATGATCCGGCTAAAAATATTGAGGTAGGCACCGGTTACTTAAAGATCCTTTCAAGCCGCTACCTTAAGGGGATCACCCACCCTAAGAAACGTGAGTATGCTGTGATCTCAAGTTATAACGGCGGCGCGGGGAATCTCTGGAAAAGCCTAGACCCACGAGGCAATCGCACCAAGGCCTTAGCGCGAATTAATAAGATGACGGTAAGCGAGTTTTATTGGTTTCTAACGAATCGCCATAACCGCGAAGAAACCCGTAACTACTTGAAAAAAGTCAGTAGTCGACAGAAGAAATACCTGTAATAGCACTTAAAAAACATCAAACGATAGCCACAAGGCTATCGTTTTTGTTAGTAAATTCTATAGAGTCAGCAAGTAAGCCGTTAAAGCTTGCTCTGCTCTTTATACTTAGCCAACTTGTTAGTGTACTTATTTTGATAAAAAGGGTGATCGGTAATATCTAGCGCCAAAGCCTGATATTTAATTGCCAACTCAATTTCCCCCATTTTTGCATAAGCATCTGCAACGGCGTCATAAGCTGTATAGGCTTTAGGAGCATCACTAATCGCCACTTTATATACTTCAACCGCCTTGGCAGGCTCTTTCTCAAGGTAGCTGTTGCCAAGCTTTATTAGTGAGCTAGTCGCTGGCACTTTAAATCCATATTTTTGCCCAGACAAATATTGATAATGCGCCACAATAGCTTGCGGACCTTGCTTTGAAATTTCTGAATCTGCCGCTAATACTTGATGATAATCATCAAACAAAGCTTCTATCCCGTAGGCTGCTGCCAACACAGGTTGAGTCATATAGTAACTGCCATCAAAACGCGTTATCTGGTAGTCCAAAGTGGAGTTAGCATTAGCTTTAACAATGGCTTCCATCTGAGCAAACGATGCGAGTTGGCGCTGCTCAAAGCCGCTATCGCTAGTACTCATAAATAGGAAACGCGGCTTACCTTGCATAGCTGCAAGTTTTTTGGGTGCATCCTTAATGACATAAGCAAAATCTTTACTGAGCACAGGGCTTGCTACAAAGTAGGCATTAAACAAACTCGGACGGTTAATCAAAGTATACAGCCCTAGCCCAGCATTACCTGTAAAGCCGTTTAAAATCCGAAAGCCATTAGTGCGGTATTGTTTGTCGATAGCGGGCAACAAATCACGCTCAAAGTAATCCAATAGTTGTTGATTGCCTTGCTCCTCAATAGCTAAGGTTTTTAATTCCCCTAATCCTTGATGGCCATCAGGCGCGGTGACGATAATCGTTTCTAACCAAGGCCAATCACCGTTATGACTCATCCAGTCATGCATGCCTGCAAGTAAAGCGTGACTTCGAGGGTGAAAATCGAATAGCACCACATATTGTTTATCAGGCTTTTTGCCATAGTTAGGTGGCAAGGTCACCACAAAATCTGCCTTTTCAATTAAGCTCGAATTGACCGTTAATAACTGCGTATTTTCTGCGGTCAGTTTTGTGGCCGCCAATACTTGAATACTAATCAACTGCAGCATACAGGCTAAGATTACTAATTTTTTCACCATTCATTCCTTGAGATGTTAAAACTAAGTTACCAACCTAGCAGCTAGATCTTGACTTAACAACGCTAGTTCAACTAACAAATGCGACTCTACCTGATATAGAAAACTGACTTTTAAGTTATAACTCAGTAACTTTTGCCAGTATTGCTTATAAAGCTTTATCAAAAGCTAAAAACTGAAAATTTAGTACAAACTGAGGTGCGATTACACTAGCCAAAACGGGGAATTCAGCTTAGGATCTGAGCAATAACAGATCTCGACTATTAGAATTACCAATCAAGTTGGATCAGTGTGATTGGTACAATGTACATTGCGGAGTGAGCAAATATTATGGGTATCAGAGCCATCGTCGTAGATACAGCCGGTACGACTACCGATCTTAACTTTATTGAAGATGTACTTTTTCCTTACTCAGCAAAGGAATTAGCAGGCTTTCTTGAAGCCAACCAACACAATGTACTAGTAGATAACTGCATTTGTGATGTGCAAGATATCGCCCTTGAGCCTGATGCAGATCTTGCTCGCGTGACTGAAATCTTACTGCAGTGGATTGCGGAAGATCGCAAAGCAACCCCACTTAAAACCCTACAAGGATTGATCTGGAAACAGGGCTACGCCAATGGCGAGTTCAAAGGCCATATCTTCCCTGACTTTATTGAAGCATTAGCTGGTTATAAGCAACAAGGCCTGCGCGTATATAGCTTCTCATCTGGCTCTGTTGAAGCGCAAAAACTGCTATTTAGCCATAGCGATGCTGGCGATTTAACTGAACAGTTTAATGGTCACTTTGACACTCGCACAGGTAACAAACGCTTCAAACAAGCTTACTGCAATATCGTAAATACGATTAGCTTAAGCCCTAAGCAAATTTTATTTGTATCTGATGTACTAGAAGAACTGAAAGCCGCAAGCGAAGCAGGTTTAAACGTAGTGCAAATGGTACGTGATACCAATCAGCGCACTGGCGACTTTAAAACCATTAGCAGCTTTAGTGAACTAACGGTCGACTAACTCATAGTCAATTCCAAAAAGGGCCTTAAGGCCCTTTTTTGTTAAGTTGAATTAAGCAGGAAAGGCGGGAGAAATACATTTTTTCACTTCAAAACGAAAGCCGTTCTTTTGATTGTCATCGCGAAAAATCTCCACAATTTCATAGTCATTCAATTCAACCACCTTCGAGCTAGCCTGCTTCTGACAACGAGACTTACTGTCTGCTTCAAACTCAAATGCAAATAAGGCAATCATTTTCCTTACAGATGATTGGTATTTATGGCGAGTCTGCGAATATTCATCTTGAAGATCCTGTTCTGCGCTAGCGACATCTGTGCTAACGGTTATCAAGGGTTGCTCAATCCCGACTGAAACATCTGCAGACAAGTTTTTCTTCAACGCCCCGTTTTCTATCTCAGGCACAATATATAAAACCAAATGCACCAGTAAGCCAGTCGCTAGCATTAATCTTAGGATCCAAGTGGTTTTTCTAAAGTGAGTATTTTGGGTTAACTTGGGTAACGCTACCCCCAAAGGTTTTAGCGATATAAAGAGTAGAAAATAAAAGGGCACTAGCATTTGCGCCGCTAAAATAAGCAGCGCAGTAATAAATACAAACCACACTGGGATATACAGCAAAATTGCCAGATTATGGGTGTATGCAAAATGTTCCGCTGACACACCGATAACCTCGTTAACAACTCCCCCCGCCCAACTCAATGCAAAATTCGCCACAACAGCATAAAACAGTAACAACACCGCTTTACCTAATAAACTATGCCAAATTCGCTCAAACAGCGGCAATAACTCTATAGTTAACGCCAGCACTGTAATAGCCGCCACCCAAGTAAACGAGTCTGAAGAGATCGCCAGTAGAAATGCGAAGAAATATAAATATTGAGCCAAGGTAAAAAATGATAGCTTTTGGCCTAAGCTCGATATTTGCTGATATAAACCTTTAAATGCAGCGCCAATAGATATCACTACATTAGGCATTTTTATTATTTTTGTTGCCGTCATTTAAACTGCTAGTCCTTGCTATTCAAACAGCGTTTTACAATAAACGCTTTTTAACAATTTACCAACAGTTGCTATGGGTGTTTTAGCTTACTGGTTTTGCTAATTACTATTGCGGCGGATTAATCTATCCCAATTATCACTTTGACGCTGATACTCCTGTTGGCACATTAAAGCTCTATCTTCTCTCTGCGCGGAATCCGCTAATAACCCTGCATACTGCTTAGGATCACTGCCATAAATCAAACATACTGTTGCATGGTAACGCTGAACATCAAGGCTATGTTCATCACTAAAATCATCAACCACTAACTCGTCGATCTCTTCATCTTCAAGTGCAAACAAATCTGCAGCACTCAAGGCGATTTCAGCACCCTCTTCAAAAGCATTTATCAATAGTAAGGTTGCTAACGTATCGACAGCATCTTCTTCTCGTCCAAGTACAATAACCTCGTTGGCATAAATATAAGCATGACCATATTCATGACCTAGCGTATGCAACAAGGCATCCTGAGTTGCTTGTTTTGGTGTCACACCGGTTTGTTGATAATCATCCTTGCTAAAGCGATTCAGTACCTCTGTGACAAAGTGATAAGGAATTTGAATTTGCATAACCTCGGGGTCGAATAACGGCCCATCTTGAGCACCATAAACCACAGTTAGTTTTGATTGCAGCGGTAATGCCTGATAAAGCAACTGAATTTGTGGCTCAATAACTTTAATGAGCCTATACGCCTGTGTCTCTTGTCGAGTTTGCGGCTCTATAAACTGATTAGTTACCACTGCTTGTGCGCTGAAGGCCAAGCCGAGTCCACATATGCCGCTTAACACACTTAATAACTTGCCCATTAATTTCCCTAATTTGTCTCACTTGTTGCTATCAAAACTTACTGTTATGCTGAGCAAAAGTTAAACACTTGTTTAAATGTAAATCACCAATCAACTGAGATCATTATGGATAACTTTCTCGAACAATACCCAATTAACACCCAAATAGTTGTAGCCTGGGGTGAAATGGATGCCCTACAACACGTTAATAATGTGGTTTACTTCCGCTACTTTGAAACAGCACGCATCGACTTTTTCAAGCAAATTAATTTGCTCGAACAGCTAAAAATCACCTCGGTTGGCCCAGTGATCAGCGAAAACCAAGCCCGCTATAAACGCCCAGTAACCTTTCCGGATACCTTAACCGTTGGGGTAAGTATTAGTGATATTAAAGATGACCGATTTATGATGCATTACACTGTTTATAGCCAAAGCCAACAGGCTGTTACGACAGTGGGTAGCTCGCAGGTAGTGATGTTTAACTTCAAAACAGGTCAAAAGGCAACCCTGACACCCGAGCTTATTGATGCCTTAAAAACTTATGAACAAGCTTAGGAGTCCAACATGTCACAGGTAATTCATTTAGCCGATGAAAGTCGCTTTGTTATTAACCTTGATGGCGCGCAAGCAGTGCTCGCCTATGAGCTTTATGATGATAGCTGTAACACCTATGTACCACCAGAACTACGCGGTAAGGGCTTAGCCGAGAAGTTAGTGCGCCACGGCTTACAGTGGGCTAAAGCTGCCGATTATAAAATTGAAGCAAGCTGCTGGTATGTAGAAAAGTTTTTAACTAAAGCCTAGCAGCTAGCATTTAAGTGCTCTTTTGAGTTAGTTACTCGCCAGTAAGCAAGGCAAGCTGAGCTTTGATTGCATCAGTTAAAGCTTGGCTTTTTTCATTGGCGTAATCGTAATGCACCATAGTGGTTTGCGCTTCGGCGGTTTTTTTGCCGTTTTGCCAGCAGCTTTGGGTCAGCTCAAAGCTGCTATTACCAATACGGCTGACCCAAGTTTTCACTTCTACATCACTAGCAAAGTATGTCGGTGCATTGAAGCCAATAGTGAATCCAGCCACAATCAAATTCCATTTAGATAAATCTTGTGCCGGGTTAAATATCTTAAAAATCGGCTCACGAGCGGCCTCAAACCACACAGGGATAACAGTATTATTGATGTGTCCTAGGGCATCGGTTTCACAAAACCTTGGTTGTAGAGTTAGATGAAATGCGGTTTCAGACATAGGTAAATATCCTTATTGTTATTATTTTCAATTTTTCTTGGCTCATTCTACTGATAAATGACATACAGAGAAGCCCTTAACCCTCAATCTATCATTCACTGATTGGTATAACTATTCCACTGCCATAAACCCCAACACATTGCAGCAAATAAAAACGGCATAAAAAAAGGGATGCTAAGCATCCCTTTCTATCAATATCTTCAAGCCAATATTAACGGCTATACATCTTGTCGATTTCACGTGCGTACTTGTTGTAAATCACTTTACGACGAAGCTTCATGGTAGGAGTGATTAAGCCCGCTTCCATCGAAAATGCATCAGGTAGCAAAGTAAACTTCTTAATCTTTTCAAAGCCAGCAAGCTCACTTTGTAGTGTTTTAAGGCGTTGTTCAAAATGCTCAACTACATGAGAGTGGCGCAGCAATTCAATTTGAGATTCATAACTTAAGCCTTTCTCTTTTGCCCACGCTTCTAAAGACTCGAATGCAGGTACAATCAGTGCCGTTACATAGTTACGTGCGTCAGCAACGATGGCGACTTGTTCGATGAATGGACAGCAGCCAACTTTACCTTCTACACGTTGCGGAGCAATATACTTACCGTTTGAGGTTTTCATTAGCTCTTTAATACGGTCGGTAATAAACAAATTACCATTTTCATCAATACGACCCGCATCACCTGTCTTTAACCAGCCATCTTCAAATGCTTCAGCAGTCTCCTGTGGGCGGTTGTAGTAACCACGCATAACGGTATCGCCACGAACTAAGATTTCGTTATCTTTACCAAGCTTAATTTCCACTTCAGGGATAGCTTGACCATTTGAGCCAGGCACGCGGTTAGCTAAGGTATTACATGTTGCGGTAGCTGTGGTTTCAGTCATGCCATAACCACAAAGCACTGGCACGTCGATGCTCTGGAAAAATGCACTTACATTTGGATCCAGTGCTGCACCGCCACATGGCATAAACTTCAGACGACCACCTAATACCTGCTTTAACTTACTGAATACGAGCTTATTTGCTAGTTTCCATTGTAAGCTCAAGCCGATAGAAGCTTTATGTCGACCTTGGCCAACTTCAGATTGTTTATGGCCAACAGACATGGCCCAAGTAAACATCTTCTGGCGCATCTCAGGTGCTTTAATCACTTTATCTTGTACGGCGCTGTACACTTTCTCTAAGAAGCGTGGCACCACACACAATGTATGCGGACGAACTTGAACAATCGCCTCTTTCACAGCCATTGGATTAGATAAGTAAACATTATGGCCACCACGTGATAATACGTAGAAGCTCCAACCACGCTCAAATACATGGCTTAATGGTAAGAAAGCTAACGACACGTCACCCGGTGTAAATGGTAAGAAGTTATCGTGCTGACGAACCATAGACGCAATATTGCGATAATCCAGCATCACACCTTTTGGATCGCCAGTGGTGCCCGAAGTATAAATTAGGGTAAGCAAATCATCTAAATCAAACGCCGCTAAACGCTTTTCAAGTTCAGCGTCAGCCGCTAGATCTGTTTCTTGTTCAAGCAAATCATCTAGATAGAAATGGTTTTGTGGATCTTGTAGCGCTACAGACTTATTGAACACCACAATTTTAGTTAAGCTCGCGCATTGACTCACTAAGTCGCACGCCATTGCGTAGTGCTCGGCATCGCCTACAAAAATAAGCTTAGCCGCCGCATCATCAACAATATAAGAGGCTTGTTCAATAGTACTAGTTGGGTAGATAGGTACTACAACGGCTTTGGCTTTTAACAAACCAATATCCGCACAGGTCCACTGTGGGCAGTTCTGCGACAAGATCACTGCACGATCTTGTGACTCAATGCCAAACTGAATCAACACGCGTGCAATTTTCGAGGTAATAACGTCGAATTGCGACCAGCTCACTTGGTGCCAAGGCGCTAAAGTTTCATATCCTTCGAGCGCAATAGCATCACCAAGTGCTTGGCTTTGTTGTTGTATTAATCGTATTACGTGGTATTGCTCGAGCGACATAAAATAGCTACCTTTTAGCTTACAAGTGTTCCGCTTTGGCGCAAGTTTACTCGAAGAATCTCTAAACACTAAGAGTTTTTGCTCTATTTTTGTTAACTGATACACAAAAAAGGGCCAACCTGAGAACTGGGTAGCCCGCAATTAACACGCAGGTAATTAAGCTAAGTATATTAATTAAAAAAGAATTTTTTAATTAACAACTGTACGCAATAATCACGATTATTTACGCAACAAGTCAGATTAATTTTTAATCATCTTACAGAGTTGCACGCTGATGAACGCAATTAAACTTATCGACTCAGTAGATCCCCGCGCCATAAACACCGCTTTGCTCCCCACAACGACAGCATCGACAAGCTCAAAAACAGCAGATCCCAACCGATAAGCCCCCAAACCTGCTGTGACTGTTCAACCGATGAGATACCAACAGAGCTCCAACCGGATAACAGACCGATGAAAAAGATCAGCCCAGAGATCTGCATTGAGTTACGACACATGGAGCCTAAACCTAAGGTCGCCGCACAACCAAATAACGTGGTTAATACCATGTGCAGCCATAGAGACAAGCTCATGCTCTGATCTAACAGGCTAACAATACTGGCAGTAATCATCATGCTAACGACTAAAATAGCCAATAAACGATATTGCGCCTGCATAAAAACATTAATCATACCTTGCTTGCCATCAAATCCCGGCAGTACAAATAAGCTCTCAACTGCACGCCAACGCTGAATACGGCTCCAGTGCAACATGCCACATAAAATACAGTTAAACTGTACTAAAAAAACTAACACCGGGATCTGTACAGCATAATAATGACCAATAACAGCTAGCAGTAATGTTGTTAACGGCATCAACAGTAGCAGCATACTAAATACAGGACCAATAAAGTAATTAGCCGGATGTAGGCTGTGTTCAATCCGGTTTAGCAGCGCCATTGAACGTGGTGATGGCAGCCAGACCCAGCCCATTTCTAAACCATTTAAGTAAACTGAGCGCGCTTTATTATTCCAAGTTAATCTCTGCAACTTGTTTTTCACTAACAGTAGCAGCATTAGATTTAATAACAGCAGCGCCCAACTCGCCCCTTGCGGCAGCTTTTGTGCCAGATATGGCAGCATCGGCAGTGAAATATACAAAAAGAAAGATAAATGAAAGGCGTTTTTTCTGGCTAAGCTAAAATATAGAAAACTCAAACCTAGTAATAAACTAATCAACGACTCGGTAATTTTATCGAACGCGTCATACGCAATATAAAAGCCACACGCTACACTCAGTATCAGCAATAGCAAAGCTGCTGCTTGTAACATCACATTTTGCCGATATTGCGGGACGATACTGGCCCATTCGGTAGCTGCTAGCCGATTCATTTGCCAGCTAATCGCAATACAAATTGAGCCTATCGCCATATTCATCAGCAAAACTAAAGTGTCGACTTTTTGCTGGGTATCACCAGGCTCAATAAAAGGTAAGCCCAACACCATAATCAAGCCAAGTAACGCTACGCCAAGAAAGCTAACGCAACCAAGATCGAATAACCACAGGCGTATACTGCCTTTTAACCAAGCACCTGAGAGGATATGCGCCCAGTTCATGAGTGCAACTCCATAAATAACTGCTCTAGATTAAGCGACTCAGCCTTGATCAAGCCGGCAAACTCTTGCTGAAAGTTATCCACCAGCACTTTACTTCCTTGACGGTTGAGAAGTTGCAACTCCTCTGGTAACTGCACTCCCTCTTCTATTGTCAGTAGTTTTACTTGTTCGCGCAGCGCGTCAATTTCTTTAAACAGCACTAACTTGCCTTGCTTGATTAACGCTAAATGGCTGGCGACACGCTCGAGATCTGAGGTGATATGAGAAGAAAACAACACGCAGGAACCTGACTCAAGGGCTAAATCAAACAGATCGGCCATAAATTTACGCCGAGCGATTGGATCTAAACTGGCGACTGGCTCATCGAGGATCAACAGCTTGGGGCGATATGACATCGCCATAATCAGTGCCAACGATTGTCGCTGGCCGACAGATAGGCGTTGCACTTGTTGTTTGGGATCTAAATCGAAACGTTGTAACCATTCAGTTTCTAATGCCATATCCCAATCAGGATAAAAGCTACGATGTAAATCAAGCGCCTTTGCTACGCTAAACCCCTCGTAACCAAAAGGTTGTTGTGGCACATAGCCAATTTGCATTTTAAGTGCTGAACTCAGCTCACTGACCGACGAGCCCAATACGCTAACTTCACCGTCCGTCGGCTCAATAATGCCTAATGCGCAGCGCATTAAAGTGGATTTACCCGCACCATTTTGACCCAGTAACCCCACGACCATGCCAGGATATAGCTGTAAACTTAAGCCATCGAGCGCCACTTGCTGGTCAAAGCGTTTACTAACCTGATTAAATATCAGTGTCGCTGCTTGATTCATCTCCATCGAAAATAGTCCTTTGCTGTTGCTAATTACATCATGAGATCCGGCTTACTGCTGCCAGCGTTCGCCTAATAAATGTTGCAACTCATCTAGATCCATACCTAATTGCTGAGCTTGCTTAATGAGTGCATCAACAGGCGCCAACAATAGCTGACTACTGTTATTGGTATCATTTGCTTGCCGTTGTGCCACGCGAGTAGGCTGGCCTCGGCGACGCTCCAGCCAACCTTGCTCAACTAACTGCTGCACCGCACGCGACACTGTCATTGGGTTTACAGCCAAGTGCTCTGCCATCTGCCGTACTGATGGCAAAACCTGCTCACTTTGTAACTGACCACCCACAATCAAACGTACGATCTGCTCGTTCAATTGTCGATAAATTGGTTCGCCACTGCTGGGGTTGACATTTAATAGTTCTAACATTAGCCTTTAGTCACTGTATTAATACATTGATACACCGATACAGTAACAAACTTAACATAGATACGCTAAATTGCAAAAAGGAATCAGTATCATGCTTCATGGAATGTACTCTCAACTACGCGCACAGATTTCACCTGTGCTTTGGCGCCATAAGCGTGCCAGCGCAGCCATATTGCTGGCGATGGGCATGATCCCCCTTGCAGTTCACGCCGACGAAACCAATAACGCCAGCGCACAGCAAGCCTGTTATGTCGACGGGCTTTCGGAGCAGATGCAATGCGGAGCTATCTCTGTACCAGAAAATTATGCTGAGCCAGATGGTAAACAGATCCAAATTCATTATGTGGTGATGCCTGCCACTAAGCCAAGTGACAGAAAAGAAGCGCTACTTGCGATCGCTGGTGGTCCGGGTCAATCTGCGATTGAAAATGCCCAAGGCTTCGATCGCATGCTCACAAAAGTACGCCAAACCGAAGATGTCATTCTTATCGATCAACGCGGCACCGGCCAATCTAATCAACTGCAATGTGTTGGTGATGCCTTTGACAGTGCGCTCGCTGTTGATGAAAGTCTTTTTGATACCCGAGCAGAAACCCAAAAATGTTTAGATGAACTTGATGCGGACGTTACACAATACGGCAGCCTAAATGCACTGAAAGATTTTGAAGCTGTACGCGCCCATTTAGGCTACCAAAAACTGCATTTATATGGCGTGTCTTATGGCACGCGTATGGCGCAACTTTATATGCGTCATTACCCAGATAGCCTAGTCACAGTCACTCTTGATGGTGTTGTACCTATGCAACAAAGTGTACTCGCCATAGGCAACGCTATAGCTCGTGCTTTTGAGTTATTAATTGAAGATTGCAGCAACAACCAACTGTGTCATAAGCAGTTTCCTGACTTAAAGGCCGATCTTGATAAAGTCGATGCAGAGCTGACCCAAGCACCGCAAATTAGCCTAGTGCCCGATCCATTAACCGGCGAAGCAACCAAGCTAACGATGACTCGTAGCAAATTTAAAGGTGCGCTGCGCATGGCCTTGTATTCACCGGCCACACGCTCTCTCATTCCTCACGCAATTCACCAAGCCGCTAACGGTAATTTCCAACCCATCACAGGTCTGTATGCCATGAGCATGGATAACGCCGGCATTGCCATGGGAATGCATGCCTCAGTGGTATGCGGTGAAGATTGGCAACGCCTCACACCTGAGCTACGTGAGCAAACCAATCAAAGCTACTTTGGTCATGAAATGCTAAAAACTTTTGCTCAATCCTGTGAGGTGTGGAACATGCCTGCTGTAGATGCCAGTTTTAGTGAGCCTATCGCTAGCGATATTCCCACCTTATTACTTTCAGGCGAACTAGATCCCGCTACACCACCTAGCTGGGGGGAAATTGCTATGGAAAAGCTCAGTAATGCCAAACACTTTATCGCGCCATACGCCACTCATGGTGTGGCTTATCAGTCTTGCGGAAACGACCTAATCGCACAGTTAATCGAGCAAGGTGCGGTCACTGAGTTAGATGGCGAGTGTTTAACTGAAGATATTCGTCGCAACTTTTACCTCAATGCCAGCACGGTTGAGGCGATTCCAAGTGATGACGCAGCAAAGTCAGACGAACAAACAGCCCTGAATCAGTAAGGAAACCACTATGATCCAAGTATCAAACTTATCAAAACGCATCGGAGATGTGCAGGCGCTGAATGACTTAAGCTTTTCAGCACAAAACGGCCAAATCACGGGTTTGCTTGGCCCAAATGGTGCAGGTAAAACCACCTGTTTACGCACTGTATTTGGCCTATTAAAACCTGATCAAGGTTTTGCAGAAATCGATGGTATCGATATCGCCAAGTCACCCGTTGCTGCTAAGCAGCAACTCGGGTTATTCCCGGATCCATTTGGCTTGTATGAACGCTTAACCCCGCGTGAATACATTAGTTATTTTGCCGAACTCAATGGTCTATCTCGCAAAGAGGCTAAGCTTGCCACCAACAATGTAATAGATAAATTGCACCTTGCTGATATTGCTGACCGTCACTGCAAAGGCTTTTCACAGGGACAACGGATGAAAACAGCACTCGCGCAAGCCATTGTGCACCAGCCAACCAATATCATTCTTGATGAGCCGACTCGCGGCTTGGATGTGATGAGCACTCGAGTGCTACGTGATATTTTGCGTGACTTGAAAAACCAAGGTCATTGTGTGCTGTTTTCAAGCCATGTGATGCAAGAAGTAGCAGCACTTTGCGACCAAGTGATTGTTATGGCTGCAGGCCAAGTTGTCGCCGTCGGCAGCCCAGACGCACTGTGTCAGCAGACAGGAAAGGACTCACTCGAAGATGCCTTTATTCAATTAATTGGTACCGACGAAGGCATAGCGGCCTAGTTAGGCTGACAAAAGGAATTCAATATGAGTAATAAAATAATTGCAATGATCCGCAAAGAGCTGATCGACGCCGCTCGTGACAAACGCTCGGTAATGGCAGGTCTTTACTATGCAGTGGGTACTCCGCTACTCATGTGCGCCATGTTCTTCTTGCTGATAGGGCAACTTACCAGCCCTGAAGATCTCAATATCAAAATTGATAACGCTAAAGGCGCGCCAGATCTGGTTAAGTTTCTGTCTAGCCGTGGTATTAAGCATGGTGAAGCGGAAGACACCAAAGAGATAAAACTCATTATCAGTGATGATTATGCCGCTAACATGGCAAAAGGACTGAGCGCAGAGGTGATATTAATCGCTGATGCGTCTAATGAGAAATTACAAAACTCAATTCGTCGTCTTGAGCGTAGCTTGCAAGAATACAGCGGTGAAATGGGCAGTTTACGTCTTATTGCTCGCGGCATTGATCCACGCATCATGCAGCCAATTAAAGTCAATGTAAAAGATGAAGCCACTCCCGACTCTAAAGCTGGAATGATTTTAGGTTTAGCTACCATGACTATGATTTATGCAGTGTTTATCTCGGGCATGAATCTAGCTATCGATACCAGCGCTGGCGAACGTGAGCGTAACTCCCTCGCACTGTTATTAAGTCACCCGGTATCAACTTGGGAAATTGTGATCGCCAAAATCACTGCGGTAACCATTTTCGCTATGGTCGGCTTAATCCTCACCTTGCTTATCTCTAAAGTGGCCTACAGCTTTGTACCTTGGCAAGAGCTAGGCTTTGCCGTAAGCGTGAATACCAGCTTTATTGTAATGATGCTACTAGTGGGTTTACCTGTAGCGCTGATGGCTGCCTGCTTACAACTATTCGTATCATTTATGGCTAAGAGCTTTAAAGAGGCGCAGTCGTACATCACTATCGTATTAATACTGCCTATGATGCTCGCTATGGCAGCCAGTTATAACATTGCGCCTGAAGCTATCCAATGGTTACCGATTTCAGGACAAATGCAGGCGTTGATAGAGTTTATTAAAGGGCGCGAGTTACCTCTTACTCAAATCGCAGTGTCATCAGCATTCACCTTAGCCATTGCCATAGGTCTTGCTATTGGCATGCAAAAATCACTTAAGAGCGAGAAAATCGTCTTTGGTTTGTAACTAGCAAAACCGGTTTAGCTTAACGACATAGCCATGCCGTTAAGCTAATCAAACCTAATACTAATTGGTATAAACACTTGAAGGATTGAGGAAAATTAATATGGAATTTATTGATAAGATTTTAACCAGTGATAACACAGGCTTTATGCTGCTATTAGGACTCGTTGTTGTAGTTCTGTGGTTTCTTCCGGCTATGCTTGCCTTAGTGTTTAACCGTAAACACTTCAAACTGATTTTACTCGCCTGTATCCCTGCTGGGTTTTCACTCATAGCTTGGGGTGGGGTCATGTTATGGGCGACAACAGGCAAGGTCGTCGATAAATATGCTAATCGCGCTACCCCGCATGGTTAGCCAATTAAACTAAGGAGCAAACTATGGATATTTCGATGATTGTACTTGTTGTGGCGATAGTCGCGATAGCTACTGCCGGAGAGGCGTTTAAGCACTATTTAAAATCACGCAAAATCACCAGCTCAGAGATCACCAACAATGAACTGGAATTACTGCGTAAACAGAACAAACACCTAGAACAACGGGTTCAGGTACTTGAGAAAATCGTTACCGATAATAGCTATGAATTAAAGTCGCAAATTAACGCGCTTTAAACCGACACGGAAAATGATACTCATAGTGCTAATCGGATGTTAGCAGCAGTCATGAGTATTAAATTTCTGTCGATAAGCTCTTGGTGACAAACTGGTTATTTGCACGAATAACTTTCTAAACGAACTCACATCTTCATAACCTACCAACTCAACAACTTGCTCAACGGCTAACTCTGTAGTCTCTAGCAAGCGCTTTGCTTCATCTATCCTGAGGCGCTGCAGATAACTCGCTGGCGTTTCATTAATCGCCTTTTTAAAGCGGCGTATCAGGGTGCGTTTGCCAATCGCGAATCTATCAGCGATATCATCTAGCTGGATCCGCGTTTGCAAATGGTGCTGCATCCAATCTTGAATGCGTTTAACCAATTCGTCCTGATGTTGTGGGTCTGCATCTAATGTGACAAAAGCCTGCTGCGAGGTGCGGTTAGGGTCAATCAATAAAATTTTGGCCATTTGCGTGGCAATTTGCTCGCCGACTAATTTGTGTACCAGTTGCAGTGCCAAACTCAAATTAGCACTGGTTGCTCCTGCGGTATAAAAGCCTGCGTCATTCATGACCAAGTGTTCACTACAGAGTTTTACCTGAGGGAAGCTACGCTTAAATAGTTCTGCCAACCACCAAACACAGGTGGCTTTTTTGTTATCCAGCAAGCCAGATGCCGCAAGCATTAGCGTCCCAGAACAATAGGCAGCTATCGGTTTATCTGTGCTAGCAAACTGGCGCAGGGTATCCAGATGAGGTTTAAAATCCTCCATATAGGCATTAAATTCTTGCCGATTAGTGATCGTTGCTGACGCCACAACCACTGCATCAGCATGGCTAAGATAATGCTCAGCTTCTACATGGGGGATCACTGGCAGCACTAAGTTATGATCACTATTAATTGGCTCACCATTGGGGGAGATAATCGCACACTCGAACAGCACTTCATCCGCATCTGGGTGAGTCACTTTCCAGTAGGTATTACAAAAGCTAAATACATCCATAAAGCTGATGATCCCACCTGCAACAGCATTATTTGCCGCTAACACGACTATCCGTTTCATGCTCACTCCCTATTTGACTCAACCCCAACTGCTATAACTGTCACTAACCACCTCAATTATGTCAATAATGACACTTAAAGCGAGGTTGTCCAGTTTTTATACTTATCAACATTGGCAGCATGAGTAATTTTGCAGACTATCGACATCGCTGAAAAAGGAGTAAAGCAATGAAAATAAACACTAATTCACAAGTAAACAAGAAGGTAACTGGAAGCTATCGACTATTGAGCCTAGGCTATTTAGCCTTGAGCTGGAGCCTGCTGATCTGGCTTAATTTCAACATTGAACCTAATTTATTTGCTCACTTTATCGTGATACCGAGTCTGGGACTGTTAAGCGGATACAGTGCGTATTTAATCGCTATTAAAAATAACAAAACCGCGAGCACTGGCTCGCGGCTTGAGTAATGATTAGCGAACTAGCACCAGATTTTGAGCACCTGACGCACAGTACGTTAGCTGACAGCTAGATTTTAAACTCCTGCACCAGCACCGATAAGCGTTGCGCCATAATCGCTAAGTTTTCACTCTCTTTAGAGCTAATATTTGTTCCCTCTGCTGTTTGTTCAGCAGCATTACTAATATTGACAATATTAGTATTAATCTCCTCTGAAACCGTGCTTTGCTCTTCAGCAGCTGTGGCAATTTGGGTGTTCATATCGGTAATGGTAGCAATTGCTTTGGCGATACTTTCTAACACCTCACCGGCACTGCGGGCATGATTAACGCTATCATCTACATATTGGCGGCTATCAGACATCGCATTGGCAGCCGATTTAGCCCCGCCCTGTAGCTTCTCAATCATACGCTGGATCTCTTCGGTGGACTCTTGGGTTCGGCTCGCCAGGGTTCTCACCTCATCAGCTACCACCGCAAAGCCTCGACCTTGCTCACCAGCCCGAGCCGCTTCAATAGCCGCGTTTAAAGCTAGCAAATTAGTTTGTTCTGCAATCCCTTTAATCACATCGAGAATTGAGCCAATCTGATGACTGTCATCCTCTAGATCTTTTACCACTTGCGACGCGCGCTCAATACCTACCGCTAAGCCTTCAATTGCTTGCACCGTATTGTTTACCACCTCCAATCCGGCTTGAGACTGGCTATCGGTTTGTACTGCTGCATCAGCAGCATCATTGGCGTTTTTAGCGACTTCAACCACAGTTGCGGTCATCTCATTCATGGCGGTAGCGACCATCTCTAACTCAT
Source organism: Shewanella fidelis ATCC BAA-318 (assembly GCF_000518605.1). Classification (GTDB taxonomy): domain Bacteria; phylum Pseudomonadota; class Gammaproteobacteria; order Enterobacterales; family Shewanellaceae; genus Shewanella; species Shewanella fidelis. The sequence goes on along the minus strand of NZ_JADX01000011.1, from coordinate 45,176 downwards.
TACGTTGGGTTTGTACCGAAATTGCCGCATCAGCAGTAATAGTCGCCATACCTTGTGATGACTCGGCCAATGAAGAGGAGGTTTCAGCCACACTGTGAAGACTGCTTTGAAATTTATCTAGCATTAAATTAAATGAACGAGAAAGCTGGCCCAACTCATCTTTAGTAGTGATATCAATTCTGCGGGTTAAGTCTGAATCAGCTTCAATCGTTACAATAGACTGCTTCATACTCTCAATTGAACTCAAAATGGCGCGCGACACAAAGAATAGAATCAAACCACCAACTGCAAACGCCAAAAAAGTGATCGCAAATAGCTGCACTCGCATAGAAGCCAGCGCATCAATCGCTTCAGTTTGGATCTGCGAACGCAGCGCCTCTTCTGCATTGGTTAAATCACGGAAAGTGCGTCGAGCCTCATTAGCAAACGGGCTTGCGCCCTTGCGGTATTCTGCCCATGCAAGTTGCAGCACCTCGGGAGTTCGTTCGACAGACTTAAGTGCCAACATACGTTGACGACCATCTTCAAGAAATGCCTCCGTTGCTTGCTGAGATAGATCCGCTAACTGACGGATGCTTTGTCGCTCACTCTGACTATTGATCGCATTAATAGCCTTATCTAATCCTTCAAAATGACCATAAATATCTTGAATACGGGTTTCGAGTAAGCCGTAATTTTTCGCGAAATCATCACCTAACATAATACTGCGCGATAGTCGTGACACGTAATTCATATCGCGGTTAATCGAAAGCAGATACTTTTGGCTACTTACCGCCGCCTGATCATACTCATCAAAGCGCTGCTCTACATCTTGGGTGCTATAAATCACATCCCCCAAGATCGCACTCGCCGCCAAACCAAATACCAGCATTACCGCCATTAGCTTTCGTTTAATACTTAACTGAGCTAGCCAATCCATGTTACCACTCCGAATACTCTATCAATGCATAAGCGCAATTTTGAGCCAGAATAAAACATAACTTGTTAATTTTTTGAGATGTAAATGCAAAAGCGATATAAAAGTTTGTGAATAAATATAAAAACCTGCAAAACCGCGAGTTTTCGATAATAAACACTGTAATTTACGGAAAAACTGGTGAGGTTTTTTATTTCCATTTAGATGTAAAAGACTGAAAAATAACCAGCAATTATTTAATTGTTTGCTCATAAGGTCAAAATAAGCGAGCAACGAAGCCTGTAACAACTGCCGTCAAATACTTAATAGCGTCCAAAACAGCTGTTAACAAAACGTGAACTCAGACAAAGCATCACAGGTATTATTGCCAATTTATTTTTGCCTCAATGACTGCAGCTGATTACGGGAATTTCGGCTACAAAAAAAGCGTGCCGAGGCACGCTTTTTTAATGCAGACTTCTATTGATTACTTAGCTTTTGGTCTAAATGGCTTGATGACTGACTCGTCACACTCTAGAAATGGACCATCCATTAGATCGATACAATATGGGATAGCAGGGAACACTGCATCTAAGCATTCACGGATCGATTTAGGTTTACCTGGCAAGTTTACAATAAGTGAATCACCACGTAGACCTGCTGTTTGGCGTGATAAAATAGCCGTTGGTACAAACTTTAATGACTCAGCACGCATTAACTCACCAAAACCAGGCATCATACGATCACATACGGCTTCTGTCGCTTCAGGGGTAACATCGCGCTTAGCTGGGCCTGTACCACCGGTGGTAACGATAAGGCTGCAGTTTTGCTCATCAGCCATCTTAATCAAAGTAGCTGAAATCACGTCCTGCTCATCAGGGATCACCTCATAAACAGGTTCCCACTCAGATGTCAGGTATTCGTTCAGCACATCGATAATTGCTTTACCAGAAATATCTTCGTAAACACCTGCGCTGGCTCTATCACTTACCGTTACAATGCCGATTTTTGCTTTAGTCATTTCTCTTCCTTCAATCTGATCTTTGATAAACCGCTTCATTGAGCGTCTACCGTCAACGTTAGAGGTCTCTATAGTTTGGCTTTAAAGTAGCATAAAGTTAACTATTTATATTTGATTATTGTGGCGCTAGCACTAAAAACTCAGTCGCTAGGGCTTTATGATTATTTGCTGAGCAACCCAGTCTAGTTGAACAAAATACCAGCTAAGCTGCCGACATTTACTGCAAACGCGATATAGCTCGCATTTTTTTTGATATATACGCCTTTAACAACACTTGTTTTCGACAAATTCTACCGTACTCTTGCGTCTTCTCTAATTGAGCTAAATTTACACCACCCTAGGGGACTATCATTGAACAGTAGATCAGGCTTTTGGCGCATCAGCTTAACGTTTATTAGCGTGCTTTTTAGCAGCGTTAGCGTTGCGGCCATAAATACGCAAAGCTTACCCACTAAAGCCAGCGAACAGCCTTATTTTAACAGTCTTGAGCAAGCCAAAGAGCGCAGTAAAGCATACGATGATGCAATTGCAGCTCTAGAAGCTCAACAAGATAACTGCGCTAGCGAGCAAGCTTGTGATGAGCTTGATAGCGCCATTACCGATCTTGAATATGGTAAGCACAATCATATCGCTAAAAATGGCTTACCAATGTTTGATATTTTAGGTGGGCCAGCGTTTACTCCCGAAAATGGATTAATGATGGCACTTGGCGGCCTATACTCGTTTAAAACCGAGCGCGAGCAAGCAGAGTTACAACGCTCAAGCGTGTCACTGTTTGGTATTGTTAACAAAGGTGACGGCGATGTGGGCTACAGCATTCGCTCAAAACAAAATCTATTTTTTGATAACGATGATATTCGTTACAACGGCCTATTTGTATTAGCTGACCAAAGTGAAAACTTTTGGGGAGTCGGTTACAACGCCGGTAAGCAACAAGCGGCATCTGACGACACGTTGTTAAACAAAACCTCTTTGAGCTATCACGCAAACTTAGACTTTAAGAGTGACTATGGTTTCTACTTTGGCCCAGCGCTGCGCTTAAACTACTTTAAGCCAGATCAAACTAGCCTGCCGCAAAGCGCCATTGATGACGAAAACTTCCAGCAATACAAAGATAAACCTTTGTCTATTGGCTTAGGCTTTTCAGTCAGTTATGACAGTCGTGATGTCGCGGTTAATGCTTGGGAAGGTCAATTCCTTAATTTAGAGTACATCAACTACAACCCAAATTTTGGCAGCGATAACCGCTATCAAAAGGCACTTATCGACCATAGATATTACTTACCGCTAGCATTAGGCAAGGTATTAGCTTTTTACAATGCCTATCAATGGAGCGATGGCGATGTGCCCTACTACGATCTACCGACCTTAGGTGGTCAAACATCGCTACGTGGCCTTTATCAAGGCCGTTATCGCGACAGTGAGGCGATTGAGCACACACTTGAGTATCGCCACACCTTTTTACGCCATAACGGTGAATTATCAGCTCACGGTATGACGCTATGGGCTGGGGTCGGCTCTATTGCCGGCACAGATACCCACCTTTATGAAAAACTTTTATATAGCTACGGCGTTGGTTACCGCTATGAGTTACAACCAAGAATGAACGTACGTGTTGATCTTGGCTTTAGTGACGGCGACAGCGGCTTTTACCTTACTTTCACCGAAGCCTTTTAATTAAATTTTGAGAAAAAACCAAATGAACAAGCACCTTGTGATTGTAATGCTACTTGCTTCTATCAGCCTAAACGCATGGGCAGACGACAGTAGCGACACCACTGATATTGAGCGCAAACAACCTGCGCACTGGAGTCACCTGCCAATTTGGGGCGATAAAGCGCGCGAGTTAGGTTATGAGCTACCTATTCCTGTCGGCTTTAATCTTTACTACAACAAGCAATCTGTCGCGTACGATGCCAAAGATAACTTTAATCTAGGTCTAACCGGCAGCGGTTGGCTACACAATATCAATGCTAACGTCGTTATCCCTGCTGATGATGTGATCATCACAGGTGAAGATGAGAGTATTCAATTAAGAGCTGATGCTTGGGTATTACCGTTTTTAAATATTTACGGTTTGGCGGGTTACACCAAAGGCCATAAAGATATTTTGGCAGATCTAAGTAATGCTGAAGGCTTGGGCCCTAATGGTATCAACATGGTGCTACCAATCCCTATCGAATACACAGCATACAATTTAGGTGTTGGTGCCGTATTGGCTGGCCAAGCAGAAGTCATTCCGGGTATGCACCCATTTATTTTCACTGGTGTGGCTGCATTCACTAACTCATGGACCACCACCACTGACAGCACGATTCAAACCTATATTGGCTCAATCCGTATGGGACAAAGATACGATGTTGGCGGCGATAAGCTGGCGTTTTTGTTAGGTTATAACTACCAAATGATTAACCAAAAAATTAGCGGTAGTTACGATTTTAATGTACCACTATTCAATAAACCTGGCGGCCTAGCCATTGACTATGATGTGCACTTAGTTAGCTCTGAAAGCCACAATATGTCGGTAAGTATGGTGTATGACTTCGGCCCTAAAAATGAGTGGAATATCTTTGTTGAATACGGTTTCTTAAATTGGGATCAGGTATTGCTTTCAGTTGGTCGCCGCTTCTAATACTAATTGATATAAATTATTGGCTATTGCGCTCATATTAATGAGCGCTTTTTCACTATAGCCTTCTCGCTAACCAGTATTTTTGCTTCCAATAACTATTATGCAAACTCGAGATCATCACCCCTTGGCTCGTTGAGGCATGCAAGAACTGCCCGTCAGCGATATAAATGCCCACATGGCGGCTACTCCAGCCCGTTTTAAAGAATACTAAATCCCCCGGGCGTAACTGACCTTTACTTACGCTCTTGCCAATATTTTTCTGCTGGTCGGTGGTTCTTGGTAACTGTCGGCTAAATTGATTTTTAAAGGTCAACTGCACAAAAGCAGAACAATCGATACCAGACTTACTATTGCCTCCTAAGCGATAAGGTACTCCCTTCCACTCTCGATGCATTTGTAATAGCTGGCTTTTTGTTTGTGTCGCATTGGATAAAGAATGCCGACTTACACCTGTGTTCGACTCAGGAGGGGCACTTGAACAAGCGGTTAATAACACACTCAAAAACACTACAATTAAAAACTTCATCTGTATTCCAATATAAAAATTATCAACTAGCGTTCCGAATAAGTTAAAAGTAGCTTAATTAATAAAATAAATAACAAAACTCACTATCAAACTTAGATATTTAAACTATACCTAAGTATACGCGCTAGTTAATGAAAGGATTTGCCCATGGAGAAATTTTTATTTGGTTATCATCACCACAATGAGCTTGCTCTTACTAAGCTCGAGGACGAAGAATCTACAGCAGTAGAAGAACACGCCAGCACCGAAGAGTTAGAGGAAGAAAACAGCAGTTTCATCCTTGGCTATAATTGATAAATCCGCCGCTGCTAATGTGATTATTAGCGCGGCGTTGAGCCTAATATTAATTCCATATAAATAATCTTCACGGATTAATATCCAATAAAATCGCAATCAGCTTAATTAATTCCAGTTATCTAAATCTCGCCGTGACATTCAACAAAAATCATCTTACCAAGCATTGATAAATAATTAAGCCTTATTGCTCAATCGAATACTTATTCACCAAAACAAATAAATAAACCCTAATTAATCATTAAACAGAAATACAAATTCAACTCAAGCAGTTCAACCTAAGTTCTTTTTAAACCGTAACGACGCCACAATGAGACCAATAACTGTGAAAATAGCCAACCAAGTCACATCATAAGTCATATCAATAATTTCTACATCGCGTAATACCACACCACGAATAAGCCGCATAAAATGAGTTGCTGGTAGGGCTTCAGCAATGTATTGCGCCGCTAATGGCATACCTTCGTATGGGAACATAAAGCCAGATAACAAAATTGATGGCAATAAAACAAAAACTGTCATTTGCATCGACTGTAGCTGACTTTTGGCTATGGTAGAGATCACCAACCCTAAGGTTAAACTTGCCATAATAAACAGCAAAGTTGCAGCTGCTAACTGCAACAAGCTGCCATTTATAGGCACATTGAATACGCTATAACCCAAGCCTAAAATAATGGCTACCTGAACGATACCGATTAGCATATAAGGAATAATCTTCCCCAACATCAGCTCAATAGAGCGAATTGGCGTGGTAATTAGCATCTCTAAATTGCCACGCTCTCGTTCACGCACAATCGCTGCCGAGGTGAACATAATCATGGTCATGGTGAGTATGACCCCCACCAGCCCAGGCACAATATTCACTGCAGTGCGTTGCTCCGGATTATAAAACAGCGCCACCTCAAAAGTCGGTGTCATCCGATTGGCTGGTAAACCTAAGAGTTCAGTTAGTGGCATAGCTCTAAGCCCCTTAATTGCCGCAGCAATCATGGTATCGGAACCATCAACAATCCACTGTGCCACCGGACGGCTAGTTTCTTCATCACTAGATGCTGGCGTACCTAAGCCAACGGTTTTATGCCGAACTAAGCGCTGACTAACATCTTGAGGGATCACCAATACCGCGCGCACCTCTCCGCGAGCAATCGCAGCTTGAGCCGCCTCCACATCATAAAACTGTTCAGTAAACTCAACCACTTGAGTGGCTCTTACCGTTTGAATGAGCACTCTGCTCAACGCTGTCTGACTTTGATCGACCACGCCTACAGGGATATCACGAATGTTAGTGTTAATGGCAAAGCCAAACAGCATCAGCTGGATAAGCGGGATCATAATCACCATGCCAAACGTCATTCGATCTCGTTTTAGCTGTGTGAGTTCTTTAGTAACAATCGCTTGTAGCCGGTAAAGTGTTTTCATTGCCGCCCCTTGCCAGTGCAAGTCACAAATACATCTTCAAGGCTTGGACGCACTAAAGTTAAAGCCGATTTATCTAACGCCGTTTGCTGAACAAGAAAGGCGAGTGGATCATCACAGCTATCTTGTACTAGCACTCGTAATCTTGAACCAAGCTGCGCAGCAGAGATGACTTCAGGGAGTGCTATAAGCTGCTGTTTAAGTTGCCGTAGTTGACTCGACTCAATCTCGACCACTTGCGCCCCCATATTTTGCATAAGTTCATCGGGAGAACCATCAGCGCGCTTCACGCCAGCTTCAAGAATTGCCAGCTTATGACAGCGTTCAGCTTCGTCCATATAATGGGTCGACACTAAAATAGTGGTGCCTTGTTCGCACAGGTCGAACAGCTTCTCCCAAAAATTACGCCGGTTCTCAGGATCAACTGCCGAAGTGGGTTCGTCCAAAAACAGTAACTCTGGTTTATGCATAGTGGCCGCCGCTAAACCCAAACGCTGCTTTTGTCCGCCACTCATGCTGCCAGCAAGCTGATGCGCTTTTTGATCTAAGCCATATGTCTCTAGTAACTCATCTATCCGCGACTGTTGTTCGCTGCGAGATAAACCATAGATTTTGGCGATAAACTTGAGGTTTTCTTTTACGGTAAGGTCATCGTACAAGGAGAATTTTTGCGTCATGTAACCGATTTTAAGGCGTAATTTCTCAGCGTCTCGGGGCAAAGTAAGCCCTAAGATCTCTATCTCGCCCGATGTTGGCAGCAGTAAGCCCGTCAGCATACGAATCGCTGTGGTTTTACCGCAACCATTAGGCCCAAGAAAGCCATAAATTTGACCTTTACCGACTTCAAAGTCGAGATTCTCAATCGCCTTTAAGCTACCAAAATGCCGACATAAACCTTTAGTTTTGATGACCGATTGTTGATGCTGATTTGATGACTGGTTCATGGCATTTCAACCTGAGCAGGCACACCACTTGGCAATTGCGCTGCACTATCGGGTAATTGCACTTCAGCTAAATACATCAGGCGGGCACGCTCTTCTTGGTTGAGCGCATAATAAGGTGAAAATGCGGGTTCATTAGCAATCCAACTAACTTTACCCTCGATAGGTTGATCTACGCCATCCACATGCACAAGCAAAGCATCCCCGACGCTCACTTTGACACGATAAGGCTCAGGCACATAAACTCTAGCAAACGGTGCTTTACCGGCTAACACCACAGCTAACGGACTACCTTGTGTAACCCTTTCGCCTAAGTTCCACGGTAAGTTATCTAATATACCGTCACGGGTAGCGCGAATGGTTAAATCCGCTAATTTTTTCTGCTCACCAGCAAGTACCGCTTCGGTTGCATCTAAATTAGCCAGCGCAAATCGGATATCCTCTTCTCGCGAGCCCGCAACTAATTCGCGTAACTGCTCTTGCGCACTATCTAAGTTGGCCACACCAGAGTCTCGCGTCGCTAAAGCACGATCTAAATCCGCTTTGCTGGCCAAGTTATCTTTCGCCATACTAGCAATACGGCGATAGTTTGCCTCACTTTCTTGCAAGGTGGCTTTAGCCCCTGATACTTTGGCTCTTGCGGCGGCAATCTCCTCTTCTCGCGCACCTTTTAGTAGCTTTTCATAATTGGCGGTCGCCTGAGCCACATCAGCTAACGCTTTAGCCACATTAGCTTTTTGCAGCGTATCATCAAGCTGAACTAACACAGTACCTTGAGTTACCTGACTTCCTTGCGCAACTGGCAAAGAAACCACGACCTCATTGGTGGTTGCCGTCAAGGCGATTCGCTGCCGCTCAAGGCTACCTAATGCCATAGATGTTGAGCCGCTATCGCATGCTGTTAATAAAAATAATACAGACACAATCATCAATATGCGCACAATTTCCATCCTTAGGTATCTTGCTTAAACCGTTGATTATTTAATCACAACCGCTCTTTTTATACACTAAAGTATTGATTTTATCGCTATTAGATGGCGTTTTTTTGAAATTTTTTGAAATTACTTGAATCGACTTTATTACCCGAACAATTACCGTATTTTTATAAGTCAGCATCAATCGCTTCTCAATAAATAACCTCTAATGACTTTGGTAAGAAAAGGAGTTTCTATGTCAATTAAGGCCTACCCGCGTGCTCAACGCATTGTATGCTCTTTATTCCTAATAAGCTTTCTCAGCGCTTGCAGTAGTGACGACAATGACAATGCAGAGATTGAACAACCCGTAACCCAGCCAGTAACCACACCTAGTGAATCTGGTGTGTTTCTCGACAGCCCTGTAATCGGCATAGGTTATAAAACAGAAACCCTATCAGGGGTGACAGATGCCGAAGGGCGTTACAACTATGTCGATGGCGAAACTGTCACTTTCTTCATTGGCGATCTTGAGTTCCCAGCAACAACGGCCTCTGGCGTAGTCACGCCACTCGAAATAGCCAACACAGAAGATATTACTGACGATAAGGTCGTCAATATGGCTAGGTTGCTGCAAACCTTAGATCAAGATGGCGACCCCGATAACGGTATAACAATCACACAAACTGCTATTGATACAGCCGAACCGGTAGACTTCAGCCTCTCTACCGCTGATTTTGCTGCCGCCGATGCGGTAAAAAACACAATCGCAAACGGTGGTCAAGATAACGTAACTTCTGAACTTATTAGTGAGGAGTCTGCGCTTGCTCACCTTGCAGAGCAACTCGATGAAAATGCGATCCAACTCGGCATTGTCGGCAGCTGGTCAATCACTAATAGTGAAACTGATCTGCTCAGTATCACCTTCTTTAACAACGGAACTTATGTGTTATTTGAAGTCGAAGATGCTAGCTCTACAGAAGATGCCGGCATGGAGTGGGGAACTTATGAGCGTGATAGCGAAACGAATCGCGTTTATGCCACCCAAGACTTTGATGGCAATGGCGATATCGGTCTTAATGACTTTGACAAAACAGCTGGCAACCCACAACTCTTTGCGACGATTGTCGATGGCCAGCTAAATCTCAATGTTGATGAAGACGCAGACGGCACAATTGATGAAACACTCATCTTTGCTCCATTAGCAAACACTGTAGAACTTGGGCCTTGGTTAGTAAGGGATATTGACGGCGAGCCAGATGAAAACGACCTGCTTATGTTTGTATTCTATGAAGATGGAACATATGTCCATGCAGAAGTGGATTTTAGTGACCAAGATGAGAAGTCTGGCATGGAATGGGGCAAATACAGCATTGACCCTGATAACAATAAAGTCTCTGTAGATATCACCTTTGATGCAAACGGTGATACAGGGCTGACAGATTTCACGCTTGATCCAACATTAGGACTCTTCTTATCAGTTAGTAATGACGTGTTAAGCCTAGGTGTTGATGAGAATGGTGATAACCAAGTCGATCAAACTCTGTTTTTCAGCCGACCTTAAACAAGTTAGCTTAAATAAACCAACAAGGCGGCTAGACCGCCTTGTTGTTTATTAAGACTATTTTAGCTCGAGCGCTTGGCTGATTTCACTCCAAGGCACCCACTTAAAATTCTGATTTTGATCCGGCATGCGATTGCGGCCATCTTGCACCACCATCATACCTTGCGCCCAACGCCCACTGCCAACGGCTTGCGTCGTAACATCTAAGCCATCGGTTTCCGCACTACCATCAAAACCTTTAGCTGCATTCACACCGATACGAAAACGCCCTACATACTCATATGGCGCTTGGCTTTGGTATAGCAAATAGCTATCGTTGCCTTGGCTAGATACAACTAAATAGTCTGCACTAGCCGTTTGATATAGGGCTATTCCCTCAATATCAGCCACCAATGGCCCACCAGCTTGAATAATCATCTCAGCGTTAATTTGCAGACGGTTGCTTGGGGTGTCGCTAGCGAGATCAAATAGCCAAATACCACTATTTTCTTCACCTAGAAATAACCGCTGTTGTTTGTCGTCAGCCACACAACCTTCAGGTTGGCTAGGTACAGTGAGGCGGCGAACTTCTGTTGCCGTTAATTGACCGTCTTGCCAGCGAAGCGCCATTTGACTGATCTCTCCGGCCTTATTATTAACAAAAGCATACAGCTCATCAGCCTGTGGTTGATACAAGCATAGCCCATAGATGTCGGTTAACGGCGTGGCTTGCTCAGCTAATTGAATGAGTTCACCCTCGTTGTTTAACTCAAACAAGCTTAAACTGTCACGGTCTCTATTGCTTGCCACTGCAATATCTCTAAGCTTACCACCTAAGTTAACACCTTGGCGGATATCAACATTATTCACTCGGCCCACAGCCAAGGCTTGAACTTGTTGACCCTGCATATTAAAGCTCAATAATCCCCAACGCTTATTCGTGCCAAGTATGCGACTTTTTTCTGGTGCCGTTGGATGGATCCAAATGGCCGGATCATCCATGGTATCACCAGCTCTGTCTGCAATACTGCTTTCAACCGCTGTAGGTACTTCTTTAATTACGTCTTTACTCGGCGTCCCTGCTGGGTGCGAACCATACAACTGCGCTTGATCAAACTGACCTAGGTAAAAGTAGCCATCCTCATCTGAGTACGCCAGCGCTTGATTATCTGCGATATACAGGCTCTCTAAGGCTAAGTTTTGAGTAAACGGTGAGTTTAACCGCTGGCCTTGAGCATCAAACATTTGACCTGACTCATCCAGCATCACAGGTTGGTCTGCAACCATTGCCAGTCCTGTGAGCGAATTGTCGGGCAAGCTGACAACGAGTGCAGATTCATCAGGGCTATGAGGCGCTGCGGCATAGCGCCACAAGCCTTGACCATTATCGATAACATAGAGCTGCTCATTGCTGTCAACACGGCATTTTAGCGCGCCCATTGCTACTGACATGCTGCGCACTAACTGTGGTTGCCATTGCTCATTACTGGTTAATAACCATTGCTCAGCACGGCCTGCTTCATCGCCAATCCATGCATAGAGGTTGCCATCTGCAAGGCGCGGTTGTAAGCAAAGCCACTCAACTTGAAAGCTGCGCTTTGGTAACAAAGCTAATCGCTGCATATTATTGATATCAAGCTTAATACCTTGCACTTGGTCGACCTGAGTATCGTAAGTTAGGGCAATATTGTTATGTACGGCTAAATACTCAAATTGCCCCGGCACCACGGTTTTAAGCCCAGCGTTATCGGTAAGTAATAGTCCTTGCTGCTCGCTGGCGTATAACCAGTGGCTTTGCCATTTTGCCACTTCACTGCCACCAACTGGGCTAGGTTGCATAACCTCTGCGGTTTGCGCTTGGACTGCAATTAGCGCCGAACTTAACAGGGTCAATCCGAGTGCCGACTGAGTGAGAACATGTTTAAAAGTCATTAGCTGGTTCCTTAAAAGTTAATGTACTGGATACCCAGCTGGAAAGTACGACCGTATTCTTCATACTGCGCGTTATAACGGTTTTGCCCGGTATAGGCATAGAAAGGTTCATCGCTGAGATTTATCGCTTTGAAATAGACAGTTAAATCTTCAGTGATAAAGCCTTTGGCTACAAAATCATATTGAGTATGCGCATCTTGATAGATATCAAATGCCGCATCATCAAGCTCAGCCACTTCTAGTAAGTATTCTGATTTGTAAGCGGCAGAAAAACGAAAGCTAACATAGGCGTTTTCATAGCCAAATGATGCATTGGCAGATACTTCAGATTGGCTAGGTAGTGGGATATCACGAGTTTGAGTGCCATCATCTTGCCAGTTAATCTCAGCCGTTGAATCACTTAAAGTAAGGTTGGTGGTAAAAATCAGGCCACGCCAGCCCTCGGGCATAAAGCCAAACTCTTGCACATAGGCCAACTCCATCCCCAAAATATTGGCGTCGTCGCCGTTGACGAAGGTGTCAGCTTTATCGAAGTCTTGGTATTTGCCGTAGCCACCTAAATCTGCTTCATAAATAAAGTGACTAATGTCTTTGTAGAAACCACTTACAGAGACCACGCCTAAACCGCCCATATAGTGTTCAACACTAATATCCCAGTTCATGGATTCCAGCGCCTTTAGATCTGGATTACCAAACGCAGCTTCAAGTTCATCGTCGCTTTGCTCAATTAAATAGCCTGGTGCAAGTTGACCAAATGTCGGCCTAACAATCGTGTTATTCCATGATGCTCTGACTACGGTTTTATCACCCCATTTATAGTTTAGGTGCAAACCAGGCAACCAATGTTGGTAGTCTCTGTCGTAAGTCGTAGCAAAGAAATCATCTTGGCTTGCATCAAAGCCTGTGCCTTTGGAATACGTGTCAGTGTGCTCAAAGCGCACACCGGCCAATATGCGTAGATTATCGATATCGATATGACCCATTAAATAGGCCGCGGCAATATCTTCATCGATATCAAAGTCGTTAATCTGCGACTCAATATCATCTATTGCGGCATCGCTGTCTAAGCGATGAACCAGATCCCACACAGCATCAGCATTAATTGATGGCCCAAAACGGCCTATATTATAGTTAGGTTCATTGCCTGCAAATGCAGCCATACTGAGTTGCTGTTCAGTAAAGCCCAGCTCATCAAAATCTTTGTAAATCCATACGTCTTCGCGGTTAGTTTTTTCACGACTACTGTATTTAGCGCCAAACTTAACTTCTAGCGGACGCTCACCAAGTAACATAGTTTTACTTGCATCAAATTTGCCTGACATCATATTGTCGACGGTACTGGAATCTGCAATTTCAATCTTAGCCAGTTGGTACTCATCAGCGCTATAAAACCTATCGTCGGCAATAATTTTTGGCACTTGAGAGTCTTGATAACCCACTTCATCAAAGCCAGCTTCAAAATCAGCTTTGCCGATATACATAGGCTTGTCAGCTTGAGCGCGACTCCAACTTGCTTGGTAATTTAAAATCCACTTATCAAAACGTGATTCACCACCAAAGACTAATGAGATAATCGACTGATCTTCCTCTCTAGACTTGAGTGAGCGTGTCGCTTCTGCGGCACTTAGCTGATCAGCTAAGGTCGCCTCATCCCACTTAATCTCATTAGAATTTCGAGTTTCGCTATCAACAAAGCTGCTATAGAGAGTGCGTAAGTACAGGTCATTATTATCGTTGGGACGAAAATCAAAATTGGCACCGATCCCGATCCGCTCTCGATTAATGTCGTAATCTCTTTGCTCAACTTCCTCCAAGCGTGCTGGCTCATCAAAGCTCCACTTGCCGCCAGTTTCGACATTATCGGAACCAAAGTCCCTGTCGTACCAACTCGCAGCAAGTGCCACACCGAAATTATCTTGGTAAATGTCGCTAAAGCTAGCCGCCAGCTTTGGGTTACTGCTTTCTGTCATCGCATCATAACTGCCCTCAGCACTGACGTTGATATACCTTTCATCACGGTCAAATGCCGACAAGCTTTTGACTTCTATCGCACCGCCAAGCGAGTCGGCATCCATATCAGGAGTTAAGGTTTTCGTCACTTCAACCGATTGTAATAAGTCAGCAGGCACAACATCTAAGGCAACAGCACGACGGTCACTATCTGGCGAGGGTAAACGAGTGCCATTCATCGATACAGAGTTATAGTCTGGCGCCATGCCGCGAACACGTACAAAGCGGCCTTCACCTTGATCACGTTCAATCGATACCCCGGGCACTCTTTGTAGCGCCTCACTAATATTGGTGTCAGGAAAGTTGCCCAGTGCATCGGCACTTAATACACTGACTAAATTGTCAGCAGCGCGTTGGCGGTTTAACGATTTACTTAAAGCACCACGCTGACCAATCACTTGAATATGTTCAACGCCATCGCCACTCAACTCAATTTCGGTTTGAGTCAAACTGATCTCACCGACTTGGATCTGTTGTTTATAGGTTTGGCCGCCAAGATACTGTGCCACTAAGGTGTAGCGGCCTTCAGGAACTTCTTGAAAGAAAAAGCGACCGTCTCGATTAGATTCTTGCTTTAAGTTCAACTCTTCGATGCTAATCATGGCCCCCTCTAACGGGATCTGCGTTGTGACATCTTTAATTGAGCCTTCCACTCTGCCTGCCCATGAGGTGTTAGGTATGCACAAGCTTGACGCAAAGAGCGCTAAGTAAAGCGGTGAAAGCGAGCCGAGCTGCTTCATGGTGTTGGTTCCTATTCTGCTAAAGGTGATTTGCAGGCAAAGCTAGAATAGCTAGATGACATTTACATGACGGGAAAATCTAACTGCAATTAAATTCAATAACTTACGATAGTTTATCCGTGTTACTGAGCCAATTTGCCTGCTCATTCGCAACGGTTTAAGCCTTAGAGAAAACAGATAAAACCGAGCAAGAAAAACACGCAAGCAATTGTTTTATTTGGATTTAAATCCGTATGATTGCAGGTTAGCCAGTGCAGTCATTACCGTTCCCCCCTGCACTATGCATACATTAACCACAAATCCACTGAGCTAATTTGACTGTTTCTGCATCATAAAACCGTCATCAAAAAGCGCTAGCGTGTTCATTTTATTGCAACAATATTGCTATCAGCACGCGTGAAACTTGGCGCGAAGAGGACTCAATGGCTAACGGAAAAATCTATCGAGCAGCATGCACTATCGCCATCACTTTTAGTCTTTTACTCAGTTTTAGCCTGATGCAGGCGCAGCTCAAACCCAGCAGTAACATAGATCTATTTGATGTCGCCACAGAAGGTGCACTGCTCATTCTGGGGCTAAGTTGGTTAACTATGGTGCTGCAAGCAAGACCTGACGGCAATGTCACTCGACTGCTGATTATCGGCTTACTCGGCTACAGCTTAGGCTGCTATATGGACTTGTTAGATGAGTTTTTTATCAATAGTAGTTTGCCAACTTGGTTTAGCTGGCTAGAAAAACTGCCAACGCCAATAGGCTTACTGACGCTAACCTTAGGGTTATGGTTATGGCGTGAAGAGCAGAAAACAGTCAACGAGCAACTGCGTACACGAGAACAATTTTTCCGACAGCATCAATTAGTTGATCGGGTAACCAAAATCTATGATTGCCGTGCTATTCGCCACCAATTAGACATGCATATTAAACGTGATAAACAACTTGGACTGGTTATGTTTGATATAGATAACTTTAGCGACATCAACCAGCAACAAGGCTTTAAGGAAGGCGATATCTTACTGACTAATATTGCCCAGCTCTTGTCTAGCCAACTGCGTTCACAAGATCTAGTGTGTCGCTACGCTGGTGACAGCTTTATCGTGTTACTCCCCAACGCTTCCAACACTTTTACCCAAGCGATGGCCAAGGAACTCAAACAAGCCATTAATCAACTAAACTGCCAAGCCAGTTGTGCCGAGGTGCACTATCAGCTTCAAACTGAACAGCAAACCATTGAAGCAAATAAATTAATTAGCCAGCTAAATAACAAGATGAAGCAAATCAAACTGGCTCGGCCAATTGCAAAGGCTGGCTAAGCATGCAAGGCATCGCTTATGCTCAAGATAAATGCATCAACAGTTCACTACTGGTCGCCAGCTTAATCAGCTTATTTGAATATCGGCAACTCAATATTCATCAGCTGCTTAGCGGTACAGGGATTTTTGAGCAAGATCTTCGTCACTTAAACCACAAAATAAGCCCGCTGCAACTCGGCAAACTTATCGACAACGCACTAAATTTATGGCCCGGAAACGATCTGGCTTTTTTGTTAGGCCAGCAATGGCTACCAAGCCAAAGCGGTAACCTGACTAACGGCCTATTGTGTAGTGCCAACTTAACTGAGATGCAAGCGTTGTGGCAGCAATATCACTGGCAAAGTCAGCCTTGGTTACAAGGCTGGCGCTGGCAAACAACACAACAGCAGCACTTAATACTGCAACTGGACATTGCAACCGCTAAGCAGCAACAGTTCTTTATTGAGCTAACGCTTTCCAGTTTTGTTGCCAGCTATAAACGCCTAGCCAATCAAACTTGGCAAGGTCATTTCAGCTTGCCCTATGCTAAACCTAAACATATCGACCAATATCATAAATACTTAGGCGACAAACTGAGTTTTACCCAACCTCTATGCGTGATCAGCTATGATTTAGCGTTAAATAATGTGCCATTTCAAATGGCTGATAAACAGGGTTTTAAACTGGCAGAGTTACAAGCGCAGCAACAACTAAAGCAAGCCGAATTTACCATAGGGTTACCCGCAATGATCCGCCGCTTGCTAACCAAAGGGCAGCATCACTCTTTACCGGATATCGCCCACGCACTCGGCCTAAGCCCTGCTACATTAAAACGCCGCTTAAAGCCCTTTAGTGTGAGTTTTCAGCAACTGCAAGATCAAGCGAATCTACACAATGCCATCTATTTATTGGCGGTAACGGGTGAAACTAATCTGCAGGTTGCTCAGCAACTTAAATTTGCCGACAGTAATAACTTCAGACGCTCTTTTAAACGCTGGACTGGACAATTACCGAGTCAATTTAGGTACTGGCTGAATCAAACATAAAAAATCGGCGACACATCTGCATGTGTCGCCGACTTTAAACGTTATACAGACTAATATCAGCTTAAAACTAGTTGCTGCGCTCAGAAGTATAGATATTCCACATCATGGCAGTGCCTGATTCCTGCCATGTAGCCACGGCGATTAGCCGATGCTCACGCCCTGATACAGCTTGAGGAATATGGTTTTGCTTGTAATAAACTTCCTCTTTAATCGCCTCTGCAGGGAAGCCTTGCTCAACCGCGAGTTGGGTAATGTACTCCACCCGGCGTTTAGCCAGCGCATGGTTATAGTCCTCACTGCCCTCTACACTAGTATCACCGACTAAGTAGAGTGACGGCGACTGCTTTTGCGCTAAGCGACCGATAATGCCGCGCCATTTATCTGCTTGCTGAGCATCTAAGGTGTCTCTGTCGAAACCAAACATAATCACTCTAAAGTCTTCTTTCACCGTGATATTTGGGCTTGGGCAGCCGTCGTTATCAATAATTGCCCCTTTACTCGTTGCCGCGCATTTATCACGGGCATTAATTACCCCGTCTGTATCACTATCAAGCAAATCACGAGTTTGTGGCGCAACAGCAAAAGGCGCTGCGGTTTCTGCGCAGCCTTGTAGTAGCAGTGCAGTTATAAAAAGCAACTGAGTCAGAAAAATACGCATGTTATTTCTCCTCCGTCCAAGCTTCTGGGGTATCAACACGGAATGACTCCATCAGGTAGCCAGTAGCATTGATTAACCGATAAGCAGCAATCTTATAATTGTAATGAGCTGTGATGTAATGCTTACGCGCTAAAAACACCTCAACTTTTGCATCTAGCACATCAAGCAATGAGCGACGTCCCAGCTCAAACTGCTTGTTATAGCCTTGCTCAGCCTTAACCGCTTGATCGACATTTTCACGGTAAAAACCACGTTGTTGACCGATAAATTCATATGCATTCCAAGCTAAACGCGTCCCCTCTTCAACTTGCTTTTGGGTATTGTTACGAATGGCTAAAGATTGTTGATAACGCCAAGAGGCCGCCTCTGTGCGATCTGTTGTTGAGCCACCATTAAATAGATCGTAGCTCAACATCAACATGGCACGAGCATCTTCATCAGGCCCTTCGATACCACCTATGTTGTCATTTTTATTAGCTTGCAACTCAAGCGACAGGGTTGGCCAAAAGTCACTTTTTTCACGCTCGTGCTGAGCATTTGCAGCTTGGGTATCTAAAATTGCTGCATCAATTTCGGGGTGGTTATCTAATGCCAGTCGAATCGCATCAGGTAGGCTAGTTGGCACGTAATTAAAGTCAGGCTGGGGATCATGTAAGTCTTTCGGCAGTTGGCCGACTAAATCATAATAGCGCGCCTGTTTATCCATTTGGTTATTACGCGCCGAGAGGTAACCCGACTGACTGGTCGCGAGACGGGCTCGCACTTGTGCTACATCAGACTCACTACTCAGGCCTTTGTCTTTACGTGACTCGATATTTTTCAGCACTTCTTGGTGCTCTTTTATATTACGTTCTGATAGCTCTACAATTTTATTAGCCATTGATAGCTCAAGATAAACTTGGCTGACTTCGAGACTAAGGTTTTCAGCATCTGACAGTAACCCTAATCGCTCAGCTTCTTTTTCAAAGTCGAGACGATCAATTTCAGATGTGGTTCTAAAGCCGTCAAAAATCAATTGCGACACACGCACGCCAATTTCACTGCGCTCAAGCTCTGTATCCACACGTCGACCGCTGTTATAGCGCACATTCTCATAGCCTATGCCACCGTAAAGCTTAACTTGTGGTAGATAATCTCCCACGGCCGCTCTTTTATAACGAACCGCAGCTTCAAAGCTGGCGTATTTTTGTAAAATACTCGGGTGATGATTAATCGCCTCAGCCACAGACTCTTCAAGCGTAAGAGCTTGGCTTGGCGCTGATAATATTAGTATGGGTATAAGTAGCAATCGTCGCATCGTATCCTTACCTTATGGTTCGCGAAGTGCATTCGCTTTTGCGCGTAATAGAGGCTTTAGCCAATAATTTAAAACCGTTTTTTCACCGGTTAAGATATCTGTACTGGCTTGCATTCCCGAAATAATCGGCCAGCCATTAAGTACGTTTTGCTCAGTTTTTATATGAGCTTCAAAATAGGTGGTGCCATCATCTAATTGCTGAGCATCCGAGCTCACATAAATAACTTCACCTTCTAGTCCACCGTAAATGACAAAATCATATGCAGTAAATTTAACTGTTGCTTTCAATCCAGTGTGCACAAATGCAATATCTTTAGGGGCGATACGGGTCTCAACGATTAGTGATCCATCTTGCGGAACCACTTCCATTATCGACTCGCCGGGTTCTACCACTGCTCCTATTGAGCGTAATAATATATTGGTTATATTGCCATTTATTGGCGATACAATTTTTGTACGCGCTAACCGGTCAGCTAACGTTTTCATACTTTCAGTCAGTGCATTTAGCTCGTTAATCACTTCATTACGCTCTGCTTCAGCGCGGCCCAAAAAGTCTAGTGCCACAGTCAAGTACTCTGCTTCTGCTTGGCTCTGTGCCGCTTGAAGTTGACGCCCATTGGCCTTTGACGCCGACAACTCGCCTTTCAAGCGGATCTCATCCCGCTCAAGTTTTAATAGCTCTAACTCAGCAACTGCACCATCGCGCACAGCTGCACGGGTCATGATGATCTCTTGCTTAACCAACTCTAGGCCACTGAGTTGCGCCTGTGTGGTTATCCTCGCCTCTTCAATGGCTTGTATTTTTTGCTCTATTACCTGCGCAGACTGTTCTAGCTGTGAAGATAACTGCGATATACGCGATCTAAAAATGGCTTTTGAACGACTGCTCACCGCAACATCAGCGGCACTAATAGCAACCACATCAATCAACACTTTATCTCGCCAATACGCTGCAGCATCATCAACCACAACCGAGGCTATTTCTGCATCTAGGCGGGCTTTTTGTCTTTGCAATGCCGCAGACTGAATACTGGCTTCATCAAAAGCTGAGGCAAAGCGCAGTTCATCTAAAATCAGTAGCGGTTGCCCAGCCTTAACTGTCTCTCCCTCTTTGACTAACACTTGCTTTAAAATACCGCCATCTAGACTTTCAATTTGCTGTACAGCTTGAGTCGGCACCACTCTGCCCTCGCCAACTACCACCTCTTCAAGTTTGGCAAAAGACGCCCAAATAATGGTGACAACTATCAATGCCGCCACCAGCAAGATCACTTGATTTGCCCGTTTGGCGCCCTCTAGATGTTTAATGTGCAAACGCCCGCTCATTTGGCATCCCCTTTTTGGCGAACATTGACCGCTTTAATGCGGCTTTTACCACGCTGAGTCATCTCGGCAGGTGTTTGCTCCATGGTGATACGGCCTTTATCTACAACTAAAATCCTATCGCAAAGACTAAGAAGTTTTGGGTTGTGTGAGGCAATCACCATTGAGGTTTCAACTTGTGATAAACAGGCAATAATTTGATTTTCGGAGCGCTCATCCATTGCACTGGTTGGTTCATCGAGTAGCAATAATTTAGGTTGACGCAATAACACTCGAGCTAAGGCAATGGCTTGGCGCTGACCACCTGATAACTGGCGGCCAAACTCCCCCACTTGGCTGTCGAGACCGCTGCCTAAACGATCCATAAGTTTGTCGATACCAGAGCTAATAATGGTATTGGCGAGCAAGTTTTCATCGACTCCTTTTAAACCGAATAGCAAGTTATCTAACACTGTGCCGTACACCAAAGTAGGTTGCTGCGACATCCAGCCAACATGTTCTCGAATATCGCTCACCGACCATTGGCGAGCCTCTAACCTGTTGTAAAACAGCTGGCCACTGCTGAGTTGATATTGACCAGCAAGAATTGATAACAAGCTCGATTTACCTGCACCTGCCGGCCCCAACAAACCTATTTTTTCGCCAGGTTTTATCTCTAAATCAATTTCGGTAAAGGCTGGTAGCGGCTGATCTGGATAGGAAAAACTGGCATCACGCAGCGACACCGAACCATTAAAACCAACAGCCGTACTAGGCTGACTTGCGAAGTATTGTTCTTGCGGAAGCTCAAGAATAGAACTCACCGCAGTCATGGCTGATTGAGTTTGCTTAAACTTAAGTAGCAACATTGAAATTTGATTAATCGCGTTACCAGCTCGACCACTTAGCATCACAATAGCAATCAAGCCTCCCATGCTTAAATTACCGGCATGGATCTGATAAACACCTGTGATGATCAGCCCTATGGTGACCAATTGCTGACTATTCATCACGCTATGGCTTAAGGTGTTTGAAGCTATACGTGATTCGTTCTGCCAGTCAGCTAAACTGCTCACGGTATCATCCCAAATGCGCTGCGCCTTAGCTTCACCATTGTTTTGCTTGGTCTCCACCAGCAAATTTAGCGTTTCAATTAAGTGAGCTTGGCGCTGAGTAGCAAGCTGCGAAGTCTGCTCTATCGTTGCCATCAGCTTTTTCTGCATCACAAAACTAATGACCAACAGCAATAACATGCAGGCTAAAGGTACTAAAACCATGTAACCGCCAAGCCATGCAATCAAGGCTAAAAACAGTAAGGTAAAGGGTAGATCTACAGCCGTAACTAACGTGGCTGAAGTAATAAAATCGCGAATGCTATCAAATTCTTGTAGTTGTTTAGCAAAAGCACCTGCAGAAGCTGGACGATTTTCTAGGCGCATCCCCAATACTTTAGCAAACAAGATATTCGACATCTTTATATCGACTTGCTTACCCGCCACATCAGCTAAGCGAGTACGAGCTTGCTTGAGTAGCCAGTCAAAAACAATCGCTAAACTGGCTCCCGTCGCTAACACCCAAAGCGTGTCAATAGCTTGGTTGGGGACGACACGGTCGTATACATTCATGGTAAACAGTGGCGTAACCAGAGCCAAAATATTAATTGCCAACGAGCCTAGTAAAAAACTGCCGTAAAACGGTTTTACCTCATCAAAAGCGCTTAACAACCAGTGACGCTTAACACTGAAGTGATGCTCTTCGCTGCGGGCATCAGTAAGCAATTTTCGCTTAACATGCCAACTATCTTGATGATAGTTAGCCTTAAACTCTGCTGAGCTAATAACAGTTTGCTGACCATCACCGCTCAATAACAGCCACTCACCTGCCGCGCTTTTATCGAGTAAAGCCGGCGTATCTTGCTTGGAAAAAACGATAGCTGGCAACGCCATTTTAGTCAGAGGTAACTTTTGCTCTACCGCCTCAATACCTACGTTATTACAGGCCTGCACCAATTCACTACTGCTAAGGCCGCTAGGTTTAATGAGCAAGCGACTAAATAGCATTTGCTCTGAGCACTCGAGCCCTAAACGCTGGCAAAGAGCAGTAATAACGTTAGCTAACAAATCAGTTTTGTTATCTATCATGGCTGCTGACTCAATAGCGCCATATCCTCTTCAAGACGAGATATAGCATCGTTAGGCAGGCTGCCGTATTCATATTCTGAATGCTGATTAAGCCCTAACGGCTGTGGCTCGCTATTTTGCTCAAAACTCTGCTTAATCGCATTGGCTAATACGGCTTCTCTAAGGTTTTCTTTATGTTCAAGCATCTGCTCCATTCGCATTTCATCTTGCAAACTCAAGGCTCTCATTTCTGCAAAAGACATGATTGCTGGCGCGGAAACATCAACCGTCACGGTAATGACTTCGACATCACCTTCTGCAGTATCTGTTCCCAATACAGCAGTCGGATCAAGGGTTAAATCAAACGAGTCACCATCTTGAGCACCGATGATTTTTAAGGAACCAACATCGATAAAATCAACCACCCATTTATCACCATTTTGGCTACCGGCTGACAACGTCATCCCATCTGGTACCCCGTGAATAGTGAGTAAGCCTGACTCGTTCAATGCAGGGTTTTGTAGGCTTATGCCTAAATTTAAGGCCACGTTATTTACATCATTCGCCATAACGTCACCAACCTGAGTCCATACAGGTGCATCCACTTCTGGCGTAATCTCAACTTCAAAGTTAAGCACTTCAGCTGTGCTAGTATCGGTCTCGATACTACCGAGCACTACCGCTGTGTCGAGGGAACTCAATTCTAACTGCACGTCTAAGGTGCCAAATGCCAAGTCCCCTGGGAAAATCTGTAACTGTGTCACAGGGCTTAAGGCTGTCACTACTGCAAAATAGTTGTTATTGGCCGCGTCGTATTGCAGCGATACCAAATTATTGCCTACTTTTATACTTTCAAGTCCAACGAGCGCCGAGGCATCTGCTGAGCTAATAATGACTTTAACTGAAATCAGCTCAGTGCCATCAAACTCATTAATTTTGGCATTGAGGTCGATGTTAATAACTTCATCCTCAAGACTTGTGTATTGACTCTCTGGGGCTGTTATCACCTCTATGCCGTCGGCAACGGGTAACACACCAACAACTATGTCTGCGCTTGAAGTAACAAAGTCGCTAGTCCCTAGTTCCTGAGTAATAGCTTGGACTGACAGCGGAATATCGCCACTGAAATCTAACGGCGGCTGCAGTACTAGCCCTGCAAGCTGAGCAGGAGTGACTGCCCAAGAAAACGTTGGCGAACCATTAAAGCTGCCACCATCTTTACCTTCATTAGGTAGCTGCACTAAATTAGCACCATCTTGAAAATACAACACAGCACCACTTGGTACGCCATGAATCGTAAGATAAATCACCTCAGACCCATCTTGGTCAATCAAGCCAAGATTACTCATATCCAAGCCTGATAGCGCAATCAAACCATCCTCTTGGCCAGTAAAGATCTGCGTGTCACCGGGTAAGTTTGCTGCATCAGTTACTGGAGTAACCTCTATGGTAAAGGTATTTTCAAATGCTAATTGGTCTGTCACATCAATGCCGTTGATGCTTGCGGTATCAAGGGTTGTAGCTGATAACTTGAGCCTAAAATCACCGCTTAAATGTTCTGTCGGCACAAACTCTAACAGGCCTAGGGACAAGTTCAACGCAGCCATGGTGGTGCCGGTAAACTCCCATGTGTCGGTTGTACCAGCCTTTAATGACCAAAGCCCAGTGATGTCATTTATTGCACCGCCATCAAGCAAGGTTATGGTGATAGGATTATTGCTGTCACCAAACAGTATCTGCTCTGAACCACCCGTTGTTGGGCTTGCATCAGGGTCATCAAATACCAAGCTAATGCCCAACGGAATAGGCGCATCTTCTTGCATCACCCTGTTGGCGACTATCAATTCAACGCCGTCGGCAACTGGCGTAATTTCGACTTCTAGGCTTTGACTGTCATCAATTTTGGTGTCACCACTTAGGGTGTCGGTGGCGATAATTCGAATAGGGATATGTAATTCACCTGCGTAATCTTCACTGATATTGTGCAGCTTTAAATTGCCTAGCGAAGCAGAAGTAAACACAAACTCGATAATATTCTCGCCACTGGCATCATAAACAGCGGTAACATCACTACCGGTAAAGTAGCCACCCTCAGGTAAATCTGACGCCAACACCCTAAAGCTAATCAGATCGTTGTTATCACCACTCAGCACCTGATTTAAATGACCAGAAAAATCGATAGTCGTATCTTCAATAGCATCTGCAGGATTAATCTGTAATTGACCTACTGCCGTTGCCTGACTGGAACCTGCACCTTGGGTAAACTGCACCTCAAAGCTAGTGCTGATGATTTCGGCATCATCACGGTCTAGCACTCTCGCTTCTAGCGTTATTTGCTCTATGCCTGTAGCAAACTCACTAATAATTGTGGCTCCGGCAAGCAGATCTAACGCGTACTCCTGCACGGTATCACTCGTCATGCCATCTACCGGAATGATCCAACGGCCATCGCCGTCATCAATCGCCCCGTTTGGATGATATACATACCAACCGTCACCACTTGGCACGGTAATAACGACATAATCTAATACTTCTGAGCCATCTATATCACCATCAAAAAACAAGCCTTGGCCCGTTAAATCAATGGCATTACCATCGGTGCTAACGAGCACCCCTTGCTCGCTTTGCAAGTGGGTAGTTAAGTCAACTACAGCGTCAACCACTACCGTTATTTCAGTAGCAACGTATTCACTCACAACAGTGCCAGTCTCTGAGGTATCGGTAATCTGATAACTAACCGCAAAAGAAAAACTGCCGTCAGCATCTTGTGGAGGGACTGCGGCTAAACGTCCCGACTGCAGCAACGCCTCTAAGGTTGGGCTTGTGCTGTCGAGCAAAGTCGTCACATCTAAGCCACCGACTGGAATAATTACCTTTGAACCATCTAAAGTTAAAATAAAACCATCTGCGCCTTGGAAAGGAATTATCAACCCGGTGACGGTTTCACTACCATCAGTGTCAGCATTTAGATTAGGCGTAAAGTCGAGGGGAATAGCTTGATCTTCGTAACCATAACTAAGAGTGGCTAAAGAAGCTGCATTGACATCGATAACAGGAGCGATATCAATATTAAGCGTTAATTGGTAATCAGCTGAGTCACCATCAAGCTCAGTGCTCTGCACAAATATGCTCAAACTGATTTGGCCACTAAAGTCTGCCACTGGTTGTAAACTTAAGCTGGCAAGTAGTGAGGCTGACACGCCATATACTGGCTGATTATTAATAAAATCAACTACTGGAAGATTAACCGCATTACCTGCTGAATCAACAAAAATAACACCTTCAGGTAAACCGGTTACGCGCAAGTCTAACGACTCTGACCCGTCGTCATCTGAACTCACAATGGTAAAATCTAATGCGATATTGTCATCTTCATTAAATGCCACCACATTTGAAATAACCCCTGTCGCGTTATCTATCGCCCATATATTAGGGTCGGCATTAATCACTGGCTGATCATTCGCAACCCCGGTCAAGGTCACTGTCACCGTACTTGCATCGCTATACCTTGGGTTAGGATGAATAACCCCATCGGCCGGATCCACTCCATCTTGCGATGTCTCTGTGGCAAAACTTCTAACTGATATAGAGAACTGGCCTAAATTGGCAGAGCTTACGTCATCAGCAGGCATAAGCTTGGCGACGCCACTATCAACCTCTGAAGCTAACACAGTCCAAACACTGCCATTAAAGCTAGCTGAAGGCGCGTCTATCGACCAACCATCGGGTAAGGTAAATTCAAAACTCAAAAATTCTGAGCCAGATGTATCTGTTAGTGTGCCAGAAACAACCGCATTAAGTAGGATCGGGGCATCCTCATCACTACGTATGTTTTGGGTTGTCAGGGTTGGCTTATCCGCAATTGGCACAACATCAATGGTAACCGTCTCTACGCTACTTAATGCGCTATCTCGGTTATCACTTTCCGTGGTTTTTGCTTGCACATTGAAACTAAATTCGCCAGCTAAGTTTTCACCCACTGTAGCAAGCAGGTTATCTAACTGCATTTGGCTAATGCTCATACCATCGGTAACTGTCACGCCAAGCACAGTCAACGTTAACCCTGCACTGATATCAGTAATCACGTAAGTAACGGTTTCTGAGCCCTGCGGATCTACGTTCGTTTCATCCTTAGAACTGGCATGGATATTAATATTGAAAGCATCTGCATCTTCGTTAACTGAGTAACTAAACTCACTGTCTGGATCCCAAGTTGGCGTATCAGCCACGGATTCAACTGTAATAGGTACAGTCGTTGTAATCGGCGGCTTGCCAGTGATATTGACCGTTATAACAAATGCTGCACTAGCCGTAGCATCAGAGCCATCTTCAATTGGTTGATAACTTAAGTCGCCATTGGGAATAGCCACCCGCGTCAGCAGGTCTTCAGTCAACAATCCATTTAAAATAGATAAGATATAGTTGCCATCAGCATCCTTAGGAACTTCTACGCCATCGAGCAATAAAATCCCGCCCTGTAGTGCCGCAGCATCAAACACCATACTGATAACAAATTCACTTTCGTCGATATCACCCGGTCTAGCTTCAACACCAAAAACAGTATTGGTGTCTTCAATAAATTGTGTGTTAAAGACCTCGACAGAACCCTCAGCGTCTTTAGCTATTATGGTTAAGGTGTCGGTGGCAATATCACCATCGGCATCGGTAATTTGCAGCAACACATCTTCACTAAATTGCTGTTCATTGTAAGCAAATTCAAAAGTAGTTACCGTTGCGAGACCATTCTCATCAACCACCAGCTCACCGTACTTAACAACACTTGGGTTTGCGTCAGTAAATAACTCGATTGTTGCCCCAACAGCATAGACAACCCCTTTATAAGTGACTTGGGTAACTTTAGCGCCATCCGCACCTTGCTGTGCGGCCGAGAACATTTGCACGCTGTACACATCGCCGCTACTTTCAAAGAACGCTAATGTTTTGGCAGTGTCTTCAGGAATATCATCTTTAACAGTAACTGTGATAGTTTGCGCTGCAGACTTATCGTTATCAGCATCTATCGCATTGACTTCAAATACTAAGTCTAATGAGTTTTCGCCATTGGCATTAGCGTGATCGAGCGCTTTAAACTGCTTAAATTCAACTTTGCCATTAGCATTGAAACGGATCTGAAATACCTTATCGCCGCCAGTTTCAGTTGTTGCTATATACCAGCCGTCGCTATTTGCCGTTGTATTAAGAATGACTTTATCGCCACCGCTAAAGACGCTGCCAAAACTGAAGCCGTCCGTTAGTGTGATCGCGATTATTTTGTCACTTCCAGAAGATGTTGAAAGCACTTCACTGGTGGAGATCGGATTGGCGGTGGTCAGGTTACCTTCGTTGATATTAAGCTGCAGAGCATTAGGCAAGATGGCATTCTGGCCATCGTAAATAGCAACTGAAACCTGTGCCGATGACACGGTATTATCGCTATCACGAATATTGACCATCACATTAAGAGTGTCTAAGACATCTGCAGCCCCTAAGTGGTCAATGGCGCTAACTAAGTTAAAATCGAGCTCAACTGTGCCACTGGTCTCTGCACCGATATCAATATTGGTTGGTAACCTCATGGTAAAGACCAATACACCGTCTGCTGTTACAGCATCAAGCGAGGCGCCGCCATCTTTCACTACCCAATAAAGCGCAGAACCATTTTGAGTTAAGGTTATGCCTGCAGCATTTTTGACTTCTGCCCCATCTGTAACACCAAAACTGATATCCACAATAGGATCTTTACTGGCAGTGACATTAAAAGAACCCGTTGCAGTATTATCAAAGGCAGAAATACTTGGCAGCTCACTAACGCTTAAATTGATATCGTTTATCGTCGCTGCATCAGCATCTTGCACAGTAACCGTTAACGTTGCTGTCGATGAGTCGCCATCGAAGTCGGTCACTAACAGTGAAAAGTCGATATCTTCGCTAAACGTTTGATCAAATGCTTTAAACAAAGTGAAACTATAAGCTTGGTTAATGCTGTCGCTAGTGGCGCTCCATGTTTCACTTAGCTCAATAACAAACACAGGTGAATTAACATCGCCGGTATGCCCCGTTAGCGTCAAACCATCAGCACTGATTTGATACTGAATAAGCTCACCAGCTGCGGTCAATTTAGGTTGTAGTCCTAAAGCGGCAAAACCAACGGAAGCAACAGCATCACTGCCCACCAGCACATCAAAACTACCATTTTTAACAATGGCACTGCCTATTAGATTGTTTTCATCGAAAGTAAGCTGGCTAATGTTGACTAATGTTGGCGAGTTACCATCGCTGACTTGCCAAGTTAGATTGCCTTGGTTGATATCGGTACCGTCTAAATCGGTGGCGGTAACTTGAGTGATAATCTCAATCAGATCATTAGATAAATGATCCAAAGGAGCTGATTGATTAAAAACGGCATCCACGCTTAAGTCATCACCAGTATTGCTAGCTGATAACGTAATGCTAAATACTACCGTAGCTGCTGCATTATCCGTTTTCGCAGTTAAGGTTTTACCGTTATTCGACAATTCGAATTTAAGCGCGGCTCCGCTGCTTGTTAAGCCAAGATTGGCTAACTGGAACGGCGTTAATGCGGTAAATCGAATAGAGTCTGCAATTAACGTATCTGAACCAGCCGTAACCGTGAAGGTCTTCAAGGTGCTTTGCACTGCAGCATCAATATCAGCTTCAGTATTTGTTCCTATTACATCAGCCATACTGCCAGCGACGCCATCTGCAACAGTGAAGGTCGCATTGGCATTAGCGCTGCTGCCATCCACATCAACCACGGTATAGACCAGCTCAACCTCTTGTAATACCGAGTTATCAAGGTTGTCTGCTACGCTAAAACTCCAACTACCGTTAGACTGAATAGTGATCACTCCTTGAGGAGTGTTGATTACCGCTGCAGCACCGGGGGTAACAGGATAGTCAGTACCATTATAATTAACCGATGTTAGCGTTAGCGGCCCTTCAATGGTGTAATCATTACCCAGTAGTGAGCCCACAGCCACTGTATCTTCGACCACAAACGCATGATCATCAAAAGCAAAAGCTCTTGAGTCGCGAATGTTCAGCACTGCATAGGTAATGATCTCTTCTGAAGTCCCGTCAGCATCGTGTTGTACCCCACTCAGGCGGATATAACTGAGCACATTCTTATTATTGAGCTCATCCATAGGTTGAAACAGGGTCACATTTAAACTTGATGCCGATAAACTTGCTGTCATCACGACTTTACCGTCACCATCACGGGTAAGAACAAATGACTGGCCATCCGCAGCAACATTAATGCTGAGCGCTTGTCCTTCAGATGTGAGCAACAATAAACGGCTTTGTTCAGCAGTGATGCTAACGTCGGCATCAAAAATATCAATCGGCACTTCTACACTGGTACTTGAACTTACGTTGAGCACCACTTCATATAACGAGGCGATATCAGGAACCAACATGGTTGGCATAGCATCTGTTGCACTATTGCCAGCTTGATCGGTAGCGGTAACGTCTAGACTCCAAGAGGCTCGACGATTTAAACCAGCTACATCAATGTTATCAAATAGCCAACTACCATCTGCAGCAACAACTGTACTAAAGCTTATGCTATTAACGCCATCAGAGAGGTTTAGCACTACTGTCTGGCCAACCTCAACTCCGGTTGTCGTCCCGCTCAGGGATTTTTGAACCCCGTAGATAAACAATGCAGCATCGAACCCATCCGCACCAGTATCAATATCTATGCTAATTTGCGTATCTAAGATTGCAGTATTATTTGCAACGGCGGGGTTACCAGCCAGATCAGAACTACTTGCTTGCAACGACAACTGACCATCAGCAAACACTGATAAGTCGACATTTTCTACCTGCCATGTACCGTTAACAACCACACTGTTGAAGGTTATGGTTTTGCCATTGACATCAGTTACCGTGATCACCACAGGGCGACCGTTTTCAATATTAGTCACTGTGCCAGCTAAAGTTGCATCTTTTGATTCTGCAGTATTAATCAGGCCGTTATCATCAACAATTTCAACCGTAATACTTGCTAGGCTGTCTTTATCGGCACTGGTTGTCGCATCAACCACATTGCCAGCCACATCACTTACGTTAGCAGAGAAACTTAACGCGCCATCGCTAAGATTCGACAGATCTGCATTATCAATTTGCCAGCCAGAGCCCACGACCATGGTAGTGAAAGTTAAGGTTTTACCATTAATATCGGTGACCGTTACCGTAACCGTTTGCCCGGCCTCAATATCTGTAACCGTGCCCGATAGATCAACCATTGCCATCTCAGCAGCGTTAATCACCGCATCAGTTCCGGTATCCACATCAATGGTAATCGAGGCAAGAATATCCACCGCGATAGAATCGCTAGCCGTTGCGAGGTTACCTGCGGCATCGGAAACCGACACCATCGCGGTTAAACTGCCATCGGCAAAACCGGTTAGATCTAAACCTGATAGTTGCCATGTCCCAGCGGTGACTACGGTTGTAAAGCTAAGCTCATTCCCTAAACCGTCACTGAGGAGCACCGTTACCGTCTGACCGTCTTCAATATTACTGACCGTGCCACGCACCGTAACAGCTTGCTGCTCTTGGCTATTAATCACCTGATCATTATCAACAATCTCAATCGTGACCGAGGCCAAGGTGTCTTTCAGCACGGTATTTGTACTGGTGCCAATATTGCCCTCAAAGTCTGAAGTTATCGCTCTTAGGGTTAATTCCCCCTCCGCCAGTGACGACAAGTCCAGTCCATCTAACAACCAAGTTCCATTGCGAGTAATACTATTAAACACTAAGGTTTTGCCGTTAATGTCGGTTACAAATACTTCGACTGGACGACCGTCTTCAACGTTATAAACAAAGCCCCCAAGGACTGATTGACCGACCTCGGTTTGATTAAGTACGCCATCGTTATCAATGGCGCTAATGGTTATCGCTGCTTGGCTTTCTTTGTAGGCATTATCGGTGGCACTTGCTGTATTACCAGCAAGATCAGTTGCGCTAGCACTAAAAGTAAGTGGACCATCAGCAAGGCTAGATAAGTCTTTATCTTGCAGTTGCCACTGACCATTAATCACAATCGCCATAAACTGCAACTGCTGACCCGCATTATCAGTGACAGTAATTGATACTCTCTGACCGTCTTCAATGTCTGTTACTTCACCTGACATATCGACGCGCAGCATCTCACGTGCGTTAATAACGGTGTCACTGCCGGTATCGACATCAATGGTAATCGAGGCAAGAATATCCACCGCGATAGAATCTGCAGCCGTTGCGAGATTACCTGCGGCATCTGCAACCGATACCGTTGCAGTTAAACTGCCATCGGCAAAGCCTGTTAGATCTAAACCTGAGAGTTGCCATGCCCCAGCAATGACCACGGTTGTATAGCTACGCTCATTTCCCAAACCGTCACTGAGGATCACGGTTACTACCTGACCGTCCTCTATATTACTAACCGTGCCACGCACCCTAACAGCTTGCTGCTCTTCACTATTAATAACACCGTTATCATCAACAATTTCAACCGTAATACTGGCTAGGCTGTCTTTATCGGCATTGGTTGTCGCATCAACCACATTACCAGCCACATCACTTACGCTAGCAGAGAAACTTAACGCGCCATCGCTAAGACTCGACAGATCTGCATCATCAATCTGCCAACCAGAGCCTACGACCATGGTAGTGAAAGTTAAGGTTTTACCATTTATATCAGTGACGATTACCGTAACCGTTTGCCCGGCCTCAATGTCTGTAACCGTACCCGATAGGTCAACCATTGCCATCTCGGCAGCGTTAATCACCGCATCAGTTCCGGTATCCACATCAATGGTTATCGAGGCAAGAATATCCACAATGATAGAATCGGTAGCCGTTGCGAGGTTACCAGCGGCATCGGAAACCGATACTGTTGCGGTTAAACTGCCATCGGCAAAACCGGTTAGATCTAAACCTGATAGTTGCCACGCCCCTGCGGTGACTACGGTTGTAAAGCTACGCTCATTCCCTAAACCGTCACTGAAGAGCACTGTTACCGTCTGACCATCTTCAATATTACTGACTGTGCCACGCACCGTAACAGCTTGCTGTTCTTGGCTATTAATCACCTGATCATTATCGACAATCTCAATCGTGACCGAGGCCAAGGTGTCTTTCAGCACGGTATTTGTACTGGTGCCAATATTGCCCTCAAAGTCAGAAGTTATCGCTCTAAGAGTTAATTCCCCCTCCGCCAGTGACGACAAGTCAACTCCGTCGAGTAACCAAGTACCATTGCGAGTAATACTATTAAACACTAAGGTTTTGCCATTAATGTCGGTAACAAACACTTCAACGGGACGACCGTCTTCGACGTTATAAACAAAGCCCCCAAGGACGGATTGACCGACCTCGGTTTGATTAAGTACGCCATCGTTATCAATGGCGCTAATGGTTATCGCGGCTTGGCTTTCTTTGTAGGCATTATCGGTGGCACTTGCTGCATTGCCTGCAAGATCAGTTGCGCTAGCGCTAAAAGTCAGTGGGCCATCAGCAAGGCTAGATAGGTCTTTATCTTGCAGTTGCCAGCTGCCATTAGTAACAATTGCATTGAACTGTAATTGCTGACCCGCATTATCCGTTACGACGATGGTCACCACTTGTCCATCTTCAATATCAGTGACGTAACCAGACATATCGACGCGCAGCATTTCTCGTGCATTGAGCACAGTATCATTGCCGGTATCAACATCAATGGTGATAGAAGCTAAGATATCCACCGCGATAGAATCGGTAGCCGTTGCGAGGTTACCTGCGGCATCGGAAACCGATACTGTCGCGGTTAAACTACCATCAGCAAAGCCTGTTAGATCTAAACCTGAGAGTTGCCATGCCCCAGCCGTGACCACGGTTGTAAAGCTACGCTCATTCCCAAAACTATCAGTTAAAACAACGGTAATAGTTTGACCGTCTTCAATATTACTGACCGTGCCACGCACCGTAACAGCTTGCTGTTCTTGGCTATTAATCACCTGATCATTATCGACAATCTCGATAGTGACTGAGGCCAAGGTGTCTTTCAGCACGGTATTTGTACTGGTGCCAATATTGCCCTCAAAGTCAGAAGTTATCGCTCTTAGGGTTAATTCCCCCTCCGCCAGCGACGACAAGTCAACTCCATCGAGCAACCAAGTACCATTGCGAGTAATACTATTAAACACTATGGTTTTGCCGTTAATGTCGGTAACAAACACTTCAACGGGGCGACCGTCTTCAACATTACGCACAACCCCTGCTAGTACTGATTGCCCTGCCTCAACTTGATTGAGTACACCATCGTTATCGATTGCGGCTATGGTAATTGCAGCTTGGCTCTCTTTATAAGCTTCAGCGAAACCGTTTGCGGGGTTACCCGCCACATCAATACTATGAGCAGTAAATTGCAACGGACCTTCAGCTAAGCTAGAAAGATCTTTATTTTCAAGCTGCCACAAGCCATTCAATACACTTGTAGTAAAGGTGAGTTGCAGCCCATTTATATCTGTTACCGTAATCGTAACGGCTTGCCCATCTTCGATATTCTTGGCGACACCTTCCATATCGACCCGCTTAATCTCTCGAGCATTAAGCACAGTGTCATTACCTGTATCAACCTCAATAGATATCTCAGCGAGTGTGTCTTTTATGCTGGTATCAGTGTCATTGGTTACTTCACCAGGATAAGTTGAAGCGGTAATAACAGCTTGAAGTTCCCCTTCTGCAAATGACTGCAAATCAACAGCATCTAGCTGCCACTGTTGATTAAAAGCTGTCACGCTAAAACGTTGAGACAAGCCAAGACTATCAGTAATAGTTAGCTCTAGAATTTGGCCGTCGGCAGCGTTAATAGCGCGACCAGATAAAATGACTTTAGGCACTTCAAACTGATTGAGGTAACCATCGATATCAATAAATTCAACAGTTAAGCTGATAGGAATAAATGTGTCTTGCTGATTAGCGGTAAACTGGTTATTAGCTTGGGATGTGAGTTGATCTCCTTGGGTGGTAAAACCTGATTCAGCAATAACACTGTCGTTATCAGATCGAACAACTTGATAAATTAAGTTCAAGCCCTCTTGTTGTTCACTCGCAGAGTCACTTTGATTGCGACTTTCCCTCTGTTCTTGCTCTTGCTCTTGCTCTTGCTCTTGCGGCTCAGCATTATTTTCTATCGTGCTTAACTGAATAACATTCTGAGGAATAAGAATTTTTACGCCATCAATAAAACTATATCCATTACCGCTATCATCGACTTCGATAGCTTTTGATGTCAGTTTGTGAACAGGAACATCCATTAGCATCTGGTGTGGCAGAATCATAATCCACTGTCCATCTGCCATTACCGCCCAAAATGCAGCGTCAAGCTCTACGTAATAAATAACCTCAGCATTTGGAGTCGGCATCTGAAAATATCCTTTTAACCTCAGCAACTACAATAATTACCAACAGTTCAGTAACTAACCAGCAACCTACACAGTATTGACTAAAGCTTAGTCTATTTACAAGTGCTGCAGTCTAGAGAAAAAGAGCATCATTTTTTGCCACCGCTAGGGATCACATTGACGAATACGATTTACAAGGCTGTATTTGGAAGGTACGACTTTTTAGAGAGTAAAACTTTGGCAGGAAGTATCTGAAAATATGGTAAAAAGCTAATTCATTGCGCTAGTTCTTCCTTAAACTAGACGCTAATTATTCAAACATATACCGCTAAGCGCGGAAACAAAAAACAATTTAAAGTCTCAAGGCTATAGTTTTTATTGTTCCAAAACACCTTATACAGCTTGGCCAGCTGCAACTCCAGAGCTCCACGCCCATTGGAAATTAAACCCACCTAACCAACCACTTACGTCCATCACTTCGCCAACGAAATACAAACCAGGAACAGCTTTAGCTTCCATGGTTTTAGATGAGAGCTCATTAGTATCAACGCCGCCTAGCGTCACTTCGGCAGTACGATAGCCCTCGGTGCCGTTCATCACTAAGCTCCAAGACTCAAGATCGACAGCCAATTGCTCTAACTCAGCATGAACTAACTGGTTAAGTGCCTTGTTAAGTAACACCTCAGCAAATAGCACTTCAACTAAACGTTTAGGTAACCATTGCGACAGCGCATTGCGCAGGCTTTGTTTTGGACTCGCCTCAAGCGCTTGCTGTAACTTGGCACGCACATCCTCACCCGGTAACAAGTTAATGCTAATGGCTTCGCCAGGGTTCCAGTAATTTGAGATCTGCAAAATAGCAGGCCCTGAAAGACCACGATGGGTAAATAGCAATGCCTCACTAAATTGAGTGCCATCTTTAGCGGTGATAGTACTTGGCACCGCAATGCCTGATAGGGTTTCAAAGCGTTGCTTTTGATCGCTGTGCCAAGTGAATGGCACGAGTCCAGCATGGGTTGGCAGCACCTTTAAACCAAACTGCTGAGCAATATGGTAGCCGTAAGGCGATGCCCCCAGCTTTGGCATAGACAAGCCACCGGTGGCAATCACTAAAGACTCACAAGAGTAGTGTTCTTTGTCGGTTATCAGTTCAAACAAGCCATCTGCATTTTTACTGATCTCACTGATTTCAGTGCGTAATCTTATCTGTGCGCCAGCCCACTCACTTTCAGTAAGCAGCATAGTCACAATCTCTTTCGCTGAGTCATTGCAAAATAGCTGACCATGATCGCGCTCGTGATACTCAATGCCATGACGCTCGACCAATTCGATAAAATCAGTTGAGCGGTAACGTGCTAAAGCTGACTTAACAAAGTGGCTGTTGCCGCAAATAAAGTTACTCGACTCCACTTTCTGATTGGTGAAGTTACAGCGGCCGCCGCCACTGATTAGAATTTTTCGCCCCGCTTGCTTAGCATTATCTAGCACTAACACATCACGGCCTCGGTAACCCGCTGTCGCTGCACACATTAGTCCAGCAGCACCTGCACCTATAATAATGACGTCATGATGTTTCACTCGATAACTCCTAAAAACGTAACTAGCCTCAAATATAGAGGAAGTTTTGAGCACAAAAGGGGCGCTATTTTAGCACTGTTATTTGTACATGGAAGTATTTATACCACTCTCAACACCTATGCCATGGATGGCATGAAGTAGTATCTGTACATGGAAGTACTACCCCCAACAGCTGGTAGGCGCAAAACAAAAAACCGAAGCTAGGCTTCGGTTTTAATCAACTGTATTAGTTATTCAGTTTAATAGCTGAATACTATTCTGCCGACGAAGTCTCAGACTTCTGCTCGCGGCTTAACAACTCTTTGGCGGCATCCACAGGAGATTTGCCTTTATACAAGACTTGATAAACCTGCTCAGTGATAGGCATCTCAACACCTAAACGCTTAGCTAGCGTGTAGACCTCTTTAGTATTGCGATAACCTTCAACTACTTGGCCAATTTCATCTTGTGCTGTTTCAACATCACAACCTTTACCAAGTGCTAGACCAAAGCGGCGGTTACGTGACTGATTGTCGGTACAAGTGAGCACCAAATCACCTAAGCCAGCCATGCCCATAAAGGTCGAACCTTGAGCGCCAAGCGCTTCGCCTAATCGAGTTAACTCAACTAAACCACGGGTAATCAGTGCTGTTCTGGCGTTGGCGCCAAATCCAATACCATCAGAAAGACCTGCACCAATAGCAATAACGTTCTTAACCGCACCACCCAGTTGCAGACCGATAAAGTCATCGTTGGCATAAACGCGCAAACGCTTAGGGCTATGCAGTAGTTCAACTAAGTCTTTAGTGAACTGTGGATCGGTACCAGCTATCGAAATTGCCGTAGGCATTCCTGCAGCAAGTTCTTTAGCGAAAGTAGGCCCTGAGAGCACAGCTAACGGAAACTCATCGCCTAACACTTCACGCGCAACATCTTGAATTAAACGGCCGGTTTCAGGCTCTAAGCCTTTCGTTGCCCATACAATTCGAGAGTCTTTGCGTAATAGTGGTTTTGCTTGAGTCAGAACTAAACCAAAAACATGGCTAGGCACCACCACTAGCACATTGTTAGATGCGGCTAATGCTGTTGCTAAATCTGCTTCTGGAATAAGTAAGTCTGGTAACGGAATACCCGGTAAAAATGCTTCGTTAGACTTATCATTTTTCAGGTTTTCAATGTGCTCGGGTTCGTGTCCCCAAAGCATGGTTCTGTGACCATTACTCGCTAAAGAAATGGCAAGGGCGGTCCCGTAAGAGCCCGCCCCCAGTACCGTAATGTCGGCAGTGTTTTTCATGCGATTAAGCGTTAGCTTCTTCTGCTGGTGCTTCAGCTGCAGCAGCTTGACGCTGTTGAACATACTGAGCAAATAGTGCGTCAAAGTTTACTGGAGCTAGGTTTAACTGTGGGAAAGTACCACGGCTTACTAGGCTACCAATTGCTTCACGAGCGTATGGGAAAAGAACGTTAGGGCAGTATGCACCTAAAGAGTGAGCTAGCTGCTGTTCAGTTAGACCAGCGATAGCGAAGATACCCGCTTGCTGAACTTCACATAGGAATGCAGTTTCTTCACCATTCTTAGCTGTTACTGTTAGAGACAGAACAACTTCGTATACGTCGTCAGATAGTTTGTTGCTGCGAGTATCTAGATCAAGCTTAACTTCTGGGTTCCACTCTTTTTGGAAAACAGCTGGGCTGTTTGGTGTTTCAAAAGAGATATCTTTTGTGTAAACACGTTGAATGTTGAATTGTGGACCTTGTTGTTCGTTGTTTGCTACTTCAGCCATACTATCCTACCTTTAAAAAATGTTAATGAGGCTACATAAAAGAGCCAGTCTCAGGGCTTGGCAAACTTGGGGATCCCAATTTGCGTTCCCGGTTTTTGATTTATTTAGTCAACAGACGCTTTTAGGAGGGAGCTTGTTGTCCCTCAGTTCAATGCCGGCAACCACATAAGTTAAGCGTTAACACTCTAATCAATTACTCAACAAAAAATCAATGGCTCGGCTAACACTTCTATCTTTTACTTTTTGAAACAGGCAAGTTATTTGACTGCCATTCACCCATACCACCTTTCAAGTTATTCACGTTTTCAAAACCATGATTAACCATCAGCTGAGCAGCTTGAGATGAAGTCATTCCAGCGTTGCATACCATTATAATGGGACTCGCTTTTGCGTTTTCAAGGTTACCAAGCTGATTATTTTTGATATCTGCTAATGGTAAGTTGATTGCGCCTACGATATGACCCTTTTTAAACTCTTCTTTGCCGCGTACATCAACGACTTTAGCGTCTTGTTTATTAATCATCAAAGTCGCTTCTTGGTGATTAACATTTTTGACTTTAGACACGCTAGATTTAAATACAACAACAATTAATCCAACAAACAAACCAACCCAAGCAATACTTAGCATCGGGTTAGCTTTAAAAAATTCCATATATTCTTGCATCGTTCACTGCCTACTTTTCTGGGCCAAATATAATGAGGGCACTGAGTATACCATCGCTTGGTGCAGAATACAGAATGTTAGTCACGCAAAGGGAGCTCAAGCGATACTAATATGACTTCAATAGCCATATTCGATAAGCCTAATCTTAGTAAATGTCTTTATGCACAAGGCTAATTGGTAGTAATATTTAACCAATTCCGATTTCAAGCTTATTTTTTAAAACTTAAAGGTACTACCATGACGACACGCAAACGCCCGTTGGCATTGCTGATCCTCGATGGCTGGGGTTACCGTGAAAACACGCAGAAAAATGCCGTTTTTCATGCTAATACACCGGTTTTAGATCAGCTAAATGCAAAATATCCACACAGTTTAATCTCAGGTTCTGGCTTAGATGTTGGCCTACCAGATGGTCAAATGGGTAACTCTGAAGTTGGACATATCAACATCGGCTCAGGCCGTATTGTCTACCAAGAGTTAACCAGAATTGGCAAATCGATTGCCGACGGTGAATTTGACAATAACCCTGCACTAACAGCAGCAATTGATGCGGCAATAAAAGCTGATGGTGCGGTACATATTATGGGGCTACTATCTCCTGGTGGAGTTCATAGTCACCAAGACCACATTGAAGCCATGTGCAAACTAGCCGTAAATCGTGGCGCGAAAAAAGTTTACCTGCATGCTTTCCTTGATGGTCGCGATACACCACCACGTAGCGCTAAATCTGGCCTAGCGCACTTTGAAGAGCTGTTTAACAACTTAGGTACAGGCCAAATTGCATCGTTAATTGGCCGTTATTATGCAATGGATCGTGATAACCGCTGGGATCGCGTTTCACAAGCTTACGAGTTAATCACTGAAGGCAAAGGTTTACATCAAGCTGCAAACGCTGTTGAAGCGATTGAAGCGGCCTATGCCCGTGATGAAAATGACGAGTTTGTCGCTAGCACAGTGATCCCAGATGCTGAGGGGAATATTGCTAAGTTAGCTGATAACGATGCCCTGATCTTTATGAACTTCCGTGCAGATCGCGCCCGTCAGATCACTCGCAGCTTTGTTGAGCCTGATTTTGCTGGCTTTGAGCGTAACGTGACACCTAAAATAAACTTCGTCATGCTGACTGAGTACGCGGCTGATATCAAAGCTCCTATCGCTTATCCTTCAAGCGATTTAGTTAACACCTTAGGTGAAACTCTACAAAACCGAGATCTCACTCAGCTACGTATTTCAGAAACAGAAAAGTATGCGCATGTAACCTTCTTCTTCAATGGTGGTAAAGAAGAGCCATTTAAAGGTGAAGACCGTATTCTAATCCAGTCGCCAAAAGTCGCTACCTACGACTTACAACCGGAAATGAGCTCAACAGAACTCACCGATAAGTTAGTCGCAGCGATTGAATCAACCGATTACGATGTGATTATTTGTAACTATCCAAACGGCGATATGGTTGGTCACACAGGTAACTTTGAAGCAGCAGTAAAAGCCTGTGAAGCTGTTGACACTTGTATTGGCCGCGTTGTTGAAGCGTTAGAAAAAGTGGGTGGTGAATGTTTAATTACTGCCGATCATGGTAACGCTGAGCAAATGACTGATGAAACAACTGGGCAAGCGCATACAGCCCATACCAGTGAATTAGTGCCACTCATCTATGTTGGACGTGACGCAGAGATCGAAACCGGCGGACGTTTGAGTGATTTAGCGCCGACTATGTTAACCTTGATGGGACAAGACGTACCTGCAGAGATGACAGGCCGTTCGATAATAAAACTCAAAGAGTAATAGTTAACAAGTGAACATTCGATTTTTTATCAAAGCCAGCATTATTGCTGGCTTTCTATCGCTTCCTTTAATGGTCAGTGCGACCGATCTCGAACGCCGCCAGTCTGAGCTGAAATCAATTCAGGCTCAAATCAATAAGCAGCAATCTGAGGTAAAAAACACCAATAAGCAAAGGGAAAGGTTAGTCTCGCTGTTAAAAGAGGATGAAAAAGCAATTGCCCAAGCGGCAACGAAAGTCAATCGCACTAAACAAGACTTAAGCCAAACGGATAAAAAACTTGCCGAGCTTAACAATAAGCAGCAACAACTGAATCAGCTAAAGTCAGCCCAACAGAAATCACTGTCTAATCAACTCGAAAGTGCCTACTTAGCTGGTAATCACGACTACAGTAAAATGTTGTTAAATCAACAATCTCCAGCCAGCATTGAACGACTGCTTGCATACTATCAATACTTAAATAAAGCGCGCATTGATTCTATTGAGCAATTACAGACCACTCTAAAAGAACTCGAAGAGATCCAAACTGAACAGCAACAGCAACAGAATCGACTCAATAAACTGGTCATTGAGCAACAGCAACAAGCTAAGAAGTTGAACCAAGAGCAGGTACAACGACAAAACACACTAACTCAACTACAACGAACTTTGAATAGTAGTGGCGCCGTATTAGAGCAGCTACAAATCGAAGAGGCTAGCCTTAAACAGGTAATCAAACAAGCGCTAGCCGCTGCAAAAAACAACCCCTCTTTTGATGGCTTATCTAGCCGCCATAAGCTCAATTGGCCAACCAAAGGTCGGATAAAATCAGCCTTTGGTAGTAAACGTTCCGGTCAAGTGAAGTGGAAAGGAGTGATGATCTCAGCTGCGGAAGGACAAAATGTCAAAGCCATTGCTGGCGGAAAAGTCATTTATGCCGATTGGTTGCGGGGTTTTGGTATGGTTTTGGTTGTCGATCATGGCAAAGGATACATGAGCCTTTATGGTCATGCGCAAGCGCTACTTAAAAATGCGGGTGATAGTGTTAGCAAGGGCGAATCCATCGCTTTAGTTGGCCGTTCAGGTGGACAGACTCAGCCTGGCCTATACTTTGAAGTAAGGCACAAGGGGCAAGCTGTCGATCCTGCAAGATATTGCAAACGTTAGACCAAATAACCCCTTATAGACGAAGGGGTTATCATGTCACAAACATTACGTTATTTTTGCTGCATTTTTATTGGCTTAGCACTTGGGCTTTCGCTAACCTTAGTCGGACAGGAACATACTCAGCAATATAAACCTCGTATCAATTACCCGATGCTGCTCGATGTTATCGACACCATAGAAACCTACTATGTTGATAATGTATCTGAAGAGGAATTGATCGAGGCGGCGATAGAAGGCATTTTTCTCAAACTCGACCCCTACTCGAGTTTTCTCGACAAACAGAGCTTCGCTGACGTTCAAGATTCAAATAATGGCGAGTACTTTGGCTTTGGAGTAGAAATCGCTACCGATAATGATCAGATAACCATAGTAACTCCCTTTGCAGGCTCTCCCGCCGCAAAAGCAGGCATCAAACCCGGCGACCGTGTAATTAAGCTCAATGAGCAACTTGTTACAGCTGATAAACTAGAAAAGTTACTCAAGCAAATTAAACAGCACAGCTTTGACAAGTTGCCTATCAAACTTGAAATATTAAGAGCAAATAGCCAAGAGATTTACACAGTCACCTTATCGCCTAGCATTATTGCTATTAATTCTGTTGAGGCTGAAATTCTAGATAACCAAATAGGTTATATTCGCTTATCCAGCTTTCAAGAAAACACCACCCCAAAACTGGTTAAACAGTTATCTGCATGGCAAAACACTAATCTTAGCGGAATAATTTTAGATCTCAGGAATAACCCTGGTGGCCTGCTAGATCAAGCAATAACCATTGCCGACCTATTTCTCGATAAAGGCCGAATTGTGTCAACGGAAGGGCGTTTTTTTGATGCCAACTCAGACTATTACGCCTCACCACAGACAATGGCCACCAATATCCCTATTACAGTTCTAATCAACAAAGGCTCTGCGTCAGCATCAGAAGTTTTAGCGGCCGCCTTACAAGAAAATGGCCGAGCAACCGTAATTGGCCAAACAAGCTTCGGTAAAGGTACCATTCAAAGCCTTATCCCCACTCTCATGGACGGTAATGCCATAAAGCTCACCATAGCCAAATATACCACTCCAAATGGCAAGGATATTCACTCAAAAGGTATTGAGCCTGATATAAAAATCACTTTAGATACTGTATCAGAAGGTGAAAATATGCCTATAATCGCAACAAATTCACTCCGTGAGTCTGTAGCTCAAGATAAATTGGTCAGCTCGGCAATTGCATGGATCAAGGAAGAAAACTAACTACCTGTGCGCTATCTTTTATTATTAATATTATTCGTGTTACCAAGCAC
Organism: Shewanella fidelis ATCC BAA-318; assembly: GCF_000518605.1. Classification (GTDB taxonomy): domain Bacteria; phylum Pseudomonadota; class Gammaproteobacteria; order Enterobacterales; family Shewanellaceae; genus Shewanella; species Shewanella fidelis. Next base: position 1,985 of record NZ_JADX01000011.1, on the reverse strand, counting down.
TAGTGCCTTCGCCAGCAAAATTGCCATCATTATTGACGATATCGGATATCGTCAATCGGATAAGGCTGTACTGACATTGCCCGCCAATATCACTTTATCGATATTGCCCCACACTCCTTTAGGCAAAACTCTCGCCTCTCAAGCTTATCAACAGGGCAATGAGATTTTAGTGCATCTGCCAATGCAGGCGCTAAACGGTAAAGCGATTGGCCAAGGTGGCCTGACTAACACCATGAGTGAATCAGAATTTAAAACACAAGTAAGCAAAGCTATCGCAAGTGTACCTCATGCAAGTGGTGCGAATAACCATATGGGCAGTTTGCTCACTCAACTAAAGCAACCTATGCGCTGGGTAATGGAAGCGTTGCAACAGCAAGACATCTATTTCATAGACAGTCGCACAACAAAGTTTACCCAAGCAGGCGCAGTTGCACAGTCTGTAGGTATTCCCTTGCTTAACAGAGAAATATTTCTAGATAATGATAAATCGTGGGCTGGTTTAGAGCGGCAATTTCAACAAGCGATCAAGCTTGCCAAAAGTAAAAAGCAAATCGTAGTGATCGCCCACCCTTATCCTGAAACTATCGCGTTTTTAACTAATAATTTGTCAAGACTGGATGATGAGAAAATTCAGTTAGTACATGCTTCAGAGCTACTGCCACAACCTACGGCTGCGACAGTCGCTAGCAAATTTCAACTATTGCAGGATAGGAATTGAAAGGTCCGGTAATAAAGCCTTAAGCTCAGGCTTATTCGCTACGATCATCTCTAAAGTGTAGCCATCTAACACGGCTAAATATGCATTCACAGCCTCGCCCAATACGCCTTTAAGCTTACAAGCAGGGGTGAACAAGCAATAGGGTTTAGTACAATCAATAGGTGCTAAAGAGTTTTCAAGTGAGCGTACCACCTGACCAATATTTATTTCAGATGCAGACTTAGCTAACTTAAAACCGCCGCTCTTGCCACGCACTGTTTGTAAATAACCCAATTTACCCAAATGATGAACCACTTTCGAAATATGGTTAGCAGACAGATCAAACACTTCAGTTATCTCAGAGATACGAAACAGTGATTCTCTTTCAGAGTTTAACGCTAAGTACATCAGCGTTCTTAAACCATAATCTGTATAACGAGTTAATTGCATTAATCGACAATCCGTAAAATAAATATTAGATGAAGCTTTAGAGTATGCTTCTATCAGTTTGTAGCAGCTTCCAATGTACTGATAAGCCATAGCGCTTCGCTATCATTTGAGCCACATACATCATCGGTTGCGGCAAAGAGACCGCACACAGCTGGTCTTTCCGCTTTACCAAATAGCTTACACAAGTTTTGCTCATTGAGCTGAATACAACGTACCCCAGCAGGTTTACCATCTGGCATACCAGGAATAGGAGTAGTAATAGAAGGTGCAATGCAGCAAGCACCACAACCTAAACGGCAATCCATCTTATAAACCTTTTTACATTCGAGCCGTATTATAGCTCTATAAAGCAACAGAGAGTTGTGCGAAGTCACATACTATACAGCAAGTGACACAGGATATTGTAGAAGCGTGATCAGTGTATACAATTTACTAACCGCAGATAGCTACATAAAAACTCAATCAAGAAGAGCTTATCGCAGTATGAGTAAATTACAGATACGAAAAAGCCCTGCTATTGCTAGCAGGGCTTATCGTAATGTTGGCGGAGCGGACGGGACTCGAACCCGCGACCCCCGGCGTGACAGGCCGGTATTCTAACCAACTGAACTACCGCTCCTTTAGCAAGCTGCTTACGCATTATGCTAAATTCTTTTTAAGTCGCTAACTTGTCAGGGCTAGGAGACTCGATTTTCAATGAAAATCTTAATTTAAAGCCTGGAAATGACCTACTCTCACATGGGGAGACCCCACACTACCATCGGCGATACTGCGTTTCACTTCTGAGTTCGGAATGGATTCAGGTGGTGCCACAGCTCTATGGTTTCCAGACAAATTC
>NZ_JADX01000010.1 GCF_000518605.1 Shewanella fidelis ATCC BAA-318 | reverse complement strand
CCCGCCGCTGAGCGGGGTCTCCGGCTTCGAAGGCAAGCTTCTCCGCGTTCAAGCGAGTCTGAATACTGCGTATTCAAAGCACCTCACTTTCACCCCCATGTGTTCGCTGCGCGAACCGAGTAGGACATTTCCAGGCGCTAAATAACGAAAGATGACCGAACGAACATGGGGAAATAAAAAGCCCGAACGCAGTGAGGTTCAGTTCCCATGTGGAGTAGGGTGAAGCCCTTGTGCTTATCAAACGAAGTTTGATGCAAGGGGTGAACGCGGAGAGCTTGCTCGAAGCTGGCCATTTCCAGGCTTTAAATTAAGTGAAGAAGCCACCTTATTAAGGTGGCTTTTTTGCGTTTGGGCGTTTGTAAAATACTGAACGCTAACTTATCTAGAATACAGCTACCCGTAAAGGTGGCTGCTTCACTTAAGGTAGGTAGTCGGCATAAATGCCATTCTTAGTGGTAAAGAGTCGACGTCGCCCCGCCGCTGAGCGGGACCTGAAACTGCATCCATGCGTTTCTGGCATTCGGCACATCCGTGTGCCTTGCCTCCTGCTTCGAAGGCAAGCTTCTCCGCGTTCAAGCGAGTCTGAATACTGCGTATTCAAAGCGCCTCACTTTCACCCCCATGTGTTCGCTGTGCGAACTACGAGAGTAGGTCATTTCCAGACTTTAAATTAAGTGAGAAAGTGTTTAACTTCTAATGCTATGGATGGGATAGAGGGCAGTTGCGTTTGGGCGTTTGTAAAATACTGAACGCTAACTTATCTAGAATAGGGCTATCAGTATATATGGTGCTTTTACGTGTGAGGCTAGTCTTGCGATATAAAAAAGCCAGAGAGGTTCTCTGGCTTTCTCGTTTCTATATCGTGTAAGAAGAGTTTACTTGTCTTCTTTTAACCACTGGGCTGCGCGTTTAGCGAAGTAGGTTAAGATACCATCTGCACCTGCGCGCTTAAAGCAAAGTAGTGATTCCATAACGATCGCTTTCTCTGCTAACCAACCATTTTGGATAGCAGCCATGTGCATGGCATATTCACCACTAACTTGGTAGGCAAAAGTAGGTACTGCAAGCTCTGTTTTTACACGGTGAACGATATCTAAGTATGGCATACCTGGCTTAACCATAACCATGTCTGCGCCTTCTTGAATATCCAGGGCAACCTCGTGTAAAGCTTCATCACTATTAGCTGGATCCATTTGGTAGCTGTGCTTATTGCCGCCCTTTAGGTTACCTGCTGAGCCTACTGCATCACGGAATGGTCCGTAGTAGTTTGAAGAGTATTTAGCTGAGTAAGCCATGATTTGGGTGTTTACATGACCTGCTTCTTCTAGTGCTTTGCGAATAGCGCCAATGCGGCCATCCATCATATCTGATGGTGCAACAATATCTGCACCGGCTTCTGCGTGAGATAGTGCTTGCTTCACTAGAATTTCAGTTGTGATGTCATTCATGATGTAGCCAGTTTCATCAATGATACCGTCTTGCCCATGAGTAGTGAACGGGTCAAGCGCGACGTCAGTCATAACGCCTAGCTGCGGAAATGCTTCTTTAAGGGCTCGAACTGCGCGTTGAGCTAGAGCGTCGGCATTATATGCTTCTTCAGCCATTAATGTCTTTTTCTCTGCTGGAGTAACAGGGAAAAGCGCAATTAATGGGATCCCTAGTTCTACTAGCTCTTCAGCTTCTTTTAAAAGTAGGTCGATTGACAGACGTTCAACTCCAGGCATAGAAGCGACTTGTTCTGTTCGATTATTACCTTCTAGAACAAACATTGGGTAAATTAAGTCGTTAACTGTTAACTGGTTTTCTGCCATTAGGCGACGGCTAAACTCATGTTTACGCATGCGGCGCATTCTGCGTTGTGGGTAGGCACTTGTAATAATATTCACATTTTGCTCCAGATAATGGGACATTAATTTTATTGAGGACGATATAGCCTTGAGCAATTTCGTCCTTCACTCTTAGCTTGATAGAGCGCTTGATCTGCCTGCTCTAATAGCAAGGTTGTATGTTCTTCAGAGTTAATAACTTCACTGTTCACGCCGATACTTACTGTTAGTGGAAAGCTTTGATCTCCCCAGCTAATTGGTGCAGCATTAATGGCTTTTCTAATGCTTTCGGCAACTTGTAAAGCACCTGTTTGATCAGTGTTGGGTAATATAATAGCAAACTCCTCACCGCCAAAACGTGACACTAGATCGGTTGGACGCTTTAAATTTTGCTTTAAAATATCAGCAACAACACGTAGTGCTTGATCACCAGCTAGATGGCCGTATGAATCATTTATTGTTTTGAAGTGATCTAAATCTAGCATCAAAACTGATAAAGGTGTTTGTTGTCTGCGGCTAATGCGGCCTTCCGCAAGTATTCTTTTATCGAATGAATTACGATTTTTGACCCCAGTTAGGCTGTCAACTTTCGCTTGCTCAGTCAGTTTTTGGTTGGCTTCATTCAGTTCCCTTAGTGCAATTTCCAATTCTAATGTACGTTCTTGTACTTTTTGACTGAGTTGCTCACTACTGCGCGCTTCAATACGCAGTGCTTTTTCTTTGTGTTCTTTTGCTTGTTTAGCTTGCTCTAATGCATCTTGCTGAATTTTCAACTTAGCTATGCGTTCATCGTTATAACGAATGGCCAATAAGGCTGCCATAAATATAACTTCAGTTGTTAAACCTATAATAAAAGGAGTGCTTGCGGTTAGATCTGAATTGAAAATGTTTAAGTAGAGCGCGCCAGATATTAAAGCGCCAAGCATCATACAAAACCAGCCTATAGCAAACAGTTTTGCGAGTTTATATCCTTTTATCGCTTGTGCTGTAGACATATACATTAGCATAACGCTTGCAAGCATTACTGCGTAAATGTTGAGTGTTAGTGCTGTGGTGTAGTCTAAAAACAAGCATACGATAAGTAGTAAAACAGAGGTTGCAGCACTTATCCGGCATAGACGGAGCATTGTCTGGTTATGATATTTAAAAAGCATTACTTTTTCAGAGAAAAGAAAGGCAAACATCATTGATAAACTAAGCAGTGCTGGCAATGCATAGTTTTGTATTTGTGGCCACTCTGGCCAGATAAACCTGAACGCAAGGCCATTTAGACTGGCAACAAAAAGCGTAATCGACAGTACGTAGCCCGCATAGTAGGTGTAACTGAATGAGCGAGATGTTAAAGCGATAAATAGACTGAATATGCCTATAGCGGTAAGCACCCCGAGTTGAAACCCATAAAGTGCTGTTTGCTGCTCTGCATTTTGATAGTAGGCTTCACTTGACCATAAATTTAAAGGTAGATTAGTTGCGCCTGTGCTATCTATTTTTAAGTAAAACTGATGCTTATCGAATTGCTGGCTAGCAAAAGAGTATAAGAAATTAGTACTTAAAATAGGTCTGTTTGCAAAAGGATAATGATCACCTAACTGTAACCGTTGTTCTTGCTGTCCATTTTTGAAGTGGTAAAGGCCAATAGAATCTATATGTGGATTCGTTAGCGATAAAATTAGCTGCTTTGCTTGGGAGGTTGTTTGAATGAAGTCAAATTTTAGCCAATAACTTGTATTGGCTATACCTTTGATTTGTGCTGTTCTGAATGGCTCCCATTTGATAGTCGGAGAGTTTCTAATCTCGGTAATGTTAACGTCCTGCGCCTGGTTCGCAATAACTAGCTCTGGTACTAACTTAATAGTCTCAGTTGTTTTATCACTAATAGAATGTAGTTCTTTTGCCGTTAAGATACTTGGAAATATAAGAACTATGGTAAGTAACAGGCGTTGAAAGCTGGTTGGCATTAATTTTTTAAACCAAAAAAAGTACGACTATTTAAATAAGTTTGTGCAGCAAAGTCTTCAAGGCTCTGCGCCTTGAGTGTTGCAATATATTGTGCGATATAGGGTAAGTACTTAGGTTCATTTTTACTCGACTTAGGCTTCGGTCGCATACTTCTCGGTAAAAGATAAGGGCTATCAGTTTCAATCAATATTCTATCGTTTGGTATATCAGCAACGATAGAAGCTAGTTCTTGCCCGCGGCGCTCATCGCACACCCAGCCAGTGACTCCAAGATACAGATCTTGTCCTATATAGGCGTCTAATGATTGTTTATTGCCAGTAAAGCAATGTAATAATGCTGCTGGTAGTTCGCTACGGAACTCTTTTAAGATCGCCAAGAAATCCTCATGTGCGTCACGTTCATGCATCAGTACCGGCATTTGTAATTCAACTGCGAGGGCTAACTGCTCTGCAAAGGCTTTGCGCTGCATCTCGCGAGGAGAGAAGTCTCTATTATAATCAAGGCCGCACTCACCTATTGCCAATACACATGATGCTTGGCTTAGCTCTTTCAAGGTATCGAGGCTATCAGGCTGCCATTGACTTGCATGGTGAGGATGAACACCTGCAGTGCTATAAAGCTGATTAGGAAACTGTTTACAGAGTTCTATCGCTTGCTTGCTTTCATCAATATGGCTGCCAATAACAACCATAGAGGTGACAGAATGTATCGCAGCATCATCAACTACACGTTGAATATCTTTTTCTAAAGAGCTGCCAACCAAGTTGACAGCTATATCCATGTATTGCGGCATTATTTTAAGCGCTTCACTCGAATTGTTGTATTGCGACCATCGGTGCCTAGCATAAATGAGCCTAACGCTGCTTTTTCGATATATACGGTTTGGCCATCTTTAAGCTTTAGTCTTGTTGTATCTGTTTGCTTCCAGACCTGGCCATTCGTAAAAGATATTTTAAGAACGCCTCTAGGATCTTTCGCTATTGATTTTATTTGCAGTTGTATCTTTTCAATCGTATCTTCAGTTTTATAAATCTGGCCAAAATCTTCACTTGGATTGCTTGCTATAGCTGTAGTTGTAGCAGCGGCCGTTGGCGCTGCAGCAGCTATGGTTTCTGTTGTGCTGCTTATTTTGGTTTTCGAACTTAAAGAAGATGAGATTTTGTCGTAACAAATTAGGCGTTCTAGCTTATCTTGAACCGCAGCGCACTGGGTAAGTTGAGTTTCTAACGATGCATTGGCTGTAGACGAAATTAATAATGATGTGAGGCTTAGTAGCATTAAACGAGGCTTGTTCATCTGTAACTTCCTTTTATTTTTATTAAGCAGGCTTGTAGGGGATTTTACATTTTATTGGCTTAATTAACACCGTAAAGTCAGTTTACAAATTAGCCTTAAAAACAAAAAAGGTATTATCTGAGCTTAATAAGCACGGGATAATACCTTTTGAAAAGATGACTAAAAAGCTAATTACGATTCAGATTCTTTCTGTTCATCGTGGTTTTCGTCCTCATCATCCTCATTGCCTTTACTATAAAAACGTGCGGCGATTAACCCACCTTCAAACAGAATTAGCATTGGCACAGCTAACATTGTTTGCGAGATGATATCTGGTGGCGTAAGCAGCATACCAATGACGAATGCGCCAACCACGATATATGGACGTTTTTCTTTAAGATCTTCAGGCGTTGTTACGCCAGCCCAGCAAAGCAGTACGACCGCAACAGGGATCTCAAAGGCTAAACCAAAAGCAAAAAACAGTTTTAGAATAAAGCTTAGGTAACTACTGATATCGGTAGCGACTTCTACACCAACCGGTGCAACGCTAGTAAAGAACCCGAATACAACAGGGAATACGATATAGTAGGCAAAAGCGATACCTAAATAGAACAATAATGTACTGCTTGCAAGCAGTGGCATAACCAAACGTTTTTCATGCTTATAAAGGCCTGGTGCAACGAATGACCACACTTGATAAAGGACATAGGGAATCGCTACAAAAAACGATAGCACCAATGTCAATTTAAAAGGGGCAAAAAATGGCGCTGCAACGTCAGTTGCAATCATACTGCTTGATTCAGGCAGTGCCTGCATCAAAGGAGTGGCCATATAATGGTAGATATCGTTGGCCCAGTACACCAAACAAATAAACACAAAAAGCACACTACCAATTGCTCGCAGTAGCTTAGTTCGCAACTCAAGCAAGTGACTGATTAATGGCTGCTGTTGTGACATGGACTACCCGTTAGGTTTGTCTGAATTAGCACTTGTTGTCGAGCTTGTCTCTGCAGTCGAGGTTTCTTTGGCTGGAGTAGTATCTTTCGCCGCAGGAACGTCTTCTACTTGATAAGGACGATTAACAGATTGAGCCGCTTCTTTTAATTGATCGATTGAATCCTGTAACTCTGGAGACAGGTTTTTTAACCCCTGACTCTCTGCATTTTTCAAATCAGAGTGAAGTTGCTCAATTTTAAGCTCTTGCTCTAATTCGTCTTTTACTGAGTTAGCCATTTTTTTCATGGCGCGGATCCAGCTAGAAATTGAGCGCACAGCGGTTGGGAGTCTTTCAGGGCCAAGTACTACTAGGCCCAAGATCCCAATCAGCAGCAACTCCATAAAGCCGATACCGTCGAACATAGTCGATTACGCCTGTTCTTTGCCTTTAGACTCAGCTTTTTTCTCAGCTGTCTCTGCAACTTTCGCAGTTTCTGTCACTTTTGCAGCGTCAGCAGCTGGTTTGTCAGTTGCGTTATCTTCTAAAGCCTTCTTCTCATCTTCAGAAGACATGGCGTTCTTGAAGCCCTTAACTGCACCACCTAAATCGCCGCCTAGTGAACGTAACTTCTTAGTTCCAAACAATAACACGACAATTAAAGCAATAATAAGAAGTTGCCAAATACTAATGCCACCCATGGATGAATCCTCTTAATTTAGATACTGGTTCTATTATGAACCTTTGGTTATTTAGGTCTAGCTAAATTTTGCGATTCTTTGGTCTAGATCGCCATCCGAGCACCCACAGAGTGAGGCCTATGCCAATACTGCCATAAGAGGCCCATAGTGTAGCGTCTTGGTTTAACAAAATAGTGCCGCAGATCACTAAAACAGCCGATGTAATCAAAAGATAGTTACTTTTATGAGCTTTTTGTTGATGTTTGAGATACCGATCTAACAAATTGTTTTGATTTTTAGATAGGTTGCGGCCCATTTTAAGGTTGTCATAAATTAGTTCTGGTAACTCAGGCAGATGTTCCGCCCAGTAAGGTAACTGTTTTTTAACTTTTTCAGCCATCGCTTTTGGGCCAACTTGCTCAGCCATCCACTGCTCTAAAAAGGGTTTAGCGGTTTGCCACAAGTCTAGTTGCGGATATAGCTGACGACCTAAACCTTCAATATAAAGTAAGGTTTTTTCCAGTAAGACTAATTGTGGCTGTACTACCATGTCGAATTTACGTGCGGTTCTGAATAGCTCAAGAAGCACATGGCCAAAAGATATTTCATCAAGTGGCTTGTTGAACATTGGCTCGCACACCACCTTTACTGCTTGTTCAAATGCTGCAACGTCGGTGTCGGCTGACACCCAACCTGATTCGATATACAGCTGCGCGATACGGCGGTAGTCGCGATTAAAGAAAGCTAAGAAGTTCTCTGCTAGATAACGTTTATCTTCATCGCTTAATGTGCCCATGATGCCGCAGTCTAAGCCAATATAAAAAGGATCGTTGGGATGCTCACGACTTACAAAAATATTGCCGGGATGCATATCAGCATGGAAGAAGTTATCACGGAATACTTGAGTGAAAAACAGCTCAACACCACGTTCAGCCAGCAATTTTAAATTGGTTCCTTGAGCTTCAAGTGCTGCCTTATCGGACACGGGTACACCGTCAACACGCTCCATGACAATTAAGCGTGTAAAGCATAGCTCCTCGTACATCTTCGGTATATAGAGGGCATTAGAGTCGATAAAGTTGTTACGTAGCTTAATGGCGTTTAATGCTTCAAGTTTGAGGTTGAGTTCGCCTTCAATGGTCGTACGATAATCTTCAACCACTTCAGCTGGACGTAGGCGATTGTTAGCGCCAAGCAGGCTTTCTAAAAACTCGGCTGATTGGGTCATTAATAACAGATCAGCGTGTACTTTTTGCTCAACATCTGGACGTAGTACTTTTAAGACTACTTTTTCGCCGTTTGATTTTAATGTCGCGGTATGTACTTGAGAAATTGATGCAGACGCTAGAGGGGTGTCATCAAAGTCATCGAAAAAGGTTTCAATAGGCGCACCAAGCTCTGCTTCAATTGAGGCGCGAGCAATCGCAGAGTCAAATGGTGGTACTCTGTCTTGCAGCATAGCAAGTTCTTCGGCCCACTCATCTGATAACAAGTCACGACGAGTGGATAGCATTTGGCCAAACTTGATATAAACTGGCCCTAGCTCTTGCATTGCTAGCTTTAAGCGCTCACCGCCAACCTTGTCTTTGTGTTGGTTGCGTAGCCAGAAAAAACAACCCCTTAACAGTTTAAAGTACCAAGGCGTTAACTTAGAGGGGATTAATTCATCTAATCCATATTGCAAAGCAGTACGAATGACGTGATAAGCGCGCTTGATGCTTTTTACTGTCATGGTTTCATCTTTATCCTATTAAAAAGCTGCTCAATTCGAGCGGCAACAGAGTCAACATCTTTACTTAGGTCGTCGATATTATCGCTTAAATGTATATATTCCAGCTTATGGGGAGCGAGTCGATACTCTTCTGTTGTCAGTTGCCCTAGGTGCGAGCGAGTCTTGCGTAGCACATCGGTTAAGTCTGTTTTAGCTCGCTTTAAACCTTGGCTAATAAAGTGTGTCGGTACATCACCGATATAGCGAGATAAGGGTTCAGCGAGGTCGATGTCTATTTGTTGCATGTAGTGACTAAAGGTCTGCAGCAAATTTAAATCGCCTTCAAGGCTAAGTTTATCTTGTTTAATCAACTCGGTTAGGTTGGCACCTTCAGTCAGTTGATACAGTGTGGTTACATCGGCATTAACTTTGGTTGTTACTTCACCTTCATAATGCGAGAAAACCTGGATCTCTTTGGCAAATAGAAAATATATTGGCCAGCTGAGTTGAGAAAGTTGGATACAGAGAACTTTGCCATGCAGACCACGCTGTTGAGCGTAGTCTTCAGGAGATTGTGAGATCAGCTTATTGAAACTGATCTCTATCGCGGCGCAGGCAATTAATGGCAGGTCACGAGACATAGCGAGTCCAATCAGAATTTATAACCTTTATGCAAAGCTACGATACCATCAGTCATGTTGGTGTAATTGACTTGCTCGAAGCCTGCTGCTTCCATCATTTGCTTAAGTGTCTCTTGATCAGGGTGCATACGAATAGATTCTGCTAGGTACTCGTAACTTTCCGCATCTTGAGTGATCAAAGAACCCATTTTTGGCAATACTTTAAAGCTGTACAAGTCATAAACCTTGCGCATGATTTCATGCTGAGGTCTTGAAAACTCTAGTACCAGTAGCTTGCCACCTGGCTTTAACACACGCAGCATAGATGCAATCGCAGCATCTTTATCGGTCACATTTCGTAAACCAAATGCAATGGTAATAATGTCGAAATGGTTATCAGGAAAAGGCAGTGCTTCAGCGTTAGCTTGCACGTAGTTAACATTACCCACAATGCCTTTGTCTCTTAGCTTTTCACGGCCAACTTTGAGCATTGAATCGTTAATATCTGCTAGTGTTACTTGGCCTGTTTCACCGACGATGCGAGAGAACTTAGCTGTTAAGTCGCCAGTACCGCCAGCAAGATCGAGTACTTTCATGCCTGGGCGTGCACCTGCGCTCTCGATGGTGAAGCGCTTCCACATGCGGTGGATACCAAAAGACATTACGTCATTCATAATGTCGTATTTTGCTGCGACAGAATGGAATACGCCAGCAACCATGTCTGCTTTCTTCTCTGCTTCAATGGTTTTATAACCGAAGTGAGTGCTCTTTGGAGTGTCGTCTGACATCTATCTGTTCCTATAACGTTAGCGATTAAATTGTTGCGATTGTATGTCATCACAGCGAATTGCTGAATCTTTCATCTACTACTCTGTGACGAAGGTTGACTATCCGTTTGAGGATAATAAAAAATGCGCTGTTGCGCAGAGCATCGCAAAATTGACAGCGCATTACACCACACTATTTGGCAATGTTGAATAATTATTACTGTCTATAACGCATTTATACGTGCGTTGATATACGAGTAGATCAACTCACTTAAACTTTGGCCCGTTTCTCGGTGCCCTGCAGCTTCCCCAGCTACGTGACAACTCGGTGCTGCTTCAGCTAAATGTAAGTATACACTTGGGCAATGTTTGCCTATGTAATTGACATATTTTAGCGCATCTAACAATGGGATCCCTGCGGCGGTTGAAGCGCTACTTGGCATATTGGTTATAGCATCGACATCAAGCTCTATGGCAACGGGAGATTGAGTGTTATTCAACTGCTTTGCGATTTGTTTTAATGCCGTTTCTAGGCTGAGCTCTTGGCGAATCCAAATTTGCTGAAGAGAATGCCACTGAGCGCCAAATGTTTCTAACTGCGCTAATGTTGCTTCACTATTTTTAAGTTCATGCAAGCCTAGTACATGGTAGTAACCTAATGCACCTGAAGCTGCTGCGTAGCTAAAACCATTGCCACTGTGACGACCCTCTTTAGGTCTAAAGTCTGAGTGAGGATCTAAGTTTACCGCTGCAATTGGACGTTTAAAGCTGGCTTTAGCAGCCATGAGCAAGCCATAAGCATTATTGTGACCACCACCGATAACGATCGGCTCTAACCCTGAATCGAAGATTGATGTTAGTACAGTTATGACACGTTCATCTAATTTAGCGACTTGATCACGCAGCTGTTCTGTAGTGCTTTGCGTATCAAGTTGCAGATCTTGAGTGCTGATTTGCCCGAGTATTAAGCACTCTTTACCATTGAAAAAACGATTAGACTGTAAGTTTAGAAATTGTGCCATAGCACTTTCAAAGGCATTGGTGGCACCACCACGGCCAAGGTTGGCTCGTGGGCCAATATCTTCGCCAATGCCTAAAATAACAAAACGAGCACCGTTAGCTTTAGCCTGAGCTAAGTTATCGGCAAGATTGCAACTTGTTATTGGCAACTGAGCTTGTTGGCCAACCTTAATTTCACCCTCACGAGTTGTGATAAGGTCTTGTCGCTTGTCTTCGGTAAACAATGATAGGTGCAGCATAATATTGTTCTTATTGTTAGCTTTGATGTGACCTAGTTTAAGCTGATAATTTTTGCCTGCAAGTGATAGTGATTTTTGTGGGATTGTTCAGGTGTAAAAAAGCCAGTCACGAAGACTGGCTTTAAATGAGTATAGCGCAGGTGGAAATCACTGCGATTTAGTCGATATCTAATGGCTCTGGCGAGAGGATAATGCCGGTATTGTCAGCGTAAACATGATCACCAGGTAAGAAAGTTACACCACCGAAGTTAACCGGGATCTCTAGCTCACCAATGGCATTGCTGTCAGCACCAACTGGAATTGACGCTAAAGCTTGAATACCAATATCTAAGTCTTCTAATGCATCAACATCACGCACAGTTCCATAAACGATGATACCTTCCCAGTTATTTTCAACCGCTTTAGCAGCAATATTTGCATCTAGTAATGCACGACGAAGTGAACCACCGCCATCAATTAGGAGTACTTTACCTTCACCATCTTCCTGAACAGCATCTATGATTAGACCGTTATCTTCAAAACACTTAATGGTGCTAATAGAACCACCAAAAGAGTTACACCCGCCATAATTACTGAACATGGGTTCGACAACATCAACAACATCGATATAAGTGTCACAAAGTTCTGAGGTGTTGTATTCCATAAGAACACTCCTGATAGATAAGACGCCCAGCTGCCCGAGCAAACAAGTAATTGCACTCAGTATATAAGGGATTCTTAAAAAGAAAAGCGTTATCAATCACGCAATTGCTTAATATCAACCCACTCAACATGGTTGTAGTAATTTTTCATCGGTTAGGTTAAATAAAGTACAAAAACATGATTGATGTCATTATTTGACGGTTTTTTATTACAGTTTGTATGGGTTTTTGTTAGCATGGTGTCAGTTAAAATCGCTATAAACTTTAAATTTTATCCGCTTTAGGGGCACGGACCCCCCAATTAGCTTAAGGAAGGCATAGGGCCAGCAAAAGGTGCCTTATGGAAGCAGTGAACACGATTGAAATCATTGGATATGCCGCATCAGTTATGGTGGCTATATCACTTATGATGAAAGACATTATCTGGCTTAGATGCCTGAACTTTACCGGTTGTAGTTTATTCGTTATTTATGGCGCTTCGATAGAGGCTTGGCCGGTGGCCGGAATGAATGCTTTTGTTGCCTGTATTAACGTATATCACTTAGTTAAGTTATATCGAAATCGTAATAGCGCTCAGCTCGCATCGTAAGCCACTTATGCACCAGCTTAAAGCTGGTGCGCTTCGTTTTCCCCTCCTGCAAGTTTTACAAGCTGGCATTCGCTGGTCTTGTTGTCATAAAAATTTAGATCTGTTGTCACCTTGACGTCATGGACTTTTCATAGCTTGCCTAGCTAAGAAGCGCAGGGGGCTAAAATGACTTCAATAAAGCAACTCGATAGCAAGCTCTATCGATATATAGTGCAACTAGGCCAGCAACATCGACTACAGCCAATGGCGCTTAAGGTGTCTGCCTCTGGAAATGGTCCAGCTTACTTATATCTAGCTGTCGCATGTTTAGTATTTGATCGCCATCATGAGTCATTGTTATATGCCATGTTGGTTGCTTATCTTGTTGAGCTACCTTTGTATTTCGTACTAAAAAACATGATCCGCCGCCCGAGGCCATGCCATGCATTAGCTGATGACTCGGCAATGATTGAACCTGCTGATAAATTTAGTTTACCTTCGGGTCATACCGCTGCCGCATTTGTCATGGCCGCAAGCATCTACTTTGTTTATCCCCAACTTTTTTATATTGCTGCGACTTGGGCTGTGGCCATTGGTTTATCGCGTGTGGTGCTTGGTGTGCACTATCCACTCGATATTGTTGCTGGGGCCACTCTTGGCATCGTGTCGGTCTTAATCGCTCAGCAAATGATTTAGGAGAGTAACTTGCGAATTCTATATGGTGTGCAGGGCACAGGTAATGGTCATTTAAGTCGAGCAAGAGTTATGGCTCAAGCGCTGCATAAACAAGGCGTTGATGTGGATTTCTTTTTTTCGGGTCGCAGTGCTGAGCAGTTTTTTGACATGCAGTGTTTTGGGCAATATCAGGTGCAGTCAGGGCTAACCTTTGCCACAGAACGCGGTAGAGTCAGCATAGCAAAAACAGCTAAACAAAATGCATGGCTAGGCTTTTTAAAAGATGTCAAAGGTTTAGATTTAACCGACTATGATTTAGTCCTGAATGACTTTGAACCTGTGTCTGCGTGGGCGGCAAAAAATCAAGGCGTGCCTTCTATCGGTATCAGTCATCAAGCTGCACTTAACTTTCCCGTACCTAAAGTTGGCGATAACTGGTTTAACGAGATGATGCTCAATTATTTTGCCCCAGTCGATATTGCTTTGGGCTGTCATTGGCATCATTTTGGTTTTCCTATTTTGCCACCTTTTGTCGAGGTTGATGTTGTTGAACAGCAACTTGCTCACCAAATTTTGGTGTATTTACCTTTTGAGGCTGCAGATGAAATAGTGAGTTTTCTCGCGCCCTTTAATGACTACACTTTTTTGATTTATCACGCAAATACACCCTCTAAGGTAACACCAGAGCACATTAAGTGGCACGGTTTTGACCGCGTGGGTTTTAAATCGGCAATGGCCAGTTGTGGTGGTGTGATAGGTAATGCAGGCTTTGAGTTGGCGAGTGAGGCATTAACTTTAGGTAAAAAACTGCTGATAAAGCCTTTGCTTGGCCAATTTGAGCAGTTATCGAATGTTGCTGCATTAGAGTTGCTCGGTGCCGCGGAATGCATGAAAACCCATTTAGATCCGCAAGTACTTAGACGCTGGCTAAAGGCACCAATGCCTGAAGCTATTCATTATCCGGAAGTGGGTGATGCTTTAGTTACGTGGCTATTAAAAGGTGATTGGAGCCAACCGGAAAAGTTGTGCCAATCGCTGTGGCAAGAGGTTGAACTTCCGCTGAGTTGGCAGAAAAAAAGCCCGTAATTTTACTCACACAGATTGGTATTAGTTCGAGTGTAGCGAGGTATAATTAGGCCTATCGATGAGCCACGAGTTTATTTAATACACTATGCAACTTAAACCGTTAGCTAAAGGGCGTTTTCAGTCTTTATGGCAGCAAGAGCATGACGCTATTGAGCAGATAATGCATCAATGCATTACCGAAACTAAAACCGTTGCCGCAAATTATAAGTTAATGCAGCAAGGGCAGCCTGTTACCTCACTTGTTTTTGTTGCGAGTGGCAAAATCTCAATGGGGTATGCAGCCAGAAATGGTCGTTGCTTTCAGCTTGGCACCATGGCTTGTGACTCTCAGCTTTTTGGTGAGATGGAGTTTTTTAGCGGCTATCACTGTCAGCTTGATATCATTGCGGAAGAAGCGTTAGAAATTGCGATTATTAATGGTGAGAAACTGCAGCAAGCTTTGCTAAAAGAGCCTAAATTCGCGCTGTTTTTTGCCAGCGCAATTGCTATTGATTATCAAGACACAATAGATATGTTGACTCGTCGCATGCTGTATCCCATTGCCTACAATATTGCTTATGATTTGTATCAGCAGCACTTGAATGAGCAACCTGTTGCTGGATTTAATAAGTGTTACTTAGAAGCCGAACGCTTCGCAACTACTGATAGAGTATATCGCCGCGCAGTCAAAAAACTCGAGGAGCTGCAGTTAATTAAGCGTGATAAAGAAGGGCTTATTATTCAAGACTTAGCCGGACTTAAAGCCTTTATTGAATAGCTCCAGTTGCATAACAAAACTGGAGCTATATTTCAGCTAGCTTGGCAAATTAACGAGTTTAGTTACTCGTGCTTTACTGGCAGGCAGTTTCTAAAGCTAACTCAATCATGTTATTGAAGGTTAGTTGGCGTGCTTCTGCTGTGGTTTCTTCACCAGTCAAACAGTGATCAGATACAGTTAAAATCGCTAATGACTCAAAACCTTTGTGATGCGCAAGTCCGTATAAACCGGCCACTTCCATATCAACCCCTAGCACGCCAAAACGCTCAAGTGCAGGGATCATATCTTCATCAGGATCGTAGTACATGTCACCACTGAACACGTTACCTACTTTTACGTTGATCTGTTTTTGCTGAGCAATCATGTAGGCTTTGTGCAGCAACTCAAAAGTTGCTGATGTTGCCATTTGATAGCCACTGCTGCGCTTAGCATTGGTTGGTGAATCAGTACCTGCTGCCTGGGCTAAAATCACATCATTAATTTTTACATGTTGCTGAGTGGCGCCAAGGCTACCGACACGAATAATACGCTTCACGCCAAAATCAGCGACTAACTCGTGAGCATAAAGCACCATAGATGGAATGCCCATACCGTGGCCCATAACCGAAATGCGTTGGCCCTTGTAAAAGCCCGTAAAGCCAAGCATGTTGCGAATATTAGTCACTTCCACCGCATCTTCTAGGAAGTTTTCTGCGATGTATTTAGCGCGTAGTGGGTCACCAGGCATGATGATGGTTTCTGCGAAATCACCAAGTTTACCGTTGATATGTGCTGTCATGAGTTATCCTCTTTTTTCAATGCAGGTGATATTAAATGGCATCAGCAAAGGCTTAGAGGACTTAAGTCCGCATTGGCAAATTTTGCCAGTTTTTAGCTCAGGGGATAACGAATACTCGTACTAAAAATGCGTATTCAATTTTTGGGGAGAACAACAAAAAGGATCACCTAATTAGGTTTAAGTGACCCTAGACAAGCTTATATAAGCTTACTTGTGATACTTAACAGCCATATCGATCAATGGCTCACGGCTAGCTTTAGCTGCACGCAAACGAGCAAGATACTTTTCCCATAAGTCGAGTTGGTGTGTTGCAAGGTCGTGTAATACTTTCCACGAGAACAGCCCTGTATTATGGCCATCATCAAAAGTGATTTTTACCGCGTAATTTCCAACAGGTTCGATCGCAGTGATATTGACGTTTTTCTTATGGGTAACAAGCACCGGATTACCGTGACCATGCACTTCTGCTGAAGGCGAGTAAACGCGCAGCATCTCACAGCTTAGCTGGTGGGTTTCACCGTTATCGAAACTCATTTCAAGTTGGCGAGATTTACGTTTTAGCTTAAGGGCTACCACATTAGGTGTGCTGTTATCTTGAGTCATCTTTGTAACCGACATGATTTTACGAGTATTTAGAAACAGAATAGCGGTTAAGGAGCATATTGTCCTTAACCGCTATCACTAATTTAGCCATTATTTGGTTAAGCTGAGCTTAAAGAATAAAGCGGCTTAGATCTTCGTCTTGAACTAGGTTATCTAGGTGTGCTTTAACATATTCGGCATCGATAACTGAAACAGAACCAGACTTGTCAGAGGCTTCATAAGAAAGCTCTTCCATTAAACGCTCCATCACAGTATGTAAGCGACGTGCACCAATGTTTTCAGTGCGTTCGTTTACTTGCCAAGCAGCTTCAGCAATAGCGTCGATCCCGTCTTCAGTAAATTCTACTGTTACGCCTTCAGTCGCCATAAGCGCAATATATTGCTCAGTTAATGACGCATGTGGCTCAGTCAAAATACGTTTAAAGTCACCAGCTGATAGGGCATCTAGCTCTACACGGATCGGTAAACGACCTTGCAGCTCAGGGATCAAATCCGACGGCTTAGACATCTGGAATGCACCCGAGGCAATAAACAAAATATGGTCGGTTTTAACCATGCCGTGTTTAGTGTTAACCGTACAACCTTCAACTAAAGGCAGAAGATCGCGTTGCACACCTTCACGAGAAACATCTGGGCCTGATGACTCACCGCGCTTACAGATCTTATCAATCTCATCAAGGAACACGATACCGTGTTGCTCAACTAGCTCAATTGCTTGCTCTTTTAAATCTTCTTGGTTTACTAACTTAGCCGCTTCTTCTTCAATCAATAGCTTGAATGCTTCTTTGATTGGCATTTTACGGCGCTTACTGGCACCTGGCCCCATGTTTTGGAACAGGCTCTGTAATTGGTTAGTCATCTCTTCCATGCCCGGAGGAGACATGATCTCGATCCCTGCTTGTGGGGCAGCTATATCGATTTCGATCTCTTTATCATCTAGCTGACCTTCGCGTAATTTTTTACGGAAGATCTGGCGTGTTGCGCTGTCGTCAGACTTTTCGCTGTCCCAATCTTCTTTCGGCTTAGGCAGAAGTGCATCTAAAATACGCTCTTCAGCCGCTTCTTCTGCGCGGAACTTGCACTTTGTTATTTGCTCTTCACGAGTCAGCTTGATAGCTGAATCGGTAAGATCGCGAATGATCTGTTCAACTTCTTTACCTACATAGCCCACTTCAGTGAACTTAGTCGCTTCCACTTTAATAAATGGCGCTTTTGCAAGGCGAGCTAAACGACGAGCAATCTCAGTTTTACCTACACCAGTAGGACCAATCATAAGAATGTTTTTTGGTGTTACTTCTTGACGTAGATCTGCAGCTAGCTGCATACGGCGCCAGCGGTTACGCAGTGCAATAGCAACAGAACGTTTAGCTTTTTGTTGGCCGATAATGTGGCTGTCTAGTTCGTGAACAATTTCACGTGGTGTCATTTCAGACATATTCTTTCCTCATGCTTTACAGCATTGTTACTCAGCACTTTGGCTTAGTATTTTAATTCTTCAATAGTCTTAAATTGGTTGGTAAATACACAGATGTTACCAGCAATTGTTAGCGATTTTTCAGCAATCTCAAGTGCACTTAAGTCTGTATTTTCAAGTAGTGCAGTTGCAGCTGATTGGGCAAAGTTGCCGCCAGAACCAATCGCAATAAGATCATTTTCAGGCTGAACCACATCACCGTTACCGGTAATGATTAATGAAGATTCAGCATCGGCCACAGCAAGCAAAGCTTCAAGTTTGCGCAGTACTTTATCCGAGCGCCAGTCTTTAGCCATTTCAACAGCTGCACGCATTAGGTGACCTTGGTGCATTTCAAGTTTAGCTTCGAAACGCTCGAATAGGGTGAATGCATCGGCTGTACCGCCAGCAAAGCCAGCCAGTACCTTGTTGTGGTACAAACGACGAACTTTTCTAGCATTGCCTTTCATAACGGTGTTACCGAGAGAAACTTGGCCATCACCGGCGATAACTACTTGGTTATTTCGGCGTACTGATACGATAGTGGTCACAATAAATCCTCTTCTCTAGCCAGCGACATTATGCCTGCTGGTTGACGATAATAGAGATATGGGGATGCTGATTTGAATATCAAGGGGAGCCCAGACTTAGGGCATAAAAAAACGCTGCACAGGGCAGCGTTTTTATTTGGATAAGTGACTTATCCTTCCCAGAACCAGATTTGGCAACCATTGGTTCCGTTATTTTGTAGCACATGACGTTGTCTTTCAGCATCGCGCTTTTTGTCATAAGGACCTAGCACGACTTTGTACCAAACGCCGCTACTGCCTGTAGCCTTACGTACTTGTGCCTCTAAACCTTGGAAAGCAATAATCGCTTTCAGTTCATTAGCCTGCGACTCTTTTCTAAATGAGCCACATTGCATTTGGTAAGGACGTTTAGGTTTGTTTGATACTTCTGGAAGATCAACTTCAACCTTTTTATTTTCTAACTCTTCAAGATAGGTCCATTCTTCTTTTGGTACCGGAGGAAGCGCATCTGGATCTTTCTTAACAGGTTTTTTCTTTGGTTGCTCAACAACGACTGGAGCAGCCGTTTCTGGCTCATCTGAACTGCTTAAAATCCACAGTAAATAACCAAAGCTAGCAATACCTGCAAGCGTGATCAGCCCTAGCAAAATTGGAAAGCGCTTAGGGGCGCTTCCGTTTGAGCTCTTTTTGCGAGCGCTGTTCTTACCTTTTCGAGCAGGCTTACGATTTGCATAATCACGATTTGTCATGAGCTAAAGCTTACATCCGTTCTAAAGTTTCTAGACCAAGAAGATTTAAGCCTTGTTTTATTGTCTTAGCGGTAAGCTGTGATAACAATAAACGGCTCTTTTTAAGCTCTTCTGACTCAGCTGCTAGCACAGGACATGCTTCGTAGAAGCTTGAGAATGCACCTGCAAGTTCGAATAGGTAACCACATAGAGCATGCGGCTGACCTTTATCAATCATACGCGCCATGACTTCGCCAAACTGAGCAAGCTTAGTACCTAGATCCTTCTCTTTCTCATGCTCTAAGATGATTTTCGCGTCGCTTAAATCAACGTCTTGAGCACGCTTGAAGATCCCCGCTACACGAGTGTAAGCGTATAGTAGGTACGGCGCTGTGTTACCTTCAAAGCTAAGCATTTGCTCAAAGCTGAAGATGTAATCACTTGCGCGGTTCTTAGAAAGGTCGGCATATTTAACTGACGCAATACCCACAACACGGGCAATCTCAGCAAGTTCAGCTTCATCCATTTCTGGATTTTTGCTACGAACAAGTTCTAGTGCACGAGTATCTGCTTCTTTTAGCAGATCAATAAGCTTAACTACACCACCAGAGCGGGTTTTGAATGGACGACCATCTTCGCCGTTCATGGTACCAAAGCCCATGTGCTCGAAACTCATTTCTTCGCGAACAAACTTCGCAGTTTTAGCGAGTTTGAATACTTGCTGGAAGTGCAGTGCTTGACGTAAATCAACGAAGTACAGCGCGCGATCGGCCTTTAGGACGTTCGAGCGGTAACGCATTGCAGCTAAATCGCTGGTGGCATATAGGTAACCGCCATCGGCTTTTTGGATAATAACCGGTAGAGGCTCGCCTTCTTTGTTTTTGAATTCGTCTTGGAAAACAACTTTCGCCCCATTGCTTTCTGACAATAGGCCTTGTGCATCAAGATCGGCAACCACTTGAGGTAGATCGCTGTTATAAGCGCTTTCACCGCGAACATCTGCGCGAGTTAAACTTACACCTAAGCGCTCATACAGTTCATGGCAGTGGCTTAGCGAAATATCATTAAATTCGCGCCATAGTTTGTTGCAGTACTCATCGCCTGATTGCAGTTCAACAACCAGCTTACGGGCACGAGTGGCAAATTCTTCAGATTCGTCAAAACGGACTTTTGCAGCGCGGTAGAATGTCTCTAGATCAGCCAGTTCCATTTTTGCTTGCTCGCCATTGGCAGCTTGAAGCTCTTCCATGTACGCAAGCAGCATACCAAACTGAGTACCCCAGTCGCCTACGTGGTTTTGACGAATAACCTTGTGGCCCATAAATTCAAGGGCGCGTACCACACTGTCACCAATAATGGTTGAACGTAGGTGGCCTACGTGCATCTCTTTCGCTAGGTTAGGTGATGAGTAGTCAACCACTACAGTTTGTGGTGCTGGTAGCTCGATGCCCAAAGTATCGCTGTTTAATGCAGCCATCAATTGGTTAGCAAGGGCATTATCATCAATAAAAAAGTTGATAAAACCTGGACCTGCGATCTCTACTTTTTCAACATGGGCTGAAGTTGGTAGGTTATCAATTAGCAGTTGTGCAATTTCACGAGGATTTTTACCAGCAGCTTTAGTTAGCATCATTGCCAAGTTAGTTGCAAAATCACCGTGGCTTTTATCTTTCGTTCGGTCAACTTGAATACGAGCTTCAAAGTCTGCAGGAACAATCCCTTGTTGTTTAAGGGCATTTAAAGATTCAGCGAGTAAAGATTGAGTATGTGATTTCATTGGCGTTTAATCGACACTTACATAAAGAAAAATAATAAGGAGTAACCGACTATTTTAGCCGCTAGTGGCGGTGAATTACTATCCTCTAGCGAACTTTTTCTGCATTGAAGCGAATAAAGTCGATTTAGAGCAGATCTTGTGGATCTCTATCGATACTCCAACGACATTTTTTAGCCAGTGGTAGTTGCTCTATTTGTGGCAATGCGCGCTCAAATTCTGCCTGAAGTCGATTACGGTTTTTGGTTTGAAATAGCAGCTGACGCCGATACTTTCCAGCCTTTCTATCTAGCGGTGCAGGCATAGGCCCGATCACTTCGCACTCATCATCTTGCGGTAGTAATGCACCTATTTGACTCAATAAGTTGTCAGCATCGATTGCTTGATGGGCCTCCGCGCGAATGAGCACCATGTGCCACGCAGGTGGTAAAAGAGCTTGAGTGCGCTCAAATAACTGATTGCGAGCGAACTCACCATAGCCTTTATGCATCAGTTCGCGCAGCATGGCATTGTCACTTTGGTGGGTTTGCAGTAATACCGTACCGGGTTTTGTTGCGCGACCGGCTCGACCTGAAACCTGTGTATAGAGCTGGCCAAAGCGTTCAGGCGCTCTAAAGTCGGCACTAAACAGAGCGCCATCTACATCGAGCAGTCCTACTAAAGTGACATCTGGAAAATGATGGCCTTTGGCTAACATCTGCGTGCCGACCAGAATTTTATATTCACCTTTATGAATTGCATTAAGGTGGCTTTCTAGTGAGCCTTTATTACGAGTGGTGTCACGGTCGATACGCACCACAGGGTGGTTTGGAAACTCTTTTTCTAAAAATGAGGCCAGTTGCTCTGTGCCCACGCCTTGGCCTGCAAGCATGGTACTGCCACAGCTGTGACACTGCCTTGGGATTGCATATTGATTACTGCAGTGGTGGCAGCGAATTTCACCCAGTGCTTGGTGCACTGTAAAAAAGGCATCGCAGCGATCACACTCATGCAGGTGGCCACACTCATGGCAAATTAGCGCTGGGGCAAAACCACGGCGGTTTAAAAATAAGATCACCTGATTACCAGCATCGAGGTGAATACGCATCTCATTTAATAACGCGTGGGATACTCCTGAGCGCAGTGGCTGATTGCGAATATCGATAATACCTTGGCGGACCTTTTCAGCGGCACCAGCACGTTTACCTAAATGCAGATGTTGGTAGCGTCCATTTAAGGCATTTTGTAATGTTTCTAGTGACGGTGTCGCAGTGCCTAATAGCACCGGAATTTGTTCCAAATGGCCGCGCATCACGGCTAAATCACGGGCGTGATAACCTACGCCCTCTTGCTGTTTAAAGCTGGCGTCGTGTTCTTCATCTAAAATGATCACGCCAGGATAAAGCATTGGCGTGAACAGTGCAGACCGCGTGCCGATAATAATTGCCGCTTCGCCTGATTTGGCTTGGCGCCACGCATCCAATCTTTGATTGTCGGTAAGGCCTGAATGGATCACTGCGACTTTAACGTTGAATCTGCGTCTAAAGCGGTTAATCGTTTGCGGTGTTAGGCCGATTTCCGGCACCAGAATCAAGGCTTGTTTACCTTTTCTGAGTATGGTTTCAAGCATCGCCAGATAGACTTCTGTCTTACCTGAGCCGGTGATCCCTTCTAGTAAGGTGCAATGGTAACCAGACTGCTGCGTTAATGTTGCCACAGCAATAGCTTGCTCGGGGTTTAGCCTATGTGGCTCCTCAGTCATTTCAAGCGCATTGCGCCAGCTTAAATCACTCTCAAGTATGCGTGTTTTTTTCTCAATCCAGCCTTTGTCATCTAGGGCTTTAACCGCAGCTTTGCTTAAGTCTAAACTGGTGATTTCGCTAAGCTCTAAATCGCGCTCACGTAGACTATGTAATAGCTTTCTTTGTGCAGGTGCGCGATTTAATTGATTGATATCGGCTTCTTTGCCTGCCTGAGTTAGGGTCCAGAAACTGATATTAGACGCTTTGACTTCAGCGCCTTTGCGCAGCGCAACAGGAATGGCTTGTGACAGCATCTGTCCTAAGCTACAAAAATAATACCTAGCCGCCCAAGCGGTGAGTTTATAAAGCGTTTCAGGCAATAGTGGTTCAGTGTCTAAAATGGCCACTATAGGTTTGATCTGTTTAGGTGTTAGCGAACAGGTATCTGTTACCGCTGTAATTAAACCTATTAACTGTTGGCGACCAAAGGGCACCTGAACACGCATACCTTTTTGCGGTGTAATGCTGATATGTTCAGGGACTTGGTAGCTAAAGTTTTGTCGCATGGGTACAGGAAGGGCGACTTCAACAAACAAAGACATAGGTTTACTATTTTGCAAGGAAATTAACTTAAGTGTACCGAGGCAATGAAACTAGAGCCAGTGACATTTGCTTTTATTCGCTTTAGCCCTGTTTTAATTTGGCCTGTAATATTTCTGTTAGTTGCTAAAAACCAGCCTACATAATATAAAAGTTACATGTGAATAATAGATGTGACATCTAGAGTAAAATAACATACACGGTAGCTTGGCTATAATATCAGTTGCATGTGAGTTGCTAATTATTGCAGAGGTTTAGATTGTCGCTGGTGTGATTGGCGGGCCATTGCAGATGTCTTTACAGGCTCACTAACTTCTAAAGTTTGCTCAAAACAGGATAGAGTTGATGAAGAGAATTATATTAGCTTTAGTGGTTTTTTTTATCTGCACTAGCGCACATGCGCAGGTGTCACACATTAGTATTAATAAAAGACTGTTTGAGCTTGGTCAGCATCCAAGCTTAAAGCTAAATATCGTGTCTTCGCATAACAGCTTTAATAAGGTGCAGTTTTCTATTCGTCAGGCTGACGGTGAAGAGCGTTTAGTGTCTGAGCCTATCACTGGATTTATGCTTAGAGTTTCGGGGATTAATCAAGTAACGGATAAAAAGGCGGTATTAGTCGTCAAAGAGTACCGAGTCAATCGCTGGTATCAAGTGAAAGTGATTAGCCTGTTTGATGAGGATATGCCTGAATCTGCTATGGACAGGCATTATACTGCAGATCGTTTAATTCCCACTAAGCAAGGTACCCAGGTTTCAGATGCCGTTCTTGCAGATAATGAGCTTGCGGTAGCGCTCGGTTGGCGTGAAGAGAGTTCAGCGGCTAAACAAGTCAACACAACGGCAGCGATAGCCGAAACTTGTTTGCTTGCTTTTAATGGTAAAGAGAGTCTGTGGCGGGTTGCTAATCGTGAGGCCAGTGCTTGGGGGATCAGCCCTTATGGTGCCATGTTAGCAATTTTTGAAACCAACCCTCAGGCGTTTAATCAGCAGAGTATTCACGGCCTTAAAGCTGATGCAAGGTTAGTTTGTCCAAGTGCCGATACACTTGCTAAATATAGCAATCCAACCACCTCTGAACAGCAATTTAGTGCCATGGAGTAGCGACTGTTGACTAAGCTTGTTATTGATTTCGTTAGAGGTTAAAGATTATTGATTAATCGTCCACTTTGTTGCTTGAAACTGCTATAGAGTTGCTGTACTATTCCGCGCCTAAATAATTTTATTTTAACCGCATGTGGTGTCCGACTTCGGGTTGGAAGAGCGACATGGCCTTTTACTGAGGTAATTCCAATGAAACCAGGCATTCACCCTGAATATGCAGAAATCACTGCAACTTGTACTTGTGGTAACGTTATCAAGATTAACTCTACTGTAGGTAAAGATTTACACCTAGACGTATGTGGTGCATGTCACCCGTTCTACACTGGTACCCAAAAAGTTATGGATACTGGCGGACGTATCGACAAGTTCAACAAGCGCTTTGGTGCACTTGGCAAGAAGTAATTATTACTTTTGCAATGAATTTAAAAAAGGCGCCTTTTGGCGCCTTTTTGCTATCTGCTATTTACAAAATCTTGCCGTAGCATGATGATGTTTTGAGCGCCGGAGGGGATATGAAGCAGATTATGTTAGCTTGTTTGCTAATGATAGCAGCGCAAACTTCAGCTGCAGAAGTGAGTAAATGCATACCAACGCAGTTTGATGAAACTGTCACCTTAGCGTATATCAACGATGGTGATACCATCACTTTGACTGATGGGCGAACAGTTAGACTGATTGGCATCGATTCTCCTGAAATAGATTTTCAATTTACCAACCTTTCGCAGCCATATGCAAATGAGGCAAAGCAGTTTTTAAGTTCGGTTATTCAACCAGGGCAAACACTGCAATTAGCCTTTGATAAAAAGCGCTTAGATCCATTTGGGCGTACATTAGCCTATGTTTACACCACCGAACTGCAGCATTTACAAGAGCTAATGTTGGCTAATGGTTTTGCTAAGGCCAGAGTGTATCAAAACGATTATTTTTGGCAGTGTTTAGCGAGTGTCGAACAGCTTGCACGTGATAATCGACTGGGCTTATGGGGCCACAAAAGTTATCAACCTTTAGTTGCTGATTCCCTCAAGCGTGAAGATACCCATTTATGGCAAGAGATCCGAGGAGTTGTAACTGGGTATGAAAGAAAATCTCAGGTTTTAGAGCTCAATATTGGCGAAAACTTAGTCATGATGATATCTCAGCAAGATATTGGTAAGTTTAGTAACATTTTAACGCTAGAACTACTGCAAAAAACCGTTTTGGTACGTGGTAAATTGTATTTTTCTTACGGTAAATATCGCCTAAATACGCAGCATTTGTCCCAGATAACCATCGAAAATACACCTTAGAAATAATATATAGCGATAAAGTTAAAAAATGAGAAGATCTTGTTTGAAATGACTTGAGATTCAAGTATCTTAGCGGCTATCAACTAACTGTTTTTTGCTCAATTGAGAATACCTCAGAAAGGATCGGTATTGAGTGATGAAATGAGCTTTTAGTTGTCGACCTTATACGCTTTGGATATTAATTAGTTGCACTCAGGATCAGAAAAATGGCAGATTTTCGTCAACAAGCCCTCGATTATCACGAATTCCCAGTTCCAGGCAAAACAGCAGTTTGCCTAACTAAACCCGCACAAACTAGCATGGATCTAGCGTTGGCATACAGCCCAGGTGTGGCAGAGCCCGTCCGTGAAATCGCAGCGAATCCTGATAATGCTTACCGTTTTACAGGTAAAGGCAATACAGTTGCAGTTATTTCTAATGGTACAGCAATTCTAGGTTTAGGTAATTTAGGCCCGTTGGCATCAAAGCCTGTAATGGAAGGTAAAGCATTACTTTTCAAACACTTTGCAAACATTGATGCAACTGATATTGAAGTTAAGCATAGAACTTCTGAAGAGTTTATTAATACCGTTGAAGCTATTGCTGATACTTTTGGTGGCATTAACTTAGAAGACATCAAAGCACCTGAATGTTTTGAAATCGAAAAGGCGTTGATTGAGCGCTGTAATGTACCAGTTTTCCATGATGACCAACATGGTACGGCAATCGTGACTGCTGCGGGCATGCTTAACGCACTGGAAATCCAAGGTAAATCAATCGATAAAGCTGTATTTGTTTGTATGGGCGCCGGCGCTGCAGCTATCGCTTGTATGACGATGATTGTTAACTGTGGTGCACAACGTGAAAACGTTTATATGTTAGACAGAAAGGGTGTTATCCATACTCGTCGTGACGATATAAACGAGTATAAAGCTTTGTTTGCTAACAACACTGATAAGCGTACTTTACAAGATGTAATCAAAGGCGCTGATGTATTTTTAGGTCTTTCTGGTCCTGATGTATTGTCTGCAGAAGATGTGGCGTTGATGGCTGAAAAGCCGGTTATTTTCGCTTGTTCAAATCCAGACCCAGAAATTAAGCCTGAACTTGCTCACGATGTGCGTCAGGATCTTATCATGGGTACAGGTCGTAGCGATTACCCGAACCAAGTAAACAACGTACTTTGCTTCCCATTCATCTTCCGTGGTGCGTTAGATGTGCGTGCAACTCAGATCAATGACGAAATGAAGATCGCTGCAGTTCATGCTATTGCTGCATTAGCTAAAGAAACAGTACCTGAATCAGTTCTAGCTGCTTATCCAAATGTTGATTCATTAGAGTTTGGTGCTAACTATGTATTGCCTAAGCCAATGGATAGTCGTTTATTACCTCGAGTAGCAAAGGCTGTGGCACTAGCTGCGATAGAGTCTGGCGTAGCAACTATTAATGAGCTACCTGAAGGCTACATGGAATCATAAGATTTTATGGGTTATTAAAAGGGCCATATGGCCCTTTTTTTGTTGCTGAGCGTTTTATGATTACGTATAACAGTGTTTATTGAACATGGTTACCTACGTAATTTCAGTGCTAGATTTTAATACCAATTAGTATAAGAAACTGCGGGAAGCGGACGAATGAAACTGACTCGAATTCTAACCAAAAAACTGACCAGCTTTTGGCTAATGTCGCTAGTAGGTGTCGCATTTATCTGCTTTTTAACCGCTATGGTCAGTTTTATTCAGCTCACTTACGCTTTTCAACAGCAAAAAGTGACTGAGCTTGAAGAACTTATCGAACAACAGTCATCTCGGCCTGAACGTTGGGGCTTTCAAGAGTGGCTTCCACCACTATTAAATTCCTATCAAGCCCATGCTTTTAGTTTGCATGAAGGCGACAAGCTTATTTTTGAGTATCAACCGGAAGTTGCACATAAAGGTGGAGTGAGTTATCAAAGTCAGTTAGCTGATAATAGTCTAACGATGCAACTTACCATGCCACAACCATTCGCCAAGACAGACATAGGCTGGTACGGTATTTTGCTGATCATTATTGGTTGTATCGCGGTGTTTTTATTTGTGCGGTTTGGCTTTCGTTGGTTCTCTACTGAACTCAATGGCATCGAGCATTTGGCTCAACGATCCAGCTTAATTTTATCAGGTCAGCACGATAAAGCTTTGGCTGAAAAAGGTCAGGGTAAACCACGTTTAATCAATCGAGCACTGACTCATTTGCTACTCGAACTGGATGATGCACATAAAGAGCGGGCGCGCTTTGATCAATTTATTCGCTCGAATACTTTCCTTGATTCTGAGACAGGTATTGGTAACAGTCTATTTTTAAAGAATCGCTTAGATGCGCTTAGTGGGACGTCAGGGATGATGACACCCGGAGTGTTGTATCTATTTGAAATGGAAGATTTAGATCTACTAGGTAAAGAGTTGGCTGAGGATGAGGTTGATGAATTACTGTTGCAATTTATCGGCGTGGTCAACCAAGTGTTAGCTGATAAGGCTAACAGTATCTTTTCTCGCCGCTCATATAACCAGTTCGCTGTCGTTGTACCGCAAATATCGCAAGTCGAGGCAGATCAATTAGCAGCCAAGCTGTTGCGATTAAGTCTAAATCAGCTTAATTCTTTTGTGAGTTTACCCGATGATTTTATTCATTTAGGTGGCGCTTACTTTAAGGTTGGTGACGATAAAGATGCACTGGTTGAAGAAGCCGAACTTGCGTTGCGTTCAGCGCAATTCCAAGGTGGTAGTAGCTGGTTTATGTACGACAAAGGTGCTGTTGATGGCGAACTGTCTAAAGGTTCAGTGAGATGGCGCAGCTTTATTGAGAATGTACTGGTGAGTAAGCGGGTGTTTTTATTCTCGCAACCAGTCGTTGACAGTGATTCTAACGCGCATCATCAAGAGGTGACTTGTCGTTTACGTGATACTCAAGGCAACCTTGTGCGGGCAACGCTGTTTTTGCCTATGGCAATTAAGTGTGGTTTAACTCCGCAAATAGAGCGCCAAGTTATCGAAATGGTGTTGTTTGATGTGTTACCTAAGCATAAAGATACCTCGTTGAAATTTAGTATAAACTTAAGCTTAGATACCTTATCGAGCCGCGCTTTTGTGCGTTGGCTTAAAACAACACTACTTGAGTATCGTCATTTAGCACCAAGGCTCATATTTGAGGTGAATGAAGATATTTTAGTTAATCATCAGCAGGCGTTAAAAGAGCCGCTTGATATGCTTAATAAGATGGGGGCGAGTATCTGTGTTGACCGTGTAGGTCAGCAAGTGGTGAGTACTGAGTATATCCACCATTATCCGATTTCATTGATTAAGCTGCATAGATCTATTGTTAATCAAATTCATCTGCGTGCGGAAAATCAACTGTTTGTTAGAAGCCTGATTGCGGGGTTATTTAGAACAGAAGTGCAAGTGTGCGCCGAAGGCGTTGAGGTTTTCCAAGAATGGCAAACATTACAAATTCTCGGGGTGAGTGCTGGTCAAGGAAGCTTTTTTAGTGAACCGATTGAGGAAGTTTAATTTGTTTCTAATTTCACGGGCTTGTTAATAAAGATTTGTAAATTGGGGTTTAATCTATAATTTTTAAGAATAACCCGCTACAATCAGGGGATAATAACTGTCTTGCGCTAGTTAAATAAAAACTGACAATATTTTATTCACTAATTTCGGCGTTTGTGTAGTGTAAATTTCGCAATTAGCATGAATTTGGTAACAATTTTAAGGCATGGATTAATGGAAGAAAGCCTATTGGGTAAAATCCAATTTTGGCGTAAGTCTGCACCAAAACTAAACCTTGGTGTCTACATTTGCGCAGAAAAAATAACGGTCTTTCAAGGTGCTACTGATCAAGTAGACGCTAAAACTATGACATTCGCTTTCGATCATCATGATTGGAAAGGCGCCTTTTCTCAAGTTGTAAAAGAGTTTGGTCCTGCCAAAATACAAATTGTACTGGCAGCAGACTTTTATCAACTTCTGTTAGTCGACAAGCCCAATGTGCAGCAAGAAGAGCTTAATGCAGCCTTGCTGTGGTCGGTTAAAGATATTGTCACTCACCCTGTTACAGACATCCATTTAGATTATTTTGAATCTTCAAAGCAATCTAGCAATAAAGTGAATGTTGTCGTGACTGAAAAGTCGTTAATGTCGTCACTTTTAATCGCTGCAAAGAATGCGGGGTTAATGACGGTTGGCGTTTCCATTGAAGAGATGGCAACAAGCAATCTGTTTAACGATAACCAAGCTCGGTTAATACTCAGTCATCGTGAAGGCCAAGAGTTGTTACTGACAGTTGTCAGAGCGGGTGAAGTATTTATGCAGCGTCGAGTGCGCGGCTTCCTGCAAATAGACAAGGTTTCTGCTGAAGATCTATCTTACGGTGTTGCGGACAATTTAAGTTTAGAGTTGCAACGTTCGATGGATTATTTCGAAAGCCAATTACGCGAAGCGCCGGTTTCGTCAATTGAATTAGTGATGGACGGTGAACGGGTAGCACTGGCGAATTTAATCGCGGCTAACTTTGATCAAAGCGTTACAGCATATGATGCTATGTCGGTTGAAGCTGTTTTTTCTCAACTAGCGTTAGCTGAGATAGCACGGGGCCAGCAGCAATGAAATTAAGAGTTAACTTATATTCAGAGAGTCTATTTCCGCCGGAGCTACGTTTATCATTTGCTAGGCTCACTAAAGCACTTGTTGTGCTGATTGGTTTATTGCTGATAATGACAGCTGTGTTTTGGGGACTCAACTCTAGCTTAGAGGCCGATAAAAAGCAGCTGATGCTGGTTAAGCAGGAGCTAGACGCTGAAAAACAAGATTTAGAAGCTGCACTTGCTAAACGTGGGCCAAATGCAGCGCTGGTGGCGGAAGTGGAGCTTAAAGCTCAACAGTTGGAGTTGAAGCAGAAATTGTTTGGCAAACTTAATCAACAAGAAATGCTTACCAGCTTTGGCTACTCACCGTTAATGACAGATCTCGCCAGTGTTGCAGACACCAAACTTTGGCTAAATCGAATTCAAGTAAACGAAAACCGTTATATTTTTGAAGGGTTTACTTCTTCGCCTGAGGGGGTGCCATTGTGGGTAGATAAACTCAAAAACACCACCACGTTAAAAGGTCACGCATTTGCATCAATGACCATGAGCTTAGGCGAGAATCAACCTTTGGCGTTTAAGTTAACTAGTGATGCTGTCACGTCTGACAAGGAGCTAGTCAAATGAAGCAAAAGTGGCAGCTAATAGCGGAAAAGTTTGACGAGCTAAGTCAGCGTGAGCGTGTGTTGGTCGCTGTGGCTGCATTAGTCGTCGCGGGGCTGATTGTATACTTACCGCTTGAGTCGGCTATCGACAAGCACAGTAAGCTTACACAACAAAACCAGAGCATTGAGAGTGAGAATCGTATCTCGACTCAACAAATTGCTTTGTATGAGCAGAGCTTACAGCAAGATCCGGACACTGAATATCGCCAACGTCTCCATAATATCAATCAACAGAATAAGAAAATTGATGAGCAACTGTCTGTGCAGATGGTTGATATGGTGCCGGCTGACCATATGCCGACTTTACTAGCAGGCTTATTGTCTAAGGTTAACGGTATAACCCTTCAATCTTTCACTTCCATTGCACCAAAGCCATTACTCGAAGTGGGTGAAGAAAAGAAAATTAATTTATATAGCCACGGTATTCGTCTTGAGCTAGTTGGTGACTATTTTTCTGTTTTGAGATTTATTGAAGCTGTTGAGGCTATGCCGAATAAATTGTATTGGCGCAGTATGGATTATCGCGTTGATGCATACCCTAAAGCGACTATTTCGTTAGAGCTTTATACCTTGAGTATTAATAAGGACTTTATCAGTGTTGCCAAAAAAGATTAGTGCGCTATTGATTGCATTCCTATGCAGTACCATAGGTTTTAACTCCAATGCTACAGCTTTACGAGATCCAACATTACCGGGTAACTTTTCTGGTAAAACCGATGTTGAAACTGACTCGTCAAATAATACGCTAGTGCTAAACAGCGTTGTTAAGAATAATTCGTCAGCTTATGCGGTGATTAATAATCAAATTTTCACATTAGGCGAACGGGTCAAGGGTGTCAAAATTGTGAAAATTGCTGATGACTCAGTATCGTTAGCAGACGGCCGTAAACTCACCATGTTTCAAGCTATTACAGATTTTAAGGGACAATAATTAAATGCGCTCAATTACCTATATCACCCCTTTACTGTCATTAATGTTAGTGGCTTGCCAAACGGTAGACCGACCTAATCCTGTAGAGTCTAAGCAGGCGTTGGCTGAATCTCTCGCTGCGCAAGAAGTTGCACCTGCAACTCCGCCACCTGCAATGATGCCTGAAGATGTCCAACGAGAGTTATCGTCAGATAATCTACTTGCGGGTTATACGCCAGCCAAACCGATTGAGAGACGCTTTGATGTATCAGCCAATGATGTTGATGCCAAAGTCTTCTTCCCAAGCCTTGCTCAGGGCACACCGCTTAGTGTTGCTGTTCATCCTGATGTCACGGGTAAAATCTCGTTATCACTGAAAGGCGTGACACTAAAAGAAGCGTTGCAAGTCGTTGAAGATATATACGGTTATGAAGTGAGCCAAGAAGGGCGCATTTTACGTATCTTCCCTGCTGGTATGCGTACAGAAACCTTCTCGTTGAATTATCTGTACATGGAGCGTCAAGGTCTATCGTTAACCTCAGTTAATTCAGGTCGAATTTCTGATGACAATAACTCGAATTCAAATTCGAATAGCAGTAATAGCAATAACAACTTTTCTAACAGCTCATCAAATAGTGACTCAAGCTCGAGTAATGGTAATAGTAATGAGCAAACCAACGGCACCTTTATTCGCTCGAAGACTAAAACAGATTTTTGGGGTGAGTTACAAGAAACATTAGTGTCAATTATTGGCAGTACCGGTGGTGGCCGCCAAGTGGTTGTAACGCCGCAGGCAGGGCTTGTTACTATTCGAGCTTACCCAAATGAGATTCGCCAAGTGCGCAACTTCATTAAAACTGCAGAGAATCACTTGCAGCGCCAAGTGATCTTAGAGGCTAAGGTTTTAGAGGTAACGTTATCGGATGGATACCAACAAGGGATCCATTGGGACAGTGTTTTAGGGCATGTTGGTAGTACCGATATCGAATTTGGCACAAGTCCTACAACAGGTTTAAGTGATCAAATTACCAGTGTGTTAGGTGGAGTAACCTCAATTAAGTTATCTGGTTCAGACTTTAGCACCATGATCAATTTACTTGATACTCAAGGTGATGTTGATGTGTTATCCAGCCCGCGTGTTACAGCTTCTAATAACCAAAAAGCAGTGATCAAAGTGGGTACCGATGAGTACTTTGTTACCGATGTATCGTCGACAACGGTCGCAGGTAATACACCAGTTACTACTCCTGAGGTTGAGTTAACGCCTTTCTTCTCAGGTATTGCGTTAGACGTCACGCCGCAAATTGATGAACAAGGCAATGTGCTTTTGCACATTCACCCATCTGTGATTGATATTAAAGAGCAAACCAAAACCATTAAGATCTCTGAAAACACCTTAGAGTTGCCGTTGGCGCAGAGTGAGATCCGCGAGTCAGATACAGTGATTAAAGCTGCCAGCGGTGACGTTGTGGTAATTGGTGGTCTGATGAAGAGCGAAAATATAGAGCTTGTTTCTAAAGTACCACTGCTTGGCGATATTCCTTACGTAGGCGAAGCATTCACTAATCGTGCTAATTCAACAGTTAAAACAGAATTGGTTATTTTACTTAAGCCTGTTGTTGTCGGTGCAAATACTTGGCAAAGCGAATTAAAGCGTTCGCAGCAATTACTTGATCGTTGGTACCCTGAGGAGCAATAAGCTTGTATCTGCAGCATTTTGGGTTAACTGAAACCCCGTTTTCATTAACACCGAACACGGGATTTTTCTTTGGCCTTGCTCCGCATGTGGAAGCCTTACAAGTTTTACAAACCGCATTGCAGACCGGCGAAGGCTTTATCAAGGTGACTGGTGAGGTAGGTACAGGTAAAACGTTGATTTGTCGTAAATTGATGAATGAGTTACCTGAACGCTTCCATTGTGCTTATTTGCCTAACCCTTACCTCACGCCAGAAGAGCTGCGTTGGGCGGTTGCGCTAGAACTCGGACTCAAGCATTCAAATAAGATAGATCAGCAGCAGCTAACCAGCTTGATCCAACAGCAGTTGTTAGCGCTTAGTGCTCATGGTCACTCGATTATTTTAGTGTTGGATGAGGCACAAGCCTTACCAGATGAAAGTTTAGAGGCACTGCGGTTGTTTACCAATTTAGAGACCGAAAGCCGTAAATTACTGCAAGTAGTATTGTTTGCTCAGCCTGAACTTGATGAACGCTTAGCGCAGAATAAATTTAGACAACTTAGGCAAAGGATCACTTTTAGCTATTGCTTACGAGCGCTCAGCCATGATGAGTCAGCCGCTTACATTCAGCATCGCTTAAGTGTTGCCGGCAGTGCCAATGGTCGGTTGTTTAGTGAAGCCAATGCCAAGCGTATTGCTAAAGCTGCTCGAGGGATCCCCAGATTGATAAATGTGTTATCCCATAAAGCGTTATTGGTGAGTTTTGGTGAGGGCGCGCAAAAAGTTGAAAAGCACCATATCGGCGCTGCGATAGATGATACGAGTGATGCGTATAAGCAGCAATATAAGCCCTTTTGGTTAGTAATAATGGTTTTGGTTGCAGCAATGTCGGTTAGTGCATTTTATTGGTACAAGGGGAGTCTTACATGAGCGTAATAAATAAAATGCTCAAAGATTTAGATAAACGCCAACAGCCCCATGGCATTGAAACGATGGCGCAATCTCAGATTGTAGCACCTGCAAATGTTGCGTCTAAAAAGCCAATTCTATTCGCCAGCGGCTTGTCGTTGCTAGCGGGTGGTTTAGTGGTATTCGTCGCGCTTAATTATACCGAGTTCAGTAACGGGGAAGATTCGACAAATGTTATTGTCGCGCAGCAACCCCAACAGGCTGTTGTACCTGTTGCTGAAGAGCTGCAGGCTGAGCAACAATTGCAGCCAAAGCTTCAACGACAGGAGCAGGTAATAGCTGAAGACTCGCAGCAACCCGATTTACCTCAACCTTCGATTGTAAGCCGTGCTCAGCAGTCAACGCCAAGCAATGGCAACGAGGTTACACAGCAAGCAGCAAATGTATCAGCTGTTATTGAGCCAGAAGCAAAGCCGTCTAATGATCTCGCCTCGCAGGTGAGCACAAGCTCGCTTGCTGCTAAAACCGATGTTGCAGTTAAGCCAGTCGCTACCACAGCGGTTGCACCTGAAAAGCAAACGACATTGAATAGAGAAGTGGCAGCAGTAGAGCCACAAATGACAATCTCGCGTAAAGTTGACCGCAGCTCTGAGCTACATAAAAGTAGCAATATGGCGGTTAAAGAGGTCAAGCTTACAGCAGATCAGCTAGCGCAAAAACAGATGTTATTGGCAAGTGATGCTCAACAGCAGGGGCTACATAGTGACGCATTAACCTATTATTTGGCCGCGTTAGAATACAAGCCGTCAGAACATCAGGCGAGAAGGCAAGCTGCGGCGTTATATTATGGGCAAAATAAATTACCTCAAGCAGCGCAATTACTAGAACAAGGCCGACTGCTATTTCCGCAGCAGTACGAGTTTTCATTATTGTTAGCGCGAGTATTACAAGCTAGCGGCCAGACTCAGCAAGCTTTACTCAGTTTAAATACCATCCCAGATTCGAGTGATTTTGCAGTTGAAAAGTGGCATCAACAAAGTGATTTAGCGCAGAAGCAACAAGATTATCCTGTGGCTGAAAAAAGCTATCGACAACTTGCACAGCATGAACCGACTCAAGGACGCTGGTGGATGGGGCTAGGTTATGCCCTAGATGCACAACAGAAATATAGCGATGCAAAACAGGCTTATCAGCAAGCCTTACTTCAAGATAATTTATCAGCACAGGCAAAAGTCTATATCGATAACCGTTTGCTGCAGTTAGGAGCGTACTAGTGAAACCCAAGTTAAAAATGCGATTAGGTGATCTGCTGGTACAAGAGCTGATCATTACTGAAGAGCAATTGCAGCAGGCATTGACTGAGCAACGTAGCACTGGCAAAAAGCTAGGGCGAACGTTAATCGATTTATCTTGTATTACTGAGCAGCAATTACTGCAGTTTTTATCACAACAGCTAAATATCCCTTTTATTGATATTAGTAAGCGGGCAATTGACGCTAAAGTTGTCAGTTTACTGCCAGAGGTGCAAGCGCGGCGCTACCGTGCATTAGTTGTGGAAGATAATGGCGATAGTGTGCTCGTCGCTATGAGTGATCCTGCCGATCTACAGGCGATGGATAACCTTGAAATGCAGCTATTGCCTAAGGCTATCTCTATCGCGGTAGTAACTGAAGAACAGCTACTTGATGCTTTTGATAACCTTTACCGTCGTACCGATGAAATTGCACAGATTGCCGGTAAGCTGGAAGAAGAGTATGCCGCTGATGAGATTTTTGATCTTGGTAGCTTAACAGGTGCCGATAGCGACAATGAAACCACAGTGGTTAAGTTGTTGCAGTCAATTTTTGAAGATGCAGTGCAGATGCGGGCATCGGATATTCATATTGAGCCTGGTGAAAAATCGCTGCGTATTCGTCAGCGTATCGATGGTCAGTTACATGAAAATATTTTGCCAGAAGTCAGTATTGCTGCAGCTTTGGTATTACGTTTAAAGCTGATGGCTGGCTTAGATATTTCAGAAAAACGGTTACCACAAGATGGTCGGTTTCATATGGAGATCAAAGGCCATAAGATCGATGTGCGTATGTCAACGATGCCGATCTATCATGGCGAATCTGTCGTAATGCGTTTACTCGATCAGTCTGCTGGTTTGTTAACGTTGAATGAGACCGGGATGCCTGCTGATATGTTGGCGCGGGTTCGTCGCCAGATCAAACGTCCACATGGCATGTTGTTGGTCACAGGGCCAACGGGTAGCGGTAAAACTACAACTCTTTATGGGATCTTAAGTGAACTCAATACCGCAGATCGCAAGATCATTACCGTGGAAGATCCGGTTGAGTACCAATTACCTCGGATTAACCAAGTACAAGTTAACCATAAGATCGGCTTAGATTTTTCTCACGTTCTGCGTACGACTTTACGTCAAGATCCCGACATCATCATGGTCGGTGAGATGCGTGACCAAGAGACAGTTGAGATTGGTTTGCGTGGTGCGCTTACTGGTCACTTTGTATTATCAACCTTGCATACTAATGATGCAGTAACCAGTGCTCTGCGTTTGCTCGATATGGGCGCAGCAAGCTATTTGGTAGCCAGTGCATTACGAGTGATTATTGCTCAGCGCCTTGTGCGCCGAGTATGCCAGAACTGTGCGGTTGATTATCACCTGAGCGCTCAAGATAAAGCTTGGTTATCTAACGTCAGTCATTTTGATTATTCAAACGCTAAATTCCGTGTTGGTAGTGGTTGTCAAAGCTGCAATGGTAGCGGTTATCGTGGCCGGATTGGTGTATTTGAGATCCTTGAGTTAGATGAAGCTATGATCGAAGCGATGCGTACCGGTAATCCACAGGACTTTACCCGAGCAGCTTATCAAAGTCCTAACTTTACCCCATTAGCAGAGTCGGCATTAAAGTACTTAGCCCAAGGCATGACCACCATTGAGGAAGTGGCTAAGTTAGTTGAAGATGTTAGTGATATTGCGCTAGAGCAGGGTGAGGCTTAATTATGCCATCGTATCAGTACCGCGGACGTAGCGCCCAAGGCGAGCAGATAAAAGGCATACTTGATGCCAGCTCTGAGAGCGCGGCTGCCGATCAATTAATGTCTCGAGGAGTGATACCACTAGAGCTAACCTTAGCCAAAGAGGTTAAAGAATTTAGCCTTTCAGGCTTATTCAAAGGAAAAGTAGCGCTAGATGAGCTGCAGATTTTTACTCGGCAGATGTATTCATTAACCCGCTCAGGGATCCCGATTTTAAGGGCGATTGCTGGTCTTTCTGAAACGACCCATTCGCAGCGTATGAAAGAAGCGCTCGATGATATTTCAGAGCAGTTAACCTCTGGTCGCCCTCTCTCTTCAGCAATGAATCAACACCCCGATGTGTTTGATGCCCTGTTTGTTTCTATGGTTCATGTGGGTGAGAACACAGGTAAGCTTGAAGATGCATTTATACAGCTCTCAGGCTATATCGAACGTGAACAAGAGACTCGCCGACGCATCAAGTCTGCAATGCGTTATCCAATTTTTGTATTAATTGCAATTGCGATTGCCATGGTGATCTTAAATATCATGGTGATCCCCAAGTTCGCTGAGATGTTTTCACGTTTTGGTGCCGAACTACCATGGGCTACTAAGCTACTGATTAACACTTCAAACCTTTTTGTTAATTACTGGCCGGTAATGTTAGTTGTGCTAGGGGCGAGCTTTATTGGTATACGTTATTGGCATAGCACAGAAAAAGGTGAAAAACAGTGGGATAGGTGGAAGCTGAATATCCCAGCCGTGGGAAGTATTATTGAGCGCTCGACCTTATCGCGTTACTGCCGCAGTTTTTCCATGATGCTGAGTGCCGGTGTACCCATGACTCAAGCACTGAGTTTGGTAGCCGATGCGGTTGATAATGCTTATATGCATGATCGTATTGTTGGCATGCGTCGTGGTATTGAATCTGGTGAGTCGATGCTGCGAGTATCTAATAACAGTCAGTTATTTACACCGCTGGTGCTGCAAATGGTCGCGGTTGGCGAAGAAACAGGCCAGATAGATCAACTGCTTAATGATGCGGCGGATTTTTATGAAGGTGAAGTTGATTACGATCTGAAAAACTTAACCGCTAAACTCGAACCGATACTCATTGGTTTTGTTGCTTGTATTGTATTGATCTTAGCGCTCGGTATTTATCTGCCGATGTGGGATATGCTCAATGTGGTTAAAGGCGGTAGCTAATGTTTTGCTGTGAGCCAAAGCGATGTTGAGCCAGCAAAAGTCAGACCGTGAGTTATTGAGTCTATCAGGCAAAGTATTTTCAATAATTATACTATTGTTAGTACTGTCTTATTTAGCTTTTAGTCATTTTGATGGCATCAAGTTGTTGGGTAACTCTAATATCCAAAATGTGCACAACAAAATGTTGAACGTATTGGCGGGAGTGAAGTCACAATGGTTAATACGTGGCCAACCAACACAGTTAAAACTTGATTGGCGAACTGATCTCAACCAAGACACGATACAGGTCAGTTATGTATTAATGTCCAAGGGAGGCTGGCCTGTTCCCAATGAGACAAATGTTGCTGGTTGTCGGCAGTTAATAGGCAGTTTGTTGGGAGATAGTTATACGCAACACTTTGTAACAGAGCTCGATATAAATGCTGAAACATGCCGATATATTGGCGTGGACGGCGGAAGTATTAGCTATCAACTCAATTCTGGGCGGGTCATTTTTTTGACACCTAAGTGATGAATAGTGAAATTATCTGTTTTCTAATTTTAACAAACTGCTAGAATAGCCGTATACAAGACTGGGGGTAAAATGAAACAACAGTATCAGAAAGGTTTTTCTCTTATTGAATTGGTCATAGTTATAGTCATTCTTGGCTTACTGGCTGCGACCGCAATTCCACGTTTTTTAAATGTGACAGAAGATGCTGAAGACGCAAGTGTGGACGGTGTAGCTGGTGGTTTAGCCACTGCAGTCAGCTTTGTGCGCTCTCAGTGGGAAGTTGACGGCCGTAATAACGATAACGTAGTACTTGATGGTGCTCGTGTATATCTTGATACGCGTTTTGGCTTTCCTACAGGAACAAGTAGCCGACAAGCGACTGATATGACAGTCGCTAGCTGCAGTGAAGTATTTAATACAGTGCTACAAAATGCACCACGTAATGTACTGGAAGGCGTTGATGCTCGCGGATCTCGTTACGCGGTTAGCGTTAATAACGGCGCAGGTGGCACGGTTATCGATCTTGACGGTAATGATGTCGCTGGCGTTGAGCTATGTGTGTATCACTTAGTGGAATCTTTGACACTAAACGACTCAGGTATTCCGACACCAACTCCAACAACATCTATTGGTAAAGGTGTCACTTATAATCCAGGTAACGGTCAGGTGCAGAGTTTTATTAACTAAGCTCGCTTGATTTAATTTTAAACGTTATTTTCTAGATAACAGCTAAGTAACTGTATGTTTTAGATATAGTGCTTGCAAAAGAGAAAAGCTCGAGGTTTATATGCAAAAGCAAAATGGTTTTACCCTAATCGAATTAGTGGTTGTAATTATTATTCTAGGTATTTTGGCGGTAACAGCGGCGCCTAAGTTTATTAATTTACAAAGTGATGCTCGTGCATCAGCACTGCAAGGCGTTAAAGGTGCTATTCAAGGCGCTAACGGTTTAGTTTTTGCTAAAGCTGCTGTTGGTGGCGATGAGAAAAAAGCAAAAGCACAGTGGA
Source organism: Shewanella fidelis ATCC BAA-318 (assembly GCF_000518605.1). Classification (GTDB taxonomy): domain Bacteria; phylum Pseudomonadota; class Gammaproteobacteria; order Enterobacterales; family Shewanellaceae; genus Shewanella; species Shewanella fidelis. The sequence continues at coordinate 235,652 of NZ_JADX01000010.1, read as the reverse complement.
CTGGTGATGCGACAAACCCTGCTGATGAAGATGGCGGTGTGAACATTGGAACAGCTTTGAGTGCAAAGACTAATTATGGCTACCTTCAAGCAACGTTGGCTGAGTTTAACAATGCAATTGATGCTGATTTTGGTCTAGCAACGGATGATCCGCTTCCAGAATGGACCGTGGTAGAAAATGGTGGCACGCCAGCTACTATCACTATCAAGCAAGCTGGTTCACCTGCCAACAACTGTGAGCTTGTATATACTGAGGCTGAGAGCACCTCTGTTGTACCAACTTATGTAATTACTGACTCTGGCTGTTAATTTTAAGTAGTTAGTTGAGAGAACATCAAATGCAAAAACAAAATGGTTTTACGCTAATTGAATTAGTGGTTGTGATTATCATTCTAGGTATATTGGCTGTCACTGCTGCGCCTAAGTTTATTAATCTACAAGGTGATGCACGAGCTTCGACCCTTCAAGGTTTAAAAGGCTCAATGCAAGGTGCTAACTCGTTAGTTTTCTCAAAAGCTGCAATTGCAAGCAAAGAGAAAGATGGCAATACAACCGTTCAAATTGGTGCTGATGCTGCGGATACTGTAAAGATTGCTTATGGGTATTTACAAAATGATTCAGCTTCTATTTTGGAAGCATTGGATATAAGCACTGCTGATTGGACTATTGTTCCTCCTACTGGTGGCGATCTAACTAAGCCAACTGTTATTTATCAGGTTGGTTCACCATATGATGCTTCAGGAAATTCACCTGTTGACTGTCATTTTGAATATACGCCGGCTCAAAGTGCTAGTGTTGCACCAAAATACGAAGTAAAAGATACAGGCTGTTGATATTAACAGTCTGAAAAAGGCCTGCCTCGCAGGCCTTTTTTGTATCTAGTGTATTAATAGCGGCTTTATTTGCCATACTTATTAAATTGTTAGACACTAACTCTATGAGTTAACACTCAATCTTTTTAGTTTGATTAGCTTAAATAGATATCTATACATCGCAGCACTGTTCAGGACTGATAATGCGCACAACACCGCGACAAACAGGTTTTACCTTAGTTGAACTTGTTACTACCATTATCCTTATTGCCATCCTTGCAGTGGTGGTGATCCCGCGCCTATTAACCACCTCTAGTTATAGTGCTTTTACCCTGCGTGATGAATTTATTAGTGAACTGCGTAAAGTGCAGATCATGGCGATGAATAATCAAGATAGGTGTTATCGCTTATCGGTAACAGATACTAGTTATCAGCTTATGCGCTTTAATGGTGTATGCTCAGGCAGTCCAGCACGAACTGATGCTCCACAACACTTTCAAGGGGGAGCAAACCTTGCGCTGTTTAATGGTGGTGCGAGCAGCTTTAATATTGAGTTTAATCGTCAAGGAGTGCCTTTAGTCAATGGCGCTCGCTGTAATGGTAACTGTATAAATGTGCTTGCCGATGAAACGCTAATTCTAGCGATAGAATCTGAGGGATACATCCATGAAGGTTAGCTTAGATTCTATCAGTAAAATCAAGCTACAACAGGCTTTTACATTGGTTGAGTTGGTTGTTGGCATCGTGGTGATCAGTATAGCTTTTGTGTTGCTCAGCACCATGCTGTACCCACAGGCTGAACGCTCAGCAGATACCTTGCACAGAGTGCGCTCGGCAGAGCTTGCTCATTCTATTTTGAACGAGATCTGGGGCAAACGTTATGATCAAAACACCAACGCTAACGGGGGCGTACCTGCATGTGGTGCAACCGCTAAGCCAGCACTGGGTTTGCCAGCGGGTCTTGCTTGTACGGCTGCAGCTGACTTAGGCCCTGATGCTGGTGAAACACGCAATGATTTTAATGATGTTGATGACTACGCGGGGCTTAACATTAACAGTTTAATGTTAAATAGCACTGAAACTTATGCTGACCGTTATAAAAATTATGCATTAGCCGTTTCGGTGCAATACGATAACTTACCAAGTTTAAACACCAAATTAGTGACTATAGATGTGACCACGCCTAGTGGCGAAGTGATGACGTTTAACGCGATCAGGAGTAACTATTAATGGCAGCATTGATATCGTTAACTTCTCAAGCTCGCAGACGATCTGCTAAATTGCTTCATCGCCATTATCAGCGAAAGAACACAGGTTTTACTTTGGTTGAAATGGTTACCGTAGTGATCATTTTAGGTGTGCTAGTGCTTGGCGTGAGTAGTTTTTTGATTTTTGGTACGCGGATATTTGTCGATGCTACTTCGGTTGATAAGGTCATGGGCCAAAGTCGGTTTGCCATTCAACGCATGACCCGAGATTTGCGCAATGCCGTACCTAATAGTATTCGAGTTGCTAATGGGATCCGATCTAACGGTAGCGCATGGCAATGTATTGAGATGATGCCTATTGTCGCCAGCGCTAGTTATATCGATATCCCATTGGCGCCAGCGGCAAAAGCTGATACAGCGACTGTGATGCCTTCAACGGGAACGGCGCCGTTAGCGGCGGGGCAATCTTTACTGGTTTACCCGCTATTGCCAAGTGATGTATATGTGGCAACAAACAATACTGAAGGTAAGTTATTTGCTATTGATGGGATAGGGACGAATACCACCAACGATTTGACGGTTGATTTTGCTCGGCCGATCAGGTTTGAGACGGCGTCACCACGGCAACGCTATTTCGCCGTACAAGAGGCGGTGAGTTATTGTTTTGAGGCAATCACCGCTGAGGCGAGTTTGCTCAATCGCTATAGCGGCTATAGTTTTAACAATCCAAGCAATCAGCCCTCTCCGGATAATATGGGCAATGGTGTGTTAATGGCTGAGGATATCGTTAATACCATAGGCTTAAACAGCCCGATAACTTACACGCCCGGCACATTACAAAATAATGCCATGGTACATTTGAATCCGCTATTTGACGTTCAAGGCCAGAGTTTTCAATATCATCATCAAGTGCAGGTGATAAATGTCCCATAAACCGCAATTACACAACCAAAGCGTTAGCTTGCCCGCTAAAGCCGCCATTAACTTGAGTCAGCTATCACGCATCTCTAAGCAAAATGGTAGCGCACTTGTGATTGGTGTTTTTATCATCACTGTGATGTTCTTGCTTGCTGCAGCGTTAATTAATGTACTGAATGACGCGGATCAACAGATCAGTGTTGAAGTATGGGGGACTCGTGCCCTCGCTGCCGCCAATAGCGGCGCAGATAGAAGCTTAGCCGCTTTATTTCCTGTTAATGGTACTAGCGGCAACTGTGCTGCTCAGACAACGTGGAATATAGGTAGCGAAACAGGACTTGTGGGCTTTCATGGTTGTCAGGTGGTCATGACTTGTTCGGCAACGACCACAAACTATCCACTCAATAACATGACTCAATATCTAATCACCAGCACTGCAACCTGCAGTACTGGTGAATGTGATTCAGGTGTAGGCAGTGAATCTAGCTGTGTTCGAGTAAGCCGACAGGTGGAGGTAGAAGCTCGTGATTAAATACCGTGGAGTAAAAATAGCGCTTAGTGTGTTATTTATTAATCTATTAGTTCAGCCAGTGCTCGCGTCTAATTGGAGTAACGTTTTCCAGGAAGGGATAAATGTTCATAATAAAAATGGCAAGATAGAATTTGACCACGGTGCCCACCTTGAAAATGCCCCTGTGGATGGAAAGTTGCCTGCTAAATCTGTGGAAGATGAGCAAGGGAGATCATGTTGGCCACAATCTCCTTATCCCAGAATTGAATGCGTTGCTTCTGGTCGTGCAGCTGATACACCAGCTGACAGAATAGGATTTGAGCAATGTAAATCACATAGTAATAATGATATTAGTACTGATTATAACAATAGAGAAATAGACCTTGTTAGTGACGAGTATGGGCACATTCACTTAAATGGGGGCAGCTCCCGTAAAATTCGTTTCGTTACTAATAATGGTGTTTATAAAATAAAGCACTTGAAGGCAACAAGCGGTAATTTAGAGTTTGCTCCAGGACAATATTGGATAGAAGAGCTTGAGATAAATAACGGTGTTAATGTTATTTATCCACCTTTAGGGGCGGGTACTGTAAGCCTATTTGTAAAGAAAGCATACGAACACAAAAATAGAAGCTTATCGCAATCCGCGGAGCAGTTGTTAATGTACCACTATGGTGACTTTACTCTAAATGGTGCAACGTATTTAAGAGGTTTTGTTTTTTCAGAAAAGGATATTGAACTAGACGGTTCTTCTTCAGTTGAAGGAGCCGTATCTGCTAAGAACAAAGTTGAGTTAGATGGTAATAGTCGCGTTATATTTAAAAATACCGCAGGTAATTTAAATGTAACTCCTAACTGTGAATTAGGACCTGAGCCTAATCCTGCTGTCCCAGCACAGTGTCCAGCTGGGCAAGATAATGTCCAAGGATTAACCTACAGAACTTACGACACCAGGGACTGGTATAGCGATAATTATAGCCCTGCAAACGACAGCGAATTTATGACGCTTGTTGATGATTTCAAAAAGACCATCTATCAGATTGGAGAGTCAATTGAAGATAATTTAAACCAGAAGGGCAATGGCATTAATCCTCACTCGAACCTAGCTAGGGATCAAGATTTATACTTAGGTATTTTTGAAGGATATATAGAAGCTCCTGTAACAGGTGAGTATACCTTTGCTATTGACGGCGATGATGCAATTGAGTTGTTGATTGATGGTGAAGTTATCACTGGTTTTTATGGGACTCACGCAACTTGTAATTGCACCCGTTATCAAGGGACTGTATCGCTCGAAGAAGGTGCTCACCGAATAGAGCTTAGATTTCATGAAGCATTTGGTTATGAAGCTTTTAAGTTGTACTGGAAAACACCTAATACAAATAGTTTTTCCATAGTTCCTCCCCAACAGTTACTCACTTGTCCTTCACCACAATTTGAATTTGGTCGGGCGGAACTCAGTAATGATGGAATCGCAAATATCAGCTTTAATAATAGCTATGCCGAGCCTCCTGTTATTGTTGTTATGCCAACGATTGATGGTAGTAGTCCAAATAATGACAAACCATCAACTCTTCGAGTTGATAATTTAACTAAGAGCACAGCCAAAATTAAGCAGGTAAATGCGAATGGTAACTCGGTATTGAACAAAAAGATGACCCGTGTTGATTATTTTGTCATGGAACCAGGTTATCGTTTTTTGAAAAAGGGATCTGCATTGCAGGCGGGAGCAGTCTCTACCGCTTGGTATCAAGGTAAACGTTTACCTAGTGCGGGGCGTGGCTATGAAACTGTAGACTTTGAACATGAGTTTGGCAGTAAGCCTGCAATGATAGGTCAATCACTAACCAATAAAAATCGTCGTTTTTTTACAACTGTGATTAACAATGTTGATTCAGATGGTGATGATTTTGATATTGCAATCGAAGGTTCGGAGATTAGTGGCACGATTCTTCATGAAGAGAGCTTAGCCTATGTTGCAGGTATAGGTAGAGGTACTTTAAATAATGGTGGTGATAGTGTTCTTTATGAATTTTCTACAGCACTAAATCATGGTGCAGGTAATAGCACTCGCACTCTAAATCAGCAGTGTTCATTTTCCAATAACTATGCTCAAACATATGACTCACAACCAATTACTATTGCGACCAAAAACCAACGTAAAGGCGGTGATGGTGGTTGGGTACGTAGGTGCCTAAAAGACAGCTTCAATAACACGGTCAGTTTTGTTGTAGATGAAGACACTGCACTCGATAACGAGCGAACTCATTTAGCTGAAAGTATCGGTTATTTTGCTTTTGAATATGCATCAGAGCCACCTCCGGTTAATCACTATCGCATCAGTTTTGACTCGGGAGCACTAAGCTGCGCTGCAAAACCGGTGACAGTGCAAGCCTGCGCAAATGATAACTGTAGCGCTTTATTGCCAGATCCGGCATTTATCACCCTAACTAAAAACGGCAGCAATTATACCAGTGCGACTTTTAACGGTAGCACCAGTCTTGATGTATGGCATCCGCAAGGAGGTTTAGTCACATTGGGCTTGGGTAATACTACGCCTAGTGGTGAATACCGCTGTTATATTGATGGTAGTTTAGTGGCCAATAGTCAATGTCAGCTCAATTTTGAAGATAGTGGCATCTACTTTGACATTGATGATTCAACCTCCTGTAAAAACTCGACTAACTTTGAGCTGTTTGCTGTGAAAAAGGATCAAAATAGTCAACAGTGTGTGCCGTTATTTGCTAATCAAACTAAACCACTTGCTATGGCATTTAACTACATAACGCCTAATGCCAGTGGCATAACCAATGCTGAAAAGCTAACGGTTAATAGCCTGAATGCACCACAGGCAAGTGTAGAGATCAGTGGTGGAGCAACTGAGCAGTTGCAAGTTCGTTTTGATGCGAATGGTAAAGCTTTGCTGAATGTAAATTACCCAGAGGCTGGTCGAGTAGAGCTGGAAGCCACGCTTACCGAAGAGATCAGCTCTCCGGATGGCTCAACTAGTGAAACTTTAGTTCTTAGTCATAGTGAACAATTTGTGGCTAAGCCTGACGGTTTTCACTTCTTCAATCCATCGACTGCTAATGGCTGTAGCGGCGCGAGTTGTGCTAAGTTTGCCAAGGCGGGAGACGATTTTGCTATGAGTGTAAAAGCGGTTTGTGGTGTTGACGATGCAACGCCATTTAAAGATCGCCTAGCGCTTGGTAATTTCAGATTTTCTGACTTGAACATTAAAGCTGTGCTGCAGGCTCCGCTAATCAGTAACGGTGATCCTGAAGACGGTGGCTTAGGTGGCATTGGGCAAAGCAAGCTTAGTTTCACTAAAGCTAACAGCGCTCCATTTAACATGGGTGATCAGACTTATTCAGAGGTTGGTGCAATTAGTTTTGCTCTTGATGGTGACGTTAATTATCTAGGCACAACGATTGCGGAAGCGAATGCGAGCAGTGATATCTTTGGTCGTTTTACACCATACTTTTTGAGTATAGAAGCTAATACACCTAAGCTACAGGCACAGTGCAATAGCCTTACTTATATGGATCAACCTTTTGGCTTCCAGTCAGGAATGGAGCCGACAATAGCGGTAAAAGGTATGAGTAAAAGTGGTGCCGAAACTAATAATTATCAAATAGGTGATTGGTGGCGTTATCACGGTAATCAGTGGACGGATCGCAGTTATAGCGACACCTCAGGTGCAACCTCGGTGGATGGTGCTGCGCTAGCGGTACAAGATGTGTCTCCGCTTTCAGAGCAAGTCGATTATTATCCTACAGATCAAGCTAACACCATTCAGCGGGCGTATTTGAGTGGTACACAACTTAGTTACCCGCGTACAGAGTCCTTAGCAGTGCCATTTAATGCAAGTTTTGATTTAGTGCTCAACAAAGCAGATGTCACGGATAGTGATGGTATTTGCCATCAAGATGCCGCAGCGCTTACTGCGGGTTGCAAAGGATTCACCTTTAAAGATGTTGCTAAAGACGATGCTTTTGCTATGCGTTATGGCCGCATGCTACTACAGAACGCCTATGGCCCGTCATCAGAAGAGTTACGTCTCGAAGTGAACACTCAGTACGTCGATGATAACGCAACTTGGGCATTAAACACTGCAGATAGCTGTTCGGTGTTTGATACCACAAGTGCGGCAGAGTCGGCTGATATTGGATTGAACCTCAAACCCGATGCGGGACTAGAAGCTGTAGAGGGTTATACCCAAATGGGCGGCACAGGCAAATCAGGTACTATCGGTTTGGGTAATAGCTTTATCTATTTCCCTGCACCTAATGCCGATGGCGAAGTGGGCTTACAGCAACATGTGGATAAATGGCTGCAGTGGTACTGGGCTTATGATTCTGCTGCGGGCTTACAAGATCCTCGAGCAACAGCTTACTTCGGAACTTATCGTGGTCATGATCGAATAATTTACTGGCGAGAAGTTAACTAAATGTCAGTATTTTGGGGCGAGACAAGTAATTGACTCGCTCTTTAGCTGTTAGAACGAAAAAAACAGCGTTTCATTAGCAATTGTTAACCTCTCTGGTCTTGTGGATTTTAAGAAGCATGATAAAGTTACCTGATTTCTTTTTTCTACGATTCCACATAGACAGGCTGGTTACATGTTCAAGAAGCTACGCGGCATTTTTTCTAATGATCTTTCGATCGATTTGGGTACAGCAAATACGCTAATTTACGTCCGTGAAGAAGGCATTGTACTAAACGAACCATCAGTGGTTGCTATTCGTGGAGAGCGAAGCGGTTCAGGGCAAAAGTCAGTAGCGGCAGTTGGTACTGAAGCTAAACAAATGCTTGGCCGTACACCGGGTAACATTCAAGCAATTCGTCCAATGAAAGATGGCGTTATCGCCGACTTTTATGTCACCGAAAAAATGCTACAGCATTTTATCAAGCAAGTTCATAACAATAGTGTATTCCGTCCAAGCCCACGAGTGTTGGTGTGTGTGCCTGTTGGAGCAACTCAAGTTGAGCGCCGTGCAATTCGCGAATCAGCGATGGGCGCTGGTGCGCGTGAAGTCTATTTGATTGAAGAGCCAATGGCGGCTGCGATTGGTGCTGGCCTACCAGTATCTGAAGCGACCGGTTCTATGGTTGTTGATATCGGTGGTGGTACGACAGAAGTTGCCATTATTTCATTAAATGGTGTGGTTTACTCTTCGTCAGTACGCATCGGTGGTGACAAGTTTGACGATGCTATTATCAACTATGTACGCCGCAACTACGGCAGCTTAATTGGTGAAGCAACCGCAGAGCGCATTAAGCACACTATCGGTACTGCTTACCCAGGTGATGAAGTATTAGAGATTGAAGTACGCGGTCGTAACCTTGCTGAAGGTGTGCCACGTAGCTTTACCCTAAACAGCAATGAGATTTTAGAAGCACTGCAAGAGCCACTTTCAGGTATTGTCAGTGCGGTTATGGTTGCGTTAGAGCAATCACCACCTGAATTAGCATCAGATATTTCTGAGCGCGGTATGGTTCTTACTGGTGGTGGTGCACTTATTCGCGATCTAGATAGACTGTTAATGCAAGAAACGGGTATTCCGGTGATGATCGCTGATGATCCATTAACTTGTGTTGCTCGTGGTGGTGGTAGAGCTTTAGAGATGATTGATATGCATGGCGGCGACCTGTTCTCTGAAGAAAACTAATCACGGTTAAAAAGGGCGGTTTCAACCGCCCTAGTTTGTTATGAAGCCTATTTTTGCTCGCGGAATATCCAACCAATTTAGACTCACACTGGCTATTATTATGTCAGTGATTTTGCTTGTCGCTAATGACAGGCTAGAGCCTGTACGTAACTCTCTTTCGTCGCTATTAAGCCCGTTGCAATACGTGGCCAATATCCCCGGCGCGCTGTTGGATCTTTCTGCTGAAAGTTTAGCTACACGCAATATGCTGGCTAAGCAAAATAAAGAACTACTTCGTCATCAACTGCTAATGAGCGAACGCTTACAGCGTTTCGAGCATCTGCGCCAAGAAAACGATCGCTTGCGCGGTTTGCTCGGTTCGCCGGTGCACATGGATGCCAAAAAAGTTGTTGCTGAAGTGATGGAAGTGGCAAGTGATCCGTTCCGTCAATATGTGGTGCTTAACCACGGTTCACGCAATGGGGTGTTTGTTGGTCAGCCGGTTGTCGATGCCCAAGGTGTTGTTGGCCAAGTCGTGCAGGTCAGTGAGCTTACCAGCCGAGTGTTATTGATTTCTGATGCAACTCATGGCATTCCGGTGCGAATTACCCGTAACGATGTGCGCTTACTTGCAGTTGGTACTGGGGTACTTGATGAGCTTGAGTTAAGACATGTTGCTAAAAGCACTGATGTCAGAGTAGGTGACTTATTGGTGTCATCAGGTTTGGGCAAACGTTTCCCAGAAGGTTACCCTGTTGCTCGGGTTATGAGTGTTGAAAAAGAAGATGGCAAAAGCTATGCAACGGTTATTGCTCAGCCATTAGCGGCATTAGATAGAATTCGTTATTTATTATTACTATGGCCTGACATCGAGTCCGATGACGCTGAACTCACACCGCCAGCAGGTGTCGAAGAGGCGATAAAAGCGAGTCAGGAGAACGCGCAATGAGTATACATGTGGCAAATGGCCGCTGGGTAGTGTGGCTTAGCCTATTAGTGGCGATGTTATTTCAAATTATGCCACTGCCGGATCTTGTTGAAGCTTGGCGCCCTGACTGGTTGTTGCTGGTCATCACCTATTGGGCGATGGCGCTGCCGCATAGGTACAACATATTGACGGCTTGGCTACTTGGGGTGATGCTCGATATTTTACTCGGAGCAACCTTAGGTATTCGTGCGTTTGCAATGTCGGTTGTGGTGTATGTTGTCGTGCTGCATTTTCAACGTTTACGTAATTTCCCAATGTGGCAGCAAGCGCTTGTGGTCGCTATGCAGGTCGCTTTGTATAACTTAGTGGTATTTTGGGTGCAGTTTGTCGCTGACAGCGCCGTATTCGATATCAGTTTGTTTTACCCAGCGGTATCTAGTTTGATTATGTGGCCATGGATCTTCTGGATTTTGCGCCGCGTAAGACGTTTATATAAGGTTCGATAACCTATCCAGTTGTTGCTGTTTTTGGCTTGCTATCAACTAGTACTGAGCTTAATACAAGTGGAATAAAAGAAGGTAATTGATTATGAAATTAGTCCTTGCTTCAGGCTCTCCTCGTCGTAAAGAGCTGTTAAGCCAGCTAGGCTTTTTAAAAACAGATAAAGATACGCCTTTTGAGTTTGATATTTTAGCGGCAGATATTGATGAATCTCATCAACAAGGCGAATCAGCAGAGGAATTTGTACAGCGTTTAGCGCAGGAAAAAGCGCTAGCGGGCTTAGCCCTGTATGGCAATGATAAACAGGCTATTGTACTCGGATCAGACACGATAGTTGTACAAGGCGAAACGATTTTAGGTAAGCCGACAGATGCAGCAAATGCCGCAGAAATATTGGCGAGCTTGTCTGGTAAGCGTCATCAGGTGATGACCGCGGTTGCGCTTACCGATGGCACTAAAACCATTAGTCGCTTGGTCATAACCCAAGTGCAGTTTTGTGAGCTAACTGAGGCGGATATTTTAGCTTATATCGCCACAGGTGAGCCTATGGATAAAGCCGGAGCATACGGTATTCAAGGCTTGGGTGGAAACTTTGTAGAAGCTATCGACGGTAGTTATTCGGCGGTAGTAGGGTTACCTTTGGTAGAAACCCGTGCGTTATTGTGTGAGATGCAAGTTTTATAGCCATAAAAAGTAGTCAAACAAGGCGATAATCGCCACGCTATAAAGACAATTATTGCAAAACAATAGTAAAGGTTAAGATCTCGCTGTATTAGCCTTTTATTTTAGTCTTACCACAATTTACGCCAAATCCTTTTTAAATTAGCTATTTCCCTAAGTGGGGTGGGTTGTGAGTAGAAGTCGATTCGCGCAAAGCAGAGTGCAGAAAAAAATAGGCTCTGAACTCTTAATCAATGTAACACCTACAGAAGCTCGTGTAGCACTTGTTGAGCACGGTGTATTACAAGAAGTTCATATTGAGCGCCGCATGAAACGCGGGTTAGTAGGTAATATTTATAAAGGCAAAGTGAGTCGTGTACTACCAGGTATGCAGGCTGCTTTTGTTGATATCGGGCTTGATAAAGCTGCGTTTTTGCATGCATCAGATATTGTGCCACACACTGAATGTGTCGCCGATGTGGAAAAAGGCAATTTTGTTGTGCGTGATATTGCTCAGTTGGTTAGGCAGGGGCAGGATATTATGGTGCAAGTGGTTAAAGATCCACTTGGCACTAAAGGCGCACGCTTAACTACAGATATTACCTTACCTTCACGCTATCTTGTGTTTATGCCGGGTTCGAGTCACGTTGGTGTTTCGCAGCGTATTGAATCTGAAGCGGTGCGCGCCCGCCTGAAGAAAATTACCCAACCCTTTGTCGATGATGATGGCGGTTTTATTATTCGTACCGCAGCAGAAAGCGCAGGTGAAGATGAACTGGTGCAAGATGCAGGCTTTTTAAGACGGGTTTGGGCTAAGGTGAGTGAGCGCCGTAAACGTCGTGGCGTGCAATTATTGTATCAAGATCTGGCTCTGCCAGTGCGTATTGTGCGTGATTTTGTTGGCACTGAGTTGGATCAGATCCAAGTGGATTCGGCGCAAACCTATGAAGAGTTGCAGCAGTTTGCCCAAGAGTTTATGCCAGAGATCGCCGATAAACTTGATCACTATAATGGTCCGATCCCGATTTTTGATCTGTATGACGTTGAAAATGAAGTTCAGCGAGCATTGGGGCGTAAAGTTGAGCTGAAGTCAGGCGGCTATTTGATCATAGATCAAACCGAAGCGATGACGACAGTCGATATCAATACCGGCGCTTTTGTTGGCCATCGTAATCTCGAAGAAACCATTTTCAATACAAATTTGGAAGCGACTCATGCGATCGCTCGCCAGTTACGTCTGCGTAATTTAGGCGGCATTATCATTATCGACTTTATTGATATGCTCAATACTGATCATAAAAAGCGAGTGCTTGCCAGTTTAGAAAGTGCCTTGGCTAACGATCGCGTTAAAACGAATATCAGTGGTTTCTCCGGTCTTGGCTTGGTTGAGATGACGCGTAAGCGTACTCGCGAAAGCTTAGAGCATGTGCTTTGTGGCGAATGTCCAGCTTGCCAAGGTACCGGTAATTTGAAAACGGTAGAAACGGTATCCTACGAGATCTTTAGAGAGATCATTCGCTTAAACCGTGGTTACGATGCCGATGAGTTTTTAGTTTATTGTGCTCCTGCAGTGTTTAATAGCCTTAAAGGCGACGAGAGTCATCTACTCGGTGAGCTTGAAGTGTATATCGGTAAGCGCGTGCGCTTACAAAGCGAACCTATGTATGCACAAAACAAATTTGATGTGGTGATAATGTAGTGCCACCTGAAGCATGTGCGCCTAAAAAGCGCTCCTTTAATTTCCCTCGATTTTGCTGGCAATTTCTAGCGATCATTTTAGTGCTGTTTGCATTAATGGTGAGCTTATTTCGAGGGTTATTACCGCAACTTGATCAGGTTCGTGTAGAGCTGATCAATTATGTGGGTTCTGAATACCAAGTTGAGGTCGAGGTAGGTAAACTTGCGGCCGAATGGCAAGCTTACGGCCCCGCTTTGACGGTTAAAAATTTTGTTTTACCGGCGCAACAAAACTTACCTGTGACGCTGATTTTCAATCAAGTAAACGTTAAGTTCGATTTCTGGCAAAGCATCATTACAGCGAGCCCGCAAATTGAAGATGTGATCTTTGATGGCGTCAACGTTGCGTTAGATCTGGATCATTTAAAGTCACTGCAGCCTCGTGAATCTTCTACAGCCATGCAAACCGATTGGCTATATAAACTGTTATTAGAGCAGCTAGATCGTTTCTCCATTACCGATGCACGCTTTCAATTACTGAGTAAACAACATGATTATCGCCCTATCTTTATCAAAGATATGAAGTGGCGTAACGCTAATGGTCGTCATCGAGGCGAAGGCAAGTTATTTTTAGATGAAGATGCCTCTGAGGTTGAACAACTGGCATTAAATGTTGATTTAACAGGCAGTGGCTATCGTCCTGAGTCTTTGGTTGGCCAATTCTATTTAGCTGCCAGCTCTCTCGATATTGGCGAGTGGGCCTCACGTCAGCCTAACCCTTATGATGCGACCAAGCGCCTGCCTTTAGAAGGGGTGGTAAACCTACAAGCTTGGGCCGAATTCGCTAATCGAGATATTAGCTCCGTTGCCGTCGCATTACAGCCAAGCTGGCTTGAATGGCATTTAAATGATAAGCCTCAACGCTTAACGGTAGAATCCGGCGGCCTACTTTGGCGCCCCGATGCTCAAGGCTGGAGATTAAATAGTCATGATCTGCATTTTTCTACTAATGACCAAGCATGGCCTGAGCTACAACTGCAAGCAACTAAAGGTGAAGCAGGAATTGACGCGAGTTTAAATCAATTAGATCTGGCAATGCTGTTGCCATTATTACCGCTAATCCCAGGAGTAGAGCCTCAAGGCCTGAAAACTTGGCAGGCATTAAAGCCAATGGGCAAAATTAAGCAGGTTCAGGCTCACTGGGATAAGTTGCTTTCGCAGCCCAAAGTGAATTTAGCTCTTGAGCAAGTCACTTGGCAGGCTAACGATGCAATTTTAGGTAGCGCTCCGGTTGATGCTGAACTGAGCCTTGTTGATGAAACATTGCAGTTTGCTTTGCCAAAGCAGAGTTATACTCTTGATTTTAACGGTGGCTTCGAAGCGCCAATTCAGCTCGAAGGGGATAGCTTTAGCGGTGAGTTCAATCTGGCTGAACTAGCACTATCTTTGCCTCAAATTCACTTTAGCAATCAAGATTTAGATATCAATGCCGCAGTGCGCCTAGAGTTTGCTGAAGCAGCACATATGGCACTACTCGCTAATGTAAAAATTCATGATGTTGCTAATGTGCACCAGTATTTTCCACTTAACGGTATGAGTAGCTCGCTGGTGAGCTATTTAACTCAAGCATTAAAAGCCGGTAAAACTGAAGATGCGGTGGTGCTGTGGCATGGTGCATTTAGTGACTACCCTTATGCTAATCAAGACGGACTCTTTCAAGCAGGATTTACCCTGAGCGACGCAACTTATGAGTTTGAGCCAAGCTGGCCGGAAGTTGACCAATTAAACCTGTCGGCACTGTTTGAAAACAAGGCGATGAAGTTGTGGATTAACCAAGGACAACTGTTGGATGTTAACGCCAGCGGCGCCTACATTGGCATTCCTGACCTTGGAGAAAAAAGCTTACTTGAAGTCAAACTTGATCTTGCGACTACAGCTGAGGCTGCTAATGAAGTGATCCAAAAGTCACCGTTAAAGGGCTCAGTTGGTGCAACGCTAGATGTGGTACAAATCTCTGGTGATATTAGCGGCCAAATAGATTTGAGCATTCCCTTATATGATGGTGAAAGCGAGGTTATTAAAGGTACGGTCAACTTTGATGATACCCCTGTATATATCACCGAGCCGGGAATTGCTTTAACGAGCGTCACGGGCCAGCTGCAGTTTGTTAATGATGTGGTCAGCGGTAAAGGGTTTACAGCTAAGATGTATCAGCAACCGCTGCAGTTTAGCTTTAACACCGAAAGCATGAATAAAAACTATGGGGTCAATGTCGAACTAGACGGCCAGTGGCAATTGGCTAATTTGCCTGCTGAGCTAAATAACCCCCTAAGCCCGTACTATTCAGGGCAAGCAGACTGGAGCGGTGATTTAAGACTGATTTTTGACCCTATTGGTTACCGAGTTCAAGCGCGTGTCGAAAGTGACTTGCTTGGTACGGCTCTGGATCTCCCCGCACCATTTGCCAAAGAAGCTGCAGAGGCTAAGCATTTAGTTGCTGAGTTAATTGGCGACAATAAAACCGCCTCTCTCGGCATTAAACTCGATAAACAGCTAGAATTTTGGGGCGGCTTTGATGCTGGATCAGGTAATCGTTTAGCCCATTACGATATTTTGCTTGGTCGACTTTTTAAGCCGGGCGATATGCTTCGTAAAAACAAAGGTCATCTGCAAATAGATATTGACCAAACCGAGTTCTCTCCTTGGCTACCGATTATTCAAGGGTTTGTAAGTCAAACAGCTGATGCTGAAATGACGCCAGATGGATCCGTGACAGAGCAATCATCCGGCTTTTTCCCAGCATTGGTATCTATTGATGCCGATTTTAACCACCTTAACTTAATGGGGCAGCCGTTAGCTGATGTTCATTTTGTGGCTGAACCGACTGAACATGCTTGGCGTTTTGATATCACTTCGCAAGAGTTTGATGGTCGTATCGACTTCTATCCTGACTGGGTGAAGCAAGGTTTAAAGATCGTGGCTTCAAAATTCCATATGTCACCGGAGCCGCGTACTGAAGAAACAGCCCACTATAAATCAGAAACTATTATGGCAAACTTGCCGCCATTAGCCGTCGATGTTGACGATTTTGCGTTGTACGGTAAACCGTTAGGGCACTTGGTTTTACAAGGTACGCCCAACGGTGAGCTTTACCAGATCCAAACGGTATCGATCACTACGCCAAATGTTGAGCTAAAAGGTAAGGGTGACTGGAACATGACTGCAGGGAAAAATATTACCTCATTCCAGTTGAGCCTAGACGCTGAAAAGTTTGATTATCTGTCTGAAAAATTAGGTATAGACCCAGGCCTTAAAGATGCACCTACTGCGGTAACCGCAGATATTTCATGGACTGGCGCACCTTATGCGTTTTCGCTTGAAACCCTCAATGGCGAGGTGGTTTTTGATTTGGGTAAAGGCCATCTTTCTGAAGTGAGTGACAAAGGAGCGCGTATTTTCTCTTTGTTTAGCTTAGATTCATTGCTGCGTAAGTTGTCGCTAGATTTTTCGGATGTTTTTGGTAAAGGGCTTTATTTTGATTCATTTGGCGGCACACTAAATATTGATAATGGCGTTGTCAAAACCACTGACACAGAGATGAATGCGGTTGCAGGTAACATGCGAGTACGCGGCTTTACCGACTTAACCACAGAAAGTTTGAATTACGACATTCGCTTTGTGCCTCAATTAGCTTCAAGTGTACCAACAGTGGTGCTGTTGAGCACAGGTGGTTGGACGTTTGGCTTAGGTGCATTTGCGTTAACTAAGGTGTTAGAGCCTGTGATTGAAGTGATCTCGGAGATCCGTTTTAGATTAACCGGTACTATGTCTGAGCCTAAACTTGAAGAGCTTGAACGCAAAAGTAAAGAGATTGAGATCCCTGAATCTGCATTGCCGAAACAGGATGGTCAGCTAAATGTACCATCTCCACAAAGTGCGACTGATGCCCAACAGTCAAAGTCTCAGTCTGCGGTAAAGGCCATTAATGAAGCGAGCAGTGCTAGTAAAGTTGAGAGCAAAGCAACCCAAGCGACAGCAAAGCCAGTAGCGTCTGCAATTAGCGAACCGCGCACTAGCGCGAGCCCTCAAGCGGTTGAACTCAGTGCGGCAAAGCCTGTTAAGACAGTGTTTGATGAAGTGACTCTTGAGCCCGCGACCTCTGCTGCGCAAGCTAGTGAGCTTGAAACTAAAAACGCGCCTGCACAAGTGATTGAGCTAGCGCCAAAGCGGCCAATAAAAGATGTTCCAGCCCAAGAAAGCCAGCAACTGACGCAACCGCGAGCGAACCAAGGAGCTAGCGAACAGCCCAAACAAGGAGAGTTAGATGCAAGTCAGCCTATTGCAATGTCAAAGCAGTCGCAGCGTAGCCGACAACATAGCGTTTATCGAGTCGCAGCTTAAGCAGTTAATTCACACCGATGGTGCACAAATGGTTGTGCTGCCCGAATGTTGCCTGCTGTTTGGGGGGCAAGAAAGTCAGCAGCTACAATATGCCACTCGCGCTGAAGACAGCAAGTTAAAACAAGCTCTTGCTGAGCTAGCAGCACAATATCAAGTGGTATTAGTTGCCGGCAGTATTCCAATTTTAGCTGCCGATGGCCGAGTTTATAATCGCTGCTACGTGTTTGACCATGATGGAAGTGAACTTGGACAATATGACAAGCTGCACCTGTTTGATGTTGAGGTGAGTGACGGCACTAAGCAATATCGCGAAAGTGACGCATTTTGCCCAGGAGATCGTATCGTTGTAGTAGATACACCTTTAGGGAAACTCGGCTTAGCAATTTGTTATGATATTCGTTTTAGCGATCTGTTTCGGGCATTGCGTGAGGCGGGGGCTGAGATGATTGCCGTGCCAGCCGCATTCACTAAGGTAACCGGCGAAGCGCACTGGCAAGTGCTATTACAAGCACGTGCAATTGAGACTCAGTGCTTTGTTTTTGGTGCTGCACAGTGGGGATCGCATAATGGCGGTAGCCGTGAGACTTGGGGGCAAAGTATGATAGTCAGCCCTTGGGGCGAGATCATCGCGCAAAAACCGCAAGGTACAGGCTGGCTGCAAGCTGACATTGATCTGCAAAGCGTACACAGTATTCGAGCTAAGATGCCGGTCATGGGTCACAACAGATTTATAGCGCCGCAACTAAAGGTGTGATTCAACAAGTTACAGCGGTAGCACAAATTTAAGCGAGCCGAACAAGATATAAATAGATCGGCTCTGCCAATATATTGATTGAATTAATAAAAGAGAGAATAGATGTCACTTTTAACTCAAGTTGGACAAAGCTTATTACAAGATGGGCTAGCAATAGATGATTTACAAAGCTATTTAAAGCGTATCCATGAGCATCAAATTGACTTCTCTGATCTGTATTTTCAAGGCAGTCGTCATGAGTCTTGGGTACTCGAAGACGGTATCGTTAAAGACGGTAGCTTCCATATTGAGCGTGGAGTAGGTGTACGTGCAATTACTGGCGAGAAAACCGGTTTTGCCTACGCTGATGAAATTACCCCAAGTGCGCTAGAGGCGGCAGCTACTGCAGCGCGCGGTATTGCAACCGCAGGTGGTAATGCGCAAGTGAATGCTTGGGCTAAACAGGATCACAAAGCACTTTATATCAGTAGCGATCCAATCGCCGCTATGGAAGAAGTAAAAAAAATCGAGCTACTTAAGCAAGCTGATGCTTATATTCGTAGTCTAGACAGTCGCATTATTCAGGTGGTTGTGAGCTTATCTGGGGTACATGAAGAGATTTTAGTGGCTGCAAGTGACGGCACATTAGCGGCCGACATTCGTCCGTTAGTACGCTTTAATTGCAGTGTTATTTTAGAAGAAGATGGCAAGCGTGAGCGTGGCGCATCAGGTGGCGGTGGTCGTCACGATTACAGCGTATTAATTGAAGATGCAGATGATGGCTTACCATATTGTTTCGCCTTTGCACGTGAGGCCGTGCGTCAAGCTCAAGTGAACTTGCACGCTATTGACGCTCCTGCGGGGGAAATGCCTGTCGTGCTTGGTGCTGGCTGGCCAGGTGTATTGCTGCATGAAGCTGTTGGTCATGGTCTTGAAGGTGACTTTAACCGTAAAGGCAGCAGCGCCTTTAGCGGTAAAGTTGGTCAGAAGGTGGCGTCTGAATTAGTGACTGTTGTTGATGACGGTACCATTGCTAATCGTCGTGGCTCATTAACCATTGACGATGAAGGCGTTGCAACCCAAAAGACGGTACTGATCGAAAACGGTATTTTGAAGGGTTACATGCAAGATAAGCTAAATGCTCGTTTGATGGGCCAGCAATCTACAGGTAATGGACGCCGTGAATCTTATGCGCATTTACCAATGCCACGTATGACCAATACCTATATGCAAGCAGGTGAGTCAGATCCAGCTGAGATCATTAAGTCAGTGAAGAAGGGGATCTATGCGCCTAACTTTGGTGGTGGTCAGGTAGACATTACTTCGGGTAAGTTTGTGTTTTCGGCTTCTGAAGCTTATTTAATTGAAGACGGTGAAGTTACTCAAGCGATTAAAGGTGCAACCTTAATTGGTAATGGTCCAGAATCAATGAGCCAGATCTCTATGGTAGGTAATGATCTTGCCTTAGATAAAGGCGTTGGTGTGTGCGGTAAAGATGGCCAAAGCGTTCCAGTTGGTGTTGGTCAGCCTACATTGAAGTTAGACAAATTAACTGTCGGCGGTACGGCTTAACAACGGCGGATTGAGCTTTATACCTGCTGTTACTGTTAATCCGTATCGGCTAAAGGTTGGCTATTAATAAGCAAAAAAATCCAATATCGTCTAGGATTTAGCGATAGGAGTTTCGCCTAAGTCCTAGCTTGCAATATATAGCAATGATAGTATTTACCAATGGAAATAGAGTAAAAGCTCTAGAGGTGTTAATGAAACGTTTGCTGTGTGCATTTATAGTCACTTTGCCGCTTGTTGTTCAAGCTAAGCCAATGACCTTTGATCAGGCTTGGCAGCAGCTGACCAAAGTTAGCGATAAACTGCAGGCTGGGGCGCAAGAGGTTAATCGCGCTGAGGCAGAACGTGAAGCAGGTGAAGATATGAACCTGCCATCGATCAACCTAACTGGTAGTTATACCCGCTTAGAAAAACCGATTGAGTTAGATCTGCGTGATCTTAATCCGCTTGCCTCGCTTGATCCGGCAACGCTGCCGCCAGCATTGGGCGGTGCATTAGCCGGGATCCCCGGAAGTTTATTTGTTACCCCGTTTACCGAACAAGATATCTTTCGCTCTAGTTTGCAAGCGATGTGGCCTATTTACACCGGCGGAAAAATTACTGCAGCTCAAGGGATCCATGAAGCTCACGTAGCTGAAAAGGAGCAAGAGCTTAAGTTAACCCATCGTGAGCTTTTCTTACAGCTGGTGGATCGTTACTACGCGGTGGCTGTGACTCACTCTCTTGCGCAAACCCAATCAGAACTCGTCGATTCACTTACCTTACATGCTTCACACGCAGAGAAACTAGAACAGCAAGGGCAAATCGCTAAAGTAGAGCGTCTCAATGCACAGGTTGCGCTTGAAAATGCCAAGGTGAGCTACGGCAGCGCTAAGCGCCAGTCTGAAATGGCAATGATTGCATTGTCGCGCATGTTACATGAGCGCCAAGTTAACACCACTTCACCGCTGTTTATGTTGCACAGCGCACCATCATTACCACAGCTAGCGCAATTAACCATGGCGCAGCATCCAGCATTAAAGTTAATAGAGGCTAAAGAGGCACAAGCCAAAGGTTTGGTGGACGTTGAGAAAGGTAGCTATCTGCCAACAGTATTCCTTTATGGTAATTACACCTTGTATGAAGATGACAGTTTGTTCTCTCAAATAGAGCCTGACTGGATGCTTGGGGTTGGTTTTACCATGCCGTTACTGAGTAGGGATGGCCGTAGTGGTAAGGTTGAAGCTGCACAAAGCGCTTTGCTTCAAGCGCGATATACCAAGGCGCAAACTCAACAAGATCTCAATTTACTATTGGATCAAAGTTACCGCCAAATGCTGCAAGCACAGGAAGAGGTGTTATCGCTTAACACGTCTATGAGCTTAGCTGAAGAGAATAAACGTTTACGAGACATTGCGTTTAAGCAGGGGCTGTCGACTTCAATCGAAAAGGTAGACGCAGAACTTAAGCTTAATGCGGTTGCAACTCAGCAATTGGGCGCACAATACCGTTATGTACAAGCATACGCAAGACTCATGGCTATCAGTGGCCAGTTAGATGAATTTATAGGTAGAAGTATTCAGCAGGGAGATCTCAATGCGCACTAACCGTATTTTAGCCATATTAGCGCTAAGCCTATTAATTGCTGCATTAGCCTATGGGTTAATCCTTGCTTACAGCCCTAAGCCGCAGTTATTGCAAGGACAGATTGAAGCGCGTGAATATAACGTGTCATCTAAAGTACCTGGTAGGGTTGAGGAAGTACTCGTTAGACGTGGAGACAAGGTTACTGAAGGCGATCTACTTTACGCCATTTACAGTCCAGAGTTAAAAGCGAAGTTGATGCAAGCTGAGGGCGGCCGAGATGCTGCATTAGCTATGCAACAAGAGGCCGATAATGGTGCGCGTAAGCAACAGGTTGCAGCATCAAAAGAGCAATGGCTAAAAGCACAAGCTGCAGCTAAGTTGGCCCGTACTACTTTTGATCGAGTGGAAGTACTATTTAACGAAGGTGTACTGGCTAGACAAAAGCGTGATGAAGCCTTTACTCAATGGCAAGCGGCAAAATACACCGAGCAAGCTGCACTAGCCATGTATCAGATGACAGATGAAGGTGCGCGAGTTGAAACTAAAGCGGCGGCGGCAGGTAATGCCCGTATGGCTGAAGGTGCTGTTAATGAAGTTACGGCAATTTTATCTGATAGCCAAATGCGCTCGCCTAAAACCGGTGAGATAAGCGAAGTACTGCTGCAAGCTGGTGAGCTCGCACCAAGCGGCTTTCCTGTAGTAAGCCTAATTGATATGAGTGATGCTTGGGCGGTATTTCAAGTTCGTGAAGATCAACTTAAACAGTTCAAACAAGGTGATGTATTAAAGCTCACTATTCCGGCGCTAGAAAAGCAAGTTGAGTTTACTGTAAGTCACATTGCTGTGATGGGAGACTTTGCTACTTGGCGAGCAACTGAAAGTGGCCATGATTTCGATATGCGCACATTCCAAGTGGAACTGCGTCCTAATCAGCCTATTGCCGATCTCCGTGTTGGTATGTCGGTGTTATTCACCCTGTAAGGTAAGCGAGGAAGGCTGTGATAAAGGCGCTCAAGCGAGAGTTTACCGCTCTGCAAGACGATCCTTGGCAGTTGGCATTGGTTAGCTATATTCCGCTAATCAGCATCATTGCCTTATGGTTACTTTTTAGCGCGGGGTTACCGAGGCAATTACCCGTAGCTGTAGTCGATTTAGATAACAGTCAGACTAGTCGAGCATTGGCGCGGCAGCTACAAGCTAACCCTGTGACTAAGCCGATTAGTTATACCGGACTACCAAGTGCTGAAGCGGCGATGAAGCAAGGTGAAGTGTATGCTTTGCTCGTGTTGCCCTATGGCCTTAAGCGCGACTTACTAACCTCAAAAACACCGATAATTGATATTCGTTATAACAGTCAATTTCTTCTAGTAGGTAAGCTGCTATCGAGCCAGCTACAAGCCAGCATGGCTGATGGTTTAAAACCTTTAGGTGAACTAAAACTGCTTGCCGCTGGCGTGCCTATGGAGCGTGTTGCAGTCAATTTAAGTCCAGTTAGTAGCCAAACAACCGCCTTGTTTAACCGCAACAATAATTACGTTGGCTTTTTAGTGCCGCCAGTATTAATTGCCTTACTGCAGTTGGTGGCCATGATGGTATTTGCCAATAGCCTTAACCGCGAGTTGCGCTGGAATACCACCAAGCAATGGTATCAGCTCGGTGTTTATAAAGTTATAGCTGCCAAGGTTGTGTTCTATACACCATTGGTTTTGTTACATGGCGGCTTTATTTTAGCGCTTATCTACCTGTATTTAGGTTTACCTATCGCCGGCAGTATTGCGGTGCTGTTGATTGCGCAAACGCTAATGCTGTTAGCTGTTTGGCTGGTGGTTTTGACGATTTTCTTTGTCTTAAAAGACAGCGCTCGGGTTATCAGTTTTTGCACTGCCATGTTTGCGCCTGCTTTTGCTTTTATGGGCGTGACTTTTCCTACCCATGAAATGCCACAATTAGCCCAATGGTGGCGAGTTATTATGCCTACCAGCCACTATATTGAAACCCATATAGCTGTTGTTAGTTACGGCCAGAGCTTGATTGCGAGTTTGCCGCAAATGCTAAGTTATTGGGGCTTTTTGTTATTGCTTATTCCTATCGGCATTTTTGCTAAAAAGGGATTTGCAGAGTCTGAATTAGCTGCTACATCAGAAGCGGCAAATTCAATGGCACTGAAGGAGCAATAATATGAGTCTTTTACAGTTAATTTGGGCAGAGCTTAAAGCGATTCTTGCTGACAAAACGATTGTGATTACGGTGTTTGGCGGAGTGCTGTTTTACTCGATTCTGTATCCATTGCCGTATTTGCACCAAGTGCCAACAGAACAACAATTGGTGGTGATTGATCATGATAGATCTTCGCTGAGTCGTCAGTTGATACGTCATGCTGATGCTAGCCCTAAAATTTCTGTGATTGCCGAGTTGGGTTCAATTGATGAAGCCAAACGCTGGATTGAAACTGGCCGTGCTCATGGTTTATTAGTGATCCCCGCCAATTTTAGGCGTGACCTACTTTTAGGTAAGGGCGTGACCTTAAGTTATGGCGGCGATGCCAGTTACTTCTTGATCTATTCCGCTGTGGCGGAAGGTCTTATTTCGGCAGGTCTTGATGCTGGGCAAAATATACAGCGTTTAGGCATGTTAGCCCAAGGCGATAACGCTAAGGCAGTAGAGCAGAGCCTTAATGTGGTTAAGCTTAATAGCATTCCGGCATTTAACCCGAGCTTAGGTTATACACCGTATATTGTGCCGGGATTATTCTTGCTTATTTTGCATCAAACCTTGCTGATAGGCACCGGCATTCTGGGAGCTAGTCAGTGGCGAGCACAAGGCTATTGGCAACAAGTGAGTCCGCTTAAGTTAGTTTGTGGCCGTATAGCGGCATTTATGCTGGTGTATAGTCTGCTTAGCAGCTACTACGTTGGCTACTGTTACTATTGGTATGACGTTAGCTTACAAGCAAGTATCGGCCGAGTGGCTTTGTTGATGTTGCCATTTCTATTAGCTACGAGTGCAGCAGGGATCGCCTTTAGTAGCTTGTTTACTCGCCGAGACTTACCTACCCAAGTGTTATTGCTGATCTCTATGCCGATTTTGTTTGTATCAGGTTTTGTATGGCCTACAGCATTAATTCCTGAGCCTGTGGTGGCTATTTCGCAAATCGTGCCAGCGGTGCCGGGTATTATGGCGATGCTTGAATTAAATCAAATGGGCGCATCATGGCAGAGTATTATGCCGCAGTGGCTGCAGTTATGGGCCATGGTAGCGGTGTTCTTCGCTTTGGCTTATTGGGGCGTATCTAAGCGTTTAAAGCCTGTAAGTTGATTGCCATAATCTCTTTTTGCTAACGTAATATGACAAAGCCCGCGTTCATTAGTTGAACGCGGGCTTTTAACTGTCAGCGGTTATACTAATTGGTATTAGTTATGGTTGTGGTGCTGATAGCTCAACGCTAAATGAAATACCTGACTTGATTGCCTTAGGTGTTTCAGACTCAATAGATACTAAGCTGAGCTTTGTTGGCTCATCAGTGCTGGTAGGATCAATATCATTGGTCAACACAAAGCTAGTGCTGCTGCCACCATGGCTATTACGGTTGCGTACTTCATAAGGATCTGCATCTAACTCACCTTTGCTAGCCGTCGTTGTGATATTGGTTCCTGCCGGTAGGATCTGGTTAGCGCTATCGAAGAAACGTACATTAAATACTGAGAAACCACCTGCAGGGATTGCTGTGGTAATAATCTCTTCCGTTTGGCCATCGCTATAAATAAGGTTGCCATCTTGATGGATTTCAAAATGCGCATCAGAGCCTGACATCGTCATGATCAGGGCTTTACGGATATAAGTCTTATTAGCTTGGCCTTCACCACATAAGCTACCTGTGCACTGTGGGCCATTAAATTTGCCATCAGCACCTTGATAGTTAGCACTTGAGCCAGTATTAAAGTACGGCTCGCCTGCAGAGTGAGAAAATGATTCATCATCATCACGGAAGGCGTCACCTAAATCACTGAAGCCGCCAGCATGGTAGGTTTCGATATCCATACCGTTGCCTGAGCAGGCAACCGTGTCTCCGTTTGCATTTAAACAAGCTTCTGCAACAGCGCCACCATCTGCATCATCAAAGATATTATTACCGTTGGTATCAAAGAAGGTTTCATGGCCTAACGCATAAGCAAGTACTGTGATACGGTGATCTGGCACACGTGGATCTGCCGCAGTCCAATTAACACTACAAGTACCGTTTACCGTGGCACAACTTGGCTGAATTTGGCCACCTTCAGAGGTGAAGTTGATGGTAGTGTCATCAGGAGCAGGGTTACCAAAGCTATCTGATGCGAAAGCCGTAATGGTAACGACTTCACCGTTATGGTTAGCCGCTTCTGGATTAAATAAGCTGCTTGATAAGCTAAAGCCTAGCTGCTGTGGCAAACCAGTATTAATGGTGAGTTGTTCAGATTGGGTTGTGACAGACTCGCCATCAGATGTAGCTGTTGCTAGCACGCGTACTGGTGTTGGCATAGTGCCTGATAGCACTGTTGCGCTTACTAGGCCGGCAGAGTTACTGGTGTTGCTAGTCGTAATATTGCCATTAGCAAAAGCGATGCCGCCCACAGTGGTGTCGAGTGAGAACTCAACATCTTGTTGTGCAATTGGTTGGCCATTGGCATCGGCCACTTTAAAGGTGATCAATGATGACTCACTTGAACCTGTACCGCCTGCGCCTTGAATTCGAATAGAAGTAGGCTCTGCAGAAACAAAGCTTAAATTCGCCAGTGTTTGGCTCGCTAGTGAGAAGTCTAAGGTTGCCGAAACCGTTTGATTGCCAGCAATCACCGAAGCTGTGATCTGATCATCTCGTTCACTGTTACCACTACAACTTGTGTTTTGGAAAGTTGAGCTAGCTGTACCAGAAAGGGTCGTTACTGGTGAATCGATACTGGCATTATTACTTACTACGCAGCTCGAGCTGAATGTTACGCTGGTAGGCGTTTGCAGACGAGTGTAGCTACCATCTTCATTTTTAGTTGCCACATCTGCGGTGACACCAAATGTACCGCCGGCACTGACTGTTTTATCGTCAGGTAAGGTGGTTGCAAGTTGATTTTCTGTAAAGCTTTTGCCGTCAGCAGAGAAGTGGCCGATAACAATCACCCCATCGTCGCTAACGGCATCTTTAGCAAGCACTTCATATAAGCCTGAGCTTTGGTAGGTGACACCGTCATTCTCAAGGGTGACAGTGAAGTTTGCTGCGCCAAGTTCGCTATCTGTTGGGGTATAGCTAACCTGAGCAATGCCGTTATCTTTGGTCAGTGCTGAACTTGGATTTAAGCTAGCATTACCTGCAGTAAAGCTGGCCATTTTACCTGCAATGCCTTGTCCCTGCTCGTCTAAGAACTGTGCTTGTAGCTGCACTGTTTCTTCAGCTTTAAACTGGGTGACCACTTGGGTGCCATTAATGATTGCGCTATTTAGCGTAAATTTAGGTTCTGATGGATTAGTACTTGAAGTGAACTCAAAATTACGTGTAGCACTGGCATTATTTTCGCCTTCGCTAAAATTAGCGGTTAACGTGCCTGCGCCTTCAGCCCCTGTACTGTTACTGACAAGGATCTCTGCTTGACCACTATTGTTGGTCAGTTTAGTGGCTACTGAAAGCTCGCCAAAGCTGCTTGAAAAGCTAATAAGTTTGCCACTACGGTTGCTGTTGTCTTGTTTTAGGTGGGCGACAGCACAAAATGCACCATTGGCATCAAAACTTAATGAATCGGTTGCTTCTGCACAAGCGCCATTAACAACGGTTTTGTAACTGAGTGAAAGACTATAAGTACCACCGTTGTCGGTATCGCCACTGTCATCAGACGAGCCGTTACAGCCGCTTAATAGTGATAGGCAAAGAAAAGATAAAGGCAGAGTGGCCAGTGTTTGGGGCAGGCGCATGTGCATATTCCTTGTGCTGCAAATTTGTACTGGGTTCTAGGCGGGCTTTTTGTTTGAATTAAAACAAATAAAAAGCTCCCTAAGTCAGTTAAAGACTTAGGGAGCTATTGTGTAGTTATATAGCGATGATGTCTATATTTGTTACGATTAATCTTTGATCTCGTTACGTAAATATTTACTTAATTCTTTCGCTGTTTTTGACGCATCAATATCTGCGTTTTTTGAAAGCTCTTTCTTTGTTTGACGAACTAGCTGACGTAGCTTTTGGCGGTCAAACTCTGGGTGCTGTTCAATCAAGCTTTGAATTGCAGTATCACCCTCAGCAATCAGCTGGTCACGAGTTTTATCCGCAACATTGGTTTTAGCGCTTTCATTACTGTTTTGGTTCAACACATTTTTTAGTGCAAGTTCAAGCTCTTCTAGCTCGACATAACGCATGAGTTTGCCAATGTATTGAATATGACGACGATAAGCTTCGGTATTAATTTTGATGGTTTTAGCTTTCAAAATATTATCATACAGAGTTTCGTCTAAATTTAGCTTTTGCACTTGGCTTTTACTGAGTGCAACCAGCTTTTTGCCATACTCTTGATAAATGGCAATTTCGCGTTTTACGTCCGCTCTACTTTCGTAGTTATCATCTTGGTCGTACGGCTGGTGGAAGTGCTCTGAGTCACCGACAATCTTCATATCTAAAAATCTCTTACAAATTCTGTGCTAATAATAACATCTAAACTTGCTTATTTCCTTGTCTATTTTTGCCTGTAACAGCCTTTAACACGGCTTTTAGCGGCTAGTTAGCTGATTTTTTTTTGTTCAAGCTGGTGATTGAGCTAGTTGTAGTGGGATTATTTAATGAGATTGGCATTTGGGTTTGTTATGCTAGCGCCATTGCCGATAAATAAAGAGTAAAACTGTGTCTTCACCTAGCATTGATATTGAATTAGATTCCTTGAAAGACGCCGTTTCAATGGCGCTGGAATATGCAAAAACCTTAGGCACTTCAGGAGCTGAAGTTGCCATTAGTAAGCAGCAAGGCTTGTCAGTTTCAACCCGTATGAGAGAAGTTGAGACTGTAGAATTTAATAAAGATGGTGCTCTGGGGATCACTGTTTTTAGAGATGGCTGTAAAGGTAGCTCATCCACATCAGATCTAAGTAAAGCTGCGATTGAGCAAGCAGTAAAAGCGGCTGATGATATTGCTCGCTTTACTTCGGCAGATCCGTTCAACGGCTTGGCTGAAAAGTCGTTAATGGCGACTGAGTTTCCGGATCTTGATTTATACCACCCTGAAGATATTTCACCGGAAGAGTTAACTCGGCTTGCTGTATTAGCTGAAGAAGCAGCCTTAGATACCGATAAACGAGTACAGACTTCAGACGGCGCAAGCGCTAACGCACACTCGAGCGTGAAGGTTTATGGTAATAGTCACGGTTTCTTAAATGGTTTTTGCAGCTCGCGTTATAGTCTAAGTTGCGTAGCCATTGGTGAACACGAAGGTGGCATGCAGCGTGATTATGATTACACGGTTGCGCGCAAGTTCAGTGACATGACAGCCCCTGAGATTATTGGTCGTAAGGCTGCTGAGAAAACTGCGGGTCGTTTAGGCGGTCGCAAGATTGCTACCACGCAATTACCAGTGCTGTTTTCGCCTGAAATCGCGACCGGATTAATGGGTCATTTAGTTGGTGCGATTAGCGGAGGGAGCTTATACCGCAAATCGAGCTTTTTATTGGATGCGATTGATACGCAAGTCTTCCCAGACTGGTTTAGCATCCATGAAGATCCTTTGTTAGTCGGCGCTCTGGCAAGTTCTGCATACGACAGTGAAGGTGTGGCAACACAGGCTCGCGATATTATCGACAACGGTCGTTTAGCGACTTATCTGTTAACTAGCTACTCGGCACGTAAGCTAGGCTTAAGCAATACTGGCCATGCTGGCGGGATTTATAACTGGACACTGTCAACGACAGGGCAAACCTTTGATCAACTGGTTAAAGAGATGGGCACTGGTTTAATTGTGACAGAGGTGATGGGGCAAGGTGTAAACACAGTAACAGGTGATTACTCTCGCGGTGCAGCTGGTTTCTATGTTGAAAATGGCGTTATCTTGTATCCAGTTGAAGAGATCACCATCGCTGGTAACCTGAAAGATATGTATAAAAATATTGTTGCAGTCGCTAAAGATCGCGACTTACGTTCATCGATCCGCACAGGCGGTATTTTGATGGATAAGATGAAGATTGCTGGTAATTAAGCTAAGTATCGTGCAGGTTTAAACAGCAAACAACAGTAAAAAAGGCTTCCTAGGGGAAGCCTTTTTTATGGCCGTAATTCGCACGCTTGTCATAAAAGGTAAGTAACACGGATAAAAATATCATCAACAAACTTGCTTATATGAAAATCCATATATATTATTTGGCGTATATTTGTTTTTGCAATGAATTTGTCGAGAGCTGACTATGACACCGTTAAGTTTTTTTAAAGCCTTAGCTGATGACACCAGAATGCGTAGTTTACTGCTTATCCAAGCACAGTCAGAGCTATGTGTCTGTGAATTAATGGCAGCGCTTGATGAGATCCAACCAAAGGTTTCTCGTCACTTGGCGCAACTTCGTAAGCTTGGCTTATTGGTAGATAGACGCCAAGGACAATGGGTTTTTTATAGTATTAATCCTGAGTTACCAGGTTGGGCAAGTGAGATCTTACAAACTCTAGCGAACAATGAAGCTGAACTGATCGGTGGCAATTTAATAAACCTTGAGCAGATGGGCGATCGCCCTGAAAGAGTTAAACACTGCTGCTAACCGTTAAAACTAACCCTAATTGGGTTAGCAAAATTTTGTAGTAATAGGCCAAATATTATGGGTATTTTTGAACGTTATTTAAGTGTGTGGGTCGGTCTGGCTATTTTAGCCGGAGTATTTTTGGGGAATATAGCTCCAGATACATTCGCAGTGGTTGCTGGGCTTGAATATGCTCATGTGAACTTTGTAATTGCTGTACTTATTTGGGTCATGATTTATCCGATGATGGTGCAAATCGACTTTTCAGCTGTGAAAGATGTGGGTAAAAGCCCAAAAGGTTTAGTACTGACTTTAGTTATCAACTGGTTAATCAAGCCGTTTACTATGGCTGCATTGGGTTGGCTGTTCTTTAAAGTATTCTTTGTCGACTTTGTTGATCCACAAACAGCAAGTGAATATATAGCGGGCATGATTTTACTTGGCGTTGCGCCTTGTACTGCCATGGTTTTTGTATGGAGCCAATTAACTAAAGGCGACCCGAACTACACTTTAGTTCAAGTGTCGGTAAACGATCTGATCATGGTAGTAGCCTTTGCACCAATTACAGCACTATTGCTCGGTGTAAGTGATATTCAAGTTCCTTGGGCGACGCTGCTTTCGTCAGTAGGCTTGTATGTTGTCTTACCATTACTTGCCGGGATCGTAACTCGCTATCTGCTGCAGAAAAAAGGTGACGACACGCAGTTAAATGCGTTTGTGGCTAAACTTAAGCCTTGGTCTATGCTCGGTTTACTGTCTACTGTGGTGCTACTATTTGGTTTTCAAGCAGAAACCATTATCGCCGAGCCGCAAAATATTGCTTTGATTGCGATTCCGCTATTGATTCAAACTTACGGTATCTTCTTCATTGCATTTTATGCGGCGAAAAAGATGAAGCTGAGCCATAAAGTTGCGGCGCCAGCATGCATGATTGCAACATCGAACTTCTTTGAGCTTGCGGTTGCAGTAGCGATTTCATTATTTGGTTTACACTCAGGTGCAGCGCTCGCAACTGTTGTTGGCGTGTTAGTTGAAGTACCTGTGATGCTGTCTTTAGTGGCAATTGCTAACCGCAGTCGCCATATGTTTGCCGAAGAAGCAAACAGCTAAGCAGTTGCTTTAGGGCGAGTGCAGCAAGTCATGGGGGCAATTCTTGCGGTATCAATCCTGTAATAAGAAGCTAGCTTTAGTGACACAAACTAGATTTAAGCAATAACAGTTAAAACTCAAAACAGATTAAGAGACGACTATGACAATCAAAATTGGTATCAATGGCTTCGGTAGAATGGGCCGTCTGGCGTTACGCTCTGCATGGAGCAATAGTGATGTAGAGTTTGTACAGATAAACGATCCTGCAGGCGGTGCTGCTACCTTAGCCCATTTGTTGACCTTTGACTCGGTACATGGTCGCTGGTCTGAAGAGGCTACTGCTGATGGCAACGATATTGTTATTGGTGATAAGCGTATTATAACTACCCGCAATAAAGTGATTGCAGACACTGATTGGTCTGCCTGTGACGTGGTCATTGAAGCTTCAGGGGTGATGAAAACCAAAGCCTTACTACAAGCCTATTTGGATCAAGGGGTTAAACGTGTGGTAGTAACTGCACCAGTAAAAGAAGAAGGCGTATTGAATATTGTAATGGGAGTTAACCATGACCTTTACGATAAAGATATTCACCCAATCGTTACTGCAGCTTCTTGTACCACAAACTGTTTAGCGCCAGTGGTTAAAGTGATCCATGAAAAGATTGGTATCAAGCATGGTTCGATGACCACGATTCACGATATTACCAATACTCAAACGATCTTAGATGCGCCCCATAAAGATCTGCGTCGTGCGCGAGCTTGCGGTTTAAGCTTAATTCCGACAACCACAGGTAGTGCGACAGCAATCACCCATATCTTCCCTGAGTTAAAGGGTAAGTTAAATGGTCACGCTGTGCGTATTCCACTGGCAAACGCTTCTATCACTGATTGTGTATTTGAAGTTGAGCGCGAAACAACTGAAGCTGAGGTTAATCAGTTGCTGCAGCAAGCGGCAGAAGGTGAGTTAAACGGTATTCTAGGCTACGAAGAGCGCCCGCTAGTGTCGGTCGATTATAAAACCGATCCACGCTCAAGCATTATTGATGCGCCATCGACTATGGTTGTTAATGGTACTCAAGTTAAGCTGTATGTTTGGTACGACAATGAATGGGGCTATGCTAATCGTACTGCAGAGCTTGCGATCATGGTTGGTAAAATGGATCAGGCATAAAGATAAGAGCTTAGGAAGAGCAGGACGCTTTGCTTATAGAATCTAGAATCTAGGACCTAGGACCTAGGTAAAGCCAGATTGAAGTCGTGTCGCTTTTTGGCTGTTTCTTTTTTCTCGCATCCTCATTCCTTTATTAGGTGGTTTGATCGTGCTAACAAAACTTGCTTCTTTGCCGGACAGTATTAAGCAGTATTTAATCGTGACCGGTAACTATTGGGCGTTCACACTGACTGATGGCGCATTGCGCATGTTGGTAGTGCTGCATTTTTATGATTTAGGTTACACGCCGCTAGCTATCGCTATGCTGTTCCTGTTTTATGAGATTTTTGGTGTTGTGACCAACTTGGTTGGCGGCTGGTTAGGTGCAAGACTTGGGCTAAATCGAACCATGAACATTGGTCTTGGGTTGCAGATTGTGGCGTTATCTATGTTGCTACTGCCCACTGCAATGCTGACAGTGCCTTGGGTGATGGCGGCACAGGCAATGTCGGGGATCGCTAAAGATCTCAATAAGATGAGTGCCAAAAGCGCCATTAAAACTTTAGTGCCTAAAGGCGCGGAAGATACCTTGTATCGTTGGGTGGCTAGGCTTACTGGCTCAAAAAATGCACTTAAAGGAGCTGGCTTTTTCTTAGGTGGAGTATTGTTGTCGGCCGTAGGCTTTAAAGGTGCGATAGCTATTATGGCACTCGCGCTCTTGCTAGTGTGGATCTATAGCATAGTCAGTCTCAAAGCGGATTTAGGTAAGGCCAAAACCAAACCTAAATTTACCCAGATATTTTCTAAAAGTGACAGTGTGAATATTCTGTCTGCGGCTCGTTTATTTTTATTTTCCGCCCGCGATGTATGGTTTGTTGTTGCACTGCCAGTATTTTTAGCCAGTCAACTTGGCTGGCAGCATAGCAGTGTTGGGACTTTTCTTGCGGCTTGGGTGATAGCTTATGGCATAGTGCAATCTTTCGCGCCAGCGTTAACTGCTAGAAAGCGTACTCCTGACGGTAATACTGCGACGCTATGGGCTGGTGTACTAACCGTGGTTACCAGTGT
Organism: Shewanella fidelis ATCC BAA-318; assembly: GCF_000518605.1. Lineage (GTDB taxonomy): Bacteria > Pseudomonadota > Gammaproteobacteria > Enterobacterales > Shewanellaceae > Shewanella > Shewanella fidelis. The sequence continues at coordinate 202,491 of NZ_JADX01000010.1, read as the reverse complement.
TCTCGCGTTAGTCATGTTTACTGGTTGGCTTGCACCACAAGTGGCGTTGATTGTTGGCTTGATGGTTTTTGGTGCCGTGTTTGCGATTAACTCGTCATTGCATAGCTATTTAATTGTTAGTTATGCCGGTGAAGATGGTGTGTCACTGGATATTGGCTTTTACTACATGGCTAATGCAATGGGGCGTCTGCTTGGTACTGTGCTATCGGGCTGGGTTTACCAAGAAGCGGGCTTATCGGCTTGTTTGTTGATATCAGCCATTATGCTGCTGCTAACCTTTATTATTTCATTTAAACTGCCTCGCACTGCAGCGGCTTAGCTGGCTGCATCGACCTCATAGTGGTCACTGCTGTTTGTCATTTTTTGTTTGTCATAATGCCACCAAGTGTTATGACAACTTTTCATCTTACTGAGTTAGTTTATTTTCTAGCCTTTCCAAACGTTAACAATTCGTTGTACTCTGTTTGCTAAGTTGAGTGTTTTTTATATCGATTGGTATAAGCACCATCTTTGCTAGGACCTTTTGATCTTGGAGTGCAAATGAAAGATCAAAAAGCCCTAAATACACGATTATAAATATAAATAATAACGATAATTTCTCTGTATCGACGAGGTTTGAATGGAAGCTATTACGAATTTTGTAAGCATGATCAATGGGGTGGTCTGGGGGACACCAATGTTGGTGATGATTTTGGGAGTAGGCTTATTCCTTACTGTCGGATTACGCCTAATGCCTATAGTCAAACTCGGTACTGGCTTTAAGCTGTTATGGTCAGGTCGAATTCCAGATAAAGATAAAAACATGAAGGGCGAGATTAGCCCTTTTAATGCGTTAATGACATCGCTATCAGCCACTATTGGTACGGGTAATATTGCTGGTGTGGCTACCGCGATTTTTATTGGTGGACCCGGTGCGCTATTTTGGATGTGGTGTACCGCATTAGTCGGTATGGCGACTAAGTTTGCAGAAGCGGTACTTGCGGTTAAATATCGTGAAGTCGATGACAATGGCAACCATGTTGGTGGGCCAATGTATTACATCAAAAATGGCTTGGGTTCTAAGTGGGCATGGCTAGGTACAGCATTTGCGTTATTTGGTTCATTAGCAGGTTTTGGTATTGGTAATACAGTGCAGGCTAACTCGGTTGCCGATGCCTTAGGCAGTAACTTTGGCGTACCAAACTGGGTAACTGGTGTGATACTCATGGTGCTTGTAGGTGCAGTGCTAATGGGCGGTATTAAACGTATTGCCGATGTAGCGGGTAAGCTTGTGCCTATGATGACAGTTTTCTACTTAGCTGCGGGTGTGGCGGTATTGATAGTCTATGCATCTGAGATCCCGGCGGCAATAGAGCTTATTGTTCACAGTGCATTTAATCCTGTTGCAGCACAAGGTGGTTTTGCCGGTGCGGCGGTTTGGGCGGCTATCCGTTTTGGTGTGGCACGAGGTGTGTTTTCCAATGAAGCGGGCTTAGGTAGTGCCCCAATTGCTCATGCTGCTGCGCAAACGAATAACCCCGTCGCTCAAGGTTTAGTTGCTATGCTAGGCACATTTATCGATACCTTGATTGTGTGTAGCATTACAGGTTTGGCTATTATCGTATCTGGCGCTTGGACTTCAGGTGAGAATGGTGCAGCATTAACCTCGTTTGCTTTCTCTCATGCTTTCCCGTTAGGTAATTATGTCGTTGCAATTGCGCTGACCATTTTTGCATTTACCACGATTTTAGGTTGGAGCTTTTACTGTGAGAAATGTGTGCAGTTTTTGTTTGGGGTAAAGGTGATCAAGCCATTTAGAGTCATCTGGACTCTAGTGGTACCGCTAGGAGCCGTGAGCTCATTAGAGTTTATCTGGTTATTGGCTGATACGTTAAATGCCATGATGGCCATCCCTAACTTGATAGCATTGGCATTGCTTAGTCCTGTGGTATTTGCGCTAACGCGTGAGTATTTCTTAAACAAGCGTGCAACGGACGCGGCTGAAAATAAAGGTTAAGCTTAAAACGAAAAAAGCTCCTGCATTTATGTCAGGAGCTTTTTAATTTATAGAGCTAACAGAGTGAGCTCATTTCGCTTTACACTTGCTTTGTTAGGCTAGGCCCAAAACTCATCGTCACTTAAATCGCGTTTCAATTGCGCTTGTTCAAGATAATCTTCAAGGCGTTTTTTAACGGCCTTTTTACGAGCTAGCTCTTCAGCTGTTTGTTGATCTTTAGGCGAAGTGTACGCTTCTAATTCTGCGTCGTTGGGCACCAACTCAAAAGTCTGAGCCATCACGAATTCCTCTTAGCTAGGTATCCATGTTCCGAGTCGCTTACGTTGCGTTTTAAAGGAATACTCTGATACCGTCGGTTAATAACTAAACAATGTTTGCGCCCCTTGGCTTACTTATTTAAACCTATTAGCGTGCGCTTAATTTGGAATTTAGCAGGAAGTGATTTAAAAATATGCGATCAATGTAACAAAATTACATATATCGCGCGTTTTTTATTATTTTGGATGTTTCTTAGTAGTTTAATGAAATTTAATAACGCAAATTACTTTTAAGTGAGGCGGCCATTTATGCTGGAAGTTAGCATAAATAGCCTGATTTACAGCATGTTATAGAGAAAAACTGTAGTTGTAGCCGAGGATAAACTTGGCATCATCATTTTTCAGATCTGTATCACTGACAGTAAAAGATACAGTACCAAGCTCGGTATCTTTGCTTAACGCTAGCGAGTAATCAGAATAGCTATCTGTATCGTACCAAGCTGTGATCACATCTCCTGTTGAATAGCCATAATGTGCGTCGATTGAAAGCGTATCTGACAGTGGATAACTTAAGTTGGCTTGAGCATAACCCATATCGCTATTATCCAGCGGTTCACTGGCGACATCATCACCTGCATGTACAACGTGAGAGTAGCTAACACTTAACCACTTCCAGCTAAGGGCTGCGGTAACTTCTGAAAAATCTACGCTGGCGTCAGCATCTGGGTAGGCGTAGTAGAGATAATTGATGTCATAACCAAAATCGTCAGTGAAATTGCCGCCAAAGCCAGCATAGAAGTCAACTTCATAGCTAGTATCATCACCAAAATCGACATTCGATGCCCAAGTGCCAGCATAAAAGCCTGACTCATGGCTATAGTCAATACCGCCTTGTATCGCTACTGCATCATCGGTTTGACTTACACCACGCCACAAGTAGTTTGATGTCGCACCAATGTTAGCCTCAACGGCAGCTTGTGCAGATACCGCCACGAGTGAGCTTAATAACAGAGCACTGGTTTTGATTAGTCGCTTGTTCATAGTATTCCCCTTAGATGAAACATTATTGTTTTTGATGGTCAGGGGTTATTTAGCAAGCTCTAAGCCAGAATAAACATCTAATTAAAACAGCTGTTTATTGATTGGATATGCAAGTGGTTGTGCAAAAATGATACAAGTTAGGGCACGGAGCACCGAGATGGGGCAGTTTGTTGAGATATAAAAAAACCTCCCAAGGGAGGTTTAGTTATTAACTGCGGAAACAGTGATTTAGTTAACGCTATCTTTAAGCGTCTTGCCAGCTTTGAACTTAGGTACAGTAGCCGCAGGGATCTGGATTTCTTTACCAGTCTGTGGGTTACGACCTGTACGAGCTGCGCGTTGAGTTGTTTCAAAAGAACCAAAACCAACGATAGAGATCTTGTCTCCATTCTTCATTGCTTCTGCAACAGTTTCTTCAAAAGATTTTAATGCACGCGCGGCTTCAGCTTTAGTTAGTTCTGCAGATTCAGCCATTTTTGCAACAAGTTCAGTCTTATTCATTTGAATAGTCTCTTCTTTCCGTAGATTAAATTGTTAGTAGCAAGACCTAACATGCCACAAGCTTTTGCATTTGAAAAGTGCTTTAGCCTTATCCTGCGGGCATTAAAGTCAAAAATAGGGGCGAATTCTCAATTTTTACTCTTCTAATAGCTGATATAAGATCTGTTTCACAACATTTGGCTCAAATGGCTTATCGCACAAGGCGTTAACACCGGCTTGTGAGACATTGTTCAAATGGGTTTCATTAGCTTCTGATGACACCATCAAAATAGGCACATGTGATTGTTGGCTATTGTTGCGAATGAACTGAGTTAAGGCGAGACCATCTACGCTAGGCATATTGTAATCAGTAATGACCAGATCAAACATTTGCTGCTGCATAAGCTCAATAGCTTGTTGACCATCTTCCGCTTCGGTTATTAAGCGTAGACCTAAATTGGTTATCGTACGCTTAATAATATTGCGAGCCATTTTACTGTCATCGACCACTAACACCCGCAGATCTTGCACATCAAAATGAGTGAGATCTAACTCATCATGACTCAATAGATCGATCGTTGCATTAATCGCTTTACCAAGATGTTCTGCACTAAAAGGCTTTGGCAAAATTGCCACCACACCAGATTGTCTATATTGCTCTAGTTGCTCACGGCGACACTCACTAGACACCAACATAAACTGAATGTCGCTAAAATGAGCTGATGACTTTATCTGTTGTAATAATTCTAATGCGGTACCATCGGCGTAATGCATGGCACTGGCAACTAGATCTGGCTGATGGCGGTTAATGATCTGCATAGCTTCAGCAAGGTTAGTTGCAGTTTGAATAAGCTTTATGCCTTCTTGCTCTAAACGCTGACAAATGATTTTTCTTTGTGTATCAGAAGGCTCTACCAGTAGGATAGAGAGTTCACTGGGCTGTAAATGGCTCATAAGTGTCATTACCGTTTTTAATTATTTTAGTATGGCGTCACATTACGTAATAGAGTTCAATCTGATTATGCTATAGCGATATAGTGACTTTAATTTAGCTTAGTTATTGCTAGTGTTATTTGATGCAAGATAGAGGCGGGTCTTTTGACTAAAGGCTACCCAATACTGAAAGCCCATCACTAGGATAGTCAGTGCAACAAGAGCACTAATTGGAATGTTCTGACCTTGATAGACAACTTTTACATCTTCGGGAGTGATTTGGTAAGCAATTACTGCCGCAGTAGCTAAAGCAAGCAGGGCTACAGTTTGAATTGCAAGGTAAATTTTAAATACGACTCCAGCCCAAAATTGGCGCGTGTATAACCCGTACAGCACTGGTAATACACCTAAAGTGAGTAGATCAAATGCTTGTGTGGTAAAAGTGCGCCATAGTGCAGCAACGGCGAGTAAGGCATAAATAAACATCAAAAAGGCTAACAGGGGATGCGGTTTGGTCATTATCTGCTTCAAGCCATCATATTGAATAAATGTACAGTGAAGTGTAAAAAAATCTTATAACTACGTCTATACCTGTATGATTTACTATATAACGACACCGATGTTGTTGTACCAATCACTCTGGTTAATGCGCTAGAATAGCGGCAATTGAACCGCATGATTAGAGAATCCGATGACTGAATCTGAGTTTTGGGCACTAGTAACCCGAACATCACCACAACAAGATCAAACTGAATTAGCCGATGCATTGAAGCAGAAGCTGAGTTTACTAAGTAATGATGAGTTGCGTGATTTTGACAAGATCTTTGGTCAACAGATGCGTCGCAGTTACTCATGGTCAGTGTGGGGTGCGGCTTATGTCATTACAGGATGCGACTCAGAGTATGCATTTGCTGAATTTCGTTGTTTCTTAATTTCTCTTGGGCAAGAGTGGTATGACAAAGTTGTCGAGTCTGCTGACGAGTTAGGCAAACTTGAGCTGTGGCCCGAAAAAGATGGCTATGCATACCCATTTGTGGATGAGTATGATCTTATCGCCGGTCAATTGTATGAAGAGCGTAACGACGACGAACTGCCTTATGTACCGTCTGGTCAGGCAACACCAGCTGGTAAGAAGTTCTCACATAAGAAAAAGCAACTTAAGGCTAATTATCCCCTGTTAAGCGCAGCGTTTCCTTTTTAACATTGGTTGTTTTTCATGAGACTAGCGCAACAAAAAACGAGGCAGTAGCCTCGTTTTTTGTTACTTATCTGGTGCTAGTCGCTATTCGAAACAGACACCTGTGGTGTCATCAAAATCCATTCCGTGAGCTGTGCAGGCTAGCTGCATGAATTCTTGCTCAGAATCTTCAACTTGAGCGTCAAACTCAGATTGTAGCGTCGACTCTAAGGCATGATCATTCTCAGCAAGTTGCTCTTCAATGATCTGATGGTGCTTAGCAATCGCCGCCTTTTCTTTAGGGCTAAACTCATTAGCATTCGCTTGGCCTACAAAAGCGAATACGCTCAAAATGATGGCCAACAGTGCCATACGGCCAGAAAAAGGAACTTTAGTCGTAAAGTTATTCATATTGGACTCCACAAAGTTGAGTAAATTTATTCATTGATAAACGCATCAAACTGGTTAGTTTCTACGATGCTTATTAACTTGGGAGACATAATAGCGGATACAACTTGTATCAAAGCTGAACAAAAAGTGTGCAGTAATTAATGCGAGATAACGAAATGACAACTCATGAACAGGTTAGCTTCATATGCTGGCATTGGCCGCTGGTTTATTATGTGTAGACTGGTTACTGACAGTTATTTGTTTTCCATCGTCTCGCAATGGAACCCCTGACGCATTGAGTCGAAACGGCAATTTAGGCCACACTCCCACGCCGCATCTTCGAGTTTTGCTGACTGTTGCTCAGCATAAGCTTTACAGTTAGGGTAACTGTCAAAGCCATCTTTTTTATCGTACCTTCCCGAGTTGTAGCCATTTTTATAAATAAACGCTGACCATGACTCTGGCTTGGCTGACTTTTCAGTCTGATTAATATAATAAATTGCCCCGCCAAGGCCGCTAAATAGCAGAACAACAAATATAATCGGCACTAATTTTTGCATACAAATAATCTCTAGGTATCACTTTTAAGATTGAGCTTAAAAGACAGATAAAGCAAACACAATATAGTCAATGCAATATAGAAGAAAGCTGGTGTTATAGGTTACTGATGCAATTTGATGCAACTAACTTACATATAATATGGTCTACTAATATTGCTGTTAAATGTACGACTCATAAATCAAGATCCAAACCTAGATTAAGCATTGATACAGGTTTAATCTTATACAGTTAACAGGGTAAAGCTTGAGTTATCTATTAGCGGGGGAGGCAAATATGAAAGCAAAATACATGCTAGTGGCGAGTTTATTGGTATCTAGCTCTGTGTGGGCGGCAGACGACACGGCTGAAAATCCAGTAACAGAGCAGGGTGTGGTTAAAGTTGAATGGCAAGATCCGAGCAACTTTAGAGATATTCGCTCTAGTAGTGAAATTCAATCTCGGTTTGAAAAGCGCACCTTTGAGCAGTTAACTAAAAACCTTGATAAAGAAGCCAGCAAAATTCTCAAGCCAGAGCAAAAGTTGGAAATGGTGGTCACTGACTTAGATTTAGCCGGTGATGTCAGACCAACATTTGGGGCAACTGTAAATGATTTACGAGTTGTCAAAGATATCTACCCGCCAAGAATCACTTTCAGCTACAAAATTCTTGAAGGTGATAAGGTCATAATGGCTGGTAATGAAAAGCTAACCGATATGGGCTTTATGTATTCAATTAATAAAATGAACGACAAACCTTATCGCTACGAAAATGCACTGCTGACTGGCTGGCTAAAAGACACAATTAAGCCAAAGCTTTAAACATCGAACGTTATCAATATTTAAAGTGCCAGCGTCATGTCTAATTTAAATAGGCTAAGTGAGTTAACTGCTTGCTTAGCCTGTTTTTTTGCTTGAGCACTGTAGGTTGATAGCTGATGTTCATTACAGTTTAAGGTCACCTCTGGGGGTAAAATCCCCGCTGTGAGCGAAATCAGTTCGTGGTAGCATTTTTTACCTTGACGGTCTTCGGCTAACATACGTTTAGCGTGCCAATGCTTTTTGGAATAGAACAGCGATTTGCTTACTTCAAAATCACCAATGACCTGCTGTGCTTGCGCTGCGATATCATCACAAGTACTAATCATGACAAAGTCGTCCCCGCCCACATGCCCAATAAAGTTATTACTATCTTGCTGTTGTAGTAATAGTCGGGAAACTTCGCGGATCACTTCGTCACCACGGCAGAAGCCATAAATGTCGTTATAAGGCTTAAAGTTTGATAAGTCGAAATAGGCCAAATAAAAGGCTTTTTTCTGTAAACGTAAGCGTTGTAACTCTTCTTGGATCGGAATGTTTCCAGGCAGCCCGGTAAGTGGGTTAGCATGGCGAGCAACAGCGATTTTTTGTTCGGTTATTTTTGCGAGCAAGTCTTTGGTGTGACCTATACCAAGCAGTTTACCTTGCTTCAATATGATAAATTGTTGCACAACTAAATCGGTTGAGTCATTGGTTAAGCGTTGACTCACCTGTGAAATAGGCATATCTGCCTCTATACGAATAAGTTCAGCGGTTAATACCTCTTCAACTGTCTTATGCTCGTTTAAGGCGCGGCCGTAAGGCGTGCTAAACAGCTCGATGACCTGAGTTCTTAAAACCATACCAATCACTTCATCTGCGCGCATGACGACTATCGCCTGTAAGCCAAGGTGTTGGTTAAACAACTCGCCAATGGTCTTGAGTTTACTGTTGAACTGGCAGGTCGTAGCTCGGCTAGATAAACTTTCAGCAGATTCAGCAAAGCGCACTTTAGTTGTAACCGGCTCCATCATTGGCCTAAAGGGAATGGTGCGATTAGGCTCAACTTCGGGGCGACCTAGTAAGAAACCCTGACAATAGATGATGCCGAGTTGCTTTAATATGACCAATTCCTCCTGAGTTTCTATGCCTTCAGCAATGACCTTGCAGCTTAAATTTTGGCAGAGCGCGATAATAGAGCGCACAAACTCCTGCTTTACTGAAGAGGTGTCTATCGACTCAATAAAGTGGCGGTCGATTTTAACGTAATCAGGCGCCAGTTCTGACCATAGACGTAAACCTGAATAGCCTGCGCCGAGATCATCAATTGCTGTTAAAAAACCTTGGCTTCGATAGTGGTTTAAACAGGATTTAAGCAGATCGATATCATCGGCAGGGTATTGCTCTGATAACTCGATAACCACTTGTGAAGGTTGTAGGCCTAGCTCTTGTACTAAGCCAAGAGTTAACCCCTTTTCATGGTTAGGATCGAGTAGCGCTTTAGGAGAAATATTGAGAAATAACTTACCTTGAAGCTGACTATGCTTAAATTGTTGAATGGATATTCGCCGGCATACCCCCTCAAGTTCAGACAAACGTCCTTCATAGGCTGCAGTTCTAAATAGTGGTACAGGTGAATACAGTGGGCTGTGTTCTGGGCCGCGACTTAAGGCTTCAAAACCATGAATTTTATGGGTAGAAATATTGCAAATGGGTTGGAAGACCGCTTTAATTTTTTCTTTGTCGATAATTTTATCGAGTTCAAGCTTTAGGTCGATAGCGGACATTATTTCCTACCAAATATTAATGAGGTAGAAAATTCTATGACACAGGTATGACAGTTCAATGACAATAAGCTGGCTGTTATTGATATAAATCTTCAGCTTAAATGGCGTACCATCACAGATGTTTTAGTGATAAAAATAATAGCCGATAGAGGTTACGGCTTGATGACGGTTTAAACCACTAGTTAAAACCGTCAAGCAAGACTGAATATATAAAGTCTTGCTTAGCCTCACATACCGTTACTTTGCGTTTGATTTGAACGCTTGCATTGTTTGTAACAATAGCGCTAGTTTCGGTACGTAACTTTCTAGCGCAGTTGCTAGTGATTCAGGATTTTGAATCATGGCTTCCATATCGCTAGCTAACTCTTGTACATAAGGCGAGAAGCGAGTGCTTTTAGTGGTAAAGCCTTCTGATGCGCTAAAAATAGCATCAAACTTTACGTGGCCTGCTTTTTGTAGCTCGTCGAGTCGAGCATCGGCATCAATAGCTTGGCGATAGGCGGTTTGCAAACTGGCTTTTAGTTGCTCAATAACCTGTGTGTGTGGCATAACAGCCTCTAAAATAGAAATTTGGCTGAATTATAAGGGGCAAGGATGATAGCAACAAGTAGACTTGGACGTTTAATCGTATTCATTGGGGTAAGCTTTGGAATTATATCAGCGGCTTTTGCTGCTGAACCTGTTGATAAACCACCCTTTTATCAAATATCTCATCAGGGAAAAACAGCGTATCTATTAGGTTCCATTCATGTGGGCAAAGCAAGCTTTTATCCGCTAGCAGAGCAAATTGAGCAAGCCTTTGAGCAATCGGCAGCTATCGTTGTTGAAGCTGATGTGAGGTACGCTGATGTGCCAGCCTTGCTGGCTAAGTACGGTACTAAAAAGCTGGTAATGGATAATGACACTGCCACAGTGCTCAAGGCATATTGCCAAAATCAGCAGCAGCTGTGCGCTGCGCTTGAGCATTACTCACCTTGGCTGCAATCGATGCAACTGAGTATTGGGCGTTATGCGGCTTTAGGCTATAGCGGTGATTACGGGGTCGATGCAGTGCTTGTTAATCAAGCAGGAGCAAAGCCGGTATATGAGCTTGAGAGTACAGAGTTTCAATTTCAGCTGTTGTCATCTTTCGATGCTGAGACGCAATGGAGCATGGTCAGAGAAGCTATCGAAGCCCCTGATAGCGATATGTTAGAGCTAATTACAGCTTGGCGCAGTGGTGATGAGACGCAGTTAGCTGACTTAATGGAAGGTGAAATGTTGCGTGAAGGGGAAACCGAAATGGTAGAGAAGATGCTTTGGGGGCGTAATAACACTATGGCACAGCGCATTGTCGAGTTAATGCAGTCGCCTGATACCAAACAGCCTTTATTTGTCGTTGTTGGCGCCGGGCACTTAGTTGGCAAAAAGTCGGTTCAGTCCTATTTGCAGCCTTTAGGGGCTAGCAGTAAAAATTGCTGGCAACAGCAATGCCGCTAATCAGCAATTGACCGGAATTGGGCTAGGATTATCAGGTTAGTGGCTTTTGGTGTATAATGCGCCGCTCGATTTTGGTTTCCCGTGTCATATTGAAGGGTTTTATTGGTTTGAATAAAGAATACAGTATCGATCTAAAGGCGTTACCGTCACTATTTACGCTTTATCGCAAAATATTTTTTGGTCGCAAGCCAGGCTGGGACGAACAGCCGCTGCCAGTAATTAATATCTCTACCCCAAATGTGACCTTGTCTGCTGACAAAGTGGCACAATATGCCAAAGTGTGTGGTTTCGAGTTTGATGGTCAAACACTACCACCGACCTATCTTTATGTGATGGCATTTAGACTACATGCGGTTATTTTTACCCATGAAGGCATTACATTCCCGTTATTAGGTATGATCCACCTAAAGAACAGCATCACGGTACACCGTCCAGCAAAAGTGGATGAAAAATTTGTTATTCAATGTGCGCTGACGACCAGCCGTATGACGGATTCAGGGCTAGAGTTCGAGCTCGTTTCTAAGGTATATGTAGCAGACGAATTAGTGTGGGAATCGCTGTCAACCTATTTATATCGTATTGAAGGCAAAGCTAAGCGAGTGCGCCCACCTAAGGCCAGCGAAATGGCTTGGCAAGAGCCAGTTAGTTGGACACTTGCTGAAGATCTTGGTCGCCGTTACGCAAAAGCCTCTGGCGACTACAACCTTATTCATTTGCACCCAGTTATGTCTAAACGTTTTGGTTTTGATCGGGTTTTGGCACATGGTATGTGGTCAAAAGGTCGTTGTGTGGCGCAACTTATGCCTACAATTGCTGACAAGCCTTGTAAAATTGATGTGGCCTTTAAGCTACCGTTATTTATGCCAAACAGTGTGAGCTTCGCTGCAGAGCAGCTTGAAGATAAAGCGGTGTTTGAGCTAAGAGATCAAAAAGGTCGCCGACCACATTTAAGCGGCGAAATTACCTTTCTATAAGCTCTACTCACATAGGGCATAGCGCCAATTAAATTGGCGTAAAAAAGGCGCTATTAGCGCCTTTTTTGATGTTCATTTTAGGGGACACCATGGCCTGTTGATGCTTGCCAAATGCTAAACCATTGCTGACGATTGAGCTTGAGTTTACTGGCATTGACAGCTGAAGTGATGCGTTCAATATTGCCACTGCCAATAATAGGGTGAGGCTTACTTGGTAGAGCCATTACCCATGCATAAATCACCTGACTAATATCATCTGTGCCTAGCTCATCAGCGATACGGGTTAATGTACTGCGTAGCCTTACTGATTGCTCATCTTGTGCTGAAAAGATATTACCGCCGCCCAAGCAAGACCATGCCATCGGGATTAACTTATGTTGCTGACAATGATCAAGCGTACCATCGTGCAGTGTGCTCATATTGCTTGGTGAGATCTCCACTTGATTGCAGATCAGTTTTTGATCGCAGCGAGACTGGAGTAGATCAAACTGCTGTGGACTAAAGTTTGAGGTACCAAAGTGGCGAACTTTGCCGTCGCGCTGCAACTTTGTAAATGCACTAGCAACAGCGTTGGCATCCATTAATGGATCTGGGCGATGGATCAACAGCAGATCTAAGTAGTCAGTTTTTAAACGGGTTAATGAGTTTTCGACACTGCTAAGGATGTGCTCGCTGGTGGTGTCGTAATGATTAAGATAAACATCGGGGTTATGCTTATTCAGCAAGCGAATACCGCATTTACTAATAAGCTGCATGCGCTCTCTTAGCTCTGGAGCCTGTGCTAATGCTTCTCCAAATAATTGTTCACACTGGTAACCACCATAAATATCGGCATGATCCATACTGTAAACGCCAAGATCTAAATACCCTTGAATCAATGCTAAACGTTGCTGAGTATTCATGCCCCAGTCGGCGGTTCGCCAAAATCCGGCGATAAATTGTGATAGCTGCAATGCAGGCTCTTGCATACTGTTTCCCTACTTAACGATGCGACTTTGTTGACGTAGATTGCAAAACGCTAAAATAGCGTTCGCTGACTATTTAACCTGTGACAGAGATCATCTATATTCCCCGTCGAAAGCCTACCCTACACAAAAATATATCGTGGAACCATTCGAATGCTGTCAGATATTGAAATTTCGCGTCAACATACTTGCCAACCCATTAGCCAAATAGCCAGTGAACTTGGGATCAATCCTGATGAGCTGTCATTGCATGGTGCTAACAAGGCAAAAGTTTCTTTAGCGGTTACCAATCGACTTGCCAATAATAAAAATGCCAAGCTAGTCATTGTTACTGCTGTAACGCCTACGCCTTTTGGCGAGGGGAAAACGGTCACTACCATTGGTCTGACTCAAGCACTTAATCATAATGGTCACAAAACCTGTGCTTGCATTCGTCAGCCTAGTATGGGGCCCGTCTTTGGTACTAAAGGTGGTGCAGCGGGCGGTGGTTACGCACAAGTTGTGCCGATGGAAGAGTTGAACTTACATTTAACTGGCGATATTCATGCTGTGAGTAGCGCGCATAATTTAGCGGCAGCTGCGCTTGATGCGCGCTTATTTCACGAAACACGACTTGGAGCGGCGGCATTTACTGAGCAATCTGGTCTAGCAGCCCTCAATATTGATGCTGATAATATCTTGTGGCGCCGAGTTGTGGATCATAATGAGCGCAGTTTAAGGCAGATCAAGGTTGGTTACGGTTCGTTTAATGGTCCGATACATGGATCTGGTTTTGATATTACGGCAGCATCAGAGTTAATGGCGATCTTGGCCTTAAGTCGAGATCTGCAAGATCTGCGCTCGCGCATTGGTCGCTTGGTTTTAGCGCTCAATCACCAAGGTGAGCCTATTACCGCAGAAGATCTCGGTGTTGCTGGGGCGATGACTGTGATTATGGCTGATGCCATAGAGCCAACCTTAATGCAGACGCTATCTGGCGATCCTTGTCTTATTCATGCTGGCCCATTTGCCAATATCGCCCATGGCAATTCATCAATTATTGCCGACTCTATCGCGGCTAAACTTGCAGACTTTGTGGTAACTGAAGCGGGCTTTGGCTCTGACATGGGTTTTGAAAAGTTCAGTAATATCAAAGTGCGCGAGTCAGGCTATACCCCAAGTGCTGCGGTTGTGGTTGTGACTCTTAAAGCATTAAAAGCCAACAGTGGTATTGAGTCTGAACAAGATATTAATCAGCCTGATAGCGAGAGACTGACGGCGGGTTTTGCCAATTTAGAATGGCATATTAACAATGTAAGCCAATATGGTGTGCCTGTCGTCGTGGCAATTAATCGCTTCCCAACTGATACCGATGCTGAACTTGAGTGGTTGATTGAGCGCATTGGCCAAACAAAAGCGTTTGGCTGTGAGATCAGCGAAGCCTTTGCTAAAGGCGCGGAAGGCGCAGCTAAATTGGCTGACATGGTTTATCGTGCGACTGAAGTTGGATCAGAGTTGAAGTTACTTTATCAAACTGCAGACAGCTTAGAATCTAAATTGATGACGCTAGCGGAAGTAGGCTATGGTGCAGCAAGCGTGAGCTTATCAGACAAAGCTAAATCACAGCTAGCATGGCTGAATGAGCATAACTATGGCAATTTGCCAATTTGTGTGGCGAAAACACCGATGTCGATCAGTCATGATCCTGATATTAAAGGCATTCCAACTGGCTTTGATTTACCGATCACAGAGCTTAGATTAAATGCTGGTGCTGGCTTTGTTACAGCACTTGTGGGGCAGGTAATGACTATGCCTGGCTTAGGTTTAACCCCGGGCTACCTCAACATAGATATTAATGATAATGGTGAGATTGTAGGTTTAGCCTAGTCGTTAATTGGTATTATTTATAGATACAAAAAAGCCCCTGCAACATCTGTTGCAGGGGCTTTTTATTTAGCTGAACACTCGATTACTTCTCAAGTGCAGTTTGATAAATATGTACATCGCGTTGCGGGAACGGAATGCTAATACCTTCAGCGTCAAAGCGCATTTTAACGGTACGCGTAATATCCCAATATACATCCCAGTAATCTTCAGGCTTAGCCCAAGGGCGTACAATAAAGTCCACTGATGACTCACCAAGCGTGTGTAGCTTGATAGTCGGCTCAGGATCTTTAAGTACTAGTGGGTGCGCCATAACGATATCACGTAGTACTTGCTCTGCGTGCTCAATGTTATCGGCATAACCAATACCAAAAGTCATATCAACACGGCGTTGATGTTCAACGGTGATGTTATTGATCGTATCGCCCCAAATCTTGTTGTTTGGCACAATCAGTCTTTGGTTATCTAAGGTCTTAATTGTGGTTGAAACTAAGCTCATGTGGCTAACACGACCTGTTACACCACCTGCGTTGATCAAGTCACCAACATCGAATGGACGGTAAACTAAGATCATCATGCCTGAAGCGAAGTTAGATAAGGTGTCTTGTAAAGCAAAACCAATGATCACACCGGCAATACCGAAACCAGCTAGTAGCGGTGCAAGCTCGAAACCAAGCTGAGACAGGGCAATCAATAAACCTAACGCAAATACCACTTTACCTGATAGTGAGATAAAGAAGTCTTGTAATAGCATGCTGAACTTCAGCTTAGAGTTGCTAACAGCGGTTTGAACTACACGCTTTGCCACTTTGCCGATTAGGCTAAATAGGAACAAGATCAAGCAGAAAACAATCAGCTTGAACATGATGCCTGCACCGTTTTCCATCGCTTGTGTTTTAGCTATGGTTAACCACTCAGTTAGTAGGCTGCTAGCAACGTCAAAGTTCAGTACGTCTTGCGTGATATCACCTGATACGCTAAACAATGTTTGCTTATAAAGCGCAGTGTTTTGCCCAAGTGAGTCTAAGATGGCAATAGTCGTTGATAAGCTGCTTGAGCTTTGATCTAGGCGCTCTTTGAGTTCAACAACTAACGCTTTTTGCTCGGCGCTTACATCTGCACCGGCAATTTGTACGTCAGCAACAGCTTGGCTTAAACGCTCTTGGTTGTAATAAACAAAGCTGTTTAAGTCATCAGCACGTGAAGTTAACGCAGAGATAAACTCTGTGGTTTTCGCTTCAACATCGATACCAGCCGCTTTACCCCAAACTAATAGCTCTTGCTCAGAGGTAAATAGTTTGTCTTGTTCACGTTGGATCTGCATCAGGCCCAGCATGATCTTACGATCGCCGTCTGCACCAACCTCACTCATTAGCGTGGTTTTTTGCTTAGCAAAGTAAGCTTCAACGCTATCAGTAAAGGCAAGTTGTTTAGCAATATATGGCTTTAAAAAAGCAAGATCAGGGTTTGTACCGTCCATCTGCTCTTTTAACGTTTCTTGCAATAAGGCTGCATTACGGCCGATACGATACTCAAGAAAGTTCTTAATTTCGCCTTTAGTGTGCGGTAATGCTTTTACATCGCTATCAATTAAGCTTTGTATTTTATTGAGATTATTAGTTAACTCAGTATTTTCTGCTGCTGATGCAAACGAGCATAAGCACAAAATAATGAGTAAAAATTTGGGCAGCAATTTATGCATTTAGGTGTTTCCGTTAATTCCCAGGACCTTGTAATAATATTACGCCTTTGGAAAACTGTCGATTTGTTATTGTGATAGTGGTAAGTAAAATAGCGAATATACCGATAAATTTGCTAAACTCTTACGCCCCTAATTGGGTAGAATCTAATCGGAATAACCTTAAAGAGAGATACCGCGAGTGATATGTAGTCATTGTTCTAAGGAGATTGCGATCGATAAAATTGCAAACATCAGAGGCAAAGGATTGAGAAGTGAAATCCAATGTCCTTCTTGCCAAGCTTGGTTGGGTAAGAATGTGATTTTATCTTGGGTCAAAATTATCGGTTTTTACGGCGGAGTTAGCTTATTTGCATTGAGCTACTTTGACGTTGAAGCTCGTTCGATTGCAATGCCTGTCGCTATAGGTTGTATTCTGGCGATGTTCATTAGCCACTTGATGGATAGCCTAAAGGTTATTGAAGCGCCGATAGAGGAAGAGGTGGATAACAGCGAGCACCTGCAAAAGTATCGCTAATTTGTTGAGATCTTATTGCAGTCACTATTGAGCTCGTTGAGTTAATAATTGACTGCAATAGTTTTACCGATTAGTAGTGTTATTACTAATCGGTATTTTAAATATTAGTCGATGACTTGAACTTGAGCTTCTAATGCCGATTCGACGTAATAAATCCCGCCAAGAATTAAGACAAAAAACAGCGTGGTCATGATGATAAGCTTTAGGTTTGAGCGAATAAATTCAAGCATGATAATTGCGCCTTTCAATAGATAAACTCTTGTCTAATATCACGATAGATATCATTTGATGTTAGCAATATTAGTTGTTAGAGCTTAAGACAGTATTAATTAGCCATCAAGTTTAGGTGATGTTGTTCACAATAATTTGGGGCCTTTTAAAGCTGATTTTTGTGAGCGTAGAGCCGATGCGGAGCTCGTGGATTAGTAATGTCTTAATTTGCTGGTGAAAACTAATCCTCTACTTATACTAAGGGATCACCAATAAAAAACTTAGTTAACTGTGGTGTTACTGGATGAATACTTTGCAACACTTGAGGTAGATTAAGGCTTGACTTACATAATCAGCCACATAAACTTGTCACGTTTTAATACACAAGGTTAACACTGTGATTCTAATGAGTAACGTAAAACAGAAACTGGTAATGGGGCTGCTTGCCGTATTCCTGTGCCTGTCATTTGCGGCGTCCGCTCATAGTCTGAGTCATTTGGACGATGGCGCTACAAACCATTGTACTCTGTGTTATCACCAACACCAGGTCAACAACCTGCTGCCAAGTTGTGAACTTAAAATAGCGATTGAGCGTCAGGGAGTTGAGAGCCAAGAGTACATTCTTCCAGTATTTTACTCACGTCATGTGAGTTTCTTCCAAAGCCGCGCCCCTCCAGTAGCAGCGTAATTCTTCATTTTATAAAACAACTAACTAATAAGAATTTTTGAGTATTCCCACGGGGAAGGCTTAGCTGTATTTCGGAGTAAATATGACTGTTTCAACTATGCGCCTAACAGGTGTAGCAGCGGCGTGCGCGCTAATTTCTACTCAAGCTTTGGCAAATGATCCAACCTTAACTAATCCGGCTATTAGCGCTGTACTTGATGGCTATTATCAAAGTGCTGATCGACCTATGACAGAACGTGTTGAAGGCTTTGGTTTAGGCCATACAGAGCTTGCGTTAAGTGCCAATATCGACGATATGTTTTACGGTAAACTGACTGCAATCGTTGAAATTCACGATGGCGAAACTGAACTTGGTTTAGAAGAGGCCTTCATCCAAACATTGGCAATGCCTGGCGGTTTCTCTATTCGTGCAGGTCGTTTCTTATCTGATATTGGTTACCTTAATAACCAACATGTGCACACAGACTCATTTTCTGATCGCCCTGCGGCTTACCGCGCTTTCTTAGGTAGTCACTACTTTGATGACGGTGTGCGTTTAAGCTATGTTGCGCCAACAGATCTCTATTGGACAATGGGCGTTGAAGCATTTAAGGGTGACAGCATGCGCGCCGAAGATGAGCACGGCGAGCGTGATTTTGAGAACTTAGGTGTATACACAGCCTTCACTAAGTTTGGTGGCGATATTGGTGACAATAGCTCATGGCAGGCTGGTTTAAGTTACTTACGTAATGAAAACGGCCGTATGACAGCTGCTGAAGAGCACGATCATGCAGAGCCTGAAGAACATACCGATCATGGCCATGACCATAGCCATAGCGCACAATACACTGGTGAAAACACTTATGTGGCTGATTTTGTATATAAGTGGGCACCAAGCGGCAACTATAAGTATCAACACCTTACAGTAAGTGGTGAATACTTTAGAGTGACCGACTTTAAACCATTTGAAGAGCACCATGAAGATGAAGAGCATGAAGAACATGGTCACGGTGAAGGCGGTAAAGATTATCAGGAAGGTTGGTACCTAAGCAGTGTTTATCAATTCTCACCGCACTGGTCAGCAGGTCTGCGTTACGGCGAAGTTGATACACAGATGATGCATGGTGATCACTTTGACCCGCAAAAGCTGAAAGAAACTGAAGTGAGCCTAGCTTGGCACCACAGTCACTTCTCTACAGTACGTCTACAATACACTAATCAAAAAGGCACAAACTTTGATGGTATTGAAGACGATAACGTAATTACTTTGCAATATGTAATGACTCTGGGGGCTCATGGTGCGCACCAATTCTAAATTGTCTTTATCAAAAGGTCTAAAAGCACTAACACTAGCACTGACATTAGGTGTTGCTAACAACGCTGTGGCAGGGCTTAACATTTTTGCTTGTGAGCCTGAATATGCTGCATTAGCGAAAGAACTCGCCCCCGATGCTAAGATCTACTCTGCTACAACCGCGTTGCAAGATCCGCATCAAGTACAAGCGCGCCCAAGCTTGATTGCTAAAATGCGTCAAGCGGATCTGGCGATTTGTGCTGGTGCAGATCTCGAGGTAGGTTGGTTACCTATGCTGCAGATGAAATCGGCTAATGCCAAAGTACGTTCGACTGACCAAGGTTTGTTTTTTGCTGCAGAGCAGATTGAAACCTTAGATCAATTAGCATCAGTCGATCGCTCTATGGGCGATGTGCACGCTAAAGGTAATCCACATTTACACTTTGATCCTGTACGTATGCTGGATGTCGCTAAGGCATTAACGGCTAAGATGATCGTGCTAGATCCTGATGCCAAGTCTGAGTATGAGGCTGCGCTTGCAAGCTTTAGCAAACGCTGGCAAGCCGCGATCCCTAATTGGCAAGCCAAAGCTAAGCCACTGCAAGGCAGTAAGGTGATTGCTTACCACTCTAGTTTCAGATACCTGTTTAACTGGTTGGGAATAGAGCAAGTTGCCGATTTGGAACCTAAGCCTGGGATCCCGCCAAGCAGTTCACATTTAGCAAGCTTGCTGAACCGTGCTAAGCAAGGTGATGTGTTAGCTATTGTTATTGCATCTTATCAAAGTGAGCGTGGTGCTGATTGGTTAGCGGAGCGCTCAAAGCTGCCAGTATTGGTGTTACCTATGTCGGTAGGTGGTAATGACCAAAGTGTTGATCTGTTCAGCTTATATGACAGTGCAATCGATTTACTGTTAAGTGCTAAGCAGTAACTGAGCCTAAAGTGCGTTCAGGTTAATCTTAGCTTGAACGCGCGTATACTAGGATGGAGTGGTGAATATCGCTCCATGCTAGCTTTCCTTATATAAGAAGAGTTTAGTTATGTTTGATCTCGATCTTCTCTCTATTTTATTACCCGCCTTTGTCGCTGGTATTTTAGTTCTATCGACCCATGTGGTATTGGGTCAGCAAGTGCTTAAGCGCGGCATTATTTTTATCGACTTAGCCATTGCACAAGTGGCGGCACTCGGTGCGATCGTAGGCCACATGAATCACGATATTGAAGCGCTGCCTTTCTCACATGTGTGGATGCCAGCGATTTTTGCTATCGGTGGGGCGGGTTTTATTGCTTGGTTATCTAAGCGAATGGCCGATGAGCTAGAAGCGATAATTGGCTGTTTCTACGTGCTAGCAGCAGTCGCTGCCATGTTGTTATTGTCAAACGATCCTCATGGCGCAGAGATGCTTAAAGAATTAATGTCGGGGCAGATTTTATGGGTTAGCTGGAGTCAATTAGTGTTACCAGCTTGTCTTTATATCTCTATTTTAGCGGCGTTAATTTACAAGCCTCAGCTGTTAGCTGGGCGTGCGTTTTACTTGATATTTGCCATAGTGATCACCCTATCTGTTGAATTGGTTGGGGTTTACTTAGTCTTTAGTAGTCTTATTTTACCTGCGCTAGCGGTAAACCATTACTATGGTCGCTTTAAGCTTTTGTTAGCTTATGCAGTGGGCTTAGTGGGTTATATTGCAGGTTTAGTTCTATCAGCTAGCTTAGATTTACCAAGTGGGGCAGCAATAGTATCAACCTTAGCGCTGAGTGCTATTATCTTCAGATTACTGCTTAATTTTAAGCGCAAATCAAACATGGACCAGAGCGCTGTAAATGCGCAAGAGCCAACGCAGGTCTGACCTTACACTTAGCTAAACTGGGCTAAAATTCGCGGAAAATTCATCGCGATTAAAGTTCAGTTAAGTCATTTGCACTAAAGTTGCGTTGTTTTACACGTGGTTAGCCTTATATTCAGACTACACGTGTAAACTATTGTTCATCGACATAAGTCGTATTTATATTGAGTCGCACTTAGTTGGTGGCTATACTGGCGCCAATTAAATCGCGGGAGATTATAGTGCTGTTAATCCTTAGATGTTTGATCTTGTCAGTCATGCTGATTTTAGCGTTTTTTATCGGTGGCTTAGCGTGTATTTTACGTCCTCGTCATCGAGATAACGTACATATGTTCGCCAAAGTTTTTTCGTGGGCGGCGCCAGTTTTAGGCATTAAAGTGATTGTGCGTAACGCAGAAAAGCAAAGCGATAAGCCTTGTATTTTCCTAGCAAATCACCAAAACAACTATGATATGTTCACCCACACAGCTATCGTGCCTAAGGGAACTGTCAGCTTAGGTAAAAAAAGCTTAGCGTGGATGCCACTATTTGGTCAGATTTACTGGTTGTCAGGTAATATTTTGATCGACCGTAAAAACCGCAGTAAAGCGTTTGATACGATGGCGGCGACAGCTCGCAAGATTAAAGAAAAGTGCTTATCAGTGTGGATCTTCCCTGAAGGTACTCGCTCACGTGGTAAGGGTCTACTGCCATTTAAAGCTGGGGCATTCTATACTGCGATAGCCGCTGGCGTGCCTATGGTTCCTGTATTAGCATCTAACCAAGGTCATATTAAATTAAACCGTTGGAACAACGGTGTGGTTATTATTGAGATGATGGACCCAATTGACACCGCAGGGATTGATAAAACTCAAGTGAAAGAGCTTTCTAAGCGTATTCATACCATGATGGCGGAAAAATTGTCGCAGTTGAATCAAGAAGCTTCTGCATTAATGGCCAAAGCGGTATAATCGGTCGCGAAATTTTTGAGGAGTTACCGATGTCTATTGAACGTCAGTTAAAGCAACAGAAACAAGAGAACCGTGAAATCGTTGAAGCTATCCTTGCCGATGGTTCAATGCCAGATGTTGAATACACAATTGAGCATCACTTTTCATCGACCAATTTCGATCGTTTAGAAAAAGCGGCTGTTGATGCGTTTAAACTTGGTTATGAAGTCAATGATGCAGAAGAGATGGAGCTAGAAGATGGCTCGATGATCTACTGCTTTGATGCTGTGGCTACTCATTTGCTAGAGACAGAGTTATTAGACGAAGCATGCGAAAAGATGCTGACTTTAGCTGCTAAGCAAAAAATCGATTATGACGGTTGGGGCACTTATTTTATCGACGAAAATGGCGAAGAAGTCAGAGACGAAGATGAATATGACGACGAAGACCTGCACTAGTCTTCAAGTATCAGCATACACACAAAAATGCCCATCGAATGATGGGCATTTTTGTTTGTAGTTCATTGCTGGGTGATACTGCAGTTACGGCCAGCTTCTTTGGCTTGATAGAGTGCTTGGTCTGCTTGAGCCAACCAAATATCACAATCTGTCATGTCAGGCTTGATATCGCAAATACCTAAACTGATGGTGACTTTAATTAGCTGTTCTTCATACATAATTTCAGATTGTTCGATCTTCTTACGTAAGCGTTCGGCAAAAAATAGCGCATTTTCAGCCGGCGTATTTGCTAAAATAACACCGAACTCTTCACCTCCGTAACGTCCGGCACAATCGGTTTCTCGCAGTGACTTTTTAATAATATGCGATACGTTCTGAATAACTCTATCACCCGCTTGATGGCCATAGGTGTCATTTATCGCTTTGAAGTGGTCAATATCGAGCATCACTAAGCTGGTTGTGCTGCCATAACGTGCGTATCGATCAAACTCTTTTTGTAAACAGATCTCCCAATAACGACGATTATATAGCTGAGTCAGTCCATCTATTTGGCTTAAATACTCTAAACGTTCATTGGCTGACTTTAGTTGTAACTTATTGATAGCCACATCGGTAACGTCATAGACAATCATACTGATATGGGTGATCTCACCTGTTAACGAAGACAGCGGCAACAGTGTGACATTCTGGTACATAAAGTCGGCTCTACCTGTAATAGGCCGATAGTTTTTAAACTCAAAAATAAAAGGTCGTTGTTCCCAGCTAATGAAAGCGCGGTTTTGTAATAGGTAAACCGACTCCATTTTTTGTTTTAGCCATTTTGCTGGCAAATAATCAAACTGTTGAAATAGATTCTGACCTTTGATTGAGTTTGGACTTACACCACTGTGATTTTCCATAAAACCATTCCACAGTTGGATGTTATAGTCGCGATCGAGTACTACTAAACCAACCTCTATGGTTTGTACCATATCGATTAACCAATGAAGCTCGTTCAAGGTATTAGTGTCTATCGCTTGTTGATCTGTTGCCATGCTAATGTCCATTTTAATCTAGCAAGTAGCCGAGTTTGTAATTAAGGGTTGGCAGAGAGTCTTCTGTGAACAACAGTAAAAGATCACACTGAATATCATGGTCTTCAATACTGTAATTGATCTCCATTGCCAAAGTGCGGCTCCATTTATCTGAGTTTTCGCTGATCAGTTGGTTTACGCTGCAGTGGCGGCCAAGTATCACTGGGTGGCTTTGACTGAACTTCATATGTAGCTGTTCAGAGATCCCATTCAGAAATGCCCCAATCAGTACATTGGCGGTATCAATCATTACCTCAATTTCTGTTTCTTCATCTTCGGGGTTTTCAAGCCGCATCAGCTTAGCCATATCTTGGAATGAAGAATCGTGAAATAGCAACAGTGCTTCACCTGCGACACCGGCACCGATAAAGCCTTGGCATAGCGCTGATACTGTATCGTACTCTTCAGTGGCTTTTAGGGTCATTGTCAGCTCACTGACCTCAAGTACATTGACGTTAGGGATAGGTAGCTTTACAAAGACATTGAGCAGTTTTGCCAAAAGATCAGCCGCACGGCCCATAGCAACGTTGGCGACTTCTTGACAGGCATCACGCAGATCGACCTGTACCATAGGCGGCTGACTATCTAGCCCGCCTAGTGCCAGTTCTAAAATGCCGTACTCTTGTAGAATATGGCTAATGGCATCGGCACTGACTGGTTTTTGGATAAAGTCGAGTGCGCCCAAGCTTTTTACACGCTCATGAGCCTTAATTTGAATATCACCAGAGACCACAATCACCATGGCGGGAAGATCTTCTCTTTGAATGGCTTCTAGTACTTGATAGCCATCCATAACGGGCATGTTTAAATCGAGAAAAACAACTTCACCTTTGCCTTCTCGAATTGCTTCAATACCTTCCAAGCCATTGGTGGCATAGGTTATTTCCACATCCCATTCTTTTGGAAGTGTGCGCGCCATCTGTTTTCTAGCCAGTGCAGAATCGTCACAAATTAATATAGGGAGCGCCATTGTTATTATTATTTCCTGTTACCTATCTACAACTTAATACTTCTATATTGGCGCTAACAGTCGCCGAACCTTTAACTAGATGTCACTTTTGAGCCAATAGAATCCCTAAGGTATTGTTTTGTTTCAATACCTTAAAAATCCTTGGCACTTGCCTTCGAGATGAAATCGCTTTGGGTAGCTTCCATTACATCACTCTTTTGAGAAGAGGATGCGCTACGGCCTGATTATTAAATACCAATCTATCAATAGAAAGGCTTATTTTGTGACAATAAAATGACGGTCGTCATTATTTCCACACATGGTATAGGTATTAACCAAATATTCCAAATGTGTTAACTTAACTTACTGGACTGACCACTCAGCAGGGAAACTGACAACCGTGACTTATCAACTACTTAATATTAGTAAGCGTAATGGTATTGCTTACGTGGGATTAAATCGTCCTGAAAAATATAACGCATTGAATTTCAAACTTTTTAAAGAGATGGATTCATGCATCAAACGCTTAGCAAAAGACAAAACGCTAACCGCAGTTATTCTGTATGGTGAAGGTGGTAATTTTAGCTCAGGTCTAGATGTAAAAAGTGTGATGAGCTCGCCAATCGATGCAGTTAAACTTCTATTTAAGTGGTTGCCAGGTAATGCAAATTTAGCACAAAGAGTGTCTATTGGTTGGCGGCGCTTACCCGTTCCGGTTATAGCGGTAATGGAAGGGATCTGTTATGGCGGAGGTATGCAAATTGTGCTTGGTGCTGATATTCGTATCGTTGCTCCAGAGTGCAAGATGTCAATAATGGAAGCCAAGTGGGGCTTGGTTCCTGATATGGCTGGCTTTGTTGGACTTCGAGAGATATTGCCAAAAGATCAAGCGCTTATGTTAACGATGTCGGCTGATATCATTAGTGCACAGCAGGCGCTGGAACTCAACTTAATTACCTCGATAGAAGATGAGCCGATGGCAGCTGCAACAGCATTAGCGACTAAGTTAACCCAAACCTCACCGGATGCGAATGCGGCAATAAAGGCCAGTATAAACCGCAGTTGGTCTGCTTCAATTAGGCAGTTACTGAGTCGTGAATCATGGTATCAAGTGCGTTTGCTGTTAGGTAAAAATAGAGTGATAGCAGCCAAGCGTCAGGGTAAAGATCCGCAAAAAACCTATGAAAATCGTCAATCTGGCTGGTAACGTTACGCAAAAGTTAAAATTGTGATCCCGTTCACAAAAAAATACGATTTAGGTGTGCAGTTCATATGCATCTTTTAAACTCCCGCTCCATTGGTTAGCAGGGCCATAACCCTGCTAATACTCATTTACTTTTACTCAATCAATAGGGAATTAAATAGTCATGCGTGAACTCTTTGAACGTTTTCTTTGGAGCAGTCGCCTGTCGGTAATGTTTGGCGTGCTCTCATGCATAGTCGCGGCATTTGTCGTGTTTGCTATGGGTTTAAGAGACGTAGTACATATGATTGAGTTGATCATGGGCTATATCTTTAGCGGCAGCCATGCAGTGCGCAACGATCTCGTGATGGTGGTGGTTGAGATCTTAGATACCTTCTTACTTGGTGCGGTATTACTGATTTTTGCTTTTGGTTTATATGAGTTATTTATTAATAACTTAAAAGGCGCGAGTAAAAGTGAAGCGGGCGGAAAGATCCTGATCATTAGTAGCATAGACTCGTTGAAGAGTAAGCTAGGTAAAGTGATCTTAATGATGCTTATTATTAAGGTGTTCTCTTTCTTTAGCGAAATGAAACCAGCATCTATGTTAGATCTGCTTTATATGGGGATCACCGTCGTTTTAATTGCCGGAGCGATGAAACTAAGCAAAGACTAACAGCCCAATTTGAATACCAGCTCATAGAGCAGTAGCTAAAGCCTATCCATTTGGATAGGCTTTATACTAATTGCTATTAATCCGCCTGACAAAGCCTTCAATTAGCTTCAAGCTATTTTCCCAAGTCACTTTTAATGATAAATCCAGCGCCAATACTTGTTGGCTATATCGCTTTGGCGCATTGGCTGGCGCTAGAGTGAGTCGTTGGGCTTGGGTGGCAATCGATGCAGCACTGCCGTCTTGTGATTGCAGATCCAATACCGGGGTTGTCAGCGTTGCAAGTTTAGCCGCGAGCTGATTATTGATGCTTTCAATGTCACTATATGGATTAACTACCACTAAGATTTCTGGCGCCGGTATGCCTTGTTTAGCCAGCAACTCAACGGCCAGATTGGCACTTTGGCCAAAAGCAATCAGCATGCGTTTACCACTAAACGCTTTGCCGAGACTATCTAGCTGCATCATGGAGTCTTGTAAAAACTTCTGTTGCTGCTGATGATTATCAGCTAACTGCTGTGGACTAAAGTCTGCGGTTTCTTGATCGGCAGCTTGTGAACTCGTTTGTTTGCCTGCTTGATTGATATCATCGGCTTTGGTGACAAAGTAGGGCGGACTATTGAGACTCGGCGGCGTTAAGGCCAGCGTTGCCCAACCTGAGTGGTTTAGTTGTTGCCTTAGATAATTGCTTACGCCGGCTTCGTCGGCTCGCGCCGAAAAGTCAGCAACAATAATGGCTAAGCCGAGGTGTTTTTTACCTAACCATGGCCTAAGTAAAGCGGGAACCGGCTTACCTTCGACCTGTAATGTCTTAACTTCAGTTGCGGGTAAATAATGGTAATCGGCAACAGTTAACTCGTTGCTATCCTGTGCGATAGCTTTAGCTAAACATAAGGTAGATAACGCTATATAAATTAACGCACATTGCGCACAGTAATATCTTGCCATATTCATCTTGGTAAACAACTTTATAACCCACAACATAGATGATAATCAGCGCAACAGTATATACGTTTAACAAGCATAAAAAAGCCCTGATTATTCAGGGCTTTCTCTACGAGTATTCACTTAGTTAAGCGTGACTAACTAATACTAGTCTAATTGCATCTAGTTGCAGCTTACTGCTGTCTAGGTAGCGATTCAGTTCATTCATCTGCTCGCTTAAATGGCTAAGCTCTTCATCACGAATGTTTGGGTTAACCGCTTTAAGTGCTTTTAGGCGCTCAAGTTCACCAGATAGCTGGCTAGTCATTTTTTCACGAGCACACTCTGTTAGGGTGTTTAGCTCCGCATTAGCAAAGGCTTCAGCTTTAGCAAATAGCGGGTGTAAAATTGCTTGTGATGCGTTAACTAACTTGCTGGCAATATGGCGGTTTACTGCACTTAACTGCTTGTTGAAGCTTTCATAAGTCACATTGTCTGACAGGTTATTACCGTTCTTATCTAACAACACTCGAATAGGTGTTGGTGGTAGATAACGGTAAAGTTGGCTCGACTTAGGCGCAGAAGCATCAGCCAAATAAATCAGCTCTAAGAACACAGTACCAGCTGGTAATGCTTTGTTCTTTAATACTGCAACGCTAGTAGTACCTGTTTCAGATGAGGTGATTAAGTCTAGCCCCGTTTGTACTAATGGATGCTCTTGAGTGATCAGCGCAATATCGTCACGGGATAATGCCATTTCACGATCGAAAGTAACCGTAATACCGTCTTCTGGTAAGCCAGGGTAGGTAGGGAACATCATGTGTTCACTTGGGCGCAATACAATGGCATTTTCACCACTGTCTTCTTGTTCAACACCTATAATGTCCCACAGACGAATAACCGAGCCAATTAGCTGAGTATCTTCATCTTTTTCCGCTAGGCTTTGGACTAGCTTATTGGCACGCTCACCACCATGAGAGTTGATCTCTAGTAGCTTATCTCGGCCTTGCTCCATCGCAATTTTAAGCTCTTGATAACGTGTTTTGGTGTTTTCAAGTAAAGTCGCTAGTGTTTCTTGGTCATTGTTTAATAAAGTCTCTAGCAGTTCTGCTGAAAACTCATTAAATAGAATGTGACCACTTGGGCAAGTGCATTCAAAGGCATTCAAGCCTTGGTGATACCACTCAGTTAATCTTTCTTGCGCAGTGTTGGCTAAGTAAGGCAAGTGGATCTCAACATCGTTCTTTTGGCCGATACGGTCTAGACGTCCAATACGTTGCTCTAGCAGATCTGGGTTTAATGGCAGATCAAACAGCACTAGATTACTTGCAAACTGGAAGTTACGACCTTCAGAGCCAATTTCACTACAGATCAGCGCCTGTGCACCGCCAGTTTCTTGGGCAAAGTAAGCCCCGGCTTTATCGCGTTCAATAATCGACATACCTTCATGGAAGACTGTCGCTTGAATGCCTTCACGGGTACGTAAGGCTTCTTCAAGGCTAAGTGCGGTTTCAGCTTGGCTAGCAATAATCAGTACTTTCTTACTGCGATTGTTCTTTAAGAAGTCAATTAGCCAGTCAACACGTGGATCGAACTTCCACCATGCTGCACTGCCGCTATCAAAGTCTTGGTAGATTTTTTCAGGGCTTAATGCTTGGCGCACCTTGGCATTAGTGTCTAAATGCTTGTTCATCATCGCGCTAACGCGTGTCGCCGTGATGTATTGCTCAGGCATCTTTTGTGGATGGCAGTGCAAAATGCGCTGTGGGAAGCCTTTTACAGATGCGCGGCTGTTACGGTAAAGCACGCGGCCAGTACCGTGACGATCGAGTAAATCTTGTAGTAAGCCATCGCGAGCTTGCGTACGGCTATCAACGTCTGCTGAGTCATCTTGGATCAAGGCGATGTTAGCGCTGATATCTTTTTCAGATAGCAGTTCAGTTAAGCTAGTAATAGCTTCAGCAGAGAGTTGCTCGTCTGAAGCCAGTGCATCAGCCGCAGTCGCCACGTCTTTATAACTTTCTTCTTCTTTTAAGAAAGCTTCATAGTCGTAGAAACGATCCGGATCTAGCAAACGTAGACGCGCAAAGTGGCTTTGGTGACCTAATTGATCAGGCGTTGCCGTAAGTAATAGCACGCCAGGGATCTCTTCACTCAAAGCTTCAACAATTTGGTAAGCACGGCTTGGTGCGTCTTCAGACCACTCTAAGTGATGCGCTTCATCAACGACCATCAGATCCCAATCGGCATCTAAGGCTTGCTCTAAGCGGCGTTTCTTACGTAATAGGTCAAGCGAACAGATCACTAGCTGTTCGGTATAGAATGGGTTGTCATGATCAGCATAGGCTTCAACACAACGGTCTTCATCAAATACAGAGAAACGTAGGTTAAAGCGGCGTAGCATTTCCACTAACCATTGGTGACGTAGCGTGTCTGGTACGATAACCAAAATACGCTCAGCGCGGCCAGTTAGCAGTTGCTGGTGGATGATCAAACCAGCTTCGATGGTTTTACCTAAACCCACTTCGTCGGCAAGTAATACACGCGGTGCAAAACGTTGACCTACTTCATGAGCGATCCACTGCTGATGTGGGATCAATCCAACTCGAGGCCCTTGCAGTCCTAGCAAGTCAGATGTGGCCAGCTTATTACGCAGTTGCTGGCATTGGTAGCGCACGTTAAATCTGTCTAAGCGATCAATTTGACCGGCAAATAAACGGTCTTGTGGCTTATTAAAACGGATATTGTGATTCAGCAAAGTTTCGCGCAGGCTAACTTGCTCACCAGTTTCACTATGAGTGCCGTGGTAAATAATCAGTGAATCTTTTTCTTCAACTTCAGTAACGGTAAGACTCCACTGCTCGTGGCTCTCAACGCTATCACCTGGATTGTAGATAACACGTGTTAAAGGGGCTTCGGTGCGCGAAAACATTCTATTTTCGCCAGTGGCAGGGAAAAGCACGGTCACCATGCGACCTTCAACCGCAACAACTGTACCTAAACCTAATTCTGATTCAGTGTCACTGATCCAACGTTGACCTAAGGAAAACGGCATTTAAAACTCTCATATACTGGGTGAATCACAAGGGGCGCGTATGTTATACCAATCGCGGGCATATTGAAAATTGAACCCGCTAATATTCGCCCTAATCTCAAATAGTAGTGTACTAAATAATCAACTGCACAGAAGTATTTTTTTGTGTCATGCCCTTGTCATGCCAGCTCGATATCTATGGTCAATCGCAGCAAAAAATTGGCTTGAGCATTGAAGCTGATGGTTAATGGTGGCAGTATGATAATTAGCGTTAACAAACCTGTAACCATTAAAGGAGCTGTACCTATTTGTAATTGATACTAATGCACAATTGGAGGCGCCATGGAACAAGACGACAGAAAGTTGTTTGTACTGGATACCAACGTATTACTGCATGAACCTTTAGCTATCTATTCATTTAAGGAACATGACGTAGTCGTACCAATGACGGTTCTTGAAGAACTAGACTTAATTAAGGACAGAAAACGCGACGTCAGCCGTGATGCTCGAGTAGCAATTAGAGCATTAGAAGATATTTTGGGTGGCAGCACCACACCTGAGCAAATTGTCCAAGGAGTTGCTCTGCCTATCCGTGAGGGCCACGGTGATGTATCAGGCTCACTATCAATTTTCCCCGACCACCAAATCGAATTCACCATTGGCAGTATGCCAGGTGATAATAACGATAATCGCATTATCAATACCGCACTGCATCTTCAGCAGCTGCACCAACCTCGCAAAGTTGTTTTAGTCACTAAAGACATCAATATGCGCTTAAAAGCTAAAGGCGCTGGTATTCAACATGTTGAAGATTACCGTACCGATCAGCTTATTGATGATATTCGCTTCTTAACCAAAGGTTTCCACCGTTTTGATGGTGATTTTTGGGCCCATACTGACGATGTAACAACCGAAAGTGATGGCCGCCATACTGTGCATAGCGTACCGCTAGACAAGCTTGGTGAGGATCTGTTTTACACTAACCAATACTTGTTAGACGAAGGCGGTGAGTTCTGCGGTCGTATTGTTGAAAAAACCGCAACCGAGTTGAAGTTTTTGGATTTAGGCCAAGAAAGGTTGCTCAACCTTGAAGCATGGGGAATTAGACCAAAAAATGTTTATCAAGGCATGGCCATGCAAGCGCTGCTTGATCCAGACATTGATCTGGTGATTTTAACCGGCCCCGCAGGTTGTGGTAAAACCTTACTCGCCATGGCAGCGGCATTAGAGTTGGTTGTTGAACGTGGAAAGTATGAAAAAGTTATCGTAACGCGTAATACGCCAGAAATTGCCGAGTCCATTGGTTTCTTGCCGGGCACAGAGGAAGAGAAAATGGCGCCATGGCTAGCGGCGATCACCGATACGCTAGAGGTGTTACATAAAAATGACGTCAATCCGAGCGGCAGCATGAACTACATCATGGATAAAGCTAACATCCAGTTTAAGTCGATTAACTTTATGCGTGGTCGCTCAATTCAAAACTCTGTGGTACTGCTGGATGAGTGTCAAAATTTAACGGCATCGCAGATTAAAACCATGATCACCCGAATGGGCGAAGGTACTAAGTTAATTTGTAGTGGTAACTTGGCGCAGATTGACTCTAATTATTTAACCGCTGTGACCTCTGGATTAACTTATATTGTTGAGCGTTTTAAAGATTTTGATGGTAGTGCAAACGTCTACCTAAATGGTGTTGTACGCTCACGTCTAGCTGAGTTTGCAGAAGAAAATCTATAGTCCATTCTGTTTTTATTCACTGCAACAAAAGGCCTCTGATTGATTGAGGCCTTTTTTAACTTTTAAGTTACATTTTTAAGCTATTATTGAAAGCTATCTTACTGATATTATTAACTCAGAAATCCTAAATCTAGGGTCGCGCATTATGATTAATCTCGAAAGAGTAAACCAAGGGTTGTAAATGAAACGGATTGAACCGACTCTCCAGCTGAAGTCAACAATTCTAAAAAACTATAATAGAGCGGTTTTTTACACCTATATTGGCGTAATCATCATGGCTTCTTTAACGGCTTGGATGTCATTCGATAGGGAGAAAGCCGAGCTAATTCATAAAACTGAAGAATTAGTTGAGCGTCACGTACTACAGGTGGACTTATTACTTGAGTCTAGCATTCGTGCTGTGCAGAGTTTGCGTAATGTGGCGGTCGATCATTTGCGCTTAGGTGAGTTGGTGCGTAAAGATCGCTTACCTCAATATGAAAAATTTAACGAAAGCGGCCAGTTTTTTACTTTAGAACCTAGCTATGCCAAAAGTGGCGAGCCGTTTACCAATATGGGACGCATTACTGGTGCAGGGTCATTAAACGGTCGCAGCGACAAGTTTTATCAAGAGCTAGAAATGCTATTTGAGCTGTCTTTGTCGTTTCCTGTGGCAAATGAAGCCGCACCAAAAGCATCATCGATTTACTATATTTCCAAGCGCCGCATCATGTCTTACTTTCCGTGGCCGTCGGATGAACAACGTTTCCGTGATGAACTGCTTAATAAGAAACAGTTTCAGTTAGTCACGCCCTCTAACAATCCCCAGCGCAGTGTGGCCTGGAGTCCAGCTTATGTTGAAGCAACAGGCAAGGGGTTATTAACTACGTTAGGGGTGCCGATTTATTTAGAAGATGAGTTTATCGGTTCGATAAACTTAGATATGACGTTGGCATCACTGCGCAAGCAAATTCGCCTGTATTTTAAAATGCCCGGCACCGTGATTTTGCTGGATCAGAATAATAATATTTTGACCCACAGTGATATCGACACTTCCGATGTTAATCGGGTTTACCATATCAGTCAGAAGATCCCGTCTGAGCTGCATTCGATCCCTGAATCAGAGCTATTTGATGCCCATGAAGGCATTATCCGTAATGGCTATTATATCCACTCGGTAGCCTTACATAATGCACCGTGGCGTTTGTTATACCTACAAGATGTTGATGAGCTATTTAAAGACTCATGGGAAAAGCTTGAGCTGACCTTCTTATTAGTGGTGTTAGCCTTATCGCTATTGGTGACCATTGTACACTGGCAAACTCGACGCTCGTTTGTTAACCCTGCTTCAAGACTACTGACGCACCTTGAAGAGTGTTCGGCTGAGCCGATTAAACCGCCAGCGAAAATCACCGTAGGCTGGGCGCCTTGGTTCCAACTCGTTAGCCGAATTTTTGAAGAGAACCAACAGTATACTCGTCACCTTGCAGAGCAAAACCGTCGTCTCGATAAGCTAGTAGCACAACGAACAGAGCGCTTAAAAGAGACAACAGAGCGACGTGAGCAAGAATATGCCTTGCTGCGTTCACTGTTAGACTCGATCCCTGAGGCGATTGTCTTTAAAGATAAAGATGGCCGTTACTTAGGCTGTAACAAATCTGCAGAACGTATGTTGGGCTTCAGCGAAGGCGATATGATCGGTCAGTACTCAGACGCCCTCACACCTGACGAGCAAGCCTCGCGGATCCGCGCTGAAGATGAGCGCGTGCTGAACGATCGTGTGCCGCTGCGCTACCAAGAAAAGGTTGAGATCGCAGATAAACCGGTATTACTCGACGTATTGAAGATCCCTTTCTATAACAGTCGCCATGAACTGCTAGGTTTGATCGCAGTTTGGCGTGACGTTACCCGTGAGTATGAATCAGCAGAGCAGCTAAGGTTATCGGAAGAGCGTTATCACTTAGCCATGGATGCGGTAGAAGATGGCTTGTGGGATTGGTATTTAGACTCAGAGCAGATCATTTGTAACCCTGCGTACTACTCAATGTTGGGCTATAAGGTTAATGAGTTCCCAGCTTTGGTGTCGACGATCGATGAATTAATTCATCCAGACGATCTGATCCGAGTGCAGGAGTATCGTGAACAATACTTAAGTGATCCTATTGGTGCTTTTGATATTGAATTTAGAATGTTAGGCAAGAGCGGTGAATACCATTGGCTCCTGTCTCGTGGGCGTATGGTTGAGTTTACCGCTAATGGTAAGCCAAAGCGTATGGTGGGAACGCACAAGGATATTACTCGCCATAAGAGTAACGAAGTGGCGATGCTGGAAGCCAAGCAAGATGCGGAAATGGCTAACCTGTATAAGAGTGAATTCTTAGCTAACATGAGCCATGAGATCCGCACACCGATGAATGCGATCATTGGTATGTTGCAGTTGGCGCAGCGCACCTCATTAACAGCGCAACAAAAAGATTATCTTGAGAAGGCAGGCTTCTCGGCGCACTCGCTATTGAGGATCATTAACGACATTCTTGATTTCTCTAAGATCGAAGCCGGTAAACTTGAACTCGAGCGTGTTGCCTTCCCGCTAGATAAAGTGCTGGAACATGCGCTGGATCTAAACGCCTTAAAAGCGCAAGAAAAGGGCGTTGAGTTACTGCTATATGCGCCCGTTACCGCAGGATTGATCTTAGAAGGCGATCCACTACGTTTAGGCCAAGTGTTAATTAACTTACTCTCAAACGCGGTTAAATTTACTCAGTCCGGTGAAATTGAGTTGGGCTGTGAAGATGTAGGTGAGCGCGATCAACGGATCACTCTTAAATTCTGGATCCGCGATACCGGTATAGGGATCAGCAAAGAACAGCAAGCAACGCTGTTTGACGCCTTTGCTCAAGCCGATGGTTCAACAACCCGTAAGTACGGTGGTACAGGTCTAGGTCTATCCATTAGTAAGCACTTAGTGTCTATGATGGGCGGCACCATGCAGGTTGAAAGTGAAATGGGCGAGGGCAGTACCTTTAGCTTTACCATTAGCTTTGAAATTGCAGAAGAGGCAGAAGTGTTACCGTTAGTGGTCCCTGAAACCTTAGGCAACCTGAAAACACTAGTGATTGACGATAACCCTACGGCACTGCAGATCTATTCTAATGTGATGCGTGATTTCCACTTCCATGTTGATACCGCTGCTAGTGGTCCTGAGGGCTTGTATAAGCTAGAGAATAACCCTGTCGATCTGTTGCTACTCGACTGGATGATGCCAGAGATGGACGGCATCGAGGTGATTAAAAAGATCGATGCCATGGTGGCCGATGGCCGCCTAGAGAAGCGTCCTATCATTATGATGATGACGGCTTACTCTGCTGAGCCAATGCAAAAAGATGTGGCCGATGCCAACGTGTATGCGCTGCTGCAAAAGCCATTTAAGGCATCATCTTTGTTTGACGAAATTATCTCTGCCTTTGCTGATGAGCCGCGTCTAAACCCAACTCCAGAAGCAAATGATGAGGTTATAGATCAGGATGCCGGTTACGTACTATTAGTTGAAGACAACTTTATTAACCAGCAAGTAGCGACTGAACTGCTAAAGAGTGCGGGTTATGTCGTCGATGTGGCTGAAAACGGTCAAATCGCCATTGATATGATTGATAAAGCCAACTATGACGCAGTATTGATGGATATTCAGATGCCAGTGATGGACGGCCTAACAGCGACTAAAGAGCTACGTAAGCGTTACTCAAGTGCAGACTTACCAGTCATTGCGATGACGGCACATGCTATGTCTGGTGATCGCGAGAAAAGTCTAGAGGCGGGAATGAACGCGCATATTACTAAGCCAATTGTTCTTACCGAGTTGTTTGACACGCTTAGCCACTGGATAAGTGAGTGCGGCAGAAAGTCTAAAGCATAGCTTGAATATGAAGGCTAAGTGATAGTTATTCAAATAGATCAAGATAGGCTTGCTAATCGGCAAGCCTATTTATTAAGCTAAATGGGATAAAAATAAAGACTACCGATACCTAAGGTAGCGACCAACAAAGATCAAGGAGATCTAATGAGACCCTACAAGCTCGCGCTGGCGATAGCACTCGCAATTACGCCGCTAACCAGCTCGGTGGCTTCCACCACAAATAGCGCCACAATTATCAAGAAAAGCCAAGCCGCAACCGGTTTTGTTAACCTGTTTTACCAGCAAAATTCAGGCGATCTTTACCTTGAAGCCAATAAGCTTAATGAGCCTTTTTTATTGCTCACCAGTTTGCCTCATGGGGTTGGATCTAATGATATTGGCTTAGATCGCGGTCAACTTGGACGTACCCGCATGGTGCAGTTTGAGCGCCATGGACCCTACTTGATCTTAAAGCAATTAAATACTCAATATCGTGCCAATACCGACAATGCTGCTGAGCAGCGAGCAGTGAAAGAGGCATTTGCTGAATCGGTACTGTGGCGCGGTAAGTTGGTTACAGGTAAACGTAATCTAGTCGCAATAAACGATCTGGTTGTTAATGATCTGCATGGGATCAGCGATACCTTAGAGCGTACTAAGCAGGGTAGCTATCAGCTCGATCCAGCTAAATCACTCATTTTACCTGAAGGGGTTAAATCGTTTGAGCGTAACAGCGACGTCGACGTACTGCTGACCTTTAATAGTGCTAAAAAAGGTAACTATGTTGCTCAAGTCACGCCTGATGCTAAACATCTATCTGTGCGTATGCGTTACTCCTTCATTGCTTTGCCTGAAGAGGGTTATCAAGCCCGAGCGTATCACCCACTTAGTGGATACCTGTCTGATGAATACTTAGATTATGCGACTCAAGTCGATCAAGATATTCGCCAGCGCTTTCTGCTGCGTCACCGCCTTGAAAAAGTCACCCCAGGTAGTGCGCCAAGCCAAGTGGTAAAACCGATCACCTATTATCTCGATCCGGGTGTGCCTGAACCGATCCGCACTGCACTATTAGATGGTGCTCGCTGGTGGGAGCAAGCCTTTACCGATGCAGGCTTTATTAATGGCTTTAAAGTAGAGTTATTGCCAGAGGATGCAGATCCACAAGATGTGCGTTACAACGTGATCCAATGGGTTCACCGTGCAACGCGTGGCTGGTCTTATGGTGCGGCGATCACCGATCCTCGTACAGGTGAGATAATTAAAGGTCATGTGACCCTAGGTAGCCAACGAGTGCGCCAAGATCATTTGATCGCTCGTGGTTTAACGGCTGGCTGGCAAGACAGAGCTGCGGCTGATGAAGCCTCTATGCAGTTAGCATTAGCGCGTATTCGTCAGCTGTCAGCTCATGAAATTGGCCACACGTTAGGTTTAGATCATAACTTTGCTGCATCGAGTAATAACAATGCCTCTGTGATGGATTACCCGCATCCTAAAGTCACCCTAAACGGCGATCAAATTGATATTAGCCAGCCTTACGATGAAGGTATCGGCGCTTGGGATAAGTACACTGTAGCTTATGGTTATGGTGAATACGCCGATGCGCAAGCCGAAACTGCTGGGCTAGCACAACTGCGGCAAGAGGTTGCTA
This sequence comes from Shewanella fidelis ATCC BAA-318, assembly GCF_000518605.1. GTDB lineage: Bacteria > Pseudomonadota > Gammaproteobacteria > Enterobacterales > Shewanellaceae > Shewanella > Shewanella fidelis. Next base: position 165,098 of record NZ_JADX01000010.1, on the reverse strand, counting down.
AACAGGGGCTGCGCTATATTGGAGAAGCAGATTCTCGCTCACAAGCGGCCAGTAATGCTTATGCAAGCCTTTGGGATAACGGCAGTGATCCGGTTGCAGAGCTTAATCGACTCGCTGAAGTTAGAGCTAAAGCGATCGCCGGCTTTTCGGCTGATGCGCTGCTAGCAGAGCAACCACAAGGTGAGTTACAAGACACCTTTGTGCCTATCTACTTACTCACCCGTTTTCAAATTGCTGCTGCGGCGAAAATGCTTGGCGGAACAACCTATAGCTACAGCGATGGCGTCGATGGCAAGAGTTGGCACTATGTCGCACCAGCCATTCAGCAGCAGGCGTTAGAGGCACTGCTTGCCACGCTGTCTGCTGAGCAGCTAGTTGTACCAGAGCGCTTACAAGAGATCTTAGTACCCAAGGCTGGTAACTACTATAAAACCCGCGAAAGCTTTGATTCTGCGCTTGGGGTTGTTATCGATCCAGTCGGCATGGCAGAGGTATTAAGTCGGTTAACGCTGACGCAGATCTACGCTCCAGCGAGAATTAACCGAGTTAACCAAGCGTATTTGAGTGACAAAGAGCAGCTGTCAGTCGCTAAGCTTACCGACAAAGTGTTTGCCGCGACGGTATTTAGCGATATTCCAACTGGGCCAGAGCTTGGGGTATGGATGCGAGTCAATGCGGTCATGGTTGATAGCCTATTGGCGACCTACCATGATGACAATACGCGACCAGAAGTTAAAGCTCAGCTGGCAGAGCGATTGGCTTATTTAACAAAGCAGCTAAAACGTAAGGTTAAGCGAGTAAGTGCTTATGAAGCGGCTCATTTTGCTTGGCTATTACAAGGGGTGCAAAAAGGCTTAACTGATAACGAGTTTAAGTTGATTGTGAAACCATTAGCTATGCCACCGGGCTCGCCGATTTAATCTGCGTTAGCGGAACAATGGAAAAAGCGCGAACTGATCGCGCTTTTTTATTTTAAAAATTTATCTTTGAAACTATTTGCTTAGTACTCAGTCTACAGGGTAGATGTTATTCTTGTGCAATTTATAAATGGCCAAACAGTTAGCTCATTGGGTATTATTTATCTCCTTGCTGGGACAGTTTTTACTGAGCCCTGCTATGGCGTTGCCTGATCAGTTACATCGGCTTGAACCACACTTTCTGCAACAGCTTGAACTACATTTGCAACAACCCATGCTTTCATTGGCTGCTGAGGCCGATTTCAATGCAACTCCTGTTTTGATAAATGATATAAGTGGTGTCAATTCTGACGCCAGTTTATTCAGTTTAATGCTGGAGATTAGCGAGCAAATAGGGCAAAGACTGTGTGAAGCAAGTTGTCAGATCTTGTCTTCTGGGCATTGCACTAGCCACAGTAGTTGTGCTCTCGGTCTCGCTGCAATGGCTATTTTGTTTCTAAAACAGGATATTGGCCAGAGTTTGATAGATGGACCGAGCTGGTCAATTAAAACCGTTAAACTTCATGTCGTTACACCTCCTCCAAATCTATAACTGATGATTAAAAATTCAGTTATTTATATTTAAATTGTATCAAAATGCAAAATTTGCCTCTTTTTTATTCTCTATAACAGACAGTTTATGTAGACTGGTTGTTAAGCAGATGTGGGCAAATAAGATTGGAGTTGTAAATGAAAAAATTAACCAGCGTAGCCTTAACACTAGCGATTGGCTGTATTTCTAGCTCAGCAATGGCAGAACGACCAGATTTTTCAAAAACCGCAGCAGCACGTGCTGATTATGATTTTTCTAAAAATGTGTCAGCGTCACAACAAGCAAATAATATTCAACGTGGCTCAACGCGGCACGATTTTTCTAAGCCGTTAGCGGCAACCAGTGAATATGATTTTTCGAAAAATCCTCAAGCCAAACAACGTGGCTATACTAAGCCATCTACTCAACACGATTTCTCTAAAACAGACGCGTTTATACGCGATGTGTGTATCTAGCAATTCGCTAAATACCAACTGAGAAGCAAAGGGCTACTGACGAGTAGCCCTTTTTACTGTTGGTCATCAATACGTTTACCTAGACGGTATGCATCAAGGGCGGCCAGCACCCAAGTTAAAATAAAGCCAGCTGTGGCAAGGTTGACGTATAAGGCTTCATTACCCATCGGCGCTTGGGTCACAGCGCTGTAGATCGCATTAAGTTCGAGTGGGATCTCGCCGCGCAGGATCTGCTCTGAGATCACTTGCGCTCGTTGATAGGCATGCCATAACAATACCGACAATGACACCAATGAACTGAGTAAAAACAGGTTACCTACTAAGGTCTTTTTAAGATAGAAGTGACCGCCACCGGGGCAAACAAAGGCTGAGATGAGAGCGGCTTTTACGGATGTTTTCATAAGGTATTTTTATTGAGGGTCAATGGGATGATCATTCAAGATCGATACGGCGGATCGCTTGGCTGAGAAAGTCATGCTTAGCTTGTAATCTAGCTTTTGTCTCATCTTCACTTCTGTAGGCTGCTAACTGGCTATTTACACCTTGCAACTCTTGCACTAGCCAACCACGGATCATCACATAATAACGCGAATCGGTACCATACTGTTGAATGATGTTTAATGACTCGCTTGATGGCTGTTTGATGGCGCTATCAAGAGCCTTGATCATCACCCCAATGGCATATTCTTCAGTTTGTTGTTGGGCGTTCGCCTGCATAGCGGCGCTAAGTAAAACGCTTAAGAGCAGGGTATTTATAGCTGAACGACTAAAAGAGTTAAGTTTCATATACGCCTCCTTTAGTTACAGTACCAGCTGCGCTTAGGAAATGCTGTTAAATTTTGTTTATCTGGTGAATCGTTAGATTTAAAAACGAAAAACCCTGATTAAGCGAGCTTAATCAGGGGCGCCGGGAAGCAAATTTTCGGGGTTGACGATTACTTTGTTGACCTCCTTATTGAGTATTCAAATTCAGCGTCCTTATCTGGCTTACAGATTGAGATCCGCCTAGGCGGTCTGTTTGCGTGGATAGGGAATTCTGAATGCTAAGGTGTAGGTCACCGGCAAAACGATTAATGTCAGTACTGACGCAAAACCAAGGCCGAAGATAATAGTGATCGCCATCGAGCCAAAGAAGGCATCAGACAACAACGGGATCATCCCCAACATAGTGGTAATTGCTGCCATCAACACTGGGCGCACACGGCTCACCGCCGAGTCGACCACAGCTTGATAAGCAGGTTTGCCTTGAGATAACTCAAGGTTAATTTGATCAACTAATACAATGCCATTTTTAATGATCATGCCGGTTAAGCTCAGTAAGCCTAGTAGCGCCATAAAGCTAAACGGAGCATCAAAGAGTAATAAGCCAGAAACCACACCAATAAGCGACAGCGGCACAGTAAACCAAATAACTAGCGGTTGTCTGACAGAGTTAAACAGCAGCACGGTAATTAAAAACATCGCCAAATAACCCAGTGGAATTGAGCTAAATACTGACTCCTGTGCTTCAAGTGAAGTTTCATATTCGCCGCCCCATTCCAACTCATAGCCAGCCGGTAGTGGGATCGCTTCAATATCGGCTTTGATCTTTCTAAATACTGAGTCAGCGGTTTCATCTGTGCCATTGATCGGATCAGCCAATACTGAAATCACCCGTTTACGATCACGGCGCATAATCAAAGGATCTTCCCACTCAGTGGTAAAGTCAGATACAACTTGAGTAACAGGCACAAAGGTATTGTTCTCACTGCTCCAAATTTGCAACTTCCAAATACTTTGTGCATCAAGGCGTTCCTCTGCTGGGGCGCGGGCAATAATCGGCAACAGATGACTATTTTCACGATAAGTCCCCACTTGCTGGCCACTAAAGTTAGTCAGTAGCGCACTGTCTAAGTCTTGCTTGCTAATTCCAGTTTCACGGGCTTGTGCCAGAGCCAATTGCGGGCGCACAATCGTTACTTGGTTACGCCAGTTGTGGCGCACACCTACAGCGGTTGGTTCAGCTTTTAAGATGGTTTCAGCTTGGGCGGCGAGTTGGCGCAGGACTTGTGGATCTTCACCATAAAAGCGCGCCTCAATTTTGGCTGCTGGGCTTGGGCCATTTTCCATATACTTAAAACGATATTGCGCTTCTGGATATTTCAGGCTCAGCTCACGCTCAAGTACGCGCATATAGCTATTAAGTGTTTGCAGATCTGTCATTTCAAGTAACAGCTGACCATAAGCCTTGTAGCCTTTTTCAGGTACATAGGACAATACAAAGCGCTGCGCTCCTTGACCAACAACTGTGGTCAGATTAACCAGACCAATATCTTCGGCTTGTTGCTGAGCCATTAAGTCAGTTTCAATGCGGCTTAATAGGCGCTCAGTAGCTTTAATATCAGAGCCTTCAGGCATCCACACATCAACAAAAAACATGGGCGTATTAGAGGCTGGAAAGAACACGTTCTTCACATGAGCAAAGCCAAATACTGATGAGATCAGCGCGCTAATCACTAGCAGTAAGGTGACCACCCTAAAGCGCATCGCCAGATTTAAGCTGTAACGGTATAAACCGAATAACCAACCTTTGTATGGATCGTCATTTTCCTCTTCGCTGACGATGCCGTCTTTAAACATCAGGTTGCAGAAAAACGGTGTTAGGGTCATCGCGGTGATCCAGCTGATAAACAGCGAGATCAACAATACTTGGAACAGTGAAGCACAAAACTCGCCGGTAGAGTTATCTGACAAGCCAATTGGCGCAAACGCAATAATGGCAATAATCGTCGCACCAAGCAGTGGCCACTGGGTTTGTGAAATCACTTGTTTAGCGGTTTCAAGTCGAGTTTGACCACGCTTAATGCCGATTAAAATGCCTTCAGTAACCACAATAGCGTTATCTACCAGCATACCTAAAGCGATGATCAGTGCACCTAATGAGATGATCTGCAACTCAATATTGAGCACATTCATCACCACAAAGGTGCCTAAAATGGTCAGTAGTAGTACTAAGCCCATTAATAGGCCAGAACGAACGCCCATAAAGATAAGTAGTACGCCAATAACGATCGCAATTGACTCGGCCAAGTTAACCAGAAAGCCATTGACCGTCTGGTCCACCATCTTACTTTGGTCATAAACCGTATCAAGAGACATACCAATAGGCAGCTCACTATTAAGCTCTGCCATACGCGCGTTTACCGCTTCACCGACATTTACAACGTTAACGCCACTGGAAAATGCGATACCAATAGATAAAGCTTTTTTACCATCTGCATGGTAAATGCTCTCCGGTGACTCTTCGGTGTCTTTGTAGATCTTGGCGATATCGCCTAAATAGATAAGTTTGGCACTGCCCGGTGGACTAATGACCAAGCGCTCCATTTGGCTAACCTTATTGAACTCGCCAGTTGGATGAATACGAATGCGGTTATCGCCAACAAGCATGCTGCCAGCGTTAGAGACCACGTTCTGGCTATTGATAAGACCATAGATATAGTTTTGATCTAGGCCCAAGGCATTCAGTTTTTGCTGGGAGATCTCAACCACCACTTGCTCGTTAACAATGCCAGCGATGGTGACTTTTTTAATGCCTTTGACCAGCACTAGCTCACGGCGTAAAAAGTCGGCATAGTTTTGCAGTTCGCGGTCGCTGTAACCTTCACCACTGACGTTAAGCAAAATACCGTAAACGTCACCAAAATCATCAATCACCTTAGGCGCCATCACCCCAGGCGGTAGCTCAACAGCTTTATCATTGATTTTGCGGCGTACTTCATCCCACACCTGAGGCAGTTCATCAGCGCCATAGTTGTCTTTGATTTCGATTTCAATTTGCGACAGGCCAGCACTGTTGACCGAAGTAATGTGCTTAATGCCATCAAGCTGCTGCAGTGCATCCTCCAGCGGCAAGGTGACTTCCTCTTCAACTTGTTCAGGTGAAGCACCCGGATAAGCGGTCACCACCAAGGCTTGTTTGATGGTAAATTCAGGAAACTCTAGCTGACCTAAGCTAAAGAATGAGATGGTGCCACCAACCAGCAGTAGCAGGGCGAACATCCAGCTAATGACTTTATGGGTAATCGAGTATTCAGCAAAATTCATTGGTCAATCTCTTGTAAAGCAAGGCCAAAGCGCGCACGCGCTTTGACACAATAAAGGCGATTAAAGCAGTCGAAAAAAAGGGGGGGGAGCTAGCGTCAGCTTACACGCCACGCTGCCAACGTAGCGGCTTAACCTGCAGATCTTCAGCAAGGTACTGCACACCTGCGACCACGATTTGATCACCAACACTGATCCCACTAACAATCTCAATACCGTCAGTGGTGACTTTACCTAGAGTCACTTGATGTTGGTTAACCTTGCCCAGCTCTGGGTTATAAGCCCACACGATATGCTGGCCGTCGCTATCACGTTTAGTAATTGCACTGGCTGGCAATACCGTGGTGACATTACGCGCTTTGCTTTGGGCAATATCCATAGTGAGCTCGGCACTCATTCCCGGCAGCACCGTCATATTATTTGGACGCGGTAGGGTAAATACCACTTCATAACTTTGGGTGCCCGGAGTCACTTGGGTGGAGTGCTCTTTTAGCTTGGCGGCATAAGCCACGCTTGGATTATTGGCAAAGTGCACTATTGGTTGAGTAATCGCATTAGGATTAAACTGGGTTACGTTAGCGGCTAATGACTCAGGTACTTGGATCACCACATCAATATCGCTGTGTTTTTGCAGTACCAATACCGATTGATTCGCTTGCACCATCTGGTAATTATCAATGGCAATCTTAGCCACAGTGCCATCGTATGGCGCGGTGAGTTCAGTGTAACTGAGCTGATCTTGCGCGCTGGCAAGGTTGGCTTTAGCTGACTTTAACTGTGCGCTAGCAAGATCATAGTCAGATTGCGAAATCAGCTCGCGGCGTAGCAACTCACCTTTACGTTTAAAATCAGCCTTGGCTAACTCAAAGTCAGCTTCACGATTAAGTAAAGTATTTCGAGCATCACGGCTATCTAAACGAGCCAGTAGTTCGCCTTTTTTTACCTGCTGACCTTCGACTAAATCAAATTCAACTAAGTGACCAGAGAGTCTAAATGACAGCTCAGCTTGCTTAGTCGCAGCAACTTTGGCTGGAAAAGTACGTAATGAGCCTGCATTAGCATCGGTAACTTGTAAAAGTTTCACAGGTCGAATGCTTGTTGGCGCGACTTCAGTAGACTCGGCGCTGCAACCACTAATGATGGCAGTTAAAAGTAGCAGTGAAAGTGAAGTCGTTAGTTTAGTCATAACGCAATTTCCATTTGTTAAGGCAAGGTTTCAAATTAGGTTGGCTAAGATAACAGGGCTATTTGTTGAATAAAATGGAATTATGTGGAACCATGAGTTCCGAAAAATGAAACTACTTTTGCTTGATTTGACGCAATTTGTGTGAGCAAAGTATTAATGGATAACTGTCATTTGGCGTGACTAATCAGTCTTATGGTGCAGGGCAGTAGCCAAAAAAGTCTATTTTTAATTGAGATGTTGTAATGAAAACCGAAGATATTGCTTTGTTCCACCGTATCGTTGAAACCGGCAGTTTAGTCGAAGCGGCAGATATATTAAATCTCCCCAAATCAACCCTGAGTCGACGTTTACACGCCCTTGAAGAAGAGCTTAATGTTAAGCTGTTTCATCGACAAAGCAGAGCAATGACACTAACCGCATCCGGGAGTCATTTTTATGATAAAACCAGCGGCATATTAGCTACGCTGGAGCAAACTTTATCAGAGTTAAATGGCCAAGACTCGGCGGTATCTGGTCATTTGCGGATCTTGATCTTCCCGATCCCAGAGCTTTTGATGATCACCCATGCGATCTTCGGTTTTATGGATCTGCATCCTGAGTTGACGGTTGAGATCATCGTTAGCAGCGAGCCGCAAGATATGATCCGTAACAATATCGACTTAGCTTTTATGCTCGAAGATTCGTTCAATGAAAACGAGATGGTTGCGCGGCATCTATTTAGCGAAACGGTACATTTTTATGCCAGTCCTAGTTATTTAGCACGAGCTGGTCGGCCGCAAGATCCAGAGGATCTACCGCAGCATAATTCGATCTTATTCCGTTATCCAAACGGGCGTATTTTTAACGATGTGCCGTTTGGCAAAGATAGAACCATTACCGTAAAAGGCAACTTGTGTGTTAACGCGTTAGATACTTGCCTAGAGGCGACCATTCAAGGACGAGGGATCTCCATGATGCCGCTGCCTTTTGCTCAGCCACATGTTGATAGTGGTGAGTTAGAAATGCTGTTTCCTCATGTGGAGCCATACGAGGGAAAATGTTTTTTAGTTTATCCGTCGCGCCGCTTTATCAGCATGGCGAGTCAACGTTTTATTGATCATATTATGCAGGCGATTGAGCAGTGCGAACAAACTCAGCTTTGTTGCACAGAAGCCTATTTAGGCGGCTCGATTAAACCATATTATCGTTAGTTGGCTGCTAGTAAAGCAGCTATTCAACCACCACAATCCCAAGTGGTGCAAGCAGTTGCTCTTGTTGCCATTGATTAATCATCACCCCCTTTAGATCCACAACGCGTGGATCTAAACCCTCAAGCTCGATGCGAGTGAGATTAGCCCCTTGCAACGCAAAACTGCCCCATTGATCTTGTGAAAACTCGCCGCCACTTAAGTCACTGCCTTTCATTGATGCGCCGGTTAAATTCGCGCCGCGCCAACGATTATCAAATAGCTCACACTCTTCAAGCAACAGGTCGCCTAACTCGGCATAAGCCAAGTTACACCCTGTGATATACGCCGAGCAAAAGTAACTTTTTGGGGTTATGTAATTGGCAAAGCTGGCGCGGCTAAAATCACTGCCTTGCAGGTTAGTTTCGCGCAGTTCAAGGCTGTAGCAGCGGGCGCCTTTAAACAACGCCATGCTCAGGTTACAGCGTTTAAAGCTGGCGCTGGTGAGTGTGGCGTAGCTAAAATCGCAACCTATGTCGTCACCGCTGGCCATAAACTTACAGTTAATAAATTCGGCGTCAGTTAAGTCACTATGGTTAAAGCGACATTGATAAAAGCTGCAATTTTCAAAGCGGGCGTCTTGCAAGTCTTGATCGCTAAAGTCTTGATGATTAAAGATCTGGTCAATGGCGTGCATTAGCGCTCCTTAGCTGCATTTAAGCGAAAAGATTAAGCCTGTTGGCTCACCACGATCGTGGTTTTATCGGGTTCTGAGATCCGTGTGGCAAGAATATAACAAGCAATGCCCATAATCGCATTGGTAATAGGCAGCGCCAGCAGTAAGCCTTTGACACCGCCCAAATATGAGCCCAGCGCTGCCAGTGGCAACATGATTAAAAACAGCCGACATACATTTAAGATAAGTGAACTCATCGGACGGTGATAAGCATTGAGTGAGGTGGCGACTAAAATCACAATCCCCAGCGGACCATAAGCGGCTGGCAATACCAAAATATAGAAGGTTAGCCATTCAATCACTTGTGGATCGCTACTGAATAATTCAGCTAACGGCTGCGCTAAAAATAGCAGCGGCAAGTACAACAAGGTTTGAAACACCAGTACAAATCTAAGCGATAGCATCAGTGCGCTACGGGCGCGTTTAGTTTGGCCGGCACCGAGGTTTTGTGCCACAAATGGCACTAAGCTTGATGACAACGCCATCACCACAATCAACATAACAGATTCTAGTCGCGTACCGGCACCAAAGGCTGCCACAGCGCTGTGGTCGATGCGCGCTAACATCGCCATAATAATCGCATTAGCGAGCGGGTTGAGCAGGTTCATCACCGCCGCAGGCTGCGCAATATGGGCCAGTTGTTTCCAGTTACATTTGAGTCGCTCAATATTCGGCGCCACAAAGCTGACCAAATGACGTTTAAAAATCAATAAATGGCTTGAAAGTGATAGCGCAACGACCCAAGAAACCACAGTTGCAATAGCGGCGCCTTCAATTTCTAAACGTGGAAATGGTCCAATACCAAAAATAAGCAGCGGGTCGAGAATAAGGTTAATTAGCGCAGCTAGCATCATGATTTTAGCCGGAGATTTAGTATCCCCCGTGGCACGTAAGCCTTGGTTACCAACCATGAGTAGCACCAACAAGGGCGCGCCCAAATACCAGATCAGCATATAGTCATGAATAAGCGGTAAGCTAGTTTGGTTAGCGCCAAGCAAACTAAATAGCGGGTCAATAAACAGGCTGCCAAGCACGCCAATAAAGGCGATCAGCAAAAAGGTTAGCATTAAGGCATCATGCAAAAACACTTTCGCTTTATCGGCTTCGCCCGCACCAATTAGGCGGCCAAGATTGGTCGACACGCCAGCGCCAATACCAATGGCAATGCTTGAAATAATCAGGGTAACTGGAAAGGTAAAACTAATCGCAGCAAGGGACTCAGTACCTAACTGACTGATAAAAAACGTGTCAACGAGACTGAACCCAAGAATGGTTAAAATACCAATCAGGTTTGGAAGACTCATATTTAGCAGTACACGACCAATTGGCTGGGAAAGCAGCCCGTGTCTGTCTCGCATAAGGAAGTATTGCCTCGTCTTTGCTTGGAGGGCGATTCTAGCAGGAAAGCCGTAATTTTTACCCGCGTGAGTTAAAAAAAATGGATTTATTTTGTAAATAGGCCTTGGAACTGACTAGATTGACCCCCATGTATCGAACATCAAGCGGCGGTTTTGGCTTCACCTATGCTGAAATCCAGCCAAGTCGCTACTATCTTTAAAAGCCTGCAGAAATAAGTTTAGGCATAAATACAATTGGAGCATCCATCGATGAATATTCGTCCATTACATGATCGTGTCATTATTAAGCGTTCAGAAGTTGAATCAAAGTCAGCTGGTGGCATCGTGCTAACAGGTAGTGCTGCTGAGCAGTCTAGCCGCGGTGAAGTTCTTGCTGTAGGCAACGGACGTATTCTTGAAAACGGTACTGTACAGCCACTAGACGTTAAAGTTGGCGACATCGTAATTTTCAACGAAGGTTACGGCGTGAAGAAAGAAAAAATCGATGGTGAAGAAGTACTTATTCTTTCTGAATCAGATCTAATGGCTGTAGTGAGCTAATCACTCCATTTAGACATTTTCAATACTGACGAGCCAGCTAAAGGCGGCTTGTCAGGCATTTCAAAAGTATTTAAAGGACAGTAAAAATGGCAGCTAAAGAAGTATTATTTGGTAATGACGCACGCGTAAAAATGCTAGCGGGCGTAAACACACTGGCTAACGCAGTTAAAGTAACTTTAGGCCCTAAAGGTCGTAACGTAGTACTAGACAAGAGCTTTGGTGCTCCACTTATCACTAAAGATGGTGTGTCAGTAGCAAAAGAGATCGAGCTAGAAGACAAGTTCGAAAACATGGGCGCACAAATGGTGAAAGAAGTTGCTTCTAAAGCCAACGATGCAGCCGGTGACGGTACTACAACTGCAACTGTACTTGCACAAGCAATCGTTACAGAAGGCCTAAAAGCTGTTGCAGCTGGCATGAACCCAATGGATCTTAAGCGTGGTATCGACAAAGCGGTTGTTGCTGCTGTTGCTGAGCTTAAAAACCTATCTCAAGAATGTGCTGACACTAAAGCTATCGCTCAGGTTGGTACTATCTCTGCTAACTCTGACGAGTCAATTGGTGAAATCATCGCAACTGCGATGGAGCGCGTAGGTAAAGAAGGCGTTATCACAGTTGAAGAAGGTCAAGCACTAGAAAACGAGCTAGACGTAGTTGAAGGTATGCAGTTCGACCGCGGTTACCTATCTCCATACTTCATCAACAAGACTGAAACTGGCACTGTTGAACTAGACAGCCCATTCGTATTATTGGTTGATAAGAAAGTATCAAACATCCGCGAATTACTACCTATCCTTGAAGGTCTTGCAAAAACAGGTAAGCCACTGCTTATCGTTGCAGAAGACGTTGAAGGTGAAGCACTAGCAACCCTAGTTGTGAACAACATGCGCGGTATCGTTAAAGTTGCTGCTGTTAAGGCGCCAGGCTTTGGTGACCGTCGTAAGGCAATGCTACAAGACATCGCTATCCTAACTGGCGGTACTGTTATTGCTGAAGAGATTGGTCTAGAGCTAGAAAAAGCGACCCTAGAAGATCTAGGTACAGCTAAGCGCGTAGTGATCACTAAAGATGACACAACCATCATCGATGGTAACGGTGAGCAAGCTCAAATCGAAGCTCGCGTAGCGCAAATCAAGATCCAAGCTGAAGAATCAACTTCAGACTACGACAAAGAAAAACTTCAAGAGCGTATGGCTAAACTTGCTGGCGGTGTAGCGGTAATCAAAGTTGGCGCAGCAACTGAAGTTGAAATGAAAGAGAAGAAAGCACGTGTTGACGATGCACTACACGCAACTCGCGCAGCGGTTGAAGAAGGTGTGGTTGCTGGTGGTGGTGTTGCACTAGTACGCGTAGCAAGCAAAATCAGTGAAGTTGAAGTAACTAACGAAGATCAACGTCACGGTGTAACAATCGCACTACGTGCAATGGAAGCGCCACTACGTCAAATCGCAACTAACGCTGGTGAAGAAGCATCAGTTGTTGCTAACAACGTTAAGAACGGCAACGGTAACTACGGTTACAACGCTGGTAACGACACATACGGCGACATGCTAGAGATGGGTATCCTAGACCCAACTAAAGTAACTCGTAGCGCACTACAGTTCGCTTCTTCAATCGCAGGTCTAATGATCACTACTGAGTGTATGGTAGGCGAGATTAAAGAAGATGCACCTGATATGGGTGGCATGGGCGGTATGGGTGGTATGGGCGGCATGGGCGGCATGGGCATGTAATTTTTGCTTTTTTGCTGGCCTAAATCGGTGATTACGGCGTTGCTGCTCGCTCGTGTAGGTGAACTACACGTCGCTCACAGCGCCTTGTACTAACTCGATTTATCCGGCGCAAAAATAGCAAAAATACTCTGCTGGTCTATAGCTCAAAAGCTTAAACCACTTCTTGTAGAAGAATAGAAAAACCCGAGACTGGAAACAGTGTCGGGTTTTTTAATGGGAAAAATTGATAAAAATACGCAGCTGCTCTTGGCCTAAAAGCTTAAATCACTTCTCGTTGAAGAATTAAAAAGCTTAAAGCATCTATAAAGTGGCCGAATTTAAGCCGAAGCAAAGGTTGATGTATCACTTATAACTTGTCGGCATAGCAACTGGCGAGGAGCAAAATTGTTGTAGAAGCTGAAACTACAGCTACCCATGTCCAAGTATACATATTTCTCCTTTTAGTGATAAAAAGGTAATTTTTTTTAAAATATATATCATTCTCTAGTAGGTTATCTAGATCGTCTGTCGTTAGCACTGATTCATATGTCTTTTTAAGTTGGTTATACATCTCTTTGAAACGCGCTTGATCCTGTTTAGATTCATACCAAGTCAAGCCAAACAAACATGAGAACACTGCGAGTGCGAATATGATCATTGAAACGAACAATGGAGAACCAATAAAACTAAACAAGTCAGAATATGACTTCAGTTCGCTACCTTTTGTGAAGAGCCTAAAAAGTATTGTTGATATTGCAAATGTTGTTACGCCAAGAACACCGGTCTTAATTGAATTTGCAATTTTTTCTGCTACCTCACTTGCCTTTTGAGATGTGACTTGAATCTGCTCGGCTATCTTTTTTGTTGTTTCAATATAACTCTTTACGTCATCTTTTTGAGACAAGATAAAACTAGAGTATGCAGATGCTAGAGCGGATGAGTTTATACTCAATAAGTCTTCAGCATGTAAAGGAATAATGTTACGAGAAATCCCTATCTTATCAACTGTATTTCCTTCATAAATCCATAAATACAGCTCCCACAGCTCACTCGCATCAGTGTGTTTTAATGATTCAAAATCATAGGAACCAGAGATCTCCTTTAGTCCTTTTAAGCGGTAATGTACGCCTTCGGAATTGACGATAGAAAAGTTACTTAAAAAGCTTATTAAATATGCATTATGTAGAGCATTAAAAAGGAGTTGAATTGAAGTAAACTCATTTTCCTGCGTTGCTGTTAGCTTGAAGTGATCTGGAAGTAAAAACCACTCAGAGGCGTTTGCAAAATGGCCTAATGAATCTCTTAGTCGATGAATTTCTTCTGATCTTACTTTATTGAAATGAGACTCTAAGTGTTCAATTTGAAATTCATCTTTTGATATAAAGTGAAAATAGTCTGTGTGCAGTGAAGTTTTGTAGTCGCCAATAAGGGCTACTCCTTTTGCACCGTCGACTCCATAACGTTTAGATATAGCACTTTGAAGCTCTGTTAAGCTAAGGCTCTCCAGATATGATGAGAGTGCATCTAGGGAGTATATGTTATCAAGAAGAATTTTGTCTTTTGATTCAGATAACCGTTTAGAAATAGACAAAGAAACAGATAATTCTTCAAAATTGTCTAATTTTCTGACTTCATAACGTAAACTTTCAAGTTTTTCATCGATTTTCTCAGGAGTGGTATTATTTGAAAATTCAATTGATTCGTCATACTCGTAGAATATTTTAAGCGTAAACTTATCTTGATAATGGCGATATGAATTAAGGAATATAGATAATGAGTCTACATCGCTCTCAACCAAGCTATCTAACTTACTAGATGCAGAGAAGTACGTGAGAGATTCTTTAATATCTTCCCAAGTATCTATTGGATTTTGCCAAATACTTCTCACGCTATCTAACATTATTACTTTTCACTCTCATTTGTTATGAAATGCTCGAAACCTTCATCAGAGAATACAACTATCCCCTTTCTGCCATCTTCTTCATAAGGCTTAATTGTTTCGTCCAAGTTTTCGATACCATCTTTTAAGCTTAATTCAATTTTGTCAGTTAAACTGATTGATGTAGTACGTTTTTTCGCTTTTACATCTTTCATATCGATTTGAAAGTGTGGGTCAAATGCTAATTTCCCTGTTTTTTTCTTAGGTAACTCTCTTAAGCTGTTTGCAAAATCTTTAGCCTGGAAGTTCTCGTCTAAAGGTGAGTGAGCTTCAAATATCGTGGCAATGAGGTCTGAATAAACAACAGTTTTGCCTTGGTTGTTTCTTAGATAGGTGATCAAATGATTACGAAGGGCCAAGTGATCTGCCTTAAATCCTTCATGTTTAACTTTTTTAAGTGCTGTATCGATAGCAGTAAAAGCGTTTGCTGTGTTTATATTATCAGATCTGACTGGGTATATATCTAGAAACTTTATCCAAAATGCATTTGTTCTTGAAACAAATAGACTTGTTGGTTGCCCTTTTTCAAACCTAATTAAAGCTGTGTTTAATGCTTTTTTTTCTGTTGGCAGTCCGTACTCATGTTTAAAGTCAATTACATTTGCGAACTCCTCCTGCTCCATCTTAACAAGGATTAATAAATCAACATTTATATCTGGTTTACAGTGAATAATCAGCAGACTACCGGGAGTCACTTTCTTTCTTAGGTGGTCGATACTCTTTTGAGATACTTGTTGCTGATCTAATAACTCTGCTGAAAATTTGTCACACATTACTCCCCAGTGAGGAGTATGCTCTCTATATGTAAGAAATTCACTTTGAACGAGAGAGGAATCATTAAAGATAAACTCTTGTGCGTTGTTCGCTTCTTGAGTGTGCTTAACCGCTTCTTTAGCAAATTGCTGGAAATTCTGCGTAGAACTCGCATTTCCTTTAAATTCAGCATAGGTACCTTTCTGTATATCGATATGGTAGCAGTTAGTGTTCATATATCGCATAAATAACTTCCTTACACTTTGTTTATATTGAAATATGTAAAAATATAACTCTGAATAAGCCTTACTAGCTCTCAAACCACCCGTTGTTCACAACCACACTCTTGGCAGTTTAGGGTGTAAGTCTCTTTGCTTTTCTTAACTCTTGTATTCTTACTACTGCACTGTGGGCAGGCTTGTTTCATTGGCGTGTTTTTAGTGCATTGTTTGCAATGTATGTAATAGCCGAATTTGCCATACATTGGCGTGTAATTCGTTGATTCTCCGCAATGTTTGCAGCGTAAAACTATCTGAATTGTTTGGCTTTTCCCTGTTTTTGTTTCTGTTTCTGTAAGTGGTGCGGGTTCTGCTACTGCTTGAGCTGGCATGCGTTGAACCGGCACTGTGCTAGCTGCTGGTATTGGTGTGCTTGCTAGTGGTGCGCTGACTTGTTCAGTGGTTGTTTGGCTTGTTGCTTTTGTTGTTTCTGTGTCTGCTGCCGTATTCGGTGCGATATGTTGCTTGATAAGAAATGACGCGACAGATTCTAGTTCTTGTTGACTGAAGTCTGGGCGGGTATCGCTGAAGTTTATTGCCCGCTGAAAGGTGCTTTTTAGATTCATTACCTTGTCGAGTTTATCTACCAGAAACTCAGACTTTATCAGCTTGTCTGATACGGCCTTGGGCATCGACTTTCTATCAATGATGGCATCACTGGATACCGCACACAGGTGATCCCAGCATCGACCTTTGAAGCCTTGTTGCTTAAAGCCGAGCAATTTATCTAAAAT
The DNA here is from genome assembly GCF_000518605.1 of Shewanella fidelis ATCC BAA-318. Lineage (GTDB taxonomy): Bacteria > Pseudomonadota > Gammaproteobacteria > Enterobacterales > Shewanellaceae > Shewanella > Shewanella fidelis. The sequence goes on along the minus strand of NZ_JADX01000010.1, from coordinate 148,649 downwards.
CTCACTACGATGGTGCATTAATAATTCGAGTAACAGAGCTTGTTGCAGCTCTACTTGCTTGATGGGCGAGGGCATGCCTTGCCATTTTGCACCAATACTGCGGCTCCATTCTTGTTGCTGGTTGACCTTTACCCGACCTCTGATGCTCTTCGATTCAATTAGAATAAAGCCATAGCTATAAATGATGAGGTGGTCTATTTGTGCGACTTCGTCGTTAAAGCGAAACTTGAAGTCGTTAATGACCAGTACTTGCGGGTGGTCTTTGTAGGCGCGGCGCAGAAAAAATGCCACGTTCTGTTCTTGTTGCTGGCCTGCAATCGCTTGCGCGGATTGCACATTTTGCGGAGATTTGGTCTTTAAAATCATTTATCAATAGCATCCATTCTACTGCTTAGCGATAACCGAATCGCTAGCAGCTTGATAAGTGTTAAGTGCATTTTATCTGCTATTTGGTTGAAAAATCTACTTAAACAAATGGATTTAAGTTGGAGAGGTGTGATGGGAGCGGCTGACTCAAGAGCTGTCTGCGATATTTAGCTCTTGCACCTGAAATTAAAGATATTGAGTTGTAAAAAGCACCGCTAAAAAAGGTTGCTTGTTACAGCAACCCAGCATCAGCATATTAAGCGGCTAAGTCGCCTTCTAAAAGGGCTAACCACGCAATAAACGTACTATTAGGTCTAACAAGTAGATCATAATGAATTCTCCTTAGTTATCGGTGATTCTTTATGTTTGTGCAAAATAGATTCGGCGTTAATTTTGCTGCTTTTTTAACCTAACCAAATCTGGGTGAATTTTCAAATACGCAGAGCCGTAGCAACTGAGTGCAATTAGAGCTGGAGTAAATAGGCGCTAACTCTTACCCAATCGTAACCACACTAATATCTGCCAAAGGGCGCTGTGGTGTGGTACCAAATATTGCTACAACCTGCAGACTTTAGATCTTTAATGAAGTCTTGGTTGATGTGCAGCACATGATTGCTGTCGTAGGCAAATGCATGTTTTTGCTCAACATCTAGCGTATCTAGGGTAGGGAATTGCAACAGCTCTAGGGTTTTATAATCATCAAATACCCTATCGTCGCAGTCGGTGTCGTGCTCTGTGTTGCAATGGTTGCTGCTAAAGTCGAAATCGCTATCCCATAGATCTTTGCCAGCTAACCAATGCTCAGGTAGTTCATCGATAATCTCTTGCCAAAGCACAAAGCGTACGGCGGGATTAAACACGATAAATAGATCGGGGTTGCTAAAGGTGCTGTCGGGTCTTTTTTCTGGCAGTAGGCTGCTAATAATTTCTTGGTTAAATGCAATATACATAGCTAACCTGCCCATGCTTGGTTAAAGTTTTTAATCGCTACAAACTCGATGCCTGTTGGTGAATGGCGCATGATCTGTTCGACAATATCTTTATGAAAAAACGTATGAAAACCCCAAGCGCTATCGCGAAAAACCTGTCTTTTGTAGAGCGGGATCTGCGCCAGCTTGTCGGTATCGATAACCAGTGTTTTCATGCCACTAATGAAGCCACGTTTAAAGCGTTTAAATACGCTCTGTTCATGGCAAATTACATCGAGTTCATGGGCGAGTTGCAGCATCATGAAATCGTGTTCGCCTTGATCAAATAACTTGAGTGGGATCCAGTTGCTGCCATATAGCGGCTCAAGTGCTAGCGAATCAAACAAGCGTTGAGATATCGCAAACTCTGGCTCAAGTAGAATATCGGCAATTACATACTCTTGTTCTGGTTTATGAGTGGCTATAACGGGCACTGGCGCACTTGGATAGGTAAATCGAGTGCTAAATGCCGCCTCTTCAAACTCTTCTGCGACTTCATAGATTGGTGTCGGCTGGTTCTCTCTTATAAAAAAGTAATCACTCATGTTATTAGCTTTAGCCTCCAAAATCTGAATAGCCTTCAGCTGGAATAAACTCCACGCCAGTTAACTTGAGCTTAGTCAGTTGTTCGACCACTGATTTGTGAAAAAACACCTGCTTGTACCAAGCGGGATCAATAAATATCAGTCGTTGTGCTAACTCGACTTGTTGCAATGCTTTCTGGTCGATGTGTAGCCGACGAATACCGCTAATCATCTCATCGCCGTCGTCGTCCTTGCGGTAGCGTTTGATATCGCTACTGACTCTATCTATTGCTTTTAGGTGATTGGCAACCTGTAGCATGACAAACTCATGATTGCCGTTGTGAACCAAATTAATATCGACCCAATTTACCCCTGAGATAGTGTTTAAATCTAAGGTGTCAAATATGCTTTTTCGTAGTGAGAATGCCGGCATTTCAAATACGTCAGGTACGCTGCAGCCCTCTTCAGAATCATATTGGATGACTAAAGGGACCGGCGCTGCGGGAAAAGTAAATGAGTCGACAGGTACGGCATCGATATATTCATCAGCAAAAACATAACAGGCGATACCGACATTTTCTCTGGCAAAGAAGTATTCGCTCAAGACTAACTCCATGTTTTTTAAAATTTAAGCGGCTATGACTTTTGGGAGGTATTTTAACAAACTTATTTTAGCTAAATAAATCTCTAGGTTTTATCTGATTTGAAAATTTGCTGTATGTATTAAAACGATTAGATGTATTTTTAATAGACTATTTTTGCTTGTTGCGTAAGCACAACTTAAGGCGTATTTTTTGATTTCAAACTCTATTATCTAACTGATGAAAATTGACTGTTACATCATAATTTAAAAGGAATTTAATATTGTTAGGCTCACTAATTAAATTGAAACTGCTGTGTGTCGTAGCTTTGCTTCCGTCAACGTTATTGGCTAACGAGTTACACAAAGTTGAAGTTACCGATAGCAACAATTATCAATCGATCATGCCTGTTGCTGCACAAGAGATAAGTTTAAAGCAAGATCCAGCGCTTGTTGCGTATGTATTTGAGCGGGCAAAGTTTGCCAATGTAACAGAGCCGCAATTGTTTATTGAGGTGATGGATTGGGTAGCTAGCCAATGGCAGCATGATGGTCTGAATGAAGCACCAAAAGGCATGAGTTCGCTAGATATTTTAAAAGCAGTGCATCAGCAAGGTGAACGGTATCGTTGTGTTGAATACGGCAAGGTGATGGCCGATATCTTATCTGCAATGGGGCATCATTCTAGGCAGATAGGCTTGCAGTCAACCGACGTGGCCTATGGTGGTTGGGGTAAAGGGCATGTGGCAACAGAGGTATGGTCGAACGATTTAAATAAATGGATTTTCTTCGATCCTCAATTTAGCATTTATGCGCAACACAATGGCGAGTTTCTCAATACCCATGATATGTACCTGCTTAAGCAGCAGGGGAAGTATCAACAAATTTCATTCGTAGTGACTAATAATTTTGCCAAAGCTAATGACGTTAACTTACAGGAGTACTATGACGGTTATAGTGCCTTTTTAGGCAACTATTTTGGTTACCATGTTTCTTCTCAGCTGTTTAACGATAAAAAGCAGAGTACTGTGTTGTTGATGGAGGCAAACAAGCCATTTTTAACCTTTCAAGGCATGGGCGCTAACAACACTAAGCTGTTTACTAAAGAGGTTGATATTGCTTATCCAAAATTGAATCAGACCTTTTTTGCAATGTCGGCTTTACCTAATGCAAGCGGTAGTTTTCAGTCTGTGATGCAGCAACATCAGATTAAATCAGAGCAAGATTATCTTGATAATATGTGGCGTTTTGCCGCGCAAGGGAAAATTAAACTGAGTTTATATAATAATATGCAGCAGTTTTCTCATTACTCGCTTAAAACGGAACAGGGGAAATGGCTTGAGTTGCAATCTGCCGAATACATATGGCAGTTACAACAGGGTGATAACCGCTTAGAGGTTAGGAGCATATCTAAAGAAGGTGTTCGGGGACCAATCACGTTTGTTGAAGCGAGTTTTCAATAGCTAAAAAAATCCCTACTTATCGCTAAGTAGGGATTGTTGCTTCAAGCTATAACTTGATTCGCTTGAAAAGCTGAGGAGTTACTTAGCTTTAGCTGCGCAGTTAAACTCGCCGCTGTAGTCAAAGTTAAAGTGGAACTTAGTAAAGCCTTCAGTACCCGCTTTAGTCTCTTCTGCTTTTTCTGTTGAAAGGCCAGTGATGCCATTGTCTACACAGCGGAATGCTTCATCTAATGTTGCTGATGCAAACCACACGCTGTCAGTGTTAGGTGCAACAAGTTGGAACACTTCAGCATTCGGGAATGCTAAAGCCGTGTCGCCTTCATTTTCAGCTAGCGAGTCTTGTAGGTAGTACTGTACTAATTCACGGTTGTTGAATGCCGCTTCTTCTTTAACAAGTACTGCTTTATCAACACCTGGCATTTTCACGTTAGATGCGCGGTAGTTGTTGGTGATAACGTAAATTTCTGCGTCATCAGCAATTTCAACACCATTATAAGTCAGGCTAGTTAGCTGCTTATTGTCAGTCTCTGTGTATTCAAAGCCATTAATGTCGATGTATTTTGACTCTTGTTCAACGTTAATTGTGTACTTCAGTAAGCCTTCACCAGCTTGGTTAAAGCCACCAAAGAATACGTCAAAGTTGTAGCCTGGGAATGACTCATTCAAGAAACGCTCACCAGCAGCTAAAGGTAGGCTGTTGTATGCGTTTGAGTTAACCCACTCGATCCAGTTCTTCATATCAGAACCAGTCATTTTTAATACCGCAGGGGTGTTGTTATCAAATACATAGATATCAGCAACAGAGGCGTTAGTTAGTTCGCCTTCTTGAATGTTGGTGTAATCTTGTGGACCGTTACGGCCAGACTTAAATGGCGCAGAAACTGACAAGAAGATAGCGTCGTCAGCAGCATCGGCAAACACACCTTCAGCTTTCCACTTCATCAACTGATGTAGTTGTGCTTCGTTAACCACTTGAATCGATAGATCCGGTACCACTTGTGGGAAGAAGCTGTTCATGTTTACATCGATGTCAGCGATTGAAGCAGACATATAATCGATTGTGCCTTGGTGCTCATCAGCAACTAAGTCTTCGATAATACGATTTGAGCTGTTAGGAATAAGCGAGCGTAATGTTGAAGTCGATTTAGAGTGGTCAACGTCCCAAGTTTCGCCGTCATCTTTGGTTGTTAGCGTTAGGTCAATCACACCTAGCTTAGCGCCCCAGAAACCAGGCATAACCGCTGGAATACCGTTGATTAAACCAAGCTCAGCATCAACACCTTCGATTTCGCCATATTCACCTGTGGTATTTGGGAATTCACGGTGATCGTGACCAAACATGATGGCATCAATATCGTCAACATAGGCAAGGTGTAAGGTTGCGTTTTCGGCAAACTCGTCGTTATTGTCATTTAGACCAGAGTGAGGGATCGCAACAATAATGTCTGCGCCTTCTGCTTTCATCTTAGGTACATAATGCTCAGCAGTTTTCTTGATGTCAGACACCATCACGTTGCATTTTAGTAACGACGCATCCCAACCCATAATGTTTGGTGGAGTAAAGCCGATAACACCCACTTTAACGATATAAGATTCACCGTTGCTGCTCTTAAATTCACGATCTAAGATCACGTATGGATTATATTTATGTTCTGCTGTTTCATAGAACTCTTCAGTAATACGCACTTCACACTCATCTGCAGCATCACTGACTTTTTCTAGCGAGTTATCAACTTTCCATACGTTAGCGCTAACATACGGGAACTCAGAACCTTTAAGTGACTCATCTAGGTAATCTAGACCATAGTTAAACTCATGGTTACCTAAGTTAGCTGCGTCGTATTGCAGCTCATTCATCGCTTTATAAACAGGGTGAGTGTTTTCTTTAACGTGCTCAGTACCTAATGACGCCATGTAGTCGCCCATTGGACTACCTTGAATTAAGTCACCGTTATCAAATAGCATGCTGTTTTCTACTTCGTTACGAGCCGCTTCGATAACTAAAGAAGTACGAGCTAAACCCCACTCAGGTAGTTGAGTTTCGTTCACTTCTTGGCTAACAAAGTAGTTGTATGGCATCACGTTAGTGTGAATGTCAGTGGTTTCCATTAGACGTACACTGATGGTTTGATCACTTACGTGATTGTTATCGTCATCAGAGCTGTTACAACCCACTAGTGCCGCTGCAATGCTTGAAACAAGCAGAAGCTTTTTAGTACTTAATTTCATGTTTACTCCCATAATCATTTTTATATTTTTTAATTAAAATTAATAACAGCACTTAAGGTATTAATAGGGACTTAAGTGATGGTGGAAATATGAGCTGGTTATTGTGTGTGTACTTAAATTTGGGGGGTAAATTAATTAAAATTAATGAGGAAGTAAAGTGAACTATATATGTCAGTTTTTAAGTGTTAATTGGCGTTTTTAATAATTAATTTTGCAGATATAACACTAGTTGGTAATAAAATTAAATATAGAGTAATGATGGGCTGTTATTAATGTCTTTTTATGGTTTTTCTATACTCATGTTTATGCAGATTTGCTTATTGATTTGCAACTGTTTAACGTCTTTTCTGTTTTGCTTTTTCCTTTTTGTTTCAATGTTTTCAAAATGTAACGCTGGGTTTTGTTAGCGGAGTTTAGCCTGTTAATCGCCTAGATAGTTCACTGCACAGAACAGCATTTTAATCATGCTGGATAAGCTTTTTTAAAACAGTAATCTAAGCTCATAAAATAAATTTTAAATCTTAATTTTTACTTAGCTGATTGTGCATCTAAAACATTTGTTGAACAATAAAGTCGCGTTGCTTTAAATGAATTAATTATCGATTATCTATAATGTTTTATGGCGAATGATCTAAAAATATCATTTTTGGATGTTAATGAGTTTTACTGCTGGTTTATTAGCTTTTTTGCTTGGTAAAAATAATTTAAATACAGTCAGGTTAGATCTTGCTATTAACATTTGTTTGTTGAATTTAAATATTCAGCAACAGCCAAATTCCATCATTTTATCGCGTCAGCTCAATTATCCAGTGTGAGTAACAGGCCTGCGTGATAGTCTGGCAATGGGGTTATTTCTGGCTGATAGCGATTTGCAGTTAAACTGAAAATGATGCCGTTAGTTTAAATGCTTGAAATTAGCTTAAAATTAAAATAATTCACTAGCTACTAATATTTGCTGCAACTTACGTGCTAGTTAGCGCGGTTTTTATTCGACTTTCGTATGTGTTAAAATATCGCCCCTTTTACGGCCTCAACCTTTACAAAGTTGCTCTAAGTCTTTGCAATAGCCGAGGAAAACTCACCGACTCAGCATCAAATTGCCTGTCTAAATATGGGTAAAGTTGCTTGCTGACGACGACAAAAGTGAACACTACATGTCGAATTTGACACAATCTGTCGATCGTAAATCAACAGATGAAAACTACCTTGCGGCTCATCCACCCGAGCGCAGCGATCCATCTAATTTAAACGCCTTTGCCAGCCCAGTGCTCTGGTTAAGTGGTGGTTTCCTCGTCCTATTTGTTTTACTTGCTGTATTTGATACTTCCGCTCTGTCCAACGTCATTCAGGTTGGATTCTCAAAAGTAACCCTATGGTTTGGCCCGTTTTGGCAAGTGTTGCTGCTGGCTAACTTGGTGATAGGGCTCTACTTAGCATTTGCCAGAACTGGCGACGTCATTTTAGGTAATCGGGCTAAGCCTGAAATGGATACCTTTAAATGGTTGGCAATTATTCTATGTACTCTGCTTGCTGGTGGGGGGGTATTTTGGGCGGCTGCTGAGCCGATAGCCCATTTTGTGTCTGCACCGCCATTTTATGGTGAAGCACAAGGACGCACTCTGGCGATTAATGCCTTATCACAATCTTTTTTGCATTGGGGCTTTTTAGCTTGGGCAATACTGGGCACGTTAGCCGCAATTGTTTTGATGCACTTACACTATGATAAAGGCTTACCGCTACAGCCACGTACCTTGTTGTACCCAATCTTTGGTGATAAGGCGTTAACAGGTTGGATTGGCACCTTAACTGATACCTTCTGCATTATTGCCGTGGCCGCGGGAACTATTGGTCCTATTGGTTTTCTAGGCTTACAAATTAGTTATGCGCTCAATGCGTTATTTGGCGTGCAAGACACCTTGATGACCCAAAGTTTAGTGGTGGTGTTTGCCATTGCCATGTATACCTTGTCGGCATTAAGTGGCTTAAGTCGCGGTATTCAGCTTATTAGCCGTTACAACATTATTTTAGCGGCGGCGCTAATTGTGTTTATTTTACTGTTTGGCCCAACGGGCTTTATTGTTGATGGCTACTTACAGGGCGTGGCGCGCATGGTGAATAACTTTGTGCCTATGTCTTTGTATCGTGGTGATGCAGACTGGCTAAGCTGGTGGACAGTGTTTTTCTGGGGCTGGTTTTTAGGCTATGGCCCTATGATGGCAATCTTTATTGCGCGTATTTCTCGTGGTCGCAGCATTCGTCAGCTTATTTTGTCGATAGCGATTATAGCGCCGTTAATCACTTGTTTTTGGTTTAGTGTGGTCGGTGGTTCAGGGCTTGCTTTTGAGCTGGCAAATCCCGGCGTTATGGCCGATGCTTTTGCAGGCTTTAACTTGCCGGGCGTGTTGCTAGCGATTACCTCGCAGCTACCTATGCCAACCTTGATTGCGATTCTGTTTTTGATTTTAACCACTACCTTTATTGTGACTACGGGTGACTCAATGACCTATACCATTAGTGTTGTGGTTAGCGGCTCGACAGAGCCGAGTGGTGCGATGCGCGCATTTTGGGGGATCTTAATGGGGCTGGTAGCGATAGCCTTGATTGCAATGGGCTCTGGAGGGATTTCGGCCTTGCAGTCATTTATTGTTATCACCGCTGTACCTGTATCTTTTGTGCTATTGCCAACCTTGTGGCATGCACCCAAGATGGCCAAGCTGATGGCGGAGCAGCAACTTGGCAAAGCAGGGCTTATGCAATCTCAGTTGTCACAAGTGCAGTCGTCAAAAGTGCAGCGCTCAGAGGTAAACTCTTAATCGTCTGCACTTGTTATAGTGGTTGCTATTATCGCTAGCTTAAGAGCCTTAATGCTTTGAGTATTAAGGCTCTTTTTTATGGTTTACTGTTTATAGGTATTCCAGAACTAGTGTTATTGAGGTATCTATCTTTCCACCGCTGGTATTTTCTGTATGTAAGTTACTGCTAAAACTGAGTTGATTGGGGATACTATTTGTTGTTTGGGCATTTAATCTGTATCCACCTTTTAGGTTGACATTATCGCCTTCAATGTCTGTGAAGGTAATATAGGCGCCATCGGCGCAATCATCGTCATCACAGTTAAATAGCCGAGTGCCATCGGTACTAATTCTATCAGGTAATGAAGTGAAAGATAGTTTTGCACTATTTTTATACTCAGTTAAGGCATTGCCAGAGCAATCGGTTAACCAAACATCGAAAGGCTTACTAATGACGTCATCGCCTTTATCAATATTATCGCCAAAATCAATGGTTTTGTTAAATTGAGCCATAGTGCAAAGGCGAGCTTCGAGCGAGGGATTGGTAAATACTAAATTGAATATACCATACTTAAAGCTATATAAAGTGGGGGAGGTTCTTAGCTTAGATCTCAGTGGCATTGTGGGTAATATATGATCCCCCCCGTTTATGTCACCTATGCGTATGAGCTCGGCAAAAGGAGTGTAGTTCGCTGTGCCACTGAGAACTGTGCCACTGTCAAACTTAACAATGTAACCATTATCATAAGGATAAAGAGGTATTCCGCTATTGCAGACTTTTGCGTTACCATCACTTGCATAGAAGCGAATGCCAATTCCAGACAGGCCAGGTATGAGGCAAACCGTGTTATCACCTGACCAATAGTTAGCCCAAGTGCCTTCCCCAGTGGCGATATACATGGTTCTGGCAAAATTATAGGCGTTGCTTTGATAATCACAGGTAAAATCCCATGAGCCGCCTTCCATTTCGACTGTGGTTAGTATTCTTCCAACGGGCGTTGTTGGGTCAATATTGTTATCTTGGATCACGGCTCTTAAATTGTAATCTCCTTTTTCGTTACAGCGATAAAAACCAGTCGCGGCGTAAACTTTCGCAGAACTGAAAACTAAGTGACTTATGCTCAGCAGCATAAGTATGAGTAAAAAAGTGGATGGATTGCGGCAGCTGAAATTCTTTCTCATAACTTCACCTATATTTTTGTTAAATATTCACGATTGATTTCCTTATTTTGGTGAAAATACCATTGCAACATGTCGGCCTGAAATTAAGACTTATTAAAAGCTATTAAAATTGTTAACGATAAGCTGGAATGGGCTGTCTGCTTAGAAGATAGCTTTGCAGGTAAGCGTTTTTTTGTCAGTAAATGCGTAGAGAAATAAGGCACTTGCAGCCATCTTAGTTTGAACCGTGGCTTTAGAGGCAAAGTGCAATTTTACTTTGGCTGGCTAAGTAGGGGAATTACCAGCCGTGCGCAGTCGCTTACATCTCTTCGGTGACGGTACACATGCCTGTAAAGGCGGGTTGGTCGGCGACTTGCACCGTTGCACGTAATTCGTGATCAGCCAGTGGGTATTGGCCATAGGCTATATAGGTTGGAGTTTCGCTAATGTCTTGGCCATCAACACCATCTATGCGGTAGATATTGTTCAAAATCGGTGACTTATAGCTGCCATCAATACTGACTAATGCTTCATTTGAACGCAGTATTTCTATGTTTTTCATTACCACGTCATCGCCACCTTTGACCTTACAAATAAGATCACCAGCTTGAGCCACGCTGCTGAGTGCCGCGATGGTAATAGTGGAACCAATTAGTAGCTTACTCAATTTATTCATTCAATCTAGCCTCATCGATATAGTTGGTTGTGCTCAACTTAGCGCATTGCTGTGAGCCAAGCTGAGCTTAGGATTTGTAGCTGCATTTAAAATGCGTATTTACTGTCATAACAATTATGAGCGCATAGGGCTAAGAATAGTTCCCCGCAACCTACTGTCAATTTGCTAGATTTCGCTGTTGATTCAATAAATGAGACTTGAGTGCATTTTTGTCGGTCGACAATGGGATCTCTGTTGGTGGTTTTTAGCAAGTTTGCTGTGGCTTCGACGGGTGTGAAGCTTATATTAGTATAAGCTTCACTTTGTGGTTGAAGAGTTATTTAACCATTGCCCTAAGGGCTTTTGCATACGCCATTAGGTCGAACTGGTTCAGGTGTTCTGCCGCGTCAGTTGAGTTGTACTCGACTGCTCTCTCATTTAGGTAGTGCCAAGTTTCCTCTATATTTTCAGCAATTTCTGCTAATGGCAATTCAGCGCCTTTAGCGACTAGCTTAGATAGTGCCTCAAGGTGTGTTGGCCCAAAATTGTTTTCTACAATATATTCCCAATCGATATCGGCTAGTGCAGTTTCATTCGGAAGGTAGTCTTTAGCAATCTGTGGGTGTGAGTCTAACATCTGCGGCGCAATGGCGAACACGGCGCCAAATAGTGAGCCGTAATCTGCTACACAGCTATTATCGTTAACGCTGCAGTTTAGGTCTGCACCTCGAGCGAGTAAGCTGCTGACTATTTGCTGATTTTTAAGTTCGGTTTCATCAGTTTCATGGTCGAGTATTGCCGCACAGGCAGTGGCTAATGCTTGTGGAGAAAACGTTTGATAATGGCTGATTAGAAAATCATATAGTTGATACTCTGGATCGTCATTGCCATCGTAGACATGTTCTAAAAAGTTGTTGTGATCTAATTCGCAGCCTAGTTCTACCAAGTGCCTGATCATAGGCAAGAAAAAGTCGTTGCTAATGTGATAAACCATGTCATAGCAAGGTCCTACTGGTGCATCAGCAATGGTTAGGCTGCCATCTCGTGGATAGCGCTCAAGAATGCTGAACAGTGCTGCGGTTTTGCCGCGCCACTGTTGCTCGTTCCAGTCGTTCATATGCTGTTCTTTGTTGCGATATAATTGCAGGAAAATATCTTTATCGCTGAATACTCCTGCACCTCTGAGCTTATCGATTATGGTGATACCTTGCTCATCCTCATAGATACAGCTGAATTGACTTGCGGCGTCATTGGCTTTTAGCCATTCAAAATCGTTAGCCGCTATGTACTGCATTAATTCATTCTTTCCACGAATGGGCATGGTGACTCCAAATTTTATTTATGATTTTGCTCAGAGGGTTATAACGGGCTAGTTTATCCAAATAAAATGTACACACTAGTGCTAGCGGTGACTTTAGCTGTCTTTTTAATCTGTGTCTGTGATAAGTCACAGTCTACGGTGCAGAGGCGATATCAATATTTTATCTGTTGAGGATAGATTTAGTTTTGTTAAATCTGTATATTTTTGAGTCGTTTATTAGGTGTTAGTGTTTTGAACCTGCTTTAAAGAGCAAGATAAATCAGATGCAAAGGGACTGTATCATTATGGCGATAGTTACAGATATTAAGTTGTTGGCCGTTAACCCTGATGCGCATATTCAGGTGCTGCAATTAGCCGATTCAGCGCATTTGATTTGGGTTGTTGATGACTTTGTTGCAGACTTCGATACATTGGTCGATTACAGCAATAATCAGGCTTACTTTAACAAGCCCGGCAGGGATGGTACGCTTTTTCCGGGCATGCGTGATGAGATGCCCGATAGCTATTACACAACCTTATCTGCGATGATTGAGCAACTTGCATTACAACCACAAGGGCAGTGCTTCAAACGGCATCAAATCGCTAAATGTTGGCTGTCGAAAGTCACCTTAACTCCGCAACAATTAACCCCTAAACAAAAGATGCCACACTTTGACTCTTTGGTTGATCATTCTATGGCTGCTGTACATTACCTCAATGATGATAACTTAGGTGGAACCAATTTCTATCGCTATAAGCATACAGATAAGCTCGCTTTCGGTTTTGATGATAAAGAGATGATCTTGGACATGGTTGAAAGGGTTGAAAGTTCTGCTGAGCAGCGCTCAGGCTATATTAATGATAGCGATGACTTGTTTGAAAAAGTCTTTTCTATTGCAGCTAAACCTAACCGATTAGTGATCTATTCTGGCAATATTCTTCATAGTGCAAACATAACGGCTCAAGTCGAGTTTGATAAAAGTGCGCTGAATAATCGTACCTCAATCAATTCCTTTTTTAGTGTGCGTTAACAGACAAAGATTGATGCCGTTTGTTAAGATCGTCTTAACGGAAAAAGATCTTATACCTATATAACATCTTGATGTAACGCTGTTGTGGATGCTTGCTTATGCGCATTTTTCTTATTGTTATCATACTGATTTTGCAGGGCTGCAGCAGTCAGCCTACGCAAGACAGTACTGCTGTTAATACTCAGACGCTATTTGACCCATGGTGCCAATATGCGGCTGATGGATTAGCTGAGCAAATTAGCCCTAAATGTATCGATAATGCCGCTGCGGGCGATGCTGATGCGCTAACTAATTTGGCTTATCTCTATGCCAAAGGGATATTGGTTGAGCAAGATTTTGTGCAAGCAATGGCGTATTACCGTAAGGCGGCGCACCAAGGCATGCCCGAAGCACAATACTCACTTGCTGAGATGTATCGTGCAGGTCGAGTCGGCAATCCAAATTATGAGTTGGCGCGTTATTGGTATCAACAGTTAGCTAGTCAGGCTGTTGACCCGCAATTCCCAAGACATCAAGTCGATGCTCAATTTATGCTGGGTTTAATGCATTTTCAAGGCTTAGGTGACGCTGTTGATTTAAAGGCTGCACAGCATTGGTTAACGCTCAGCAGCAATAATGGTCACAGCGAAGCGCCATATGTATTAGGTAAGATCTATCTAGAGCACTATCACCAGCCTGAGCAGGCGTTGCAATGGTACCAATTGAGCGCAGAGCGGGAGTTTGCGCCGGCAATGCACCAAATTGGCATGATGTATATCGACGGCAAAGCGGGAGAGGTCAATGCTGTCAAAGCAACCACTTGGCTTGAGCGAGCCGCAAGTTTAGGTTTGGCCGAAGCGCAAGTTGATTTAGCTACCAGTGAATATAATGGTATGAATGGTGAGCCGGATTTTATCAAAATCTATGTTTGGTTAGATGCGGCGGCTGGCCAAGGTAATGCCATGGCTAAGCAACGGCTCGAATTTATTGCTGCTAAACTTAATCCACAACAATTAGTTAAAGCGCAGGCATTGAGTAAACAATGCAGTACGAGTCAATTTAAGCAGTGTAAGATCCTCAATTTAGCTAATTAATCATAGTAATTAACTGATGATTTTAATCTAGGCCTCAGGTTCGCTAATTATGATGAGCCGATTTGTTGTCTATTTTTGTGGTTTAAATAAGGATTTATTGTCTTGAATACTGTTAATTCAAATTCATCTCGCCGCAAACCTCTGATTGCTTTTGCTGTTGTGGCTTCTATCGTGGCGCTGTTTGTGGCTTTAGTCATGGTGATGCCTAAAGGCTTTAAGTCAACCCATGAAGAGATAGGTACAGGTAAACCGGCGATCGTTTTTGTTTATGATAATGGTTTAGCGATGAGTAATAGCCAGACGGAGCAGATGAACGAAGCCCGTGATTACCTCGGTGACTCGGTATATTTTCTGATTGCGACAACTGGCACACCTGAGGGCGATAAGTTGATCCGCCAACACCGCGCCGACTCAGCTGAGTTACTATTATTTGATGCGTCAGGTAAGCTAACGAAAAGACAATATGGCCTAAAGACTGCGGGCGAGTTAGTTATGTGGGTAGAGTAAGCTTAATAACTGCCATGACAGCAAGCTGTCAGTTGTTTAACTGAAATAAAAAAACCATCCACTTCAACATATTGTCATGTTAACAGCGGATGGTTTTTTACTTTACGGTTTATACGTTATTAACCGTAAATGCACAGGTAAGCGGTTTGAGTCGCTACTTTTACTTGAAACTTTGCATTGCCAATAACGTTAAACTGTTCACCAGCGTTAAAGGTTTGCCATTCAGTTTGCCCTGGTAGCAATACTGTTAATGCGCCAGAAATCACCTGCATCACTTCAGGTGCAGCAGTACCAAATTCATATTCACCTGCTTCCATTACGCCTACAGAGGCTGGCTTGTCAGTGCCCGCGAAAGAAATAGACTTAACCTGACCTTCAAAATATTCATTAACCGCTAACATTATTATTCCTCGTGATAAGAGCGTTGAGCATGGCTAAACAGAGTGAGTTTAGCGCCCATAGCTCAACAGCGGGATAGTATCACTTGCTACCGCACAACAATACTCTCTAATCGGTGATTGATATGAAACTAAGCAATGTGTTGCAAAGGCGACTTTTGATAAAGAAAATTTTTCATATAACAGATAAATCTTATTGAGTGTGATCCCCTAGCTGTTACCTTTATCGTGGGCGAAAAAGTTGTAAATAGTCCTAAGGCAAAAGGCTTTATCTAAAACCGTAGAAATAGACAATTGTTCTATTGTTGAAAAGGATATTTTTACATTAAATTCAAAGTGTAATGCTAATGCGCTATGTTGACTTGTTACTCGCTTGTAATAAGATGTTTTTTCAAGGATAGAAAGACGGAGCAGAGATTTTATGGACGCCATGGTTAATAAGCGCAAAAAGCGATTCACTATTCGAGTGACCGTGGTGGGGATCTTTATTCTAGCAACTGTGCTAACCGCCGCGATTGCGATTGGCTTGCAGTATTATTTTAGTAAAGCAATGGCAACGGATTCTGCGGTGAAGCTTTATGATCTTACAGCTAAAAATACCAGCAGCTACTTAACGCAAGTCGACAATCAAGCGGTTAATGCCGTTCACTTACTTTCTAACCTTGATGCACTATCAATTAATGGTGGCGTTAACCTTGAAACTCGGCGTGTATTTGCCGAAATCATGCGCACGAATACACTGTTTTATGCGTTATATATTGGTACTCCCAATGGTGATTTTTACGAATTAATTAATCTCGATGCGCACCCTATTATCAGAAAGCAACTCAATGCCTCTCATCTTGACCGTTGGGTAATGATTGAGATCCACGGTGAGGGAGAGCTAAGGCAGCGAACCCAGTCTTATTTTGACGACCAATTTACCTTGAGGATTAAATATAGTGAGCCCAGTGAATATGATGCGAGGGTGAGGCCTTGGTTTATTAATGCTAACCAACAAACGGTTTCTAAAACTGAACCTTATTTATTTCAGCATCTACAATCTCCCGGGCAAACTTATTCAATTAAATTAGCTGAAACGGGCGCGGTATTAGCCTTAGATATTGCCTTATCAACGCTTTCTGATTACTTAGTGATGCAAGGCAAAGATGGCAATGCAGCTAGCGACAAAAAGATATATCTCTATAAGCAAAGTGGTGAGCTCATTGCGTCTAACCAAGTGCAGCAGACAACAATTAATATTCCTGCATCGCAGCCATTATCGTTAACAGCAAAGCAGCGGGAGCTGATCGCGAGAACTGAACCATTAAAGGTGTCGAACGAAACTGATTGGGCGCCCATTGATTTTGCCATCTCAGGCATGCCTCAGGGCTACAGTATCGATTTACTCAACCTAGTGGCTGATATGACAGGGTTAGAGCTTAGGTATATCAATGGTTTTAGCTGGGTTGAGCTAACCGAAAAGTTTAAAAAGCAAGAACTCGCGATGCTGCACTCAGTGATTAAAACCGATGAAACAAGCTTACTCGGTCAGTTTAGTGATCCGTTTGTTGAACTACCTTATGCCATAGTGACTCAGCCAGATCTGGCGCCAATAACCCATATAGAGCAACTGTTTGGTAAGCAGCTCGCCATACCAAAAGGTTGGTCAATTGTTGAGGTCATTAAAACTAACTACCCACAAATCGAGGTGGTTGAAATGGCTTCAACCTATGCCGTGTTGCACGCAGTGGAAGAGGGGGAAGTTTATGCTGCGCTAGATAACAGCATTATTTTGCATTACATCGCCAAGCAATTTTTTGTTGAGAATATTCAATACCATGAGCAGGTTGATTTCGCGCCGCTGAAAGTCGAAACCGGCTTGCGCATAGTGCTTACCAAACATGACGCTGAGCTAATTGAGATAATTAACTTAGCTTTAGCCAATATTACCGCTGAGCAAAAACAGGCATTGAGTGCTAAATGGTTTGCCAGTGGTAAGAAACAAGACTTAACCACCAAAGGCACAGTGCCTTTTGCTGAGTTAATTGAGCTTGCGAAAGCCCCCAGCAAACAGCGTAAATTAGTGCAGCGTGAGATCAATGGTGTTAAAGAGTTTCTGTATGTGACCCCTTTTGGTGGGAGTTCAGCGGGGAGCCAAGAATACTTTGCTATTGTCGTGCCAGCCAAAGAGCTGTTGGCAGCGAGTGTCGATAAAGTGCAGCAATCCATTTTGTTCACCAGTTTATGCTTATTACTGATTTTCCCCGTTTCTTGGGTTTTCTCATCGCCAATTATTCGACCAATTAAGTTATTAGAAAAAGAAAATAACAAGATTAAAAATCGTCAGTATGACGATGTCATTAAAGTGGACTCTAATATTACCGAGCTTGATGAACTGGCTCATTCGATGATGGAGATGTCGAGCTCAATTAGAGAGTATGAAGAAAATCAAAAAGAGTTAATGGAGTCGTTTATTAAACTGATCGCACAAGCGATCGATGATAAATCTCCCTATACCGCAGGACATTGTAATCGAGTGCCAGAACTTGGACTCATGCTGGTTGCTGCAGCTGAAAAGTCACAAGCTGCGCCATTTAAAGACTTTAAGTTTAACTCGCTTGATGAGCATCGTGAGTTTAGGATCGCAGCTTGGCTACACGACTGCGGAAAAATCACTACGCCAGAATATATTGTCGATAAAGGCACTAAGCTTGAGGCGGTTTACAATCGTATTCATGAAATACGCATGCGCTTTGAGGTGCTGTGGCGTGACGCTGAAATAACCTGTTTACAGCAAATCGCGTCGGATACAGATAACGAAGCAGGTTATCGTGCCGAGCTGGCCAGCAAGCAACAGCAGTTAACTCAAGACTTTGAGTTTATTGCTACTGCCAATATTGGTGGTGAGTTTATGGGGCAAGAGGCAAAAGAGCGCTTGGCGGAGTTAGCTAAGCTGACTTGGCAGCGCCACTTCGATGATAGACTGGGCTTATCGCCGGTTGAAGAGCTTAATTTGAGCGAGCGCCTTGATGCTGAAGTTTATCCGGTAACGGAACAGCTGTTACGGGATAAACCTGAGCATATTATTAAACGTATCAGTGAAGTGAACTTTGATCCTAAGTTTGGCATTAAGATGACCATACCTAAGGATCAATATAATTTAGGTGAGCTGTATAACCTGTCGATCTCACGTGGCACTTTGACCGCAGAAGATCGATTTAAGATCAATGAGCACATTACCAGCACGATTAAGATGCTGGAGAATCTGCCGTTTCCACCAGAACTGGCACGTGTGCCGCGTTATGCATCGACCCACCATGAAACCTTAAAAGGTACCGGATACCCTCGCAAACTCAGTGCTGAGGATTTATCGATCCCTGAGCGGATCTTAGTGATAGCGGATATCTTTGAGGCATTAACTGCAGCAGATAGGCCGTATAAAAAGGCAAAACCGCTGAGTGTTGCAATTGATATCTTGCATAAGATGGCACTGGATGAGCACCTCGACATGGATCTATTTAAGCTATTTTTATCTAGCGGGATCTATTTGGAATACGCCAATAAGTTTCTTTCTCCTGCACAGATCAATGAAGTGGATATTGCTAAGTATCTATAGTGATAATGAGTAATCCACTTCTAACTCTTGATTGCGCGGCAGCTAGCTTCAATCGATTTATTGCGATTGATAGGCTGCCAGTCTAGTTAATTCTGAGCATTTTTTGGCGCTCTTTAGTACTGCGATAACTTATGTAGCTTAGGCAGACAAAAGTTGCGGCAGAGACCAAATAGAGTTTTTGCAAACTGTCCACAATCGGCAACAATGGGAATTCATTTTGATTAAGCATATTCAGGCAGCTAAGCAGTAATAAAAGGCTCGATAAGATCATAAATTGACTACTTGATGAAAGGTTCTCTGTTTTGCACACAAGCATCGCGAGATATATGCTGCTCCAACCAATGATCGCTCCTAAGGCGACATCGATTGGCCAGTGAGCACCAACTGCAATTCGCGATAGTCCAACAAGGGTTGCTAAAGCGACAAAAAATATTCGACTCAATCGTCTTGTTGAAGACAAGAAGGCGATGCTTGCAAGTAGGAAAATCGTCGCGGTATGGCCTGAAGGAAAGCTTTTGCTGTAGCGGGCATCACCAATAATATTTATCTGGGTTAACAAGGCCGCAGGTCTCGAAGCATCAAAGTAGCTTTTGAGGAAGTGAGTTAATATAAGGCAGATAATGGCAGCCAAAATGGCACGTAAAATCCAGTTTGGTTTAAAGCAAAGTATGATGACTAATATGCTACCTGTGACGACACCATTTCCCATATCGGTAATGCTGGCAAGTAGTTCAGGACTAAAGTGCTGACCAGCTTGGTTGATTTGCCAGAAGTAGGCGTTGTTAACCCCTTCTTTCATTAGCAACAAGAATATCGTGCACACAGAAAATAATACCCATAAATAACCAACATCATGGGAAGGAGGTTGGTTTTTTTGTTGCGGATGTGCGCTTGCAGTATGGTTTAAATAGCGCCCTGAGTTATTCATGTTTTCCCCTTTACTAAGCCTTGTTTGCGCACATGTTATTGCTTAGCAGGTGAAATAAATGTCATCGTATTAACAGCAAATAATGTGCATAAAAATGAGTATTAAAGGTGATTAGTCAGTACGTCTCATGATGTATCTTTAACATCGCAGTGAGTGTTATTTGTGTGCTGAGCGTTATTCTCATCGCTAACAACGATTAATCTTTAATCAAAAAAAGTCATTGTTGAATAGCATTCAAATGGTAGAATGCGCAGCTCGGTGAATTGCTAGCTGAATAATGACGTTTTTTTCACAGCATATCGCCTACAACACCCGATTCTTCTTCACTATTAATTCGAGCATTTATGAAACGGATTTTATTGTTAACGCTTTTGGCACTGTCGAACCAAGCTGCTGCTGTTGAACCTTTGTTTGAAACCCCAAAAGATATGCAGCCGACTTGGATTGATGACATTTTGTCAGTATTTGGCGCAGACGGTGAGTTTGACCAAAGCAAGCCTATTGATATGAGTTATTTGCCAACAGCTTATTACACGCCTGAAAAGAAATTTGGTGTGGGCTTGTTGATGGTAGGTCTATATAAAACCGACGGTTCATCGAGTGAGGAACAGCCTTCATCTATCGTGCTTAACTCATTTGTATCGATGAATAATTCTTACGGTGTTGAAGTTGAAAACATGACCTTTTTCAACGGCGGTAAACAACGTTTGCAGTTGGGGTTAGAGCTGCATAATGAGGCGGCAGTGTATTATGGCCAAGGAATTGAACAAGGTAACATTGACGCCAATCACCATGAATTTGAAGAGCAAGTTTATAGTTTTAAACCTGTCTACATGACAGAAGTCGCTGATAACTATTTTTTAGGCTTAGGCGCTGATTTTACCTATGCGAGTGCTGATAAATTAGAGTTAGTTGAAACTGGTTTGCCAGTG
The DNA here is from genome assembly GCF_000518605.1 of Shewanella fidelis ATCC BAA-318. Taxonomy (GTDB): domain Bacteria; phylum Pseudomonadota; class Gammaproteobacteria; order Enterobacterales; family Shewanellaceae; genus Shewanella; species Shewanella fidelis. The sequence goes on along the minus strand of NZ_JADX01000010.1, from coordinate 128,144 downwards.
GATTCAAGTGAGATCTTACCCGATAACTTCAGTAGTGGTGTCAAGCTAACCAGTATTTACGATTCTCGTGATTACCGTTTGAATGCCACTCAAGGTTGGTTATTTCAAATCGATGCAGGGCTTTATCACAACAGTGAGTATTCATCGTTTTCAACTTACGATGTTGAGCTAGCTAACTATATTGATTTAAGTAAAACCTCATTGCTAAGTAATGCACCAGGTTTGATTGCATGGCAAGTTCAAGGCCATTTTACTAATGGCGATGTGCCATGGAATATGCTGCCAGATCTTGGTGGCTCAGGTGCCATGCGTGGTTATATCAAAGGGCGTTATCGTGACAAACAGATGATGATGGGCCAAGTTGAATATCGTCTGCCGATTTTCCAGCGTTATGGCATGGTATTTTGGGGCGGGGTAGGCAGTGTTGCTGATAAGGTGAGTAACTTAAATGAAGAGCTATTGACCTCTTACGGCACAGGTTTCCGCTTTAAGATTAAAGATAACATCAATTTACGTGTCGATATTGGTGTGGGTGAAAACGAAACCAACTTCTACTTGAACGTTAACGAAGTGTTCTAGTATGCAAGCAACTTTGACCACAATGGCTTATTGCTGTGTTAGCTCATTATTGCTGCTGATGTCGACTGTTGCCGACGCTGCTGCACAGCAAACGCCTGCGCAGTGCAGTCGCCATGCTGAATATGATATTTATCTTAGTGGTATCCATACAGGAAGCATGAGCCGCACTGAAACTTGGCAAGGTAAAACGGCGGTTGTTAACTCTAGCAGTAAAGCCAGTATTTTAGGTATTGGTACTCGCTATCAGCAACGGGCTGAATTAGTTTGGTCAAATGAGCGGCAGCAGTGGCTGACGCAAAAGTTTCATCAAAAGGTGAGTGGCTTTCGTGCGCGTGACATGCATGCTAGCTTTAGCGCCAATGGGCTTGAATCTGAAGTGGATGTTGACGGTGAGCTAGACAGCTATCGTTCTAACGATATTCCGCTGCGTGACGTTGATACCTTAGCGATTCAAATACGTGAGTTTCTAATGCAAGGTCGACAGCAGTTTCGCTTAATTCGCCAAGCATCAGATGCGATAGAGCCGTATCAGTATTATGTACAGCCTAAACAGACTAAAAATATTGCGCCTTGGGGGGAGTTATCTTTGATCCCTGTTGAGCAAACTGGCACAGAGGAAGTGACTTACTACTTTGCACCGGAGCTTGATTATCAGCTAATTCAAGCGCGTTATCACGGCATTATTTTACGCGGTTTGATTGAACTGAACCAATACACTTCATCTTGTGATTAATACTCATTGGTACAAGCCAGCAAAGGTTAACTTCGCTGGCTTTTATCAGCTGCTTAATTAAATAAGGCTAGAAAGCTGCGGGTTGTCGCTTAGTTTTACGTTAGGAACCACCAAAATATTGCTTCTTAGTCGCTGCAGTATTGCTTCAGCAGTATTACCAATAATTTGCCCTAAAATGCCTTTGTGTTGTCGTACTCCCATCACGATATACTCAGCTTTTAAGCGGCAGCTGAGCTCAAATAAGCACAGATCAGCATCACCAATTAGAATATGTACCTGCTCAGGCGGTAAGCCTATCAGTTCAATCTCTTGCTTGTGACTTAGGTAAGCCTCTTTCACTAGGTGTTGGGTATTAACAACATCCATGTCCCGCAATAACTTAGGTAAACGGATCACAAACCCTAAATGCAGTTTGGCACCTGTTGCTTTGGCAAGTTGTTTGGCTTGTTTGATTACCGCGTGGTTTAACGCCAGTTTGTCAGGGTTGTTACTACCAAGATCAACGGCCATTAAAATCGAATTAGCACGTCTGACTAAGTTATTACTCATCAGCATTAACGGCACTTGGGTATTGCGGATCAGTTGCCAATCTGTCGGTTGCAAGTGCTCAGGCTCTGCTAACGATTTTAGCATCATGGCATATTCATCTGCGTTGACTTGGCCACAAGCATGTTCACTAAGATTTTTACACCAAACTGCATGATGTGGAACTTGCTCGGCACCGAGCTGGGTTAACTCAGTTTCTACGTTCTTCTCGGCTTCGTTGAGTATTTGCAGCCGCACTGACGCTGCGATACGTGGATTATAGTAGGCATCACCACTGAACGATTCATAGCAATAGCTCATCACCTCCGGACTTACACCTAACTGATTAGCGAGCAACACCCCAGCACTAATAACATCGTTTTTGGCTTGATGCTTTTGTGAAATGATAAACATTCTATCCATGAGTACACCCTCAAGATTGTTGAGATTTTAAAATAGCAAAACTGGCTATTTAGTCCTTGATCTTTATCATGAAAAAGAACAAGATTTGTACAGTATCACTAGTGGTTTCGAGACGTATATGGCCGCTGATCAATTTATTCTCTCGCTATGCCTGATCCTCTTTTTTGGTAAACTTTTTGGTAGTTTATTTAAGTATTTTGGGCTGCCAGCCGTTGTTGGTGAAATACTCGCTGGGTTGGTATTAGGCCCAACGCTTTTTAATCTTGTTCTTCCCCATCCAACCTTAGCAGTACTGGCCGAGTTAGGCGTGATTTTGCTGCTGTTTTCTATCGGTTGTGAAACTTCTATTAAACGTTTACATCAAGCTGGTGGCCGCGCTGCCAAAGTCGCTGTTGCTGGCATATTAGCCCCTGCAATTGTGATCGGGCTAAGCAGCGCCCTGTACCTTACCGATTCGCTGTTTACTGCTGTCTATTTGGGTTGTGCCTTAACGGCCACAAGTATCGGTATTTCTTTGCGGGTACTCAATCAAGCCAAACAAGCGCAAACTTCTGTTGGTAACATCATTTTAGGCGCGGCAGTGATTGATGATATTGCCGGGGTGATTTTACTCAGTGTGTTATTTAATTTTGCCAGTCATGGGGCGTTGGACATAACCAGTACCTTACTACTCATCGCCAAGGTTGGTTTATTCCTATTTATCGCACCACCTTTAGCACGTGCTTTACTGTATCTTGCCCGTGCAATCAAACCTGTGGCAGATAAATCTGGCTATGAAGTGATTATTGCCATGGTGCTTATTTGCTTCTTTGCTTGGCTAGCACACGCATTTGGCGCGCCAGCCTTGTTGGGGGGCTTTGCTGTCGGTATGGCGTTAAGTCGGCAGTTTGTGTCTCCGATAAACCATTATTTAGTTAATCCCTTTAATTTTACTCACAAAATGGAGCAGTCGACTAAAGCTTTAGTGGATGTATTTGCACCGATCTTTTTTGTGTATGTTGGCATTAGTCTTGATTTAAGTCAGCTTGATTACAGCTTAGGCGGTATTTTACTGCTGGTTTGGTTATCGATATTAGCCATTTTCAGTAAGTTAATCGCTGGCTGGTTTGCCGCAAAAGCATGGCGCACAAAAGTGGTGGTTGGCAGCGCTATGGTGCCTCGAGGTGAGGTAGGGTTAGTGTTTGCTGAACTTGGCCTGCAAATGAATATTATTGATAGCAAGCTGTTTACTGAGTTGGTGGTGATTATTGCTATCACCACGTTGATCGGCCCAATGCTGCTTAAATGGAGCTTGAAAAGACTGCCTCACACCCAGCCGAGTTAAGCTAAATATCTGCCGCAGGATCTGAGTTTTCTGTGCTTTGTTGGGGTCGCTGTTACTTTGATTTAGCAAAGATAAAATTTAATTAATTATCGTTTTTAGCCAATCTCCAATATAAATGCGCTTAACTTTTATTAATGCGTAATATTTTGGAGCTATTGACCGAGCTGAGTGATGACATTGAACAATGATCTCAGTTGTGGAAGATAAAACACACGATGGAATTTTTGCTTGAACCACAAATATGGATTGGCTTAATTACCCTTATTATTATCGAGATCGTTTTAGGTATCGATAACCTTGTTTTCATTGCTATTTTAGTTAAAAAACTACCGCCAGAGCAGCGTGATAAAGCCAGAACAATTGGCTTGTCTTTAGCGCTAATTATGCGCCTTGGTTTGCTGAGCATTGTTTCTTGGCTCGTGACGCTAACCCAGCCGCTATTTAGTATTTATGATTTAAGTTTCTCTACCCGAGATCTGATTTTAATCATTGGTGGTTTATTCCTGTTATTTAAAGCGACTCACGAATTACATGAGCGTTTTGAAGGCGATATCAACCAACAGCAAGGCGCTAATGTTTATGCTAGCTTTGGTGTGATTATTGCGCAGATCTTAGCCCTAGATGCGGTATTCTCATTAGACTCAATTATTACTGCTGTGGGTATGGTTGATAGCTTAGCTGTGATGATGATTGCGGTTATTGTGTCGATGATTGTGATGCTATTAGCCTCTAAGTCGATCACTAACTTTGTTAACGCGCATCCTACGGTTATCGTGCTGTGTTTAAGCTTCCTATTGATGATTGGCTTTATCTTGGTGGCTGAAGGTTTTGGTTTCCATATTCCTAAAGGATATTTATATGCGGCGATTGGTTTCTCATTACTGATTGAGATGTTTAATCAGATGATTAGCTCAAGTCATGCGAAGCACGCAGAGCGTGTGCCACTGCGTCAGCGCACCACTGAAGCGATTTTCAGACTGATGGGCAGTAAGCATTACAACCAACATGATGACGATGAAGATGCTGAGCCTGCACCGGTGAGTTTTGGTGATGCAGAGCGTGAGATGGTCACTGGCGTATTATCATTATCTGAGCGAAATGTGCGTACGGTAATGACTCAAAGAAGTGAAACCGTATGGTTAAACACTGAAGATAGCAACGATAAGATTAAACAGACGATCAAAAACAGTCGTCATCAGATCTTCCCTGTGTGCACAGGTTCACTTGATAACTTAATTGGTATCGTGCGCAGCAAAGACTTGCTGTTGGGCATTGAAGCGGGTGAAAACTTAGCGGATATTGCAGCCGCTTTTCCTGCGTACATTGTGCCTGATAGCATTAACGTTATTCGTTTACTTGATGGCTTTAGAGAGTCGAGAGCGGGCATGGCGGTCTTGGCTGATGAATTCGGTAGTATTCAAGGTATCGTGACCCTACACGACTTACTCGAGTCGATAGTGGGTGAGTTCCCTGATATTGGTGAAACACCAGAGATCAGCGTATGTAATGACGGTTGGCTAGTAAAAGGTTCAACTTCATTACATGACTTAGAGTACCGCTTAGAGACTATCGGCTTAATTGATAAGCAGCAGGAATACATTACCGTTGCCGGCTTATTGTTGGCGCTGAATTCAACCATCCCTAAAGTCAGTGATGTGATTGAATTTGCTAAACTGAAGTTTGAAATCGTTGAGGCTGACGAGTTTAAAGTGTCTTTGGTTAAGGTGAGTCACTTACCGGTTAATTAACTGGTTTGAAACAAAAAGGGTCTGCATTGCAGACCCTTTTTTATGTCGTGCTTTACAGCATCAACAGATAAGCAATAAAGATCAGTGATAAGCCATAGATTATCGGGTGAACTTCACGGCCTTTACCCGCTACTAACATGGCAAATGCATAGCTGATAAAGCCCATTGCCATGCCGTTAGCTGGCGAGAAGCTTAAAATAGTGAACATAATGGTAAAGAAAGCGGCAATACATGATGGCTTATGATCCCACTGAATATTACCTAGGCGACCTACCATATAAATACCAACAACAATCATTGCTGGGGCGACAATTGCAGTAGAAAACATAGAAAACACTGGGTAGCAAAATAGTGCCAGTAGGAATAAACAGGCGGTTGCTACAGCGGCTAAACCGGTTTTTGCACCTTGGGCTGAGGCAATACCAGACTCTGAGAATGCGGTGATCGAGGTGGTGCCTAACACACTACCAATAACCGTACCGCCAGCGTCAGCAACCAATGCAGAACGTGCATTTGGCACCTTACCATCTTTATCGATAATGCCAGCATCTTTACCTACGCCAACAATAGTTGATAAGCCATCGAAAAAGTCGACAATAAAGAAAATAATCACGATAAATAGCAGGTCAAATAGCTTATCAAGGGTAAGAAACTCAAAGTTAAATACCTTACCAAAGCTAGGCTCTATGCTTGGTGGCAGGCTAAACCAAGTTTCAGGAATAGGCGCAAATTTAGTGCCTAATACTGCGTCGCTTAACAGAGTTAGGGTAATTGAGGTCATAAAGGCGATAAACGTTGCCAGCTTGATATTGCGTACCATGCAAGCAACAGCGACAAATAAGCTGATAAAGGCAATGGCCACCTGCGGCTTACTAATATCCCCCATGCTAACCAGTACCACAGGATTTGCCACAATAATCCCTGCGTTTTTAAGGCCTAAAAAGGCGATAAACAAGCCCAGAGATACGGTAATGGCGAGCTTGAGATCTTCTGGGATCGACTCAATCATCTGTTTGCGGATCTTGGTCATCGAGAAGATCAAATACACCACACCTGATAAGAAGATACCGAATAGGGCTTCGTGCCAAATCAGTGCGACAGAGCTTGATGCCAGCATGCCTTTGAAGAATCCGTTCATGCTCATGCCCGGTGCTAACATCACCGGATAGTTGCCAAAGAAGCCCATTATCAATGTGGCTAATGCCGCTGCGATAGCTGTAGCGGTGAAGATAGCACCTTTATCCATGCCATCAATACTGCCTAAAATTGCTGGGTTCACTGCCAGAATATAGCTCATGGCTAAAAAGGTAATAAAGCCTGCGTACAGCTCAGTGCCAATATTGGCATTACGCTTAGAAAGCTGGAAGGTATTTTCCATAAAACGGGACTTGCCCGCACGTTGAAGTAAGCTAGAGATCGCCACAGTGATGCCTTATTAATGTTTATTGATGCGCTCTTTAAAGCGCTAAGGGTTCAATACATTTATTGGCAGATACCACTGGGCTGCCAAAGCATAATAGCCATTTGGCAACGGACGGTGATTGAGCTGTAGTCACAAGATTAGGTCTTGTGGTAGAGACTTCTGGACCAAATTTCCAGCGATATACAGCACAATAAATTGTTGGCGCGGATTGTACGCAAGCATATGAGTTGCGCAAACAATTGCAAAAAAAGTGTGCACTGGATCGCTGTTTTTTCAGCGAAGAAAAACAGTAATGGGGTCAAACCTTAACTAAGTGGTTCGAATCTATGGTTGACTACAGCAGGTTAAATTAACTCAGTTGTTCAGGCCTCTTGTGGTGTGAATTAGCGTTTGCTTTGAGTTTTTGATTAATGCTGTTAATCAGCGCTGGAGCGACTGACGCGACAATCATGCCGCCCATCAACAGGTATTGATACCAAGAGAAAGATTCACCGAGTAACAACAGACCCGTGACAATGCCGGCAATGGGATTCGCGATACCACCAAAAGTAAAATCCACTACGCTCATACGCTGTAATAACCATACGTATAGACCGTAACCCAGCACAGTATTGAGGAGGATGATCCATGCCAGTCCTGCACTACTGCGCCAATCGATTTGTTGCACGGCGGCAATATAGGTGTCGCTTTGATAACTCGCATGCAGTGCCGCAACAATCAGCAGTAAGCCACCGCCGATAATCAATTGCCAGGTCAGCACAGTCCACCAATGAATGCGGCTGCCGAGTGTTTTAGTGATAGTGCTGCCTATGATGATGCAGCTAATGGCGGCCAACATAGCAACTAAGCCAACTGGGTTTAAACTGATAGATTGTGGATCAAATAGTAACCAAGCAAATGCGATAATCATCGCTCCCGATAAGGCTTGCAGTAGGTTAGGACGCTGTTTGCTCACTAGCCAGTGAAATAGCATGGCAAAAACAGGCACAGATACCATACCGACACCCGATATTGCTGAAGGTAGGGTTAGCGCCATGACAAAAATAAGGCTAAAGAACAGCGCAATATTAATTGCACCGAGTTTGAGTAAAATCGGCCAGTCAGTTTTGCTCGGTAAGCTGGGTTTTATCAACAACAAAATTAACCCTGCCGGTAATGCCCGTAGGGCACCTAAAAGTAGTGGCGGCCAGTCAGGTAGCGTGAACTGGGTTACTGCATAGGTTGTTCCCCAAACAAATGCGGGGATCATGGCAAGGACAATATTCATAAAATACCTTTTTATAAAGTATCTTTATGTAAAGATACTTTATTGTGGATCGCGGCTTTAGTTTTGTAAAGAATCTTTTTATGAAGTATCTTTGCGTTAAGTTTATTTGGCGCTATGCGATTGAGGCGAAAGAAAGCAAAAATGGAAGATATTGATAAGCTGGTGGCGCAATGGGGCAAAGAAAAGCCGCACTTAGACACATTACCCATGGCGATTTTTGGCCGCATAATGCGTTTGCAAAAACATATTGAAACGCAAATTGCAGCTTGTCATAAACAGTATGGCCTGACGATGGGAGAGTTTGATGTACTCGCCACCTTACGTCGTTCAGGTGAGCCACACTGCTTGACGCCTTCGGCATTATTGTCAGCGATGATGCTGACTTCAGGTGCGATGACTAATCGCTTAGATAAGCTTGAATCTAAAGGTTTAATTGAGCGGGTACACAGTAAGGAAGATCGTCGTAGCGTGTCTGTTGGCTTAACTGAGCTGGGTTTTAATACCATAGATCAAGCCATTGAAGAGCATGTGAAGGTGCAACATCAATTAGTTGAGCAGCTATCTGAGCAGCAAAAACCAGAGTTAAACTCGCTGTTAAAAACCTGGTTAGCCTCTTTTGAGTCCTAATACCAAATAGTATAAGAACTTGCTCTACTCAGAGCGATTTTGGCAAACAAATTCAAGGCGAATAACTGAATTAGTTTGCCCTTGTGAAGGTATAACAACAGCGCCAAGGCTCAAAGGTCAGCAAATTGCTGACCTTTTTTATGCCTGATAGTCATGGCCATCTAGGTTGGCTAATTGACTGTTTTATAATTGGTATTACTCACAGTTTGGAATCCATTCCGCAGGTATAACTCTTGGCTTTAATTAATCCCGTCCAAAATAAGTCTGCCGAAACAAGGAAAGCTATTTGCTATGAAAGCGCTTGGATTTAAACAAACCATTACCTTGGCCATTGTGGCATTAGTCTCTGCTAGTTTGTTAATTGCAAACTGGCTCTCATATCAATCGCTTAAGCAAGACACTATCAATTATGTACAAACCAGCTCACGGACGATGACTCACTATGAAGCCACAACAATAGCTGATTGGTTTAACAATAAAGCGACAGCAATAGTGACGCTGGCAGAGCAATATAAGCGTGGTGAGTTACATCAATATGTAGATTTTGCCCGCTTTACCAAGCAAGCAAGTGGTCTGTATTCCGTTTTTTGGGGATTTGAGGATGGCAGCTCTTATGCCAGTGTTGCTGATGATGCGGTGTGGCGTGATGGCGTTGCAGACACCACTAAGTATGACCCTAGGCCGCGTGGCTGGTATCAGCTAGCTCGCGCAAATTCTCAAGCTGTGCTGACGGATATCTATACCGATGTGGTGACTAAGCAGCCAGTGATTTCAGTGGTAACAAATATAGGCGATGGTGTGTTATCGGGAGATATTGGTCTTGAGATATTAGCTGATACGGTTGAGCAAATAGAGTTTCCCGGTGCGGTTGCAGCAATTATCGATCATCAAGGTAAGGTGTTAGCTTCGTCCTCTTCACGTTTTGAAGTTGGCGCCAGCCTTAGTGACTCAGGACTTAACCAGTTACAGCGGAATATCGTCAATAGCAACACCTATAGTGGTAGTTACCAAAACGACGGTAAGCACAACTTAGTCTTTAGTGAGTCCATCCCTTTACTTGGAGATCAACAGTGGTATTTGTTTATCAGTGTTGATGAAAGTGTGGCTTTTGCAGGTTTAAATGAGTCGCTTAAAGATGCGATTTTAACCTCTATCGTTATGTTGCTAGCCAGTATTGCTTTGGCTTTATCAGTTCTTAATCGTTTATATCGGCCGATTTTACACCTTAAGGAGGTTGTAATTGCCCTGTCGAATGGCCAAGCAGATCTAACTAAACGTTTGCCTGTGACCAGTAAGGATGATTTGGGAGAGATAGCCTCCGGGATTAATCGGTTTGTGGCCAATCTACAAGAGTTGATGCAACAGGTTGCCAGTGGTTCACGAGAAATTGCGCAAAGTATTCAGCATTTACATCAACATACCGATGATAATGCTAGCGTACTTAACCAGCATGTAATGGAAACAGAGCAAGTGGTTACCGCAGTGGAAGAGATGAGCGCAACGGCAATGGACGTGGCTAACAATACAGCTAACGCTTCTCAGGCTGCGGTGTTAAGCAATAATCAAGTGACTCAAACAAATGCAATAGTGGTTAGCACCCAGCAAACTGTTGAGCGTTTGATTGAGGATGTTGAAGCAACCGAGCTTAATATCAGCAATGTCGCTCAAGATGCCATTAGCATCACTAAAGTCTTGCAAGTGATAGGTGATATTGCCGAGCAAACCAATTTACTGGCACTGAATGCTGCAATTGAAGCGGCAAGAGCTGGTGAGCAAGGTCGTGGCTTTGCTGTGGTCGCTGACGAGGTGCGGGCGCTGGCAGCCAGAACTCAAGTGAGTACCACTGAGATCGCGCAGACTTTGGATCAGTTGCAAACAGGAGTGAACAATGCAGTGAATGCCATGAAGCAAACTAAACATACCTGCGAACAAGCAAGCGCTGCGACAACTGAAGTCAGTGATAACTTGGCAAAAGTGGTTGAATCAATCGTTGAGGTTAACGACTTAAATACTCATATTGCCACTGCAGCTGAAGAGCAAAGCGCGGTTTCAGACGAAGTCAGCCGTAATATGAATGCCATCCGTGACATGGTTGTGTTGCTAGATGACAATGGTAAGTCAACATTGGAAGAAACCGATAGGTTAACGACTGCCAACCAAAAGCTAATAGCAGTTGTTGATAAGTTTACAGTAGCCTAAATTCAAGTCCCCTCTATACTTATTGATATTACGGTTAGCGATATCGCTAACCGTTTTCTTTTTAATTAGCAGCTCCCCTTAGGCTGCATGCCGCAGCAGCGAGTGCCTCACAAACCTAGCCAAATTTAGCTTAATTTAAGCCACCGAAGTGGATAGCGCGGCATAAATCAATTGTTATTAACAGACTAGTATTTGAATTAAGTTGAATATATATTTTAATGTATATATGATTTTGCGTATGTTTGGTGGTTTAATTAAGGTGTACAGTAATTGGATGCTACTGTTTTAAAGGGTTCAACGGAATAACTGACTTAAGTAAACCTCATAGAGTAGAGGGGATAAGTGATGATAGTGATCCACCACAATCCAGAGTGTGGCACATCAAGAAATGTGCTTAGCGTGATCCAGCAAGCTGGCTATGAGCCAGTTATTATTGATTACAAACAACAAGGTTGGACTAAACCACAACTGCTTGGTTTATTCGCTGCGGCAGATCTAACGCCAAAAACAGCGTTAAGAGTGACTAAGTCACCTGCCAAAGAGTTAGGCTTGCTTGAGGATAATGTGTCTGATGAACAGATTTTAGCGGCAATGCTGCAATATCCAATCTTGGTTAATCGCCCGATAGTGTGCACTCCTAAAGGGGTTAAACTATGTCGTCCAAGCGAAGCAGTACTAGATTTGCTAGATAAATGGCCAAAAGGTCCATTCAGTAAAGAGGATGGAGAGTTGATTATCGATAGTCATAACCAGCGCGTTAGTAGTTAATGCAAAATGGCGATTGCTAGCTGTCAACAAAACAAGGCCTTGTCATCATCCACAAGGCCTTTTTGTTGAGTTTAAACTAAGTTCAGCACCCAGCCCATAATAGTGAATGACACTAGCAATAAGCTAAATAGAATCGCCAGTAAGCGCCACTGCATCACTTGCTTTAACATGACAAATTCAGGAAAGCTTGCGGCAACCGTACTCATACAAAATGCCAATGTAGTACCCAGTGGCACGCCTTGCACGAGTAGGCTTTCCATCACTGGGATCACGCCAGTTGCGTTAGCATATAACGGGATCCCCATTAATACTGCCAGTGGTACAGACCACCATTGACCATCGCCTAAGTTAGCTTCAAGCCAGCCTGCGGGCACAAAACCATGTAGCGCAGCGCCTAAGCCAACCCCGATAATGACCCACTTCCACACTCGGCCAAAAATTTCGCTGGTTTCAGCTTTGGCAAATTGATGGCGCTGTTGCCAACTAATGGCCGTGGACTCAGGCATTGCTTGGCTGGTTTGTTGCGATGATTCTCGCCCCATAGCATAGGCTTTAGCAGCTAAAGGTTGCAGCCAGCGTTCAGCTTTGAGCAGATCCAGTAAGGCGCCACCAATAATACCGATAGCAATGCCGGTAACGACGTAAAGTAAGGTGATCTCAAAGCCCAGTAAGCTAAACAACAGCAAGATCGCGACTTCATTGATCAATGGTGAAGTAAGCAAAAATGCCATAGTGATGCCGATCGGGATCCCTGCTGAAGTAAAGCCTAAAAATACAGGGATACTCGAGCATGAGCAAAACGGAGTGATAGCACCGAAACCTGATCCTAAGCCATACCCTACGAGTTTGGGTTTGCCAGCCAAATAACCACGAACTCGCTCAATATTAAGTGACGCTCGCAGCCAAGCAATGCTGTAGATCATGACGATCAGTAGCGCAAAGATCTTACTGACATCTTCCACAAAAAAATGGATCGCTTGGCCAACTTGGGTTTGGTTAGATAGGCCGAAACAATCATAAACCAACCAATCTGCTAGCGATGTAAACCATACAAACATTGACTTACTCCAGAAGGGGAATGAGGTAAAACCAACAGTAATAGATACCTGCGGCGATAAAGATGATGCCTGAGAGCATTCGTGCAAAGCGCTCTATCACAGTGATCTTGTTGAACAGACTGCCAATTTGTACTGTGCCCACTGCCAGTAATAGGCTGACGAGTAATACAGGCATGGCTGTTCCTATGCCGTAAGCTGCTGGGATCCAAAAGCTAGATTGCTGCGCAACAGCAAGTGGCAATAACGAGGCAAAAAACAGCGCTGCGGAGGTGGGGCAAAATGACAAGGCAAATAAGGCCCCTAACGCCAACGCACCGAGTTGACCCTTTTTAGCTAACTTTTGCTGTAGCTGGTTTGAGATAGACCACTTGCTACTTGGCAAGCGGATCCAGCCGAGCAAACAAGCACCAACAAATAGCAGTACAGGCCCTAGTAACATGTTCATTTGCGTCTGCAAAAAGTTAGACAACTTAGGCGCAGACATGGCGCTATGAAGTAGCAAGGCTGCCAGTAAAATGTAACTCAGCATGCGGCCAAGGCTATATGCAGCCCCCATCATTAGCGACTTTGATGGTTTATCAACTTGTTTGCTAAGAAACGATACCGCAGCAACATTGGTTGCTAAAGGGCAGGGCGAAATGGAGGTGAGCACACCAAACCATAACGCACTGGACAGTATCAACATCCACTCAACCATGACGAGCAGACTCTATTGCTGGCAGTAAAGCCACTTGCTTGTGAGTGATCTCGCCAATTTCACGATAAATATAATTGGTGAACTTCTGCTCATCAGTAAACAACTGCCAGACAGCGTCTAAGCGGCGATAATCAACGACCTTGCCATTTTGCTCAATTGCTAATACCACTGAGCGGGTAATGAGTTGAAAATCATCAATGTAGTGATCGTTTCCTTTAGACTCTAGGTTGACCATTTGTAGCTCGACGACACCTTGTTGTAGTGACTGCTGATAACCTTGTTCAATGGCTGCTTTGGTGTATTTTTCGATCAACTTGCACGAGGTGCAACGGGCATTACCATGAAAGTAGTACACTTTTAACACTTGGTTATCGCTAAGCTTCACTGCGGGTGGTGGCAGGGCAAGTTCGCTGGCGGCTTGCGATGGCACTGACGCTAAACAGAGTAATACGGCAAGTGGCATCAGCCACTTAGAAACACGATTAACGATATTCACTGGAAATTCCTTCTCTTGAGTACGCTGAATTAAATTTGGATTCTTGGGTAATGGTTACTTGTCGTTAAGTAGCTGTTGGATTTCGGCTTTAGAAGGCACATTGCCGGCAGTGATCACAGTGCCGTCAATCACGATTGCTGGAGTCGACATCACGCCATAATCGAGAATTGCCGCCATATCGGTGACTTTCTCGATGCTAAAATCAAGCGCCATGTCCGTTGCTACTTGCTCGACATCTGCAGCAAGATTGGTGCACTTTTTACACCCACTGCCTAGGATTTCAATTTTCATTTTGTTACCTCATTAATTGTTTGATGGTTTAACACTGCTGTTTCGTTCAAGACTTTTATTTCGTTCAAGACTTTTATTTCGTTCAAGACTGTTGGTTCTACTTAGCTCAAGACAGTTGCTACGCTTTATACAAGCGCGGCTTGCTCTGGGCGTTGTTGTCGATGACGCTTTCAACGCAAGTTAATGTTTTTAATAAACAAGGCGTTTCTAAGCGGTAGTAGATCTGTTTGCCGTCGCGTCGGCTATTTACGATGCCTGCTTGGCGCAATAGTGATAAGTGCTTAGACACTGTGGAAATATCTGCATTGACCCCATCAGTGAGTTCACAGACACAACGCTCTTGTTGCTGTAATTGCTCGACTAGCCATAGGCGAGTTGGGTGAGCGAGCGCTTTTAAAACCGTTGCCCGAGCCTTGAATTTTTGTTGCTCTTGTTCATTCATCTTTTTATCTAAAAAAATGCATATATAAAAAAGTGTATATTTGGCAAAATAGCCAAATGTCATCTGCTGAACAAGTTTTTTGCTTATTAGCTATTCAGTTTCGTGATCTATGAGTCAATTTGCTTAGGCTTTGTGAGTGGCAAACTCATTGAGCAAAGTACTTAACTGAGTATTGAGTAGCCTTGCTTGGAGAGGGTGCTTAATGAAAGACATAAAAAAAACGCCTTGTAAATAGACAAGGCGTTTTACAGCGAGGTACTTGCGTAGCTGTTACTTTGGCAACAGTTACTTTTGCAACTATTACTTTTGCAGTTATTGCTTTTGCAATTGGGCTTTTGCAGCTTCAACTTTGCTAAAGTCTAAGCCTAGCTCTTCAACCGCTTCTTTAATCAACGCTGGGTTTTGCATTACCAGCCCCATCAGCTGTTGTAGCTTTTCTGGTGGGATCCCTAGTTGACCAATCACTGCCATAGCCATCATTGGGTTTTCTGTCAGGGTTTGGAACAGCTCTTTAGCTTGTTCGTCACTGACATTATGCTCTTTTAAGATCGCAAGGATCGGGTTCATTGCATTACCTTTGTGAGTATGAAAATTTAAATAGTGGCTAATTCTAACACTCATCTTTGCTTAAGGTGGAGCGTGTTTTATTGCTCTATGTTGAATGTATGTATATAGCAATGAGCAATGAGTTGAGTTTTGCATCAATTTTAATCGATTAAATCACAGTTTATTGATGTGTTTTGCAAAGTTAGATAATGATTATATTGCTAATTTTCAACCTTAGTTAAGCTGCGCAGTCGTTGGCGTATAACGTCGTATTATTGCTAGGAAATAGCTTACATGGAAAACTCACAAGCAGGCCTGAGTCATTATTTATCTGGGCTGTTTTTAAAAGATAGAAGCGTTAGCAAACGGGTGTTCAACTTAGTGATTGGTTTGGTGCTAATTTGGGGCTTTACCACTAACTACCTGACGGTTGTTTACTTTCCGACAGAGTGGATTAGTAGCATTAACCCTTGGGTTATATTGATCGGCTTTTTGGTTTTTTCGACGTTAGGCTTCCTGATAATGTTTCGTTATGAGGCGCCACTATATAGCTTTTTAGGCTATAACATACTCACGTTAAGTGTCGGTTTATTGCTTAACTTGGCTTTACAAGAATTCTCCTACAGTGAGATTTTAACCGCGATTCAATATACCGCGACGATTACCTTGTTAATGATTATTACAGCGACGCTGATGCCGAATTTATTTATTCATTTTGGTAAGGTGCTGCTAGTGATCACTGGCTGGATTTTGGTGATTGAGTTGAGTTGGTTAGTTATTTTTGGCCATAGCCATGAGACTATTCACTGGATTGTAGCAGCTTGCATGTGTGGCTATATTGGCTATTTCTGGGCGGCAGCTTGCAAGTACGGTGATACATTAGATCAAGCGATTGATTTCGGTGGCATGCTTTACATGGAGATCATTAACCTGTTCTTACGCATATTAGAGCTGATCTCAAAGAAATAAGTAGGCTTATCGCGCTAAAAGCACAGCTTAAGCTGTGCTTTTTTGTTTAGGTATTAAGCCACTATAATGGATTAAGGTAGGCTTTCACTGCGGTTAATCGTACCGTTGCCCCGCCAATAATATCGAGAAAACCTAATATTGATAGTGGTTTATCAGCACTTATCCAAGCTGAGCCGGTTGCGCCAATGGGGAGCATAGCCATGGTGGCGTCATCCACTTCTAACACAACAGTGCGGCCAACAGGCATAGAGCCTAAGTTAATATGGCGTGACACCATCTGTTCCCGTGGCAAAATATCGCCTTGAGCTTCGCCTGTGGCTTCAACCTTGCTGTGTACTTTCGCTCTGAATATTTGCCCTGGATAAGCATCAATATAAAACTCGGCAAACTGCCCTGGCTGAATGTAAGCAAATGATTGATCTGGAATGCGCATCTCGACAAACTTTCTGCCTGTATCCCACAGATGCATAGCGCCAACTCGTGAGCCATCGGCAATATAAACATGGGTCACCATGCCATCGAACGGCGCTCTAACTTCTAAACGCTTCAGCTCAAATTGCTGTTTTCGTAGCTGGGCAAATTGCACTTCTAGCTGAGCATGTTGCACCTTAAGCTCAGCTTTTATTATCTCAACATTGTCCTGTGCATTTTCTAAATCACGCTCACTAACATGCTCGCCAAGTTCTGCTTTACGCTGGTAGGTACGCTTAGCTTGGGCAAGCTTAACTTCAGTGGCTTCGATGCTGCGCTCAACCTCGGTGATTCTGGCATTTATTTCATCGATTGCGCTGCTTACCTTGTCATCGACTAAGGTGTAGAGTAATTCACCTTTCGCCACATGTTGGTTGTGGTCAATGGCAATGGTATCGATTTGTTGACCAATCGCCGGTGACAAAATGGCATGGGGCGCTCTCACAGTGGTGGAGTTGGTTAAATCGGCTGGCGAATAAAAACGGTGAGCTAAAAACAAGCTTAACGCTATGATGCAGCCAACTAAAACGCTGATAAAGTAGTTACGTGGCCTAGTTTTTATCACTTTGAACTTAAACAGTAACCAAACAATAAAAATATACGGCAGCATTATCTCTTTCATGCGCGAGTCCCTCTAATCCACTCTTGTGCTCTATCCCAGTCGGTGACGATAGCGATAACTGCAAGTACCCATAAAGGCTTCCAAAATAGACCTAACATACATAGCCAAAAAATCAGCTTGGCTTGCTGCATACCGCGTTCTTTGGCGAGGTATTTAGGCAGTGAATGTAAGTGCCAAAGTTTAAGGGCTATCCAACTAAAAATACCTAGGGTGACCAAGGTGACAAACCACATAAAAGCAACGGAGTCGAGCAGTGTCATTACACTGGGGAGGTTTTCATAAACTAGGTTGGTTTCATGGATTCTCATTCAGCCCTCTTAATCAAGTCTTGTGCCTAAATTGGAGGTCAATATTAGCGTTTGCTAGCTGAACCCAAGTTGAACTCTAGTTGGTTTTTAGAGGGGAAAGGTGTCAATAAAATCACAGGGCGAGTATTCACAGCAATAAAATGACATTTCTAATAAGAGTGATGTTTTGTTGGCACTATTTGACAAAATAAATTTAGTGGCGACTTATTAAATAACTTAATCCTATTTAATGCAGTTTTTCGTGGTGTTTATATGTATTTGTGCTGAGTTGTTTTTATTTTTAATCAGTAATTTACGTGTCAATAAATCGTCTTTTAACGGTTGTTATGTTTTTTAATTTCTAATGTGTTGATTCCCTGTGTATTAGGCTCTAAAAAATGCCAGTTGCAGATATTAATTTGCGCAATTTGCAGGTGCACTGGTTGCACTTGATGACAAAGGCAAAGCCTGTGAAAGCGGGTGACGCAAAGCTTCCAGCCTAAAGGTTATGCCTATGGCAGTGGCGCTACCACAAGTGACACAGGCTGCACATTTTGCTCGCCTGCTTGTTACTTTTCGAAAGCTAAAGAAAAGGGATAAATTGATGAAATCATTAAAACTAAACATACTCGGTGCAAGCATCGCATTAGCAATGGGCATGACTGCTACTTCAGCGGTTGCCAATGGCAACGAGATGGTAAATCCACAAGCGGGTGTGGTTGTGGGTTACTGGCACAATTGGTGTGACGGTACGGGTTATAAAGGAGGGATAGCTCCCTGCGTAACCTTAACCGATATTGATCCACAATATAATGTCATTGATGTGTCATTCATGAAGGTTTATGGCGCGGTTGGCAGCATTCCAACGTTTCAGCTTGCGCCTGAAGTCGGCTTGTCCGAGGCGCAATATATTGAGCAGATCAGTGAGTTGAATAGTCAGGGGCGCTCTGTATTAATTGCACTAGGTGGTGCGGATGCTCATATCGAATTAACTATTGGCCAAGAGCAAGCACTTGCTGATGAAATTATTCGTTTGGTTGAACGCTATGGTTTTGATGGTTTAGATATCGATTTGGAACAAGCTGCGATTACTGCTGCAGACAACCAAACTGTGATCCCTGCGGCACTGCGTATTGTTAAAGATTATTATCGTGAACAGGGTAAAAACTTTCTGATCACTATGGCGCCTGAGTTTCCATATTTAACCTCAAGTGGTAAGTATGTACCCTACATTACTGCGCTTGAAGGCTATTATGATTGGATTAATCCGCAGTTTTATAACCAAGGTGGAGATGGGATCTACATTGATGGTATAGGTTGGATTGCGCAAAACAACGATAGTCTTAAGCAAGAGTTTATCTACCATATTGCTAATGCGTTATCGAATGGCAGTAACGGCTTTACTAAGATCCCCCATGACAAACTGGTATTTGGTCTTCCAACAAATATTGACGCCGCAGCAACCGGCTATGTTCAAGAGCCTCAAAATCTATACTCGGCATTTGAACAGCTAAAAGCACAAGGTCAGCCACTGCGTGGCGTGATGACGTGGTCTGTTAACTGGGATATGGGGCGCAATGCAGCGGGTCAAGCCTATAACGAATCGTTCATTAAAGCCTATGGTCCATTTATCCATGGTCAAGAGATTTTGCCGCCAGATCCTGATAACAGTAAGCCGGTTTTTTCAGGTCTTGCTAACGCTCGCGTAAAGTTAGGCGAGCAGTTTGATGCCTTAGCAGGCGTGAGCGCCAATGACATGGAAGATGGTGATTTAACATCGTCAATTGAAGTTGAAGGTAACGTAAACACTGCCGCACAGGGTTTGTATGCACTAACTTACCGTGTATCTGATAGCGATGGTAATTTGACTGAGCAGCTTCGTAGCGTAGAAGTGTATAACACTAGACCTGAAATTAAAGGTGCTGCCAGTACGACGATTGTGCTTGGAACTGTGTTTAACCCTATGTCTGGTGTTAGCGCGATAGATGCTGAAGATGGTGATTTAACGTCGCAAATAACGGTTGAAGGCGAAGTGAATGTTAATGCTGTTGGTGAGTACTTGTTAACTTACTCGGTAACGGATAGTGCTGCGGTAGAAACTGAGGTTGTACGCAAGGTTATCGTGAATGAGCTCGGGGCTGAATGTGAAAACAGTTGGGATAGCAATCGTGTTTATCGCTATGGCGATATCGTTAATCATGCAGGGCAGATCTGGTTAGCTGGCTGGGAAACTCGAGGTGATGAACCGGGTACCACTGGCAAGTGGGGAGTATGGCGAGCCCAAGGTGATAGCGAATGTGACGCTGGTACACCGCCTGTGGTTAAGCCAACTATTGAACTTAGTGGGATCTCACCTCGGTATGTGCTTGAGCAAGGCAGTGTCACTATCGAATTTAACGCAAGCGTTAATCAAGCTATGGTGATTGAAGCTAGTCTAATACAAGGCAATAGCGTATTTGTAAACACTGAAGTTAATATCGCAAATACTGCAGTATTAACCTTGTCTGCAACGGGTTTAACAGCGGGTAGCTATGAAGTGGTGGTTAATGCGCCTGAACAAGAGTTGACGCGCCGTACGAGCGTCAACTTAACAGAAGAAGTTGAAGGTGGTGATTACCCAGCGTATGCAGCAGGCACTCAATACCAAGCGGGTGATGTAGTGACTAATGCTGGCGGTGTTTATGAGTGTCGACCATGGCCAAACAGCGGTTGGTGTAGTGGCGCAGCAAGTCATTATGCACCGGGTGTGGGGAGTGCTTGGGCTGATGCGTGGTTTGCGCATTAAGTTTACTTTTGTCTGTGCCCTTCTAAATGGCAATCACAATAAAATGAGCTAACTGTAACTCCTATTGTGTTAGTTCATCTTAGCTAAGCCCTATCCATTGATAGGGCTTTTTATATAAGTTGTTCACTGTTTAAACACATATAGATTGCAAAGCTAATTAATTGTTTATTTATATATAGTTAACTGCGATTTTAAATGTGATCTAGCTGGCAAATTAGCTTTGAAACACTGGCGATAGTGAGCAATTAATATGAATATCTATTCATATTAATTCAATAACTATAAATAAATATGCAATCAAATTCTGTTGAATCAAACTCTTTCAAATTAAGCCGTCGTCAATTTCTTTATGCAGGTGCTGCAGCATCTAGCTTAGCGACGTTAGGTTGTAGCTCAAGCTCTGTTTCTACGCAAACTCCATCCGCTGCAACAGTGAATACCGCTGAGGCGATACCGCTTAACTTTAACGAAAACCCATTAGGGTTAGCACCGAAAGCGCAACAAGCTGTACTTGAAGCGTTACCAAATGCTTGGCGATATCCTGATGCGGCACGTAGCGAACTGATGGCAACGATTGCTAGCAATCTATCATTAGATACCTCGCAGTTAATCTACGGTAATGGTTCATCTGAAGTGCTAAAAATGGCATTAGATGCACTGGTGCAAACTAATACCCAGTTAGTGATGCCAGATCCAAGCTACGGTGTGATTATTGATTACGCTATGGCCCGTGGTGTACCCGTTATGAAGGTAAAGCTTGATGGTAATTGGCAAACTGACCTTGCCACTATGAAAGCTAAAGTTGCAGCGCATAACGGCCCATCGATTGTGTACCTATGTAACCCAAATAATCCGACGGGGTTATTGCTACCGCAAAGTGAGCTAAACCAGTGGCTAGATCAAGCATCAAGCAAACTGAGTTTTATTGTGGATGAAGCTTATGTGGAATATGTGGCACAAGCTGACTTTGTTTCTGCTATCGAGCGAGTTAAGCAAGGGCAAAAACATATTGTAGTGTGCCGTACCTTTTCAAAAATCTATGCCTTAGCGGGTTTACGTGTCGGTTATGGTGTGGCTCATGCTGAGCTAATTAAGCAGATGCAGGCGCAAGCGAGTATTGATAACGCCAACTTAATTGGTTGTGTAGCGGCCAAGGCCAGTCTTGAAAGCCAGCAATGGCTCGAGTTGAGTATCAAATCAAATCGTCAGGCTAAAGAGCTGGTGTATCAGCAGCTAACTGCATTGGGTTTAGATTACCTACCAAGTGAAACCAACTTCATCTTCCATAAAGTGAACGGTGATAGTGAAAAGTATATGCAGCATATGCAACAGGCAGGGATTTTAGTGGGGCGACCATTTAACCATGGCGATGGCTGGAACCGTCTTTCAATTGGCACACCTGCACAGATGCAGTATTTCTGTAAAACCTTAGCTAAATTCCGTGAGTTAGGTTGGGTGTAAACTAAGTTTGTATGGCCAAGTTCAGCAGTTTGATGAACTTGGCTTTAGGCATATCTATGGCTAGTATGGTAATAACAAAAATTAAGACCATAAAGAGTCCGCCCTATGCCTACAGAACTTAAACCAGCCTCAAGTTTTGCAACTAGCAAAGCAGCTATTGCCAACAATGTCACCGATCTTATTGGTAATACGGATCTGCTTAGGATCAATAGTTTAAGTGAATTGACTGGCTGCGAGATCTTACTTAAGTGCGAGCAACAAAACCCAGGTGGTTCCATTAAAGATCGCGCAGCATTGCAGATGGTGAAAGATGGGATCGCCTCAGGCAAATTAACACCCGGAATGACTATCGTTGAGGGCACGGCGGGTAATACAGGAATTGGTTTAGCTTTAGTTGCCAAAGCGTTAGGTTTTAAGATGCAAGTGGTGATGCCTAAAGGCCAGGCGCCTGAAAAAGAGCAAATGGTTAACCTGTATGATGCCAAGCTTAAACTTGTCGATCCATGTCCGTTTGCTAATCCTGATCATTTCTATCACACCGCGAGAAGAATCGCTGAGGCAAATAGTGATTGCTGGTGGGCGGATCAATTTGAGAACACCAGTAATTTTAGGGCTCATTATCTCAATACAGCTCCTGAGATCTGGCGGCAAACTCAGGGCAAGATCGATGCGCTAGTCTCTGTTGCTGGTACTGGTGGTACTATAGCGGGAAACTCACGTTATTTATCTGAGCAAAACCCACAGTTACAGACTTGGCTGGTGGATCCTGATGGTTCTGGGATCTACGCATATTTGAAAACAGGCCAGTACCAATCAAGCGGTAGTTCATTCACTGAAGGTATTGGTATCATGCGCTTAGTTGAGAACTTCCGCCAAGCTAAGGTAAATAAAGCGATTACTTTGCCAGATCGTGATCTGATCGCCATCGCGCGTCATGTCAGAGAGTATGACGGTATTACACTTGGCAGTAGTGCTGCCCTCAATGTTGCTGGAGCGCTTTATGCGGCAGCAAAAATGGGAGCGGGTAAGACTATCGTGACTTTTTGGTGTGATATTGCTGAGCGCTCCTCATCTAAATTATATAATAAACAGTTTCTTGCTGATAAAGGCTATAGTGAAACTAGTGAGCCGATAACCGAGATGTTTCACCGTTATCAATCTCAGTCAGATCCAGCTGTGGTGACGGTAAAATAGAGTGAGAGCTGGGTTCTAGTTTTTAGTTAACTTTATTGATTAATACTCTACTGCATTCCATAGTTCGCTAAAGTAGGTTTATCGCCTGTATTCATGAAAAGGGGGCGGGTAGGCTGTGGTTTTAGTAACTTGGCGTGTAGCTGATGCAAAGTGTTCCCAATGTAGATTTTAGAGCGCCGAATATTAATAAGTCTGGCGTTGAAATATTAGATTTAGAGCATTTTTATAGCAAATTGGCTAGATGCAAATTCTGTCCCTCTAAACCTCATCGGATCAATTACTTCTGTTTTATCTATATCACTGAAGGACAGGGGGGACATTTTGTTGACTTCAAATATCACCCTTTTCAAAGTGGCAGCTTTATATTTATCAATAAACATCAGGTGCATGCTTTTGATTTAGAGAGTCGGCCTAAAGGTAAGATGATTAATATTACCGAAGACTTTTTAAATACGATTTTAACCAATATCCGTATTCCATTTTTTACCCCAACCCATTTAGTGAGTTCGCAGCAGCCTTTAATGAGTTTAAGCGGGGCGTTAATCGAAACCTGTGAGCATTTACTATACGAAATTAATAAGGCGCAGGAAGCTGAAGTTAGCTCTAACTTATTAGTACAATTGTTATTTTCTTCATTACTGGTCGCTTTAGCAACGGAGAGGAAAACCGAGAGTTTGCACTTAAGTGAGGCTCAAGCTTATCGTTTTCAGCAGTTTTTATTACTCATTGAAAGTAAGGCCGCTAGCACCCGCGAGGCTTCTGAATATGCGCAAATGCTGCATGTTTCATACAAGTCTTTAAATTTGTTGTGTAAACAAGCTTGCGGGCAAACGGCGAAACAATTAATCGATGCCCATGCGATTTTAGAGATCAAGCGACGCCTGATTATTGGTAGCGCTAAGATCCAAGAGATCGCTTTTGATCTTGGTTTTGATGATGTGACCTACTTTGTAAAATTTTTTAAGCGTCATACTCAACTCACTCCCTCACAATTTAAAGAGTCACGTGGGTTAAGCTGTTAATTTGGTCGTGACGTTAAAATGCCTTTGAGTTCACATTGTGATTACTCGGTACGAAAATCACCATTTTTGGGATGATAAATCCATTACCTCTGCTCGGCTTATTGTCTATTTTCTGCTTTGACATAAATCGCCCGCAATCAACTGGCCTGTTGGCTTTTAAGCATATCAATTCATCTGATGAGCTGCTTTTGTGCACCTTAAATTTAGCAGTGATGAATTTTTTATATCGATTGCAAGGGGCTATCTAAGGCTCGACTTATTGGTCAATAAGAGCCATGGCTAGTGAATAGCCAATATAAAAATCTAACGATAAAGAATGATGACTTTGCAGGGAATATCATGATGAACAATAAAAATGCGCCATATAAAAAAGCGCTGATCGCCAGTATGGCTGCGTTATTGGTTGCTTGTGGATCTGACAATGATGAGGTCTCTCCACCACCAAGTGACAATAAGCCTCCTATTGCTAACCCTAACACTGTGACAGCGATTGTTGGTACAGAGTTACTAATCGATGCTCTTGCCAACGATAGCGATCCCGACGGTGACGAATTAACTTTAAGCCAGATTGAGTTAATTCAGGGCAAAGGTGATGGCAAGATCAAAGACAATCAGTTGCAGTTTACTCCAACTCATACAGGGACTGTGATATTTAGCTATACCATTGCCGATCCTGATGGGGCAACGGCCAAATCGACAGTGACAATTAAAGTGAATGCTCAAGCTGAGACTGGGAATTATGTGGGCACCCAAACCTGTTTGAGCTGTCATAGCGACAAAGACACCTTTTTAGAAACGGGTCATAACTTTAAGTTGAGCAAAGTTGAAAATGGTGAGGCGCCTAAGTTCCCATTTACTTCGATAGAGGGTTCAGTTGAGCTGTTATATGGTGCTGATAATAGTGCTGGTACGCCTAATAGCTGGGAAGAGGTCAGTTATGTGATTGGCGGTTATTATCGTACAGCAATGTACTTAGATAAGAATGGTTATATTTTATCGGGCACAGGAGTGCGGGCAATTTTGCCTGAAAATGGTGAAGACTTTAGCATTGACCATATTGCTGCTTATGCACCGGGTGGCGAGCCTGACTCACATCTGTTTGATTGTGGTCACTGTCATACAACAGGCTGGAAGGATTACACGCCTGGCTCAGATCTAAACCCGAACCATCAAGATGGTCTTGTTGGTATCGACGGTACATTTGAGATGACAGGTATTCAATGTGAAGCTTGCCATGGCGCAGGTGGTAAACATATTAAGAGCCAGTCTGCGGACGATATCGATCGTATTGCCAAAGGACGTTACACCTCAGATTTAATGCAAGCAGATATGGGCTTTGGAAAAGCGATTACCTGTAGTGAATGTCACAGTAAAAAGACTAACCGTAAGTTCCCAACTTTTGTGAGTGAGCATAACCAAGACTTTGGTGGCGATAGCATTGGTGGCCGTACTATTCCTTATGATATTGGTGGCCGTGTAGCGGGCGACGCATTATTAGGTATGGATGCCAATACTGGTGAAATTACAGGGAAGAAAGCAGATATGGCTTGTCACACTTGCCATAACCCACATCAGTCAAAGATTAATAGTGATAAGCCGGGCCATGAAAATGCCATGATAAAAGCGTGTGTAGACTGTCATGGTGACAAAGAGTTTGTGGACGATTTAGCCATGCATAGTTTTGTCGCTAAGTGTGAGACCTGCCATATGCCTAAAGATAAACACTTCTTTAGAATTAACTTAGATTATGCGGCAGATAGCCCAGAGAATTTCTCAAAAGATGGTAAGTATGTACAGCCTTGGAATACTTCGAAAGATAGCTGTTCAAGCTGTCATGAGAAGGACTATGACGAGCGCGCATCTTGGGTGAAGAAGATGCACCGCTAGTGTGATGCTAACTTTTCATAGATTAAAGCCCCTTTTAGGGGCTTTTTTTTATGCTATTTGAATATTTAATTGAGCTCAGATTGCTTTGCTTGCTGCACATAGTTTGCGACCCCTTTATTAACTGCAAAGGGAGCTTAAAATAGCCTTGGTCTATTTGTTGACATTAGCCATTTTATTGGCGTTTTTAATGTGTTTTTTGTGAATTTATAGTTGTTTTAAGGTTTGTATCTTGCTGTTTTTATGAGCTTATTTGTTTTTAATCATGATACATGCTGAAATATTATCATGATTACTTAAAGTGCTGTCTAAGTCGTGGATTTTGCCGCTACTGTGAGTATACTTCTCGACCTCATACCCTACCTAAACCATGCTAAATACGCAGGGCATTATCAAGAGGCTTATTGTGAAAGTAAGGCTTATATTGCAATTTACCCTATTGCTACTCTGTGGCATCTCAAGCACTAATCTGATGGCAAGGGATCTGGCTGAGATCCAAGCCGAAGGTGTACTACGTCATTTAGGCGTGCCCTATGCTAATTTTGTGTCGCAATACGTCGAGGGCAATAAAGTTAATCATAGCGGCCTCGATATTGAGCTGATGCAGAACTTTGCTGAATATATTGGCGTGAAATATGAGTTTGTTCCAGCACAGTGGACCAGTGTATTTGGTATGCTGACAGGTCGAAACGGCCAGTTTATCGATAATAAGGTGGTGTATTCACCGCCAGAGCCCATTGTTGGCGATATCATTGCAAATGGCTTGACCATTTTAGACTGGCGTCGAGAGTTAGTAGACTTTTCTGACGACTATTTTCCTTCAGCTGTTTGGTTGGTTGCACGTACTGAATCTGAACTGAGTCCTATTAAGCCAAGCGATTCACTGTTTGATGATATTAGAATGGTGAGGGAGCTATTAAAAGATCGTGACATTTTGGCGATGAAGCAATCCTGTTTAGATCCCGATCTTTACGATCTTGAAGGTGCCCAAGCCAATGTGATTTTACCTGCCAAACAGTTACAACTTAATGAAATGGTTCCATTTTTACTAAATATAGAAGCTGAAGCTACCTTACTGGATGTGGCTGACTCTTTAATTGCTATCGAAAAATGGCCGAATAAGATTAAAGTGATTGGGCCGATCTCTGAAGATCAAAAAATGGCAATAGGTTTTAGAAAAGATTCACCACAGCTGCGTGCGGCCTTTAATGAATATCTTAAACAGATCCGCGCAGATGGCAGTTATAACCGCTTAGTTAAAAAATACTACCCTACAGTGTTCCATTACTACCAAGACTATTTTGAAACTACGGCGGTAGGCAGTAATTAGGAATATGAAGTACTTAAAATGGTTTAACAGTAAGACTGCAATTATCATTGCTGGTGTACTCCTCAGCGCCTATCTAATCTTGATCCTTACTGTCACTAATTTAGGCCAGAGTCGCCTAAAAGAGTCACAAAATAGCGCTTTGGATCTAAGGGTGACTAATTACACTGAGAACTTGAGCTTCTTTATCGCTGCGAATGAAAAAAATGTCGCTAATTTAAGCCAAAAAAGAGACGTTAATACTTACTTTTCTAATTTAGCGGCAGGGATGTCGTTACGATATGGTTTGAGCTCGAGTCTATTTAGTTTAACTCGGACTATTGAGCAGTTTAGTTTATCTAATAAGATGGATAACCAGCAGATCTACTCTCGAGTGCTGATTGTTGGACTTGGTGAAAGCATAATTGTCGATTCTCAGCCTGGTGCTAGCTTTGATGTGAGCCAATTGCCGATAAAGCAGATGGAAACCTTGGGGCAAAAGGTGCACTTAGTCAAAGGCGCCCAAGGCATTGAGGTACAGTTATTACAGACTATCTATCATCAAAATAAAGCGGTTGCTGTGCTAGTTGCTAGTCTAAATACAGCCGTTATTACTCGGTTGTTGTCGACTCAAGAGCGACCTGATAGTGGCAGTTATCTTGCCTTAGAGTCACGACTTGGCGACATTTTGGTTTGGAATTCGCTGCCAAGTAGTATGGTCAGTGCTAAGTTTGGCAGTGTTAACTACGCTAAGGCGAGTCCAAAAACTATTCATTTCGAAAATGATGTTCAAGGGACACCTTTTATCCTAAAAAGTTGGTTTGAACCTGTCAGTGAAGAAGATATTTTTACTTCTGCGTGGTTCATTGCAGGGATCTCACTGCTTGCTTTACCGGTATTTTTAGGTTTGATTTACTTGATGCGGGTGAACAATAAAAACTTAGTTTTAATAACCCAAGTGGCATTATCTTCTGAGCAGCAACAAAAGTTAGCTAAACAAAACGGCCTACTACAGCAAGAGATCGCTAAGCGTATAGAATCTGAAAGTAAGCTCGCTTATCAAGCAACCCATGATGAGCTAACTAATTTAGCTAACCGAACTCATGGAATGACCAAACTTCAAGCAGCAATTCGTAATGCTCAGGCTAAAGATAGTCAAGTGTTATTACTGTTTATCGACTTAGATAACTTCAAGCAAATCAATGACACTATCGGACATCATGCTGGTGATGAGCTGCTGAAACAAACCAGTGATAGGCTACTTAACTCTGTACGAAGTACTGATATTGTTGCTCGTCTTGGTGGAGATGAGTTTTTAGTTATTGTGCCAGATATTCAACATCAAGACGCGGCTAAGTTAGTTGCCACTAGTATCTTGTCGTTGTTTGAGTTGCCGTTTTATATTGAACAACAAGAGTTTTTTGTTTCTACCAGTATCGGTATGTCGATGTATCCAAAGGATGGTGATAATGCGGCAACCTTGCTCAAGCGGGCGGATACTGCTCTGTATAGAGTGAAGGATATGGGACGTAACGGCTTTGGTTTTTACGACTCGAGCATGAACTCAGATGTACAGCGAAACTTAATGTTAAATATGCGCTTACATCAAGCCATTCAGCAAGGTGATATTGAGATCTATTATCAACCTATTTTGGATCTGCAAAGCCGCAAGATAGTTGCAGCTGAAGCGTTGATGCGTTGGTTTGATCCTGAGCTAGGCTTTATTTCACCTGAGGACTTTATACCATTAGCTGAAAAGAATGGCTTAATCCACAAGCTTGGCGACATGGTACTACTTGAAGCTTGTACACAAGCTGCGAGTTGGCAAAGCATTAGTCCGATTACGGTAGCAGTTAACTTCTCTAGCGTACAGTTTAGATACTGTGAGCAGTTGCAGGAGACCATAGTTGATGTGTTACTGAAAACGGGTTTGCCAGCCAATCAACTTGATATGGAAGTGACTGAGAGCTTGTTGATAGATCAAGGCCACAGTCTGATGAAGATGCTAGCTTACTTAAAGCAACTTGGGGTTGGGTTATCGATTGATGATTTTGGTACAGGTTACTCGGCATTAAGCTATTTACAGAAGTTTCCATTTTCGAAATTAAAAATTGACCGTGCTTTTATCAATAAGATGGCCACGAGTTCGTCAGATGAATCCTTGGTATCGGCTATTTTAGCTATGGCGAAATCCTTAGGGCTAAAGGTGGTTGCAGAAGGCATTGAAACTGAACAACAAGCAAGGTTTTTACAGCAACATAATTGCGAATTTGGCCAAGGTTACCTGTTTAGCAAACCTATACCAGCTAAAGAGTTCATGTCGTTATTGCAGCGGGAGAGAGACAGGAAAAGACTGTTACTGACGTCATAGTGAGAAATTAAAAAGACCGACTTTGTAGTCGGTCTTTTGCTTTAGTTTCGCTGTTTATCTCATTTCACGGTAAAGTTGTTTCATCGCTTTGACTAAGCCTTTTACATCTTCGTTGTCATGGAATAGATGAGTTGAGATGCGTAAAGCTACAGTTTTGACCGTGTCATTCGGATCAAGGTAGAAAGAGGTGGTTCGCACTATATAACCATATTCTTGATGCAAGCGATCGCGGAACTCGGTTAACAAGGCGCTGTCAGTTAGATCATCAAAAGGGTTAAAGGTCGTGAGGCCACTTGATAGCTTGCGCACGTTTGGCGCAAATATCATGGCATCAGGGAATTTCTTCGCTAATTCATGTTTACACAAAGCACTTAGATCTAAAATGCGATCTTCAATTGCATCGCGACCAATTTCATCCCACATTTCGCACGCTTTAGCTAATGCACGTTTAGCTGGATAGTTATCTTGACCCACAGACTGTAGTTTAGTTTGTACAGCTTCTGCAGTTGAAGAGGTGTTGATAAACCAAAGTGGGGTTGCGCGATCGCTCCAGAATTCAAATAATCGACTGGCATTGTCACGCACATATAAGAAGCCTGTAGCACCCGGGCCACACTGCCATTTATGGCCTGCTCCAGAGTAAAAGTCACAATCAATGTCGTGGAAGTTAAGGTTAAACATGCCTGGCGTATGAGCGCCATCGACAATAGTGACAATACCATTTGGGATAGCCACTTTTTTGCAGATCTGTTTTGCTGGTAACGTCGTACCTGTGGTAAAGGTTACGTGAGAAAATACCATCAGACGCACGCGATTTCCGTAGAGGTTTACCGCATCGCTAAATACTTGCACAAAGTCATTTACGCTAACGTCATTGCCGGGAGTATAAACAGGTAGAGCAAGCTCAATGACTTCTGCACCATAACGCTCAGCGACATGCTTTAACGGTGTGGTGACGCCATGATGTTCATGATTAGTGGTAAGAATAATATCGCCATATTCAAGTTGCAGACCGTTAATAATGGTACAAAGGCCATCGGTGGTGTTACGACATAGTACTAGCTCATGAGGATCGGCACCGAAGCTTGGCGCAATCTGTTTAGCATAATCTAAGGTTGGAATATTACTGTTCCATGGGTTTATCGAAATTTGCTCATTGGCATGATGATAATCTTGCAAGACACGCTTAGGCATAGTGCCCGCGGTACCAATGTTCATGTAAGTAGTGCGCTTATTTAAGATGAACTCTTTACGTACTTTGTTCCAAAAGCCATGTTCAGAGCGGCGGCCTGTAAGTGGTTCATTAAACTCTGTAGCAGATGCTTGGGCACTCACTGGAAGCAAACTTGCTCCTGCGGCGGTAACGGCTAAGCCTGTAGTTGTTTTTAAGAACCGGCGACGTTGACTATCTTGTAATGGATTATTTATCGATGAGTGTTTTTGTTGATTATTCATGATTGATTCTCAAGTAAAGTTTACTTTTTGCTGTCTATGTTTATACATTTAATTAAGCTGAGGTATTCTATTGCTTAAGTTATTGTTTAAACGTGATTTACGCCGCATAAGTCTGTTGCTTGTAGTGACATAAAATCTTTTAAATCAATGGGTAAGTCATTTTATTGGCGTTATATGTTGCTAGGATGTTTTTTGCCGTTGTAATTGAGGTATTTCAAGGTTTATATCGGTGGTTTAAACCTGATTGGCGCTGAAGATTTGATATCGTCTATATTGTAAACTGAACATGATAATTGGCTATTATGGATAGGCTTTAGTTGGCAAAGGTGGTACCTTCGCGGCCAATTCTGATTAGGGGACGAGTGATGATAATTTTTACAACTAATTTGGGTGATATCGAGATAACACTCAATTTTGACAAAGCACCGGTAAGTTCGAAGAATTTTTTGAAGTATTGCCAAGATGGCTTTTTTGAAGGCACGATTTTTCACCGCGTGATTAAAGGATTTATGATCCAAGGTGGCGGCTTTACTGTGGATATGGATGAGAAGCCGACTCGAGCGGCGATCGTCAATGAGGCTAATCGTGGTTTGAAAAATGTCCGTGGCAGCATTGCTATGGCGCGCACCGACGCACCACATTCCGCAACAGCTCAATTTTTTATTAATTTGGCGGACAATGACTTTTTAGATCACACGGCAACGACCAACGCAGGCTGGGGTTATGCGGTATTTGGTCAGGTGACTAATGGTATGGATGTGGTTACCAAAATTGGCCGTGCAAAAACAACCTCAGTTGACGAGCATGATGATGTGCCAAGAGAAGCGATTGTTATCGAAAAAGTCACCATCAATCTATAGTGAGTTAACTGGCTATCTGTCTATTTGATTTTTGGGGCGGGTGTAGATTTTATAGAAGCGGTAGCTAATGGCTAGCGCAATACAAATTGCTGCTGGTGCCAGCAGAGCGAAAAATTGCAACTTGGCAAATAGCAAAGCGCCTAAGGCACCGCCAGAGACAAAGCCTGCGATAATCAGCATAAATAAAATGGCTTTACGCTTATCAAATTTTTCACCTTTGAATGTGCCACCTAGCATAATGCCGAGATCGGTAAAGATCCCTGTAACATGTGTGGTGCGCACAATAGCACCGCTGTAGGTTGTAGCCAGGGCATTTTGTAAACCACAGGCGGCAGAGGCCATGTAATGGCCGTAATAAGTGCCACCTTGCAGTAGGTATATTGCCAATAATAAAAAGCCAGCTTCAATCAGCAGTAAAGTGTCGTAATGACGACCTAATTTGACGCTGCTGCCTGATAGGAATGCCCCCGAGAGGGTCGCACCAAGCATAAAGCTGACTAAAATACCGAGCAGGTGAAACAGTACCGTGGGTGACGAGCTAAATAACTGAGTACCAACTAAGGTTGCTGTGCCTGATAGGTGAGAAACAGATTGATGCTCAAAACCGAGCAATCCGATAGCATTTACGCTACCAGCAGTAAAAGCCAGAATGAACGCACCATATTCAACCCATCGAGGTAGTTTAGAAATCACGGTTTTGCCTTAGTTGCTCTCAATGATTAGCGCCACTGACAAGGAGAAAGCGTGCCAATCATTGAGTGTGTTGTTGGTGGATATGTAGCTGCAAAAACTTAATGTATAAGCGCTATATTTTGCCTCCGTTTAACATACTAAACTGCCATCTAGATCGCAAAAGTACTGGGTTTTATCTGGTTCACTCACCTTTGACTAGAAGTTAAATTAGCCGTTATTAAAATGAGTTACTGCTCTGGATGACTGCTTTTTTAGTGCCAGCAAGGTACTCAGTAACGCTGTGACCAAAAGTAAATTGGCTAGGTTGTGACTGATAGCGGCAAGCGCTAACCCCGCACCTAGTAGCAAATAGTAGGCTAAGCCAAACAGTGCTCCTGCAGTACCTGATGCTTGCCTATAGTCGGCTAAAGCTAAGCTTAAAATATTAGGTATGCCGATACCAAATCCGCAGACGACCAACATCATAGGCAGTAAGAAAAGCCAACTAGACTGAGTTAGGTATACTCCAACAGCACCGACTAATGCGATCATGCAGGCAATGGAGATTAAGGTCTCTGCTAGTAACCCTTTACTGAGTAGATGTTTATTAGTCGCGCTACCAATTAGCACCCCTAACGCGAGTACTATACCGCTGGCGCCAAAATGCTTTTCACTCAGTCCAATTTGGTTAAACATAAAGGGCGCAAGGGCATAGTAGCCAAATAACATCAGGTTAAAGTTCGCCACTAACAGCGCATTGCGCCATAGCATGCTGTCTCGGCACATTTTTAGTACTAGAGGCTTAAGCTTGCTGTGTTGTACATTTGCTGGTTGGGTTTCTGGCAATCGCCAACTACAGGCGAAAATTAACAGTGCAGCGATAACAGCAAGGGTTAGAAATACACCATTATGGCCAAATTCACTGGCAAGTAAGCTGCCTAAAATCAGTCCCAGTGCTGGGCTTACACCTATCCCCATCCCCACTACTGAGAATATTTTGCTTAATGCCGCCCCTTCAAAGCCATCTCTGAGTATGGTTTGTGTCACAATTGACCCCGCCGCTGCACCAAATGCACTTAAGCTGCGAGCAAGCAACAGGTATTGAAACTCTGTACTTGCAAGAGCAATCAATGAGCCTGCTGCATAGCAAGTCAGACCAAGTAACATCGCAGGTCTGCGACCTAGCTTATCGGCCAAGTAGCCCCAGGTTATAACGCCTAACGCAAATGCGACAAAGTAAATGGATAGCGTTTGTGAAGCGGCCTGCGGGCTAACGCTAAACGCCATTGCTATCTCTGGAAGTACTGGGCTGTAGATGGTTTCTACGATTTGTGGAAACATCATCAAACTGATGATCAGCCAGATATTGGGTTTATTTTTCATGATAATTGCCATTGTTTAGTTTGGTCTCTGATGCGGCAGAGTGTAGAGATTTTGTTTTTGGACTATTACAATGATAAAGACTAAAAACTGCTGAAATCGGACAACCAATTAATGGCAATCATTGATCATACAACGGGCTTTGACGCAGACAGTATTCCCGCAAGTGTTGTTGGTATTGCTGCCGATGTGGGTCAACATGACTCAGGAATGCACCAACATCAAAAGGCGCAGCTTTTGTATGCGCCGCGTGGATGTATGTCTATTACCGTCAATGATGCTAAGTCCGGTTTGCTTGAGTGTGTTTTGCCACCCACTAAGGCTGCGTGGATCCCAGCTGGAGTAGAGCACTGTGCAAAGATGCGTAATGTAGTGGCTTATCGATCAATCTATTTTGATACCGAGCTGTTCACCGATCTTCCGTGTTCGCTAAAACTAGTCGGGGTTAACCCTTTACTCGCTGCACTGATTGAGCGCATGGCTATGTGGCCATGGACTATGCCGAGCCATCAGCAAACTAAGCTTACGGCACTATTTATTGAAGAGTTTAACTTAGCTGAAGAGTTAAAGCTGTTGTTACCAATACCAAGTGATAAGCGTTTACAAGCGTGGTTACAACGTTTGCAGAGCGGCAAATATCAAGCTGAACAGTTAAACAAGATGGTCAATGAGATCGGTGCCAGTGAAAAGACGATTTCGCGAATTTTTAGTAAGCAAACAGGTATGAGCTATCAGGCTTGGCGACAGCAGTGGCGTTTGCATTCAGCCATCGAGAAGCTAGCTGAAGGTGCAAGTGTGTCGACGGTGGCATTTGCACTTGGATTTGCCAGCGATAGCGCATTTATCAGTTTTTTTAAGCAGCATATGGGCAGCACGCCAAGTCAGTATTTTAAGCTGCGTAATTAAATTTAATTACTATTGGTTAAGTGTCTGTTTTACAGTGTTTTTTATCTATCAGTTCGACGATTTCCTTTATTCTCATCTGTTTGTGTACTGACGCTTATTTAGGCTTTGGCAATATTTCCTAGTGTGACTTAAGCCACTGTTTAGTCGTTAAGCTTGGCAAATAATATAGTTATTGGCGTAGGCCATAAACTTATACTGATTGGTATTACTACCAGTACAGTGAGTTGCTGATTGTGTCTGATGAAATAACTAAGGCGATTTATATGTCTAGACCTAAAAAGTGTCGTCATTTATCGAGTTGCGTGCCTTGTAGCCTATTTAAACCTAACGGCATTCCTTCTACTGAGCTTGAAAAAATTCAATTAGAAGCCGATGAGTTTGAAGCTTTACATTTAGGTGACGTGAAGAAAATGAGTCAGATAGAAGCAGCGGCTTCTATGGGGATCTCTAGGCAGACTTTTGGTTATTTATTAGCGAGTGCCCGTAAGAAAGTGGCAACAGCAGTGACACAAGGGCAAGCGCTTTTATTACCCCAAAATATCAACAAGGAATAACCATGATTATTGCTATCCCTATGAGCCGAGATCGACTCGCTACGCATTTTACCAAAGCACCTGATATCGCCTTTTATGATGATAGCCAGCAATTGCTTGCGCGCTATCCTAACCCCGCTGTAGCTGGCAATGGTGGATGCAGTGCTAAAAAGGCCATGTTAAACCTTATTACTGAGCAAAAGGCTGACATTGTTGTGGTGCAGTTTATTGGTGAGCGTATGCTTGGCAAGTTACTTGATGCGGGTGTCAGTGTTAGTCAGGCGGATAACTCTCTGACTATTAAAGAATTACTTACTACAGCTAAAGATTTAAATTCCCGCTTACTCGATGCGAGCCAGGGAAGAAAATCAATTAACCATGATAAAAAAGGTGGTTGTTGTGGTGGCTCCAGCGGTGGTTGTGGTTGTGGCGGTAAAAAAGCGGCTTCTAGCGTATTAGAGCCAAGATTGTTACATGTTCCTCAGCACCTATCGGCTGTTGATTCTGTAAAGGGGCAAGCGAGTGCCAGCGTGCAGTACGCGGGCTTTAGAGTGGTAAAATAGCCTTTAAAGGCTAGATAGTCGTTTGTCGGGCTTTACATTGTGTGCCAAATATTTCATGTTAGTGCTTAATTAATGTGCATTTAAAGGCTGTTCTCGTCAATGGAGGGCGTTATGGCTGTACTCGTTATTGGTATGGGACTGATCGTTCTCGGGTTGGCCTTGATGGATTTACCTGAATTGAGACGAGCATTAAAGCGGCATGATGTTGAATGTTGGCAAATGCTCACCAAGCAAAAAAGTCGCTCACGGCTGTCATTTAAGCGAATGAACTTATTTGCATGGACCTTGAGCCGAGGCTTTGAGCGATCTGAAAATATCGATATTCAGTATGCTGGGTTATTGGCTTATAAACATGCAACACGTGTGAAATACATTATTTTATTTGGCGTGTCTTTGATTATTATTGGCTCGATAGTTGCGTTGATTAGTCCGCAGTAGAATCGTCTCTCTTAGATACAAAAAAGCCGCAAGCACTGAGGTGTTTGCGGCTTTCTTTTAAGCAATAGCTTAGTCAACAGCAACCATTACGTTGCTTGCTTTGATGATAGCGTATGCAGTGCCACCAACAACTAGACCTAGTTGCTCACAAGATTTTTTAGTTACTACAGAAGTGATTTCAACACCTGGAGCTAGTTCGATAACAACTTCGTTGTTTACTGAACCTTCGTCGATTGACTTGATAGTACCGTTAAGAGTGTTACGTGCGCTGATTTTCATAAGTATATCCTTAGTAGTTAAGTCATTATTATAATTGGCTTATTTTTATAATGATATCGAAAATGGACAATATGTCGCGTTATCTTGGTTTACATCACATTTGACGGTTCTGTGAAGCGTTTTTTGTGATGTTAGTCTCATTATGTGTACTAATGTTTAATAAATGCTAATAAAGCTGCTGGTGATTTTAGTTGGATTATTATACGAGTTTGCAGAAATCAGGCAGCAAAAAGGCCTAGCAAATCTGCTAGGCCTTAATAGATTTAGATTTAGCTTTGTTTTATTAGCATGACGAGTACTTCGAAATGCTCTGTATGTGGGAACATGTCGAAAAGCTGCACCTTGTGAATACGGTAGCCTTTAATATGGGCTAAGTCTTTAGCAAGGGTATGTGGATTGCAACTTGAGTACAAAATGGCATTTGGAGCAAAAGCGGTTAATGACTCACATAAAGATTGGCCGATCCCGCGTCTTGGCGGATTGACTATTACAACATCTGGCTTATCTTCGGCATCATGTCCCGTGGCGAAACTGGTTGAGTCTAATGCTGTAAATTCAACTTTGTCTAAGCCCATTGTTTGTGCCGAAATTTTTGCACAGGTAATGGCTTCAGCTGAGATCTCAATGCCAGTTAAGGCGATCTCTTTTGATGCACAATGTAAACCGAAGCCGCCAACACCACAAAATAGATCCCATAATGAATCAGGGGTTAACTCTGCGACCCATTCTCGAGCCGTTTGATAAAGTTGCGCAGCAATGTGCGGGTGGGTCTGGAAGAAGCTTTTTGGGCGAATAAACAAAGGTACATCGTTAAATTGTTCCGCTAGGCGTGTTTCTTCGCTGAGAAAGATCTCCTCTTCACCTTCCAAAATAGCCATATGAGTTGGCTGTATATTTACTGAAACAACCTTAATTTGTGGAAACTCAGATAATAACTTAGGTAGCTCACGTTCAATACGTTCAATAGATTTGTGTGATTTAAGCACAAAGCGTAAAAGGTACTCACCTTTAATTTGGCTACGAGTGAGTAGAATGAATTTGAGTTCACCCTTCATTTTTTCAACATTGTAAGGCGGTATCCCAGCCTGACGTACAAACAACTCAAGACGATGCAGCAATTGCTGCATATCAGCAGGGTATAACTTGCAGTCACACAAGCTAACAGGAGTTCCGTCTGGGCTAACAATGCCTAAAATGGGTTGATGTGCAGCGCCAAGTACCACCATTTTGGCTTTATTGCGAAAGCCACTATCAGGGCCAAAAACAGGTTGATGCCACTGCTCGACCTCAAAGTCACTGAGTAGTTGGGTTAATACTTGCGACTTAGCGTTAACTTGCTCGGGCATTGGCTGCTGAATATTGACACAAGAAAGACACTGTTGTTGATCAAAGTAGGCACATTTCACTGATTGGGTTCTCTAAAGCGTTAGCTGCACGATATTGGACGATGATTTTAGCGTGTTAAAGAGCACAGGGCTTGAATAATTGACCACGCTAAACATCTAGACATATTTTATACCAATTAGTATGAGAAGTTGATCTACTCAGAGCTTTTTTGGCAAACTAATTCAAGGCGGATAACTGAAAGAATGGTTGCTCCCTTGTGAAGTTATTCAACGAAGAAGTAGGCAGCCAAAAACGCTCCAGAATGGCGAGTTTTAGCGGCGCTGATCCTGCTACTCTTGATAATAAAGAGGAAGCTTGAACCTAGTTCAACTATGCTCTTCACTCGTTGCACTTGTCTAAGTGCCGCTAAACTCTCGCTGAGCGAGCAAATCTTTATACTAATTGGTATTAGTGTTTTTTTATAAAAAAGCGCAGCTATTGCTGCGCTTTTAGATAATGATAATACCAGTAGTGGTTATCCAATCGCTGGTGTATGTCCACTGCGAGTGTTTTGTACGCTCTTAATCAACATATAGATAGAAGTGGTTAACAATACCACAGCTAAATAGGTGATTAACGAGTGTGCCGATGTACTGCTATGTTCCGCAATAACAGGGCCAAATACTGAGCCTACGCTATAGCTCAACAACATTAATTCGGTTGCGGCGACGATTTTCTCTAATGCCATCGTTTCACAAGCAAGTGAAATGGCAATCGGATAAAGCGCAAAGCAGCTGGCACCTAATAAAAAGTAACTTACTGTAATAAATGCAATCGAACTACCATCAGCGATACCGACAATACCGATAGTACCTAGTAAGCAAAATAGCGCCATTAATAGGCTTTTACCAATTCGAGTTGATAGGTAGCTGACCAATGGTTGCACTAACATACCACCTAAAATGATCACCGCCATTAAAAATGCTGTTCGCTCAGTGCTATCAAATTGACCGTTAATATAGCTAGGCATTAGGCCATAAATAGGGCCTAGTAGCATGCCTGACACAAGGCAGCCAATGACAGCAGGCAAGCTAATTTTACGCACTTCTCTTAAACTGATCTTTTTATGCTCTAAGCTTTCAGGTTGGCCTTTTTTAATTAAAAGTGGTGGCAAAATGGCTAGCATAAGTAAACCGATAACCCAAAGGAATGGCGTTACACCATTAACACCTAGCGGTCCAATAGCTAGCTGGCCAAGTGCACTACCGCCATAGAGTGACGTCATATATAGGCCAAGACGTTTTGCTCTTTGTTTAGCGCTATCAGCCATTAGTAGCCAAGACTCTACTACAACAAATACACCGGCCACGGCAAAACCTGCAATAAAGCGTGCCGCTAACCAGACTTTAGCTGTTGGCATAACGAGCATGGCTGCGATAGTTAAAGTAAGTAATGCTAAAAATAGGATCAACGAAAAACGATGACCTAGTTTTGCCACAATTGTTTGAATACAGCTCGTACCAACTAAAATGCCTAAATAGAAGATGCTCGCCAACCAAGCGACCAATGAACTATCCATGCCAAATGAAGCAAGTGACAATGGAATAAGACTCATTAAGAAACCAGATGCGATAGCAAAAAACGATAAACCAGTAACAGGTACGAACGTACTGTTTTTATGTGGTTTGCAGGCAGAAATGTCCACCTTTATCTCCTGTAGATTGATACTTTTGAAAGTTTGAGTGTTGGTCTGATTTCGCGGATTTTATGCTTTTAAATTGGAAAGTAAAGCTTAATTTATGTACGAATGAATAAAAAAAATAATTACAGGTTTGTTTGGTTTTAAGTGTTTGTATTTGTTGGTTTTTAGTTTGTATTGGTAGTCGGGTGAAATTTGCTCTCACTGTGATTTTTGCAATCACTTTGACCTAAGTGTTTGATGCTGTTCGTCTAATAAACTAAGTGTTAATTATTGTGTTTTATTTTGGTTTGGTGCTTATATGGTTAACAGGTGGTTAAAAAGCGACGTTAACGTCGCTTTTTTTTGCCGAGCTAGCTTAACTGTAGCGCCACAATCTTAAGCGGATGATTACCGTCAAACGAAGGGAAATCCTGGTGGCAATCTAACCAAGTGTGCTCTGTTACTTTACGGCCCTGTTTTTCTACACAGCGAACTAAGCTGTTAAACCAAGCTTCACGGTCAACTTTGGCAACATTGTTACAGCAAACTATCGTTCCACCTGCTTTAGTGGTGAGTAGGGCTGGTTTGAATAGGCTTTGGTAATCATTGATTAGATCAACGATACCAAACGGGCTTTTTGCGTATCTAGGTGGGTCGAGAAACACCAGGTCGAACTGAGTCGCTGCTAATTTGGGATAAGCGGGTAGCCTTTGATTACGTCTACCGCCAACGTTAAGGCCTGCAAGCTGTCTTAAGGCAGGGAAAGCGTCACTCTGGATAAACTCGCACACATCTTCCGCTTGGTTTAGTGCGGCATTTTTACGTCCAGCAGCCAATGCAAAAGAGGAGAAATCGACATTAACGACGCGTTTTGCTCCGCCAACCGCCGCCGCTGTGCCAATGCCGCAAGTGTAGGAAAATAGGTTGAGTACGGTTTTGCCTTCACTATTGGCTGCGACATATTCGCGGCCTATGCGCATATCTAAAAACAGTAATGGATCTTGGCCTTCATGACGTAGCTTGCTGGTAAATTTAATGCCATTTTCCTGCATTTGCTGCTCACTTGTCGCAAACTCTTGTAGCTCATCGACTAAGGTATTGAGTACCCTTGAGTTTTTATTGGAGCGATCGTTATAGATCACCGCTAACTCGGCAACTTGATTTAGTTGTGCTGTTAGCTCTGATAACTCTGATTCTGTAAGTGATTGATGAAAGCTTTGGATCAGCCAAGCATTACCGTAGCGATCGATATTGAGCCCATTACACCCCTCGACCGTACCGTGAAATAGGCGAAAACAATCCGTTTGTTGATCTGCGGCTTGCTGTAAAAAGTCAGCGCGTTTATTTATAGCTTGGCTTAGCGCTTGAGAAAGAGGCAAAGTGTTTTGCTCCGATGAAGTGATCGACATAGATATTGAGCTCATTTGAAATAGTGTCAGGATGACCGAGTAATAATAGCAAAAATGCGTTAATAAATACTGCTAATCTTGCTTAATTACTGTCAGTGACTATCCCTTAGGGTATTATTCACTTGAGAAGTGCGGTTGTTAATTTCTAACTTAAGGGTCGCAATATGAAAGTTGTCTTAGTTCACGGCATCTTTAATACTGGGCATGTTATGCGCGTATTACAAAAGCGCATACAGGCAGCAGGGCATGAGTGTTTTAGTCCGACTATTAGCCCTTTTGATGGTCGGCTTGGTATTGAACATGCGGCTGCTAATTTGAGTGAGCAAATAGATGCTTTTTTTGGCTGCGATAGCGAGATTACATTAATCGGCTTTAGTATGGGCGCGATTGTGAGTCGTTACTATTTACAATATTTAGGGGGTGCTACTCGGGTTAGGCAGTTTTTTAGTCTTGCTGCGCCTCATCATGGTAGTTATTTAGCTTACCTACCTTACCCTTCAAAAGGGATTAAACAGCTAAGGCCAAACAGTGAGTTATTGCTGCAACTTGCTAGTTCGGAATCCCAGCTAAAGAAGGTAAAACTTTATTCTTATCGTACACCTATCGATTTTACTATCGTGCCTAGCTCTAGTTCCATATGGCGAGTTGCTGATAATCAAAGCTTTATTATTGTGCTGCACTTATCGGTGATTTTTAGCCGACGTATTGCGCAGACTATTTGCTCTAAGTTGGTCGATGATAGTGCTCACGAGTGCTAAGCGAACTCAATAACGTTAAAGCTGCTGTAACAATTAAGCACTGTTTTGCTGGGTGTGACTATTACGGAGTAGTTCTAACTCGCGTGTTTGTTCGGCAACTTTTTTTGACAGCTGCTTATTTTCATTAGCAAGTATAGCTTGTTGATAAACCTTGTTCAGATCGGTTTCTATAATTGCTTGAAAACGTCGCAGTAACTGTTTGGTTGGGTTATCAAATTGCTGAGGTTGGTTGTCTAACATACAAATAGTGCCAAATATGTCACCATTTGGCCAATGTAGTGGCATACCAAAGTAGGCGATCATGCCGAGTTTTATATCTGGATTATGACACCAATCAGGATCTTCAAGTGCGTTATTGACGATAAGTTCTTTGCGTCCGTTGATGACGGCTTCGCAATATAGCCCTATTCCTATACGTTCTCTTTCTCTGGGAGTGTAGGGGTTATTAGGTGTTTGACTACGAGTAAATACCTCAATTTCGCTACGGTGTAAGCGCATGATTAATGTCGCAGGAATGGCTGAGATCTCTGAAATAAGATTCACAATCTCTTGCCAGCTCTCGCCTATATCCTCATGGATGTAGATCTCTTTAGTGTCGATTAGGGCCATACTTGCCTTCTTTTTATCTTAATTTCTTACACTTATACCGATTGGTATTAGCACAGAAATATTCCTTGATATGTCTTTAAAACTTAATAGAGTTTGGCGATTAACGCGAATTTTTATAATAAAAATAACGTATTTGCTAGTGAGTACCACAGCCACTATTGCGTTAGTTAAGTGTTATCGAGTTGCGGAAACGTGAGCTTAGCTTGACAGCCTCGCGGTTCAATCTCTTTGAGGCTGAACTGCCAGTGATAGCGTTGGCATAAACTGTCTACAATCAGCAAACCTAGTCCGTGGCCATTATATTGCTCACTATGCTGTTCGAGTTGTGATGAGGTTAAACCACGACCATTATCGTTTATTGAAATATAGTCAGTATCTACGATTACCTGGATTTGCCCTGAGTCACTGGCATTAATGGCATTGGTAACAATATTACTGAGCAACATGCGTAAAACCGCTGGTGTTGGCTTGATAAGTGGTGCTTGTTTAAAGTCGATAGTCAGTGCTATTTTTTTTGCTTGAGCAAGTAAGATGAGTGGCTGAATGATTTGTTCTATCTCGGCACGCTCTAGTCGCCTTGCTTGATGGCTAACGGTACCTTTCTCTTGTTTAACAATGCTCAGCAGTGCATCAACGGTATGCTGCATCTCATGTGCTGCTCTTTGTATTCTATCTCGCTGCCGGGCTTGAAATGCTGGGGCATCATTTTGTTCTTGTAGCTTAGCGGCACCGCTAATTACGGTAATAGGGGTG
This sequence comes from Shewanella fidelis ATCC BAA-318, assembly GCF_000518605.1. GTDB lineage: Bacteria > Pseudomonadota > Gammaproteobacteria > Enterobacterales > Shewanellaceae > Shewanella > Shewanella fidelis. Next base: position 85,004 of record NZ_JADX01000010.1, on the reverse strand, counting down.
CGCAACTCGTGACTTGCGTAGCGAGCAAAAGCTTGTTCTTGTTTGATCATCATTTCATTTTGCTGGCGATAATCATTTAGGCTCTGGCTAAGTTGACTAAACTCAGCTGCAGACTGTTTTGGCACCGAAAATTTAGGGTGCTCTGCTGGCGACTTTAATTGCTTAACGAGCTGATCGACAGGCTCGACTAAACGTTGACTCAGCTTATGAATCGCAAAGCCAAATAATAAGAAAAGTACCCCAATAAAGATTAATACAAATAGATTGATAGATTGCCACTCAGCATCGCTTAGCTCGACATTGTCTGCTGGCATAACAAGGTAGAGCGGCTGCACTTTTCCATCGAGTAAGAATTCACTACGATATAAAAATAGCTCTTTTTCCGCGTTTAATTCGTCTTTATTAAATAGCTTAAAACTAAATATTTCATAGAATAATCCGGTTTGGTTACGATCAACGACTTCACCTGAGAAACCTGCGGGGAATTGGCTAAGATCGCCATAAGCTTCAGGGATAAAGTCATGGGAGTAAAATGCTTGAACGTGAAGGCCTATTTGCAGGGGCTGTCTTGCGCCTTGCTGAAATAAACTAATAGCAAACGGTGCACTGGCTTCAAGTTCGTGCTGATTAACTTCATCTTCGATCCACTGCATTATGCTTAGCATAAAGACATAAATAGTCAGGCCAATCATTAAGGCTATCGTACTAAAATAGATAAGCAGCTTTTGTGGCAGGCTAACTGCTAATGGTGCACGATTGAAAAGGCTGCTTAGCACGCGTTTTCTCCAAGTTGTAGGCGAAATCCTACTTTAGGTACAGTAGCAAGCATAGGTTGCTTAAAGGGTTTATCTAGCTGGTTACGCAGTTGATACATATGACTACGCAAAATATCGCTACTAGGTGGTGATTGCCCCCAGATTTCTTCGATGATCTGTTCTCGCTTAACAATATTGGGAGCGTTTTTCATTAGCAACAGTAAAATCTGATAGGTGATTGGAGTGAGTGCCAATAGCATATTCTGACGCGATGCTTGATGTTTGGCGATATTGATCTCGATATCACCGAATTTTAATAGGCCTTGGGCGACTTCTCCACGATGGCGTTTTACTAGTGCTTGAACACGTGCATCAACGACATCTAAATCGAATGGTTTGCCAAGATAATCATCGGCGCCACAGTCAAAGCCTGTTAATAGATCGGTTTTGTTGTCTAGTGCAGTTAACATTAAGATTGGAGTGCTGCAGCCCAGTGAACGCAGTGCTTTACAAAGGCTCAGACCATCGAGCTTTGGTAACATGAGGTCAAGAATGATGGCATCAAAGTCAAAGGCTTGTGCCAATGATAGCCCAAGCTCACCATTATCCGCGAAATCCAGCTCCATCCCTTTTGCTTCAAAGTAATCACCAAGGATCCCTGCGACATCGCTATTATCTTCAATTATCAGTAGTTTAATTGTCATCACTTCTGGACCGTAACTGCAGTTTAGAAAGTTGATTTTAGCATTTTTATGTCGAAAAAATGTCAATGACATTTTGTTCACTTCAACTTAGGCATGCTATCGCGAAATATAGTCGTTTTAGGACAAACTTATGCCTTATTCTTCGCCGAGTCAAAGCGCTAGTAGTACCGAGATTTGTTTATCTGTTGTCGTGCCACTGTTTAATGAATCACTAATGATTAAACCACTGGTTGAGCGGTTGACTAAGGTGTTGTCGACTCTCGATGAGCGCAGCGAAATTGTTTTTGTTGATGATGGCAGCAGTGATGACTCATGGCAGCAGGTAAGTGAGTTACCACTGGTCGATAATGAATATCAATGCATTAAGTTAAGCCGGAATTTTGGCAAAGAGGCTGCAATGTCTGCTGGTATTGAGCAGGCTAGAGGGCTCGTGGTCATCATGCTAGATGCGGATCTGCAAGATCCACCTGAGTTGATCCCTGACATGCTTGTTCAGTGGCGGGCTGGCTATGACATTGTCAATATGAAGCGTAAACGACGTTTGGGCGAAACTTGGTTTAAACGCTTTTCTGCGGCATGTTTCTACCGATTAATGAACTGGGTATCAGACTCTCCTGTTCCGGAAAATGTGGGCGATTTTCGTTTGATGAGTCGTCAAGTCATCGACAGTATCAAACAACTTCCTGAGCGTAATCGCTTTATGAAAGGCTTATTCAGTTGGCCGGGCTTTTCACAGAAAACCTTGGAGTTTGATCGTGATCCGCGCTTTGTTGGTGAAACCAAGTGGAACTACGGCAAGTTATTTGGCTTGGCAATGGATGGCATTACTTCGTTTAGCTTTAAGCCATTAAGGTTGGCGACATGGTGCGGCGTGTTTACTGCGTTAAGTGCTTTTGCATATGGCGGCTGGATTATTGCTAATACCCTGATTTTTGGTGAAAGCGTTGCCGGATATCCATCGTTGATGGTGGTGCAACTAGCACTTGCTGGGATCCAACTTCTGGCGCTTGGGTTAATTGGTGAATATTTAGGGCGAGTGTTTGTTGAGGTTAAACAGCGGCCACTGTATTTAATTGAAGAGGTCGCTTATAAGCAGTCCTTGGCGCAAGTTAAAGCCCGCAACAATGTATCACCTGTGCCGGCTGCCGCTAAACATTCCAATGTTAGTTACTTGGAGGCCAAGTAATGCTCAAGGCTGTAGATACGCGAGTAGGCCTAGGGGTTCTGCTGGTTGTAGTGTTAACCAGAATGTTGCTATTGCCTTGGTACCCGCTAATGGATACCACGGAAGCTAGGTATGGTGAGATGGCAAGGTTGATGGTTGAAACAGGTAACTGGATCACGCCATTGTTCGATTATAACGTGCCATTTTGGGGCAAACCGCCATTGCATACTTGGATGAGTGCTAGCGCTATCACGTTATTTGGTGTCAATGAATTTGCCGTAAGGTTTCCACATTGGTTAGCGGCAGTACTGACTTTATTGTTAGTCGGCCTGTTTACTAAACGAGTTAACTTACCGGTATTGCCAATACTGATTATTCTGGCGTCAACAGTGGTATTTACTATCAGTGCAGGTGCTGTAATGACTGATATGGCGCTCACTTTAGGCCTAACCTTGGCAATGATAGGCTTTTATCTTTGTTGGCAGGGTGACAAGTTGTGGGGATATGCAGGCTTTGCTGGTTTAGCCATTGGCCTATTGGCTAAAGGTCCTGTCACCATAGTGCTGTTCGCACTTGGCAGCGGCTTATGGTTACTTTGGCATTATGGGCCGTTAAAGTTGTGGCGTGAGCTATGGCGCAGGATTCCGTTAGTGGGCGGCTGTCTACTCATGTTAGCAATCGCTGCACCTTGGTATGTGATTGCTGAACAAACAACACCGGGTTTTTTAAATTACTTTATTATTGGTGAGCATTTTTCACGTTTTGTTGATAGTGGTTGGCAGGGGGATCTGTACGGCAGCGCCCATGATGAAGTTAGAGGTACGATTTGGCTCTATTTCGTTATGGCTGCAATGCCTTGGTCGCTGTTTTTGCCTTTTGCTATCTACAAAGTGGTTACCGAAGACAAGTCAAAGCTGAATGTCGATGAGTTGCAGCAAGCAGACGTTGCTAGCAACAACCAGCAAGGCTTAGCCAGTTTTTTTATCTGTTGGATGATAGCGCCAATGGTGTTGTTTACCTTTGCAGGTAACATCTTACCCGCTTATGTGTTACCGGGGATCCCAGGGCTTGCGCTATTTTTAGGTTATGCGTGGCGTAACAAAGCGCTACCTGGCCTGAATGTCATCGCGCTTTGTATTCCAGCATTATTATTGCTGACAGTCGCAGTGCTGCACTTTGATGTGGGGAAAGATAAAAGTGAGCGTTGGTTGTTAGCCCAGCGTAGCTATGATTTACCGACTTATTATTGGCAACAGCAACCCTTTTCTGGACGATTTTATAGTGCAGGTACAGCCGACAAGATCACTAATATGGCGGAGATAGACGCATCAGGGTTTTATCTGGTCATTGCCAATCGATTAGAGCCATCGAAGTTTGGCAGTTGTCGAGTCGTAGCGAGTAATAGCAGAAGAGATCTATTGCAATGTCATCGCGATTAAGCCCGTTGCAGCGCTTTGATAATGCAGCTCAACCTCACGGAGGGCGACCGCAATCTAGTCTTAGGTTAAGTTGCAGTCGCCTTGAAAAAATTCGTTTTTTACTGGTTGGTGCTGGCGTATTTGTTGTTGATTTTAGCCTGTTCTTAATCTTGACCAATCTGCTTGAGTTACAGTTGATGCTTGCCAGAAGCATCGCATTTTTAATTGCTGTCGTTGTATCTTGGCTAGTTAATCGTTACTGGACGTTTAGCAGGCGCCTTGCTCAACCGAAACTTAAGCAGTTAACGAAATCTTTATCTGTAGCAATTGCCGCAGCTTCAATGAACTTATTAACGTTCTATGCTGTCAATACCGTGTTGTTTGAGCAAGTTGCTAATTTAACAGTTGCTAATTTTATTGGTTTTGCGTTAGGTGTGTTAGCGGGATTAATTGTTAACTGGTTAGGTGCTAATTATTGGACTTTCAATAATATTGAATCGCAACAGTAGGTTAATCATTGCTTAGTATATGCAAGCCTAGTGCTAGATTTCGTCTTTAAAGGCCTGATTGCAACAAAGGTTGTTGCAAATGTGTTGCAAGATGTTAATTGAAGGTTTTGCTCTCGCTCAAAAACCGCTAGTCTCGATAGTCTTTAGTTTCTAGATTAGCTGTGTTGAATATACCCAAGGATTAATGGGGTGACACAAGGAGTGAGGTTATGCACAGTGCATATAAAGGATTGATTGGTGTCGCAGTAGGCTTTACGGCTTGGTCTTTATCTGTTGATGGAGCTTATGCTGCTGAGCTAACTTTTAATAAGTCGACAGTTAACGCGCCTTTTGAGCTAACCCACCCTATCATTGCGGCTGATGTTTTGCCGCAATCGGGTAAAGAGCTAATTGCTTTTGGCATCGATGATATGAAGCAGCGCCAAATGGCAATTTATCAACTTGTTGAAGGCGAGTATAAACTGCTACATCAATATCAACTGCCATTGGCAGTGCATAGTTTTGATATTACAAGTTCGACGACTAACGGTTTACAACAGCTGTATTTTTTATCGCAAGATGAGCTGTTATTGATGCAACCGCAACCAATTGATACATCGCTTAATTTAGCGTCTGTGGCGCAGATTAACTCTTTATCGTTTAAAGAGCGGCCAGATTTTATTAGTCGTGGTGAGTTTGTAAAAGATCTCAATGGCGATAGCCGAGATGATATTCTGATCCATGATTTTACTCAGGCACACCTTTTTCTAGCCACAGAGCAAGGTTTCAATCGCCAAACCTTACCGATTAAACCACAATCGCGCTTATTTGAAGATGGTGCGACTTACACTCAGTCAATTGTTTATATTAGTGATTTCGACCTTGATGGCTTAGCGGATATCGTCAAAATTGGCGAAGGCGAGTTAGAGGTATACAAGCAGACAGATGCTAAGGGTTTCGATCCTGTTGCACAGTATGTTTCAGTGAGCCAGCCTATCAGTGGCATAGACTGGTGGAATAAGCGAGACGCCTATGGTGAGCCACTTGATCAAAGTGAATTGATCTATCGTAAAGTTGAACACCTTAAAGATCTTAATGATGATGGCATAAGCGATATGGTGATCCGTTATACCAAAAGCACCAGCGTATTTGATCGGGTCAACGATTATGAAATCTATCTTGGTGAGCCCAAAGAAGGTCGAATTAGCTTTCCTAAAACACCTAGCAGTGTGGTGCGCGCGGAAGGAACGTTAACCGGTTTAGAGTTTGTCGATATTGATAGCGACAATAAAGATGAGGTCATGGTTGCGGGCTTTGATATTGGTGTAAGTCAAGTGGTGGGCGCAATACTGTCTGGCAGCATAGCGCAAGATGTGCATCTGTTTAAGATGGATGCTAATAGCCGCTATAGTGACAAGTCTAATGTGACTAAAGAAGTTGAACTTAACTTCAGCCTTAGCTCGGGCCAGTCGGGTAACCCAGTGGTGAAGCTTGCAGATCTCAACGGTGATGGTTTGAAAGATCTATTATTATCGGAAGATGAATCTACTTTGAGGATTTATTTAGGTAAAGCTGGCAATGGGTTATTTAGCCGTAAGGCGCAAGAGCATGAGTTACAACTACCAACTGATGGCGAAATGATCATGGTAGAGGATTTAAATGATGATGGTCGTGAAGATTTACTGATTAAGTATGGTCGCCAAGACGATAAGTCATTAGCTAATCAATTTAGGGTCTTTTTTGCTGGCTAGCTTGGGGTGCAGAGGCGAAATTCACATTAAGCGTAATATTATTTTATAGAGTTAGCGCGTTAATTTTTGTATTTCGTTTGGGCGAAAATTGTGTTTCTCGCCTCTGCTTAACAGGGTACAGCCTGTTAAATTAGTGACGAGTCCATAATTGCTTTAGACGCAAGCCGAGAGATTTTGTTTGTTGCACCATCGCGAGACGGCTTTTATTCGATTTCTGCTCATTCTGCTGCACAATCTGATACACACTCTTAGTGGTTAAACCATAGTCTTTAGCGACATCAGATAATAAGCGGCCTTTGATTTTAACTTCGTTGATAACATTAAGCTTGATAGCATCCATCGGTATTTTCTCTTTCAATTCTAATGTGTAAACATCTGCTGTTGGTGCGTTTTTGAGTGTGCTGACGCCATGCCTTTGCCAAGGTGCTTATGCTCACCTTGGTGTCACTCTTGGTCTTTTTTATTGGTTAGTTTTAATGCCCTAGAGTACTCAATATTGGGTATGCTTAAGTTGTGCCAAATTGATAAATTAATTTAAGTCATTATATTTCATGTGGTTATATAACCATGCAAGATTAAAGGGCATTACAATGGCTTTTTTGTGCACCAGTTTGGGGCGTAAATGATCAAATTTGGTGCAAATAAAGCTGTGTATTTTTAACGCACTTAAGCGCATAAGCATTGTTTAATCCGATCTGCTTTATATACTGCTAAAAAAATACAACTTATAAGTCGTCGCTTTTGCGCATCGTGAAAGCAGTTAGGAGTGGTAAATATGAGTGTAAAACGTAGTTCTGTACTGGCTGGTGGCTTAATTGCTGTTATGCTGATTTCTGGTTGTCAAACAACGAATCCGTACACCAATGAATCGCAAAATGGCAAGGCGACTAATGGGGCGCTAATTGGCGCCATTGCAGGTGCAGCGATTGGCGTGGCATCTTCAAGTAAGAGTGATCGCGGTAAAGGCGCGTTAATTGGGGCCGCCTCTGGTGCAGCATTGGGTGGCGGTATCGGTTATTACATGGATGTGCAGGAAGCTGAGTTACGTAAGCAACTACAGGCATCAGGTGTTAGCGTAACCCGTAGCGGTGATAATATTATTCTGAATATGCCAAATGATGTGACGTTTGGCGTAGATCAAACCGATTTGAGTCAACGTGCGCAGCAAGTATTAGACAGTGTCGTGTTAGTTGCACTTGAGTTTGATGAGACTAAGTTAAATGTTATGGGACACACCGATAGTTCAGGTGCCGAGTCATATAACTTAAGATTGTCGCAAGTACGCGCCAGTGAAGTAGCTAACTATTTAACTCGCCATAAGGTACCCGCTATGCGAGTTGCTGCACATGGTATGGGCGAATCAAAGCCAATCGCCTCTAATGAGACCAAGCAAGGTCGCGCAGAGAACCGTCGAGTAGAGATTATTTTAAGCCCAATGCCAAAAGCATAGATTTTTCTATTGCTCGCAAAACTTATCGGTTTGCGATAAAAGCCATCTGCGGATGGCTTTTTTGATCTTTAAGTATTGGTTTGGACTTTTTGTCTTACCTGACTGAGTAAGGCGTGATACACCTCTCGAGATTACATACCAAGTTCATTAGCAAGGGCTTAGGCATTGTGATTTGCAGAGGGATGTTTTCTCATTAGGAGTAATAATGATAGATAACCCTAATGAGTATAAAAATCATGAAAAAATGGCTGTTAGTTTCACTGTTAACCCTACCTATGGCAGTACATGCCGCGCCAGTTGAATTAAGAGCTGCTGGTAGTCTTAAAAATGCGATGACCGATATTGTTAGTGCTTATCAGCAACAAGCGCAGCAACAGGTACACGCAGATTTTGGTCCATCAGGCTTACTGAGAAAACGTATTGAAGGCGGTGAGCAAGTTGGTGTGTTCGCTTCGGCAAATATGAAACATCCGCAAACACTACAGGCTGCAGGCAAAGGCGATAATGTGGTGATGTTTGCTCGCAACCAGATGTGTGCACTAGCGCAAGCTGATGTGAAAATTGACAGCGAAGGGTTACTAGCTGTGATGCTTGACCCGAAGGTTAGAGTGGGAACATCAACGCCAAAAGCCGATCCTTCAGGTGATTACGCGTGGAAAATTTTTGCTAAAGCTGATGCGCTAAAATCAGGTGCCAAAACCACATTAGAGCAAAAGGCATTACAGCTTACTGGTGGTGCAAAAAGTGCTAAGGCGCCTAAAGGCCGTAACACTTACGGATGGGTGATGGAAAATAAGCGTGCTGACGTATTTTTAACTTATTGTACCAATGCCGTTTTAGCACAAAAAGAGGTGCAAGATTTACAAATTGTCCAGATGCCTGAGCCGTTGGCTGTCGGTGCAAATTATGGCTTAATCGTACTTGATGATGCGCACAATGATGCCTGGAAATTAGCGATGTTTATTCTGTCTGAATCGGGACAGGAAATATTAGCTGACTATGGTTTTGATGCGCCGTTAAAGCAGTAATATTAACAAGGCCGCAATTGCGGCCTTTTTTATCGCTTAACTCATTAAGAACAATGTTGCTAAACCGAGGAAGGCAAACAGGCCAATAACGTCTGTTACGGTAGTTAATACCATACCGCCTGCTAGAGCAGGGTCGATATTCATTCGTTTTAGGATCAGTGGAATGGTCGCACCAGCAAGTCCTGCAACAGTCATATTGATAAGCATAGCTCCCGCAATCAAGCCACCTAAGGCGAGATCACCTTTCCAGACCCATACTGCGGCAAATACTAAAATGGACCACAATAAGCCGTTGAGGAAGCCAATGGCCAGCTCTTTACCAATTAACCAGCGAGAGTTACTTTGGCCAATTTGCCCGAGGGCAATACCGCGGATCACCAATGCCAAAGTTTGATTACCGGCAACGCCGCCCATACTAGGTACAATGGTCATTAAAATAGCGATAGTTGCAAATTGCTCAATGGTGCCTTCAAACATGTTACTGACGGATGCTGCTAATAGTGCGGCAAACAGGTTTACCGTTAGCCATAGTGAACGACGAAAAGTACTTTTAAGCACTGGACCGAACGTATCGGTGTCATCATCCATACCGGCCATCCCCATCATTGAGTGCTCAGCATCTTCACGAATAACGTCAACCACGTCATCGATGGTGATACGTCCAAGTAACTTGTCATTCTCATCGATAACCGGGGCCGACACCCAGTCATGACGTTCAAACAGCTGTGCCACTTCGGTGTCAGACATACCTACTGGGATGGCTTCGAGCTCTGAGAACATGATTTCACGTACTGATGCATTCGGGTCGCAAGTCAAAAGATCCGCAATGCGCACGCCGCCTAAAACCCGATCACGTTTATCTACGACGTACAGCATATCGGTGGCTTCTGGTAGCTCTCCGCGAATACGCAAATAACGCAAGATCACATCGATATTAACGTCAGGTCTTAAGGTGACGGTATCGGTATTCATTAAACTACCGGCAGTGTCATCTGGATAGGACAGGGCTTGCTCTACACGTACCCGATCTTGCTTACTCATAGATTGCAACACCTGCTTAAAAACGCTATCAGGTAAGCTACGTAAAATATAAGCTAAGTCATCGGTATCCATGCTTTGAGCGGCTTTTGCAACCCGCTCTGGGCCCATTTGTGAAATAAGGGCGTCTTTGAGTTCTTCGCCTAGTTCATCAAGAATTTCACCAGTATGTTCTTGATCAATCAGTTGCCACAAAACTTGGCGGGTACGTGGTGGTGAGGATTCAAGAATAAAAGCGATATCTGAAGCCGCCATATCTTGCAACATGTTACGCACATGGACAAACATGCCGCTTCCCAGCGCTTTTGTAAGCTGATTGAGGCGTTGATCTGTTGTTTCGTTGTCTAGAACTTCAATCGGCATGTTTCCCTCACTGGGTCGTTTTAAAGGGCGCTTACTAAATGTTAAGTGCTGATGATTTGATTATGATTAGAACGCAGAAGACTTGGAGTAAGCAGTTAGCTGTCTTCGTCAAATTTAGCATCGATTAGCTGGCAGATTGCATCGAGTGCAATTTGTGCATCGGGCCCAGTCGCAACAAGCTGTACGCATTTACCCATGCCAGTTTCTAGCATTAATAAGCCTAGTACACTGGTAGCAGAAGCTTGTTTTTCACCTTGAATAATAGTGATTTCGGCATCGAACTCTGATGCTAACACCACCAGTTTTGTTGCTGCGCGCGCATGTAGACCAAGTTTATTGCATATGGTCACTTGGCGCTCAATGGTCGGCATTTTTTAACTCTCGGTGACGCGCTTGTACTTTATGCTTACCATTTTTAAAGTGAGCTGCGAGGCGCTCAGTAATGTAGACAGAGCGATGCTGGCCGCCAGTACAGCCAATCGCTATGGTGAGGTAACTGCGGTTGTTACGCTCTAGATCCGGTAGCCAAGAGCTAAGTAAATCTTCGATCTGTTTTATGAATTCATTAACCCGTGGGCGCTCATTTAAAAAGTCTTGTACCGGCTTGTCTAGACCTGTCATTGGTCGTAGATCTGGCTCCCAATGAGGGTTCGGCAAAAAGCGCACATCAAACATGAAGTCTGCTTCAGTCGGCATGCCGTGCTTAAAACCAAATGATTCGAAGTTAATCATGAGTTCTTTATCGACATTACCAAGTAAGATCTCGCGTACCTGATCGTTTAGATCATAAATATTCAAGCTTGAAGTATCTATGTAGTGATCAACGATATTAGCTAAGGGCTCAAGTAAGCGTCCTTCTAATTCGATGGCTTCTTTTAGTGAAACATTGTCATGAGATAGTGGGTGTAAACGACGTGTCTCGTTGTAGCGTTTTAGTAGGACTTCATCGCTAGAGTTTAAAAAGAAGCTTAGTAGCTCAACCCCTTCCGGCAGAAACGTAAGATGCTTAACTAACTCGGCCTTATTTTCTGGCAGATTACGAATATCTACACTGATAGCCACAAGCTTGGTATTACCAGATAGCTCTTTCAGCAAGCTGCCCATCATAGGCAGTGGCAGGTTATCGACACAATAATAGCCGAGATCTTCTAGCATTCTGAGTAACACTGATTTACCTGAACCGGATCGACCAGAGACTAAAACAAGCTTCATTGTATGATTACCTGATGAAATATGAGGTTTATGACTATCTTTAATATTGATATAGATTAACTTTTTTAAGCTCTAAAGCAAGAACTTAACAAGCTACTGCAGAAGAAATCATCTAGCTGTAATAATTGCTAAGGCCTTTAAAGATCACTTAAAGGCCCGTTTAGTAATTATTGGGTAATGACTTGGTAAAGTTCTGACTCGTTACTGGTCTTTCTCAACTGCTTAACGACAGCTTTATCATTGAGTTTTTCAGCCATAGAAGACAGTGTCGCTAAGTGTTGCTCGCACTGATCTGATGGCACCAATAGCGCAAAAAGAATATCAACGGGTTGTTTGTCGATGGCGTCAAATGGAATAGGATCTTCACATTTAACTAGCACCGCAACCGGATGTTCTATATTGGCCAGCCTTCCATGCGGAATAGCGATACCGTTACCTATACCCGTGCTACCCATTTTTTCTCGCGCCAAGAGGCTTTCAAAGATCTCTTGCGAAGAAAGGGTAGGGTACTGGACAGCGGCAATATCACTGATTAACTCCAATACCTTTTTCTTACTGCCCGGAGTGGCACAGGTAGTGCACTCCGGCTGCAGGATGGTACTTAGTTCCATCGTTAGTGTTTAGTTAGCTTCTCTTTGTGTTTAATTACCTGACGATCAAGTTTGTCGATCAGGGAGTCGATTGCGGCATACATATCCGCATGTTCCGAGGCGGCAAATACTTCGCCTTTTTTTAGGTGAATTTTCGCTTCGGCAGTTTGCTGCATTTTCTGCACATTCAAAATAACGTGCACATTATTGATCTGATCGAAATGCCGTTCAAGCTTTGTGAATTTCTCTTCTACATAGCCACGTAATGAAGCGGTAATTTCAATGTGATGTCCTGTTAGGTTGATTTGCATATATCGATCCTCCAAATGCTTTTTATTGAGTTATAAACTCTTGCGTTGGTTTGAGGGAGGGATCAGCATCGCTTCTCGATATTTAGCGATCGTACGTCTAGCAACTTTAATCCCTTGTTCAGCCAAAAGCTGCGCCATTTTGCTGTCGCTTAATGGTTTCTTTTGGTTTTCAGCAGCAACGAGCTTTTTAATAAAGGCCCTAATCGCTGTTGATGAACACTCTCCGCCATCATCGGTTCCGACATGGCTAGAGAAGAAGTATTTAAGTTCGAAAATGCCCCGTGGGGTATGCATATATTTTTGGGTCGTGACTCGCGAAATCGTAGATTCATGCATCTCAACGGCTTCGGCAATGTCATTAAGTACCATAGGTTTCATCGCCTCTTCCCCGTACTCAAAAAATCCCTGTTGGAATTTGACAATACAGTTGGCGACTTTGAGTAAGGTTTCGTTGCGGCTTTCTAAACTTTTAATAAACCATTTAGCTTCTTGTAAGTGACCACGAATAAATTGACCATCAGCTTGGTTTGTTGTGCGAGCCATTGATGCATAGTGCTGATTTACATTGATTTTAGGCATGTAATCAGGGTTTAACTCAACAACCCAACGGCCCTTTTTCTTGCTAACCGACACATCAGGAATGACGTATTCATCTTTGCTACGAGCAATCGCAAGTCCCGGTCTCGGGTTCAGAGTCTGGATTAAGCTGATCGCCTCACGTAACTCGTCTTCTTTAAGCTTAGTTTTACGCATTAACTGCCTAAAATCACGGCCGGCAATAAGATCTAAATAGTCTTTAATTAACAGCTTGGCATTATCGATATGCGGTGTATCTGCTGCATATTGAGCGAGTTGGATTAATAAACACTCGCTGAGATTGCGTGCTGCCACCCCGATAGGATCGAAGTGCTGGATGCGTTTAAGTACGGCTTCAACTTCGTCTAACTCTGTATCAGGATCGCCCATTGCCTCTAGGATATCTTCACAGCTTTGAGTGAGATAACCGCGTTCATCAATGGCGTCGATAATAGCGGTAGCAATGGCGAGATCGTTATCTGAAAATGGCGTGAGGTTTTTTTGCCACTCAAGATGTTCATATAAGCCTTCGCTAGTCTCGCCTTGAAACGGCATATCATCTTCGCGGCTAACACCTGAGCTGGAGTTGGAAGAAACGGTATACACCTCATCCCAAGTGGTATCCATCGGTAGATCATCAGGCATGGAGTCTTGGGTTAACGCATCAGAGGTCTCGACGCTAGCACTATCTTGATTGGTATTGATGTCATTGCTGGACGGATCGTCAGATTGCTCTAAATCGCCATCAGATTGCTCTTCATCTAGTTCCAATAACGGATTCGATTCTAATGCTTGTTGGATCTCTTGTTGCAGCTCTAAAGAAGACAATTGTAACAAGCGAATTGCCTGTTGCAATTGGGGAGTCATAGTGAGCTGTTGACCCATTTTGAGCTGGAGTGACGCTTTCATCGTACCGCTATTCCCTACACTGTAGTTAAACGTTAAAGCTGGCTGATCTAGCTAATAAAGCTTAAAAACTTAATAGTTTGATTTTATTCTAAATTGTAATTGCTATTAAGTTATAAGGTTTGAAACTGTGAATTAACTATAGCCTGAATTGTTCACCTAAGTACACTGCTCGAACTTGCTGGTTGTCTAAGATCTCTGCTGGCGTGCCTTCTGCGATGAGGTTTCCGTGACTAACGATGTAAGCATGTTCACATACATCTAAGGTTTCACGTACGTTGTGGTCGGTGATTAACACCCCTAAACCACGGCCTTTTAGTTGTTCAATAATTTTCTTAATATCGATAACTGAAATAGGGTCAACACCGGCAAATGGCTCATCTAACAAGATGAACTTAGGGTTAGCTGCTAACGCTCTGGCGATTTCAACACGACGTCGCTCACCACCGGATAGCGCCATACCTTGGCTATCTCGAATATGGGTGATATGGAACTCTTCTAACAGGTGTTCAAGTTGCTCTTCACGTTGCTCATCATTGATATCACTGCGTGTTTGCAATACCGCCATAATGTTGTCGCGAACAGATAGCTTTCTGAAGATACTGGCTTCTTGTGGCAAGTAACCAATGCCTTTTCTGGCGCGCAAATGCATTGGATCTAAAGTTAAATCATCATTATCGATGAAGATCTTACCTTTATCGCTTTGGACTAGACCAACCACCATGTAAAAGGTTGTGGTTTTGCCTGCACCATTAGGGCCGAGCAAACCAACAATCTGTCCGGTTTTTACGGTTAAGCTAACATCCTGTACCACGGCACGGTTTTTATAGCTCTTGGCCAGGTTGCTCGCTTTTAAAGTAATTTGGCTCATTATTGTTCCTGTTTGCTAGGCGTTTCAGGTTTATCTTCTTGATAGGTTTCAGGTTGAATAATCGTGATAACTCTATCGTCGCCTTGGCCAGTACTTTCGGCAATCAGTTGTTGCTTGCTAATGTTATAACGAATGCGGTTACCGGTGACTTGGCTACCATCTTGCTCAAGCGTGGCATCACCCACTAAAGTCAGTGTGCGGGTGGCAAGCTCGTAGCGGATCTCTTTGGCGCTGGCTGTTGCTGGGCGGCCATCGTCCATGGTTTGGGTGTAGGTTGCAGGCTTACCTGTTGCCACAAGGGTTTTACCGCTTTTATCGGCTTTAGAAAATACCCGTAGCTCATCAGCATTCATCTTAATTGAGCCTTGAGTAACTTCAACAGGGCCAAAGAAAATCACCTGGTTATTCTTGATGTCAGCTTCTTGGCTGGCGGCGGCGATTTTAACCTCTTGCTCTAGGTCATTAACCTTAGCAATGGTATTAAAACTTAACAGGCAAAATAGACCGGCTAAAATGGTTTGGTTGTATTTCATAGTGTCCTTCTACTCAGCTAATACGTTAGTAGCTGCGGTATCAATATGTGCAATATAAAGCGTATTATTTAGCTTCGTAAGTACCTTCAACTTGGCTGATAAGCTTTACACTTTGGGCATTCAGGTCGGCATATAAGCCAACACCTTGAATGACAAATTCGTTCCCCGTGACATGAATGGTGTCATCAGAGGTCATGATCATGGTATTTAAATCGAGCTCTAGATACTGCGTACTGACCGTCTGTATTGGTTCTTCAGGGCTAATAGAGTCGATAATAACATCGTTTTCTAATGTTACCTTACCGGTTATTTTATTATGGCTACCTTTTGCGCTTTTTAGTTGCCACTGGGCTTGACCGTCATCTGGGTAAATAAGATAAACAGGCTCGGTAAAGTAGGTCATGCTGGCACTATCGAAGTGCTCCATGTGCTTAGCGGTTACTTCGCTATTGACTAAGCCTTGCTCGTTATATTCAACACTACGTAAGTCATCGATGATGTAGTCGGGACGTTGACTTACGTCGATATCTAGCGCTTGTTCACTCTTTTTTGATTGCACCTGCCAGTAAAGAATCAAAGCTGTGCCAAAAAATAGGATTATCGCTAGCGTAACCCGGTTCATATGCTCATCCCGTGGGCTGATTCAAACTTATTTTGGCTGAGAAGCAATAAGTCGGTTAGCTCTCGTAATGCGCCGTGACCGCCCTTTATGTGTGTTGTCATTTTGGCGTGTTGTTTTACATATGGATGACCGTCAGCCACGCATACTGATAAACCTACCTTTTGCATTACAGGTAAATCGACCATGTCGTCACCAATGTAGGCCACTTCTTCAGGGCTAACATTGTAAAGTGACAGCAGTTGCTGATATGGAACCAATTTGTTATCTACGCCTTGGTAAATATGGGTTACACCCAGTGCAGTAAATCTGTCCTCAACAATTTGCGATTTACGGCCAGTAATAATGGCAACTTGTATGTCAGCAGATAGCACTGAGCGCACACCATAGCCGTCACGGGTATGGAATGTTTTAAGCTCTTCGCCACTATTGCTCATGTATACAAGTCCGTCAGAAAACACGCCGTCAACGTCACAGATTAGCAATTTAATCTTGCTTGCTGCTTGCCATACGTCAGCACTTATCGGGCCGTAAAATCCTTGATGCGACATATTTAGATGACTCCTGCTTTAACCATATCGAGCATATTTAATGCGCCCACAGGCTGTTGTTGTTGATTAATCACTATTAAGCCATTGATACTTTTAGTATCCATCACTTTTAATGCTTCGGCGGCTAGAATATTCTCGGTAATCGTGACGCAACCTTTGGTCATGACATCCGCGATGGAAGTCGTTCTTAGATTGACATCAGCATCGATAACGCGGCGTAAATCGCCGTCGGTGAAAATACCGACCAAGGTGTTAGTATCATCGACAACTGCCGTCATGCCTAAGCCTTTTTTAGAGATCTCATAAAGTGCTTCGGTAATACAAATATTATCTCTAACGCTTGGTAATCCATCGTCTTTATGCATCACATCACTGACTTTTAGCAGTAACTTTCTACCTAAGCTGCCACCCGGATGAGACAGAGCAAAATCATCTTGAGTAAAGCCGCGCGCCTGCAGCAGTGCAACGGCTAAGGCATCACCCATTACCAGTGTTGCTGTGGTGCTTGAGGTTGGTGCTAACCCTAGTGGGCAGGCTTCTTCAGGTACTTCAATGCAAAGGTGCAGTTGCGCCAGTTTTGCCATGCTTGATTCAGGTTTCCCTGTAACTGAAATCATAGGCAACCCCATGCGTTTTATCACGGGGATAAGGGTCAGAATTTCACTCGCTTCACCAGAGTTTGAGATTGCCAGTACGATGTCATTTTCGCTAAGCACGCCTAAATCACCGTGGCTAGCTTCGCCTGGATGAACAAAAAACGCTGGTGTGCCCGTGCTCGCTAATGTGGCTGAGATCTTATTACCAATATGGCCGGATTTACCCATGCCCATGACAATCACTTTACCAGTGCATTGCAAGATTAACTGGCAAGCTTGAGCAAATGCTGAAGAGTCGACGTACTGATACAGATTATCGAGCGCTTGTTTTTCGATGTCGATAACTTTAGTGCCCCACTGGCGTAGTTGATTTTCATCTACCATTTCTAGGTCTCTCGTTAAACTGCGTGGCATCTTGTTTTGGCTTAAGACAGAAACAAGATTGCTTGATATGCAATAAATGTAATAAGTAATACTACGCCATGCCAAGGCTTTAGCTGCTTGGCGCGTCCTGACAATAAGATCAGTACTGCCAACGCACTGCTTGTGGCAAGCACCATATAAAAGTCTCGTGTACTCGCAGCAGCATCGACTGCGCCGGGAGCAATGATCCCTGGAATGGCAAGTACAGCTAGAATATTGAATAAGTTTGAACCAACAATGTTACCGATAGCAAGATCGTCTTCCTTTTTTAAGACGCCAGCCACACAAGCGGCAAGTTCTGGTAGGCTGGTGCCCACTGCAATAATCGTTAAGCCAATAACTAAGTCTGACAGATGATAGGCTTTCGCGATGCCAACGGCACCTTGTACCATCCAGTCTGCAGATAAGGGTAATAATACCATGCCCACAACCAACCAAAAAATGGCTTTAGCAGTGGGGACATCGGCAGGAATTTCTTCAGCAGCTTCTTCAGCTAACGCATCAGTATTTTTATTGTGAAAACCGTGCCAAATCAGATAGCCCATTAAACCGATAAATAGCACCAGTAAACTAATGCCTTCGACGCGGGTTAAAAAGCCGTCATAGAGAAAGTAACCGACGATTAATGTTGCCACTAACATCATTGGAATTTCGCGCTTCAGAGTTTGTGAGCTAACTGAAATCGCTCCAAGAAGGGCGGTCACACCAAGGATCAAGGTAATATTCGCAATGTTAGAGCCAAGCACGTTACCAATTGCAGTATCAGTCATGCCCTCTAGCGATGCTGTTGCTGCAACAAACATTTCCGGAGCTGAGCTGCCCATAGCAACAATCGTTAGACCGATTAACATTGGCGGTAAGCCAAGGTTGCGAGCAAAAGCGGCAGCGCCGTATACAAACTTATCAGCACTCCAAACTAGCGCACCTAATCCGGCGACTAACAAAAAAATATTAAATAACATCGATTCTTAGTATTTGTGGGTATAACGAGGTATTTTCGCCGTAATTGAAGAAAAATGAAAGTATTGCGGCAAGATAGTCTGTATTTGGTTGTACCTATAAGGTCAATTACGTACAATTTCTCCCTTTCCGGTACGGAAAATGGATGTTTCCACTAGATATCAAATGCAGGGTGCTTGCATGACACTGACCTCGAAAACATTGGTTGAAATCCAGAATATGGCCTTTAGCCGCGGTGAACGCGTCATTTATGAAGATGTGAGCCTGTCGATCCCGCAAGGCAAAGTGACCGCTATCATGGGCCCGAGTGGTATCGGTAAAACCACGCTTTTAAAATTGATTGGTGGTCAGCTCACTCCCGACAGCGGCACTGTGTTATTTGACGGTATCGATGTACATAAGTGTGGTCGTAGTGAGCTTTTTGCGCTGCGTAAGCGTATGAGTATGCTGTTTCAAAGTGGCGCACTTTTTACCGATATGAATGTGTTTGATAATGTTGCCTTTGCACTGCGAGAACACTCTGGTTTACCTGAAGAGATTATTCGCAAAATTGTGCTGATGAAGCTAGAAGCTGTCGGTTTAAGAGGGGCTGCTCAGTTAATGCCAACTGAGCTATCGGGTGGTATGCAACGCCGTGCGGCATTGGCACGAGCAATTGCATTAGAGCCTGAAATGATCCTCTACGATGAGCCATTCGCAGGGCAAGATCCCATTTCGATGGGGGTACTGGTAAAGCTTATTCGTGAGCTTTCAGATGCACTAAATCTGACTTCTGTGGTGGTATCGCACGATGTGGCTGAGGTGCTAGGAATTGCAGATTATGTTTATGTACTTGCAGATAAACGCATTATTGCTCATGGCACACCTGAAGAGCTGCGATTAGCTGCTAACCCGCAGCTGAAGCAATTTATTGGCGGTGAGCCTGATGGTCCGGTACCGTTTCACTATCCGGCGCAAGATTATAAGAAGGAACTTCTCAGTGAGCTTGATTGATGCGGTTGCTCGCCTTGGGCGCAGTGCAATTGATTTAGTTGTAGGCTTAGGAAAAGCGGGTTTAATGCTATGGGGAGCTATAGCTCATAGACCACGCCTGCGTAAAGGTACGCCGCTGCTTATTAAGCAGTTGTATGTCATTGGTGTACAGTCGATGGTGATTATCATTGTCTCAGGCCTGTTTATTGGTATGGTGCTGGCGTTGCAGGGCTATAATATCCTTGTAGGCTTTGGCACTGAAGAAAGTCTTGGGCCTATGGTGGCGTTGAGTTTACTGCGTGAACTTGGGCCTGTTGTCACCGCGCTCCTCTTTGCGGGGCGTGCTGGCTCGGCACTGACCGCAGAGCTAGGACTCATGAAAAGTACCGAGCAGCTTTCGAGCCTTGAAATGATGGCCATTGATCCACTTAGACAGATCGTTGCACCAAGATTTTGGGCTGGCGTAATTAGCTTACCTTTACTTGCTTTGATGTTTACTGCCGTAGGCATTTATGGCGGCCACCTTGTTGGTGTTGAATGGAAAGGTATTGATAGCGGTAGCTTTTGGTCGATTTTACAAGCCTCAGTTGAGTGGCGTCAGGATATAGTGAACTGCATGATCAAGAGCTTGCTGTTCGCGATCGTTGTAACATGGATTGCGTTATACCGGGGCTATCATGTGACCCCTAATCCAGAGGGAATTAGCCGCGCAACAACGCAAACTGTAGTGCAATCGAGTCTTGCCGTATTGGCCTTAGACTTCCTACTTACAGCGATGATGTTTGGCCAGTAATTTATCGAGTTACAGGGAAGAGTTCGTGGTTAATTATTGTTTAGATTTATTGAATAGAGTGGTAAATGCGTTATGTTGACAAGGAAGATTGAGATTTTAGTAGGTCTATTTTTATTGTCTGGCCTCGCAGCGTTTTTGGTTTTGGTATTTAACGTTGCTAATGTCGAGGTAAAAAGCGGCGATAGCAGTTATACCCTACATGCTAAATTTAGTAACATTGGCGGCTTAAAAGTGCGCTCGCCAGTGAAAGTGGGGGGGGTTGTTGTTGGCCGCGTGAGTGCCATTAACCTTGATCCAGAGAAGCTAGAGCCGGTTGTGAGTATCGCGATGGATAAGCGTTATCACTATTTTCCAGAAACAAGCACGTTATCGATTTTGACGTCAGGTTTGTTAGGTGAGCAGTTTTTAGGGTTAACGCCTGGCTTTATGGATGATGATGTCGAATTATTAGTTGATGGCGATAGCATTGAAGACACTCATTCAGCACTCGTTCTAGAGGAGTTGATTGGACAGTTTTTATATAGCATGGGTTCAAAGGATTAACCTTTTCAGGATGAGCAGTAGAGGATTTAAGTATGTTTAAAGGTTTGTATCGTCAAGCAGTATTAGCCATGATTGCACTGTTGAGCATTGGAGCGCAGGCTGCTGAGGTTGAGATTGATCAAAGCAATCCTTATACATTAGTAGAGCAAGTTGCCAACAAGACTTTTGCACGTTTTGAGCAAGATAAACAATTGATTGCTGACAACCCAGATCATTTGAAAGTGATTGTCGCTGAAGAGCTAATGCCTTACATCGATTATAAGTATGCATCTTATAAAGTATTAGGTCAGTACCTGAGAGATACTAGCAAAGATCAGCGAAACCGCTTTGTTGAAGCGTTTAAAGGCTATTTGATCTCAACCTATGCTCAGGCTTTTACTGAATATACCGATCAAAAAGTTGAGTACGGTAAAGCACAAGACTTTTCTGGGGAGAAGTTTGCTAACGTATACGTGCAAGTTGTTGAGCAGGGACGTCCACCGATTAAATTGCAGTTTAAGGCGCGTCGATTAAAAGACGGTAGCTGGAAAGCATTTGATTTGGTTGCTGAAGGTGTGAGTTTGTTATCCTCAAAGCAATCTGAAATTACTAACCTTGTGCGTCAACAAGGTATTGAGTCGGTGATTGATATGCTTAATGAGCGCACCGAAAAACATATTGATGTGCAAGCGACTAAGAAGTAAAGCTTGTGGCTGAATTTAAACAACAAGGACCAGTTTGTATTGTTTCAGGTCTATTAGATCAACAAACAGTGCGCAGTTTATGGAATGACCGCAGCAGTATTTTAGCGCCAGAAACAGCTGCTTTGCAGTTGGCTGAAATTGAATATTGTGACAGTGCTGGCGTGGCATTTTTACTTGAGCTAGTCAGTATTTTTGCCGCGAAAGGTATTAGCCTTAAGTTAGTCTCGCCTTCAGAGCAGCTTAAGAAATTTATTACATTATATGATTTAAATGACTTCTTTATTGAAGAAGCTAAGTAAGGTGAATAGTTCCATGGAATGCAAAGAAATTGAAACAATCCTTTTAGATGCGCTTTCTTTAGAGGAAGTTAAAGTGACCCAAGAAGGGACACACTATAAAATTGTTGCAGTAGGTGAATGCTTTGACGGTATGGGACGAGTCAAGCAACAACAGACTATTTACGGCCCATTAATGGCTCACATTACTAGTGGTGAGCTACACGCAATTACGATTAATGCATTCACGCCAACTCAATGGAAGCGTGAAAAAGTCTTTAATATGTAAGTGCGGATTTAGAGAGTTAAAGTGGATAAATTAAAAATTGAAGCAAGTGGTGCACTTGCTGGAAACGTGGTTATTTCTGGTGCTAAAAATGCTGCGCTGCCTATTTTGATGGCTGGCGTATTAGCGGAAACTGACTTTAACGTTTCTAATGTACCAAACTTAAGAGACGTCAACACTAGCTGTGAATTGCTGCGCTGTTTAGGTGCTGAAGTGACTCGCTCTGGTACAGATCAGGTCTGTATTTCTACAACTAATCTAAATGAATTTTGTGCACCGTATGAGTTAGTAAAAACCATGCGCGCATCGATCTTGATTTTAGGTCCGCTATTAGCGCGTTTTGGTAAAGCTGATGTGTCTTTGCCTGGTGGCTGCGCAATTGGTGCTCGCCCAGTGAACTTGCATTTGCAAGGACTTGAGCAGATGGGCGCTAAGATTGAGGTTAAAGAAGGTTACATTAAGGCACGTGTTGATGGGCGCTTAAAAGGCGCGCATATCTTTATGGATATGATCAGCGTAGGCGCAACTGAAAACTTACTTATGGCTGCGTCGTTAGCTGATGGTGAGACCATCATCGAGAATGCTGCACGTGAACCCGAAGTGGTTGATCTCGCTAACTGCTTGATTGCCATGGGCGCTAAAATTGAAGGTGCAGGTACTGATACCGTGCGTATTCAAGGTGTCGAATCATTGCAAGGCTGCGATTATCAGGTGATGCCTGACCGTATCGAAACGGGTAGCTTCCTTGTTGCCGCTGCGGTAACTCGCGGTAAAGTACGTTGCACCAAGGCAGATCCAAAATCCCTTGAAGCGGTATTAGCAAAGCTTGAAGATGCGGGCGCTAAAATCACTACGGGTGATGACTGGATTGAGCTAGACATGCAGGGCAAACGCCCTAAAGCCGTTAATATTAAAACGGTTGCATACCCAGGTTTTCCAACTGATATGCAAGCACAGTTCTGTGTGCTAAACGCATTAGCAGAAGGTACAGCAACAATCACTGAAACGATTTTTGAAAATCGCTTTATGCATGTGCCAGAGCTTAGCCGTATGGGCGCTACAATGGAGCTTGAAGGTAATACTTGTATTATCCATGGCATCGAAAAGCTAAATGGCGCGCAAGTGATGGCAACCGATTTACGTGCGTCAGCAAGTTTAGTGATTGCAGGGCTTGTTGCAGAAGGGACAACAACGGTTGATCGCATCTACCACTTAGATCGCGGCTATGAACATATCGAAGATAAGTTTAAAGGCTTAGGCGGACAAGTCGTACGTGTGAAGTCTTAATTTTTACGCAGATAAAAATTAGCAATAAAAAGCCATTTAAGTGAAAACTTAGATGGCTTTTTTGTGTCTTTGAATTATGAACTAGCGCAAACTCTGCGCTAACGGAATTAGAACTAGATCAAGTTGCTAACAATGGCTAAATGTTAACGTTAGCCCATGCCTGTATTCGTCACATTTAATATTTATCTTTTTTACGGCCTAGTGTTTTTTTCTGTAGGCTGCGCAGTCTTGTTTCGAAACTTTCGTTTTAGTCAGCTAAAAATAGCCCCAACGTTATGGGCACTTGCGGTGTTTGGTTTTTCCCATGCATTTCATGAGTGGTCTGAACTTTATGTACTTATATTTACTGGGCATATTGCTGAAGAATATAAGCTATTAACCTTGTGGCTATGTTTGGCTAAGCTATTTTTGTCTTATCTCGCGCTAATGATATTTGCATGGCAGATCTTAAGTATCAGCAATAAGCGCCTTGCCGTTATTGGTCATAGTCTTATCGTTTTGATTATCTTGCTTTATGGCTATTTGGTGATCCCAGATCTTCACCATTTATCTGTTAACCGCAGTGGTTTTGTCGAAGCTAGCCAATATACACGAGTTTTGATTGGCTTTGGCAGTGCGCTTTTAGCGGGGATTGGCATGATGGTTTATGGCTTTAACCTTAGGCAAGAGCAGCATAGTTATGGCAATTACTTTGCCTTATGTGGTGTGGGTTTGGTGATTTATGGTGGGCTTTCGGGTCTTGTGCCGACAGATTATCACTATAGCGTGCCTATTTTCCGAACGTTAGCTGGAGCCTTAATTTTAGTGGCTTTATTTAAGGCGCTTAAAATTTTTGACTTGGAAAAAGAGCAAGCAACAGCTGCTAAGCTCAAGCGGGCAATTGAAGCTGATAAATACAAAGCCATAGGTCAGCTGGCCATGGGGGTGGCACATGAAATTAATAACCCTTTAGCCTCATCAACCCTTGCTCTTGATTTATTAGAACGTAAACACCCGACTTTATCCAGCTCTCAAAGTCATTATTTAGCTCGTGTACGTTTAGGTGTTGAGCGTGCATCTTCGATTAGTCAGGAGTTATTGAATTATGCTAGGCCTGCTAGCGGCAAACGCAGCTTTGTTGCGCTTACAGAGGTGCTCAATTCAGCAGTAAAACTATTATCCCATCGAACTAAACAGCATCATATAACAATCTGTTGCAGCGATAGCATAGTGTTATGTGCAGAAAGGATTAAGTTAGAGGAGCTCTTTATCAATCTGCTATGTAATGCCATTGATGCTTGTGAGCCGCAAGATAGTATCAAGGTCACAGCACAACAAGATGAAACTCAGGTTCAAATTACAGTAGAAGATAGTGGCAGTGGCATGACAACAACACAATTAGCTCGAGCCACTGAGCTATTTTACTCAACAAAAGCGGTTGGTCAGGGCACTGGGCTGGGCTTAGCGATTTGTGAGCAAATCGTTGCCTTACATAATGGCAAAATGCAGATTGCCAGTAAGGAAGGGATAGGGACTCAGATCACGCTAACATTTTATCGAGGACATGATTAATGACACGGGTATTGTTGGCTGAAGATGATATTGAACTCAGCGAGAGCATAGTGGAAATACTAGAGCTTGAAGGCTTTGATGTTACCGCTGTAAATAGTGCGGAAGATGCGATAGAAGTCAGCTTGCATGAGCATTTCGATATTGCATTACTTGATCTGTTAATGTCAGGCATGACTGGCGTAGAGGCGATATCTAATCTTAGGCACAATCAGCCTTTTCTCGCTGTGATAATTATTACTGCTTACGCAACTGTAGATACTGCCGTGGATGCGATGAAAAAAGGTGCTGATAGTGTAATGACTAAGCCTTTTAAAGCAGATGAGTTAATAGTGACTGTGAAGCGCAGTTTAGCCGAAAAACAGCTGTTAGAAAGCAGAGGGGATTTAGATGCTGACTTGGTGTATAGCGCGCTAGCAAACCCCTATAGACGCAAAGCGTTACGGGTATTGGCTGGACAAAAAGCACTTAAGTTTATGGATCTGTGCCGCTTAGTTGAAATAGATGATCATACTAAGTTTAATTTTCATATTAGACAGTTAAAGAAAGCAGGGCTTGTTATGCAAAATGCGAACAAGCTCTACATTTTGACAAATAGTGGTCGATTTGTGTTAACAAACCATAATTTATCAAGTGACTAAAAGTTTAAATAAAATAGTACGTTAAGTGAATTCTGATAACTAAAGTTCACAGTTTACTATTGGCTGTGAATTCTGGTTATCTATCCCTTTATTAATAAGTTTCTGATACTTGCTTCATGCCCAAAGAGGCATATCAATCGCCGATCCCTGCAATGTTGGCGATATGAAAAGCAATGTTGAGGATGAACTTATGAACGCAAAAATTCCATGTAAAAAGCTTATGTTGGCTAGCATGATAACCATGTTAGTTGCCTGTGGAAGTGATAATGATGAGCCAGTTCCACCTATTGAAAACACGCCGCCAGTCGCAGTCGCAGATTTCGCCAATGTCTTAGTTGATGAAGTTGTGGTCATTGATGTATTGGCTAATGACTCCGATGCCGATGGGGATGAGTTAACCATAGTGTCAGTCGATTCTGATAAAGCAGTGGTTAAAGATGGCAAGGTGAGTTTTACCGCAGCAAGCACAGCGGGAGAGGTAAAGTTTAATTACACAATCAGCGACGGTACTGCGCAAGCATCGGCTCAAGTTACCGTCACCGTTGACGCTGCGCCAACTCCTGAACCTTTGACATACGTTGGCTCTGCTACGTGTGCAAGTTGTCACTCAGACAAACATAAATCATTCGCTAAAACAGGCCATAACTTTAAAATCCAAAAGATAGCCAATGGCGAGCAGCCAAGCTTCCCTTACACCCCAGAAGAAACGATTACAGGTGCAATTGATCTGTTGCAGTTTGCTGGGCCAGATGGTGATGGTACCACCAACAATGCCTTGGGGGCACCGACTAGCTATGACCAAGTGAGTTACGTTGTGGGGGGCTATAACTGGAAGCTACGTTGGTTAGATGCCGATGGATATATCGTCACAGGTAAAAACGTGCAGTATAACATTCGTAATGCTGATGGTAGCTTTAACATTCCTGAAAACCACTTAAATGACCCTGATGTTATGGGGGACTACAAAGCGGGTGATATGAACTACCAGTATAAATGTGGTAACTGCCATACAACTGGTTGGAAGCGCACCACAACTGAAGATAGTGATCTGCGCAATCTGCAGCGTCAAGATGATCTGCCTGGAATGGGGGGGACTTTTGCTGAGCAAGGGATCCAGTGTGAAGCTTGCCATGGTGCGGGCAGTCAACACATCAAAACGATGTCTGCAGATGATATTGTGCGCGTTGCTAGTGCACGTACAACTGCTGACTTCTTAAATGAAGATATGGGATTTGGTTTAGCTGTGACTTGTGCCGAATGTCATACCCGTGACGGTGAGAAAGACTACCCAAGCTATGTGAGCGCTTATAATGAAGCCTTCCCTAATGGTAGTCAGTTAGGAGGCCGAATAGTATCAAGCGGAGGGCTTTCAAAGCATCATCAAACCGGTGATGAACTCTTAGGTGTCGTGCCTGAGGATCATGCTGACTACAAGGCTGGCGATGAGATTGGTCCTAAAAAGAACATGAGTTGCTCAACTTGCCACGATCCACATAAATCTACAGTTAATAAAGGTAGCGCAGATGGATTACATTCTGGGGCAGTAAAAGAGTGTAGCACTTGCCATGATATGGAGTTTGCAGAAAACACGTGGGCGGCAGGGCCTCATAAAGCGGCTGAGTGTACGACTTGTCATATGCCAAAGCTTGCTAAGAGTGCGGTAACAAAAGAGGTTAATGGAGTCGTATTTGGCGATGTGAAATCCCATTTATTCAATATTGACTTAAGTGCTGACGCAAAACAGTTTACAGATGATGGTAAGTTCCAGATGCCGTGGTCTACTGCTGAGTTTGCTTGTGGCAGTTGCCATGCAGATTATAGCGATAGAGCTGCAGCGTTGCCTAAAATCCATAAATAAAAATAAGCTCATCACTATTTAGTCCCTCCTGATAAGCCACGCTAACCTATTTAGCGTGGCTTTTTTGTCCCCCTAAGGTTGAACTGCTAACGGTAAACCTGAACAAAGCTTAATCTGAAATAGGTGAGTAATGGGCAGCCTTTTGCTAGTGTTTGAGGAAATCAGAAATGGAGAGCGTTATGGCATTATGGAAAAGAGTCGCTATTTTAGCTGCATTAATTTGCGCTGCAATTGGGTGTTATGCAGCGGGAATGGCGAAAGGTGCTACCGGCCTGATTATTTTAGGCGTGCTTTTTGAATTAGGATTTTGGCTGGGCTTGTTTAAGAAGGAAAGAGGCTGTTGCTAAGAAAAACCCTTGGAGAAGCAGGAGCTAGGCAAGCGAATTAAAAAAGGCAAAACAGCGAAATCTGTTTTGCCTTTTCGTTTCTGCTTTTCCTAGCACCTAATTATAGTGTACCGGCTTTTCACCTATGATTACCGGTACTTGGTAAGACTTGCCTTCACGGATCACTGTCATTGTGATCTTAGTGCCTGGTGGTGTTTCTGCAATTCTATCCATTAGCATTTCAACACCCGGTATCGACTCGCCTTCAAATTCAGTGATGACATCGCGAGGCCTTAATTTTGCTTGTGCGGCAGGGCCGTTAGGGTCGATTTCAGTAATTACCACCCCCGTCAAATCAGGGATATTTAGAATTTGCGCCATCACCGGGCCAACTGCTTCGCCACCAATGCCTAATGCACCACGAATAACCCGGCCATTTTTGATCAGTTTACCCATAATGCTATGGGCCAGTTTGATAGGAATAGCGAAGTTAATTCCGTGGCCGCCGCCTTCACCGCCAATTTGAAACGCCGCAGTATTAATACCAATAAGCTGGCCTGTTGTATCAATCAGTGCACCGCCTGAATTACCAGCGTTAATTGCTGCATCAGTTTGTAAGAAGTCTAAATAACCGGAGCTTAAGCCGTTACGGCCGGTGGCGCTAATAATGCCTTGAGTGATGGTTTGGCCTAAGTTATACGGGTTACCAATTGCCAGCACGACATCACCAACTCGTGCTGGAATATTGAGGTTGAGTGGTACAACAGGCAGGTTGTCACCTTCAACCTTTAACACTGCTAAGTCCGTTTCAGGATCTGAGCCGACAACTTCAGAAGTGAACTTACGACCATCTTGTAGGGCCACTACAATTTCATCTGCACGTTTAATGACATGGTAGTTAGTCAGGATATAGCCTTCTTTGCTCATGATTACGCCAGAGCCTAATCCTTGCAATGAGCCGGGGTTCAACGGTTTTGATTGATCAATACTCAAACTATAAATATTAACAACAGCAGGCGCGGCGCGGCGCACGGCTTTTGAAAATGACAGCTCGCTACTACTAGTCGATACTCGACTGGTGATGCCGTTTGTGAGGCTTTGTCCAGTAATAAGCGGCAAGATAAAGATGATGACCGCAGCCATGATAAGGCCGAATAATACGGCTTTGCCGACATAAATTAGAGCGTCTTTAATGATCATGGTCTGAGAATAAATGCTGAAAAGATGAAATATATTAACATGTTTAGATTAACTTGTACTCTAATGATAAAAATAGCCGAGCAAAGTGCTCGGCTATTAAGTTATACCACTAAGTGTTTATCTCAAAATAAGGTATAAGCTGGTACTATCGCGCTTAATTTTTAGTGCCACTGTACCTTTTTGATCCTCAAGTGCTGACTTAAGTGCTTTTAGGTTTTTCACCTTAGTGCGGTTTACGCCAACAATCACATCACCTTTAATCAGGCCGCTCATGGCTGCAGGTGAACCTTGCGCAACTTCAGTGATCTCTACACCTGACTTGGTTGATTCAAGTTTAGCGCCTTGTAGCATAGGGTGCACAGCGCCCGCTGCCGCTTCAGCTGCTTGAGTTGATTCGCCAAGTACTGCGGTAACGGTTTCTTTATCACCATCGCGTATTAAACCAAACTCAACTTCAGAACCTGCTCCCATGGTAGCGACTTTCGCACGTAGCTCTTGGAAGCTCTTAATGCTGCGGCCATTGACACTTACGATGATATCACCGACTTTAATGCCAGCTTTTTCTGCAGCACTGTCAGGCATGACTTCATTAATAAAGCCACCGTGTTGGGTTTCAATACCAAAACCTTTAGCGAGTTCACTGGTAAGATCTTGACCCATTACACCTAAAACGCCACGGCGCACTTCACCATGCTCAATAATCTGTTGTACCAAGTTGTTTGCCATATTGGCCGGTATCGCGAACCCAATGCCGACGTTACCGCCCCCAGGCGCCACAATCGCTGTGTTAATACCGATAAGCTCACCGTTTAGGTTAACTAGCGCACCACCGGAGTTACCGCTGTTGATCGCGGCATCAGTTTGAATGAAGTTCTCTAGCATTTCGATGCCAAGACCACTGCGGCCCATGGCACTGACAATACCTGAAGTGACGGTTTGCCCTAGTCCGAATGGGTTACCAATAGCAACCGCAAAATCACCGACTTGTAATTCATCTGAGTCAGCTCGTTTTAGCGCAGTTAGGTTTTTAGCTTTAATCTGTAATAGGGCGATGTCTGATTCAGCATCTGCACCTATGAGCTTAGCTTCAATCTCACGACCATCGTGTAGGCCAATTAGGATTTCATCGGCTCCTTCAATCACGTGGTTGTTAGTAACGATATAGCCTTCTTCGGCATCGATAATAACGCCTGAGCCTAACCCTTTAAATGGACGCTCTTGTACCTGTTCACGTGGTGCGTTTGGGCCAAAGAAATAACGAAATGCATCAGGCACTTTTTGTTTTGATACGTGAGTGCCTGATACCGCAACGGCTACAACCGCAGGGGTTGTTTTTTGCAGCATAGGTGCAAGGCTAGGTAGCTCTTGTCCATCAACTGCTAGTGGAATGGCGGCTTGTGATACCGCGGGTGCCATAGTGAGTGTGGCACTTAATAATGCTGCAGAAAGTATGGATAATTTGGTCTTCATTTATATTGCTCCAATTTTTCAAAACTAAATTGAACTAGGCTCAAATGATTGCTGCGCTAGGCATTCATGTTGTTTTCGAGCGCTTTCATTCATTATTGATTCGGACTCAAGTGAGTATCAAAAAGTTCATCAATCATTAACAAAGGTTAATTTATCCTTAGGCGGTTATGCAGCCTCTGTTACTTTATCTTTAACATCATTGTCGATACCGCCCAGTGCATTTTCAGTGTTCGCTTTATCTGTTACTTCCAGTGGTTTTGTTGCTAACTCTGGTAGTTTTTTATCTGTAACGGGTGAAGTGAAAACCGGCGCAGCGTTATTCCACTGTTGATTCACTTTATTAAGCTGTGCGGTTAATTCTGCGAGTTGCTTAAATTGATCGTCAAAGTGATCTGAGACCTCTTGCTTATACTGGCTTAACTCGAGCTGAGTTTGCTCCAATTGTTCATTATTACTTTTATGGCGACTGTTTTTTGCCAATAAAGTATGGCTTACATAGCCAAATACGCCACCAATGACGAATGCGGCAAGGGTTAATGCCCACTCCATATAGACTCCTAGATATACTTATATGTCGATTGCCCCAAATATACCTCGCAGATTTATGCCGCGGTACTGTTTACTACAAAATAAGTCTGTAAATAACCTAATTTGAATTGATCTGTCGTTATCGGTATCAAGTATTGAAGACTTATGTATCCGCGCGGTTGATGCATTGTGGCTTTCTTGCATGATAGTATTCGTATCGCTCAATAATAAGACTTCAAACAGCTCTTTCATTTTATTACTGGAGCTGATTTGTGTATCACCCTATAAATAGAGAAGTATTTCAGTGTCGCAATTAACTCCATGGCAGCATTATCAGCAAGACTTAACTCGAGATGATTTTTCACATGATGCGGCGCAAGAACATGCCGTAAAGCAATTGCAGCGTGTTTATGATGATCTGATTGCTGCAAACTCCCAGACTACAAAGAGTGGTGGGCTGTTTTCATTTTTTAGCAAAAAGCATAAACCAGCGGTACAAGGCCTATATTTATGGGGTGGAGTCGGACGCGGTAAGACGTATCTGATGGACACGTTTTTTGATGCCTTGCCGGGTGAGAAAAAATTGCGGGCACACTTTCACCGTTTTATGCATCAACTGCATATCGATCTTGCTGAGTTACAAGGTCAGCGTGATCCGCTTATTAGTATTGCTAAGAAAATGGCCTCACAATACCAAGTCATCTGTTTTGACGAATTCTTTGTGTCAGACATTACTGACGCTATGCTGCTTGGTACCTTATTTGAGTCGCTATTTGCTGAAGGGGTGGCTTTAGTGGCGACCTCTAATATTATTCCTGATGAGCTTTATCGTAATGGCTTGCAACGAGCTCGTTTTTTACCTGCGATAGCAGCAATTAATAAGCACTGCGATGTGGTGAATGTTGATTCGGGGATAGATTACCGTTTACGAACACTTGAACAAGCCGAGATTTTCCATTCGCCACTTGATGAGCAGGCTGAGCTAAACTTAAAACAGTATTTTGCCAAACTGGCGCCAGAGTCTGAAGTCTCAACACGCGGGCTAGAGATAGATGGCAGAAGCATAGATATTCGCCAGCAGGCGCAGGGCGTGTTGCTTATTGATTTTAGAGCTATGTGTGACGGTCCACGTAGTCAGCGCGATTATATGGAGATAGCTCGGCTATACCACACCGTATTATTAAGTCATGTGGAGCAAATGGGGGAGCAGTTAACAGGCGACGATATTGCTAGACGCTTTTTGGCTATGGTTGATGAATTTTATGAACGTAATGTAAAGCTCATCATTTCTTCGGCAGTGTGCCTTGAAGATATCTATAGTGAAGGCTTGTTGAGCTTTGAATTTAGACGCTGTCGCTCCCGATTGATAGAGATGCAATCTCACGATTATTTAGCGTTAGAGCATATCCCTTAGATTTTCTGTCTAAAAAGAATAGAAAACTTGTGCGTAATGGCTTATTGTTCGCGACCAAAATTTTCTATAACAACTCTAAAGGCCTTTATTTGAAGGATCTTTTACTTGTTTGTTTGGTTATTTTTGAAATGAGGGCGCATTCAAGGTCGGAATAAATTAAAACAGTTAAGAATTAAACTAAAATATTAGGTGATTTTTAACTCAGCTTTGTCTATAATCCGCAACCTGCCCTCGTTATTCACCAATAAGGTGGAAGTTGTAAAGCTTATTCTTTGCTCGAAGGGGCGGGGAATGGCACTTTTTGTGTTTTTGCCAATAGTGGCACGAACATGTGAGACAGAATTTTAACATTGGGTTTTTGTAAATGAAGACTACTTTTACTGCTACACCTGAAACAGTCACTCGTGATTGGTTCGTCGTTGACGCCGAAGGTAAAACTTTGGGTCGTATCGCTACTGAAATTGCTACACGTCTACGTGGTAAGCATAAGCCAGAGTATACGCCTCATGTAGATACTGGTGACTACATCATCGTTATTAACGCTGAGAAAGTTGCTGTGACTGGTAACAAAGCTAAAGGCAAAGTTTACTACTCACATTCAGGCTTCATCGGTGGCATTAAGCAGATCACTTTTGAGAAGCTACAAGACCATAAGCCTGAAATGATCATCGAGAAGGCTGTTAAGGGTATGCTACCTAAAGGTCCATTGGGCCGTGCCATGTTCCGTAAGCTTAAAGTTTACGCTGGTTCAGAGCATAACCACGCTGCACAACAACCTCAAGTTCTTGATATCTAAACGGGATTATAGCAATGGCTGCAACTCAATACTACGGCACTGGCCGTCGCAAAACATCTACTGCTCGCGTATTCGCTAAAGTAGGTACTGGTAACATCATCGTTAACAAGCTACCTCTAGACGAATACTTCGGTCGTGAAACTTCTCGCATGGTTGTTCGTCAGCCTCTAGAGCTAGTTGAAATGACTGAGAAGTTAGACATCATGGTAACTGTTAAGGGTGGTGGTAACACTGGCCAAGCAGGTGCTATCCGTCACGGTATCACCCGTGCGTTGATGGAACTTGACGAGTCTCTACGTCCAACTCTACGTGCTGCTGGTTTCGTTACCCGTGATGCTCGTCAAGTTGAGCGTAAGAAAGTTGGTCTACGTAAAGCACGTCGTAAGCCACAATTCTCTAAGCGTTAATATTTCGCTTTCAGAATACAAAAAACCCAGCTATATGCTGGGTTTTTTCTTATCTAAAATCGGCTTAATAGCAAATTAGTATTAGCTCTACTTAGAGCGATAGTTAGCGCCTCAGATACTGCGACTCTTGATAATAAAGAGGAAGCTTGAACCTAATTCAACTATGCTCTTCACTCGTTGCGAGTTGCATGGTCTTGTATGTTCCAGACATGCATAAGACATTCCCTCCATTCATGAAGGTCAGATGCAGCGAATGTCATTAAAGCAGGATCACTTAATGACCTTGCCTCAAAACCACTAAACTCTCGTTGAGTGACTAAATGTTTATACTGATTGGTATTACACCTTGTTGATATGGCAGCCGTTAAAAATTAGTCGCTCAAACTGGCCAAAATAAGTAAGAGTGGATGCTCAATTTAATGAGAAAATAGTCTTGATAACAGGTTATTGTTCATTAAAAAAAACACTATGTTATCCCGTTTGGTTTAATGATCTGCAAGTAAAGTTTTAGCTTTAATATTGAGCAAATTTAGTCAAATTTGTTTAGAAATAGTTTAATGATTTTTCTGATGCTACTTTGTATTTAAAATCAGTATTTTGCACTGTATATTAAGGGCTGATTGTTGTTTGTATGAGGCATTTAGTTGATTATTTTTTCATAAATCACTTGCCTACCGCCCCCATAGATCTGCTAAAATCCCGTTTTAACCACTACCGTGCAGCAAATAATGGGCAAAAACGTTGTAGTTCTCGGCACCCAATGGGGTGACGAAGGAAAGGGTAAGATAGTCGATCTTCTTACCGAACAGGCTAAATATGTCGTTCGTTACCAAGGTGGCCACAATGCTGGTCATACTCTAGTTATCGATGGCGACAAAACCGTTCTTCATCTTATTCCATCAGGGATCTTACGCGATAATGTGAAATGCATTATTGGTAACGGCGTGGTGTTAGCACCAGACGCGCTGATGGCAGAAATTAACATGCTTAAAGAGCGTGGCGTACCTGTAGAGGAACGTTTATTAATTTCTGAAGCATGTCCTCTAATTCTACCATTCCATTGTGCTCTTGATATTGCTCGCGAAAAAGCGCGTGGTAATAATGCAATTGGTACAACGGGTCGTGGTATTGGTCCAGCATACGAAGATAAAGTTTCTCGTCGTGGTTTACGTGTAGGCGATCTGTTTGATGCAGAATTGTTTGCCGCTAAACTAAAAGAAGTCATGGCTTACCATAACTTCATGCTGACTGAATACTACAAGTGTGAAGCTGTTGATTATGAAGAGACATTGAAAGATGCTCTAGCAATCGCTGACTACTTGAAGAGCATGTGCACAGACGTTTCTGAGCTTCTTGATCAGGCACGTAAAGCTGGCGAACCAATTCTATTTGAAGGTGCTCAAGGCACGTTACTAGATATTGACCATGGTACTTATCCGTTCGTAACCTCTTCTAATACTACAGCTGGTGGTGTTGCAACAGGTTCTGGATTTGGTCCTCGTCACCTAGATTACGTTTTGGGGATCATGAAGGCTTACACTACACGTGTTGGTGCGGGTCCATTCCCAACGGAATTGAAAAACGAAATTGGTGATTACTTAGGTACTAAGGGTCACGAGTTTGGTGCGACAACGGGTCGTAAGCGTCGTCCAGGTTGGTTGGACGTTGTTGCGATGAAGCGCGCAGTACAAATTAACAGCGTTAGCGGTTTCTGCTTAACTAAACTAGACGTGTTAGACGGCCTAGAAGAAGTTAAGATCTGTGTTGGTTACCAGTATCCAGATGGTACTGTTGCAACGACTACACCACTAGCAGCTGAAGGTTATGAGCAGGTTACACCTGTTCTTGAAACTATGCCTGGTTGGAGCGAATCAACTTTCGGCGCGACTTCTGTTGATCAACTGCCACAAGCAGCATTGAACTACATTAAGCGTTTAGAAGAGTTGTTAGAAACTCCAATTGATATTATCTCAACGGGTCCGGACAGAAACGAGACCATGATTCTAGTGAATCCGTTCAGTTAATAATAAGAGGCCGCAATTAGCGGCCTTTTTATTGGCTTGCTATGGCTGAGTTAACCGTTGCAGGTAACAGCTAAACTCAAGAAATACGTTATACTGCCGATGACTTAAAATAGAGTATATCCAAGTTAGCTATATGATTGCTGACTTGTTAGCCAACTTAACCTATTTGTCATAGAGAACCCTTATGTTGCGTTTTGTATTGATTACGATTGTTTCAATATTATCTTTACCTAGTTTTGCTATGCCTAAAGCTGTTGATGTCTATACTCAAGAGCAGTTGGTGGAGTTAATTCGCAGCAAAAGTTATTTAACCCAAGTAAAAGGTGATGATTGCCAAATAGTTGAGGATATTGAAGCAAGGGCTGAGGTGCTCCAGCAGCCTTTGTATCAGTATCTTTGGGCGGAAATGCTCAACTATGGGATCTGCGTGAAGGCGAATCCGCCACGCGGTATTGCCATGTTAAAAACCTCTGCAGAGCAGGGGAGTGCTGAAGCCATGGTAAGAATGGCTGAGTATTATCACGATGGTAAGTTTGTCATCGAAGATAAACAGCGTGCTGTGCAATATACCTTGCCAGCCGCCGCGACAGGTGACTTACCTGCTCGCATGATGTTGGTTCGGTTATTTGGTGAGGGCTATGGTAGTCCTCGAGATTACGAAGTGGCTTTTCATTGGCTATACAACGAAGTGTTTAGTGATGAAGCGACGCAAGCCGAAGCAATTAACTTGTTAAAGGTGTTAGAGGCCAAAATGCCACCTAGCGCAGTTGCTAGAGCGAAGAAAGAACACCTTATAACGCCACAATAAACATAACCTCATTGGGTTATGCCAATAATTTGGAAAATGAATGATACAAGATCCGCATATTAAGCGTGAGCAAGAAAAGTACGAAAACCCAATTCCTAGTCGTGAGTATATTTTAGATTACTTGCGCTCACAAAAGTCCCCGCTAACCCGTGAACACATTGCTAAAGCCTTGAAAATTGAAGGTGAAGAGCAATTAGAAGCTATTCGCCGTCGCCTACGTGCAATGGAGCGCGATGGTGAACTTGTCTTTACTCGTGGCCAGTCATACGGCTTACCTGAGCGTATGGATCTGCTAACGGGTACCGTTATTGGCCACCGCGATGGTTTTGGTTTCTTAAAGTTAGAAGAGGGTGGCGACGACCTTTATATCAATAACCGTGACATGCTGATGTATTTTCACGGTGACAAAGTGCTAGCACAAAAAGCCGGTGTTGACCGCAAAGGCCGCCGTGAAGCGCGTATAGTACGCTTGATTGAAGAGCGCAGTGCGGCTTTAGTTGGTCGCTTTCACTTAGATGCCGGCATGGGCTTTGTGATTGCCGATGACCGCCGTATTACTCAAGAGATTCTCGTTCCAGAAGAAGATCGTAAAGGTGCTCGTCAAGGCGACATCGTTGTGATTGAGCTAACTCGTCGCCCTGGTCGTTATGTAAAAGCAGCGGGTAAAGTGACTGAAGTGCTTGGTAAAGAGATGGCGCCAGGCATGGAAATTGAGATCGCATTGCGCAATTACGATTTGCCACATACGTGGTCGGGGTTGATTGAGAAAAAGCTACGCAAGATCCCTGATGAAGTAACAGAAGCCGATAAACAAGGCCGCGTTGATTTACGTAATTTGCCATTAGTGACTATTGATGGTGAAGATGCTCGTGACTTTGATGATGCTGTTTATGCTGAGAAGA
Organism: Shewanella fidelis ATCC BAA-318; assembly: GCF_000518605.1. Classification (GTDB taxonomy): domain Bacteria; phylum Pseudomonadota; class Gammaproteobacteria; order Enterobacterales; family Shewanellaceae; genus Shewanella; species Shewanella fidelis. Next base: position 47,935 of record NZ_JADX01000010.1, on the reverse strand, counting down.
AAAAATCAGGCGGTTGGCGTTTATGGGTAGCGATTGCCGATGTGAGTCACTACGTCCGCACTGAATCTGCACTCGATAAAGAAGCACGTTCGCGTGGTAACTCGGTGTACTTCCCATCGCAAGTGATCCCTATGCTGCCAGAGAAGATCTCTAATGGTCTGTGCTCTTTGATGCCTAAGGTCGATCGCTTATGTATGGTGGCTGAGATGACAATTTCGGCTGCAGGTAAGTTGTCTGGTTATAAGTTTTATCCAGCTGTAATGCACTCACATGCGCGTCTGACCTATACCCAAGTTGCTGACATGCTTGAAGGTGGCGAAGTTAGTGATGAGCTTAAGCCTATTTATCCTCATTTAGAGACATTGCAATCGCTCTATTTGACGCTAGAGCAAACCCGCGCAGAACGTGGCGCAATTGCTTTTGAAACCGCTGAAACGCAGTTTATTTTTAATGAACAACGCAAGATCGATAAGATCGTGCCGCGTCACCGTAACCAAGCGCATAAGATTATTGAAGAGTGCATGATCTTAGCCAACGTCGCTTCGGCTAAGTTCGTTAAAAAGCATAAAGGCGATATATTGTATCGTGTGCATGAAGCACCATCTGAGCAAAAGCTAACTAACTTTAAAGATTTTCTTAAAGAGCGCGGCTTAACTTTAGAAGGCGGATTGGATCCGGAGCCAAAAGACTATCAAGCAGTAATGGAACAAATTGCTGACAGACCAGATGCAGAGCTTATTCAGGTGATGCTACTGCGCTCGATGCGCCAAGCAACTTACACCCCAGATAATGAAGGTCATTTTGGTTTAGCGCTTGAAGAGTACTCACACTTTACTTCACCAATTCGTCGTTATCCTGATTTGGTATTGCATAGGGTTATTCGCTATCTGCTTGCTAAACAAGAAAATGCAGCGATTACAGATAAATGGACACCTGATGGTGGCTTCAATTATCAGATTGAAGAGTTAGATCTACTGGGTGAAGAGTGTTCAACTACAGAACGTCGAGCAGATGAAGCGACTCGTGATGTTAGCGATTGGCTCAAGTGTGAGTTTATGCAAGATCATGTTGGCGATACATTTGAAGCGGTTATCGCCTCAGTAACTCATTTTGGCATGTTCGTTCGTTTAAATGACTTGTATATCGATGGCTTAGTGCATATCTCAAGTTTAGGTAGCGACTACTATCAATATGACAATATGCGTCAGCGTTTAGTGGGTGAAACTTCAGGTCAAGTGTATCAAATTGGCGACACGGTAACGGTTAAAGTTGCCGGGGTTAATCTTGATGATCGTCAGATTGATTTGATGATGGAAGGCGATTCAGCAGGCGGACGTCGCCGTCGATCAACTAAACCATTAACTGCAAGAGAACGAGTTAACCGAGAAGGCGCAAAGTTAGGTAACCGACGTGATTCATCACGCGGTAAAGCTGCTGAAGCAGATGCGGAGTCTGAATCTAAATCAGGCAAGCGTAAGCCGCGCAGTAAGAGTCGTTCTGGCGGTAAGTCGAGCGGTAGTAAATTTAAGAGCGGCGCCGCCGCTAAAAAGTCTAAGACAAAAGCTTCGGCAAAAAAATCTTCAGCAACTAAAGCTAAGTCTGCCAAGCGCAAAGCGAGTAAGAAATAGATGAAAAAGCAAGATATGACCTTTGGGTTACATGCTGTTGAAGCAGTACTAAAAAACAGCCCTGAGCGTGTGATTGAAATGTGGGTGCTGCAAGGTCGTGATGACGCAAGACTAACCCCAATCCTTGAGATTGCAGCTCAGTGGGGCGTGTCGGTACAGTATGCTTCCCGTAAAGCCTTAGATGACAAGTCAGATGGCGGGCAGCACCAAGGTGTAGTGGCTAAGGTTAAGCCTGCTAAAATCTTAAGTGATAACGAACTTGCTGCAATGCTTGATAAGACTGAAGTGCCTTTTTTGCTTATTCTTGATGGCGTGACAGATCCGCATAACTTAGGCGCATGCTTACGAAATGCTGATGCAGCAGGTGTACATGGGGTTATTGTGCCAAAAGATAACTCTGTTGGCTTAACGCCTGTAGTAAGTAAGGTTGCTTGTGGTGCTGCAGAAGTGATACCGCTATACCAAGTGACTAACCTAGCCCGCACTATGCGAAGCTTACAAGAGAAAGGTGTGTGGATTATTGGCGCAGCCGGTGAAGCTGATTGCGAGCTTTATCAAGCTAGTCTAACAGGCCCTTTGGCTATTGCTATGGGGGCTGAAGGTAAAGGTTTGCGTCGCTTATCTCGTGAAAGCTGCGACACATTAGTGTCGATTCCTATGGCTGGTAGCGTGTCGAGCTTAAACGTTTCTGTTGCAACAGGTATTTGTCTGTTTGAAGCTGTGCGTCAGCGCTTAGCTTAACCGCTGGATCTCTTTAAAACGTAAAAAATGCCGATAAAGTTGATGCTTTGTCGGCATTTTTGTATCTGCGATTTGAACGGTAAAACATGCTTTGTTACACCATAAAAGCCGCTAGCTGCTGTCTCTTATTCAACTTTTTATCAAAATACAGTAATTTGTACCAATCAAAGTTTAATAACAGGATGTTTACATGCGTAATCAACTTTTATCTATGTGCGTGCTAGGAGCTGTGACAGTCGCTCAAGCAAGTGCGGAAGAAGATAAGTACCTTTGGCTAGAAGATGTCGAAGGCGCCAAGCAGATGGAGTGGGTAAAGCAACAAAATGCGTTATCAGCGAAAGAGATTAAGGCTTATGAAGGCTTTGATACTTTAGTTAGTAATAGCCTATCAATCCTCAATGACAAAGAGCGCATTCCCTACGCTAGCAGAATAGGTGATTACCTGTATAACTTTTGGAAAGATGAAAACCATGTTCGTGGGATCTATCGCCGTACCACCATGGAGGAGTATCAAAAAGCATCTCCTAAATGGGAAACGGTATTAGATATCGACAAGCTAGGTAAAGATGAAGGGGTCAACTGGGTTTATAAAGGGTTTAACTGCCGTTATCCAGAAAATGACCGTTGTTTTGTATCACTCTCTCGTGGTGGTGCCGACGCTACTGAAACTCGAGAGTTTGACCTAAATACCCTTAGTTTTGTTGAGCAACAGAGCCAGCCATTCTTTTTAGCGGAAGCAAAGTCCAGTTTAAGTTGGATTGATAAAGATAACGTGTTTGTTGGCACCGATTTTGGTGATAACAGCATGACAGACTCTGGTTATCCGAAAATCGTAAAGCAGTGGCAACGTGGTACACCGTTATCAAGTGCTAAAACGGTGTTTACTGGCGCCCAAAGCTCTGTGGCTGCATCAGGTTATGTATTGTTTGATGGTGATAATACCCTTGAAGTCGTAACAGAAGCACTGACATTTTATACGGCAGATCACTACGTATATCGTGATGGCAAACTCACTCAGTTACCGCTACCTAAAGATGCAGATATCAAAGGCTTCTTTAATGGTCAGTTGTATGTTGAGCTAAAGAGTGATTTGCAACATAAGGGTAAGCAGTTTAAGCAAGGCAGTATTATTTATACGCCAGTTGAGCAGTTGATTGCTCAAAAGCCGACATTTAGCACCTTAGTTGAACCATCGGCAACAGCTTCTATTTCGCAAGTTAGCTTTACCAAAAGTGCCATTTTGGTTACTTGGTTGGACAACGTTAAAGGCAAACTGGTGCGTTACACTCAAGCAAAAGATGGTCAATGGAAAAGCATGCAAGCGCCATTTGATCCAAACGGCACCATTAGTGTATTTGATGTTGAGCGCGATAGTGATGAGTTCTTTGTGAATTTTACCAGCTTTTTAGAGCCCTCAAGTTTATATAGCTTTAATGCTGTAACCATGAAGGCTGAAAAGGTAAAGGGAATGAAGCAGCAATTTGCTGCGGATAAGTTTGAAACTAAGCAGTACTTTGCTACCTCTAAAGATGGCACTAAAGTGCCTTATTTTGTGGTGATGGCAAAAGATCTTAAGCTTGATGGAAGCAATCCTACTTTGCTCTATGGCTATGGTGGATTTGAAGTTTCACTGCGACCATATTATTCAGCGACCATAGGTAAAAACTGGTTAGAGCAAGGTGGTGTATACGTGCTGGCAAATATTCGTGGTGGTGGCGAATATGGCCCGGCTTGGCATCAGGCTGCACTGAAGCAGAACCGTCATAAAGCTTATGAGGATTTTGAAGCGATAGCGGAAGATCTTATCGCTCGAAAAATTACCTCAAGTGAGCATTTAGGCATCCAAGGCGGGAGTAATGGTGGCTTATTAATGGGGGCTGCTTTTACTCGTAGGCCTGAACTTTACAATGCGGTTGTTTGCCAAGTGCCTTTGCTTGATATGAAGCGCTATAGCAAACTTTTAGCTGGTGCCAGCTGGATGGGTGAGTATGGCGATCCGGATATTCCTGAACAGTGGGATTATATTAAGACGTTTTCGCCTTACCATAACCTAAAAGCGAATACGCACTATCCAAAGGTGTTCTTTACCACTTCTACTCGAGATGATCGGGTGCATCCTGGCCATGCGCGTAAGATGGTCGCGAAAATGGAAGGAATGGGGATTGATGTTTTATATTATGAAAACATCGAAGGTGGACATGCTGGCGCGGCTGATAATAACCAAGTGGCTGAGTTAAGCTCTATGGTTTATGCCTATTTGATGCAGCAATTAAAGTAAATTTGAGTTGGGAAAAGTAAAGGGCAAGCTCGATGTAGCTTGCCCTTATTGTGTAGCGTTAGCAATTACTGAAAAGTATAAAGCAGATTGAAAGTGGTGATAGTGTCAGTTTGTTTAGAACCTTCTGGTACCACTTCGGTGTACTTGACGTTGACACCGATTTTAAATGCCCAATCTTGGAAGAGGGTATTTTTGTAACTCATGTCTAAGGTCAGCGTATTATTATCTTCGCCAGTTTCAGCGGTAAGGTCGGCGTTGAGACTGGTATACTCTTGCAGCTTCATTTCAAATTTGGCCGCTGTACGCAAAATGATATCTTTATTGGCTTCAGGGATCGGCTCATCGTCAGTTGCTATGGGGAGGTTATAACGATAACCGGGACCAATTTCTAAACTCAGGCTCGTTTTGGAAGTGCTGATAGCATCAAAGCCGTAACCACCAGAAACCGTCGATATGCGGGTGTAACTACCAAACTGATCCCAAGTAAAATCGCCACGGCCAAAAAAGTAGCCGCCACTGACCTTATAACTTGACTGTAATTGTAGGTCGTATTTTTCAGCAGTGGTTTTTTCATTATCCGCAGCAAAATAAGCCTTAACCGTGCCTTCTTGTTTGGTTTGCTCTGTGTCGTAAACCAGTTTAGTTCGGCCGTTAAAGCTGCTTGATTCAGTGTTACCTGTATTGAGCTGGAAACCAGCTTCGATTTCTGCAGTTAGATCACTAGGAGGCTCTTGGTAATCCGGAGGCACCAATGCGAAGGCTGCCTGTGGAAACGATAGCGCAAATACAGCAGTGAGTTTCTTTAACATTATTCTTATTCTTGGTATTGACTCTAATTGGAATGTATTACGTACAGTGAGCAACATAATACCTAGATTCAGCTGGCACGCAAACTAGATTACATTAGCTATTTGCGCGATAACGCCACAGTTGTAAGGCTTTTAAATAGTGCAGAAGATCCCTGTGAAAAATGCAGCGAGATTTAGCTTACTTATTGCTTGAATTATCGCTTGAGTTTATGTAATATTCCGCGGCTTAATTCAGTCACTTTAATTAGTTCCTTGCCTCTATTAGGTCTGACTGAGCCAACAACGAGGCTAGATAACCGTAAGGAGCAAAAAATGCGTCATTATGAAATCGTATTTTTAGTTCACCCTGATCAGAGTGAACAAGTGCCAGGTATGATCGAACGTTACACGGGTATTCTTACCCAAGCTGGCGGTCAAATCCACCGTTTAGAAGACTGGGGCCGTCGTCAATTGGCTTACCCAATCATCGAATTGCATAAAGCTCACTATGTTCTTATGAACGTAGAGACTACTGCAGAAGCGGTTGAAGAACTTGAAACAGCTTTCCGTTTCAACGACGCTGTTTTGCGTAGCATGGTTATGCGTACTAAAGCTGCCATCACTGAAGCATCTCCAATGGCTAAAGCTAAAGACGAGCGCGACACACGTCGTTCATCTGAAGAGCGTGCACCACGTGCAGAAGCTGCTGAAGAAGTAGAAGAAAGCGCTGAAAACACTGCTGAGTAAGTTTTTTTGACCACGAACAATTTGGTACTAGCAGGAACCATTACGCGTTCTAGGCAGTTTGATAGTCCAGCAGGTATTGCCCATACGGTAGTGATGTTGGAACACAAATCGCAGCGTTACGAAGCAGGAATGTTACGCAACGTTTATTGCCAAATCCAAGTTGTATTAAGTGGTGAACACTTTAATAGTGTTGCAAAAGATCTGAAAGCTGGCGTGGAAATACAAGTTGAAGGCTTCATTAATCTGCAACAGAGCAGAAATGGTCAAAATCGCTTGGTTTTACACGCTGAAAATGTCGAATTGAAAACTTAGGAGACTGTCACATGGCACGTTATTTCCGTCGTCGCAAGTTCTGCCGTTTCACTGCAGAAGGCGTTACCGAGATCGATTACAAAGATATCGTTACTTTGAAGAACTACATCACTGAAAGTGGTAAAATTGTTCCTAGTCGTATCACTGGTACAAATGCTAAATATCAACGTCAACTAGCTCGCGCTATCAAGCGTGCTCGTTATCTTTCTCTACTGCCGTACACTGATTTACATCAGTAATACTGCATAAATTCAGAGGAATATATAATGAACGTTATTTTACTTGATAAAATCGCTAACCTAGGTAACTTGGGTGACCAAGTTTCTGTAAAAGCTGGTTACGCTCGTAACTACCTTTTACCACAAGGTAAAGCTGTTGTTGCTAACGCTGCTAACACTGAAGTTTTTGAAGCACGTCGTGCTGAATTAGAAGCTAAGTTAGCTGCTGACCTAGCTACTGCTACTGAGCGCGCTGAGAAGATCAACGCACTTGAGTCTGTTGTTATCGCTTCTAAAGCTGGTGACGAAGGCAAGCTATTCGGTTCAATTGGTAACCGTGATATCGCTGATGCAGTTACAGCTGCTGGTGTTGAACTAGCTAAGAGCGAAGTTCGTCTTCCACTAGGTGCTATCCGCACTACTGGTGAATTCGAAGTTGAAGTTCAAGTTCACACTGAAGTTAAAGCAATCGTTAAACTATCTGTAGTTGCAGAAGCTTAATAATTTGCTTTAAGCAAATGCTTTAATGAGAAACGCCGCACTTAATGTGCGGCGTTTTTTTATGTCTGCAATTTAGAATTATATAAATAGGCTAATAAAAAGGCATATAAGCGAACCTATATGCCTTTTAGTGAAACGTAGAGTGGAATTAGTTACGGACTAAATCCAGCTCTTCAATTAAGTTTTGCGCATTATCGACTTCATCCATCATCCACAGGATGTAACGAATATCCACATGTACAGCGCGAGTGATAGTCGGGTTAAAGAACCAGTCTTTAGTAATGGCTTCGTAAGTTGAGTCGAAGTTTAGGCCGACCAACTCGCCTTTGCCATTAAACACCGGTGAGCCAGAGTTACCACCTGTGGTATCAACACTCGATAAGAAGTTGACTGGCACTGAACCAAATTCTTCAGGTTTATCTAAGCAAGAAAATAAACGGCATAACCAAGATGCAGGGTCTTGGTACACGCTTTCAACTGCATGAGTGCCATAACGCTTAGCTTTTATAGCTTCTAAAAGCTTGGCTGGTGCGTTAAAAGGTTCTATGCCAGTGTGCTTAGCAGTAATACCCTCTAAACGTGTAAATGGCTGCTTATAAAGCGCGTCTGCTGATTGGTAGCCATCTACCATACCGTAGGTTATACGCAGCGTACCGTTAGCATCCGGGTATACAGGCCAGCCATTGGCTTTGTTATAGGCAATAATGGCTTTCATGTAGTCAGGACGAGCCTTAGATAATTTGCCTGCTAATGTCTTAGCATCTTTCTCTGCCTGCATATTTTGCGGATAAAGTGCTACAGCAAGACGGATAAAAGGATCTGCGCTCGTTTCAAAGGCTTCTGCGTCAGCATCCATCCATGCAAGACGTTTTTGCTTATCTGTAAGCGAGCTGAGGGCGTACAAGGCATCAAGTTTTTCACTTAAGCTGACTTCACTGTCGCCTTCGTTCAGTATCGCATCAAGTTCAGCGACGCGGTTGTCTTGGGCAAGATAAGCTTCTAAATCTTGCATCCATAGAGTTTTATCAACGCTAATAGCAAAGCTTGAATCTAGACGCTTAAGGCGAGCCTTAAACATCTTCATGTCACGCTGTTGATAACCTTCTTCACGCTTAGCGTCTGGCTTTTGCTTTTCTTTAGCTAGACGATATAGCTTGTTTGCCGCCGCCAACAAATCACTGCTTTGGGCATTCTCAAAGTAATAACGACCTTGGCGCTGCTGACGTTGCTCTACAAGTAGATCTTCAAGTGCAGCAAACTGACCTTGGAATGATTTATACTCAGCATCTTTTGCTAGCCATGCAAGAAACTCATCTTCACGACTTTGTTTGATGCCGATAATATCGGTTGCTTTAAAACCATCTAGCAGGCCGTTGTACTTTTTCATACGGTTGGCCATGCCTGCTAATGTACCTGCATATTTGATTTTGACATCTTTATCGTTAGCGCTCATGGCTTCGATAGTGTCAATGCGCAGCTGGTAGCGCTTTGCAAGCGTTGGATATAGCCAGTCGCTGGCAAATTTAAGCTCGCTAGTTAAGCGGTAGCGGCTGGTGGAACCTGGGTAACCGGCTACAAACACGCCATCACCGGCTTTAACGCCGTCAGCATTAACCTTTAAATAGCTCTTAGGCACGTATGGCACGTTATCTTCAGCATAGGCAGCTGGCTTGCCATCTTTACCGACATAAGCACGCAGGAAGGTAAAGTCTGCTGAGTGGCGTGGATACTCGTAATTGTCGATATCACCACCAAAGGCACCAGCACTTTCAGGTGGTGCGTATACTAAGCGAACGTCACGAATAATTAACTGTTTAATCAGGTAGTATTCTAGGCCGCTGTGGAAGCTTCTTACTGAGCAGCGATAGTTATCATCGCTTTCACACTCTTTAATTAGTGCTTTGCGATTAGCTTGAATGTTTTCGTAACGCTTTAGTGGATCGTCACCGATATCTTTTTTAACTTGGGCTGATACATCCGTTACGGCTTCAGTGATATAAAGACGCTCGTTAGGGCCGGCGCTTGGCTCTTTATCTTTACTGGTTGCTAAAAAGCCATCTGCAAGATAGTTATGTTCTTTTTTGCTGTTATATTGAATAGCACGGTAGGCGCAATGATGGTTTGTCACAACTAAGCCTTGGGGCGAAACAAAACTGGCGGTACAATAGCCCAGACCAACTACAGCATTCATTGGGTAGCTGGTTAGATCGGCTAGTTGTTTAGCTGGAATATCGATACCACGTTCGCTGAGCTTATCGGCGATAGATGGCATTTGATAGGGTTGCCACTGTCCTTCATCGGCTAATGCTACGGCTGATGGCAGCATCCCTGTTGAAAGGGCAACGGCAGCAATCAATGCATTGCGCATGTTGTTTCCTTAATATTGTTATAGTTTATTTTTAGTTGCAGGGCTTTAGATGTTAAATCCCTGCTTTGCTTGACCCCAGTTTTATACCACATTTTGCTTAAACGTTGGAATTTTGGAGATTTAATGTCACAACAACGCGCCTTTAAGGGCAAAGAGAAACCAAGAGATCTTCAGATGGATGCGCTGAAGATGCCGCCACATTCAATTGAAGCTGAGCAATCGGTTCTTGGTGGTTTAATGTTGGACTCTGACGCTTGGGACAAAGTGGCTGAAGCGGTGGTGAAAGAAGATTTCTACTCTCGCGCCCACGGCACCATTTTTACGGCGATGGAAACTTTGATCAGTGCGGGTCAGCCAATTGACTTAATTACTGTGTCAGAGCAGCTTGAGCTTGAAGATCAGCTTGAAGATGTTGGTGGTTTTGCTTATATCGGTGAGATAGCGAAAAACACCCCAAGCGCCGGTAATATTCACTCCTATGCCGATATCGTGCGTGAGCGTGCTGTTGTGCGTGACATGATCAAAGTGGCCAATGAAATTGCCGATGCTGGTTTTAATCCAGAGGGGCGTAACTCGAGTGAGCTACTGGATTTAGCCGAAACCAAAGTTTTTAAGATTGCTGAGCAACGTGCTAATGCTAACGAAGGCCCTGAGGGCATAAAAGCGATTCTGGAAAAGACCGTCGATAAGATTGAAGAGCTGTATAACAACCCTACTAGTGGTGTTACAGGGGTATCGAGTGGTTTTAATGACTTAGATAGAATGACCGCAGGTTTCCAGTCTGGTGACTTGATTATTGTGGCAGCACGTCCGTCTATGGGTAAAACGACGTTTGCGATGAACTTGTGCGAGCAAGCAGCATTACATGAAGACAAACCTGTGCTCATTTTCAGTTTGGAGATGCCTTCAGAACAGATCATGATGCGTATGTTGGCCTCTCTAGGCCGCGTCGACCAAACTAAAATTCGTACTGGTCAGTTAGATGACGACGATTGGGCTCGTGTATCTTCAACCATGGGGATCATGCTTGAGCAAGGTAAGATGTATATCGATGATGGCTCAGGTTTAACGCCTACTGAAGTGCGTAGCCGTGCACGACGAATTGCCCGTGAATATGGTGGCTTATCGATGATTATGATCGATTACCTTCAGTTGATGCAGGTTCCGGCACTGAAAGATAACCGTACTTTGGAGATCTCGGAAATTTCGCGCTCGCTTAAGGCGTTGGCGAAGGAGTTAGAGATCCCGGTTATCGCACTATCACAGCTTAACCGCTCGCTTGAGCAACGTGCAGATAAACGTCCTGTTAACTCGGATTTGCGTGAATCTGGTGCGATTGAGCAGGATGCCGATTTGATCATGTTTATTTATCGCGATGAAGTGTATAACGATGACTCTGAAGATAAAGGCACCGCAGAGATCATTATTGGTAAGCAGCGTAACGGTCCGATTGGACGTGTGCGATTAACTTTCCAAGGTCAATTCTCTCGTTTTGATAACTACGCTGGTCCACAATTCGAAGAAGATTAATTATTGTCCATCATCACTTATTTTACACAGTGATTGCATACAATAGAGCCTCATAGAGGCTCTTATTTTTAGACTAGATAGAACAAGGTTAGTTTTGAAACCATTTCCACGTGCAGAAATCAGCCGCCATGCATTGAAAAATAATCTGGCTCGGCTGCATGAACTTGCCCCATCAAGCAAAGTGATGGCGGTTGTAAAAGCTAATGGCTATGGTCATGGCTTACTTAATGTTGCTCAATGTTTAGATAATGCAGATGGTTTTGGCTTGGCGCGTTTAGAGGAGGCGCTAGCGCTTCGAGCCGGCGGTGTAAGCGCTAAATTGTTATTGTTAGAAGGCTTCTTTAGGGCAACAGATCTTGCAACCTTAGTAGAAAATGATATTGAAACTGTGGTGCACCACGAGTCACAAATTGAGATGCTCGAGCAAGCTCAATTATCTAAGCCTGTAACGGTATGGATGAAAGTTGATTCAGGCATGCACCGTTTAGGTTTTGTGCCCGATGAGTTTCATGCAGTGTATCAGCGGTTGTTAGCCTGTAAAAATATCGCCAAGCCAATTAATTTGATGACTCATTTTGCTTGCGCTGATGAACCTGAGAATAATTACACCGCAACGCAATTAGCCACATTTGAAGCGTTAACTCAAGGTTTGCCGGGGGAGCGCACATTAGCGAATTCTGCTGGCGCATTGTTTTGGCAACAGAGTCAAGCTAACTGGATCCGCCCCGGAATTGCGCTTTATGGGGTTTCACCTGTAGTTGGCGATCTTGGGACTAAGCATGGGCTTATTCCGGCAATGGAGCTCGTTTCCCAGCTGATAGCGATACGTGATCATAAAGCGGGTCAGCCTGTTGGTTATGGTAGCCATTGGGTTGCAGATAAAAATACTAAGCTTGGCGTCGTCGCGATTGGTTATGGCGATGGCTATCCGCGTAATGCACCACTGGGCACTCCAGTGTTAATTAATGGCCGCTTAGCACCGATTGTTGGTCGAGTATCGATGGATATGTTGACCGTTGACCTAGGTGCTGATGCTGGCGATAAAGTAGGTGATAAAGCTGTGCTTTGGGGCAAAGACCTTCCAGTAGAGGAGGTTGCTGAGCATATCGGTACTATCGCTTATGAATTGGTGACTAAGTTGACACCACGAGTAGCAGTTTGCCTAGATTGAGCAAATAAACTTATTTATGTTGATACTGCAGTTGAGGCTGGAAGCCCGTTGCAGTAGAAGATGTCTTAAATTGAACACAAATCCACTCATTTTATTTTTCACTTTAGGGTTAATTTCTCCATTTGCCAGTGCGACATCGGCAACAGACCGACTAGAGGGGCAATCATCAGCGCAAGAGCAGGTGATTATAGATCCAGTTGAATCCAGCAGTAGCAAGAAATCACAGCCTAATTCACAGCAACTCCCTAGCTATGACCCAGAGTTTGTTGCTGTACCGTTTGCATTTTCTACAGAAAGCTTAAGCACAGCATTTGGTGCTGCAGGTGTACTGAAGCATGCAGGCCAAATCCAATCTTCTATTTTAGGTATCGGTGTATACAGTACTAATGGCAGTTGGATCAGTTATTTAAGGTTTAATGACTACAAAGCGCCTGGCATCGACCAATGGTTGTTTTCTGCTGAAACTTATCAAGCTCGTTATAAAGAAGGGGTGTATTACATTCCAGGGCAAACTGATATTTACGGTGAAACCGAGAAAGTTGTTGCCCTTGGTGATGAGTCTTATACCAAACTACACGCTAAATACATTTTACCAATAGGGCGTGGTAGCCAAGGGGCGGTACGCAGTCTTGGTCGTGCCCGTGGTGATATTAGTTGGAATCCACTGCAATCGGGTGTCACCAGCGTTAAGTTCAGTCCGTTTATCCAAAGTCGAGAGTTAGAAGGTTATGATTATCTGCCTGAAGAGGCGAAGGGGCTCGCGCTAGAACTTGATTGGGATAACCGGGATAACGGTAAAAACAGCACTCAAGGTGGACAAACTAATTTTAAACTCACCCGAGATTTTGGTAGCGGATCACGTAATAGTTGGACAACGTGGGAGTTTGAACAAAGTGCATTTGTATCGTTAGATTCAAGCGATTGGTTTGGTCAGCAAATTATGGCGTTTAATGTTTACTTAGCTGATACACCAACTTGGACGTCAGACTCGAATGGTGACTTCCATCGTCCACCAAGTTTTGCTGGTGTGAGTTTAGGTGGTTTCGAGCGTTTGCGTGGTTACACAAGTAAGCGCTTTACCGGGCGCTCTGCGGTTCTGTATAGCGCAGAATACCGTGTACAGCCTAAGTGGCAACCTTTGCAAGAATGGCCTGTGTTTAACTTGTACGATATCCCATGGTGGCAGTGGGTTGCATTTGCCGAGGCTGGACAGGTTAGTGATGAATTTAGTGCCAGTGCATTGCATGAAGATTTAAAGTGGTCTGCAGGTATCGGTGCACGCTTTGAGGTAGAAAGTATCGTCGTGCGTGCAGAGCTTGCTTTTAGTGAAGAGTCTAATCAGTTCTGGATTATGGTGAATCAGCCATTTTAAGTTGTCATCTGAGTTAGTTTGTTTGAGAGCAAAAAAGGCACCATTGGTGCCTTTGGTTTTTTGCAGGGAGTAGAGGCGTTAGTGATAAAGTAACGCCTCATTTATTGCTAGGAATAGACCTGTTTTAGCTTATAAACTAAAGCCGTGGTGCTCCATTACTTTCTCTGGGCTATGACAAGTCGCACATGCTTCTTTAGCATCTTTAGCGTTACCAGCATCATTGACATCGACCATGTGGTCGGCGTCTTTGTTAGCACCAAAGTAGCCGCCGTTACTTCTCATGTGTGACATAGCTGCATCAGACATGTATTTCTGGTGACAACTCATACATGCAGCAACATCAGAAGAGGCATACCAAGTTTCGACTACTTCACCTGCAGCAGGCTTTTGAGTACTAGGTAGCGCATGCGCTTGACCTGAGTTACGACCAAGTTCAAAGCCGTAGTTTTTACCACCCCAACCCTCAACTGCTGAGTGACATGTTGTACAGTCCGTTTTCAGAATCGTACCGCTGCCACCGTGACCATTGTCATGACCTTCAGCTTTGTGGGCTTTATACATAAAGCTGGTAGATTTGAGTAAGGCCACACCGTTATCTGCTGTACCATTGCCTTTGAGGCTCTTATCATTGGTATGACAAGCAATACAGTTCACTCCATTTGAGTCATGGTAGAACTCTTTGCTGTGACAGCCAAAACATGTTGCTTCGTCTACAATAGCGCGTCTATCAGCCACTACAGCGTCAGGATCACTCAGTACTGCACGATAAGCATCGGTTTGCACATAAGCAGGGTAAGCGTTATCGGCATCGCATGCGGTGCGAGTCATCGTGCCTTCTTCAAAGCAAACCTTAAGTACCGGTAACACTTCTAAAGAACGTGAAGCGATATCAGTTGGGAAGTTCATTGTCGCAACTACACTGACTGTATTATCAGCATTCCAAGTGGCTTTAGTATCATCTTTTATGTCGATACGGCGCTCACTGTATGGTGATTGGTTATAGTCCGGATAGTCTTTTTCAACATCCCAGCTGACAACCATGTAAGGCTTACTATAGCCTTGCTTATAAACCTCTTCTTTGGCAACAAGCTCACCGTTAGTATCGATGATTTTTGCATCAAAACGGATTTCATTGTTGTTGATAGTGACGTTACTGACTTCAACATCATAGGCTTCAGCCGCTTCATAAGGTTTTTTATGGTCAGTATGTACTGCTGCACTATGGCAATCTGTACAAGTGAGTGCTGGGTTCTTATCAGACTTGTGCTGTGCCGGAGAGTCGGTATGACAACCAGTACAGGCGTTAGCGTTAGCGTTTGCTAACCATAGGTCTTTATCTGCCAGATTTTCATCATCAACATGACAAGTTGCACAGTCCATGAAAGGTTTCGTTGGGAAAGCTGGGTAGTCGAATGCATGATCGCCACCGTAGCCTGCAATGGTGTAAGGCATAGGGACGACATTACCCTCAGCATCCTTACCTTCACGATTAGGCCCCATATGAATCGCGTGAACCATATGGCCTAGCTCTACAGAAACAGCATTTGGATCGGTCACAATACCATTGTGACATGATTGACAGTTTTCCATGTCTAAGCGACGGCCACCGTGTGCCTTTAGGCTATCTGGTTGGTGACAGGTATAGCAGGTCTCTAAGGTAACTAGATCTCGGGTTTCAACGCCTTCAGTAGAGTTTGTTGCTGGGATCCAGTCGTAGTGTGCATTCTCGGCTAACTCATGACCAGAGGCATATTCAAATTGCATTTCAATCGCAATGCGTTGAGTTAGTGCAGGTTCAAATACCACTCCAGCAGGATCTGTTGCGGTGGTTAAATTGGTGCTGAAGGTATAAGTGTAGCTACCATCTTTATGGTCAACTAAGCACTCGGCACAGTTTTTTATCTGCTCAAAGCCTTGTTCGAAAGTGGTTCCTTCATCGTTAGTTGTTTCATTGAGTAATGAAATCCATTGCTTTAGCTCTGAACCTTGAGTGGTTTCTAGCTGGGCCAAAGAAAAGCGAAAATCGTGATATTGGTTTTCTGGGCTTAAGCCAAATAGTCCAACGCCTTGTTGGTTTTCTAATTCAAAATCTACTGTAATAATGCCATCGGCATAACTGGCATTGTTGATTGTTGCAATGGCTTCATTCGCCATGTCGATATGTAAACCTGAAGTACCCGGATCGCCATCACCACCTGGCTTACCGTCTTCACCATTTTTGCCATCCTCACCATCTGAACACCCTGAGATTAATATTGCTGAGCCAATCAACAGGGCTAACGATGTTTTTCTTTTCATTATCATCATCATACGTTCCTTAAAACTAACCATTTTTGGTTATCTAGATGTTATTAATCGTAATTCGATGTTGATATGAGGTTGATCACCTTTTGCTTTGGTGTACCCAATTGGTGGTATACACCCTTATCTTGAGTGGTATTGGTTTTATGTATCGTCGAGGTGGTGGTGTTTGACATTTTAAATTAATTTTCGATGCGGTTTCAGTTGTATGTGGTTGTTTTTAAAATTTGAAAATGTAAATTTCAAATTTTGCAAATCCAAAATTCATCAAGTTATGAATGGTGAAAAAGAGTGTACATAAGTCACAAAATTACGTAATGGCTAATATACTGCTCACGAAAATCGATGAGTTTGATATCTGAGGTGTAAAGATTGAGCTAGATTAATGACTTAATGATTAGTTTGTGAGCTGCTGCAGTAATAATAGAGGGCAAATGAATAAGTTAAGTACTAACAATCTTTTTGATATTCAGGTGTTTGTTCTCTTATATGAATCACTTAACGCCACAGCTGTTAGTCAAGCTTTAGGCGTCCCAACTTCTAAAGTCAGCCGAAGTTTAAAGTCATTAAGGCATTCTTTGAATGCATCATTGTTTGTACGTAAACAACAAGGATTTGAACGAAGCCAGTTGGCCGATGATATTTATCCGAAAATGAAACGCATTGTTGAGTTAGCTAAGCGATGTGAACAGGCAGATCTTGGTTATCAATCCGCTAGAAAGCGTGAGCTGGTGATTGCCTGTCCTTCATCGCTATCGCTTAATTTACTGCATGCTCTGCAGCAAAAGGCATGCGCTCAGCAGCAGGATTTCCTCTTTCATCTAACAGCTTGCAGCAGTAATACTGTTGATTTGTTAAAGCAGCAACATGTCGATATCGCAGTGACATGTTGCCCTTATAATACTGAGCAGATCTCGTCAGACTTAATCACAAAGTCTGACTCCTATGTGTTAATGGCAAGAACTGAGCACCCTTTATTTACGGGCAATAGGGCAATTGATATTGATGCAATATGTGATTATCCCTATATCAGCTTTTCGAGTAATGAGCTCCACGATGCAATCGATCCGTTAGCTTCCTATGCGCTAGATACCCAACGAAAATTAGATATGGTTTTGAAAGTGTGTTTTCTAGCAGATCTGATGCTTGAGTTGGAGCAAACTAATGCAGTTGCTTTGCTCAACCATAGCGATGCAATTGAGTTCCTTTGTAGGCGTGGTGACATCAAAGCAGTAGCATTGGACAATGGTTTTAGCTCACAGATCTCTCAGCGCAGTGGCCAAAACCATTATTATTTAACCCAGATGCGCAATGATAGAAATTATCCACAGTGGGTAAGTGAAGAGATCAAAAAATATATTCAAGCGAATGTCATTGTAAAATCGGGGGACGCATTGTGAAGAAATTATCTAGTGTTCACCTGAGTGCTATTGAGATTTTTTGCCAGTTATATCTCAAAAATAGCACAACAGATGCCGCCTCAAGTTTAGGTCTATCTCAACCAAAGGTGAGCAGGGCACTGAACGGTTTGAGGGAAGTCTTTGATGATCCATTGTTTATTCGTAAAAATAATAAACTGGTGCCTACAGAGCTTACACATGCTTTATATGATGACTTTGCTGAAATGCTAGCTTGTGCCAATAGTATAGAAAGTGATGCGATTAATAGTATTTGTGCGGCTGAGTCGTCAATCGTTATTAGTACTGTTCCGCAATTAGAAATTGGCTTAGCGCAGTGCGTCATCGAAGAGGTACAACATAGTATTACGCCAAACGTTGCAGTTTCAACTCAAGCTTGGTCTGAACGCAGTGAACAGCAGTTAGTTGATGGTGAAATTGATGCTGCAATTTGCTTCAGGCATTCGACCAAAAAAGAGCTGTTATCAAAACCGATTATTCAACATCGAGGAGGGCAATTAGTTGCGCGAGAAGGGCATCCGATATGGCAAAACCCGACTATTGATAACATGATTGACTATCCTATGGTCAAGTTAGTTACCATGCCATTTCCCGCAAATAAGTCGCCAATAGGGGTATATGCAAAGGCGCAAGATAAGCCTATGCAAATTTATGCAACCGCTCCCGATCTTGGTAGTGCAGCAAGCAGTTTGCTCAATTCAGATGCGTTTATGATTGTTGGTGTAAAGGCGGCGGTAGATTTTCTATCGAGTATTAGTGGGTTACGCGCGCAAAAAATGGATTACGCTGAAGATAAGTTTTTATTGCAAGGCTTCTGTCACCCAACGGTCTATTTGTGGTTGAAGCGATCTTTAGACGGGAAAGTTATCGCGCCTTTGTGGCTGCAGCAAAGTTTAGAAACTTATATAGTGTCATCGCATAAATAATTGTGTAATAAAAAACTCCTAGTGGCTCAGTTTTGCCACTAGGTTAGTATTATTGGTTTTTTATGGCTAATGATCGGGCCAAGATCCCGAGAGTCGTTCCATTATGCAACAGCGCACTCATGGCTGGGTTAAGCCAACCAAGCGCTGCAGCAAGCATAATGCCGCTATTTACATATTCTGCAATTTTTATATTGTTATTAATCATCCTCATCGCGATTTTAGCAAGGTGATAAGTTTCAGATACACCAGCTAATTTGTCTTGAAGTAGAACCACATCTGCAGCCTGTCTTGCCAATTCGGTACCTTTACACATGGCAATGCCTACATCTGCTTTAGTTAAGGCTGGTGCATCATTAACTCCGTCACCAATAAACATCACCTTGTGTCCTTGCTGCTGCAGTGAATCGATAATGCTGGATTTAGATTCTGGAGTTGCCTCTGCAAATACGTGATCTAACTTAAGCTCTTCACCTAACATATTCGCTTTATAGATACTGTCACCAGAGATCATCATGATTTGCTGGATCCCTAATGCTCGTAGTTCGCTTAAGGTTTGTTTGACATCTTCACGTAAGTGGTCGCGTAAGCCTATCATTCCCATTAATTCTCCTTTGTGAGAGATGAAAATAAGGTGACGTCCTAGCGCTTCATAGTGACGTATTTCAGGCTCAAACTCGTTAAAGTTGACATTTTCATGGGCTTCTAAAAAGTGACGACTGCCCATAACAAGGCAGTGCTCATTGACC
This sequence comes from Shewanella fidelis ATCC BAA-318, assembly GCF_000518605.1. Classification (GTDB taxonomy): domain Bacteria; phylum Pseudomonadota; class Gammaproteobacteria; order Enterobacterales; family Shewanellaceae; genus Shewanella; species Shewanella fidelis. The sequence continues at coordinate 28,890 of NZ_JADX01000010.1, read as the reverse complement.
GTACTCTTTAAACCATGAGCAATAACATACTCAACTTCTCCGTGGTCTATGTGGGGTAATTGGTGTTGCTTTGCAGCATTGACAACGGCTTGTGACAATGGGTGATTACTATGTTCTTCAACAGAGGCTGCGATGGCCAAAAGATCTTTAGCACAGCTTATTCCAGAGCAATTAAATGGCACAACATCAGTGACCTCCATATCGCCGTAAGTAAGAGTGCCGGTTTTATCAAATACACAGACATCGATTTCAGCTAATTTTTCTATAGCGCTGCCGCCTTTGAGCAAAATACCTTGTTGGGCTGCTCGATACATAATCGACTTAAACGTTACCGGAGTACTTAGCTTAAGTGCACAGGAATAATCGACCAGAAAAACTGATGCGACTCGATTAATATCTTGAGTCAGAGCAAAGACTGCAGCTCCCATAGCAAGAGTGATTTTGACGCGTCGATTAGCCATATCTTGGGTGACTTGTTGAATTTCGCTCTTTTCACTTAGAGAGTCGTAAATCAGCTGGGCGATTTTGGCTGTTGTTGCTTCGCTACCTACTTTATCCACACGTACTTTTATAGTGCCTTCATGCACGCTAGTGCCAGAATAAACATAAGCATCGAGTTCGCGACGGACGGGCACACTTTCGCCTGTTAAGCTAGATTGGTTTATTAGAGCTGTACCAGCAATAACGATACCGTCAACAGGAATAGCGCTGCCGGGGGACAATTCGATGATGTCGCCCACGACTAAGGAGTCGGAATTTACTTGCTGTTTACAGCCGTCTTCAGTGATACGCCAAACGGTAGTTGCTTGTGGAAGCATTAGCTCGGCAAGTAACTTGTCGCTTTTACGACAGGTTTCTTGTTCCATGTATTCGCCAAGACTAATCAAAGATTGCGTCATCATTGCGGTACGGTAGTCACCGCGATATGCAGATAACCCAACAGCGATAGCATCAAGTACCTCAACGGTTATCTGTTTATTTTTGAGCTCTGCAACACCGTCAAAAATTGTCGGCGCAATCAGGGTTGCAGTTGAAATTGCCCCCCATTTACCAGGAAGCAGTGCCGCAGATAAAGTACCAATTATATTCATGGCTATGTCGCCACGAGTGTACTGGTGCTCAGAAGGTGTAAGTTCAGCCTCGTCCAGATTAAGCTCTATTAGCCTTGCCTCAATAGTGCTTGGAGTAAGTAAGCTATCGTCATACTCTATAACAATAGAGTAAGCGTCTTCGTTAACTCTTACAGCTCTAAGTCCTTGAATAGCCATGAGGCTATGCTTTATCCAATCACCACAGTCAGTTAGCGTTTGCGAACGATCCAGTTTAAAGCGGATCCGTCCTGGAATATGATGCTTAATTCGCAATGAAAGCATTAATCACCTTTATGTAGATTACGGTAATAGTCGAGTTCGGCTTGAGTGTCTTCTAAGCGCTCTTTTAACTCTTCTAGCTCGCCCTGTACTGATGACCAGGCTTTTTCTCCTGTAGAAGCGACACTTTGTTGGATTTTTTTGTTAGTTAATAAGTATGCCACTGCCGCACCAGCAGCTAACCCCATAGCAAAGTGAGTTTTGCTATTTTGTGTCTTATACCGGGGCTGATGCTGTTCTGGGGGAACATGGTAATGTCCATAGCCGTAGTGAGGGTGATTATTCATGGGGATTTCTCTCTGAAAGTTGATCTACGAGGTAAAGGCTAGCAGCGCCTGCAGCAAGGATAGTCATTAAGGATAGCGCAGAGCGACCAGCCATTTTTTCTGCGGCATAGGTGGTGATACCACTAATAGCGGCGGCTTGTAAGGCAGATTTAGTGCTATGCCAGACTAATTCATTAATAGCCAGTTCACCTTCTTTATAGGATTGCCAACGTGTTGCTACTGCTGCGCCACCACCAACCATGGCGCCAACGAGTGAAGCTCGACTCGCTGGGCACAATAGATTGCTTGAGTTACTCATGCTGGGGTAACTTCTTTTGTGGCTGTAGTGGTATCTTCTGCTTGTTCTTGTTGCGCTGCTGGTATAGCTTCTGCGGGGTGATAGTGACGCTCAACAGACTCATTAAAACCTTGCTTGCCTGCGCTATAAGTATCTTTGAAAATTTCACCACTGTTAGTGACATTTTCTTTTACGTTTTGTGCAGTATGACTTGCAGCATCTTTCACTTTGCTGCCGCCGGTTTTCAACATGTCACCAGCGCCCGACACAACATCAAACAGTTTGCCACGAACTTTATCGTTACTCAGTAATAGAGCAGCAGCTGCGCCGATCATAGCGCCTTTCCAAAATTCTTTATCGTTCATACCTAAACTCCCTAAAATATCTTTAAACATACCAGCATCTTCTCCAAGCGCTTGCTCAAGCATCGCTTGTGCTTGTTCCATAAACTGACCGTTATCTTCAGTCGTAGAGCTTGGTTGTGTTGGTGGTACCTGAGGTGGAACATATGCAGGATGCATCATATGTGGATGGTTACACATAGGGTGATATCCTTGGTGAGCCGCATAGTAGTGTGGTGGGTAATATTGCGGTGGATACGGGTAATGCCCATGACTAGGCGTCATATGCGGCGGGTAAAAACTTGGAGGGGTTGATTGGCCTGCAGTACCATGCGGCTGCCCGTAATAAGCTGGTGGCACATAACCTGGAGGGAATTGCGAGTTATGGGGAGCAAACTCCGCTTGCTGCTGTTGTTCTGTAGCTGCTTCGCTGGCAGAAGTTGCTTGGAATTGCGGCTGATATCCCTCTGGTGAATAATAGTGACTCATTGAGTTATTCCTTCAGCTTGTAAATATTCAGCAAGTAGGTGATAAGCGTCCGTGGCTCGCTCGTCTGACTCACCAAAAAGATCATTTATGACGGCAGCAGATATGAGCTCCGGATTGTATTCAATGACGATGCTACCGGTTGATTTATTGAGCTTGTAACTTAAGAAGGCTGGTATCTGTGCAACCACATCATCAACATCCTTTAAGTTATACTGCATGAGTTGGGCCATTAACCCGACTTTGTATTTAAGACGAATACGACCAGGTATGTGGTGTGCTATTTCCACCCAACGTCTCATCTTCAGCACTTTAGTTAGATATTTATCCATTCAATCATTATACGAATGTCGTAGTCGTATATTTTGTTTGAGATCACGCTTTTACCGAGTTATTTACACCATTTATACTGTGTGATAATTAATTTATTTAATTGATAACATTAGCAAATCCTTAAGTTTTCTACAGGTTGATAGTTTTGCGTAGATTTTATTGACCAAATTGATAGTAATGGCATTTGTATACTTTACGTTCACAGTATAGCGGTGATAATATCTCTTACTGAATGATAATGATTATCAGTTATAGGTGTGCTAATGAGTGTTTATATTCATAAAACAAAGCAAAGATTGAGGGTTCGCTCAGCTTTTATTCGTAATAACAGAGCCGAGGTAGAGGCACTGCTGCATCAATTACAGCAGATTGAAGCTGTTAAACATATTAAGCACAAATTACACGCAGGCTCGGTTGCAATTACTTTCGATGATAAAGAAATTGGTTGTGAGGATTTACTTAAAATCGTAGAGAGCCACGGTTGGTTAGAGCAAGATCAACCTCGGAACTTTATAGAGAATGCAGCCATTATTGGTACAAAAACCTTAGTCAAAGGGATCGCTGGAATTGCGTTATCGCGCCTTGTAGGGCCATCGGTTAGCCGAGTTATTATGAGTGCCTAAAGTCGGATTGACTAGAAACGAATTTTAGCTAAAGGCTAATATTGAGTTTCTTAGCGGCGCATTTGCAGTTGCCTCCCATTTTGGCTGGGCAACGTTTACACGGCGGGGATTTTAATGGGATCTGCAAAATCGAGACAGATTTCTTAGGCATTATTTTTATTGATTTTACAACTGCTGCATTATCCAGCGTTGTTGCCGGACCTGTAGACTTTGATGAAGTGTTAGCTTGATTGGCTGAGCGCCCCTCGTTGAACCATGAAAGGATAGGAGATAAAGGCGGCGTTAGCTCCTGAACAACATTACCAATAACTTTGTATGAAAGTTGATTAAGCTCGCTGGCTAAACTTGATGAAACCTGCTGGCTATTATCCCCATTGGCGGCAAGTGAGTTTAGATGTCTTAGAGAACTATTAGTCACTTTTTTGCTTTTCTTGATTAGCTTTTTTAGCGCGTTTTTAGAGCCCACTATGACCACCAATGTGTTTATGTTTTCAGCATAAAATAGCAAATTTTACAAAGTAAATAAATACCATTCTCATTTAGGTTGGCGCTTAAGCTTGATTTTTTTAGAAAACTTAATACTGATACCCAAGAGCGGTTTGGTTTTTTGGAAATGAAGCATACGAGTGTATAATAGCTGTCCTTTTTCTACGCGAATATCCCATAACTCTACAAAGCTGACTCTTCATTGAGTATTGAGTGTATCAAATGATTTGACCTTGTTTGAGTGAGCGTTACAGCTTGCTAGCGGTTAAACGTTGAGGAAAAGCATCGCTAGATTGAATCCAATATTGAAAATGAAGAGCCAAATGAAATCACAAGTAAGTCAAAAGGTAGGTTCAAAAATTATGCCGATTAATCGCACATTTAGCGTCGCGCCGATGCTGGATTGGACCGATAAACATTATCGTTATTTCGCGCGCTTAATGTCATCGCAAACCCTACTTTATACCGAAATGGTGACCACAGGTGCGATATTACACGGTCGTGGTGATTACCTAGCTTATAACGAAGAAGAGCATCCTTTGGCATTACAACTTGGTGGTTCAAATCCACAAGATTTGGCTGCGTGTGCTAAGTTGGCTGGCGAGCGTGGCTATGACGAAATTAACCTAAATGTTGGTTGCCCGTCAGATAGAGTGCAAAACGGTCGCTTTGGTGCCTGCTTAATGGCAGAGCCAGAATTAGTTGCAGAATGTGTATCTGCAATGAAGCAAGTGGTTGATATTCCGGTTACAGTGAAAACACGTATTGGTATCGATGAGCAGGACAGTTATGAGTTTCTGACTCAATTGATCGATACCGTTAAAGCTGCAGGCTGTGAAGAGTTCATTATTCATGCGCGCAAGGCATGGTTACAAGGCTTAAGTCCTAAAGAAAACCGTGAAATCCCGCCATTAGATTATGAACGTGTATATCAGCTCAAGCGTGATTATCCACAGTTGAATATCTCGATTAATGGTGGCGTAAAAACGCTAGAGGAGTGCAAAACCCATTTAGCCCAACTTGATGGTGTTATGGTTGGTCGTGAGGCTTACCAAAACCCATATATTCTTGCACAGGTAGATCAGCAACTATGTGGATTGAACACACCAGTGCTTAGCCGTGATCAAGTATTAGAGAGATTACTGCCTTATATTGAAGTACACCTTAAGCAAGGTGGGCGCTTGAACCATATTTCTCGCCATATCATTGGTCTTTTCCAAGGTGAAGTCGGTTCACGGATCTGGCGCCGTCATATTAGTGAAAACGCTCACAAGCAAGGTGCGGGTATTGAGGTGATCACTCAAGCTAGAGCTGCAATGGATAATATAGTCAGCTTGTAATTTAGCGCGATTAGTGAAATTCACCAGTGCTTGGTGAGTTTCACTAATATCTTACTTTGTTTAAATCTTCGACAACTCTTCTTTTTAAATCACTAGTGGTTATTTTCATTAAAATACAGTTGCTTAGCTATAGTTTTAAAAGTTGGCACGCTGCTTGTATTAGTCTAATTGTAATTTAGGAATGTGTAATTAAGACGATAAATCTGAGCGTCGAGTACACAAACATACAATTAAGCGAAAGTGAAAAGGAATCCATTATGTTTAACTCAACTGTATCTAAAACTCTTAAAGCTTCTTTATTAACGGCTGTAATGTTTGGTGTAAGCGCAACAGCGAATGCCGACAACTCTTTAATCACCGATGTTGCGAATAATATTGAGCAAAACATCTCTTCACAAATGCAGGAGATGATTAATTCGGCGCAAACGGAGCTGAGCCTTTCAATCCAATCGCAGATGTCTGAAATGATGTTTGATATGGGCCAAGAGCGTGAGCTGGCTAACAAGCAGCAGATCGCAGAGAAAAGTGAACAAGCACTGGTAACAACTGCAATTACCAAGGACTAGTTATGTGGTTCTTTGCTCAATTTATTGCAATGTTGCTGCTACCTATCATTAGCTTAGTGATGTTTGCTTGCTTAGTGTGCTCACTTGATTGGCACAAATTAGAAGACTAAAAAGAAGGAGTATGAGATGGCAAGTTTTGTTGAACGTTTGAAAGATCCTCGAACGTTAGTATGTGGTGTCACAGCCGCGATGGCTGATAAGTTCGAGTGGTCTTGCCTATGGACACGAGTAGTATGTGCAGTGGCAATATTTTGTAATCCTGCAATGGGATTGTTGGTCTACTTTGTATTAGCTTTGGTACTGCCTAAGTGGCAAAAGCCTTGCTAGTGAGTTGCTCTAATAATGAAAACGAGGACACTCATATGCAGATTGAACCCTCTAACCGTTATCAAGCAAGTCGTAGATTTTGTGGTGATAATATTACATTAATGCGGATGCTAACCTGTAACTTGCTAGCATCCGCGTCTAAAAGCTGATTAAGTTTAGTCTTCTATATTTAACGTTTTAAAAATGCCGCGAATTTAGCTTTAGCCTCATCACTTGCAAGCCTTTGTTCGAACTCTTTAAGTTCTCTCTCCATCTGCTTACGAACTTCTTCTTTGTTGTAGCGAATTAGTTTTTTTGTCGATTGCAATGAAATAGGTGGTTGGGATGCTAGTTGATGTGCCCGTTTTAAAGTGTAATCAAAAATAGATTCAGAGCTCACCACTTTATTGATGAGCCCATAGGTAAAGGCATCATCAGCATTAAAACTTTCTCCTAGCATTAATAACTCGCTGGCTTTGGCTTGACCAATCGCTAGAGGGAGCAATAAGCTTGCACCGGCTTCGGGGACGAGGGCCAGTTGTACAAAAGGAAGCTGAAACTTAGCACTATTGTCGGCATACACTAAATCGCAGTGTAGCAACATGGTTGTGCCAATTCCGACTGCAGCACCTGTTACGGCTGCAATGACAGGTTTTTGCAGATCGAGCAGACAAAATAGAAAACGAAATGCGGGATGTTCGACACCTAAGCCACTATTTTGCAGGAAGTCGGCGACATCATTTCCTGAGGTAAAACAATCCGCTTGACCGCGAAACATAAAGGCTCGAATTTCATTGTCCGATTCACCTTGGATAAGGTATTCTGTTAGCTGTGTATACATTTGTAGGTTAATTGCATTACGCTTATCCGGGCGATTAAAGGTAATGATCCTTACACCATTATCGTCCCTAACTTGAATCGTGCTCATTCGTTATGTCCTCATTCTGCGAATTGGGTTTACATGGAGTTTATGACATTGAAACGAATATTCAAACAACTGTTTAACATCGCTCTGTTGAGTTGCTTGTCCTTCACAACTATGGCGCAAGTGGTACTTGTTGATGGCTATGTTAGGGCTATGCCTGCAACAGTACCGAATACTGCGGCATACCTCACTTTAGAAAACCATGGTGACGCGACTCGTCTTGTCGCAGTTGAGGCGCCATTTGTTAAAGAAGCTCAGTTACACACCTTAATTGAAGAAAATGGCATGATAAAAATGCGCCAAGTAGCAGGCTTTGATATAGACTCTCATGCAAGTTTAGTTCTGTCTGAATCTGGAAATCATATTATGTTAATGGGATTACGGTCGCCTTTAGAGGTGGACTCTAGCGTTGCATTGACATTGAAGTTTGCTGATGGCACTGAGCAACAGATTAATTTACCAGTAAAAAAGCAAGCCAACACAAGTGAATCGGAACAACACCATCACCACCATCACCATTAAGGAGTAAATTCGATGCAAGTGACATGGAAAAAGGTTTTGGCCGCGGTAGCAGTCGTGTTCTTAATTGGTTATCTCATTAGTATTTGGTGGAGTATCGAACCTGACCCGATCGAGCAAACTGTTTATAGCCAAGATAATGGGCAACAGGTTGTAGGCTATGCCACAACAACTTCACTGATTTTAACGGTAGAGGCTTTACTCGATAAGTCAGGTGGTTGGTTATCTAATGATGTCACACCACCGTCAATCTTTATGGATAATATGCCTGCGTTCGAGTTTGGTGCAATTGAGCAGGCTCGTGATTTAGCGCTTATTATGCGCAAAGAGTTTAGCCGCTCACAATCACAATCTACCGCAGATAAAGATCTATTAGCTGCGCATTCAAAGCTAAATATTGAGCATACAAGCTGGTTAGTGCCGAGTGCAGAGAGTGAGTATCGTGATGCAATAAAGCTACTTAAATTATACCGCGCTCGTATGATGGCGACAGAGAATGCTGACGCACAGTTTTACGCCCGTGCCGATAACCTGAATGAGTGGCTAAAAGAAGTACAAAAACGTTTAGGTAGCATGTCACAGCGTTTATCGGCAAGTGTTGGCCAAGAGCGTTTGAATACTGATTTATCAGGTGACAGCTCAGCCAGACAGTCTACGCCGGGTTTTGGGGTACAAGAGATCAAAACCAGCTGGTGGAAGATTGATGATGTGTTTTATGAAACGCGTGGTGCGACATGGGCACTGCTTAATTTCATGAAAGCCATTGAAGTTGATTTTGCTGATGTTTTACAAAAGAAAAATGCTCAAGTTAGTCTGCGTCAGATTATTCGTGAGCTAGAAGAAACACAACAGCCTGTATGGAGCCCTATGATCCTTAATGGTTCTGGTTTCGGGGTTGTTGCCAATCATTCTTTAGTGATGGCAAATTATATATCCCGCGCAAATGCCGCGGTTATCGATTTAACTAACTTATTGACTCAAGGTTAATTATGAAAAAGACGTTATTGGCGTGTGCACTATTAGGCTCTTTAGTGGGCACTTCAGCTCAAGCTGCAACTGTTGTTGGCTTTAAAGTTGGTGGCGATTATTGGAAAGCTGATACTAGCGGTTCTTTTGCTGAAAGAGGTCGTGCTCAGCAAGAGTTCAATTATGACTCATCTTCTCAAGGCAGCATTTGGGTTGCAGTTGAGCATCCAATCCCATTAGTGCCAAATGTTAAGATCAGACAAAACAGCCTAGATGCAGACGGTAAGATGAGCGATGCAGACTTCATTTTTAACGAGCATAATTTCAAAGGCGATGTAAATGCTAATGCTGATCTTAGCAACACAGATTTCGTACTTTACTATGAGATCTTAGATAACGATATCGTATCTTTAGATCTAGGTGCGGCATATAAGAAGATGGACGGTCATTTCCGTGTATCTGATGCCGGTCACCCTGAAAGCAAAAATATCGATAGCGGTATTGTAATGGGTTATATCGACGCACAAGTTGGTATTCCAGGTCTTGGCTTATACGGTTTTACAGACATCATGATGGGCGTTGATGAGTCTAACGTGTATGACTACTCTCTAGGTTTAGGTTGGAACTTTGATGGTACAGCATTAGATTACCGTATTCGTGCCGGTTACCGTGACTTTAAATTTGACGTAAACGGCTTTGATGGCGTGACTGCTGATATGCAGTTTAAAGGCTACTTCGCTGGTGTGGAACTCGTGTTCTAATAAAGTGATACAAGCATAAAAAAACCGCCGTTAGGCGGTTTTTTTTATGGTGTTTAAGAATGGCTTTTAGTTTGCTGGTGGAGCCATAAGACCATTGTTAATTGCCATAATATCATCTTCATTCAATGTACCTGCAGCCTGTTTAAGGGCTAGGATTGAATTGATGTAACCATAGCGAGCATCTGATAGCTTACGCTTTGAATCATAAAGATCACGTGTACGGTTTAGTACGTCAACAATAGTACGGGTACCGACTTCAAAGCCTGCTTGTGTTGCTTTAAGAGCACTTTCTGAAGAGATAACAGATTGCTCATAAGCGCGGATAGAGCTAATTGAAGCACCTACGTTGTTGAAGTTATTACGTACATCTTTAACCACTTTACGGTGAGTCTGCTCAAGCTTCTCACTTGCTTCTACGTATTGATATTGTGCTTGGTTAACTTTTGAAGACACTTTGAAGCCTTCAAAGATTGGGATACTAAGTGTTACGCCAAGTGTACCATTATCAAAGTCTGGTTGATTGACACCGCCACGATCTTGCTCGATGCCTTTTTGGTAGCCAGCATTTAAGCTAAGTGATGGCATGTGGCCAGCTTTGTAAAGTGTAATGGTTTCTTCGGCAATATCTTTACCAATGCGTGTTGTCATCAAGTCAACACTATTGGTTTCAGCCATTTTGATCCAGTCTGTAGAAGACGCTGGAGCAACCGCCGTAGCAGAGAAACGACTAGTATCTAAGATGTTGATGTTCTTATGATCAATACCTGTAATTTCACGTAGTGCTTCATAGCTGTTTGCTAATGTGTTTTCAGCTAGGATTTCAGTCGCGTTTGCTAAGTCGTATTGAGCTTGTGCTTCATGTACGTCTGTAATCGCGGTTAGACCCACAGCAAAGCGTTGCTTAGTTTGCTCAAGCTGACGCTCAATTGCGCGTTTCTCAGAGCCTTGAAACTCGTAGTTATCTTTGGCTGTTAATACGTCAAAGTAGGCGTTCGTTACGCGAATGATTAGGTTTTGCAGTGCTGAAGCATAAGCTGAGTCCGCTTGAGATGCGGCCTTTTCAGCTAGGCTTAAGCCAACCCATGCACTGTGATCGTAGATAACTTGATTAAGGGTTACGCCACCAACAATACCGCTACTGTCATCGCTTGGATCGTTCCATGCTTTATCGTAACCAACGTTTGCACTGATTGTTGGTAGTAATGGTGCACGGTTTTCTTCAATCTGTTCGTATAACGCGTCACGCTGGGCTTTAGCTTGAAGCGCAACAGGATCACTAGTCAATGCTTGTTGATATATTTGCAGAAGGTCATCGGCATGGGCGACTTGTGCAGTCGCTGCTAATGTCAGTGCGGCACATAGAGAACGGATCTTGAATTTCATTTGCTGTCCTTTTAGACAAAATTCTCCACTGAGGAGCGAATTTAACTTGTTATGTTTAGCTATGCCTTACATATAACAAAATGTAAGACGGTTTGCGCTTCCCGACGCTTCCCAATACATCTAAACTTAGTGGGTTAAATAGTAAAAACCTACAATTTCTAAGTCAACTCAGAAGTGTAACAGTTTTTAATGCTTATGATTAGTACTGCTTTCATCATAGTATTAATATTTAGACTTGGCTTTATTGTGGCATAAATACCTTTATAAACAAGTATGTTTAGGACATAAAATGAACAGTACTTTTACCCGTGATGACGTTGAGCTTTTGAGTAAAAAAAACCTATATAAAGGCTTTTTTAAAATGGAAGAGTACCGCTTCAAGCACCGTCTATTTGCAGGAGGCTGGAGTGACGTTGTTACTAGAGAAGTATTTGAGCGCGGCCATGCGGTAGTTGTGTTGCCTTATGATCCCATTACTGATCAAGTGGTGTTAATTGAACAGATCCGCATTCCGGTCTTTGAGGCTGCTACAACGCCTTGGATGTTAGAATTAGTCGCTGGCATGATTGATAAAGGGCAAACATCCACAGATGTAGCACATCGTGAGCTGCAAGAAGAAACAGGTTTAACTGCGCAAGAACTCACTAAAGTGAATGAATATTTCTCAAGTCCGGGTGGCACCAGTGAGCGCTTTGATTTTTATTGGGCAAAGGTGTGTGCTGCAGAAGCGGACGGACTTCACGGGCTCGATGCCGAAGATGAAGATATTCGAGTGCATGTTTTAAGTCGTGAGACTGCCTATCAGCTGGTACTTAATGGTAAGATAAATAATGCCTCTACCGTGATCGGCTTGCTCTGGTTGCAACTTAATTACCAAACTATCATCGAACAGGCAGGTTGAGTCGTCTAAGCGTTAAAAAGTTATCAGTAACATTGCGGAACTTATCGTTGTGTCAAATGCAGTATTAAACAGTAGAAATAGATATCAGCCTAATGTGAGCCAGTTTTTGGCGCTTTGCGGGCGCAACTATATGCATATTCAACGCTGGTTGACTCTTGAGCCTAGTGAAGGCAAACAATGGCGCGTGACGGGTGAGTTTGGCCAGCTTGATGTTTGTTTATTGGAAAACACGAAATACACTCAGTTGGTGCAGATCTCGCGTTGTGTTGGTAATCACGAGTTAGTGACTACACCTAAGGTGTCGGTGCGCATCTATCATGATGCTAAATTAGCAGAAGTGTTAACTAGTCAACAGATTTACCAATTGCGACCAGTGTATGATTATCCAAATATACATATGCATCACCGGGATGAAAAGTACCAAGTTAATGCTTTTCTAGAAGAGTTATTAAGGATTGATAACTTAACTAAATTTATTAGTTGATATCATTATTGGGTAATTAATTTGCTAAAAGCAGCTGTCTCTTATTCAATTTCTGAAACAAAAAGTGTGCGAATTGTGCAAGTCACAGATCCACATTTGTTTGCCGATCCTGAAGCGCAGCTACTTGGTGTTAATACTGCTCAAAGCTTAGGTGCTGTGCTTAATACTATCTCTGCGGTTAATTATCCTGCCCACTTTATGTTGGCGACAGGTGATATTAGCCAAGATTACTCCATTCAATCATATCATAATTTTGTTGATGCTATCTCGCCGCTAGGACTACCTTGTCATTATCTGCCGGGAAATCACGACGATCCGCGTATAATGAATTTACATATGCAAGGGCCAAACATGTTTGGCCAGAAGCGTATTTTAGCGGGCAACTGGCAAATCATTATGTTGGATTCAACGGTGCGTGGTCGTCCAGGCGGGCATATGTCTGAATCTGAATTGGCACTGATAGAATCAGCTATCGCGGCAGAGCCAGAGCGTCATGCTTTATTAGTCATGCACCATAATCCAATTTTGGCTGGTTGCGCATGGTTAGATCAGCACTGTATGGATAACGGTGAAGAGTTTATTGCGGCTGTTTCTCAATATCCTCAAGTGAAAGGCTTATTGTGGGGACATATCCACCAAAACATTGAAAGTGCTCATCAAGGACCTCACGGGTTAATTAAATTAATGGCAACGCCGTCGACCTGTATTCAGTTTAAGCCCAAGTCACCGTACTTCGCGCTTGATGCTTTGCAACCTGGATACCGTTTGCTGGAGCTTAAAACCGATGGTAGCATTCTTACTAATGTTTACCGGGTGCCGGGTGAAACATTCTCTCCCGATAAAGATGCAGGCGGTTACTAGCTAAGATACGGCTGCAGTGTGAGGAAATATGCTGCTTTATATACATGGATTTAACAGTTCTCCTTTGTCAGAGAAAGGGGTGATTACCGCGCAATATATTGCGCAGCATCATCCAGATCTTAATTTTCAACAACCACAACTTCCTACCGAGCCGCTGGCCGCGATGGCGTTACTGATCTCGATTGTGGAGAAAGCCAAAGCGAACGGAGAGCCTCTTACTTATATTGGGTCATCGTTAGGCGGCTATTTCGCCAGTTATTTAGCTGAAACTTATGGTGGGCGCGCAGTTTTAATTAATCCTGCAGTAAAACCCTTCGAACTGTTTGATGAATTCATTGGCACTCAGTACAATCCCTATACGGATGAAACCTACCAAGTCGTCGCTGAACATAAGCAAGATGTTGCGCGTTATAATACGCCTGCGATTTTAAACCCCGATCGCTTTTATGTACTTTTGCAAACAGGTGATGAAGTGCTCGACTACAAACAGGCCGTACAGAAATATCACTGTTGCAAACTATTAATAGAGCCTGATGGCGACCATAGTTTTATTGGCTATGAGCAGCAACTCGCTTCTATCTGTGAATATCTGTTTTCTTGACAAATAGACCCGTAGGGCCGCAACATGGCCTGAATAACAACATAATATGTGTGCCATGACAAACCAATACACCTCAGATGCTATTGAAGTCCTGAATGGACTCGACCCAGTAAAACGTCGTCCCGGTATGTATACCGATACCAGCCGTCCAAACCATTTAGGTCAGGAGGTCATAGACAATAGTGTCGATGAAGCATTGGCGGGACATGCCAGTAAAATCGATGTGATTTTACATGCTGATAATTCACTTGAAGTGATTGATGACGGTCGTGGTATGCCAGTGGATATTCATCCTGAAGAAGGGATCCCTGGTGTCGAACTGATCTTAACTAAACTGCATGCCGGTGGTAAGTTTTCTAACAAAAACTACCAGTTCTCTGGTGGTCTTCACGGGGTGGGGATCTCCGTTGTTAACGCACTTTCAAGCCGAGTAGAAATTACAGTTCGTCGTAACGCCGAAGTGTATGAAATGGCTTTTGAACACGGCGAGAAAGTTGAAGACTTGCGAGTAACTGGTACTTGCGGCCGCCGTAATACCGGTACTAGTGTGCACTTTTGGCCTGATGCGAGCTATTTTGATTCCAGCAACTTTTCAACGACTAAGTTAGTTTATTTGCTAAAGGCAAAAGCTGTACTTTGTCCGGGTCTGAGAATCAAGTTCGTTAATAAGCAAACCAACGAAACCCAAGAATGGTTTTATGAAAGCGGTCTTGAAGATTACCTAAAATCGTCAGTCAATGGTGTGCCAACATTACCTGAAGTACCGTTTGTTGGAAGTTTTGCAGGCAATTTAGAAGCAGCTGATTGGGCGATAACTTGGCTACCAGAAGGTGGCGATTACCTAAACGAAAGTTACGTAAACCTTATTCCTACACCACTTGGTGGTACTCACGTCAATGGCTTTAGGCAAGGCTTATTGGAGTCAATGCGTGAGTTTTGTGAATTCCGCAACTTAGTTCCACGCGGCATTAAGCTAACTCCTGAAGATATTTGGGATCGCTGTACTTTCATCTTATCTATTAAGATGCAAGATCCGCAATTTGCTGGACAAACTAAAGAAAAGCTTTCTAGCAGGCAGTGTGCAGCGTTTGTGTCGGGTATTGTCCGTGACGCGTTTAGCTTATGGCTAAATACGAATACTGAACAAGCAGAAGCCTTAGCTGATATGTGTATTAATAATGCACAGAAACGCTTAAAGGCCGCCAAGAAAGTTGCGCGTAAGCGGATCACTTCAGGGCCTGCATTGCCGGGTAAGTTAACCGATTGCAGTGGTCAAGACCCAATGCGAGGCGAGTTATTCTTAGTGGAGGGTGACTCTGCGGGTGGCAGTGCTAAGCAAGCTCGTGATCGAGAGTTTCAGGCGATTATGCCGCTACGTGGTAAAATCCTAAACACTTGGGAAGTAGATGCTTCACAAGTATTAGCATCCCAAGAAGTGCATGATATTTCAGTCGCAATTGGTTGTGATCCTGATAGCGCCGATATTTCAGAATTACGTTACGGAAAAATTTGTATTTTGGCCGATGCAGACTCGGATGGTTTGCATATTGCAACACTGCTTTGTGCTTTATTTATGAAGCATTATCGCGTCTTGGTAGAACAAGGGCATATCTATGTCGCTATGCCGCCACTGTTTCGAATTGATATAGGTAAAGAAGTATTCTATGCCCTCGATGAGGCAGAGAAAGATGGCATTCTAGATAGAATTGCCGCAGAAAAACGGAAGGGAAAAGTCCAAGTAACACGATTCAAGGGATTGGGTGAAATGAATCCGCTGCAACTACGTGAAACGACGATGGATCCAAATACGCGTCGATTAGTGCAATTAACCATAGATGATGCCGATGACACTTTGGCTATCATGGATATGTTGCTTGCCAAGAAACGTTCTGGAGACAGAAAAACTTGGTTAGAAACTAAGGGTGATCTCGCCCAGTTCTAGTCGGTAATTTGTGATTAAAGATCAGACTAAAAGAATAATAATGACGTTTGAAAACTATCGAAATCAAATAGCCGCATGGATATCGCTGCTTTGTGCTCAGTTAATATTTAGCTGTAATGCGCAAGCAGCGGATCCTATGATGATTACTGTGTCTAAAGGCTTCGGCCTGACTTTGTATGCGTCTAACTTAGGCGATGCTAAGCAGCTGGCGGTTGGAGACAAGGGCACCTTGTTTGTGGGCTCTTTTCGTGAAGGTACGATAACTGCATTAGTCGATGCTGATAATGATGGCCGAGTTGATAAGCGTTACGTTATTGCTAAGGGGTTAGAATACCCTGAAGCTATCGCATTTCACGACGGCGCATTATATGTCGCTGAAGATGAGCGTATTCTTCGCTTTATTCAAATTGAGTCGCGACTTAAAAGGCCGGGTAGACCAAAAGAGGTTTATAACAGTTTACCGAGCCAAGCGAAAAAGAGTCGCCGTGCAATGCGTTTTGGCCCAGATGGACGTTTGTATGTAGCCATTGGTGCGCCATGTAATGTTTGTGAAGCTGAAGCACCGTTCAGCAGCATTATTGCGGTTGATGTCAATACTGGAGAGAGCGAACAAATCGTTACTGGTGTGCGCAAGGTACTTGCGTTTGATTGGTCGGTGGATGAGCAGCAGCTTTGGTTTGCCGATAATGGTCGCGATTGGATGGGCGATCACCTGCCGCCGGATGAGATCAATAAGGTTGATGTGAGTGGCAGTCACTTTGGTTTTCCTTATATCCATGCCACGGACATTATTGAGCCTGCATACGAAAAGCCAAAAAACTTAAAGGTTGTTGCACCCAATTACGAGTTACCCGCACATGTCGGTGCGAAAGGATTGCATTTTTACCGTGGCAGCCAATTCCCTGAGCGTTTTCATAACCAGATGTTTGTCGCTGAAAATGGTTCGTGGAATCGCTCAAGTAAGGTCGGTTATCAAGTGGTGATGCTCACAATTGAGAGCGGCCAAGTGATAAAACGTAGTACTGTTGTAAGTTTTCTCGACGGAGAGTTTCCCGTCGCCAGACCATATTCCTTGGTCACAGCACCAGACGGTGCTATGTATATCTCTGATGATCTAAAGGGCAATATTTACCGTTTGTTCTATAAAGACTCAGCAAAAAATCAGTCACAGGATAATGATTAATGAGTGATGCGATAGATTTAAGCCTTGATGGCGTAGAGCAAATGCCGCTGCGCCGCTTCACGGAAGAGGCATATCTGAACTATTCCATGTATGTCATCATGGACCGTGCATTGCCACATATAGGTGATGGACTCAAACCGGTTCAGAGACGTATTGTCTACGCCATGAGTGAGCTTGGCTTATCTGCTCAATCTAAGCATAAGAAATCTGCTCGTACAGTGGGTGACGTACTGGGTAAATATCACCCCCATGGCGATAGTGCTTGTTACGAAGCTATGGTGTTAATGGCACAGCCATTTTCATATCGTTATCCCTTGGTCGATGGCCAAGGTAACTGGGGCGCGCCAGATGACCCTAAGTCATTTGCAGCGATGCGTTATACCGAAGCAAGATTATCTAAGTTCTCTGAAGTACTACTAAGTGAGCTTGGACAAGGAACGGTTGACTGGGGCGTTAACTTTGACGGTACCATGAAGGAGCCGCTGGTTCTGCCTGCCCGTTTACCGCATATTCTGCTTAACGGTATTACCGGTATTGCCGTAGGTATGGCAACCGATGTGCCACCACATAATGCTAAAGAGCTTGTAGGTGCCTGTGTTGAGCTGCTAGATAATCCAAAGGCGGATCTTGAACGTTTAATGGAGTTTGTTCCAGGCCCTGATTATCCTACAGAAGCTGAGATCATTACCTCTAAAGCTGATATCGCCAAAATCTATCAAACAGGTCGTGGCTCAATTAAGACTCGCGCAGTTTATAGCGTAGAAAACGGTGAAGTGGTAATTACTGCGCTACCACACCAAGCCAGTGGTGGTAAGATTTTAGAGCAAATCGCCAGTCAAATGCAGGCTAAAAAACTGCCTATGGTGACCGATTTACGTGATGAGTCTGATCATGAAAATCCGGTGCGAATTGTGATTGTTCCGCGCTCAAATCGTGTCGACTGCGACCAAATGATGGCGCACCTGTTTGCGACAACCGATCTAGAGAAGAGCTACCGGGTTAACCTTAACGTATTAGGCTTAAACGGACGTCCGCAAGTTAAAGGTTTACACCAGTTATTAACTGAATGGCTTGAGTTCAGAATGACCACGGTTAAACGCCGTTTAGAATTCCGCTTAGACAAAGTGTTAGCTCGCTTGCATATTCTTGATGCATTAATGATCGCATTTTTGAATATCGACGAAGTCATTGAAATTATTCGTTATAACGATGATCCAAAAGCTGAGTTAATTAAGCGTTTTAATTTATCTGATAAGCAAGCGGATGCGATCTTAGATCTTAAATTACGCCACTTAGCTAAGCTTGAAGAGTTTAAGATTAAGTCAGAGCAAAGCGAGTTAGAAGCTGAGCGTGATAAGCTTCAGCTGTTGTTAAGTTCTGATCGCCGTATGAAGACGCTGATTAAGAAAGAACTGATTAAAGACGGTGAAGATTATGGTGATGCACGTCGTTCACCATTGGTTGAGCGCAGTGAATCAAGAGCGTTGACAGAACAAGAGTTAGTGCCAGCTGAATCTGTTACTGTTGTTTTATCTGAGAAGGGCTGGGTGCGTGCAGCTAAAGGTCATGATGTCGATGGCCAAAACCTGTCTTATAAGGCAGGTGATAGCTTCTTACGCTCCGCTCAAGGTCGCAGTAATCAGCCAAGTGTGTTTATTGACACTTCGGGTAGGGCATTTGCTACTGAAACTCATACTTTGCCATCTGCGCGCTCTCAAGGTGAACCTATCACCACCCGCTTTAATTTAGCCCCTGGCGCGACCATGGAGCATGTTTTACTGTCTGATGAGGAGCAATGCTACCTATTAGCGTCAGATGCCGGCTACGGCTTTATCTGTGCCAATAAAGATATGGTATCGCGTAATAAGGCGGGTAAAGCGCTATTGAGCTTACCTACTAACGCTAAAGTGTTGCAGCCAAGAAAGGTTGACAAGTCAAAACCAAGTTCAATATTAGCGATTACCAACGAAGGGCGGATGTTGCTGTTTTCACTTGATGCCTTGCCGCAGTTGTCTAAAGGTAAGGGTAATAAGATTATCGGCATTCCAACTGAGCGGGCTAAGAATCGTGAAGAGTGGTTGCTACACCTAAATGTTGTGCCAGAAGATATGTCGGTAACCTTGTGGGCCGGTAAGCGCAAACTGACATTAAAGCCTAGTGATTTAGAGCACTATCGCGGCGAACGTGGCCGTAGAGGCGCTAAGTTGCCGCGTGGGTTACAACGTGTAGACAGTGTTGAACTCGGCGAGGGTGAGCCAGTGCTTTAAAACGCACTTATAGAAACAGAAAAATGCAGCCAATTGGCTGCATTTTTTATGTGAATAGGCTGCTTATTTTTATTAAGCAACTTCGTAAAAATTCGGCTCGATAGCAACTTGCTTTTGGATGATTTGTGTTGCCATTTTTGCGCACTTACCGCATTGATCTGCCACTCCTAGACGCTTTTTTACATCGGCAAGCGACATGTCGCCTTGGCTAACAGCTTCTTTGATTTGCGTATCAGTAATAGCATGACATAGACAAACGTACATGGAATATCATCTCTAAATCGAATATGCAACGAAGTATAAATGAAAATAATTCTCAATGCTAATAACTGCTAAATATAATTATTGGCTAATTTAACAACTGCAGTTATTAAAAAGCGTGCTTAGTTCACGCTTTACTGATGTTTGTGTACGATGTCAGTATTCGGCTCCGTTGCTGCTAAATCATTTTTCATTGAAATCAATCGCAGTTAACTGAATAAAGAATTAGTAACCTCGTTCAAAATGGACTCTATGGGACAGTTTCTCTCCTTTAATCCACTTGTGAAAGTTCTCTGAAAAGATCTCTACCACTTGTTCGGGAAAGCTCGGCGCCGCAATATGTGGGGTAATAACCACATTATCTAATGTCCAAATTGGATGCTCTTCAGGTAATGGCTCTTGGTTGAATACATCTAAAATGGCTTGTTGCTCAGGATGCTTAACTAACTGCAAATACAGTGCGTCCAAGTCGAGTACATCCCCTCGGCCTAGATTGAACAGTACAACTTCTTCCTTTAGTAGCGACAAGGTTTGTGGGTTCAATGCACCTTTGGTTTCTGGGGTACTCGGTAAAATGCTGGCCACTGCATCAGCGCGGGGAAGGTAATGAGTTAAGTTAGCTAAGGTGTCGACTTCGTCGAAGCCTCGAGTGGGTTTAGCACCACGGTTAATACCAATGACATGCATGCCGAAGTGCTTGGCTGTTTGTGCAATATGCTTAGCGATAGAGCCTGTACCAAGTAATAATAAGGTTTGCCCTTGTAGGGTTTTAAAGCTACCGGGTAACCAGACTTTTTGATCCTGCTGAGTCTTATACTTTCGATGCTCACGTTGATAAGCTAGCAAGTAGCCAAACAAATATTCACTCATTAATGGCCCAAAAATACCTCTAACATTAGTGAGTTCATAATCTTTGCGTTGTCTAGGTTTGACTAGTGCATCCACACCGGCAAAGGTCGATTGCATCCATTTCAAGTTAGCGGCATGGGGTAATAAAGGGGCTGCTAACTTTGGCTCAGCTAGCCAAATATCGGCGTTGAATATCCCCTGAGGATCATCATCCAAAATGATGGTATCTGGCAGGTGGCAGGAATTTAATAGTTGGCGATAGCGCTCATTCTCTCTGGTGAGCAAGAGTAACTTGTGTCCCATACTAACTCCCTATATTCTACGTTTACCTGAGATTTAACTGGCTGAAAAATGTCTGATTTTATTGCTAAATTAATTTCGCTTTTAAACTACTTAGGGGGACTGATTACCCCTTGGCTTTCCGAAGTCGCCACAGCTATTATAGCTTGTTGTTTGGTTGTTTTTGGCGCAGATATTAATCGTTTTCTACGTCGCTATTTTGCTGGTCGCTCGTTTTTATTGCGCACGTCGATCTTTGTTATCGTTAATGCATTTGGTTATGGCCTAATGATTATTCATTTAAGCCCATTGTTGGCGCAATATATGGCTAAAATACCTGCGCATTGGTTATTTGTGTTAGTGGTTGCCATCTTCTTTGCGATAGGTAGCTGGGCGCAACGAAATCGACAGGTGTAAATAACGTTAGTTATGGTCGGCAAAATCACTAAGCTATTAATTTCAGTCTAGTTTATATTGTCGTATTTACGCAAATTAGCTCAATCTTATACTAATTGGTATTAATCACGAGTTCTTACCGTAAATGCTGAATCGCTCTATCTGGGTAATTGGTAAATATGCCGTCTACACCCATGCGCTTTAGCATATCAATATCTTGCAGATTATCGACGGTATAAACATACACTTTAGCACCGCGTAGGTGAGCATCATCAACCATTTCTTGAGTGGTAAAGCTCAACCCAAGATGGATGGAGTAAGCGCTTAGTTGTGTTACCACAGCTGCTAAATCGAGTGGCACCCCTTCGATAAGTGGTGCGATTAAGACGCCGGGGAATTGTTGTTTTACCTTAGCTAAAAATGGGTGATTAAATGAAGATATCAGTAGTTTATCCGCTGGGTAATTGAGCTCGTTGAGCAGTTTTGGATACAGGGCAATAAATGCCTCTAAACAAGCCAAACCTTTAAGCTCGATATTAACCAAGGTGTTATGGGGCCTGAGTAATTGCAATACCTGTATTAAGGTCGGTATTGGCTCTCCATCAACGCTAAGCTGCTCTATCTGTGCCTTACTCATCATTTCGATTAGGCCAAATCCAGAGCTTTTAGGTTCTAGGCGTCTGTCATGAAATACGTAGAGCTCATCTTCAACCAGATGAATATCTAGCTCAACTGCTGTCGCGCCTAACTCGATTGATTTGGCAAATGCTGCCAAGCTATTTTCAGCAACGTAACCGCTGGCACCTCGGTGAGCAAAAATCTTCATAATGGTTCTATTACCTCTAGCTTCTTATCAGGTTCTGTACATCTTTGCTTTGACTCGGTGATAAATGCACTTCAAGTTGAGGGTAAGCCAATACTAAGTTGTTTTCATTTAGCTTCTTAGTGATCTGCTTGTGCAACTTGTGTTTTAGCGGCCAACGCGCTCCCATATCTTTAGCATAAGCTCTTACTTCAAAGTCTTGTGTGTGTTGACCAAAACCTGCAAACCAGACCTCAGGCTCTGGTGAGAGTAAAGCATCATCACACTCTTTTACGGCTTGATAAAGCGCGGCTTCTACGCGAGCTGGATCGGAATCTCTAGCAACTGATACATAGACAATCACACGAGTAATTGGATCAGATAGCGACCAGTTAATTAATTGCTCAGTAATAAATGCTTTATTTGGCACGATAATCTCTTTGCGATCCCAGTCTACAATAGTGGTAGCACGGATCTGAATTTTACTCACTGTACCTGTTAGATCGCGTATGGTGACGGTATCACCAATGCGCACGGGTTTTTCAAATAAGATAATCAAGCCAGAGATAAAGTTAGCGAAGATCTCCTGCAGGCCAAAGCCTAATCCGACCGATAAAGCGGCAACAAGCCACTGTAGCTTTGACCATTCCATGCCTAAGGTTGAGAAGCCACTTAACACACCAAAAAGCACCACTAAATAGCGACTGACAGTTGTGAGTGCAAACCCAGTACCTTGGCTTAGATCCAGTCTTTGTAAGATAGTTAATTCAATAAGACCGGGTAGATTCGTGGCAATCATCATCGAGAACCCAACGATGATTAACGATAAGAGTAGCGACTTTAAGGTAATTGGGATCTGCTGCTCAATACCATTAACTGTGGTATTACTCGACCATAACGTGACGCCATCAAGCAGCGAAAACAGGGCGGTATGAGTTTGCGTCCATAAACCGACTATGCTGGCTAAAAATGCCAGTAACAATAGTGAACGCACTAAACCTAAAGACTGGCTGGAGATGGTCTCGAGATCAACAACTGGCTCCTCGTAAGTTTCTGTTTGCTCGCCGACAGTTACTTCACCTTTTTCGCGTTGCGCCAAGACTTCTGCGCGTTTTGCTTTAGCACGTTCAAAGGCTATTCGGCGGCGCTCAATCAACATCCAACGTTTGATCAAGTGGTACAAGAGTAGAAAGCCTAAGCCAAAGACTAAAGACAGTTGTAACTGCAGGAACATCTGGAACGCAGTGTAATAATAACCTTGGAAGGCTAATACAGCGCAGGCTACTGGCATAATAATCAGCATTGCCCAAAGTAGCTTTTGGATGAGCTTTTTATTCTTGCTGTGCTCTTCTGTTGCTTGCTTGTTGGATAAGCTGAGCATGTCTTTATAAAACCAAAACAGCATTAAACAGAAAATAATAAATGCACCACGACCTAAGCTATTACGTACTAAAGATGTATCGATGATCTCTGTGAATGCCATGATGGCAAAAAAAGGCATTGCCATCAGGGTAAACTGCTTAAAACGCACTTGAGCGGCACGTACAACGCTTTGTGGTGCCTTGAAGTGATTGATCAGTAAGCCTCGGTCTAATGCCAGCAAAAAGATAAAGCGGTATAGCTGGTACAAAATACCAGACGCCATGATCCCCATACCAACTGCGGAGACAAAGTTATGGCTCGATTGATAGAAAATGATGCCAGCCAATACAATAGGTAAGGGTTTAAGTAAGCTGTAACCCAACGAGTTAATTAATACGTGGAAAGTATAAATAAATTTATCTTGGGTAACGTTGCCAACAAATGGCAACTCACGGCGCATCGCTGATTTAAATCTCGGGGTTAAAATGTCCTGAGCAAGCATGCTGACGACAAACAAGATCAACCACCATGACCAAAGTGTACTTTGCTCATTAAAAGAGCTTTGCATCTGGCTCCAAGGTGCTTGCTGCAGCATCCATTGAATGCTCTGATGTAAATCGGTGATCCATAACCCACCAATACTATTAGCGTTAGGTACCCAGAATAGATGCTCGTTTAAAATGCTCTTTAATGTCAGGTATTGTTGATTAAGTTGCTCATAACTCACTCTAAGATCGGCGAGCTCACTTAAGTACTGATCGTAGCTTTGAATAAGCTGTTGTAGCAACAAAGCTTGCGATGATAATAATTTCGCTTGTAGAGAGTTGGTGTCGTCTAAATCTGTCACTAATTGGCTATTGAGTGTTTGCGCCTGCTCAATTTGATAGCGAGCTAAGCGGGTATCGGCAATCTCGCTTTGTACTGGATCTTGGCTAGGTGGTTTAGGTAGCGCTTGTAGCATCTGCAAAAAGCGCTCACCAAAAGCTGAGTTTAGCTTTATCCAGCCGATTTGTTGCTCAATTGTCGTGAGTTGTTTAGCTTGGGCTTGGTATTGCGCCTCGGCTTGTTCTTGCTGGCCCAAGACTTGACTAATTTTGTGGTTTAATTGTTTAAGGTTTTCACCATATATCAAGTTGCTATCACTAAGCTCTTGTGCAATTGGATCGTGGCTTTTATCGTTAGGTAATAAACTACCAGCGATTGCGGCTTCGGTTTGCACTTGCCTTTGCTTAACAACTTGTTGGTTTAATTCTTCAATTAGCAACTCTTGCTGAGCGAGTTGTTCACGAACGAGCTGCAGTTGTAGTTGGTTTAAATCAATCTCTTTTTGGCTGCTGGCTAGCAGTGCTTCGAGAGTGACAACATGTTGCTGATAGAGAGTTCCTTGGGCTAATAAGATTTGCTCTGCAATAGTTTGCTCGTCAGGAATGCGGATCTTTTTATGTTTTTGCAGTGTAGCCCTAGCTTCTACGAGAGCATCAGGTAGCGCATTATGCGACTTGATTAGGCTATTTATCTTTTGACTTAAACTGATCTCAACTTCTTTTAATTCTGACAGGCGCAAATAAGCCAGTGAAGCTTGTTGCTGCACATCTTGCTGCTTAGAAATACTCAAGCCCTGTTTTGCATCTTCAATTTGCGCTAATAGATTTTGCTTATGCTCGTCAAAATTACGCAATAAATCTTCAGCATTAGTGGCGGTTATTACTAAATCCTGTGTTTTGTCTTGTAGCAAAGCTAACTGTTCTTGAGGTGTTGACTCAGTGTTAGTTGCAGCAATACCTAAACGCTTTTCAATTTGCAGCGGATTAGCGTTGGTAGAGGTGATAAATAGGCACAGAACGAGCAGTAAAAAACGATACATGGTAAGAGTGTGAGCAGGCAAAAAAGACCTGTTTATAGTAGCCAAGTTATCCTGATAAATAAATCGCTCTAAGCGGTCTTTTTTACGCTATTTGATCTATGACTTTGTTGGGTTTCAAATAAAGCGGTAGCAACAACCAAAGTGCCACCTATTACCGTGTTGATTGCTAAGTCTTCTCCGAGCAGTATAAGTGCTAACACTGCGCCGTAAAAAGGTTGTAGACAAGAGACTAAACCAACGGTTTTTGCACTTAATAATCTAAGGGCTGAAGTGAATAATGCATGGGGCGCAGCGGTAAATACCACACCTAGGAGGACTATCAACCACCATACATTCTGCTCAATAGTACTTGGATCTACGCTAAGCCAAGGGGCAAGAAAAATAACTGCAACTGCAGTTTGGTAAAGCATGGCTTGCTGACCGCTATAGGCAGAGAAGTAGCGTTTATGCAATAAGTTGCGAGCGGTAAATAATGCCGCAGAAAAAATCCCGATAACGATGCCTAAGGTGACATCATTGCCTAAGCTTGCCTCAGGGATTAATAAGTACACGCCAAATAATACGGTAATGCCACTAATGATATCGGCAAACTTGAGCTTAGTGTTGGTTACCATAGGCTCGACCAATACTGTCATAACCGGATAGGTGAAAAACGCGATCATACCGATTGCTACAGATGACAGCTGCATTGAGGCAAAATAGGTAACCCAATGTAGACTGACGATGATGCCGAGTCCTATAGCGATGAGATAATCTTTGGGGGCATTAAGGCGGATAGATTGCTTACTGAGTTTTACGATAAGTGCTAATACAGTGGCGGCAACCACGCAGCGAAGTAACGTGATATCGAGTGCACTGAGCGGGATAAGCTTGGAAAATAATGCGGTACCGCCAAACAGCAGTACCGCGCAGTGAAGCTCTAACAGCCCTGTCTTTTTACTATCCATGCCTTCCTTAAGAAATTAATCTTCGATTTTTGCAAAAGGTTGACCCATACGAGTCACGCTTTTTGGCTCTACTCCATCAGCAAATTCATCAAGTGCATCTTTAGCAAACAACATGACTACTGTGCTACCTAGCTTGAAGCGGCCCATTTCAGCGCCTTTTTCGAGTGTTAATGCATTTGGGCCTTCAGTTGGGTAGTCCCAAGTGAATACCTTTTTACCCGTTGGCGGTGTTACTGTGCCTGCCCATACAGTTTCGATACTAGCAACGATAGTGGCGCCGACTAACACCATTGCCATTGGACCGATTTCTGTTTCAAAAATAGCTACTACACGCTCATTACGAGCAAATAAACCAGGAACATTTTCAGCCGTTAACGGGTTAACGGAAAACAGCTCGCCTGGCACATAGGTCATTTTAGAAAGTGTGCCTTTAATTGGCATATGAATACGGTGATAATCTTTCGGTGCAAGGTAAATCGTTGCAAAGTCACCGCCTTCAAAGCGTTTAGCATCATCAGCTTGATCGCCTAATAGCGCAAGTGAAGAATAGTCATGGCCTTTAGCTTGAAAAATGCGTCCCTCTTTGATTGGACCAAGCTGGCTGACTGCGCCGTCGACTGGGTGAACGATATAGTCTTGGTCTTCACATAATGGGCGTATGCCCGGTTTTAGTGCGCGAGTAAAAAAGTCGTTAAATGTACGGTAAGCGCTAGCTTCAGGTGCAGCAGCTTCACTCATATCGATTTTATACTGCTTAATAAACCAGTTGATTGCTGCTGTAGTTACAGCGCCCATTTCAGCGGCTGCTAGCTTACCGACAAGACGAGAAAGTAAGTGCTTTGGCATAATATATTGCAGCGCAATTTTGACTTTATCCAATTTCAATATCCTTTAATCTTTACACTTTGAGGTGTTATCTATTTACTATAAAGCTGCATGCCGATTTTAGTTTATGTAGGCGATTGTGCAGCTTATTGCTAAGTTGTGTTTTTACCGCAATATCGCGTTATTCGTCAGGACCAGCTCTAAAGTGGCGAGCATGTCTTTGCTCATCTAAGCTGGCAATAATGCGATGATAATTATTGTATCTGTCTTCGGTGATCTCACCGGCTTTATAAGCTTCAGTGATAGAGCAACCGGGATCGTTGAGATGCTTACAGTCTCTAAACTTACAGGTACCTAAGTAGTCTCTAAATTCAACAAAACACCAGCCAACGCGGTCTGCAGGTAAGTGCCATAGAGCAAATTCGCGTACACCCGGAGAGTCAATTAGATCTCCACCGGTTTCAATATGCAGTAATTTTGCGGTTGTGGTGGTGTGTTGACCAAGGCCTGAGTTTTCAGAGATATCACCAGTAAGCAATTCTGCATCAGGCATCATAGCGTTGATCATTGAAGACTTACCTACACCTGATTGACCGACAAATACGTTTACCTTGTCATTCATTAGTGCATGTAGCTGTTCTACGCCTTCACCAGTTTTGCTACTGACTTTATACACTTCATAACCAATCGCTTGGTAGCGAGCCAATGCAGCATCGATTTCAGGTGCTTCTTCAGCAGTTATTAAATCAACCTTATTGAGAATGATGATTGGCGTAATGCCTGTATCTTCAGCGGCAACAAGATAACGGTCAATGATCTGAGTTGTAAATGCAGGTTTGACTGAAGTGACAATCAAAATCTGGTCAATATTAGCGGCAATAATTTTTACGCCATCATATAAGTCTGGGCGAGACAGTTGTGAGTGCCTTGGGTGAACGGCTTCGACCACGCCCTCAATACGACTTGCTCCTGACTCACTGGTTAGCGCCAAGCGCACAATCACTTTATCACCGGTGACTAGGCTCTTAATATTACGACGAATATTACAGCGAGCAAGATGGCCGCCGTCGGTTTCCACATCAGCGTGCTGACCGAAACGGGAAATAATGGTGCCTTGCTGCTCTGGTCCTAACGTACTATCTTGTAAGTCCGTTGTGGTGCCCGCATCGTGGCTCTGCAATTTCTTTCTTTGATTGGTCCGCATTCTGCGTAATTGACCATGGCTTAGTGGTTTCTTTTTACTCACGTATTAGTCTTCAATGATAAAGGTGATTTTGTGTTGCTTAAAAAACCAGTATGATACACGGTCTTAAACAAAAAAGCCTGATTTTAGGCTAACAGGAATAACAGGTCCCTTTATGGCAATAGATGAAAACAATCTGATTTGGGTCGATTTAGAAATGACAGGACTTGAGCCTGCCGTTGATAAGATTATAGAAATGGCCACAATTGTGACAGATAAAGAGCTAAATATTATCGCTCAAGGGCCGGTTATTGCGATTCATCAATCTGATGAGCAGTTAGCCTTAATGGATGATTGGAACCAAAAACACCACGGTGAGTCAGGATTAATTGATCGCGTTAGAGCAAGTACTGTTACTGAAGAGCAGGCAATTAAAGAAACTATTGCGTTTTTATCACAATATGTTCCGGCAGGTGCTTCTCCTATGTGTGGTAATAGTATTGGTCAAGATCGCC
Organism: Shewanella fidelis ATCC BAA-318; assembly: GCF_000518605.1. Taxonomy (GTDB): domain Bacteria; phylum Pseudomonadota; class Gammaproteobacteria; order Enterobacterales; family Shewanellaceae; genus Shewanella; species Shewanella fidelis. The sequence goes on along the minus strand of NZ_JADX01000010.1, from coordinate 399 downwards.
GCTTTCTAAATCGTTATATGCCAGAGCTTGAAGATTACTTCCATTACCGCAATATCGATGTGAGCACGATTAAAGAGTTGGTTCGTCGCTGGGAGCCGACTGCAATGGAAGGCTTTAAGAAAAAGAATACTCATCAAGCATTGCAAGATATCGAAGAATCTATCGCCGAATTGCAGTTTTATCGAGCAAAGGTATTTACTATTTAACCAATCAGTCAGATTATTTAAAAGAAAGGGTTGCAGAGTAAGAAAATTTTCATATAATGCGGCCTCAACTTTTCGCTAAGCACCAAACTTAGTGACTAGATAATAAAAGTTGAAATGCGACATTAGCTCAGTTGGTAGAGCGATACCTTGCCAAGGTATAGGTCATCGGTTCGAACCCGATATGTCGCTCCAA